>NZ_CP042178.1:0-2783599 GCF_005937855.2 Burkholderia sp. KBS0801
ATGGCCACGAAGCGCGCCAAGAAAACCGATGTGGATGTGGTGAGTGCCAGTTCAGCCGAATTGCGTAAGGCCGTCGAGGCGATCGCAATTCAGCCGAAAAGCGGCAAGATCACTCTCCTTACCCGCAAGCTGTTCAACGTCCTGCTCGCCGTCGCGCAGCAGGCCGACGACTCGGGCGACACCTACCGCGCGCTGCTGTCGGATATCGTCGCCAATTCCGCCTTCGATTCGAACGACACCGCACTGGTGAAGGAACACCTGCGCCGCATGGTGTCGGTCCAGGTCGAATGGAGCACGGGGACGTCGAGCCAGAAGCCGGGCCGCAAGTGGGGAATCTCGACGCTGATCGCCGATGCCGAAATTCTCGAGGATCCGGCCACCCGCCGCGTGTGGGTCGAATTCTCGTTCGCTCCGAAGATCAAGAAGAAGCTGCTCGACCCGGTCCAGTACGCGCGTCTGAGCCTGCAGTTCCAGAGCCAGCTGCGCAGCAGCGCCGGTCTCGCGCTCTACGAGATCTGCGTGCGCTACCTGACGAACCCGAGCCACCTGACGATGCGCGAGCCGTGGGAATGGTGGCGGCCGATCCTGTCGGGTACCCCCGATACGGAGGCCGGTGACGAGGCGAAGCGTGAGTACAAGTACTTCAAGCGCGACTATCTGCGTCCGGCGATCGCCGAGGTCAATGCGGTCACCAACATCTTCGTCGAGCTGATCGAGCATCGTGAAGGGCGGCGGGTGGCGGAGATCCAGTTCCGCGTGACCGAGCGCAAGCAGCCGATGCTCGCGCTCGACGAGCATCCGAACGTGTTCGACAGCACGCTGGTCGACCGGATGGTGAAGCTCGGGATTCCGCTCAAGGAAGCGCAGACGCTCTACGCGGACAGCGAGGAAAACCGGATTCGCGCCGCGCTGCAGATGACCGAACAGCGGATGCGCAGCACGACGCTGCCGCCGGTGCGCAGTGCGCCCGCGTTGTTCAAGGATGCGCTGAAGAAGGGTTATGCGCCGCCGGTCGAATCCGTCGACACGCTGCCGTCCGGCATGCCCGCCGCGAAGGCCGTCGCGGCGCAGCCGGATGATCTGAAGGCGCGGCTGCTGAGCGAATTCTCGGCGTTCCGCCGCAAGGAAGCGAAGGTGCTGTACGAGGAGCAGGGCGACGCGGAGCGCGAAGTGGCGCGCGAGTCGTTCGAGTCGGAAGTGTTGCCGACGATGGGCTCGCACCTGCGCGACGACTGGCGCAAGCGCGGCCTCGATTCGAAGCTCGCAGAGACGGCATTTTTCGACTGGCTGGCCCAGAAGACCTGGGGCGAGCCGACCGACGGCGACCTGCTGTCGTTCACTCTGAATCAATCGCGGGCCGCCTGAGGCCCGTTCAGGCCCTCTGACGGGCCGCCGCCGGCCGCCCGCCCAACCTCGGTGGGCCCGGCGCATCGCCAGGCCCTGCCGGCCGTTTCCGTCACTCCGACAACAGCATCCGCTCGAGCTGCTCGAGGATCGCGTCGCGCTTGTCCTTCGGGAGGCCGCGCAGGCGCAGTTCGATGCGATCTTCGCCATACGACTTCAGGTCGCCCACCGACTTGCCGCCAAGCTTGATCTCGAGACGCTGCGCATAGCGCTGGCGGCCCGCCGGCTTCGGCGTCTCCTGCGCCGCGACGCGGCCCTTGACGATGTCCGATACCTGGCGCGTGCTGAGATCGTCGGAGACGATCTTGTTGATCAGCCGCAGCGTCGCCTCGGTGCCGCGCGCATTGTGATAACGGCCGACCTGATACGCCATGTTCGAACCGAAGCGATCGGGGCGCGCGACCATCTCCTGCATCACGGTTTCCGGCAGTTTGCCGATCGACAGCGCAACCGCGACCGTCGACTCGTCGAGGCCGAGATGCTCGGACAGTTCCTTCTGACTCTGGAAGTGCTTGTCGTCGAGGAAGCGGCGCCACACGACGGCGTTGTCGAACACCGTCTGCGAATCGCGTTGCACGTTCAGGTCGTAGCCGAGCTTGTAGCTCTGGATCCCGATCGGCACGTCGATCACGATCGCCTTCACCGACTCCTTGTTCGCTTCCTTCAGCGCGCGCACGCGACGGCCGCCGTCGCTGACGAAATACGTACCCGGATTGTCGTAGTCCGGAATCACGTGGATCGCCTGCTGCTGCCCCTGCTTCGCGAGGTTGACCGCGAGCTCGGCAATCGACGACTTCAGATAGAAGTGCCGCGGGTTGAACGGGCTATGTTTGATTGCCTTCAGCGGCAGTTCGATCACCTGGCCGGGCGCATAGCGATTCTCGAGGCGCCACGCGCGATATTGCGGCGATTCGTCGACCGACGGATCGAGCAGGACTTCCATAGCCGGCGGCGGCGTGATGTCCTTCTTGGCGGACTTCGTCGGGGCCGGCGTGGCCGTGTCGGACTTGACGATGCCGTCGATGGCATTGAGCCGATCAAGCGCCGTGCGCTTCTCGCTCGTCGTGATATCCGGGCGCGCTTGGAATCCTTTTGCAAATTGGGAGGGCTTCATGTGACTCCTTTATGCGCATAAAGTCAGGGCAGCATGGCGACGATTTCGTCGGCACATGCGCGGATTTCCGCGGCGGCCAGCTTGGCGCCGCGGTCGTTCATCTGCAGCACGGTCTGCCCGAGCGCCATCGCTTGCTTGTACGCTTCCCGGGTCGGGATTTGCGTCTTCAACAACGGGAAGCCGAGTTCCTCGAGCGCGCGCTTGAGTTCGCGGGTCAGCATGCGCTTCTCTTCGGTCTTGTTCAGCAGGAAGACGGCACGGAGGTCTTCGTTCATCACCTGCGCCTGCTGGATCAGCTTGACCAGCCCGACGCTCGACCAGTAGTCGGCCGGCGACGACGAAGTCGGAATCACGGCGATTGATGCGGCCAGGAGCACGACGCCGGAGACCTTCTCGGTGATCGACGGCGGGCAATCGACGACGATGATGTCGTAGTCGTTGATGAACTTCTTGATCTCGCGATGGATTTGGCCGCCGGCTTCAGCGAGGTTGACGACCGGGAAAGGAATGCCGGCGTCGCTGTCACCCGATGCGCTCGACCAGTGAATCAGTGTGTTTTGACCGTCGGCGTCGATGACGAGGACACGCTTCCCTTTCTCATGGAATGCCGCGCCGAGATGCATGGCAATCGTGCTTTTGCCGACGCCACCTTTTTGTTGAGTGACTGCAATGATTTCCGCGGCCAATTTTCACTCCTGTTTTTGGTCGTTGGAATTCTACAGGACGATATTTATATTTCAATGAAATTGTCGTTCACAAACTACGCATTGGCCATTCGGGCTATCGGTTTATGCGCATCAACGAAGGAGGGACGCCGGATGGCGGCAATGGTTAGAGGCGAGATTGCCGGCGTCGATGATGAGTGGTGGAGCAAGCTTCACGCAGGTCCACGTCTCGGCAGCGCGTTCGAGATGCTGTGTTGAGATGTATCAGGGCCTGCCCTTCCGCTTGTCGAGA
Source organism: Burkholderia sp. KBS0801 (assembly GCF_005937855.2). NCBI lineage: Bacteria > Pseudomonadati > Pseudomonadota > Betaproteobacteria > Burkholderiales > Burkholderiaceae > Burkholderia > Burkholderia sp. KBS0801. The sequence continues at coordinate 3,476 of NZ_CP042178.1, forward strand.
GGGGGCGCAGCCGAGACGGCGGCGGAGTTTGTGCGCATAAACTTCTGCGCACCGGAGAGCATCTACGACTCGGGTCCTTGCTTTGAGCGCGAGCCCGAACAATCAACTATGCGTTGCTCAGGGCGACGGGATACGCGTCGTTTGGAGCAACACTGCATTGATTGCTCCCGGCCTTTATGCGCATAAACCATCGAGAGGATCTGCGACCATTCGTGGTCGCCCCGTCGGCTCGCAAGCGTAAAAGTCGCCCTACGACGATGCCCCGAACACCATCGCGTATCGCCTCGCTGATGAGTCGACGCCTAGATTTTCAGGAGCCGACTGCGATATCAGTCGACTGCCCCACCCCGGGGAGCGACGGCTTTATGCGCATAAACCGAGCGACAGATAAACCGGACAGCGGGTCCTCCGGGTCGTAGCCCGCGCACGCCATAGCGATACGTTGTGCAATTCCCCTGCGCCATTCGAGCGCGAAGACGACTCACGTATCGCTCCGCGCCATGCACTTTATGCGCATAAACGCATCACGGGCATCACGGGCTCCGCGGCACTACCGACGTGCTCCCCACGTCACCCGAGCATTCAATTTCCCGTTCCTCACGCGCGCCGGCACCGCATGAAAACGCCCCCAACCAGACTGGCTACAATACGGGCCTCTCCCATCCTGGCCTGAATGATGATCACGATCTATCACAACCCCCGCTGCTCGAAGTCCCGCGAGACGCTCGCGCTGGTCGAGGCGCTGAACACCACTGGCACGCCGGTGCATATCGTCGAGTATCTGAAGACGCCCCCCACGGTCGAGGAACTGGAAACGCTGCATCGTCAGCTTGGTTGCCCGGTGCGCGACATGCTTCGCGATGGCGAGGAGCCGTACAAGACGCTGGATTTGGCCCGAGAGAGTCTGACCGATGCGGAGGCCTACGAAGCGATTGCCGCGCATCCGATTCTGCTGCAACGTCCGATCGTCGTGTATCGAGGCAAGGCAGCCATCGGCCGGCCGCCCGAATCGGTGCGTGCGCTGTTCGAGTAATTGTTATTCGGCGTATTTTTCTTATTGCGTCAGTCCGGCGCGAGCGTGCCGGATTGATCGACTGAATTCTCGCGCAGTGGCTCGCAGTGACAACACCGAGCGCCGCGGATCGACTCGCCGCATTCATACATTGCCGCCGGCCTCACGCGCATCACCGGCACCGGCGCCACACTCGATGGACCGCGAGCGACCCGAGCGACCCGAGCGACCCGAGCGACCCGAGCGACCCGAGCGACCCGAGCGACCCGAGCGACCCGAGCGACCCGAGCGACCCGAGCGACCCGAGCGACCCGAGCGACCTCCCGCGTCAACCCATCAACGTCGACAAGAACAACCCCGCGGCCGCCGCAACGCGTGATCGCGAACGACACAGCCCCAGCCAACTCACCCCCGCCCGTCCCCCGCAGACGACCCATCCCGATCCTCGCCGACCCCATCTCCCACCCCCCGCCCCGCCGCCGCCTGCGCTGCCGTCCGCAGCATCGCGATCTGCCCGCGATACGCGCGGCATCCGCTGCAGGCCGGCAGATGCACGCGCACCTGCAGACGCTCATGCAGCGTCAATGACCGGTCGAGCGCATCCGACAGCAGTCGCGTCACGTCCCTACATTTCCCCGGCAGCATCTTCGGTCGTCAGTCCTTTTTCGCTGAGGCAGGTGCGCAGGCGCGTGCGCGCCCGATACAGCAGCACGCTGCAATGGTTCGTCGTCAACGTCAGTTCGGTGCAGATGTCGTTGATCTCGACATCGAGGAACTCGCGCATCATGAACACGCGCCCGATGTGTTCCGGCAGGTGATCGAGACAGACCTGGAACAGCGTCCAGAACTGCTGTTGCTGCAATACCGTCTCGAGGCGCGGCCACGGGCGCGGCTTCGTATGCGCGGCCCAGTGGCCGTTTTCCTTGAACAGCTCGCGATCGAGCGCGGATTCGCCGTCGAGCTCCGCATCGAGCGCGGACAGGCTCACCGTCCGCTGCCGCGAGCGCAGGATGTCGATCAGCTTGTTGCGCAGGATCCCGAACACCCAGGTCTTGTGCGCGGACCGTCCCGCAAACTCGCCCGCGTGCGACCATGCGGCGGTCAGCGCTTCCTGCACGGCATCCTCGGCCGCATCGGCATCGCGCAGCTGGAGTCGCGCGAAGCGCAGCAGGTCGCGCCGCAGTTGCGTGAGATAAGGAGGATCGTCGTACGCGGACGGCATGGCGGGTCGGGAGCCTTACGAAGCGAAAGCAATCGCGTGCGCCACCGGGCGGGCGCGCTGCGAGCAGCTTACTGGGCGCGACGCCGCGCTGCAACGCATGTTCCGTCACGATTTGATGAAGCCGGCCGGCGCGCTGCGCTATGCTTGCCGGAACCTTGCGTCGCGGGGCGCGAAATCGCGATGCGGGCGGTTTGTAACATCAGACCATAACGGTCGAGTTATCCACAATTTCTGTGGAAAACCTTGTGGAAAGTCGGGCGGTCGGCCCCGTGGGACGGTTCGCGGGCTGGCTTGCCTATAAACAGACCTTTGTCGCCTGTTTCGAATCAATCGATCCGATTCCTCACTCACCGGAAGGAGAAAGCCATGTCCTATCGTGTTGCCGTCGTCGTCGGCAGTCTGCGTCGCGGTTCCTGGAATCGCGCGCTCGCGCACGCCGTGATCTCGCTCGCGCCCGCCGATTTCTCGTTCGAGTTCGTCGAGATCGGCGAGCTGCCGCTGTACAGCCAGGACTACGACGCGGATTTTCCGGACGTCGCGAAGCGCTTCAAGGAGTCGATCGAAGCGGCCGACGCGCTGCTATTCGTCACGCCCGAGTACAACCGCTCGATTCCGGGCGTGCTGAAGAATGCGATCGACTGGGGCTCGCGCCCGTGGGGGCACAACTCGTGGTCCGGCAAGCCGGGCGCCGTGCTCGGCACGTCGCCGGGTGCGACCGGCACCGCGCTCGCGCAGCAGCACCTGCGCAACGTGCTCGCGTATCTCGACGTGAAGACGCTCGCGCAGCCGGAAATGTTCATCAAGCACGACCCGGCGCGCATCGACGACCAGGGCCAGATCGTCAGCGAGGACACCCGCAAGTTCCTGCAGGGCTTCGTCGACCGCTACGTCGACTGGGTGCGCGTGCTGAAGTCCGCCTGATCGCCGTACCCTGCGCGCTGCCGGCGCCTGCCCGCGTGCCGCGGGTCAGGTGTCGGTGTGCCGCGCATCACGCGCTTCGCGGATGCCGAGCAGGATCTCGTCGAGCAGCGCGATGTCGAACGGCTTCGACAGCACGCGCACGTTGACGGTGCGCGTGCGGTCGAGTTCCTCCGCGTAACCCGTGACCAGGATCACGGGCAGCTTCCCCGGCCGCTTGTCGATCGCTTCGGCGAGATCGATGCCGTTCAGGCGGCCCGGCATGTGGATATCCGAGATGACCAGATCGAACGCGTCGTTCGCGGCCGCGCCCTCGATCAGGCGCAACGCGTCGTCGGCGGTGGGCGCATAGGTGACGCGGTGCCCGAGCAGCGTGAGGAGCGCTTCGGTGCCGGCAGCGACTTCGCTGTTGTCTTCGACGAGCAGCACGTGCAGGCCCGCGAGCGCGCTCGTGTCGTGCGCGACGGCCGGCGGCCGCGCGACGATGTCCTCGACGCGTGCGCGCGGCAGATAGAGGCGCACCGACGTGCCGGCGCCGACCGCGCTGTCGATCGTCGCCAGGCCGCCCGAGCGCTCGCAGAACGCGAACACCTGCGGCAGCCCGAGCCCCGTTCCCATCCCCTGCGCCTTCGTCGTGAACAGCGGCTCGAACGCGCGCGCGAGCACCTCGGGCGCCATGCCCGCGCCCGTATCGTCGAGCGAGATCTGCACGAAGTCGCCGGTCAGCGGAAAGCCGTCCTCGCGGCGCAGCGTCACGTTGCGCGCGCCGACCGTGAAGCGGCCGCCGATCGTCATCGCGTCGCGCGCGTTGACGGCGAGATTGATCACCGCGAGTTCGAGCTCGGCGACATCGACGCGGATCGGCCACACCCCGGGCTCGATCGCGACGACCAGCGACGACTTCGACCCGAGCGACGTCTTCAGCAGTTCGCGGCACGTGCCGACCCATTGACCGATGTCGATCGTCTCGTTGTGCAGCGGCTGCTTGCGCGCGACGCCGAGCAGCTGGCGCGTGAGCGACTGGCCGTTCTTCAGCGCGCGTTCGATCGCGCCGAGTTCCTTGTCGAGATGCTGGACGCCGCGCCGCCGCGCGATCTGCACGTTGCTCGAGATGATCATCAGCAGGTTGTTGAAATCGTGCGCGACGCTGCCGACCAGGTTGCCGAGCGCCTGCATCTTGCGCGACTGCCGGTACGCCGATTCGATCGAGCGCCGCATCGACGCCTCCGCCTGCCAGCGGTCCCACGCCTCCTCTTCCGCCTTCAGCCGCTTCAGCGACAGCCAGATCACCGACCATAGCGCGATCGACGGCGCGAACATCGAGATGACCAGCACGCTCAGGTGTTCGTACCATTCCCGCCGGATCGCCGACGTGCGGTACGCGCAGGTCACGTACACGGGATAGCTGCCGACCTGGCGGTACGCGACGATCTCGCTGGCGCCGTCGTGGCGCACGCGCACGATGCCCGCGCGCGGATCGTTGCGTTCGTTGCCGAACGTGGTCGTGAGATCGGTGTGCGCGAGCGACGGCGGCGGCGGATACGACGCGATGACCGCGCCGTCGGAGCGCGCGAGCGCCATCGTCATCGGCGTGGCCGCGCCGCCGAGGAGCTCGCGGTAGAACGAATTGAAGTACGACGATTTCAGCGCGATCGACACCATCCCGGCGAACGAACCGTCGCTATGACGGCGCGCGACGCCCGTATTGAACACGGGGATGTTCTCGAGCTTGAGCGGCCCCATCATCAGCCGCGAGATATGTTCGATGACCTTGCCGTCGCGAATGCCGGCGAAGTCGTCGCGGTTCGCGATCGACGCATAGGGCGCCGGATAGTAGAGGCTGTTCGCGAGCAACATGCCGCTCGCGCCGAAGATCGACACCGCGGCCACCTGCGGATAGCCGCCGCCGATCGTGTTCAGCGCTTCGTGGATGTCGGATTCCTGGCGGCGCACGCTGGCATCGTCCATGTCCTGCACGAGGTCGACGATGCGCGCATCGAGCGTCTCGGTCAGGTCGAACACCTTGAGCGCATGCTCCTCCGCGACGCGCACGGTGCGCATCGTCACGTCGCTCGCGGCGGCTTCGCGCGCCTTCAGGTCGTTGTACGCCATAACCGACACGTAGATGCACGGCAGCACGATCGCCGCGACCAGCAGCACGATCAGCGTCACGCGCCGGACCGCGAAATCGTGCTCGGGCGCGCCGGCCGAATAGCTGCCGCCATCCTGCCAGTCGTCGGCAGGCGTGGAGGCGGGCGGGCGGGAGTCGGCGGGACGTTCGGACGTCATTGAAGAGAGCGGGTCAAGCTGCGGTGTTCAATCATAAACGAGTTGCGCCCACCCGCCGTACCCGGCGCAGCGGGGCAACCTGGTGATTCCGACAGGGGTAAATCGAAAGTTTGAAAACGCTATGAATCCGGCAGCGCAAACGTACACAAAGAAAAATTTTGCGTGCTTATCTCGAAAATGATCGCAGCTGTTTTCGGAATGCCGGGTGATCGGATCGATTTTGTTCGAAATGGTGAATATGGCGAGTTGCACCGCCTCCGGTTTACTCAGAGAATCGCGCCTTGCTTTCCCTATGACAGATATATGCGCCCGCCGGCGTTTGCGGCGCGGTGTGTCGCGTGCATCGTGCCGCGGCGCCCGCGCGTGTCCGCACGGTGGCTGCCAGCGCTTGATTGCATGGCGCCTCAAGAAGCGCGCCGCGCGGTCGTTAACGCGAGAGAGACCATTCCGAATACCGCTTCGCTGCCATGCCTTTGCCGATCGTGATCGCCGACGACTCTTTGCTCGCTCGCAAACTTCTGACAAAGGCACTGCCCGGAGACTGGGACGTCGATGTCGCGTATGCGGCGAATGGTCGCGAGGCGCTGGCGCTCTATCGTGACGGCAAAGCTTCCGTGATGTTTCTGGACCTGACGATGCCTGACTTGAACGGCTATCAGGTGCTGGAGACACTGCGCCACGAAGATCTGAACACGTTCGTGATCGTGGTATCCGCCGATATTCAGCCGCAGGCGCAAGCACGCGTGCGCGAGTTGGGCGCGATCGCATTCGTTGCCAAGCCCGTGACGTCGGAGGCATTGCTGCCCATTCTCAAGGAGTATGGGTTGTATGCCTGAATCGGTGTTCACGGCGGAGCAACGCGACGCGTTGCAGGAGATCGCCAACCTCGCGATGGGGCGCGCCGCCGCACGGCTCGCGCTGCTGCTCGGACATTTCATCGAATTGTCGGTACCGCGCGTGCGCGTCGTGAAGGCCGCCGATGCGGGCGACGCGCTGCGCGAGATGACGGGCATCCGCGAAAACGTGACGGCCGTGCGCCAGGGCTTCCGTTCCGACATCAAGGGCGAGGCGATCGTGCTGTGCCGCAGCGCGGGTGTCGCGCGGCTCATGTCGCTGATGGACCGCACGTTCGGCGACGGCGTGTATGCCGGCATGGCGACGCAGGATGAGATCGTGTTCGATGTCGCGAACGTGCTGATGAGCGCGTGCGTGTCGTCGATCCTCGACGAACTCGGCCGCAAGCCTGTGTTCTTCCCGCCCGGGCTGCTCGGCGCGAACGTGTCGTTCGACGACGTGTTCCAGCCGAACGTGCTCGCATGGAGCGTCGCGTTGCTGCTCGAAGTGAATTTCGGACTCGAGGATCACGCGTTCCGCGCACATTTCGTGATGCTGATGGCCGAGGATTCGATCCGGCTGATGGGCGACTCGCTCGACGCGTTGCTGTCCGCGCTATGACCGCCACTATTACTACTACCCGCCCCACCACCACCGCCACCGCGGCGTCGCTGAGCGACCTCGTGATCGAACGGGTGGGCTTCGGCCTGTTCGTGCTCGACCGCTCGATGACCGTGCTGATGTGGAATCGCTTCATGCAGGACCACAGCGGCATCCCGGCTGCCGACGTGATCGGCCGCAACCTGTTCGACTGCTTTCCGGAGCTGCCGCGCGCGTGGCTCGAACGCAAGCTCGAGAGCGTGTTCCAGCTCGGCAGCTTCGCGTTCAGCTCGTGGGAGCAGCGGCCCTACCTGTTTCGCTTCGAGCACGACCGGCCGATCACCGGCGGCGTCGACTACATGCAGCAGGACTGCACGTTCATGCCGCTCACGCGCGGCCGCGAAGTCGAGGCCGTCTGCGTGACGATCTCGGACGTCACGCACGTGAGCGTGATGCAGCGCGAGCGCGAGGAAGCGGTCGCGAAGCTGCGCGAGCATGCGAACCGCGACGGCCTCACCGGCATCGCGAACCGGCGCTTCTTCGAGGCGCGGCTCGGCGACGAGTTCGCGCGCTGGCAACGCTACGGCGGCGACCTGTCGATGCTGCTGTTCGACCTCGATCACTTCAAGACGATCAACGACCGGTTCGGGCATGCGGCCGGCGATGCGGTATTGCGCGAGACGGCGCGCCGCGTCGCGTCGATCGTGCGCTCCCAGGATACGTTCGGCCGCTTCGGCGGCGAGGAATTCGCGCTGCTGCTGCCGTGCACGAATCTCGACGAGGCGATGCGGGTGGCCGACAAGGTGCGCGACGCGATCGGCAGCACGCCGGTCGACGCGGAAGGTGTCAGCGTGCCGGTGACGGCGAGCGTCGGCGGCGCGTGCGCGACGCCGGGCGTGGCGGCGCCCGACGTGCTCGTCAACGAGGCCGACACCGCGCTCTATCGCGCGAAGCGCCTCGGGCGCGACCGGTCGATCGCGTACGCGTGAGCGCTGCGTGACCGTTGCGGCGCCGTGCCGGCGCCGCGCGTCGTTCAGCTTTTCGCGATATCCACGAGCACGCCCGCCAGCACGGCCGGCTGCGACACGAACGGCGAATGGCTGCTGTCGAGCTGGTGCACGTGCGTCGGGTTGCCTGGCACGAACGCGTCGGCTTCGTCGATGAAGCGCTGCTGCAGCGCGGGCAGGATCACGCGATCCTCCAGGCACTTGATGTAGTGACGGTCGATCGCCCCCCAGCGCGCGGCGGTCGTCGGGATCGCGGTCGCGAACGGCGCGGCCGGCACGTCGCAGGTCATCAGGTTCGCCATCGCCTCGAAGTCGGCCTGCGCCGCGTCGTCGTACAGCGCGCGCTTCGCCATCGCGCGATACGCGGCATCGCCGCTGCGCGGATCGATCCGCAGCGCGCCGGCGACGCGCGGGCTCGCGAGCATCAGCGGCGCGAGCATTTCGCCCTTGTTCTCGGGCGCGCGCACGTAGTCGAGGCCCGGCACGCCCGACGCGGGCATGAACGCGGCGAGATACACGATCTTCGCGATCTTCTCCGGCGCGCGTTCCGCCGCGGCCGTGATCGCGAGGCCGCCCATGCTGTGGCCGACCAGCACGACCTTGCCGCGGCCGAGCGCGTACGCGTCGTCGACGGCCTCCATCACCTGCGTCGCGTAATCGTCGAGCGTGGTATTCGCGACCGGCGACGGCTCGGCGCCGAAAGCGTCCTTGTCGAGCGGCCGTTCGAGATACGATGCGGGAAAGCGGGCGTTGATGCCGTGTGCGGGCAGGTCGCGCGCGATCGACAGGTAGCCGCGCTCGGCCAGCGCGGCCGCGACGTGCGCATAGCACCACGCACCGTGCCACGCGCCGTGCACCAGCACGAAAACGGGATGGTCGGATGGTGCGGCGGCGGTTACGTTCGTCTCCATGGTGTCCGTTTTTTTCGAGAAAGATGTTCATCTTAGACGAAGGCGCGTGGCCGAAACCGCGCGCGTTCAAGCCGGCACACGCGGGCCGACTGTGCGCATACCCGCACCGGTTGCCGCAACGAAGGCCTTTTGTCTCGTACAGGCCACATTTTGTCCCGATCTGATTTGATTTTGCGCCGAAGCGCGCTAATTTGACACTTTGCTTCCGATGGCGCCCCATGAACGTCGACTACCTTTTCTACCGGCGGCCTGACAAGCCCGGCCCCTATTCCCTCGACGACCTGGGCGAGATCGCGCCGCCGATTGGCCCGAGCGACGCGGTGCGCGCGGGAATCGCCCGCGTGTTCGACCAGCTCGACTGGCACGAGTCGCCCGACGTCCCGGGCGCGTGGTTCGGCACCGGCGGCGCGTCGTTCCAGTTCACGGCTGAGCCCGACGGCTGCGTGACGAGCTTCATGGGCTCGCGGCTCGAACGGCGCTCGGTGCTGCAGCTGACCCGTGAAATGGGGCTCATCGCGCTCGATCTGCAGCGGGACATCGTCTACGGCTGACGCACCGCGCGACGCCATTCCCCGCCAGGGCCGGCCGCACCGGCTCCCGCCAGTCTTGGCGCGGCCCGCCGGGCGCGGCACGGGGCCGCCATCGAACTTCAAAGATTGCTATACTTTCGCCCAATTCCGGCTTCCGGCCGGTAATTTGTGCCTGTCTGCGTCGATCGTTCGCATATCTCGCACGCATTTGACGCCCTGACCAACCCAGCCGGGCATGGCTTCTTCAATCGCCCCGCGTGGGCGTCTCCGTGGAGCTCGTCTTGGCCGTTTCCAATCTCGTCGTGGACGAACAAGAAACCGACGCCGCTGCCGTCACATCGGGCAGTTCTTTCTATTTGGCGATGCGCATCCTGCCAGCGGTGCAGCGCGACGCGATGTTCCAGGTCTACGCGTTCTGCCGCGCGGTCGACGACATCGCCGACAGCGACCTGCCGCGCGCCGAGCGCAATGCGGGCCTCGATCGCTGGCGCGCGGACATCGACGCGTGCTTCGCCGGCCAGCCGCCGCGCCATCTGGTCGCGCTCGAGCGCGAGATTCGCGCGTTCGACCTGAAGCGCGAGGATTTCCACGCGATGATCGACGGAATGGCGATGGACGCCGCCGAGGACATCTGCGCGCCGGACGAGCCGACGCTCGAGCTGTTCTGCGATCGCGTGGCGAGCGCGGCCGGCCGTCTGTCGGTGAGGATTTTCGGGATCCCGGAAGCGCAAGGCATCGCGCTGTCGCACCACCTCGGTCGCGCATTGCAGCTGACGAACATCCTGCGCGACATCGACGACGACGCGGCGATCAACCGCTGCTACCTGCCGCGCGAGCTGCTCGCGCGCGAAGGCATCGCGATTACCGATCCGGCGACGATCGTGCGCGACCCGGCGCTGCCGCGCGTCTGCGCGACGCTCGTCGAGCGCGCGCTCGAGCATTTCCGCGCGGCGGACGCCGTGATGGATACCTGCACGCGTGCGCAGGTGAAAGCGCCGCGCATCATGTCGGGCGCGTATCGCTGCATTCTGGAGGCCGCGATCGCGCGCGGCTTCGCCGCGCCGCGCGCGCCGCTGCGCAAGCCGAAGGCGCGCATGCTGATGATCGCCGCGCGTTACGCGCTGTTCTGAGCGATGCCCAGAACCGTCCACGTGATCGGTGCAGGACTCGCGGGCCTGTCGGCCGCCGTCGAGCTGCAACGTCGCGGGCGGCGCATCGTGCTGCACGACGCGCATGCGCACGCGGGCGGCCGCTGCCGCTCGTGGTTCGACGGGACGCTGAACACGACGCTCGACAGCGGGCTGCATCAGGTGTTCGCGGGGCAGCCGGCGACGCAGCGCTACCTGCGTGCGATCGGCGCGGCCGATCAGCTGACGGGGCCCGCGCTGGCTGAATGTCCGGTGGCCGACGTCGCGTCGCAGCAGCGCTGGACGCTGCGCTTCGGCAACGGGCGTTGGCCGTCGTGGCTGTTCGACCCCGCATCGCGCGCGCCGGGCACCACGCCGCTCGACTACCTCGCGCTGGCCTCGCTCGCGTTCGCGCGCACCGGCCGCTCGCTCGCACAGACGATGCGATGTGACGGCGTGCTGTGGGATCGTTGGCTGCGCCCCTATTTCCTCGGGGTGCTGAACGTCGAGCCGCGCCACGCGAGCGCCGAGCTCGCGCGCGCGGTGCTGTGCGGCACGTTCGCCTCGGGCGGCCCAGGCTGCCGGCCGCTCGTCGCGCGCCACGGTCTCGGCAGCGCCTTCGTCGAACCGGCGCTGCGGATGCTGCAGCACGGCGGCGCGCAGATCCGGCTGAACTCGCGGCTCGACGCGTTCGAATTCGGCGCGCACGGCAATGCGGTCGATGCGGTCACGGTCGGCGGCGAGCGCGTGGATCTCGCGCCGGGCGACGCGGTCGTGCTCGCCGTGCCGCCCGAGGTCGCGCAGCCGCTCGTCCCGGATCTCACCGCGCCCGACACGTTCAGCGCGGTCGTGACCGCATACTTCGCGGTCGACGCACCGGCCGGCGGCACGCCGCAGACGACCGTCGTCAACGGCGTCGTCGACGCGGTGCGCGCCAGCGGCGGCATGCTCGCGGCGACGATCCGCGACGCGGGCCGCTGGCTCGACATGCCGCGCGACGCGCTTGCGCGGCGCATCTGGGAAGACGTTGCGCGCGTGAGCGGCGCGAACCCGGAAACGATTCCCGCGTGGCAGCTCGTCGTCGAGCCGCGCGCAGGCTTTGCGGCGGTGCCGTCGCAGGAAATGAAACGTCCGGCCGCGCGTACGCGCTGGACCAATCTCGTGCTGGCGGGCGACTGGATTGCCACCGGCTTGCCCGCCACGATCGAGGGCGCGATCCGTTCCGGCCAACTGGCCGCGGACGTGCTCCAGACACAGTAAGTAACAGAGGGACCGATGAACGATCTCACCGAAATGGCTACCCTGTCCGCCGGCACCGTGCCGGCCGGGCTCGACGCCGCCGTCGCCAGCGCGACCGACGCGCTGCTGGCCGCACAGAACGCGGACGGCCACTGGGTCTACGAACTCGAGGCCGACTCGACGATTCCCGCCGAATACGTGCTGCTCGTCCACTATCTCGGCGAGACGCCGAACCTCGAGCTCGAACAGAAGATCGGCCGCTATCTGCGCCGCGTCCAGCAGGCCGATGGCGGCTGGCCGCTGTTCACCGACGGCGCGCCGAACATCAGCGCGAGCGTGAAGGCTTATTTCGCGCTGAAGGTGATCGGCGACGACGAGAACGCCGAGCACATGCAGCGCGCGCGCCGTGCGATCCACGCGATGGGCGGCGCCGAGATGTCGAACGTGTTCACGCGGATCCAGCTCGCGCTGTACGGTGCGATTCCGTGGCGCGCGGTGCCGATGATGCCGGTCGAGATCATGCTGCTGCCGCAGTGGTTCCCGTTCCACCTGTCGAAGGTGTCGTACTGGGCGCGTACCGTGATCGTGCCGCTGCTGGTGCTGAACGCGAAGCGTCCGATCGCGAAGAACCCGCGCGGCGTGCGCATCGACGAGCTGTTCGTCGACCCGCCCGTCAACGCCGGGCTGCTGCCGCGCCAGGGCCACCAGAGCCCCGGCTGGTTCGCGTTCTTCCGCGTGGTCGACCATGCGCTGCGCGCGGCCGACGGCCTGTTCCCGAATTACACGCGCGAACGCGCGATCCGTCAGGCCGTGTCGTTCGTCGACGAGCGCCTGAACGGCGAGGACGGCCTCGGCGCGATCTATCCGGCGATGGCCAACGCGGTGATGATGTACGACGTGCTCGGCTATGCGGAAGATCATCCGAACCGCGCGATCGCGCGCAAGTCGATCGAGAAGCTGCTCGTCGTGCACGGGGACGAAGCGTATTGCCAGCCGTGCCTGTCGCCGGTGTGGGACACGTCGCTCGCCGCGCATGCGCTGCTCGAGACCGGCGACGCGCGCGCCGAGGAGGCCGTGATCCGCGGCCTCGAATGGCTGCGCCCGCTGCAGATCCTCGACGTGCGCGGCGACTGGATCTCGCGCCGCCCGCACGTGCGACCCGGCGGCTGGGCGTTCCAGTACGCGAACCCGCACTACCCGGACGTCGACGATACGGCGGTGGTCGCGGTGGCGATGGATCGCGTGCAGAAACTCAAGCACGACGACGCGTTTCGCGATTCGATCGCGCGTGCGCGCGAGTGGGTCGTCGGGATGCAGAGCAGCGACGGCGGCTGGGGCGCGTTCGAACCGGAAAACACGCAGTACTACCTGAACAACATCCCGTTCTCGGATCACGGCGCGCTGCTCGATCCGCCGACGGCCGACGTGTCGGGCCGCTGCCTGTCGATGCTGGCGCAGCTCGGCGAGACGCCGCTGAACAGCGAGCCGGCGCGCCGCGCGCTCGACTACATGCTGAAGGAGCAGGAGCCGGACGGCAGCTGGTACGGCCGGTGGGGGATGAACTACGTGTACGGCACGTGGACGGCCCTGTGCGCGTTGAACGCCGCGGGCCTGACGCCGGACGATCCGCGCGTGAAGCGCGGCGCGCAGTGGCTGCTGTCGATCCAGAACAAGGACGGCGGCTGGGGCGAGGACGGCGACAGCTACAAGCTGAACTATCGTGGTTTCGAGCAGGCGCCGAGCACCGCGTCGCAAACGGCCTGGGCGCTGCTCGGCCTGATGGCGGCCGGCGAGGTGAACAATCCGGCCGTCGCGCGCGGCGTCGAGTACCTGATCGCCGAGCAGAAGGAACACGGGCTGTGGGACGAGACGCGCTTCACGGCGACGGGCTTCCCGCGCGTGTTCTATCTGCGCTACCACGGCTATCGCAAGTTCTTCCCGCTGTGGGCGCTCGCGCGCTATCGCAACCTGAAGCGCAACAACGCCACGCGCGTGACGTTCGGGCTGTAACGCGTGGCGCCGACGCAGCACAACGGCACGTTGCCCGTCATCGCCGTCACGGGGATGGCGTTCGAGGCACGCATTGCGCGCGGTCACGGCGTCGAGGCCGTGTTCGCCGCGCGTGCCGACCGGCTCGAGCGCGCGCTGGCCGAGGCGACCGCGCGCGGTTGCGCGGGCATCGTGAGCTTCGGCACGGCGGGCGGGCTCGCGCCCGACCTCGCGCCGGGCGCGCTCGTGATCGCGGACGCGATCGACGGGCCGTTTGGCCGCGTGCAGACCGATCCGGCCTGGAGCGCGCGGCTCGTCGCCGCGCTGCACGACACGCCGGTGTGGGCGCGCGTCACGCGCGGCACGATGGCGGCGGTTAGCGCGCCGGTGGTCGGCGAGCAGGAAAAGGCGTCGCTGCATCGCGCGAAGGGCGCGCTCGCCGTCGACATGGAATCGCATATCGCCGCGGCCTTCGCGGCGTCGCGCGGCGTGCCGTTCGCGGTGTGCCGCGCGATCGTCGACCCGGCGTGGCGCACGCTGCCGCGCGCGGCGACGGCCGGCCTGCGCGACGACGGCAGCACCGCGATCCTGCCGATCCTGCGCGAACTGCTGAAGCAGCCGTCGCAGCTCGGCCCGCTGCTGCAGGTCGCCGGCGACGCGCGGGCGGCGCGCACGACGCTGATCCAGGCGCGGCACGCATTCGAGCGTGCGGGCGCGATGCGGATCGTCTGAGCGGCGTTCGCCGCGGTTCACTTCTTCTTTCCCCATTCGATCGCACGGAGCCGACGCATTGTCGTTACCGCGCCATAGCCGCGAGCCCATGAAGTCGGTGCGCGCCTGCACCGGCATGGGCGTCGCACTGGAGTCGGTGTCTTCGGAACTGCCGTCCGAATGAGATCCCTGAATCTCCAACGGGAATTGCACCAGCATCGTACGCACGGTGAGTTTCCTTTGCTCCAGGTTCATCACCCGGTATAAGCGCGCGCCCGCGGGCTCATTTGCTGGTGGACAGTGCGTCGAGGCAATTGGATTCTGTTTTTCGACTTCGTCTGATTGACGCGTCGGGTCCTATCTTTCATCGTTCGAATCGATTTGATTTTCTTATTTGCTGATCGAGGGGAGCGAATGGCGCGGGACATTTTCTTGAAGCTGGCGGGCATAGCGGGCGAATCGCCCGATGCCAATCACCCGAATGAAATCGAAGTGCTGACGTGGGATTGGTCCGTGAGTCAGCAATCCAATATGCATATGGGAAGTGGTGGCGGCGCAGGCAGAAGTACCGTCGACGATCTGACTTTCGAGCACTATATCGATCGTGCCACGCCGAATCTTATTCAGTACTGCCTGACGGGAAAGCATATTGAGAGTGCTGTGCTCGTAATGCGCAAAGCTGGCGGTACACCGCTCGAATACCTCAGGGTCACGATGGAGGATGTACTCGTAACCCAGGTCAATCAGGTTGGCACCGCCAATATGAGGGTTCCGCGCGAGGAGGTTCGACTATCCTTCTCCCGCGTGAGGCAGGAATATGTGATTCAAAATTCTCAGGGCGGTAATGGCGGAGCGGTGAGCATGGGCTACGACATCAAGGCCAACATGACTATTTAACGACAGGGGGTGGAATGCTGTTTATTTCAAAACAAGGTCATGTTGATGCGGAGCGCGTCGAGGTGAAGATTTTTTCGACAATTGAGCGAAGCGCGATGGCTAAGGTGAATGGAATCGTTGTTCACCAAACTGACGGCACCACGGCTGATAGTACGTTTAATAGCTATGCAGGAAGTGGGGCAAACGGAGCGCATTTCCTGATAGACAAGACTGGAGTCATATATCAAACTGCCTCCGTATACAAGAGAACCAACCATGTTGGATTGCTTAAATCCCGGTGCCTTATGGAAAGGAAGTGTAGCCCATCCGAATTTAAAAGAATGTCTGATATGGCCGGGAAATATGCAAAATTATCGCGAGTGGAGTATGGGAAGGTTTTCCCAGGCAGGTATCCGGGGAATGCGGACTCTATTGGAATAGAAATCGTTGGTCGTATGGACAGGGAAACGAAAATATACGAAACGGTGAATGAATGGCAAAATAATTCACTGAGGTGGCTCGTGAAAGAGCTTTGCGAAACATTAGGAATATCTTTTTCTGAGATATACAGGCATCCTGAGGTGTCTTGCAAGATGGGAACTGAGGCGGGGACTGCACAATGGGATTGATGTGTAAATATTTTTTCCTTGTGTGTGTTTTCTTGTTCTGTTCCTCCTCACAGGCGAGAGGGGTGAGGGATATTGAGATTCTCGAATCCGGGAAGAGCAGAGAGGGTGATGCGTCGGAGGTCTGTAAAAAATTTCGACCCACTGTTCAACAGCTCAGAAATTTCTTCACGAGGGCATATCCGGTCGAGGGATATATGTTTTCTCACGAACGGTATTCCTCGTGTTATGCAGCGGGAACGTTGAGATTCGATGACGGCAGTTCGGGGAAGTGGGATCTATCTTCAAGCGGCGTTGCTACATTTATCTTCACGAGAGGCGATGCAGTAACGCTTTATTATAAAAACAATAAATGGTACGACCCGTTTGCTTGTACTTATGGACTTGGCGACGTTGGGGAATGCTAGGTTGCCTGGCCCGTGTGCGGATAAAAAAAGCGCCGCGTATTGTGCGGCGCTCCTCGGTACGTCTCGCTCCGTGTCGCGTTACTGTGCGATGGGACTACTGGCCGCCATGGCCGGCGCCGTCGTCGCACCAGCGGATGCAGCCGCGGGCGTAGCCACCGGTGCCGCAGCAGGCGCACTCGCAGGCATAGCGCCGTCCGCACCCGGATCGTCGTACTGCGGTAACCCCGGCGCGTTGTTCGGCGCCGCGCCCGATGCGCCGCCCGCCTCACCCGGATCCTCGTAGTTCGGCAAGCCCGGCACGGCCGGCGCGGCCGCCGGCACCGCACCCGACTCGCCCGGCTCGGTGTAGTTCGGCGGCGTGGCCGAGGCCGACTGGCCGCGATACGTCAGCGACTTGCGCTGCTGCAGATACGCGTCGCGGACGAACGAGTACGGATCGAGCGCCGCCTGCTTCAGCAGGTCGGTCGCGCCGAGCAGATCCGAACGCGCGCTGATGAACTGCGCGATGTACATCGGATTGCGCGCGGCCGGCTCGATGTAGTTCAGCAGGTTGAAGCGGACGTCCACCGCGCGGCCGACGCCGTCGCGGATCGTGCTCGGCCCGAACACCGGCAGCACGAGGTACGGGCCGGACGGCATGCCCCAGCGCGCCATCGTCAGCCCGAAATCCTGGTGATGCTTCGGCAGCCCGGCAGGCGTCGCGATGTCGATCAGGCCGGCGACGCCGAACACCGAGTTCATCGCCACGCGCATCAGATCCTGCGTCGCATCGGTGATGCGCAACTGCAGCAGGTTGTTCGCCATGTTGCCGAGATCGCCGAGGTTCGAGAAGAAGTTGCTGATCGCGGTGCGCATCGGCGTCGGCGTGATCTTCTGGTAACCCTTCGCGATCGGCACGGCGATGTTCGTATCGACCGTGTCGTTGAACTTGTACATCGCCCGGTTCATCGGCTCGAGCGGGTCGTTGGGGTTGCGGTTCGGGCCGGTCGCGCAGCCGCTCAGCACCGCGCTGGCAGCGACGGTCGCCGCAATGATTCGCACCTTATTCATTGTTTCCTTGCGATTGGTTCTGGGCGCGTTTGACGCGCGGTTTGCCCATCAGGACGGGCTGAAACACCACGGCGCCGATCAGGGTGCAGGTCAACGCCAGCGCGAGCAGCTTGCCCATGCTCGACGTGCCCGGATGATGCGACAGCCACAGGCTGCCGAAGGCGGTTGCCGTCGTCGCGGCGCTGAACAGCACCGCGTGCGTGAGGCTCGAGTGCAGCAGGCCCGTCTGCCCCGCGCGCCACGCCATCACGAAGTACACCTTGAACGCGACGCCGACGCCGAGCATCAGCGGCAGCGCGATGATGTTCGCGAAGTTCAGCGACATGCCGAGCAGCACGCACATCTCGAGCGTCACGAGGCCCGACACGAGCAGCGGCACCAGCGTGCGCAGCACGTCGCCGAAGCGGCGCAGCGTGATCCACAGCAGGATGGTGATCGAGATGATCGACCACAGCGCCGCGTGCAGGAACGCGTTGATGATCGTGTCGGCCGAATGCAGGATCGAGATCGGACCGCCGGTCGCGCCCGGCTCCGCGGCCTTCACCGCCTTCGCGAAGCGGCGCAGCATCGTGTCGTCGTTCGGGTCGACGCCCTTCGGCACCTTCGGCGAGATCTGCACGAGCGCATGGCCGTCCGGCGCGACCCAATCGCGCACGATCGGCGGCGGCAGCGATTCGCGCGTGACGTCCTGCGGCTGCAGCAGCGTCGCGAGCTGGTTCAGCGCGATGCGCAGCGTGTCGGAAAACGCGCGTTCGGCGCGGTCGCGCGTCGCGCTGTCGGCGGCGGCGAGCTTCGCGAGCGATGCCGACAGATGCTGGGCGGCGGCCGCGCCCGGGCCCGGGTGATCTTCCGCCGCGTAGCCCAGCAGGTCGGACACCCGCTTGAGCGCGGCGACGCGCTGCGCGTCGGTCGCTTTCGGCGCGGCCGGCTGCGTCAGCGCAGGCAGCAGTTCGCTCGCGGCCGCGGCGATCGCCGCGCGCTTGGCCGGCTGGTCGGCCGGGACGAAGGTCGTGAGCGTCGTCGTGCGGCCGACTTCCGGCAGCGCGTCGAGGCGCTTCGCGGCCGCGTCGGCCTCGGCGAGCGACGGCGCGAGCAGCGTGACGTCGTTGACGGCCGCTTCGGGCGAATCTTTCAGCGCGAGCAGCGTCGCCATCGATTCGCTGTGCGGATCCTTCAGGTGCAGCGGGTTGAAGTCGAAGTGCAGGAACGCGAGCAGCGGCAGCGCGCCGATCACGACCGCGAGCGTGCCGATCAGGATCGGCTTGCGATGGCGATCGAGGAAATCGTCGACCGGTGCGAGCCACGGAAAGCCCGGCGTCTTCGATTCGCCCGGCGGCGCGAACAGGCGCAGCAGCGCGGGCAGCAGCGTGAGCGTGGTCAGCAGCGCGACGAACATCCCGACGCCCGCGATCAGGCCGAGCTCGGACACGCCGCGATAGGCGGTGGGGATGAACGAGAAGAAGCTCGCGGCGACCGCCGTGGTGGCGAGCGCGAGCGGCATGCCCATCGAGTGCGCGGCGCCGATCAGCGCGTGATCGATGCGTTGATCGCGGAAGCGTTCCTCGCGGTACTTCACGCCGTATTGGATCGAGAAGTCGACGCCGAGGCCGACGAACAGCACCATGAACGCGACCGAGATCATGTTCAGCGAACCGACCATCGCGAGGCCGAGCGCGGCCGTCACGACGAGGCCGACGAACAGCGTGACGAGCACCGAGCCGATCATCCGCTTCGAGCGCAGCGCGAGCCACAGGATCACGAGCACGGCGAGCAGCGTGAGTGCGCCGTTGAGCGCGGCGCCGTCTTCCACCGACGCGAATTCGTCGTCGGCGAGCGGCTGTTCGCCGGTCAGGCGCACGGCCGCGCCGTAGCGTTGCTCGAGGCCGAGCGCTTGCGCGGTGTCGCGGATCACCTGCGTCGTTTCCGCACCGGCCTTCAGCGCGCCGTAGTTCACGACCGGCTGCACGGTGACGAACGCGCGGGCGGGCTGGCGCGCGGCATCGCTGTCGACCAGCCCGCGCCACGAGAACGCGGCCGGCTTGCCGGCCAGCACGTCGTCGACCGTCGCGGCGCTGCGCGCGAGCAGCTTCGCCATCGCGGGCAGCTTTACCTGGCCGGTGAGGAGCGGCTGGCCGAGCGTGGTGGACAGCGTGGTCGCGAGGCCGGTCAGGCTCGGGTTCTTCGCGAGTTCGTTGACGAGCGGACGCGCGCTCGCGAGCTGCGACGTGGTGTCCGACACTTCCTGCGACGACAGGAACAGCAGCCCGTTGTGCTCGAAGAACGGGCCGCCGCCGGGTTCGGCGACCTGGCCGATCCGGCCGGCGTCGGCCTGCTTCTGCAGCGCTTCGGTGAGCGCGTGCGCGGCGGCCGTCGCGAATTCGGGCGCCGGCGCCTCGACCACCGCGAGGATCGTGCCGTTGCGTTGCGGGAAGGCCTTGTCGACGGCCTTGCTGAGCGCGGCCCACTGGGGTTCCGCGTCGACCAGTTTGCTGATGTCCGTGTTGATCTTGAAGTGCTGCGCGACATAGACGCCGCTAAAGACGGCAATGACGAGCGACAGCACGACGACCCAGACGGGGCGGCGTACCGACAATGCGACGAGTCGGACGATGAGAGATGTCACCATGTGGCGGTGGGAAGGGGCTGGCAAGGGCAAAGCAACGAGTATACCGGCGCCGCGTGACGGCGGTCGCAACGTTGCAGCATGAAGGGGCGGGAAGGATATTTGCTCCGCGGCGAGGGAATCGGCGCGAATGATCGGACCATTGGTAAGCGGATATTTACATGATCGGCCCGGATCGTGCCGCGGCGGCGGTCCTGTGACAAAAGGGGCTCAAAGGTAACAGTCGGTCACCGGGCGGCAGGCGGGCGTTCGGGCCGCTATACTTCGACCCACCGGCCGATGCAATCGATGCAATCCGCCGGCCCGTTTTTTCTCATCGAGTGCGATATCCGTATGAAACGTCATCTGTTTGCTTTCGTCGCGGCGGCCGCCGTGTCGGTTTCCGCTTTCGCGCAGAGCGCGCCGGTCGACGTCGTCCGCAATGCGGTCGAGGGCACCGTCAACGCGATGAAGGCCGATCCGGCTGCACGCGGCGGCGACATGGCGAAAATCACGCAAGTCGTCGAGCAGCGCTTCCTGCCGGTGACGAACTTCGAGCGCACGACGCGCATCGCGGTCGGCGATGCCTGGAAGCAGGCCACGCCGCAACAGCAGCAGGAACTCTACAAGCAGTTCAGGGTGCTCATGACGCGCACCTATGCCGCGTCGCTCGCGCAGCTCGGCAACCAGGACGCGAAGTTCTCGTTCAAGGCCGGCGGTGCGTCGGGTGCCGATGCGCTGGTGCAGTCGACGGTGACGACGCCTGGCGACAGCCAGTCGGTCGGCTACCGGCTCGGCAAGGTCGGCAGCGACTGGAAGATCTACGACATCGACATGTCGGGCGCGTGGCTGATCCAGGTCTACCAGGGGCAGTTCAAGAGCCAGCTCGCAACGGGTGGCATCGACGGCCTGATCGCGTATCTGCAGAAGCACAACTCGCGGACGAACTGACGGTCAACGGTCGCGGCGCGAGCCGCGACTGAAATGCGACGCTGAAACCACGACGCCCCGGTCGCGAATGCGGCCGGGGCGTTGCACATTGAGCGGTGTCCGTCGGCCTGGACGATCCCGTGACGGCCGTACGCGAAGCCCGCTCATGGCTCATGTGGTCGATTTTCCTCGGTGGCTTGTCGGAGTGCCTTGCGAAGCCTCCGGTTATCGATGAGCAACGCGAAGACGGTAATCGACAGGATAATCGTCGGCGCATCTTTTCCCGAAACTCGCGCAAACGCGCTCGCCAATCCGGCGCACAAAAGCGCAGCTGACAAGAGCAGTAACCGGTCCTTACACCACGCGTGCGAACGCTGTTTCACGTTGCGACCTCAGCTATATCGGCGGCGAGCATACGCCAGCCCTTTGCGTGCATACGTTGCACGCGCGGGATTTTCCGTGTCGAATATTTCGGGATGCATTTTCAAATGAAATTGAAGGCTGTAGGGCACGTAGACGGCCGTTTGCGACTGGAAATTACGGAGAATCCCATCTATCCAGCGACGGCGCGATTGGACGAGTATGAAATTGGATGAGCGAATTGCGCGTGGGGCAACGCAAACGCGCTGGTGTATCGCGAATTCCGGCTTGTGGCCGTTCGCGCGATGGCCCCGGCATGGGGGCGCAAGCTACCCGGGCGCGCCCTATCGCCGCCGATGCTCGACCGCGAACTTGATCAGCTCCGCCTGCCCCTCGATCTCGAGCTTGCGCTTCAAATTCAGCCGATGGGTTTCCACCGTGCGGACCGACAGCCCCGTCTGCTGGGCAATCTGCTTGCTCGACAGCCCCTCGGCCAGCGCGTCGAGGATGTCGCGTTCGCGCGGCGTCAAGCGGTCGAGCGGCGACGCGGCCGCGCTCGCCTGGATCATCCGCGCGGCGAGCCCTTCGCTGAAGAACGTCTGCCCCGCCAGCACCGCGCCGATCGCGCGGACGATCTCGCTCGCCGGCGAATCCTTCAGCAGGTAGCCGCTCGCGCCGGCGCGCACGGCCTGCGTCACGTACTCGATGTTGTCGTGCATCGACAGCATCAGCACGCGAATCCCCGGAAAGCGCTCGTGGAACACGCCGGCGAGCGTGATGCCGTTCATCCCGTTCATGCCGACGTCCATCAGCGCGAGATCGGGCTCGAGCGACGCGGCGAGCGCGAGCGCTTCGTCGGCGTTGCCGGCTTCGCCGACCACGGACAGGTCGGCCGCCTCGAGCCGCATCCGCAGGCCGTCGCGCACCAGCGGGTGATCGTCGACGAGCAGCAGTCGGGCGGCGGGCCGGTCAGTGTCGGGGGCGCTCATGGGCAAAGGTCTCCGGTTATGGTGGTGCTCGTCAGGCGGCGCGCAGCGGCACGCGCGCGGCCACGACGGTGTGACCGACCTGCGACGTGATCGTCAGCGTGCCGCCGAGCGCGTCGAGGCGCTCGCGCATGTTGCGCAACCCGATGCCGCGGCGCGCATCGGTCTGGGTCCGCTCGGCGTCGAAGCCGCAGCCGTTGTCGGCGATGGTCAGCCTGACGGCATGCGCGCCGACGTCGAGCGTGACGGCCGCGCGCGACGCCTGCGCATGATGCACGATGTTGCTGAGCGCTTCCTGTGCGATCCGGAACAGCGCCGTATTGACCGGCGCGGGCAACGGCCGCGCGCCGCTGTGCGCGACCTGCGTATAGCCGATGTCGATGCCGCTCTCCGCGCCGAGTTCGCGCACGAGCTGCTCGAGCGCGGCCGCGAGGCCGAGATCGTCGAGCATCGCCGGGCGCAGCGCATGCGAGATGCGCCGCACTTCGCGCAGCGTGTCGCCGAGCCGTCCGACGCCCGTCGCGAGCGCCTGCTCGGCTTCGGGCATCCGCGTCGCGCCACGCTCGAACCGCGCGAGCGCGGACTCGAGCATCAGCTTCGCGGACACCATCATCTGACTGATCCCGTCATGCAGCTCGCGCGACAGCCGCTCGCGCTCCTGCTCCTGCGATTCGACGACGCGCTGCGCGAGCTGCTTGAGCTTCGCATCGGCGCTGCGCGATTCGCTGACGTTCAGCACCAGCGCGCACGCGGCGATCACCGCCGCGCCGGTCAGCGCGATCGCGGTGAGCCAGCTCATCGTGCGCTCGATGTTCGCGGACGCCCGCGCGTCGATCCGTTGCAGCGCGTTGTCGACGTCGTCGAGATAGATGCCGGTGCCGACCATCCAGCCCCAGCGTTCGAGCGCGACGACGTAGCCGAGCTTCGGCGCGACCTTGCCCGTCGACGGCCGCTGCCACGCGTAGCGCACGTAGCCGCCGCCGTGCGACGCGGCACCGATCAGCTGCTGGATCGTCAGCGCGCCCTGCGGGTCGCGCATCGACCAGAAATTGTGGCCGACGCGCTCGGGCTCGCGCGGATGCATCAGCGAATTGCCGTGCAGGTCGTACACGAAGAAATAGCCGTCGGGGCCGAAATCCATCTTCTGCAGCATCGCGAGCGCCTGCGTGCGCAGCAGCGAGTCGTCGCGCGCATTGCGGCCGCTCGCGTCGTACAGCGGCATGATCGCGCTCGTCGCGAGCTCGACGTAATGCTTCAGCTCGACTTCCTTGCTCGACAGGTAGGCGGCCTGGATCGTCGCGTGCTGCGTGCGCGCGAGCGACGTCGCCTGCTGGCGCACGCCGAAGCCGATGCCGGCGATCGCGAGCAGGAACGGCACGATGGCCAGAAGGAAGATCTTTGCCTTGAGTCTCATGGTGGTGCGAAGCGGGCGCGGGCCGGCGGCCGCGTGTGTCGCGCGGCGGCGCGGCGAGCCGACATTGTCGGCGATTTTGCCCGCAGGCGGCGGTGTGGCGGCCCGAGGGGCCGGGCCGACGCCGCGCTCAGGCGCGCCGCGGCATCCGCTCGACCGACGAGGACGTCAGTACGACGACCTGATTGCGCCCGGATTCCTTCGCGCGGTACAGCGCGTCATCGGCGAGCTTCAGCGCGGCCTGGATGCTGTCGTCGCGCTCCGGATAGCAGGTCGTCACGCCGATGCTCGCGGTCAGGCGCCCGGACACGCCCGTGTCGTGCCGGATGCCGAGATCGAGGATGCCGGTGCGGATCGATTCGGCGATCGTCACGGCGCCGTTCGTGTCGACATTGGGCAACACGACGACGAACTCCTCGCCGCCGTAACGGGCCGCATAGTCGGCCGGCCGGTGCAGGCAGCCGGCGATGCAGCGGGCGACCGCGGCGAGCGCGTCGTCGCCGGCCTGGTGGCCCTGCGTGTCGTTGTAGCGCTTGAAGTGGTCGACGTCGACGAACAGCAGCGACAGCGCGTGCTGCGAACGCGCCGCGCGGCGCCATTCGCGTGCGAGCGTGACGTCGAGCATCCGGCGGTTGTCGAGGCCGGTGAGGCCGTCGGTGCGCGCGAGCGCCTGCAGTTCGGTTTCCGCGCGGTGACGCTTGCGCAACTGCACGTCGAGCAGCAGCGACAGGCCGACGAAGCCGAGCGCGAGCACGGCCATCGCCGAGCCGATCGGGATCGCGCGGTCGTACCACGCGGCGTAGGTGTCGGCTTCCGAGCGCGCGACCATGATGATCAGCGGCAGGTTCTCGAGGTGCCGGAACACGTACAGGCGCCGCACGCCGTCGATCGATGCGGTGTCGGAGAAGCTGCCTTCGCTGGCGGTCATGAAGTGCCGGAACGTGCTGGCCTTGCTGATGTTGCGGCCGACGATCGCCGGTTCGTACGGCTGGCGCGCGAGCATCAGGCCGGACGTATTGATCAGCGCCATCGACCCGCGATCGCCGAGGGAGAGGCGCGAGAACAGGTTCTGGAAATATTCGAGCCGGATCGATATCACGGCGACGCCGCCGAACGACCCGTCGGGCCGCGTGATGCGCCGGCTGAGCGCGATGCTCGGCGAGCCGGCGCGCAGCCGCGAATGGTACGGATCGCTGACGTACAGGCCGACGTCCGGGTGGTCGCGATGCACGGTGAAATACTGTTCGTTGCCGAAATTGGCCTTGCGCGGCACGTCGCTCTTGCCGTCGACCGCAATGTCGCCGTTCGCGTCGAGCACGTAGATGCCGCCGAGATACTTGGCCGTGGTCGCGCGATCGAACAGCACCTGGCGGCGCAGCGGCATCGGCAGCGCGCCGACCGCCGGATCGTTCTCGCCTTCGACGACAGCCTGCAGCGACAGCGCAAAGAACTCGATGTTGCGCTCGATGTCCCACGACGCCATCAACGCGATGTTCTGCTGCGTGATGCGCGCACGGTCGCGCGCGTCGATGCGTGCCTCGTACAGCACGATTCCACACAGCAGCAGCAGGAGCAGACCGAGCAGCAGCCCCGAATAGAAGATCAGGTGCGGCAGCAGGAGCCGGCGCAGATGAGCGGCGACACGGCCCGTCAGGCCGGATTCGCTGGGCATTGCGTAGTCGGTTTCTGCCATGGTCCGTGGATCGAGGGGGCATCGCCGCCGGGCGGCGGGCCGATGCGATTGTGTTCGTATTGATTGGCCGGCGGCGATCCGTTACGCGGCCCCCGATACGCATTCCGCCCGACCGACAGGAAAAGCGGGCGCGATCATCGATCAGAGCGGCCGGATAAGCCGCCGCATTACCGGCGCACCGGCAAGATAGATCGGCCGCGATTCGACGATCCGACGAATCGCGGCGCGCAATGGTCCGAGTATAGCGCGGGCATTATCGAGCGCGAAAAATGTTGCAAGCCGTTGATCGGGATCAAATTATCGCGCCGGCCGACGCTTGCCGATCGCGCGCGCAAGCGTTGCAGTACAAGGCTCTGCGCCGAAGGCCGAGCGATACGGACCGGTCATCCGTTTTCAGCGTCCGCGCGAATCCGCATAGGAAAACGGGCGGCCGAGATGGCCGCCCGTGTCGTGAAGCCGCATGCGGGAAAGCCCGCATGCGAACGCTCATGCGCCCTGTTGTTGCGCCTTGAACGCGAGCCGGAACCGATGCAGCAGCGGCTCGGTATAACCGCTCGGCTGCGACGTGCCCTGCAGCGCCAGCGCGCACGCGGCCTTGAACGCGGTCGACTGGTCGTAGTTAGGCGCCATCGGGCGGTAGTTCGGGTCGCCCGCGTTCTGCTGGTCGACGACGCGCGCCATGCGCTTGAACACGTCGAGCACGAACGCCTCGGTGATCACGCCATGGCGCAGCCAGTTCGCGATGTGCTGGCTCGAGATGCGCAGCGTCGCGCGGTCTTCCATCAGGCCGACGTCGTGGATATCGGGCACCTTCGAGCAGCCGACGCCCTGTTCGACCCAGCGCACGACGTAGCCGAGGATGCCCTGCGCGTTGTTCTCGACCTCGCTCAGGATCTCGCTTTCGCTCCAGGCGGCGCGCTCGACGACCGGCACGGTCAACAGCCCTTCGAGCAGCGCGTCGCGTTCGCTCGCGTAGGACGTCTTCTCCAGCTGCTGCTGGACGGCCTGCACGTCGACTTGGTGGTAGTGCAGCGCGTGCAGCGTCGCGGCGGTCGGCGACGGCACCCACGCGGTGTTCGCGCCGGCGCGCGGATGCGCGATCTTCTGCTCGAGCATCGCGTGCATCAGGTCCGGCATCGCCCACATGCCCTTGCCGATCTGCGCGCGGCCGCGCAAGCCGGCCGACAGGCCCGCGAGCACGTTGTTGCGCTCGTATGCGGTGATCCACGCCGACGACTTCATCTCGCCCTTGCGGATCATCGGGCCCGCTTCCATCGCGGTGTGCATCTCGTCGCCGGTGCGATCGAGGAAGCCGGTGTTGATGAACGCGACGCGTGCGGCGGCCGCCGCGATACATGCGGCGAGGTTCACGCTGGTGCGGCGCTCCTCGTCCATGATGCCCATCTTCAGCGTGTTGCGCGGCAGGCCGTACAGATCCTCGATGCGCGCGAACAGCGTATCGGCGAACGCGACTTCGACGGGGCCGTGCATCTTCGGCTTCACGATGTAGATCGAGCCCGTGCGCGAATTGCGCTTGGCCTTCAGGTCGTGCAGCGCGCACAGCGTCGTGACGACGCCGTCGAGAATCCCTTCCGGAATCTCGTTGCCGTCGCGGTCGAGCACCGCGCCGTTGGTCATCAGGTGGCCGACGTTGCGCACGAACAGCAGCGAGCGGCCGTGCAGCGACAGCGTGCCGCCGGCCGGCGTCGTGTACTCGCGATCGGCGTTCAGGCGGCGCGTGAAGGTCTTGCCGCCCTTCGCGACTTCCTCCACCAGCGTGCCCTGCATCAGCCCGAGCCAGTTGCGATACAGCTGGACCTTGTCTTCGGCGTCGACCGCCGCGACCGAATCCTCGCAGTCGATGATCGTGCTGACCGCGGCTTCCAGCACGACGTCCTTCACGTTCGCGAGATCGGCGCGACCGATGGGGGTCGATGCGTCGATCTGGATCTCGATGTGCAGGCCGTTGTTTTTCAGCAAGATTGCCGACGGCGCACCCGCCGCCCCCTGGTAGCCGACGAATTGCGCCGGCCGCGCGAGGTGCACGACGCCCTTGCCGGTCTCGACGGCGAGCTGGCCGTCCTCCACGCGGTAGCGCAGCGCGTCGCGGTGCGAGCCGCTCGCGAGCGGCGCGGCGTTGTCGAGCACGTTGCGCGCGTAATCGATCACGCGCTGGCCGCGTGTCGGGTTGTAGGTCGACGTGCGTTCGGCGCCGCCGTCCTCGGGCAGCGCATCGGTGCCGTACAGCGCGTCGTACAGGCTGCCCCAGCGTGCGTTCGCGGCGTTCAGCGCATAGCGCGCGTTCGACAGCGGCACGACGAGCTGCGGGCCGGCCTGCGTCGCGATCTCGCTGTCGACGTTCGCGGTGGCTGCCGCGACGTTCGACGGGACCGGCACGAGGTAGCCGATTTGTTCGAGGAACGCGCGAAACGCGGCATGGTCGCGCACCGGGCCAGGGTGCGCGCGATGCCACGTGTCGAGTTCGTGCTGGAGGCGGTCGCGTTCCGCGAGCAACTCGCGGTTGCGCGGCGCGAGGTCGTGCACCAGCGCCGAGAAACCGCTCCAGAACGCGGCCTTGTCGATACCGGTGCCCGGCAGTGCTTCGTTTTCAATGAACTGGCTCAGCGCTGGCGCGACTTGCAGTCCTGCTTGGTCGATCATCGTGATTCCTCCCGGGGAATGAAAAACGCGCGCGGATCAGGCCGCGACGCTTTGTGTGCCGGCGCGGGCGATCTGGGCGTCCTGTTCGGACTTTACGCCAGACACACCGATCGCGCCCGCAATCCGGCCGTCCACCGTGACCGGCACGCCGCCTTCGAGCAACCCCGTCAGCGGCACGCTCAGAAACGCGGTGCGGCCACCGTTGATCATATCCTCATACGCCTTCGTCTCGCGGCGGCCTAGCGCCGCCGCACGCGCCTTGTCGTGCGCGATGTAGCTGCTGGCCGGCGACGCGCCATCGAGACGCGCGAACGCGAGCAGGTGGCCGCCGTCGTCGACGATGGCGATCGACACGGCCCAGCCGTGGTGCTCCGCTTCCGCGCGGGCGGCGGCGAGCATGCGCTCGACGTCGGCGAGTTCGAGTTCGGGTTTCGTTTGCATGGAAGTCCTCCGGAATCAGCGGTCAGTTGACCAATCGGTTGTCGACGAGCTCGATCCAGTGGCGCACGGACGTACGGCCCGCGCCGTTCAGGTGAGTCTGGCAGCCGATGTTGGCCGTGACAATCAGGTCCGGCCGCGCGGCTTCGAGTGCGTCGAGCCTGTTGTCGCGCAGTCGGGTTGCGAGTTCGGGCTGCGTCAGCGAATAGGTGCCGGCCGACCCGCAGCACAGGTGGCCGTCGGCGACATTCGTCAGATCGAAGCCGAGCCGCCTGAGGATGCTTTCCACCGCGCCGCCGAGCCGCTGCGCGTGCTGCAGCGTGCACGGGCAGTGCACCGCGACGCGGCGCTGCGTTGCGTCGGCCAGCGCGTCGAGCGGCTCGGCCGCGATCACTTCCGCGAGGTCGCGCGCGAGTGCGCTCACACGCCGCGCCTTGTCCGCATACGCGGGGTCGGAGCGCAGCAGGTCGCCGTATTCCTTCACGAACGCGCCGCAGCCGCTCGCCGTCAGAACGATCGCTTCCGCGCCGGCCTCGATCACGGGCCACCACGCATCGATGTTGCGGCGTGCGCGTGCGAGCCCGGCCTCCTGCGCGTTCAGGTGATATTCGGTCGCGCCGCAGCAGCCGGCTTCGCGGGCCGGCGTCACGCTGATGCCGAGCCGGTCGAGCACGCGCGCCGCGGCCGCATTGGTGTTCGGCGACAGCGACGGCTGCACGCAGCCTTCGAGCATCAGCACGCGTCGTGCGTGGCGTAGCGGCGGGCGCGGCGCGGCTGCCGGCACGGTGGCCGGGATCTTGTCCTGCAGCGCGCCGGGCAGCAGCGGGCGCAGCGCGCGGCCGGCCTTCAGCAGCGCGGCGAACGTCGCCGGCCGCGGTACGACGTGACGCAGGCCGGCGCGCAGCAGGCGCTCGCGCGCCGGACGCCGCGCGCGCTTCTCGGCTTCCGCGCGGCCGATGTCGAGCAGCGTGTGATAGCGCACGCCGGACGGGCAGGTCGTTTCGCAGTTGCGGCAGGTCAGGCAGCGGTCGAGATGCTGCTGCGTGCGCTCGCCGCACGGCTCGCCTTCGAGCATTTGCTTGATCAGATAGATGCGTCCGCGCGGCCCGTCGAGCTCGTTGCCGAGCACCTGATAGGTCGGGCAGGTCGCGTTGCAGAAGCCGCAGTGCACGCAGGCGCGCAGGATCGCTTCCGCTTCGTCGGCCCGGTCGAGGGCCTTGCTTGCTTCGCTGAGATTGGTTTGCATCGGCGGTTCGCAGTCGGGTGGGCGTCAGAGGTCCGCGTACAGGCGGCCGGGATTGAAGATCGCATGCGGATCGAGTTGCGCCTTCAGCTGCCGGTGCACGCGCAGCAGCGCAGCCGGCAGCGGCTGGAACGGCTCGTGCGTCGCGCCGGGCGTGAAGCAGGTCGCATGGCCGCCCCACTGCGCGGCGAACCGTTGCACGTCGGCCGGTGCGGCGTCGCTCTTCAGCCAGCGCTGCGCGCCGCCCCAGTCGACCAGCAGTGCGCCGGGCAGCGCATCGAGCGGCGCGGCGGCCGGCACCGACACGCGCCACAGCGGGCGCGGATCGTCGAAGAACGGCAGCGACAGGTCGCGCAGCCGGGACCAGAAGCCGTCGGCGCGATCGTCCATGTTCTCGCCGCCGATCGTGTCGTGCGCGGCCTTCACCGAGCCCTCGCCGCCTTCGAGCCGCACGCGCAGCACGCCGTCCGCATGGCAGGCGCCCGCGAGCGGCAGCCCCGCGCGACGCCATCCGGCCACGCGCCGCACGGCTTCGGCTGCCGTGAGCGGCAACGCGAGATCGCGGCTCGCGCGCGGCTTCGGCAGCACCTTCAGCGAGACTTCCGTCACGACGCCGAGGCAGCCGAAGCTGCCCGCGAGCAGCCGCGATACGTCATAGCCCGCGACGTTCTTCATCACCTCGCCACCGAAGCGCAGGTGCTTCGCGTGGCCGGTGATCACGCGGCAGCCGAGCACGAAATCGCGCATCGCGCCGGCCCACGGGCGGCGCGGCCCCGACAGCGCGGCAGAGAAGATCCCGCCGACCGTGGCCCCGCCGCCGAACGTGGGCGGCTCGCACGGCAGCATCTGGCCGGCCGCGTCGAGCATCGCGTCGAGTTCGGCGAGCGGCGTGCCCGCGCGCGCGGTGATCACGAGTTCGGTCGGGTCGTACGCGACGATGCCGCGGTGCGTGCGCACGTCGAGCGTGCGGCCTTCGACGGCGCGGCCGAGAAAGGACTTCGTGCCCGCGCCGCGGATGAGCAGCGGCTGGCGATCGTGGATCGCGGCGTCGACCTGCGCGACGAGCGCCGCGCTGTCGTCGATCGAATCGGGTTCGCGTTCGCGTCGCATCAGAAGCGCTCCAGTTCGGGAAACGGCAGCTTGCCGTGATGGACGTGCATCGCGCCGAATTCGGCGCAACGGTGCAGCGTCGGGATGTTCTTGCCGGGATTGAGCAGGCGGCGCGGATCGAACGCGGCCTTCACCGCGTGGAAGAACGTGATTTCGTCGGCGTTGAACTGCACGCACATCTGATTGATCTTCTCGCGCCCGACGCCGTGTTCGCCGGTGATGCTGCCGCCCACCGCGACGCACAGCTCGAGGATCTTGCCGCCGAGCGCTTCCGCGCGGTCGAGTTCGCCCGGACGGTTCGCGTCGAACAGGATCAGCGGATGCATGTTGCCGTCGCCCGCATGGAACACGTTCGCGACCGGCAATGCGTATTGCGCGGACAACGCGGCGATCCCTTCGAGCACGCGCGGCAACTCGCGGCGCGGGATCGTGCCGTCCATGCAGTAGTAGTCGGGCGACATGCGGCCGACCGCCGGAAACGCGTTCTTGCGGCCGGCCCAGAAGCGCTGCCGCTCGGCCTCGTCGCGTGCGACGCGGATCTCCGACGCGCCGGCGTCGCGCAGCAGCGCGGCGACGCGTTCGGCGTCCTCTTCGACATCGGTCGCCGCGCCGTCGAGTTCGCACAGCAGGATCGCCTGCGCGTCTACCGGATAGCCCGCGTGGATGAAGTCCTCGGCCGCACGGATCGCGAGGTTGTCCATCATCTCGAGCCCGCCCGGGATCACGCCCGCGCCGATGATCCGCGCGACCGCCGCGCCGGCTTCGGCGACGTCGTCGAAGCTCGCCATCAGCACCTTCACGCTCGGCGGCTTCGGCAGCAGCTTCACCGTCACTTCGGTGACGATGCCGAGCATGCCTTCGGAGCCGGTGAACAGCGCGAGCAGGTCGAAGCCGGGTGCGTCGAGCGCGTCGGCGCCGAGCGTCAGCAAGTCGCCGTCGATCGTCAGGATCTCGACCTTCAGGATGTTGTGCACCGTCAGCCCGTATTTCAGGCAGTGCACGCCGCCCGCGTTTTCGGCGACGTTGCCGCCGATCGAGCATGCGATCTGCGACGACGGGTCCGGCGCATAGTAGAGGTCGTAGGGCGCGGCGGCCTGCGAGATCGCGAGGTTGCGCACGCCGGGCTGCACGCGCGCGATGCCGGCATCGGCGTCGATTTCGAGAATGCGATTGAACTTCGCCATCACGAGCAGGATGCCTTTTTCGAGCGGCATCGCGCCGCCCGACAGACCGGTGCCCGCGCCGCGCGCGACGACCGGCACGCCGTGCGCGGCCGCCACGCGCAGCACCGCACGCACCTGCTCGACCGTGTCGGGCAGCACGACCGCGAGCGGCACCGTGCGGTACGCGGCGAGGCCGTCGCATTCGAACGGCTTCAGCGCCTCGCGCTCGTGCAGCACGTCGAGGCCGGGCGCCGCCGCAGCGAGCGCGGCGACGAGCGTGTCGCGGTCGACGGTCGCCAGCGGGCCGTCGATCCGTTCGTCGTAGATGAAACTCATCGTGTGTCTCCGTCTCCACCATGCAGGCGGCCGCGGGATGCGCGGCGCGCCGGATGAACGGCATTCTTGGCGGGCGGCCGGTGCGTGTCCAGACGTCGCGAACGTGGTCGTACCAGTTTTTGAAAGGGGGCCTGTCGGACGCGGTTTGCGGTGACGGGAAACCGAATCGACACAAGGGTTTGTGAGAAAATCGGCGATATCCTCCCGAAGTGGTCATACCAGTATGGAAACGCAAGTTCGACAAGCGCCGGCGCGCAATGTCGCCGATGTCGTCGCCGAGCGGATCGAGCGGCTGATCGTCGACGGCGTGCTGAAGGCCGGACAGGCGCTGCCGTCCGAGCGGCGGCTCACCGAGAAGCTCGGCGTGTCGCGCACGGCCGTGCGCGAAGGGATGAAGCTGCTGCGTGCGCGTGGCATCATCGACACGACGCACGGCAAGGGTTCGTTCGTCGCGAGCCTGACCCCGCAGCGCGAAGTGTCGCCGATGATGCATCTGCTCGGCTCGCAGCCGCGCACGCTGTACGACCTGTTCGAGGTACGCGGGATGCTTGAGACCGAAGCCGCGCGGCTCGCGGCGCTGCGCGGTACGCCTGCCGATTTCATCCTGATCAAGCGCCGCTACGAGGAAATGACGGCGGCCGATGCGCAGGATCTCGATCCGGCGGCGCGGGCGAAGCTCGACCATGCGTTCCATCTCGCGATCTGCGAGGCGTCGCACAATCCGGTGCTTGTGAATACGTTGCAGTCGCTGACCGACTTGCTGCTCAGTTCCGTGTTTGCGTCGGTGAACAATCTCTATCACCGCGAGCCGTTGAAGAAGCAGATCGACCGCCAGCATGCGCGGCTTTATAACGCGGTGACAGGGCGGCTGCCCGACCAGGCCCGCAAGGCCGCGAGCGAGCATATCCGGCAGTGCGTCGACTATCTGCGCGAGATCGAGGAGGAAGAGCAGCGGCTCGTGCGGTCGACGCTGCGGCTCGAAGGGTGGACGTGAACCGGATGAGCGGAGCATCCGTTGCCGCCATGACGTGTATCAAGCAAATCGCGCTGGCGGTGCGGTCTCGCGGTCGAATATGTCGCAATGTGAGCAATTCGATGCGTGGCCCGACACGACCCGTTTTGCCTTTGCGCGACACGCGCCTGGCGGTTGACCGTGGCGCGCCGCCTATCCTTGAAGGAGTACGCTGCATGTCGATTCCGATGCGTAACGACGGGCCCGCGGCCCGCGCCGTCCAGATCCTGCGATTCAATATTCCCCGCAAATTATGCGGAGAATAGCCGCTCTATTCACCGCACCGTCAAACCTGGCGGGACCAAAAAAAGCCCGCCGAAGCGGGCAACCTCTCGATGAAGAGGAGGAGATCAGAATCCGCGATCAGCGCCGGCTCACCCTTTCGTCGCCCCGAACGTCAGCCCTGCCACAAAATGCTTCTGCATCGCGAAGAACATCGCGACCGACGGCAACGCGGCGAGAATCGACCCGGCCGACACGAGGTTCCACGACGTCGTCCATTGCCCCTTCAACGCCGCGACGCCTGCGGTGATCGGCGCGGCCTCGTCGCCTTGCGTGAGGCACAGTGCCCAGAAGTAATCGTTCCACACGAACGTGAAAACAAGAATCGCGAGCGCGGCCAACGCCGGCCGGATCAGCGGCAACACGATCCGCCAGAACACCGTCCATTCGCCCGCACCTTCAATCCGCGCGGCCTCGATCAATTCGAACGGCAACTGCTTGATGAAGTTACGCAGGAACAGCGTGCAGAACCCCGTCTGAAACGCGACATGAAACAGGATCAGCGCCTCGACCGTGTTGAACACGCCGAACCTGAGCGACAGATCCCGCACCGGAATCATCAACACCTGCACCGGCACGAAATTCCCCGCGACGAACGTGCCGAACAGCGCGGTGCTCCCGCGAAACCTGTAGGTCGCGAGCGCAAAGCCCGCCATCGCCGCGAGCGCGATCGACCCGATCACCGACGGCACCGTGATCTGCACGCTGTTCCAAAAGTAATGCAGCATCGGCGACGTGGTCAGCGCGTCGCGATAGTTGCTGATCATCGAGAAGTGCCGCGGCCAGCCCCAGTAGTGACCTTCGACCAGCTCCTCGGTCGAGCGCACCGACGTGACGAACACCGCGATCATCGGCAGCAGCCAGATCACGAGCGCGACGGGCAGGGACAGCTTGTACAGCCGGCGCGAGACAGGCTTCCAGTGGGCAACGGGTGTCGGAAACATGATGAATGAACTCCCGGTAGGTCACTGCTCGTTGCGCAGCATGCGGCGCAACTGGAACACGATGTAGACGAGCATGATCGCGAACAGCACGACCGCGATCGACGCGGAATAGCCGAGCCGGTAGTACTTGATCGCCTGGTCGTACATGTAATACGCGAGCACGGTCGAGCTCTCGAACGGGCCGCCGCCCGTCATCACCGAAATCAGGTCGAAGCTGCGCAGCGCGCCGATCACCGTGACGACGATCGCCATGAACGTGGTCGGGCGCAACTGCGGCAGCACGACGTGCCACAGCAGCGCGAAGCCGCGCGCGCCTTCCATCCGCGCCGCCTCGATCTGCTCCGGGTTGACCGACGTGAGGCCGGTCAGGTACAGGATCATGCAGTACGCGGTCTGCGGCCACAGCGCGGCGAACACGATGCCGAACGTCGCATAACGCGCATCGCCGAGCACCGGGATCCCGTGTCCGGCGATCAGCGCGAGCAGCCCGAAGGTCGGATCGTAGAACCACGAGAAGATCAGGCCGACCACCACGCCCGACAGCACGAACGGCGCGAAGAACAGCGACTTCACGAGCCGGATGCCGACCACCGCCTGGTTCAGGTACAGCGCGAGCGCGAGGCCGAGCGGCGGCGCGAGCATGAACAGCGCAAGCCAGATCACGTTGTTGCGCAGCGCGGTGTAGAAGGTCGGTGCGTGCAGCAGCTCGACGTAGTTCGCGAGACCGACGAACGTGCGCTCGGTCATGCCGTCCCAGTTGCAGAGGCTTAGCCACAGCGTCGACAGGATCGGCCAGATCACATAGACGGCAACCATCGCGCATGCAGGCGCTAGAAAGAGCCACGCGGCGCGCTGCTGCCGCCGCACCGCGGGCGACGGGCGGCGCGCGCGCAACCCGGCGGCGGCGGATGCACCGCGCGGCGCCGGCGTAGCGTTGGCGCCGGCGCCGGCGCCGGCGGGCGGGGTGGACGTGATCGGACGGGACACGGCAAGCCTCCTGGGCGGACACGGCGGCACGCACACGCGGCCGCCGCATGGGTCACGCGGTTACTTCTTGTAGATCCGCTTGCGGGTCTGTTCGAGCTGCGCGAGCACGGTATCGAGCTGCGCGGGATTCGCGAGGAACTGCTGCATCCCCTTCATCCCTTCGTCGGCCATCTCCTTTGTCATGTCGCGGTCGTAAAACTGCGCGACGCCGCCCTTGGTGTCGGCGAGGATCCGGAAGCCGATCCGCGAAACCGGGTCGGCCGGCTCCGGCGACTTGCTGTTGGCCGACAGCGAGCCAAGCCCTTCCGCGAGCTTCGCCCCCATCTCGGGCGTCTCGACGAATGTGAGGAACGTATGCGCGTCGGCCTTGTTCTTCGCCTTGGTCGGGATGTGCAGCGATTCGACCGGGCCGTCCTCGGCGGTCGGCACCTTCGGGTCGATGATCGGGAAGCGGTAATAGCCCATTTCCTGCTTCACGTTCGGCGGAAAGCCGGCCGCGATGAAGGTGCCCATCAGCATCATCGCGGCCTTGCCCTGGAACAGGAACGGCTGCGCGCCGTCGAGATCGTAGGACAGCGCGTTGTCGATGAAGTAGCCCGAGTCGATCAGCGATTTCCACGTCGTGTAGACCTTCTTCACGCGCGGGTCGGTGTACGGCACGTCGCCGGCCATCAGCTGCTGGTGGAACGCGTTGCCGTTCAGGCGCAGGTCGAGATAGTCGAACCAGCCGGCGAGCGTCCACGCGTCGCGGCCGCCGACCGCGATCGGCGTGATGCCGGCCGCCTTCAGCTTCTTGCACGCATCGAGAAACTGGTCCCAGGTCTTCGGCTCGTCGGCGATGCCGACCTTGCGGAACAGGTCCTTGCGGTAGAACAGCCCCCACGAGTAATAGACGGTCGGCGCCGCGTACTGCTTGCCGTTGTACGACGATGCGCTGCGCGTCGACGCGTACATCGCGTCCCAGCCGTTCTTCGCCCAGTCGCCGCTCAGGTCCTCGAACAGCCCGCGCTTCGCGTAGTACGCCATGCGCTCGCCCGCGTGCCAGTTGACCACGTCGGGCGCGACGGTCGTGAGCCATGCGGGGAGCTGCACCTTGTACGCTTCCTCGTCGACGAAGGTGGGCTTCACGTCGATGTCGGGATGGGCCTTGTGGAACGCCTCGATCGTCGACTGCCAGACCGCGCGCTGGCTGGCGCCCTTGAACGCGATGTTGATCGTCAGCGTGCCCGCGTCGGCCGGCGCCGCGGCGCCGAACGAAGCGAACGCGATGGCGGCGGCGGTCGCAAGCCGGGCGGCGACGCGAAGGGGGCGATGTGTCATGTGTGTCTCCAGTCCTGTGTGTCTGTCGTTGTGCGTGACCGGCGCGTCGCGGCGCCGGGGGCGGTTGCTACAAACGGCTTCGATACACGGCGACGCCTTGCGGCTCGACCTGCGCGGCGCCGACCACGAACGCGGACGGCGGCACCCCATCGAGCGTATGCGGCGTGCCGCCGTAGTTGAATACGTAGGTCAGGCCGCCGCGTCGGCTCACGCGCACGCCGTCGCCGAGCGGCGACGGTGTCAGGCCGGCTTCGGCCGCGACGTCGGCGAACAGGCGCGCGGTGGTCGCGTCATCGAACAGCGCGGCCCAGTAGTGCAGCGCGCCGTGCGACACGCAGGCCGGATGACCGTCGGCGAAGCGCGCACGCACGACGCTGGGTGCGTCGTCGCGCAGCTCGACGAGGTCGCGCCAGCGGCGTGCGTCGCCGCTGAACGCCGAGCCGTCGCGCAACGTTCCGTCGATCGGCTCGGTCACGTTCGGCCGCAGCGACTCGACGCGCCACACGCGCAGCGGCAGGATCGACGCGAGCGGGCCCGGCGGCAGCGTCGGCGGAATCTGCAGGTCGGCGGTTTTCGAACCGGTGCGCGGGCCGAACACCGCATGAGCGCCCGATGCGGCGAGCCGTGCCGCGAAGTCGTCCGGCACGATCGGCAGCGGCGGCACGACGACGAGCCGGTAGCCGTCGAGCGGCGCATGCGCTGAGATCACGTCGACGTCGAGGCCGAGCGAACGCAGCGCCGAGTAGTACTCGAACGCGCAGCGCGGGTAGTGGAAATCGGCGCCTTGCGGCTGCACTTCGAACAGCCACTTCGCTTCATAGTCGAACACCAGCGCGACGGGGGCGCGCACCGCGCCGTTCGCGTCGGCATCGGCGCCGGCGTCGAGCACGGCCGCGATTTCGCGCGCGACGCGCTGCGCTTCGCGGCCGCCTTCGTCGAGCTGGTCGTCCGGCGTGTGCAGGCCCGCATGCATCTGCTCCTGCGCGAACGGCGCCTGCCGCCAGCGGAAGTACGACACGCAGCCGGCGCCGTGCGCGAACGCTTCCCAGCTCCACAGGCGCACCATGCCCGGCAGCGGCGCGGGGTTCCACTGCGCCCAGTTCACGGGCCCCGGCTGCTGCTCCATCACCCAGAACGGCAGCTTCGACATCCCGCGATAGAGATCGTGATTGAACGACGCGAAATCCGGATGGCCGGTGCGCAGCCAGCGCGCCTTCAGCTCGGGTGCGAACCATTGCTCCTCGAGCGCGCCGAGCGGGTAGCTGTCCCACGTCGCGATGTCGAGGTCGCGCGCCACCTCGTAATGATCGAACTCGGTGAACAGCTGCATGAAGTTGTGCGCGACGGGGCGGCCCGGCGAATGCGCGCGGATCACGTCGACCTGCATCCGGTGATAGCGCGCGACCTCGTCGGACGCGAAGCGCCGGTAGTCGAGGCGATGCGACGGATGCGCTTCGGTCACGGTGCCGATGGGCGCGTCGACTTCGTCGAAATGCCGGTACTCCATGCTCCAGAACACGGTGCCCCACGCGCGGTTCAGCGCGTCGATCGTGCCGTAGCGGGCCTTCAGCCATTCGCGAAAGCGCACGAGCGCGGCGGGCGAATAGCTGACCACCGTCTGGTGGCAGCCGAGCTCGTTGTCGGTCTGCCAGTAGCGCACGGCCGGGTGGCGGCCGTAGCGTTCGGCGACCGCCGTGCAGATCTGGCGCGACGCTTCCAGATAGGTCGGCGACGAGAAGTCGTAGTGGCGGCGCGAACCGAACCCGCGCGGCCGGCCATCGGCGCCGATTGCGAGGATGTCGGGGTGACGGTCGACGAGCCATTTCGGCGGCGTCGCGGTCGGCGTGCACATCACGATCTCGAGGCCGGCCGCGCCGAGCACGTCGACCGCGCGGTCGAGCCAGCCCCAGTCGTATTCGCCCGGCGACGGCTCGATGCGGCTCCACGCGAATTCGGCGATCCGCACCTGCGCGATGCCGAGCGCCTTCATCCGGCGGGCGTCGGCGGCCCACATCGATTCCGGCCAGTGTTCCGGGTAGTAACAGACTCCAAGGCGCATGCCGATCCTTATGCGTAGTGGTGGACGGGAACGTCGGCGCGCGCGGGCACCGCGCGGCCGTCTTCGGTGAACAGGTGACAGGCCGCGGCCGGCGCCTGCGCGTGCACGCGCTCGCCGATGCGCAGCGGCGCGTCGCCGGGCACTTTCGCGATCAGCGGCGTGCCGCCGGGCTGGTCGAGGTGCACGTAGGTCTGCTCGCCGAGGCGTTCGACGAGCGCGACGTCGCGTGCGAGCGTGGTCGCGTCGGGCGCGGCGCCGAGCGTCAGGTGTTCGGGGCGGATGCCGAGCGTGACGGTCGCGCCCGGCGCGAGCGCGGCGCCGTCGCGCGGCAGCGTGAAGGTTTCGCCGGACGGCACGACGGTGACGGTGGTGTGCCGTGCGTCGCAGGCGGCGACGACGGCCGGCAGGAAGTTCATCCGCGGCGAGCCGATGAAGCCGGCGACGAAGCGGCTGGCGGGATGGTGATAGAGGTCGAGCGGCGCGCCGATCTGCGCGATGCTGCCGTGCTGCGCGGTGTCGGCGCCGGCGTGCAACAGCACGATCTTGTCGGCGAGCGTCATCGCTTCGGTCTGGTCGTGCGTCACGTAGACGACGCTCGCGCGTTCGAACTGCCGGTGCAGCTTCGCGATTTCGATGCGGGTCTGGCCGCGCAGCGCGGCGTCGAGGTTCGACAGCGGTTCGTCGAACAGGAATACGCCGGGCTCGCGCACGATCGCGCGGCCGATCGCGACGCGCTGCCGCTGGCCGCCGGACAGCGCCTTCGGCTTGCGCTCGAGCAGCGTATCGAGCTGCAGGATCCGCGCGGCGTCGCGCACCTTCCGGTCGATCTCGGCCTTCGGCACGCGCGCGAGCTTCAGCCCGAACGCCATGTTCTCGTAGACCGTCATGTGCGGAAACAGCGCGTAGCTCTGGAACACCATCGCGACGCCGCGCTCGGCGGCCGGCACGTCGTCGACGCGGCGTCCGTCGATCGACAATTCGCCGTCGCTCAGATCCTCGAGGCCAGCGATCATCCGCAGCAGGGTCGACTTGCCGCAGCCGGACGGCCCGAGGAACACGCAGAACTCGTGCGCGCCGATCTCCAGATCGACGTCGCGAATGACCGGCGCGTGCTCGCCATAGGCTTTCTGCACGCGTCGCATCGAGATGCTCGCCATTGTCTCCGCTCCATGTTTTAATGCGCTTTCGTCAGTGCTTAAGCGCTTAACCATCGCGATCAAAAAAGAGCCGATAGCGATCGCGGCCGAGTCGCGCCCGTCGGTCGGGCGGCAGGGTGTGCGGCGATAGTGCGCCGCTTCGGTGAGCGAAGCAAATACTGGATCAACGTCTCATATAGTGAGCAATTCATGGCGACACTCGATGAAGTGGCCCGCCGCGCCGGCGTGACGGCCGCGACGGTCTCGAACGTGCTGCGCAATCGCGGCCGGGTTGGCGAAGCCACCCGCGCGCGCGTGCTCGAAGCCGTGCAGGCGCTCGGGTACCGGCCGCATCTCGCGGCGCGGGCCCTCGCTGAAGGGCGCGCGCCCACGGTCGCGCTGATGGTATCGAGCATCGCGAACCCGTTCTACCCGGAGTTCGCGCTCGCGGTCGAGCGCGCGGTGCGTCGCAACGGGCAGTTCCTGATCGTCTGCAATACGAACGAAGACCCGTTGCAGGGCAGAGCGTATCTCGACCAGATCGCCGGCACGATCTCCGAAGGCATTCTCGTGACCAACGCGAACCTGCACCTGCCGGATCTGGCGGACGTCGCGCGGCGCGGCGTGCCGGTCGTGCTGTGTCTGTGGGAGCGGCCCGATGCGCCGCCCGAAGGGTTGCCGTGCGTGGCGGTGGATTTTCGCGAAGCCGGGCGGATCGCGACGCGGCATCTGCTCGAACTCGGGCACCGGACGATCGGCGTGATCGTCGGCGGGTCGGCGAGCGGCGTGCAGGCGGCGCGCTATGACGGCTTCGTCGACGTGATGCGCGAAGCGGGGCTCGACGCGTCGATCGTCGCGGCCGGGCCCGATTCCGATTCGATCGAAGGCGGCGTGCGCGCGGCGGGCCGGCTGCTCGACGCGCATCCCGGGCTGACCGCGCTGGTCGCGACCAACGACCTGCCCGCGATCGGGGCGCTGCACGCGGCGGCCGATCGCGGCCGGCGCGTGCCCGACGACCTGTCGATCGTCGGCATTACCGACATTCATCTGGCGAGCGACACGCGGCCCACGTTGACGACTGTGGCGATCCCGACCGCCGAGGCCGCCGGGCTCGCGGTCGAACTGCTCAATGCGCTGCGCGAGGCGGGCGGCCGGATCGACGATGCGTCGCGCGTGCGGATCGCGTCGTTGCCGCGGTTGGTGGTGCGCGGGACGACGGCGGCGGTGTCGGGGCGACGCTTCATGTAGCGAGGGGCGGCGCGCACCTTGCGGCAATGGGCGGACATGCCCGGGTGGCTTTCCGCGCACCACACGCACGGTTCGCGTCCGCTGCGCGACGCCCGTCGGTTCTAGAACGAATACGCGAGCGACGCGAACAGGCTGCGCGGCGCGCCCGGCGTGACCCACAGGCTGTTGTACGAGCTGACGTAGTACGTGCGATTGAACAGGTTGTTCAGCACGACCGACGCGCGCAGATGCTTGTTGACCTGCACGTAGCCGTTGAGCTGCACGGTCGCGTAAGCGGGCAGGTCGAAGCCGTCCTGCGTGTTCGCTGTGTTGCCCGCGCGGCGCCCGACGTAGATCACGCCCGCGCCCGCGCCGGCCTTGTCGACGAGCGGCAGCGCGGTTTCGTACATCAGCAGCGCGCTGCCGCTCAGCCGCGGAATGTCGACGAGGCGTGCGCCCGGCGTCAGCACGCTGTCGTGCGTGACCTGCGCATCGACGTACGCGAGGTTGACGATGCCGCGCAACCCGTGGCCGAGTTCGCCGTTCCATTCGAATTCGACGCCGCGGCTGCGTACTTCGCCGGCCGCA
Source organism: Burkholderia sp. KBS0801 (assembly GCF_005937855.2). Lineage (NCBI taxonomy): Bacteria > Pseudomonadati > Pseudomonadota > Betaproteobacteria > Burkholderiales > Burkholderiaceae > Burkholderia > Burkholderia sp. KBS0801. The sequence goes on from NZ_CP042178.1 coordinate 45,312, forward strand.
CGCGAGAACCCGGCGTTCGCCGGATCGGCGGTCAGCACGTTGCGCTTGTTCACGTAGAACGCGGCGACGGTCGCGAGCCAGCGCGTGCCGGCCCATTTCACGCCGGCCTCATAGCCGCGCCCCTTCTCCGGATCGAACGCGCGGCCGTTCACGTCGGCGCCGTTGTTCGGCCGGAACGAATACGCGGTGTTCGCGTAGAGCGACAGCGCGGAGCTGGCCTCGTACACGATGCCGAGCCGCGGGCTCAGCGCCGTTTGCAGCTGGGTCGTCGTCGCGCCCTTCAGGCGGTTCTCGACCGACTGGTGAAAGCGGTCCCAGCGCAGCCCGGCGAGCACTTTCCAGTGCGGCCCGAACGCGAGCGTGTCCTGTGCGTACAGGCCCTGGCCGTCGTCGCGCTCGAGCAGGTTCGTCGCGGTGCGCGGCACGGGCGCCGGCTGGCCGTAGACCGGATCGAAGATGTCGATCGCATACGGCGCCGCGGCCGTCGGCGTCGAGCGCGACACGAACTGGTCATAGTTGAAGCGATACGCGTCGGCGCCCATCACGAACGTATGGCCGATGCCGGCCGTGCGGGCCTTGCCGGCCACCTCGACGCGCCCTTGCACGTCGTTCGAGTGAAACGCGACCTGCCGGTAGCGGCGCCACAGCGTACGCCCGTCCGGCTGCAGCGCGAACGCTTCGGACGAGCGGCCGGACAGGTCGGTGTCGCGCTGCGCGAAGCCGGCGTTGACCGACCAGTCGGCATTGAAGCGATGTTCGAGCGTGAACTGGTGGCCCGAGTTGCGCACGTCGTAGTCGCCGTCGCGCGGCTCGCCCATGAACCTCGAGGCGGGCACCGCACCGAGCTGCCCGTTGACCGCGACCACGCCGCGATCGAGCGGCGCGCGCTGGCGGGCGGTCTCGAATTCGTAGTGGAGCGTCGTATCCGCGCCGATGTCCCACGTGAACGACGGCGCGAACAGGTAGCGCTTGCTCGACACGGTATCGCGGAAGCTGCCGTTGTCCTCGTTCATCGCGATGAAGCGGTACGCGAGCGACTTCGTGACGGGGCCGGTCGAATCGAGCGTCTCGCGCAGCGCGCCGTAGCTGCCGGCCGACACGCCGATCGTGTTCGCGCGCGCGAACTGCGGCTGCTTGGTGGTGTAGCTGATGAGCCCGCCGGGATCGCCGCGGCCGTACAGCGCGGACGCGGGCCCCTTGAGGACTTCCATGCGCTCGAGCGTGGCGGTGTCGCGCGGCACGCTGATGCCGCGATTCCACGAGAAGCCGTTGACGAGGTAGTCGGTGCCGGACGTGTTGCCGTCGCCGGCGAAGCCGCGCACCGCGTAGTTGTCCCACAGCCCGCCGAAGTTGTTTTGCCGCGCGACGCCAGCGACCCAGTCGTACAGGTCTTCGCCGCGTGTGGCGGCGACGGTCTGGATCAGTTTCTTGTCGACGCTGCTGACCGCGAACGGAATCTCCATCACGTCCGTCTCGGTGCGCGTCGCGCTCGTCGATTCCGGCGCGCGAAACGGCGCCGTCGTGCGCTGCCCGGAGACTTCGATCGCAGGCAGCGACAGTTCCTGAGCCTCGGCGGCGCTCAGGCCGGCCGTGCCGACGACGATGGCCATCGGTGCGGCCGCCCAGTTCTTCCTGCTCATACCCTGTCCTTCAGAGATTGGTCCGCGTTCGGGCACCGCGGGCCGTCTCGCGCCGGCATCCGTGTTCCAAACAGTTCATTTGCGCGCCGAAATCTAATGCAAATGAGATGTATTTGCAATCGTAAGTTGACCTTGTTGCATTGGGGGCGGGGGGAGTGCAAGTGTCCGGCCGGGGCGGCTGAACCGGTGCCCGTGCCGTGCCACGTGGCGGGGTGGCGGCCGGAAATGCGCGAGCGCGCGCTCGGCCGCCGGACTGCCTCAGTTGCCTTCGACGAGCCGCATCGCGACGCGTCGCGCCGAATCGAGATGTGCGACCGTCATTGCGCGGGCGCCGCAGGCGTTGCGTTCGCGCCCGGGCATTCCGGTGACACAATGGCGGCCATCACATCCGATGGCACAGGAGAGCGAGATGGCGCATGGCGAACACAAGTACCGCGTGGCAGTCGAGTGGACCGGCAACCGTGGAACCGGCACGTCGGGGTACCGCGAATACGGCCGCGATCATGTGATCAGCGCGGGTACGAAGCCCGACATTCCGGGCTCGTCGGACGCGGCGTTTCGCGGCGATGCGGCGCGCTGGAATCCGGAGGATCTGCTGCTCGCGTCGGCATCGGCGTGCCACAAGCTCTGGTATCTGCATCTTTGCTCGGAAGCCGGCATCCGCGTGCTTGCCTACATCGACGACGCCGAAGGGGCGATGCTCGACAGCCCCGAGCAGGGGCGCTTCACCGAAATCGTGCTGCATCCGCGCGTGACGATTCGCGCAGGCGACGATCGCGAGCTGGCCGAGCGGCTGCATCACGATGCGCATGCGAAGTGCTATATCGCGAACTCCGTGAACTTCCCGATCCGGTGCGAACCGGTGATCGAATTCGCGGCGGCGTGACGTTACAACGCGACCCCGTACACCTCCCGCGCGGCCGTGCGGATCGCGTCGGCCATCACCGCGACGGCCGGCGAATGCAGCCGGTCGGTGCGCGTGATGATCCCGAAGTCGTCCATCCGGCAATCCATCTCCAGCGGCAGCACCGACACGATGCCATGTCGCGCGTAGTACAGCGCGACGTCCTCCGCGAGCACCGCGATCATGTCGCTCTGCTCGATCAACTGAGTGATGAACAGCAGCGCGGCCGTCTCGACGACGTTCGCGGGCGGCGCGAGGCTCGCGCGCTGGAACACGAGCTCGAAGCGGTGGCGCAGCACGCTGCCGGCCGGCGGCATGACCCACGCGGCACGCTGCACGTCGGCGAGCGACAACGGCGCCTGCGCGAGCAGCGGATGGCCGGGCCGCACGACCGCCGCGACCGGCTCGCCGGTCAGCGGCTCGTAGCGCAGGTGCAGCTTGTCGTGTTCGGCTGACAGCCGGCCGAGCACGATATCGAGCTTGTCCTGCGCGAGGTGTTCGAGCAGCACATTGCTCGTGTCAATCGCGACGGACACGCGCACGTTCGCATGCGTGCCCTTCACCGCGGCGACGGCCGGCGGCACGAGCCGCAACCCCGGCGACGTGATCGCACCCACCGCCACATGCCCGAGATGGCCGGCCTTCAGCGCGGCCAGCTCCTCGCGCGCCTGGTCGAGGCTGCCGAGCGCCGCGCGCGCGTGGCGGATCAGCGCGTCGCCGTACAGCGTCGGGCGCATCCCGCGCGGCAGGCGCTCGAACAGCACCGCGCCGATCGATTCCTCGAGCTCGCGCAGCAGCTTCGACGCGGCCGGCTGCGTCATGTTGAGCGCGGCTGCCGCGCGGTGAATGCTGCCTTCGTCGGCGAGCGCGACGACCAGCAGGAGCTGGCGCGTCTTCAGGCGGCTGCGGTTTCCCCACGGGCTGGCTTCGAGCATGGTACGGGTTTATATCGATATCGGAATCGATATCGTAATCGCCTAAAACGTCATTAGCGAGTTATCAAAAATCTGCCTAGACTGCGCCGGTATCCCGTCACCACAGGACTGACGATGTCGGCAACAAAACCCAGGCTGCGCTCCACCCAATGGTTCGGCACGAACGACAAGAACGGCTTCATGTACCGAAGCTGGATGAAGAACCAGGGCATCCCCGATCACGAGTTCGACGGTCGGCCGATCATCGGCATCTGCAACACGTGGTCCGAGCTGACGCCGTGCAATGCGCACTTCCGCAAGCTCGCCGAGCACGTGAAGCGCGGGATCTTCGAGGCGGGCGGGTTCCCGGTCGAGTTCCCGGTGTTCTCGAACGGTGAATCGAACCTGCGGCCGTCGGCGATGCTCACGCGCAACCTGGCGTCGATGGACGTCGAGGAAGCGATCCGCGGCAATCCGATCGACGCGGTCGTGCTGCTCGCCGGCTGCGACAAGACGACCCCCGCGCTGCTGATGGGCGCGGCGAGCTGCGACGTGCCGGCGATCGTCGTGTCGGGCGGCCCGATGCTGAACGGCAAGCTCGAGGGCAAGAACATCGGTTCGGGCACCGCCGTGTGGCAACTGCACGAATCGCTGAAGGCGGGCGAGATCGACCTGCATCACTTCCTGTCGGCCGAAGCCGGCATGTCGCGCTCGGCTGGCACCTGCAACACGATGGGCACCGCGTCGACGATGGCGTGCATGGCCGAGGCGCTCGGCGTGGCGCTGCCGCACAACGCGGCGATCCCGGCCGTCGATTCGCGCCGCTACGTGCTCGCGCACATGTCCGGCATCCGGATCGTCGAGATGGCGCTCGAAGGGCTCGTGTTGTCGAAGGTGCTGACGCGCGCGGCGTTCGAGAACGCGATCCGCGCGAACGCGGCGATCGGCGGCTCGACCAACGCGGTGATCCACCTGAAGGCGATCGCGGGCCGCATCGGCGTGCCGCTCGAGCTCGAGGACTGGATGCGCATCGGCCGCGACACGCCGACGATCGTCGACCTTATGCCGTCCGGGCGCTTCCTGATGGAGGAGTTCTATTACGCTGGCGGCCTGCCGGCCGTGCTGCGCCGGCTCGGCGAAGGCGGGCTGCTGCCGCACCCGGACGCGCTGACCGTCAACGGCAAGTCGCTGTGGGACAACGTGCGCGAAGCGCCGAACTACGACGACGAGGTGATCCGCTCGCTCGACCGGCCGCTGATCGCCGACGGCGGGATCTGCATCCTGCGCGGCAATCTCGCGCCGCGCGGCGCGGTGCTGAAGCCGTCGGCGGCGAGCCCCGAGCTGCTGAAGCATCGCGGCCGCGCGGTGGTGTTCGAAAATCTCGAGCACTACAAGGCGACGATCAACGACGAAGCGCTCGACGTCGATGCGAGTTCGGTAATGGTGCTGAAGAACTGCGGGCCGCGCGGTTATCCGGGGATGGCGGAGGTCGGCAACATGGGGCTGCCGCCGAAGCTGCTGCGCCAGGGCGTGAAGGACATGGTGCGGATCTCCGATGCACGGATGAGCGGCACCGCGTACGGCACGGTGGTGCTGCACGTCGCGCCGGAAGCGGCCGCGGGCGGGCCGCTGGCCGCCGTGCGCAACGGCGACTGGATCGAGCTCGACTGCGAGGCCGGCACGCTGCACCTGGACATTCCGGACGACGAACTGCAGCGCCGCCTGTCGGACGTCGATCCGACCGCGGCGCCGGGCGTGGCCGCGCAGCTCGGCAAGGGCGGCTACGCGCGGCTGTATATCGATCACGTGCTGCAGGCCGACGAGGGGTGCGATCTGGACTTCCTGGTCGGCATGCGCGGCGCGGACGTGCCGAGCCATTCGCATTGAGACAAACGGCCCCCGCAAACGCTAAAGCGCTAACAGAGGCCGACCGTGAAGCATGGGGCCCCCGTAAGCACTAAAGCGCCAACGGTGGCCGACCGCGAAGCATGGGACCCCCGTAAGCGCTAAAGCGCTAACGGTGGCCGACCGCGAAGCATGGGGCCACCGTAAGCGCTAAAGCGCTAACGGTGGCCGACCGCGAAGCATGGGACCCCCGTAAGCGCTAAAGCGCTAACGGTGGCCGACAGGAGACAAGATGACGACGCAGTACACGCCCGCCCACGCGATGGCGGAACAGTCCGATTCGCAAGCAGCCGTCGACGAACGGCAACTGACCCGCCTGCTCACGCGCAAGCTGGTGCCGTTCCTCGCGCTGATCTACGTGGTCGCCTACGTCGACCGTACGGTCGTCGGCTTCGCGAAGCTGCACATGAACGCGGCGATCGGCCTCGGCGATGCCGCCTACGGCCTGGGCGCCGGACTGTTCTTCATCGGCTACTTCCTGTGCGAAGTGCCGAGCAATCTCGCGCTCGGACGCTTCGGCGCACGCGTGTGGTTCGCGCGCATCCTCGCGACCTGGGGCGTGATCACGATCGCGATGGCGCTCGTGCAGGGGCCGGCCAGTTTCTACGTGCTGCGCTTCCTGCTCGGCGCGGCCGAAGCCGGCCTCTATCCCGGCATCCTGTACTTCCTCACGCAATGGTTCCCGATGCGCGACCGGGCCCGCGTGATCGGCCTGCTCGTGCTCGCGCAGCCGCTCGCCGGCATCGTGACGGGCCCGCTCGCCGGGTGGCTGCTGTCGACGCACGGCTGGTTCGGCCTGTCGGACTGGCAGACGTTGTTCGTCGTCAGCGGCTTGCCGGCCGTGCTGCTCGCCTGGCCGACGCTGCGGTTGCTGCCCGAGTCGCCCGCGCATGCGCGCTGGCTGAACGACGACCAACGCCGCTGGATCGCGCGGCAACTCGCCGCCGACCGCGACACGTATCGACCTTCTTCGCACGGCAATCCGCTCGCCGCGCTGCGCGACCGCCGCGTGCTGCTGCTCGCCGCGCTGTTCCTGCCGTTTCCGCTGTGCATCTACGGGCTGTCGCTGTGGCTGCCGACGATCATCCACGCATTCGGCGCCGGCGATGCGGCGACCGGGCTGCTGTCCGCGGTGCCGTATCTGTTCGCGGTGGTCGGCCTGCTCGTCGTGCCGCGCCATTCGGACCGCAAGCGCGAGCGCTACTGGCACATCGTCGTCGTGTCGGCGGCGGCCGCCGTGACGATGGCCGCGAGCGCATGGGTGCAGCAGCCCGCGCTGCAGTTCGCGTTCATCTGCCTCACCGCGTTCTCGCTCTATTCGATCCAGGCCGTCGTGTGGGCGTTGCCCGGCGAATTCCTGACCGGCACGAGCGCGGCCGTCGGCATCGCCGCGATCAATTCGCTCGCGAATCTCGGCGGCTACTTCGGGCCGTACGGCATCGGCCTGATCAAGGCATCGACCGGCAGTCTCGCGGCCGGCCTGTACTTTCTCGCGGCGACGCTGTTGTTCGCGGTGCTGATGACGTTCGTGGTCCGGGCCGCGCTGCGCGCGCCCGAGCCGGCCGCGGGCGCATTCGCCCGCGAATCCTGAACGCCTTGTTTTTCCGGCTGAACGCCGATTCGACCGACGCAGGACCCGAACCATGACATCGAGCAGCACACCGCGCTATCGCGGCATCTTCCCCGTCGTCCCGACGACGTTTTCCGAGACCGGCGAGCTCGACCTCGCGAGCCAGAAGCGCGCGGTCGATTTCATGATCGACGCGGGCTCGGACGGGCTGTGCATCCTCGCGAACTTCTCCGAGCAATTTGCGATCACCGATGACGAACGCGACGTGCTCACGCGCACGATCCTCGAACACGTCGCCGGCCGCGTGCCGGTGATCGTCACGACGTCGCACTACAGCACGCAGGTATGCGCGGCGCGCTGCCTGCGCGCGCAGCAGCTCGGCGCGGCGATGGTGATGACAATGCCGCCGTATCACGGCGCGACGTTCCGCGTGCCCGAAGCGCAGATCGTCGACTTCTTTGCGCGCGTGTCGGATGCGATCGACATCCCGATCATGATCCAGGATGCGCCCGCGAGCGGCACCGCGCTGTCCGCGCCGTTGCTGGCGCGGATGGCGCGCGAGATCGAGCAGGTCTCGTACTTCAAGATCGAGACGCCCGGCGCCGCGAACAAGCTGCGCGAGCTGATCCGGCTCGGCGGCGACGCGATCGAAGGTCCGTGGGACGGCGAGGAGGCGATCACGCTGCTCGCCGACCTGCATGCCGGCGCGACCGGCGCGATGACGGGCGGCGCATATCCGGACGGCATCCGGCCGATCCTCGAGGCGTGGCGCGAAGGGCGGCAGGACGACGCGTACGCACGCTACCAGGCGTGGCTGCCGCTGATCAATCACGAGAACCGCCAGTCCGGCATTCTCACCGCGAAGGCGCTGATGCGCGAAGGCGGTGTGATCGCGTGCGAGCGGCCGCGGCATCCGATGCCGGAACTGCATCCGGACACGCGCGCGGAGCTGCTTACGATCGCGCGCCGGCTTGATCCGCTCGTGCTGCGCTGGGCGCACTGACCGAGTAGCGAAGGAGGAACGCAGATGAGCAAGGTGATTTCGCTGGGCGTGATCGGGATCGGCAAGATCGCGCGTGACCAGCATTTGCCGGCGATCGCCGCCGAACCGGGCTTCGCGCTGACCGCCTGCGCGAGCCGTCACGCGGAAGTCAACGGCGTGCGCAATTATCCGGAACTGGGTGCGCTGCTGGCCGCCGAGCCCGAACTCGAGGCGGTGTCGCTGTGCGCGCCGCCGCAGGTGCGCTACGCGCAGGCACGCGCGGCGCTCGAAGCCGGCAAGCACGTGATGCTCGAGAAGCCGCCGGGCGCGACGCTGGGCGAAGTGGCCGCGCTGGACGCGCTCGCGCGCGAACGCGGCCTCACGCTGTTCGCGACCTGGCATTCGCGCTGCGCGAGCGCGGTGGAGCCGGCGCGCGCGTGGCTCGCGACGCGGACGATCCGCGCGGTGCAGGTGCGCTGGAAGGAAGACGTGCGGCGCTGGCATCCGGGGCAGCAGTGGATCTGGGAGCCGGGCGGCCTCGGCGTGTTCGATCCCGGCATCAACGCGCTGTCGATCGTCACGCGGATCCTGCCGCGCGAGCTCGTGCTGCGCGAAGCGACGCTCTACGTGCCGAGCGACGTGCAGACACCGATCGCGGCCGAACTCGATTGCGCCGATACGGACGGCGTGCCGGTGCACGCGGAATTCGACTGGCGGCACGGCCCCGTCGAGCAATGGGAGATCGCGGTCGACACGTCGGACGGCGTGCTCGCGATCAGCCGCGGCGGCGCGCAACTGTCGATCGCCGGCGAGCCGGTCGAGATCGGCCCGCAGCGCGAGTATCCGGCGCTGTATGCTCACTTCCGCGCGCTGATTGCGCGCGGCGAAAGCGACGTCGACGTACGGCCGTTGCGCCTCGTCGCCGACGCGTTCCTGTTCGGGCGGCGCGTCGGGACCGACGCGTTCGGCCGCTGAAAACGTGCCGGCGCGCCTCATCGCGAGCGCGACCGTGTACGACGAATGTTGAAGACCCAAGCCAATACAAGGAGACACCGCATGAACCGCACGACTCGCCGACACACCCTGCGCGCACTGTTGGCCGCGCTTTGCCTCGCGCCGCTCGGGATGCAGGGCGCCGCGCATGCCGACGCGCCGCTGAAGATCGGCTTCCTGGTGAAGATGCCCGAGCAGGCATGGTTCATCAACGAGCAGAACGCGGCCGCCTCGCTCGGCCAGAAGGAGAACTTCTCGGTCGTGAAGATCGGCACGCCGGACGGCGAGAAGGTGCTCGCCGCGATCGACAACCTCGGCTCGCAAGGCGCGCAGGGCTTCGTGATCTGCGCGCCCGACGTGCGCCTCGGGCCGGCGATCGCCGCGCGCGCGAAGCGCTACAACATGAAGTTCGTGACCGTCGACGACCAGCTCGTCGACTCGACCGGCAAGCCGCTGTCGAACGTGCCGCATCTCGGGATGTCGGCGATCAAGATCGGCAACCAGGTCGGCCAGGCGATCGCCGACGAGATGAAGCGGCGCGGCTGGAAGCCTGAGGAAGTCGGCGCGCTGCGCATCACCAACTACGAGCTGCCGACCGCGAAGCTGCGCACCGACGGCGCGACGCAGGCGCTGCTCGCGAACGGCTTCCGCAAGGAGAACATCTTCGACGCGCCGCAGAAGACGACCGACGACGAAGGCGGCTTCAGCGCCGCCGCGCCCGTGCTCGCGCGCCATCCGAACGTGAAGAAGTGGGTGGTTTACGCGCTGAACGAGGAAACCGTGCTCGGCGCGGTGCGCGCGACCGAACAGCTGCACATCCCGGCGGCCGACGTGATCGGCGTCGGCATCAACGGCGCGGGCGAAGCCTTTGCCGAATTCCAGAAGAAGGAGCCGACCGGCTTCTACGGGACGATCGCCGTCAGCTCGACGAACCACGGCAAGGACAGCACGCAGAACCTCGTCGACTGGATCCGCAACGGCAAGACGCCGCCGGCCGACACGCAGACGAGCGGCAAGCTGATGACGCGCGCGAACTGGCAGGCCGTGCGCGCCGAGCTCGGCATCTGAGCGTGCGAGGCGACGACGCGATGACGATGCAGACGATCACGGCCGTGTCCGGCAACGATGACGCGGCCACGCGCGGCGCCGCCGCGCCGCCGCCCGGCGGCGCGCTGCTCGCGCTCGACGGGATCACGGTGACGTTCCCGGGCGTGCGCGCGCTCGATGCCGTGTCGCTGTCGGTGCGTGCGGGCGAAGTGCACGGGCTGATGGGCGAGAACGGCGCGGGCAAGTCGACGCTGTTGAAAGTGCTGTCCGGCGTGAACCAGCCGCAGGCCGGCACGCTGACGTTGAACGGCACGGTGCAGCGCTTCGCGTCGACGCGCGCCGCGCTCGAGGCCGGCATCGCGATCATCTACCAGGAGCTGCATCTGGTGCCGGAGCTGACGGTCGCGGAGAACCTGATGCTCGGGCAGTTGCCGAGCCGGCTCGGCGTGGTCGACGAGCGCGCGCTCGCGGTGCGTGCGCTCGATGCGCTGGAGCGCCTCGGCGAGCACATCGATCCGGACATCCCGGTGAAGTATTTGTCGATCGGCCAGCGCCAGATGATCGAGATCGGCAAGGCGCTGATGCGCGACGCGCGCGTGATCGCGTTCGACGAACCGACGAGCTCGCTGTCCGCGCGCGAGACGACGCAGCTGTTCCGGATCATCCGTTCGCTGCGCGCGGAAGGGCGCGCGATCATCTACGTCACGCACCGGATGGAGGAAGTCGACGCGCTGTGCGACCGCGTGACGGTGTTCCGCGACGGCCGCCGGATCGAGACGTTCGAATCGGTCGCCGACCTCGATCGCGACCAGCTGATCGGCTGCATGGTCGGCCGCTCGATCGAGGACGTGTACGGCTACCGGCCGCGCACGGCCGGCGACGTGATGATCGAGGCGAAGGAACTCACCGGGCCCGGCTTGTCCGAGCCGGTGTCGTTCGCCGCGCGCCGCGGCGAGATCGTCGGCTTCTTCGGGCTCGTCGGCGCTGGCCGCTCGGAGCTGATGAAGCTGCTGTACGGCGCGACGCGCCCGAGCGGCGGCCACGTCGAGCTGGGCGGCAAGCGCGTCGCGTTTTCGAGCCCGCGCCACGCGGTGCGCGCGGGCATCGCGCTGTGCCCGGAGGATCGCAAGCAGGAAGGCATCGTCGCGATCGCGTCGGTGGCCGACAACCTGAACATCAGCGCGCGCCGTCATTTCAGCCCGGCGCGCGTGCTGCTCGACGCGCGGCGCGAACGCGACCTCGCGCAACGCTACATCGAGCGGCTCGCGATCAAGACCCCCGATGGCGACACGCCGATCGGCGCGCTGTCGGGCGGCAACCAGCAGAAGGTCGTGCTCGCGCGCTGGCTGGCCGAGCGCATCGACGTGTTCCTGATGGACGAGCCGACGCGCGGCATCGACGTTGGCGCGCGCGCGGAAATCTACAACCTGTTCTACGAACTCGCGGAAGCGGGCCGCACGGTGATCCTCGTGTCGAGCGACCTGGCCGAGGTGATCGGCGTGTCGGACCGGATCATCGTGATGAAGGAAGGACGGATCGCGGGCGAAGTCGCGAAGGCGCAGGCGACGCCCGACGCGCTGATCAAGCTCGCGCTGCCGCGCTAGCGCCGTGCAGTCAACCGGAAAGCAACTGAACTGATATGAGCCAGGCAATGCAACCCCAACGCACTTCCCCGTCCCCGGATGCCACGGCCGCGCCCGCGCGAGCGCGCGGCGGCGTGTGGCAACTGATCAACCGCTCCGGCATCGTGATGGTGTTTCTCGTGCTGTTCGCGACGCTGTCGCTGACCGTGCCGGACTTCCTCACGCCGCGCAACATCCAGGGCCTCTTGCTGTCGGTCACGCTGATCGGTTCGATCGCGGTGACGATGATGTTCGTGCTCGCGCTCGGCGAAGTCGACCTGTCGGTCGCGTCGATCGTCGCGTTCTCGGGCGTGGTCGCGTCGACGCTGATCACCGCGACGCACAGCGTCGTGTTCGGCACCGTGGCCGGCATCCTCGCGGGCGGCGCGGTCGGGCTCGTGAACGGCGTGCTGATCGCGCGCTGGCGGATCAATTCGCTGATCGTCACGCTCGCGATGATGGAAGTCGTGCGCGGGCTCGCGTTCATCACGTCGAACGGCGACGCGGTGATGATCTCCGAGGAGCGCTTCTTCGAACTCGGCGCCGGCTCGTTCCTCGGCATCTCGTACCCGATCTGGAGCAACATCGTCGGCTTCGTCGTGTTCGGCTTCCTGCTGCGCAAGACGGTGTTCGGCAAGAACGTGCTGGCCGTCGGCGGCAACGGCGAGGCCGCGCTGCTCGCGGGGCTGCCGGTGATGCGCATCAAGATCGCGGTGTTCGTGCTGCAGGGGCTCGTGACCGGCTTCGCCGGTGTGATGCTCGCGTCGCGGATGAGCCTCGGCGACCCGAAGACGTCGGTCGGCCTCGAGCTCGGCGTGATCTCCGCGTGCGTGCTCGGCGGCGTGTCGCTGACGGGCGGCGTCGCGACGATCTCCGGCGTGCTGGTCGGCGTGCTGATCATGGGTTCCGTGCAGGACGCGATGAGCCTGTTGAACGTGCCGACCTTTTACCAATATCTGATACGCGGCGGAATTCTGTTGCTCGCGGTGCTGTTCGACCAGTATCGTCGCAACCAGCGGCGCGCGATGAAGATCTGACCTGGCGAATGCGCGGCCGCGAGCGAATACGACAGATATCGGGAGACGGCATGCAACAGATTCATCCGGGCGCGGCAGCGCTGCTGGTCGACAGCCGCAACGCGCTCGGCGAAGGCGCGACGTGGTGCGACGCGACGCGCTCGCTGTACTGGACGGACATCGAAGGCGCGCGGCTGTGGCGTTGCCGCGCGGACGGTTCGGGCCTCGCGCACTGGCCGATGCCCGAGCGGCTCGCGTGCTTCGCGCTGACGAACGCGCCGGACGTGGTGCTCGTCGGGCTCGCGACGCATCTCGCGTTCTTCGATCTGCGCAGCGGCGCGTTCACGCGCATCGTCGACGTCGAGCCCGATCTACCGACGCGGCTGAACGACGGCCGCTGCGATCCGTTTGGCGCATTCGTGTTCGGGATGAAGGACGAAGGCGGCGACCCGCCGCGCGCGGTCGGCAGGTTCTACCGGCTCAATCCCGACCTCACGCTCGAACGGCTTGCATTGCCGGCGGCCGCGATCGCGAACAGCATCGCGTTCTCGCCGGACGGCTCGAAGATGACGTTCTGCGATTCGATGGTGCGCGAGATCCTCGTGTGCGATTACCGCGCGGACGGCGATGTCGCGAACGTGCGGCCGTTCGCGCGGCTGACCGATGCGGACGGCGACCCGGACGGCTCGACGATGGATCGCGACGGCGGCCTGTGGAACGCGCAGTGGGGCGGCCGGCGGGTCGTGCGCTACGGGCCGGACGGCGTCGAGACGGACCGCGTGGCGGTGCCGACCGCGCAGCCGAGCTGCGTGGCGCTTGATGGCGAAGGTCGGCTGTACGTGACGAGTGCGCGTGTTGGGCTGAGTGACGACGCGCTGGCGAGCGATGCCGATGCCGGCGGCGTGTTCGTCGCGCAGACGCGTCATGCGGGGCTGCCGACGGCGCGGTTTGCGGGGATGCCCGCCAGGTGAATAGCCGGTATCGACGCTGGTTCGTCTCGGCTAGCGGGAATGGATACGGTTGGTCCGGAAGAGACGTCTTGCACTCGATTGAGCGGCCCTCGTCATTCTGCGTCACGCTTGATTGGATTCCGTGGCGTACTGCACGCACCCGTTCGACCAATGCTACGCAATGAGCTGAGTTCGGGCGCTGCGCGTCCACGGCGTGGTGAACGCCGCGCGGAGAGCTGATCGCGCTGTGCGCATGGCTAACTCGGGCGGGACGTTATCCTTCCTCTGTCCACCGCGGGTTGCCGTATTCCTCCAACCACATCCATCGGCCGGGTTCAAAGAGGTTCGTGTATTGCTCTCGTTGTGCTTGCTCCCAAGAGGTCAACTTGCGAACGTCAGGGAATTTTTGCCCTTTTCGCACCAGTAACCGATGGGACTCCGATGTTTTGCTGTATCCCTGCCATATCCCCGTTTCAGGGCAGAGCATGCCCGTGCACAGATTCATTTCCCCATATTTCTGCCGCTTCGCTTGTTGCTCTTCGAGACGGCGTTGCTTGCGTTCCTCAGGCGTCAGGATTTTGTATGCGCGGCTTATCCTAACTTCATCAAGGAAGGGCGGAGATGACCCGTCGGGGGATATGACGTAAAAAAGTGAAACATCTACCGGAAATTTACTGCCGGGAACATCTTTCGATCGATACCGATAACCTTCCAAATTCGGTTCGCTCGGAGTATGTCCACCAACCTGATTTCCGTATTCACGTCGCCCATTCCCATCAACCCAATAGTCCTCTAGTTGGAGAAGCGATTTGATTTCCGTGTCCGACAGGCTGGCAGCCCTTGCGTCAAGGACAATTCTTACTCCGGCCGGGACAATTTTTACTTTATCTCGATTGTCGCTGTTGTCCTCTGGGTCGTCGCCTGTGGAAAACTCAATCTTCGTACCCCGTAGCGCGCGATTTTGGTATTTATAAAGAAACCCTTTTGCAGGATGGTGCGTCCACGTCGTGTAGTTTGTTCCAAAGACAATATGTTTCGGATCGTACGGCGCATCGTCACGCAGGATCGCCATTGCTGTTTTGAGAATGGTGCGCAGCACGACACGCTGCTCTTCGTCTGTCGCCTGCATTTCAAATCCCTCGCCCAATGGCGTGAAGTGAAGCATCGTATTCTCCTGTGCATGTGCCGGGGTTACGCACGAAAGCACGATCAGGACGATCCCAATAGGCTTGCACCACTTCCGCACACGCATAAGCATCTTCTTCATGTAACTGGCTCCGGTATCCGTCTTCGAAACTCGCCATCTTGGCCGCCGTTTCCGGCGACACTCTCAACAACTTGCACACCTCGGCCTGTGCAATCGGCACGTCGGGCTTTACATAGGCTCCGCGTGGCTGATTTTGCATGTACGAAATCATCCAGTAATAGTGGAAAATCAACATGCGATGAAGTCCCGTGGCAATCCGTGCATCCTCGGGAATTTTTGTTTTCGCTGCGGCCTCAAAAATCTCTTTTGGACAGTTGGTCTTGTATACGTGCATTGCACTCGAGAACATCGCATAGTCGCTCGAATGTTGTTGAAGCAGGGCCATCATCCAGAATGTTTGCTGACAATGTCGCGCTTCGTGATAAAGCGTGTCTGCGAGCGTCTTCAGGGTGCCATCCAAGGCGGCATCATTTTTTCTCGCCGCCATGATCTTCCTGATTTCTGCCTCTTGAACGACTATCGTCCACCTTAATGTGGAAAACGATGCACTTACATCCGAGCGCATGTTGTATCGGGACTGACCTTCCTTTTCATTAACAATATCGAACTTGGGAAATCCGCCATTTGACCTCATCTGGTCACCTGAAGAACCTCTTGGCAATCCATACGGCCCCGCCGCAAGGGCGGTATTCAATACATTGCCAACCGCAAGCGCGATACTTTCCTTTGCCTCATCCGATATCTCTCCACTCGACGTATTGAACCTACCCCACCCAATCCCCTTGAGCGCCTTCTTGATCGCCGCCGTATAAGCCTTCGTCACTGGATACTCGACATCCCGGCGCACCGGCATATCGAGCGGCGTATCGCCCTGTTTCGCTCCGCCGATGAAGTGATGGAAGCGCAACCCGAAGTTGAGCGGATCGCATGCGGCGAATGCTGGCCGCTGGCTGCCGGACGTAGCCCCCCGTTCCGGGGTGCTGACCTCCCTACCCCTGATCGTCGCCGTGCGCTTGTCGGCATTCGGCGCCCTGACGGTGTAGGGCGCCGTGTTCTCGCGCACGATGGCGGCCTGGTTTACCGCAATCACCTTGTCCGTCGCGCTCGCCGCCAGCAGCTCCACCGTGCCGAACGCGATGTCATGGCTCGTCACCACGTCCGTTTCGCCCAGTTCGTTGCTCACCCCGTCGACCACGCGTCCGTTGTCCAGCGTGATCCGGTACGGCTGGTTCGGCAGAGCAAATCCGCTGCCGTGCTCCAGCAGCACAAACTGCGCGGCGTATCGCCCGGGGTGTTCCGGCGTGACCGGCACGTGCATCGGTCGCACCTGTGCATGATCGGTCTGATGACTGCCAGCATGGATCGTATGCTCGCCTGCTGTTCGCACCACATATCCCCGATCGCTGATGCGTACCTCCGTCCTGCCGGCGTGCAGCACGATTTCCTTGGCCGCATGCAAATGAATGGTGTCAGCCGTGCTCGTGAGCCGGATTGCCTTCCTGGCGGTGACGTCGACGCCATCGGTCTGCGCGTCGATCCGCACTTTCCCCGCAGCGGCGACGAGCGCCATGCCCGCCTTGTGCACGAACAGCGAAAACGCATTCGACACGCTCGCAAACAACGAACGCCCCACCGCGATACCGACATGCCGGCCGCTCGTCACCGCCACATCCTCGCTGCTTGCGATATGCGTGCTCCGCTCGGCCGCCATGCTGATTCCGGCCGAAGCGGTCAGTACGATGTCGGGTTCGGCCAGTTCCGGAAAGTGGTCCGCGCCACCGGACGGCGTGCCCCGAATTGCTTCGTTACGCGCGTTGATCGCCCGAGGGACGTCGCTCTGATCGGCGCCCGGTGGTTGCGCGTCGTGCCGTTGCGCCAGATCCGTCAGGCTTTTCTGCAGATCGCGCGCCTGCGTCAGCCGGCTGACAGCCTCTTTGGCGGCCTTCGCGTGACCGGGGCCGCCCGGTTGGCCGTCGGTCGACACCAGCAAGCCCTTCAACGCACGCACCACGCCCCAATCGTCGGTGCGAAGATCGAAGCCCTTGCCGCGTGCATCCGCACGCCCGTTCTTGCGCGTGATACGGCGAAGGTTGCCCAAGCTCAGCACAGACGCGCCGGCATCGCTCGCGATCTGCGTCTGGATTTGTTCCTGCGTGTCGTCGATCGCGAGATGACCGGATGCGGTACCGTGAAATTCCCGTCCCCGGATCACGGACATCGCATGGTTGTGCGGCAGATCGAGCGCAGGCTGTCGGAATGCGTTGACCGCGCTGCCGATAATCACCGGCAAATCGGGGTCGCCATGGTAGTGCGACACCGCGACCTCATGACCGATGCGCGGGACGAACGTCGCCCCCACGTCCATGCCTTGCCACGGCGACAGCACGCGCAGCCAGATACCGGAATGCTCGTCGTGCGTGCCCTGCCGGTCCCACGCGAATTGCACCTTTACGCGGCCGTATCGGTCCGTCCAGACTTCCTGTCCGGCCGGACCGACGACGGTCGCTTGCTCGGGCCCGCTCAGGATCGGCTTACGGACACTGCGCGCCAACCGGAACGGCTCGTTCGTCGGCAACAGTTCGAATTGCGCATCGACGCGACAGGCCTGCTCGTCACTGGTGCGCTGCGCGACGGCCTCGATATCGAGCGTGCACGATACGACGAGGTACTCGCGATTTGCCGCCTGCTGCGGATAGCCGGTCAATGTAAAGGTATGCCCGACCGCGAGGCCGCGCAGGTTCCCTTGCCCGTTTGCGCGCAGCCCCTTGCAACGCTGCGCCTCCAGCTGCACGCGCGCGAAGTGCCGCGCCTCGCGCTCCGTATCGTTCGGTTGACCCGTCAGCCCTGACGCGCCCGCGAGCGGCTGACTGTAATCGCCCCAGCCGTAGATCTCGCCGTCGGCGCTTGCGCTCGGGCGAGGGTCTTCCACCGTCGCGGCCAGATCCGCCCGCGGGCGCGTGTAGTCGTAGTCTGTCACGCTCACGCCGCCCGGCGTCAGACGGCTGGTCACGGACAGCGTGTGGATGTGTTCCTCGTCGATGCGCTGCGCGCCGGGCGGTCGATAGCGCAACGTCGCGTAAGCGGCACGATGGGGCCGATGACCGCCCATGGAGTCACACAAGACCAGACGATGACGACCGCCGTCGTGTTCGAACCACCACCAGATTCCCCATTCTTCCCAGAGGCGTTGCAGGAATGCCCAATCCGATTCGAACGCCTGCCGCTGCACGTCGCGTGTCGGATAGGCGCCCCGGAATGCGCCCAGGCGCTTGTCGACGGGATACGGATATTTCGCGAGTACCGCGTCGGTGACGTCGACGACGGTCATGTCCTGGAACAGACGGCAATCCTGCGTCAGCGCCGCGCGATAGAGCCACGGGCGCAGCTCCAGTTCGTACAGAATCGCATCGCGATCCTGTCCGGCCACTCGTGCCGCTTCGACCAATCCGCTGATCTCACGCGTTCCGGCGCCCGTGTTGTCGTGTCCAGCGGCGCCGACCAGCTCCGGAATGAGCCGCCCTCTGCCTTCGAGCTGGATCGACACCGTCACTTCCGTGCCGACGATCTTGTCCAGATCGACATCGGCCGCGTGACTGGGGGAGAACGCATAGGCGTCGTCGGTTCGGAGCGTGACGAGGTAGCGGCATGCATCGAGACAGCCAATGGTTTCGGTGCCTTGCAAGCGGACTGGAGCGAAGACCGGTAGTGCGTCCATCCCCCAGGTCGGCAACGATGCGCCGGCGATCGAAAGCGTGCGGTCCTGAGCAAAAATCGCCATTCATTCCGCCCCTGGGGCTCGTGGGCCAATGACGATTGCGCCGCAGCCGGTTGCGTCGCCACGATAAGCGACACGCCGCCCCCGGTGCGTGCGCGGCCCGCTTGCCAGCAGCGGAAACATGCCGCCGCATTTCGGGCACGTCACGCCGTGGCCGTCGAGCGCCACCCCGACGCCGAGATGTTTCAGGTCATCGGCCGCTTCGGCGACGATGCCGCCATGATCGGTGGCGTCTCCCAGGCGGACCATCTCACGGCCTTGTGCGTTTTTCATCGATAGTCGTGCGAACAATGAAGCCGTCCTTTTACCTCGTCACGACGGGCTGCACAATTTTCAAGATAGGAATCGGCTTCTTTCGGAAATTTAATTGGTATACCGACGTATGGATTCGTACTTATACGAGGTAGTCGGGCGCGTGAAGGCATGCCGAGCGCGATGTCATGACGATGCGTTCACCCCCCTGCCTGCTGGTAAGATGGCCCGCAATTCCATCCCGCCCGCACCATGAGTTCCGCACCGACCAAGCCCGCGCAGCCGAAGAACACCGCGAAGAACACCGCGAAGAACACCGCGAAGAACGCCGCCCGCGCGACGGGCGACAAGCCGAAGGCGCGCGCGCCGCAGCGCCTGACCTACGTGATCGGCGGTCTCGACCGGCTGCTGCGCCGGCATATGACCGACGCGCTCGCACCGCTCGGCATCACGCTCGCGCAATACACGGCGCTGTCGGTGCTCGAGGCGCGCGGCGCGTCGTCGAATGCGCAACTGGCCGAACGCTCATGGATCACGCCGCAATCGGCGAACGAGGTGATGAGCGTGATGGCCACCCGCGGTTTCGTCACACGCGAGGCCGACCCGTCGCACGGCCGCATCATCCTGCTGACGCTGACCGACGCAGGCGCGGCGATGCTGCGTGAATGCGAGGCCGTGCTGCGCCCGCTCGAGACGCGCATGCTCGGCGACATCTCCGCCGACGACGCCGCGCACGTGCAGCGCGCGCTCGAACTGTTCTCGCGCAACCTGCGCGGCTGACCGCCCCCCCTTTTCGAGCCTTCACGGCGCGGGCCGCACGGCCCGCGTTCGCTGCGCCGGTCGCCTGACCGTTCCCCGATTCCGTCGTTTCCCCCGCTTTGCGCTCCGGGTTTACACCGGCGCTCGTGCCGCTTGCAATATCAGGTAGCCTGATATTAAATGAAGTCGTCCGCAGCAGGAATGCTGCGCACCGAATCGCACAGGAACGAACGACAGGAACAGACATGAGCAAGTACGACAACCGCTGGCAGACCGTTGAAGTGAACGTGGAGGCCGGCATCGCGTGGGTGACGCTGAACCGTCCGGACAAGCGCAACGCGATGAGCCCGACGCTGAACCAGGAAATGCTGCAGGTGCTCGACGCGATCGAGTTCGACGACGACGCGAAGGTGCTGGTGCTGACCGGCGCGGGCAGCGCATGGACGGCCGGCATGGATCTGAAGGAATATTTCCGCGAGATCGACGGCGGCTCCGACGCGCTGCAGGAAAAGGTGCGGCGTGACGCATCGGAATGGCAGTGGCGCCGTCTGCGGATGTACAACAAGCCGACGATCGCGATGGTGAACGGCTGGTGCTTCGGCGGCGGGTTCTCGCCGCTCGTCGCGTGCGACCTCGCGATCGCGGCGGACGAAGCGGTGTTCGGGCTGTCGGAGATCAACTGGGGCATCCCGCCGGGCAACCTCGTCAGCAAGGCGATGGCGGACACGGTCGGGCATCGCCGCGCGCTGCACTACATCATGACCGGCGACACGTTCACCGGCGTCGAGGCGGCGGAAATGGGCCTCGTGAACAGCAGCGTGCCGCTGGCCGGGCTGCGCGACGCGACGATCGCGCTCGCCGCGCGGCTGATGGACAAGAACCCGGTCGTGCTGCGCGCGGCGAAGCATGGCTTCAAGCGTTCGCGCGAACTCACGTGGGAGCAATGCGAGGATTATCTGTATGCGAAGCTCGACCAGGCGCAGTTGCGCGATCCGGAGCGCGGCCGCGAGCAGGGGCTGAAGCAGTTCCTCGACGACAAGGCGATCAAGCCGGGCCTGCAGGCATACAAACGCTGACATCACCGCCGACGCAACCACAAGAGACAGGCAAGGCAGGAGACGACATGACCGACAGACGGATGCTGATCGCGGGCGAGTGGTGCACCGCCCGCGACGGGCGAACCTTCGACCGATTCAACCCCGCGACGGGCGCGCTTGCGTCGCGCGCGCCGGCGGCCGGCCCGGCCGACGCCGACGCGGCGATCGACGCCGCGCACCGCGCGTTTCCCGCCTGGGCGGCCCTCGCGCCGACCGAGCGGCGCCGCCGGCTGCTGAAGGCGGCCGACCTGATGGACGCGCGCATCGACGAATTCATCGCGACCGGCGTCGCCGAAACCGGCGCGACGCCCGGCTGGCTCGGCTTCAACGTGACGCTCGCGGCGAACATGCTGCGCGAGGCCGCGTCGATGACCACCCAGATCGACGGCGACGTGATCCCGTCCGACGTGCCCGGCAATCTCGCGCTCGCGATGCGCGTGCCGTGCGGCGTGGTGCTCGGCATCGCGCCGTGGAATGCGCCGGTGATCCTCGGCACGCGCGCGCTGGCGATGCCGCTCGCGTGCGGCAACACGGTCGTGCTGAAGGCGTCCGAAGCGTGCCCGGGCGTGCACGCGCTGATCGGCGCGGTGCTGGACGACGCCGGGCTCGGCGCGGGCGTCGTCAACGTGATCACGCACGCGGCGGCCGATGCGCCGGAACTCGTCGAGCGGCTGATCGCGCATCCGCACGTGAAGCGGATCAACTTCACCGGGTCGACGCACGTCGGGCGCATCATCGCGCGCCACGCGGCCGCGCACCTGAAACCCGTGCTGCTCGAACTCGGCGGCAAGGCGCCGGTGCTCGTGCTCGACGACGCGGATGTCGACGCAGCCGTCGACGCGATCGCATTCGGCGCTTTCTTCAACCAGGGGCAGATCTGCATGTCGACCGAGCGCGTGATCGTCGCGCGGCCGATCGCCGATGCGCTCGTCGAACGGTTGGCCGCGAAGGCGCGCACGCTGGTCGCCGGCGATCCGCTGGCCGGCCATCCGCTCGGCACGATGGTCGACGCGGCGGCGGCCGCGCGCGCGGCGTCGCTCGTCGAGGATGCCCGTGCGCACGGCGCGCGCTTGCCGCTCGGCTGCCGGATCGACGGCGCGACGATGCAGCCGGCGATCGTCGACGGCGTCACGCGCGACATGCGGCTCTATCGCGAGGAATCGTTCGCGCCGGTGGTCGCGATCCTGCGCGCGGACAGCGACGACCAAGCGGTCGCGCTCGCGAACGACAGCGAGTTCGGGCTGTCGGCGAGCGTGTTCAGCCGCGATATCGCACGGGCGATGACGCTCGCGCGACGGATCGAGTCGGGGATCTGCCACATCAACGGGCCGACCGTGCACGACGAGGCGCAGATGCCGTTCGGCGGCACCAAGGCGAGCGGTTACGGCCGCTTCGGCAGCCGTGCGTCGATCGCCGAATTCACCGAGCTGCGCTGGATCACCGTGCAGACCACGCCGCGGCATTACCCCATATGAGCGAGGCCACGATGAAGGTAGCGACGCCCGCGAGCGGGCCGGTGAACGACACGGGCGGCGTGCGCTATCGCGCGGCGGCCGTCGCCGTCGGCGCGGCCGAGATTCGCCGCGCGGAAAACGGCACGTGGTACCTGCGTTCGCGCGAACCGCTCGGCGACTACCCGACGCGCCTGACCGACTGCCTCGTGCGCGGCGCGCAAGCGCACCCCGATCGCGTGCTCGCCGCGCGGCGCGGCGCCGACGGACGCTGGATCGAGATCACCTACGCGCGGATGCTGGAGCGCGCTCGCGCGCTCGGCCAGGGCCTCGTCGATCTCGGGCTGTCGGCCGAGCGTCCGCTCGCGGTGCTGTCCGGCAACGATCTCGAGCATCTGCAACTGATGTTCGCGGCCATGCTGGCCGGCGTGCCGTACGCGCCGATCTCGCCCGCGTATTCGCTCGTGTCGACCGACTACGGCAAGCTGCGCCACACGCTCGGCGTGCTGCGCCCGGGGGCGGTCTTCGTCGCCGAACGCGCGCCGTTCATGCGTGCGCTCGACGCCACGTTGCCGGCCGATGCGGCGCTGATCGTCGCACGCGACGACGATGCCGGCGCGCACGGAAAGGGCCGCGCGGTGCCGCTCTCGCGTTTGCTCGCGACGGCACCGCGCACGATCGACGCGATCCATGCGGCGATCGGCCCCGATCATCTCGCGAAGATCCTGTTCACGTCCGGTTCGACGAAGCAGCCGAAGGCGGTGCCGACCACGCACCGGATGCTGTGCAGCAACCAGCAGATGCTGCGCCAGACGATGCCCGAGCTCACGCGCGAGCCGCCGGTGCTGGTCGACTGGCTGCCGTGGAATCACACGTTCGGCGGCAGTCACAACCTCGGCATCGCGCTGTACAACGGCGGCACGCTGTACATCGACGACGGCCGCCCGATGCCGGGCCGCTTCGACGAAACCGTGCGCAACCTGCGCGAGATCGCGCCGACGATCTACTTCAACGTGCCGAAGGGCTGGGAAGAGCTGACCGTCGCGCTCGAACGCGATGCCGCGCTGCGCGACACGTTCTTCTCGCGCGTGAAGCTGTATTTCTTCGGCGGCGCGGGGCTGTCGCAGGCCGCGTGGGACCGGCTCGACCGCGTGACCTACGCGCATTGCGGCGAGCGCATCCGGATCATGGCCGGCCTCGGGATGACGGAGGCGTCGCCGTCGTGCCTGTTCACCACGGGGCCGCTGATGCGTGCCGGCTACATCGGGCTGCCCGCGCCTGGCTGCGACGCGAAGCTGGTGCCGTGCGGCGGCAAGCTCGAGCTGCGTTTCAAGGGGCCGAACGTGATGCGCGGCTACTGGCACGCGGACGTCGATCCGCGCGACGTGTTCGACGACGAAGGGTATTACCGCAGCGGCGACGCGGGGATCTTTGCCGATCCGCAGCGGCCGGAACTCGGGCTGCAGTTCGACGGGCGGCTGACCGAGGACTTCAAGCTGAGCAGCGGCACCTTCGTCAGCGTCGGGCCGTTGCGCGCGAACGCGGTGTCGAGCGGCGCGCCGTACGTGCAGGACGTGGTCGTCACCGGGATCAATCGCGACGACATCGGGCTGCTCGTGTTTCCGCGCGTCGACGCGTGCCGCGCGCTGGCGGGGCTCGCCGCCGACGCGCCGGTGTCCGACGTGCTGCGCGCGCCGGCCGTACGCGCGGCGTTCACGACGTGGCTTGCCGCGCTGAACCGGCATGCCAGCGGCGGCTCGACGTTCGTCGCGCGCATCCGGTTGATCGACACGCCGCCGTCGCTCGATCTCGGCGAAGTGACCGACAAGGGTTCGCTGAACCAGGCGGCCGTGCAGCAGCATCGCGCGGCGACGATCGACGCGCTGTACGACCCGGCGCGGCGCGATCCCGACGTGATTTACGCGTAGGCAGTAAGCAGTAGGCAACAAGCAGGCACAACGACCGGCCGGCCACGGCACCGGCAGGCACGCTTGCGGCCAGTGGATCAGGCTGCCTGATAAAGGCAGCCGTTGTCGGACCGACGGACTACAAGACATGGAATTGGAGACAGATTGACGTCCTCCTCCGTCTGCTAAAGGCGGAGGATTCCCACAGCTGGCGATGCACGTCCGCATCGGAGAATGTTCAGCGCAGCGTTGGTATCTCGATCATGCACGACACCACATCCACTGCAGGCCCACTGTCTTATTCGCAGTCCCGCGATACCTTTCGGCCGCGTCGTGCTGTCTTTCGACCCGCACGCCGAACAGGACTGGGTAGAACCGCTTTCGTCCACTTCCTCGAACGTGGCCCCGTGCGCGATCGCTTTGTAGCGGAGCTTGTTTCGGAAGGACGACCAGGACGCGTCGTAGACGCTCTTCGCCATCCTGGTTCTGGCAAGTTTGACGGCAGACACATTGCCAACCGCGATGTAATCGAAACGCCGCACCAGATCGAGCGCGAGCTTATGCTGGAAATCGGCACGGGCATTCGCGACCTTGGCGTGCAGCTTCGCGATATGTCGCTTGTGCTTTCGCGCCCGTTGAGCTTTCGCCAGTTTCTCCGCCGCGCGTCGGCCGAATCCGTCATTGGGCAGCTTCTCGCCGGTCGAAAGTGTGGCGAAGTCTTTCAAGCCGAGATCGATGCCGACACCGGAACGGATCGGGCGGGCCTGCACATCGGGCATCTCGATCACGATGTTGAGAAACCAGTTGCCGCGTGCATCCTGCGCAAAGTTGGTCCCGTCCTTGATCTTGCCTTCGGGAAGCGGTCGGCTGTTGAACACGCGGAAGGTGTTGCCGGCGAAACGGAACGCGTCACCCTCGCGCTTCAGGTCACGCCCCTTCAGCGGCACCCAGCCCAGCGATTTCCTGCCGCGATAGCGCAGGTAGGGACGTCGGTGCTGGCTGCGCGACTTCGCGTATTGCTCGCACGTCGCGTTGATCGTGCCGGAGTGGATGCCGAGCGCCTTGCTGCTCCCCGTCGTCAGCACGTTCAGATCGAATCCCGTCGGCCATTTCTTGCTCCACTTGAGCGCGTGCTTCTGCGTGTCATTGCAGAAGTTCCAGACGTAGTTCACCGCACGGCTCTGCTTGTTGAGCAGTCCGTTGAGCGACTTCACGCGGTAGCGGTAGACAAGAATCATGCCGGTGATCCTAACCCGTGGAAGAAGCTGCCTGTCAACAGCCATCCTTTCCTTCCCGCCATCAATGGCGAGGTTTCTCGGAGCAATTCGTGATGAACACTTACGTTGCCGAAAAATCCACGGTCGCGACCACGCTCGCGCTGTGTTTCGCGGTCGCACTCCTCGAAGGGCTCGACCTGCAGTCGGTCGGGGTCGCAGCGCCGCGCATGGCGCATGAGTTCGGGCTGACCGTGTCGCAGATGGGCATCGCGTTCAGCGCGGGCACCTTCGGGCTGCTGCCGGGCGCGATGCTCGGCGGGCGGCTCGCCGACCGGATCGGCCGCAAGCGCGTGCTGATCGCGTCGGCCGTGCTGTTCGGGCTGCTGTCGATCGCGACCGCGCAGGTGTCGAGCTTCTGGATGCTCGTCGTCGTGCGCGTGCTGACCGGCCTCGGCCTCGGTGGCGCGATGCCGAACCTGATCGCGCTGTCGTCCGAAGCGGTCGAGCCGCGCTTGCGCAGCAGCGCGGTGGCGACGATGTATTGCGGCATTCCGTTCGGCGGCGTGATCGCGTCGCTGATCGGCGTGCTGCTCGCCGGCGACACCGAATGGCGGCACATCTTCTACGTCGGCGGCGCCGGGCCGCTGCTGCTCGTGCCGCTGCTCGCGTGGTGCCTGCCGGAATCGCGCGCGTATCTCGATGTCGCCGGCACGCCGGCCGCGCGCACCAGCGTCGCGCACACGCTGTTCGGCGACGGCCGCACGACGTCGACGTTCGCGCTGTGGATCAGCTACTTCTGCACGCTGATCGTCCTCTACTTCCTGCTGAACTGGCTGCCGTCGCTGATGGCCGCGCGCGGGCTCGACCGTGCACATGTCGGCCTCGTGCAGATCGCGTTCAACGTCGGCGCGGGACTCGGCGCGCTCGGCATCGGCGCGGCGCTCGACCGGATGCGCGCGTCGCGCGTGGTCGGCGGCATGTATGTCGGGATCGTGCTGTCGCTTGCCGCGCTCTCGGCCGCGCCCGGCTTCGCATCGCTCGCGGCGGCCGCGTTTGCCGCCGGGATGTTCGTGGTCGGCGGGCAGTCGGTGCTGTATGCGCTCGCGGCGATCTATTACCCGACCGCGATGCGCGGCACGGGCGTCGGCGCGGCGGTGGCGGTCGGGCGGCTCGGTTCCGTCGTCGGGCCGCTCGCGGCCGCGACGCTGCTGGCCGCAGGCCGCAGCGCGCCGGTCGTGATCGGCGCGAGCATCCCGGTCACGCTCGTCGCGGCCGTCGCCGCGCTGGTGCTGATTCGCCGCCCGCAAGCCGGCGACTGACTTTCACGGTTTTTCGATGCGCGCCGTCAGAGCGCGCCCACTCAAGGTCTGGAGACAAACGCAATGAACACGAAAACCAGGAACGGCCTGCTGGCCGCCGGCGCCTGCTGCGCACTGGCCGCGCCGGGCGCGCACGCGCAGTCGAGCGTGACGCTGTACGGAATCATCGACACGGGCGTCGAGTACGTGTCGCACGCGAACGCGGCCGGCGACCACGTGGTGCGCATGCCGGGCGTGACGGGCGAACTGCCGTCACGCTGGGGCCTGCGCGGCACCGAGGATCTCGGCGGCGGCTACCAGGCGGTGTTCACGCTCGAAAGCGGGTTCAACGTGCGCGGCGGCGACCTCGGGCAGGGCGGGCGGCTGTTCGGGCGGCAGGCGTTCGTCGGGCTGAAGAGCGGCTTCGGCACGCTCGCGTTCGGCCGCCAGTACACGATGACGTATCTCGCGCTGCAGGGCGCGGACATCATCGGCCCCGACATCTACGGGCTCGGCTCGCTCGACGCATACGTGCCGAACGGCCGCGCCGACAACGCGGTGACCTACGTCGGCACGTATCGCGGCGTGACGCTCGGCGCCGCGTATTCGTTCGGCCGCGACGGCGCCGGCACCGGCAACTCGCCGGGGCAGGGCACGTGCGCGGGGCAGGTGCCGGGCGACGCGGTGCAATGCCGCAACTGGTCGGTGATGCTCAAGTACGACAGCGCGTATTTCGGTGCGGCGGCGTCGTACGAGGAGCAGCGCGGCGGCACGGGCGCCGCCGCGAACTTCTTCGACGGCGTCGCGCCGGTCGCCTTCACCAGCAGCGGCGGCAAGGATGCGCGCACGCACGTGAGCGCCTACGCGCAGGCGGCGGGCGCGCGCATCGGCGCGGGCTGGATCGGGCGGCGCGTGTCGACCGGTTCGCCGGCCGCGGCCGGCGCGCATTCGGACCTGTTCTTCCTCGGCGCGTCGTATGCGATCAAGCCCGACTTCGTCGTCGACGGCGAAGGCTACCGGATCGTCAACAGCGCGCACGACACGCGCGCGACGATGGCCACGCTGCGCGCGACCTATCTGCTGACCAAGCGCACGGCCGTCTACGCGCAATCGTCGTATCTGTGGAACAGCGCGCATGCGCGCTACGCAGTGAGCGGCGGCGGGGCCGGCACGACGCCCGGCCAGGGGATGGGGCAGCTCGGCGCGATGGTCGGCGTGCGGCACATGTTCTGATTCGGCAGCCTGACGAACGGGAGATATCGTGAAGAGAAAATCTGCATTCCTCTGTATTGCGCCGCTGTCGGCCGCCATGCTCGCCGGTTGCGGCGGCGACGATTCGGTCAGCTCCGCGCCGACGCATCTGAGCGCCGCGACGCCGGCCGCGATGACGCAGACCTGCGACGCGCTCGCCGCGAAGCTCGCGTATGCGAACACGTCGTTCACGTCGGTGACGACCGCGGCCGCCGGCGCGCTGACGGTGGCCGGCAAGCCGATCGCCGAGCACTGCGTGATCGCCGGGAAGATGAACGAGCGCGTGAGCGCGGTGGACGGCAACACCTACGCGATCGGTTTCCAGATGCGCTTGCCGAAGGCGTGGAACGGCCGCTTCTTCTACCAGGCGAACGGCGGGCTCGACGGCAACGTCGTGACCGCGACCGGCGAGATCGGCGGCGGCGGGCCGCTGACCGACGCGCTGAACCAGGGTTTCGCGGTGATCAGCTCGGACTCGGGGCACAGCGCCGCGCAGAACCCGCTGTTCGGCCTCGATCCGCAGGCGCGGCTCGACTACGGCTACGGCGCGGTCGACGCGCTCACGCCGATGGCCAAGCAGGTGATCCGGCTCGCGTACGGGAAGGCGCCCGATCGCAGCTATTTCGGCGGCTGCTCGAACGGCGGCCGTCACGCGATGGTCACGGCCGTGCGCAATCCCGCCGACTACGACGGGATCATCGCCGGCGACCCGGGCTTTCACCTGCCGAAGGCGGCGATCGGCGAAATGTACGGCGCGCAGCAGTTCGCGAAGATCGCGTCGGCCACCGGCTCGAACGGGCTGCCGGACATCCGCAGCGGCTTCAACGACGCGGAGCGCCAGTTCGTCGGCGCGAAGATTCTCGACAAGTGCGATGCGCTCGACGGCGCGACGGACGGCATGGTGCAGGACGTCGCCGCGTGTCAGGCGCACTTCAGCGTCGAGACGGACATCCCGACCTGCGCGAATGGCACGCGCACCGGGTCCTGCCTGACGAGCGCGCAGAAGAGTGCGCTCGAGAACGTGTTCGCGGGCGCGCGCAACAGCGCGGGCACGGCGCTCTACGCGAGCTTTCCGTACGATCCGGGTGTGGCCGCCGCCGGCTGGGCCGGCTGGAAGCAGTCGAATTCGATCACGCTCGACCCGGCCGCGATGGCGTTCACGTTCATGACGCCGCCGAAAACCGCCGCGACGCTCGCGAACCTCGCCGGCTTCGCGCTGGGCTTCGACATGGACAACGACGCGCCGGCGATCTTCGCGACGAACGGCGTGTACACGCAATCGTCGTGGTCGTTCATGACGCCGCCCGACGAGACCAACCTGTCCGCGCTGAAGTCGCGCGACGCGAAACTGCTCGTCTATCACGGCACAGGCGATCCGGTGTTCTCGTTCAACGACACGCGCGACTGGTATGCGCAGGTCGCCCAGGCAAACGGCGGCGATGCATCGAGCTTCGCGCGCTTCTATCCGGTGCCGGGGATGAACCACTGCGCGGGCGGGCCGGCGGCCGACCAGTTCGACATGCTGACGCCGCTCGTGGCGTGGGTCGAGCAGGGGCAGGCACCCGCCGCGATCGTTGCCACCGCGCGCGACGCGACGAACGCGGTGCCGAATGCGGACGTGCCGACTTCGTGGGGGGCCGGCCGCATGCGTCCGCTGTGCCCGTATCCGCAGGTGGCGCGCTACAACGGTTCGGGCGACGTGAATTCGGCGGCGAGCTTCAGTTGTCGCTGATGTAGCCGGAGCGCGGATGTGCCGATCGGTGCGTGGATCGGACCATCCGCCGTGGTTCCGCCGCGGCAATGGCGAGCGCGCCGGTGCGCATGGAAAAAAGCGGCGGTGAGCCGCGCGTGACGAGGGCGTTTGCCGCCGCAGGCGGCGCCCGGGATACTATGGCGCTTTCCTGTCGGCGCGACGCGTGCCGACCGACGTTCCTCGCCAGGTATCTTTCCACCGATTCAACCATGCAAACCGTAGCGGTACTGGACTTCGAAACAACCGGGCTTTCTCCGAACCTGGGCGACAGGGCGACCGAGATCGCCGTAATCCTGCTGCGCGACGGCGAGATCGTCGACCGTTACCAGAGCCTGATGAACGCGGGACGCCGCATTCCGTCCGACGTCGTCGCGCTCACCGGGATCACCAACGAGATGATTGCGGCGGCGCCGCCGGTGTCGCAGGTCATGAAGGAAGCCGCCGCGTTCGTCGGAAACCATCCGGTGGTCGCGCACAACGCCGGCTTCGACAAGCGGTTCTGGCAGGCCGAGCTCGGGATGCTCGGCATGGCGGCCGAGCATGCGTTTGCGTGCACGATGCTCGTCGCGCGGCGCATCTACCCGCACGCGCGCAGTCACCGGCTGTCGAGCCTGGCGGACATGCTGCGCTTGCCGCAGACGGGCCGCGCTCACCGGGCGATGGTCGACGCGGAGATCGCGAGCCATCTGTGGTGCCGGTTGCAGCGCGACATCGGCGCGACTTACGGCCTGCGACACATCGATCACGGCCTCATGTCGCGCTTGCAGACGACGAGCAAGGCCAAGGTCGCGACGTTTTTCGGGTCATTGGCCGCCGACGGGCGCTGACGTTACTCGCCGAGCTCCACCGGCACCTCGAGCCCGACCTTCACGCGGCTCATGCTCACCAGCGTCTTGAACCGCTTCACGTTGTTGTTCGCGAAGAACAGCTCGCGCGTGAGCGCGTTGTACTGATCCATGTTGCGCACGGCCAGGATCAGCACGAAATCCCATTCCCCGGTCACGTAGTAGCACTGCTGGATCTGCGGGCAGCGCTCGAAGGTCCGCTTCATCGCGTCGAGCAGGTCGATCTGCTCGCTTTCGACCTCCACGTTCACGACGATCGTCAGCGGATGATCGACCTTGTCCGGCGCGACGACCGCCGTATAGCGCTCGATCACGCCGTCGTCCGCGAGCCGCCGCAGGCGGCGGTTCACGGCGGCGGTCGACAGGTTCACGCGGGCGCCGAGTTCGTTCTGCGGCGTGTGCGCGTCGCGCTGGACTTCGATCAGCAGCTTGCGATCGAACGCATCGAGTGGGGTGGGCATGGTGGCGCGGCAACCTCGAAAGAATGAGAAATTTTTGCGTGCGGTCGGTCGATTTGGCGATTTTTTTGACCGGCTCGCGCAATATTATTTTTCGGACCGACGGCGAGCGCAACCCGCATGCGCCCGCACCGCATCCACCGACGGGCCGCCCGCGCGGCCCTTTTCCGGAGCCCTTCCCGCCATGCTGATCGCCAACCCTCGCGCGTCGCGCACCGACTATCCCGATGCGCTGCGCCGTGTCATGAACATCGCGGCGGCCGACGAGAGCCGCGCGTGGCTGTCGCACTGGCCGCTCGTCGGCGCCGCGCGCACGCCGTTGCGCATGCTGCCGGATCTCGCCGCGCGGCTCGGCGTCGCGAGCGTCAGCGTGAAGGACGAGGCGTGCCGCTCGCCGCTCGGCAGCTTCAAGGCGCTCGGCGCGCCGATCGCACTGATGCGGCTCGTGAAGCGGCTGGGCCACCGCGAGGAACTCGATCCGAGAGGGCTCGTCACGGGCCGCTACGCGGCGTCGCTCACCGGCCTCACAGTGATCAGCGCGACCGACGGCAATCACGGCCGCGCGCTGGCCGCCGCCGCGCGCGCGATCGGTTGCTGCTGCGTGATCGTGCTGCACGCGCACGTCGACGCGGAGCGCGAGCACGCGATCGCCGCGCACGGCGCGCGCATCGTGCGGATAGCCGGCAACTACGACGAATCGGTCGTGCACGCCGCGCGGCTCGCGCACGAGAACGGCTGGCACGTGGTGTCGGATACGTCGTACGACGGCTACGAAGCGATTCCGCGCGACGTGATGCAGGGCTACGGCGTGATCGCGGCCGAAGCGCTCGCGCAGCAGCCGGCGGACGGTCACGATAATGGCGGCCGGCCGTTCACGCACGTGTTCCTGCAGGGCGGCGTCGGTGGCCTGGCGGCCGGCATCGCGAGCTATCTCTGGGAGCACGCGGGCGCGCGGCGGCCGCATTTCGTCGTCGTCGAGCCGCGTCAGGCCGATTGCCTGTACCAGAGCGCGCTCGCCGGGCGCGCGACGAAGGCGTCCGGCAGCGTCGATTCGGTGATGGCCGGGCTCGCGTGCGGCGAGGCGTCGCCGCTCGCGTGGGATTTCCTCGAGCCGAGCATCGACCACTTCATGCTGATCGACGACGACGACGCGGTGCGGGCAATGCGCGCGCTGGCTGCCGGTAGCGAACGCGACGTGCCGTTCGTGTCAGGCGAGTCGGGCGCGGCGGGCATCGCGGGCCTGACCGTGCTGATGCGCGACCCGGCGCTGGCGCGTCAGGCGGGGCTCGATGCGCATTCGCGCGTGCTGGCGATCAACACGGAGGGCGCGACCGCGCCGTCCGTCTACCGGCAGTGCGTCGGCGATACGGCCGACGCGGTGCTCGCGCGCCAGCGCGACTGGCTGAACCGCGCGGCCGCGATGGCCTGACCGAACCGAACGACCTGACGATCGACGAGGCAAGCACGATGGACGCAATCGACGCAACGGAAGAAAGCACGCTGCAAGGGCAATTGAAGACCTGGCGCCGGCATCTGCATCAGCATCCAGAGACTGGTTTCGAGGAAGTGAACACGTCGGATTACGTCGCGCGGATTCTGACGACGCTCGGGCTCGACGTGCATCGCGGGATCGGCGGCACGGGCGTCGTCGCGAACCTGACGGTCGGCACCGGCACGCGCGCGATCGGCATCCGCGCGGACATGGACGCGCTGAACATCGCCGAGCACGCGCCGGGCCGCGAACACGCGTCGCGCACGCCGGGCAAGATGCACGCGTGCGGGCACGATGGCCACATGTCGATGGTGCTCGGCGCCGCGCGGCTGCTGGCCGAGCGCCGGGGCTTCGACGGCACGGTGCGCTTCATTTTCCAGCCGGCCGAGGAGCATGGGCGCGGCGCGAAGGCGATGATGGCCGACGGCCTGTTCGAGCGCTTTCCGGTGGACGCGATCTTCGGTGCGCACAACATGCCGGGCATGCGCGCCGGCACGTTCTCGACGCGCGCGGGCGGCATCATGGCGAGCGAGGACAACTTCGTGATCCGGATCGACGGGCGCGGCACGCATGCGGCGCGCCCGCACATGGGCATCGATCCGATCGTGATCGGCGCGCAGATCGTGCTCGCGCTGCAGACGATCGTGTCGCGCAATCTCGATCCGGGCCAGCCGGCCGTGATCTCTTGCACGGAGTTCATCACCGACGGGCTGCGCAACGTGATTCCGTCGACGGTGACGATCAAGGGCGACACGCGCAGCTATTCGCGCGACGTGCAGGCGCTGCTGGAAACGCGGATGCGCGAGATCAGCGACGGAATCTGCCGCACGCACGGCGCGACCTGCACGTTCGAGTACACGCACGAGTTCGCGCCGACGGTGAATTCTCCGGAATGGGTCGACACCGCCGTGCAGGCCGCCGCGCAGGTCGCGGGCGCTGACGCGGTGGACGCAAACGTGCAGCCGATGATGATCTCGGAAGACTTCGGCGCGTTCTTGCAAGCGGTGCCGGGCAACTTCGTGTTCATCGGCAACGGCGAGGCGGTCGGGCACGGCGGGGTGCCGCTGCACAACGCGACGTACGATTTCAACGACGAGATTTTGTCGGTCGGCGCGCGCTATTTCGCGGAAGTGGCGCGGCGCGCGTTGAAGGCTGCGTAGCGCGGCGTCGGCAGGCGGTTACGCGGATCGTTCATGACGAGACAATGCCTTTCGAACGATCGAATGCCCGGGGCGAGCGGCAAAGTGAAGGGCGCGGCGACGCATGCCCATGCCATGTCGCTTCGCCGCAGCCGGTGGCCTGGCTCGTGTCCGGGCTCGTCGAACGAAACGTCGTCACATCACGCCAGCTCGCGCAGACACGCGTCGAACTGCGCGACGAGCGTATCGACGTCGTCGGCCGTCGTCTGCGGACACACGAGCATCATGTTGTGGAACGGCGTGATCAGCACGCCGCGGTTCAGCAGGTACAGATGCACGATGTGCTCGAGTTCGCTGTCGAGTTGTTCGCCCGCGATCGTGCCGTTGCGCGGCGGGGTCGGCGTGAACTGGAACTCGGTGCGCGCGCCGATGCGTGTCACGCACCACGGCAGCCCATGTTTCGCGATCGCCTGTTCGAGCCCGGTGGCGAGTCGCGCGGCCAGTTCGAACATGTGCGCATACGCGGCGTCGGTCGCGACTTCGGCGAGCGTCGCGCGCATCGCTCGCATCGCGAGCATGTTCGCGGTGAGCGTCGTACCGATCCCGGAATGGCCGGGCGGCGCGTTCAGCTTCGCCTCTTTCGCGCGTTCCGCGAATTCGGCGCTGAAACCGTACACCGCGCACGGCACGCCGCCGGCGATCGGCTTGCCGACCACCAGCGCGTCCGCGTCGAGGCCGTGCGCGGCCGCGTAGCCGCCCGGGCCGCTGCTGATCGTGTGCGTTTCGTCGATCACGAGCAGCGTGCCGTAGCGGCGCGTCAGCGTGCGCGCCGCCTCCCAGAAGCCCGGCTGCGGCAACACCATCCCGATGTTCGTCATCGCGGGCTCGGCGAGCACGCATGCGACGTCGCCGTCCTTCAGCGCCGCTTCGAGCGCGTCGAGATCATTGAACTCGACGACGCGCGTGTTCGCGAGCAGGTCGTAGGATTGCCCGAGCAGGCTGTCACGCTGCACGGGGCGGCCGTCGACGAGATCGACGAAGACGTCGTCGACGGTCCCGTGATAGCAGCCGTTGAACACGACGATCGTGTTGCGGCCGGTGGCCGCGCGCGCCCAGCGCAGCACGAAGCGGTTCGCGTCGCTCGCGCTCAGCGCGAACTGCCAGACCGGCAGCCGGAAGCGGCGCGCGAGTTCATGCGACACCCACGCGGCGTCCTCGCTCGGCAGCATCGTCGTGTAGCCGCGGGTTGCCTGGTCGGCGAGCGCGCGCGCGACCGGCTCGGGCGCATGGCCGAACATCGCGCCGGTGTCGCCGAGGCAGAAGTCCGCGTAGCGATGACCGTCGACGTCGGTAAAGGTCGCGCCGCGCGCCTCCTTCACGACCAGCGAGAACGGGGTCGACCAGTCCTGCATCCAGTGCAACGGCACGCCGAACAGCAAATGCTCGGCGGCTTCCGCGGACAACGCGCGGGAGATCGGCATGGCTTCGGTGAATGCACGGCGCTCGCGATCGAACAGCGCGCGGGCGCGGATGAGGTCGACTCCGTGTCGGGTCTGCAATTGAGGCTCCTGTGACGGGTTTGGAATGGACGGGTGAGGCCTCCGCGAGCTTGTCATATTCCACGCACGCGGTCGATCCGGCCTCGACTGCCGGAGCCGTCAGAGGTGGAGTTTTTGCGCATAAAGATACGACAACATATATCTTTGCGGACGAGCCAAGAAGTGAGTGTGTGCTCACATATTCGACATAAGGCCGGTATAAACAGGGGTAAACGACAGATACATCGGCGGCTTCGATCGCGTTTAGACTGCGCCATGTAGTACGACGACGTATGAATAGCGATGCGCCGACCGGCGCATCGATCCCCCAACCATTGAAGGAGTGCCCATGGCCGCAAACCGTCGCCGTTCGTCCTCGTCTGTCCGATCACCCGCGCTGCGGCGGCTCTCGCGTCGCGATTTCATCGGCTGGACCGGTGCGCTCGCCGGCGGCGCCGTGGTCGGCGGACCGCTCGCGGCCACCCGCGCGTTCGCGGCCGGCACATCGCCCAATGCGGCGGTCGACCTGATCTGGGGCGAGCACGGTGCGGCGGCGCGCATCGCGGCATCGCTCGCGCATGTGTCGCGTCTCGCGTTCCGCAGGCACGACTTCGACGTCACGCACTACGGCGCACGCGCGTGCGCGACGGTCGCGCAGACGTCGCCGTACCCGGCGGCGAAATCTCCGGTCAGCCCCGGTTCCGAACTGACGACCGCGCCCGGAGCGTTCGACTCGCGTCCGGCGTTTCTCGCGGCGATCGACGCGTGCGTGCGCGCAGGCGGCGGCCGCGTGGTCGTGCCGCCCGGCAACTGGTACTGCGCGGGGCCGATCGTGCTGCAGAGCAACGTGAATTTCCACCTGAGCGCGAACTGCACGATCTACTTCAGCCCGAACCCGGCCGACTACGCGAAGGACGGCCCGGTCGACTGCGGCGCGAACGGCCGCCTGTACTACAGCCGCTGGCAGGCAAACGACTGCCTGAACTACGGCGCCCCCGTCTATGCGCGGAATGCGACGAACATCGCGCTGACCGGCGAAGGGCCGACATCGGTGCTGAACGGGCAGGCGATGACGCCGTTCTCCGGCTCGGGCAGCAGCAGCGTGTGCTGGTGGACCTACAAGGGCTCGTCGGGTGCATACGGTGCCGGCGCGACGGTGCCGGCCCAGAATTCCGCGAATCCGAACAACGTCGACCTGCGGATCGTCGCGCCCGCGATCCCCGACGCGCTTTATGCGCTGCTCACGTCGCCCGTCACGCCGTGGCAGCAGGATCAGAACTACTTGCCCGCGCTGTCCGAGGCCGGCGTGCCGGTCGAGAAGCGCATCTTCGGCCTCGGTCACTACCTGCGGCCGTGCATGGTCGAATTCATCGGCTGCACCAACGTGCTGATGGAGCACTACCAGACGCAGAACACGCCGTTCTGGCAGCATCATCCGACCGCGAGCCGCAACGTCGTGATGCGCGGCGTGACGACGAACAGCATCGGCCCGAACAACGACGGCTTCGATCCGGATGCGTGCACCGACGTGCTGTGCGAAGGCTGCACGTTCAACACCGGCGACGACTGCATCGCGATCAAGTCGGGCAAGGACCGCGACACGGAATACGGCCCCGCGAAGCGGCACCTGATCCGCGACTGCACGATGAACAGCGGGCACGGCGGCATCACACTCGGCAGCGAGATGGGCGGCGGCGTCGAGCAGATCTACGCGACCAACCTGTCGATGCTGAACGCGAACTGGCAGACCAACCCGCTGAACATCGCGATTCGCGTGAAGACGAACATGAACCGGGGCGGCTACGTGAAGGACTTCCACGTGAAGGGCGTCACGCTGCCGAACGGCGTGACGCTGAAGGGCGGCGGCTACGGCAGTGCGCTGCTCGCGGGCAGCCCGGTCAACGCGAGCGTGCCGCTCGGCGTGGCGACGCCGTCGGCGGGCAATCCGTCGGCCGCGCAGGGCGGCATCGTCACGTTCGACTGCGACTACCAGCCCGCGAACGACGCCGTGCGCACGCGGCCGCCGGTCGTGCAGAACGTGACGATCTCCGACGTGAAGGCGAGCAACGTGACGCTGAACGGCGTGACCGCGTCGTGCTTCCAGGCGATCGTCGCGCAAGGGCCGGTCGCGTTCGACTACAACGGCACGCCGCCGACGCCTGCCGTGCAGCCGATTTCGGGCGTGACGATCAGTAACTGCGACTTCGGCACGCCGGTCGCGTCGGGCACGCCGACCGTCACGTCGCCGGGGCCGATCTACGCGTTCAACGTGAGCGCGATGACGCTGACGAACGTGACGATCGCCGGGCAGGCCGTCAACATGACGGTCACCGACGCGCGGTGAGGTAACGCGCGAGCACGCGTTCGCGTGCGGCGGGTCGATGCACGCGGACGCGTTACGCCAGCGTCTTGACCATGTGGTGCTCGTCGTAGAAGCGGCCGTCGATGAACAGCGCGCGCGGTTCCGTGCCGAAGCGGACGAACCCCTGCGACGCGTACAGGCGTTCGGCGGTGCCGTTGACCTCGTTGACGCACAGCATCAGTTGCCGGCATTGCCACGCTTGCGCCGCATGCGCGGTCGCGCTGTCGAGCAGCGATTGCGCGATGCCGCGCCCGCGATACGCAGGCTCGACGAACACGCCCCAGATCAGCGCCTTGTGCGCGACCTTCACCCGTGGATCGCGGCGCACGCCCGTGATGCCGACGAGCGTTGCGCCGTCGAATGCGCCGAACACGGCCTGCACGCCGCTCGGCGTGATGCGCGTCGCGAATTCGTCGACCGTGATGCCGGCTTCTTCGTCGCGGGTCGGCAGGAACGAGGTCGGCGACGTGTCGATTGCGCGCAGGCGCACGGACTGGAACTGCGCCGCATCGGCGGCGTCGAGCAGGCGGATCGTGATCATGGAATGCAGTTCTTGTTGGGGTGTCGGAATCTGCCGCGCGATGCGCGGCAGGGCATCGACAATGCTAAGCGCAAACGGGTGGCTCGCGCGAGTATCGGCGGTGTGCGGAAGCTGACGGTGACGTGTCAGCGCGGCAAGCGTGCTGCGCTGACAGAAGGAAGGAGATGAAGTGGAGCGCGCGCGTCGTAGCGCCGCGTCGAGCGAGCGCAATCTGCCCGATGCGCCCGATCAGGTCAGGCGCATGCGGTCTGGATCAATAACGCGACAGCTGATTGCCGTTGATCTGCACGCGATCGCCCGGGCGCAGGTCGCCCGGCGACTGCACGTCGAACGAGCGCGTCGAGCCGTCGCTGAGGCGCACGTCGATCCGGTAGCTGCTCGGCGGTTGGGCCGCGCCCATCTGCTGGCCGATCTGGTTGCCGGCGACGGCGCCGCCCAGCGCGCCGATCACGGTGGCCGCCTCGCGGCCGTGGCCGCGGCCGAACTGGTTGCCCAGCACGCCGCCGACCAGCGCACCGACGACGGTGCCGGCCACGCCCGACGTGCCGACCGAGCCGCTGACCGGCTGGATGTTCGCGACCGTGCCGTATTGCGTGCCGTAGCCGTTGCCGTACTGGCCGCCGTAAGGCTGCGGGTTGCCGTATTGGTCGTACTGCGGCGCTTGGTTCGGATAAGCCGGCTGCTGCGGCTGTACGTAGCCGGGTTGCGAATACGCGGGCTGCGCGTAGCCGGGCGTCGCATATTGCTGCTGCGGATAGCCGGGTTGCGCACCGTAGTAGCCGGGTGCGACGCAGGCGGTCAGCGGAAGCGCCGCCACGGCGACGAGCGTGGAGAACAGAACGGTCTTGGTGGAAGGCATGCGCATCATGATGGTTCCTGCATCGGCAACGTGTTCGCCTACGAATTCCGGGACGGGTGGCGAACTCGCCGTGAGTATAAGTAATGGGCTGATGCGCGTCCGGTGCGGCCGGGTAACAACGTGTAAAGTCTGTTGCCGGGCAACTCGCCGGCACGGCGGGGCGTTGAAGTGGGTGCCCGGCACGGCGCGACGCGGCCTCCGGGCGCCGCTATTCCTATGATGTAGCGCGATGCGCGACTTTTCCTCTGTTTACATCGCATCGCTACCGCCGCTACCGCCGCGATCCCGCTCCATCGTCGCGCCGGTCAGCGCGGCATGCGTGCCGCGCATCGCGAAATCGAATGCGCGGCATCGCGACATTTAATTGGTCTATGGCGGCCCCGTCCGATATCGTGACGCATTCCCTGCCAACGGTCGCGCCGCACCGTGCCGCGGTTCCTTCCCCTGTCCGCGCTGGCGCTGCGTTTCTCGCGATAACGACCTGACCGCCGTCACGGTGCGCGCATCGTGACGGTCCCGCACCGACCGACCACACCGGAACCGACATGACGAACCTGCTGATCCGCAACGTCCGCACGCACGCCGACGAAGCGCTCGACATCCTGATCGAAGGCGAGCGCATCGCGCGCGTCGGCCCGTCGCTCGACGCGCCCGCCGGCTGCGCGATCGAGGACGGCGCGCACGCGCTTGCGCTGCCCGGCCTCGTCGAAGGCCACACGCATCTCGACAAGACCCACTGGGGCATGCCGTGGTATCGCAACGCGGTGGGGCCGCGCCTCGTCGACCGCATCGAGAACGAGCGCCACTACCGCGCGACGAGCGCTCACGATGCGGGCGCCGCGTCGCTCGCGCTGGCGCGCGCGTTCCTCGCGGCCGGCACGACGCGCATCCGCACGCACGTCGACGTCGACACCGACGCCGGGCTGCGGCATCTGCATGGCGTGCTCGCAACGCGCGAGACGCTGCGCGGCCAGGTGGAGATCCAGATCGTTGCGTTTCCGCAGTCGGGCGTGCTCAAGCGGCCCGGCACCGCCGCGCTGCTGTCCGACGCGCTCGGCGCGGGCGCCGACCTGCTCGGCGGCCTCGACCCGTGCGCGATCGAAGGCGATCCGGTCGAAGCGGTGGACGTGCTGTTCGGCATCGCCGAGCGCCACGGCCGCGGGCTCGACCTGCACCTGCACGAGCGCGGGTCGATGGGCGCGTACTCGCTCGACCTGATCCTGCAGCGCA
The DNA here is from genome assembly GCF_005937855.2 of Burkholderia sp. KBS0801. Taxonomy (NCBI): domain Bacteria; kingdom Pseudomonadati; phylum Pseudomonadota; class Betaproteobacteria; order Burkholderiales; family Burkholderiaceae; genus Burkholderia; species Burkholderia sp. KBS0801. The sequence goes on from NZ_CP042178.1 coordinate 85,286, forward strand.
CGGCCGCGCTCGGCATGCAAGGCAAGGTCACGATCAGCCACGGCTTCTGCCTCGGCGACGTTGCCGGCCGCGAGCGCGACGCGCTGCTCGCGCGGATGGCCGAACTCGGCGTCGCGATCGTCACGACCGCGCCGGCCGCGGTGCCCGTGCCGTCGGTCGTCGCGTGTCGGGCGGCCGGCGTGACCGTCGTCGGCGGCAACGACGGCGTGCGCGATACGTGGACGCCGTACGGTTCGCCCGACATGCTGGAACGCGCGATGCTGATCGGCATGCGCAACGATTTCCGCCGCGACGACGCGCTCGAAGTCGCACTCGACTGCGTCACGCACAGCGCGGCGCGTGGTTGCGGCTTCGCCGACTACGGGCTGGAGGCCGGCAAGCGTGCGGACGTCGTGCTCGTCGATGCGCTGACGTTCGCCGAGGCCGTCGTCGCGCGGCCGATGCGCCGGCTCGTCGTGTCGTCGGGGCGGATCGTCGCGCGCGACGGCGCGTTCGTCTGAGCGCGGTGCCAAATTGCGCCGGGTATGATCGTGCTCTTTTCAGCCTGATCCCGCGGGAGACGACGATGCGACGCACACGCACGATGGCGGCACGGGCCGCGCGAGGGACGCGCTGGATGGCCGCGGCGACGTTCGCAGTGACGGCCGCGCATGCGGCGGCGGTCGGACCGGATCAAGCCCAGCAGGAAGCGAATCGTCGCACGGTGCTGGCGTTCTACGAGAAAGGCCTGAACGAGAAGGATGCCGATGCCGCGCTCGCGTATGTCGGCGACCAGTACGTGCAGCACAACCCGAACGCCGCCGACGGTCGCGACGGTTTCCGCAAGTTCGTCGCGTTCCTGCGCGACAAATATCCGCAGTCGCACAGCGAGATCAAGCGCGCGTTCGTCGACGGCGACTACGTGATCCTGCACGTGCATGCGGTGCGCGAGCCCGGCACGCGCGGCAGCGCGATCATGGACATCTTCCGGCTGGAGCACGGCAAGATCGTCGAGCACTGGGACGTGAACCAGCCCGTGCCCGAGCATGCGGCGAACGGGAACACGATGTTCTGACGGGCGCGGGCTTGCCCGGTTAGGCCGGTGCTCCGTCGATGCCGCTCCGTATCGCGACGGCTGCGCTTATTCTGGCTCGTGTTCCAGCATCGCCGCGAGCGCCTTCGTCAGTTCGCTGACCATCGGATCGGCCGTCGGCCGATGCAGGATCGCGATGTCCATGTTCTCGATCGGCGCGAAGCCGCCGTGCTCGTCGGTCAGCACCACGTGGTCGTCGGTCACCGCGCGCGCGGGCAGCACGCTGATGCCGAGCCCGTCCGCGACGGCCGCCTGGATGCCGCTCAGGCTCGACGTCGTGAAGCTGATCCGCCAGCGGCGGCCGCGTTCCTCGATCGCCTTGATCATGTCGTCGCGATAGAGCCCGCGCGGCGGAAACACGACGAGCGGCACCGGGTCGAGTTCGATCGTCGGATGCCGCGCGCTGTCGATCCAGCGCAGCTTCTCCGGCCAGCGCACCACCGTCTCGCGGCTGTCGCGCCGCTGCTTGATCAGCACGAGATCGAGCTCGCCGCGATCGTAGGCCGCGCAGATGTCGCGGCTCAGCCCGCACGTCACCTCGAGTTTCACCTGCGGATGATCGCGCTTGAACGCGGCGAGCGCGTGGGTCGTGCGGCCCGCCGCGAAATCGTCGGGTACGCCGAGCCGGATCGTGAGCGCGACGGTCGCGCCCGACAGCGCTTCCAGCATCTCGTCGTTCAGCGCGATCATGCGCCGCGCGTAGCTGAGCACCGTCACGCCGGCGTCGGTCGGCCGCACGTCGCGCGTGCCACGGTCGAGCAGGCGATGCCTGGCGATCTCCTCGAGCCGCCGCACCTTCTGGCTGACCGTCGACTGCGTCGAATGCAGCCGCGCGGACGCGGTCGTGAAGCTGCCGCAATCGGCGACCATCACGAGTGCGCGCAACAGGTCGAGGTCGAACAAAGGTCGATTCATTTCTGCACTTTTCTGGATTCGAGCATTTCATTTCCAAATGCGTGCGAGGACTTTTAGCATGGCCGGAGAGCGTGGGCAATCGTGGGTTCGCCGGACACGGGGCTAGGGTTGCTCGCGAGGCATCTCGACGATATTCGTCGCCACTCGTGGTTGGGAGCGGTATAGGCTGCACGGGCGGCGGGGCGAAAAAATGCCTTGATAGACCGCGCTGTATAGTCATTCGCCTCCGGCAGGTATCAGCGAAAACTCGCCCTGTGGCAATCAAACATCACCCGGGTAAACACTCGAAAATCCGGGAAAATCGCGCCACTTCGGGCCACTCAATCCAGCCCTTCGTACCGATCTCACCCTCCAGCGTCGCCCAATCCGCTCCCCCGCTTGCGCTCAAAAATTGAGCGGTCTAGACTGCATCGCAGTTTCATCGAAGGAAGTCCCAGTCTTTCGCGCACCGCGCCGGCCTCCCGGCACGACGCCCCCCAACGGACGCCCGGCGCTCGCCCGCCACGTCGAGACCACAAGGACACACCATGAACCGCACTGCAAAGCTCGTCGTTTCCGCGCTGGCGTTCGCGCCGCTCGTCTCGTTCGCGCAGGACACGGCAACGATCCGCTGGGGCATCGATCCCACCTATCCGCCGTTCGAGGCGAAGCAGCCCGACGGCTCGCTCGCCGGCTTCGACATCGACCTGCGCGATGCGATCTGCGAGCAGCTGCGCGCGAAGTGCGTGTGGGTCGAGCAGGGCTTCGACGGGATGATTCCGGCGCTGCGCGCGCGCAAGTTCGACGTGATCATGTCCGCGATGACGGCCACCGACGAGCGGCTCAAGCAGATCGACTTCTCGAACAAGCTGTACGCGTCGCCGGGCGCGCTCGTCGCGCCGGCCGGCTCGAAGCTGCTGCCGACCGCGGCGTCGCTCGCCGGCAAGCGCGTCGGGATTGACCAGGGCACCACGCAGGAGGCGTACGCAAAGGCCGAATGGGCGACCAAGGGCGTGACGATCGTGTCGTACCAGAATCAGGACCAGGTGTATCAGGATCTGGTGAACGGCCGTCTCGACGCGACCTTCCAGGACAAGACGCAGGCCGGCTATTCGTTCCTGAAGACGCCGCGCGGCAAGGGCTACGCGTTCGCGGGCCCCGACGTGACCGACGTGCGCATCACCGGCTATGGCGTCGCGATGGGCGTGCGCAAGGGCGACGCCGACATGAAGAAGCGGCTGAACGACGCGATCGCCGCGATCCGCGCGAACGGCACGTACCAAAAGATCGCCGCGAAATACTTCGACTTCGACATCTACGGCGCGAAGCAGCAATTGAGCGCCGCGCCGTGACCGCATGCGCGCCATGCCCCCCATGATCCCGTGCTTCATTCAATCGACAGGCAAGCCATGACGAGTATCCAGGACCGCGTCGCGACAGCCGTGACGCCCGAACTGATCGCCGCCTTCCGCGACGAAGGCGCGGTGTGCATCAAGGGTATCTTCTCGCCCGACGAAGTGGCCGCGCTGCGCGCCGGCATCGACGCGAACCTCGCGCAGCCGAGCCAGCGCGCGAAGGTCGCGAGCCGGCCCGACGATCCGGGCTGGTTCTTCGAGGACTTCTGCAACTGGCGGCACAACGATGCGTACCGCGACTTCATCGTGCGGTCGCCCGCGCCGTCGGTGGCCGCCGCGCTGATGGGCACGAAGACTGTTCGCCTGCATCACGATCATCTGCTCGTGAAGGAGCCCGGCACGCGGCAGCGCACGCCGTGGCACCAGGATCAGCCGTACTACAACATCGAAGGCGACGACAACGTCAGCATGTGGATTCCGGTCGACCCGGTGCCGCTCGAATCGACGCTGGAATTCGTTGCGGGTTCGCACCAGGGGCCATGGCTGATGCCGCGCACGTTCATGGACAAGGAGGCGAAGTGGTTCCCCGAAGGCAGCCTCGCCGACCTGCCGGACATCGAGGCCGACCGCTCGGCATTCCCGATTCGGCACTGGGCGCTCGAGCCCGGCGACATGGTGTGCTTCCGGATGCTGACGCTGCATGCGTCGGGCGGTACGCAGAACCGCCGGCGCGCGTTCTCGATCCGCTTCGTCGGCGACGACATCCGTCACGCGCCGCGCCGCTGGAAGACGTCGCCCGATTTCCCCGGGCTGGCCCACGAACTGCCGGCCGGCGCGCCGCTCGAGCATCCGCTGTTTCCGGTCGTGTGGACGCGTGACGCGGGGCAGGTCCGGACGATCTGAGCGGCGAATATCGAGCGACATCACGCGCGCGGCGGCCGTTTCGCGATGAAGCGGCCGCCGCGCGTGGTCGTTTTCGGGTGCCGAAACAGGCTCAGGTCTGGTGCCGTCCGGCGCCCGGCTTGAAGCGCGAGCCGAGCCGGTAGCGGTTGCCCGGATGCAGGAAGTGCACGAACGTGACGGGCAGCCCGTTCGTCCAGGTGCGGCGTGTGAGGGTGAGACACGGCTCGTCGGCGCGCATGTCGAGCAGCCGCGCCTGTTCGCTCGTCGGCAGCGACGCGTCGACGACGTGCTCGATCTCCAGTTCGTAGTGCGACACGTTGTTGAACAGGTATTCGGACGGCGGCTCGGCCTGGAAGTCCTGATCGATGAATTCGGGCGCGGCGGCCGGATTCACGTAGCGATCCTCGAGCTGGATCGGGCGGCCGTTTTCCTCGTGCACGCACACCACGTGAAAGACCGGCGTGTTGACCGCCAGCCCGAACGCGGCCGCGACGTCGAACGACGCGGGTTCGCGCGACTGGCTGAGCACGCGGCAGCGATATTCGTGTCCGCGCGCGCGGATCTCGTCGCGGATGTGCGCGATCATCAGCAGGTTCGACTGCGGTTTCACTTCGGCGACGAAGGTGCCGACGCCCGCGATGCGCTTCAGCACACCTTCCTCGGTCAGCTCGCGCAGCGCGCGGTTGACCGTCATGCGCGCGACGCTGAATTGCGCGGCGAGATCGAGTTCGGACGGAATGCGGTCGCCCGGGCGCCACTCGCTCGCGTCGACCTTTTGGCGAACGAGCGTCTTGATCTGCTGGAACGGTGCGGTGGCCTTTGTGACCATCGGAAGATCCTTGCGCGAAGAGGTGACGAGGCTAGTCGTCGTGACTGACGATGACCAGGATCTCCGCCTGCGCGGCGCCGAGGCTGCGCGTGCGGTGCGGGATGAGTGCGTTGAAATAGACTGAATCGCCCGTCTTGAGTTGCACCGTCTCGTTCGGGAATTCGATTTCGACGCGCCCCTTGTGCACGAACAGGAATTCCTCGCCTTCGTGCTCGCGGAACGTCGACGCGACGAATTCGTGCGGCGGATGCACGACGAACGGCAGCATCTTCTTCGGCGCGACCCCGGCCGCGATGCTTTCGAAGCGGTGCGCGTGGCTGTCGGCCGCCGCACCCATCGCCGTGCGCTCGCCGGCGCGCGTGACCGTGATCAGCTCGCGGTTGTGGCTTTCCGAGAACAGCTGCTCGACGTCGATGTTCAGCGCCTTCGACAGCTTCAGCGCGACCGCGATCGACGGCACGCTCAGGCCGCGCTCGACTTTCGACAGGTAGCTCTTGGTCAGGCCGGTCTCGTCGGCCAGCACATCGAGCGTCCAGCCCTTCTGTTTTCTGAGCAGCTTCAGGCGAATCGTCATGGGGCGCCAGGTGTCCTTCGAAAAATCGATTGTAACGTATGACACAAAGTGTCATGTGGTGTATCGTGTGTCTTTCGTGCCCACGGACACGGCCGCGGGCGGCGCGGCAGATCCGATCCATTCAGGAGGTGAACATGGCGGAAACGTTGAATTTGACGAAGGCGACGCTGGTCGCGCTGGCGGAGCGGCGTCTCGAGAATGAGGTGGGCGACAGCGGCTGGTCCCCGCGGCAAAAGCTCGCGCTCACGTGCCGGATCCTGTTCGACGCCGGTCACGATTCGGGCCTGGCCGGGCAGATCACCTGCCGCGCGGGCGACGCCGGCACGTACTACACGCAGCGGCTGGGGCTCGGCTTCGACGAGATCTCGGCCGCGAACCTGCTGCGCGTGAACGAGGATCTCGACGTCGTCGACGGCGAAGGCATTCCGAACCCGGCCAACCGGTTCCATACGTGGATCTATCGCGAGCGCCCGGACGTGAACTGCATCATCCATACGCACCCGGCGCATGTCGCGGCGCTGTCGATGCTCGAGCAGCCGCTCGTCGTGTCGCACATGGACACCTGCCCGCTGTACGACGATTGCGCGTTCCTGAAGGACTGGCCCGGCGTGCCGGTCGGCAACGAGGAAGGCGAGATCATTTCGAAGGCGCTCGGCGATAAACGCGCAATTCTGCTGTCGCATCACGGCCAGCTCGTGGTCGGCAAAACGATCGAGGAAGCCTGCATCCTCGCGCTGCTGATCGAGCGGGCCGCGAAGCTGCAACTGCTGGCGATGTCGGCCGGCGAGATCAAGCCGGTGCCGCCGGCGCTCGCGCGGGAAGCGCGCGACTGGATTTCGAAGCCGAAGCGCGATGCGGTGACGTTCGACTACTACGCGCGGCGCGCGTTGCGCACGCATCCGGACTGTATTGCATGAACACGCGCATTGCGCTCGTCTCGTCCATCCATCATTGAGGAATCCACAACGTGTCCATCCTGCTGCAAGGCATCATCGCCTATCCGGTTACGCCGTTCTCCGCCGACGGCGCTATCGACCTGCCGGCACTCGATGCGCTGATCGAGCGCCTGATCGCCGATGGCGTCCACGCGATCGCGCCGCTGGGCAGTACCGGCGAGAGCGCGTACCTGTCCGACGCCGAATGGGAGGCGGTCGCCACCGCGTCGATTCGCGCGGTGCGCCGGCGCGTGCCGACCGTCGTCGGCATCTCCGATCTTACGACGGCCGGCGCGGTGCGCCGCGCGCGCATCGCCGAACAGGCCGGCGCCGATGCCGTGATGGTACTGCCCGTGTCGTACTGGAAGCTCGGCAACGACGAGATCGTCGCGCACTATCGCGCGATCGGCGACGCCATCGGCATCCCGATCATGCTGTACAACAACCCCGCGACGAGCGGCGTCGACATGTCGCCCGACCTGATCGCGACGATCTGCAGGACCGTCGACAACGTGACGATGGTCAAGGAGAGCACCGGCGACATCGGGCGGATGCACCGGCTCGCGCAGTTGAGCGACGGGACGATCCCGTTCTACAACGGCAGCAATCCGATGGCGCTTGCCGCGCTGGCCGCGGGCGCGGCCGGATGGTGCACGGCCGCGCCGAACCTGAACGCCGCGTTGCCGATTGCGCTGGTCGACGCGATGCGCGCCGGCGACCTGGCGCGTGCACGGACGGTTTTTCACGCGCAGTTGCCGCTGCTGCGGTTCATCGTCGACGGCGGCCTGCCGGTGACCGTGAAGGCCGGGTTGCGGCTGCGCGGCTTCGACGCGGGCGAGCCGAGGCGGCCGTTGCTGCCGCTCGGCGAAGTGCGCACGCGCGAGCTCGAACGCCTGCTCGCGGCACTGCCGGACGGTGTGCCGGCATGAGCGGCGACGCGCGGCCGGCGATCGCGGTCGCCATCGCCGCGGTGCGGGTCGGCACGAGCCGCCCGCTGGCCGGCACGCCGCACCTGAGTGCGATCGACAAGCAGCCGGTCGACGCGCGTCTGTGGCTCGGCGCACTCGGCTTCGCGGGTGACGGGCAGGCCGATGCGCGGCATCACGGCGGGCCCGACAAGGCGGTCCATCACTATGCTTACGACCACTATGCGTGGTGGTCCGCGCAGATCGGGGCGCGTGACGTGCTCGAGCGACCGGGCGCCTTTGGCGAGAACCTGTCGACGCACGGCGTGACCGAGCGCGACGTGTGTCTCGGCGACGTGTTCACGCTGGGCGGCGCCGTGCTGCAGGTGTCGCAGTCTCGGCAGCCGTGCTGGAAGCTCAATGCGCGTTTCGACCATCCGCGCATGGCGGCGCTCGTGCAGCAAAGCGGCCGGACCGGGTGGTACTACCGTGTGCTGGACGAAGGCTGGGTGGCGCCGGGCGATGTGCTGGCGCTGCACGAGCGGCGGTATCCGCAATGGCCGCTGTCGACGGTGCTCGATGTGCTGTACCGGCGCACGCTCGACATGGCCGCGCTCGATGCGCTGTGCGGCGTTCCGGTGTTGCCGCCCGGCTGGCGCAAGATGCTCGACAAGCGCCGGACGGAGCGGCAGGTCGAAGACTGGACGAAGCGGCTCGAAGGCTGACGCGTCGCGTGCGCGGCTTAACCGGCCGGCAGGTTCCGTACGTCGGCCGTCGGCTCTGCACCGAACGCGTCGCTCAGCGCATGGCCGATCAGGTGCCGCGCGGCGGCCTCGGGCGTCGACAGCGCGCCGCTCGCCTTCAACTGGTCGAATTTCTCGCGCATCGGGAAATTCTCTTCGCTGGTCGAGCGGATCGTCGCCTGCATCCCCGTATCGACGACGCCCGGCGCGACGCTGCAGATCCGCAGCGCACGGTTCGCGTCGAGCGCGACGGCGCGTGCGTGATGATCGAGCGCGGCCTTGGTCGCGCAATAGACGCTCCAGCCCGCGTACGCGTTGCGCGCGGCGCCGCTCGACACGTGCAGGATCCGGCATTCGGTCGGGGCCGATACCGCCTGCACGAGCGCGGCCGACAGCATCAGCGGCGCCGCGACGTTCAGGCCGACCGCGCGTGCGACGAGCGCCGGGTCCTGCGCGTCGAGCGGTCCGATCGGATCGACGATGCCCGCGTTGTTGAAGAGCAGCACGATCGACGCGCCGTCGACGAAGCTGCGCAGCGTGTCGCCGGCCAGCCACGTTGCGACGGCCGACGTATCCGACAAGTCGAGTTCGATTTCGGCGAACCGGTCGCCGGCCTGCGCGGCGAGCGACGGATGACGGCTGCGCGACACGCCGAGCACGGCGATGCCTTCCTGCAGCAGCTGTTCCGCGAGCGACGCGCCGAGGCCGCGCGTGTGTCCTGTGACGATGGCGCGCACGTTCGGCGCTGAAGAGGATGCGGTCATGGTGGTGAACGAGTGAACGGTTGAACCGTGTTGACGAGTGGCGAGTGATGCGCATGCGCGGCAACCCGGCGTGCGGGACGGGGCGATGCACGGTGCCGGTGTGGCATTCGAAGGCGGCCGCGTGCCGCGCCGCCTCTCCGGCTGAACGCGTATCGTAGCGCCGGCCTGCACCACGCGCAAACGCGCGGCGACGCCAGCCGCTGCCATGCAGCGTGAATGCGCGGCGCCGAATGCACGCATCGTCGCGGCCGCCGCCGTCGCCCTCCCGATACGTTGGACGAAAGCCGTCTGCGGCAAGTGCGCGCGGCGCGGCGGCAGGTGGCGCCGGGCCCCACGTCGCGAGCTATCATATGGCTCGCCCGTTCGCGACGCCGGACGGGCCGCGACGTTTCCCTTCACCTGCTGCACGCTGCGACGCCATCCATGAACACCACGCCGGATATGCCCACGCCACGCGCCCTGCGCGAACTCACGCCCCTCGAGGCCCGCATTCTCGGGGTGCTCGTCGAGAAGCAGCACACGGTGCCGGACACCTATCCGCTGTCGCTGAACGCGCTGACCGCGGGCTGCAACCAGAAAACCGCACGCTCGCCAGTGATGAACGTCAGCGAGGACGAGGTCACGACCGCGCTCGACAGCCTCAAGCACCTGAGCCTCGTGATGGAGGGCAGCAGCAGCCGCGTGCCGCGTTTCGAGCACAACATGAATCGCGTGCTCGGCATCCCGAGCCAGGCGATAGCGCTGCTGACGATCCTGCTGCTGCGCGGCCCGCAGACGGCGGCCGAACTGCGCCTGAACAGCGCGCGCCTGCACGGCTTCGCGGACATCTCGTCGGTCGAGGCCTTCCTCGACGAGCTCGCCGCGCGTGCGCAGCCGCTCGTGATCCGGCTGCCGCGTGCGCCCGGTGCGCGCGAGAACCGCTGGATGCACCTGATGTGCGGCGAGGTGAACGTCGCCGACTTCGCCGGTTCGGACACCGGTGGCGGCACGGATTCCGTTCCGCCGTCCGAGTTCGAGGCGCTGAAGGCCGAGCAGAAGCGGCTTGCGGATGAAGTGGCGCGGTTGAACGCGCTCGTTCAGCGGATGGCGACCGAACTCGGGATCGACGTCGACGCGCCGGGCGACGTGAGCTGACGGGTTGCTCGAATCAATCGGCCGCCGGCGCGCAAGCGGGCGCGCGGGTGGACGGCCGAGCGTCGCGACACCGCCCGATCCGGATCACCAGCGGCACCCCGTCTTCGCGGACGCATCGACATCCTGCGCCCACGTGAAATCGGTCTTCTTGCCGGTACGCGCATGGGTGTACGTCATCGAATAGACGATCGCACCCTGGCTCATCATTTCATATTCGCCGTTGATCTTGCCGTCGACCATTTCCCACCAGGTTGTCGTGTACTGGTACGGGCGGCCTTCCGCGAGTTCCTCGTGCTCCTCGTGCTTGAACAGCAGCGGGATGGCCGACTTCGATTTCGCATACCGGACGACGCCGCCTTGCCACTTGGCCACGTCGTCGTAATACGTGCGCAGCTCGAATCGCACGGGTTTGTCGCCGGTCGTCCTGAAGCACAGCACTTCCGTGCTGACCTCGGCCGACACGGGCAATGCGATGCAAAGCAGCAACGCGGCGAATGCTCTTTTCATGTTGGCAGATGAATGAAGGTGAGGCGATTCAGCCGATGCTGATTCGCGTGGCGCCCGCGTCGACGAGCCGGAACAGCAGATCCTCGACGGCTGCGCCCGGCGCCGAACCGAGATCCGCGTTGACCCGCCATCCGTGCTCCGTGCGCGCCGGCTCCGACAGATAGTGAACGACGCCGTGCAGGCCGTCCTCGGCCGGCACGCGTGCGTCGTCGGTGTCGAACCACGCGAAGAACCATGCCTTGAACGCGTCGGTGGCCGTGGCTTCGTCGAAACCGTCGGCTTCGACCGTCACCCAGTCCCACACGAACGGCCGGATCGACACGGCCGCCGTGTCGAGTTCGAACGCGAAGGGCTCGAAATCCAGTTGCGCGGTCGAGTCGACCATCGCCGGCTGGCCGGCCGATTCGCCTGCGGTGTGAACGAGATCAGCGCGGCACGGCAGCGCGAGCGGGCCTTCGGTGGCCAGCATGCCGTCGGCTTTCCGGTAGGCCGGTTCGACGACGGCCACCGGTTGCGCCGCCGCTTGCGCGAGCAGGTCGGCGTAGGGCTGGCGGATGGCGCTGAGCAGTTCGGATACGGTCATCTTGGCGGGTCGGGTCAGGTTGTGAACGTCAATCACGGACGGATGGTGCGTCGTGCCGCCGGCGTCGAACGAGGGCCCGCATCGGCAGGGGACAGCCACGATCGTACGGTACTTCGATGGCATGCGACCACTCGGCCGAACGGCCGGCTCGCGTCGCGAGGTGCGCGCTCGCGCGGAAGTGCTGCGCGAGCGGCGTGCCGCCTTGCGCGAGTGCCATAATCGAGGCTGCCAATCATTCCAGACGTCCCCCGGAGAATTCTCATGCAGAACCTCGACAATCCTTCCCACGATCGCGAGGTAGGCAGCGCCGACGCGACGCAGGACACCACGCGCATCGACGACGTCCGCATCGGCGCCGTGCGTCCGCTGATTTCCCCCGCGCTGCTGCAGGACGAGCTGCCGGTGCCGGCCGCCACGCAGACGCTCGTCGAGGACACCCGCCGCGCGATCGGCGACATCCTGCATGGCCGCGACGACCGGCTGCTGCTCGTCGTCGGCCCGTGCTCGATCCACGACCACGATCAGGCGCTCGACTACGCACGCCGCCTGAAGGCTGCCGCCGATGCGCTGAAGGACGACCTGCTGATCACGATGCGCGTGTACTTCGAGAAGCCGCGCACGACGGTCGGCTGGAAGGGGTACATCAACGATCCGCGCCTGGACGGCAGTTTCCGCATCAACGAAGGGCTGCGCGCCGCGCGGCAGCTGCTGCTCGACATCAACGCGCTGGGCCTGCCGGCGTCGACCGAATTTCTCGACCTGCTGAGCCCGCAATACATTGCCGACCTGATCGCGTGGGGCGCGATCGGCGCGCGCACGACCGAGAGCCAGAGCCATCGCCAGCTCGCGTCGGGGCTGAGCTGCCCGATCGGCTTCAAGAACGGCACCGACGGCGGCGTGCAGGTGGCGTCGGACGCGATCGTCGCCGCGCGCGCGAGCCACGCGTTCATGGGGATGACGAAGATGGGGATGGCCGCGATCTTCGAGACGCGCGGCAACGACGACGCGCACGTGATCCTGCGCGGCGGCAAGAACGGGCCGAACTACGACGCCGAGCACGTCGAGGCGAGCTGCGCGGTGCTGCGCAAGAGCGGGTTGCGCGAGCAGGTGATGGTCGATTGCTCGCATGCGAACTCGAACAAGTCGCATGAGCGGCAGATCGACGTCGCGCAGGATCTCGCGCGACAGTTGGGGCAGGGCGAGCACCGGATCGTCGGCGTGATGGTGGAGAGCCATCTCGAGGCCGGGCGTCAGGATCTGAAGCCGGGTGTGCCGTTGCAGTACGGCGTGTCGATCACCGATGCGTGCCTGAGCTGGTCGCAGACCGAGCCGGTGCTCGACGTGCTGGCCGAGGCGGTGCGGCATCGCCGGGTGTATTCGCGCAACGCGTGACGCGGCATGGCTGCGGGGCAGGGTGGCGGGCCGGCGGGGTGGCGCCCGCCCGTAGTTCGATGCACCCGTGAAGATCTGTTGACTGTTTGCCATATTCTCCTGATCGACATGCCGCGGCGGCGCTATTTCCGCGCCGCGCGCACCAACTATCCGCACGGTCATTGATCTGGCTCCGGCTCGATCCTCTGCCGCGTTGCACGCTGGACGCACGATCCGGCGAATGTCGCTACCATGAACGCCGTGCTGCACGCCGCGGCCCGGCCATGCCGGTCCGCCATGCACACACGCAGTGGCGGCGCGGCCGACCGCCATGCGACCGACGAAGCGCGGGGTGCTCACCGATCAGCCATTGCGCCCGCGTCGCTTCGCTCCCGGAATCAACAACAACCGAACCGGAGTGCAAACTACATGAAGTTCTACAAGACCCTCATCGCAGCAACCGTCCTCGCATCGAGCGTCAGCGCGCACGCGCAGATCGCCGGCGCACAGCCGCTCAGCGTGACCGTCGAACAATCGCAGGCGCTGCTCGAAGGCTGGAGCGTGAAGAAGAGCGTGCTGGGCAAGGTCGTGTACAACGACGCGAACCAGAAAGTCGGCACGGTGCGCGACCTGATCGTCGCGCCGGACGGCTCGGTGTCGGCGGCGATCGTGTCGGCCGGCGGCTTCCTCGGCGTGGCCGCGCATGACGTCGCGGTGCCGATCGCGTCGCTCGACGTGCGCAACGGCAACATCTACCTGCCGGGCGCGACGAAGGATGCACTGAAGGCGACGCCGGCGTTCCAGTACGCGAAGGTGCCGTCGGCGCCGAAGCCGAAGAAGCTCGACGACAAGCATTGACGGATGCGGCCCGGCCCGGCGCGCGATGTGCCGGGCCGGCCGGGTGCCACGTCGCGCTGCGCGGCGATCCCTCACCGCCGCGCTCCTTCATCCCCCCTGCCTACGTAATTCTACGTAGCCCCGCATACGTAGTTGTGCGCTTGTAAGCCGCCCCCATCGCGCGGAATACTACGGCCCACTGCCTCGGCTTTCACGAGACGCGGCACGACGCATCGACGTCACGCGGGTTCGGCCCCTCGCCGCATCCACTCAAAAACACATTGGAGACCAGGAGACGCCATGAATCGGGCTTCCAGTACCCTGCTCTGGATCGCGGTCGCGCTGCTCGGCGCATTCGCATTCGGGACGATCGCACTTGCGCACGGCGAACGCGTCAGCGCGCTATGGATCGTGATCGCCGCAGTCTGCGTGTATCTGATCGCATATCGCTTCTACAGCCGCTTCATCGCCAGCAAGGTCATGCAGCTCGACGGGCTGCGGATGACGCCGGCGGTCAAATACAACGACGGCCTCGACTACGTACCGACCAACAAGTACGTGCTGTTCGGCCATCACTTCGCCGCGATCGCCGGCGCCGGACCGCTCGTCGGCCCCGTGCTCGCCGCGCAGATGGGCTATACGCCCGGCATGCTGTGGATCCTGGCCGGCGTCGTGTTCGCCGGCGCGGTGCAGGACTTCATCGTGCTGTTCATCTCGACGCGCCGCGACGGCCGCTCGCTCGGCGATCTCGTCAAGATGGAGCTCGGCACGGTGCCCGGCGTGATCGCGCTGTTCGGCGCGTTCCTGATCATGGTGATCATCCTCGCGGTGCTCGCGCTGATCGTCGTGAAGGCGCTGACCAATTCGCCGTGGGGCACGTTCACCGTCGCCGCGACGATTCCGATCGCGCTGTTCATGGGCATCTACACGCGCTACATCCGTCCGGGCCGCATCGGCGAAGTGTCGATCATCGGCTTCGTGCTGTTGATGGCATCGATCGCGTTCGGCCAGCACGTGCACGATTCGGCGACGCTCGCCGCATGGTTCACGTTCAACGGCACGCAGCTCACGTGGATCCTGATCGGCTACGGCTTCGTCGCATCGGTGCTGCCGGTGTGGCTGCTGCTCGCGCCGCGCGACTACCTGTCGACGTTCCTGAAGATCGGCACGATCCTCGGCCTCGCGATCGGCATCCTGGTCGTCGCACCGGAACTGAAGATGCCCGCGCTGACGAAGTTCGTCGACGGCACGGGCCCGGTGTGGTCGGGCAACCTGTTCCCGTTCCTGTTCATCACGATCGCGTGCGGCGCGGTGTCGGGTTTCCACGCGCTGATCTCGTCGGGCACGACGCCGAAGCTGATCGACAACGAATCCAACGCGCGCTTCATCGGTTACGGCGCGATGCTGATGGAATCGTTCGTCGCGATCATGGCGCTCGTCGCCGCGTGCGTGATCGAGCCGGGCATCTACTTCGCGATGAACGCGCCGGCGGCCGTGCTCGGCTCGACGCCGGAAGCCGTCGCGAATACGGTCACGCAATGGGGCTTCGTGCTGACGCCCGACATGCTGACGCAGACCGCGAGGGCCGTCGGCGAGACGACGATCATCGCGCGCGCGGGTGGCGCACCGACGCTGGCCGTCGGCATGGCGCACATCCTGCACCAGGTGATCGGCGGCGAAGCGATGATGGCGTTCTGGTATCACTTCGCGATCCTGTTCGAGGCGCTGTTCATCCTGACGGCCGTCGACGCGGGCACGCGCGCGGGCCGCTTCATGCTGCAGGACCTGCTCGGCACGTTCCATCCGGCGCTCAAGCGCACCGAGTCGCTGCCCGCGAACCTGGTCGCCACCGCGCTGTGCGTGGCCGCGTGGGGCTACTTCCTGTACCAGGGCGTGGTCGATCCGCTCGGCGGCATCAACACGCTGTGGCCGCTGTTCGGCATCTCGAACCAGATGCTCGCCGCGATCGCGCTGGTGCTCGGCACCGTCGTGCTGTTCAAGATGAAGCGCGAGCGCTACGCGTGGGTGACGATCGTGCCGACCGCGTGGCTGCTGATCTGCACGCTGACGGCCGGCTGGCAGAAGATTTTCGATTCGAATCCGAAGGTCAGCTTCCTCGCGCACGCCGCGAAGCTGCAGGCCGCGGTGGACGAAGGCAAGGTGCTCGCGCCGGCGAAGTCGATCGCGCAGATGCAGCGGATCATCTTCAACGACTACATCGATGCGGCGCTGGCCGGCCTGTTCATCTTCGTCGTCGTGACGATCGCGGTGTACGGCCTGCTCGCCGTGCTGCGCGCGCGCCGCGAGTCGAAGCCGACCGTGCGCGAGACGCCGTACGAGCCGATGCCGGCCGCGCAGGCGCTCGGCAGCGGCCGATAACGGGAGGCCGCGATGTTCAGCGATCTCGGCGGCGACCTGCGCAGCGCGGGGCGTTACCTCGGGCAGGCGTTGCGGCTGATGGTCGGCCTGCCCGACTACGACACCTACGTCGCGCACATCCGTGAAACCCATCCGGACCGCGAGCCGATGACGTACGAGGAATTCTTCCGCGAGCGTCAGAATGCGCGGTACGGGTCGGGGGCGGGGAAGTGTTGCTGAGCTCGAATCTCTGATTGGAGTTGGTGATGAGCGGAAAGCGTCGTGATGAGTGTCACGGCGCTTTTTTTATTTGGTCGGCGGGATGGTGTGTCGGGGCGATGGTTCGCCCCTGCGAACCGGAGTTACGTTTTTTCGTCATCATTTCCGACTTTTGAGCTGCATGACCATTTTTGTTGGACTGTGATTGATCAAATGTCTGGATGTCGGCGCGGACCCGGGAGGCGGGCAACATGTCACAATAGTGAATGTCACTTTTGGGTTATTCTGTACAATTGGATTCAACTCGTTGTGGTTTTTGGGCACCACTTGTGCGATTGGGGTATCAGCGCGGTAGGCGAACGTCCGCAATGGTGATAATTGGAAAGATGTTTTGTAGTGCATTCGGTTAATATATGAAAATATTATCTGTTTTTAACAACAAAGGTGGGGTCGGGAAGACAACCCTCACTTATCATTTGGCCCATGCCCTCAGTCAAGCCGGCAAGAAAGTTTTGCTTTTGGATGCCGATCCTCAATGCAATCTAACAATATATTCCATAGACGTCGAAACCATACATAAAATTTGGGCTGCAGAAGATGAGGTTGTCGAGCTCGGAATTGAGGAAGTCAGGAAGAAGAAGACTAAGACCGAGTTGGAGAAATTGCATCGCACGGCACGGTCGTTGCACTATCTTCTTCAACCTACGATCGATGGTACAGGAGAATATGAGCGGTTGCCGCCGCCGTATAAAGTTACGCCAAATCTCCATTTAATACCGGGGCGCCTTTCTATTCACGAGTTCGAAGAAAAAATTTCTACTCGTTGGAGTGATGCTTATAGAGGGGATGCCTTGGCAATTAGGACGATTACGCGGATCCGCTCATTGGCGGAAGAGTATTCGAAGAAAAATAGGTACGATTACATCATTGTTGATACGTCACCTAGTCTCGGTGCTCTCAATAAAGCAATTATCTCGACAGTTGACGGATTTTTTGTTCCTGCTGCGCCAGATATGTTCTCGCTCTATGGGATAAGAAATATTGGAAATTCGCTCAGGAAGTGGCAGGAAGAGTTTGAGATTATATACAAATTAATATCATCTGATAAAAGAAAGTTGTTTCCTGCTAATTTCGTTCAATTTCTTGGGTATACAATTTATAATGCAAGAAAGTATACAAAAGCGAGTGCGCCATGGAATTTGGCTCAGGCGCATTTGAAGTATGCGCTCGAAGTTCCGACCGTGATTAATGAGCATATCGGAAAAAGTCTACGGCGAAATATCGCGGAAGGTGTTTTGGCTGAACCTATTGGTGGGGAGTCAATTATGCATGGACATAATACGTTTCCGACGCTTGCTCAACACTATAGAGTGCCGATGTGGGAAATTCCCAAGCTTTCAACGTTGGAAAAGGATCACCAAAATACTGTTAATGGACAAAAGCCTGACATTCTTGCAACGAAGGTAAAATACGATGCATTTGCCGAAGCGTTGATCGAGCGAGTTCGGATGATTGGATAAAAAATGAAAATTAATCCGCTGCCTGCAAACGAAATTGCAGATGAGTATCATCATCTCCTTGATCTTTACAAAAAGAAGCGTCGATTTTTTGAGTTGTTTTTGCATTCGGTTGAAGCCGAATTTTCTTCAGCTCCCGAGCTTAATACCGGGACGCCGACTGTAATTCATTCTTTGCGCGGTCGATTAAAGGATGAAGATCATCTTGTGGGTAAGATAGTCAGAAAGCAGGCCGAGGGGCGTTTAATAACGGAGAAGAATTTATTTTCGGAGATAACGGATTTTGCTGGGCTTAGGGTGCTTCATCTTTATCAAAGTCAATTCTCTGAAATTAATTCTTTTATAACGAAGAAGGTGCGATCGAGAAACTGGCGACTTCTTGAAAAGCCCATTGCATATACTTGGGATCCGGAGTCGGTTGATTATTTTAAAGGTTTCAGATTGAGGACGTCCGTAAAACCATCTTATTACACGAGCGTGCATTACGTGCTTGCGCCAGCAAATTCTCAAGAGGGGATTTCGTGTGAAATACAGGTGAGAACGCTATTCGAAGAGGCTTGGGGGGAGATTGATCATTCAATAAACTACCCAGAAAGAACTACTAAGATGGCAAGTATCGAGCAGCTCCGAGTGTTGTCTAAGTTGGTCTCAACAGGGTCTCGGTTGGCGGACGCGATTTTCAAAGTTCATGGAAACAATTGACGACTGTATGCTTCTGGCGCGGGTGCCGGCGTTGGCTACTTAAGTGGATTGACTCAATAGCACCGCTATCACGAGCATGACGTCCGGCGAAAGGTGCCTGCGAATGGTGCTACATTGTTGGCCGCAGTCGACCTTTCAAGAGGCTAGATGGCGGTCATTGTCAATTCATACCGAAACAGTCCGCAAACGTTCGCAAAGACCGAGCCGTTACCCTTGCTAACGCTCAGCCAGAATTGCTTGCAAAAAATCAATGCATGCCGTAGAGAAATCTGGCGCTAATCCCGCTCAATACCGTAGCGTAATGACGGATATCGATGCCGGGTCCCGAGGGGCGCATCACCATCATATGGCACGGCGCGGGAGATTGTATTGCGCTCTCACGCAACGGCGGGCAGCCATCAGATGTTTGCGTGACCGTCAGGGAGATCAATTTCGCTTCACTGGCCCTCGCTACCCCCCAAGAGCGATGCCCGCCCCCGCTATCATATGAGCCATTCCCCTCCAGCAACCCCTCCAGAGGTCAACGTCGTGCATGTCGGTGAGCGTTTCAACAGCATTTCCCATCTCGTCGGCGCGGTGTTGTCGGTGGCAGGGCTGGTCGCGCTGGTGACGATGGGCGCGCTCGATCGCGATCCCTACAAGATCGTGAGCTTCAGCGTGTACGGCGCAATGTTGATCCTGCTGTATGCGATCTCGACGCTGTACCACAGCGTGCGCAACCCGCGGCTGAAGGCGATCCTGCAGAAGTGCGACCATTCGGCCATTTATCTGCTGATCGCGGGCAGCTACACACCCTTCGCGCTCGTCACGCTGCGCGGCCCGTGGGGCTGGTCGCTGTTCGGCGTGAGCTGGGGGCTCGCCGCATTCGGGATTGCGCAGGAGCTCACGCTCGGACGGCGCACGCGCATCGTATCGATGGTGCTGTACGTGCTGATGGGCTGGCTCGCGCTCGTCGCGATCCGCCCGCTGATCCATGCGTTGCCGCCTGTGGGGACCGCCTGGCTCGTGGCCGGCGGCGTCATCTACAGCGCGGGCATCTACTTCTTCATCAATGACGAACGCATCCGCCACGGGCACGGCATCTGGCACCTGTTCGTGCTGGCCGGCAGCCTGTGCCAGTTCGTCAGTGTCGCGATGTACGTTGCGTGAGCGTGAGCATCGCCGTGGACGGCCCGGTGCGCGTCATTCGCGCCCGGCCGCTTGTGCCGCGCCGCGCAGCGCGATGAACCCGACCCATCCCCAGTAGACGCGGTGATGCGCGATCAGCCCATCGCGCAGATCCATCACCTCGACGAGATCGACCTGATCGCCTTCCGGCGTTTCGCGCGGATATTCCCATATGAGTTGCCGCCCGTTCGAGAAGAACGTGCCCGTGCGGTGCCAGCGTCCGAGCTTGTTGCCCGGATTGCGCAGGCCCGCCGCGAAGAACGCGCCGATCGCGGCCTTGCCGTGCAGCACGCCCGCGCGCTGATCGGGCAGCGTGACGACGATCAGCGGCGTTTCGAGGATCGCGTCGTCCGCGTACAGCGACATCAGCGCGTCGAGGTCGCGTGCGACGACGGCGGCGTGCCAGTCTCGATGGATGCGTTGCGCATCGGTGTCGGCGTGGGTCATGGCGGGTTCCGGCAAGCGTGGATAACTGAACCACTGTATTGATGCAACGCCGCCGGACGTTTCAGCGCAAATCGAAACGTCGATGTCGCGCGAGCCGCCGTCAGCCCCTCAGCGCCCCAGCGCGCCGAGATTCAGTTCGTGCGACTTGCCGATCCACACCGCGCTGTCGCGGTGGTCGCGCAGTTCGTCGTTCGTGTTCGGATGCAGGAAGATGTCGAGCGCGCCGTGATTCAGCACGAGCCACGGCACGATGGTGTCGAACCGCGCGGCGTCGAACGCGATCTGGTACGACCACGCCGGATGCGGGCCGACGAGGCGTTCGTGAAAGCGGCCGAGCTCGATGATCGCGCCAAACCGTTCTTCGACGACGAGGCGAAACGCCCAGGCCGCGTCGCGACTCGCGGCGTCGAAGTAGACGTGTGCGTGCCAACTGTCGATGGCGGTGGTGTCGATGGCGGACATGGCGGACTCGAGTAAAGAATGGGGAAGGCATGAGTGCCGTGACATACGGCCGATGCGCAATTATCGCGCTTACTCGTCGGACACGTCTTGTCTCAGAACGGTGAATCGGCGCGGAGGATTTGCCGCGCGTCAGCGAAACCGGCTCGTTTGATAGGTTTTTTCTCGCGTGCGTCCATGCATGCTGCATCGCGCCGAAAGCCTTGCCGGGCCACGCTTCGGCAGAAATCCCGGCGGAAATATGTCATTTCGAAAACTGCAAAGGCGATTCACGTGCTGCTTCGAATCGTCTGCGAAAACGCGATCAGGTAGTTGAATGAAATAAAGAAATTCCGAGCAGGCGGCAGTCGCGAATGCGCGGATCGCGCCCCGGCTGCCGGTGCCGAAAATATCAATTGCGGAATCGGCTATTCAAGCGCACGGCCTCGCGGCATACGATGACTACACCGCATCGATCATCGAGATCGATGCGCAAACAACCATCTGGAGGCCATGATGCGATCCCTTGTTTCCCTTGCCGTTCTGTCCGGCGCGCTTGCCGTGCTGCCCGTCGCGAGCTTCGCGCAGTCCGTCGACACCGAGTGGCAGAACGCCGCGCCGTTGAACTGGAAGGCGGCGCGTGCCGAGACCGACGTGCAGCTGATGCAGATGGCGCGCGCCGGCTATCGTGCGACGGCAGCCGGCAACCAGAACTATCCGCTCGCGATGCAGCGTGCGCTCGAGCGCGTGCACAACCCGTTGCCCGACCGCTCGCAGGAAGAGAAGGCGGCGATGGAACAGCGTGCCGCGCGCGACGCGCAGACCGGCCATCCGGTGAAGGCGTTCTTCGTGAAGACCGCGTACTACCTGAAGGGCGAGAACACGTTCTGATGCGGGAGACGAGCATGGCATGCGCGAACCGACTCCCCGCCGCGTTGCGCGCGTCGCTGATCCGCCGGCTGCCGGCGGCGTGCGCGACGCGGCGGCGGGACGACGTGTACGGCGCGCGGCGCCGCGCGAATGGCAATCGCGACGCAAGCCGCGGTGGCGTCGCGTGCCGCACCGCGTGGCCGGCATTCGATGCGGACGGCGCTGCCGCAAGCGAGGACGAATCATGAAGGGCGTCCGGAAGGGCCGTCGCCGCCCGCCGTTGACGCGCGAGTGGCTGCTGCCGCTGCCGCCCGCGCATGTGCGCGACATTTCGCTGAAATGCCACATGGCGCTCGTCGCGCTGCGCGGCGAGCACGGCAGCGAAGCGTTGCTGATGCGGCTGCGCACGAGTGTCTATCTGGTGTTCCTCGCGCTCGACGATGCGGTGTGCCCCGACGCGAGCATCGACCTCTGCGTCGAGGCGGAGCGCGTGCTCGACGCGAGCGTGGCGCGCGCCGCGCAAAGCGGCGCATGGACGCTGCACGACGACGAATGCGCGGCGCTCGAGCGCGTGCTCGCCGCGAACGACGCGTGCGTCGCGACGCTCACGCGACATCGGCTCGCCGAGCTGTGGAATCACGTCTGCACGTTTGCGTCGGCCGAACAGCCGGCGCTGGTCGCGCACGCGGCGGCGAAGATGCGGGAGCCGGCCGTTCTGCATTGAGCGGCGGCCACGCGACCGACGCCCGGGCCATGTTTCGTACCAGTCCAATTCACGGGGGCTGACTCTCGCCGTCTAATGTCACGACAGGAGCCGAACGGGTTCGGTCGATGACGATCCATCCTCGCGTTTGCGACGATCGTGCGTGTCGGCGCGAACGCATTCGTTTCAGTCAGGAGGAGCGATGGCGCTATACAGGATCGGCGGCTACTTCACGTGCGGAATCGGCCGCGCATTC
This sequence comes from Burkholderia sp. KBS0801, assembly GCF_005937855.2. Classification (NCBI taxonomy): domain Bacteria; kingdom Pseudomonadati; phylum Pseudomonadota; class Betaproteobacteria; order Burkholderiales; family Burkholderiaceae; genus Burkholderia; species Burkholderia sp. KBS0801. The sequence goes on from NZ_CP042178.1 coordinate 107,369, forward strand.
AGCGAGAACCTGCCGCCCGGCAGCGAAGTGAAGATCGCGGGCATCTATCGATGCACCGTGTGCGGCGACGAGATCGGCATTGCGAAATCGCAGACGCTGCCGTCCGAGGAAACCCATCGGCACGATCTCGATCCGCCGTCCGACCCGCTGCTCGATCCCGGCCCGACCGCATGGCAGCTGATCGCGGCGGCGGAGTCGCGACACTAGCCTGGGCAAGCGGCGTGCGCATTCCGATGCGTGCGCGGATGCGCGGCGGCCCCATGGCGGGCCCCGACAAAACAAAAGCGCCACGGAGCGAACTCCGTGGCGCTTTCTTGCCGCCTGCCTGCGCGGAGGCGTGAGCCTCCGCGGGCGACACGCGCTTAAGCCGCCGTTGCCGGCTTCGCCGGCTTCTGCAGCTTGCCCTTGCCGGCGCGCTGGATTTCGTCGAGCTTGATCTCGACGTGGCGCGAGAACACATACTCGGCCGGACGCTGCTTCGCGATCGAGATGTCCGGTGCGAACGGGCCGTCGGTCTTGATGCCCTTCTTGCTCACGCGCAGCGCCTTCAGCGGATGCGAGATCGTGTCCATCACGGCCGTGGCTTCGAAGCCGCAGTGGACCATGCAGTCCGCGCACTTCTCGTAGTTGCCGACGCCGTAGTTGTCCCAGTTCGTGTCTTCCATCAGTTCCTTGAAGGTCTTCACGTAACCTTCGCCGACCAGATAGCACGGCTTCTGCCAGCCGAACACGGTGCGTGCGGGGTTGCCCCACGGCGTGCACTTGTACGTCTGGTTGCCGGCCAGGAAGTCGAGGAACAGCGACGACTGGCTGAACGACCAGCGCTTGCCGCCTTCGCCGCGCTTCAGGATCTCGCGGAACAGGTTCTTCGTCTTGTCGCGGTTCAGGAAGTGCTGCTGATCCGGCGCGCGCTCATAGGCGTAGCCCGGCGACACGGTGATGCCGTCGACGCCGATCGGCCCCAGCGTGTCGAAGAACTTCGCGACGCGCTCGGGGATCGCATCGTTGAACAGCGTGCAGTTGATGTTCACGCGGAAGCCGCGGCGCTTCGCTTCCTTGATGGCCGCGACCGCCTTGTCGTACACGCCTTCCTGCGATACGGAGTGATCGTGCATCTCCTTGTCGCCGTCGAGGTGGACCGACCAGACGAAGTACGGATTCGGCTCGTAGTCGTCCATCTTCTTTTCCATCAGGAGCGCGTTCGTGCACAGGTACACGAATTTCTTGCGCTTCATGATGCCCTTGACGATCTCCGGCATCTCCTTGTGGAGCAGCGGCTCGCCGCCGGCGATCGACACGATGGGCGCGCCGCACTCGTCGACGGCTCCCAGGCATTCCTCGACGGACAGGCGCTGGTTCAGGATCGGGTCCGGATAGTCGATCTTGCCGCAGCCGTTGCACGCGAGGTTGCAGCGGAACAGCGGCTCGAGCATCAGCGCGAGCGGATAGCGTTTGTTGCCGGACAGGTGTTGGCGCATGATGTATGCGCCGACGCGGACTTGCTGGAGCAGCGGAATAGACAAGAGATGTCCTCCTTAAACTTCGCGGGCGACAGCTTGCGTAAGCTTCGCCGGCAACTTGAATTCGACTTTTTCTTCACGGCCCGCCATCGTCGTGACATCGACGGGCCCCAGCGCGCGCAGCGCGCCGATTACATCCTCAACCATTTCCTCGGGTGCCGACGCGCCGGCGGTCAGGCCGACCGTCTGCACGCCCGCGAACCATTCGGGCTTCACTTCCGAGCCGTCGGCGACGAGATAGCTCGGCACGCCGCTTTCGGTGCCGATCTCGCGCAGGCGGTTCGAGTTCGAGCTGTTCGTCGCACCGACGACCAGCAGCACGTCGACCTGGCCGCTCAGCTCGCGCACGGCGGCCTGGCGGTTCTGCGTCGCGTAGCAGATGTCGCGCGTGTCCGGGCCGACGATGTCGGTGAACCGGCGCTGCAGCGCTTCGATGATGCCGCGCGTGTCGTCGACCGACAATGTGGTCTGCGTGACGTACGCGACCGGCGTATCGACCGGCAGCGTCAGCGTATCGACTTCTGCCTCGCTCTGCACGAGGATCACCTCGGCAGGAATCTGGCCGATCGTGCCTTCGACTTCCGGATGGCCCGCGTGGCCGATCAGGATCAGCCGGCGGCCCGCAGCAACGTACTGGCGGCCCTGCACGTGCACTTTCGTGACGAGCGGGCAGGTGGCGTCCAGCACGTCGAGCCCGCGCGTTTCGGCGTCGCGTTCGACCGTCTGGGCGACACCGTGCGCGCTGAAGATCGCCACGGCGCCGTGCGGCACCTCGTCGAGTTCCTCAACGAATCGTGCCCCTTTATTACGCAGATTTTCGACGACATGCCGGTTATGCACGATCTCATGACGCACATAGACCGGCGCGCCGTGCTGTTGCAGCGCGCGATCGACGATTTCGATTGCGCGGACAACCCCCGCACAGAAGCCGCGGGGCTGGGCAAGGATGACTCGCATATATGAGCGAACTCCGACGACAGACGCCGGGGTTCGAGGAGCTGGCACAGCTCGCTCGCCCCGGCTTGATGTTATGAAGGCAGGAACGAACCGGCCAGGCCAGGCCCCGGAACCCCGAATTAATCGCGCATTTTAACCCTATCGGGCCGTCCGTGCTCTGGTGCTGTATCCACCGTGTTGCATCCATAGCAGAGCCGCGTCGGCGCTGGCGCGCGCGGAACCCGGTAAACTGCGCGCTTTCGCGGGCAGCCGGTTCGGCTGCCCGGCGTCGCGCTCATTTCAAGGCCATTCGATGACCGTCGATTCTTACGCGTATTGCCCTGCCGCCCGTGCGGTCATGGGCGCTTTTACTCCGACCCTCAATATGCTCGACCGATCGTGCGCGGCGGGCGGCCGTGCCGTTCGCGCCGGTGTCCGGCAGGAGGCTTGCCGATGATGCTGGCGATTACCTTCCTGGTATCCGGCCTGTCGCTGCTGATCTGGATCGTGCTGCTCGTCGCGCGCGGCGGTTTCTGGCGTGCGCGGCCCGCGCGGGCGCTGCCGCCGCAGGCGCGCGGCGCGGCGGCCGAGGCCGGCTGGCCGGCCGTCGTCGCGGTCGTGCCGGCGCGCAACGAGGTCGATGTGATCGCCGAGGCGGCGACGTCGTTGCTCGAGCAGGACTATCCGGGCGATTTTCACTTGATCATCGTTGACGACCACAGCGACGATGGCACCGCCGACGCGGCCCGTGCGGCCGCGCTCGCGATCAACCGCGCCGAGCGCCTGACCGTGCTGGCCGCGAAGCCGCTGCCGTCCGGCTGGTCGGGCAAGGTATGGGCGCAGTCGCAGGGCATCGCGGCGGTGCGCACGCTCGGGCTGCCGGCCGACTACCTGCTGCTGACGGATGCCGACATCGGCCATCCGCCCGACGCCGTCGCCCAGCTCGTCACGCGCGCGCAGGCCGAACAGCGCGATCTCGTGTCGCTGATGGTGCGGCTGCGCTGCGATTCATTCTGGGAAAAGGCGCTGATCCCGGCGTTCGTGTTCTTCTTCGCGAAGCTCTATCCGTTCTCGTGGATCAACAATCCGCGCAACCGGACGGCCGGCGCCGCGGGCGGCTGCATGCTGGTCAAGCGCAGCGCGCTCGAGGAGGCGGGCGGCATCGAATCGATCCGCGGCGCGCTGATCGACGACTGCAGCCTCGCCGCGCAGATCAAGCATCGCGGCAGCGGCCGGCACCCGATCCGGCTCGATCTGGCCGATCGCAGCGTGTCGCTGCGTCCGTACGACAGCTGGCGCGACATCTGGAACATGATCGCGCGCACCGCGTTCACGCAGCTCCATTATTCGCCGCTGCTGCTCGCCGGCACGCTGCTCGGGATGACGATCATCTACCTCGTGCCGCCCGTCGCCGCGCTGGCGTACGGCGCGCGCGCATGGCCGGCGTGGCTCGCGTGGGCGTCGATGTGCACCGCGTATGCGCCGATGCTGCGCTACTACCGGCGCTCGCCGCTGTGGGCGCCCGCGTTGCCGCTCGTCGCGCTGTTCTACGTCGGAGCGACGTTCGCGTCCGCGTGGCGCTACTGGCGCGGCAAGGGCGGCCAGTGGAAGGCGCGGGTGCAGGCGCCGGTGGAGCGTTGAACTGAATGACGCCGGCGCATGCCGGCTGACTTCCAGGCCTCGGAAAGCAGACAGCCCGATCGGTGTGAACCGATCGGGCTGTTTCTTGTGCGGCGGTGGTGCGCCCGCTTACCGCTGCGTCAGCATCATGTACATCTGGATCACGACGTCCGGCGAGAACGTGAACGGCACCCAGCCGTAGCCGGTGTGGCGCGCGACCAGCAGGCGGTCGCCGTTCGACTGCTTCTGCACGGCCATCATCGGGTTCTTCGTCGTCACGAAGCGCCAGCCGGCCGGGATGCCCGGCGGCGGTTCCGGCTGCATCGACGCGCGCGCATGCGCGAGTTCCTCGATCAACTGGCCCAACTGCTCCGGGTGCAGCGTGATCGACTGGCCGTTGACGGTCAGCGTCAGTTCGTTCTGCGACGGGCGTGCGACATGCAGCGTCGGCTTGTCCGCGGGCGCATCCGCTGCTTCGATAGGGGCGACTTCGATCGCGCCGGCGGCGCCGTTCGTCGCGACGACTGCGGTGCTCGCATCGGCCGGCGCCGCAGCGCCTTCATCGGCGGCAATTGGCGCGGCAGCGGGTTCGACAATCGGTTCGACGACTTCGGCCGCGACGGTTGCAATGGCCGTCGCGGTGTCGGACGCCGCCGGGTTCGTCGCCGCGTCCTTCACGACGGCTTCGACGAGCGCTTCCGCGTCGGCGATCGCCTTCGCGTGACGCTCGGCGGCCGCTTCGGCCTGCGCGATCGCTTCGCTGTGGCGTTGCGCGACAGCCTCCGCCTCGGCAGTGGCCTGCGCGTGCCGTTGCGCGGCCGCGTCGGCTTGCGCGATGGCGTCGGTGTGGCGCTGCGTGATGGCTTGCGCTTCGGCGGTCGCATCGGCGTGGCGCTGCGCGGCGGCTTCCGCTTCGGCGATCGCTTGCAGATGACGCTGCGCGAGCGCTTCGGCCTCGGCGATCGCGGCCGCGTGGCGTTGCGTCGCGGCCTCCGCTTCGGCCGTCGCATCCGCGTGGCGTTTCGCGGCGGCCGCGGCCTCGGCGGTGGCGGCGGCATGACGCTGCGCGGCGGCTTCCGCTTCGGTCGCGGCGGCGTGATGACGTTGTGCGGCGGCCTCGGCTTCGGCGATCGCGGCCGCATGGCGCTGCGACGCGGCTTCCGCATCCGCGTGACGCTGCGCGAGCGCTTCGGTCAGCGCGGTCGCTTCGGTGTGTCGCTGGACGGCGGCTTCGGCCTGCGCGGCGGCTTCGTTGTGGCGTTGGGCGGCGGCTTCGGCCGCGGCGGTGGCATCGGCGTGGCGCTGCTGCGCGGCGGTGGCGTCGGCGGCTGCGGCCGTGTGGCGCTGCGCGGCGGCCAGTGCTTCGGTCTCCGCCGCGGCGTGACGCTCGGCAGCGGCCTGGGCTTCCGCCGCGGCGGCGCGCGCGAACGCTTCCGCGCTGCGTGCCGCCTGCTGCGCGGCGTGGTGATCGTGGAGCAGCTGATCGACGCCCGCGTTGAGCGAATCGATCTGATCGTTCAGGTTCATGCGTGTCTTCTCTGCGTAAGACCCGCGATTTTAACCGCTGCGCCGGTGCCGGTCCGTCAGCGACGTGTAACAAAGTGCGCAAAGCGGCGTGAAGCACGCCGCGTTGTGCTATTTCAGGTAGCCCGCCGAGCCGAACCAGTCCAGCGCGTCGCGCAGCCCTTCGCGGTACGGACGCGCGCGGTAGCCAAGCTCGCGCTCGGCCTTCGCGGACGTGAAATACATCTTGTTCTTCGACATCCGCAGCCCGTCGACGGTCACGAACGGTTCCTTCTTCGTGAACTTCGCGACGGCCTCCGCGCCGAGCGCGAGCGGGTAGAGCGGCCAGCGCGGCAGCGCGATCGTCGGCGCCTTGCGGCCCGTCATCTGCGCGATGTCGGCCAGCATTTGTTGCAGCGGCAGGTTCTCGCCGCCGAGGATGTAGCGCTCGCCGATCCGGCCGCGCTCGAGCGCGAGGAAGTGGCCGTGCGCGACGTCGTCGACATGCACGAGGTTCAGGCCGGTATCGACGAATGCGGGAATCTTGCCGAGCGCGGCTTCGACGATGATGCGGCCGGTCGGCGTCGGCTTCACGTCGCGCGGGCCGATCGGCGTCGACGGGTTGACGATCACGGCCGGCAGCCCTTCGTCGGCGATCATCCGCTCGACCGCGCGCTCGGCCAGCACCTTGCTGCGCTTGTACACGCCGATCGCCTGCTCGGCGGTCAGCGGCCGGTTTTCGTCGGACGGATCGCCGGCGCTCGTGACCTTCAGCGTCGCGACGCTGCTCGTATAGACGATCCGCTCGACGCCTTCGGCACGCGCCGCGCGCATCGTCGCGACTGCGCCTTCGAGGTTCGCGCGCTCGATCTCGTCCGGATCCGGCGCCCACAGCCGGTAGTCGGCCGCGACGTGCAGCAGGTAGCGCACGCCGCGCAGCGCGGCGCGCATCGACGTCTCGTCGCGCATGTCGCCGGTGACGATCTCGGCGTCGAGATCCGCGACGTTCGTGCGCGGGCTGGTCGGGCGCACCAGCACGCGCACCGCATAGCCTTTCTGCTGCGCGATGCGCGCGACGGCCGAGCCGACGAAACCGGACGCGCCGGTGACGAGAACGAGATCGCGGGAGGTATCAGTCATGCGTTTCCTTCAGGGCCGCGCGGGCGGCGCGGCGGTTGTGCGTCGGCGAGATTGTACGTGGTCGGCGCGCACGGCGACGCGAGCGCCGCGCGGGCGGCCGCACTCCGCGGCCACGCCGGGCGGCGGCCGATGGCCGGCCTGCCGGGCGCGTGTAGGAAGCCGCCGACGCGACTACAATGCCGGGCTTGAATGCAACAGGAGGGCGACGCGATGAGCCGTAATGAACTGGACGAACGGATCGAGACCTACTACGTGCGGGTGCGCGGCGTCGTGCAGGGCGTCGGCTTCCGTCACGCGACGGTGCGCGAGGCGCATGCGCTGAAGCTGCGCGGCTGGGTCGCGAATCTCGAGGACGGCAGTGTCGAGGCGATGATCCAGGGCCCCGGCGCGCAGATCGACCGGATGCTCGCGTGGCTGCGCCACGGGCCGCCGTCCGCGCGCGTGACCGAGGTCACGTTCGAGGAACGTCCGATCGAAAAGCGTTTCGAGCGCTTCCAGCAGCAGTAAGGCGAAAACAACATGACGGGGTATCCGGAGGCCGGGCGCGGCATCGTGCTGTCGGTGCTGGCGTCGACGCTGTTCGCGTTGATGTCCGCTTACGCGAAACTGCTCGCGCCGCTCACGGGGCTCGACATCTTCGCGTGGCGCATCGTGTGGACCGCACCGGGCGCGCTCGCGCTGATCGCGCTGCGCGGCCGCTGGCCCGCGCTCGTCGAGCTGGTCCGACGCAGCGTGCGCGACTGGCGCCTGCTGATCGCGCTGCCGGTCAGCGCCGCGCTGCTCGGCCTGCAGCTGTGGCTGTTCCTGTGGGCGCCGCTGCACGGGCGCATGCTCGAAGTGTCGCTCGGCTATTTCCTGCTGCCGCTGACGATGGTGCTCGTCGGCCGCTTCTACTATCACGAACGGCTCGATCCGCTGCAATGGGCGGCGGTCGCCTTCGCGGCGCTCGGCGTCGCGCACGAGGTGTGGGCGACGCGCGCGTTCGCGTGGCCGACGCTCGTCGTCGCACTCGGCTATCCGCCGTATTTCGTGCTGCGTCGCCGGATCAACGCCGATTCGCTGGCCGCGTTCGCGGTCGAGATCGTGCTGCTGTGTCCGTTCGCGCTCGCGATGGTGTCGACGAGCGCGACGCCGGTCGCCGGCCATCCGCTGCTGTGGGCCGCGCTGCTGCCCGGGCTCGGCGTGCTCAGCACGCTCGCGCTCGCGAGCTACCTGAAGGCGAGCCGGATGCTGCCGATGGCGCTGTTCGGCATCCTCGGCTACGTCGAACCGGTGCTGCTCGTCGCGGTGTCGCTACTGCTGCTCGGCGAGACGCTGAGCGTCGCGCAGCTCGCGACGTACGGGCCGATCTGGGTGGCCGTCGCGCTGACGGCGTGGCACAGCGCGATGCTGATGCGGCGCCTGCCCGCGCGTCGCTGAGCGTCGGTCAGCGTCGCTCAGCGTCATCTCCCGCGGCACGACGGCCGCGCGGAAACGGGCTGCGCGTCGCACGTTCATCGTGTCGAATCCGCCGCGATCCTGGCGTCGAACTGGCGACGCAGTGACGTCACGCTGACCGCGTCGCCAGCTTCGTATCATCGCCGTCACGCGTGTAATCGAACAGAAGATTCCGTTGCATTTTGTTACTTAGGGTATCCCCCAGCGGACACTAGACTGATCTGACCGTCTTCTCTTCGTATGCGGCTTTTCCATGAACGGTCATCTCCGTGCCGGGCCGGCCGGGCTGGCGCGATGCGAGCATACGCGTATCGCCGCTGATCGGCTGCGCCTTCTTCCTTTCGACTCCTCCACCGGTGCATGCCGCGCCGTGCTCGCGCGGGTGCGGCCATGTCGCTGAGCATGCCGCCCGCCGCCGCGGCTGCGCCGGCGCGCGGCCGCCTGATCGAAGTCGATTTCTTCCGCGGCATCGTGCTGCTGATGATCGTCGTCGATCACATCAGTGCGAGCGTGCTGTCGCGCGTGACGCTCCACGCGTTCGCGCTGTGCGACGCGGCCGAGGTGTTCGTGTTCCTCGGCGGCTTCGCGACCGCGAGCGCCTACGGCGCGATCGCCGACCGGCACGGCGCGCGCGCCGCGCAGCGGCGGTTCGTGCACCGCGCGATGCAGATCTATCGCGCGTTTCTCGCGACGTCGACGCTGATGCTCGTCGTGTCCGCCGTGCTCGACCATTACGGGCTCGACGCGCCGAACCTCGCGCTCGACGACGTCAGCGTGATGCTCGCGTCGCCGCTCACCGGCGCGGCCGAGCTGCTCACGTTCCAGCGCCAGCCGTATCTCGCGTCGGTGCTGCCAATGTACGTACTGTTCGCGCTCGCGTCGCCGGTCGTCGTGCCGTTCGCGCGCCGCCACCCGTGGCTGCTCGTCGCGTTCAGCGCGGCGTCGTGGCTCGCGGCCGGCTGGCTCGGCCCCGAACTGCTGGACACCGATTCGTTCCGCTGGAGCTTCAACCCGTTCGCGTGGCAGCTGATGTTCGTCGGCGGCGTGCTTGCGCGCCGCCAGCCGTTCTACCGGCACGTCGCGCTCGGGCGGTGGAGCGCCGCGGCGACCGGCGTCGCGTGTGCGATCGTGCTCGGCTGCGCGAGCTACAAGCTGTTCTCGGGGCTGCCGGTGCCGGAAGGCGTGCTCAAGCGCGATCTCGCGCTGCCGCGCATCGTGAGCTTCGCGGCGCTCGCATGGCTGATGGCCGACTGCGTGCGCTACGGCTGGATCGCGCGCATTGCGCACGCCGTGCAGCCCGTCGTCGCGGTCGGCCGGCGCGGCCTGATCTGCTTCGTCGCGGGCGCGGCGATCTCGCTCGTCATCGATTCGCTGCTGCATCCGGTCGCGAACGGCGCCGAGCTGCGGCATATCGGCGTGGGCCTCGCGGCCGACGCGTGCGCGGTCGGGCTGATGATGGCCGTGGCCGGATCGGGATCGTGGTTCGCGCGCTGGCGCGGCGCGGCCGCATGAGCGGCGCGGGAGCGCGCAGGCGGCGCAAGGAGCCCGCGCGGCGTCGGTACGCTCAGTGAGGTGAGCCGATGCGGGAGCGGGGCGCCGCCGTCGCGTCGTCGGATTCGGTGTCGTCGCGTTCGTCGGACTTCGGATCGTCCTGCTGCGCGAGCACCGCGTCGGCTTCGGCCGCGGCCCGGGCCGCGCGCAGTGTGGTGCAGCGCTGCGCATGCCGGATATCCGACAGTATCCTCAAGAGCCGAGTCGTTTTGCTTTTCATGATCTTCTCCCGCCAGTGCGCACCGCGATGGAACGGTTGCGCCGTTGCAACCAGTGTAGGACGTGCTGGCCGTGCCGGCGGGAGAATGTGGCGTGCATGCCGCACGCCGAGGGATAGTACTTACTGAGCCGAGGCCATCGCCTGCGCCTGCACCGCTTCTTCCTCGCGGCGCTCGTCCGTGCAGCGCTGATGCTGGCGCGACAGGCGGTTCATCATCGGCAGCAGCAGCAGCGCCAGCAGCATGCCGATCGCGGCGAGCCAGCCGAGCTTCTCGAACAGCGAAAGATAGAGCGGCAGCGATTCGGTGGCCGGCAGGTCGTGCGACGGCATCTGCGCGAAGTTCGCGACGACGCTGCCCAGATACTGCGACACGCCCGTCGCGACGAAATACGCGCCCATCATGAAGCCGCTCATGCGCGCCGGCACGTAGCGGGCGATCATCGCGAGGCCGAGGCCGCTCACCAGCAGTTCGCCGAGCGAGTAGAGGCCGTAGCCCCACACCATGAACCACGACGACACGCGACCGTCCACCGCGTAGCGGCCGCTGATCGTGAACACCAGGTAGCCGGCCGCCACCGCGCCGAAGCCGAATGCGTATTTCGCCGCGACCGGCAGGTCACGGCCGCTCTTCGAGAACGCGTTGTAGATCCACACGAGCAGCGGGCTCAGCATCATGATCCAGATCGGGTTCAGTGCCTGGAATTGCGCGGCGCTCCACGTGAACAGCGTCGTGCCGAACAGGATGAAGCGCGGATCGACGTTGCGCAGCGCGAACAGCGTCAGCGACGTCGACATCTGCACGTAGAAGATGAAGAACAGGATCACCTGGCCGATCAGCACCAGCGCCGCGATCAGGCCCGCGCGCTCCGAACGCTCCGACTTCGCGATCATGTACGCGAAGATCGCCAGGATCGCGAACGCGGCCGTCCACACGCTCGCGACCGCGAGCTGCTTGTGCTGCAGCACGTACAGCGTGATCAGCGCGAGCGCGACGCCGCCTGCCGCAACGCCGCCGAGGCGCTTCCAGCGGATCGGTTCGTCGTCGGGCTGCGAGCCGATGTGCGCGAGCGTGCGGTGCATCAGCATGAAGTTCAGGATCGCGAGCAGCATGCCGCCGCAGCAGACCGCGAACGCGGTGTGCCAGCCCCAGTGATCCTTGATCCACGGCGTCGCGAGCATCGACACGGTCGAGCCGATGTTGACCGCCATGTAGTAGATCGTGAACGCGCTGTCGATGCGCGCGTCGTCGCCTTCGTAGATCCGGCGCACGAGGTTCGCCGCGTTGGCCTTGAACAGGCCGTTGCCGACGACGATCACGCCGAGCGATGCGTACATGTACGCCAGCGCGTCGTTCGGAACCGCCAGCATCAGGTAGCCGGCGCACAGCACGGCCGCGCCGATGATCATCGTGCGACGGGCGCCGAGCACCTTGTCGCCGATCCAGCCGCCGATCGACGGCGACGCGTAGACGAGCGCGGTAAACGCGCCCCACGTCAGGTTCGCATGGCTGTCGGTGAAACCGAGCCGGTCGACCATGAAGAGGACCAGAAGCGCGGCCATGCCGTAGTAGCCGAAGCGCTCCCACATTTCGATGAGGAAGACCGTCGTAAACGATCGGGTTTGTGAAACAGGTGCGTGCATCATCAATCTCGTTTCAAACGGACGGCGCGGATCGCGCGTCGCCTTGGGGTCGAACTGGCGCCGTAGCACGGTGGCCGGGTAGGCTTTGCGTCGGCGGTGGAGCAGTCGGGCGGGTTAGCCCGGGCCGGGGTCGGACACCGCCCGACAAGGCGGCGCGCGGCCCCGACCGGCGCGCGAATGGTAACGTTTGCCGGTCCGGTGCGTCGGGTCCGCGCCACTCAGGGAAACTCCCAATATGGCAGCAGCTTTCAGGAACATTTGTCTCGTCATTTACTTGTAAGCTCTGCGCCCGTCCTCCGCAAATTCCCGGAGAGCCGCTTGCAGCTTGCCTGTGAAGCCGGCGAGTCTGGCAAGATAGCGCGTCGTTTCGCACGCTTCGTGCCCTGTTTAGTGCACCGGGCTCGACACCGAAGACGTGTGCGAACCTGAAGATTAAGGCATCTCGATTTAACTTAGTTACTTTCCATCAAACATTTTTTGACGACCACTTTTCGGCCTGCTATGGTTTCCCCCACTGAAAACTCGCGATCGGCAGACGCTGCCGCTCTGGGCAGCAAGATTCGCGCGTTGCGCCAACGACTCAAGCGCACGCTCGACGACACCGCTACCGCCGCGGGTATTTCGAAGCCGTTTCTGTCTCAAGTCGAGCGCGGGCTCGCGTCGCCGTCGCTGACGTCGCTGGCCGGTATCGCACAGGCGCTCGGCGTGACGGTGCAGTACTTCGTGGACACACCGAGCGAGGAACGCTCGGTCTGCAGAGGCGAGCAGTTGCGCTTCTTCGGATTCGCCGATTCGGCGAATTTGTTCGCGAGGCTGACGAACGTGTCCGAAGGGCGTCAGCTCGAGGCGATCCTCGTGCGGTTGCCGCCGGGGCAGAAACGGTCGGAAGTAACGACGCATGCGGGAGAGGAATTCCTGTATGTGATTGAAGGGGAAGTGTCGCTGACGCTGGAAGGCAAGACGTTCGTCCTGCAGGCCGGCGACAGCTCGCACTATCAGTCGACGGTCCCGCACAGCTGGGTCAACACCGCGAAGATCGAGTCGGTGGTGGTCTGGGTCGGTACACCGAGGCTGTTCTAACGCACAGGTATTCCTTCGTTTCAGAGACGGAATGCCTGTCGAAAGAAACGTAAGGAATACTAAGATGCAATACGAGAACCACGGGCCTCCCCAATCGCTGCACCCGTCAGCGTCTCAAGCGTAACCGCGGCATTCGCCGCGCGACGCTCACCGAACAACCTTCTCAAGACCGCCACGATGAAATCCTTGCATGCCATGTCGGCCGTGCTGGCCGCGCTCGCCCTGACGACGCCCGCCGCTCACGCCGTGACCGTTCCGTCGAACGTCGCGCTCGCTCCCCAACAGGACCTGACGCGCCAGGTGCCCGCCGAAGTCGAGTCGCTCGACCCGGCGCACATCGAATCGTGGACGGGCAACACGATCGGCCTCGATCTGTTCGAAGGGCTCGCCCGCATCGACGCGGCCGGCCAGGTCGTGCCGGGCGTCGCGCAGTCGTGGGAGCGCAAGACGCCGCAGACGTGGATCTTCAAGCTGCGCCACGATGCGAAGTGGAGCAACGGCCAGCCCGTGACGGCCGCCGATTTCGTCTATTCGTGGCAGCGTCTCGTCGATCCGAAGACGGGCTCGAAGTACACGATCCTCGTCGAATTCATCAAGAACTCGAAGGACATCATCGCCGGCAAGGCCGCGCCGACGACGCTCGGCGTGCGCGCGGTCGACCCGTACACGCTCGAAGTCACGACCGACGTGCCCGTCGCGTTCTTCCCCGAGCTGACCGCGATGGCGCCGCTTGCACCGGTGAACAAGGACACCGTCGCGAAGTTCGGCGACGCATGGACGCGCCCCGGCAACATCGTCAGCAACGGCGCATACCAGCTCGTCGACTGGCAGCCGAACAACCGCATCGTGGCGACGAAGGATGCGAAGTACTGGAACGCGTCGAAGGTCGTGATCAACAAGGTCACGTACCTGCCGATCGAGAGCGACGAAACCGCGATGCGCATGTACCAGGCCGGCCAGATCGACTACAGCTACTCGATCCCGTCGGGCATCTTCCAGCAGGTCAGCAAGCAGTTCGGCGGCGAGCTGCGCCCGGGCCTGCAGCTCGCGACCTACTACTACTACCTGAACAACAGCGACGCGGCGCTCAAGGACAAGCGCGTGCGCCAGGCGCTGTCGATGGTGATCGATCGCGACGTGCTGACGTCGAAGCTCACGCAGGCCGGCGAGAAGCCGATGTACGGCCTGATGCCGAACGGCACGAAGGGCGCGCAGCCGTTCACGCCGGAATGGGCGTCGTGGCCGATGGCCAAGCGTGTCGCGACCGCGAAGGACCTGCTCAAGCAGGCCGGCTACTCGGACGCGAAGCCGCTGTCGTTCACGCTCACGTACAACACCAACGACCTGCACAAGAAGGTCGCGCTGTTCGCCGCATCGGAATGGCGCACGAAGCTCGGCATCAACACGAAGCTCGAGAACGTCGAGTTCAAGGTGCTGATGAAGGAACGGCATGACGGCAAGGTGCAGATCGCGCGCGACGGCTGGTTCGCCGACTACAACGACGCGATGACCTTCTTCGACCTGATCCGCTGCGGCAGCTCGCAGAACACCGTCGGCTACTGCAACAAGCAGATGGACTCGCTCGTCGACGAAGGCAACCAGAAGCTCGACGACAAGGCGCGCACCGCGCTGCTCACGCAGGCGCACGACACGGCGATGAACGACACGCCGATGCTGCCGCTGTTCCAGTACTCGGCCGACCGTCTCGTGAAGCCCTACGTGGGCGGCTACTCGCTGAAGAACGTGATCGACATGCGTGCGTCGCAGGACATGTACCTGATCAAGCACTGAGCGGAGCGATCATGCTGGCCTACGCATTGAGACGCACGTTGTGGGCGGTGCCGACGATTCTCGCCGTCATCACCGTCTGCTACCTGCTGCTGCATTTCACGCCCGGCGGCCCGTTCGATACGGAGAAGCAGCTGTCCGTGGCGACGCTCGCGAACCTGAACGCGAAGTATCACCTCGACGAGCCGCTGTGGAAGCAGTACCTGCTGTATCTCGGTTCGCTGCTGCGCGGCGATCTCGGCCCGTCGTTCCGCTACGTCGACTGGTCGGTGAACGATCTCGTGAAGAAGGCGCTGCCCGTGAGTCTCGGCGTGGGCGGCGTGTCGATCCCGGTCTCGATCGTGTTCGGCGTGCTGCTCGGTACCGTCGCGGCCGTGCGCCGCGACAGCGTGATCGACCGCTTCGTGATGCTGCTCGGCAACTTCGGCAACGTCGTGCCGCCGTTCGTGCTCGGCCCGGTGCTGGTATGGATCTTCGCGATCCTGCTGAAGACGTCGGCCGGCAACGGCTGGCTGCCGGCCGGCGGCTGGGGCGACGGCGGCTGGCAGTACCGGCTGCTGCCGATCGTGCTGCTGACCTTCATCAACGTGTCGTTGCTCGCGCGCGTGATGCGCGGCTCGATGATCGAGACGCTGTCGAGCAACTACATCCGCACCGCGCGCGCGAAGGGCCTGCCGGGTTCGACGATCGTGCTGCGCCACGCGCTCAAGCCCGCGCTGATGCCGGTCGTGTCGCTGTTCGGCACGGTCTGCATCACGTCGATCACGGCGGCCGTCGTCACCGAATCGGTATTCGCGCTGCCGGGGCTCGGGCAGCTCGTCGTGAACGGCGCGATCAACCGCGACTACACGCTGGTGCTCGGCCTCGTCGTGCTGACGACCGTGTTTGCAGTGCTGTTCAACCTGCTGGTCGACCTCGCGTACGCGTGGCTCGATCCGCGCATCCGTTATTGAGCGAGGCACTGCGATGACCCCGACTACTCCCGTCGTCAGTCTGCCCGTGCAGACCGACTCGCCGCCGCGTTCGCGCTCGCCGCTCGCGCTCGCGTTCGCGCGCTTCCTTCACAACCGCGCGGCCCTGTTCAGCCTCGTGCTGCTCGCGCTGATCACGCTCGCGTGCTTCGCCGGCCCGTGGCTGCTCGCCGCTGATCCCGCAGCGAGCGACTGGGCGTCGATCAGCCTGCCGCCGACGCTCGCCAACCAGCACTGGTTCGGCACCGACGAACTCGGCCGCGACCTGCTCGTGCGCACGCTGATCGGCGGGCGCGTGTCGATCGAGGTCGGCCTGCTCGGCACGCTGGTGTCCGGCCTGTTCGGCGTCGCGTGGGGCGCGACCGCCGGCTTCGCGGGCGGCCGGGTCGACTCCGTGATGATGCGCATCGTCGACATGATGTACGCGATCCCGTACCTGCTGATCGCGATCCTGATGATGACCCTGTTCGGCCGCTCGTTCATGCTGGTCGTGCTGACCATCAGCGCGTTCTCGTGGATCGACATGGCGCGCGTCGTGCGCGGCCAGACGCTGTCGCTGCGCAACCGCGAGTTCGTCGATGCGGCGCGCGCGATCGGCGTGTCGCCGGCATCGATCGTGCGGCGTCACATCGTGCCGAACCTGCTCGGCGTGGTCGTCGTGTACGCGACGGTCTCGGTGCCGAACATCGTGCTGACCGAATCGGTGCTGTCGTTCCTCGGCCTCGGCGTGCAGGAACCGATGACGAGCTGGGGCGTGCTGATCCAGGACGGCGCGCAGAAACTGGAATCGATGCCGTGGCTCCTGCTGGCGCCGGCCGTCATGCTGTGCGTGACGCTTTACTGCGTGAACTTCGTTGGCGACGGCCTGCGTGACGCGCTCGACCCGAAGGATCGCTGAAATGGCAGCACTACTTGAAGTCGACAACCTCGGCGTGCGCTTCACGCGCAAGGATGCACCGCCCGTCGACGCCGTGAGCGGCGTGTCGTTCTCGCTCGAGGCCGGCAAGACGCTCGGCATCGTCGGCGAATCGGGCTCGGGCAAGAGCCAGACCGTGATGGCGCTGCTCGGCCTGCTGGCCGGCAACGGCACGACGACGGGCACCGCGCGCTATCGCGGCGACAACCTGCTCGAGATGGATACGCGCGCGCTGAACGCGGTGCGCGGCGACCGCATCGCGATGATCTTCCAGGATCCGATGACGTCGCTCAATCCGTTCCTGACGATCGAGCGGCAGATGACCGAGACGCTGCAGCTGCATCGCAAGCTGTCGCGCAAGGACGCGACCCGGCGCGCGATCGAGGCGCTCGAGTCGGTGCGCATTCCCGATGCGGCACGCCGCATTCGCATGTATCCGCACGAGTTCTCCGGCGGCATGCGGCAGCGCGTGATGATCGCGATGGCGCTGCTGTCCGAGCCGGAAATCCTGATCGCCGACGAGCCGACCACCGCGCTCGACGTGACCGTGCAAGCGCAGATCATCGACCTGCTGCGCGAGCTGAACCGCGAGCGCGGCACCGCGATCGTGCTGATCACCCACGACATGGGCGTGGTCGCGGGCCTCGCGGACGACGTGATGGTCATGTATGCGGGCCGCACCGTCGAATACGCGCCGGCCGATTCGATCTTCGTGGCGCCGTCGCATCCGTACACGATCGGGCTGCTCAACGCGCTGCCGCGCCTGACCGACGCGGACGATGCGCCGCTCGTCGCGATTCCCGGCAATCCGCCGATGCCCGGCACCGCGCCGGCCGGCTGCGCGTTCGCGAAACGCTGCACGTATGCGGAGGAACGCTGCGGTGCGGCGCGCCCCGTGCTCGAAACCTATGGCGCGGCGGGCGCGGTGCGCGCATGCCACCGGCCGCTGGCCGATCTGACGGGAGGTCTGCGATGAGCGTCGAAGCACGCCGCAATGCCGGCGCGACGGGCGACACGCTGCTGTCCGTCGAGGATCTGAAGGTGCATTTCCGCGTGCCGCTCGGCGGCTATCCGTGGTCGCCGAAGGGCACGCTGCGCGCGGTCGACGGCGTGTCGTTCGACGTGAAGCGCGGCGAGACGGTCGGGCTCGTCGGCGAGTCGGGCTGCGGGAAGTCGACACTCGCGCGCGCGCTGATCGGCCTCGTGCCGATGACAGCCGGCACGGTGCGCTGGCGTGGCGATGCCGTCGCGCCCGATCACCTGCGCGGCACCGCGATGCGCCGCGAAGTGCAGATGATCTTCCAGGATCCGCTCGCGTCGCTCGATCCGCGCATGACGATCGAGCAGATCGTCGCGGAGCCGCTCGTCACGCACCACACGGGCCTCGGCCGCACCGAAGTGCGCCGCCGCGTGATCACGATGCTCGAGCGCGTCGGCCTGAATGCGCATCATCTGCTGCGCTATCCCCACGAATTTTCCGGCGGGCAGTGCCAGCGCGTCGGGATTGCGCGTGCGCTGATCAGCGAGCCGAAGCTCGTGATCTGCGACGAACCCGTCTCGGCGCTCGACGTGTCGATCCAGGCGCAGATCGTGAACCTGCTGCGCGATCTGCAGCGCGACCTGTCGTTGTCCTATCTGTTCGTCGCGCACGATCTGGCGGTGGTGAAGGCCATCAGCCAGCGCGTGCTCGTGATGTATCTCGGCCGCGTGATGGAGTTCGGCACGCGGCATGACGTGTATGGCGTGCCGCAGCACCCGTACACGAAGGCGCTGCTCGATGCGGCGCCGACGCCGGAGCCGGCGCGCGAGCGTGCTCGCCGTCCGATGCTGCTGGCGGGCGAGATGCCGTCGCCGCTCAACCCGCCGTCCGGCTGCGCGTTTCGCACGCGCTGCCCGGTCGCGATCGACGCGTGCGCGCAGGACGTGCCGCTGCCGGAAGTGCGGCACGGCTCGGCGGCGCGTGTCGCGTGCATCCGGGCGGGCGTGGCGGCGTGAAGTGACGCAGCAAACATAACCAGGCAGGTCAACAGGGGTAGGGTGCGGCGCGAACGACCTTCGCGCCGCGGGTAAAGGCGCGTCCTTAACCGGGCTCGCCGGGGGGCTGGAAGCGGATCGCAACCGGCGTGGACGACATCAACACAAGACGAGAATGACGATGAAAAAGCAAAAGACGATCGGGACGGCATCGAAGATGCTGCTTGCATGGGGCTTGCCGGCGCTCGCGGGCGTGTCGCTGACCGGCGTCGCGCACGCCGACGACGCGGCCCCCGCACCGCTGACGGTCGCGCAGGCCGCGCCGGCGGCCGGCGCGAGCTCGACCGTTGCGCAGGCAACGACCCCGAACGCCGTGATCAACGCCGAAGCGACGCAGGCCGTCACGCCGCCGGACGAGCCGTCGGCCCAGTCGAAGTCGAAGGGCTTCATTGCCGACAGCCATCTCGACTTCCTGTTCCGCAACTATTCCGACGTGCTCGACAGCAAGGGCGGCCCGCACCGCCACGCGTGGGTGCAGGGCGCGATGGCGAACTTCGAGTCGGGCTTTACGACGGGCTTGATCGGTATCGGTTTCGATGCGTCGCTGTATGCGGCGCTGAAGCTCGACGGCGGCCAGGGCGCCGGCAGCATGGTGCACATCGCGAAGGGCGGCGGTGGCGGCAACCAGCTCGCGTGGGCGTACCCGGGCATCTACGACATCAAGGCGCGCATCTCGAACACGGTGGTCAAGTACGGTCTGCAGGCCGTCGACAACCCGTTCATGGAGCAGCACGACAACCGCGCGCTGCCGCCGACGTTCCTCGGCGCGACGATCGTCAGCAACGAATTCAAGAACGTGATGCTCGAGGCCGGCAGTTTCACGAAGACCGACGCACGCGGTCACACGACGCTCACCAACCTGACGACGCAATACGGCGGCACGCGCATCAACCGCCTGACGTACGTCGGCGGCACGTGGGACTACTCGCCGAACGGCGAAGTCGCGCTGTACGCGAACCAGGCCGACGACGTGTGGCACCAGTACTACGCGTCGGTGAAGCACAGCATCGGCAGCACGCAGACGATCAAGTGGACGGGCTTCGGCAACGTATACTCGACGCACGACACCGGCGACGCGCTGCAGGGCAAGATCGACAACAACGCATACAGCCTGTCGCTGGCCGCTCAGCACGGCCCGCACGAGCTGCTGCTCGGCTTCCAGCAGGTGCTCGGCGATCAGTTCTTCGACTACCTGAACGAAACCAACGGCATCTTCCTGACCAACTCGATGGACGTCGACTACAACGCGCCGCACGAAAAGTCGCTGCAGCTGCGTTACACGTTCTACGGCAAGGAAGCGGGCCTGCCGGGCTTCAAGGCGATGGTGTGGGGCGTGACGGGCTGGGGTGCGGACGGCAGCGCGGGTGCGGCGAACGATCCGAGCAAGTCGAGCATCTACTGGGCCAACGGCGCGCCGGTGCAGGGCCGTCACCACGAGTTCGGCTTCATCCCGTCGTACACGTTCCAGAGCGGCAAGCTGAAGGACACGAAGGTCACGTTCATCGCGATGTGGCACAACGGTTCCGCGCACTACTCGGACGCGACGAACCGCGAGTATCGCCTGGTCGTGAACGTGCCGCTGCACGCGTTCTGAGCGAAGGGGGATGCAACGTCCCCCGCGGTATTTCCCGTCTTGCGCGGCCGGCCTGCCGTCAGTTCGATCAGGCCGGCTTGTGCAAACCCGCCACCGGATCGTTCGCGGCCGGGACCTCTTCCACCAGCGACGTGAGCTGGCGGCCGGTGTCGCGCCACGCATCGAGGCCGCCGCGCAGCGGCAGCGCATCGGTGAAGCCTGCGTCGAGCAGGCGCTTGGCCATCAGCGCGGCCGTCACTTCGTTCGGGCACGAGCAATACACGACGAACTTCTGCGTGAGCGGATAGCGCGCGACGATGTCGTCGATGCGCCGCTCGTCCGCGAATTGCGCGCCGGGAATCGTGAACGGGTCGAGCTTGCGATGCTCGGGCGAACGCACGTCGAGCACCACGGGCGCCGACGCGTCGCCCAGCAGGCGGTCGAGTTCGTCGACGCCGATCCGCGCGCTCGCGAGCTGACGGATCAGCGCGCGGCGGCGCATCCAGCGCACCGCCGCATAGATCGCCAGCAGCGCGACGATCACCAGCAGCACCGCACGGCCGAGCCGGCCCGCGCCGGCGAACAGCCAGTCGATCTGCCGGTAGAACACGAGCCCGGCGACGAGCCCGACGATCGTCCACAGCGCGGCGCCGAGCGCGTCGTAGCCGGCGAACGTGCGGTAGCGCGTGCCGAGCGCGCCGGCCATCGGCACCGACACGAGCGACAGCCCCGGAATGAAGCGGGCGACCGCGAGCACGCGCACGCCGTAGCGGCCGAAGAAACGCTCGGTCTTCTTCACGCAGGTATCGCGCGACAGCGACAGCCGGCAGATCGTCTTCAGCGTCGTGCCGCCGTAGCGCCGCCCGGCGACGTACCACACGGTGTCGCCGATCAGCGCGCCGAGCACCGACAGCGCCAGCACCGTCACGAGCTGCGAGCCGATCATCGCCGGATGCATCGCGGCCATCGCGCCGAACAGCACGAGCGTCGGCATCGCCGGCACGGGCAGGCCGATGGCCGCCGCGAGTACGTTGGTGA
Source organism: Burkholderia sp. KBS0801 (assembly GCF_005937855.2). Taxonomy (NCBI): domain Bacteria; kingdom Pseudomonadati; phylum Pseudomonadota; class Betaproteobacteria; order Burkholderiales; family Burkholderiaceae; genus Burkholderia; species Burkholderia sp. KBS0801. The sequence continues at coordinate 128,337 of NZ_CP042178.1, forward strand.
ACACGAGAAGCGGCCCGTATTGGGCGACGAGGTCACGGAGCATGACGGCTGGCCGAAAAGGAAGCGCGTGGGGAGACTGCACAGATGGGCCGATTATCGGCCATTTTCAACCGCGCGTCGGGGAATGACGGAAAGCGCCTGACGGCGGCAGGGGGATGCGGGCAGAATGGTGAGCCGATGCGTTGCGCGCGGCTCACCGTCGGACTTCAGGAAGGGGTGCGGGCGAGCGACGCGGCGCCGTGGTTTTCGCCGGGCAACTCGGCGCCGTGCGAGCGGATCGCCGCGATGAGTTCGGCCGGCGTGATCTCATAGCGGACCTCGCGGTGAATGCCGGGCTTGCGTTCGTCGATCTCGATCAGCAGCACGCTCTTGCCGTCGCTGGTCGATTCGAGCCTGAGCGAGCGGAGTTCGCGGCCGTCGGCCGGGTCGTGTTCGGTGAGCAGGGTCATTGCCCCGGATGAGCCGGTAGTGCGCATCGAACCTATCCTCGTGTCGTGTGTGTGCCAGATTGGCGAAGATGTCGTTGTTGAATGCAGCTTGACGAAGTTTAACGCGAACGGGCCGCAACACGGAGCATTTTCGTGGGCTCGAAAAGAGGGTTGTACCACCCATCCTTCTGACGTTTGAGCCCCGCCGGGCGGGCGTTTCAGCCGGATCGGGGCGCGCCGCGCCCGGCGTCCGGCCGGGAATCGGGCCGGGCGGGCGCGGCAGCTGTCAGAAGCGGTCGGCGAGCCCCATCGCCGGGTCGCTGACCGAGTGGCGGCCCGTTTCGACGCGGCCGGCCACGCGGCGCGAGAAGCTCGCGTCGCTGTCGGCGGTGACGACGAAGTCGTACCAGTGGCCGGTCGAGTCGAGCTTCCAGTGCAGTTCCGACTGGCCGCCGGCGTGCACCGTGACGGTCCACGTCGTGCCGGTGCGGTTGTCGTTGCCGTGGCCGTGATCGTCGTTCGCGCCGCGGCCGGACAGCGCGCCGTACACCTCGTTCGACTTCACCGTGAAGCGCACGGGGCTGCCGCCGTCGTTGCGCAGCCGCAGATGCAGGTTGCCGCTCGCGCCCGCATAGCCGACCCGGATCTCCGGGTGCGCCGCCCGCCAGCCGGCCAGCCGGGCCAGGTCGCCGGTGAAGCGGCGGTGATAGCCGTTCGGGCCGAGCACCCACAGGTCGTATTTGCCGCTGTCGTCGGCCAGCGCCGCCCAGTCGCCGCGCAACGCCTTGCCCGGCTCGACGACGTAGCGGCGCGGCACGCGGTCGAGGTGCAGCTTGTCGTAGACGTGGAACACCGCCGCCGCGCGGCCGGTGTTCGCGAACTTCAGCGTGACGGTGCCCTTGCCGGCATCGACCTGCGCGCTCGCATGCAGCTCGTACGGCAGCGCGCGCGACGGGCGCACGCCGGTGGCCTGCGGGGGCAGCGACGGCGTGGCCGGCGGCGTGATCTTCGGCGCGGCCTGCTGCGCGGCGCTCAGTGCGTCGACCTGGCTTTTCGTCGTGCGGCCCGCGAGCGTCGGCAGCGGTTCATTGTTCGGCGTGCGGAAGTTGAACGCGCTCGTCAGGTCGCCGCACACCGCGCGGCGATACGCGCTGATCTGCGGCTCGACCACGCCGAAGCGCTTCTCGAGGAAAAGCAGCGTCGACGTATGGTCGAACACCTGCGAATTGACCCAGCCGCCGCGGCTCCACGGCGACACGACCCACATCGGCACGCGCGGGCCCGGCCCGTACGGACGGCCGTCGGCCGCCGGCTGGCTCGACGTGGCCGGCGCGAAGTCGTGATACTCGACGGCGACGTCGGCGGCCGCGAGCGTATGGCCGCCCGCGAGCGAGCCGTCCGCGTTGCGCGACGGCACGGCCGGCGACGGCATGTGGTCGAAGAAGCCGTCGTTCTCGTCGTAGTTGATCAGCAGCACGGTCTTGCTCCATACCTCCGGGTTCGCGGTCAGCGCGTCGAGCACCGCCTGCACGTACCACGCGCCTTGCGCGGGGCTCGACGGCCCCGGATGTTCGCTGTACACGGACGGCGGGATGATCCACGACACCTCGGGCAGCGTGCCGTTGCGGATGTCGTCACGGAACGTTTCGAGGAAGCCGTACGGCATCGTGTTGCCAAAACCCTTCGCGAGCGGGCTCAACGGATCGTCGATCGCCGGATCGTAGAACGCGCCGGCCGCCGTTACCGGCTGCGTGATGTCCGTCGACGCGACGTACGCGGGCCGGCGTGCGGGGGGCATCTGCTCGATGGCCGCGCGCCAGTGGCGAAAGCTCATCATCTCGTTGCAGCCGAAGTTGTCGATCAGGCTCTGGTAGACCTTCCAGTTCACGCCGGCCTGCTGCAGCCGGTCCGCGTAGGTCGTCCACGTCCAGCCCTGACTCGACGGGCCGATGTCGTTGCCGCCGTTGAACTGGTTGTTCAGCGCGGCGAGCTTCACGCGGCTGCCGTCGGCCGGGCTGATGCCGTTCGGGCCGTTGGTGCCGCTCCAGTAGAACAGCCGGTTCGCGATCGTGCCCGTGTGCATCCCGCAATGGTAGTGGTCGCACAGCGTGAACGCGTCGGCGAGCGCCCGCTGGAACGGCACTTCGGCCGCGTCGTAATAGCCCATCGACAGCGGTGTTTTCGCGTCCGGCCAGCGGTTCATCCGGCCATGGTCCCACGCGGCCTGCGAGTCGGCCCACGTGTGCGGCGTGCCGCCCGCGCGTTGCGCGTTGCCCTGGCGCGCATCGAGGTGGTACGGCGTGATGGTCGTCGCGGGCGTCGCTTTCGTGTAGGTCTGGTGGAATACGTCGCGGCCGTTCGGCGACGGCACCGCGAAGCGGTCGCCGTAACCGCGCACGCCCTTGAAGGTGCCGAAGTAGCCGTCGAACCCGCGGTTCTCCATCATCAGCAGCACGACGTGCTTGACGTCCTTGATGGTCCCCGTTTCGTGAAACGCGGGAATCGCGAGCGCGCGGCGGATGCTCGGCGGAAACGCGGACAGCGCGGCGGCGGCGAGGCCGGAAGTTGCGGTTTGCTGAAGAAATTTGCGGCGTGACGTCATGGCGTTCTGATCCTGTGATGATGGGAGCGTTCGTGACTTCGTCTGTTGCGCCCGTGCGTCGTCCCCCTTCCGGGACGGCTGGTGATGCGTGCGCGTTTCGGCGCGTCGGCCGTTGTCGCGATCCTGCGCACCGCACGCTCGTGATGCGCGGGGCAGGATCTCGGCCCACGCGTGCCCGGCGAGTGCCGGGCGGGGCGGCGCCCAGTCTAGGGAGCGCAGATGACGTCGACGTGATGCGCGGATGACACGCGATGACGTGCGGTGCCGATGGTGGTGAGGTTGCGAGCGCAACTAATCGGTGACGCGCCGCGAAGATGCCGGAGTGGCGGTCTGAAATTACCGATTCCTGTGGGCTGGAGCGGTCATAAATTACCGATTTCGTTAGGTTGGAGCGATGTGGTGTGGTTGTGCGTGCAACGGAATCGCGTTGCGCTGTGATCATGTTTCATTCGTGTGAAATCGGATAAGCTCGATGCGTTGTTGCGTTCGCGCGGCAACGTGCCCCGGCCCGATACTTTCGACTCAACCCAGTCATGACCGATATCACGATCCGGCACAGCGAGACGCACGACGTCGACGCGATCCGGCGAATCGTCGCGCACCCCGCGGTGTACATGAACACGCTCCAGCAACCGTTTCCGTCGCACGAGAAATGGCAGCAGCGACTCGACCGCCTGCACGAACAGGGCGTGAGCCTCGTCGCCGAACTCGACGGCGCGGTGGTCGGCCATCTCGCGCTGCATCCGGAGCAGAACCCGCGCCGGCGTCATGCGGCGTCGCTCGGGATGATGGTCGATGCGTCGCATCATGGTCGCGGCATCGGCGGCCGGCTCCTGGCCGCCGCCATCGAACTCGCCGAAAGCTGGCTCAACGTCACGCGGCTTGAATTGACCGTATTCGTCGACAACCCGGCAGCTATCGCGCTGTATGAGAAGCACGGTTTCCGGATCGAGGGAGAGGCGCCGGACTACGCGCTGCGCGACGGCGCGTATGCGTCGGTGTATCAGATGGCGCGGATCAAGGAGCGGCAGTGATGGAGGCGTGCACGCAGCGCGGTGCATCGTTGCGCCCGCAACGCGTGAGCGCACGTCGGCGATGCCCCATGTCATATCCATTCGAGAATTCGTTCGTTTTCAACCGGCCGTGTGAATCGTATCGTCGAGCGATTTGCCGATCGCGGCTTTTTGCGTCGATGCCTGCACGACGCGCACGGCCGGTTGCGACATGCACGGTGTCATCCGTCGATGCCCTTCGTCGTTTCGCCGTTTCGTCGTGTTTTCGCCTCGCCGCTTCGCGCGCATGGGCCGATCGTCGCTGACGTGCCGCCTCCGACCGTCGCGCGACGCCGCTTCCTGCAACCGTCTCTTTCAACGGAACCCGCCTCGATGAAAACCGTTCTCCGCAACCTGACTGCCGCCTGCCTGTTCGCCGCCGCCGGTGCGGCGTTCGCCAACCCCGCACCGCAGGGCGCTGCCGTGTCGAGTCCGTCGGGCGACGGCGCGCATCTGCCGCCCGGCATCGCGTGGCAGCAAGGCGACGTCGATGCCGCGTTCGCGCTGGCGAAGCGCACCGGCAAACCGCTGCTGCTGTACTGGGGCGCGGTGTGGTGCCCATCGTGCAACCAGGTTAAGTCGACGATCTTCAGCCAGCAGGCGTTCAAGACCCGCTCGTCGTTCTTCGTGCCGGTGTATCTGGACGGCGACACCGAAAGCGCACAGAAGCTCGGCGAGCGCTTCAAGGTGCACGGCTATCCGACGATGATCCTGTTCCGCCCGGACGGCACCGAAGTGACGCGGCTGCCGGGCGAAGCCGATCTCGAGCGCTACATGCAGGCGCTGTCGCTCGGGATGACGGCCGCGCACCCGGTGCGGCAGACGCTCGCGACCGCGCTGAACAACGGTGCGTCGCTGACGCCGGACGAATGGCATCTGCTCGCCGACTATTCATGGGACACCGACGGTGCGCTGCCGGTGCCGCCCGATCGGGTCGCGGTGACGCTGCAGACGCTGTCGCAGCGTGCGCGGGCAGCCGGCGCGAAGGCGGACGCCGCGCGGTTCGCGCTGAAATCGGCGGTGGTCGCGGCCGCGGACGATCCCGCGCAGGCCGGCGCGCTCGACAAGGCCGCGCTCGCCGACGCGCTGCGCGCGGTGTTGCGCGAGCCGGCGCTGGCGCGGGCCGATTCGGATGTGCTCGTCGCGGCGCCCGCGCGCGTGGTCGCCTACCTCGGCGGCGATGCCGCGCAGCGCGCGAAGCTGCGCGGCGCGTACGACACGGCGCTCGCGCGCCTGTCGACCGACACGACACTGTCGTCGATCGACCGCCTGATGGCGCTGCACGGCCGCGTGCTGCTCGCGCGCGGCGACGCGCACGATGGCGTGCCGCTTCCCGCACCGGCGCCGGCGCTGGTCGATGCCGCACGCAAGCAGATCTCGGCGTCGGTGCAGGGTGCCGCGAATCCGTACGAGCGGCAGGCGCTCGTCAGCGAAGCGGCGGACACGCTGACCGACGCGGGGCTGTACGACGAATCCGATGTCTTGCTGAAGGCCGAGTTGCCGCGTTCGGCGACGCCGTACTACTTCATGTCCGGACTGGCCGCGAATGCGAAGGCGCGCGGCGACAAGGCCGCGGCGCTCGACTGGTACCGGAAGGCGTACGACTCGGCGAGCGGACCGGCGACGAAACTGCGCTGGGGTGCGACCTACTTCGCGAATGCGGTCGCGCTGGCGCCGGACGATTCGGCGCGGATCGAGGCCATAGCCGCGAGCGTGCTCGCGCAGGCCGGGAAGACCAGGGATGCGTTTTATGGGGCGAACCTGCGGGCGCTGACCAAGGTCGTCACGCAACTGAACCGCTGGCGCGGCGGCGGCGGCGCGCACGATGCGTCGGTCAGGTCGGTCGTGAAGCAGTTCGATGGGGTATGCGCGAAGCTGCCGGCGGGCGACCCGCAGGCAGCGGCGTGTGCGAAATTGATTCAGCCGGTGAAGGCGTAACGGCGGAAACGGTGCGGTCGGGCGGGTTGGGGAAGCGGAGGCCGCGCTTACTGGCTCGACTCCGACGCCGCGCCGCGATCGCTGCCATACCCGGCACTCTGCTCGCGGGCGATCTTCGCTTCGGCGGAAACGATGCTGGCCGGATAGAACCAGTCGCTCGGCTGGAAGCCGGCTTGCTTGAGCGCTTTCACTTCGGCGTGGACCTGCGCGCGCGTGAGCGGCGGGTTCGTCTGCGCGTGCGCGGCGAGCGGGGCCGATACGGCCAGGGCGATGGCAACTGCATGAATCAGGCGCTTCATGATCGGGACCTCCATGTTTCCGACGGGGCGGCCGGCCTTCGTTCGACGAAGCGGCTGCGGTTGAAAGCAGTGTAGGCCCGGCGACGCGCGGGAAAAATGCGATCGCTCCCAACGCAGTGTTCTGCTGTTGGTAACAATGGGAGCGGGAGCGACGGTGCCGGATGGCGGCGCGAGGCGGGTGCCGAGGCGTGCCGGCCGCGTCGATGCGGCCGGCCGAGGTGCGGCGGCGTGCGGAACGCCGCCCGACGCACAGCGTTACACGAGGCCCGTCGTGTAGTACACGGCGATCACGAAGAACACCGCGAGCGTCTTGATGATGGTGACCGCAAAGATGTCGCGATACGACTGGCGGTGCGTGAGGCCCGTGACCGCGAGCAGCGTGATGACCGCGCCGTTGTGCGGCAGCGTGTCCATGCCGCCGCTGGCCATCGCGACGACCCGGTGCAGCACGTCCAGCGGAATGTTGGCCGCCTGGGCGCCCTTGATGAACAGGTCCGACATCGCGGCGAGCGCGATGCTCATGCCGCCCGACGCCGAACCGGTGATGCCGGCGAGCGAGCTGACCGATACGGCCGCGTTCACGAGCGGGTTCGGAATGCTCTTCAGCGCGTCGCTGACGACGAGGAAGCCCGGCAGCGCGGCGATCACGCCGCCGAAACCGTATTCCGACGCGGTGTTCATCGCAGCGAGCAGTGCGCCGGCGACGGCGGCCTTCGAACCGTCCGCGAAGCGGCCGCTCACGCGCTTGAACGCGGTCAGGATGACCAGCACGATACCGAGCAGCAGCGCGGCCTCGACCGACCAGATCGCGACGACCGTCTTGATCGACGTCGTGACCGGCGCGTGCACGCCGGGCAGCACATCCGGCGCGACCGTGTACGACGCGGCGCCGTACCACTGCGGGATCAGCTTCGTGAACGCGAAGTTCGACACGCCGACGAGAATCAGCGGCAGGATCGCCAGCGCCGGATGCGGGAGCGACTTCGCTTCGACGCGTTCCGGTTCGTTGACGAGCGACGTGCCGTAGCCTTCGCCCTTCGCCATCGCGGAACGGCGGCGCCATTCCAGGTACGTGAGGCCGACGACGACGATGAACAGCGAGCCGATCGTGCCGAGCACCGGCGCGGCCCACGCAGTCGTCTTGAAGAACGTGGTCGGGATGATGTTCTGGATCTGCGGCGTGCCCGGCAGCGAGTCCATCGTGAAAGAGAACGCGCCGAGCGCGATCGCGCCGGGCATCAATCGTTTCGGAATGTTGCTCTGGCGATAGAGTTCGGCCGCGAACGGATACACCGCGAACACCACGACGAACAGCGACACGCCGCCATAGGTGAGCAGCGCGCACACCGCGACGATCACCGCGTTCGCACGCGAGCGGCCGATGTAGCGGATCGCCGCATGGACGATCGACTCGGAGAACCCGGACAGTTCGATCACCTTGCCGAACACGGCACCGAGCATGAACACCGGGAAATAGAGTTTGACGAAGCCGACCATCTTCTCCATGAAGATGCCGGAGAAGACCGGTGCGACGGCGGCGGGGTCGGTCAGCAGGACCGCGCCGAGCGCGGCGATCGGCGCGAACAGGATCACGCTGTAGCCGCGATACGCGGCGAACATCAGGAACGCCAGCGCGGCGAGGACGATCACGAAAGACAAGGGAGTCTCCTAATTGCTTGGAATGGCTTTGGTTGTTGTTCGATCGCGGGACGCGCCGCAGACCGGGACGGGTTCGTGCAGGTTTCGTGCCATCGGCCGGAGTGCGCCGCCGGACATGGGTCCGGCGCAGGCCGGCGGGCCCGCGCCGGCCAATGTCTGAAGATTCTACATAAAACGTCTCGATCCGGAGACGAGCTGGCCGTCCGGACAACCCGTCGAATCGGCAAGGGCTTTCCCTGACAAGGCATTCCGGCATATCTCTGAAATGAGATACTTCGTCTCGTTCCGGAGACATCCGGCCAAGCATATGCGGAGACGACGACACGATGATGAACGACTGGGTCCGCCTGCCCGTCAATTACGGCGACGTGCTGCGGCGCGCCGCCGAGTCGCTGTTTCGTACGTTCGAGGATTCGAGTGCGGGCACGGTGGTCGTCGATCGCGACGCGCGCGTCGTGTGGATGAACGAGCGTTATGCGGCACGTTTCGGATTCGCCGATCCGCAGCAGGCGGTCGGCCTCGACTGCGAGGCGGTGATTCCGAACAGCCTGATGCGCGAGGTCGTGTCGAGCGGACAGCCCATCCTGCTCGACATCATGGAGACGGGCCGCGAGCCGCTCGTCGTCACGCGCCTGCCGTTGAAGAACGAGGCGGGCGAGACGGTCGGCGCGATCGGCTTCGCGCTGTTCGACCAGTTGAAGACGCTCACGCCGATCTTTTCCCGCTACGCGCAGCTTCAGCAGCAGCTGATCGCGACGCAGCGGTCGCTCGCACAGGCGCGCCGAGCGAAATACACGTTCGCGAGCTTCGTCGGCACGAGCGCCGCGAGCCTCGAAACCAAGCGGCAGGCGCGGCGCGCGGCGCAGGTCGATTCGCCGGTGCTGCTGCTCGGCGAGACGGGCACCGGCAAGGAACTGCTCGCGCATGCGATCCACGCGGCGTCGGCGCGCGCGCTCCAGCCGCTCGTGACCGTCAACGTCGCGGCGATTCCCGACACGCTGCTCGAAACCGAATTCTTCGGCGCGGCGCCGGGTGCGTATACCGGCGCCGATCGGAAAGGGCGCGTCGGCAAGTTCGAGCTGGCCGATCGCGGCACGCTTTTTCTCGACGAGATCGGCGACATGCCGCTGCCGCTGCAAGGCAAGCTGCTGCGTGTGTTGCAGGACAAGGAGTTCGAGCCGGTCGGCTCGAACCGGATCGTGCGCGCGGATGTGCGGATCATCGCCGCGACATCGGCCGACCTGCCCGCGCTGGTCGAGGCCGGGCGCTTTCGCGCGGATCTCTATTACCGGCTCAACGTGTTGACGATTCACGCGCCGCCGCTGCGCGAGCGCGCGTCCGACATCGCGGCGCTCGTCTACGCGACGCTGGAAGAACTGGCCGCACAGCACGGCCGCGCCGCACACTGCGAACTGACCGACGATGCGCTGCGGGTGCTGTGCGCGTATCCGTGGCCGGGCAATGTGCGCGAGCTGCGCAACACGCTCGAGCGTGCGCTGATGCTGTCGGATCGCTCGGTGATCGACGCGCGTGCGCTCGCGCCGTTCCTCGGGCCGGTGCGCGTGGCGCCCGACAGTGCGCCGGCGGGCACGCGGGTTGCCCCGTCGCCGGCCGGCCGGGATACCGGCGACGCATCGGCTTCGCCCGGTGCGCCGGTCGTTTCGTATACCGATGCATTGGCCGCGTGGGAGCGCCAGTTCCTGATCGATGCGCTGGCCGCTTGCGACGGCAAGGTGGTGGAAGCGGCCGCGCGGATCGGCATCGGTCGGGCGACGCTCTACAAGAAACTGGCGGCGCTGGGAATCGACCGATGGCACGCGGCGGCGGATGCGCGCGGACATGATGAGCGGCACCGGTGAAGTGCCCGACAGGAGACAACGATGAAGCGAATCGCCATCGCCGGATGGCTGACCATACTGGCGGCGACGTCCTCGTTCGCGCAGTCGAGTGACGCGGATGCGCCTGCGGCACGGCGCAACTGGTACAACGATCCATTCGTCGTGCTGTCGCGGGATTTCGCCGAATGCCCGCTGCCGCTCGGCCCGTGGATGACGCGCGCCGAGATGGAAGACGATGCGCACTACCGGGTCGAGCGCGGGACCACCTGCTGGCTCGCCCACCGCTGCACGAAACCGAATTCGTATATGTATGACGCGCCGATCGCCGCGGCGGCCAAAGCGCATTTCGCGGGCACCGATCGTCTGCACGGTACGAGCCTGTGGATCACCGTGCAGCGGCGCTTCATTTACGTCGAAGGGTGTGCCGATCCGGCATTCGATCGGCAGGCGCTCGCGCGCGAACTCGGCGCGCTTCCCGACGTCGAGCAGGTATTCGTTCGCATCACCGACGATCCGCGCCGGGCCGTGCCGTACAAGACACGCGGACGCCCCGGGCGGACACCTGACTGAACGCGGTGCGACGGTGCATGGCATACTCGCGACATTCAAAAATAGGTTGACGGAAACAACAATGAAACACATGCTTGCGGCGGTCTGTCGGTGGCCTCGAACGCATTGGTGTCGGGCCGGATTGTTGGCCCTTGTTGCGGGGCTCGGCGGGTGCGGCGGCGGGGCGCCACTGTTTACTTCGGACGGACGCCCCACTACGCAGGTGCAGTGCACCGGCGGCGACTGGAGCAATTGCACGGACAACGCCCGAGCCCTCTGCAATGGGGAATTCGATGTCATCCAGCGATCGACCGATGACGCCGTGCGAAATCTTCTCTTCGCATGCAAGAAGAAAAGCGGTTATTGATCCCGTCACGACCGGCTGAGGAAATCATGATCGGGTGAAGCGCTTTTCTATTCGCTTGGAGTCGGCTATTTTTCATGAATAACACTCACGGAGTCCCATCCATATGGCGACCTACAGGCAACTGACTGCGCAGCTCGAAAAACTTCAGCAAAAGATCGACAAGGAACGCGAAAAGGCGATTGCCGATGCGATTGCCGCCATTCGGGCGAAAATCGAGGAGTTCGACATTACGGCGGAGGAGCTCGGTTTTCTTCCGATGGGCGCCGCCGCTGCCGCGAAGCCGAAGCGTCCGTTGCCGCCGAAGTACCTGAACCCGAAGACGGGCGAAACGTGGAGCGGCCGCGGGCGTGCGCCGGCGTGGCTCGGCAAGAACCGCGCGCGTTTCCTGATCAAGGACTGACTCCCGAAAATCCTCACCTTTCGTGCGTTGACTGACGGTGCGAACGGCCATGCGGCCGTCGCACCGTTTTGTTTTTGGGTCGCCGCGATGCGATTCGGGGCCGCGAATTGAACGGCAATGCCGCGCGATTAACGGACACCTTTTTGCGAATTCGCTGCGATTCGCGCGGATATCGCCGCGAATTCCGGTAAACAACCGCGCAATGACGCGGCATGCGCGCATTGGCGTGCTCGATCTTCGCGGTGCTGGCGTACGGCCGATTGCCTTCACCTCTCGCGTATTGACACGCTGCGCCGTGCTATTCCCGAACTTGCTCACCATGGCTCCTGTAAATCCTCACCTTTGAAGTGGCGACCGGGATGACCGCCTCGTGTCGCCTTCGTCCGTTGCATCGTGCGAAGGCGTCGGTGACAGGCGCATGTTGCGGGCATTGATGCGCATCGCACAGTCGGCCGTTCGGCATATAGGCAGCCGCATCGGGTTCGCCTATGCTTGGAGTTCGCGTCGGCCGGCACATTGCTATCTGTTCCGTGTGCCGGTCGGATCGTCGTTCGTTACCGCAGGGAGCCGATGTGACCGTCCGCCATCTCGATGCATTGTTCCAGCCCAGATCCGTCGCCGTTGTCGGTGCATCGTCGCGCGCCGGCAGTATCGGTGCGATGGTGTGGGCGCGCGTGCTCGACGGTGCGTTCGACGGGCCCGTGTGGCCCGTCAATCCGAAGTACCGCGAGCTGAACGGGCACGCGGTCGTGACCGATGTCGATCGGCTTCCCGCGCCGCCATCGGTCGCGGTGATCTGCACGCCGCCTGCCACGTGGGCCGGCATCGTGCGCAAGCTCGGCGAGCTCGGCACGCGCGTCGCGGTGATCGTCGGCGAAGCGCGCACCGACGCCGATCGCGCGGCACTCGATCGCACGCTCAAGGCCGCGAAGCCGTTCGTGCTCCGTATCGTCGGGCCCGGCAGTCTCGGCGTGCTGTCGCCCGCGCGGCATGCGCATTTCGGCGCGCCAGCCTATACGGCGCGATCGGGCGGCGTCGCCTGGGTATCGCAATCGAATGCGCTGACGAACGCGGTACTGGGCTGGGCCGATGCGCGAGGCCTCGGCTTTTCGCATGTCGTCGCGCTGGGCAGCGAGGCCGACGTCGATGCGGGCGACGTGCTCGACTACCTCGCCAGCGATCCCGGCACGCGCGCGATCCTGCTCGAGCTCGACACCGTATGCGCCGCGCGCAAGTTCATGTCGGCAGCGCGCGCGGCGGCGCGCAACAAGCCGGTCCTCGCGCTGCGCACCGGGCGCGCCGATCCCGGCGATGCGCTTTACACGGCGGCGTTCCAGCGTGCGGGGATGGTGCGCGTCGATGCGCTCGACGATCTGCTCGACGAGATCGAGACGCTCGGCGTCGGTCGCGTCACCGCGCGTGGCGCGGCGACGCTCGTGACGAGCGACGCGGGCGTCGCGAAGCTTGCGGGCGATGCGGTCGCGGAGGTGCGCGACGTGCTGGCCGACTGGCCGGCAGCGGCGACGTCGGCGGTAGCGGCCGCATTGCCGCATCTCGCCGGGCCGGGCAATCCGCTGATGCTCGGCGACGATGCGCGTCCCGAGCATTTCGGCGCCGCCGTCAAGGCGCTGGCGCCGTTTCCGCAAACGGGCGCGCTGTTCGTCGTGCATTCGACGTCCCACAGCGCGCCGGCCGATGCGGTCGCGCGCACGCTGATCGAATCGCGGCAATACGCATACCGCGGCATCCTCGCGTGCTTCTTCGGTGCAGTTGACGCGGCGACGCGCGACGCCCTGCACGCGAACGGGATCCCGGTGTACACCACGCCGCAGCGGCTTGCACGCGCATACGCGCGGCTGGTCGACTACAACCTCGGGCGGCAGTTGCTGATGCAGACGCCCGAGGGCACGCCGCTGCAGCCGCTCGAGTGCGTCGCGTCCGCACAGGCCGAGGCCCGCCGGATGGTCGAGGCCGGCGAGCATGAACTGTCCGGCGATGCAGCGCTGCGCTGGCTCGCTCACTTCGGGATGCACGGTGAGCCGGCCGACGCGTCGGCGGCCGCCAGGGTCGTCGACATCACGGTCGACATGTACGACGATTCGAACTTCGGTCCGGTGTTCCGCTATGCCGTGCCGCCGGCGGACGGCGTATCGGCGCCATTCATCGTGTACGGGCTGCCGCCGCTGAATACGGTGCTCGCCCGCGCGGTAATGGAGCGCTCGCCCTACGCGCGCCGGGCGCCCGTCGAACCCACGCTCGATGCGCTGACGGCGCTGTCGCAGGTCGTTTGCGACGTGCGCGAGGTCGTCGCGATGTCGATCACGCTGCGCGTGCTGTCCGACCGCGCATACATCATCGCGCCGCGCCTCACGCTGGCGGCGGGGCGCGGCCGGCTCGCGATCATGCCGTATCCGCGTCATCTCGAGCAGACGCTCGAATGGCGCGGCGAGACCGTGACGATCCGTCCGATCCGTCCGGAAGACGAGGAGGCGCACAACGAATTGCTCGGCGCGATGACACCGGACGATCTGCGAATGCGGTTCTTCGGTGCGGTGCGCAGCTTCGATCATTCGCAAGTCGCGCGCATGACGCAGATCGACTACGACCGTGAGATGGCTTTCATCGTGTCGTTTACCGACGTGTCGGGTCGGTCGCACACGCTCGCGGTGGCGCGCGCGGTCGCCGATCCCGACAACGAGACGGCCGAGTTCGCGATTGCCGTGCGGCCCGATCAGAAGGGTAAGGGCCTGGGGCGCCTGATGATGACCCGCATCATCGACTACGCGCGGTCGCGCGGCACCGGATGGATGATCGGCGAGGCGCTGCGCGAGAACACCGCGATGATTTCGCTGGCGAGGTCATGCGGTTTCGCGGTGTCGACGACGGAGGAGCCCGGCGTGGTCGGGTTCAGGATGAAGCTGCAATCGTAGTCGGATGGGCGACGGTGCGCGAACGTGCGGCGGTATCGTGCGCTGTCGACGCGGAACACATGATGTGACGTGACGCATGGCCGCGGCTGCGCGGATTCCTCACGGTTCGCAATGCAGACCATTCGGCGTATTCGATCGAATCCGTGAAGCGATACGACGCTCCGTGACCAGCGAGGAAAGGCGCTAGCGTCGAGTCGGAGCATCCGCGGCGGGCGGTGCGAGCGGCGCGCGTCGATGGCCTTCGCATTTCACCGATTCGGGTTGCGTGGCGCGGCGTGCTGACACCCGCATTTGCATCCGCAGCATCAGAAACAGAACAAAGGTGAGATTTTTCGGGAGCCGCGAGTGAGCTTTTCCGGGAGCGGCTGGGTGAGCCGATACGGGAGCACTGGGTGAGCCTTCCCGGGAACGGCCGGTGAGCCCTTGCGGGAAACCCCGGTGAGCCTTTCCGGGAAAGGGCGGTGAGCGTCTGCGGGAGGTGTCGGTGAGGACGTTCGGGAGCGCGCGGTGAGCGTGTTCGGGAGCGCTAGGTGAGCCTTTCCGGGACGCCCAGGTGAGCGCTTACGGGACGCTTCGGTGAGACTTTTCGGGAGCCTGGGAACGGAGGGCTCCACCAGGCGCGGCGCCAGCCTTTGCCGGCATCCGCGCCGGTGCGGGCACGCATGAACCGTGCCCGCGGCAGTGTTTACGCGGCGAGTTTCGACGCCGCGTCGTTCACCTGATCACGCGAAATCGCGAGTTCCTCGAGGTGCGCGTCCGCATAAACGCCACCGGTTTCGCGCTCGAGGCGGGCGATGGTCAGCGCGCAACGCGCGGTGTCCTTCGGCATCGCGATGAAGCGCTTGACCGATTCGCCGGACGTAAACGCGTCGAACAGCGCGCCGCGCACGTCGTCCGGAAGCGTCTTGGTCCATTGGTACGGCTTGCCGTTGAACGTGATCGACGGCGGCAGCGTGCGATCCTTCTTGGTGGCCGTGATGAGGCCGTAGGTGCGCGCGGCGTCGCCGATCTGCTCGGGCGAGAAGAGTTCGTCGGGCGTGATGCCGAACTGCTCGATGTAGTTCTCGATCGCCAGCATCGCTGCGGCACGATCGTCGCGCTTCTTCTGGGCGCGCGCGACGATGTCGCGCAGCTCGTCCGCTTCCTCGGCGGTGATCGTGAAGCTCGCCTGCTTCTGCTGAAGTTCGGAGAAACGCTGGAATTCTTGATCGTTCAGAAGTTTGGCCATGACATCCATCGGACACGACGGCCGCAACAACCGGCCGCCGTAGTTTTTGAGAGGGCCGCTATTCTAGCGTAGCGCCGGGCGTGCGGCGCTCGCACATTCAGCCGATTTCCACGCGGCACATCGACAACTGGCCAGCCGTATCGCGCAGTCCTGCAACGGCCACATCGACGGACGGCGTCGTGTGCGCGTCGATCCGGCGCATGTACGGACAGGTCAACACCGCGATCGCCTGGCCGGACGGGCCGAGGATCGGCGCGCTGAGGTCGGTGACGCCGTACGCCTGGCGGCTGTCCTGGCGCACGTAGCCGGCCTGCCGGATCGACTGGCACGCGTAGGCGAGTTCCTGTTCGTTGATCGGCGTTTCGCCCTTGACCTTGCGATGCTCGGCCAGCATGTGCGCACGCTGTTCGGAACCCTGGAACGACAGCATCACCCGCCCCGATGCGGTGTCGGCCAGCCCGACGCGCGAGCCGAGCCGAACTGACACGCCCCACGCGCCGGGGCCGTCGACCTGCGCGATCACGAGCAGGTTGCCGCGATCGTAGACGCTCAGGTGGCACGACTGCTCGGCGGCGTCGGCGAAGCGCTGCATCAGCGGCAACGCTTCGGCGATCAGCCGGTTCATCGGCGGATGCCGGTGCGCGAGTGCGAACAGTTTCAGGCTGAGCGTGTAGCGGTCGCCGCCGCTCGAGCGCATCACATAGCGGCGCGCAACGAGACGTTCGAGCATCCGGTAGATCTCGCTCGCATTGCGTCCGAGCTCCTTCGTGATTTCGGTGCGGGTGAGCCCTTCCTTTTGTTCCGACAGGAGTTCGAGGATGTCGAGCCCCTTGTCGAGCGCGGGCGCGCGATAGCGGTCGGCTGCACCCGTCGACTCCCGTGCGTCGCTGCCGGGGAGCGGATCATTGGTCGTTTGCATCATGAGTAGGAAGTCCGGGAATTGCCAATCGGTGGTCGACGCACGCTGGCCGGCTTTACACGCGGGATTCGAGAAGCCCGCATGCGGTCCTGACCACCGTCCGCGCGAGCTTAACAACAAACTTTCAGTGTGCAATGCAGCGTGTTTTTACCGATCGTTACCGAACAAGAACGGATCAATCACGCTTTCCGATGACAGGGTCGCAACGAATATTGTGTATTCGTGCCCCGACGACAACGCACCGGCGCCTTGCGACACCCTGCTGTTCTCCACTCGCGCCCCGGATGCTGCGACGCAACACCCGCAGGCACACCAATAGTCGGTATCCGTCGCGCGCCATTTCACGGCGGGCCGCCGATGGTACAAAGAGCGGCGGGCCAGCGACGGCGCGGCCGCGCGTGAAGCCGGCCGGCGGCCGGCACATGCCGCGGATACCGGGCCGTCGTCGCCGATGCGCAGACCGGCGGCCGCCCGTTCGATGCGCGTCGCACTTCGGTGCGACGCCGCGATCGCTGCGCCCGCGCGAGCCTCGCGTGTCGAACGGTGTGCCGGATACGGCGCCGACGCGCGTCATCGACGATCGACATTCAGTCCGGCGCGTGGCCGCACGCGGCTGCGTCGGCCGGTTCCTGTCCCATTCGACAACAGAGGTTGAGCACGATGAAACTGCTTCGCTATGGCCCGTCCGGCCAGGAAAAGCCCGGTATTCTCGACGCGGACGGCCGGATTCGCGACCTGTCCGCGCACGTGCCGGATCTAGCTGGTGACGCGCTGTCCGACGCCGGTCTTGCGCGCCTGCGCGCGATCGACCCGGCCACGTTGCCGCTCGTGTCCGGCGAGCCGCGTATCGGCGCGTGCGTCGGGCGCGTCGGCAAATTCATCGGCATTGGCCTGAACTATGCCGATCACGCAGCCGAAGCCGGCATGCCGGTGCCGAAGGAGCCAGTGGTATTCGGCAAGTGGACGAGTTCGATCTGCGGTCCGAACGACGGCATCGACATTCCGAAGGGCTCCGTGAAGACGGACTGGGAAGTCGAGCTCGGTGTCGTGATCGGCACGACGTGCAAGGACGTCGACGAAGCGCGCGCGCTCGATTATGTCGCCGGCTATTGCGTCGTCAACGACGTGTCCGAGCGCGAGTGGCAGATCGAGCGTGGCGGCCAGTGGGACAAGGGCAAGGGCTTCGATACGTTCGGCCCGATCGGCCCGTGGCTCGTCACGCGCGACGAGGTGCCCGATCCCCAGCGCCTCGACCTGTGGCTCGAGATCGACGGCCACCGCTATCAGAACGGCAACACGCGCACGATGGTGTTTACCGTTGCGCAACTGGTCGCCTATCTGTCGACGTGCATGACGCTGCAACCGGGCGACGTGATCACGACCGGTACGCCGCCGGGCGTCGGGATGGGGATCAAGCCGTCGCCGGTGTTCCTGAAGGCCGGCCAGACGGTGCGTCTCGGGATCGACGGGCTCGGCGAGCAGCTGCAAAGCACGCGCAACGCGCAGTAAGCGCTTGCGCGCGCGTCGCAGGACGGTGCAACCGGCCGCCACGCCTCGCCACCCGCCGCGCGGTCCGATCGCATCGTTTAGTCGCCGGCGGCGACCGTCGCAAACTGAACACCGATGCAGCAAAGACAAGGGCCCGATTCCGCGCGATGCGGAACGGGCCCTTGTCGTTCATCCGCGTCCGTACGAAGCGGATCAGACGACGTTGTCCAGCTCGCAATGGGCTTCGAGCCGATACCCGTCGGGATCGACGACGAACGCCGCGTAATAGCCGGGGCCGTAGCGCTCGCGTTTGCCCGGCCCGCCGTTGTCGTGTCCGCCGTGCTCCAGCGCGGCCCGGTAGAACGCATCGACTTCCAGCGGCGACGCCGCGCGGAACGACACGTGCAGCCCCGACTCGGGATCGGCGACGACGGGGCGCGCCGCGTGCTGCAACCACAACACCGGTTCGCTGGCGCCGTAGCCGAGGGATCCGTCGTCGCTATACAGCCGCTTGTAGCCGAGCGCGCCGAGCGTGCTGTCGTAGAACGCGCGGCTGCGGTCGATGTTGGCAACGCCGAACGAAAGGTGATCGATCATCTTTGGCTCCTTGAACTGAAGAGGGATATCGGTGCGGCAAAGCTGTTTTAACCACCATGCCGGTTATGTTAGAAAGCGCTCGTGCGCTTGTCAACCGGCATGGTGGTTAGATACGATCGCGGCATGAACAAGACGCAACCTTCCGTCACGACGGACTGCCTGATTCCGGCGCCGTCCGACACGTTGAGCATCGATTTCGCGAACACGCTGTACTGGCGCGGTACCGACGCGCCGACCGAAACCTTCGGCACGCTGGACGACCTGTTCGCGTGGTGCCGCGAGCAGGCGGGCGTGCCGGCCGGCCTGGCCGACGCATGTCGCGCACCAGAGAAGAAACAGGATGACGAGCCGGCGATGCTCGCGCGCGCGCTCGCGTTGCGCGAGGCGCTGTACCGGCTCTTTCTTGCGCAAGCGGAGCGGCGCGAGCCGCACGCGGACGATCTCGCGTTGCTGGGCGGCTTTCTGGCGGAAGCGGCGCCGCGCGTCG
This sequence comes from Burkholderia sp. KBS0801, assembly GCF_005937855.2. Classification (NCBI taxonomy): domain Bacteria; kingdom Pseudomonadati; phylum Pseudomonadota; class Betaproteobacteria; order Burkholderiales; family Burkholderiaceae; genus Burkholderia; species Burkholderia sp. KBS0801. The sequence goes on from NZ_CP042178.1 coordinate 147,118, forward strand.
CGCTCGCGCGGATCGACGGCGGCTATGCGTGGCGGATCGGGGGGGGCGCCGGCGCCGGGGCGGGCGCGACGCTCGGAGGGCTGTTGAGCCCGGTGCTGTGGTCGGCGACGGACCTGCTAGGCAGCGCGCGGCTCGCGAAGGTCAAGCGTTGTGCGAACGACGCCTGCCAGTGGCTGTTCATCGACGACAGCAAGAACGGCAGCCGTCGCTGGTGCTCGATGTCGTCGTGCGGCAATCGCGCGAAGGCGTATCGCCACTATCACAAGACCGATTGACGCCGACGCGGGTTCAGCGCGTCATGCCGCGGACGCACATCCCGCCCGAACCTATTTCGCCGAAAGCTTCCGCCACAGCGTCGTCTTGCTGATGCCCAGCATCGCACACGTGCGATCGCGGTCGCCGCCGCACGCATCGAGCACCGCGCGGATCTCGTCGGCTTCCGCGCGGCGGCGGCGTGCTTGCAGCGTCTGCGCGTCGTCGGGATCGGCGGCCTCGGGCGGTGTCGCGAACAACTCCGGCGCGATCGCCTGCAGCGCATCGGGCGCGAGCGCGACGCACGGGGCGCCGGGATCCTGCTCGTCGACTTCCTCGGCCAGTTCCACCGCGATCCGCTCGACCACGTTCTGCAGTTCCCGCACGTTGCCGGGCCAGCGGTAGCGGGCGAGCGTCGCCTGCGTCGCGCCGAACACGCGCATCGCATCACCGACCTCGCGCACGCGTTCGGCCAGCCGAGGCTCGCGCCGCGCGGCCTGCACGAGCAGCGTGGCCGCGAGCGCCGGAATGTCGGCCGCACGCTCGCGCAGCGGCGGCAGGCCGATGTTCAGGATGTTGAGCCGGTAATACAGATCCGCGCGGAACGTGCCGGCTTCGACGGCCGCGAGCAGCGGCCGGTGCGTCGCGGCGATCACGCGCACGTCGATGCGGATCGGCTCGGTCGACCCGAGGCGGATCACCTCGCGCTCCTGCAGCACGCGCAGCAGCCGGCTTTGCAGCGACGGCGGCATCTCGCCGATCTCGTCGAGAAACAGCGTGCCGCGGTGTGCAGCCTCGAACAGCCCGGTCTTGCCGCCGCGCCGCGCGCCGGTGAACGCGCCTTCCTCGTAACCGAACAGCTCGCTCTCGAGCAGCGCTTCCGGGAACGCGCCGCAGTTGATCGCGACGAACGGATAGCTGCGCCGCACGGACAGCGCGTGCAGGCTCTGCGCGATCATCTCCTTGCCGGTGCCGCTTTCGCCGAGCACGAGCACGGTGGCGTCGGATTTCGCGTAGCGGCGCACGAGGTCGCGCACGCGCGCCATCGGCGCGGACGCGCCGACCACGTCGTCGAGCGCGTAGCGCGCCGCGAACTGCTGCGTGTTCGGCTGCGAACGCAGCGCGCGGTCGAGCCGTTCGACCGCGCGCGATTCCTGGAAGGTCAGCACGCTGCCCGACGTGACGCCGCGATCGACGAGCGGCCCGCGATGCACGACGTAGCGCACGCCGCGCACCGTCGCGAGCGCGTCGCCGTCCTCGCCTCGCAGCGTGCGCAGCTCGGGCCGCAGGTCGACGAGCGCGCGGCCGACGGCCGCCGCGGGTTCGACCCCGAGCGCCGACGCGAGCCGCTCGTTGATCGCCTCGACGTGGCCGCGCGCGTCGAGCGCGACCACCCCGTCGCGCAGGTGCTGCAACAGGTTGTCGAGGCGCTGCCGGCGAAACGCCTCGGCATGCGTCGCGTACGCGACTTCGAGCGCCGTTTCGACCGCCTTGCGCACCGACGCGTGCGAATACAGGAACACCGCGCCCATGCCGGCACTCGCCGCGAGATCGGTGACGAGGCCGGGGCCGACGATCGTCTCGATGCCGCGGTCGTGCAGATCGAGCACGCAGGCTTCCGCTTCCTGAGCGGACTGATATGACGCAAACTGCACGTCGAGGCCGTAGGCGGCGACGAAGCGGCGCACCTCCGGCGGCGTCTCGCCGGCGCTGACAAGGGCGATCCGGGTGGCGTCGCGCCGTGCGCGCGCGAGCGCCTGCATCACGTCGAAGCCGGTCGGCGACACGACCACGACCGGCACCTGCGCACGCGTTTTCAGGAAGCCGCCGTTCGAGCCGGCCGCGACGATCACGTCGGGCCGCGCGGTGCCGGCTTCCGCGATCGCGCTCAGCGCGTCTTCATAGGCCCGCGTGACGATGCGCACGTCGGCGCGTTCGTCGAATTCGCCGGCGATCTCGCGAAACAGGTCGCGCAGGCGGCTGATGCCCATCGCCCAGATGCGCGGGCGCACCGTGCGGTCGGCCGGGCCGACGGGCTTGGTCGAGGAGAGGTCCATGGCGATCGATTATGCGCGCGCGATTTCATTTTTGAAACATGAAATTGCCGAAATGAAATCGCCGGACGATTCACCACTCGTGCCGGTTGCTTAAGAATCAGTGAGTTAGCAGTATTTCGCGAGCTGGCCCGGTCCTTGCTGTTAATGGTCATTCCTTCAGGAGGCCGTTCATGAGCAATACGCATCTTCAGAGCGCCGGCGCGAAATTCCGCGCGGCAGTCGCGGCCGAGCAGCCGCTGCAGGTGGTCGGCGCGATCACCGCGTACGCGGCCAAGATGGCGCAGGCCGTCGGCTTCAAGGCCGTCTACCTGTCGGGCGGCGGCGTCGCCGCGAATTCGCTCGGGATCCCCGATCTCGGCATCAGCACGATGGAAGACGTGCTGATCGACGCGACCCGGATCACCAACGCGACCGACCTGCCGCTGCTCGTCGACATCGATACGGGCTGGGGCGGCGCGTTCAACATCGCGCGCACGGTCCGCTCGTTCATCAATGCCGGTGTCGCGGCGGTTCACCTCGAGGACCAGGTCGGCCAGAAGCGCTGCGGCCACCGTCCGGGCAAGGAAGTCGTGCCGCTCGAGGAAATGGTCGATCGCGTGAAGGCCGCGGTCGATGCGCGCACCGACGACCAGTTCGTGATCATGGCCCGCACCGACGCGGCCGCCGCCGAAGGGATCGACGCCGCGATCGAGCGCGCGATCGCCTATGTGGAAGCCGGCGCCGACATGATCTTCCCGGAAGCGATGAAGACGCTCGACGATTACCGCCGCTTCAAGGCCGCCGTGAAGGTGCCGATCCTCGCGAACCTGACCGAATTCGGCTCGACGCCGCTGTTCACGGTCGACGAGCTGCGCGAGGCGAACGTCGACATCGCGCTGTACTGCTGCGGCGCGTATCGCGCGATGAACAAGGCCGCGCTGAATTTCTACGAGACGCTGCGCCGCGACGGCACGCAGAAGGCCGCCGTGCCGACCATGCAGACCCGCGCGGAGCTGTACGACTTCCTCGGCTATCACGAATACGAGCGCAAGCTCGACGAACTGTTCGCGCAGGGCAAGAAGTAACGCGGCCCGCGCGCCGGGACACGGTTCCCGGAACGCTTTGCACGCGACCGCACCGAGCGCCAAAGCGCTGAAGCGCCAACTGCGGTCGACCGCTTTGCATGGGACCGCACTAAGCGCTGAAGCGCCAAGTGCGGTCGACAGCTACCCAGATACCTATTGGAGAACGGAAACATGAGCGAGACGAAAGACGCAGCAGCACCGGCCGCCGCAGGCGCATTCAAGCCGAAGAAGTCGGTGGCGCTGTCGGGCGTGACGGCCGGCAACACGGCGCTCTGTACGGTCGGCAAGACCGGCAACGACCTGCACTACCGCGGCTACGACATTCTCGACGTCGCCGAGTCGTGCGAATTCGAGGAAATCGCGCACCTGCTCGTGCACGGCACGCTGCCGAACATGACCGAACTGGCCGCGTACAAGACCAGGCTGCGCGCGATGCGTGGCCTGCCGAACGCGCTGAAGGCCGTGCTCGAGCAGATCCCGGCATCGGCCCACCCGATGGACGTGATGCGCACCGGCGTGTCGGTGCTCGGCACCGTGCTGCCGGAGAAGGAAGACCACAACCTGCCGGGCGCGCGCGACATCGCCGACCGGCTGATGGCGTCGCTCGGCTCGATGCTGCTGTACTGGTATCACTTCTCGCACAACGGCAAGCGCATCGAGACGGAGACCGACGACGACTCGATCGGCGGCCACTTCCTGCACCTGCTGCACGGCAAGACGCCGTCGAAGTCGTGGGTCGACGCGATGCACACGTCGCTGATCCTGTACGCGGAGCACGAGTTCAACGCATCGACGTTCACCGGCCGCGTGATCGCGGGCACGGGCTCGGACATCTACTCGGCGATCACCGGCGCGATCGGCGCGCTGCGCGGGCCGAAGCACGGCGGCGCGAACGAAGTCGCGTACGAAATCCAGAGCCGCTACAGCTCGCCGGACGATGCCGAAGCCGACATCCGCCGCCGCGTCGAGAACAAGGAAGTCGTGATCGGCTTCGGCCATCCGGTCTACACGATCTCCGATCCGCGCAACAAGGTGATCAAGGGCGTCGCGCACAAGCTGTCGAAGGAAGCGGGCGACCTCAAGCTGTACAGCATTGCCGAGCGCCTCGAATCGGTGATGTGGGACGCGAAGAAGATGTTCCCGAACCTCGACTGGTTCAGCGCCGTGTCGTATCACATGATGGGCGTGCCGACCGCGATGTTCACGCCGCTGTTCGTGATTTCGCGCACGTCCGGCTGGAGCGCGCACATCATCGAGCAGCGCGTCGACAACAAGATCATCCGTCCGAGCGCGAACTACACGGGGCCGGAAGACCTGCAGTTCGTGCCGATCGAGAAGCGCTGATCCGCCAGCCGCGCGCCGGCCCCGCGCCACGGGCGCCGGCGCGCGCCGGACGTCATACCCCGATTTCCCGCCCCACATGATGAATACTGCCTACCGCAAACCCCTGCCCGGCACGTCGCTGGACTATTTCGACGCGCGTGCCGCGGTCGAAGCGATCGCGCCCGGCGCCTACGACACGCTGCCGTATACGTCGCGCGTGCTCGCCGAAAACCTCGTGCGCCGCTGCGATCCGGCGATCCTTGCCGATTCGCTCAAGCAGATCATCGAGCGCAAGCGCGACCGCGATTTCCCGTGGTTCCCGGCGCGCGTGGTGTGCCACGACATCCTCGGGCAGACGGCGCTCGTCGATCTCGCCGGCCTGCGCGACGCGATCGCCGACGGCGGTGGCGACCCCGCGAAGGTGAACCCGGTCGTGCCCGTGCAGTTGATCGTCGACCACTCGCTCGCCGTCGAGTGCGGCGGCTTCGATCCGGACGCGTTCGCGAAGAACCGCGCGATCGAGGATCGCCGCAACGAGGATCGCTTCCACTTCATCGAGTGGACGAAGAAGGCGTTCGAGAACGTCGACGTGATCCCGCCGGGCAACGGCATCATGCACCAGATCAACCTCGAGAAAATGTCGCCGGTGATCCAGGCGCAGGACGGCGTAGCGTTCCCGGACACCTGCGTCGGCACCGACAGCCACACGCCGCACGTCGATGCGCTCGGCGTGATCGCGATCGGCGTCGGCGGCCTGGAGGCGGAGAACGTGATGCTCGGCCGCGCATCGTGGATGCGCCTGCCCGACATCGTCGGCGTCGAGCTGACCGGCAAGCGCCAGCCCGGCATCACCGCGACCGACGTCGTGCTCGCGCTGACCGAGTTCCTGCGCAAGGAAAAGGTGGTCGGCGCGTATCTGGAATTCCGTGGCGAAGGCGCCGCGAGCCTCACGCTCGGCGACCGCGCGACGATCTCGAACATGGCGCCCGAATATGGCGCGACGGCCGCGATGTTCTTCATCGACGGCCAGACGACCGACTACCTGCGCCTCACCGGCCGCAGCGACGAGCAGGTGAAGCTGGTCGAGACCTACGCGAAGGCGGCGGGCCTGTGGGCCGATACGCTGGGCAACGTGCAATACGAGCGCACGCTGACGTTCGACCTGTCGAGCGTGGTGCGCAACATGGCCGGCCCGTCGAACCCGCACAAGCGGCTGCCGACGTCCGATCTCGCCGCACGCGGGATCGCCGGCCAGTGGGAAGAAAAGCCGGGCGAGATGCCCGACGGCGCGGTGATCATCGCCGCGATCACGAGTTGCACGAACACCAGCAACCCGCGCAACGTGATCGCCGCGGCGCTGCTCGCGCGCAACGCGAACGCGAAGGGCCTCACGCGCAAGCCGTGGGTGAAGAGCTCGCTCGCGCCGGGCTCGAAGGCGGTCGAGCTGTATCTGGAAGAAGCGAACCTGCTGCCGGAGCTGGAGAAGCTCGGCTTCGGCATCGTCGCGTTCGCGTGCACGACCTGCAACGGGATGTCGGGCGCGCTCGATCCGAAGATCCAGCAGGAGATCGTCGATCGCGACCTGTACGCGACCGCCGTGCTGTCCGGCAACCGCAACTTCGACGGCCGCATCCACCCGTATGCGAAGCAGGCGTTTCTCGCGTCGCCGCCGCTCGTCGTCGCGTATGCGATCGCCGGCACGATCCGCTTCGACATCGAGAAGGACGTGCTGGGCCACGACCGCGACGGCAAGCCCGTCACGCTGAAGGACATCTGGCCGACCGACGAGGAGATCGACGCGATCGTCGCGTCGAGCGTGAAGCCCGAGCAGTTCCGCAAGGTCTACGAACCGATGTTCGCGCGCACGGCCGATGCGGGCGAGCGTGCGGCGCCGCTGTACGACTGGCGCGCGCAGAGCACGTATATCCGTCGCCCGCCATACTGGGAAGGCGCGTTGGCCGGCGAGCGCACGCTCAAGGGCATGCGCCCGCTCGCGGTGCTCGGCGACAACATCACGACCGACCACCTGTCGCCGTCCAACGCGATCCTCGCGGACAGCGCGGCCGGCGAGTATCTCGCGAAGATGGGCCTGCCGGAAGAAGACTTCAACTCGTACGCGACGCACCGGGGAGACCACCTGACCGCGCAGCGCGCGACCTTCGCGAACCCGACGCTGATCAACGAGATGGCGGTCGTCGACGGCGCGGTGAAGAAGGGCTCGCTCGCGCGCGTCGAGCCGGAAGGCAAGGTCATGCGCATGTGGGAGGCGATCGAGACGTACATGAACCGCAAGCAGCCGCTGATCGTGATCGCCGGCGCCGACTACGGCCAGGGCTCGTCGCGCGACTGGGCCGCGAAGGGCGTGCGGCTCGCGGGCGTCGAGGTGATCGTCGCCGAAGGGTTCGAGCGGATCCACCGCACCAACCTGATCGGGATGGGCGTGCTGCCGCTCGAGTTCAAGCCGGGCACGAACCGCACCACGCTCGGCATCGACGGCACCGAGACCTTCGACGTTGTCGGCAAGCGCACGCCGCGCGCCGATCTCACGCTCGTGATTCACCGCAAGAGCGGCGAGCGTGTCGAGGTGCCGGTGACGTGCCGGCTCGATACGGCCGAGGAAGTGTCGATCTACGACGCGGGCGGCGTGCTGCAGCGCTTCGCGCAGGACTTCCTCGAATCGTCGCAGGCGGCTTGACCGGATCACACAGGGATAACGCAAACATGGCTCACATTCCGCAAATCAGGATTCCGGCGACCTACATCCGCGGCGGCACCAGCAAGGGCGTGTTCTTTCGGCTGCAGGACCTGCCGGATGCCGCGCAGACGCCGGGCGCCGCGCGCGACGCGCTGCTGCTGCGCGTGATCGGCAGCCCCGATCCGTACGGCAAGCAGATCGACGGGATGGGTGGCGCGACGTCGTCCACCAGCAAGACGGTGATCGTGTCGAAGAGCATGCGGCCCGGTCACGACGTCGACTACCTGTTCGGGCAGGTCGCGATCGACAAGGCGTTCGTCGACTGGACCGGCAACTGCGGCAACCTGTCGGCGGCGGTCGGCCCGTTCGCGATCGGCGGTGGCCTCGTCGATGCATCGCGCGTGCCGCGCGACGGCGTCGCGACCGTGCGGATCTGGCAGGCGAACATCGGCAAGACGATCGTCGCGCACGTGCCGATCACGAACGGCGCGGTGCAGGAGACGGGCGACTTCGAGCTGGACGGCGTCACGTTCCCGGCCGCCGAAGTGCAGCTCGAATTCATGAACCCGGCCGCCGAGGAAGAAGGCGCGGGCGGCTCGATGTTCCCGACCGGCAACCTCGTCGACGACCTGGCCGTGCCGGGCATCGGCACGCTGAAGGCGACCATGATCAACGCGGGGATTCCGACCATCTTCGTCGAGGCCGAAGCGATCGGCTATACGGGCACGGAGCTGCAGGACGCGATCAATGGCGACCCGAAGGCGCTCGAGAAGTTCGAGACGATCCGCGCGCACGGCGCGCTGCGCATGGGCCTGATCGACACGCTCGACGAGATCGCGACGCGCCAGCACACGCCGAAGGTCGCGTTCGTCGCGAAGCCGGCCGACTATGTCGCGTCGAGCGGCAAGCGCGTGAATGCGGGCGACGTCGACCTGCTGGTGCGGGCGATGTCGATGGGCAAGCTGCACCACGCGATGATGGGCACGGCGGCGGTCGCGATCGGCACGGCCGCGGCGATTCCCGGCACTCTGGTGAATCTCGCGGCGGGCGGCGGTGCGCGCAACGCGGTGCGCTTCGGGCATCCGTCGGGCACGCTGCGCGTCGGCGCGGAAGCGCAGCTCGAGAACGGCGAGTGGACCGTCACGAAGGCGATCATGAGCCGCAGCGCGCGTGTGCTGATGGAGGGGTGGGTGCGGGTGCCGGGTGATGCGTTCTGATCGTACCGGTCGTCGTTCCGACGGCAGCAAGGGCGGCTTCGGCCGCCCTTGTCGTTTCGGTCGGGTTCAGCCGTGCAGGAAGCGCTGCAGCGCTTCGTGGCTGATGCGGCGTGCGGCGGTCGACACGCGCGCATCGGGCACGATGTCGAAGCCGTGCACGCCGCCCGCGAAGACGTGCAGTTCGGTCGGCACGCCGGCGCGGATGAGCCGCTGCGCGTAGTCGATGTTCTCGTCGACGAACAGGTCGACCGCGCCGACCGCGATGAACGCAGGCGGCAACCCTTCCATTCGTTCCGCGCGGGCGGCGGCCGCATAGGGCGACACGCCGTCGATGCCCGACGCGTGGCCGAGCAGCGACGTCCATGCGAACCGGTTGTTGGCCGCATGCCAGACGAATTCGCCGGCATGCGGATGCGGCGCGCGCACGCAGGTGCGGTCGTCGAGCATCGGATACATCAGGTGCTGGAAGGCCAGCGGGTATTCGTCGCGGTCGCGCGCCAGCAGCGCCAGCGCGGCCGCTAGACCGCCGCCCGCGCTTTCGCCCATTACGCCGATGCGCGCCGGATCGATGCCGAGCGCGTCTGCGTGGCGGTAGGTCCAGGCAAGCGCCGCGTAGCAGTCGTCGATCGCGCCGGGAAACGGCGTCTCGGGCGCGAGGCGGTAGTCGATCGAGACCAGCGCGCACTCGAGCGCCTTCACCAGCGGGCGATGCACGGCTTCGAGATCCTTCGCGGCCCCACGCACGTAGCCGCCGCCGTGCATGTGCACGATCGCCGGCAGCGGGCGCGTCGCGTCGTCGGGAAGGTATACGCGAACCGGCACGTCGGGTGCACTGCCGGTGCGTGGCACGCGCCGATGCTGGAGCGTATTGCCGACCGTGTCGATCGGCGGCAGCGGCAGATGGCGTTCGCGATGCTGTGCGAGGTTGTCGGCGTCGAGCGTGACGGTGGGCCAGACGTCCAGCCAGGGACGGATGTCGGGATCGACGAGATGACGAGTATCCAAGAGGCGGCTCCGTGATGAAAACAGCGCAACGCGCGCCGACCATGGCGTCACAGCGCGCTGCGTGCGACGACCCATCGATGCACTTCGGTCGGGCCTTCGAAGATGCGCATCAGCCGCGCTTCGTTCGCCATCTGATGCAGCGGCAGCTCCTTCGTCATGCCCATCGCGCCGAGCGTCTGCATCGCATGATCGATGACGCTCCACGCCATCTCGGTCGCGAACACCTTGACCATCGAGATCTGCGTGCGCGCATCCTGTCCGGCATCGACTCGCGCGGCCGCTTCGTAGGTCATCAACCGGCACGCGTGGATCTGCGTCAGCGCGTCGGCGACCCACCACTGGATCGCCTGGCGTTCGGCGAGCGGCACGCCGAAGGTCTTACGCTGTTTCGCATGGTTGCACAGCAGCGCGACCGCGCGTTCGGCGCGGCCGATGCACCATGCGGCCATCTCCAGCCGCCGGTTCGAGAGGCGCGCCTGCATCGGCGCAAAACCGGCGCCTTCCTGGCCCAGCAGTTGTGAGGCAGGGATGCGGCAATTCTCCAGCACGATTTCGTAGGTCGACAGTCCGCCGATCATCGGAATGCGGCGTTCGATGACGAAACCCGGCGTATCGCGCTCCACGATGAACGCCGATATGCCGCCGCGCTTGCCCTTGTTCCGGTCAGTCAGTGCCATCACGATCGTCCAGTCGGCTTCGCGTGCATGGCTGATCCAGATTTTCCGGCCGTTCAGCACCCATGTGCCGCCGTCGCGGACGGCCGTCGTCGACAACGCGCCTGGATCCGAACCGGCGCCCGGCTCGGAAATCGCCATCGCGGAGCGCGTGACGCCGCGTGCGTACGGTTCCAGGTAGCGCGTGCGCTGCGCATCGTCGGCCGCGTCGCACAGCATTCGCAGGTTAGGTGAATCGGGCGGCAGGATGTACGGTGTCACGGTCGTGCCGATCGCTTCGTTCACGCCGACCATCGCGACGGCCGGCAGGTCCGAGCCCCCGGCATCGACGGGCGCGTCGAGTCCCCATAGACCGAGTTGCCGCGAGCGCGCGTCGAGCCGCGAGCGTTCGTCGGGCAGCAGCGTGAAGCGCTGGCCGTCAGCCTCGCGCGCCATCACGGCCGCTTCAAGTGGTATCAGCTCGTCCGTCACGAAGCGTGCGACGAGATCCTTGATCATCCGGTGGTCGAGATCGAGTTCGAAATTCATGAGTCTGTCGATGAAGGTGTGAAGGGAGGGCGCGCGCTCAGGCCGCGCGCGCCGGGGATGCCGACCGGGCCCGCAGCGTGCCGAGGAGCGCCACGCAGCCGGCCGCAAGCAGCGCGGCGTTGAAATAGAGGCCGCCGCGCATCGATCCGGTGGCGGTGTTCAACACGCCCATCAGGAACGGGCTCGCAAATCCGCCGATCGCGCCGGACATCGTGATCGCCGCGATCGCGACCGCCATCGAACGCTTCGGCAGCGCGAGCCCCGGCAGTACCCAGAACGCGGGCAGTGCCGCCGCGTGCGCGGCGACCGCGACGCAGAGCGCGATCGTCAGGTTCACGGCGCCGTCGACGCATGCCAGCACGACGAGCGCTGCCGCGCACGCGAGCATCGCGGTCGAGCCGTGTTCGCGCCATGCCTGCCGGCGTTCGGCGTACCAGCCCATCCCGAGCATGCCGACGAGGCCGCACAGGTAGGGCAGCGCGGACAGCAGGCCGATCTGCATCGCGCCGTGCAGGCCGCCGCGGTGCAGGATCACGGGCATCCAGAACACGAGCGCGTAGCCGGCCGCGGCGATCGCGAAATTGGCCGCGCACAGCAGCCAGAAGTCGCGGTGGGCGAGCAACGGTCGTGTCGGGGTCGCGCCGTTGTCGGCGCCGGCATCGGCAAGCGCGTGTGCATCGCGCAGCGCGGCCTTGTCGGCGTCCGACAGCCAGCGTGCGTCGTCCGGCCGATCGTCGAGAAACCGCAGCGCGACGAAGCCGAGCGCGCTGCTCGGCAACCCTTCGACGACGAACAGCCATTGCCAGCCGCTCAGGCCGGCGACGCCGTCGAAGTACGAGAGGATCGCGCCGGACACCGGGCCGGCGATCAGCCCCGCGAGATACAGCGCGGTCATGAAGAGCGCGAACGCCTTCGCGCGTTGCCTGGGCGGATACCACGCGCCGAGATAGAACAGGATGCCGGGGAAGAAGCCGGCCTCGAGCACGCCGAGCAGGAATCGGCACACGTAGAACTGCGCGGGTGTCGCGACGAACATCGTCGCGGCCGAGCCGAGCCCCCACAGCACCATGATTCGCGCGATCGTCCGGCGCGCGCCGATCCGCGCGAGCAGCGCATTGCTCGGAATCTCGAAGGCCATGTATCCGATGAAGAAGATGCCCGCGCCGAGCCCGTAGACGGCGTCGGAGAAGCGCAGCTCGGCGGCCATCTGCGCGTGCGCGAAGCCGATGTTGATCCGGTCGATGAACGATAGCGTGTAGCAGAGGATCAGGAACGGCAGGAGGCGCCGCGAGATCCGGCGATAGAGCGCTGGCATCGCGTCGTCGCGAACGCCGGCCGGGGTGGAGAGGGTCGGGGTCATGGGCACTCCGTCAGAAGCGGTGAGTGATGCCGAGCGCCAGCACCTGCTCGGTGCCGCCCGGTTGCGGTTGCACGCCGGCGACCACGGTGTTGCGTGCGTCGCCGCCGTTCTTCAGGTACAGATAACGGGCGTAGACGGAGGTGCGCTTCGACAGTGGGTGGTCGTAGCCGACGCCGAAGGCGGTCGCGTCGTTCGCCGAGCCCTTCACGTCGCGGCGTACTATCGACACCAGCACGCGGTCGAGCGCGCCGACGTTGATCGCCGCGCCGACGCTCGCCGTCGAGAACGCGGGCAGGCCGTGCGCCGTGCTGGCGCCGTAGAGGAATGCGCCGTACAGCTTGACCCGCGCGAACGCGTAATTGGTGCCGAACACGTAGTGGCGAGTGGTAGTCGGTTGAACGGCGGGAGCGAGGTTGCCGGTCGATACGTCGCCCTGAAAACCTGCGCCGACATAAAGGCCGCCGATCCGGTACTGGAGCCCCGCGCCGTAGTTGCGGCCGGCCTGCGTGGACAGCGCGTTTGGCGTCGGAAAGCCGTAGGTGGCCATCATGCGCAGGCCGTTCCAGTCCGGACTGAGATACGACGCCGCCTGGTTGAAGCGCGGAATCGGCGGCGTCGTGTTCGTCGTGATCGTGTCCGTGGACGTCGCGAGCAGCGCGAGCGGCGACATGCGCTCGTTCAGGCCGAACGGATCGCCGTCGTACACGATGTAGAACGCCGGTGTGTATTGCCGGCCGAGCCGCAGGTCACCATAGCGCGTGTCCTGCAGCGCCACGTACGCCTGCCGGTAGAACAGCGTGCCGCCCTGGAACGATCCGTCCGCCGGCGAGAAGCCGCTTTCCAGCACGAACTTCGTTGAGGTCCCGCCGCCGAGATCCTCGACGCCGGTCAGCCCGAGGCGGCTCGTCGATCCACCGCCGCCGCTCTGCCGGAAGCTCGACAGGCTGCCGATGCGATCGAACTCGACGTAGCTGTCGACGATTCCATACAGCGTGACCGACGACCCGTGCGCATGCGTCGTGCACAGAACGCATGTGCCGATCAGGAGTGCTTTCCGTTGCATGAATGTGTCTCCGTTCCATGTTTTTTATGTGTCGCGCCCGCGTTCGGGGCGGCGATCGGCGGCGATCGGCGGCGCGCGGCGGAAGGGGCCGCGCGCCGTCGGGCTCAGCGTCCCTTGAACACCGGCTTGCGTTTCTCGAGAAACGCGCGCGCGCCTTCCACTCGGTCTTCGCTCGCGTAGACGTCGGGGCCGACGTCGAGCCGCAGCGCCGCGGCAACCGGCAGGCCCCAACTGCGCGTTGCCGTCTCCTTGATGCGGCGGATCGTGAGCGGCGCGTTCGCGGCGATCGACTGCGCCAGTTCGCGCACGGTGTCGTCGAGCGCGGCGCCGGGGACGATGCGGTTCAGCAGCCCGATGCGCCGTGCTTCGTCCGCGTCGATGCGGCGGCCTGTGAACAGCAACTCCATTGCAACCGCGCGTGGCAGCATGCGCGGCAGCAGCACGCTCGCGAAGTTCGCGCCCATCCCGACGCGTGATTCGGGCAGCGCGAAATACGCGTGCTCGGCGGCGATCCGAAGGTCGCATGCAAGCGCGATTTCGAAGCCGCCGCCGATCGCGTAGCCGTTGATCGCGGCGATGGTCGGCTTGCGCAGTTCGAGGATCAGCTCGTGCACATTGCGTGCAAGCCCGCGCATCGGCCGCATGCCGCGGATCTCGGGATCGCCGAGATCGACGCCCGCGCTGAAAGCCCGGTCGCCCGCGCCGCGGATCACGATCGCGCGAACCGCGGGGTTGTCGTCGAGCGTGACGAGTTCGTCGCAGAGACGCCGGATCGTGTCGGCGGACAGCGCATTGGCGACATGCGGACGATGGATCGTCAGCCACGCGATGCCATTGTCGTCGGTGCGCAGGACCGACGGGGCGTCGTCGCCGGTCAGGGAGGAGAACGTGCGCGGCGCGGTCATGACGCGCTCCCGGTGGTGCCTGCGCGCTCGTCGTGGACGACGCCGGCCTGCCGCAGCGCATCGCGGCGGGCCGCGTCGAGGCCGAGCGTGTCGAGCACGGTATCGGTGTCGGCCGCGAATGGCCGCGGCGGCCGGCGGATCGAGCCGGGCGTGCGCGACAGCCTGGCCGGGATTCCCGCACCGGTATAGGTGTCTGTTTTGACGAGCATCCCGTTGCGGGCCGCCTGCGGATGGCCGAACCCGTCCGCGATGGTGTTGACGGGCCCCGTCGCGACGCCGGCGCGCATCAGCCGCTCGACGACATCGTCGGCGAGCCGCTCGCCGGTCAATTGCCCGATCAGCGTATCGAGCGCATCGCGGTGCGCGACACGCTGCGCGTTTGTCGCGAAGCGCGGATCGCGCGCGAGCTCGGGCACGCCGAGCGCGTCGACCATCTTCGCGAACGTGCGGTTGTTGCCCGCGCCCGTTGCCACCGGCTTGTCCTTGCACGGATAGACGCCGTAAGGCGCGATTGCGGCATAGACGTTCCCCGTCGCGACGGGCACGTCGCCGGTCGCCATCCAGCTCGTGCTGAGCGGATGCAGCATCGACAGCGCGGTGCTGAACAGGTCGATGTCGACGTGCTGCCCGAGGCCGGAGCGCGTGCGCTCCACCAGCGCGAGCAGGATGCTCGACACCGCATTCAGCCCGGCTGCGTGATCGACGACTGGAAACGGCACCTTCAGCGGCATGCCGCCCGGTTCTCCGTTGATCGACATGAAACCGGCGAGCCCTTGCGCGACGGCGTCGTAGCCCGGAAACCGCGCGAGCGGGCCGTCGGTGCCGTAGCCGGAGATCGAGCAGTGGACGAGGCGCGGAAACCGTTCGCGCAGGCAGTCGTCGTAACCGATGCCCCAGCGTTCAAGCGTCCCCTGCTTGAAGTTGTCGACCAGCACGTCGGCCGTCTCGAGCAGGCGGAACAGCACGTCGCGTCCGTCGGGATGCGACAGGTCGAGCGCGAGGTTACGCTTGTTGCGGTTGAGCCCCCAGTAGTAGCTGGAGATGCCGCCCGGCATCGCGGGGCCCCAGTCGCGGGTTTCGTCGCCTTGCGGTGGTTCGATCTTGATGACGTCCGCACCGTGGTCGGCGAGCGTCTGCGCGCAGAACGGGCCCGCATAGACGCGGCTCAGGTCCACCACGCGCAGGCCCGCGAGCGCGCCTTCGTTGTTGATGATCATGACGATGTTTCCTTCGATGGTCGGTGATGTCGGCGTTCGCCGGCCGAGTGCCGAGTGACGCTCCGCGGGTTCAGTCGCGTGCGGCGAACAGCGCCGCGACTGCCGCGCGGTGGTCGGGTGTCGCGTGTGCGAATGCCTGGTATGACGCGGACAGGTCGAGCAGCGTGTCGAGGCTCGCGTGCCGGCCTTCGCGCAGCAGTCGCTTGGTCAGGCGCAGCGCGGTGCCCGGATGGCGCGCGATGCGCCCGGCGAGCGCGTGCGCGTGCGCAAGCAGTTCGCCGTCGGGGACGACGCGCGACACCAGCCCGCGACGCAGCGCCGTTTGAGCATCGACCGGGTCGCCCGTGAACGACATCTCGGCCGCGAAGGCCGCGCCGACGATCTGCGGCAGGAACCACGCACCACCGTCGCCCGGCACGAGGCCGAGCGTGATGAAGCTTTCCGCGAAGCGCGCGCCGTCGGCGGCGATGCGGATGTCGCACATGCACGCGAGGTCGGTACCGGCGCCAATGGCCGGCCCGTTGATTGCCGCGATGGCCGGTACTTCGAGTTGCTGGAACGCATGCGCGAGGCGCTGGATGCCGCGGCGATAGCTGGTCCGGATCGCCGCGAGGTCGTGCAGGTCCGACTCGGCGAGCGCGCGCATCGCCTTCACGTTGCCGCCCGACGAGAACACGGCGCCGGCCCCCGTCAGGACCAGCACGCGAATCGATTCGTCGCGGTTCGCTTCGTCGCAGCAGGCGACCAGTGCATCGATCGCATCGTTGTCCGAAATGGCGTTGCGCGTTTCGGGACGGTTCATCGTGACGGTCAGGATCGCTCCCTGCCGTTCACGGATCAGAAAGGCTGACATGGTGTCTCCGTTTGTTTTCTACCGCGGGACTTCACGCCGCGGGCCGAAGCCTAGTATCGTCACGACGGTCGGCGGCGGGAAATCCTGTTCCACATATGTGGAAGGGCCCGCCGCGACTGGTGCGGAGAGGGCGGGATGAGTGGAAACGTGGTCAAGAGCGCGGCGCGCGTGTTCGAGGTGCTGGAGCTGTTCAGCGAGTTGCAGCGGCCACTGAGCGTGCGTGAGATCGCCACGCGCTGCCGCTATCCCGGCTCCAGCGCGGCGGCGTTGCTGACCAGCATGAAGATGCTCGGCTACCTGGCGTACGACGAGCGGACGCACGCGTATGCGCCGACGGCGCGCCTCGTCAATCTCGGCGAGGCACTCGTCGATTCGGCGGCGGGCAGCCGCCGGTACTGGCACACGGTAGCGAAACGGCTGGCGGCCGGCACGCAGGAGGCCGTCGTGATCGCGGTGCAGAGCGACCTGTACGTGCAGTACATCGACGCCGTCGCGGGTGCCCACAGGATTCCCATCCAGTTCTATGCGCCGATCGGCACGCGACGCGAGATCTGCATGTCGGGGCTCGGCTGGGCGTTGCTGAGTCTTCAGCCGGACAGCACGATTCGCCGGCTCGTGTCGCGCAGCATCCGGCGGCTCGGGAAGTCGGGCAGGACGATCGACGAGGACGTCGTGCTGGACAAGGTCGAGGAGACGCGTCGGCTCGGCTATTCGTATTCGGCGCACACGGTAACGCAGGGTGCGGCGATGATCTCGATGGTGATCGCCGACGGCTGGAACCGCATGCCGCTTGCGATCGGCGTCGCCGGGCCGGTCGAGCGGATCGACGAACATCGCGACGCGATCGTGCTCGCAATGCGCGGCGCGCTCGCCGAGCGCATGGATGAGGCGGGCGGCTAGTCGTTTGGCGGCGTGTCCGCATGCGACGGCGTCTGCCGGCATCGGGCGGATGATGCCGGGTTTTCCTCCGTGCCGACGCACACTGCGCATCTCGTCCGGCTCGCCGTCGGCGGCGCGAACTGCGCGCACGTTCGCATAGAATCGGAGCGTTGTTTCGCTCCTGTCCGGTTGTATTCCAGCGAGGTTGCCATGTCATTGAACGCGCCGCTTTCCGGCGTCCATATCGTCGAATTCGAAGGTCTCGGCCCCGGCCCGCTCGCGGGCTGGATGCTCGCCGGAATGGGCGCGCGCATCACGCTGATCGCGCGTCCGGCCGGCCGCACGAGTGCGCCGGACGCGTTGCAGGGCCGCGACGGCGACCTGCTGCGCGAAGGCAAGACGGTCGTCGAGCTCGATCTGAAAGCATCGGACGGCCGCGATGCGGCGCTCGCGCTGATCGCGCAGGCCGATGCGCTGATCGAGGGGCTGCGACCGGGCGTGATGGAGCGTCTCGGCCTCGGGCCGGACGCTTGTGCCCGCCACAATCCGAAGCTCGTATACGGACGGATGACGGGCTGGGGCCAGGACGGGCCGCTCGCGACGGCCGCCGGGCACGACCTGAACTACGTCGCGCTGACGGGGCTGCTGTCGCTGTCCGCGCCCCGTGACGGCCGGCCGGGCGTGCCGCCGACCGTCGTCGGCGATGCGGGCGGCGCGCTCGGGCTCGCGTTCGGGATCGTCTGCGCGCTGTTCGACGTGCGCGGCGGCGGCCCGGGGCGCGTGGTGGACGGCGCGATCGTCGACATCGTGTCGATGCTCGGCTCGCTCGCGCTGTGGGCGCGTGCGAACGGGCAGCTCGACGGCGTGCAGCCGAGCCTCTTCCACGACGCGCCGTTCTACGACGTATATCGCTGCGCGGACGGCGAATGCGTGACGATCGGCGCGCTCGAGCCGCCGTTCTATGCGCTGCTGGTCGAGCGGCTCGGGCTGGCTGACGTCGATCCGGCGTCGCAGTACGACCGCGCGCGCTGGCCGGCGCTGAAGGTGCGTTTCGCCGAGGTATTCGCGCAGCAGCCGTCCGCGCACTGGCGCGCGCTGCTCGAAGGCAGCGACGCATGCTTTGCGCCGGTGCTGAGCGTGGCCGAAGCGGTGGCGCACCCGCACAATGCGGCGCGCGGGATTTATCGCATCGACGGGGACGGCAATGTCCGGGCGCGCGTGGCGCCGCGATTTTTGCCGCTGAGGGGCGACGAAGCTTAGGCGCATTCCGAAGTCGGATGTGTCTCCGGAGCATGTGCGCCAGGCTTATCTCGAATCGGCGGCGCGCGGACGCGCGCCCAAGCCCGAGCATGCCGTCGATGGACAAGATGACGGATGTCGGCCGAATCGCGATATAAAGACAGAGAAAGTAATTCTCACTATTGATAGTGATTTCGAATTCGTCTGATTGTTTTTCCTTTCTCGGCTACGCACATTATGTGCTGAGCAATCCTTATTCAATTGTCGAGAAAGGAAATTCGGATGAAGAACGAGCAGAGCGAGCCGACTCATCTTTTCGCCACTATCGGCGCGCTCACCGAGCGCGGCGGTCGTGTGACCCAAGCGACCAGCGGTCTGGCCGTCGCCGGCCTTGCTGTTGCCCGTGTTGGCGATGTCGTGACATACGATGATGGCAGTGAGGCCGTCATTACCGATGGTGCGGGCAATTATGCAGTCTGCCGTGACAAGCCATTTGCACTTGTCGGTAGCCGGTTGAGTAACGGCGATCGTATCGTCGAAACGCTTCAGCTGTTGTGGGGCATTCATGTCCTCGCGGGCGAGACAGTCGACGGATTGTTCGATCCGGCTTACGTGCCTCCGCCTGCGCCGTCACGCTACCGGCTCGCAGTGCGAGGAGCAACGACTGCGCGAGGTGGCGTACTGCGAAATGTTACCGGAGCATGGGATATCGGTATCCGGCTTGGCAACGCTGGTGTCGTTGGCAACCAGGTCCACTATGCAGATGGTTCGACCGCGCGAATCGTCAGCGGCCTCACGCTGGTGGATAACCGGGATTTCGAACCGCTGGCCTTCGTTGGAAGCGAACTCGATAACGGCGACACCATTACGGATAGCCCGGAACGCGAGGGTCTCGCATCCGCCTGTACCTTCACGCCGGTGAAGCGTTCGACCATGGCACGCCAAGGCGATGCCGCATGATCCGTTTTTTTCTTGCGAAGGGTGATCGGGGTGGTAGCGCGACGATCACGGAAGGATTGGAACACGTTACGTGTTCCAATCCTCCACCGCGGGTGCATATCGCAACGCTCTACATGAAAACCTATTGCGAGGCCTGTAAGCAGGAAGGGTTTATTGCGCCGCAAGGTCCGAGGTGGCCTGGTACCGGTCCGAACGGCAAACCATGGGCGCTGAGCGGCGACATCAATATCTGTGGTTGTAATCCGCCACCCGTTTTTTATGCGGAGCGCGGCATGAGCATGTCATTTACGGCCATGGAAGCGGCAACGCTCGTTGCGCCGTACGCTGACACGCGTGGTCCCGCCAATGTAGGTGTAGATGAGGATCTCGAGCGCTACTTCGAAATCTGTGATGCGGTGACCGGTTCTCCGGTCGAGGGCATGATATATACGCTGTCAAGCGACGAGCAATTTCTCGTCCACGGCGCGGCACTAAGAGGAGGGAAGACTCGCGCGTTTTCGTTGAAGGAGCATCCGAATCTCGTCTTCGTGACATGGCGTGACGGAGATGTGCGATGAGTCGCGCGATCGATCGAGACATGCGATTGCTTGCCGCAATCGCCTATGGGGAGGCGTCCACGGCGAATGACTCGGAGGAAATCGGCGGGATTGCGTTTGCCGTTGCAAATCGATGCCGCGCGTGGGGGAGAAAGACGGTCTCCGAACTACGTACAGCAGATCCAAATTATTCGTATGCGTGGGACGGCTCCAACGCGAGATTCAACAAACTGATGCGCACCCCCGACAGTGAAATTGCATTGAACCCGGCGATGGCGCTTGCCGTTGACTGGGCCAGAAAAGCATTACTCGATGAGCGCCCCGATCCGTCAAACGGGGCATTCTGGTGGGATGGCCTGGACTTCAAAACCAATTACGGCAATCATCCCAAGGTTCGTGACGGGTTCAAATGGGGCTCGCAATCGGACAACATTTTCGGCGTGCCGGAGAAGCGGCGTGAGGTCATCGTTCGTTGGAGAATCCGTCATAAGAGCACCGGCAAAATCGTTGATGGTGGTGAACGAGGGCGCTACGACTCGGTATGGGTGTCGACGGCCGCGCACGGTAGCACGGTGTTTTGGCAGCACAATCCTGACTACCTGAAAGCGAGCGGGGGAAAGGCATACCGATGAAATCTGCAGTAATGTTGGCGGCAATCCTGACAGCCTTCGCAAGCAGCGCCCGTGGCTCGACCACCTACAGCAGCTATGACGAGTTTTATGCGGGGCAATCGAGCGCGGCCTTTGGCGACCCAATCAAGCACGACGAAAGCGCTCTATATTCCTACCGCGGCGGCGACGTTTACGGGGATTTCGGCGTCGAGTTGGGCGGGAAGACGGTACACGTCGAAGTAGCGGGGAACCGCCTGACGATTGGCGGCAGAATCTATCGCTTTTCGAAAGCGACGACTTTCCCGGGTGAGCATCCGATTGAAATTTACCCTGGCAGCGCCCGCGTGTTTTTTGCCGAGCGAACGGCCCATCAGCCGTCCGCGCTGTGCGTGGAAGGAGACGGCAGCGGGTCAGGTGAAGCCAGTCGCCACCGGCAAATTTATCTGCTGATCGATCCGCTTGCGCCGAAAGGAGACGCGACGTTTCTTCATTTGCCCAGCCTGCTTTCGTCCTGTCGGGCCGTATTGATGACACAGGACGGCAAGCTTGCATTTCCGAAGAACAGCTATCTGCTGGATGGCGCGCAGGAGTCTCGTATTGGTCTTTTAATATCGTACTACGTGTTTGAAAAGAGACGTTTTGTCCCCGCGCAGAACGATATTCGACTTCGATTCGCGCGTCCCGACGTTCCTTTTCAATTTTCGGTTCAGGGCGCGGAATAGTCTTCCGGGACAACCCGGCGGCAAACCGGATTCACGCCGTTTCCTCCGGCGAATCCGGCATCTTGCCGTCGCCGACGCGGTTGATCGTGCCTTGCGCGATCGCGACGAGCCGCTCGTGATCGCCGTCGATGACGAACACATGACACTGGCAGGTCGCCTGATGCCGCCCCGCGTAGACAACCTTCGCGCGCGCGACGAGCGTGCCGTTCACGGCCGGCCGCAGGTAGTTGATCTTGTATTCGGCGGTGATCACGCGCGGGCCGAGCACGAGCGCGCCGGCGAACGTCAGCGCGTTGTCGGCCAGATAGCCGATCACGCCGCCGTGCACGAAGCCGTGCTGCTGGCGCAGTTCGTCCCGCACGGGCAGGCACAGCGACACCTCGTTGTCGCCGATATGCATCAGCTCCGTGCGCAGCAGCATGCTGAACGGTTGCGCGCGCAATGCGCCGCGCGCGTGGTCCGTGATGTCCGTCATCGACTTCCTCGCAATCCATGTCCGCTTGCGCTGAACTCTAGGAAGGGGGCTGCGGATAAGCAAGGAAATTCGTCCACGTTTCTTGCAATTACCGGCGCGATGCGCCGCGATTATTGCGTCGAGCGCGCGAGTCATGCTCGTTTGCCGGCGATTCGACGGGAATGACGGGGATCGCCGGGCCGGGAGCCTAAAGTCCGACGAAGAAATGCCGCTAATGCCGGGGCATTGCTCCATCGTCGGCTCTCCAGGAATCTCCCCCCATGTTCGGAAAAATCAAGCTCGCGTCGGGTCTGCTCGGCGTGTTGACCGTGTTTTGCCTCTTTCTCGTCGCCATCGAGGCGCTCGGCTTCTGGGCGCTCGCGTCGACGCGCAGCGGCGTCGACGACCTGTCGAACGTCGCGATCGCGCAGGTCGGCGCGGCCAGTCAGGCGACCGAGCGGCTGCTCGACGCGCGCGTGAACCTGTCGCGTGCCGGCACGCGGATGGTGCGCGGCGGCCCGAAACCCGACGACATCATCCGCCATGCGAGCGCTTCGCTCGCGGAAGCGGACAAGGCGTTCGCCGCGCTGACGGCCGCGCAGGCCGTCGACGCAACGAACCGTGCGCACGTCGCGGCGCTCGCCGAGCGCTATCGCGCGCTGCGCGGCGCGCTGGGCGAACTCGTGCAGTTCCTCGACGCCGACAACATCCAGGCGTTCCTCGACCAGCCGACGCAACGCTTCCAGGACGCGTATCTCGCCGAACTGCACCGCTTCGTCGACTACGGCGGCGCGTCGAGCCGCGCCGCGCTCGACACGATCGACAGCGGGATGCAGTGGTTCAAGTGGGTCGGCATCGTGTTGCTGGTGGCGATGCTCGCGGCCAGCGCGGCCATTTACGCGGCTGCGCGGCGCGCGGTGGTTGCGCCGCTGGACGAAGCCGGCCGCCATTTCGAGCGGATCGCGCAGGGCCGGCTCGACGAAGCCGTGCGGGCGGCGGGCGTGTTCGAGATCGACCGGATGCTGCGCGGCCTCGCCGCGATGCAGGCGAGCATCGCGGACACCGTGCGCACCGTGCGTCAAGCGTCCGACGCGATCCACCTCGGCGCGGGCGAGATCGCCGGCGGCAACGCGGACCTGTCCGCGCGCACGGGCACGCAGGCCGCGTCGCTTGAGGAAACCGCCGCGAGCATGGAGGAACTAACCGCGACCGTCCGCCAGAACACCGACAGCGCGCGTGCGGCCAGCGCACTGGCCGACGCGGCGCTCGACGCGACGCGCCACGGCGGCGGCGTGGTCGACAGCGTGATCGACCGGATGCGCGGCATCGCGAAGAGCTCCGGGCGGATCGCGGAGATCATTTCGGTGATCGACGGCATCGCGTTCCAGACCAACATCCTCGCGCTGAACGCGGCGGTCGAGGCCGCCCGTGCCGGCGAGCAGGGCCGCGGCTTCGCGGTGGTCGCGGGCGAAGTGCGCTCGCTCGCGCAGCGCAGCGCGCAATCGGCGAAGGAGATCAAGGCGCTGATCGAGGAGTCGGTCGCGCAGATCGACGGCGGCTCGGAACTCGTCGAGCGTGCCGGCGACGCGATGCGGACGGTATCGGCGTCGATCACGCGCGTCGCGCAGACGATGTCGGAGATCACGGCCGCGTCGGTCGAGCAGAGCGTCGGCATCGAGCAGGTGAACCAGGCCGTCACTCAGATGGACCAGTTGACGCAGCAAAACGCGGCACTGGTGGAGGAAGTCGCGGCGGCGGCCGCGTCGCTGAACGAGCAGACCGCGCACCTGATGCAGGCGGTGTCGGTGTTCGAGCTGGGCGACGCACGCGCGACTCGCGGGGTTCGCGAGGTTCGCGACGAGCGCGCGCCGTCGTATGCCGACGACGGTTACGAAGCGGCGGGCAGCGCCGCGTAAGCGGTCGCGAGGTGGTAGGGCGTCGTCGACGGCATGTCGGCGCGCGACACCTGCCCGTCGGCCGTCTTGCACTCGAACCAGCCGCGCGGGTGCAGGAAGCGCGCGGCGAAGCGCTCGATCTGCTGCGCGAGCGGCGCGGAGGCCGGCGTACCGCCGTGCGTCGCGAGCGCGCGCAGGTATTCGGTCTGCGCCCAGATTCGCTGCGTACCGTCGATGCACGCGCCTTGCGCGTCGACGGCCGCGCACACGGCGCCCGTCTGCGGATCGATGCCGTGCTGCTCGGCGAACGCGAACGCGCGCGCGAGTGCGTCGGGAAGCCCGGTCTGTGCGAGCCGAGCACCGGCCGCATCGACCAGATAGAACCATTCGAACTGGTGGCCGGGCTCGAAGCGGTTGCCGGGCGCCCCGAGCGGCAGCTCGGCGACGCAGCCGGTGGCGGGATCAACGAACGTGCGGTCGACGGCCTGCGCGGTGCGTGCGAGCGCATCGTTGAACGCCGCGTCGCCAAACGCATCGGCGGCCGCGAGCCATGCTTCGGTCAGGTGCATCAGCGGGTTCTGCAGCGCGCCGCCGCCCGATGACGAGAAATCGGCGTGGCGCGCGGCGTCGAGCAGCGCGTCACCGGGCTGCGGCGCGAAGCGGTCCTGGATCAAGGCGGCGGTGTCCTCTGCGACCGTGCGCGCCGCGGCGTCGCCCGACGCCGCATGCCATGCGGCGCATGCGAACACGACGAATGCGTGCGTGTAGAGGTCCTTGGTCGTGTCGAGCGGCGCGCCTTGCGCGTCGACGCTGTAGAACCAGCCGCCGTGACGCGGGTCGCGGAAGCGGCTGCACAGCGAGTCGAACAGCGTGGCCGCGTGCGCGGTGTTGCCGGCCTGCGCGAACACGAACAGTTGCCGCGCACATGCCATTGCGCGATAACGGGTGGCGGGCAGCGGCGCATGGGTGGCCGGATCGACGGCCTCGAACGGCAGCCGCAACGTGTGGTCGAACCCTGAACCCTGCCAGATCGGCAAGATGACGTGCGCAAAATGGTCGCGCAATCGGGCGGTCTGAGCGGAAGCGGAATCGGGAACGGACATGGCGGGATCGAGCGCTTGGATCGAATCGAGTCGGCGCGGCCCGGAGCGGCGCGGCCGGGCCCAAGGATAAACCATTCCGCGCGGCCGCCCCCAAAAAAGGAGATAAATCGGATGCTCGGCAACCTGGAACTCGTGATGCGGCTGGTTCTCGCGGCGGCGCTTGGCAGCGTCATCGGCTTCGAGCGTGAGCGCCTTTCGTGGGCGGCCGGCCTGCGCACGCACATGCTCGTCTGTGTCGGCTCGACGCTCATCATGATCGTGTCGGCGTTCGGTTTCGCCGACGTGCTCGGCACCAGCGACCACATCGTGCTCGACCCGTCGCGGATCGCCGCGCAGGTGGTGTCGGGCATCGGTTTCCTCGGCGCGGGCTCGATTCTGCTGCGCGGCGAGATCGTGCGCGGGCTGACGACGGCCGCGAGCCTGTGGTCGGTCGCCGCGATCGGCCTGGCGGTGGGCGGCGGCCTGTACGTCGCGTCGATCTCCGCGACGATCATCATCCTGATCATCCTGGCCGGCATCAAGCCGCTCGAGCGGCGCTACTTCACGGTGCGGCAGCGCCGCCAGTTCACGGTGACGGTCGTAAGCGGCGCGCTGACGTTCGATTCGCTGCACGCGGCGCTCGGCCCCGACAGCGCGCGCGTGAAGCAATTCATCGTGCAGCGCGCCGACGACACCGGCGAGCACGACGAGGTGCGCATCGCGCTCGGCCGCGTGTCGGATCTCGAATACCGCGCGATCTGCGACAAGCTGCGCGCGCTGTCGTGCGTGACGCGATTCGACGAAGGCAACGGGTTGTCGGGCGACGAATAGACGGCATCCGATCGGCCGGATCGGCGATCGGTCATGCGACAATGGCCGTCGCTGATTCCGTTCGACCTCCGATTCCGCGTTCGCGGGCTTGTAATCCGACTCCATGACCGAATCCGTTTCCCTGCCTCGCTCCCGTTCCCGCTCCGACCGCTCGTCGGCCCGTTCGCGCCCGCGCTCCGTCGCGGCCGCGGCAGACACCGCCGCCAAGGCCACCGCGCGGTCCGGTCACGCGGCGGGCGGCGATGCGCCGCGGGACGATCGCACGCTCGACCTGTTCGGCGATCCGGTGCTCGAGCCGGCGGCGCGTGCGCCAGTCGTCGCGCGCGATGACGCGATGGCGGATGCCGACACGGACGCTGCTGCGGCCGGCGAGGACGCCGGTCGTCAGGCGATGCTGGACGGATTTGCCGCGCACGGTCACGCTGCGGATGCGGACGGCGACGCTGTCGATGTGGTGGAGCAGGCTGCCGATGTCGTGACGACGGCAGCGTCTGTGGCGACGCGTGGAAACGGTGATGTGGCTGGTGCTGATGGTGGTGCTGGTGCCGACGCCAACGCCGCGCGCGCGGCCGATGCCGACGCAACGAAGCGCGCCGATGCGTGGCATGCCGATGGCGTTGCGATGGCCGCGGCCGGTGAGCCGGTAACCGGCGACGGCCAGGTGAAGAAAGGTAGTGTGCCCAAAGCCGACGACGCGGCCGGGACGAACGCGGATCGTGCGACGGCGAATGCCGCGGCGGTGGACGGTGCGCTCGACGCGGTGCTCGGCGACCGTCCCGTTAAAGCGGACGGCGAGGCGGAAGGTGTCGCTGCGCCGGTCACGCACGATGAAGCAGCGCGGACGCCCGGCGAGATCACGAAGGGGCGCCGCGCATCCTCCGGCGGCAGGCGACGTGCGGCCGCTGGTAGACGCGACCCGGCCGCGGTGGCCTCCGCGCGGGAAGCGGCCACTGACGGCGCCGGGCCGGAATCGACGCCCGCGCACGGCACGCCATCTGCTGAACCGCAGACGACGGCCGAACCGGCCGAGCCCGCAATTGCCGCTGTGACCGCGATTGCCGCGAGCCCCCGCGACGCCGCGCGAGCGACCGCAGCGCCGGCCTCGCCGGTCGTGCAGCCGGTGGCTTCCGCCGCATCGTTCGTGACGAAGCCGTCGGCGGATCGCGCGCAACCGGGTGCGTCGGACTTCGATCCCGACATCCATCTGCGCCCGCTGTCGGACCGGCTTGCCACGCTGCAGGCCGAGACCGCCGGCTTGAAGCAGGCTGCCGATCGCGAGATGCGTCGTGTCAACCGGCTGCTGCTAGCGCTGGCGGTCGTCGTGCTCGCCGGGCTGGTCGCACTGGTGCTGCAAACGCGGCAGATCGCGCACCTGAAGCAGGATCTGGAAGTCCGGCAACAGCGGATCGACCGGCTGGCTGCCGATTTGTCGACGCAGCAGGCCACGCTGATGACACTCGCGGAACACCACGAAGCCATGCTGTCGCAGGTCGACCGGCTTCAGCGCAACGCAAACCGTGAGGCGGCGGCCGCGAAGCGTGTGCGTCGAACGCACTAAATCTTCCGACCCTACCTGCAACCCTTGGCGCCACGGGCCGGACAGGGGAGCGCGTGGCTCGAGTGCGGCAAACTGATGCGGTGAGCTGGCGGAGTTCAGGGAAAACCCTTAGAATGGAGTCAATCTAAGGGAAAACCCTAGATCTATCTCAGGAGTCTCACATGAGCTTCATTCTTGCCCTACTGCAAAAGATCGACGATCTGTTCGTCTCTCCGCACCTGCCGCTTGACGCGGAATACTCGTACGCTGCGCGTAGCGCCGAAGCCGATCGCATGCGTCGTGCGAACTTCGCGCCGATCGTCGTGTACCGTCGCTGATTCGCTGATTCGCTGATTCGCTGATTCGCCGATCCGGCGCGGCGCTCGCCGCCATTGCCTGCCCGTTTTTCACCGCCGCATCGCGCGCCGGTGCGACCGTCCCGCTACACTGGAAGTTCGACTTCCTTCGCGACACCCGGGCCATGCTGCAGATGCGGCCGATGACGGCCGGCGAATTCCACGCATACCGCACGCGCGCCATCGGCGGCTACGCGCGCGATCTCGTGTCCTCCGGGCAGAACGCGAGCGACGAAGCGGCGGGCCGCGCCCGCGCCTGCTTCGATACGCTGCTGCCCGACGGCCTGCTCACCTCCGGCCAGACACTCGTCCAGCTGATCGACGCCGCCACCGGCGACACGGTCGGCGACCTCTGGTACGCGATCGTGCCCGAAGGGCCGAACCGCACGCTGTTCATCTATGACCTCGACATCGTCCCGTCCCGGCGCCGCCAGGGCTGGGCCACGCGCACGCTCGATGCACTCGAGGCCGAGGCACGCCGTCACGGCGTCACCGAAATCGGGCTGTCGGTGTTCAATCACAACACGGCCGCACGAGCGCTCTATCGGGCGTGCGGTTTCGCGCCGATCACGACGACGCTGATCAAGCCGGTCGTCCCGGGCTAGCCGCGAAGATTCGAGTATCGGCGCTCACTGTTTGCAGTTCGACATGTTTTCACATGGGAGCGCGCGCGGGTCGCGAGGCACTCTAGAGGGCCCGTCAGGCCGATTTAACACATTGAACACGGTGTGCGTCATTCCGTGCCGCGACTGAAATCCAGCGTTGTCCTTTTATGATGGGTGGCCGATAAGTAGGCGCACTCAAATCGTCAATAAACGAGGATAACGAACGCTGGAGAACAGGTATGCTGCCGAACGCGGTATTCCGACCGTACCCGCTTGCGCACGCGCTTCCATTTCGCTCCGATTCGATGGGCGTTTTTTGGTCATGACGGGGAATACAACGGGCGTCTATCTTGCAGTTTCCGGCCGTCCCGATAATCGCGGCAGTTTCGATTATTCGAGCGCTCGCCACCAGATGGAAAATGTTGGCCCTATACCATCAGGTCGATACTGGATTCAGCCTTCCCAAATGTGGAAGAATCGCTGGTACAACCTTGCTTCGCGCGCGGCCTGGGGGGATTATCGACTGACTATCCACGTCATGCCCGGGACCCGGACGTTCGGGCGCGGTGGATTTTTTATCCACGGGGCACGCATGCCGGCTCCGCCGGATGCATCAATCTCCATTCGGGAATGGAAAATTTCGTTCGCGAGATCGAAGCCGCAACAAAGGGCATGCCCGAGTGTTATGTTCCACTGACGGTTCAATACTGACATGCGAAAACGCCTGTTGCGCATAGTGATCGGTGTGGCACTGCTGATGTCAATTCTGTTCGTTGCGGCGTTCAACGCGATCAATCTGAACGAGGCATACGGCGACGGTCCACCCTACTACTCCCGCACGACCAATATGGATAAATGGACGAGCCCGCTTCCGTTTCTCGGTGTCATCGACGGAGCGATGCTGGTCGCGATCGGTGCGTATTGCTTGTGGATCCGTCGAAGCCGATAAAACCTCCAAACAGCGGGCGGACTGCCGTTCCGCCCGTGTTCGCGCCTCCTCTCGTCACCTTGCCCGTCCTTTCCACCTCCGCAGCAGCAACGCGTTCGTCACGACGCTGACGCTGGAGAACGCCATCGCCGCCCCCGCGATCACCGGGTTCAGCCAGCCGAGCGCCGCGAGCGGCACGCCGATCAGGTTGTAGACGAACGCCCAGAACAGGTTCTGCTGGATCTTCCGGTACGTCCGCTTCGAGATGTCGATCGCATCGGCGACGAGCGCCGGATCACCGCGCATCAGCGTGATGCCGGCCGTATGCATCGCGACGTCGGTGCCGGTCGCCATCGCGATGCCGACGTCGGCCGCGGCGAGCGCGGGCGCGTCGTTGATCCCGTCGCCGACCATTGCGACGACGCCGCCGTGGGTGCGCTTCAGTTCGGCCACCACGCGCGCCTTGTCGTCGGGTAGCACCTGCGCATGCACTTCGCCGATCCCGAGCGCTGCCGCGACGGCCGCCGCGCTGCCGCGGTTGTCGCCCGTCACGAGCACGCTCGCGACGCCGCGCGCCGACAGTGCGGCGATCGCGTCGCGCGCGCCGGGCTTCACGGTGTCGCCGAACGCGATCAGCGCGAGCAACGCGCGCGGCGCATCGGCGCGCATCAGCCACGAAATCGTGTTGCCCGCGTGTTCAAGCTCCGCGGCACGCGCGTCGAGTTCCGGCGGCACGTCGATGCCGAGTTCATCGCGCCAGCGGGTGCTGCCGAGCGCGAGAAGCTGCCCGTCGACGTGCGCTTGAACGCCGCGTCCGGCCACCGCGCGCGCATCGGCCGCGACGATATCGGCCGAGCCTGCGGCGACGCCGCGGGCCACGACGTCCGCTTCGTGCGCGGCGACCACGGCGCGCGCGAGCGGATGGTCGCTTTGCCGCTGGACCGCGGCCGCGAGAGCGAGCGCTTGCTCACGTGGGACGCCGACGGCGTCGAACGCCGTCACGGACGGCTTGCCTTCGGTCAGCGTGCCGGTCTTGTCGAACGCGATCACGGTCGTGCGCTGCGCGAGTTCGAGCGCCTGCGCGTCCTTGATCAGCACGCCGTGGCGCGCCGCGACGCCGGTGCCGGCCATGATCGCCGCGGGCGTCGCGAGGCCGAGCGCGCACGGGCACGCGATGACGAGCACCGCGACCGCGTTGAGGATCGCCGTTTCGGTGCCGGCGCCGGCGATCAGCCAGCCGATCAGCGTCAGCACGGCGATGCCGAGGATTGCCGGCACGAACACTTCGCTCACGCGATCGACGAGCCGCTGGATCGGCGCCTTTTCCGCCTGCGCGGATTCGACGAGGCGGATGATGCGCGCGAGCGTCGTCTCCGCGCCGATCGCGGTGGTTGCGACGACGAGTGCGCCTTCACCGTTGATCGAGCCGGCCGTGACCGGATCGCCGTCGTCCTTCGGCACCGGCAGGCTTTCTCCGGTGATCAGCGATTCGTCGACGTGCGAGCGGCCCGACACGATCCGCCCGTCGACGGGCACGCGCTCGCCGGGACGAATGCTGACGGTCGTGCCGACGCGCACCTGCGCGAGCGGCACGTCGCGTTCGACGCCGTGCTCGACGACGCGCGCGCGGTCGGGACGCAGCGCGTTCAGCGCGCGGATCGCCTCGGTCGTCTGGCGTTTCGCGCGGGCTTCGAGCCATTTGCCGAAGCGCACCAGCGTGACAATGACGGCCGATGCCTCGAAATACAGGTGGCCCGGGTCGACGGGGTCGCGCACCAGCATCCACAGGCTCAGGCCGAACGCGGCCGATGTGCCGAGCGCGACGAGCAGGTCCATGTTGCCGGTGCGCGCCTTCACCGCGTGCCAGGCGGCGCGGTAGAAGCGCGCGCCGAAGCCGAACTGGACGATCGACGCGAGCACGAGTTGCAGCCAGCCGGGCAGCATCGCGTCGATGCCGAACGGCGCGACGAGCATCGGCACGATGAGCGGTGCGCTCAGCACGGCCGAGCCGATCACCAGATTGCGTTCGCGGATCGCTTCGCGGCGCTTGCGGGCCTCGGGGGCTTGCGCCGCGTCGCCGGCGGGAACTTCAGCTGCGGCGCCGGTGCCGGCGTTCGACGCGGCGGCGAGCGATGCGCGGTAGCCGGCCGTCGTGACCGCCGCAATCAGCGCGGCGGCGTCGAGCGCGCCGGCGCCATGCACCGATGCGCGTTCGGTCGCGAGATTGACCGATGCGCGCGCGACGCCCGGCACCGCGGCCAGTGCTTTTTCGACGCGGCCGGCGCAGGATGCGCACGTCATGCCGCCGATGTCGAATTCGAGATCGCGGGAAGCGGCCGGCGGCGGCGTCGCTGCGACCGCTGTCGCGCCGTAGCCGGCTTGCTGCACGGCTTCGGCCAGTCGCGACGCGGAAACGTCCGGGGCCGCGTCGATGGTCGCGCGTTCGGTCGCGAGGTTGACCGACGCACGCGTGACGCCCGGCACCTTCGCCAGCGCCTTTTCGACGCGTGACACGCACGACGCGCAGGTCATGCCGTCGATCTCGAGTTCGATCGTGGCCGCGGGCGCGGGCGGTGCCGCCGGCGCGGCATGCAGCGCTTCGACACGGGGCGCGGGCTCCGCCTGCGCGGCAGCGACGGCTTCGAACGCCGCTTCGCGCACGGTCGCGCGATAGCCCGCCGCGCCGACCGCATCGACGAGCTGCGCGGGCTCGACCGTATCCTGCGCGGTGACCGTCGCCGCCTGCGCGTCGAGATCGACCGCGGCCTCGACGACGCCCGGCACGGCGGCGAGTGCCCGCTCCACGCGGCCCGTGCAGCCGCCGCAATGCATGCCGTCGATAGTCAGTTCGATCGTTTGCAAGCCCGCGGACGCGAGTGATTCAGTCATGTCGGATTCCCCAAAAGCGCGGTTCGTGCCGCGAATGACCCCAGTATCAACATTCCCATGATGGGAAGGTCAAGGGGGCGACGATGCAACGCACGGACGTGTGTACCGGCCCGGGGCCGCCGATCCGTCACCCTTATATGCCGGAGCCCGGGCGGCCAATGCATTGCGTCCGGACGGCCTTGCCTTCCGCCGCCTGGGGACTGTCGACGCGGCAACTACCGCTCCGCCCGTTATTCGGCATATTGGGGGATGCCCTTAGGCGCTATGATACCGGCCTGACATCAGCGCCCGCCTAGCGAAGCGGCGACCGGGCAGGCTGGGGTGCCTTGCTTTCGCCGTTCGTGGGTCGAACAAGGCGTTGACTGACAAGAACGATATTCGGCCAGTACACAATGATTGAAAACCTACGAGAATCAATTTCGCTGCGGCGCGCGGCAGGCGCGTCGCTGGTCCTGGCGGCGCTGCTGGCGGGCTGCGCGTCGCAACCGGATGCGATCCAGCGGAAAACCGGCTGGATGCGCGCCGAAGTAGCCGATTCCTATATATATGCGTATCCGCTCGTGCTGATGGACGTCGCGAAGGAAGCCGCGACAGGCGGCGACGGCGCGCAGCCGGGCCAGGCGCCGCTCAACACGCTGCGTCACGCGCAGGCGCTGCCGCCCGTCGGCGCGCTCAACCCGCCGCTGCCGGGCGTCGACACGCTGGACTCGACCGGCTGGCTCGACGTCGGCGCCGAGCCGGTGATCGTCACGCTGCCCGATACCCGCGGCCGCTACTGGGATGCCCGCGCGCTCGACATGTGGACGAACGTGCTGTGGTCGTCGTCGAGTGTCGCGGCGCGGGGCGCGCGCGGCGCCGCGCGATCGCAAACGATTGCCTTTGCCGCGAAGGAGTGGCAGGGCACGCTGCCGAAGGGCGCATTGCGTGTCGACGTGCCGTCGGCCAACGCATGGCTCGAAGTGCGGCTGCAGACGAGCGGCGGGCGCGATCTCACGAACGTGAAGAAACTGCAGCGGGCGATCCGCGTGGTGCCGCTGTCCGTCTATACGGGCAGCGCGCGCGGCGCGTCGGTCGCGGTCCATGCGGGCAGCGCGCCGTCGGAAGCGGCGAGCGGCGGCACGCCGGCCGAGCAGGTCGCCGCGCTCGACCCGAAGGCGTTCTTCACGCGTTTCGCGCAGGTGCTGCAGGACAACCCGGCACCCGCCGACGACGCGCACGCGCAGGAACTCCTGAACGACATCGGCGTGTCGGCCGGCTACCCGGTGCTGTGGACGGGCGATCGCCTGAGCGCCGCGACGGCCGGCGTCGCCGAAGCGCGCGCGCGGCTCGCGGCGCCGCCGCCGAACCTGCTGAACGCGAACGGCTGGAGCTGGATCGGCGACGCGGCCGGCAAGTACGGCCAGGACTACGCGCTGCGCGCATACGCGGCCTACACGCAGTTCGGCACCGCGACGCGCGACGACGAGACGCTCGCGCTCGTGCGCGTCGACAGCGATGGTCATCCGCTGAACGGCGCGAACCGCTACGTGCTGCACTTCGCGCCGGGCGCGCTACCGCCGGTGCGCGGATTCTGGACGCTGACACCGTACTCCACCAACGGCGCGCTGCCCGACGTCGGCTCGGCGCGCCGCTCGCTCGGCGACCGCGACCGGCTGCGCCGCAATCACGACGGCTCGATCGACGTGGTCGTGTCGGCGTCGTCGGGCGGCGCGCATGCGGCGAACTGGCTGCCGGCGCCGCGCACCGATTTCGCGCTCGCGTTGCGCCTCTACGCACCGAAGCCGCAAGCGACCGATGGCTCGTGGATGCCGCCCGCCGTGGTCCGGAAATGAACGGATAGGCGCCGCCGCTGTCCGATGCGCGGGCGCGGCGCTCGCGCCCGAACGCCGTTCCGTCGCCTCCTGAGCCTATACTTTCGGGATTGCGTGTACGGCCGTGCCGGTTTTCCGGTGTGGCCGGCATCCATTTCCGAGATATTAAGCATGGCAAGCGCAGAGAAAGAAACCGTACCCTCGACCCTTCAAACCCTCGGCGGCGTTGCACGCTCGCGCCGGGCCCGGCGTATCGGCCTTGGCGTGCTGATCTTCATCGTTTTGTTCGGATTGCTCGGATTCTTCGCGGCGCCGCCGCTGATCCGCCACATCGCCGAACAGCAACTGAGCCAGCAACTCGACCGGCCGTCCACGATCCAGCGCATCGCGCTGAACCCGTACACGCTGAATCTCGAAGCCGACGGCGTGCACGTCGGCGAGCGCGGCGGCCAGGGCGGCTTCATCGACATCGACAAGCTCGTCGTGCGGCCGTCGTGGTCGTCGCTGTTTCGCGGCGCGCCGATCGTCAACGAAGTGCGCGTCGACTCGCCGCGCTTCCATATCGTCCGCTACGACGCGCAGCGCTTCAACTTCACCGACCTGATCGAGAAGTTCTCGAAGCCGTCCCCCAAGCCCGAAAGCAAGCCGACGCAGTTCTCGGTGTCGAACATCCAGGTCAACGACGGCCGGATCGACTTCGACGATCGCCTGCTGAACGAAAAGCACGTGGTCGACAACTGGACGCTCGGCATTCCGTTCATCGCGACGCTGGCGTCGAAGACCGACATCTTCGTGCAGCCGAAGCTGCGCGCGCGGTTCGACGGCAGCCCGATCGCGATCGACGGCAAGACGAAGCCGTTCGCGCAGTCGCGCGAGTCGGAAGTCGCGCTGAAGTTCGACCGGCTCGACGTGCCGAAACTGATTTCGTACGCGCCGGCGAAGCTGCCGGTGATCGTCACGAGCGGCCTGTTGAGCAGCGACCTCACGCTGAACTTCGTGATGAGCGGCGACACGCCCACGCTGCGCGTGGCGGGCACCATCGACCTGAACGACGCGAAGGTCACCGGCCGCGCGTCCGAGCCGCTGTTCGCCGCGCGCGGCGTGCACGTGGCGGCCGCCGGCCTCGAGCCGCTGCGCAACGTGCTGCATTTCGACGAGATCCGGCTCGACCAGCCGGTCGTCGACCTGGCGCGCGACAAGCAGGGCGTGCTGAACGTCGAGAAGCTCGCCGGCCAGCCGGCCGCCGCGCCGAAGGCTGCCGCGGGCAAGCCGGCCGCGTCGGGCGCCGCCGCATCGACGGCCGCCGCCACCGCCACCGCCGCTGCGAACGGCGCGAGCGGTGCGAAGGCCGAAACCGCCGCGAAGGAAGCACCGCCGCTCGACCTGACGATCCGTCATTTCGCGATCGACGGCGGCACGATCAACGTCGACGACCGCGTGCCCGCGACGCCGACCGCGATGTCGCTGACCAAGCTCGCCGCGACGCTCGACGGCTTCACGCTGCAGGGCAAGACGCCGGCGAAGTACACGCTGTCGACGTCGCTGTCGCATGGCGGCGACGTGAAGGCCGAAGGCGCGTTCAGCGTCGCGGCGAAGCAGGCCGACACGAAGCTGACGGTCGACGCGCTCGCGCTGCCGGCGCTGCAGCCGTATCTCGGCGAGGCGACCCGTGCGCGCGTGCTCGACGGCACGCTCGGCGCGACCGTCAACGCAAAGGCCGACTGGGGCAAGACGCCGCTCGACGCGCAGATCGCCGACAGCACCGTGAGCCTGAAGTCGCTGAAGCTCGCGACGCCGGACGCGAAGGCGCCCGCGATCGTGCTGCCCGACGCGAGCGCGAAGATCGCGAAGGTCGATGTCGCCGCGCGCACCGCGGAAATCGCGAGCGTCGACGCGACCGGGCTCGCGCTCGACGTCAAACGCCTGAAGGACGGCAAGATCGACCTCGCGGCGCTGGCCGAACCCGCGCAGGCGGCGGTGCCCCAGCGCACGGTCGCGCGCAAGGCCGAGGCGGCCGCGCCGTCGTGGCATTACCGGATCGACGCGCTGAACGTGAAGGACTCTGCCGCCAACTTCACGGACCTGTCGACGCCGCGCCCGGTGAAGCTCGCGATCAAGCCGCTCGACCTGTCGGTGCAGAAGATCAGCGACGACATGACGAAGCCGCTCCCGGTGCAGCTGAAGGCGACGCTGAACCGCAAGGGCGCGCTGAGCGTGTCGGGCGACGTGACCGCGCAGCCGCTGAAGCTCGGCCTGAAGATCAACGGCAACCGCCTCGACGCGGCCGCGTTCGAGCCGTACTTCGGCAGCGCGCTGAACGCGACCATCGCGAGCGCGCTGCTCAACGCGCAAGGCAACCTGACGTTCGCGCAGGTGAAGGACGCGCCGCGCGCGACTTATCGAGGGGATGCCGCGCTGGTCGACGTGCGGATGCTCGACAAGGCGACGTCCGATCCGTTCGCGGGCTGGCGCTCGCTCGCGCTGTCGAACCTGAAGGTGAACCACGACGAGAAGGGCACCGACGTCGACGCCGCGCGCGTGACGTTCACGAACTTCTACGGTCGCGTGCTGCTCGATGCGCAGGGGCGGCTGAATTTGAAGGACGTCGTCGCGAAGGAGACGGGCCCCGCGCAGTCGCTCACGCGCGATGCGAGCAAGGGCGAGCCCGTGCCGCTGTCGCCGGGCGCCGCACCGGCCGCATCTGCGGCCTCGGCCGCGGTTGCGCAGCAGGCGTCCGCGCCGGCCGCCGCATCGGCGACGGTCGTCGTGAAGGCCGCGCCGCCGCCGCAGAACCCGGTGCGGATGCATTTCGGCGAGCTGCTGCTGCAGAACGGCCGCGTCACGTACACGGACAACTTCATCAAGCCGAACTACACGGCGCACCTCGTCGCGATCAAGGGCACGGTCGGCGCGTTCGGCACGGATTCGACGACGTCCGCGCCGGTCGACGTCGCCGCGAACCTCGAGGGCAACGGGCCGATCTCGATCAAGGGTTCGGTGAATCCGCTGATCGAGAAGCCGGCGCTGGACCTGACGGCGACCGCGCACGACATCGAGCTGACCAACCTGACGCCGTATTCCGCGAAGTACGCGGGCTATCCGATCACGAAGGGCAAGCTCAACGTCGATCTGCACTACCAGCTCGCGAACGATCAGCTGCAGGCGAACAACCACATCTTCATCGACCAGCTCACGTTCGGCGACCACGTCGACAACGACACGGCGACGAAGCTGCCGGTGAAGCTCGCGATTTCGCTCCTGAAGAACACGCGCGGCCAGATCGACGTGAACCTGCCGGTGTCGGGTTCGCTGTCGAATCCGGAGTTCAGCGTCGGCGGGCTGATCTGGCGCGCGGTGCTGAACCTGATCGCGAAGGCCGTCACGTCGCCGTTCTCGCTGCTCGCGAATGCATTCGGCGGCAGCGGCGGCGAGGATCTCGGCTACGTCGAGTTCGCACCGGGCTCGTACCAGCTGACCGATGCGCAGCAGAAGAAGCTCGACACTGTCGTGAAGATGCTGACCGAGAAGCCGTCGATCCGCCTCGACCTGATCGGCCGCGTCGATCCGGCGAAGGACACGCCGGGATTGCGCGATGCGTACGTCGACCGGCTGGTGCGCCAGCAGAAGCTGAAGGATGTGATCGGCCAGGGCGAGAGCGTCGATCCGATGTCGGTGAAGGTCGACCAGGCCGAGTACGAGAAGTACCTGACGCGTGCGTACAAGGCGGCCGACTTCAAGAAGCCGCGCAACCTGGTCGGCCTGCAGAAGACGCTGCCCGAGGCGGACATGAAGCAGGCGCTGGCCGATCATGCGCCGGCGGACGACAACGCGCTGCGTGCGCTCGCGCAGCAGCGCGCGCAGGCCGTGCGCCAGTATCTCGACGGCAAGATCGATTCTAGCCGGATGTTCGTCGTGGCGTCGAAGCTCGATGCGAAGGGCATCGAGGACAAGGGCGCGACGACGCGCGTCGACTTCGGCCTGCAGTAACGCGCGTCATTCCCTCATCCGCCGCCGCGTCCGGCCTGTAATCGGGCGCGGCGGCGCGCTTCCCGTCAGCGCGCGGCGATCGCCGGTTCGCGCTTGTCCAGTTCCTTCTTCGCGGCCAGCGGCAGGCGGGCATCGTCCCATTGCGCGAGCCATTCGATTTCCTTCGCGGTGAACACCTGTCCGTAGTTGCGCAACGCGTACTGCAGCGCGTCAACGACGTGGTGGCGAATGATTTCGGGGGTACGTGCATC
This sequence comes from Burkholderia sp. KBS0801, assembly GCF_005937855.2. NCBI lineage: Bacteria > Pseudomonadati > Pseudomonadota > Betaproteobacteria > Burkholderiales > Burkholderiaceae > Burkholderia > Burkholderia sp. KBS0801. The sequence continues at coordinate 184,904 of NZ_CP042178.1, forward strand.
GTCCAGCACGAACCGGAGAGCTTCCAGGGTCGACATACGCGTGCTCCGGGCTAGGGGAAAACCCTTTATCGCACGCCAATAGTCGTGCGCCAACCGGGAAAAAAATACGGTCGCAACCGGCCCCAACCGGCCGCGGCCGGGCACGCACCGCATTGCGACTGCGCGATGTCAATTGCGATTGGTTACGTTTGATAGAAAACAGAAAGCCCCGCTTCATGCGACCGCCGCACGACGCGCCGATATTTGGCGCGCTTGTTGGCAAGTCATGCGGTTCAACGTCAATCGATGAGGTGGGGTGATGATTTCCAGATTCGCTAAACAACGAAACATGGCGCTGATGGTGGCGGGCGCGCTGGCGCTCGCAAGCGCGGGTGCCTACGCGGCGCAGCAGGACGGCAACAGCCAGCGCGAGAACGGCGGCCACGCGCGCCGGGTCGTGAAGCACGTGCTGCTGATCAGCGTCGACGGCCTGCACGAGCAGGATCTCGCGCGCTGCGTCGGCGCGAATACGTGCCCGAACATCGCGGTGCTCGCGCAAAGCGGCGTCACGTACACGAACGCGTATACGCCGGGCCTGTCGGACTCGTTCCCGGGCCTCGCGGCGCTCGTGACGGGCGGCTCGCCGAAGACGGCCGGCCTGTTCTACGACGTGTCGTACGACCGGAACCTGTATGCGCCGGCCGACACGACCTGCTCGGGCAAGCAGGGCTGGAACGTCGTGTTCGACGAGACGACCGGCATCGATGCATTCAACGGCGGCGCGCTCGTGCACCTCGACGGTGGCGGCGCGTTCAACCCGCAGGCGATCCCGAATGCGAAGGTCGACGGCAAGTGCGTGCCGGTGTACCCGCACAACTACGTGAAGACCAACACGGTGTTCGAAGCCGTGAAGGCCGGCGTGCCGAACGCGTACACCGCGTGGGCCGACAAGCATGCGTGGGGCTACGACTGGGTGAACGGGCCGTCGGGCAAGGGCGTCGACGATCTGATGCGCACCGAGATCAACTCGATCGATCCGGCGACGCAAACGGCCTATACGGACGTCTATTCGCATACCGCGCAATTCGACAACCTGCACGTGCAGGCGCTCATCAACCAGATCAACGGCCGTGACTCGACGGGCACGAAAAGCGCGCCGGTGCCGACGCTGTTCGGCGCCGACTTCCAGACGCTGAGCGTCGCGCAGAAGGCGCCGGTGACGAAGGGCGGCGGCTACCTCGATGCGAACTTCACGCCGAACGGGCAGGTCGCGAACGCGATCACGTACGTCGACAACTCGATCGGCCATGTCGTCGCGGCGCTGAAGCAGGCCAACCTGTATTCGTCGACGGCGGTGATCGTCACGGCGAAGCACGGCCAGTCGCCGACCGATCACACGAAGCTCGTGAAGAACGGCGACACGCTGACGAAGCTGCTCGAAGCGAACGACTACATCGACCCGAACGGCAACTTCGGCCAGAACAACACGACGACGGGCAACCTGAACGACGGTTCGGGCCTGGTCGGCACGGGCCTGGTGCAGACCGACGACGTCGGCCTGATCTGGTTGCGCGACCGCGGCCAGCGCACGGCCGTGGTGCAGACGCTGAAGGCGAACCTCGGCTGCAACGCGCCGGGGATCTGTGCCGACGGCGCCCAGGCGACCATCCTGTACGGCGCGGCGCTGGCCGACCGGTTCGGCGATCCAGCCAACGGCCGTACGCCGGACATCATCGTCCAGCCGAATCCGGGCGTGATCTACACGTCGAGCACGAAGAAGGACGAGGAGCACGGCGGCAACGCGCCGGACGACAGCCACCTCGGGCTGCTCGTGTCGTATCCGGGCCTGCATCGCGCACGCACGGTGGCCGACCAGGTGGGCACGAAGCAGGTCGCGCCGACGATCCTCGGGCTGCTCGGCGCCGAACCGCGTCTGCTGAACGCAGTCGTGGCCGAGAACACGCACGTGCTGCCGGGGCTGGGCATCGGGCGTTGATGAGGCATGCCGGATGCCGCCCGCCCGCGGGCGGCGTCCGGCGCGGAGCGCGCGCTGCCGTGCGGTGGCGCGCGGCGCCTTCCCCATGGCGATGCGCGTAGTCGCGGCCCGCGTCACCCGCGCGCGGATTCGTCCAGCATCCATTCCCTGAAGCGCCGCAACGCATCGCTCGTGTCGAGGCGCTCCGGCGCGTAGCACAGGTAGTGGCCCTGCACGTGCACGTCGACCGGTGCGTCGAACGGCTCGATCAGCGTGCCGGCCGCGAGATTGTCGAGAATCAGGAAACGCGGCACGAGGGCGATTCCGAGCCCGGCCTGCGCCGCCTGGATCAGCACCGAATACTGTTCGAAGCGCGGTCCGGCAAGCGCGTTCATCTGCGTCGCGCGATACCGCTCGGCCCATTCGGACCACGCAATCTCGGCCTGCTCGTGCACGAGACGCGGCGCCGCCACCGCGTCGGCGGGCACGTGCAGCGCATGCCGCTCGGCGAATTCGCGCGAACAGACCGGCACGAAGGTCCGCCCGCCCAGATAGTCGCTTCGTACGCCTTCCCATGCGCCGTCGCCGTAGCGGATCGCCGCGTCGAGTCCGAACGGAAACACGTCGCCGGGCGCGAGATGGCGGCGAAAGCTCAGCGTGACGCTCGGCGCGGTGGCGAGAAAGCGCGTGAGCCGCGGCAAGAGCCACTTGGTCGTGAACGTTGGCACGCTCGCGATCGTCAGCAGGTCGCTGTTCTCGCGCGCGCTCAGCAGTTCGATCGACGCGTTGCCGATTTCGCGCAGCGGCCCGACGACGCGGGCGTGGTACACCTGGCCCGCGCGGGTGAGCGCGAGACCGCGCCCCTCGCGCACGAACAGCTTCACGCCGAACAGTGCCTCGAGGTTCGCGATCTGCCGGCTGACCGCGCTCGGCGTCAGGCCCAGTTCCCGGGCCGCGTAGGAGAAATTCAGGTACTTCGCGGAAGTGGCGAATGCGTGCAGCTCCGCCACGTTCGGATACAGGTGTTTCATCGGCGGCTGTTCCGTCCTTGCACAGATCGATGCGCGCTTTGTACGTTTTTTTCATGACGATGCCATGTCGGCGCCGCACACTGCAGCCGTTCGGAAAACGCGTGACAGCCCCGCCCGGCGGGCGTCGTGCGGTGTCCTTGTCTCTTGCTCGCGAGTATTTCCATGGCTGCGTCTCCTGCCCCGGCACTGGCCGATGGTGTTCCGGTTCCGCGTAACCGGCCCGTGCGTCCGAGCGCCGGGCGCCTGCTGCTGCACGCGCTCGTCGCCGTGTTCGGGCTTTATCTGCTGCTGCCGATCGCACTGTTGCTGATCGGTTCGGTGGGCCAGTCATGGACGAACACGCTGCTGCCCACCGGCTTCACCGGGCACTGGTTCGCCGACCTGGCCGAGAACCGCAGCTTCACCCGCGCATTCGGCGTGAGCCTGACGGTCGCGCTGGCGTGCTGCGCGCTCAACGCGGTGGTCGGCCTGCCGCTCGCCTATGCGCTGCATCACCGCGCACAGGCCGGGCGCGGAATGGCGACGCGCATCGTGATGTTGATGCCGGTCGGCGTGCCCGCGCTGACGCTCGGCTTCGGCTACATCGCGATCTTCAGCGGCGACACGCTGCCGTGGCTCGGCACGCTGCCGCTGATGATCGCGGCGCACGCGGTGCTGACGCTGCCCTACCTGCTGCAGACGCTGCTCAGCGATCTGCGCCACCTTGGCCTCGCGCGTCTCGAGGCCTGCGCGGCGACGCTTGGCGCGACGCCGCTGCGCCAGTTCTTCACGATCGTGCTGCCGAACCTGCGGCACAGCCTGTTTTCCGGGCTCGTGATGGTGGCCGCGCTGTCGATCGGCGAATTCCAGATTTCGAACCTGATCGCCGGCTTTCGCTACCGCAACTATCCGATCGTGCTGCTGCAGGCGTTCTACGGCGCGTCGGGGATGGCGTGCGCGGCCACCGTCGTGCTGCTCGTCCTCGCCGTGCTCGCGACGCTCGTGTCGGTCGGCACCGTACAACGCATGAAATGAGTCCGTCATGAGCCTCGAGTTCGAACACGTCAGTTTCCAGTATCCCGGCGCGCGGCATGGCGTCGACGACGTCACGCTGGCCGCCGCGCAGGGCGAACTGCTCGCGGTGATGGGCCGCAGCGGGTCCGGCAAGTCCACGCTGCTGCGGCTCGCGGCCGGCCTGCTCGAAGGTGGCAGCGGCCGTATCGCGATCGGCGGCGACGACATGGCGGGCGTGCCCGTATGGCGGCGCGAGGTGGGCATGGTGTTCCAGCACTACGCGCTGTTTCCGAACCTGTCGGTGGCCGACAACGTCGCATACGGGCTGCGGATGCGCGGCGTCGCGGCGGGCGCGAGACGGCGGCGCGCGCACGCGATGCTCGAGCGCGTCGGTCTGGCGGCGCATGCGGAGCGTGGCATCGCGATGCTGTCCGGCGGGCAGCAGCAGCGTGTCGCGCTGGCGCGCGCGCTGGTGATCGAGCCCAAGCTGCTGCTGCTCGACGAGCCGCTGGCGGCGCTCGATGCCGGCATCCGCCATCAGCTGCGCGACGAGATCCGTGCGCTGCAGCGCGCATACGGTGCGACGACGCTGCTCGTCACGCACGACCAGGACGAGGCGCTGAGCATGGCCGACCGTGTCGCGATCGTCGACGCGGGGCGCGTGCTGCAGGTGGGCACGCCGCGCGAGCTGTACGAGCGTCCGGCCAGCGCGCAGGTCGCGCGCTTCGTCGGGCATTCGACGCTGCTGCGCGGGCGCGTGCTCGCGCACGGCACGGTCGACGTGCGTTTCGCGATGCTCCGGGCGGAGACGGGCGAGCATCGGCCGGGTGCCGAAATCGACGTACTGGTGCGGCCCGAACTCGTGCAGGCCGATCCGCCGGCCGACAGCGTGAACCGCATCGACGGACGTCCCGGCCAAGTGCGCTATTTCGGCGCGACGCAACGCTACGACTTCATTCCCGCCGGCTCGACCGACACGCTGTTGTGCGAAGGGCGCGAGCCCGCCATGCAAAGCATCGCCATCGAGCCCCACCATCTGCTCGTGCTGCCGGCGGCGCCGGGCGCGCGATGACCCATTTCATTCAACGGAGATTCACGATGTTTGCTGGCCATCCTCTTGTGAAAGCCTTGCGCGTCCGCGTGCTGGCGCTTTGCGCGCTCGCGACGCTCGCTTGTGCGTCGGCCCACGCCGCGCCGCTGTACCCCGGAGAAGACGCGCTGTATGCGAAGGCCGCCGACGAAGGGCTCGTCGTGTCGTTCGACACGGGCCCCGAATGGGCGAACTGGAAGGCGCTGTTCGCTGAATTCCGCAAGCGCTATCCGAAGGTCGAGATCACGTACAACGACATCGGCTCGGCGGCCACCGTCGTCGCGCTCGACAAGTCGCGCCGCCGTCCGCAGGCCGATACCGCGTACTACTTCGCCGCGTCGGCGCTCGACGCCGAGGGCAAGGATGTCGTCGCGCCGTTCAAGCCGGTCAACTTCGACAAGCTGCCGAACGTCTTCCGCGCGGCCGACGGCCGCTGGTTCGCGGTGCATTCGCTGAACATCGCGTTCCTCGTCAACAAGAAGCTCGTCAAGAACGCGCCGCAACGGTGGTCGGACCTGCTGAAACCCGAGTATCGCAACGCGGTGGTCTATCTCGACCCGCGTTCGACGGGGCAGGGTCAGGTCGCGGTGTTCGCGGCCGCGTATGCGAATGGCGGGAGCGTCGAGAACCCGAAACCCGGCGCGGAATTCTTCGGCAAGCTGAAGAGCTCAGGCAACGTGCTGCGCGTCGAGGGCACGACGCCGTACGCGAAGTTCGTGAAGGGCGAGATCCCGATCCTGATCGGCTACGAGAACGACGGCCTGAAGGCGAAGTATGTGGATGGCATGGGCGACGCGGCCGACGTCGTGATTCCGCAGGACGGCAGCGTGTCGGCGCCGTATGCGATGAGCCTCGTGAAGAACGGCCCGAACCCGTCCGCCGCGCAACTCTGGCTCAACCTGGTGATGAGCGACGTCGGGCAGGCGCTGTTCGCGCAGGGCTTCGTGCGGCCGGCCGTGCCCGGCACGCCGGTTGCGCCGGATGTCGCGGCGAAGCTGCCGAATGCGCCGCAGGTGCGCCCGCTCGACGTCGTGAAGGCGGCGGCGCGCAAGGCCGAGGTCGACCAGCTCTGGTCGCAGGCGACGCTCGGCAAATAAGGAGCGGACGATGCACGCCTCGTCAATCGAACACGGTGCGATGCGCCGCTTCGGTGCGGTGCCCGCGGCCGCGCTGCTCGCGGTGTTCTTCGCGCTGCCGCTCGCCGCGCTCGTCGCCGCGGCATTCACGGACAGCGGCCGCGCGTTCGCCGCAGTGTTCGGCGATCCGCTCGTCGGCGACGCGATCGTGCGCTCGCTGGCGCTCGCCGTGTTCGCCGGCACGCTGTCGGTCGGCGTCGGCGTGCCGGTTGCCTTCGCGCTGGCCGGGCAGTCGCCGGCCCGCCGCCGCTGGTCGCTCGTGCTGCTCGGCGTGCCGCTCGCGTTTTCCGGGCTGGTGATCGCGTACGGCTTCATCCTTGCGTTCGGCCGCGCCGGCTTCGTCACGACGCTGCTCGCGTCGCTGGGCGCGAACGCGAACGTGCTCGGCGGCGCAATCTACACGATGCCGGGGCTGGCTGTCGCATACGCGTACTACCTGATCCCGCGCGTCGCGCTGATGATCTATCCGGCGTTCGCGAATCTCGACCGGCGGCCGCTCGAGGCGGCGCTGACGCTCGGCGCGCGGCCGTGGCGCGCGTGGCTCGACGTCGCATGGCGCGAACTGTGGCCGTCGGTCGCGTCCGCGTGGTGCCTTGTGACGGCGATCGCGCTCGGCACCTACGGCACGGCGCTCGCGCTGGCCGGCACGCAGATCAACATCCTGCCGCTGCTGATGTACCTGAAGCTGTCGGACGGGCAAACCGATTTCTCGCAGGCGGCCGTGCTGTCGATCGTGCTGACGGCAATCTGCACCTGTGTTCTTGCATTGGGGGAAGGCCTTGTTCGGCAACGACGTCATTGAGTGGTCGGAAGCGGCGCGCGGCGCGCTCGCGCAACTGGCGGAGCGGCAACGCGGCGGGCAGCGGCATCGGATGCCGGTGGGCGTGATCGGGCCGCGCGAAGCGACGGATGAACAGATGCGGGTCGCCGAACGGATCGCGCATGCACTGGCGGCGACGGGCATCGCGCTCGTCGGCGGCGGCAAGCAGGGCGTGATGGAGGCCGCCGCGCGCGGCGCGCATGCGGCCGGCGGGTGCGCGATCGGGCTGCTGCCCGAGGACGATGCGGAGCACGCGAATCCGTATCTGACGGTTGCCCTGCCGACCGGGCTCGGCATCACGCGCAACGCATTGATCGCGCGTGCGTCGCTGTGCCTGATAGCAGTAGGCGGCGGCCTCGGCACGTTGTCCGAGATCGCGCTCGGGCTGCAATGGGGCAAACCGGTGTTCACGATTTGCGACGCACCGCAGGTGGCGGGCGTCGAGTGCTTCGACGAAGCGGATCCGCTCGTCGCGCGTGTCGCGCGGTGGCTCTCCGAATCGGCGTAGGTCAGCGTCTCGGGTCTGGAGATGTGCGGTATCGCTTGATGTCATTCATATAAATAGGAATCCTACCAATGAAGAAGTTAACCATGATCGTGTGCGCGGCGGGGTGCGTGTCCGTGACCGCCCATGCGCAAGGCACCGTCACGCTATACGGGATCGTCGATGCGGGGCTGGGCTACACGAGCAACCAGCGGGTCGCGACGAACAAGGGCGCGCTCGGCACGCCGGTCGCCTATCGCGGAGCGTCGAGCTACAGCTTCGCGAGCGGCACGTGGTCCGGCAGCCGCTGGGGCCTGAAGGGCAAGGAAGACCTCGGCGACGGGCTCGCCGCAATCTTCCAGCTCGAGAACGGCTTCAACATCGGCAACGGGCAGCTCGGCCAGGGCGGCCGGATGTTCGGCCGGCAGGCGTGGATGGGCCTGTCGAGCACGCGCTTCGGCACGCTGACGATGGGCCGGCAGTACGATCCGATCGTCGACTTCGTCGGCACGATCGGGCCCGGCTCGTTCCTGACCGGCATGGGTGCGCACCCGGGCGACCTCGACAACATCGACAACCAGGCGCGCGAGAACAACTCGGTCAAGTACGTGAGCCCGAAATTCGCCGGATTCACGTTCGGCGCGCTGTACGGCTTCGGCAACCAGGCCGGCAGCGCGAAGAACCAGAACACGTGGAGCGTCGGCGGCCAGTACGTGAACGGCCCGTTCGCGCTCGGCGCGGCCTATCTGTATGCGACCAACGCATTCGGCGCGAACGCGGGCGCATGGACGGGTTCGTATGACGGCACGTTCGCGTCGTCGATCAACGAAGGCTTTGCGTCGTCGAAGAGCATGCAGATCGTCGCGGCGGCGTCGACCTACCAGATCGGCGCGGTCACGCTCGGCCTGTCGTACAGCAATACGCAGTACCGCGCGGGCGCGTTCTCGACGTTCCGCGGCACGGCGAACTACAACTCGGCGGGCGGCACGGTGTCGTGGCAGGCGTCGCCGACGCTGCGCGTCGCGGCCGGGTACGACTTCACGCGAGGCAGTTCGATCGGCGGGCAGTCCGCGCCGAAGTACCACCAGCTGAACCTCGCGTCGTACTACAACCTGTCGAAGCGGACCGCGCTGTACGGCCTCGTCGGCTACCAGAAGGCGAGCGGCAAGACGCTCGACGCATTCGGCAACGTGGTCGATGCGACGGCGTCGGTCGGCGACGTCGGCAACGGCATCTCGTCGGCCGGCGACACGCAGACGCTCGTGCGGATTGGCGTGCGGCATACGTTCTGATTGCCGCGCAAGCGGATTCGCTTCGGCCCTCGCGCATTGCGGGGGCTTTTTCCTGGCGTGGGGCCGGACTTGAAATGGGGTGCGCGACGCGCCATATTGGCGAAGCATGCACTTTCAACGACGTCTTTAGAGGATTCCCGATGCGCCTGCTGCTTGCCCTGTTGTTGCCGTGGTTCCAGTTTTTCACGATCGGCCGCCCGATCGCCGGCGTGATCTGCCTGATCCTGCAACTCACGATCATCGGCTGGCTTCCGGCCGCGATCTGGTCGGTGTATGCGCTGAGCCTGTACAAGACCGACCGCAAGATCGAAGCGGTGTTGGGCGAGCGGCGGTAAGATGCGGGGAGCACCCCGACCGTTTAGTATTCAACAGCAGGATATCTATTTCGGTAGAAATTTATATAATTCAGCTATGGTAAACAGCATGATTTGTATAGATTTCTACTGAAATGACTGCCTCCTGCACGATCCAGCTCCACGCCGAGGGTATCTGGCACGACGTCGGCGTTGTCACCCTGTTTGGTGAGCCTGACGAGGGCTGGCGTGGTCGCGCCTATACGGGTTACGACGTCGAATGGATTGTCGAGCATCAATTCGCCCGCGACGCGTACGCGATGACGTGCGGTTTCCCGGTTGACCTGGAGCCGCTGGTGACGCCCCACTGGCCGGTTTTCCTGATCGATTTGTTGCCGCAAGGCTTCGGCCGCCAGGAACTGTTGCGCCGCCTCGATTTGCCGGAAACGGCGGAGGAGCGTGCAGACTGGCCGTTGCTGTTGGCGGGAGCCGGTAACTCGATCGGCAATCTGCGCGTCAAGGAAGCCGCACAGTGGCTTGCCGAGCGCCAAGGGTCGCACCAAGGTTTTACGGACGATGACGTTGCCGCCCGGGGAGACGCATTCAGCGAATATCTCGCCGAACACGGATTCTTCGTCGCGGGCTCGTCGGGTGTGCAGGGCGATTGGCCGAAGCTGTTGCTGACCCGTGCACACGACGGGTTGCTCTATCTCGATCACACGCTGCCTGACGCGCACGCGGTCGAGCACTACATCGTCAAGTTCGGACGCGGCGCGAACGAGCGTCTTGCCCAGATCCTGCGTCACGAAGCGCCCTACATGGCATTGGCTCAGCGCCTTGGCTTGCGCGTGCATGCGCCGCTGACGTTACGCGACCGGTCGCTATTCATTCCGCGGTTCGATCGCGCACGCGTCGGCGATCGTGTCGTCCGGTTCGCTCAGGAAAGCATCGCGTCGCTGACGGGCAAAGCCGGCTTCGGTGTCGTGCCGAGTCACGACGAGGTGTGCCGGCATCTCGTGCATCAATGCACGGATCCTCAAACCGAGGTGGCCGAGTATCTGTGCCGCGATGTCGCGAATCTTGCGTTGGGCAACAAGGACAATCATGCGCGAAACACCGCATTGCAACGCGACTTCGATGGACGCGTTGCCCTGACGCCGCTTTACGACTTTGCACCGATGTATCTGCACCCCGACGGCATTGCACGGCGCATACGCTGGGAAGGAAATGACGGTGGTCAGCCGGACTGGGCGCGGGTACTCGATGCGGTCGTCTCGTCGAGCGAGCCGCAGGCGGGAGACCCGCATGCCGCGCTGGATCGTGACGCCTTGCAGGTGCGGCTGCGCGCAATGGCGCCGCGCTTGCAGGAGATCGCGGACCATGGCGCCGCTCTTGGCCTGGAGCACGATGTGCATGCTTTTCTGAAACCCGGCCTCGAGCGACTCGCTCAAGAACTGGATGGGCTGCGCTAGGGCGCGAGCGACACAATGGACAAACGCTATAACGCGATGTCGCTCCCCGAACAGCTTGCGCTGCGGCGCAAGGCGATCGAGGACGTTCTCGCGCATCCCGAGTGGTCGCTGCGCGAATCGGTGCGCCATCTGAAGAAGACGATGCGGCTGACGAGCACCGAAATGGCGAAGCTCGCCGGCGTGTCGACGAAGACGATTCAGGATATCGAGCAGGGCCGCAGCGACGGGACGGTGCAGACGATGAACCGCATATTCGGGATGCTGGGATTGAAGCTAGGCGTGGTGCGGCGGGCGCCGCAATAACGCGTCCGGCAGAGCAAGCGCATCGCGTATCGATGCGCGCGGCCGGCGTAACGGGTGCGATCGGGGGGCGATCGCCTGGTCAGCCGGCCTCCCGGGCTTCATTTCACCGCAAACAGCGTCAGGTTCATGAAGATCTTGAACGCATAGCCGAGCGTGACGGCGCCGATCACGCCGCCCGCCCACAGAACGACGAACCACATCCAGCCGCGCATCCGCGGACGCGGCGCGTCGGGCTGCCGCGCGGCGGAATGAGCGGCGGAATCAGTGGTGGTAGTAATGCTGGTCTTCATGACGTACCTTGCCTCGGAATACCCAATAACCCATCGTCGTGTAGGCGATGATGATCGGGAGGATAACCGCTGCGCCGACCAGCGTGAAGGTCTGGCTCGAACGCGGCGCCGCCGCTTCCCAGATCGTCATCGTCTGAGGAATCGCATACGGGAACATCGTGACGAGCAGGCCGACATAGCCGAGCAGCACGAGCGCCAGCGCGAGCATGAACGGCGTCATGTCGTGCCGCGCGCGCACCGCGCGACGCATCCACACCGCGCACCCGGCGACCAGGAACGGCACCGGCAGCAGCCGCCAGAACAGCCCCGAATCGAACCAGCGCTGCGCGATGGCCGGATCCTGCAGCGGCGTCCACAGGCTGATAACGGCGATGAAGCCGAGCAGCACGACGGTCAGCGGCCACACGACGCGATGCAGGCGCCGTTGCAGATCGCCCTCCGTTTTCGCGACGAGCCAGCAGCAGCCGAGCAGCGCGTACGTGACGATCAGGCCGAGGCCCGTCAGCAGGCTGAACGGCGTGAGCCAGTCGAACGCGTCGCCCGCGAACACGCCGTCCTTCACGTTGATGCCCTGCAGGAACGCGCCGAGCGCGATCCCCTGGAACAGCGTGGCGCCGGCCGAGCCGCCGATGAACGCGAGATCCCACAGCTGCTTCGTGCGCCGCGCCTTCGCGCGGATCTCGAACGACACGCCGCGGAAGATCAGGCACACCAGCATGAAGATCAGCGGCAGGTACAGCGCCGACAGCACCGTCGAATAGACGATCGGAAACACCGCGAACAGCCCGGCGCCGCCGAGCACGAGCCACGTCTCGTTGCCGTCCCATACGGGCGCGACGGTGTTCATCATCAGGTCGCGTTCCTTCTCGTCCGGGAAGAACGGGAAGACGATGCCGATGCCGAGGTCGAAGCCGTCGAGCACGACGTACATGAAGAGCCCCAACGCGATGATCGCGGCCCAGATTACGGTGACGTCCATAGGTTTTCTCGTTTGCGAAAGGGGTGGGCTCAGACGGTCTCGATCAGCTCGTCGACAGCCGACATCGGGCGGCGCGCGGTGTGATCGAGGCGCGTGTCGGGCCTGTCGTGATCCGCGTCATGCGGGGCATCGGGCAGCGCGGGGCCGGCCTTCATCAGCTTCAGCATGTAGTACACGCCGGTGCCGAACACGAGGAAGTACACGATCACGAACGTCATCATCGACAGGCTGACCTGCTGCACCGACAGCGGCGACACGGCCTTCGCGGTGCGCATCACGCCATACACGACCCACGGCTGGCGGCCTGCTTCGGTCGTCACCCAGCCCGCGAGCAGCGACACGAAACCGGTCGGGCCCATCACGAGCGCGAAGCGCTGGAACCACTTCGATTCATACAGGGTGCCGCGGCGGCGCAGCAGCCACGCGAGCGCGGCGAGGCCGATCATTGCGAAGCCGAGACCGACCATGATCCGGAAGCTCCAGAACACGACCGTCGAATTCGGGCGGTCTTCAGGCGGGAAATCCTTCAGCCCGCGGATCTCGCCGTCCCAGCTGTGCGTGAGGATCAGGCTGCCGAGGTGCGGCACCTTCACCGCGTAGCGGGTCGTTTCGGCCTTCATGTCCGGAATGCCGAACAGGTTGAGCGCGGTGCCGCCCTTTTCGGTTTCCCACAGCCCTTCGATCGCGGCGATCTTCGCGGGCTGGTGCTTCAGCGTGTTGATGCCGTGCTGGTCGCCGATCACGGCCTGCAGCGGCGCGAGCACCAGCAGCAGCCACAGCGCCATCGAGAACATCTTTTTCACGCCCTTGTCGCGGCGGCCCTTCAGCAGGTGCCATGCGCCCGTCGCGGCGACGACCAGCGCGGCGACGATGAACGCGGCGATCGCCATGTGGAACAGGCGGTACGGGAACGACGGATTGAAGATGATCGCGAACCAGTCGGTCGGCACGACGCGGCCGTCGACGATCTCGAAGCCCTGCGGCGTCTGCATCCAGCTGTTCGACGCGAGGATCCAGAACGTCGAGATCAGCGTGCCGATCGCGACCATCAGCGTCGCGCCGAAGTGCGCGCGCGGGCTTACGCGATTCCAGCCGAACAGCATGATGCCGAGGAAGCCGGCTTCGAGGAAGAACGCGGTCATCACCTCGTACATCAGCAGCGGGCCGGTGACGGCGCCGGCGAAGCTCGAGAAGCCCGACCAGTTGGTGCCGAACTGATAGCTCATGACGACGCCGGAGACGACGCCCATCCCGAACGCGACCGCGAAGATCTTCGACCAGAACAGGCAGAGTGTCTTGTAGTACTGCTTGCCGGTCCTGAGCCAGCGATATTCGAGCACGGCGATGAAGCTGGCGAGGCCGATGCTCAGCGCCGGGAAGACGATGTGAAAGGAGACGGTGAACGCGAATTGCAGGCGGGCCAGATCGAGGGCCGAAAGAGCGGAGTCCATACCAGTTGACCGAGGCTGACGATACCCGCCGGCGGGTGCCGGCGGACCCCGGCCGAACCGGCGTCGGGGTTGGCTGGAGTATGGATTGCGATGTTGCGCCGCGAAATGCGCCAACTCGTCGCAGATGTCCAGCCCGCCGCGCGCGAATTCGACATAAATCGTTGATTCGTATCAAGAACGTCGTTCGCGCCGCGGGCGGTCGCGGCGTGGCGGTCTGCCGCACGTGCGTCAATATGGCGCGTCGCATCATCGGAACGACTGCGTGCATGCGGGATCGCGGTGCGCTTGCCGTCGGCAGCCGCTGGGTGAATTGCGTACACTCTGAGTCTCGTTTCGGCAGGGCCGGGCGCATCGGTTCCGGTCCGCGTTCACTCAGGGCACGACAATGATCGATTTACGCAGCGATACCGTGACACGTCCGAGCCAGGCGATGCTGGCCGCGATGACTGCCGCCGAAGTGGGCGACGACGTATGGGGCGACGACCCGACCGTGCTGCGCCTGCAGGCCGTCACGGCCGAGCGGGCCGGCAAGGAAGCCGGCCTGTTCTTCCCGAGCGGCACGCAGAGCAACCTTGCCGCGCTGATGGCCCATTGCGAACGCGGCGACGAATACATCGTCGGCCAGCTCGCACATACCTACAAGTACGAAGGCGGCGGCGCGGCCGTGCTCGGCAGCATCCAGCCGCAGCCGATCGAGAACGCACCGGACGGCACGCTGCCGCTCGCGAAGATCGCCGCGGCGATCAAGCCGCTCGACAATCACTTCGCCCGCACGCGCCTGCTCGCGCTCGAAAACACGATCGGCGGCCTCGTGTTGCCGGAAGGCTATGTCCAGGAAGCCGTCGCGTTCGCGCGCAGCCGCGGGCTGGCCGCGCACCTCGACGGTGCGCGCGTGTGCAATGCCGCTGTCGCATCGGGTCGTCCGATCGCCGAACTGTGCGCACCGTTCGATACCGTGTCGATCTGCTTCTCGAAAGGGCTCGGCGCGCCGGTCGGTTCGGTGCTGGTCGGCAGTCGCACGCTGATCGAGCGCGCGCAGCGCTGGCGCAAGGTGCTCGGCGGCGGAATGCGGCAGTCGGGCATCCTCGCGGCGGCCTGCCTGTATGCGCTCGAGCACAACGTCGAACGGCTGGCGGATGATCACGCGAACGCCGCGCATCTCGCGGCAGGGCTCGCCCGCATCGAGCAAGTGAAGGTGCTGTCGCATGCGACGAACATGGTGTTCGCGCAATTTCCCGAAGCCGATTGCGCGCCGCTCGAGGCGTGGCTCAAGACGCGCGGGATCCTCACGCAGATGCTGTACGCGTCGCGCTTCGTCACGCACTGCGACGTGTCGCGCGCGGACATCGACACCTTCATCGACGCGGTTGGCGCGTATTTCGCGCAGCGTCGCGCGTAAAGTGGAATGCGCCGGCCGGCGGGGAGCGCCGGCGCGATGTGGCGCGAAGCAGGGGATGATGTTGCTGGCTGTGCGTCGAATGTGTCGTGCCGGCGGATTACGCTTGCCGGGGCGCATCGACGGGCGGCGTGCCGTCGCGGAACAGCGCTTTCAACTGCGTGCGCAGTTCGGGGCTGTCGGCGTGCTGGTGCACCGAGACCGCATGTTGGACGGCGGCCTCCAGCAGTTCGTTGTCGGAGTCGGCGGAAATCGCGACCGAGCAGTTCATCGCGCTGGGAAAGTCGCGGCAATCGATATAGCGGCGGGACATGATGTTCTCCTCACGGGAAAGCGGGCGGCCGGATTGGCCTGACCGGCCGCGCGGCGCGTTCGCGAGGCCGATGGAAAAAGTATAGGCGGCGCGGCGGGGTTCCTCGCCGCCGTGTATACCGCACCACGTGCCGCGCCGACGCTGTCGATGACCCGCTCGTCACGGCAGCGGCGCGAGCAACCGGCGCGCCGCTTCGACCACCCGTGCGGACAGCGACGCCATCGTCGGCGACTGCACCGTCCACGCGTGCCAGTACAGCGTCACGTCGGTCGGATGCGCGGGCGCGAGATCGACGAGCCCCTGTGCATCGAGCGGTGCGCCGCCGAGCAGCGGCTCCGGCACCATCGCGTAGCCGAGCCCGTGCCGCACCGCCGCGAAATGCGCGTGCGTGCCCGGCACGTAGTGGCACGGATACGCGCCTTCGGGCAACCCGAACTTCTCCTTCAGGAACGTGGACTGCAGCGTGTCGCGCCGCGAATACGCGACGACCGGCGCATCGCGCGCGCTCGTGCGGTTCAGGCCGCGCGGAAACCAGCGCCCCGCGAACGCGGCGGCTGCGAGCAGGCGGTAGCGCATCGTGCCGAGCGGCGTCGCGACGCAGCCGCGCATCGGTTTCGGCTCGGTCGTCACGCAGCCGACGGCCATCCCGCTTTCGAGCAGCGCGAACGTGTGATCCTGGTCCTCGACGATCAGCTCGAACAGGATGCGCTCGCCCGCTAGCACCGAAGTCAGTGCGGGCAGGAACCAGGTGCCGAGGCTGTCGGAATTCAGCGCGATCGTGACGGAGATCGGCGATTCGCGCTCGGCCGCGAGCGTGCTTTGCAGGTCGGCCTGCAGCAGCGCGACGCGGCGCAGGTGCTGCAGCACGCGCTGCCCGGCCACCGTCGGGCGGCACGGCCGCGTACGCAGCACGAGCGGCGTGCCGAGGCTCGCCTCCAGCGCGCGGACCCGCTGCGTGACGGCGGACGCGGTCACGTGCAGGCGCACGGCGGCCTGCTCGAAGCTGCCGGTGTCGGCGACGGCCAGCAGCGCGGCGGCTTGCTTCGGATCGATCGTCAGAGACATATCGACGCAATTCCTGTGAACGTAAGACGAGAACAGGCGGTAGTGTAAGGCAGTGCCCGCGACGGTCCGGGCGCGGCATGGCGTCCCCCCCGCACGCAACGATGGGGGCGGCACGTGTGTTTTGAACTACGCTGTAGGAACGCGCGCCCCGCGCGCCGGCGACGCATGCGAGCCGGCTCGCACCATCCGCACCATCCGCACCATCCACGCCACCCACACAACCCACACAACCCACACAACCCACACAACCCACACAACCCACACAACCCACACAACCCACACCCCCAGCCGACGGAGCAACTTCCCAATGATCTTCCGGCAACTTTTCGACCCGCAATCGTCGACCTACACCTATCTGCTCGCCGATCCCGCGTCGCGCGAAGCGCTGCTGATCGATCCCGTGTTCGAGCAGGTGCGCCGCGACGCGGCGCTGCTCGACGAGCTCGGGCTGCGGCTCGTCGCGACCGTCGACACCCACGTGCACGCCGATCACGTGACGGGTGCATGGCTGCTGAAGCAGCGCACTGGAAGCACGATCGCGATTTCGGCCGCCAGCGGCGCGCTGGGCGCCGACCGCTACCTGAACGACGGCGACCGCTGCGCATTCGGCACGCGCTACCTGACCGTGCGCGCGACGCCGGGCCATACGAGCGGCTGCATCAGCCTCGTGCTCGACGACGAATCGATGGCGTTCACCGGCGACTGCCTGCTGATTCGCGGCACCGGCCGCACCGACTTTCAGCAAGGCGACCCGCGCGCGCTGTATCGCGCGGTGCATGGCCGGCTCTTCACGCTGCCGGCCGCCTGCCTGCTGTATCCCGCGCACGACTATCGCGGGCTGACGGTGACGAGCGTCGGCGAGGAGCGGCGCTTCAATCCGCGCCTCGGCGGTGATCTCAGCGAAGACGATTTCGCCGGCTACATGCGCAACCTCGGGCTCGCCCACCCGCGCCAGATCGACGTCGCGGTGCCCGCGAACCTGCAGTGCGGCGTCGCCGCGAACGCGCCCGATACGCATGCGGCACCCGACTGGGCGCCGCTCGTCTACACGTTCGCCGGTTTCTGGGAAATCGATCCGCAGTGGCTCGAGGATCACCTGCCGGCGGTGCAGGTCGTCGACGTGCGCGAGCCCGACGAATTCACCGGCCCGCTCGGCCACCTGCCCGGCGCGACACCGATCCCGCTCGGCGAACTGGCCGCGCGCACCGGCGAACTGGCGCGCGACCGGCCGATCGTGACCGTGTGCCGCGCGGGCGGCCGCTCGGCGCAGGCGACGGTGATTCTGCTGAAGGCCGGGTTCGACGCCGTCGCGAACCTCGGCGGCGGGATGCTGCGGTGGCGTGGCGAAGGCCGCGTCGTGATGGACGGCCGGTCGTAGCGGTGCGAAGCCGCGCAACGAAAAAAATCCGGATCGATGTCGAATCGGCGTGGCGCCGTTCGTCGTCCAGTTATCCGATCACATGGCGCCGCATGACGCGGTGCCGACACCCTGAGAGACCCCGCGATGACACCGACGCTTTACGCCCATCCGTTTTCGTCCTACTGCCAGAAGGTGCTGACCGCGCTGTACGAGAACGGCACGCCCTTCGACTATCGCGTGCTCGCGCACGACGATCCGAAGCCGATGCAGGAACTGGCTGCGCTGTGGCCGCTGAAGCGGTTCCCCGTGCTCGTGGACGCGGGCCGCCCCGTGATCGAGGCGACGATCATCATCGAGTACCTCGACCTCTACCATCCGGGCCCCGTTCGGCTGGTGCCCGACGACCGGCGCGCGGCGCTGGAAGTGCGGACGATGGATCGTTTCTTCGACAACTATGTATCGACGCCGCAGCAGAAGGTCGTGCACGACGCGCTGCGGCCGGAGCACGAGCGCGATGCGCGGGGTGTCGCCGATGCGCGTGCGATGCTCGAAACGTCGTACGCGTGGCTGGATCGAACGATGGCCGATCGCGAATGGGCGGCCGGCGACCGCTTCAGCCTCGCCGACTGCGGCGCGGCGCCGTTCCTGTTCTACGCGGACTGGACGCACCGGATCGATCCGTCGTTCGCGAACGTGATCGCGTATCGCAAGCGGCTGCTGGCGCGGCCGTCGTTCGCGCGTGCAGTCGACGAAGCGCGGCCGTACCGCGCGTTCTTCCCGCTCGGCGCACCCGATCGCGACTGACGTTGGCGGCCGCGATCGCTGCGGCGAAAGCGACGCGGGCGGCGGCATGCGCAGGACGCGACGCCGCCGCGCAGGGCCGGCAACGCGTGCCCGGACGTCGTGACGACAGCAGCGGATGCATCGCGGCGCCGTCCCGTTACATCGTCGTGTGCTTGACCGACTGCGCGAGCGTCAGCAGTTCGTCGAACTGCGTGATGAGCTCGAAGCACAGCAGGAACGCGAGCGTATAGGCCGGCGCGGGGAAGCGTCGGATCGCGTCCAGCACCTGCGGCGCGAAGCGCGATCGAATCGCATCGCGCGTCAGCAGCCACGCGATCGCGATGCCGATCGCCGCGCCGGCGATCAGGTCGGTCGGGTAGTGAAAGCCGAGATACGCACGCGGCACGCAGATGAACACGACCGCATACAGCAGCGCGAGCACGCCGACGCGGCGCGCGATGATGAAGATCCCGGTCGCGATCGCCATCCACAACATCGCGTGGTCGCTCGGAAACGAGCTCCATGCCTGCAGCGTGGCCGCGCGCAGTTCCTCTGACGGGAAGTGCAGGTGCAGGTCGGGGTTGTAGATCGGTCGCACGCGGAACGGCAGGGTTTTCGCGAGCAATCGGCCGAACGCGAGCGCGACGAGCCCGCTCGCGACGGTCGCGATGACCAGCTCGCGTTGCCGTTCACGTTGGGGGCCCGGCTGGAACCATAGCCAGCACAGCACGGGGATGAGCACGAAGCCCTTGAACGTATAGAGGCCGGCGATCACGCGGATCGCGTGGTTCATCAGCGGTCCGAACGTGATGTGGGTGAGGAAGGTCTGGATCGTGGTGTCGAAATTGTTCATGTTCTGCGACCCCGGCGGACGCACGACACATGACGCGCGGCCGGCAGGATCAGGAAGCGCGCTCGCATCGGAGCGCAACGGGGGGCAAGTATGTCATCGGTAATTTCGAAGAAAATGGGAAAAAATACCGGGAATCCCCTGAGAAAACGCGAATTTCTGGTGGGGCCGGGTTGGAGCGGGCCGTGCGGCGCGGTGATGCAGAATCATCTGACGGTTGCGCCCGGATCCCTGCGTGCCGGCGAAAAATAATCGGTTGAACTGGATAATTTGATGAGCCGTCGCGGGACTTGCACCGGATGACGCGAAAGCGTTCCGCCTCCATCCCGGATCTGCCGCGCCGCGCCCGGCCGCGCAGCACCGAAAGAAAATAAAAGAAAAGGCGGGCAAGCCCTGCGGCGTGCCCGTCCCCCATTCACGACACCGGGATTACCGGCGCCACACGCGCACGGCCAGCGCAGCCAGCGACGTCGCCACGGCCAGCACGATCACCGCATTCCAGCCCAGTTGCGCGAGCAACGAACTGCCGAGCGCGGCACCGGTGGCCATCCCGATGAACATGCCGACGAACAGCACCGCGTTGAGACGGCTGCGCGACGCCGGGTCGATTCGGTAGACGATTGCCTGATGCGCGATCAGCGTGGCCTGCACGCCGAGATCGAAGCCGATCGTCGCGGCGGCGAGCAGCGCGAGTTGCGCATGCGGCGTCAGCAGCGGCGCGGCGGCCATCGCGGCGAACGACACGGTCGCGATCCCGATGCCGAGCCGCGTGACACGCTCGGGACCGTGGTGATCGGCCAGGCGTCCGGCCACGGGTGCGGCCAGCGCGCCGGCGGCGCCCGCGAGGCCGAATGCGCCGGCGGCTGCGCTGCCGAGATGGAACGGCGCGCCGTGCAGCATCACCGCGAGCGTTGACCAGAACGCGCTGAACCCGACGGCCAGCAGCCCTTGCGCGAGCGCGGCGCGGCGCAGCGCGGGATGACGGCGCCACAGTTCGCCGAGCGACCCGATCAGCGCGCGGTACGACAGCTGCGTGGTGGGCTCGAAGCGCGGCAGCCCGCGTGCGGCCACGATGCCGATGGCGGCGACGCTGGCCGCCGCGAGCCCGAACATCGCGCGCCAGCCGGCCGTTTCCGCGATGAAGCCGGCGACGACGCGCGACAGCAGGATGCCGAGCAGCAACCCCGTCATCACCGTGCCGACGATGCGGCCGCGATGCGCGTCGTGCGCGAGCGTCGCGGCGGCCGGCACGACGTCCTGCGCCATCGTCGCGGTCAGGCCGATCGCGAAGCTCGCGGCCAGCAGCAGCCCGAGCGACGGCGCGACCGCCGCGAGCAGCAGCGCGACGACCAGCGCGGCGGCTTTCGTCACGATCACGCGGCGCCGGTCGAAGCGGTCGCCGAGCGGCGCGAGCAGCAGGATGCCGAGCGCATAGCCGAGCTGCGTGAGCGTGGGCACGAAGCCGATCGCGCGCGCCGACGCGCCGAGATCTGGCCCCAGCGCGGCGAGCATCGGCTGCGCATAGTAGAGCGGCGCGACGCCGAGACCGGCGGCCGCGGCCAGCAGCAGCACGAGCCGGCGATCGAGCAGCGAGGAAGTGGCCGCGGGGGCCGGTGCATGCGCCGCGCGGGGCGCGGCGTCGAGACGGGTCGGAGTGGACATCGCGTACATCCTTGTTCGGGTATCGAATGGACGCGAGTGTGCCGGCCGGCGGCCGACCACGGTAGTGCCGTCCGGCGCAGATTTGTTATACGCTTGGCGAATGACCGAGAAAACCCCCGATTTGCCCGCCGCAGGCGGGTCTGCGCGCGTTCAGGCCGTGCCCGTCGACGGCGCCGGCTATCGTTTCGAGCTGATGGAAACCTTTGTGCGCATAGTCGAGGCCGGCAGCCTGTCGGCGGCCGCCGCGCAACTCCACACGACGCAGCCGACCATCAGCCGGCGGCTGCAGGCGCTCGAACGCTCACTCGGGATGCGGCTGCTGCAGCGGACGACCCACGCGATGCGGCTGACCGTCGACGGCGAGCGCTGCTTCACGCGCGCGAAGGAGCTGCTCACGAACTGGGCGGCGTTCGAGGCCGACCTGCGCGGCGCGCAGGAGGAACCCGACGGCCTGCTGCGGGTCGCGGTCCCGCATGCGTTCGGGCAGGAGCGCTTCGTCGAGCCGCTCGCGCGATTCCTGCGTGACTACCCGCGCGTCTCGGTGGAATGGCTGCTGCAGGACGAGGTGCGCGATTTTGTCGGCAGCGGGATCGACTGCGCGATCCAGGTCGGCGAGCCGACCGATCCGTCCGTCGTCGCGATCCGACTGAGCAAGGTGCCGCGCTTCGTGGTGGCCGCGCCGTCCGTGCTGAACGGCGCCGACGTGCCCGCCGATCCCGACGCGCTGGCCGCATTGCCGTGGCTCGCGCTGCGCACGTATTACCGGACCGAGCTGACGCTGACGCATACCGTCACGGGCGATACGCGCCGCATCGCGATGCGGCCGCGCATCACGACCGCAAATCTCTACGCGCTACGCAGCGCGGCGCTGCTCGGTGTCGGCGCGTGCGTCGGTTCGTCGTGGATGCTGGCGGGCCATCTCGCGCGCGGCGAACTCGTGCATCTCGCGCCCGACTGGTATGCCGCTCCGTTGCCGGTCTACATCACCTACCCGCACGCGCAGTTCTATCCGTCGCGGCTTGTGCGCTTCGTTGCGATGATGCGCGAGGCCGTGCCGCCGCTCGTCGAAGGGCGCGACGGGTAGGCGCCGTCGCGCGTGCCGTCAGCCGCGCCGGATGCCTTCGGGCAGCGCGCTGATGCGGCGCACTTCGGGCGAGTCGAGCCATGCGCGGGACGTCGCGCAGTCGACGAACATGTCGGTCGCATCCTCGCCCCAGAACAGGTCGCCGCCGAATTCGAAGGTCGGCACGCCGAACACGCCGTGTGCGATCGCTTGGTCGGTGTTCGCGCGTAGCGCGTCCTTCACCGGTTGCGCGTCGACGGCCGTCACGCCTTCGGGAAAGCCGACCGCTTCGCACAGCGCGGCGAAGCCGTCCGGCGTCGACACGTCCTGGCCGTCGCGCCAGATGTGTCGGAAGATCCGCCGGATCGCATCGGGCGTGCCGCCCATCGCGATCGCGAGGCGCAGCGGCCGGATCGGGTTGAACGGATGCGCGGGCGGCATCCGGAACGGAATGCCGAGCTTGTCCGCGCGGTATTGCGCGTGGCGATAGGTGAAGACGCGCTTCGCCGCGATCTCGGCCGGCGCTTTCTGGCCCCAGTGCGCGAGCAGCGCGCCGAGCACGATCGGCTTCGGCTCGTATGCGGCGGCGGGCGGCAGTTGGTCGAACCGTTCCTGCTGCAGGTACGCGAACGGCGAAACGAAATCGAAATACCAGGTGGCGGTGCGCGCGGCGTTCATGGTGAGGGCCCTTGTACGTGTCCGGACGGCGGTTGCGTGTTCCGCGCCGACGGGCGACGCGGTGCGTGCGCGGGCGGCCAGTGTCGCATGCGGCCGCCGTTTGCGCAGTCGCGGCGCCGCACGCGGATGGCCCGCTATGGCTGCGGCTACGGCTTCGCGGTGTCGTGCGCCGCCGCCGCGAAGCGCGCGAGACTGTCGCGCACCGTTTGCGCGTCGTAGCGCGCGCCTGCGCCGCCGAGCGCGACGGTCGCCTTCTGTGCGAGCGGCAACAGCATCGCGAGCGCCGCGGCCATGGCCGGCGCGGCGGCAAGCCGCGATTTCGGACCGGACACCGTCAGCGCGCCGACGCAATCGCCGGCCGCGCCGAAGACCGGCACGGACGCCGACGCCGTCTCCGGGTCGCGCTCGCCGTACGACGCGGCCCACAACCGTTCGCGCACCTCGTTCCACTGTGCATCGTGCGGGTCGGTGAACGCGAGCAGCACTTTCCCGGATGCCCCCTGGCGAACCGGAAACTCCTCGCCGACCCGGATCGACACACGCACCGTGCGCGCGGGCTCGACGCGGTAGAGCACCGAGCGCATGTCGCCATGCCGCACGTAGAACGATGCCGTTTCACCTAGTTCGCGGCTCAGCGTCTCGAGCAACGGTTCGACGACCGGACCGACCCGGAACGAGCGTTGATACAGCGCGGCCAGCCGCAACGGCTCGTGTCCGACCGCGTACTGGCCGTCGTCGAGCTTGCGCACGAAGCCGCCGTGCTCGAGCGCGGCGAGCAGGCGCAGGATCGTGCTCTTGTACAGCCCGGTGCGGCGCGACAGTTCCGCGAGCGACAGCCGGTCGTCGGTGGGTCCGAACGCGTGGAGGATCGCGAACGCGCGATCGAGGACGGCGACGCCGCTGGAGGCTTCGGCCGATGAATCGGGCGCGTCGCCGGTGGGGTCTGCGGGAGTCGAGGTCGGGGGCACGGCTGGCTGTTCCTTTGGGTGACGGTCGATCGACTATAGCGTTCTGTCTGACAGAACTCAAGTTCCAGAAAATGGCATTTTCACGGGTATACCCCGCTTACGGCCAATTCGGCGCGCCTCTAAAGTTCCGTCAAACAGAACGATGTTCTTTCCGATAGAACTTTGAGGTGTCGAATGAGTGTTTCCGAATATCCGCAGGTGCTGGTGAGCGAGGTGGGGCCGCGTGACGGCCTGCAGAGCATCAAGGCCGTAATGCCGACGGCCGGCAAGTTGCGCTGGATCAACGCGCTCGCCGCGGCCGGCCTGCGCGAAATCGAGGTCGGATCGTTCGTGCCCGCGCGACTGTTGCCGCAGATGGCCGACGTCCGGGAAGTCGTCGCGTATGCGCTGGCGATTCCGGGGCTGCGCGTCGCCGCGCTCGCGCCGAACCTGCGCGGCGCCGAAAACGCGTTCGAGGCGGGCGTCCACAAGCTGACGTTGCCGGTATCCGTGACCGAAGCGCACTCCTTGGCGAACATCCGCAAGACCCCGGCGCAGATGATCGACGAGGTGCGCACGATCGTCGCGCTGCGCGATGCGCGGTTTCCGTCGGTGCAGATCGAGGCGGGTGTCTCGGTGGCGTTCGGTTGCACGCTCGCCGGCGCGGTCTCCGACGACGAGACGATCGCGATGGCGGCTGCGATGGCCGAATGCGGCGTCGACGAGATCGGGCTCTCCGATACGAGCGGCTACGCGAACCCGGCGCAGGTGCGCCGGCTGTTCATGCGCCTGCGGCGAGAAGTCGGCGACAAGGCCGGCGGCGCGCACTTCCACAACACGCGCGGGCAGGGGCTCGCCAACGTCGTCGCGGCACTCGACGCCGGCGTGACGACGCTCGACGCGAGCCAGGGCGGCCTGGGCGGCTGCCCGTATGCGCCGGGTGCGACCGGCAACATCGTCACCGAGGATCTCGTGTTCCTGCTGGAGTCGATGGGGTACGACACGGGCGTCGACGTGGACGCGCTGCTCGCCGCGCGCGCGATCCTGCACGCGGCGCTCCCAGCCGAGGCGCTGTACGGCCACGTGCCCGACGCGGGGCTGCCGAAGGGGTTCCGCTATGCGGACGGCCGCGCGCCGAGCACGACCCAGCCCGAAGGATGCGTGACGGGAGTCGCGCAATGAACGACCGCCAACCGGCTTCGGCGCTGCCGTACGAAGGCGTGCGCGTGATCGAGATGACGCACATGGTCATGGGCCCGACCTGCGGGATGCTGCTCGCGGATCTCGGTGCGGAAGTCATCAAGATCGAACCGATCGCGGGTGACGGCACGCGTGCGCTGCGCGGTTCCGGCGCGGGCTTCTTCGGGATGTTCAACCGCAACAAGAAGAGCCTGGCGGTCGACGTGAAGGATCCGCGCGGGCTCGAGATCGTGCGGCGGCTCGTCGCGACGGCCGATGTGTTCAGCGAGAACTTCAAGAGCGGCACGATGGACCGGCTCGGCCTCGGTCATGCCGCGCTGTCCTCGCTGAATCCCCGCCTGGTGTACGTGTCGCACAAGGGCTTTCTGCCGGGGCCGTACGAACATCGCACCGCGCTCGACGAAGTCGTGCAGATGATGGGCGGCCTCGCGTACATGACGGGCCCCGAAGGCCGGCCGTTGCGTGCGGGCTCGAGCGTCAACGACATCATGGGCGGGATGTTCGGCGCGATCGGCGCGATGGCCGCGCTCGCGCAGCGCGAACGCACCGGCTGCGGCCAACAGGTGCAGAGTTCGCTGTTCGAGAACAACGTGTTCCTGGTCGCGCAGCACATGATGCAGTTCGCGGTGACGGGGCAGGCCGCGTCGCCGATGCCGAGCCGGATTTCCGCATGGGCGGTCTACGACGTGTTTTCGGTGCGGGACGGCGAGCAGATCTTTCTCGCGGTCGTGTCGGACACGCAATGGGCGCTGTTCTGCGACGCGTTCGGCCTGGCCGCGCTGAAGGACGATGCGCGCCTTGCGACGAACAACCTCCGCGTGCAGGCCCGCGAGTGGCTGCTGCCCGAACTGCGTGCGCGGCTTGCCGCGCATTCGGCCGCGGAGATCGGCGCGATCTTCGAATCGATCGGCCTGCCGTATGCGCCGATCACGAAGCCGCAGGACCTGTTCGACGATCCGCATCTGCTCGCGACCGGGGGCCTCGAAGCCGTGACGCTGCCGGCCGACGCGAGCAGCGCCGGCCGGCCGGTCGACACGCGCACCGCGCTGCTGCCGCTCACGCTTGGCGGGGAGCGCCTGAGGCTGCGCTCGGCGCCGCCCGCGCTCGGCCAGGACACGTGCGCGCTGCTCGGCGAGCTGGGTTATACGCCGGACGAGGCACGCGCGCTGATCGACGCGGGCGTCGTCGCGGGGCGGCACGGACACGGTGCGAACGGGCTGCCGCCGGGCGTACCAAGCGTACCGGACGTACCAAGCGACATGCCTTCGCCGAACGAGGCGGCGAGCGCGTAGCGCCGCTGCAATCCATCGAACCAACAAAAGGCATCCCGGCCGCGCGCTCGCGCGGGCGCGGAGCGCCACATCCACGGAGACAATCATGACATCCGCTTCCCCGGCGCTGGCCGCCGATCGCGAGACCGACGCGTCGATCGAGCAACGGGCCGTGCGCAAGGCAGCATGGCGCTTCATTCCGCTGCTCGCGCTCGCGTACTTCTTCAACTATCTCGACCGCACGAGCGTCGGGTTCGCGGCGCTGACGATGAACCGCGATCTCGGCCTGACCGCGACGCAGTTCGGCTGGGGCGCGGGGATCATGTTCGCCGGCTATTGCGTGTTCGAGGTGCCGAGCAATCTCGCGCTGTACCGCTTCGGTGCGCGGCGCTGGCTCGCGCGCATCATGATCACGTGGGGGCTCATGGCGGCGGCGACCGCACTCGCGACGGGGCCCACCAGCTTCTATGCGATCCGGCTGCTGCTCGGCATCGGCGAGGCCGGCTTTTTCCCCGGCGTGATCTTCTTCCTCGCCGTGTGGTTTCCCGCGAGCTACCGCACGCGCGTGCTCGCGTGGTTCACCGTGTCGACGCCGCTGTCGTCGCTGATCGGCGGTCCGCTGTCGACGTGGCTGCTGCAGCTCGACGGCGCGCTCGGCCTCGCAGGCTGGAAGTGGATGTTCATCGTCGAAGGGCTGCCCGCGTGCGCGCTCGGCTTTCTCGTCCTGAAGCACCTGTCCGACTCGCCGGCCACGGCTGCGTGGCTGTCGGACGACGAGCGTAGCGCGCTGCAGCGCGCGTTCGAGCGCGAAGGCGCCGCCGCCGGCCGCAAGAAGGGCTTCGGCGTCGCGCTGCGAGACGTGCGCGTGTACCTGCTCGCGCTGATCTCGTTCGGCTTCACGATGGGCTCGTACGGAATCGGCATCTGGCTGCCGCAAATGCTGAAGGCGCACGGCATGTCGGCGATGCAGACGGGCTGGCTGTCCGCGCTGCCGTACTTCTTCGCGACGATCGCGCTGCTGGGGTGGGCGAAGCGGGTCGACCGGCGCGGCGCACCGGTCGCGAACCTCGCGATCGGGCTGTGCATCGGCGCGGTGGCGCTTGGCGTGTCGACGCATTTCCTGACGCTCGGGCCCGCGCTCGTCGGCATCACGCTCGCGCTGATCGGCACGATTGCCGGACGTACGATCTTCTACACGCTGCCTTCGCGTTTCCTGTCGGGCCAGGCGGCGGCCGGCGGCCTCGCGCTGATCAATTCGATCGGCGCGCTCGGCGGATTCGCGGGCCCGTATCTCGTCGGCTACCTGAAGGACAGCTTCGGCACCTTCACGGCCGGGATGCTCGGCCTCGCGATCGTCCTGGCGATCACGACGCTGCTGACGCTGTCGCTGTACGCGTTCGACCGGAGCGAATGACATGACCCTTTCGATCAAACGACGCCGGCTGCTCGGCGCGGCCGCCGCCTCGCTCGCCGTCCCTGCATGGGCCGATACGCGCACGCCGGCTGACAACGGAGCTTCCCGCATGACGACGCAAGGCAACTATCTCGCGGTGCGAAACGACTGGCTCGCGTCCGCGCTCGAACCCGCACTCGAGCCGGATCTGCCGATCGTCGATGCGCATCACCACTTCTACGAGCGGCCGGGCTGGATCTATATGCTCGACGACTATCTGCAGGATGCGCGCTCCGGCCACAACATCCAGGCATCGGTCTACATGCAGGCGCTGACGCGCTATCGCGATGCGGGGCCGGCCGAACTGAAGCCCGTGGGCGAAACGGCTTACATCGCCGGCGTGACCGAGCCGCTTCAGCAACGCGGCCCGGCCGTCGCGAAAGGCATCGTCGGGCATGCGGACCTGCGGCTCGGCGCGCGCGTGCGCGACGTGCTCGAAGCGCATCTCGACGCGGGGCGCGGACGCTTTCGCGGCGTTCGGCACCTGAGCACGTGGGATGCCGATCCGTCGCTCGCGAATCCGTTGTCGGCGGTGCCGCGCGGTTTGCTGCTCGATCCCGCGTACCGGGCCGGCGTCGCGCAGCTCGCGCCGCTCGGGCTTTCGTACGACGCGTGGCTGTTCTTTCCTCAATTGCCCGAGCTGTTCGATCTGGCGAAGACGAACCCCGACACGCGCATCATCATTAATCACTGCGGCGGCGTCGTACGGATCGCGAGCTATGCGGACAAGCGGCCGGAAGTCTTCCAGCGCTGGTCGGCGTCGATGCGCGAGCTCGCGCGGTTGCCGAACGTATTCGTGAAGGTGGGCGGCCTCGGGATGCGGATCAACGGTTTCGATTTCGAAAAGGGTGCGCGGCCGCCGTCGTCCGAACAGCTCGCGGACGCCTGGAAGCCGTGGATGCTCACCTGCATCGAAGCGTTCGGCGCCGAGCGCTGCATGTTCGAGAGCAATTTCCCGGTCGACAAGGGCTCGTATTCCTACGTGAACGGCTGGAATGCATTCAAGCGGCTCACCGCGCACGCGAGCCCGAACGAGCGCGACGCGCTGTTCCGCGGGACCGTTTCGCAGGTCTATCGGCTCGGCTGACGCGTATCGCGCGCCGCCTTGGCGCTCAGCCCGTCTCGACCAGCGCCGCGAGCCGGGCGAGCGCCATGCGCCAGCCGGCTTCGTTGTCGGTGACCGGCACACCGGGCGGCACACCGTCGTGCACGGCCTCGACGCGCGTGCCGCCTGCCTCGTCGGACAGCGTGATCGTGATCGTCATGGCGCCGCGCAGCATCGGGTCGTCGGTTTCGAACACATCGATTTCGACGATCCGCTCGTCGGGCACGAGCGTCACGAAGCGGCCGTGATAGGTGTCGGTGTGCGCGGTGGTCTTGCCGGCGCCGTCCGACGGTTCGTCGTAGCTCAGCGACACGCGCAGCGCGCCGCCTTCGCGTGCGTCATAGGCGTGGACGCGGCATGTCATGCCGTCGGGCACCTTCCATTGTTCGACCGCGTGCGGGTCGAGCAGCGCGCGGTAGACGCGCCCGCGCGGTGCGTTCAGGTGCCGGCTGACCCGGGTCGAATGCGTGTGCATGTGCAGCATGTCGCCTCCCGCGGAATGCGCGCGACGGTGCACGCCGGATGCCGGCGTGTCGTCGTGCTTCCTTCAGGAATCCTAGGCGCGCGCGCGACGGCATGCAATCGGACCGTACGCTCACCCGCCTTCAGCGCAGCGCGGCCGCGAATTCGTCGAGCTGCGTGATGCAGATGTTCCAGCCTTCGAAGAACCCGAGTGCCTCGTGGCGCTCGCGCGTCGCGGCGTCGGGATGCATCACGCGCGCGTCGTAGCGGCAGCCGGCGTCGTCGTCGGCCATCGTGACGATGGCCGTGAAGCCCAGCCACGGCACCTGCGGCCGCCAGCCGCCGGCGAGCATCGACGTGAACGCGATCCGCGCTTCAGGCACGATTTCGAGGAAGCAGCCGGGGTTGTCGCTCGTGCCGCCGTCGGGGCCGCGCATGAACGTGTGGAAGGCGCCGCCCGGGCGCAGGTCGAACGCGCGCACGTCGGTGGTCCACGGTTTCGGGCACCACCATTCCTTCAGCAGCTCAGGGTCGGTCCACGCCCGCCAGAGCGCCTGGCGCGGCGCGCGCAGCGTGCGGGTGATGACGAGGTCATGGGTTTCGGCGGGGTCGACGGGGCTGGTTGACATGCGCTTGCTCCTCCTGGTGGCGGCTAAGCATAGGCGATGCAACGGGAATTTTCATCAGAATTTGCTCCGAGGAACTATGCGCTGATGCCCGACGGCGCGCGGCCGTGGGCCGGACGCCGAGCGGAACGGAAAAGCCGGCCGGCGGCGCCGCGGCTCCGATATATTCGTGCAGGAAAATCCACCAGCACACTCACGGAATCGTCGCCTCGATGAAACGCTCCCACGTCGCCTTCACCCTCACGGGCCTGCTCGTCGCGCTGCCGATCGCCGCCTACGCGCTCGTCAAGCCGCTGCGCGTCGTCGCGCCCGCGCTGCTTCCCGGCGTGTCATGCCCGAGCGCGGACATCTGCACGGACGATGCCGCGAAGTTCGACGCAGCGAAGCAGCTCTATCGCGACGGTTACGCGCGCGCGGCGGCGGCCGTGGGCCCGTTTCGCGACGCACCGCGCGTCGTGTTCTGCTCGACGCGCGAATGTGCGGACAAGTTCGGCCTCGGCGAACGCGCGGCGCTCACTCTTGGAGATTTCGGCGTGGTCATCGCGCCGCGCGGCTGGCAGACCTACTTTCTCGCGCACGAACTGATCCACCACCGCCAGGCCGAAGTGCTCGGCAACCTCGCGGTCGCCACCAAGCCGCGCTGGCTGATCGAAGGGATGGCGTATGCGCTCAGCGACGATCCGCGTCATCCGCTGACGGAACCGTTCGAGTCGTGGCGCGCGCGCTTCGCTGCGTGGCATGCCGCGCTGGGCCGGCAGCCGCTGTGGGACGCCGCACGGGCCGTGGAATAGCGATCACGCGCGGCTTGCCCCCGTCGTGCCGCCGCGCCGCTACGCGGCCGGCACGGCCGGATCGTCGGGCTGGCCGGCGAGCGCGCGCCGCCCCGCGTCGAGAATTTCATCGGCCAGCGCCGGATCGGTGCGGGCGATCGCGCGCGACAGCACGAGCGCGCCGACCATCTGGCTGAACACCGCGATCGCGTCACGGCGCGTGTCCGCCGCAGCCGCGCCTTCCATAGCGACCATCCGTTCCAGCCGCTCGAGATAGCCGGCGACGCCGTGCGCGTAGCAGGCGCGTGCCGCGTCGGTCAGGCGTGGCGCGTCGCCCGCGAAGGCGGACAGCGGGCAGCCGGCTTCGACATTGTCGCGATGCGCGGTCGACAGGTACGACGTCACCTGTTGCGCGATGCTGCCGGCGCGCGGCGAATCCGCGCCGTCCTGCATCGCCTTTTCCATTACCGCGGCGACCAGCGCGTCCTTCGATTTGAAGTGGTTGTAGAAGCCGCCCTGCGTAAAACCGGCTTCCTTCATCAGTTCGGTCAAACCGACCGCGTCGACACCGCGCACCCGGAACAGCCGCTCGGCGGCCGCGACGATCGCGTTGCGGTTGTCGGCGGCCTGTTGTCTCGAGACGCCCATCGATCCCTCCCTCATTCCGGCCATTACATCGATTGAAAAACACAATGGTGATCACCATTGACGCGGCCAGGATGCGCTGACACAATGCATCGCAAAGACAATGGTGATCGACATTGACGTTCAGTGTAGCCGACTTCGCAAATGAAGCGAAGGCGACTCCGGCGGCACGGATGGAGGTCGGTCTGGTCTGGGTGCAGCGGGGCGCGGGCGGCGGGACGCGCCCGCGCTCCGGTACCGGCGGTGCAACGGCGCGGTACGCGATGGCGGCATGGTTTCATTCACACGATGAAAGGAAGGATCATGAAGATCGAAGGTGCAGTCGTTTTCGTCACGGGCGCGAACCGCGGGCTTGGCCTCGAATTCGCGAAGCAGGCGCTGGAACGCGGGGCGCGGAAGGTCTATGCGGGCGCGCGCGATCCGGCCAGCGTGACGCTGCCGGGCGTGGTGCCCGTGAAGCTCGACGTGACCGATCCGGCGGCGGTCGCCGCGGCCGCCGACGCCGCGCGCGACGTCACGTTGCTGATCAACAACGCGGGCATCGCGCGGCTCGGCAGCCTGACCGACGACGGCGCGGTCGACGCGCTGCGCGATCACCTCGAAACCAACGTGTTCGGGATGCTGGCGATGTCGCGCGCATTCGCGGCCACGCTCGCCGGCCACGGCGGCGGCGCGATCCTGAACGTGCTGTCCGTCGCGAGCTGGGTGAACCGGCCGATCCTGTCGGGCTACGGCGTGTCGAAGTCGGCCGCGTGGGCGCTGACCAACGGGCTGCGGCATTCGCTGCGCGAGCAGCGCACGCAGGTGGTGGGGCTGCACGCCGGCTTCATCGATACGGACCTGACACGCGGCCTCGACGTGCCGAAGGCGACGCCGGCCGACGTCGTGCGTCAGGCATACGACGCGATCGAATCCGGAGCGGAGGAGGTGGCCACCGACGACTTCACGCGGCAGGTGAAGGCCACGCTGTCGGCCGGTGTCTATCTGGACGAGGCGGCGCCGGTCTGACGTCGCCTGCAAAGGCAGCCCGCCGTGCGCCCATGCGCGCGGCGGGCGCGGTCGTCAGACCGTGGTGTCGATGATGCCGGGGATCTTCACGTCGGGGTTCACGTCCGCGTCGTAGTCGACGCCGGCGATCTCGAAGCCGAACAGACGCAGGAATTCGGTCTTGTAGCCGGCGAAGTCGGTCATCTCGTACAGGTTCTCGTTCGTGACCTTGTCCCACATCGCGACGACCTTGCCCTGCACTTGCGGATCGAGCTCCTTGTAGTCCGCGCGCAGACGGCCTTCTTCGTCGACGTGCGGCGTCGCGCCGTACAGGCTGTCCTTCAGGAGCCCGTACACCTGCTCGATGCAGCCTTCGTGCGTGCCCTGTTCCTTCATCACCTTGAACAGCAGCGACAGGTAGAGCGGCATCATCGGAATCGCCGAACTCGCCTGCGTGACGACGGCCTTCAGCACCGACACGCGCGCATCGCCGCCGTGCGCGGCCAGCTTGTCGCGGATCGACAGCACCTTCTTGTCGAGATCCTTCTTCGCTTCGCCGATCGAGCCGTTCCAGTAGATGTCGTGCGTGATCTGTTCGCCGAGATACGTGAACGCGGTCGTCTTCGCGCCGTCGGCCAGCACGCCGGCCTCATCGAGCGCGTCGATCCACATCTGCCAGTCCTCGCCGCCCATCACGGCGACGGTGCCGTCGATCTCTTCCTGCGTCGCCGGCTCGAGCGAGACTTCGCGGATCACTTCCTTGTCGGTGTCGAGGCCGCGGAACGTGACCGCCTTGCCGACCGGCTTCAGCGTCGAGCTGATCGTTTCGCCCGTCTTCGGATGCGTGCGGCGCGGTGCCGCGAGGCTGTAGACGACCAGGTCGACCTTGCCGAGATCCTGCTTGATGGTGTCGATCGTGACCTGCTTCACCTTGTCGGAGAATGCGTCGCCGTTGATGCTGCGCGCATAGCGCCCCTTTTCGGCGGCGAATTTCTCGAACGCGGCGCTGTTGTACCAGCCGGCGGTGCCCGGCTTCGTTTCGCTGCCGGCGCGCTCGAGGAACACGCCCAGCGTGTCCGCGCCCGAGCCGAATGCGGCCGAGATCCGGGCGGCGAGGCCGTAGCCGGTCGACGCGCCGATCACGAGCACCTTCTTCGGGCCGTTGGCGATCGGGCCATGCGAAGTCACGTAGTCGATCTGTTCCTTGACGTTGGCTTCGCAGCCGACCGGATGAGTCGTCACGCAGATGAAGCCACGCACGCGCGGTTTGATGATCATGGGAACCTCTAGTCAGAAAGGCGCGGACGGCCTGAAATCGGAAAAATCCCGCGCATTGTAATGGAAGCGGGCGGGCACGGCGGGAAAGGCGGGCGGTGACCGCGGTCGCAATCGCCTGGCGGTCGAGCCACCAGCATGTCGATTCGCGTCGCCGCCGGTTATTTCTCTCTTGACAGAAATAACTGAAAAAACTAAATTTCCCGACATGGAACTCACACCGATTGCCGAACGATTCATTCTCCACTGGGGCGAAATGGGCTCGCGATGGGGCGTCAACCGCACCGTCTCGCAGATTCACGCGCTGCTGTACCTGGCCGGGCGGCCGGTGGCCGCCGACGAGATCGCCGAGACGCTCAACGTCGCGCGCTCAAATGTCAGCACGAGCCTGAAGGAGCTGCAGGCGTGGCGGCTCGCGAAGGTCGTGCACGTGCTGGGCGACCGCCGCGACCATTTCGAGACGTCGACCGACATCTGGGAACTGTTCAAGCTGATCGTCGAAGGGCGGCGGCAGCGCGAGATCGAACCGACGCTCACGGTGCTGCGCGATTGCCTGACGAGCCCCGAGATCGCCGATGAAAGCCGCGAGACCGAACAGCGCATCCGCGACACGCTGCAGTTCGTCGAGACGCTCACGACCTGGTCGGACGAGATGCTGCGGCTCAAGCCCGACACGCTGATGAAGGCGCTCGGGATCGGCGCGAAGATCAGCCAGACGGTCAGGCGCAAGTCGTCGAAGTAACCGGAAATCGGAAGTGCGGGCGCGCAGCCCGCTTTTTTTGAAGGCGTTGTTTCTGCCATTACAGAAACAACAGTAAATAGAGGATGACGATGAACGAAGCCCTGCTGTCGATCCGCCGGCATGCCGCACCCCGGAGTGCGACATGAACATCCTCGTCTGCGGCGCGAACGGGTTCATCGGGCGGGCGTTGTGCGCGCGGCTGGAAGCCGGCGGCCATCGCGTGCTGCGCGGCGTGCGGCACGCAGTCGGCCCGCACGATGTCGCGATCGACTTCGCGACGGACGTCGACCCCGACGCGTGGCTGGCCCGGCTGGCGGGCGTCGACGTCGTGATCAACGCGGTCGGGATCCTCGCCGACCGGCGCGATGCGACGCTCGACACCGTGCATCGTGCGGCGCCCTGCGCGCTCTTCACGGCATGCAGCCGGGTCCGCGTGCGGCGTGTGATCCAGATCTCGGCGCTGGGCGTCGAGCGCGGCGACACGCCGTATTTCGCCAGCAAGTACGCAGCCGACACCTTCCTGCAGACGCTGCCGCTCGATTACCGGATCGTGCGGCCCGCGCTCGTCTACGGCGCGGCCGGCACGTCGGCACGGTTCTTCCGGATGCTCGCGAGCCTGCCCGTGCACGCGTTGCCGGCGGGCGGCCACCAACGGCTGCGCCCCGTGCACGTCGACGATCTCGCCGAACTCGTCGCGCGGCTCGTCGTTTCGCCGGCTGCCGGCCATTCGGTCATCGACGCGGTCGGCGCTGATGAAGTCGAATACCGCGAGATGCTGAGCGGCTATCGCGCCGCGCTGGGCTTCCCGCCGGCAGCCCGCATCGCGTTGCCGGGCCCGCTGGTCGGGGCGGCGGCCGCGCTGGTCGGCACGCTGCCGGGCGCGATGCTGACCCGCGATACGTGGACGATGCTGCGCGGTGGCAACACCGGCGATCCCGCAGCGTTGGCGGCCGTGCTCGGCCGGCCGCCGCGCGGCCTGCGCAGTTTCATCGGCGCGGACGCGCTCGCGCTGCGCCGCGACGCCCTCGCGATGTGGCGGCGGCCGCTGCTGCTCGGCGCGCTTGCGATCGTCTGGATCTGGACGGCCATCGTGAGCGCGTTCGTCCACCCGCAGAGCGACAGCCTTGCGATGCTCGCCCGCGCGCACCTCACCGGGCTGCCCGCGCTGATCGCCCTCTACGCCGCCTGCGCGCTGGACTTCGCGTTCGGAGTGGCGACCGTCGCCGCGCCGTCGCGCCGTCTGTGGGTGGCGCAAGCCGCGCTGATCGTCGCGTACTCGGCCGTCATCGCGGTCACGATGCCCGGCCTGCTGGCCGAACCGTTCGGCCCGGTGATCAAGAACGTGCCGATTCTCGCGATCCTGCTGATCCTGTTTTCAGAAGAAGAACAGCCATGAATACCTATCTCATTATCAAGGCGCTTCACATCCTGTCCTCCGTGCTGATGGTCGGCACGGGCTTCGGCACCGCGTTTTACCTGTTCTTCGCGAACCGCACGCGGTCGGTGCCCGCGATCGCGGCCGTGTCGCGGCTCGTGGTGCGCGCGGACTGGTGGTTCACGACACCGGCCGTGATCTTCCAGCCGGCGTCCGGGCTGTGGCTCGCGCATACGGCCGGCTGGCCGTGGCATACGCCGTGGCTCGTCGCGTCGATCGTGCTGTATGCGATCGCGGGCGCGTGCTGGCTGCCGGTCGTGTGGCTGCAGATCGAGCTGGCCGCGTTGGCGAACCTCGCGCATGCGAACGGCGAGGCCACGCTGCCGGCGCGCTACTGGCGCTATGCGAAGCGCTGGGAGCTGCTCGGCTATCCGGCGTTCTTTGCGATGCTGACGGTCTATTTCCTGATGGTGCTCAAGCCGATGTAAGCGGGGCGGCGGGCCGCCAATGCCGATTTCGCGTGCGCCCCTGTCGATTTACGCGCGCTCGTGTATAAATTCGACGGGAGCGCGTTCGGGCCGTTTCGGGCATCCCGGACGCTTCGCATTCGACCTCACAAGGAGCCTGCATGCTGCACATCCTCGGCAAGATTCCGTCCATCAACGTGCGCAAGGTGCTGTGGCTGTGCACCGAACTCAACCTGCCGTTCGAGCAGGAAGACTGGGGCGCGGGCTTTCGCACGACCAACGACCCGACCTATCTCGCGCTGAATCCGAACGGCCTCGTGCCCGTCATCAAGGACGACGGCTTCGTGCTGTGGGAGTCGAACACGATCATCCGCTATCTCGCGAACCGCTATGGCGGCGACGCGCTCTATCCGGCCGAGCCGCAGGCGCGCGCGCGGGTCGATCAGTGGATCGACTGGCAGGGCTCGGACCTGAACCGTTCGTGGGTCGGCGCGTTCCTCGGCCTCGTGCGCAAGTCGCCCGACCACCAGGACCCGGCGGCGATCGCGCAGTCGATCGCGGGCTGGACCAAGCATATGCAGGTGCTGAACGCGCAGCTCGAAGCGACGGGCGCGTTCGTGGCCGGCGACCACTTCACGCTCGCCGACATTCCGATCGGCCTGTCGGTAAACCGCTGGTTCGGCACGCCGTTCGAGCATCCGGACTTCCCGGCGGCGAAGCGCTACATCGAGCGTCTGGCGACGCGCGAGGGCTTCAAGCAGTACGCGGGCAGCGCGAACCCGTAACGCCTCGCAAGTCGCGCGCGGGGCGGGCGGGGGTGGTGCGACTGCCGCAGCCGCGCCGCGGCACGGCACGTCACGAGCCGGACGCCGGCACGGCGTCGAGCACGCGCGCGAGAAACGCCTCGTGGTTCCACGCGGATTCCGGCCGCGACAACCCGAGCCGCACGACCACCAGCTCGCGGCTCGGCACCACGCTCACGAACTGGCCTTCATGACCGACCGCGTGAAACGCGTCGGCGGGCATCGCGCTCGCATGCGGATCGCGATCGTTGAACGGCTCCGGCACCTTCACCCACAGATGCGCGCCGAATTCCTGGTTCGTCGATTGCGGCGTCGCGCGCGTCAGGTAGCGCACCCAGCCTTCCGGCAGCAGCCGCTGCCCGTTCCACACCCCGTCCTGCAGCAGAAGCTGCCCGAAGCGCGCCCAGTCGTGCGCACTCGCATACAGATAAGACGGGCTGCCGAGCGTGCCGGCCGCATCGGGCTCGAACACGGCGCTGTGCATCCCGAGCGGCTCGAACAGCGCACGGCGCGGAAACGCGAGGTAGTCGGCCTCGGTGCCGCCCAGCGCTTCGCGCATCACGCGCGCGACGATCGCGCTCGTGCCGCTCGAGTAGTACCACTGCGTGCCGGGCTGCGCGGCGAGCGGCTTGGCCGACGCGAAGCGCGCGGTGTCGGGCTGCGTGAACAGCATCACGGCGACGTCGGACAGCGGGTCGTCGTAGTCTTCGTTGAATTCCAGGCCGCTCGTCATCCGCAGCAGTTCGTCTAGCGTGATCGCCGCGCGCGCATCGCCGCTGCCGCGCCATTCGGGCAGCAGCGCCGACGCATTCGGCGACAGCTTGTGCTGCGCGACCAGCACGCCGGCCAGCGCGGCCGTCACGGTCTTCGTCATCGACCAGCCGGGCAGCGGCGTGTCGGCCGTGAAGCCGGGTGCATAGCGTTCGGCGATTACGTGGCCGCGCCACATCACGACGACCGCGCGGGTGCGCCGCGGCCGGGCCGGATCGGGTTCGTCGAACGCGCGCTCGAGCGCGGCGTGCAGCTTGCGTGCGTCGATGCCGGCGGGCGGTGCGGCCGGCGCCGCATCGTTCGCGGATGGTGGATCGGCGACGGCCGGCAGCGCGGCCGGCAGCACGCCGGGCGACGGCCCGAGCGCGAGCGTGCAGCCGAGCCCGGGCCGGAACTCCGCTTCGCGCCGCGCGAAACCGGCGAACGTCGCGACCGCGCGACGATGCTCGGGATCGAGCGACGGGCGCACCAGTTTCAGCAGCGGATGCACGCCGGCCATGATGTCGACGTCGATCACCGATGCGGCCGGACGGCCAGACACGAACACGCCGGAACACAGCGCCTTCGCGGCATAGCCCGTCGCGATCGGGGCGAGCCGCGACAGCATGTAGCCGGTGTAGCCGAGCGCGGCGACGAGCGCGACCGCGACGCCGCGCAGGATCAGCGATTTGAAGGGGATCGTCATGCGCGAGCATCCTCGGTGGCGTGCCGGCCGGCAACGATCCGGCAGTGTCGCAGGTTCGGGCAAGCGGTGGCAATCGCGGGGGAGTGACGACGCCGAGGGCAGCGTCGCTCGGGCGATATGCTGCCGGGCGTATGCGAATCGCATGTGTCGATCGCGCGGTTTCGCGCCGGCAAGTTGAAATCCGACCGGCCGTCGGCCGATAATCGTCCGGCATCGTTCCCAGTCAAACCGCCCATCGAAAAATCGGAAAACGCCATGTCCTACGACAACAACAACCCGTTCGCCAGAATCCTGCGCGGCGAACTGCCGTGCGTGAAGGTCGCCGAAGACGACGCAACCCTCGCGATCATGGATCTCATGCCGCAGGCCGACGGTCACGTGCTCGTGATCCCCAAGGAGCCGGCCGCGCAGATCTTCGAGCTGTCCGGCGATGCGGCCGCGGCCGGCATCCGCATGACGCAGCGCGTCGCGGCGGCCGTGCGCGCGGCGCTCGGGCCGGACGGCGTGTTCATCGGCCAGTTCAACGGCGCGGCGGCGGGCCAGACGGTTCCGCACGTGCATTTCCACGTGATCCCGCGCTGGGAAGGTGTCGAGTTGCGGCTGCACGCGCGCGACATCGCCGACGCGGCCGCGCTCGAATCGGTCGCGCAGCGCATCCGCGAACGTTTCGTGTAACGCGTGTCGGGCTCGTCACGCGGGGCGGCGCCAGTGCCCGTGGGCCGTCGCGCCGCACGCACCTGTTTCAGCGGTCACGCGACGTAACACGTGTAACCGGTCGCGAAACTCGTTGCGCCGGCCCCGGCGCTAGACTCCCGCGCATTACCGCATCGAGCGGCAGCAGGGCCCGACCGCCCCGTCGTGCCGGCCGTCGCGAGATGCAATGTGTCCTCTTCGCCGGGAATCGAGCCATGTACAAAGTTCTCATCACGTTTGCGCTGATCGCCGGCCTGTCCGGCTGCTACGTCGCGCCGCCTTACGGCTACGCACCCGCGCCGGTCTACTACGGCTATGCGCCCGCGTATTACGCACCGCCCGTCAGCGTCGGGATTGGCGGCCACTTCCGCATTCGCTGACCAGCCGGCGGGGCGCGGGGCGGCTGCCCCGCACGTCGACCACGTCGATCGGCCGCGTCGGCCGACGCCGCGCCGCCGCTTCTCGCAACAACACTTCGCGCGCCGCATGACGGCGCGCGTGCGCATCGGCCGCCCGGGTTCCTATACTTCACAGGAAAACCCCCTCCGGCGAGGCAGCCATGGCCGTTACGCGCAAGGTCGCAATCGTGTCGAGCGTGTCCGCGCTCGTCTACCTCGGGCTCGCCGTGCTCGGCATCGGCGGGTTCGCCGCCTTCTTTTCGCATCCGCAACTGATCGTCATCGCCGTCGCGACGCTCGCGCTGGCCGCCGCCGCGTTGTTGACCGAAGGCAACCTGAGCGCCGGCGAACGTGAGGACCGCGACAACCGCTGGGTGCTTCCAGCCTTCGCGGCCAGCGGGTTCCTGCTCGCCTATCTGCCCGCGCTGACCGACCGGCTCGACGTATGGACCTTCGGCGGCGATACGGTGCGCTGGATCGGCGTCGTGCTGTATGTCGCCGGCGGCGTACTGCGCCTCTGGCCCGTGTTCGTGCTCGGCAAGCGCTTCAGCGGGCTCGTCGCGATCCAGCCGGGCCACACGCTGGTCACGGACGGCATCTATCGCAGGATCCGCAACCCGAGCTATCTCGGCCTGATCGTCAATGCGCTGGGTTGGGCGTTCGCGTTCCGGTCGGGCGTCGGGCTGCTGCTCGTCGCGCTGACGATGGTGCCGCTCGTCGCTCGCATCCGTTCCGAGGAAGCGCTGCTGCGCGCGCAGTTCGGCGCCGAATACGACGCGTATTGCGCGCATACCTGGCGGCTGCTTCCGGGCGTGTATTGACCCTCGTTCACCATCGGAAAACCGGCTGGCGCCCCGCGGCGCGCGCCGATGTGTTGCCACCTGTGTCTGAACCGCCTACGCCGAAGCTTCCCGCACCGTCACCTCGGCCGGTCGACCTTTGCCGGAGCCTTTACCGGCGGGCCTTGGCGGCGATTTCGGCAAGCCTTTCCGAGTCCTGTTTCGGTAAACAACTTGTTACGAGAATGTCGACTGCAACGGGGCTCGACCGGTGCTATTCTTCGCCGCAAGCTCATTGAAATGAATTGGTCCGGGATTCGGCACAATGCTGGTCTCCACGTCGATCGATTCAGATCGTCGTATCGAGCGGACCTTCAATAACCAGATTGCGAACAAGGAAGAATACGGGAATGTGGAAGAAAATTGCCCCCACTCTCGTCGTCGCCGTGCTGACCGGCGCGACCGCATTGCCGGCAATGGCCGGTGACCTGAACAATGCCCTTGGCGGCGCGCTCGGCGGGGTTGCCGGCGCAGCGGTCGGCGGCGCGGTCGGTGGCAGCACCGGCTCCGTCATCGGCGGCGCGATCGGCGGCGGCGCAGGCGGCGCAGTGACGTCGAACCGTCGCGAGCGCACCGGCGCAATCATCGGTGGCGCCCTCGGCGGCGGCGCGGGTACCGCAGCCGGCAACGCAATGGGCGGCCGCACGGGCGGCCTGCTGGGCGCGGCCGTCGGCGGTGGCGCGGGCGCGGCGTTG
Source organism: Burkholderia sp. KBS0801 (assembly GCF_005937855.2). Classification (NCBI taxonomy): domain Bacteria; kingdom Pseudomonadati; phylum Pseudomonadota; class Betaproteobacteria; order Burkholderiales; family Burkholderiaceae; genus Burkholderia; species Burkholderia sp. KBS0801. The sequence goes on from NZ_CP042178.1 coordinate 225,871, forward strand.
GGCGGCAACATGTCGCGCAGCTCGTACGAGCGCGATCACGGCGATCGCGGCTATCGTCACCGCAAGCATCGCCATCACCGCGACTGGGACTGATCGCCGCGGGCGCGGCACGGTGCGCGACTTGCGCACCGGCACGCCCGACGCGTCGGCACCCGCTCCGACAGTCGGCCCGGCGGCCTCAGCCGGGCCGCCGTCGCCGGCAAGACCGGCGCTTCATCCCCTCCGTAGTTCATGCCCAGCCCCGCTCGACGGGTTGGCACATTTCCTCCCGCTGTACCTTTCCCGCTGATAGACGACATCGCCAGTTGCATTGACATGCAATCGGTAAGTTTCGGCCAACGTCATTCGATATCGCAGATCGACGCGTTGCCGTCCGTGATCAGGATTTCCCTGACGCACCGAACGTGCGCGACACGCGTGCACCGGGCCTCGCGGGCGCTATCGGGTAGTGCGAAATCGAATGGATGTCATCGCAACATTTAATTGGTCGATCGGAATCGACTTCGCTATCGTCAACGCTGCTCGCGTACGGAAGCGAACCGTGCCGTCCCCGTGCCCCGCCGCGTGATGCCCAGTGTCCGCGGCCCGGCCGCCGGACCCACAAGCATGGGTCGCCCCGCCCGCTGAACCGTGCGGACCCGTCGCGAAGCCTGGCCGACCGAACGAAGGCGCCCGCGCTTTCAAGCCACCCCGGCAACGATGTCCCGCCGCCGCATGCGTGCCCCACGCGCGTGCCGCGCTTGGCCGTTGCGACCCGGGGCCGGACCAACCCATTGCCTGGATGCTTTATGTCTAAGACAACGTATTACGCGCCGCATGGCGGCCACCCGCCGCAGACCGATCTGCTGACCGATCGCGCGATGTTCACCGAGGCGTACGCGGTCATTCCGAAGGGCGTGATGCGCGACATCGTCACGAGCTGGCTGCCGTTCTGGACGAACACGCGCCTGTGGGTGATCGCGCGTCCGCTGTCGGGTTTCGCCGAAACCTTCTCGCAGTACATCGTCGAAGTGAACCCGGGCGGCGGCAGCGACAAGCCCGAGCAGGACAAGAACGCCGAGGCCGTGCTGTTCGTCGTCGAAGGCGAGGCCGAGCTGACGCTGCAGGGCACCAAGCACACGCTGAAGCCGGGCGGCTACGCGTTCATTCCGCCGGGCGCCGACTGGACGCTGCACAACGTCAGCGATGCCGCCGTGCGTTTCCACTGGGTGCGCAAGCACTACCAGGCCGTCGACGGCATTGCGCTGCCCGACGCGTTCGTGACCAACGAGCAGGACGTCGAGCCGATCCCGATGCCGGGCACCAACGGCGCATGGGTGACGACGCGCTTCGTCGACATGAGCGACATGCGTCACGACATGCACGTGAACATCGTGACGTTCGAGCCGGGCGGCGTGATTCCGTTCGCCGAGACGCACGTGATGGAGCACGGCTTGTACGTGCTCGAAGGCAAGGCGGTCTATCGCCTGAACCAGGACTGGGTCGAGGTGGAAGCGGGCGACTTCATGTGGCTGCGCGCGTTCTGCCCGCAGGCGTGCTATTCGGGTGGCCCTGGGCGTTTCCGATATCTGCTGTACAAGGATGTGAACCGTCACATGAACCTGACGCTGAATCCGGGGCGGTGAACGTCGCGCAAAGTCGGATAGGAAAGCCCGCCGGGGGAAGCCGGCGGGTTTTTTTCGTTTCAGGTGTTTGTGGATTTTCGGGGAGGTTGCTTGTCGACCCAGAACGACCGGTCGGCTCGACGCAAGTTCAATGGCTTGTTTCGATAGTGCACCGGTCGTTCGTGTAGCCGAATCACTGCCTGCGAATCGAATGTTGCGGATAGTACCGCAGCGACAGATATCCCCGACTAAGAAGGTCTGGCCTGACTATCCCGTTGTGCAGTCTTTCGCAGGTTGCGTTATTTAGTAGAGAGCGGGTTAGGCGAATTAACGATCCACCGATTACGCAAAGCGCTTCGAAGGTCCCTTTGACTATCGTATGAATTCGTAGACGGGACGAAGCAAAACGCGGCATCTTCGTCTAAGCAATACGTGATAAACGCCGCGGCCAACTCACGCCACGAGTCGCCAGTCATCTTGCCCTTCGCCTCCCAAAGAGATTGGATGCGATCTTTGTTCGCACCAATTCGCAATGGGGTGGCAATGGCGTTCTCAATAATATAGTTCATGTTGTGGCTCCCCCATTCAAGATGAATTTTTCCCGAGGGTGTAATTCGAAGTCTACTGGATTCATTCAGATTTGCCTCGATCGGACTATAAGGGTCAACTAACCGCGCGTCCGACAATGCTTGCGCGTGAGCTTTAACTGCAGAGCGCGCAAATCCCATCGAGTCGAAGTACTCAAATATTTTCTCAAGTGAGATGTGTGAATTATCAGCATCAGCACGCTGCTCGATGTCAAGCATCAATCTAAGAATGGAAAGCCTAAGAAGCGGGCTGGTGATTTTATCGCCGCTAACTTGATAGATGCCTAGCACAAATTCGCTAGAATCGGAGCTAAAATGATTTGAATCGCCACACATAATGGCGTAGTTTATCTGCCGTTGATGGATTTGAACTGCACCATCCGTCAGATAAAGCTTTATCAGCTCCTCGATTTTTATGTGCGGAGATGTCATTATCCGCTTGGATAATTGTAAGCTTCTTCGAACATCGAAATTCGCCAGGCCGCCAATAATCCTTGATTGGCCTTCGTTGCCGATGAAGACTTCCTCTATGCAAGCAGCAAAAGCTTTAATGTCTTTTATGCTTAAGCGAATTCCCCTGTTCAAGAAGTATTCTTTCCGCTCAGCTGCGTCGTCATCGCCGGCTTTGACCTTGATGAAATTTACACGCTTTGCTAGCACCTCTTTCATTGCCTGCACTGGCAAGAAAAAAGACGTTGTCTCGTATGACTGTAGTGGGCCGTGTTTCGATAGTTGCCATATCGTCCGATCAGTGATCGGACATATGATGAAACTGAAAATCCGCCGATATATCGATTGCGCATACTGAAACACCTTCTCTTGAAACTGCTCGTCGAAGTGGTCGGTATTATCAAATATCAAGCATGGCATTTTCCTTCTGTTTGCAACGACGTCGGAAAGTAGGGCAAGAATATACGAATGAGGATCATCTTTTCGCATCTTCTCAAGATGATCGCCGAATTTTTCCTTAAACGCTACTTTGTTTGATCCGTATAGTACTTTATGCGGCCCATCACGCCACCTCTGATATTCGCTATAAAATACACCCTGCAGCTGTTCGTATGTCGCTCGCCCATTGGAGAACAAAGAAGATTCCAAGGCATCAAGCAGTTGCTTATCGATCCACGGAACTATATTGTCCTTGTGACCTGGTGATGTTCCCACATCTATGGTTAATACGACGCATCGCTCAAGCAATGTTTTTGACAGAATTTGATTAAAAAACCGACTAATGAAAGTTGATTTTCCGGCGCCCTTATTTCCAATGATAAGAACGAATTCGCCATTTTGCGAATCAACCGCATTTTCTAGGCGCTCGACCAACTCCTCGCCCGACTCGGATGACATCAATTCTAGACGGTTTATTAGCGTGTTCGATATTTTTTCAAGACTTATATCAGCTTCGCGGCTTTCTTTTGATTCTACAAAGCAATTTTCCACCATCTCTCGGTCGGCGTCACCGGACATTGAGCTAAAAAACTGCTTGAACATTCCATCGAGATCGTGTGCCAATTTAGACCGAGCGAGAAGCTTGTAGTCTCCATCCCGGAGTATCGGTTTTAGAGTTTCGGCTGACTGTATAGTTAGTCCTTCAGCCTCTTTTATGAGAATTTGATAGCGCTCCTCCAGAACTGCGTCTCTGGAAAAAAGATCCCAAAATGTTGGAAAAGCGCCCGATATAGAGTCTAGTGTAGGAAAAACGATAACCTTTCCCTCGGTCGGCTTCACTCCTTTTCGAATTGCCCAATATGCAATCCATTCCATCCCATTCGTTAATAGTGAGAAATGAACTCCGTTGTCGAGGCAGTAGCCTTGGGCTTGCGAGAGACCTGGCTGCGCGGACTTGAGGCCGCTGCTTTTGGCCGTCAGGTATTGAACTTGGTTCACGCGCGTGTCGACTAGGATCGAACCAGAGCGTTTTGCCTCAACAACCATACGCTCTCGGCTATCAGCGCTCAGGATGTAATCGGCAAAGCCGGATTCGCCGTAGGCCTCCAAGTCAAAATCGCCCAGCTTGTCCCATCCAAGCACCTCAGTCAGTATGGTATCGATTAAGTTGAATCGAGTATTGGCTTCGTTCTCAATATTCGGTGCCTTGCCCGCCCAAGCAGAACACAGAGCATCGAATTTGGTTTTGGCATCGTCCATGTTTGTATGCATCGCCCTATCCCCCGTTGCAATTGCGCCACTGCAGATAGTAACTGTCGGGTCCTGCTTAACGGTAGTCCAATCTCGTTTTTAGTATCCAAGTCCGTTGGCCTGGCCTTCATGCAGATGCGACCTTTTGAAAGCCGCCTTCGCGCCACGGCTCCTCAGTTGCTGCAGGGCAGAAGTGCATACAGATCCGGCCGACATTTGGCACGGGCAAATGTCGGCTACCGGGGCGCACTAGGCGCTCAGACGTCCGGTGACGTCTGGTAAGTGGACGGCCGAACTTGGCCGCGAGCCGCCAGCCTTCGCCACGGTCGCCACAAATTCCCGGCGAACCCGTTCCCGTGGGCGATGCGTATTGCTATCGGCCGAGCACGGCCGCCGCCAGCCTCCCGACCTCCACCCGCGTATCCGCCGGCAGCGTATCTTCCATCATCCAGACCGCCGACAACCCGGCCCATGCGAGGATCCACTCCAGCAGCCGGCGCCGGTCGATCCGCGCCACTTCAGCGACAAGCATGACGCGACGCGCGAAGCGCGCGGGATCGACCGCGATGTCGTGCGCGGGATTGCAAAACAGGTTCGCGTAGTCGAACGCGCGATCGCCGCGCAATCCCTTCGGGTCAATCGCGAGCCAGCCGCGGTCGCCGAAGTGCAGCACGTTGCCGTGATGGATGTCGCCGTGCAGCACGACTTCGTCGACGGATTGCACGGCCAGCAGCCGATGCGCCGTCGCGGCTGAACGGCGCAGCACGTCGTCGTCCGTGTCGTGCGACAGCAGCGCGTAGAACCAGTCGTGCAGCGGCACGACCGCGGGCGGCGCCGGTGCGCGATGCGCATGCAGGCGCGCGACGGCAGCGCACGCGATCCGGATCGCATCGTCGTCGTGGCCCGCGGCGGACAAGCCGGCGAGCGTCGGCGCCGGCTGCGCGCGCTCGAGCAGCACCGCGTCGCTGTCGTGCAGCCACACGCGTGCGGCGCCGTCCCCGTTCCACCAGGTCATCAGCGCATTGCCGCGGCGCTCTTCGTCGCAGGTGGCGACTTTCAACATCGCGGGCCGCGCGTTCCAGACGACGGGCAGCACGCCGCCGCTCGCGGTCAGGATCGGGCCGCCGTCGGGAACGAGGTCCCACAGGCGCAGGTACGTGTCGAACATGCAGACGATGGTACAAGCGAACCGGCCCGTGCGCAGCGCGGTTCGACCGACGCCGCCGCCGCCGGCCATGCGCATCCTTTCCTTAATAAAATTTAGCCAACCAAACTTTGGCTAAAGAATGTTCCGGTATTCCGGCATCCCTTCGACAATGCGCGCCTTCCGTGATCGACGGGCGCCACTCGAGCGCCCGCGGTCGCCGCATCGAAGAAGGAGCCCGCATGACCGACCACACCGCCAACCCTCCGCCGCCATCGGCGCAGCCTCCCGCATCGCCGCGCCGCCGTGCATGGCGCATCCTCGCCGGCGCGCTGCTCGGCCTGACGCTCGCGTGCGCGGGCATCGGCGCATGGACGATCGACCGCATCTGGACCCAATTGCCGTCCGTCGAACATCTGGCCGCCTACCGTCCCGCGCTGCCGCTGCGGATTTTCTCGCGTGACGGCGAGCTGCTGGCCGAGTACGGCGTCGAGCGCCGCGAGTTCGTGCCGCTCGAACGCATTCCGCCGCTGATGCGCCACGCGCTGCTCGCGGCTGAGGACGCGAAGTTCTACCAGCACGGCGCGATCGATGTCGGCGGCCTCGCGCGCGCGACGTTCGCGAACCTCGTGACGGGGCAGCCGGGGCAGGGCGGCAGCACGATCACGATGCAGGTCGCGCGCAACTTCTACCTGACGCGCGACAAGGTGCTGAGCCGCAAGCTCGCCGAGATCCTGATGGCGATCAAGCTCGAGCGCGAATACGGCAAGGACAAGCTGCTCGAGCTGTACATGAACCAGATCTATCTCGGCGAGCGCGCGTACGGTTTCGCGGCGGCCGCGAACGTCTATTTCGGCAAGCCGCTCGACGCGCTGAGCGTGGGCGAGGCGGCCGTGCTCGCCGGGCTGCCGAAGGCGCCGTCAGCGTTCAACCCGGTCGTCAATCCGGCGCGCTCGACCGCGCGTCGCAACTACGTGCTCGGCCGCATGCACGCGCTCGGCGAGCTCGACGATGCGGCGTATCGCGCGGCCGTCGACGCGCCGATCGCGCTCGCGACCACGCCGCCACCCGGCATCATCGCGGCGCCTTACGTCGCGGAGCGCGCGCGCCGGATGATGGTCGAGCGATTCCATGACGACGCCTACACGCTGGGTCTCGACGTGACGACGACGATTTCGATGCGCGACCAGCGCGCGGCCGAAGCCGCGCTCGATCGCACGCTGAGCCGGCAGCCCCGCGCGAAGCGCGATGCGCGCAACGGGCTCGAAGGTGCGCTCGTGTCGCTCGATGCGGCCACCGGCGACATGCTGGCCCTCGTCGGCGGCGCGGATTTCAACGCCAACGTGTTCGACCACGCATTGCAGGCGTATCGGCAGCCGGGTTCGAGCTTCAAGCCGTTCGTCTATTCGGCTGCGCTGGAGAAAGGCTATTTCCCGGGCGTGCTGGTCGACGATACGCAGCGCACGCTCACGCATGCCGAAACCGGCGCACGGCCGTGGCGTCCGCGCAATTACGGCAACCGGTACGAGGGCTTCATCCCGGTGCGGCGCGGGCTCGTGCGCTCGAAGAACCTCGTCGCGGTCAGCCTGATGCAGGCCGCCGACGCACGCTACGTGCAGCAGCACGCGGTGGGCTTCGGTTTCGACGCGCAGCGCAATCCGGCGTCGCTGCCGCTCGCGCTCGGCGCGGGCGCCGTGACGCCGCTCGAACTCGCGAGCGCGTACGGCGTGTTCGCGAACGGCGGGAGGCGGATGGTGCCGCGGCTGATCCTGTCGGTGAAGCAGCGTCACGGCGGCGCGTTGTACGACGCGCCGCCGCCGGACGGCTCGCGCGTCGTGTCGGCGCGCAATGCGTTCGTGATGGACAGCATGTTGCGCGACGTCGTGCGGGCCGGCACCGCGCGCGGCGCGCTCGCGCTGCGCCGCGACGACGCGGCCGGCAAGACCGGCACGTCGAACGGCTCGAAGGACGTGTGGTTCGCGGGCTATTCGTCGGGCATCGTCGCGGTCGCGTGGCTCGGCTACGACACCCCGCGGCCGATGGGGCGCGCGACCGGCGCGACGCTCGCGCTGCCGGTCTGGCTCGACTACATGAAGACGGCCGTCGCCGGACGTACGCCGGTCGACGCAACGCCGCCGCAGGACCTCGCGCTCGTCGACGGCGATTTCGTCTACGCCGAATACACGCGCGGCACCTGCACCGCCGACGTGCCGCCGTATATCCGCAGCCGCTTCGCGTGCGGCGGCGCGCCGGCGTCCGATGGGCCGGACGCGCCGGACGCACACAACAAGCGCGACGAGCCGATGCCCGCGGCCGTCGATGCGGCCGAGCGCGAACGCGTGCTCGACCTGTTCCGTACCGACGACTGACGCGAGCGATGCATACGCTTTATCTGATTGCGATCGTCGCGGAAGCGATGTCGGGCGCGCTGATGGGAATGCGGCGCGGGATGGACCGCTTCGGGCTCGCGCTCGTCGGCGCGGTGACCGCGCTTGGCGGCGGCACCGTGCGCGACGTGCTGCTCGGCCACTATCCGCTCGGCTGGATCGCGCGTCCCGAGTACCTTGTGATCACGCTCGCCGCGGCGACCGTCGCGTCGTGGGCCGCGCGGTACGTCGCGCGCATGAAGGCGCTGTTCGTCACCGTCGATGCGATCGGCCTCGCGGCGTTCACGATCATCGGCTGCGACATCGGCGCGTCGACGGGTAACGCGCCGATCATCGTCGTGCTAGCCGGCGTGATCACCGGCGTGTGCGGGGGGATGCTGCGCGACCTGCTGTGCAACGAGATGCCGCTGATTTTGCGCGAGGAGCTGTATGCGAGCGTCGCATTCTTCACGGGTGCGCTGTATGTCGGGATGCAGTATCTCGGCGTCGATGCGGGCTTCGCGACGGTGGTCGCGCTCGGGGCTGGATTCTCGATGCGGATGCTTGCCGTGCGGCTCGGATGGAAGATGCGGACGTTCGGCGCGGCGGACGTGGGGCACTGAGCGACAGGACGGCCGGCGATCGCACAGCACGCAGCGGCTTTACGCCGGCACCATCACCGGTGGCGACCCGTCTCCGGTTTCAACCATCTTCACCGCGAATCCGTAGCACCGCGCGATATGGGCGGGTGTCATCACGTCGCGTGGTGCGCCATGCGCGACGATCGTCCCGTCGGCGAGCAGCGCGATCGTGTCCGCGTGCCGCGCGGCGAGATTCGGATCGTGGACGATCGCGAGCACGCCGAGTTCCCATTCGCGCGCAACGGCGCGCACGGTATCGAGCAGCCGGTGTTGATGCGCGAGATCGAGCGCAGCGGTCGGTTCGTCAAGCAGCAGGTAGCGCGGGCCGGCTTCCATCGCATCGTCGTCCGGCCACAGCTGCGCGAGCACGCGCGCGAACTGCACGCGGGCAAGTTCGCCTCCCGACAAGGTCGTCACGTCGCGACCAACGAGCGCATCGGCGTCCGCGCGTTCGAGCGCCTGCCACGCGATGTCGCGATCGCGGTGTGCGATCACATGCCGCGCACCGCCGCGCCGCACATGCGGATACCGGCCGAGCAGCACGATCTCGTCGACGCTGAACGGAAACGCCGGCTGCGCGGCCTGCGGCAGCACCGCGCGCAGGCATGCGAGCCGTGGCGTGTCGATGCGCGCAAGCGGTTCGCCGTTCAGCGTGATGTCGCCCGTCACGCGCACGCCGTTCGGCGCGACGCTGCCGGTCAGTTCGCCGGCGAAAGTTTTCAGCAGCGTGCTCTTGCCCGCGCCGTTGCGGCCGAGCAGCGCGGTCACGCGGCCGGGTTCGATCGACAGCGACAGGTCGCGCAGAATGACGTTGTGTCGGCGGGCGACGTCGAGGTGGTGGGCAGTCAGCATGATCGTCGTGAAGAAAGGATTACCCGCCGAGCGCACCGCGGTTCTTCCACAGCAGCACGAGGAAGAACGGCGCGCCGAGCAGCGCGGTCAGCACGCCGAGCGGAATTTCGGCGGGCGCGGCAATCGTGCGTGCGGCAAGATCGGCGGCGAGCGTCAGCAATGCGCCGAGCAACGCGGCGCCGGGCAGCACGACGCGCTGGTCGGGGCCGCACGCGAGGCGCACGCAATGCGGCGCGACGAGCCCGATGAAGCCGATGATGCCCGCGCACGACACGAGTGCGCCGATCGCGAGCGCGACCGCGACGAGCACGCGCCGTTTCAGCCGCTGCACGGGCACGCCGAGATGCAGCGCCTCGGTTTCGCCGAGCTGTAATGCGTTGAGCGCATCGCGTTCGCGCGCGAGCAGCACGCAGCCGATCGCGACGCACGGCGCGACGGCCGCCAGCGCGGACCATTGCGCGCCGCCGAGGCTGCCGAGGCTCCAGAACGTCAGCGAGCGCAGCTGCGCGTCGTCGGCGACGAACGTGAGCAGCCCGATCGCCGCGCCGACCAGCGCGTTGATCGCGATGCCCGCGAGCAGCAGCAGCGGCAGCGCAAGCCGGCCGCGCGACGCGGCGAGCCGGTAGACGAGCGCCGCGACGGCAAGCGCGCCCGCGAACGCGGCGACGGGCAGCACGGCGGCGCTCGCGTGCGCGGCGAACAGCGCGGGGCCGAGGACGATCATCGTCGTCGCGCCGAGCGCCGCGCCGCTCGATACGCCGACGAGGCCCGGATCGGCGAGCGGATTGCGGAACAGCGCCTGCATCGCGGCGCCGGCTGCACCGAAGCCGCCGCCGACCAGCAGCGCGAGCACGACACGAGGCGCGCGGATGTCGAACAGCACCGCACGCGCCTGCTGCGCGGCTGCATCGCCGGTCAGCGCGCCCCATGCTTGCGCGAGCGGAATGCGATAGGCGCCGACGCATAGCGCGACGACGGACATCGCGCACACCAGACAAGCGAGCGCGGCCAGCGCGAACGGCGCGAAGCGGCGCGACGTGCCGACGCGCGCGGCGCCGGAGCGCGAGGTGGGCGAGGTGGATGACCGCGCGGGGAAAGGCGAAGCATGAACGGGCATCGGGACGATCCGGAATCAGGCGAGCGCATCCGACAGCCGTCGGTGCAGGGTCGTGACGGCGAGCGGCAGGCGCGGGCCGAAGCCGAGCAGGAACAGCGCATCGAGCGACACGACGCGCTGCGCGCGGCCGGCCGGCGTCGCGCCGAAGCCGGGCGCGGCAAGCAGCGCGGCGCGGCCGCCGACGGCCGCGAGCCCTTCGTCGGAGATCAGCACGATGTCGGGTGCGGCGGCGGCGAGCGCTTCGCTCGTCAGTGGCTTGTAGTGATCGAATCCCTGCATCGCATTGCGCGCGCCCGCGTAGCGGATCATCGCGTCGGCGGCCGTGCGCTGGCCGGCGGCGAGCGCCTGGTTGCCGGTGTGGTTCAGCACGAACAGCACGCGCGGCGGCTGCTCGCCGCCGGGCACGCGCGCGGCGACTGCATCGCGCGCGGCCTGCCAGTCGCGGTCGAAGCGTTGCAGCAGCGTGCTGCCCGCATCGCGCACGTCGAGCGCCTGCGCGACGCCGGTGATCTTCGCGCGCACGGATTCGACGTCGTGGCGCTCGTCGAACGTCGTCACCGCGACGCCCGCGCTTTTCACCTGCGAGATCGCGGTGGGCGGGCCGGCTTCCGCCGACGCGAGCACGAGATCGGGGCGCAGCGACAGCAGCCCCTCGGCCGACAGCGCGCGCTGGTAGCCGACCTTCGGCAGGCGCTTCGCGGCGTCCGGGTACGTGCAGGTCGTGTCGGCGCCGACGAGCCGGTAGCCGCGCGCGTCGGCACCGCCGAGCGCGAACGCGGTTTCCGCGAGCGCGCCGCCGATCACGACGACGCGCTTCTGCGCGGCCTGCGGCAGCGCGCGGCCGGGCAGCGCGCCCGCGAGCGCGCCGGCAACCGCGCTCGCGAGCACGCCGCGACGTCGCGGCGAGAAGGCTCGCGCGCTCACCGCGCGTCCCCGTGTGCCGCCGACGGCAGCGTCGCGACGAGCGTGCGCCAGTCGTCGCGTTCGACCTTGCCGGGCTTGCGTTCGCCGAACAGCAGCGCGACGTGGTCGCCCTGCCGGTCGAACAGCTCGAGCGACGTGACGATGCCGTCGCTCGTCGGCTTCTTCACGACCCAGGCGGCGGCGATCAGACGCTCGCGCACGTGCAGGTTGAAGCCCGGGTCGAGCACGTTGATCCATGCGCCGACCTCGCGCACGTTCGCGATGGGCCCTGTGTGGATCTGGATCATTCCCGCGTTGCCGACGAACACCATGATCGGCTGACCGCTTAGCGCCGCCCGTTCGAGCACATGACGCAGCGCGCGCTCCGCTTCGACCGGATACGCGTAGTGCGGATCGGCGAGACGCAGCGCCTGCAAGCGGCTCACGCCGAAGCGCTGCGTGATGCCGAAGAACTGGTGCGTGTCGGTCATCGCGTCCCACGCCGCACGAAAACCCGCGACGTCGATCTCGGTGTCGGCGCGCTCGGGCGTTTTCGGCGCGGCGGGTACGACGTCGAGCCCTGGCTCCTGCGTCGGCGCGCGCCAGCGTTCGACGAATGCGTCGTACGCCGCGTGATCGCTGTGCGCGCGCAGGTAGACCTTGTGGATCGCATGACCCTGTGCGTCGAAGAACTGCAGGCTCTTCAGCGGACCGTGCGCGGTCTGGTCGCGTACCGCGAACGCCGACGCCCAGTGACGGTAGAAGATGCGCAGGTCGATGTCGCCGAGCGCGAGGCCGACCGGGCCGTCGTGGCTCATCTGCGCATATTCGCCGTCCTTCTCGTGGACGGCCGTGTCGTTGCGCGTGAGCGCCATCACGCGGCCGAGGCGCGGCATTTCCTCGAACATCGCCGGAAAGCGCGCGTCGAGCCGCACCACGTGTTCGCCGACGAACGCGGCGAGCGCCTCGCCTTCGCTGACGCCGAGCGCCTGTGCGACGTCGCGGTTGCGCAGCTGGCGCTCGGTCTTGAGCTTGATGAACGCGTCGCGCAATGCGGCGACCGCGCGGGCCGGCGTGGCCGGGTGACCGGGAAGGGCGGAATGCATCATGTCGGACTCCTTCAAGTAACGGTTGGGCAGGAACGCGCGGTGGCGCGCTTCAGAAATCCACCTTCATGCTGACGGCGACGGTGCGTCCGGACGACGTGTACGCGTCGAGCACCTGCGAATCGGCCGCGATGCCGCGCACGTCCGACCAGTTCCAGTATTTGCGGTCGAACAGGTTGCGGATGCCGATCGTCGCGCTCACGTGCTTGTTGAAGCGATAGCCGCCGCGCAGGTCGACGACGAACGACGACGGCGGCGCGAAACACGCCTTGTTCGAGCAGTCGGACTTGTCGATGTCGTTGTCGCGTTTCGCGGCCTGGAACAGCAGGTCGGTCTGCACGAACCAGCGCTCGCCGGGCTCGTAGCGCACGCCGAACACCGCCGAGAACGGATCGATCGTGTTCAGCGGCTGGCTCGCCGCGCCGTCGTTTCGGGTCGAGCCGCGGGTGAACGCCATCGCCGTCTTCAGTGTGATGCCGTTGGGCATGACCCATTCGGCGCGGCCTTCGAGGCCGTGGATGCGCGCGTCGGCGAAGTTCACGTACTGGAACACGAACGGGTCGACCGGGCGGCCGCTGCCCGAGATCGTCGTGCGCGAGATGAAGTCGCGGTAGCGGCCGGTGAACGCGGCCGCGCTGTAGCGCACGATGCCGTAGCCGGTGCCGGCCTTGCCGCGCAGGCCCGCTTCGAACGTGTCGCTGGTCTCCGGCTTCAGGTTCGGATTGCCGATCGACGTGTAGCCGTACACCGGGTTCGAGAAGCTGCTGTTCACCTGGTCGGGTGTCGGTGCGCGAAAGCCGTGCGCGTATTGCGCATATGGAATCAGCGCGGGGGTGATCTCGTAGAGCACCGCGACGCGCGGCGACACTTCGTTCGCGCTCGTCGACACCGCGGTGCCGGTGAACAACGGATCGTTCTGCGACGCGCTCAGCCGGTACGTATCGAAGCGCAGCCCCGGCGTGACGAGCAGGCGGCCGTAACCGATCCGGTCCTGCACGAACGCGCCGAACAGCGTGTAGTCGGTATCAGGAAACGCCTTGTTCGGGAACGACTCGCCGACGCCCGGCACCGTGCCGTCGCGCAGGTTCGTCACGCGCGACAGGCTGCCGTCGACGCCATACAGCAACTTGTGCGCGAGCGGGCCGGTCGAGAAGCCGCTTTCGGCGAACGCCGAACCGCCGAACGTGCGCTCCTGGTACTCGTTGTCGCGGGAGCGCGAAGGCTGCCTGCCGCGCGTCTCGAACGCGTACTGATCCTGCTTCGCGTCCTGGTAGTAGAACTGCACGTGCGCGGTCTGGAACCAGCGCAACGCATCGTCGCGGAAGTCATAGTCGACGCTGAAGCGGTTGCGCTCGAGCCGGTCGTGGGTCGAGAGGCCGAGCGTGTCCGGCCGGTTGATCGCGGACAGCACGTCGGTGCTCACGCGGCGTTGCACGGTTTCGGCCGTGAACTTGATCGTGTCGCGCGCGGTGGGCGTCAGCACGAGTTTGCCGAGCAGTGATTCCGAATAGACGTCCTGCGGGTTCGACGTCGTGCGCAGCGTGCTCGCCGAATTGTTGCTGCCGCGCGTGTCGACTTCGTGGCCGCGCCGGCCGTCGGCAATGATCATTCCCTGCACGCGGTCGTTGCCGGCCGCGGCCGACACCGTCGCGCCGACGCTGCGATCGGCCGAGTCGTAGCTCGGCCGGAACGAGAAGTAGGTGGGCTTGCCGTAGATCGACAGCAGGTCGCGCGGATCCTTCGTGATGAAGTTCACCGCGCCGGTCAACCCGTCGCTGCCGTACAGCGCCGATGCCGGCCCGCGCAGGATCTCGATGCGCTTGAGCGTGTCGAGATCCGAATAGTCGCCGCGCCCGGCTTCGAGCGGTCCGAACGAGAACGCGTTCGGCAGGCGGATGCCGTCTTCCATCAGCAGCACGCGATTGCCTTCGAGGCCGCGAATGTTGATGCTCGAATCGCCGTCGCGGCCGCCGCCGAGCGCGGCGCTGCCGGGGCGATACGCGGTGCGGCGCACCGTGACGCCCGGCTCGTAGCGCAGCGCGTCCTTGATGTTGGTGGCCTGCTGTTCCTCGAGATCGTCGTCGGTGATCACCGACACGGACGCGGCCGTGCGGCTCGCGGCAGTGGCGGTACGGGTGGCCGTGACGGTGACGGGGTCGAGCAGCGCCGCATCGCCGCGCGCGGATCCGGCGACGAGGACGGCAGACCGCGGGTTGGCGCCTTTCGATGACGAATCGACATAAGTGGCATTAGCGGCGTTAGCGGTGGAATCGGCGTAAGCGGGGGCGGCGGACAGGCCGAATAGGCCGAACAGCGCGGCACAAATCGGCCGCCGCGCCAGCGGATAGCAATGCACAGGTGGTCTCCCATTGACGATAACGAGCCCGAAGGCTGGCTGGGTGACGGGTTCACCTGGCTGGCCCGTTCGCGCGCGACAGGCGCCGAACGGCGAATTGAAAGGAAACTAATGGTTCTCCCAGTGTAAATGAGAATCATTATCAATACAAGAACGGAAAACGGCGAGTGCGGACACGCGCCGTCGGCGCGAGTCGGGCGAGCCGCGCGGGGATGAATTCGGGAAAGACAGGCGCTAGGCCAGCGCTTCGATGCGAATCAGCAGGTTGCGCGCATGCGCAAGGAACGCATCGTGCGTCGCGCGATCGCCGTGGCCTTCGAAGCCGGTCTGTTCGGCGAACGCGAGCTGTTCGGCGTAGAGGTCGACGAGCGCGCGGCGTGTGTCGGGCGGCAGCGTGCGAATCATCGAGACGAGCAGCAACTCCTGCGCGCGCAGCATGCCGGACAGCGATTGGGGGTTCATGCCCACCTCCTCGAACGATGCGGCGGCGTGCCGCTCATTTCATAGTAGGTGGTGGGCGCGCGCAGCGGAAATCAGCCGGCGGCCGTCGCGGCGCGTGCCTCGCGCACGATCTGCGCGACGCGCTCGACGAACTCGGGGTCGACGCTCGACAGCGCTTCGCGCTTGCCGTCGGGCATCTCGACCATCAGCCGGTACGTGATGTCCTGCGTGGTCCAGGCGAGATAGCCGACGACGGCGAGCATCACGCCGACGACCAGCGCGCCGCTCGATCCGCCGATGCCGCCGGCGATGGCGGCGGCCACGCCGATCAGCGAGATCAGCCACGGCACGAGGCGATTCTTCGGGATCTTGACGACGTCGACGTTGCGGATGTCACGCAGCGGAAAGACTTGGCCCGCGGCCGACAGGCCGTTGCGCGTGATCGTCACGCCGCGTTCGTTGAATGCGTTTTCCATCGTGTGTTGCGTGGACGAAAACGCGCAGCGTAGCAGACTTCGTTGCCGCGTCAAACGAGACCGAGTGCCGCACGATGCGTGCGGGCCGGTTGCGACGCGGACAGCGACGCGTATGGAGAGGGAATCAGAACTGCAGCCGGCCGTCGCCGTACAGGCGGCCCGGCACATGCGAAGCGACGACCTCGGCGATCTCTTCGTCGGTCGATTCGGCCGGCACGATCTGGCGCCGCGCGGGCGCGTCGAGATGCATCGTCCATTCGACGAGCCGGTACGGCCGGCCCCACGGGCGCTGCATTTCCACCGACACGCGGCAGCTCTGGACCGGTAGCGAATGCTGGCGCGTCAGAAGCGCGTGCAGATGGCTGTAAACGGTATCTTCGATCATCTTGGCCTCCGATCCTGTCTTGTGGGCAGTTGATGGCGGTGCCGTAGCGGTTCTCAAAAAAAAAGCCGCCGATGCTCAGGCGGCCAACAGGGGGGGTGGAAGCATCCTCTCAGCCCAGAATTAAGCGAAACTTAAAAGCCCATAAAAAAGCGCCCCGCGTGGAGCGGGGCGCTTCTTGCCGTCGTGATCCGCGAGTTAAGCGGATGCTTTAGAACTTGTGACGGATGCCGACGCGAGCGGCCAGCTGGTTCGACGAACCCGTGCCCGACGTGTTGAAGTAGCTCGTGCTCGAGCCGATCTGCGCTTGCACGTTGTTGCCCGACGCCTTCTGGTAGACGACCAGGCCGTACACGTCCGTACGCTTGCTGAGCGCGTAGTCCAGGCCCAGGTTGCCCTGGTTCCAGTGTGCCGAGCCGCCGTTTTGCGTGGCGTTCGTGTACGTGTAGCCCGCTGCTGCCGACAGGGCCGGCGTGAACGCGTACTTCAGGCCCGCTTCGTATGCGTTGTAGAACGTGCCCGATGCGCCGGCTGCGACCGGGGTGAACTGCGTGCGCGTCCACAGGGCCCATGCCGTTGCCGGGCCGAAGATGTAGCGGCCGCCGACGCCGTACGTGCGCAGGTCGCGGATGTTACCCGTGCTGATGTTCGCGATCGTCGTCGAGAATGCCGGCGACGACTGGCTCGGGAAGCGGATGTCCGTGTAGGCCGCGCCGAGTGCGAACGGGCCGTTCGCGTAGTTCACGCCGAAGCTGTATGCACGCGACGAGCCGCCCGTGTTCGTCGCGCCCGTGCCCGCTGCGCCAGCGAAGTCGGTCGAGTTCGAGAAGCCGTACAACGCGCCGAACGTGAAGCCGGCGTAGTTTGCGCTCTGGAACTTCACCGAGTTGTTGATGCGGCTCGACGTGAGCTGGTCGACGTCGTTCACGTGGTACGCGTAGTTGCCCGCGACCGTGTTGCCGCCCGTCGAGTAGTTCGAACCGAGGATGTCGGTCGAGAACGAGTACTGACGGCCGAGCGTGACCGTACCGAATTGCGACTGGCTCAGGCCAACGTAAGCCTGGCGGCCGAAGATCGCGCCACCTTGGCCGATCGTGCCGTTGCCGCTGTTGAAGCCGTTTTCGAGCACGAAGATCGCCTTCAGGCCGCCACCGAGGTCTTCGGTGCCGCGCAGGCCCCAACGGCTGCCCTGGGCCACGCCGTCGTCGTACTTGAACAACTTGCCGCTGCCGCCGTTTGCGGTCTTGCTGTGGTTCACGTAGCTGATACCGGCGTCGATCACGCCGTACAGGGTCACGCTGCTTTGCGCGTGTGCCGTGCCGGCCGTTGCTGCGAGGATGGCGATGGTCAACAGTTTCTTGTTCAAAGGATTCTCCGAGCGAATGAATGGCGTGTCCAGTTGCGGTTCCGGCGCTCTCTGCGGGCGCTTTCACGGACCGGCGGCAACTTTATCGGCGGGCCACGTAATGAATATGACAGCGACTGTCATATGACCAATGTGTGGCGCCGATGCGACACTGGATTCTGCCCGGTTGTACAGCAGGGAGTTATACCGATTCCGCCTGAGATTCCATCGGGATCCGGAATATGCACATGAAATAAGCTTGGTTGGTGCTGTTCCGGCCCCGTGCCACGATGCGCGCTTGAACAACCACACGGGACAAGAGGACACCATGCGACGTTCGATCCTGACCGGCCTCGGCGCGCTTGCCGCGGCGCTGGCCTTTGCCGCGCCCGGCGCGCACGCCGATCCGCAGACGCTGAAGATCGGCACGATGAGCGGCCCCGACGCGCAGATCTGGACCGAGGTGACGAAAGTCGCCGCACGCGAGGGCCTCGCGATCAAGGTCATCGAATTCAACGATTACGTGCAGCCGAACGCCGCGCTCGACGCGGGCGACCTCGATGCGAACGGCTTCCAGCACCAGCCGTTTCTCGACAGCCAGATCAAGCAGCGCGGCTACCGCATCGTCAATGTCGGGCTGACCTACACGGCGCCGATGGGCTTCTATTCGAAGAAGCTCAAGTCGCTGAAGGACTTGCCGGCCGGCGCGAAGGTCGGGATCCAGAACGATCCGTCGAACGGCAACCGCGCGCTGCTGCTGCTGCAGAAATACGGGGTGATCAAGCTGAAGGCGGGCGCCGGCTCGAACGGCGTGAACGCGACGCCGCTCGACGTCGCGGAGAATCCGAAGAAGATCAGGATCGTCGAGCTCGACGCCGCGCAACTGCCGCGCGCGCTGCCCGACCTCGACGCCGCGTCGATCAACACCGACTACGCGGTGAAGGCCGGGCTCACGCCGGCGAAGGATGCGATCGCGATCGAGGATCTGCGCGGGCCGTACGCGAACCTGATCGCGGTGCGCGCGCAGGACAAGGACAAGCCGTGGGTGAAGAAGCTCGTCGCGGCCTATGAGTCGGACGACGTGCGCAAGTTCATCGACCAGAAGTTCGGCGGCGCGATCGTGCCGGCGTTCTGAACGCCGACGCAAGCCAGCCGCCGCCCGGCTGCCGCGCCGGGCCTCCCGCCGGGCCCCAAAGCACATCGCCCGCGCAAGCGGGCGATGTCGTTGGCGCGGGCCGCGAGGCGGCGCGTGGGCGCTCGCGGCTCAGGCCGCCCCCGCCGCTCAGGCCGACAGCAGCGACCCGGTGCGGATCGGCGTCGCGCCGGCGATCCGCGCGACTTCCATCCCGGCCGTCGCGAAGCGCACGATCTGGCGCGCGTACAGCACGCCCGACACGCTGCTCTTCAGCGTGATCACGCGATCGGTCAGCGGATCGACGATGTCGGCCACTTCCTGGCCGGCCTCGATCCACGCGCCGACCGGCGTGCGGAACACGATCACGCCCGACACGGGGGCCACGAGCGGATCGGTGCCCGCGAGCGGCGTGGCCGGATGCGAGAGCGGCGGCAGCGGCGCGGGCGTGCCGTCGATGACGCCGCGTTCCGTCAGGTATTCGACGATCCCCAGTGCGTCCTTCTCGGCGAACTCGTACGACACGTCGCGCTCGCTGCGCAGTTCGACCGTGACGGAAATCGCGCCGTTCGGGATCGGGAAACGATCGCCGAAGCGGTTGCGCAGATCCGACCAGCAAAAGCTGTGGATCTCGTCGAACGGATTGCCGACCGAATTCAGCGCGAGCAGCGACGCCTGCGCATCCAGGTAGCGCGCCAGCGGCTCGACGTCTTCCCACAGATCGGGGTTCGTGTAGAGGTGCAGTACCGCGTCGCTGTCGCAATGCAGGTCGAGCACGATGTCGGCGTCGAACGACAGCTTCTGCAGCGCGAGGCGCTGCGAGTCCAGTTCGGTGCGCGGCTTCTGCTCGTCGAGCGCCTCGCGCATCGCGGCGCGTACCGCGGCGAGGTTGCGCTGCGCGTCGTTCGTCAGGCGGCCTTCGATGCGCGGCAGCACGAGCGCCGCGAGATCGTAGAAATTGCGGTTGAAGTTCTGCATCGAGCCGAGCTCGAAGCGGCCGAGGTGATCGCCGAACACGTGCTGCGACAGGCCGATCGGGTTCGGTACCGGGACAATGACCACTTCGCCGCGCAGCTTGCCGGCCGTCTCGAGCGCGGCGATCTTGCGGCGCAGCAGCGCGGCGACCAGCATGCCGGGCAGTTCGTCCGCGTGCAGCGACGACTGGATGTAGACCTTCTTGCCGCCGCGCGGGCCGTAGTGGAAGCTCGTGATCTGGCGTTCGGTGCCGACGGCGGGGGAAATCAGCGGATGGGTCTGCGTTTGCATGATGAGGGGAGGGCGGCGCAGCCGCGAGTGATCCGTATGCGTGGAAGATCGATTGTACGTTGCCTTCCGCGAACCTATCAAACCACGCGAGCGGCGCGTCGTTTCCCTTTGCGAATCATCGGGTTGGCGCGTAAAAAATAACGGCCCGGCGGGCCTGCGCACCCGCGTCGCCCGCAGCGTTTGGTCACACGCGGGCAAAAAAAACGGGCTCCTTGCGGAGCCCGTCTGCGCGGATGAGAAGCGCGCTTTTACGCGGTATTACTTGCCGTACACGTCGAAATCGAAGTACTTCTTCGCGATCTTCTGGTACGTGCCGTCCTTGCGCATGCCCGTGATCGCGCTGTCGATCTTCGCCTTCAGGTCGGTGTCTTCCTTGCGCAGGCCGATGCCCGCGCCGTTGCCGAGCGTCTTCGGATCGTCGATGTCCTTGCCGGCGAAATCGAAGTTCGCGCCGCGCGGGGTCTTCAGGAAGCCGATCTCGGCCTGCACCGCATCCTGCAGCGCGCCGTCCAGACGGCCCGCGATCAGGTCGGCGTAGACCTGGTCCTGGTTCTGGTAAGGCACGACCTTCACGCCCTTCGCGGCCCAGTACGTCTTCGCATAGGTTTCCTGGATCGTGCCCTGCTCGACACCGACCGACTTGCCCTTCAGCGATTCGGCGGTCGGCATCAGGCCCGAGCCCTTCTTCGCGACGAGGCGCGTCGGCGTGTTGAACAGCTTCTCGGAGAACGCGATCTGTTCCTGGCGCGCCGGCGTCATCGACATCGACGACAGGACGCCGTCGAACTTGCGTGCCTTCAGTGCCGGGATCATCCCGTCGAAGTCGTTTTCGATCCACACGCACTTCGCGTTCATGCGGCGGCAGATCTCGTTGCCGAGATCGACGTCGAAACCGACCACCTTGCCGCTCGCGTCTTTCGATTCGAAAGGCGGGTAGCTTGCGTCGACGCCGAAGCGCACGGTCGTCCAGTCCTTCGCGTACGCGGTGCCGGCCGAAACGGCGAGCACGGCCACGGTCACAGCCGCAAGAATCTTTTTCACTCGGTCACTCCTCGTTTTGTTCGATGGGTGCGCGGTTGTGCCGCGCCGTAAGCCTTCGGTCCGGCGCGGTTTCGCATCGGACTGTCCGTTTCGCCTGCCCGATGCGGGCGCGCGACGTGCGCAAGATTATCAAGACAAAATACCCGGAGGGCGCCTAGGACAAGCCCCGATACCGGACCCGACGCCCGCGCATGCGGCGCGCGACCGTTTCAGACCTAGGAACGGTTCAGCCGAGCGTTTCGTTGACCGCGCGCTGCAGGCAACCGACGAATTCCGAGACGGCGGGCGTCGGCAGCAGGTCGCGGCGCGCGATGATCGACAGGTCGAAGCGCGGCATGCTTTCGTCGAGCTCGGCCGTGCGGATGCCGAGCGGCGCCACCATCGCGGCCAGCGGGCGTGTGAAACAGCCGATCACGTCGGAGCGCGCGACCAGCCCGAGCGTCACCGCGAACGACATCGGCGAGCGCAGCAGGCGCTTCGGCAGCGGCAGCCCGCGCGCGTCGAACATCGCGCTCATCACGCTGTGTGGGAACTGCTCGGCGCCGACCGTCACGATCCACTCGGCGTCGAGCAATTCCTCTAACCGGCGCGCGTGCGCGAGCGGGTGGCCTTCGCGCATCACGACGGTGAATTCGGTCGACAGCAGCGGCACCTGCGTGAAATCGCGGTCGAGCGCGGGCACATGGTGCATTGCAGCGATATCGAGCGTGCCGTTGCGCAGCTGCGCGAGCGCGTCGGGCACCGTCACTTCCTCGAGATGCAGGCTGACGTTCGGCATCGACCGGCGGAATGCGGTGACCGCGTGCGGCAGCGCGGTCAGCGCGATCGACGGCATCGTGCCGACCGCGACGCGCCCGGACATTTCCCCTTTCACCTGCTCGACGGCCTCGACGGTGCGGCGCATGTCGCCGAGCAATTGCTCGGCGCGCGGCAGCAGCGCATGGCCGCACGCGGTCAGCTCGACGCCGCGCACGCTGCGCACGAGCAGTTCCGCGTTCAGCGCCGTTTCGAGTTCGCGGATCGTATGCGTGATCGCGGGCTGCGTGACGCCGAGCTCGCGCGCGGCGGCGCGCAGGCTCTTGTGATGCGCGGCGGAGACGAACGCGTGGAGCTGCGCGGTGTTCAGGTGGTTGCGGATGCGGGTCATCGAGCGGCTCGGATCTGGCGGTGGGCCGGGGCGCCGGCGCGAAGATCGATAGGGTAGCGCGCCTGGACGGCGCGCCGGTTTTGTCAGGCGTCAGGCGAGCGCCGTCTCGACCGCCGCCAGCGTGCGCCGCCGGATCCAGCCGCTTCCCAGCCGAATCGCGAGCCAGTACGGCAGGAACAGCAGCCGCGTGCGCGCGCTCGGACAATGCACGAAGGTTTCGGTGCGCAGCAGGCGCATGCCGGAGCGCAGTCCGATCACCTCGAAGCGCAGCACCAGCTTGGCGTCGTGCGGATCGTCGTGCCGCACGAAGGCCGCGGCGTCGGCGATCGTCCGCACGTCGGGCGTCGGGTGCCAGAAGCGTCCGACGAGGCCGAGCGACAGCGACGTGTCGTCGCGATGCAGCAGCGTGAAGGAGTCGAAACCGAAGCGCTCGCGCGGGGCTTGGGGCGCACGATTGCGCAGCACGCGGGCGACAGCCGCCGGGGTTTCGCGCACGGCCAGCAGCGCGTCGATGACCGGATCGGCCCGCATGTCGAGCGTGGCCACGGCGTCGATGATGCGCGACGGCGGCGCGTCGATCGGCCGCGATTCATGAACCTCGACGAAGCCGAACGACGGGATGAAAGGCGGCTTGTGCGCCGCGGTCCGCGTGTCTGATTCGGAGACGATGCCGAACGGATTCATCAGAATTTGCTCCGAGAAACCCCGCCATTTCCCCCAAGGGGACTTCCTTCGGGGCGGATGGCGGGAAGGAAAGGCGTGCGGTTGACAGGCAGCTTCTTCCACGGGTTAGGATCACCGGCATGATTCTTGTCTACCGCTACCGCGTGAAGTCGCTCAACGGACTGCTCAACAAGCAGAGCCGTGCGGTGAATTACGTCTGGAACTTCTGCAATGACACGCAGAAGCACGCGCTCAAGTGGAGCAAGAAGTGGCCGACGGGATTCGATCTGAACGTGCTGACGACGGGGAGCAGCAAGGCGCTCGGCATCCACTCCGGCACGGTCAACGCGACGTGCGAGCAATATGCGAAGTCGCGCAGTCAGCACCGTCGGCCCTACCTGCGCTATCGCGGCAGGAAATCGCTGGGCTGGGTGCCGCTGAAGGGCCGTGACCTGAAGCGCGAGGGTGACGCGTTCCGTTTCGCCGGCAACACGTTTCGCGTGTTCAACAGCCGACCGCTTCCCGAAGGCAAGATCAAGGATGGGACCAACTTCGCGCAGGATGCGCGCGGCAACTGGTTCTTGAATATCGTGATCGAGATGCCCGATGTTCAGGCCCGCCCGATCCGTTCTGGTGTCGGCATCGATCTTGGCCTGAAAGACTTCGCCACACTTTCGACCGGCGAGAAGCTGCCCAATGACCAGTTCGGTCGACGAGCGACGGAAAAGCTGGCGAAAGCGCAACGGGCGCGAAAGCACAAGCGGCATATCGCGAAGCTGCACGCCAAGGTCGCGAATGCCCGTGCCGATTTCCAGCATAAGCTCGCGCTCGATCTGGTGCGGCGTTTCGATTACATCGCGGTCGGCAACGTGTCGGCCGCGAAGCTCGCCAGAACCAGGATGGCGAAGAGCGTCTACGACGCGTCCTGGTCGTCCTTCCGAAACAAGCTCCGTTACAAGGCGATGGCGCACGGGGCCACGTTCGAGGAAGTCGACGAAAGCGGTTCTACCCAGTCCTGTTCGTCGTGCGGATCGAAAGACAGCACGACGCGGCCGAAAGGTATCGCGGGACTGCGAATGAGGGAGTGGGCCTGTAGTGAATGTGGTGTCGAGCATGATCGAGATATCAACGCTGCGCTGAACATTCTCCGATGCGGACGTGCATCGCCAGGTGTGGGAATCACCTGCCTTTAGGCGGGTGAGGACGTCAAGACGGTTCCGGAGGACAAAGCGCGATCGTAGCACCGCGTGCGGATTCGTGAACGGACGCGACGCATGCCGCCCCGTGCCGGCCGAGCGAGGCGCCGGAGCTCCGTGGCGCACCCGCAAAAAAAGCCCGGAAACTGGCGTTTCCAGGCCGGGAGACCATCGACGACGATGGTGGGAGGAGACGGTGTCGTCCCGCTGCGCGCCGTCCTTTTCGCAAGCGACGTCGCGCATGAGCCGCGCTCAGATCGCCCAGCCGCCGAGGTAGAACGTGACGAGCACGGCCGCGATGAGCACGGTGCCGACGTTGAGCTTGCGGAATTCGCCGCTGGCGATGCGGCCGATCACGAGCGTCGAGAAGCCGAGCATGATGCCCGTCACGATGTTCGCGGTCAGCACGATAAACACCGCGCACACGAGGCCCGACATCGCGTCGACCATGTCGTCCATGTGCAGCTTGCTCACGCTGCCGAGCATCAGCAGGCCGACGTACATCAGCGCGGGTGCGGTGGCGTACGACGGCACGAGGCCCGCGAGCGGCGAGAAGAACATCACGACCAGGAACAGCAGGCCGACCACCGCGGCCGCGAGGCCCGTCTTCGCGCCGGCGGCCACGCCGACGCTCGACTCGATGTAGGCCGCGGCCGGCGCACCGCCGAGGAAGCCCGAGAAGATCGAGCTGATCGAATCGGCGGTCAGCGCGCGGCCGCCGTTGATGATGCGGCCGTTCTCGTCGAGCTGGCCCGCCTGGCCGGCGACCGCGCGGATCGTGCCGGTCGCGTCGAACACGGCGGTCATCACGAGCGCCAGCACGCTCGGCAGCACGGCCATCGACAGCGCGCCCTTGATGTCCATCGCGCCGATCAGCGATGCGTGGCCCGGCGCGCTCAGCGACGGCAGCGCGAAGATGCCGCGGTATTTGACGGCCGGGTCGAACACGAGGCCGATCAGCGAGATCGCGACCACGACGAGCAGGATGCCGCCCGGCACGCGGCGCTTCTCGAGCCCGAAGATCGCCGCGAGGCCGACGACCGACATGATGACCGGGAACGCGGTGATCTGGCCGAGCGAGACCGGCAGGCCGGCGCCCGGGTTCTTGATCACGAGGCCGACGTCGTTCGACGCGATCAGCAGCAGGAACAGGCCGATGCCGATCCCCGTGCCGTGCGCGACGCCCGCGGGCAGGTTGCGCAGGATCCACGAACGCACGCCGGTGACCGAGATGCCGGTGAACACGAGGCCCATCAGGAACACGGCGCCAAGCGCGACGGTGGGCGGCAGGCCCTTGCCGAGCACGAGACCGAACGCGGTGAACGCCGTCAGCGAAATCGCGCAGCCGATCGCGATCGGCAGCTTCGCCCACAGGCCCATCAGCAGCGAACCGAAGGCGGTGGTCAGACAGACCGCGACGAATACCGCGCTCGTGTCGAAGCCGGCCTTGCCGAACATCCCGGGCACGACGAACACGGAATAGACCATCGCGAGGAAGGTGGTCACGCCCGCGACGATTTCGCGACGCTGCGTGCTGCCGCGCGACGAAATGTCGAAGTACCGGTCGATGGCTCCCTTGACGCCGAAGTCGGGTTGTTCCGCACCGACGCCGACCGTCGGCTGCACCGGGGTATCACTCATGAGCTTGCTCCTTTATCAGCATGCTGAAACGGCCTGTAGCGGACCGTCGTCAGGGTGTCTCGTATCTGGTTGAAATTGTCGGCAACGTCGTGGGGACGCATGACGCGTGAGCCGTGTCGTCGGACGCGCTTCGAAGCGGGCGCGAGTGCGTCGCGTCGTACGACGCGTGGTGCGGTCGACCTCGTCACGTGTGCTTTGCCGTAGCGAAGGTTAGGCGAACGGCCCATCACGTCCCATTGGGAGAAGAGCATGCAGCGCATGTCGCAGCGCTTATATCGGCGTGCAACGGGGCTTCGTCGTCGCGGAACGCGTGTATACGCCTAGTTCGAATCCGTTAAGGCGATTATTTGAATGCGCGGGCGGCGGGGCGGGGGATGCGTCGAGGCTTACGGATGTCTTTCGTCGAGGCCGGGCAGGCGCGTAAAAGCGGCCGCGCGGAACCCGCATCCTGATGATGCCGGCGCCGCGCGCATGCCGCGCCGGTTCTGGCTCGTTGTCCCGGCTCCTTGTCCGTCAACCCCGCGCGAGATGCGCGAGGTACACACAGAACATGTCGGCCATCGCGTTCGAATAGGCGTCGATTTCCTCAGGCGTGCGTTCCGTTTCGGAGAACGCCTTGCCGCCCGTCGTGAGCGTCGTCATGACCAGCTCGCACGCGAGCGCATGCGTGGCGTCGGGCACGTCGGGCAGCATTTCGCGCATGAATGCGCTGAAGACCCGGTTGCCTTCGGTCTTCACTTCCCGCGCCTCGGGGGCGTCGCGATAGAGGGGCGCGGCGTCGTCGAGTGCGATGCGCATCGACGCCTCGTCGCATTCCGAACGGATGAACGCGTGGACGGCCGTACGCAGCCGCTCGGGCGGCGTCTGGCGCGTGTCCTGCAGCATCCCGCACAGCATCTCGGAGGTTTGCCGCCATTCGTCGTGCTGGAGCCGGAACAGCACGGCCGCCTTGTTCGGGAAGTACTGGTACAGCGAGCCGACACTCACGCCGGCGCGCTCGGCTACGCGCGCCATCGTGAAGCGCTGCGCCCCTTCGGTCGCCAAAACCTGAATAGCGGCCTGCAGCACGTCGTCGACGAGACGGGTCGAGCGGGCCTGCTTGGGCTGCTTGCGCGAGGCGATCGGGGCGTTGCGGCGGTCGGTCATGACGGGTCTGCCAATGCGAATAGTAAAACCTGAATGATTCGTCATATTCTAGTCGGGCGTACTGACGCACTCAACCTGACTTCGGAGATTCGCATGACCACCCTGATTCACGACCCGTTGGCGTCGCTGCTCGCGCGCCTGTTCGACGAAGCCGAAGCCTCGTCGCCCGCATCGAACCCGGACTTCGCCAACGTGTCGCACGACGAGCAAATGCGGCTGATGCGCAGCAAGACCGATTACGCCGACTTCTATGCACGCCTGAAGGACTATCCGCTCGCGGTGTCGCGCGAGACGGGCACGCTGCTGTACATGCTCGCGCGCGCCTGCGGCGCACGTTCGATCGTCGAGTTCGGCACGTCGTTCGGCATCTCGACGCTGCACCTCGCCGCCGCGCTGCGCGACAACGGCGGCGGCCGCGTGATCACCAGCGAGTTCGAAGCGTCGAAGGTCGCGCGGGCGCGCGCCAATCTGGCCGCGGCCGGGCTGGCCGATCTGGTGGAGATTCGGGAAGGCGATGCGTTGCGCACGCTGGCCAGCGATCTGCCGGATACGGTCGACCTGCTGCTGCTCGACGGCGCGAAGGCGTTGTATCCGGAGATTCTCGAACGGGTCGAGCCGCGGCTGCGGGCCGGCGCGTTCGTCGTCGCCGACAATGCCGAATACAGCCCCGACTACCTCGCCTACGTGCGTACGCCGCAGAACGGCTATCTGTCGGTGCCGTTCGGCGGCGATGTCGAACTGTCGATGCGGATTCGCTGAGGTTGAGGCATCGCGCGGCAGCCGAAGCGATAGCGTAAAAATGCAGGATAACTGATCAAGTTGCATGTTACGGCGGCGCCCCGGTTCGGGTAGCCGCCGTCGTCGTGCGTTACTTCAGGAACACGTAGCGCGCGAAATACGGAAAGCGGCCGACCGCATGTTCGGTCGAGCACGCGGTTTCCGGCGGCGTGCCGCCCGCGGTGTCGAGCCGCTGCACGAAGCGCACGCCGGCGAGCGTTCCGGTCGTGGCCTTCGTGCCCGTTGCGGCCGGCGTCGCGGCGAGCAGCAATTGAGGAACGCTGCCGACGCGCGCGCTCGGCGCTTCCACGAGCTTCTTGCCGGTGATGCGGCTGCCATCGAGCGCTTCCCATGACGGCCCCGCGCCGTGCCGCACGACGAGCGTGCCGCCGGCATCGAACAGCATTGCTTCCGGGCGCTGGAATGCCCACGCGAGCCGGTGGTCGGCATCGTATTCGCATGCGTAGATCTGCACGCCGGTCGCGGTCGTCGACAGCACGGGTGTCGCGGGAGCGGGCGGTGCGAGGCCGGTGGCATCGTCGGCATAGGCCGGCGCGGCGCAGGCCGCGAATGAAAGACCGGCCGCGAAGGCCAGCAACATGTCGCGTGTCGGGGAAGGGCTTGGCATGGCGGCGCGTCCTTTCAGGTCGGGTGACGATCGTGCGGAGTCGAACCCGTAAACGCTAGACGCCGATTGCGCAGGCTGCAATTCGGAAATGGCAATCGCGACGATAGCCGCCGCGATTGCCGGCGCGCAATCGCCACGGCCGCGCGCCGCCACGGCCGCGTCCGCCGCTTCAGACCGCTTCAAACCGCTTCAAACCGCGCCGGCCGGCGTCGGTGCGTGCTCGGCGATCAGGTGGTCGGCCTTCAACGCCGCCCACAGTGCGGCCGGGATCGGCGCCGCCGCGAGACGCAGGTTCTCGTCGATGCGCTCGGGCCGGCTCGCGCCGGGGATCGCGGCCGCGACGGCCGGATGCGCGAGCGAAAATTGCAAGGCCACCGCGCGAACGTCGACACCGAACCGTTCGCAGAGCCCGCGAATCCGCGCGACGCGCTCGAGCATCGCCTGCGTGGCCGGCTGGTACTCGAAATGCGTGCCGCCCGCCAGCACGCCCGAGTTGTACGGGCCGCCGACGATGATCCCGAGCCCGCGCGCGGCGCTTTCCGGCATCAGCCGTTCGAGCGCGCCCGCGTGATCGAGCAGCGTATAGCGTCCGGCGAGCAGGAAGCCGTCCGGATCCGAACGTTCGAGTGCGAGTTCGCACGGCTCGACGCGGTTCACGCCGAGCCCCCAGCCCTTGATGACCTTCTCGTCGCGCAGCCGCGTGAGCGCCTTCGCCGCGCCCGACATCGCGACGTCGAACACGTCGCGCCATGCGTCGCCGTGAAAATCGACGGCCGGATCGTGAATCCACACGGTGTCGAGCCGGTCGGTGCGCAGCCGTGCGAGGCTGGCCTCGATCGAGCGCAGCGTGCCGTCCGCGGTGTAGTCGTAGACGATCCGGTTCGGCAGCCCGTGACGGAACAGCCCGCCTTTTTCGCCGAGATCGCGTTGCGACGCGTCCTCGTGTTCGTCGAGGACGAGCCGGCCGACCTTGGTGCCAAGCGAATATTCGTCGCGCGGCCGTCCGGCGAGCGCTTCACCGAGACGCAGCTCGGCGAGGCCGGCGCCATACAGCGGCGCGGCGTCGAAGTAGCGGATGCCGCCACGCCACGCGGCATCGACGGTGGCCAGCGCTTCTTCGTGCGGGATGTCCCGGTACATGTTGCCCAGCGGCGCGGTGCCGAAACCCAGGCGGGAAGGAAGCGTGATTCTCATGAGCAGTCTCGGAGTCGTTGCGGCCGCCCGCTCAGGCCGCGGCCTGCGTGAGCGTCGGATAGTCGGTCAGGCCTTTCGCACCACCGCCGAACAGCGTGTTGCGATCGTGCGGCGCGAGCGCGGCGCCGGTGCGCAGGCGCTCGGGCAGGTCGGGGTTCGCGACGAACGGGCGGCCGAATGCGATCAGGTCGGCCCAGCCGGCGGCGATCGCTTCGCGCGCGCGTTCGGCCGTGTACGCGCCGGCGTAGATCAGCACGCCCGGGAACACGGCGCGCAGTTGCCGCTTGAATTCGACCGGCATCAGCGGCGCGTCGTCCCAGTCGGCTTCCGCGATGTGCAGGTAGCCGATGCCGAGTTCGCCGAGCAGCTTCGCGGCGGCGAGGTAGGTCGTTTCCGGATCGTCGTCGGCGCAGCCGTTCAGCGTGGTCAGCGGCGCGAGGCGGACGCCGACGCGCGACGCGTCGCCGGTGCCTTCGATCAGCGCCTGCACGACTTCGCGCAGGAAGCGCAGCCGGTTGTCCAGCGAGCCGCCGTACGCGTCGGTGCGGGTGTTCGCGTTCGAGTCGATGAACTGGTTCACGAGATAGCCGTTCGCGCCGTGCAGCTCGACGCCGTCGAAGCCGGCCTCGATCGCGTGGCGGGCGGCGGCGCGGTATTGATCGACGATCCCGCGGATCTCGTCGACGGACAGCGCGCGCGGCTCGGACGCCTGCACGAAGCCCGGCGTGCTGCCGTCCTCGCCGGCGATGAACACGTTCACGCCTTTCGCCTGGATCGGCGACGACGACACCGGTTGCGCGCCGTCGAGCAGGCTCGTGTGGCTCAACCGGCCGACGTGCCACAGCTGCGCGAAGATGCGGCCGTGCGCGGCGTGCACGGCGTCCGTCACGCGGCGCCAGCCGGCGACCTGCGACGGCGTGTGGATGCCGGGCGTCCACGCGTAGCCCTTGCCGAGTGGCGCGATGTAGGTGCCTTCGCTGACGATCAGGCCGGCGCTCGCGCGCTGCGCGTAATACGCGGCCATCAGTTCGTTGGCTTCGTCGCCGGGCTGGCTGGCGCGCGAACGCGTCATCGGCGGCATCACGATACGGTTCGGCAGCGTCAGCGCGCCGAATCGCAGCGGTTGAAAAAGCGGGTCGTGGGTCATGGTCAGATCCTGTCGGGTGCCGCGGCCGACTGGCCGCGGACAAATCGATTACGGGTGCGGTGCGGTTAGTCCCACTTCGGCGCGAGGCCGGCCGGGTCGACTTCGCGGCCGTTGCGCTCGAGCGCGGCGATCTGCGCCATGTCTTCGTCGGTCAGGCGCAGCGTCTGCGCGAGCAGGTTGCTCGCGAGGTTCTCGCGCTTCGTCGACGACGGGATCACCGAGTAGCCGAGCTGCAGCGCCCACGCGAGCGCGACTTGCGCCGGCGTCGCGTCGTGACGTTGCGCGATCGCGCCGATCACCGGGTCGCCGAGCACTTTGCCGTAGGCGAGCGTCATGTACGACGTCACGTGGATGCCTTCGCCGTTCAGGAACTCGACCAGCTTGCGGTTCTGCAGGTACGGGCTCAGTTCGATCTGGTTCGTCGCGATCGCATCCTTGCCGACGGCCGCGATCGCTTCCTTCGTCAGTTCGATGTTGAAGTTCGAGATGCCGATCTGGCGCGTGAGGCCCTTCGCCTTCGCGTCGGCGAGCGCGGTCATGAACGCCTGGATCGACACGCCGTTGTCCGGCGCCGGCCAGTGGATCAGCGTCAGGTCGACGATGTCGGTGCGCAGCTTGCGCAGGCTTTCCTCGAGGCTGGCTGCCAGTTTTTCGGGCGCGTAGTTGTCGACCCAGATCTTGGTCGTGAGGAACAGGTCTTCGCGGCGCACGCCCGATGCGGCGATCGCTTCGCCGATTTCGGCTTCGTTGCCGTAGATCTGCGCGGTGTCGATCGCACGGTAGCCGACGTCGAGGCCATTGCGGACCGAGTCGATGACGACCTGGCCCTGCAGGCGGAAGGTGCCGAGGCCGAATGCGGGAACGTTGCTCATCGTGGGCTCCTGGGAAAGTGGAACGGGTTCGGTATGGAAGTCATTCTGGCGTTCGGGACTGATGAGATAAACGCCTTCAGAGGTCAAAAATATTTGATTCAAATTCAAGGATCGGTTGCCCGCCGTGGCGCGCGACGGGCCGTGGCCGGCCTCATGCGACGCACGTGTGCGGGTTGCTAGCCGGATGGAACGCCGGCAGCACGTCCGCGGCAATCTCGGCC
The DNA here is from genome assembly GCF_005937855.2 of Burkholderia sp. KBS0801. Taxonomy (NCBI): domain Bacteria; kingdom Pseudomonadati; phylum Pseudomonadota; class Betaproteobacteria; order Burkholderiales; family Burkholderiaceae; genus Burkholderia; species Burkholderia sp. KBS0801. The sequence goes on from NZ_CP042178.1 coordinate 257,401, forward strand.
ATCGTCTCGTCGAGCGGCCGGCCATTGCGGCGCAGATGCAGACCGATGTGCCGCACGCCCGCGTCGCGCATTGCCGCGAGCTCTTCCGTCAGCGCGACGCGCCCGGCGCGCGCGCCGAAGCGGTGCCGCTGAAGCGGTTCGTGCGGATCTTCCGCGAGGTCGAGGTGGATGAAGCTCACGTACGGCTTGTCGCCGGCCACCGCGCGCCAGTTCGCGGCGCGTTGCAGGTGGTCGGCCGGCGTGCCCGGATAGGCGAGGCAGCCGTCCATGTGTTCGCCGATCCATGCGGGCGTCTGCTGCGCGAGGCCCGCGACGAGCAGCGGCACCGGCGAACGCGCGGCCGGCAACACGTCCAGGCCCGGCGGCAGGTGCCCGCGCGCGCCGTCGCGCAGCAGCGCGATCTGGTCGCGGAAATTCGCGCCGCGTGACGCGAAGTCGCGGCCGAACAGCGGATATTCGACCGGCCGGTCGCCGCTCGCGACGCCGAGCAGTAGGCGTCCGTCGCTCAGCTCCTGGATCGTCGCGGCCGATTTCAGCGTCAGCAGCGGTTCGCGCAGCGGCAGCACGACGGCTGCCGTGCCGAGCAGGATGTCGCGCGTGATGCCGGCGAGGTAGCCGAGATACGAGAAGGTCTCGAACACTTGCGCGGCATCGCCGAACGACGGGTCGTACACCGGCACGTCGCGCACCCAGAGCGCGCGGAAGCCGAGCGTGTCGGCCAGTCGCGCGAGCGTTGCATGAAGTTCCAGGTCGGGCACGCCGGGACGGCGGCCGTCGTGCTGGCGCTTCGCGGCGCCCGCCAGCGACCAGTCGTTGTCGAGCGGCAGTTCGATGCCGATGCTGAAGCCGCCGCTGGCGAGCTTGTCGAGTGAAGTAGGCATGGTCGGGTCGCTCCGTTCAGCGTGCGCGCAGGCTGCCTTCGAGCCGGTGGAAATCGAGCGAAGCCGCGGTGAAGAACGCGTGCGACGTGCCGGCGGCGAAATCGTCGAGGTGCACGACGGTTGCGCGGTCGGCTTCCTGCCACGAGATTGCGTAGGTCTCGCCGGCGACGTGCCGCCACGTGTACGCGACTTCGCCCTTCGCGCCGGCGTACGCGCCTTCGGTTATCTCGTAGCGCATGTGGAGGCCGTCCTCGTCATACGCGTTGAGGGCGGTGAGGCCGTCGTAACGAACTTCGAAAGTCCTGCCGGCGAACGGCGGACGTTGGGTCGATGCGTTCATGCTGATGCGCTCCTGCGGGAAAGTGACGTTCAATGGGCGAGTTCGACGGGTTCGGCCGTGCGCTCGGGCAGCCCCTGGCCGCGGTCGAGGCGGCCGCTCAACGCGGTCAGCGCGAAGGCGCCGAGCGTGACGGCGGCGGCGATCCACGGCGTATGGCCGAGGCCGACGTTCGCGACGATCAGGCCGCCGAGCGACGAGCCGCCCGCGACGCCGAGGTTGAACGCGGCGATGTTGAAGCCCGACGCGACGTCGGTGGCGTCCGGTGCGAAGTGGCGCGCCTGCTTGACGACGTACACCTGCAGGCCCGGCACGTTGCCGAATGCGACTGCGCCCCATGCGAGCATCGTCAGCACCGCGAGCCACTTCACGTGCACCGTGAAGGTCAGCGCGAGCAGCACGATCGCGAGCAACAGGAAGATCCGCTTGAGCGCCTTCACGGGGCCGACGCGGTCGGCGAGCTTGCCGCCCCATACGTTGCCGAACGCGACCGACACGCCGTAGCCGACCAGCACCAGACTGACCTGCGACGGCGTGAAGCCGGCGATCTGTTCGAGCAGCGGCGCCATGTAGGTGAACGCGATCAGCGAGCCGCCGTAGCCGACCGCCGTCATCGCGTAGACGAGCAGCAGGCGCGGCTGGGCGAGCACGCGGAACTGGCGGGCGAGCGGCGCCGGCGGCGTGCGCGGGAGGCCGCGCGGCACGAACGCGACCGCGCCGACGAACGCGACGAGGCCGAACAGCGCGACGATCAGGAACGTCGCGCGCCAGCCGAAGTGCTGGCCGATGAAGGTGCCGAGCGGAATGCCGGCGACGAACGCGACGGTCATCCCGCTGAACATCGTGGCGATTGCGCTGGCGGCCTTGTCCTTCGGCACGAGCGTGGTCGCGATGATCGAGCCGACCGAGAAGAACACGCCGTGGGCGAGGCCGGTGAGCACGCGCGCGACGATCAGCGATTCGTAGCCCGGCGCCTGCCAGGCCACGAGGTTGCCGATGGTGAACAGCGCCATCAGCGCGGCGAGCAGCGTCTTGCGCGGCACGCGGCCGGTGAGCGCGGTGAGGAGCGGCGCGCCGATCGCGACGCTCAGCGCATAGAGGCTGACGAGCAGGCCGGCCGACGGCAGGCTGACGCCGAGGTCGGCGCCGATCGTCGGGATCAGCCCGACAATCACGAATTCGGTGGTGCCGATGGCAAACGCGCTGATGGTCAGCGCAAGCAGGGCAAGTGGCATGACGGTGCTCCAGGGTCCGGTGACGATGGAGCGCAGTGTGCCGTCTTTACTTTTGCGGAAAAATGGGTCTATAAACCAAATTGTTTTGATTTTGGATCAATAATCCAGCAATGAAGATCACGCTCGACGAACTCCAGGCCTTTGCCGCCGTGGTCGACTCCGGTTCGATCACCGCCGCCGCGCAGCAGCTCGACCTCACCGTGTCGGCCACGAGCCGCACGCTCGCGCGGCTCGAGGAGAAGCTCAAGACCACGCTGCTGCGCCGGACCACGCGCCGGCTCGAATTGACCGAGGAAGGACGTGCGTTCCTGCAGGATGCGCGCGCCATCATCGAATCGGTCGAGAACGCGGAGGAGCAGATGCTCGCGCGGCGCGAGATGCCGTCGGGGCGCTTGCGCGTCGATGCCGCGACGCCGTTCATGCTGCACGTGATCGTGCCGCTCGTGCATGGCTACCGCGAACGGTTCCCGAAGGTCGAACTGGAGCTGAACAGCAACGAGGGGATCATCGACCTGCTGGAGCGGCGCACCGACGTCGCGATCCGCATCGGCCGGCTCAAGGATTCGACGCTGCACAGCCGGCGCATCGGCAACAGCCGGCTGCGCATCCTCGCGAGCCCCGCATACCTCGAAGCGCACGGCCAGCCGCGCAAGGTCGAGGATCTCGCCAGGCACACGCTGCTCGGCTTCACGCAGCCCGAATCGCTGAACGTCTGGCCGATCCTCGGCGCGGACGGCGAGCCGTGCCGCATCGAGCCCGGCATCTGGTCGTCGAGCGGCGAGACGCTGCGGCAGCTCGCGTTGGAGGGCGCGGGCGTCGTGTGCCTGTCGGATTTCATGACCGCGCAGGATCGCGAGGCCGGCCGGCTCGTGCAGGTGCTCGCGCGGCAGACGCTCGACGTCGAACAGCCGATCAACGCGGTGTATTACCGGAACACCGCGATTTCGTCGCGGATCGCGTCGTTCGTCGATTACATGATCGAGGTGCTGGGCGGCGGCAGCGGCGGCAGCGGTGCGCCGGCGCGGCGGAAGGCTGCGTGGCTGGAGCAGCTGTAACGGCGGAGCGCTGGAGGGGCGATAGGCGGCGGGGGCTGACTGCGGGCACCCGATCGGGCGCCCGGTGTGATCCGGCATGCCGCACGGCGCTTGCGCCGCGGGCCTGCCGTCATCCCGTGGTCAGGCTTCCTCGGACCACGACATGTTGTCGCGCGCCAGCAGCGCCGACGATGCCGCCGGCCCGAACGTGCCGGCCGTGTAGAGGCGCGGACGATCGCCGAGCTGCTTCCAGCCGTTGAGGATCGGCTCGACCCACGACCACGCGGCCTCGAGCTCGTCGCGGCGCATGAAGTGCGTGAGACGCCCGCGGATCACGTCGATCAGCAGCCGCTCGTAGGCTTCCGCGCGCCGTTCCGGAATCGCCTGCTGCAGGTCGAGGTTCAGGCTCACGGGCACCATCTTCATCCCGCTGCCCGGCTCCTTCGCGAGCATCTGCAGCTGGATTGATTCTTCCGGCTGCAGCTGGATCACGAGGCGGTTGCTGTAGTGGCGCGGGCCGGTCGGGATGATCGAGAACGGCATGTCCGCGAACTCGATCACGATTTCCGACTGGCGGCGCTGCAGCCGCTTGCCGGTGCGCAGGAAGAACGGCACGTTCGCCCAGCGCCAGTTGTTGATGTGCGCGCGCAGCGCGACGAAGGTTTCCGCGTGGCTGTCAGCCGGCACGTTGTCTTCCTCGAGATAGCCCTTGACCGGCTGGCCGTCGACCGCGCCGGCCGTGTACTGGCCGCGCACGGTATCGCGCGCGACATCCGACAGCGCCATCGGCCGCAGCGAGCGCAGCACCTTCAGCTTCTCGTCGCGCACCGCGTCCGGGTCGAGCGACACCGGCGGCTCCATCGCGACGATGCACAGCAGTTGCAGCAGGTGGTTCTGCACCATGTCGCGCAGCGCGCCGGTATGGTCGTAGAAGCCCGCGCGGCTGCCGACACCGACCGTCTCCGCCACCGTGATCTGCACGCTGCGGATGCTCGGCGCCTGCCACAGCGGCCCGAAGATCGGGTTGCCGAAGCGCAGCACCATCAGGTTCTGCACGGTTTCCTTGCCGAGGTAATGATCGATCCGGTAGATCTGCGATTCCGCGAAATGCCGGCCGACCGCATCGTTGATCGCCTGCGCCGACGCGAGATCGTGGCCGAGCGGCTTTTCGAGCACGACGCGCGAGCGCGCATCGACGAGGTGCGCGGCCGACAGGTTGTCGCAGATCGTCGTGAACAGCTCCGGCGACGTCGACAGGTAGAACACGTGGATCGCGTCGGGGCGCGCCGCTTCGGCGAGGCGCGCATAGTCTTCCGGCGCGTTCACGTCGATCAGCACGTACTTGAACAGGTCGAGGAAGCGGGCCCATGCATCGGCGTCGAACGCCTTCTCGTCGATGAACGGGCGCGACTGCTCGTCCATGAACTTGCGGTAGCCGTCGATGCCCCAGTCGCGCCTGCCGACCGCGATGATGCGCGTCTGCGGCGGCAGGTTGCAGTGCAGGTGCGCCATGTAGAGCGCGGGCAACAGCTTGCGGGCGGCCAGGTCGCCGCCGCCGCCGAAGATGATCATGTCGACGGGCTGGTCGGCTTCCGTCTGGTTGGGCTGATTCGTCATGAGTGGATCGCGGTCTGAAACGGGTGAGCGTGGAACGAACGTCGAAGCGCCGGCCGCCGGTGCGTTGGCGCGCCAGTACGTGGAAACGCTAATAGTGCACGCTTTTGACCGATTGCGGATGGGTTCCCCCGTATGTAACAGGGCTTGCGCTCCAGCCGTCGGCGCGATTATGATTGAGCGCTCACTCATTAAAGGAATCGAACGTGGCCCGACCGCGCAGTCCCGACAAGCACGACGCCATCCTCACCGCGGCCGCCCGCGCGCTCGCGGAGGATGGCGCGAGTGCGACCACCGCGCGCATCGCGCGGCTCGCCGGCGTCGCGGAAGGCACGGTGTTCACCTATTTCGACACCAAGGATGCGCTGCTGAACGCGCTGTACCTGAGCCTGAAGGCCGACTTGCGCGACGCGATGATCACCGGGTTTCCCGAGCACGCGCCGGCCGAGCAGGCCATGCGGCATGTGTGGAACAGCTATGTGTCGTGGGGCGTCGCGGATCCGCACGGGCAGCGCGCGCTGCGGCAGCTCGAGGTGAGCGGCCGCATCGACGACGCGCATCGCGCGGCCGGCACCGAAGGCTTCGGCGCGATCACCGCGCTGCTGCGCGCGCAGAGTGCCGCCGCGGGCGGGCTCGACGCCGACAACGCGCATGCGTTCTGCACGGCGCTGTTCACGTCGATCGCGGAAACGGCGATGGAGTCGATCGCACGCGATCCGGCGCGGGCCGATGCGTACCGGGAAGCCGGGTTTCGCGCGCTGTGGGCCGTGCTGCACGCGGTGTGATAGCGGCACGTTGCAGAGAGATGAGGGGCGGCGCGTTCGGTCCGGGCGCCGCCGCGACGATGGAAGGCGGTTTCAGGCAGGGCGATGCACGGTCAAAACGACCGGTTCAGCGCCCGTATTAATGAGTGAGTAATCATTCATTTTGGCGGTTTCAACTTTACGGAGAAATGGAAATGTCGAAAGTCTGGCTGGTGACAGGGGCCGCACGCGGCCTGGGGCGTGCAATCTCGGAAGCGGTGCTGGCGGCGGGCGACCGGCTGGTGGCCGGCGCGCGCGATCCGGCGCGGCTCGCCGATCTGGAAGCGCGGTACGGCGACCGGCTGCTGCCGATCGAGCTCGACGTGACCGACGCAGCGGCGGCCGCGCATGCGGTGGCCGCCGCCCGCGACGCGTTCGGGCGCATCGACGTGCTGGTGAACAACGCGGGCTACGGTCATACGGCGCCGTTCGAGCAGATGGGCGCCGACGACTTCCGCGACCAGATCGAAACGAACCTGTTCGGCGTGGTCAACCTGACGCGCGCGGTGCTGCCGACGATGCGAGCCCAACGCGCGGGCCACATCTTCCAGGTGTCGTCGGTTGGCGGGCGCACGGCGACGGCCGGCCTGTCCGCATATCAGGCCGCGAAGTGGGCGGTCGGCGGGTTCAGCGACGTGCTGTCGAAGGAAGTCGCGCCGTTCGGCGTGCGCGTGTGCACGCTCGAGCCGGGCGGGATGCGCACCGAATGGGCCGCGCAGGCGAAGCGCCACGTCGACGGCCTGCTGCCCGACTATGAGCCGTCGGTCGGGAAGGTTCTCGAACTGCTCGGTTCGTATGGCGGCCACGAGGTCGGCGATCCCGCACGGATCGCGGCGCTGATCGTCGAGCTGTCGCGTCGCGACGACGTGCCGATGCGCCTGCTGCTCGGCAGCGATGCGCTGTTCGTGTGCGAGCAGGCGGAAACGCAGCGCGCGGAGGAGGCGGCACGGTGGCGGGACGCGACGCTGTCGACGATGTTCCCGGACGCGCCGCTGCCGGACGGGTTGGAGGCGTTGAAGGAGTGGAGCGAGCGCTGACCCCCGTCCTGCTCCTGCTCTGCTTGCCGTGAGCTGGCATGTCGGAACCGCGACATCCGGTTCGGTGTCGTGATGTTCCCGCGTCCGGCTCGGCGGATCGCGCTGCGCCGACCGCGGCCGGCACGCGCCCTCAACGCCCCAGCGCGTAGAACTCCGCGTTGGGCCGCATGTTCGTCACGTTCGCGATGCGATTCGACATCCCGAAGAACGCCGCGATCGCCGCGATGTCCCAGATGTCCTCTTCGGTGAAGCCATGCGACTTCAGCGTGTCGAAGTCCGCTTCGCCCACCAGGTGTGCGGTTTGCGAAACCTTCATCGCGAAGTCGAGCATCGCCTTCTGCCGGACGGTGATGTCGGCCTTGCGGTAGTTGGTCGCGACCTGGTCGGCGATCAGCGGATCCTTCGCACGAATGCGCAGGATCGCGCCGTGCGCGATCACGCAGTATTGGCACTGGTTCACGGCGCTGGTGGCCACGACGATCATTTCCCGTTCGGCCTTGGTGAGGTTGCCCGGCTTGTCCATCAGCGCGTCGTGGTACGCCATGAACGCGCGAAACTCGTCCGGGCGATGCGCGAGCGTGAGGAATACGTTCGGGATGAAGCCCGACTTTTCCTGGACCGCAGTAATCCGTTCGCGAATGTCGTCGGGCAGGTCGTCGAGCGCCGGCACCGGAAAGCGGCTGACGGGCGCGTGGTTGGCAGCGGTCATGAGGTCTCCTGGATAAAGTGACACGGGCGAACGCGACGCGCGAGCCGCCGCCCGGACATGAAACGACGGGTTGCCGGCGTCATGCGTTGACATCCACGACGATGCGGCCGCGTATCTTGCCGGCGATCAGTTCCTCTGCAAGCGGTATGGCGTCGCCCAGGCCGACCTGATGACCGATCGCGCCCAGCTTCTCGACATCGAGATCGGACCCGAGCCGGCGCCAGGCCTCCAGCCGCTCGGCGCGCGGGCACATCACGCTGTCGATGCCGACGAGCGTCACGCCGCGCAGGATGAACGGCGCGACGGTGGCGGGAAAGTCCATGCCGGCGGCCAGGCCGCAGGCCGTCACCACGCCACGATAGCGCGTGGTCGCGCACACGTTGGCGAGCACGTGACTGCCCGCGACGTCGACCGCGCCGGCCCAGCGTTCCTTGCCGAGCGGCTTGCCCGGTGCGCCGAATTGCGACCGGTCGAGAATCTCCGCCGCGCCGAGTTGCCGCAGGTAGTCGGCATCGGCCGGGCGGCCGGTCACGGCGACGACGCGATAGCCGAGCCGCGCGAGCAGCGCGATGGCGACGCTGCCGACGCCGCCTGCCGCGCCGGTCACGACGATCTCGCCATCGTCCGGGCGCACGCCATGCCGTTCCAGCGCCATCACGCACAGCATCGCGGTGTAGCCCGCCGTGCCGATGGCCATCGCCTGTTGCGGCGAAAACGCGGACGGCAGCGGCACCAGCCAGTCGCCGTCGACGCGCGCTTTCTGGGCCAGGCCGCCCCAGTGCGTTTCGCCGACGCCCCAGCCGTTGAGCACGACGCGATCGCCCGCGCGGTAATCCGGATGCGTGCTGTGTTCGACCTCGCCGACCAGATCGATGCCCGGCACCATCGGGAACTTGCGGACCACCGGGCTCTTGCCGGTGATCGCCAGCCCGTCCTTGTAGTTCAACGTCGAATAACCGACCCGGATCGTCACGTTGCCCGCGGGCAACTGCGCGTCGTCCAGCGTTTGCAGCCGCGCGTGCTGGCCGGTGTCGTCCTTGTCGATCACGATGCCCTGGAACATGCGTCCTCCTTTTTAGACCGATCGTCTAGTTAATGGCAAAAAAATTCAGCGGCGAGGCAATCCATTGAAGAAAAACTGCGCGAACAGCGCAAGCGGCGCGTCGCTGCGTTCGAGCTTCGCGCGCAGCACGGCGCCTTCCCAGCCGATCCAGAAGCACGCGGCCAGCTCCGCGGGGTCCGCCGAATCGGCGAGCTCGCCGGCTTGCTGGGCGGCGGTGAGGCACGCGGCCAGCCGGCGTTGCCAGTCCTCGAACGTCGCGCGCAGACGCGCACGGAAACTCTCCGGCAGTGCGCCCATTTCCTGGCCGAGGTTGCCGATCAGGCAGCCGCGGCTGTATTCATGGCGCGCCATGCCGTCGCGTGCATCGTCGACGAACGCGCGCACGCGTGCCAGCGGCGACGGCTCGGGCTGGCTGAAATGACGGTCGAGCTTGCGGGCGAAGAAGTCCGCGTAGCGATCGATCAGTTCGAGGCCGAACGCCTCCTTGCTGTCGAAGTAGTGATAGAACGAGCCCTTGGGCACGCCGGCGCGCCCGAGGATCTCGTCGAGCCCGGTGGCCGAAAAGCCCTTCTCGGTGAGCACTTCCAGCCCGGAGCGCAACAGCATGTCGCGCGTCGCGACGAGGTCTTCATGCTGCTTCGGTGGCCTGCCGCGACGGCGAGGCGGATCAGTTCGAACGTCCATGGGCGAATAATAGACCGTTCGTCTCAAAAATCAATCGGTGCGAGCGAGTACCGCATTCAGCCTTCCGGGGATCATCAGCACTCGATCGCCACGGCGCTTTTCGACCGACTGAGCCTGATTTCTCCGAGGTACACGCTCTCGCCCAATTCGCACTCGCGCCACGCGGTGCCGAGCGCATGCCGGATTTTGACTTTGTAGGCGCCGCTGCCCTTGGCGAGGCCATCGAAGCGGAAATCACCGAAACCGTCCGACACCGTTTCGGCGACCTGCAGATTACCGTAGTACAACGCGACGACCGCATCCGTGACGCACTCGACCACGTCTCCTGCGTGGACACTGACACTTCCGCCGACGAAGCACGTTTCCCAGCGCTCGAGGCCGCTGTACCACACGCGGGGCTTCGTGCTCAGGTCGGGTCGCAATACCTTGAGTCCCTCCCGTCGGGCCTTCTGGGCCATCGCCGTGTCATCGAGCTTGACCGTCTCGAAGACATCGGTGGGGCACGACTGCTGACAACGCGGGCGGGGCCAACCCTGGTCGAGCAAATGCGCATCGAAGATCCAGATCTGGGGCAGTTGCAACTCTTCGTTCCAGACGATTGCCTTGTAAGGGCAGGCCTTGACGATGTCCTTGCGGCCTCGTGCCTTGTCCGGATCAATGATGACGATGCCGTCGGCACGCTTGCGAACGGCGCCGCCGCCGACACGCATGCAGGGCGCGTCGTCGCAGTGATTGCACATGACCGGCAAATAGGTGGTCTGGACCATATGCGCGGCGCCCTGTACGCGACGCAGGATGCGGATCGGGCTCTCGGCATTGGCCGAGGCGGGCGCGGCGTAGCCGGGAAAGTCGTTGCCGACGTGCTCGTCCTGCGCGGCGATCACGCAGTTCTGGCAGTTCTCGCAACGCCCGACCTTGATAATCAGGTTCCACTTGCTCATTTGACATTCCTCACGCTGCGCGACCGAGCATGAACGCTTCGGCACCGCGCCATTTCTCGACCTGCACCAGGCAGGAATTCGGGCTCATGCTGCTGGTGCCGGCGGTCTGCGGCCGGTCAGGGGTGAGCATGTTCATGCAACCGCCAATCTCGACTTGCTCGCCGTCGATTTCGATCAACTGAAATTCGGCGCTCGCCTCGTAGGACTTCACCACGCCGGCGTTCACGAGCGGCGAGACATCGGCCGCGCAGATCACGGCGCCGCGATCGTTGTGCACCTTGACGAGATCGCGATGGGCAATGCGTCGAGCGGCGGCGTCGGCCGGATTGAGTCTCAGCAGCCAGAATCGGTGCCCCGCGATCAGCGCGCGATGATCGGCGATGCCGTTCACCGCGGAGTTCTTGCCGTCACAATGGGTATGAAAGCTGTAGCGGCTGTGGGTGGCGATCAATTGCAGCGGATAGCGTCGAGCCAGGTCCGAGCGCAGACCCTCCCAGGAGGGGATATATCGGTTGAGCGGCGGCCGCTCGGGATTGTCAGCCGTGTGCCGCTTCAGCAATTCGGGCACGAACTCCAGCTTGCCGCTTGGCGTCTGCAGGCCCTTGCCGAACTTTTCCGAGAACTGCGACGGCAGCGGATGAGGTTCCGGCAGGTCCTTCTTCCGGTCGTCCGCATACCAACGCATGTCCACGGGATGGCGAAGCTCGGGTTTTTCGGGCGGCACGACGAAGTAGCCCTTGCGGCAGAATTCGCGCCACGAAATGTGATCGGGCAGATCCGACGAGTCGAACACGCGCTTGACCCAGTCGAGATCACTGCAGCCTTCGGTGAAAATGCCACCGAGGCCCAACCGGATCAGGATGGCGGTGAAGATGTCGTAGTCGGAGCGGGACTCGCCCAAAGGCTCGATGCACTTGTGCTGCATCGTCAGCACGCGATGGTTGACCGTGCCGTACCCGTGGTGCGCGTAGCCGCCCGAATTCGCCCATTCCCCGATGTCCCAGCGCTCCAGCGACGTGCACGCGGGCAGGATGATGTCGGCGAACTGTGCCTCGCCTTCCATCCAGATCGACTGATTGACCACGAACTCGATACTCGAGTGCCGGTAGGCCTCGGTCCAGCGTCCGGAATTCGTCACGGTACTGAACGACGATCCGCCATAGCGATAGATCATGTGGATCGGCGAATAGCCGGGCATCGGGTAGGTGAACGGCGCGAACTGCGCTTCCTGGGACATGCCGTCCCAGAGATACCCAGTGGCATGACCGTTGAGAATCGCATCGGGCATCTGCTGTCGCGGCACCATCTGCTTGACTGGATTCATGGTGAGGATGTGCGGCATGCGCTGGTAGTTGTCCACCGCGTTGGCGGTCCACGCCAGGTCGCCTGAAATGCCGCCGTCCGCGTAGCCGGGGAAGTAGAACTGGAGATCGTGCGGGACGCCGATTTCGAGGCAGCCGAAATTCACCCCCGGTTTGCCCCAGCCCTGCATGGCCATCATCATGATCATGCAGCGCGCCCATTGCGCGCCGGTCGCCCCGCGGCCCGCGCCACCGAATCCCGCGCCGGTCATCCCGACGGCGAGATGAACTTTCCTGTTTCCCCACAGGCGCGCCAGCGCGCGGACGTCCTTGGCCGGCACGCCGGTCTCGCTCTCCTGCCACTCGGGCGTCTTGGGCGTGCCGTCGGTTTCGCCCAGCAAGTAGGCCTTCCAATCGTCGAAACCGGTCGTGCGCGTCGCGACGTAGTCCTTGTCGTACAGGCCCTCCACGGCCCACACGTACATGATGGCGGTAGCCAGCGCGGCATCGGTTTGCGGCCGGACCGGGATCCAGCGGCCGCCCAGCAGCTGCGCGGTCGGATTGCAGTGCGGGTCGATATGAACGAACTCGATGCCGAGCTCCTTGGCCCACAGGCGGCGCGGCGTTCCCTCGAATCCCGCGTAGGCCCCGTTGGTACTTTCCGGGTCGCACGACCAGAAGACGATCATTTCGGCTTCCTTGAGCGCGTCCTCGAGGCCGCCATAGCCGGAGGGCACGCCGACGCGCATCGAGTTGCCGAAATGGTGCATGGCGCCCCAGTACCAGCCTTCCCAACTGTCCGGATTCGCGGCGACCCGCGTGAAGCCGATCAGGTTGGCGAAGCGCGTCAGCGCGCTGAGGTAGTAGCCCACGTTGCCCCACTGATGGTGAGACGACATCGGGAAGGTGATGGAACCGGGGCCGTGAACGCGCTTCTGCCGGTTGATCTCCTTGGCGACGATGTCCAGGGCCTCGTCCCAGCTGATGCGCACGTATCCGGACTTGCCGCGGTTCTGCGGATTGCGCTCGCCGTCGGGGTCGAAGTCGACCCGTTTCATCGGGTGAAGGATGCGCTTGTCGGAGTAGACCAGCGACTTGAGCGTCAACGCGTGCGGCGCGACCAAGCCACGCCGTGGCGGGCTGAAGCGGCGCCCACGTGCGTCGATCACCCAGCTCGACGCATCCGTATCGTCCAGCTCGATCGGGGTCACGCGGACGATGCGGTCATCCTTGACGTAGACGAACAGCGGCCCGCCATTGGTACAGGTGGTGTAGCGTCGGGTGCCGTCGCGCATGGGCGTGCCCATCGGCAGGCCGACGGTGCGCATCATGCTCAGGGTTTGCATGAGCCAGACCAGAAGTTCGTCCTCGCCCTCCGTGACGACCTTGAAGTTCTTGGCGGCGTGGATGATTTCGCCCTGGTCCGGGCTGGGGGAAAGAAACTTCAGCGCGGTGGCGACATCCTTGAAGGCCATGCGCACGTCGGGCCGCGGGTGCTTGCCGGCGCGCGACCGAATGCGGCCATTCCTGAACTCGATGACGCGACCCATGCTTTGATCCATGAGCCCGATCCACGCGACGAGATTGCGCTCCTTCAGACGTTCCCGGTAGGCGGGAAAGCGGCGTGCCGTCAGGTCCAGAACCTTCGGCAAGGCAAACAGAATGGTCTTGAGAACCTGTCGTTTCATCGTTCGATCCTATGTGTTGCTTTGATGAGGGGGGCTGGCATCCGGGCGTGCTCGTCAGAACGTATAGGCGACGTTCAAGAAAACGCTGACGGGATTGAGCCGGAGCGTCGATTTGGAAACGATCTGCGTGCCGGTGGCGGTCTGTCCGTATAACGTGAGGTGGGTCTTCACCGGCATGTAGCTGACGGAGGTTCCGACAGACCAGTGTCTTGTCACCGCGTAATTCGCGCCGATCTCGAACACGGGGTTCCACGAAGCGCTGAGTGTCGCGTGCGCCGAGCCGCCCGGCCCGAAGCTGTCGGAGACGAACTGGCTGTTGGTGGCTCGAACCTGGGTGAACCACGTATAGTTCGCGCCAATGCCCAGGAACGGCCGGAATTTTGATGTGGCAGAAAACAGGTGGTATCGAAGTTCGATCGCGGGCGGCATCGGCCGTGTCGTGCCGAGCGTGCCGTACTTCTGCAACGTCCCGTCGCCAATCAGATTGACCTTCAGCGGCATGCCAAAAAGCATCGCGACGCCGAAGTTGTCGGTGACGTAGTACTCGTTGGTAATGCCGAGCGTATCTGTCGAACTGGCATGTGCGCTGCTACCGGTCAGTTCCTGATTCACCGTGACGCCGCCGACACTTTGCACGACCAGGGGCGTTGCGCTGCCCTGCGGGGCGATGTGTAGCCATCCTACCGATGTCGTAATGCTTCCGGCCGTCTGTGCCTGCACATCGTCGCCAAGCAAAGGCGAGCAGATACAAATCGCCACGCCTGCGAAACTCGTCGTCCACCTGAAATTCATCTTGTGTCTCCTCTGTCTCGATCCGTCTCTATGAATAACAACTAATTTGGATACCTTATTGAATGAGGCGATCTGCTTGAGACGTTGCTGCCATCCAGGCTAGCCGCGCTCCTCCATCGCCGCGGATCTGTTTCTGTCGGTCACGATGACCGTGTCGGCTGCGCGGCGATCGAGATCGAGAACGCAAACGGAAAACGCCCCAGCACCACGCGCGCCGCAGGCTCGAGCCCGGGCTCGCTCAGCTCGACCGACACGGACATTCCGCCCGATTGATCGGTCGTGACGTCGATCGATGCACCGGGGGCGCCGCCCTGGGCCAATGCCGCGCGCAGCGCGTCACGCGTCTCGCGGCGCTTGAGTTCCGGTTTGAAGATCTTGCCGACGCCCGTGAGCGGGATCGCTTCCACGATTCGGACGTGCTTGGGCAGTGCGGCGCGTTCGGCGATCTCCTGTTGCATGAACGCCGTCAGATCGTGCTCGGTCGCGCTCATCCCCGGCTTGAGCTGAACATACGCAACCGGCAGCTCGCCGGCATGCGCATCGGGACGCCCGATTGCCGCGGCGAGCTGGACCGCCGGATGTCGATGAAGCGGTTCCTCGATCGCCGCGGGGTCGATGTTGTGCCCGCCGCGAATGATCAGTTCCTTCTTGCGGCCGGTCAGCCAAAAGTAACCGTCGACGTCGCAGCGGCCGAGGTCGCCGGTGTTGAGCCAGCGCTTGCCGTCGCCGAGATCGAGCCACAGCGCCCTGTTCTGATCGGCACGCAGGTAGCCGGTGAAAACGTTCGGGCCGGAGATGGCGAGCAGCCCCTCTTCGTTCACCGCGCAATCGCGCAGATACCGTCCCGCGTCGTCCACGACGACAGCTTTCATCGCCTGGAACGGGATGCGAAGCCCGATCGATCCCAGCCGGCGCTCGCCGGTCGGCGGGTTGACGCTGCTCACGCAGGTGCCCTCGGTCAGACCGTAGCCTTCGAGAATCCGGATGCCCGTTTTTTCCTGGAAGGCCCTGAAGACGCCGACCGGCATCGGCGCCGCACCGCACAGGCCGTATTCGAGCGAGTCGATAACATGACCGTCGGCAGGAATGTCGAGCAGCGACGCGTAGAGTGTCGGGACGCCACTGAAGAAATTGATGTGATGATGTTCGACGATTTCCCAGAAACGTTTGACGACACCGTCACCTCGGTAACCTTGCGGCGTGCCGAGCACGACATGGGCGCCGCGAGAAAAAGGCAGCAGGCCGGTCACCATCGCGGCATTGACGTGAAAGAGCGGCAATCCGCAGAACGTCGTTTTGCCGGGGCCGATGCTGTCGCCGAAGAACCGGCCGGCGCTCCATGCATTCGCCACTTCGTTGCCGTGGCTGCGCATCGCGATTTTCGGCAACCCCGTGGTGCCCCCGGTACAGAAGAACGACGACATGTCGCCAGGTTGAATGCGGCGCACGTTGTCGAGCACCGTACCGGATTCCCGGGCCATTTCCGTACCGAAGTCGTGGATCTGGATATGCGCAGGCACCGCGCCGCGCAAACCATCGTCGCCGTGCAGCTTATGGCGCGCGTCACGCTGGAGCATGCGGGCCGCTGCTTGCGCGGTGCCCCGCACACGATCGGCCGGATCGACCAGCACGAGATGCCGCAGCGACTCGACCTGGTGAAGGATCTCCGCGACTTTCTGCCAGAGATCGGTCCCGGGAAATGGCGCGAGCGTCACGAGTACGCTGGCGCCGGCCGATTTGAGCAGATTGCCGATCGCTTCGCCTTCGAGCAACGGATTGATCGCACATACGATGCCGGCCGCCTGCCCGCCCCAGATCACGAAATGCGTTTCGGGAAGATTGGGCAGCACATAAGCGATCACGGAACGCGAACTCACGCCGAGGCGCGTGAACAGGTTGGCCGTGCGCGTGATGTCACGAACCAGCTCGCGATAGGTCCAGCGCTCTGCGTCGCGATGCGAGTCGGCGGTCAGAAAAAAGGACAGCGCGGGGGCGGACGGATCGATGGCCGCGCCGGCGCAAATCATCTCGTATGTGCTGGCAGGGAGGTCTGGCGCAAGGCCCTGCGCTTCGATCGCCAGCACGTCGTACCGGGTCGCGATGCCGTTCATGCTGCTTCGTCCACGATCTTGTTACGCTGCACGCCCAGATCGATCGTTCCGTCGCGGCTCGCGATCCGGGCTTCGACGATATCTCCGGCCTTCAGGTACTGCGCGCGTCCCGCCTGCACCTTCATGAACATCTTCCATTTGACGGATTCGGGAAATAGCGCCACGGCCCGCTGCTTGAGCGGCGACGGGATGCTGAGTGCGCAGCCGGCCGGCGTGCCGGTCGCGAGCAGGTCGCCGGCGCGAAGGTCGTGCACGCCCGACAACTCGGTCAACGTTTCCGCCGGACCATAGACGAGGTTCGAGGTCGAGTCCCGCTGACGCACCACGCCGTTGACGGTCAACGTCAGGTCGAGCGCCTTCAGCTTCGGAAAGTCACGCCGTTCGAGCAGGCACAGATAGGGGCCGACCGGCCCAAACGTCCGGAAACTCTTGCCCTTGTAGAACTGCATCTGCGGGATCTGGACATCGCGCGCGGAATAGTCGTTGACGATCACGCTGCCGGCGACGTAATCGTGCAGGTTCTCGTCCGTGATCTGCCGGTGGGACGTGATGTCGCGTTTGAGGATGAGGCCGAGCTCGATTTCGTAGTCGAGAAACCGGACGTGTCGCGGTTTCACGACCTGTGAGTCGGCGGCGACGATGCAGCTCGTCGCCTTCGTGAAAATCATGTTGAACTTCTTCGCGTCCGGATCCATGCCCGATTCGATCATGTGCTGACGATAATTCGCGCCCTGGCAAACGAATTGCTGGTTGGCTGTCACCGGGGGCAGCCACTCCACCTCTGTCTCCGGAATCGTCGATCCGTCGAGCGCGGCGAGTCGTTCGACCGGATTCGCCGCGAGAAAGCTCGCGGTGGTTTCGAAGTCGCCGGGAATCGGCGTGACGGCGCCGTTGGCGGCCACCCCCCATTGGGCGCGGCCGTTATGCCGGAAGTGCAGGACAAGCAGTGACATGGATGGATCTCTCGTGAGTCGAATGGGCGGTTGGGGTCAGGCGAACAGCTTCGCCAAGGTCAGCAGCTTGCTCAGCGTCAGATCGGGACTGCAGCGCAGGTTGCGAAACAGCGCCGCGAGGCTCGACGGCGTGAACCGGGGCTTCGTGAAACTGCGCGGCATCGTCGGGCCCCACTGCGCCATCGCTTCGCGGCTGACCGCATGCACGCCCGTCGGCTCGTTGGCCGTGAACAAGTCACCGTCGCAATAGTGTTCGTGCTTGTCGCCCCAAGGGTCCTGCCAGTAGTCGAAGATCTGGCTGCCGAGAATGTGTCGGCCGATGCCCCACGCATGCGTCCACCCGCTGTCGCGGAGCATGCGCTGGCCCATGCCAACGGCATCCGCGTCGATCAGTTCGTACGCGCTATGGCTATAAGTCGGCACGAATCCCTGGGCGAGCGCGAGCGTATGGTGATCGGCCGGCCTGTCGCCCAGATCGAGCCGCATGAATGCGACCGCCGGGGAGCCGTCCGGCAGCACCTGGACATCGCTGGGGATGAACCCGAAATGCTGCGTGTACCACGCGCAGGTTGCCTGGAAGTCGGCAAGCTCGAGCACGACATGCCCGAGCCGAATGACTTCAGGTGCGCTCGTCGGCGGCCGCTGCGTGTCGTTGATTCGCACGGGCGCGTCGACCGAGTTGAACGGCAGGGGCGCGCGATGCGGCAGCGTGTCGGCCCGTGTCTGGCCCGCAATCGCGTCGACCCGAAAACCTGACGGATCGGTGAGGCGCACGCGGTTGCCGCCGCCGGGCCAATCCGATGCTTCGACCTTCGACGCGCCGGGGACGCTGGCGAGCGCCTCCAGATCGGCCCGACTGTCGACCCGCAATCCGAAGCCGACGAAGCGAGCCTTCGGCGCCTGGCGAACGACATAACAGAAGTGTGCGGTGCCCGTTCCGCGCAGGAGCAATTGCGTGTCGTCCCGCCGCACCGTTCGAAGACCGAAGTCGTTGAGAAAGTGCTCGGCCTCGTCGAGGTCCGGACGATCGAAGATCAGATAGGCGAGCGCCGATGCCTTCGTCGTCGGGTGGGGATGTCGGGCCGGCTGGGTGGTGGTCAGTTTCATGGCGGATGGCAGTCAGGCAGGTCGAACGGCAATCGCGAAGGCGGGCGCCGTCGCATCGAGGGGCTGTCCGCGCAACGGCAGGCAGGCAATCGCACCGTCGCGCGACATGTCTGACCGGCCCGTGAATGTCGCGAGGTCGACCGTCGATCGCGGATGGGGGCGATGCGCGTCGTCGTCGCGGGTGCCATGACTGGCCCGCACATGGCACGTTGCGGTGCCGACTGGCCCGAATTCTTCGATCGGTCCTTCGAGCGTCGGCGGCAACCCGCCTACCGGCGAGGAGCCCGAATTGATGTGGATGGACGCGCTGGCGCCCGTGTGCAGATGTGTCTCCACCGTTTCTCCATTCGTTTGTCGATCGGTTCTCGCGGCCGTGTTCAGCCGTCCTTTGTGACATTAAAGTCATGAATGATAACTTTGTCAATGTAGACATTTGAATCTATACTTGGGCGCACGAACAAGGATCGGAAACGTCATGCCGAATACACCGAATCGCCGGACACCGAAGCGCTCCGCTCCGGAAGCCGCCAACGCGCCGGAACCAGCCAAATCCGAGGTCGCGGTCGCCGAAGAGCGCGAGCCGCGCGGCGCGCGCCGCAAGCGCGAGACCCGGGCCCGCCTGCTGGACGCCGCGCTCAGGCTGATGGCGCAAAAGGGCATGGAAGGCGTCGCCATCAACGAAATCACCGAGGCCGCGGACGTCGGCTTCGGCTCGTTCTACAACCACTTCGAATCGAAGGAGGCGATCTACGCGACCCTCGTGGAATCGGTATTCGAGGAATTCGCGGATTCGCTCGATCGCGTGGCCAGCGGCTTGTCCGATCCGGCGGAAATCGTTTCCGTGTCGGTGCGGCATACGCTGATGCGTGCGCGGCGCGAGCCGGTGTGGGGACACTTCCTGATACGCGAGGGTTTTTCGGCGCGGGTCCTGACGCTCGGGCTGGGCCAGCGCCTGCTGCGGGACATCGAGCGCGGCATCGCCGAGAAACGCTTCGTGGTCGCCGACCCGTTCATCGGCTTCCTCTCGGTTGGCGGTACGGTGCTGACCGCGATTGCGGCCGAGCTCAACTTCGTCGCGCCGGGCGCGCCGGCGGCCGATGTGCTGAAGGAACTCGGCTTCAACGGAGAGCATTTCCCGGAACGCACGGCGGCGACGCTTCTGCATACGTTGGGGCTCAAGCGCGCGGAAGCCGAGAAGATCGCAAGCCGGCCGCTGCCGGTGGTGGAAGCGGTCGAGACGGCGCAGTGATGTAGTGCCGTCGCCCGCTGCCAGGCCCCCGGGTGGGTCAATTGCGGATGAACGGTGACACGGCAGTTGGGGCCGGGATGTGGCGGCTTTTTGGTGAATCCCTGCCGAGTGGCTCTTTCTGACGCTATGTTGAATCGTCGCGCCGGGCATTCTGCGCGCTGACGCTCAGCAGCGCGACGCCTAGCGCGGCCGCCCAGCTGGTCGCGGACGGCATCCGATCGGCGGCGCCCGCCGCACCGCTTGCCATCTCTGGTAGCGCAGCCGGTTCGGCGTGCAGGCCGTCGACGATGTGCCGAAACGTGGCATCGCGCAGCGCGTACAGATGGACCTCGACCCATAGCGGGAAGCATTCCCACCCGGCGGTAATGTTCGCGTAGTCGGCTGCGGTGCAGGAACCTCCGCGCTCCGGCGTCGCCGCCGGAATTTTCGTGATCATTCGATCATGGTCGCGGCGAAGGATCTCGATCAACAGTTCGCGCTTGTGTTCGAAGTGCGCATAGAACGCGCCGCGCGTGTACCCGGCGCCCTCGGCGATATGTTCGACGCTCGTCTCGGCAAAGCCTTTCGCGATGAATAGCGCGCGGGCGGTGGCGATGAGCCGTTCGCGGGTGTCGAGCCTGCGTTGCTCGCGCGTGAGTCGGGCGGGTTTCATCGTGGGTTGTCCATGCAGGTGGAAATGATCGAAGCGGCGCAACACCGCGCCGCACGAAACGCGGGATCGATGCGGGAACGCCGGAGCGCCGATTCGTTTTTCGTCGGGATGATTTCGCCTGACGATGTCGCTAGATCGTGCAGGGCACGGCGCGATGCCGATCGCCCAACCCAACCCGACCGCGTGCGTGTTCGCGGCCTGATTCAATCGTCGAGCAGATCCGGCGCGCCGCGCGCGGCGACGGGTGGCGCGATCCGTCGGTCGAGTATTCCCGCGCGGCATCCGGCGGGCGGCGGCGCGTGCGTGGCCGCCGCGCGAATGCCCGCGGCGATGCCGAGCGCGAGCGTGTCGAGCGCATGGCGATGCGCGTCGACGAGCGCGTCGTAGCCCGCCGACGCACCGGCCCGAACGATGCTGCGGCACGTCAGTGCCGGCTGTCCGGAGCCGGCGTCCACCGTCCATGTCGCATCGAGCAGCACGTGCGACGCCGGCCACGATTCGACACGCTGGACGTCCACGGCGACCCGATAGACCGGCGTGCCATCCGGATGGGCGACGCGGTGAACGTCGATCGTGTTCAGCCGGGACGTGACGCGCGTCGACAGTCCGCCGCGCATCTCGTCGCCGAGCGGCGAAACCCAGCGCTCCTGTTCCAGAATGTCGACCCGTTCGGGGCCGCGCTGCACCGCGAGCCGGTTGCCGTCCGCTGGCGCCGCGACGTGCACGCTCTGAATGTCGATCAGCCATGCGGAACGCGAGGCGCCGGTTTCGCCGCCCGCGCCTTCCGCGATCCCGAGCGTATGGAACCGTACGGGCGGCGACGCACAGGCGCTGAGCACGGCCAGCGCGACGCACGTTGCGATGCGGATCGGCATCCGGATCGTGCGAAACGAATGCTGCGTCATTTCGGTTCTCCTTTCTTGCCGAAGAGCAGCGCTTCCGGATGCCGCTCGAGATAGTCGGCCAGCGTATTGAGCGACTGGAGCGTATGCGTGAGCGATTGCATCGCGTCATGAACGTCCGATTGCATCGGCGAATCCTGCCGCAGCGTCGCCTGTGCGGCGTCGAACGTGCGCTGCGCCGCCGCCAGCGTGTCGCGCGCCTGCGGCACGACCTGCTCGTCGAGGTGTCCGAACAGCTGGTTCGCATGCTCGAGCGCACCGTTCAGACTGTTGCCGATCTGGTCGAACGGAACCTTGTCGAGCTTCCGTGCGATGTCGGCGAGCTGAACCTGCAGTTCGTCGAGCGTGTTCGGAACGGTCGGCAGCTCGACCGGCGTACGGTGCACGTCCACGCTCGCACGCGGCGCCTTCGGGAACATGTCGAGCGCCACGTACAACTGGCCAGTGAGCAGGCTGCCGGTGCGCAGTTGCCCGCGCAGCCCCTGCAGCACCAGGTGCTCGAGGAGGTCGTGGCCGCCGGCCGTATCGGGGGCCGGTAGCGCGGTGTCGCTGTGCCGGCTCAGTCTCGACGGATACAGCGCCATCGTGACCTTCATGCTGAACGTGCGCGAGTGCTCGTTGTATTCGATCCCGATGTTCGTGACCTGACCGAGCGCAATGCCGCGCAAATCGACCGGCGCGCCGACGGACAGCCCGCGCAGCGATTGGTCGAAGCGCATGACGACCATCAGCGGCGTGCCGTCGGGGTCGCGCATCGCCTCGGCTTGGTCCGGCGCGAGCCGGAACGACGCGTTGTCGGCCGCTGGCGGTGCATCGGCTTGCTCGGGCGGCGACTGAAACGCGAGACCGCCGACGACCACCGTCGCGAGCGACTGCGTGTTCAGCTTCAGGCCGTTCGAATCGAGCCGCAGATCCACGCCGCTTGCATGCCACCAGCGCGTGTTGGTGCCGACGTATTTGTCGTACGGCGCCGTCACGAACGCTTGCACGTCGACGCCCGTGCCATCCTTGTCGAGCGAGAAGCCAACCACCTGGCCGACCTGCAGGTGCCGGTAGAACACCGGCGAGCCGATATCGATCGAGCCGAGCGAATCGCCGTGCAGCAGGTAGCGGCGGCCCTGCTGGTCCGCGGTGACGGCGGGCGGCGTCTCGAGGCCGGCGAAGTCGGTCTGCTCATGCGGCGAGCGGCCGAGGTCCGCGCCGATGTACGCGCCGGAGAGCAGCGTGCCGAGCCCGGAGATTCCGGTGGCGCCGACACGCGGCCGAACGACCCAGAATCGCGTATCGCGGTTCGCGAACCGCGCGGCTTCCTTGGTGAGCTGGATGCGCACGACCACGCGCTTGAAGTCGGGCGTGAGCGTGATGGCCTGCACCGAGCCGATATCGACGTCCTTGTAACGGACCTTGGTCTTTCCGGCTTCGAGGCCTTCTGCGTTCGCGAACGTGACGGTGATCGTCGGGCCGGTCGCGGCAATGTTGCGGTACACGAGCGACAGCCCGATCAACGCGCACACGAGCGGAACGATCCAGACGAGGGACGGGATCCAGCGGCTGCGCGGCCGGATCCCGGGTTCAGGCAAATCGAGGGGAAGCATCGTATGAATAGTCGTAGAGTTGCGACGGGCTTGCGCTCGTTCAGGATCGAGGGCTGGCGGCTGGGCGGTGCACGCCGTCCCAGATGAGTCGCGGATCGAACTGCATCGACGCGCACATGGTGAGTACGACCACGGCGCCGAACGCCAGCGCGCCGGGGCCGGGCGTGATCTCGGCGAACGACCCGAAATGCACGAGCGCGATCGTCAGCGCGACGACGAACACGTCGAGCATCGACCAGCGGCCCACGCGCTCCACCAGTCGATGGAGCCGCGCGCGTTCCAGCGGGCGCCATGGCGTGCCGCGATGTGCGGCAATGGCCTGCAACGCGAGAATCGCGAGCTTGAGCATCGGCACGAGCACGCTCGCGACGAACACGACGACGGCGAGCGGCCAGTCGCCGGACGTCCAGAAGTACGCGACGCCGGCGAGAATGGTGTCGTCCTCGGTGCGGCCGAGCGATGTCGCGTGCATGATGGGCAGCAGGTTCGCCGGAATGTAGAGAAGCGCGGCCGCGATCACGAGCGCGCCCGTGCGTGCGGCGCTGCGCGGGCGGCGTTCGTGCAGCGTCGACCCGCAGCGCGTGCAGCGCGCGCCGGCGGCCTCGATATGCGGCTGCTGCACGCGTGTGCAGGTATGACATGCGAGCAGCCCCGCGGCGCGGGCCGTGACGCTTGCCGGGCGGTGGTGCCCGGTCGCGCTGGTCGCGTCCGTAGCGTCCATTGCGTCTGCTGTGTCGGGCGCCACCGGTGCAGCGCGTCGCGGCGTGTGCCGCCGGCGCGACACCGCGGCAGACATACCGCCGTCGCGCAGCGCGTTGATTTCGTCGCGTGCTTCCCACAGGCCGCCCGGGTCGAACGACGCGAGAACGCCGAGCATCACGGTGAGGGCGCCGAACGCAAACAGCGCGGGGCCCGGTATCACGTGCGCGACGCTCGTCATCTTGACGATCGTGACCAGGATGCCGAGCAGGAACACCTCGACCATGCTCCATGGACGCAGCCGCTGCATGTTGCGCAGGACCGGCGCGAAGCAGGGCGGTACGCGGCCCGCGCGCAACGGTACGAGCACGTACAGCCACGCGGCGAGTTCCAGCAGCGGGAACAACATCGTCGTGCAGAACACGATCGCCGCCACGGCCGGTTGCCCGTGCAAGTGCAACGCGGCCACCGCGTCGGCCAGCGTCGCGTGCGATGCGATGCCGGCTGCGTCGAGGCCGACGATGGGAAAGGCCTGCGCGATGAACAACGTGAACAGCGCGGCGAGCGCGACCGCGCACCGCCGGTCCAGCGCCGGACGGCCGTGCGCGCTGCCGCCCACGCGGGCACGGCACCTCGGGCAGTGCGCGGCCAGCGCGCGCAGGCGCGGCGGCCGCCAAAACAGCAGGTCGCATTCGTGGCAGGCGACCAGGTTTTCGGGTTTCATCGGGAATCGATCATGCGGAGTAAAGGAGTGCTCGGCGCCGCGGTACTCGCGGTGCGTCGGGCGTCCGGCGCCGGGCGTCGGGCGCCGAGGTCCGGGCCGGCGGCACGCGCAGCCGACCCGTCGACGCAAGCAGCCGTTATTGCCGGGCCGCGACTGCCGTGCGGGCGTCGGGCGGCAACTCGCCCATTGCCTGCAGCAGTGCCGCCGTATCGGTCATTCGCCGGCTCGCGGCACGGACCGCGTCGAGCTCCGCGGTCAGATATTGCCGCTCGCTCGCCTGCTGCGCGGACACCGGAACGGCGCCCAGTGTGCGGCGCTGCGCCGTTTCGTCGAAGGCCGCGCCAGCCGCCCGCGCCGCGATTTCGTTCGCGGCCAGCGTCTGCGCGTCGTTGTCGAGTGCGGCGAGCGAATCCGCGACGTCGCCGAACGCGGACAGCACCGCCGACTTGTACTGCAGCACCGCCGCGTCGTACGAATCGAGCGTCGCACGCCGATGGGCCAGCAGCGCGCCGCCGTGGAAGAGCGGCTGCGACAGGCCTGCGCCGACTGCCCACAGCCCGCCCGCCCCCGACAGCAGCGCCGGCCAGCTGAAGCCGCCGCGTCCCAACGTCGCCGTGAGCGATAAACTCGGGAACAGCTGCGCGGTCGCTTCGCCCGCATCCGCCGCGGCGGCTTTTACCGCGGCTTCGGCCGCGCGGATGTCGGGGCGCGCCTTCAGCAGGTCGGACGGCACGACGACCGGCACGTGCTCCGGCAGGGACAGGCTGTCGAATGTGGGGATCGGTGGCACGGCGTCGGGCGTGCGGCCGAGCAGGATCGCGAGCGCGTGAACGGTTGTCGCGCGCTGCTGGCGTAGCGCCGGCAGCGTCGCGGCGAGCGATGCCGCGTTCTGCGTCGACGCCAGCGCCTGCGCGTGCGAGATCGCGCCGAGCGCGTAGCGCTGCGCATCGTCGTGCGCGGACGATGCCGCGATGGTGACGAGCCGCTCGGTCAGCAGGATCTGTCGGTCGAGCGCCGCAGCGGAGATGGCGGTGCCGACGATGTTGGCTGCCAGCGCGCGCCGCGCCGCCTCGAGCTCGCAAGCGCGCACGTCGACGCGCGCGGCGCTTGCCGCGTTCGCATAGCGCGTGGCGCCGAACAGATCGAACATGTAATGCGCCTGCAACTGACCGACGAACACGTTGTAGCGCAGGGTCTGCGCGCCCGTGCCGGAGATGTCCGGCGTGCGGGTGCGGGCCACCTGCGCATTCGCGTCGAGCGACGGCAGCGTCGATGCGCCGACCTGCGCGCGCAGTTCCTGCTGCGCGGCGGCGAGCGTCTTTTCGGTCGCGGCAAGCGTCGGATTCGCGCTCAGCCCTTCGTCGACCAGCGCGTCGAGCGCGCCGGAGCGATAGAGCCGCCACCACTGCGGAACCGGCGCGGCGCCGACGTCGAATTGCTGCGCGACGCCCGCCGCTTCGGCGGTCCGCGGCGGCTGCGGCGTCTCGCCGTAGTGAGCCGGCGACGGCATCGCGGGCGGTGTGCTGCTCGGGGCCATCGCGCAGCCGGACAGGCCGAGCGCCGCGCTCGCGGCGAGCGCCGCGGTCATACGGGTAAGTTTCATTGACATGTCTCCGGGGACGCGACGGCCGTGGCGGTCGACTCGCGTTCGTCGCGTCGCACCTTGAAGCACGTCGCATAAAGGGCGGGCAGGAAGAAGATGGTCAGTCCCGTCGCGACCGTGATGCCGCCCATCAGCGCCGTGGCCATCGGGCCGAAGAAGCCCGAGCGCAGCAGCGGGATCAGGGCGAGCACGGCGGCGGCGGCGGTCAGCATGATCGGCCGGAAGCGCCGCACCGTCGCGCCGACGATCGCCGTGAAGCGCGGCTGTCCGGCTGCGATGTCCTGGTCGATCTGATCGACCAGGATCACGGAGTTGCGCATGATGATCCCGAACATCGCGATCACGCCGAGCAGCGCGACGAAGCCGAACGGCTTGCCGAACAGCAGCAGCGCGGCGACCACGCCGATCAGGCCGAGCGGCGCGGTCAGCACGACGATGAAGGTGCGCGAGAAGCGCTTGAGCTGAATCATCAGCAGCGTCAGCACCGCGATGATCATCAGCGGCATCTGGGCGTTGATGGACGTCTGGCCCTTCATGCTTTCCTCCGCCGCGCCGCCGATGTCGATCCGGTAGCCGGTCGGGAGCGTCGCGCGCAGCGTCGCCAGCGCACCGTCGATGTCGCGCGTGACGCCGATGCTCGCTGCGTCGCCGCGCACGTCGGCCTGCACGGTGATCGTCGGCTGGCGGTCGCGTTCCCAGATCACGCCGTATTCGAGCGTGTCGCGCACGTGGCCGATCGCGCCGAGCGGCACCGGGCCGTGCGGCGTCGGAATCGCGATGCCGGCGAGCTTCGACGGGTCGACGCGCTCGCTCTTCGGCGCCCGCAGGTCGACGTTGATCAGCTTGTCGCGCTCGCGATATTGCGTGACCGTGTAGCCGGACAGCGTCATCGCGAGGAAGCTCGACACGTCTTCCGACGTCACGCCGAGCTGGCGCGCCTTGAGCTGATCGATTTCGAACGACACCGAGCGCTCGGCCGGCTCGTCCCAGTCGAACTGCACGTTGCGCGTGCGCGGGTCGGCGCGCACCTTGTCCGCCACCTTCTCGGCGATAGCGCGTGCCGTCGCGATGTCGTCGCCGCTCACGCGGAACTTGATCGGGAAGCCGACTGGCGGCCCGTTTTCAAGCCGCGCCACACGGGTGCGCAGGGTCGGGAAACGGGTTGCGAGCGTCGACTCGAGCCAATGCGACAGCCGCTCGCGCGCTTCGACGTCCTTTGCCGTGATGACGAACTGTGCGAAGTTCGGCTGCTGAAGCTGTTGATCGAGCGGCAGATAGAAGCGCGGCGCGCCGGTGCCGACGAAGTCGACGACGTGATCGATTTCGGGTCGGCCGGCGAGCGTCTTCTCGAGCCGCGTGGCCTCGCGCAGCGTCGCGTCGAACGACGCGCCTTCCGGCAAGCGCAGGTCGACCAGCAGTTCGGGGCGCTCCGAGTTCGGGAAGAACTGCTGCGGCACGCGCGTGAAGGCGGCCATCGCGATCGCGAACAGCACCGCGGTCACGCCGAGCACGACCCAGCGGCGCTCGATGCAGGCCGAGATCCAGCCGGACAGGCGCCGGTAGAAACCCGTGTCGTACACGTCCTGCCCGTGCGCATGCCCGTCGCCGTGCTTGAGCTCGGGCAGCATGTGGTAGCCGAGCAGCGGCACCAGCACGACGGCTGCAAACCACGACACGATCAGCGAAATGGCCGACACCTCGAAGATCGAGCGCGTGTATTCGCCGGTGCTCGACTTCGCGAGCGCGATCGGCAGGAAGCCCGATACCGTCACGAGCGTTCCGGTGAGCATCGGGAACGCCGTGCTCGTGTACGCGAACGCCGCCGCACGCGTTCGCGTCCAGCCTTGCTCGAGCTTCACCGCCATCATTTCGACGGCGATGATCGCGTCGTCCACCAGCAGCCCGAGCGCGAGCACCAGCGTGCCCAGCGACACCTTGTCGAGCCCGATGCCGAACACATGCATGCACAGCGCGGTCACGGCCAGCACGATCGGAATCGTGATGACGACCACCATCCCGGTGCGCAAGCCGAGCGACACGAGGCTGACCACGAGCACGATGGCGACGGCTTCGCCCACCGCCTCGACGAAGTCGTCCACCGAGTGCTTGACTGCGTGCGGCATGCTCGACACCGCGCTCAGCTTCACGCCGGCCGGCAGGCCTGCCTGGAGTTCGGCGGTCCTGGCGTCGAGCGCCTTGCCGAGATCGATCACGTCGCCGCCCTTTTGCATCGTCACGCCGATGCCGAGCACGGCGTGGCCGTTGGTCCGCATCTGCGTGACCGGCGGATCGTCGTAGCCGCGCGTGATCTTGGCAACGTCGCCGAGCCGGAACGTGCGGTTGTTCACGGTGATCGGCATGTCCGCGAGCGCCTGCACGTCCTTGAACGCGCCGGTGGGACGCACGAACACGCGATCGTCCGCCGTCGTGATCGTGCCGACCGGCGCGACGGCATTCTGCGCGTCGATCGCCTGCGCGAGCTGTTGCGGCGTGATCGCGAGCCGGGTCAGCTGCGCGTTCGAGATCTCGACGAACACGTGCTGATCGGGGTCGCCGAAGTAGTCGACCTTTGCGACGCCGGGCACGCGCAGTAGCACCGCGCGCAGCTTGTCCGCGTAATCGTGCAGTTGCGCCGGCGAGTAGCCGTCGCCTTCGAGCGCGTAAATGTTCGTGTAGACGTCGCCGAATTCGTCGTTGAAGAACGGGCCGACCGTGCCCTTCGGCAGCGTCGCGCGGATGTCGCCGACCTTCTTGCGCACCTGATACCAGGTTTCCGGCACCTGATTGACCGGTGCCGAATCCTTCATCGCGAAGAAGATCATCGACTCGCCGGGGCGAGAGTAGCTCTTGATGTTGTCGACGTACGGCGCGGCCTGAAGCTGGCGGCCGATCCGGTCGGTGACCTGCTCCTGGACTTCGCGGGCGGTGGCGCCCGGCCAGTAGGTCTGGATCACCATCGTGCGGAACGTGAACGGCGGATCCTCGGACTGCGCGAGGCGCGTATAGCCGATCACGCCGAAGATCGTCGCAAGGCCGATCAGGAAGATCACCAGCTGCTGATGCTTGAGCGCCCATGAGGACAGATTGAAGCGACGGTCGTCGGACTGGCCGGCATCGGTTCGCGCGTCGTCCGGCAGATGATGTTCGGGGGCGTTCATGACGGGAAGTCCTCCGGATGCAGCGGCGGCACGACGCGCACGCGTTCGCCGGCGGTGACGGTATGGACACCTTGCATCACGACGCGCTCGTCGCTCGCGAGCCCCGACGTGATGGACACCGTGCGTTCGTCGTAGCGTCCGATCGACACCGTGCGCAGTTCCAGCGTGTCGCTGCCCTTGCGGACGACCCAGACCGCCGGCGCTTCGCCGCGGTGAAAGAGCGCGGTGGCCGGCAGCGTGATCGTATGGTCCGCGGCGGCGTCGGTGCTGCCGTCGAACGCGACGTTGGCCGTCATCCCGGAGCGCACGTCCGGGCTCGGCGCGATCAGCGTCAGTTTGACCCGCCACGTGCGGCTTTGCGGATCCGCGGCGGCCGCGACCTCGCGCACGCGCGCATCGAACACTTTGCCCGGCAGCGCCGTCAGGCTGACGCGCGCGCCGCGGCCAATCGCGAGATCGCGCAGGTCGCGCTCCGAGGCGTCGCACACGATGTCGAGCTCGCCGCTCCAGTCCAGATGAAACACCGCCTGCCCGGCCTCGACGTTCTGCCCGGTATCGGCATCCTCGGACGTCACGACGCCGTCATGATCCGCGACGAGCGTCGCGTAGCGCAGGTGATCTCCGGCGAGCGCCATCTGCGCGAGGGCGGCATCGCGCTGCGCGACCGCTGACGTATAGGCATCCTGCGTTGTCTCGAGCTGCGCGGGCGCGATCAGCGCCGCCTGTGCCTGCGCGCGGTCGCGCTCGAGTTGCTGCTTCGCGTAGACGACCCGATGCTCGGCGGCGTCGAGCTGTGCGCGGGCATTGAGCAGCGTGTTGTGCAGATCGGCGGGATCCAGGGCCGCGAGCGTCTGTCCGGCCTTGACGATGTCGCCGATGCGCACGCGCCGCTCGACGATCTTGCCGCCGACCCGGAACGACAGCGCCGTCGAATAGCGCGCCTGGACCTGCGCCGGCAGCACGCGCTGCGATGCGCCGCTGTCTGCATGAGCCGGCAGCGCGACCACCGACCGCGGTTCGGGCGCGGGGGCCTCATGCGAATGACAAGCCGTCAGAAGAATTGCACAGCATGCGAGCGCGATCGGCGCCCGCTGAACCGGCGGCGCGATGCGTGTCAGGAGCCGGCGCATCGAAGTGCGCGCATCAAGACCTGGTGATTTCACGATGTTTCCAAGACGAATGAAGGGCCAACTAAAAAATCCGGCGACCTCGGCGGGCCGGCCGACTGGGGTGGGGCGCGAGCCGGCTTCGCTGCCGACGGCGCATCCACGTGTTAAATCAGTACTCCGATGTTTGCGTGGCAGCGTCCGATGCCGGCACGCTAGATCACGCAGCCTGCGCCCGCCGCACGGAGCGGTGGGGCGGGCTACCGCACGGGCATCGAATGCCCGTGCTGGCCGTTACCGCCCGTCGAGGACCCTTCCGGCAGACACGCTCGGCGCAGCGATTTCCGAGATTAGACTCATAACTGATAATATTGTCAAGTATGAGCCAATAATCTAAGATTGCGGAATGCAAGAAATTTCGAAGGGGGGAGACGCTGTGATGGATCAAACGTCCGAGCCGCCGCGGCCCATCGGGGCCGCCGTCGCGACCGAGCATCGGGTGCCGCGGGGCGCGCGGCGCAAGCAGGCGACGCGCATGCGTCTGCTGCGGGCGGCGTTCATGCTGATGGCGGAAAAGGGGATGGACAACGTGGCGATCAGCGAGATCACCGAGGCGGCCGACGTCGGGTTCGGCTCGTTCTACAACCACTTCGCATCGAAAGACGGACTCTTTGCCGCGTTGATCGAGTGGGTGTTCGACGATTTCGCGGATCGGCTCGAGCGCGTGACCGGCGGCTTGTCAGATCCGGCGGAGGTCGTGTCGGTCTGCGTGCGCCATACGCTGATGCAAGCGCATCAGGAGTGGATGTGGGGTCGGTTCCTGATGCTCGAAGGTCTTTCGGTACGCGCGCTCGACCGCGGGCTTGGGCAGCGCTTGCGGCGGGACAGCGCGCGCGGCATCGCGGCGCGCCGCTTCATCGTCGGCGATCCGTTCGTCAGCGTGCTGGCGTCGACAGGGACGATTCTCGCGGCAATCGCCGCGCAGCTTCACATCGCCGGGACGGTCGAGGGCGGGGCGCGGAGACGGGCGGCCGGCGTCGGCGATTTCCCGGAACGGACCGCCGCGGTCGTGCTGCAGACGCTTGGCATTGCGCGCGCCGAGGCGCACGCCATCGCGAATCGCCCGCTACCGCTCGGCGATTTCACTGTAACGGCTGGGGATTGAGAGGGGCGGGGGTCGTCGTCAACCCTTTCCAGGCGGCCATCGCCGCCCGGCGTCACTTCGACTTGGCCGAGCTGTCGTTACCCTGCTTGCGACCCGGTTCGCGCGCTGTCGCCGATGGGCCCAGTGTCGCGAGAATCTTGTCGCGGCACACGGTGAGGATTTCGTCGGCCAGTGGAGAATCATCCGGGCACGCGCGCGACAACACAACGGCGCCGACCGCATGCGCCATGATGTCGAGGCAGTCGGCTCGGGCCTCCACCGAGTCTGCACCGTCTGACGAATCATGTTCCTGGACCAACGCCGCCAGCAGTCTTTCGATGCCGTCCGCGAATGTGGCCCGGACCGCTTCGGGTTGACGCGCGGCATCCCCACCCAGCGCGGCCATCGTGCAGCCGGTTGCGCGCGCGTCGCGGTGCTCGCGCGCGAGATACTGTCGCACGAATTCCGCTGCGTCCACCCCGGCCGACAGCGCAACGGTCTGCGCCATGCCGCAGGCCGCCGATTCCGCCATCAGATCGGCCTTTGAGCGGAAGTGCTTGTAGAAGCCGCCGTGGGTGAACCCGGCTGCGCTCATCAGATCAGCAACTCCGACCCCATCAAAACCGCGCTCCCTGAATAGCGTCGACGCTGTTTCGACAACGTGGGCGCGGTTGGCCTGGGCCTGTGCCTTGGTGACTTTCACTTTTCCTCTCCGTGTGGGCGCATTCCCTGTCTGATGGCCTGACTATACATTGATGTTGGTCGTCATCAAAGTATTGACACGTTAGATTATGGTCGTCATCATTGGGCCAATCCCACCACCCGACGCTGGAACGACATGTCAGAGAAAACCCTTTTCGAGCCGTACGCCCTCGGTGGCCTGACGCTCGCCAATCGCATCGTCATGGCACCGCTGACGCGCAACCGTGCCGGCGCCGGGCTGGTGCCCAGCGAGCTTGCCGCGACCTACTACGCGCAGCGCGCGTCGGCCGGCCTGATCATCACCGAGGCCACTCAGGTTTCGGCCCAGGCCCAGGGCTATCAGGACACGCCAGGCCTGTACACGCCCGAGCAGATCGCCGGCTGGCGCAAGGTCACGGACGCCGTCCATGCGAAGGGCGGACGCATCTTCGTGCAGCTCTGGCATGTGGGCCGCGTCTCGCACACTGACCTCCAACCTGGCGGCACGGCGCCGGTCGCGCCTTCCGCGATCCGCGCCGAGACGAAAACCTTCGTCAACAACGGCTTTATCGACGTGTCCGAGCCGCGCGCGCTGGAACTCGCCGAGCTGCCGGGCATCGTGAACGACTTTCGACAGGCTGCGGCCAACGCGATTGCCGCGGGTTTCGACGGCGTGGAAATTCACGGCGCCAACGGATATCTGCTGGAGCAGTTCATCAAGGACGGCGCCAACCAGCGCACCGACGACTACGGCGGCTCGATCGAGAACCGTGCGCGCCTGTTGCTGGAAGTCGTCGCCGCAGTGGTCGAGGAAATCGGCGCAGAGCGCACGGGCGTGCGCATCTCGCCGGTTTCGCCGGCAAACGGCATTTCCTGCAGCGATCCGCAAGCGCAGTACGACTACATCGCCGAACAGCTCAGCGCGCGGGGGATCGTCTATCTGCACGTGGTCGAAGGCGCGACCGGTGGCCCACGCGATGTGGCGGCATTCGACTACGACGCGCTGCGCCTCCGTTTCAAGCAGACCTATCTGGCCAACAACGGATACGACGTGGAATTCGCCACCACTCAACTCAATGAGGGCAGAGCCGACTTGTTCGCGTTCGGCCGTCCGTTCATCAGCAACCCGGACCTGGTCGAACGCCTGAAGCACGGCGCACCCCTGACGCAACTCAACCCGGCGACGCTCTATGGCGGCGGCGCTGCGGGTTACATCGATTACCCGACGATTTCCGGCTAAGGCTTCGTGCCCTTGACTGAGTCTCCGCCAGAAGAACCCTTGCAAAGGAAAGTACCCATGACCACGCTTCCGACAGTCCTCATCACCGGCGCCTCCAGCGGCATCGGTGCCACCTACGCCGAGCGCTTCGCCCGGCGTGGCCATGACCTCATCCTCGTCGCCCGTGACAAGGCGCGACTCGATGCGTTGGCAGCGCGCCTGCGTGAGGAAAGCGGCGTGGCCGTGGAAGTGCTGCAGGCCGACCTGACCCAGTCTGCCGATCTGTCCGCGCTCGAGGCCCGTCTGCGCGATGACAATCGAATAGGAATTCTGATCAATAATGCCGGCGTGGCTCAGTCGGGCGGCTTCCTGCAGCAAACCTCTGAAAGCATCGAACGCCTGATCACGCTCAACACGACGGCGCTGACGAGGCTTGCAGCCGCGATCGCGCCACGCTTTGTGCAGTCCGGTAATGGCTCGATCGTCAACATCGGCTCGGTGGTGGGTTTCGCGCCCGAGTTCGGCATGTCGATCTACGGCGCGACCAAGGCATTCGTGCTGTTCCTGTCGCAGGGCCTGAACCTCGAGTTGTCGCCCAAGGGGGTTTACGTGCAAGCCGTCCTGCCGGCGGCGACGCGCACGGAGATCTGGGAGCGCGCCGGGGTCGACGTGAACACGCTGCCCGAGGTGATGGAAGTGGGCGAGCTGGTTGATGCGGCACTGATCGGGTTCGACCGTCGCGAACTGGTCACGATCCCGCCGCTGCACGTAGCCGGGCGGTGGGACGCGCTGGATGGCGCTCGCCAGGGACTGTTGTCGGACATTCGACAGGCACACGCGGCCGAGCGCTATCAGCTTCGCGCCTGACTATTCAATTGCAGCGAACGGCGGAACGATGGATACCACGATGACCGACAACCATATCACTACACCCCGCGCTTCGTGAATGTCAACGATACTCGATTCGCCTATCGCCGCTGGGGTAACGCGGATTCTTCGCAGCCGCCGTTACTGTTCCTGCAGCACTTCCGCGGTGGGATGGACAACTGGGGATCCACGGATGACGGATGGGCTTGCCCAAAGCCGCGAAGTCAGCCACGCACGAGCGCATCGCCGATGCTGGCGCGCGCAGTCGAAGAAGAGCCGTTGTCCGAATCGATGCTTGAGGCCACGCTTGAGCATCGGTTTGCGGCGCGGATTGAAGTCCTACCTTTTTCCCCGTCAGCATGATGCTCGACATGTGAAAGCAGCACCCAGGGAGTGAATGATGAAGAGCATCAACCCGGACACCCAATCGACAACGTCGTATGCACGGGCACCGAACAAGTTCGTCAACGCGGCGGGAACCCGCTTCGCCTACCGTGAACTGGGTCCGCACGGCGGCGTTCCTTTGGTTTTACTGAATCACTGGGGAGCCGTGCTGGACAACTTCGACCCGCGCATCGTCGATGGCTTGGCGCAAAAACGTCGCGTCATCGCGATTGACTATCGAGGAATCGGCTTATCCGGTGGCATCGCGCCCGTGATCGTGGACGAGATGGCGCGCGACACCATCGAGCTGATTCGCGCAATGGGTATCGATCAAGTGGATTTGCTCGGCTTCTCGCTTGGCGGTTTCGTCGCGCAGGACGTGGCGCTCAAGGCGCCGGGTCTGGTGCGCAAGCTCATTCTCACTGGCACGGGCCCCGCCGGTGGTCACGGTATCGATCGTGTCGGCGCCGTGTCCTGGCCACTCATGCTCAAAGGCCTGCTCACGCTGCGCGATCCGAAGGCGTATCTGTTCTTCACCTCCACAACCAATGGCCAGCGGGCGGCAAGCGCGTTCTTGAAACGGTTGAAGGAACGCAAGGCTGGCCGCGACAAGGGTCCGACACCTCGCGCCTTCCTTCGTCAACTCAAGGCGATCAAGGCGTGGGGCCAGCAGGCGCCCCAGGACCTCGCGAGTCTGCCCATGCCTGTCCTGATCGCCAATGGGGATAACGACATCATGGTGCCCACCGCGCTCAGCCGCGATATGGCCCGCCGCATCCCGCAGGCGCAGCTCGTCATTTATCAGGACGCCGGCCACGGTGGAATCTTCCAGCATCACCCCAACTTCGTACCCACGGCACTGGAATTTCTGTCGCAATGAGTACTTTGTGGACCAGAGGCGTATGAAGTTTCTCGCGAATACAACGCAGCATCGGAGCAAGCGCAACATGAAAGCACTCACATTCAAACGCTATGGCAAATCACCCGAGGTCGGGTTCGCCGAAGTGCCGCGCCCCACGCTCGAGCCCGACGAACTGCTGGTTGAGGTTCACGCCGCGGGGGTGAACCCGATCGACAACGTGATTCCAACGGGAATGTTCAAACCCGTCTTGAAGTTCCAGTTGCCCGCGACCATGGGTAGCGATCTGGCCGGTATCGTGATCGATGTCGGCAGCCGCGTCACTCGCTTCAAGAAAGGCGACGCCATCTTTGCAAGTCTGTTCGACCTTGGAAGAGGATCCATCGCCGAATATGCCGTGGTACCGGAGAGCGCTGCAGCGCCGAAACCGGTCAATCTGGACTTCGTGCAGGCCGCTTCGGTCCCAATGGTCGGGCTCACTTCATGGCAAGCACTGAAGGAGCGTGCCAATCTTCAGCCGGGTCAGAAGGTGTTCATTCCTGCGGGGTCCGGCGGTATTGGAACATTCGCGATCCAGCTGGCCAAATATTTCGGTGCCAAGGTGGGAACCAATACCAGCACGGGCAATATCCCGTTGGTGACAAGCCTGGGCGCGGACGAAGTAATCGACTACAAGAAGCAAGCGTTCGAGAAAGTGCTGCGCGACTACGATGTGGTGCTTGGCACGATCAGGGGCGATGCGGTTGAAAAGTCGGTAGGAATCCTGAAGCCGGGCGGGAAGATCGTCTCTCTTATCGGGCCGCTCGACGTAGCGTTCGCCCGTGCTCGCGGGCTGAACTTCGTCCTGAAGTTCGTATTCAGCCTGATGAGCCGCAAGATCATGCGTCTTGCGAAAAAGCGAGGCGTCACCTACTCGTTTCTCTTCGTACGCCCCGACGGTGCTCAACTCGCCGAGATCGGCCAACTGCTCGAATCCGAACGTATCCATCCCGTCATCGACAAGGTATTTCCGTTTGAACAAGCAAAGGACGCACTTGAATACCTGGCCCAAGGACGCGCCAAGGGCAAGGTCGTCGTCAGGGTCAAGTGAAGGATTGCGAGGAACGCCGCCCGAGGCTTGGAACGGCGCATGTCTCGGCGTTCATCGGTGGTGAAGCGTGTCCAGCGCCGACGACCGACTCATCGCCGCTCACTCGCGGCGGCCCGGTCGAGTGGCTGGCTCCGCGACACGGTCGACCCAGCCCCGGTAGAACGCGCGGTACTTGAGCACGAGCTTGTCGTACTTGCTGTACGCGCCACCACCGTCCGGCTTCATCCCATTCCAGATCTTGACGTCGTAACCCGCGGCCTGCTTGGTCTGCAGCCCGAACAGCACGAAGTCGGTCGCGCGGCGCAGGATGCCGCCCACCTTCTTGATCGAGATGAGCATGTGCATGATGTTCTTGCCGTCGCTCACCGGCGTCACGCACTGGAGCAGCTTGTATTTGACGTCGCCGTCCAGCGCGACCGTCATGACGCACCCGCCCGGGTAGCCATCGAAGTGCAGGTTCATCTGCGACATGTCCATGCCGAGCGCGCGCGACAGCATGCCGAGGGGCCCGAAGTACCGGTTCACGGTGAAGTCGATCCCGGCACCGAACCACGCGCCCGCCCGGGCCAGCGACTCGACCTCCGGCCACGGGCGCCAATCGTCGAAGAGCTTGAGCTCGAAGGCCGAGATCGGGAGCGCGTGCACGGGAGTCGCGTGCTGCGCGTCGTAGAAGTTTTCTACGATTCGCAAGACCGCCGTCGTCGTCTCGAACGCGAAGTGCACGTGCATGAAGCCGCTGTTATCGACGTCGGCCGCGGCGATTTCGGGCAGCGGGTGCAGCGGCTGCGGCGAGCCGTACCAGACCCACACGTAGCCGTATCGCTCGGCGGTGACCAACGTCGGCTGGCGCGCCCCGCGCGGCACGGGCTCCAGCCGGCTCACCGCCTCGCTGTGGCCGGGGATGTGAACGCACTGGCCCTGCTCGTCGTAGCGCCAGTGGTGAAACGGGCACTGGATGCACCCGTCCTTGATCTGCCCGTCGGCCAGGTTCGCGCCGAGGTGCGCGCAGTGGCGGTCCATCACCACGGCCCGCCCCGTCGTGCCGCGCCACGCCACGCACGGACGGCCGAAGAGCGTCAGCTCCGTCGGCTTGTCCTTGAGGGCGTCCGAGCGCATCGCGACGTACCAGCTCGCGGCCACGCGCGTGGTCGCGTCGTACGCTGCCTGGGGAGGCTCCTTGACGCTCGGTTGATCGAATTGAATGTCGTCCATCGTGTTTTGTGTGGTCGTCGGTCGATTACTTCAGCGCCAGGCCGATGCGGGTCGTGATGTACGCCTTGAGCAACGCGAACATCGGGTTGTAGTCGAAGTACTTTTTCACCTCTGCCGGCGCGCTGGTTTGCGTCCAGTACATCAGCTTCATCGCCGGCAGCAGGCTGTACTTCGAGTTGTTGAGCTGCGGCTTGTCCCCCGTGATGCAGTATCCGAAGCCGAACATCGGCTTGGCGAACTCTCGTTCGTCGATGAGCGCGTGAATCCGCGCCGCCGCTTCCTCGGCCGGCTTTAGCCCGGCGCTCACGGCCTCGACCTCGGCCTTGGCGTCGTTGAACAACTGGTAGTACTCCTCCATGTCCGCGCACAGGTAGCCGAGGTAGGGCGGATCGTTGTCGAGGTGATCGAGGTCGCCCTCGTCGCGCGACGCGCGGAATCTCGCGTGGGCTTGCACGAGCCGGAACTGCCCGAGGATCGTGCCGACCGCCCACAGCCTGTGGAACGCGTCCCACAGCCGGAAGTCCTTGAACGCCGTGTAGCAGCAGCTGACGAAGTCGTCGTTGTGGTCCAGCAGCTTCTGCTGCAGGCGCTCGATGTACTCGAAGCGCTCGGGCGCGAAGTCGTCGTCGCGCAGCGCCTTGATGAGGCGCGCCGCGAGCGCGTGGATCGTCACCGCGGTGTTCTCGAGCCCGCGGGAGAACAGCGGGTCGATGAACCCGTTCGCGTGCAGCATCAGGCAGTAGCGGTCGCCGACGCAGGCGCTCGACGAGAATTGCAGGCGGTCGGTCCTGACCCAGTCGCGCACCGGCACGGCGTCCCGGAACTGCGCGCCGATGCTCGGGAAGCGAGCGAGGAACTCGTCGAATTCCTGCTGCGCGGAGATGTCCGTTTTCGGGTAGACGCGCGGGTCGAGCTGCAGGCCGACGCTCACCAGGTTGTTGGTCGAGCGCGGGTGGTTGTTGAACGGAATCACCCACAGCCAGCCGCCGTCGAACATGTGGTGCAAGGTTCCTTCGTGCCAGCGCCAGCGCTGCCCCTTGACCTTGAAGATGTCGTCGAACGGCTTGACGCCGAGCATGTGCGTGTAGAGGCTGCGCGAGTGCGTCTTGAAGCGACACGGCTCTTCGCGGAGCCCGAACTTGGTCGCGAGCGGCGCGCGGGGTCCTCCGCAGTCGATCATGTACCGGCCGGTGAACCGGTCGCCCTGGGCGGTGGTTACCGCGACGCCGTCTTTGTCGGCGTGGTATTCGGTCACGCTCGTCTTCTGGCGGACCGTGCAGCCGTATTTGATGGCGGCTTGCAACAGGTAGGCGTCGACGTCTTGCCGGTAATAATGGCTCTCCGGCCCCCACGGCAGCTCGGGAATCACGCACTGCGTGAACTCCTTCGGGTCGTGCTCCTGGCCGGGCTTGTGGAACACGAAGCCGAAGTTGCGCTTGATGCCCGTGCTCGACGCGACGTAACGCTGCGTCGCATAGAACGACGTGATGTGGTCGAGCTCCGGAATGCCGTAGCGATCGGCGATGATGCGGTTCATGAGGGACGTCTCGGGGATCGACGATTCGCCGATCGTGAACCGCGGGTGCGACGACTCCTCGATGATCAGCACCCGAAACTGTTGTTTGGCCAGGATGGCCCCCATCTGGGTGCCGGACATGCCCGAGCCGAGGATGATCACGTCGAAGTGGTTGCTATCGCGCCCGTTCGCGGGGCTCATCTGAGTCATGGGGGCAAACTCTCCTTGTGAGATGGAACACATGGCCGCGTGCGTCAGGATTCGTCGAGCGCGGCGCGGATTCGAGACCGCGCGGCGCGCGTGAGCGTGAGTAGATCGCCGAGCATGCTGGGCGCGTACCCGCCGCTGCCGATGCTTGGGCCGCTTCGCCCGACTTCGTACGCCCGTTCCGCCAATTTGACGTGAGGCGCCCGGAAGCGCAGCAGAACCTCGAAGACCCGGTCGAGGGCCGCCAGCCCGGCCCGCACGGGCTCGCTCCGCGTGCCGATCGCATGCGCCTCGCCGAGCGCGCGGTCGACGAGCGCAGGCTCGCCGGCAAACCGGGCGTAGACCGCCCGGAATGCGGGAAGCACGTAGGGCAGGTACGTCTCCTTGAATTCTCGGTAGGCCTGGTGGTCCGATTGCGAGCCCCACAGCACGTGCTCCAGCACGAAGAGGGGCATTTCCACGGCACCGGGGCCGAGGTAGCTCTGGCCTCCGATTCGAATCGGTTCGTAGTAGGGCCGCAGCTCGTCGTAGAAAACCTGCAGCGAGATGAAGCGGTACGCGTACACGATCGACTCGACCATTTTCTGCAGATAGGCTGCCAGCTCGTCGCACCCGTGCGCGAACGCGGGCGAGCGCAGCGACACGTCGGACAGCTCGACGGTCACCGCGATGGCCGCCTCGAGGGCCGCCATCGAGATGCGCACGCTCTCGAGCAGGTGCGCTTCGTCGGGGAGGCCGGTGTAGCTGCGCTGCGCGTCGGCCGCCGCGGGGTTCCAGACCGTCACATGCAGGAGCGTCTCGCGCGGCGGCAGGTCGGTCGCGCGCGCCAGGTCGAGCAGCACCGGCTCGAGCCCGGGCACCGCGTCCGCGGGCTCGTGCCCGTGCCGCTTGAGCGACCCGAGGAAGAACCCGATGTCCCGCATCGCGGCGGCGGCTTCGACGAAGCCCCAGCCGGCGGGCACGCCGCGCGCCGGGAGGAACTCGCGCAGCAGGCCGACGATGCCGGGCACGTCCTTTTTACGGTTCAGGCCCGGCAGCCGCAGAACGAGCGCGCGCGCCTGCAGCGGATCGCAGGCCGCCACCGCAGCGTGCGTGGCCGAGAATGCACCTACC
Organism: Burkholderia sp. KBS0801; assembly: GCF_005937855.2. Taxonomy (NCBI): domain Bacteria; kingdom Pseudomonadati; phylum Pseudomonadota; class Betaproteobacteria; order Burkholderiales; family Burkholderiaceae; genus Burkholderia; species Burkholderia sp. KBS0801. The sequence goes on from NZ_CP042178.1 coordinate 297,671, forward strand.
CGGTCCAGGGTGCGCTCCACTACAGGATTTCCTGCGTCGCGAGCGCCGACCCGCGCTGGCTGCGCGACAGCCCCGCGTCGCCGTCACGCAGCGAGCGCAGGTAGTCGTAGTTCGTCGGCAGGCTCGTGCGCAGACGCTCGGCCTCGCGCCGGATGCTGGCGAACATCGCCTCGGCCTTCTCGATCGACTCCGGTCGGTGCTGCAGGAGCGGCAGCGACCGGTCGGGCAGCAGCCCCAAGCCGGCAAAGATGCAGTAGTAGTTGCCGTTCAACCAGAAGTTCTTGAATTCGTAGTCGAAGGTTTCGTAGTACATCGAATCGTCGAACGACGTGGTGGTCAGCGGCAGTCCCGCCTTGTAGCGCTGAACCTTCTCCTTGATCGCATCCGAGAGCCGCAGGTCGTGCCGGTTCGCGAGCCAGAACGGCGTGTCGTCGCGCGACGTGGTGAAGTAGTGCGCCTGGACGAAATCCCGGCAGTCGTCGAACATGTAGACGATCTCGGCGTTGAAGGCGTCGCTCAACCGCGGGTCGAACGACGTGTCGGGAAAGTGCTTCACGAGCTGGTAAAGCGCCGCGTAGATGAAGTAGATGCCCGTCGATTCCAGCGGCTCCAGAAAGCACGACGACAGCCCGATCGACACGCAGTTGTTGACCCACGCGCGCCTGTTGCGCCCGACACGGAACTTGATCTGGTTGAGCGGCTGATTGTCCGAGAGGCCCCAGAGTTTGAGGAAGTCGGCGGTGGCCTGGTCGCGCGACGTGAACTTGCTCGAGAAGACGTAGCCGCTGCCGAACCGGCCGAGCATCGGAATCTTCCAGGTCCACCCGGAGTTCATCGCGATCGCGGAGGTGTACGGCTCGATCCCGTCGCGCGTGTCGTCGCTGGGCACGGCGCTGGCGACCGCGCTGTCGCACAGCAGGTGGTCGGACATGTCGATGAAGGGTTCCTTCAGGGCCTGATTGATCAGGAGCCCGCGCATGCCGGAGCAGTCGATGAACAGGTCCGCCTCCAGCGTGCGCCCCTCCTTGGTGGACAGGCTGGAGATGTAGCCGCGCTCGTCCAGGTGAACGTCCACGACCTCGTCGACCACGCGCTTCACCCCGCGTTCGACGGCCCAGCGCTTCAGGAAGTCGGCCACCAGGTGCGCGTCGAAGTGCCACGCGTGGGACATCTGGCGCGTGCCGTCGGCCAGGCACGGTGCCAGCTTGCCGTCGAGCGCGCCGGGCTGCGGGTAGCACGCGTACTCCATCGGCTGCTGGAAGCCCTGCTCGCGCTTGCGCAGCCAGTAGTGGGTAAGCGGCACGCCGTCGCAGTTCGGCACGTTGCCGAACAAATGGTAGAAGTGATCGTCGCGCGAGGAGTCGGGAGCCTTCCTCCAGTTCACGAACTTGATCGCGGCCTTGAACGCGCCGTTCACCTGGGGCATCCACTCCCGCTCCGGTATCCCGAGGAAGTCGAAGAACACCTTCTGCAAACTCGGGATGGTTGCCTCGCCCACGCCGATCCGCGGGATCGCCGCGGACTCGATGAGCGTAATGTTCGCCTGCTGCTGGAGCGCCCGGACGAGGTACGAGGCGGTCATCCACCCCGCGGTGCCGCCGCCCACGATAACGATATTCTTGATCGGATTGCTCATGCCACCTTTCCCATAGGATTTAAAACCTCAATGGATAGTGACGCCTTGTCGAGTTGAACGCGCAACTCGTCCGGTAACGCGTCATAACGTGTCTGATTCATCGCGATAAATGACACCGGGAAGGCGTGGTGAAATCGCGGCAAGGGAGGCCCCTCCGCGCAAAATCCGGACATCATTGGCCGCAGTCCCGGAATTTCGTCCGAGGCTGTTCCGCTTTCAATTCAAATAGAGAAGCACAATCGAATAATGCAAGGCGCCCATTGCAGCGGCGGCACACCGCGCAAGGGCTTGTCGAGGCTCGCCGGACCATGCGCGTAGCCGCACCGACGCACCATAGCAGTGTTCGCGGTGGCACGTCTCGCAAAATTTCATATCAATCTGGGTTAATCCAGAGAAATACTCAATATCGGCAGAGCTTCCGATAACAAACGATTTAATTTTTTAAAAATGAGAAATTTACTTTTCCGTTGAGGGCGTGTGCGACAACGAATTTATTGTATAAAAATGCGAAATGAACGACTTGATTGACGGAAGAATAATGGCGTCGCTATTTGCGAAACAAAGGTGCCAATTGGCCCTGACCCAAGAAATAGTTCGGGTTCTAAAGGTAGAAAAACCCGGAGGGCCCAGAAATGCCGACGCTTGGGCGCGCATCTGAGCGATTCAGTCATCGTCCGACCGTCACTCTGATCAATGTGGATGGGTCACATGCTTGAGAGATGCTCTCGCAGGAAGTCGATGAACCGCTGGGTCTTCGCCGGCAAGAGACGGGTTTCGGTCAATGCATAGACGGGTACCGGGGTGGCCTGCCACTGTGGCAACACACGACGTAACCGCCCCTGGGCTACGTCATCGGTGACGATGCCCTCCGCCAATATGGCAATCCCCATGTCCAGGGCTGCCAGGCGTTGGATCATGCCGACGCTGTTGAGCAGAAACCGTCCTCCAACTGCGACGTCCACCGTTTCATCTCTGTTTTGCACGGTCCAGATATCGGACTTTGATCCGCGCAGCCGCAAACATTCATGCTGGACAAGCTCGTCGGGATGCTGAGGTTCGCCCAACATATCGAGATAGCGAGGTGAGGCGTAGAGATGTCTCGGCAATCGCGCAAGCTGGCGAGCGATCAGGTTGGAATTGGCGGGCTCACCCATGCGAATGGCGACATCCACCGGGTCGCTCACCAGATCTGCCAAGCGAGGTGATAAATCGAACTCGAAGCGTATGCCGGGAAAGCGCCGGGCAAACTCGGCCACCAACGGAGCCAGGAAGATGTTGGCGAAGCCTTCGGGGAACGAGGCGCGCAACAGCCCGCTGGGCTGGGCGAGCATTTCTCCGAGTTGCTCATGAACGAGCCTGGCCTCCTCGACGATGCGCTTGCGGCGGATCATCGGTGACCACCGCGAACGACCACAGATCGTCCGCGTCCGGGATCTCGGTGCGCGTCCACAAGCACGCAACCTGCATAGGCTGTGGGGGCGCTCGGTCGAAGCGCAGCCCCACGCGCTGACCATCAAGCTGGACGTTCTCGAAGAAGGTGTCGACGAGCACAATGCCGTGCGTGAAGCCGAAGACTTTTCGCCAGGCGTCGAGAGCGAGTCGACGCGCCCGTTATAGGCCCCCGGCTTCTTTCGTTCGTTTACGTCCGTCAATCGCGGCAAGCGGCATCGATAGCAGCGCAAAATGATCTAGCGGCGCGTGGCTTGAGGAGCGGACACGCTCAATCCTTGCGCTCACCAGTAGCGCTCAGCGATGTCGCGAAGCCAAAGGCTATCGGACCTATCACTGCGATCAGTGGCGATGGCGCTAGGCAGCTCCGTCCACGTGCCGATTTTTTTTCACCGTAGAAGCGGTTTTTAAGCAGATCGCTAATTCCGGCGTAGTCCCCGACTTTTGGGGCCGCGACTGGTTGTGAGTGCGGTTCGCGCAAGCGAAGAAGACTGCGCGTCCAGGCCGCCGCCCTGCGGCGAAGCCAGAGCGGGAATTCCCCAATACGCGGTCACCAACACTGCACGCCACGGTGTTCACAGTCCGCGGTTGCTGCCTCGCGGGGAAGTATATCTGTTGAACCCGTCGCCCCTCGAATTCGAGCCAGCGATTTTTTCTCACCATAGGTCGAAATAAAGTCGTTTGTTGTCAGGCGACACGTCCGCTACTCTAAATACGCGCACCAACCTGACAGGCGCGTCAAATCAAAAGCGCACCATACCGCTCGTTCGACCCATCGCGTCGGGGAAGGGCGAGCAAGCATATAAAGCGCAAGTCCTTGACGGACGATTATCAAAATTGTTGGAGACGAACATGGGATTCACCCGTAGAAACTTTCTCATCACCGGAACCGGAGCAGTCGTTGTTGCGGCGACAGGCCTCCTGGATGGTCCGTGGATTCGGCGCGCCAATGCTGCAGAATTTTCCTATAAGGTCGGGACGAACCTACCGGCAACTCACCCTCTGAACGTGCGCATCCAAGAGGCATCGGATGCGATCAAAAAGGAGACAGATGGTCGAGTCGAACTTCGGGTGTTTCCGAATAATCAGCTCGGTGGCGACCCGGACATGTTCTCGCAGTTGCGAGCTGGGGCACTGGAGTTCTATACGGTTTCGGGCGCAAATACCTTGTCGACTCTGGTTCCGAAGGCATCCATTTCTGGCGTCGGCTTCGCGTATAAAGACTATGACCAGGTATTCGCGGCATTCGATGGCGACCTTGGCGCCCATATTCGCGGGCTTATTGGAAAGGCGAATCTGGTTGTTCAGGACAAAATCTGGAACAATGGGTTCCGCCAGATCACGACCAGTACGAAGCCCATCAAGACTCCTGCTGACCTGCAGGGCATGAAAATCCGGGTGCCGGGTGGTCGTCTCTGGATCTCGCTGTTCAAGGCGCTTTCCGCCGCCCCGGCGTCGATCAGCTTCAACGAAGTCTATTCCTCATTGCAGACAAAGGTCGTCGACGGACAGGAGAACGCGCTGGCTGTAGTAGACGCCGCGAAGCTTTATGAAGTCCAGAAATACTGCTCGATGACAAACCACATGTGGGACGGCTACTGGTTCTTGGGTAACAAGACAGCGTGGGAAAAAATGCCGCCCACCGTCCGTGACATCGTCTCAAAGCACCTCAATGCGGGGGCACTGAAGCAACGACAAGACGTGATCCAGTTGAACGCCTCCCTGCAAAAGACGCTTGCGGGCAGAGGGCTTGCGTTTAACACCGCTGACACGAACGCGTTCCGCCAAACCCTGAAATCCGCGAACTTCTACACGGAGCAGAAGCAATTCTTCGGAGACGAAGAATGGAGTCTCATGGAGAAATACACGGGGAAGCTCGCATGAGAACGCAAATGCTGAAAGACGTGGATGACGCACTCGAACAACAGACCAGCGCAACAGTCCATCACGCAACGAAGACTATGCCACGCTGGCTGTCCCGTGTGGACTTTGCGCTTGGCGTAATCGTCTCTGTGCCTGCGGCACTGCTGGTGCTAGCAGAAGTTATCCTGCTTTTCAGCGGCGTTGTTGCTCGTTATGTCCTGCACCACCCGTTAATCTGGAGCGACGAACTCGCTGCCATCCTGTTTCTCTGGCTAGCAATGACAGGTGCCGCTACGGCGTTGCACCGAGGCAGCCACATGCGCATGACGGCACTTGTCAACCGCATGGGCGAGCACTGGGATCCGTTCTGGGACACCATTTCGACGGTGGCGAGCATGCTTTTTCTCGGGCTCATACTTGTTCCATCGATCGCTTACATCAAGCAGCAGTGGGACATTTTGACCCCGACAATGGAGATCAATGACGGCGTACGCGTTGCGGCTATCATCTTCGGGGTTGTGTCGATGCTGCTGATCTGCGTGGTCAAGTTGTTAGCAATCGGCTGGAGGACCGCTATCGCTGGGGTTGCGGTGTCGCTAGTAAGTGTGTTTGCGTTGGAACATGCCGGACCCGTTTTGCAATCGCTTGGAAACCTTAACCTGGTGATTTTCTTCGTTGGAGTGGTCGGCTTCACGGTCTTGAGCGGCATGCCCATCGCATTCTCCTTCGGTCTTTCCGTGTTTGCTTACCTTTCAATGTCAACCTCCATGCCGCTGGAAATCGTCGTCAGCCGCATGGACGAAGGAATGTCGCAAATCCTTCTGTTGGCGGTGCCGATGTTTATTTTCCTCGGGCTTCTCATTGAGATGACAGGGATGGCACGGGCGATGATCAACTTCCTGGCATCGTTGCTGGGCCATGTGCGCGGTGGTCTTTACTATGTCTTGGTCGGTGCGATGTATCTGATTTCGGGGATCTCCGGCTCGAAGGCAGCCGATATGGCAGCTGTTGCTCCGATTCTGTTCCCTGAGATGAAGAAGCGTGGCGAGAATCCCGGCGAGCTCGTGGCGTTGCTATCGGCTACCGGCGCGCAAACTGAGACGGTCCCACCAAGCATTGTGCTCATCACGATCGGATCGGTTACGGGGGTATCAATCTCTGCGCTCTTTACGGGCGGTCTGTTGCCGGGCCTTGTACTGGCGTTCATGTTATGCATGCTCGTCTGGTGGCGGGCTCGAAAGACTGAACCCACGTCGTCCGGGAGACCCGCGTGGTCCTTTGTCGGGAAAGCGTTTGTGATATCGATCCCGGCACTCGCACTTCCGGTTGTCATCCGTTTGGCGGTGGTGGAGGGAGTGGCAACGGCAACGGAGGTCTCAACGGTTGGAATCGCCTATGCCGTCGTCGCCGGACTCTTGGTGTATCGATGCTTTAATTGGAAGCGAATCGGCCCCATGCTCGTGGAGACGGCTGCTCTTTCGGGAGCTATCCTTATCATCATTGGTACGGCTACCGCGATGGCGTGGGCGCTCACCCAGTCTGGCTTCTCCCATGGACTGGCCGACTTCATGCAGCATCTGCCTGGCGGCGCATTCTCCTTCATGGTCGTGTCAATCTTCATGTTCATCATATTGGGTAGCGTCCTTGAAGGAATCCCTGCAATCGTGCTCTTCGGCCCGTTACTGTTCCCGATTGCTCGAGCTGTTGGCATCCACGAAGTTCAATATGCAATGGTCGTGATTCTCTCGATGGGACTGGGGCTGTTCTCGCCGCCGTTCGGAGTCGGCTACTATGGGGCGTGTGCAGTCAGCAAGATCTCGCCGAATCTGGGCATCCGACCCATCATGGGTTATATGGCCGCGTTGTTTATTGGGATCACGATGATCGCCGCAGTGCCTTGGATTTCCACCGGCTTTTTGAAGGGTTAAGAGTCGGGGCATCATGACGGAGCCGAAGAGGCGGGGTGCAAGCCCCGCCTCTTTTTTGGTTCTTCGTGGATTTCCGTGGACGTCGCTTGCCAACCCGTTCGAGCCATTCGCTGAACAACTACAACCGACCGGTATTTGGCCTGCAAGAGACGGACAGCGGCCTACTGTTCGTCGAAGTCTAGCGGTCCGAATGAAGGTCGTGGACGTAGAGGGTGTCCGCCTCGACCACCCTCGCATGAATATCGTGAGCATCGATCTCGCCGGCCTGTACCGCTGGGGCATGAATGTCTTCCCCATGTGAGCCGCCGGGTTCGCCATCAACCCTGTAAACCACACGCGCATGCACGTTCTCGGCGTGAGCGTCATGCGCACGAATCACACCGGCCCGCACGACATCGCTGTGAATGTCGTGGGCATAGAGAATTTGCGGTTGCGGACGAGCGTGGCGGTAGCGGGGCGCATAGACGTCCTCGTACCAAGTCTGCTGTACAAAATAGACGGGTTCGGCACACGCGGCATATTTGCGGCAATATTTGCGCCATTCTTTTGCCTGATAGGCCGGCACAAACAGATAGACGGGTGCCGCGTTCGCCGGCGCCGGCTCGATCACGACCGGCTGAGAGTAGATGAGTTGCGGAGGTGGCGCATTGCCGATGTCGATACGGCCATAAAAGCTGGGCTGACCGACACGCCGACGTCGGCAGCGAATGCTGGTGCGGCGACCGTCGCCGTCAGGGCCGCGACTATCCAGCCGCGATAGCCTCTATCTCGCGCTCAGCGTCACAGTAAAGCTGATAGTTGCCGCCGTCCAATCCTTCGTTCCACATCAAATATGAGAGATACGTCGTTCGGATCAGTTGATATACCAGATGCTGGCTACCATGACCGGATTGAAACGAAGCGAGGGCGAGGTGCGAAACCAGTGACCGCTCTTTGACGAACGATAACGGAAGCGGGAGAAGCATCTGTCGCGACTGCGTTGGCCCGTGTCGTGTTTTTTTGAGATTCCGTTTTGTCGTTACCATCACGATTACCAACGCCCGTCGAATTTCATCGAGACATACGCTGTGAGTCCATGACTGTCAGGAGGGGTAGACGATTCTGAGAAGATTGCTGACGCCGGGCGTGCCAAACGGGACACCTGCGGCGATCAATAGCGGTTTGTGGCGGGCGACACCGATCCGATGCGCCGCAGCTATAGCTTTCGTGACCATATCTTCGATGTTATCCGCGTCGTCGACACGCAGAGGACAGGTGCCCCACGTCAACGCAAGTTGACGCGCAACGACCTCATCAGGTGTGAGTGACAGAATGCGGCAGCCGGGACGCTCGCGAGCAATTCTCGCTGCGGTTGCGCCGGAAGTGGTATAGGCAACGATCGCTGAAACCGACAACATCGAGGTAATGGTGAAAATCGCTGCACTGATCGCTTCTGGTGTGTCGGCGGTGGTAGGCGGTGCCACCGCTTTTAGCAGTTGACGATATGTCGGTGCATTCTCCGTGTGCTCGATGATTCTATTCATCATCGAAACCGCTTCAAGGGGAAAGGCACCGCACGCCGACTCTGCGGACAGCATGACGGCATCGGCACCGTCAAAAACGGCGGTCGCGACATCGGACGTCTCTGCTCGGGTGGGCATGGCAGAACTAACCATCGACTCCAGCATTTGCGTCGCCACAACGACTGGTTTTCCTGCCTCCCGACATAGACTCACGATCCGCTTCTGGATGACAGGGACTTCCTCCGGTGGCAACTCAACACCCATATCGCCACGCGCGATCATGATTCCGTCGGAGGCCTCGATAATCTCTTCGATCGAATCGACAGCGGATGGCTTCTCGATTTTCGCCATGATCTTCGCCCGGCCTCTAATCAGATTACGCGCATCGCGCACATCGTCAGGCCGCTGTACAAATGACAGTGCGATCCACTCTACGCCTTGCTCAAGGCCAAATTGCAGATCTTGCCTGTCCTTATCGGTCAGTGCCGGAATGGGGAGGACGACGCTCGGAACATTGACTCCTTTTCGGTCCGAGAGGACTCCACCGACAACGACTTCGGTCGTAATGCGGGTGAGCGACGTGTCGACAATCCTGAACGTCAGCAGGCCGTCGTTGTCGAGTAGAGTATCGCCATTCGCGGCGACTGCGAAGATTTCCGGGTGCGGCAGGCAGACCCGCGACGCGTCGCCTGAGGCGCTATCAAGGTCGAAGCTGAAAGTCTGTCCTGGCCGCAGCTCGACTTTCCCATCTTTGAATCGCGCCACACGTAGCTTTGGTCCTTGCAGATCGAGCAGTACGCCGACCGGCCGCCCATGTCGGGCCTCGATGCGTCGAATTGCAAGCAGTCGTTGAGCCTGCTCCGCGTGGCTGCCGTGACTCATGTTCAACCGGAAGACATCGGCGCCGGAGATATAGAGGCTCTCAATCAAGCTTTCGGACGAGCTAGACGGTCCGAGCGTCGCGTTGAGGTGAGACTTCCTGCGGGAGAGGCGAGACGAGATGTTCGCGCAAGCAGAGATGAGGCTACTCGGCATTGCGAGCAGCCTTCTAACTTCGAGATGCGACGCGATATTGCAACTGGTCCATATCCGTACGGTAAGAGGGCTGACCGACGTGGTGCAGCGCCTAGGTCCTGCTGCTTTCAATCACCGTAAGGTCGACCGTCTTCCCACATTTCTGGGTGATGTAGTGGGGGGCATGCTTTCCGTGGCGGTTCCCGATGTGAGGCTCCACTTTACGGAGCAAGCAATGTTGCAGCATCGCGCCGGAGTCATCTCGTGATGCCATCGCGTGCGATGACAAAAAAGTTTTGGTCGCCCATTTGCCCACCTTTCAGAGCAAGCTGAAGGTTTCGCAAATGAGGCTTTTCGGAAATTACACGGCACAGCGGTGCGCCCACGGCCAGGCGACCGTCAATCTCAAGTGCGTCAGGGCCAAGGACTTGTGTGACTTGGCTGGACGTATCTCCGCCTGAGAGAACCAGTCGTTGCAGGTGAGTGGCTTCGAGGACATCATTCGCAATTGCGCCAAGCCGTTGCCCAAGCAATCGACCACCTTGATGCCGAGCGTCGTCATGGGTCAGTCCGCGAGCGGTAAAGTACTCGAGCATTTCGGCGATGCGTGTATCGCTCGGGCCACGGGCGGTATGCATAATGACGCTGCGCCCTTCACTGAGCAGCGCAATCGTGCGGACGGCGATATTTTGAGCGGTCCGTTGCCAAGAATCTTCTCGAACGAGCGCTTTTGCGTCGATGGCGATTTCGGCGAAGCCTGCAGTGATCGCTGCGTCGATCTGTGCCGACGACAGCGGTGAGGCGCTTCCGGAGATGGCAAGGATCTGAGTCGTCGGCGCAATACGGTCATAAGACCGCTGCGTTTCGGGAAGGCTACCGAGTTCTCGCCACCATTGAGTCAGCGCGTATTCGACGCCAGACGAGCCGATTGTAAATACGGAGCCGACCGCCGTAGCGTAGTTGTCGAGGAGCCGGCCGACTTCGGTTAGATGACGTGGAGTCACTGAATCGAGCAAGATTCCCGAGTCGCCCGTTGAAATTGCTTTCGACCATGCCAGGTCGACTTCTTCGCGAGTACCTTCCAGATTCGGCAGCTGGAAGCCGGAGAGAGGCAAAGCGGTCTGCAGAGCTAGATGACGCAGAAGATCTCCCTCGGCCATCGGTGTGACCGGGTGGGCGCTCATAATTGGATGGCGATCGATTCGATAAGTCTTGTTGTCGGTACCAGACCGAGCGAACAAATTGCCAAATGCGCAGTAGCGCTTCAATGCCGGCGTACCGGCAACAACCGGAACTGGATTCCGAGTGATGCCCGCCCGGGCTATCTCCAAGACTCTGCCGATGCTTCCTATCGCCGGGCCGCTATCGAAAGTCGAACAGACTTTGTAGTGAAGGATCGGCGCATCGAGGGCGTGCAGAGCTTCGAACAGCGGTGGAAGAGACCGATCCATTTCGGACGGACTCATGCCTCGGCTGTCGCCTGCGACACCGATGGCGTCGAACCCGCCGAGTTGCGATAGTTTTTGGGACGAAGGCGCTTTCAAAAAAAGCGCGCACCTAAGCCCCGCGAAGGCCAGGACCTCGAGAGCGTCCGTCGATCCGGTAAAGTCGTCGCCGTAGAAAGCCAGCCTCAGTGCCGCAGCTGATTGTTCGGATTTTGCGCTCATCCGGGTCACGCCGATTGAAAGTGAGACAGCGCAGCACGCAGCGCAGGTCGGGACTCCGCGAAGGTGTTCAGGTCGATCCCTTCGACAGCTGCTTCCCACCCTTCCCGCATACTTGCAACGCCCGCGGCAATTCCATGCGGATGTCCGATGATTCCGCCGCCCGCCAAATGCATCAGGTCTACGGAACCCAACTGAGCATAAAGATCAGGGGCTTGCGACGCCCACTGGCCAGATGAAAAAACGGGCATCAACGGCTGCACGCCCGCGAATGGTGTCAGGCAGGCACGGGCCGATTCGATGACGGACGCGTCTGGTTCCCAGAACTTGCTGCGAATGCCGTTGACGTGCAGTTGATCCACCCCAGCAAGTCGCCACAGCTTCTGATACGCCTTAAAGGAGAACCCGAGTTGCGGATAGCGGGTGAGTGCGCCCCAACCATTGCGGTGACCGTGGATGGGCAGCTGGGCATGCTTGCGAAGGTGCTCGACGCCAGCAAAGCCGACCCAATTAATGCAAATCATCACGCAAGTACCGCCCGCCCGTACCACCGCATCGTGTCGCTGGAGCATCTCGTCGATTGTGCCCGAGATGTTGATTGCGTACATGGGCATACGTCCCATGCGGTCGGCGTGCCGATGCAGGACGGGCATGACGGCTGCGAGACGCTCGTCGAAGCTCGCGTATGTGGGATCAGCGAGAAGCTCGTCGTCCTTGATGAAATCGATGTCTGCGGCACAGAGACTGTCGACGATCTCTGCCGTCTGTGCGGGAAGCAAGCCAATGCTCGGCTTAATGATGGTGCCGATCATTGGTCTGTCGTAGACCTTAGCGAAGTCGCGGGTTCCGCTAATGCCGAATTGAGGGCCGGGGAACTGGGCGGCGTAGGTTGCTGGCAGATCGATATCGAGCAAGCGTAGCCCTGTCACTTCTCCCAACTCAAACAGATTACCCGCGACCGTTGACAGGAGGGTCGGCAAGTTAGGACCAATGTTGTCGACCGGAAAGGCGATCTCGATCTCACCCCGGAAATAGACACTCGGGGATCCCTTGCGTTCGACATGAGCACTGTACAGGGAGGGCTCCAGAACAGGAGAGTGCGAATCCACCTTCACTACACGGGCCCTGGCACGGTTCTTCAGCGCATCAGTCTCCCCGGGCAGCGCAAGAAACGTCCCGCTGGACTGTTCGCCTGCGATTACCTCTGCGGCTTTTGCAATCGGTACTGAACTCTCGACGAAATAGCGCGCAGTGAATTCGGATCTTCGATGGGGGATTTCGACCATGTTTGTCTCTTCGTACTAGGTATTCGAGCTGAAACCGGGCACATGAGGCCTGCGTGGCCGCGTGCGCTTTAGCCGGGGGATGAGCAGAATATAGATTTGACGTCTCGCGACATCAAACGATATGATTTCTTGACCCTGAGCGAAAAACTCACAATAGGCAGCTTCCGCAAGCAGTGGGCTTCGGGCCCAACAGGAGTCCAGGTGCCTCGTCTTTCATTGAATGCGCTGCGAGCTTTTGAAGCCACGGCGCGCCTGCGAAGTTTCGGTGCTGCCGCTGAAGAACTCAACGTGACTCACGGCGCGGTGAGCAGACATATACGCGCACTTGAAGACCAACTGGGTGTCCTGCTGCTGTCACGCAATGCACACTCGACGGAGCCGACGCCCGAAGGTGCCCAGATGGCGGAAGGCCTGAGCGTGGCGTTCAACCTCATCCAAAAGACCGTCGATCAGTTGAAGCCGGGTCCGTTGACGCTCTCGTGCTCGGCTTCGATCATGATGTACTGGTTGCTGCCACGCCTCTCAAAGCTGAAGAATGCGATCCCGTCGCTTGACCTGAGTTTCAACACCGGTCATGGTGAAATCGACTTCACGCGGGACAAGATAACGGTAGCGATACGGCTGTCCTCCATCCCTGTACCCAAAGGCGTAACCCCTGTTCCGTTGATTGAGGAATGGATCGGCGCGGTTTGCTCCCCGGAATACATGCGCACGAACCGGATCGAAAAACCGGGCGACCTAGCGCGCGCGCGGCTTTTGGCAACCAATACACGACCGTCCGCGTGGGCTGACTGGTACAAAGCGACCTCGACCGTACTCGAGCCTCCGCCCGATATTGCTGAATCGTTTGATCATTTCTATCTTCAGATTCAGGCCGCCAAGTGCGGGTTGGGAGTTGCGGCAGTGCCGAGAATGCTCGTCCGAGACGAACTGGACTCAGCTGGTCTTGTCGCGCCGTTCGGTTTCGTCCCGGGACCGGTGCACCTTGTGCTCTGGGTTGCTCCTCATGCCGAAAATCAGCCGAAGACAGTCGCCCTAGTTGAATGGCTGAGGAACGAGCTGCGTGAGATGGAGACATGAAGCCAACTGCGGCGTGCTTTCTTGTAGACAAAATCTCTGCATCCTGGCTGTGACTTTTTCTCACTGCCTGCTGCTTTATTATCCTTTGACCTAGCCCGCTGCGGCTTCAATAATCTGCTCATGAGATGGCGCGTAGCGCCATCATTCGATCCGCTTCCAGGCATCGGAATCGAAGCCTGCAGCGGTCTTACGCTAAAGGAGACAGCGTGGAGCAGATGAAGCAAAGCGACGCGAGCCGCGTTGCAGTGGTTACAGGTGGCGCGATGGGCATCGGGGCCGATTCGGCGGAACAGCTCGCGAAACGTGGCTATCACGTTGTTCTTGCCGATATCAATAAGAGCGCGGCTGAAGAGGCGGCGTCGAGATTTCAGCGCGCGGGCCTGTCAGTGTCGGCCATTGAGATGGACGTTTCAAATTCAGAGTCGATTGCCGCTGCGTTCGGTGAACTTGACAAAAGACATGGGCGTTGCGACGTGTTGGTCAACGGCGCCGGTATTGCGAAGCTGGTGCCGTTCATCGACTACCCACTGGACACGTTTCTTAAAACGATGCAGGTCAATGTAACGGGGGCGTTCTTATGCTCCCAGCACGCCGCACGTCTGATGGTAAAGAATCGCTGGGGCCGCATAATCAATATCGCCTCGGTGGCAGGCATGCGAGCGGTCGGTAAAGGCCGCACGGCATACGGCACCTCGAAAGGGGCCGTTATTGCTTTAACCCGCCAGATGGCAGTGGAGCTCTGCGATTACGGCATTACAGCTAACGCAATCGCGCCAGGCCCAGTCGATACGCCGATGACCAAGGCGCTGCATAGTGAAGAGTTCCGCGCCGAATATTCAAATGCGATTCCTATGAAGCGCTACGGCACGACGTCGGAAATCGCTGCGGCGGTGTGCTATCTGGCGTCGGAGGAGGCGGGGTATACGAACGGAATTGTGCTTCCGGTGGACGGCGGATTCCTTGCGTGGGGAGCGGGTGCGGTTTGAACGGGACATGACGACGCTGGCTCGAAGCGCGTCAGAACAATCTGCTGGTTGTGACGTGGTTGTCGCTCGCCAATCACCTTCAGCCGTCTCCGATATCAAGGCTCTGTGAATAATTTGCCCACCGAACGAATGCTCGATGACGATCATTCGACAATCGTCTTTCCGAGCACGCGAGGCGGTGGCATCTTTTAGCCGTGGTTCCCGAGAAGAACCTTTGTTAGCTTCCGGTTGCGGCTATAAGGTCTCGGGATGGATTTGTAACGGAGGAGCGCGTTCCAATAGAGCACGTGAGGCGATGAGGACGCGTCCTACATTTTCTCGGCCAGCACGGCCTTTTGCCGTCGCAAGTGCGCTAGAAAAAGGGCCTGATAATCTACAGAAACGGCGCCGATCACACTAGCTCTTCCTCGGAGATTTCTACGCCAGGCGTTGATTTTGGGAACGTCCGCGAAAATTGACGCGACACCATCTATCTCTAAGGTGTCGAAGTAGCGGAAGATGGGGGCAAAGACCGCGTCTACCATGCCAAAGGTCTCACCGTCGAAGTACGGACCGAGGCCTGGGACGTTTTCGAGTTGGACCAGCCGTTCTTTGAACGACGTGGCTTTTACTTCGGCGCTGGCATGGTCCTTGGCGTTCAAGTACCCCCACGCCTCGCCCAGGGTCGCTGAGCCAAATTCAATCCAGGCTCGATGCTTGGCGCGTGCCAATGGATTGGCCGGGTAGAGATGTGGGCCGGGTTGCGTTTCGTCCAGATATTCGCAAATCGCCATACTTTCAAACAAGATCTCTTCTTCGCCGTCGGGCTGCTGGATTTGGAGCAAAGGGACCTTGGCAGTCGGTGACAGTGCCAAAAACCAAGCCGGCTTGGCGTCGAGATCCACGTTGATACGCTCGAACGCAAGTTGCTTTTCAAGCAAAACGATGGCGGCCCGCTGGACGAACGGGCACAGAGGGTGACTGATCAGAGTAAGCGAGGGCATTGTCATGTAAGGCTCGAATGGTCTGTATGCAGCGGCAGTGCACCAGGATGTTTTCCGTGTCTCTGCTCTTTTTGCTTCGCGGGAGGGGAAAGCGTGATGCCGAACGCAGCGCCTGCCACTCGTGCGCGAACAGAAGACGCTTTTCCCGGGCTCCGGCGTTGCTCGATCAGCGGTTGAGCATGCGACCGCCATCCACGACGATTTCCGATCCGACCGTCCAACGGGACTCGTCGGAGGCCAGGTACAGCACGGCTTTGGCCACCTCCTCCGGAGTACCGAAGCGGCCGAGTGGGATGGTGGCGGCAATATCCCTGTTGACTTGTTCGCGGTAGGCGTCGGGGATGCCGAGCTTGTCGTACAGCGGCGTGTCGACCGGGCCGGGGCTGACCGCATTGACGCGGACGCCGCGTCCAAGCAGTTCCGCCGAAAGCGTCTTCGACATATTCAGCACCGCAGCCTTGGTGGCCGCATAAACGGAGGAGCGCTCTGCGCCAACATGCGCACTGACGGACGTGTTGAGCACGACCGACGCCGGGCGAGCGAACACCGGCAGCAACGCCTGGAGCAAGAAGTACGGTCCCTTGACATTGACATCGAACGAGCGATCGAACATCTCTTCCGTCCATTCCTCGATCGGCAACCAGACGGATACACCAGCATTGAGAAAGGCAACGTCTAGTTGGCCATAGTGGTCCTTGACGGCTTGTGCCAGTTCCTTTTGGGCAGCGACGCTGGCCGAGTCGGCCCGTAGAACCGGAACCTCGGGTCCAAGTTCGGCTTGCGCCTTGGCGATCGAATCGGGATTGACTCCCGTGACGACGACGCGGGCGCCCTCGGCCAAAAACTGCTTCGCGGTTTCCAGACCGATGCCGCTGGTGCCGCCGGTGATAAGGGTGCGTTTACCTTGCAAGCGCGACATTGACTTCTCCTGTAAGTGACAACCAACCGTGGTCGACAGGGAGAAATGTGCACTTATGCCGATGTGGCGATAAGATGTCTGCTTTGAATATATTTCATGCTTCCGTTGCATGAATTGGGGGCCGCGTGGACCGATTTCTCTTGATGACGTGCTTCGCACGGGCCGTCGAGACGGGGAGTTTTTCTGCTGCAGGGCGAGATTTGGGATTGGGCCAACCCAACGTCAGCCGCTATGTAGCCGCGCTGGAGGACCATCTCCAAACGCGGCTGCTGCACCGATCCACACGAAAGCTTGCCCTGACGCCCGAGGGTGAACGCTACTATGCAGATATCCGCCGGATTCTTGACGCGGTGGACGAATCTGAATCGTCTTTCAGGAACAGTGTCGATCCATCGGGACTCTTGCGCGTGGCCTGTCCCACGGCGTTAGCGCATGCATATGTGTTGCCTCAGGTCCCGGTCTTTCTGGAGCGGTATCCCAGATTGACGCTGGATCTTCAGATCAGCGATCGCTACGTGAACCTTGTAGACGAGGGAGTCGAGCTCGCGATTCGCATTGGACATCTGGAGGACAGTGCGCTACGCGCCAGGCGCATGGGAATGTACGAGCGTGTGGCCGTGGCCAGCAAGGACTATCTGGCGAAACGCGGAGTTCCGGACACACCTGATGACCTGCGCGAACATGATTGCGTGGTCTATACTTTGCTGTCGTCCGGTGCGACATGGCGCTTTCGTGACGCCGATATTCCGGTCTCTGGGAGATTGCGGGTCAACTCACCCGAGGCCGTTCGAGCAGCGGTCACAGCAGGGTTAGGGGTCGGGCATGGGCCGGAATGGCTGTTCGAGGAAGGGTTAAAAAGCGGTCGTTTGCAGTTAATTCTGACCGGGCACTTTGCTCCGGCCGTCCCTGTTCAGATTGTCTATGTTGCAAACAGGTTGCTTCCAACACGGGCCATAGTGTTTATTGAATTCATTTCCGACGTATTTTCAAGGATTTCGGCTTTCAACAAAATCGCATTTCCGAAGCCTTAGGGGATTGATTGCGGCCAATCTGGGAGCATCCAGCAAAACCGAAGCCCGCGAAGCTGCGTCCAGCATCTGGCGGTCGTGGATTCCGGGATAGATGAAGGCAGCTTCGTTATGCCGACAGTCGATGGAAGCGTAGCTGTCGCTCGGAATTCCAGAAACCTGATCAGTGTGTACCGTATCGGGGCAAACTACTCTCGAAGTCGCCGGCAAGCGAGGCGAATCAGCCTATTCATACTACGAGCTCGACCTCGGCGACACATGGATCGAAGGTCAACGTGACGACGGCGAATATTACTGGTAACCCGTTCATCCAGACGGTCAGCAGAAAAGGGGTTGTCAGACACTTCGTGTTCGGGGCGGGTCGAAAATCACACCGTTGGCCCGACGACACGGGATGGTCGGCTCCGATCACATCAGCAGCCTGCCGGAAAAATCGCCGCATCACATGCCGCAGACGGGTAATCTCTCATACCATTCTGCAGCAAGCAGGATCAGCTGCGGCGGACGCTATCAGATACTCGGCTTCTTCCTGCACGACGGACCATCCCTCGCGCAGCATCCGCACGACTTCGTCGACCACGTCATAGCTCAGTCCGCAGCCCTCGATGTCCGTGACGCCCATGAGCGCGAGATCGGAGGCCGATGCTTCTCCAAAGGAAATTTTGAGGAACAGGGAATCCGCGCATAGCGCCGGTATCCTCCGTCTCACCGCTCAGGATTTCTTCGGCCAACAGGCCAGACATGCCGACGAGCATTTTCCAGTTCGCAGGTAGCTCGGGAACCGCAAACCCATGTTTCAACGCCACCTTGTGCATCTCCTCGGGGCAGGTGCGAGGACGGAACTGGCCGAGCCACGCGCACTCTTCGGAATTGCCACTCTCGTTTTTCCACACGACTGCGTCGCCAGCGCCGCCGAAGCGCTCGTAGAGCAACTTGTGGCCCGCTTCGTGGTATGCGGTGTTTCGGAGTTCTCTGGCAGCTATCTGCTCTTCCGTGTAATCGATCATGTTCGTTGAATGCGGTCTGTGCCGAAGCTAGGTATAGCTCAGTGAAAGGGCCATGGCGCCAAATGTGATGGGACGCTCCCCGTCGATGTGTATCCGCGCGAAGGTCCGGCTCGCATGAATCGATGGACCGTGAATCACTGCGCTCTGACCGGTATGGGCTCGTGGCCGGACCTCGGCCGTGCCCAAATTCGCCTGCGCCGGAGTGCGAGCAGCAATGGCCTGCGTCGGTTTTTGCTCCACATTTGTCGGCCATACAGTCTAGCGGCGGTGGGCCTCTCCCGAAGTTGTAGGCCATTGGATCGGCGAAGAAGGACGCCAGTCCGTGGCCTCACTCGCCTTGCGGAGCTTGGTCTGCTTTCGGAACGCTTGCGGCCGGGCGCTCTGGAATCGACCATTGGCGCGCGCACGGCAATGCGCGGGTGCTCCTTGGAGGGCTCCGGAAGGCACTTTCGGTTAGATATGGATACGCCTTGCGCTATGGGCGTTCCAGCGATGCATCACGTGCCCATATCCACATCTAATCGAAAGTCGTATCCGCATCTAATCGAAAGCTACACGCGCATGAACGCCTCCGTACTAACCCTGATTAAAAAATCTTATCGCGGTGAAAAATTCCGCATCTTATTGAGCCGATATCGGCTCGATATAGTGGCTCGCTTTCCCATCAGCAGGAGCCGCTTGATGACCACCGACGTCCGATTCACCGAAATCGAGGATCTGATGCCCGCCGCCGGCGGGCTGCGCGAGATCCGCCATCACATTCACCATCACCCGGAACTCGCGTACGAGGAGCATGAAACGGCCGCGCTCGTCGCGGACAAGCTCGAGCAATGGGGCTGGCAGGTGACGCGCGGGGTCGGGCAGACGGGTGTGGTCGGCACGCTGCGGGTCGGCGACGGCACGCGCAGCATTGGCATCCGCGCGGACATGGATGCGCTGCCGATCCTCGAGGCAACCGGCCTGCCGTATGCGAGCGGCACGCACGGCAAGATGCACGCGTGCGGCCACGACGGCCACACGACGATGCTGCTCGGCGCCGCGCAGCACCTCGCGAAGACGCGCAACTTCTCCGGCACCGTGCACCTGTATTTCCAGCCGGCCGAAGAGCACGGCGTCGACAGCGGCGCGAAGAAGATGATCGACGACGGCCTGTTCGAGCGCTTTCCGTGCGATGCGGTGTTCGGCATGCACAACCATCCGGGCGCGGCGCCCGGCGTGTTCCTCACGCGGCGCGGCCCGTTCATGTCGGCCGGCGACAAGGCGATCATCTCGATCGAGGGCGTCGGCGGCCACGCGGCGCGGCCGCACCTGACGGTCGACCCGGTGGTCGTCGCGGCGAGCATCGTGATGGCGCTGCAGACGATCGTCGCGCGCAACGTCGACCCGTCGCAGCCGGCGGTCGTCACGGTCGGCTCGATGCACGCCGGCACCGCGAACAACGTAATCCCGAACGGCGCGCGCCTCGAACTCAGCGTGCGTTCGTTCAGCCCGGAAGTGCGCGCGCTGCTGAAGCGCCGCATCGTCGAGCTCGCCGAATCGCAGGCCGCGAGCTACGGCGCGACCGCACACGTCGAGTACATCGAAGGCTATCCGGTCGTCGTCAATTCGGATGCCGAAACGGATTTCGCCGCGCAGGTCGCGCGCGAGCTGGTCGGCGACGCGCACGTCGTCGAGCAGGCCGACCTGCTGATGGGCAGCGAGGATTTCGCGTTCATGCTGCAGCAGCGGCCCGGCTCGTTCGTGCGGCTCGGCAACGGCGAAGGGGAAGACGGCTGCATGGTGCACAACCCGAAGTACGACTTCAACGATCGCAATCTGCCGATCGGCGCGGCGTTCTGGACGCGCCTCGTGGAGCGTTACCTCGGGCAGTAATCCCGGCGGCGGCGCGTGGCCGGCGCTTCCGGCCGCATTGAGAGGAGAGACGAACGATGCAGAAAGACCATCTCGCGCTGCACCCCGCGTCGACGGGCGCCGCCGGAACCGATACGCGCGGCGCACCGGCCGTCACGAAGCGCGGCGCGATCGCGGCGGCCGTGATCGGCAACTGGCTGGAGTTCTTCGATTTCACCGTGTACGGCTTTTTCGCAGTACTGATCGGCAAGCTGTTCTTCCCGTCGAGCGACCCGACCACGTCGCTGCTGCTGTCGGTCGCGACGTTTGCAGCCGGCTTCTTCACGCGGCCGCTCGGCAGCGTCGTGCTCGGCGTCTATGCGGACCGCCGCGGCCGCAAGGCCGCGCTGAACCTGACGATCATGCTGATGGCGCTCGGCACCGGCCTGATCGCGATCGCGCCGACCTACGCACAGGCCGGCGTGGCCGCGCCGCTGCTGGTCGTATGCGCGCGGCTGATGCAGGGCTTCTCGCAGGGCGGCGAATTCGGCGCCGCGACATCCACGCTGATCGAGCAGGGCGGCACGTCGCACCGTGCGTTCCGCGCGAGCTGGCAGCTCGCGACGCAGGGCGGCGCCGCGCTGATGGGGTCGGGTTTCGCGGCGCTGCTGTCGAACACGCTGACGAAGGATGCGCTCGAGGGCTGGGGCTGGCGCCTGCCGTTCTTCGTGGGCGTGCTGATCGCCCCGGTCGGTATGTACCTGCGCCGCCGGCTCGCGGACGATGCGCCCGGCGACAGCCATCACGGCATCGAACGCGGCGTGCTGCGCGAGCTGTTCTCGCGGCACACGCGCACGGTGCTGCTGTTGATGCTGACGGTGATGGGCGGCACGGTGTCGACCTACATCCTGACCTTCTACATGCCGACCTACGCAATCCATACGCTGGGGCTGCCGATGAAGCTGTCGATGTTCGTCGGCGTCGCGTCGGGCTGCGTGATGCTGGTGACGTGTCCGTTGTTCGGCTGGCTGTCGGACCGTCTCGGCAGCCGGCGCATGCCGATTTTCATCGGGCGCGGCGTGCTGGTTCTGCTGCTGTTCCCGGCGTTCTGGCTGATGAACCATCATCCGACGCTGTCCGTGATCCTGCCGCTGACCGCGCTGATGCTCCTGTTCTATTCGCTCGGGTCGGCATCCGAAATGGCGCTGATGTGCGAATCGCTGCCGCGCCATGTGCGCGCGACGGGGATCTCGATCGCGTATGCGCTCGCGGTGACGATTTTCGGCGGCACCGCGCAGCTGGTCGCGACCTGGCTCGTGAAGACGACCGGCAGCAAGCTCGCGCCGGCCGGCTATGTGGCCGCCTGCGTGGTGCTGTCGCTGATCGCGGTGGCGATGCTGCGCGAGACCGCGCGCGAGTCGATGGACTGACGTGCCGCGCCGGGGGCGGTGATCCGCGCCGGCTGGCGGGCGAGGATTTCGCGTTCGCCGGTCGGCGATCGGCGCGACGATTCGTACGGGCGATCCGCTGTTCGACATCGTCGATCCGCTAACCGACGCGATCACGACGGTATCGAGCAGCACCGACGGCGTGTTCTACGTGCGGCGCGCGATCCGCTTCGTGACGGCCGGCGCGTCGCTCGGCCGCGTGACGGGGGCGGTGCCGGTGCGCAACGGGATGTTGCTGGGCGCGTGAGCGGCCGGGCGGCACGCTGACCGAAAGGGGCCGTGCAATTTCGTTCTAGTCAAATTGACCAGGCTTTGCCGCGTCACTAAATTGGTGGTGCGGAGTTCGCTCCGCCCTCCGTGAGAAGGACGTTGCAATAGAGTCAGAGAGTTGAGCGGGCGGCGCATGCCGCCCGTCTTTTTATGCGCGAATTGTCGTATCGCGACACGACAATCGAGGCAGCCCACCGCGGCGCCCCGGAGCGGGGGAACGTCCCGCACGCGCGTGCCGGTCCGCCAGGCCGACTCACCCGCGCCGTGCCACCAGCTCCGACACCGTCTGCGCGGCCTGCTGCAGCGGCCCGAGAAACTCCTTCACCATCTGCTTCGCGGTATGCCGCTGCGCGTTGCCGCTGATGTTCATCGCGGCGATCACCTGCCCGCGCCGGTTGCGGATCGGCGCGGAAATCGACATCAGGCCCACTTCCAGTTCCTGGTCGACCACGGCCCAGCCTTGCTGGCGCGCCTGCGCGATCGTCGCCTTCAGCTCGCCGATGTCGGTGATCGTGCGGGGCGTGTGCGCGCGGATGTTGCTCTGCGCGAGCGTTTCGTCGAGCGTCGCGTCGTCGAGCGCGGACAGCAGCACGCGGCCCATCGACGTGCAGTACGCGGGCAGGCGGCTGCCGATCGACAGGTTGATCGTCATGATCTTGCGGGTCGGCACGCGCAGCACGTAGACGATCTCGGTGCGGTCGAGCACGGCGGCCGAGCAGCTTTCGTGGATCTGCGCGGACAATTGCTCCATCACCGGATCGGCGAGATTCCAGAACGGCATCGACGTGAGATACGCGAAGCCGAGCTCGAGGATCTTCGGCGTGAGCCGGAACAGCCGGCCGTCCGCTTCGACGTAGCCGAGCGTCTGCAGCGTCAGCAGGATCCGGCGCGCGCCCGCGCGGGTCAGCCCGGTGGCCGAGGCGACCTCGGTGAGCGTCTGCTCCGGGCGCTGGGCGTCGAACGCGCGGATCACCGCGAGGCCGCGCGCGAACGACTGCACATAGGAGTCGCCGGGTTTCGTCTGGATGTCTTCGGTTGTCATGAACGGTCGGATTGTCGTGCAGCCGAGAAGATAGCGCATGGGGCCTGACACGCCAACCGCCCCGCCGACCGGGCGCTTGACAGGTCGTCCCCGCACTCCCTATGATGCGTTGAACGTTCGATACACGATCTTATGTTCGTATATAGAACATTTAAGCGCATCCCGGCGGGCAATGCAAGGGGCGCGTTTCCTTCATTTCCCAGCCTTGCATGAGACCGGAGACACTGATGACCGAAGCTTTTCTGTGTGATGCGATTCGTACCCCGATCGGCCGTTACGGCGGCGCGCTGTCCGGCGTGCGCGCCGACGACCTCGGCGCGGTGCCGCTCAAGGCGCTCGTCGAGCGCAACCGCGACGTCGACTGGACGGCGATCGACGACGTGATCTACGGCTGCGCGAACCAGGCCGGCGAGGACAACCGCAACGTCGCGCGCATGTCCGCGCTGCTCGCGGGCCTGCCGCAGGGTGTGCCGGGTTCGACGATCAACCGGCTGTGCGGTTCCGGGATGGACGCGGTCGGCGTGGCCGCGCGCGCGATCAAGTCGGGCGAGGCCGCGCTGATGGTGGCCGGCGGCGTCGAAAGCATGACGCGCGCGCCGTTCGTGATGGGCAAGGCCGCCAGCGCGTTCGCGCGCCAGGCCGACATCTACGACACGACGATCGGCTGGCGTTTCGTCAATCCGCTGATGAAACAGCTGCATGGCGTGGATTCGATGCCGGAGACGGGCGAGAACGTCGCGGTCGACTACCACATCAGCCGCGCCGATCAGGATCTGTTCGCGCTGCGCAGCCAGCAGAAGGCCGCGCGAGCGCAACAGGACGGCACGCTCGCCGAGGAAATCGTGTCGGTTACGATTCCGCAGAAGAAGGGCGATCCGGTCGTCTTTTCGCGTGACGAGCATCCGCGCGAAACGTCGCTCGAAGCGCTCGCGAAACTGAAGGGCGTCGTGCGTCCGGACGGCTCGGTGACGGCCGGCAACGCGTCGGGCGTCAACGACGGCGCCGCGGCGCTGCTGCTCGCGAACGAGGCTACCGCGAAGCGCTTCGGCCTGACGCCGCGCGCACGCGTGCTCGGCATCGCGACGGCCGGCGTCGCGCCGCGCGTGATGGGCATCGGCCCCGCGCCGGCCACGCAGAAGCTGCTCGCGCGGCTCGGGATGACGATCGACCAGTTCGACGTGATCGAGCTGAACGAAGCGTTCGCGTCGCAGGGGCTGGCGGTGCTGCGCATGCTCGGCGTCGCCGACGACGATCCCCGCGTGAACCCGAACGGCGGCGCGATCGCGCTCGGCCATCCGCTCGGCGCGTCGGGCGCGCGTCTGGTCACGACCGCGATGTACCAACTGCATCGCACCAACGGCCGCTTCGCGCTGTGCACGATGTGCATCGGCGTCGGCCAGGGCATCGCCATCGCGATCGAACGCGTGTGATCCCGTGATGCGGTGAAGCGCGCGCGGCATGCGCGCTGCTTTACCGTGTTTCCTTTTCGAACGATGTGGCCGCGCCCGATCTTCGTGCCGGCCACATCGTCATTCAGCGGACGATGATTGCGCGAGGCGCGCGGCGAGCGCGTCGATCTCGGTGTCCGCGAATACCTCCACGCCATGCTGGCGCAGCAGCGCCGCCGTCACGCCGGCGCCGGCAAG
Organism: Burkholderia sp. KBS0801; assembly: GCF_005937855.2. Lineage (NCBI taxonomy): Bacteria > Pseudomonadati > Pseudomonadota > Betaproteobacteria > Burkholderiales > Burkholderiaceae > Burkholderia > Burkholderia sp. KBS0801. Next base: position 322,252 of record NZ_CP042178.1, read on the forward strand.
CCGCCGGCCCGCAAAACTCCCGTCGTAAATGAAACGGCTTCCGCACGACGGACTCCCGTCCGCCAGGATCGCGAAGCGGCAATCGTGCGCGCGTGCCAGCGCAAGTGCGGTTTGCGCACCGTCGACGAACTGCGCTGTCACGTCGGTACCGTGCACGTCGACGATGCGCGCGGCACCCGCCAGAACGCGTTGCCCCGATTCGCCGTTCGCGATTTCGGCGGGTGGACGCGGCACGCTCATGCCCCCGGCGAGTTCGGGACACACGGGCACCAGACGCCCTTCACGCTGCCACCGTGCGAGCGTTTCGTGCGCGGCGGTCTTCGCCGAGCCGTTGTATCGGACGGGGTGACCGAGCACGCACATGCTGACGAGGATCTTCGGCGCGGCTGGCGGCTGCGGCGGGCTCTGCAATGTCGTTCTCCGTGTGGGTGGTATCGGGCGAACGGAAATACGTTCGAGAATGCCGGTTGAATGAAGCCGATCAGGCTGAGTCGTTTCGTTACGCGCAACGATTGCCTGAATTGGTGCGTCGCTTGACGCTATCCCATAACGCAATCGAATTGCATCCCGCAAAGCGCCGGGCGTGTTTATCACGGGATTATTTGATCGAAATCATCCTGAAGGCCGAATTCGAAATTTTACGCGCATCCGGATTAAGGTTTTTCCGGAAATTGCCGACAGTTGGAGGAGACCGTCGTGAAGCGATAAACCGTTTTTCGGCTACTGAGCGTGATTTTCGCGCCGCGCGGATCCTGTGCCGGATCCGCCTTTCGGAGCCCTGCATGCGCAACAACCAGCCTGTCACCCAGCAAGAATTCGAATTCCCCGACGACGTCACGCTGATGTCGACCACCGATGCCGACAGCATCATCACCTACGCGAACACGACGTTCGCGCACGTGAGCGGCTTCTCGACCGACGAACTCGTCGGCCAGCCGCACAACGTCGTGCGGCACCCGGACATGCCGAAGGAGGCGTTCGCCGACATGTGGGCGACGCTGAAGAACGGCGAACCGTGGACCGCGCTCGTGAAGAACCGCCGCAAGAACGGCGACCATTACTGGGTGCGCGCGAACGCGGTGCCCGTGATGCGCAACGGCGCGCCGCACGGCTACATGTCGGTGCGCACCCGCGCGCCGCGCGACGAGGTCGCGGCCGTCGACCCGCTGTATCGCGCGTTCAGCGAGGGCAAGGCGGGCCAGCGCCGCTTCCACAAGGGCTTGATCGTCCGGACCGGGCTGCTGCGCATCGCGTCGCTGCCGCAAACGATGTCGGTGCGCGCGCGCGTTCATGCGGCGCTGTGCGTGCTGGCGCCGGCCGTCGTCGGCGCAGGCTGGGCCTGCGGGCTGACCGGTGGCGGGCTCGCGGCGTTCGCGGCGGCGACGGCCGGTGTGTCGGTTGCCGCCGGGCTGTGGCTCGATGCGCAGATCGTGCGTCCGCTGAAGCAGCTGCACGACCAGGCGCTGAACGTCGCGACCGGCGAAAGCCGGCGTGGCGTGCGGATGAACCGCGTCGACGAGATCGGCATGACGCTGCGCACGATCAACCAGCTCGGATTGATGTTCCGCTGGCTCGTCGACGACGTCAGCGAGCAGGTGCACAACGTGCAGCGCGCGAGCAACGAGATCGCGCAGGGCAACAACGACCTGAGCGCGCGCACCGAACAGGCCGCGTCGAGCGTGCAGCAGACGGCCGCGTCGATGGCCGAGATGACGGCCACCGTCGACAGCAATGCGGAGACTGCGCTGCAGGCGAATCGCTTTGCGGTGTCCGCGAGCGATGCGGCCGAACGCGGCGGCCAGGCGGTGAGCGAGGTCGTCACGACGATGCGCGACATCACTGAGAGCTCGCGCAAGATCGCCGACATCATCGGCGTGATCGACGGGATCGCGTTCCAGACCAACATCCTCGCGCTGAACGCGGCAGTCGAAGCGGCGCGCGCGGGCGAACAGGGGCGTGGTTTCGCAGTGGTTGCCGGCGAGGTACGGGCGCTCGCACAGCGCAGCGCGAACGCGGCGAAGGAAATCAAGACGCTGATCGGCGCGAGCGTCGACCGGGTCGAGTCGGGTGCCCGGCGGGTCGACGATGCCGGCAGGACGATGGAGGACATCGTCACGCAGGTGAAGCGCGTGTCGGACCTGATCGCGGAGATCAGCTCGTCGACGGCCGAGCAGAGCACCGGCGTCGCGCAGGTCGACCAGGCGGTCGTGCATCTGGACAACATCACGCAGCAGAACGCCGCGCTGGTCGAGCAAAGCGCGGCGGCGTCGGAAAGCCTCAAGCAGCAGGCGACGCGGCTCGTCGATGCGGTGAACGTGTTTCGGTAATCGTCGGCGGCGAATCTCGGGTTTCCGATTCGACGAGATTCGAATGGGTATCGGATAAAAATGGATTTTTTGATTCACGTATAAACCAAATGTTCGGCTGAATCAAGATGATGCAAATCTAATGCATATTTACCCGGGCCCGGCATAAGGTTTTCGTCAGATTTGCCGAAAGCGCAGGAGTGTGACCGAACGCACGCGGGCCGACCGCGCTGCGTACGGTCTCGATCCCATCCACAAGCGGACGCAAGATCCGCAACCCGGAACTCCACACCATGCGCAATAACCAGCCTGTCACGCAACGCGAATTCGAATTTCCCGACGACGCGACGCTGATGTCGACCACCGACGCGGACAGTTACATCAAGTACGCGAATGCCGCGTTCATCCAGGTCAGCGGATTTTCTCCCGAAGAGATCGAAGGTCAGCCGCACAACGTCGTGCGGCATCCCGATATGCCGAAAGAGGCGTTCGCCGACATGTGGGCGACGCTGAAGAACGGTGAGCCGTGGACCGCACTCGTGAAGAACCGCCGCAAGAACGGCGATCACTACTGGGTGCGCTCGAATACGGTGCCGGTGATGCGCAACGGGCAGCCGACCGGCTACATGTCGGTGCGCACGAAGGCGTCGCGCGACGAGATCGCGGCGGCCGACGCGCTGTATCGCGCGTTCCGCGAAGGCAAGGCGGGTAACCGCCGTTTCCACAAGGGGCTGATCGTCCGGACCGGGCTGATGCGCATTGCGTCACTGCTCCAGACGATGTCGGTACGGGCGCGGCTGCATTCGACGCTGTGCGTGCTCGTGCCGGCCGTCGTCGGCGCGGGCTGGGCCTGCGGGCTGACTGGTGGTGGGCTCGCGGCGTTCGCGGCGGCGACGGCCGGCGTGTCGGTTGCCGCCGGGCTGTGGCTCGACGCACAGATCGCACGGCCGCTGATGCAGTTGCGCGATCAGGCGTTGCGCGTCGCGACCGGCGAGAGCCGCACCGGCGTCGCGATGGATCGCGTCGACGAGATCGGCATGACGCTGCGCACGATCAACCAGCTCGGGCTGATGTTCCGCTGGCTCGTCGACGACGTCAGCGAGCAGGTGCACAACGTGCAGCGCGCGAGCAACGAGATCGCGCAAGGCAACAACGACCTGAGCGCGCGTACCGAGCAGGCGTCCACCAGCGTGCAGCAGACGGCCGCATCGATGGCCGAGATGACGGCCACGGTGTCGAGCAATGCGGAGACGGCGCTGCAGGCGAACCAGTTGTCGGTGTCCGCGAGCGACGCGGCCGAGCGCGGCGGGCAGGCGGTGAGCGAGGTCGTCGCGACGATGAACGACATCACGGCGAGTTCGCGCAAGATTGCCGACATCATCGGCGTGATCGACGGGATCGCGTTCCAGACCAACATCCTCGCGCTGAACGCGGCGGTCGAAGCGGCGCGCGCGGGCGATCAGGGCCGCGGTTTCGCGGTGGTCGCCGGCGAGGTGCGGGCGCTCGCGCAGCGCAGCGCGAACGCGGCGAAGGAAATCAAGACGCTGATCGGCGCGAGCGTCGACCGCGTCGAATCCGGCGCACGCATCGTTGATGGCGCCGGCAAGACGATGGAGGACATCGTCACGCAGGTGAAGCGCGTGTCGGACCTGATCGCGGAAATCAGCTCGTCGACGGCCGAGCAGAGCACCGGCGTCGCGCAGGTCGATCAGGCGGTCGTGCATCTGGACAACATCACGCAGCAGAACGCGGCGCTGGTCGAGCAAAGCACGGCGGCGTCGGAGAGCCTCAAGCAGCAGGCGACGCGGCTGGTGGATGCGGTGAACGTGTTTCGGTGAAAGCGGGGCGCGGAGGTGACGCGGACACGGCGGAGAGGGGTACCGGCCCGCGTCGTGACCGCCCGGTTCCGGCCGGGCGGTCAGGGCCTGTCACGGACGCGACAGGCCTTGAACCATCAAACAGCCAGGCAGAGGTACTTGATCACGACGTAGTCGTCGATGCCGTAGTGTGAGCCTTCGCGGCCGAGGCCCGACTGCTTGACGCCGCCGAACGGTGCGACTTCGTTCGAGATCAGGCCCGTGTTCACGCCGACCATCCCGTATTCGAGCGCTTCGGCGACCTTCCACACGCGGCCGATGTCGCGACTGAAGAAGTAGGCGGCGAGACCGAACTCGGTGTCGTTCGCGAGGCGGATCACCTCGTCGTCGCTGCTGAACTTGAACAGCGGCGCAAGCGGCCCGAACGTCTCTTCCTTAGCGACCTTCATCGCCGGCGTGACGCCCGTCAGCACGGTCGGCTCGAAGAAGCCGTGGCCGAGCGCATGGCGCTTGCCGCCCGTCACGACGGTCGCGCCCTTCGCGAGCGCGTCCTCGATGTGCGCCTCGACCTTCAGCACGGCCGCTTCGTTGATCAGCGGACCCTGCGTGACGCCCGGCTCCGTGCCGCGACCGACCTTCAGCTGGCCGACCGCCGCCGCGAGCTTCTGCGCGAACTGGTCGTACACGGCTTCGTGCACGTAGAAGCGGTTCGTGCACACGCACGTCTGGCCGCTGTTGCGGTACTTCGACGCGATCGCGCCCTGCACGGCGGCATCGAGATCGGCATCGTCGAACACGATGAACGGCGCGTTGCCACCAAGCTCCAGCGACACCTTCTTGACCGTCGTCGCGCATTGCGCCATCAGCAGACGGCCGACCGGCGTCGAGCCGGTGAACGACAGCTTGCGCACGATCGGGTTCGACGTCAGCTCGCCGCCGATCGCCTTCGGGTCGCCCGTGACGACACTGAACACGCCGGCCGGCACGCCCGCACGCTCGGCCAGCACGGCCATCGCGAGCGCGGAGAACGGCGTCGCCTCGGCCGGCTTCACGACGATCGGGCAGCCCGCCGCGAGCGCCGGGCCGACCTTGCGGGTGATCATCGCCGCCGGGAAGTTCCACGGCGTGATCGCCGCGCACACGCCGATCGCTTCCTTCGTCACGACGATGCGCTTGTCGCTCGCCGGCGTCGGGATCGTGTCGCCGTACACGCGCTTGCCTTCTTCCGCGAACCACTCGAGGAACGATGCCGCGTAGCCGATCTCGCCCTTCGCCTCGGCCAGCGACTTGCCCTGCTCGGTGGTGAGGATCAGCGCGAGGTCGTCGGCGTTTTCCATCATCAGGTCGTGCCACTTGCGCAGGATCGCCGCGCGTTCCTTCGCGGTCTTCTTGCGCCACGCCGGCCATGCGGCGTTCGCGGCTTCGATCGCGTGACGCGTCTCGGCCGTGCCCATCGCCGGCACGGTGCCGAGCAGGCCGCCGGTCGCCGGGTTGCGGACTTCGAACGACTCGCCGTTCGCCGCGCCTTGCCATTCGCCGTTGACGTACGCCTGCTGGCGGAACAGCGACGGATCTTTCAGTGCCAGGGTTTCCTGAACCGTGCTCATATGAATAGCCTGCTTTGAAAAAGGACGGATGAAACGGCCGCCGCCGTCATGAAGACGGCGGCGGCGCAATCAGTGGAAGTGGGCGGGAACTCAGGCCGGCACGCCGACCGTCTCCTTCAGCACTTCCTCGAGGATCACGAGCGCTTCGTCGAACACGGCCTGCGGAATCGTCAGCGGGAACAGGAAGCGCACGACGTTCGAGTACACGCCGCATACGAGCAGCAGCAGCCCGCGCTCGAGCGCACGCGCCTGCACGCGCTTCGTGAAGTCGGCGTCCGGCTCGCCCGAACCCGGCTTCAGGAACTCGACCGCGATCATCGCGCCCGGGCCGCGCACGTCGGCGATCTGCGGCACGTCGGCCTGCAGCGAATTGAGCTTCGCCTTCAGCACGTCGCCGAGTTGCGTCGCGCGCTCGCACAGCTTCTCTTCGTCGATGATCTCGAGCACCGCGTGCGCCGATGCGACCGCCAGCGGGTTGCCCGCGTAGGTGCCGCCGAGGCCGCCGGGCGCCGCCGCGTCCATCACGTCGGCACGGCCGACGACGCCCGACAGCGGCATGCCGCCCGCGAGGCTCTTCGCCATCGTGATCAGGTCGGCCAGCACGTCGTAGTGCTGCATCGCGAACAGCTTGCCGGTGCGGGCGAAGCCGGTTTGCACTTCGTCGGCGATCAGCAGGATGCCGTGTTCGTTACAGATCTTGCGCAGCGCGCGCACGAACTCGGCCGGCGCCGGGTTGAAGCCGCCTTCGCCCTGGACCGGTTCGAAGATGATCGCGGCGACACGCTTCGGATCGATGTCGGCCTTGAACAGCATCTCGATCGCCTTGATCGAGTCGGCCGTCGACACGCCGTGCAGCGCGTTCGGGTACGGGGCGTGGAACACGTCGCCCGGGAACGGGCCGAAGTTCAGCTTGTACGGGGCGACCTTGCCGGTCAGCGCCATGCCCATCATCGTGCGGCCGTGGAAGCCGCCCGAGAACGCGATGACACCCGGACGGCCGGTCGCGGCGCGTGCGATCTTGATCGCGTTTTCGACGGCTTCGGCGCCGGTCGTGAAGAAGGCCGTCTTTTTCGGGAAGTCGCCCGGCGCGCGTTCGTTGATCTTCTCGGCCAGCTCGACGTACGACGCGTACGGCACGATCTGGTAAGCGGTGTGCGTGAAGCTGTTCAGTTGCTCCGCGATCGCCTTGACGATCTTCGGGTGGCGATGGCCCGTGTTCAGCACCGCGATGCCGGCGGCGAAATCGATGAAGCGGCGGCCTTCGACATCCCACAGCTCCGCATTCTCGGCGCGGGCTGCGTAGAAATCACACATCACGCCGACGCCGCGCGGGGTGGCGGCGTTCTTGCGGGCCTGCAGGTCGGCATTCTTCACGGTCATCTCCTTGATGTCTGTCCGGTGGGATAAAAATCGGCCGCGTTGGCAGCCCATGGAGGCGACTATAATCACATTTGGCTCTGACAATCAGAGCCATTTCAATAAATAATCAGGAGCCAATCATGCGTGCAAGCGTGTTGTCGGACTGGCTGGCGCAGCGCCTCGTGCGCGGCGGCGAACAGCCGATCTACCGACAGCTGCATCGGCTGCTGCAGCAGGCGATCCTGTCGCGCGAACTGCCGGCCGGCACGCGCGTGCCGTCGTCGCGGCTGCTCGCGGCCGAGCTCGGGATCGCTCGCAACACGGTCACGCAGGTTTACGAACAGCTTGCGCTCGAAGGCTATGTGAACTCGGCCACGGGGCGCGGCACCTTCGTCGCCGACAGCGCGCCCGACGAAATCGTCGGCGCGCCGCCCGATCCGGCCGCGGGCCCGGCGCTGGTGCCATCGTCGGCGCGGCGGCTGTCGGTGCGCGGCACGCGGCTCGTCGAAGGCGCGGGCGTGTCGAAGCGCCAGGGCGGCGCGTTCATGCCGGGCGTGCCCGATGTGTCGCGCTTTCCGGCGCGCGTGTGGACGCGGCTGCACAACAAGTACTGGCGACGCCTGCGCCCGGACCTGCTGACCTACGCGCCGGGCGGCGGGCTTGCGCTGTTGCGCGAGGCGCTGGCCGACTACCTGCGCACGTCGCGCTCGGTGCGCTGCACGCCCGAGCAGATCGTGATCACGACCGGCATCCACCAGTCGATCGACCTCGCGGTGCGGCTCCTGACCGATCCGGGCGACGCCATCTGGACCGAGGATCCGTGCTACTGGGGCGTGCGCAGCGTGCTGAACGTGTCGGGACTGACCACGCGGCCGATTCCGGTCGACGACGAGGGGATCGCGCCATCGGCCGCCGATCTGGCCGAGCCGCCGAAGCTGATGCTCGTCACGCCGTCGCACCAGTATCCGCTCGGGATGGTGATGAGCCTCGCGCGGCGGCGGATGCTGCTCGAATACGCGCGCCAGCACGGCTGCTGGATCATCGAGGACGACTACGACAGCGAATTCCGCTACGGCAGCCGGCCGCTCGCGTCGCTGCAGGGGCTCGATACGGCCGGGCAGGTGATCTACGTCGGCAGTTTCGGCAAGACGCTGTTCCCGGGGCTGCGGGTCGGCTATCTGGTCGCACCGGAGCCGCTCGCGGAAAGCTTTGCGACCGCGAGCGCCGAGCTGTACCGCGAGGGTCAACTGCTGCAGCAGGCCGTGCTCGCCGAGTTCATCGCGGAAGGGCACTTCGTGTCGCATATCCGCAAGATGCGCACGCTGTACGGGCAGCGCCGCGAGGTGCTGCTCGATGCGGTCGCGCGTCGCTATGGCGATACGCTGCACGCACTCGGCAGCGACGCGGGGCTGCATCTCGTCACGCGGCTGCCGGACGGGGTCGACGATCGCGCGGTCGCGCAGGCCGCGCTCGAACGCAATATCGTCGTGCGGCCGCTGTCCGGCTATTACGCGGAACGCGAACGCGCGGCGTCGGGCTTGCTGCTCGGCTATGCATGCGTGCCGGAGGAAGAGATCGCGACTGCGTTCGCGACGCTCGCCCAGGCGATCGACGAGCGGGCGTTCGGCGAGATCGTGGCGACGGTGTGAGGGGATGCACAGTCGCGCCGCCGCCGGGCCGAATCATGCTCTCCGCAGTGCGGAGAATATTCGTGTGCGGCGGCGCGCGATGCGGCCAGCGCGTTTCGCGACGGCCGCCGAACCGTTTTCGGGCATGATGAGTCACGCCGCGTGTCGACTGCCGATCCGCTGATTGGTGCGGAGCCGGTTCGATGGGCCCGGCAGCGTCATGCGGGTCCGTTGGTCCCCACTTCAAAGCCGGATCAGCGCCGCGCCCGCGACCACCAGCGCGCATGCGGCGAGCCGCTGCGCGCCGGGCCGCTCGCGCATCACGAACCAGCCGATCGCGACCGCGAAGATCGAGCTCGTCTCGCGCAGCGCCGACACGGTCGCGACCGGCAGGTGCCGGTACGCGAGGATCACGATTCCGTACGCGGCGAGCGAGATCGTACCGGCGATCGCGCCCTGCGTGAGCGCGGTGCGCGAACCGAGCACCGCGCGCGGGCCGCCGCGCACCGCGCAGACCAGCACGAGCTGCGGCCCGCTCCACAGCAGGTACACCCACGCGATGTAGCCGAGCGCGCTGCCCGAAACTCGCGAGCCGATCCCGTCGCAGATCGAATACGCGGCGATGAACACGCCGGTGAGCAGCGCATACGGCACGCCTTCCCCGGAGAACCTGAAGCCGCGCCGCAGCGCGAGCGACATGATGCCGAACGACACCAGCGCGATACCCGCGAAGCCGAACGGGGTCGGCTGCTCGTGCAGCGCCGCCAGCGCGAGCACCGACACGAGCAGCGGCGAGATACCGCGCGCGATCGGATAGATCTGGCCGAACTCGCCGTTGCGGTACGCACGCGCGAGCGTGAAACAGTATGCGACCTCGAGCGCGGCCGACGCGGCGATGTACGGCCACGCGGCGGGCGCCGGCGCGGGCAGCAGCGCGGCGCCGGCCGCGCCGAATGCGAGATACGGCAGCGACATCGTGCCGAGCTGCACGAGCCGGTCCTCGCTGACGTGCAGGAACGCATTCCAGATCGCGTGCAGCAGCGCGGAGCACAGCACGAGGCCGATGAAGAGGTGATCCATGAACGAAGATGGGGGCGGGAGCGGCGGGCGCCGTCAATTATGTGGGTATCGGGCGCGCTCGCGCGGAATTGTCGATAATGGAACGTTGTTATTCACCGGATGCCGACGATGACCGAAGCCACCCTTACCCCGCCCGCCGTTCCGCGCCTCACGAGCCTGTCGCACGGGGGCGGCTGCGGCTGCAAGATCGCGCCGGGCGTGCTGTCCGAGCTGTTGAAGCGGGCGACGCCGCCGGCGCTGTTTCCGGATCTGCTGGTCGGCACCGAGACCTCCGACGACGCGGCCGTCTACCGGTTGAACGACGAGCAGGCGATCGTCGCGACGACCGACTTCTTCATGCCGATCGTCGACGATCCGTTCGACTTCGGCCGCATCGCGGCGACCAACGCGCTGTCGGACGTCTACGCGATGGGCGGCAAGCCGATTCTCGCGCTCGCGCTGGTCGGGATGCCGATCAACGTGCTGCCGCACGAGACGATCGCGGCGATCCTGCGCGGCGGTGAATCGGTGTGCGCGGAGGCCGGCATTCCGGTCGCGGGCGGCCATTCGATCGATTCGGTCGAGCCGATCTACGGACTCGCGGCGATCGGCGTCGTGCATCCGTCGCGCGTGAAGCGCAACGCGGCCGCGCGCGCGGGCGACGTGCTCGTGCTCGGCAAGCCGCTCGGCGTCGGCGTGCTGTCGGCCGCGCTGAAGAAGAACCAGCTCGATGCCGCGGGCTACGCGCAGATGGTCGCCACCACCACCAAGCTGAACCGGCCGGGCGCCGAGCTCGCCGCGCTGCCGGGCGTGCATGCGCTGACCGACGTCACGGGCTTCGGGCTGCTGGGCCACACGCTCGAGCTCGCCCGCGGCGCGAACCTCACCGCACGCGTGCACTATGCGTCGCTGCCGTGGCTCGCGGGCGTCGAGGCGTTCGTCGCCGACGGCGTGTTCACCGGTGCGTCGGGCCGCAACTGGGCCGCGTACGGCACCGACGTCCGGCTCGCCGACGGGCTGCCGCCCGTCGCGCAGGCGCTGCTGACCGATCCGCAGACATCGGGCGGGCTGCTGGTCGCGTGTGCGCCGGAAGCGGTCGACGAAGTCCTCGCATGCTTCCGCGCCGACGGCTTCGACCGCGCGGCCGTGATCGGCGAGATGGTGGACGGGCCTTCACGCGTCGACGTTGCCTGACGCCGCATTCACGCCGCGGATCATTTTGACGTGGTTAGAATCGATGCCTTCCGTCGAAGGCATCGAGGACCGGTGAACGATTTCCTGTTCGGGCTGACGATCGCGCTGTCGGTCGGGCCCGTTGCGCTGCTTGGCGTGGCGGTTGTGCGAGCACGGCCGGCGTGTCGATAAAACGCATAGTATTCCTGACGTTGTTTCGCGCAGCGGACTCCGGTTGCAGCGCAATCGCGCGCGAATTCCGACGATGGCCGTCATGCGTGGCACCCGCGTGGCACCCGCGTGGCACCGACACCACCGCACCGCCCGCCGTTTCGTAGTCGGGTTCCGCATCGCGCACGCGCGTTCTATACTCGTCGCGCAGTCTCCGACAGTCGTTCTCACCCAACATCCCGAAACAAGGAACGCCGATGCTGACTCGCTCCATCCTTTCCGCTGCCGCATTCTCGCTCGCGGCCTGTGCGACCGCGCCGTCGATCGCGCAGGACAACCCCGGCAACAACGCGGGCAACGCCGCATTCGCCGAGACCGGTGCACAGGGCCGCCCGGTCAAGGTCATGATCATCACGATGTTCGGTCCGGAGGGTCAGGCGTGGCTCGACCGTATCGGCCCGTGGCGCGACATCGCCGTGCCGGGCCTGTCGCCCGACTATCCGAACGTCCACTGCAACAAGCAGGACGTGTGCGTGGTCACGACCGGCATGGGCTATGCGAATGCGTCGGCGACGATCATGGCGCTCACGTTCTCGCAGCGCTTCGACCTGCGCCGCACGTATTTCCTGATCTCGGGCATCGCGGGCGTCGACCCCGCACAAGGCACCGTCGGCTCTGCCGCATGGTCGAAATACCTGGTGGATTTCAGCCTGCAGTGGGAGCTCGATGCGCGCGAGATTCCGGCCGGCTGGAACACGGGCTTTCTCGGCATCAACACGAAGAGTCCGAACGACAAGCCGCCGCTCGACTACCGCACCGAAGTGTTCCAGCTCAACCCGCAGCTGACCGATGCCGCGTATGCGCTGTCGCGCAACGTCGTGCTCGCCGACAGCGCGCAGGCCCAGGCCGCGCGCGCGAAGTTCACGTATGCGCCGGCGAACCGGCCGCCGACGGTGATCCAGTGCGACACGTCATCGGGCAACACGTGGTTCTCGGGCACGCTGATCGGCGAGCGCGCGCGTCAGTGGACGAAGATCCTGACCGACGGCAAGGGCACCTACTGCATGACCGCGCAGGAAGACAACGCGACGTTTGAAGCGCTCAAGCGTGCGGCGAGCGTGAAGCGGGTCGACCTGTCGCGCGTCGCGGTGTTGCGCACGGGGTCCGACTTCGACCGGCCGTATGCGGGGCAGACGAGCGCGGACAACCTGCTGAACTACGCGGACCAGGGCGGCTTCGCGCCGGCGACCGAGAACCTGTACCGCGCGGGCAATCCGCTCGTCCAGGACATCGTCACGCACTGGGGCGAGTGGCGTGACGGCGTGCCGCGCCGGTAACGGTGTGGCGACGCGCCGAAGTTATTCCGTCATCCACGCATAGCGGGGCTCCGGGCGCGTCGATATTGCCCGGAGCGATCGGATTGAGGCTTGTGGGAACCGTGCTGAGGATCACGGCGCGGGTTGGGCCAGCTTGAGTTCGATGCGCGTGTATTCGGGGCCCAATAACTGCATGGTCGCCGTTTCGCCGTGCTCGTCCGTCATGCCGATGTATTGCGTTGCACTGGTGCTGATCCGGTAGCAGGTGTGCATCAACGGCTTCCGGTCTCGATCATGAAAAAGCAACGTCTGATTGCGTGTGCGTGCGGTCCAGCGTTCCATCGTCACAAAACGTGCCGGTGCGGGCTCTCGGATGTCGCCGCACGAAAAGCGGATCGAGTGAGGCTCAGGCCCGGGCGTCGCGGGTGTCAGTGCATGACTCGCGACACCCGGTGTACCTGCCGAGTTGCAGAGATATTGACAGCCTGCTGGCGGGCATTTCGGAACGAACTGGATCCAAAGCTGCTTTTTGTCGTCGGGATCGAGCCTGCCGTTCCTGCCAGATACGATTCGCTCGTCGACATAAATGTCATCGGGCGACATGCCGAGTTGCACGAGAAAGGCTTTCATCTGCGCACCGCGTTGTCGCGCGAGCTGCTTGGGCCGGTTTTCCCAATCGTAGGCGGCCGCGTCGATCGAGGCCGTCGCCCCTTCGCGAGTCCATTCTCGGGCGGTCAGGTAGTGCCTGGCGACGGCGAGCCTGTCGCTATTGGCTATCTCGGCCGAATTCAGTGGCAGTTCCATGCTGTCGGTCAACAAGACCTTGCATGCATCGGCCTGGATCGGAAGTGACAGGAAGGCGCCGAGTATGACGGCGAGGGCATATCTCATCGGTCGCTCCAGTTCACCGCGCCAGAATGAACCACGCGATGTTGTCCGCGTTGCCGATTGCCATGCCCGGATAGCGTTTGGCGAACTGGGCGCAGGCCCGGCGACCGTATGCCGCCGGGTGGTCCCCGGCGTCGAAGGTGTCCGCAAAATGGGCGCATTCGTGAACAATCGTTAGTTGCTGCGAGGAGAGGTTTCCAGCCGATCGCTCTGGTAGCGAGCAGAACGGGAGATTGATGGCGATCGTATGAGTTGCAGTGTCGGGGCGACAGACATGCGCAACCTCGATGTCGACATTTTCCATGTTCGGCAGACATTCTGTTGCCCGGTCGGCATTGGAACCGACGCGGACGAAATTCCTTGGGCCGAGGCGAGCCATTACTCTGGCAAGGGCGTCGAGCCCCGTCGTGAGTTTGCGTCGTGTATCCATGTTTGCCGAGCCGAACCACTCGACGACTCGAGCTTCGGTGGCCGGATTCCATCGCATCAGTTCCCGGTGCCGTTGCAGTGTGATCTCGACGGCTTCGTCCCGCAATTCAAGCATCCGTTTCCTGAACGCAGAATCCGTCATGTTCGGCAGATTGGCGGTTCGTCGAGCGATACATCAAGCTGTGGCGACGCATTCATAGGCACGCTCCATAGGGACATCATTTGGAGTGCCGATGCTAAGTGCCCGAAGCGGACCGACGATGCACCCAATTGCGGTCGACGGAACGAACAAATATTGGGAAGTGTGAAGGAGAGGTGGGAAAGGCCGCGGTTTCTTGTGGCGCACACCTGTTCTTGCGCCTGCTCAACCGGCGTGACGATCGGGATTGAAACAGCTTGGGCCACGGCGGCCAATGGAACATCGGGAATGATGGCGAGCGCGACGCGCCAGAGTTATTGGCCGGTGTCAATCGATGTGACCGTCCCTGATGCGACTCGTCCACCGGATTTACTTCGGAGAACGTTGCCAATTGTGTCGCTACGCCCATTGCTGCAACTAACGCACGATACGCCGTACTGGCCGGCGACATTGCCTCTGGCACAGGACATCGTCACGCACTGGGGCGAGTGGCGTGACGGCGTGCCGCGCCGTTGACGGCAGCACGACGGCATCAGCGAGACGTCGACGTGGCGATCAGTGCGACGACCGCGGCGCCGAACGGAACGGCGTCCAGACCGGCGTGGTGTCGTCCCAATGATCGAGCGGCGAAGGAAGTTGATCGTTCATCACAGGCTCCTGCAACTGACTAACTAATTGACTGACTCATCGCGTGTTCGACAGCGATGTCACGACGCCGCGCACCGGATCATCCGCTGCGCGGCGTTGCACGTTTACCGGCCCCCGCCAGCGAGCTGGTTGCTTTCCGGCATCGAGCGATACGGGCCTTGCGCGAGTTCGAGCCCTTGCGGATACGAATTCGCCTTGCGCAGCCAGGCCAGCGTGCCGTCGCGGCGTGCCTGCGCGACTTCCGCGCTGACTTCGGCGCGGGTGCGCGGACCATTGTTGTGTTGCGTGTACGACGACGCGTTGCCGTAGTCGCCGGCTTGCGGGGTGTTCGTATCGGCGAAGGCCGGTGCGGACACGGCGAGTGCGAGGGCGAGCGCGGAGAGAAGATGGCGGCGGTTCATGACGTAACTCCTGTGTTGGTCGGAGTTGGCGCGCGGGCGCTGGCTCCGGTCCCGTCAAACGGGGCTGTTCGATGCGCAACGAGGTGCGCGACAGGGTTTACTCTAGGTGTCCGCTCGGTTGCGATAAATGGCACAGCCGCGAATTGAATTGTCGTCAGCGCGGAACAATCGCATTCCACACGGCCATCAGGGCGGCGAACCGCGCCGCGGCCCCATGCCGCAAGGGCGACAGCGGCGCGACGCGTATCGCGCGTTGGCTGATGCGATTGTCCTTGCCGGCGCAAAGGTCTCTTCTGTGCCGCGCATCGAATGCTCGCGCGTCAGACCGCTTCGATCCGGTAGCCGAGCGTGTAGACCGCGCTGAGACGCACGCCGTTCGACGGCTGGAGCGCGAGTTTCGTGCGCAGTCGGTAGATGTGCGTGTCGAGGCTGCGGGACGCGCCGGCCATGTCGCGTCCCCATAGCGAACGGATCAGCGCTTCGCGAGGCATGATCCGGCCGAAATGGCGAAACAGCAGGACGGCGAGTTCGAATTCGCGCGGCGTCAGCTTCACCGGGGTGCCGTTCACCCATATCTCGCGCGCCTTCGTATCGATCCGGTAGATGCCGATGTCCAGTACGTCCTGCTGGATATCGCCGCCCTGATAGGCGCGGCGCAGCAATGCGTTGATGCGCGCCAGCAATTCGAAATGATTGATCGGCTTGATCATGTAGTCGTCGGCGCCCGCCGTGATCGCGGAAAAAACCTCGTTTTCGTGCGCGCGGATCGTCAGGAACAGGATCGGCAGCGTGCCGCCGATCCGTTCGCGTGCCCATTTGAGCACTTCGAATCCGGACAGGCCCGGTACCTCCCAGTCCAGGATCAGCAGATCGACGACCGTGCGTTCGAGATGGCGGATCGCCTCATGGCCGTTGGCGACGGAATGCACGCTGTGTCCCGCCTCTCCCAGTATCGAATTGATGAGTTCGACATACGTCGTGTCGTCCTCGAGATATAGAACGTGCATGGTGGGTGCACCTATTTGTCGCGTGTGGTGATATCGAGGCGGACGCAACGCGGATAGCGCGGATTCGCGCCCAGCTTGGCGCCGGATGTCGGCCGGCGATCCGCGGGGCATGTTCGCATGGGTCCGATTCGGGGAATTGTCAACAATTCTGAACGCGGCAGCCATGAACATGGAAGCTTCGGATCGAGTGTCGTAGCATTTTAGTAATCCAAATCAATCGGATTCTGGAGGAGTTGCTCGGGGAGGATGGTCATGCTGGTGTACAAGTCGTTCATGGAAAAGAAGGCGCTGCTCGAGGAGCAACTGGTTCGGGAGCGACTCGCGATTGCGACCATGGTGTTGCTCGAAATCCGGCAGTGCATCGAGGAATTCGGATTTGGCGTCAAGGACGTGTTTCCCGCCCAGAGCGGTGCGCCGGGGAAGCGGCGACGGGTGAAATACTTCAACCCGGAAACGGGGCAGTCCTGGTCGGGAGTGGGGCGGGAACCGGTATGGTTGCGCGGTCAGGATCGAGACCGGTTTCTGATCGACTCGGAATCGCATGAACCACCTGAAGATGAGGAATCCTGATCGTGAAGTCGATAAAAAAACATCGAATGGCCATCGAGGGTGCCCGCGCCGCTTGCCGGGTCGATGCGGCCGCGAATCGTCGGCAATCCAACGCACGGTGGCGGAGAACGGCCGCACGATCGACGGAACCGAAGCGAAAATGGAACCGGTTCCATTCGAGTTTACGGTTTAATTATATCAGTTCTCGCAATGGTCACCCCGGTTGCTGCTCCCGGCGCACGGGAAGGGGGCGTCGATGATCGGCGACGTGAACCAGCCGGGCGGTGGGGACCTCATGCCCGAGCGCATTTGTGTCGGCGTCGGCGTGACGCGCGAGATCATCGAAGTGTGCGCTTCGTCGATGCGACTCGTGTTCGGCTACCGGAACGAGACGTTCGGCATCGAATCGTTGACCGATGCGATTGCCGAGTGGTCACCGACGCTGGTGGTGGTGGAATCGGCCGGCGGCTACGAGTGCGAAGCGGCGTGCGCGCTGCAGGCGGCACGCTTGCCGGTGGCGGTCGTTCACCTGCATCAGGCCCGCGCGTTTATCGCACGCTCGCTGGACTTGCCGCTCGAGGGGAAAGGGGCCCATGCGCGCATGATGACGGAACTGGCGTGCATGCTCGATGACGAGCCGTCGAGCGCCCGGTTTGCCGAGCCGCTTGCCGACCCGCAACTGCAGCATGTCCAGGCGCTGGTGCAGCGCCGGCGGCAACTCGCGCGCACGCTGATGGCGGAATACCAGCTTCTGGCTCGATGCCACCCGAGCGTGCGCGGCGGGATCGAGCAGACCATTGCGTTCCTCAGCAGCCAGATCGGCGTGGTCGAACGTCACTGTGGACGGCAGGTGCGCGGGCAACGCGTCGGCGCGGCGAGGGCGCTCGCGCGGGTCGTGAGGCGGTCCGGCCGCGCCGCGCGCTCGTCAGGCCGGTGAGCGCGCGGATGAAGCGTAGAGGGCAAGCGGAGCGCTTGCCCCACCGTTGCTCTTTACGCGACCCACTCGTTGATGACCGGCGTGTCGAGCACCGGCGCGCGCTCGGCTTCCTCGAACGTGCGCTTGCTGCACGTCGCGTCGAGGCTGCCCTTGCCGCTCAGCAGCGGGCAGCGGTCGAACACTTCGGCGATCCAGTCGACGAACACGCGCACCTTCGGCGACAGGTGCCGGCTGTGCGGATACACGACCGAGATCGGCATCGGCAGCGGCTTCAGGCCGGGCAGCACTTCCTTGAGCCGGCCGTCGCGCAGGTGCGGCAGCACCATGAACAGCGGCGGCTGGATCAGCCCGAAGCCTTCGAGCCCGCAGGTCACGTACGCGTCGGCGTCGTTGACCGACACGATCGCGTTCATCTTGACCTCGACTTCCTTGCCGTCGGTCAGGAACGTCCAGTCGATCGTGCGGCCCGTGCGGCTCGAGAAGTAATTGACGGCCTTGTGATCGCTCAGGTCCTCGATCGTCTGCGGTTCGCCGTACTTCTCCAGATACGCGGGCGCCGCGACCGAAACGCATTCGAACAGGCCGACGCGGCGCGCGACGAGCGACGAGTCCTGCAGCGCACCGACGCGGATCACGCAGTCGACGCCTTCCTGCAGCAGGTCGACCGGCCGGTCGGACAGGCCGAGCTGCAGATCGATGTCCGGATAGCGCGTATGGAATTCGCATAGGGACGGGATCACGAGCAGCCGTCCGATCGAGCCCGGCATGTCGATACGCAACTTTCCGTGCGGCTTGCGATTGTTCGCCTGGAAGCTCGCTTCGGTTTCCTCGACATCGGCGAGGATCCGCACGCACCTTTCGTAGTACGCGGCGCCGTCCGGCGTGAGCGACAGCCGGCGCGTGGTCCGGTGCATCAGGCGCACGCCGAGGAAAGCTTCCAGATTCTGGATGATCGTCGTGACGGACGCCCGCGGCAGGCCGAGCGTTTCTGCTGCCTTGGTGAAGCTGCTTGTATCGACGACGCGAGTAAACACCTGCATGGCCTGAAGCCGGTCCATCACAACCTCCGCAATCTTATGACCGGAACAACAAGGCTGCGCTACCTCGTGGGTAAACGCAGCCTGGGATTGTTCGGGGGTGTTGAATTGTGTTGCCGGATTATAGGCATTTATCCCGATGTCTGCCGGACCCAGAATTCGTTCCATCTCGAAATGGATCCTGCATCGTCATGGACGCTTCTGAATTCAGCAAATTCCTGAAAGCCGCATTGCCCGCCGAAGCCAGAGCCGGCGCGGCACTGACGGTCGCGGAGGTGGAAATCCCCGGCTACGCGCAGGACATCTCGCTGCGCCTTTATCGGCGCGCGGACAAGACCGGACTGCCGGTAGTGCTTTACTTCCACGGCGGCGGTTTCGTGCGCGGCTCGCTCGACGACGCCGATTTCGCTGCGCGCTTTTTAGCAGAACGCTTACCAGCTCTCGTAGTGTCGGTCGATTATTCGCTCGCGCCGGCCTTTCCCTTTCCGGCCGCGCCGGAGGATGCGTATCGCGCCGCCGTGTGGGCCGCGACCCGCGCCCGCGCGTTCGGCGGCAACCCGAAGAAGATCGGCGTCGCGGGCCACGACGCGGGCGGCCAGCTCGCGAACTGTCTGACGTTCATCGCGCGCGATCGCGGCGAAGTGTCGATCGCCGCGCAGGCGCTGTTCGGGCCGATGCTCGACCCGAGCATGACGCGCATCGGCGACGCCGAACGCCTGTCATCCGACATCACCGCGCGCGAATGCGCGGCCTGTTATCGCGCCTATCTGCCGCAGGCGGCGCAGCGCATGCATCCGTATGCGGCGCCGCTCGAATCGGTGCGCCTCGCGGGCCTGCCGCCGACGCTCGTCGTCACCGCGCAGAACGACGTGCTGCACGTCGAAGCGGAGAAATATGCGGGCTGCCTGATTTCATCGGGCGTGCTCACGCAGGTGATCCGCTACCCGGACGTCACGCACGCGGCGCTCGCGACGCACGAAGCCGCGCTCGAGGAAGCCGTGCGCTTCTTCCAGTGCCGCTTCCAGGCGCGCCAGCCGAACCGTTCCGAATAACCAGACCAATCCACGCTTACTGGAGATCCACATGGCCATCCTACGCACCTCCCGTTCCCGAATCGCCACCGCGGCGATCGTGACGCTCGCCGTCGTCGGCCTCGGCACGTTCGGCGCGATGCGCGTGAACGCGAACGCGCCCGAAAAGGCGGCGGCGCCGCTGCCCGAAGTCGATGTCGCGACCGTCGTGCCGCAGACCGTCACCGACTGGCAAAGCTATTCGGGCCGCCTCGAGGCGGTCGAGAAAGTCGACGTGCGCCCGCAGGTGTCGGGCACGATCGTCGCGGTGAACTTCAAGGACGGCGCGCTCGTGAAGAAAGGCGACGTGCTGTTCGTGATCGATCCGCGTCCGTACCAGGCGGAAGTCGACCGTGCCGCGGCACAGCTCGCCGGTGCGCAGGCCCGCAACGGCTACGCGCAGAGCGACTGGCAGCGCGCGCAGCGGCTGATCGGTGACAACGCGATCGCCAAGCGCGACTACGACGAGAAGCAAAACGCCGCGCGCGAGGCGAGCGCGAACCTGAAGGCCGCCGAAGCCGCGCTCGAAACGGCACGCATCAACCTCGGCTATACGCGGATCACGGCACCGGTCTCGGGCCGCGTGTCGCGCGCGGAAATCACGCTCGGCAACGTCGTGTCGGCCGGTGCGTCGGCCGCGCCGCTGACGACGCTGGTGTCGGTGTCGCCGATCTACGCATCGTTCGACGCGGACGAGCAGACCTACCTGCAATACATCAACGGCGCGCGCAACGGCCGCAAGGTGCCGGTCGAGCTCGGTCTCGCGAACGAAACCGGCTACTCGCGCAGCGGCGAGATCGATTCGGTCGACAACCGGCTCGACACGTCGTCCGGGACGATCCGCGTGCGTGCGCGCTTCGACAATGCGGACGGTGCGCTCGTGCCCGGCCTCTACGCGCGCGTGAAGGTGGGCGGCAGCGCGCCGCACCAGGCGCTGCTCGTCGACGACGCGGCGATCAACACGGACCAGGACAAGAAGTTCGTGTTCGTCGTCGACCAGCAGGGCCGCGTGTCGTATCGCGAAGTGCAGCAGGGGATGCAGCACGGCAACCGGCGCGTCATCGTGAGCGGGCTTTCCGCCGGCGACCGCGTGATCGTGAACGGCACGCAGCGCGTACGACCCGGCGAGCAGGTGAAGCCGCACATGGTCCCGATGACGGGCGGCGATGCGCCGTCCGCGCCGCTCGCGAGTACCGCGAAGGCGGCCGCACCGGCGAAGGCGGATTCGTAAGCGGCCCGCCGCTTCGTTTCCGCGTTCAACCAGACAGAGCAACCCATGAATATTTCCAAATTCTTTATCGACCGGCCGATCTTTGCAGGAGTCCTATCGGTGATCATCCTGCTCGGCGGGGTGATCGCGATGTTCCTGCTGCCGATTTCGGAGTATCCGGAAGTCGTGCCGCCTTCCGTGATCGTGAAGGCGCAATACCCGGGCGCGAACCCGAAAGTGATCGCCGAGACGGTCGCGTCGCCGCTGGAAGAGCAGATCAACGGCGTCGAGGACATGCTCTACATGCAGTCGCAGGCGAACAGCGACGGCAACATGACGATCACCGTCACGTTCAAGCTCGGCACCGATCCGGACAAGGCCACGCAGCTCGTGCAGAACCGCGTCAACCAGGCGCTGCCGCGTCTGCCGGAAGACGTGCAGCGGCTCGGCATCACCACGGTGAAGAGCTCGCCGACGCTGACGATGGTGGTCCACCTGATCTCGCCGGACAACCGCTACGACATGACCTACCTGCGCAACTACGCGCTGATCAACGTGAAGGATCGCCTGTCGCGGATCCAGGGCGTCGGCCAGGTGCAGCTGTGGGGTTCGGGCGACTACGCGATGCGCGTGTGGCTCGATCCGCAGAAGGTCGCGCAGCGCGGGCTGTCCGCCGAGGACGTCGTGCAGTCGATCCGCGAGCAGAACGTGCAGGTCGCGGCCGGCGTGATCGGCGCGTCGCCGTCGTTGCCGGGCACGCCGCTGCAGCTGTCGGTGAACGCGCGCGGCCGTCTGCAGACGGAAGACGAGTTCGGCGACATCGTCGTGAAGACGACGCCGGACGGCGGCGTCACGCACCTGCGCGACATCGCGCGAATCGAGCTCGACGCGTCCGAGTACGGGCTGCGCTCGCTGCTCGACAACAAGCCGGCCGTCGCGATGGCGATCAACCAGTCGCC
This sequence comes from Burkholderia sp. KBS0801, assembly GCF_005937855.2. Classification (NCBI taxonomy): domain Bacteria; kingdom Pseudomonadati; phylum Pseudomonadota; class Betaproteobacteria; order Burkholderiales; family Burkholderiaceae; genus Burkholderia; species Burkholderia sp. KBS0801. The sequence goes on from NZ_CP042178.1 coordinate 343,962, forward strand.
GGGCGCGAACTCGCTGCAGATTTCCGACGAAGTGCGCAAGACGATGGCCGAGCTGAAGCAGGATATGCCGGCCGGTATCGACTACAAGATCGTCTATGACCCGACGCAGTTCGTGCGTTCGTCGATCAAGGCCGTCGTGCATACGCTGCTCGAGGCGATCGCGCTGGTCGTGATCGTCGTGATCGTGTTCCTGCAGACCTGGCGCGCGTCGCTGATTCCGCTGATCGCGGTGCCGGTGTCGATCATCGGCACGTTCTCGCTGCTGCTCGGCTTCGGCTATTCGATCAACGCGTTGTCGTTGTTCGGGATGGTGCTGGCGATCGGTATCGTGGTCGACGATGCGATCGTGGTGGTCGAGAACGTCGAGCGCAACATCGAAAGCGGGATGAACGCGCGGCAGGCGACCTACAAGGCGATGCAGGAAGTGAGCGGGCCGATCATCGCGATCGCGCTGACGCTCGTCGCCGTGTTCGTGCCGCTCGCGTTCATGTCGGGCCTGACCGGCCAGTTCTACAAGCAGTTCGCGATGACGATCGCGATCTCGACGGTGATCTCGGCGTTCAACTCGCTGACGCTGTCGCCGGCGTTGTCCGCGATCCTGCTGAAGGGGCATGGCGACAAGGAGGACTGGCTCACGCGCGTGATGAACCGTGTGCTCGGCGGTTTCTTCAAGCGCTTCAACAAGGTGTTCCATCGCGGCGCGGAGAACTACGGCCGCGGTGTGCGCGGCGTGCTGTCGCGCAAGACGCTGATGCTCGGCGTGTACCTCGTGCTGGTGGGCGCGACCGTGCTGGTATCGAAGGTCGTGCCGGGCGGTTTCGTGCCCGCGCAGGACAAGGAATACCTGATTGCGTTCGCGCAGCTGCCGAACGGCGCGTCGCTCGACCGCACCGAGAAGGTGATCCGCGACATGGGCTCGATCGCGCTGAAGCAGCCGGGCGTCGAGAGCGCGGTCGCGTTCCCGGGGCTGTCGGTGAACGGCTTCACGAACAGCTCGAGCGCGGGCATCGTGTTCGTCACGCTGAAGCCGTTCTCGGAACGGCACGGCAAGGCGTTGTCGGCCGGCGCGATCGCGGGTGCGCTGAACCAGCAGTACGGCGCGATCAAGGACTCGTTCGTCGCGGTGTTCCCGCCGCCGCCGGTGCTCGGCCTCGGCACGCTCGGCGGGTTCAAGATGCAGATCGAGGATCGTGGCGCGGTTGGCTACGCGAAGCTGTCGGACGCGACCAACGACTTCATCAAGCGCGCGCAGCAGGCGCCTGAACTGGGCCCGTTGTTTACGAGCTACCAGATCAACGTGCCGCAGCTCAACGTCGATCTCGACCGCGTGAAGGCGAAGCAGCTCGGCGTGCCGGTCACCGACGTGTTCAACACGATGCAGGTGTATCTCGGCTCGCTGTACGTGAACGACTTCAACCGCTTCGGGCGCGTGTACCAGGTGCGCGTGCAGGCCGATGCGCCGTTCCGCCAGCGCGCGGACGACATCCTGCAACTGAAGACGCGTAACGACAAGGGCGAGATGGTGCCGCTGTCGTCGCTCGTCACGGTGACGCCGACGTTCGGCCCGGAAATGGTCGTGCGCTACAACGGCTACACGGCGGCCGACATCAACGGCGGCCCGGCGCCGGGCTTCTCGTCGGGTCAGGCGCAGGCCGCGGTCGAGCGCATCGCGCATGAAACGCTGCCGCGCGGCGTGCGGTTCGAGTGGACCGACCTCACGTACCAGCAGATTCTTGCGGGCGATTCGGCGATGTGGGTGTTCCCGATCAGCGTGCTGCTCGTATTCCTGGTGCTCGCCGCGCTGTATGAAAGCCTGACGCTGCCGCTCGCGGTGATCCTGATCGTGCCGATGAGCATTCTGTCGGCGCTCACAGGCGTGTGGCTCACGCAGGGCGACAACAACATCTTCACGCAGATCGGCTTGATGGTGCTGGTGGGGCTGTCGGCGAAGAACGCGATCCTGATCGTCGAATTCGCCCGCGAACTGGAGCACGACGGCAGGACGCCGCTCGAGGCCGCGATCGAGGCGAGCCGGCTGCGGCTGCGCCCGATCCTGATGACGTCGATCGCATTCATCATGGGCGTCGTGCCGCTCGTCACGTCGACGGGTGCGGGCTCGGAGATGCGGCATGCGATGGGTATCGCGGTGTTCTTCGGGATGCTCGGCGTGACGCTGTTCGGGCTGATGCTGACGCCGGTGTTCTACGTGGTGCTGCGCACGCTCGCGGGCGGCAAGATCCACGTCGCCGGGAAGGACTCCGCCGGCTATGGCGTGTCGCCGTCGGGCGCGTCGGCTACGGATGCTTGAGGACAACAAGATGGACAACATGTACAACTCGAATGGCCTGATGCGCTTCGCGAAGGTGGCGGCCGCGAGCACCCTGCTCGCGACGCTGCTCGCCGCGTGCGCGGTGGGCCCGGACTACAAGCGCCCGGACGTGTCGACGCCCGCGGCGTTCAAGGAAGCGCCGACGCTCGCGGCCGGCGAACAGGCCGGCACGTGGAAGACCGCCGAACCGGCGGACGGCGAGCATCGCGGCGAATGGTGGAAGGTGTTCGGCGATCCGGTGCTCGACTCGCTCGAGGCGCAGGCGCTCGCGGCGAACCAGAACCTGAAGGCCGCGGCGGCGCGCGTCGAGGAAGCGCGTGCGGCGACCCGCACCGCGCGCTCGCAGTGGTTCCCGCAGGTCGGCGCCGGATTCGGGCCGACGCGCGAGGGGCTGTCGTCGGCGTCGCAGTTCCAGCCGCAGGGCACGGGCCCGACCAACGCGACGCTGTGGCGCGCACAGGGCACGGTGTCCTACGAGGCCGACCTGTTCGGCCGCGTGAGCCGCAACGTCGAGGCGTCGCGCGCCGACCAGGCGCAGAGCGAAGCGCTGTTCCGCTCGGTGCAGCTCGCGCTGCAGGCGGACGTCGCGCAGAACTACTTCGAACTGCGCCAGCTCGATTCCGACCAGGACCTGTACCGCCGCACGGTCGAGCTGCGCGACCAGGCGCTGAAGCTCGTGCAGCGTCGCTTCAACGAAGGCGACATCAGCGAGCTCGACGTGTCGCGCGCGAAGAACGAACTGGCGACCGCGCAGGCCGATGCGGTTGGCGTCGCGCGACGGCGTGCGGCGTCCGAGCATGCGCTCGCGATCCTGCTCGGCAAGGCGCCCGCGGACTTCGCGTTCAAGGAAACGCCGATCGTGCCGGTCGCGGTGAAGGTTCCGGCGGGACTGCCGTCCGCGCTGCTCGAACGGCGCCCGGACGTGTCGGCGGCCGAGCGCGCGATGGCGGCGGCGAACGCGCGGATCGGCCTCGCGAAGTCGGCGTATTTCCCGAAGCTCGATATCACGGGCGCGTTCGGGTATGAGGCGTCGACGCTCGGCAACCTGTTCCTGTGGTCGAGCCGCACGTTCCTGCTCGGGCCGTTCGCCGGTACTGCGCTGACGCTGCCGCTGTTCGACGGCGGGCGGCGTGCGGCCGGCGTGCAGCAGGCGCGCGCGCAGTACGACGAGCAGGTCGCGAACTACCGGCAGCAGGTGCTCGTCGCGTTCCGCGAGGTCGAGGACAACCTCGCCGATCTGCGTCTGCTCGACGACCAGATTCGCGCGCAGGATGCGGCCGTCAACGCGTCGCGCCGTGCGGCGACGCTGTCGCGTACGCAGTATCAGGAAGGTGAAGTCGCCTATCTGGACGTGATCGACAGTGAGCGGTCGGTGCTGCAGTCGCAATTGCAGGCGAACCAGCTGACCGGTGCGCAGGCCGTGTCGACCGTCAACCTGATTCGCGCGCTGGGCGGTGGGTGGGGGAATACACCGGCACCGACGGCGGTGGGCGATGCGGCGACGGGCAAGGCGGAGGTGGCGGCGCGCTGAGCGTGAACGGCGGGCGATTCGTCGCCCGTCAGCCGCGAATCGAAGAACCCCGGCATGCAGGCTCAGGCCTGCGTGACCGGGGTTTTTTCATGGTGCGTCGGTTTATACCGCAACTAACGGTCGAGCCCATCCAGTACCTCCGAACGGGGGCGCCCGGCGGTGTCCCGCCGCACGCCCCGATCACGCTGCGTGGCCTTCAGCCCGCAACGCCCGTACCAGTTCGCTCGCCGCCCTGCCGAGCCCCGTGTGCTTGGGCCGCCGCAGATACACGGGCAGCGGCAGCCCGTTACGAATGTTCGCGAACACCAGCGGCGCGAGCTCGCCGGCGGCGACATACCGGCCGATCAGCGATTCGGGCAGGTTGGCCCAACCGTGGCCGGCCTTGACCAACGCGATCGCGGTGGCCATGTCGGTCACTTTCCACGTGCGATTGCCGATCACCGGCCGCACGTCGGTGAGCGGCCGTTCCGGATCGGCGATCACGATCTGCCGGAACCCGGACAACCGTTCGATCGCCTCGGGATGCGCGGCTTCGGCGATCGACGGATGATCAGGCGCGGCGACGGCAATCAACGTCTCGGTCCACAGCGCGTGGATCTGTTCCTGCGGATGAAGATCGAGCCCGCCGTACGCGACGCACAGATCGACGGCGCCGCGATGCAGCGCGTCGACGATCGCATCTTGCGGCGCGGTGACGATGCTGATCGCGAGCGCCGGATACTTCGCGGCGACGGCGCTCAGCGCACGCGCAACGGGCGCGCCGTCGAGTTCCGCCGCGAGCCCGAGCCGCAGCGTGTCCTCGACGCCTTCCGACAGATGCTGCGCATGCACGCGCAGCGCCTGCAGCCGTTCGGCGATCGACCGCGCATCGGGCAGCAGCGCGGCCATCGCGGCGGTCGGCGTCGGCTCGCGCGTGCCGCGATCGAACAGCACGAGGTCCAGCTCGGCCTCGAGATTCGCGATCGCCATGCTGACGGCCGACGGCGTGCGACCGAGCGCACGCGCGGCTGCCGAGAACGAGCCTTTGTCGATGACGGTCAGCAGCATGTCGATGTGATCGCTGGTCAGCACGTGCGGCCTCCTGTCAGAAAAATTGAAAGCACCTGACTTTTGCGGGCGAAGTGCCCGCTGTAGTCTCGCCACCTGGTTCGATACGAAGGTGATGGGTGATGCAAGGATGGAAGAGACGCATAGTCTACGTCGTGATGTTCGAGGTGCTCGGCATCCTCGTCGCGTCGTCGGTACTCGGCATGCTGAGCGGCGCGAGCGCGACGACGAGCGGCCTGCTCGGCGTGATGATCTCGACGACGGGCGTCACCGTCAATTTCGTCTACAACTTCGGCTTCGAGGCGTGGGAGCGGCGGCGTGCGGAAACCACGCGCAGCGTCGGGCGGCGCATCGTGCATGCGATCGGATTCCAGATCGCGCTCGTGACGTTCCTGATTCCGCTGATCGCGTGGTGGCTCGACGTGTCGCTGCTGCAGGCGTTCCTGTACGACGCGGTGCTGATCGTGTTCTTCCCGATCTTCACGTTCGCGTACAACTGGTCGTTCGACAGCGTGTTCGGATTGCCGGATGCGGTGACGCGCAAGGCCGAGCCGATCGCGTAACGCATGGGATGACGAACCGACGCGGGCGGTCCGCGTCGATTCGCGTTGAAAGAGAAGAGGAGTAGCGGGCGGAACGAATGCCGCCCGAGCGCGTTACGCGGCGACGAACTCGTGCACGAAACGGTTGAACACCGCGGGGCTGGCCGCGTTCATCCCGTGCGACGCGCCGGCGACGGTCTGCCGTTGCGCATCGCCGATCCACTGCGACAGCGTGTCGACGTTGTTGCGGAACATCTTCGGGCTGCGCTGGCCGTCGATCAGCAGCGTGCGGCACGCGATATCCGACGCCGCGTGCTGCGAATACGCGGGCAGCGGATCGCGCAGCTGCTTCGGCAGCGTGCTCGCGTTGTCGATCGCCATCGTGCGAAAGCGCGACGTGCTCTTCTTCCATGCGCCCGGCAGGCTCACCGAGTCGACGAACATCTCGAGCCCGGCTTCCACGTCACCTTGACCGATCAGGTTCACGGCCTTCGTGCGCAGCGCGATCGCGGCGGCCGGCAGCGCGGCTTCGCGCACTCCCGGCTGTTGCAGCGGGCCGCCCGGATCGGCGAGCGTGAGCGATTCGACGAGGTGCGGGTGCTGGCGCGCGACGTTGAACGCGACGCTGCCGCCACGCGAATGGCCGACCAGATGCACGGGGCCGAGATCGAGTGCGTCGATGAATTCGGCGAGCTCGTCGACGTGGTTCTGCCAGCTGAACTCGTCCTGGATGCCCGCTTCGACGGCCGGCCAGTAGTGGCTCAGGCTCGGCGCGATGCAGCGGTAGTGTGCCGACAGCGACGCGAGTTGCGGATCCCAGTAGCGGTAGTCGCACAACGATCCGTGCACGAACACCATCGGCGCGCCGCTGCCCCGCTCGACATACGGCAGGCTGATGCCCGACGAAAGCGTCGCAAATTGCAGGTCCGGGTTCGCGAGCACCGACGGCTCGATTCGCATGTTCATGGCTGAAAGACTCAAAGGTGCGTCAACACGACGCAACTATGCATCACGGCGACCTGCAAGCAAAACGCATAATTTTCATCGCGACGATCAATTTTATTGATGGCTCGGCTGAAAACCCTTGTCGCAGCGTGGGGACGTGTCGAAGCCTTCAATCATCTTACGATTGGTTTCGCCGCCGAACGCGCGTGCGAACGCCTGCGCAGACGAGCATCGGAGAGGCAGAAGGAAAAGGAAAAAGGGGAAAGGCCGCCGAACGCCGCCCCCATATCACCGCACCGCCAGCGCGGGCGCGGTCTGAAGCTCGACGGGAAGGTCGTTGTCGGCGGCGAACTGCATCGCGAAGTCGAATGCATCGGCACATACGATGCGCAATTCGTCCGACACGAACAGGCATTTGGCGCCGCCGTCGACGACCGGCATCGCGAGCCGCGACAGCGCGCACGGATAGCCGGGCCGCCGCTCGCCGACGAACAGCGTGATGACGCCCGCGAGCCGTTCGGGCCAGTCGCTCGGGCGGAAGGTTTTCTGCGCGCGGGTGATGCCGCGGATCAGGTGGCCGTTGATGCGGCCGCGTTCGGTAATGTCGATGCGATCCATGCCGTTATGCGTATCCTCGTTCGCGTCATTCGCCGCCATCGGCCGCCGCGTCCCCGCGCGCGGGAATCCGCAGGTTGCGCAGCTTGTGATAAAGCGTCTTCTTCGGCATGCCGAGTGCAACGCTTGCGTCCGCAACGTTGCCGTTGTGACGCCGCAGCATGTCCTCGATCAGCATTCGCTCGAAATACGCGAGCTGCTCCGCGAGCGTGCCGCCCGCCGTGGGCGCGCTGCCGGACGACAGCAGGCTGTCGCCGGTCAGGCCGAGCACGAAGCGGTCGGCCACGTTCTGCAGTTCGCGCACGTTGCCGGGCCACGCATGCGTCATCAGTTCGGACACCTGCGCAGCCGTGACGACGGGCGCCGGCTGTCCGAAGCGCCGCGCGGCCGCGAGCACGAAATGCTCGAACAGCAGCGGTACGTCCTCGCGCCGTTCGCGCAGCGGCGGCAGCTCGATCTGCGCGACGTTGAGCCGATACAGCAAGTCCGCGCGAAAGCGCCCGTCGGCTGCGAGCTCGGCGAGATCGGCCTTCGATGCGGCGACGACGCGGCAGTCGACCGGAATCAGCTCGTTCGCGCCGAGCCGTTCGACCACGCGCTCCTGCAGCACGCGCAGCATCTTGATCTGCAGCGGAATCGGCATCGTCTCGATCTCGTCGAGGAACAGCGTGCCGCCGTGCGCCCATTCGATCTTGCCGATGCGCTTCTTGATCGCGCCGGTGAATGCGCCGGCCTCGTGGCCGAACAGCTCGCTCTCGAAGATCTGCTCGGGCAGGCCGCCGCAGTTCAGCGCGACGAAATGCGCGTCGCGCCGGCTGCCGAAGTCGTGCAGGCTGCGCGCGATCAGTTCCTTGCCGGTGCCCGTCTCGCCGGTGATCAGCACCGACACCGACGTATCGGCGAGGCGCAGGATCTTCTTGCGCACGTCGGCCATCGCTGGCGACTTGCCGAGCACGAGCGCCTCGATGCCCTGCCAGTTGTTGAGCGCCGCGCGCAGCCCCTGCACCTCCAGCGTGAGCCGGCGCTTCTCGACCGCGCGCGCGACGCGGCCGGCGATCACGTCCGACGAGAACGGCTTCTCGATGAAGTCGTACGCGCCGTCGTGCATCGCGCCGACGGCCGTCGAAATGTCGGCGTGGCCGCTGATCAGCACGACGGGGATCTGCGCATCGACGGCCATCACGCGTTCGAGCAACTGCAGCCCGTCGATGCCGGGCATCCGCACGTCCGACACGATCACGATGGGCGCGCCGGGCGCGACGTGCGCGAGCGCGTCGGCGGCCGACGCGAATGCGTCGACCGGGAACCCGGCGAGCGCGACGGCCTGCTCGACGCCGATCCGGACGTTTTCATCGTCCTCGACGACCAGCACGCGAATCTCATCTTCCATGCTCTGTCCTTTGCTGCGGCGTCGCCGCCGCGAATTCGATGGTGAACTGCGCGCCGCCCGCGTCGCGGTTCGTCGCGGCGATCTTCGCGCCGAACGCCTCGACGATGCGCGACGTGATCGCGAGGCCGAGCCCGAGGCCCTGGCCGCGCGGCTTGGTGGTGACGAACGGCTCGAACAGGTGCGGCAGCACGTCGGGCGCGATGCCGGCACCGCTGTCGGCGACGGTGAAGCGCACGCGGCCGGCTTCGTCCTCGTCGTCCACTTTGGCGGCTTCGATGACGATCCGCCGCACCGGCGCGTCGTGCACCGCATCGAGCGCGTTGCCGAGCAGGTTCACGATCACCTGCTGCAGCTGGCTCGATTCGGCCGATACCGTCGTGCCGGGCGCGATGTTCACGTCGAGCTGCACGCCTTCGTCGCGGATCCGCGCATCGTAGATGAGCCGCGCATGCGCGACGGCCTCGGTCAGCGACACGGCGACGCGCTCGACGTCGGGCTTGCGCGCGAAGGTCTTCAGCTCGCCGGTGAGCACCGCCATGCTGTCGACCAGCTTGCCGATCCGTTCGAGATTCGCGTATGCCGGCGCCGGCTGGCCGCGCTCGAAGAACGTGCGCGCGTTGTCGCACAGCGTGCGGATCGCGACGAGCGGCTGGTTCAGCTCGTGCGTGAGGCCGGCGGCCATCTGCCCGAGCACCGCGAGCTTGCCCGCGTGCACGACTTCCTGCTGCGAATCGCGCAGCCGCTGCTCGGTGCGCTCGCGTTCGACGATCTCGCGCTGCATCCGCTCGTTCGCGGCCGTCAGCGCTGCCGTGCGTTGCGCGACGGTCAGCTCGAGCCGGTCGTTCGCGCGGCGCAGCGCGTCCTGCGCGTTCAGCCGCGCGACGATCGCCCGGCGACGCTGGATCGCGTAGCCGGCCAGCAGCGCGGCGATCAGGAACGCGCCGGTGACGAACACGAACGCGGTCTCCTGTTGGCGCCGCGCGCTCGCCATGTCGAGCAGCACCATCAGCGAATCGCCGGCCTGCGGGGCGGGGCGCGACATCACGAGATAGCGCGTGTTGCGGCCGGCGTGACGCGGATCGGGAAACGTGCCGAACCACGCGGCGGCGCTGCGGTCGCCGATGTGGCGGTACGGCAGCACGTCGACCGTGCGGCCCGCGTATTGCCGCGACGCCTGGATGTCGCGCTGCTGCTGCGCGGTGATCGGGCGCAGCGCGGTGAATTTCCACGCCGGCTCGGTCGAGATCACGACCACGCCGTTGCCGTCGACCACCATCGCCGCGACGCCCGGCGCGCGCCACGCGGATTCGAGCGGGTCGACGCTGATTTTCACGGCCGCCGCGCCGATCGGCACGCCGTCGTCGCGCACCGCGCTCGCGAAGTAGACGCCCGGCACGCCGGTGTTGGTGCCGATCCCGAAGAAGCGGCCGCTGCCATGCGCGAGGGCGTCCTTGAAGTACGGCCGGTACGACACGTTCGTGCCGACGAAGCTGATCGTCTCGTTCCAGTTGCTGGCGGCGATCACTTCGCCGCGCAGGTCGATCACGTCGACGGCGCCGCTGCCCGCGTCGCGGTTCACGGCTTCGAGGTACGTGTTCACCGTGTGGGCGAGCGCGGGCCGGTCTGGCGGCGCGGCCTTCAGCAGCGCGCGCACGCCGTCCTGGCGGGCGACCAGGCCGGGCAGGATCTCGAAGCGGCCGAGTTCGCTCTTCAGGCTCGACGCATAGAGGTCGAGCCGGTGCGCGCCGGTTTCCTCCAGCGCGTCGATCGCGCGTTCCCACGCGAAATCGACGGCCGCGCCCGCCACGCCGACATACAGCACGGCGGCCGACGCCCAACCCCACCACGGGATTCCCTTGAAGCTCTTTTGCACATTCGCCCTCATCGAAACCTGCAACCGGTCACGCGCAACCGGCCCTTCGCAACCGCCCCTCCGCAACCGGCCGTCCGCAACCGGCCGTCCGCAACCGGCCCTCCGCAATGACGCGCGCCGCCGCCGGCAGAGCCGGCGGCGGCGCGTGCGAAGCAGCCTGCGCGACGGTGCGCGCGGCCGTGCATTATCCGAAGTGCGCGACCAGGATCAGCGTCACCGTGACGACGATTGCGCCGCCGATGCGCGTCGCGATCTGCGCGAACGGCATCAGCTGCATCCGGTTCGCGGCGGTCAGGATCGCGACGTCGCCGGTGCCGCCTTGTCCGCTGTGGCAGGCGTTCACGATTGCGGTGTCGATAGGGTACATCTTCAGCAGGCGGCCGACCACGAAACCGGTGCCCATCAGCGTCGCGACGGTCGACACGATCGTGACGACGTTGACGATCGTGAAGGCGGCGGTCAGCTTGTCCCACGGCGTCATCGCGACGCCGATCGCGAACAGCAGCGGATACGTGACGGCGGTCGAGAAGAACTTGTAGACGACGAACGCGCCTTCCTGCAGCGGCGGCGACACCGCGCGCGCCAGCTTCACCAGCACCGCGAGGAACAGCATCGCGACCGGTGCGGGCAGGCCGAACAGCTTGTGCGCCATCAGGCCCACGAGATACAGCGTGATCGCCGTGATGCCGGCGCCCGCGATGTGCGTGACGTCGACGTGACCGCGGATCTCTTCGTTTTCCGGCGCCAGGTCGCCGCTTTCGCCGACCTGCAGACGGCCGTTGCCGGTCAGGTGCGGCAGGCGCTTGCCGAGCATGTCGAGCGCACCCGACAGGATGATCGCCGTCAGGCTGCCGAGCATCACCGGCGGCAGCACCATCGCGAACATCTCGCCCTGCGGCAGGTGCATCAGTTCCGAATAGCCGATCGACAGCGGAATCGCGCCTTCGCCGACACCGCCCGCCATGATCGGCACGACGATGTACAGCAGCGTGTGGCGCGCGCCCAGGCCGAGCGCGGTGCCGACCGCCGTGCCGACGATCGCGGCTGCGACCGAACCGGCGGCGAGCGGGATGAAGATCTTCACGAAGCCCTGGATCAGCACGCGCCGGTCCATGCTCAGGATGCTGCCGACGATGATCGACGCGATGAACAGGTACAGGAAGTTCGTCGATTTCGTGAACTCGACCGTCAGGTTCAGCACCGGCTTCGGCAGCACGTGATAGTAGGTGAGCGCCGACGGCACGAAGGTCGCGAAGATCGCGGCCGCGCCGATGTTGCGCAGGAGCGGCAGGCGCTTGCCGAGTTCCGCGCACGTGAAGCCGAAGAACGCGAGCACGGCGATCGCCATCGAGATCTCGCCCGGCACCTTGCCCGTGACCGAGAAACCGACGATCAGCGCGAACAGGATCACGTACACCGGCAGCGGGATGATGCCGATGCGGATTTCCATCAGCTTCCACCAGCCTTCCGGCCAGAAGCGTGCGCGTGTGGCGGCGCCGGCTTCGGCAATCGGTTCCGGGTGGGACGGGGTATGGATAGAGGTCTGCAAGACGTGTCTCCTGATTGTGGGATGCCTGCATCGCTTCGCGGCATCGTGTGCCGTCTATTACGCAACCCCCGTGCCAGAAATCCGGCCTGCCGGAATATTTTTAACGCATTGATTCACAAGGGATTTGTTTCGTCTGCGGAAAGGGTGGCCGCCGCTTGCCGGCCGAGATTTCGGAATTCGTCCGGCGGGCAGGCCGAGATTTCGGCCAGTCGGCCGGCCGGGCGCCGGGCCGACCGCGATCGCGCGCCATATCGCCGCGCGCGATTTTCTTCGCACAATCGCTTCGTAGACCGCCTTCCTGCCGCTCTCTATCATCGGCTGATCCTTTTCCGATGCGACGACTGTCCGGAGAACGCACGCGCGTTCGCCGCGGCGTCGCGCATCCGTCGATACCGTACTTGGACAGGAGAGTGGTTCCCATGCCGCATGCCGTTTTTTCCGCCCGCTCGTGCGCCGTCCGCCTCGCACGGCTCGTCCTGCCGGCCCGCCTGACGGCGGCCGCGCTGCTCGCGGCGTGGCTCGCCGTCGCGCTGCCGGGCGGGGCGCGCGCCGACACCGCGCCGCTGAAGGTCGGCATCTCGACGAGTCCGCAGATCGAAGCGCTGAAGATTGCCGCGAAGGAGGCGAAGGAGCAGGGCCTCGACGTGCGGATCGTCGAGTTCACCGACTGGAATACGCCGAACGCGGCGCTCGCGAACAAGGACATCGACGTCAACTACTTCCAGCACATCCCGTTTCTCGAGAACGCGAAGAAGCAGGGCGGCTACAACTTCGTGTCGATCGCGCCGGGCACGATCATGAAGATCGGCCTCTATTCGAAGAAGGTGAAAAGCTTTGCCGAGCTGAAGGACGGCGCGCGCGTCGCGATCGCGAACGATCCGGTCAACGGCGGGCGCGGGCTGTTGCTGCTGCAGCGCGCGGGCCTCATCATGCTGAAGCCGGGCGCCGACTACCGGGCGACGACGCACGACATCGTGTCCAACCCGAAGCACCTGAAGATCATCGCGCTCGAGGCGTCGCAGCTCGCGCGCTCGCTCGACGACGTCGACCTCGCGCAGGGCTACCCGAGCTTCATCAAGCTCGCCGGCACGACCGATCCGAACAGCGCGCTGCTGTTCGACGGCACCGAGAACAAGAACTTCGCGATCCAATGGGTCGTGCGGCCCGAGAGCGTGAACGATCCGCGCATCCGCAAGTTCATCGCGATCTACCAGCACTCGCCGGCGGTGCGCCGTGCGCTCGACAACGCATTCGGCTCGCTTTACGCGATCGCGTGGTGACGGAGGAAACATGACGACGCCGAACCGCAAGAAGATCCTGCTCAACGCGTTCAACATGAACTGCGTCGGGCACATCAACCACGGGCTGTGGACGCATCCGCGCGACCGCTCCGCGCACTACACCGATCTCGACTACTGGGCCGATCTCGCGAGGACGCTCGAGCGCGGCAAGTTCGACGGCATCTTTCTCGCGGACATCGTCGGCGTGTACGACGTGTTCGGCGGCGGCCCGGACGCCGCGCTGCGCGAATCGGTGCAGGTGCCCGTCAACGATCCGCTGCTGCTCGTGCCCGCGATGGCGCAGGTCACGCGGCATCTCGGCTTCGGCGTGACCGCGAACCTGACCTACGAGCCGCCGTACCTGTTCGCGCGCCGCATGTCGACGCTCGACCACCTGACGAAGGGGCGCATCGGCTGGAACATCGTGACCGGCTATCTCGACAGCGCCGCGCGCGGAATGGGCCTCGCGCAGCAGATCGGCCACGACGACCGCTACGAACGCGCGGACGACTACATGGACGTCGTCTACAAGCTGTGGGAACAAAGCTGGGACGACGATGCGGTGATCCGCGACGCGCAGGCGCGCGTGTTCGCGCAGCCGGGCAAGGTGCGGCGCGTCAAGCACGACGGGCCGTTCTATTCGGTCGACGCGATCCACCTGAGCGAGCCGTCGCTGCAGCGTACGCCGGTGCTGTACCAGGCCGGTTCGTCCGCGCGCGGCGTCGAGTTCGCGGGGCGGCATGCGGAGTGCGTGTTCGTGAACGGGCAGAGCAAGGCCGCCGCGCGCGCGGCGGCGCTCGATATCCGCGCGGCCGCCGCACGGCAGGGCCGCGACCCGGCCTCGATCAGGATTTTCGCCGGCGTGAGCGTCGTGACCGCCGAGACCGAACTTCTCGCCCGAGAGAAGTTCGACGAATACCGGCGCTACGCGAGCCCCGAAGCCGGCCTCGCGCATTTCGCGAGTTCGACCGGCATCGACTTCGCGAAGTACGGGCTCGACGAGCCGATCTCGTACGTGAAGACCGATTCGATCCAGTCGGCCGTCGACGCGATCTCGCGCAAGAGCACGACCGGCACGTGGACCGTGCGCCGGATGCTCGAACAGATGTCGCTCGGCGGCCGCTACGCGCCGATCGTCGGTTCGCCGTCGCAGGTCGCGGACGAGCTGCAGTCGTGGATCGACGAGACGGGCATCGACGGTTTCAACCTGACGCGCACGGTGATGCCCGAGTCGTTCGAGGATTTCGTCGACTGGGTCGTGCCGGAGCTGCAGAACCGCGGCATCTACAAGGAAGACTACGATCCCGCGCCGACGCTGCGCGAGAAGCTGTTCGGCGCCGGTGCGCGGCTGCCGGCCTGGCATACGGGCGCGCAGCACAGGCCGGCCGCCGCGCCGGCCTCGGAACCCGCGCATCCCGCGCATGCTTGAACGTGACGGAGCGAAGCGATGACGCAACTGTTCGATACGCTGGGTTTCATCGACGCATCGGCCGTGCGGGCCCGCCCGGCGGCACGCGACGCGCATGGCGCGCCTCTGGAAGCGGCCATGCGGGCTGACGTCGCCGCCGTGTCGCTCGTCCACGTCGGCAAGGTGTTCGCGACGCCGCGCGGCCACGCCGCCGCGCTGCGCGACGTGACGCTCGACGTGCGGCGCGGCGAAGTGTTCGGGATCATCGGCCGCAGCGGCGCCGGCAAGTCGACGCTGCTGCGGCTCGTGAACGGCCTCGAACGTCCGAGTTCGGGCAGCGTGCGCGTGCAGGGCGTCGACGTCGGCGCGCTCGACGAGGACGGGCTCGTCGCGCTGCGCCGCCGCACCGGGATGGTGTTCCAGCATTTCAACCTGCTGTCGGCGAAGACGGTGTTCGAGAACGTCGCGCTGCCGCTGAAGATCGCCGGCGTGCCGAAGGCCGAGCGCACGCGCAAGGTCGATGCGTTGCTCGATCTCGTCGGGCTCGCCGCGAAGCGCGACGCGTATCCGGCGAGCCTGTCGGGCGGCCAGAAGCAGCGCGTCGGCATCGCGCGGGCGCTGGTGCACGATCCGGAGGTGCTGCTGTGCGACGAGGCGACGTCGGCGCTCGATCCCGAGACGACGCAGTCGATCCTCGCACTGCTTGCCGACATCAATCGCCGCCTCGGGCTGACGATCGTGCTGATCACGCACGAGATGGAAGTGATCCGCGCGGTGTGCGACACGGTCGCGGTGATCGAGCAAGGCGAGATGGTCGAAACGGGCCCGGTATGGCGAGTGTTCGGCGATCCGCGCCACGGCGCGACGCGCGCGCTGCTCAGCACGCTCGTGCATGACCTGCCGGCCGAACTGGCCGCACGTGTGCAGCCGTTGCCGGAGCAGGCCGCACTGCCGGACGGCGCGCAGGTCGTGCTCGACGTCCGCTATACGGGCGAAAGCGGCGGTGAGCCGGACGTCGGCGCGCTCGCGGCGGCGCTCGGCGGCTCGGTGCGTTTCCTGCATGGCGGGATCGAGCGGATCCAGGGGCATGCGCAGGGGCGCCTCGTGATCGCCGCGTCGCCCGGGCAGTCGCTGGCACACGGCGGTGCGGTCGCTGCGTTGCTGGAGCGCGCGCGCCGCCATGCGAACCACGCGGAGGTGCTCGGCTATGTTTGAACTCTGGTGGCCCGAACTGCTCGACGCGATCCGCGACACGCTGTCGATGGTCGCCGCGTCGGCCGCCGTCGCCGCGCTGATCGGCATCCCGCTCGCGGTTATCCTCGTGACGACCGCGCCCGGCGGCATCTACGAGCGGCGCGGCGTGAACGCCGTGCTCGGCGCGCTCGTCAACGTGTTCCGCTCGACGCCGTTCATCATCCTGCTCGTCGCGCTGCTGCCGTTCACGCGCGTGCTGATCGGCACGACGATCGGCGTGTGGGCGGCCGTCGTGCCCTTGTCGATCGCGGCGATTCCGTTTTTCGCGCGAATTGCCGAAGTGAGCCTGCGCGAAGTCGATCGCGGGCTAATCGAGGCCGCGCTCGCGATGGGCGCGAAACGCCGCCACATCGTGTGGCACGTGCTGCTGCCCGAGGCGCTGCCCGGCATGCTCGGCGGCTTCACCATCACCGTGGTCGCGCTGATCGGCTCGACCGCGATGGCGGGCGCCGTCGGCGCGGGCGGGCTCGGCGACCTCGCGATCCGCTACGGTTACCAGCGTTTCGACACCACCGTGATGGCGACCGTGATCGTGATCCTGATCGCACTCGTATCGGCCGTGCAGATCACGGGCGACCGCCTGGTCCGACACGTGACCCGGCGTACCTGAGCGGCGCCACGAGCGCGGCTCGTTTCATTTTTCCAGACCCTGAGAGAACGATACCCATGACCTTGCCCATCGGCGCACCGCGCGAATGGAACGGACAATTCGAGGAAGCGCTGTTCCTGGACGTCGCGCGACGCCATCGTCCCGGCTTTCCCGACAAGCTCGCGACGCCGCCGCGCGAGCCGCGCAGCGAAGACGAGCTGGCCGCCGTCGCCGACTACTACACGAAGATGGCGTCGCACGACCTGTTCATCGTGCAGGTCGTCGCGAAGGCGATCGACACGCTGTTCCGCGACGATCCGCATTTCCAGCTGATCCTGTCGCGCCAGCTCGGCGACGACGGCGCGCACGCGGTGATCGGCCGCGAGCGCGTGACCGAACTGACGGGCCGCGATCCGCTGCCGGAAGTCGAGCGGCTCGTCGCCGCGCACTGGGCGCGCATCGGCGATATCGCGGTGCGCGACGTCGCGGGCTTCCTCGCGTTCGAATGGCATTACGAGCTGCACATCCTCGCGAAGCTGTGGATCCAGCGCAAGACCGGCCGCATCGCGGATGGCGCGATGCGCGAGCACGGCGAAAACCGGATTCGTCCGGACGAGGAGTGGCATCGCGTGCAGATCGTCCAGTGGTGGTTCGACACGTTGAAGGCGCTGCCGGCCGCGGAGCGCGAGGCGCTGATCGATCGCGTGATCGCGGCCGACGAGGAAACGCAGGCGCGGCTCGACGGTTATCTGCATGACGAATACGCGCATACCGCGCATGTGTTCGGTGCGGATATCGACGAGTACCGCGCGATCTACGACGACTGGCGGCGCGAGATCCTGTCGCGGCTGACCGGCCGCCCGCTCGCCGCGCTCGTGCCGCTGTCCGGCGAAGTCGTGGCGCACGAACCCGTTGCACGGGAAGCCGTCGCATGAACGATCCTCGCGGCCCGGCGACGTTTGCGCCGGATCCCGATGCACGCGCGATCGACGCCGATGCGCTGGCGCGCGCGATCGACTCGCTGCGTGCAACGGCGGCCGCGCGCGATCGCGCGGGCGGTCATGCGGCCGACGAGAAGCAGTGGCTCGCCGACGCCGGCCTGCTGACGCTCGCGGTGCCGCGCGAATTCGGCGGACAGGAAGCCGCGTGGCCGGCGGTCTACGACACGATTCGCCAGCTCGCGCGCGTCGACAGCGCGCTCGCACATCTGGTCGGGTTCCAGATCCTGCAGGTCGTGAGCGTCGACGTGTGGGGCAGCGCGGCCCAGCGCGAACGCTATCTGCGCGGCACGGTCGAGCATCGCTGGTGGTGGGGCAATGCGGTCAACCCGCTCGACACGCGGCTGGTGGCGACCGCGACGCCGGACGGCGGCTACCGGCTCGACGGCGTGAAGGGCTTCTGCTCGGGCACGCGCGGCTCGCAGCGGATGACCGTGTCCGCGCACGATCCGGAAACGGGCCGCACCGTATTCGGCGTGGTGCCGACCGATCGTGACGGGATCACGGTCGACGAGGACTGGGATCCGATCGGCCAGCGCCAGACCGACAGCGGCAGCGTGCGCTTCGACGGCGTGACGCTCGCGCCGGACGACGTGCTGCACCGGTCCGAAACGCCGCCGGCGCCGCGCGCGACGCTGCGCACGCTGGTGTCGCAACTGGTGCTGACGAACCTGTTCGTCGGGCTTGCCGAAGGCGCGCTCGCCGAGGCGCGCGACTATGTGCTGAAGCATGGCCGGCCGTGGATACATTCGGGCGTCGCGCAGGCGAGCGACGATCCTTATACGCTGCAGCGCTTCGGCGACATGCGCGTTCGGGCGGTCGCGGCCGCATCGCTGGCCGATCGCGCGGCAGTCGAGTTGCAGTGCGCATGGTCGCGGCGCGACGCGCTGACGGCCGACGAACGTGCCGAAGTGGCGCTCGCCGTGTCGGAGGCGAAGATCGTCGCGCAGCGCGCGGCGCTCGACAACGGCGAGGCGCTGTTCGATGCGTGCGGCGCACGCGCGACGGCCGCGTCGCTCGGCCTCGACCGCTTCTGGCGCAACGCGCGCACGCATACGCTGCACGATCCGCTCGACTATCGGCTGCGCGACGTCGGGCGGTTTGCGCTGACGGGGGAATTGCCGCAGGCGTCGCTTTATACGTGACGGCGGTCAGCCATTTGCGCCGTGGCGCCCATGACTGACCGCCCGGCGTCAGGAGCGGCGTCCTGACGCGTCGCTGTCGCAGCCGATTACCAGCGGTAGCCGACGCCCGCGCCGGCGCCGAACGAGCCGTGACCCGACACCGCCGTCGTGACCGAGCCTTTGACGAGCCATTTCGCCGTCGCGACGGACAAGCCGACCGCCATGGCGCTTTGACCGCCGTACGTGCCGCCGCCGAGCGCGACGACCTTCTCGCCAGGCAGCACGGCTTGCGGCAGGTTCGCCATGGCGATCGCGCTCGCCGTGCCCGCGTTGGCGTCCTTGCGGTACTTCGACATTTCCTCGCGCACGGAGTTGATCGCGCCGTTCAACTGGCGCACGTTCACGCCATCCGTCGGCGCGGTGCCGTCCGCCACGTTGGTCAGCTGACGCTCGGCACCGGGCGAACCGATCGACACCGTGTTGTCCCGATCGGCAACCGAATTCGCGCCCAGCGCCACCGCGTTGTTCGCCGTGGCCCGGCTGTTCGTGCCGATGGCGGTCGAGTCCGTGCCGGACACATTCGAGCCCGTGCCGATCGCCGTTCCGTTGGCCGCAGTGACTTTCGAATTCGTGCCGATGGCCGTTCCGTTCGTTGCGGTGACCGTGGAGTTGACGCCGACAGCCGTACCGTTGTCGCCCGAGACGTTCGAGCCGTTGCCGACCGCGGTGCCGTTCGTCGCGGTGACCGACGTGTTCGTGCCGATCGCGGTGTCCGTCGGGTCCATCACCGTGCCGCTCGGGACGCTGGACGAGATCTTGCCGACGGTCGTCGTGAGGTTGGCCAGGTCCGTCGTCAGCGTCGACACCTGATTGGCGATCGAGAAGAGCTGCGAGCCGTTCACCGCATCCGTGCTGGTCGCGCTGATTGCCCCGGCCGCGACGTTCACGATCTGACGCTCGGCACCCGCGCTGCCGACGCTGACCACGCCCACCGGCGTGCCCGCGAAGCCGCTGTAGGTCACGCCGTTGAGCGCCACGCTATTGACGGTCGTATAGGCGCGCGTGGTCGCATTCGAGCCCAGCGCGACGGAATTCGCGTCGGCGGCGTTCGCCCCTTCGCCGATGGCGACCGCGTTCACGGCGGAGGCCGTCGCACGGGCAATGGCGACGCTGCCGGTCGCCGATGCCGAGCTGTCGACGCCGAGCGCGACCGCATCGCCCGCGCCGGCATTTGCCTGGAAGCCGAGGGCCGTACCGCCCGCTGCAATGCTGCCCTTGCCGACGGCGGTCGAGAACGTCGCGGTGGCGCTCGCGCCTTGACCGACCGCTATCGACTGGTCGACTGCGAATGCGCCCTGGCCGAAGGCGGACGCCGTGGCGCCATTCGCGATCGCGCCGTTACCGACCGCCGTGGCCTGGGTGCCGACTGCGCCCGAAGCCGTCCCGATCGCTGTCGCCTGGTCGCCGGTTGCCACGGCGTTTCCGCCGACGGCCGTTGCGAACGTACCGGTCGCGGCCGCCATGCGGCCGATCGCGACGGTTTCGCTATAGGCGCCGGTCGACGAGCCCGAATTCGCGACGGCCGCCGTGCCGATCGCGACGTTGTCGCAGCCGGTTGCCGCGGCCGGATACGTGCTGCTGCCCGAAATGGCGATGTTGCCGACGCAGCCCGCCGACGTTTCGGTCGACGTGCCGTTCTGCACATAGTCGGCGCGCGCGGGCGCGGAAGCGGCGAATGCGACCATGGCTGCGCTGACTGTAACGGCAAGCGCGATCTTCGACTTGCGCGGTGCGCGTTGTACGGAATTTCCCGACCCTCGTTGATGCTTGTTCATTTGTTTTCCTAAGCTTGATGTAAAAATCGTGTTGTGGCTTGCATGGCGTCGCCCGCAATCCCGGTCGCATCGATTCGTTCGTGTCTCTTTCGTGACAGGCATCGATTTCTCGATCTGTAAAAATGAAAGGTGTACTAACAAAATTGAACGTTTGCCGGTCTTGAGACGACGGGAGCCGGGCACGGATTGCGCCTACTTGCTCGCTTCCGTCATGGCCAGGTCAAAACTTCGCGAATCCGAAGTTCGGGTCGCGACGACGCATTTTGATGGGTTCGAGTCGCGCACATGTTTGCCGCGGCGGCTGAACGCTATGTTTCGGCGGACATTCGCTGGGTGGTGTGCGTGAGGAAACGGTGAGCGATCACCTGCGCCGGGCAGTTGGGTGCCCGATGATCACGCGCCGGCTGGTGACGACGAGAGGGCGGCGCTGCCGGAGTGCATCTGCTCACGCGACAGGCGGCACCGACCTTTACAGGCCGTCCACTCGAAGAAGGCATCCGTGCGCCGGAACTTCCCGAGCCGCGTTGTCGCGGCGTCACTCCGCCGGCAACGCGTCCGCCAGTGCCCGCATTGCATCCACCGTCTCCGGATTCGCCGGAAAAAATGCCTCGATCGCGAGCTCCGACAGCGTGACGTCGACCGGCGTGCCGAACACCGTCGTCGTGCTGAAGAACGTCAGCTCGCCGGCCGCCGTGCGCAGCCGCAGCGGCACCGCGATGTCCGCATAGTCGGTGCGTGCATGCATGTCGTCGCGCTGGCCGGCCGGCGCCGGATAGTCGGCCAGTTCGTCGCGCAGCGCATGCAGCGCGCGGTCGCCGCTCGCGTCGATCTGCCGTTGCAGCCGGTGCAGGATATGCGCGCGCCACTCGTGCCAGTTGACGATCTGCGACGCGAGGCCGT
Organism: Burkholderia sp. KBS0801; assembly: GCF_005937855.2. Lineage (NCBI taxonomy): Bacteria > Pseudomonadati > Pseudomonadota > Betaproteobacteria > Burkholderiales > Burkholderiaceae > Burkholderia > Burkholderia sp. KBS0801. The sequence continues at coordinate 365,171 of NZ_CP042178.1, forward strand.
CCGGATGCAGGCTCAGCCGCAACACGTTGACGGGCGGCTGCAGCAGCGCCGGATCGGCCTGCGCGACCAGCGCGCCGAGCATCCGGTTCGCGGCGAGCAGCGTCCAGTGGCGATCCACCGCGAGTGCCGGGTAGGGCTCGTGGCCGCGCAGCACGGCCTCGACCGCGTGGCGCGCGGCATCGAGCTGCGGATCGGAGAACGGCCGCTCGCGAAACAGCGGCGCATAGCCGGCGGCGACGAGCAGCGCATTGCGCTCGCGCAGCGGCACGTCGAGGCGCTCCGCGAGATGCAGCACCATATCGCGGCTCGGCTGCGCGCGGCCCGATTCGACGAAGCTCAGGTGTCGCGCGGACACCTCCGCCTCGAGCGCGAGCGCCATCTGGCTCAGGCGCCGGCGTTGACGCCAGGTACGCAGCAGCGGGCCGATGCCGGACGCACGGCCGGCGGACGAGGGGAGCGAATGGACGGTGGCGGTCGAGTTCATGGTGACGATGATAGGCAATCCTGCGCGCGCCGGGCATTACCCGACAGGTAAGCATTCCGGAACGGCGAGCGTCGCCGATTCCGCCGGTTCCACCGGCTGCCACTCGGTGGATCCCTTCCGCCCCTGCATTTCGTCCCCTGACGCACGGCGACGCTGCGTTACCATAGCCGCCGTGCCACCTGAGAGGCGGCGCCGGACCCGCGACCACGACGCTCGGGCCGGATGCCGTGCACATTCACAACAAGGCAGTCCAGGGGAATCCAACAATGAAAAAACTCGCCGTCCGTGTCGCCTGCGTGGCGATGCTCGCATTCGCCGCGACCCGCGGCCACGCGCAAACCGAAGCCGCGCAGGTCGAAATGAGGGCCGCCGCCGCGGCCGCCAACAAGGCCGTCGTCAGCGGGCCGGCCGATATCGACATCAAGCACGAAGCCGTGCTGAAGCTGAAGGCGGGCGAATCGTTCGTGCCGGCCGCCGAAGCCGGCCGCTACCTGCGCTCGATGGGCAACTCGATCGACGAATCGAAGCTGGTCGGGCTCGTGCTGCCCGAGGATCCGGACGCCGACTGGATCTCGGTCGTGTCATTCGAGCCGAGCGGCTATATCCGCGACGACGACGCGAAGGACTGGAAACCCGACGAATTGCTGAAGAGCCTGCAGGCCGGCACCGAGGAAGGCAACGTCGCGCGCAAGGAGCGCGGCCTGCCGGAAACCGAGGTGGTCGGCTGGGCGAAGGCGCCGGCATACGACGCGGCCACGCACCGGCTCGTGTGGTCCGCGATCATCCGCGACAAGGGCGCGGCCGCGAACGCGGAGAACGACGGGGTGAACTACCGCACGCTCGTGCTCGGCCGCGACGGCTACCTGTCGCTGACGATGGCGTCGACGCTCGCCGATCTGCCGAAGTACAAGCCCTCGGCCGATGACCTGCTCGCGAACATCCGCTTCAACGACGGCAAGCGCTACGCCGATTTCAACAAGTCGACCGACCACGTCGCCGAGTACGGTCTCGCGGCGCTGATCGTCGGCGTCGGCGCGAAGAAGCTCGGCCTGCTCGCGCTGATCGGTGCGTTCGCGCTGAAGTTCTTCAAGGTCGGCGCGATCGCGCTGCTGGGGGGCGCGGCGGCGCTGAAGCGCTTCTTCGGCCGCAAGCCGAAGGCAGCCGCGGTACCGGTCGTCGCCGAGGCGTCCGGCGCGCCGCAGACGGAGCGCAAGGAATGACGAAACTGCTGCTGCTGATCTTCGGCGGCCTGAAGCTCGGCAAGGTGCTCATGTCGGCGGGCACCATGCTCGCGTCGATCGCGGTCTACGCGCTGTTCTACGGCTGGCGCTTCGCGGCCGGCTTCGTCGCGCTGCTGTTCGTGCACGAGGCCGGTCACTATCTGGCCGCGCAGCGGCGCGGGCTCGACGTCGGGCTGCCGACGTTCATTCCGTTCGTCGGCGCGTGGATCCAGCTGAAGGAGATGCCGCACGATGCCGAAACCGAGGCGTACGTCGGGCTGGCCGGGCCGTTCGTCGGCACGCTCGGCGCGCTGGCCTGCTACGCGGCCGCGCGCCACTACGACAGCAACCTGCTGCTCGCGGTGTCGTACACGGGCTTCTTCCTGAACCTGTTCAACATGATTCCGCTGTCGCCGTTCGACGGCGGGCGCATCACCGCGGTGCTGTCGCCGCGTATCTGGTTCGCGGGCGTGCCCGTGCTGATCGCGCTGTTCGTTTACCGGCCGAGCCCGCTCCTGATCGTGATGGCGATCCTCGCGCTGCCGCAGTTGAAGCGCGCGTGGCGCTACGATCCCGCCGCGCCGGAGAACCGCGCGTACTACGCGACGTCGATCGAGACGAAGACGACCTACGCGCTCTGCTACATCGGCCTGGTCGCGTTTCTCGCGCTGATGACGTCCGGCGTGCACGACATGCTGCGCGTCGCGCATTCGGCGGCGTGACGCAAAAAACGGCGGCCGCTTGCACGCGGCCGCCGTCATCATCCTTCCATTCCCGCCGAAGCTCACGCGTCGCGATGACGCAGCTCGACGCGCTTGATGTCCTTCACGATCACCAGATAGCTGAACACAGTGACGAGCGCGTTCAGCCCGACGAACACCAGCGCGCCGTTGAACGAGCCGCTCGCGCCGACCAGGTAGCCGATCGCGATCGGCGCGACGATGCCGGCCGTGTTGCCGAACATGTTGAACAGGCTGCCCGACAGGCCGATCGCTTCCTTCGGCGCGGTATCCGCGACGACGGCCCAGCCGAGCGAGCCGATTCCCTTGCCGAAGAACGACACGGCCATCAGCACGATCACCAGCACTTCGCTGTCGACGTAGTTGCAGCCGATGATGACCATCGACAGCAGCATCCCGCTGACGATCGGGATCTTGCGCGCGAGCGTCAGCGACACGCCGCGACGGATCAGCAGGTCCGACAGCATCCCGCCGAGCACGCCGCCGAGGAACCCGCAGATCGCCGGCAGCGACGTCATGAAGCCGGCCTTCAGCAGCGACATCCCGCGTGCCTGCACGAGGTAGATCGGGAACCACGTGAGGAAGAAGTACGTGAGCACGTTCACGCAGTACTGGCCGAGATAGACGCCGAGCAGCATCCGGTTCGACAGCAGCTGGCGCACGTAGTACCAGCCAGCGACGCGGCTGCCTTCAGGCGCCGTGGACGCCGCGTCGCTGCCGCGCGCCGCGCTCGGCCGGGCCGTCGAGCGCACGAGGCCGCCGCCCTGCTCGATATGCTCGAGTTCCGCGCGGTTCACCGCCGGATGGTCGACCGGGTCCTTCATCACGCGCAGCCACAGGAACGCGAGCGCGATGCCGGCGAGGCCGAGCCAGAGGTACACGTGGTGCCAGCCGTACGCATGCGTGAGCCACGCCATCAGCGGCGAGAACACCACCGCCGCGAAATACTGCGCGGCGTTGAAGATGGCCGACGCCGTGCCGCGCTCGGCGGTCGGGAACCAGCTCGCGACGACCTTCGCGTTCGCGGGAAACGCGGGCGCCTCGGCGATGCCGACCGCGAAGCGCATCACGAACAGCGCGGTCACCGCGAACGCGGCGCTGCCGCCGAGGCCGATCGTGCTTTGCAGCAGCGTGAACGCCGACCACAGGAAGATGCTCGCCGCATACACGCGGCGCGCGCCGAAGCGGTCGAGCAGCCAGCCGCTCGGCAACTGCGCGAGCACGTACGCCCAGCTGAACGCCGAGAAGATGTAGCCCATCGTCACCGGATCGATGCCGAAGGCCTTGCGGATCGGCGTGCCGGTGATCGACAGCGTCGCGCGGTCCGCATAGTTGAGCGTCGTGACGACGAACAGCATCGCCAGGATCCAGTAGCGCACGGCGGTCCGGCGCGCGCTGCCGGCGAGTTCGATCGGAAGATCGCGGGAGGTGGTCTGATTGTTGGGCACGTTAAGGTACGTCGTCGTATGACATGACCGGCAGTTTATGAGCAACGCCGCCATGCAGAAACCTCGGGTTTTCCCTTTGCCGGGTGGCGCGAAAGGGTCAGGAAATCGTGTTTAGCCTGAATGGGCAAGGAGTTGGCGCACGGGGCCGCGCTGCCGATGCGCGCCGCAAATATCGAAATGTCGTCGGCAGACATCATATCTGTTGAGCTACAATGAGCGAATCATTCCCGAACCACGGAGCACACCCCATGCAATTGACTGGAGAGATGCTGATCGGCGCCGACGCGGTGGCCGGCTCGGCCGGTACCTTGCACGCGTTCGACCCGTCGAATGGCGCGCCGATCGACGCGCCGGCCTTCGGCGTCGCGACGCAGGCCGACGTCGAGCGCGCGTGCGAACTCGCGCGCGATGCCTTCGACGCGTACCGCGCCCAGCCGCTCGCGGCCCGCGCGGCGTTTCTCGAAGCGATCGCCGACGAAATCGTCGCGCTCGGCGACGCGCTGATCGAACGCGCGCACGCCGAAACGGGCCTGCCCGTCGCACGGCTGCAGGGCGAGCGCGGCCGCACCGTCGGCCAGCTCCGCTTGTTCGCGCGCGTCGTGCGCGACGGGCGTTTCCTCGCCGCGTCGATCGATCCCGCGCAGCCCGAGCGCACGCCGCTGCCGCGTTCGGACCTGCGGCTGCAGAAGGTCGGGCTCGGGCCCGTCGTCGTGTTCGGCGCGAGCAACTTCCCGCTCGCGTTCTCCGTGGCCGGTGGCGATACCGCGTCGGCGCTGGCGGCCGGCTGCCCGGTGATCGTGAAGGCGCATGAGGCGCACCTCGGCACGTCCGAGCTGGTCGGTCGCGCGATCCGCGCGGCGGTGGCGAAATGCGGGATGCCGGCCGGCGTGTTCTCGCTGATGATCGGCCCGGGCCGCGTGACCGGCGCAGCGCTCGTCAGTCATCCGGCGATCCAGGCCGTCGGCTTCACCGGGTCGCGGCAGGGCGGCATGGCCCTCGTGCAGCTCGCGAACGCGCGGCCGCAGCCGATTCCCGTCTATGCGGAAATGAGCAGCATCAACCCGGTCGTGTTGTTCCCGGCCGCGCTGGCCGCGCGCGGCGACGCGATCGCGACCGGCTTCGTCGATTCGCTGACGCTCGGCGTCGGCCAGTTCTGTACGAACCCGGGCCTCGTGCTGGCGATCGACGGTCCCGATCTCGACCGCTTCGAGTCGGTCGCCGCGCAGGCGCTCGCGAAGAAGCCGGCCGGCGTGATGCTCACGCGCGGCATCGCGGACGCGTATCGCAACGGTCGCGGCAAGCTGGCCGAACTGCCGGGCGTACGTGAAATCGGCGCGGGCGAGACGGCGCAGACCGAATGCCAGGCAGGCGGCGCGCTCTACGAAGTCGCCGCGCAGGCGTTCCTCGCGGAGCCGGCATTCAGCCACGAGGTGTTCGGGCCGGCATCGCTGATCGTGCGCTGCCGCGATCTCGACGAAGTCGCGCACGTACTCGACGCGCTGGAGGGCCAGCTGACCGCCACGCTGCAGATGGACGCCGACGACAAGCCGCTCGCACGCCGCCTGCTGCCGATCCTCGAACGCAAGGCCGGGCGTCTGCTCGTCAACGGCTATCCGACCGGCGTCGAGGTGTGCGACGCGATGGTGCACGGCGGGCCGTTCCCGGCGACGTCGAATTCGTCCGTCACGTCAGTCGGCGCAACCGCGATCGAGCGTTTCCTGCGGCCCGTGTGCTATCAGGACTTCCCGGACGATCTGCTGCCCGAAGGACTGCAGGAAAGCAATCCGCTCGCGATTCCGCGGCTGCGGGACGGCAAGGCGGAGTGAGGTGCTGAACGTGACCGACTGAAGGCCGCGTCCCGGGAGGGGCGCGATTCGGTACGTTGACGGATGGCGGCGGACGATGCCCACGGGCGGCGTCCGCCGTTTTCATTTATGGCGGGGTTTCGTGCCGCGGGGTTGCGCATGCTGCCGAGCGCGCGACGAGCCGGCCCCCACCTTCCGCGCCGCCTGAATTTCTCCTACAGTAGCGAGGCTGCGGGCCGTTCGGCCCGCTGGCGAGCCTGAGAGACCGACACAAGACCAACAAGGAACCATCCGATGAACATCAGCAAGCGCGGCGACCACCTGTTCGCCGCCGGACTATGGAAGGCGATCGGCGACGTCGCGCATTCCGTGCGCAGCCGCATCGGCCAGTACAGCGAAGGGCGCGTGCTCGCGAATGCGCTGCTGGAATTCCAGCGCGACCTCGGCGGCAGCGAATTCGACGTGACCATCAACCAGGGGCGGCCCGTGACGGGCTCCGATGCGCATTCGCTCATGTTCGGCCTCGCCGTGCGCCGTTTCAGGCAGGACATGGAGGCGCTGGTGTTCGCGCTCGAGCAGCGCCGCGGCATCGACGAACGCGACCAGAACCTGCGTACCGACGCGCTGACGCAGGCCAACAGCGCGCTGCTGACCGCGAAGCAGTCGGCGACGATCACGGTCGGCCGGTTCTTCGATGCGGTTGTCGACCGCGACGTACTGGGGCAGATTCTCGGCGGCGAGTCGAACGCACGCGTGCGTTCGGGCGCGCAGGAACAAATCGAGACGACCCGGATCAAGCTCGGCAACGTGCGTCACCGGATCATCGGCGTCATCGCGCAGATGTGACCGCACGCCTTCGTTGGCGGGGTGCAGCGCACTGCCGCCGCTGCAAACGACCGCGGCCGGCAAGAGCCGGCCGCGACGCAACACTGACGACAAGCCGGCCGCGGTGCCGCTGAACGCACCGCGCCGTCCGTCCCCGCTTACTGCGGGCCCATCTTCTTGATCAGCACGTCCAATTCGGCGACTTCGGCGTCGTTGAGGTCGACGAGCGGCGCGCGCACCGGGCCCGCGTCGTGGCCGACGAGCTTCGCGCCCGCCTTCACGATGCTGACCGCGTAGCCCGCGCGACGGTTGCGGATCTGCAGGTACGGCAGGAAGAACTCGTCGATCAGGCGGCCGACCGTCGCGTGGTCGTCCTTCGCGATCGCTTCGTAGAATTCCATCGCCGTCTTCGGGATGAAGTTGAACACGGCCGACGAGTACACCGGCACGCCGAGCGCCTTGTACGCGGCTGCGTAGACTTCGGCCGTCGGCAGGCCGCCGAGGTACGCGAAGCGGTCGCCGAGGCGGCGGCGGATCGTCACCATGCTCTCGATTTCGCCGACGCCGTCCTTGAAGCCGATCAGGTTCGGGCAACGATCGGCAAGGCGCTCGAGCATGTCGGCGTTCAGCTTCGAATTCGCGCGGTTGTACACCACGACGCCGATCTTCAGCGCGCGGCACACCTGCTCGACGTGTTCGGCGATGCCTTCCTGGCTGGCTTCGGTCAGGTAGTGCGGCATCAGCAGCACGCCGCTCGCGCCGAGGCGCTCGGCTTCCTGCGCATATTCGATCGCGACGCGCGTCGCGCCGCCGGCGCCGGCCAGGATCGGCACCTTGCCCTTGCAGGTTTCCGTCGCGACGCGGATCACGTCCGAATACTCGCGTTGCGTGAGCGAGAAGAATTCACCGGTGCCGCCGGCCGCGAACAGCGCGGTCGCGCCATACGGCGCCAGCCATTCCAGGCGCTCCGCATAGGTGGTCGGGCGGAAGCTACCGTCTGCGTCGAAGTCCGTCAGCGGAAACGACAGCAGGCCGTGGGAGATGATTTGTTTGAGTTCTTGCGGTGAGGTCATGGTTGGGTCGTCCGTCTAGCGCGAGCGCAGCGCGAGTGCAGGTTTGTCGGGCACGGCATCCGAGCCGGATTGGCGATGTCGTTGTATGTCATCGTACAACGAGGGAAGGGGTGACGCAAGCGGTTTGCCGGCGGGCGGGGGTTAGGGTCTTTCCGGATAAGGGTTTACTCAGCATCCCGGTTAGTGTTGAATGTCGTATGATGACTAACGATTTGACCGGTAGCCTCCCAGGAATTCCGATGACTGCTTCCCCTCTCTACATCCGCGTGCGCCCGGACGACAACGTCGCGATCGTCGTCAACGACGGCGGCCTGCCCGAGGGCGCGACGTTCGCCGACGGCCTGACGCTGCGTGAAGGCGTGCCGCAAGGGCACAAGGTCGCGCTGGTCGACCTCGCGGCCGGCGATCCGATCGTCCGCTACAACGTCGTGATCGGCTATGCGCTCACGGAGCTGCGCCGCGGCAGCTGGGTCAACGAGCGCACGATGCGCATGCCCGAGCCGCCGGGGCTCGACGACCTGCCGCTCGCCACGCGCGCCGCGCCGCCGCTGGCGCCGCTCGAAGGCTATACGTTCGAGGGCTTCCGCAACGCCGACGGCTCGGTCGGCACGCGCAACATCCTCGCGATCACGACGACCGTGCAGTGCGTGTCCGGCGTCGTCGAGCATGCGGTGAAGCGGATCAAGGAAGAACTGCTGCCGCGCTACCCGAACGTCGACGACGTGGTCGGGCTCGAGCACACGTACGGCTGCGGCGTCGCGATCGATGCGCCCGACGCCGACATTCCGATCCGCACGCTGCGCAACATCAGCCTGAACCCGAACTTCGGCGGCGAGGTGATGACGGTGAGCCTCGGCTGCGAGAAGCTGCAGCCCGAGCGCCTGTTGCCGCCCGGCGCGATTCCGCTGACGGCCGACGGCGCAGCCGACAACGGCGGCGTGGTGTGCCTGCAGGACGCCGCGCACGTCGGCTTCAACTCGATGATCGACTCGATCATGAAGATGGCCGAATCGCACCTGGAGCGGCTGAACCGCCGTCGCCGCGAAACCTGTCCGGCGTCGGATCTCGTCGTCGGCGTGCAGTGCGGCGGCAGCGACGCGTTCTCGGGGCTGACCGCGAACCCGGCGGTCGGTTTCGCGGCCGACCTGCTGGTGCGTGCCGGCGCGACGATCATGTTCTCGGAAGTGACCGAAGTGCGCGATGGCGTCGCGCAACTCACGTCGCGCGCCGCGAACGAGGACGTCGCGCGCGAGATCATCCGCGAGATGGACTGGTACGACCGTTACCTGGAGCGCGGCCGCGTCGACCGCAGCGCGAACACCACACCCGGCAACAAGAAGGGCGGCCTGTCGAACATCGTCGAGAAGGCGATGGGCTCGATCGTGAAGTCGGGCAGCGCGCCGATCGCCGGCGTCGTGCGTCCCGGCGATCGTGCCCGGCAAAAGGGGCTGCTGTACGCGGCGACGCCCGCGAGCGACTTCATCTGCGGCACGCTGCAGTTGGCGGCGGGGATGAACCTGCACATTTTCACGACGGGCCGCGGCACGCCGTACGGCCTCGCGCAGGTGCCGGTGATCAAGGTCGCGACGCGCAGCGATCTCGCGCGCCGCTGGCACGACCTGATGGATCTCGACGCGGGGCAGATCGCGACCGGCGCGGCGTCGATCGAGGACGTGGGCTGGGAGCTGTTCCGGCTGATGCTCGACGTCGCGAGCGGCAAGCGCCGCACGTGGGCCGAGCAATGGAAGCTCGCGAATGCGCTGACGCTGTTCAATCCGGCGCCGGTGACCTGAAGCACGGTTGCGATGGCCGACGATGCGGGCGCCTTCGGGCGCCCGTTTTCATTGCGGCGGCGCGCGCTACGCGTGGTCGTTCGGCAGGTCGAACAACGCATGCGCGTACTCGACGCGGCCGAAATGATGTTTCCACAGCCGCACGCCGAGTTCGCCGCTGCGATCGAGCGACGAACCGGCCGTGAGATCCGCGAGCAGCGTCGGGTGCAGGCCCGCGTCGAACAGCGCGAAACCGGCCGCGAGCACGCACGTGTCGGTCTGGATCCCGCAGACGAGCACGCGTTCCGGCGCGAGCGCGCGCAAGTGCTCGACGGCTTCGACGGGCAGCCCGTAGCCGTGCTTGACGAACACGCGATCGGCGGCGATCAGGCTGTCGTCGTCGCGGGACGGACGCCAGCCGAGCTGCCGCTCGAACGGCACGCGCGCTTCGTCGTGACGCTCGACCGTCGCGACGCTCGGCAGGCGCCCGACGAGCGCGCGCACGCGGGTGACGAGCCATTCGGGCGGTGCGAACGTCGGCTGGATGTCGACGATCAGGAGGGCTTGCTGCATGGCGGATGACGTCCGGAGGTCCAGGCACGCCGATTCTAGCGCGTGCGCCGGCGGCGCGATTTCCTTACCTCGAACGTAATCGACCGCCTGCGCGGGGCCGGCGACGATAGCGGCACGCGAACCCGACAGGTTCGCGGCGCTGTCCTCCCTTCATCCACACCAGGAGCCTCGCATGAACACCGCCCAAACCGTCCAGTCCGCTCACGCCGAGCTGATCGACCGCTACTTCGATGCATGGAACGAACCCGACGCCGCGCGGCGGCGCGCGCTGATCGATGCGACCTACGCGAGCGACGCGGCCTATCGCGATCCGCTGATGGCCGGCGACGGCCACACGGGCATCGACACGATGATCGCGGCGGTGCAGGAACGCTTCCCCGCGTTCCGTTTCCGCCGCACGACTGACGTCGACGGGTTCGGCCAGCACCTGCGTTTCTCGTGGGCGCTCGTGTCGCCCGACGGCGCGGCGATCGTGAGGGGTTCGGATTTCGGCACCGTCGACGCATCGGGCCGCCTGAAGTCGGTCACGGGTTTCATCGACGAAATGCCGGCCGCGGCGCCGTGACGCGAGCCGCGACATGCGCGGCAGCGTCCGGGATCGGGTAACGTTATGCGGTTCGTTCCTGATCCCGGAGACAAGCCGACATGCTGAAGAATCTCGATCCGCTGCTGCACGCCGACATCCTGCACGCGCTGCGCGCGATGGGCCACGGAGATGAAGTCGCGATCTGCGACGCGAATTTCCCGGCGGAATCCGTCGCCGAGCACACGGTGGTCAGTCGCGCGCTGCGCATCGACGGTGCCGATTCGGCGCGCGTCGCGCGCGCGGTGCTGTCCGTGCTGCCGCTCGACACGTTCGTCGACACGCCCGCGTGGCGGATGGAAGTCGTCGGCGATCCGGTCGCGGTGCCGCCCGTGCAGCGCGAGGTGCAGGCCGAGATCGATCGCGCGGAAGGTCGCGCGGTGCCGCTCGCGGGCCTCGATCGTTTCGCGTTCTACGAGCGCGCGCAGCAGGCCTACGCGGTGATCGTCACCGGCGAGCTGCGCGGCTACGGCTGCTTTCTGTTCAAGAAAGGCGTGCTGCTGAGCGACGCGGCTTAGGGCCGGTTCCTTTTATTCGCGGCACGGCCGAACGCCGTTTTTCGCGGCGCGGCCGGGCCCGCCCCGCCGCCGCAGTGTAAAGATTTGCTACAACCTTTTTCTTGGACACCGCGGAAAGTCCCTCTATGCTGGCCCATTTGCCGCGGGCCCCGCAGGGCCGCGCGGCCCCGAACCGCACGGGGTGTGCCCCGTGCGGACGGCCGAATTGCATACGAGGAGAGAGGCATGACGCGTTCCGTCGATTCCGGCGTCATTTTTTTCGCGCGCCTGGCGCTGGCGGCGTTGTTCTTGTGGGGCGGCGTGATGAAGCTGCTCGGCTACGGCGATTTCATCGGCTATCTGCACGCGCTGAACGTGCCCTATTCGCAGGTGATGGGCCCGATCGTCGTCACGATCGAAGCGCTCGGCGGCCTGCTGCTGATCGTCGGCTACAAGGTGAGGCCGCTCGCGTTGCTGCTGGCGTTCTATACGATCGCGACCGCAATGGTCGGACACAATTTCTGGGACGCGACCGACGCCGCGGTCCAGCACGACATGGTCATCCACTTCTGGAAGAACGTCGCGATCGCCGGCGGCTTCCTGTTGCTGTTCGTGACGGGCGCCGGCGGCGCGAGCATCGACGCGCTGCGCCGGCCGAGTTCGTCGTATGGCGCGCTGCGCTGATTCGAGCTGAACGGGGCAACGCGCGCAAGTCGTCGCACTGAAGCAAAACAGAAGGGCCGAATTCCGCACGCCGCGGGATTCGGCCCTTCGTTCATGCAGCGGGCGCGTGCGCGCCGGCGTTCAGCGTGCGTCGTTCAGATCCGGCGCATCCTTCGAGAACTGCACGGCGATCGCGCCGAGCACGCAGATCGCCGCGACGTACACGACCGGCGCGAGCGGATTCGACTTCATCATCAGCGACACGATCACCGGCGTGAGGCCGCCGAAGATCGCATACGCGACGTTGTACGAGAACGAGATGCCCGAGAAGCGCACGACGGCCGGGAAGCTGCGGACCATCACGAACGGCACCGCGCCGATCGTGCCGACCGCGAAGCCGGCGATCCCGTAGTACAGCGGCAGCGTCGACGCGTCGGCGGCGACCTGCACGAACAGCAGGTAGTAGCACGCGGCCAGCACGAACCCGCCGATGCCGAGCACGCGCTTCGCGCCGATCCAGCCCGCGAGCGATCCGGCGGTGACGCAGCCGGCCGTCAGGCACAGCGTCGCGACGCTGTTCGCGAACAGCGTGGTCGCGGGCGACAGGTGGAACTGCTTCTGCAGCAGCGCGGGCGTCATCAGGATCACGACGACGATCGCCGCCGACAGCATCCACGTGAGCAGCATCGACACGATCACCGCGCGGCCGTGGTCGCGCAGCACGGCCTTCAGCGGAATCTCGGCTGCGAGCGCCTTCTTCGCCTTCATCTCGGCGAACACCGGCGTCTCGTGCAGCCAGCGGCGCAGGTATACGGAGAACAGGCCGAACACGCCGCCGAGCAGGAACGGAATGCGCCACGCGAACGCGGTCACTTCGGCGCCCGAGTAACGGCTGTTGATGCCGGCGGCGACCAGCGAGCCGAGCAGGATGCCGGCCGTGAGGCCCGCGGTCAGCGTGCCGCACGCATAGCCGATGTGGCGCGACGGCACGTGCTCCGACACGAACACCCATGCGCCCGGCACTTCGCCGCCGACCGCCGCGCCTTGCAGCACGCGGAACAGCAGCAGCAACACCGGGGCGAGGATGCCAACCGAGTCGTAAGTCGGCAGCAGGCCCATCAGCAGCGTCGGCACCGACATCATCAGTACGCTCAGCGTAAACATCCGCTTGCGGCCGAACAGGTCGCCGAAGTGCGCCATGATCACGCCGCCGAGCGGGCGCGCGAGATAGCCGGCCGCGAAGATGCCGAACGTCTGCAACTGGCGCAGCCAGTCGGGAATGTCGTGCGGGAAGAACAGCTGCCCGATCGCCGGCGCGAAGAACACGAAGATGATGAAGTCGTAGAACTCGAGGGCGCCGCCGAGTGCGGCAAGGCCAAGGGTTTTGTAGTCGCCGCGCGTGAGCGCGCGTTCGGCGGCGCGAGGCACGCCGCTCAATTCGGAAGCTTGCATGGTCAGGACGATCGGTTTTCGAATGTAGTTGTCGGTGCTGCGTCTCCAGGGCCCGCTATCGGCATGGACTGACAAGGCGCGGCTTGCATCGTCGAAGCGTGCCGGGTGCCGGATGGGGCACGAAACACGCGCCGTCGCACCGGGATGGGGCGCGACGCGGACGAGGCGTCAAAGCGGGTGGGGGGATTCTACAGGAGCGCGAAATGCGCGGGCGCGGCGGTGCGCCGACGCATGTTCCGGACTTCGTCGAGCCGAAACGCAAGCGGCGCGGCAGGCGGGGTGAGCCGCTTGCCGCGCCGCGCGGGGCATGGGCCCCGCGATCAGTTGCCGGCGATCGTGTCGACCGGCTTGAACGCGCCGTGCTCGACCTTGTAGATCGTCACCGGCGCATCCTTCAGGTCGCCCTTCGCGTCGTACGCGATGCTCGGCGCCGACACGCCCTTGACCGACACCTTGCCGAGATACGGCGTATAGACTTTCGGGTCGGTCGAGTTCGCGTCCTTCATCGCGGTGAGCAGCGCGATCGTGCCGTCGTACGCGTAGGGCGAGTAGGTGATCACGTCTTCGTTGAAGCGTGCCTTGTAGCGCGATGCGTAGCCGGCGAAGCCCGGCATCTTTTCCTTCGGCAGCCCGCCCATGTAGACGATCGCGCCTTCGGCCGCTTCGCCGCCGACCTTCAGGAACGTCGGCGAGCGCGACATCTCGCCGGTCACGAATGCCGACTTCATGCCGAGCTGGCGCATCTTGCGGATCATCGGCGAAGACTGCGCATCGCCGCCGCCGTAGAAGATCGCGTCGGGGTTGACGCCCTTCAGATTGGTCAGGATCGCGGAGAAGTCGAGCGCCTTGTCGTTCGTGAAGTCGCGCTTGACGATCGTGCCGCCCGCGGCCTGCACGGCCTTCGCGAATTCGTCGGCGATGCCCTGGCCGTAGGCCGTGCGGTCGTCGATGATCGCGATGCGCTTGAAGTGCAGCGACTTCACCGCATAGGTGCCGACGATGCGGCCGGCCTGCGCGTCGCTCGTCAGCAGCCGGTAGGTCGTCTTGTAGCCGCGCGCCGTGTATTGCGGCGACGTCGCCATCGAGATCTGCGGCAGCCCCGCGCGATCGTACAGGTCGGACGCCGGAATGCTCGTGCCCGAGTTGAAGTGGCCGATCACGCCGCGGACATTGTCGTCGATCAGCCGCTGCGCGACGGTCGTGCCGGTGCGCGGGTCGGCCTGGTCGTCCTGCGAGTCGAGCTGGAACGTGACGGGCTTGCCGCCGATCGTCGGATGCGTTGCGTTGAAATCGGCGATCGCGAGTTGCACGCCCTTCTGCATGTCCGCGCCGTAGTTCGACTGCGGCCCCGTCAGCGGTGCGGCGAAACCGATCTTGACGACGTCGGCGGCGATGGCGTGTGCGCCCGACAGTGCGCAGGCAGCAGCCAGCGCGACGTGCGATACCTTCAGCTTCACTTTCACTTCCCCTTGATGGCGTGGTTGGGCCGCCGCCGGCCAGCCGGCCGGTGCGGTAAACCGGGCGAGACGTATCGGTAGGCACGCCGATGCGACGGCGGTGCGGCTCGCCGCGCGCCGCGCGGGTTATGCCGGAATCGGCGTGCGCGGTAGCGGCGGGATGTCGTCTCGTAACCGTTGAGCGAAGTCTAGGTAGCGAAAATACCCGCGTCTTGCGCGTTCGGTGCGCCGCCGGCGACGATTTCGGCATATCGTCGATAACCCTGATATATGCTGAAATCGTCATGCGGAGTGCGCAAACGCGCCAAGACGCGACATGCCGGCATTTCTAGGATGGCGGGTTCGGGCATGCGTGGTCGCGGCGCCGGCGGAGTGCGCTGGATGTTGCCGCCCGCACCGGCCGACGCGAAATCGTCTCCGCCGGACACGCGAGCGGCGCGGTGGTTGTGTGCACAACCTCACGGCGTACGATGTGCCGACGTATGCGGTCGCTGAATCACCGCCGATCGGCGGCGCATTGCGCGGGCCACCGTGTGCCGAGCCGAGAGCCGAGAGCCGAGAGCCGAGCCGCGCCGCGCCGTCCCGCTCGCTTGCCCGCGATCGCCATGACGCGTTCGAGAGCGCACTCCTATAATCGACGCCATCAGCCACTCCCTTCGCAGATGCCGGGATGACGACCTTCCTTGCCGCACCGCCCATGAGCCTGTCCGATACGTTGCGCTACCAGCCCGACAACGCCGATCTCGGCGCGATGCTCGCGCATTTCCGCCTGCTCGAGCCGGTGTTCGACGCGCTGCCCGACGTCGCGTTCTTCGTGAAGGACGCGAACGGCCGCTACGCGCTCGTCAACCGCACGCTGGCCATGCGCTGCGGCTACAAGGACAAGCGCGACCTGCTCGGCAAGACGACCGACGAAGTGTTTCCGCGCCGCTTCGGCCGCACCTATTTCGAGCAGGACATGGCGACGATCACCGCCGGCCAGCAATTGATGGACCAGCTCGAGCTGCATCTGTATCCGGGCCGTCAGCCGGGCTGGTGCCTGACCTGCAAGGAGCCGCTGCGCGACGCGGCCGGCAAGGTGGTCGGCCTCGCGGGCATTTCGCGCGACCTGAAAGCGCAAGAGGGCTCGCATCCGGCGTACAGCAAGCTCGCCGACGTGGTCCAGCACATCCAGGATCACTACGTGCAGCCGCTGAACCTCAAGCAGCTCGCGCAGATGGCCGGGATGTCGGTCGCGCAGCTCGAACGCTACTTCCACAAGGTGTTTCACCTGACGCCGCGCCAGGTGCTGCTGAAGACGCGGCTCGACGCGGCCACGGCATTGCTCGTCACGCACGACAAGGTGACCGACGTGGCGGCGCTATGCGGTTATACGGATCACAGCGCGTTCACGCGCCAGTTCAAGGCGACGGTCGGCGTGACGCCGACGGAATACCGGCTGATGCTGCAGGATCGGGCGGGGTGAAGCAACGCGCCGGCCGGGCCGGCGGTTCGGGATGATCGGGGTGAGGCGGGAACGGTGAGCGGGAAAAGCGTCGGCTCAGCGGTAGCCGAGCCCTTTCAGGACGGCCGTGCCGTCTTCGGTCAGCCGGAAGCGCGGTGACGTGTCGGCGTCGAGCTTGATCATCTCGACGAGACCGGCTTCCTGCAGCGCGGGCAATTCGGGTTTGGCATTCGCGCCGATCGGCGCGTGCAGCAGCACGAGCAGCGTCGCGATTTCGTGATGGCTGAGCAAACGGCGCAGCATCGTCTTTTTCGCAGGGGGGGCGGGCTGGCGGCCCGCGGGTGCATCTACGGCGCTCATCGCTGTCCTCCTTTTTCGGGATATCCATCGGGTACTGGTTGCGGATGGTGCCGAGAAAGACTTAAGCGATTCTTAAAATTGCAGCCACCGCGCCGGTGTTGCGGCACGGCAAGCATTACCGGATGTAACTCGCACCGGCCGGCCGTGCCGGATGCGCACGCGTCAACCTTGTCTGGCGGGGCGCCGCCGCGATATTCACCACGATGGTGCGTGCGCAGCGGCTGGCGCCGGGGAGCCCGTGGTTCTCCCACGTGCTCCGACCGGGAACGAACTTCCCGGTGCTTCCTTATTTCCTGCGCTGGGCCTGCGCGGCGAGCCGCACGGCCGCGTTTGTCGCACCGTAGCCGTCATAGCCGCCGCGCCGCTCGACGATCTCGAGCGAGAAGCGGTTGTCGACCAGTTCCGTGTACGCATGCAGGAATTCGCCGCCGTTTTCGTCGCGGTCGTACAGCAGATGGTGGGCGCTCAGCGTGTCGATCAATTCGTCCGGCAGCGCGTAGCGCGCGGCGAGATCGTCGTAGTAGTTCGGCGGGATCCGCAGGAACGGCACGCCGTCGGCTGCGAACGCGGCGACCGTCTTCACGATGTCGTCGGTCCGGAACGCGACGTGATTCAGCCCCGTGCCGTGATAGCGGTCCAGCGATTCGGCGACGGCCGTATGGCGGTCGACCGACGCATTCAGCGCGATCCGCACCGAGCCGTCCGCGCTGCGCACCGCCCGGCTGCGCATCAGGCCGTACGGGTCGGGCACGAGCCAGCTGCGTTCGGCCTCGAAGCCGAATGCGGTCTTGAAGAACAGGATCCACGTATCGAGCGCGTCGGCCGGCAGCGCGAGGCACACGTGGTCGATGCCCGTCAGCGGGCCGACCTCGGTGGGGCCGTCGATGTCGGTCAGCACGAAATCCGATTCATACAGCGTCGGCGCGTTCGGCGTCTCGTCGACGAAGTATTCGAGGCTGCCGTCCGGCGCCTGCACGCTCGGCAGCACGCGCTCGTTCGGGCCGACGCGCCCGGAAAACGGCGCATAGCCGAAGCCGGCCGCGCGTTCGAACGCCACTTTCGCATCGTCGACGCGAAACGCCGACGCACAGAGCGACAACCCGTGCTGCTGGAAGAATGCATCGGCGAACGAGTCGCGCTCGGCGTTCAGCACGATCGACGCGGCGCCGTGCTGGAACAGCGTTACGTCCTTCGACCGATGGCGGCCCGCGAGCCGGAACCGCATCTTGCCGAGCCATGCGCCGACGGTGGCTGCCGCCTGCGCGTCGACCGCGAACTCGATGAACTGGAACCCGACGTGCGCGGGCGGCGCCGGCGGCGCGAACAGCGGCTGGTCGGCAGCCGGCGCACGGCCGTCCTGTGCGAGCCGCGCATGCGTCAGTTCTTCCAGATAGAGCAGCGAGCGGTGGCCGTCGGCGGCCGTGATCGCGGTCGGCGCGGCGCGGAAGCCGTCGTTGAAGATCTCGAGCGACAGCGGCCCCGTATAGCCGGACTCGATCACGCGAGCCGTGAAGCGTGCGAGGTCGAAGTCGCCCTGGCCGGGGAACGAGCGGAAGTGGCGGCTCCATTCGAGCACGTCCATCGCGAGCTTCGGCGCATCGGCGATCTGCACGAACGCGATCCGGTCGCCGGGGATGTCGGCGATCGCGTCCGGCGAATCGTCGAGCGACAGCGTATGGAAGCTGTCGAGCGCGAGGCCGAGGTGCGGGCTGTTCACCGCATTCACGAGCTGCCACGCATGGCCGTACCGCTTCACGACGCGGCCCCACGCGAGCGCCTCGTACGCGGCGACCACGCCGGCCTGCCGCGCGGCTTCGGCGAGCGCGCCGAGCTGGTCGACCAGCAGCGCGTCGTCAGCGATCGTGTCGGGCGACACGTTGCTGCACACCAGGATGCGGTCGGTGCCGAGCGCGTGCATCACATCGAACTTGCGCCGGATGCGGTCGAGATTGCGGGCGAGCTGGGTCGGGCTCACGCCCTCGAAGTCGCGAAACGGCTGGAACAGCACGATGTCGAGGCCGAGATCGGCGGCCATGCGCCGCACGTCGGCCGGCGATCCGTCGAAGTAGACGAGGTCGTTCTCGAAGATTTCGACACCGTCGAAGCCGGCGGCCTGGACGGCGGCGAGCTTCTCGGCAAGGGTGCCGGACAGTGACACGGTGGCGATCGAGCGCTGCATGGGCGAATCCTGCGGATGAGCGGGGTGGCGTCGGCCGATCGGACCCGAATGAACCAGTCGTTGTATTCGCGGCGAACGCCATATCCCGAATTTACTAGGGAAGTGGGATCGATTATACAAACTAACTAGGTGGTACAAATTAGCGAAAACCCGAAAAGACAGCGCTTGCATGCCGGCGCACACTAGCGCCAACTTCCTGATGTCACGGGGCGCAGCGGGCAACGTTCCGCCCCCTTTTTTTAAGAGCAGAAATCGTCATGAGCAAGCACAAGGTGCTGGTACTGAACGGCCCGAACCTGAATCTCCTGGGTACCCGCGAGCCCCATATCTATGGCGCGGAAACCCTCGCCGATCTCGAGCAGCGTTGCCGCACGGCGGCCGAGGGGCTCGGGCTCGAGATCGACTTCCGCCAGTCGAATGCCGAGCACCAGCTGATCGACTGGCTGCATGCCGCGCGTCACGACACGCACGGCATCGTCATCAACCCGGCTGCCTATACGCACACGTCGGTCGCGCTGGCCGACGCGCTTTCCGCGATCGCGAAACCGGTGATCGAGGTGCATATCTCCAACGTGCATCGCCGCGAGGCGTTCCGTCACCACTCGTATGTATCGGCGGTGGCCGAGGCCGTGATCTGCGGCTGCGGCACCGAAGGCTACGTATTCGCGTTGCAGCGCCTGTCCACCCTTTTTGCGCAGGGAGCCGCACGATGAGCCGCCCGTCTTTTCTGATCGGCCTGATCGGCCAGGGCATCGCCGGTTCGCTGTCGCCCGCGATGCATGAGGAAGAAGGATTCCGCCAGGGATTCGGCTACGTATACCGGCGCATCGATCTCGACGCGCTAGGCCTGACCGTCGACGCGCTGCCGCAACTGCTCGAGGCCGCGCAGCGGATGGGCTACAACGGGCTGAACATCACGCACCCGTGCAAGCAGCGCGTGATCGAGCACCTCGACGCGCTGTCGGACGACGCGCGCGCGCTCGGCGCGGTGAACACCGTGCTGTTCAAGGACGGCAAGCGGATCGGCCACAACACCGACTGGTCAGGTTTCGCGAAGTCGTTCCGCCGCGGGCTTCCCGACGCGTCGCTCGAGCGCGTCGTCCAGCTCGGTGCGGGTGGGGCCGGCGCGGCCGTCGCACATGCGGCGCTGCAGATGGGCGCCGCCGAATTGACGATTTTCGACGTCGACGGCACGCGTGCCGACACGCTCGCGAGCGAACTGCAGCAGCGCTTCCCGGTCGCCCGGGTCACGCCGGGCAGCGATCGCGCGGCCGCGATGCGCGCCGCGACGGGCCTGATCCATGCAACGCCGACCGGCATGACCAAGCATCCGGGGCTGCCGCTGCCGGCCGAACTGCTCCATGCGGGAATGTGGGTGGCCGACATCGTGTATTTCCCGCTCGAAACCGAACTGATTCGCGCGGCACGCGCGGCCGGCTGCGCGACGCTGCCGGGCGGCGGAATGGCCGTGTACCAGGCAGTCGACGCGTTCGAGATCTTCACCGGACGTACGCCGGACGACGAGCGGATGTTCGAGCACTTTCAGTCGCTCGTCGCGCGCTGATCCTTCGATCCAAAAGAGAAACCAGGAGACAACCATGCAGCACACCACCCACACGAACGCCGCGCCAGCGCAGGCGGCCGGCACGGTCCGGCGCACGTCGGCGCGCTACAAGATTCTCGCGCTGCTCGCGATCGGCACGATGATCAACTATCTCGACCGTACCGTGCTGGGGGTGGCTGCGCCGCAGCTCACCAAGGAGCTCGGCATCAACGCGGCGGTGATGGGCATCATGTTCTCCGCGTTCTCGTGGACGTACGTCGCGATGCAGGTGCCCGGCGGCCTGTTCCTCGACCGCTTCGGCAGCAAGGTCACCTATTACTGGTCGATGACGCTGTGGTCGCTGTGCACGTTCCTGCAGGGCTTCGTGCCGGGCATCGCGACGCTGCTCGCGTGCCGGCTCGGCCTCGGCGTGACGGAGGCGCCGTGCTTCCCGACCAACAGCCGCGTGGTTGCGACCTGGTTCCCGCAGAGCGAGCGCGCGATGGCGACCGGTACGTATACCGTCGGCGAATACATCGGCCTTGCGTTCTTCAGTCCGGTGCTGTTCGCGTTGATGGGCGCGTTCGGCTGGCGCTCGCTGTTCTGGGTCGTCGGCGCGGTCGGTATCGCGTTCGGCCTGATCTGGTGGAAGTTCTATCACGAGCCGCGTGATCATCCGGCCGCGAACTCGGAGGAACTCGCGTACATCGAGGCGGGCGGCGGTCTCGTGCACGGCGTGCGCAAGGGCGAGAACGGTGGCAACGGCGCCAAGGGCGTCAAGGGCGAACAGAAGAAGTTCAGCTGGGCGATGGCCGGCAAGCTGTTGAAGAAGCGCCAGCTCGCGGGCATCTGCCTCGGCCAGTTCGCCGGCAACTCGACGCTCGTGTTCTTCCTGACCTGGTTCCCGACCTATCTGGCCACCGAGCGCCACATGGGCTGGCTGAAGATCGGCTTCTTCGCGGTGATGCCGTTCATCGCCGCGTCGGTCGGCGTGATGTTCGGCGGGATCTTCTCCGACTGGCTGCTGCGTCGCGGCAAGTCGGCGAACCTCGCGCGCAAGCTGCCGATCATCGCCGGCCTGCTGCTCGCGTCGACGATCATTCTCGCGAACTACGTGAAGAGCAACGAAGCCGTGATCGCGATCATGTCGATCGCCTTCTTCGCGCAGGGGATGGCCGCGCTGGGCTGGACGCTCGTGTCCGACATCGCGCCGGACGGCCTGCTCGGCGTGACGGGCGGCATCTTCAACTTCGCGGCGAACCTCGCGGGGATCGTCACGCCGCTCGTCGTCGGCTTCATCGTCGCGTCGACCGGTTCGTTCGTCGGCGCGCTGGTGTTCATCGGCGTGATCGCGCTGATCGGTGCGCTGTCGTACATCTTCGTCGTGGGCGACATCAAACGGATCGAATTGTAAGTACCGGCTCCACGCACGTTCGGTGCATTCGCCCGGCGACCTTGGGTCGCCGGGCGTTTTTATTTCTGCCGCCGGATTGCGGGCCGGTTCACGCATCCGCGCTCACGCGCGCTGCATGGCAATCCCGAGCGATTCGAGTGCCTGCGCGATCGCCGCGACCGCGCGCCGGATGTCGCCGGCATCGATCGCGCCGATGCAGCCGACGCGGAACGTCTCCACTTTCGTCAGCTTGCCCGGATACAGGATGAAGCCCGCGTCGCGCACCGCGTCGTAAAAGCGGCGGAAATCGTATGCGGGATGGTCGGGCGCATGGAACGTGACGATCACGGGCGCCTGCACGCTGGCGTCGAGGAACGGCGCGAAGCCGAGCGCGCGCATCGATTCGACCAGCGTCCGGCAATTCTCCGCATAGCGTGCGCCACGTGCGGGCTGGCCGCCTTCGGCGAGATACTGGTCGAGCGCGGCGCGCAGTGCGGCGATCACGTGGGTCGGCGGCGTGAAGCGCCACTGGCCAGTCTTGCGCAGGTACGCGTGCTGATCCTGGAGGTCGAGCGCGAGCGACGGCGAGTTGCCTTCGCATGCATCGAGCGCGTCGCGCCGCACGATCGCGAACCCCATCCCCGGCACGCCTTCCAGGCATTTGCCGCTCGCCGACACCAGTGCGTCGATCCCGCTGTCCGCCAGCGCGATCGGCAGCGCGCCGAACGAACTCATCGCGTCGACGATCAGCCGCTTGCCGTGCTGCCGGCACATGGCCGCGATCGCGTCGAGCGGATTCAGGATGCCGGCGCTCGTTTCCAGGTGCACCAGCGCGACATGCGTGATGCGCGGCTCGCGCGCGAACGCGGCTTCCACCGCCGCCGGGTCGACCGCTGCGTCCTCGCCGAACGGCAACGTGATCGCTTCGATGCCGAGCCGGCCGAGGATCTTCAGGATGCGCGCGCAATACGCGCCGTTGTCGGGCACCAGCACGACGCCGTCGCGCGACACCAGCGTGCCGAGCGCGGCCTCGACCGAAAAGGTGCCGCTGCCTTGCATCGGCACGCACACGTACTCGTCGCCGCCGCGCGCGATCGCGACGAGGTCCGCGCAGACGCTGGCCGTCAACTGATTGAAAGCGGCGTCCCACGAGCCCCAGTCATGTTGCATTGCGTGGCGTGTTGTGGCGGATGTGGTGAGCGGGCCGGGCGTGAGCAGAATCGGATCGGGCATGGTTTTCTCCAGCAAAGGTCGGGCGAAACGTGGGGAGTGGCAGTTCTGAACGACTTGCATGATATTGGCAAAATGTGTCATTTTGTGGAAATTGTGGCGTGCGTCACGGCTTTGTCATCGAACGCTGTGATCCTTCGGTTGCCGCGCGAAACCACCTGCAGCGCGGCAGCGCGGCCGGCCGGTTGTCGGTCTGCCCCGACTGAAACGAGCCGGATCGTGCCCCGGCCGCCTGGTGTTCCGCCTACGGAGAAGTGAGATGACACTGCAGAATTCCTCGCGCGCCGCTGCCGGCGCGTTCCGCAAGCTCGCGCTGGCTGCCGGCGCCGCCGGCCTGATGGGCGCCGCATTGCCCGCGCATGCGGCGAACGCGGTCGTGCTGTATACGGCGGACGGTCTCGAGAACCTCTATCGCGATGTGCTGCCGGCCTTCGAGAAGAAGGAAGGCGTCAAGGTCAACATCGTGACGGCGGGTAGCGGCGAGGTCGTCAACCGCGCGAACATCGAGAAGAACTCGCCGAAGGCGGACGTGATCGTCACGCTGCCGCCGTTCATCCAGCAAGCCGGCCAGATGGGCCTGCTGCAGCCGTACCAGAGCGTGAACTACAAGAACGTGCCGGCGATCGCGAAGGCGGAAGACGGTACGTGGGCGACCTTCGTGAACAACTACTTCTCGTTCGCGATCAACCCGGACGTCGTGAAGAACCAGCCGAAGACGTTCGCCGACCTGCTGTCGCCGAGCTATGCCGGCAAGGTGGCGTACTCGAACCCGGCGACCGCCGGCGACGGGATGGCCGTGCTGATCCTGACGACCTCGCTGATGGGCGAGGACAAGGCGTTCGACTACCTCGCGAAACTGTCGCAGAGCGTGAAGTTCCACACGAAGGGCACCGGCTACCTGAACGTGCTGCTGTCGCGCAACGAGATCAGCGTCGCGAACGGCGACCTGCAGATGGACCTCGACGACGCCGAGCACGGCGCGCTGTCCGTCAAGCCGATCTTCCTGGCCGCGAAGGACGGCGACCAGCCGACCACGTTCCAGCTGCCGTACGGCATCGGTCTGATCAAGAGCGGCCCGAACCAGGACGTCGGCAAGAAGCTGATCGACTACCTGATGTCGACGGAAGTGCAGTCGAAGGTGCCGGACATGTACGGCATCCCGGGCCGCACCGACGTTCCGCTGGCCGGCAAGAACGGTGAGGCGGTCAAGAAGGCGATCGCGGGCGTGAAGCTGATTCCGGTCGACTGGAGCCAGGTGATGGCGAAGAAGCCGGTGTGGATCGAGCGCTGGAAGAAGGACGTGATCGGCAGCTCGGGCAAGCAGCTCGACGTCGTCAAGCCGAAGTGATCGGCGCCCGCCGCCTGTATTAGTGAGCGAGAGGATGAACCCGGTGGAAACCACCCTGACCCATCCCGGCGCATTCGGCGCCGCCGAACCGCAAGCGACGCTGCGGTCCGGCGCGCCGGGCGGCGTGCGGATCGAGCACCTGAGCGTGCGCTACGGCGCACGCACGGTGCTGGAAGATCTGTCGCTGTCGATCGGCGCCGGCGAATTTCTGACCGTGCTCGGCAAGAGCGGCTGCGGCAAGACCACGCTGCTGCGCTTCATCGCCGGGTTCGTGAAGGCCGACGGCCTGACCGGCACGCTGACCGTGGCCGGACGCGACCTGACCTATGCGCCGCCGCACAAGCGCAACCTCGGTCTGCTGTTCCAGAATTACGCGCTGTTCCCGCACCTGTCGGTGTTCGAGAACGTCGCATTCGGGCTGCGCGCCCGCGGGATGGCCTCGTCGGAAGTGACACGCCGCGTCGCCGACGCGCTGAAGCTCGTGCAGCTCGGCGATGCGGGCCATCATCTGCCCGCGCAACTGTCGGGCGGGATGCAGCAGCGCGTCGCACTGGCGCGTGCGCTCGTGATCGAACCGGACGTGCTGCTGCTCGACGAGCCGCTGTCGGCGCTCGACGCCAACCTGCGCGCATCGGTGCGCAGCGAACTGAAGGCGCTGCACGAGCGCCTGCCGAACCTGACCGTGGTCTGCGTGACGCATGACCGCGACGACGCGCTCGTGTTGTCCGACCGCGCGCTGCTGATGCGCGATGGCCACATCGCGCAGCTCGGCACGCCGCAGCAGCTGTACGACACGCCGCGGGACGGCTACGTCGCGCGCTATCTCGGCCCCGCGAACCTGCTGCCCCCGCACGTGATCTTCCCGCTCGGCGACCCGCGCCACGACGTGCGCGACAAGGTCGCCTGCGTGCGCCCCGAGCGCCTGACCGTGATGCCGCTCGCGGCGGGCGGCCTGCACGGCACGGTGTCGTCCGTCGAATGGCAGGGCGCGGACCTGTCGATCGCGGTCGTGATCGACGCGGCGCCCGACCAGCCCGTGCGCGTCACGATGCAACGCGGCCGCGGCACGGCTCCCGAGCGCGGTGCGCGCGTTTCCCTGCATTGCGAGGCAGACGATGTCGTCCTTATCGAGCCCTGAAGCCGGCCTGCCGCCGCAGGCGCTCGCGTCGGCCGCCGCGCATGCCGCCGCCGCGCGGCGCCGCAAGCGCATGGGCGACCTGCACCTCGCCGCGCTTGCGCTCGTCGTGCTGGGCCCGCTCGTCGTCTATCCGCTGGTGCGGCTCGTGCTGCTGAGCGTGTCCGGCGATCACGGGCTCAGCTTCGCCGCGTACCGGACGTTCTTCGGCAACCCCGATACGCGCGGCGTGCTGCTGACGAGCGTCGGCGTGCTGTTCGCGAGCGCCGGCACCGCGTCGGTGCTCGGCGTGCTGCTGGCCGCGCTGCTGTTCTTCAGGCCGTTCCCGGGCGCATCGCTCGTCACGCGTTTCCTGGAACTGTACGTCGCGTTCCCGTCGTTCCTCGTCGCGTTCACGCTGATCTTCCTGTACGGCTCGCAAGGCTCGATCAGCATCGCGCTGCAGCAACTGTTCCATCTCGAGAGCCCGCCGCTCGACTTCCTGTTCGGCATCGGCGGCGTGATTCTCGCGCAGACCGTGTTCTATACGCCGTTCGTCGTGCGGCCGACGCTCGCGTCGTTCGCGACGCTCGACCTGCGCCTGATCGAAGCGGCGCGCAGTCTCGGCGCGTCCGGCTGGATGCTCGCGCGCCGCGTCGTGCTGCCGATCGCGTGGCCGGGCATCGCCGCCGGCACCGTGCTGTGCTTCCTGCTGACGCTGAACGAGTTCGGGATCCTGCTCGTGCTCGGCAGTGCGCGGCTCGTGACGCTGCCGGTCGCGATCTACAGCAGCGCGACCGTCGACCTCGACCTGCCGACCGCCTCGGCCGGCGCGGTCGTGATGCTCGCGCTGTCGCTGGCGCTCTATGCGGTTTATCGCCGGGTGAACCGGCGTGCGACGGGAGGAAACGATGTCCGCTGAATTCCGTATCGGGCCAGCCGTGCCGCGCCACCGGATCGGCCGGGGCGACACGCTGCTCAAGCATGCGTCGCGCGCCGCGCTCGCGCTGGCCGCGTTCGCCTGCTTCTGGCTGTTCGTGCTGCCGGTCGTCGTCGTCGCGCTGTCGAGCGTGTCGACGCAGTGGTCGGGCACGATTCTGCCGGCCGGTTACAGCCTGCGCTGGTTCGAGCGGCTCGCGTCGCCGGAATACGACGCGCTGCTGACGAGCCTCGAAATCGGCTTCGGCGTGTCGGCGCTCGGCACGATCCTCGGGCTGTGGCTCGCGCTCGCGCTCGAAGGGCGCGACCGGCGCGGCCTCGGCGCGCTCGTCGACGCGCTCGTGATGGTGCCGAACGGCGTGCCGAGCGTCGTGCTCGGGCTCGCGGTGCTGATCGCGTATCACCAGAAGCCGCTCGACCTGTCGAGCTCCGCGGCGATCGTCGTGCTCGTGCAGCTCGCGCTGATTCTGCCGTTCTGCTATCGCTGCGCGGCCGCCGCGCTGCGGCCGGAACTGACCGTGCTGCGCGAAGCGGCGGCGAGCCTCGGTGCGCCGCCCGCGATGGTGCTGCGCCGCGTGCTGCTGCCGCAGCTCGTGCCGGCGCTGCGTGCGAGTCTCGCGCTCGGCTTCGCGCTGTCGCTCGGCGAACTCGGCGCGACGCTGACCGTCTACCCGCCGGGTTTCGCGACCGTGCCGATCGTCGTGATCGGCCAGGTGGAGCGGGGTTACTACCTGCCGGCATCGGCGCTGTCGCTGTTGATGCTCGGGGCGTCGCTCGCGGCGCTGCTGCTGATCGCCGCGCGCGTGCCGCGCGGTACGCGGGCCGCATCATGAACGCCGCGTTCGCGTTGCGGCTGCCCGGCGAGCAAGCGGCCGCGGGCAAGGTATCGACGGATCTCGCGGGTCGTTCCGTCGACGTGAACGGCCGGCGCTACCGGCTGCCGGCCGAACCGACCGTCGTCGTCTGCGTCGACGGCTGCGAGTACGACTATCTCGAGCGTGCGGTGGAGGCGGGCGTCGCGCCGTTCATCGGCCGGATGATCGCGGCCGGCACCGCGTGGCGTGCCGACTGCGTCGTGCCGACCTTCACCAACCCGAACAACCTGTCGATCGTCTGCGGCGTGCCGCCGTCGGTCCACGGGATCTGCGGCAACTACTTCTGGGATCCGGCCGCCGACGGCGGGCGCGGCGCCGAAGTGATGATGAACGACCCGGCCTACCTGCGGGCCGGCACGTTGCTCGCGGTGGCGTCCGACGCCGGCGCGCGGGTGGCCGTCGTCACGGCGAAGGACAAGCTGCGCCGGCTGCTCGGCTGGCAGATGAACGGCATCTGTTTTTCCGCGGAGAAGGCCGCGCAGGCGAATCTCGCGGAAAACGGCATCGCCGACGTGCTCGACTGGGTCGGCCTGCCGTCGCCCGACGTATACAGCGCGGCGCTGTCCGAATTCGTGTTCGCGGCCGGCGTGCGGCTCGCGCAGACGCGCCAGGTCGACCTGATGTATCTGTCGACCACCGACTACGTGCAGCACAAGTGCGAGCCGGGCAGTGCGGGCGCGAACGCGTTCTACGCAATGATGGACGGCTATCTCGCGCAGCTCGACGCGCTCGGCTGGGCGATCGGGCTCACGGCCGACCACGGGATGAACGCGAAGCACGATCCGGCCACGGGCCGCCCGAACGTGATCTATCTGCAGGACGCGTTCGACGGCTGGTTCGGTGCGCGGGCCGCGCGCGTGATCCTGCCGATCACCGATCCGTACGTCGTGCACCACGGCGCGCTCGGCTCGTTCGCGACCGTGTATCTGGCGCCGGGTGTCGACCGGACCGATGCGATGTGGCGCGTCGGCGGGCTCGACGGCGTCGAGCTCGTGCTCGACAACGCGGAAGCCGCCGCCCGCTTCGAGCTGCCGCCCGACCGGATCGGCGATCTCGTCGTGATCGCGCGGCGCGACATGACGCTCGGCACGCGCGAGCGCGAACACGACCTGTCGGGCCTGACCGTGCCGCTGCGTTCGCACGGCGGCGTGTCCGAGCAGGAGGTGCCATTGCTGTTCAACCGTCGGATCGAGCGGGACGATCCGGCACGTCGGCCGCGCAACTTCGACGTGTTCGATTTCGTGCTGAACCGGGTCGCGTCATGATGGTTCATCCCCGACAGGATCACCCCGCGTTTCGCGCCGAGGCGCTGCGCTGGTGCGGCACGCGGGCGACGCGCGACCGTGTTTTCGACGTCACCGATCCGTACACCGGCACGCGCGTCGGTACGGCG
This sequence comes from Burkholderia sp. KBS0801, assembly GCF_005937855.2. Classification (NCBI taxonomy): domain Bacteria; kingdom Pseudomonadati; phylum Pseudomonadota; class Betaproteobacteria; order Burkholderiales; family Burkholderiaceae; genus Burkholderia; species Burkholderia sp. KBS0801. The sequence goes on from NZ_CP042178.1 coordinate 393,581, forward strand.
CCGCTGGCGAGCGTCGACGACGTGCGTGCCGCGTTCGACTACGCGATGGCATACCGGCCCGCGCTGACGCGTTACGAGCGTTCGCAGATCCTCGAGCGTGCGGCTGCGCTGCTGCGCGAGCGTACCGAGGCGGCATCCGACCTGATCACGCTCGAATCGGGATTGTCGAAACGGGATTCCCGCTACGAGATCGGCCGCGTCGCCGACGTGCTGAAGTTCGCGTCGGTCGAGGCGTTGCGCGACGACGCGCAGAGCTTCTCGTGCGACCTGACACCCCACGGCAAGGCGCGACGCGTGTTCTCGCAACGGCAGCCGCTCGACGGCGTGATCGTCGCGATCACGCCGTTCAATCACCCGATGAATCAGGTCGCGCACAAGATCGCGCCGGCGATCGCGACCAACAACCGCGTGATCGTGAAGCCGTCGGAGAAGGTGCCGCTGTCGGCGTTCTATCTGGCGGACCTGCTCTACGAGGCCGGCTTGCCCGAGCCGATGCTGCAGGTGCTGACCGGCGATCCCCGCGAGATCGCGGACGAACTCGTCACGCATCCGCATGCATCGCTGATTACCTTCACGGGCGGCGTGTCGATCGGCAAGGCGATCGCCGTGCGGGCCGGCTACCGGCGCATCGTGCTGGAGCTGGGCGGCAACGATCCGCTGATCGTGCTCGACGATGCCGATCTGGAACGTGCGGCATCGCTGGCCGTGCTCGGTTCGTACCGCAATTCGGGGCAGCGCTGCACGGCCGTCAAGCGGATCCTGGTGCAGCGCTCGATCGCGCCGGCGTTCACCGAGCTGCTCGTCGAGAAGACGCGCGCATGGAATTACGGCGATCCGTTCGATCCCGCGAACGAAATGGGCACGGTGATCGACGACGCGGCGGCGCGGCTGTTCGAGGCGCGAGTCGGCGAGGCGCTCGCGCAGGGCGCGCGCCTGCTGACCGGCAACGTGCGGCGCGGTGCGCTGTATTCGCCGACGGTGCTCGACAACGTCGATCCGTCGATGACGATCGTGCGCGAAGAGACTTTCGGCCCCGTATCGCCCGTCATGACGTTCGACACGATCGACGATGCGATCCGGATCAGCAACGGCACGGCATTCGGGCTGTCGTCGGGGGTCTGCACGGACAGTACGGCCGCGGTCGTTCGGTTCGTGAACGAGCTGAACGTCGGGACGGTGAACGTCTGGGAAGTGCCCGGATACCGGATCGAGCTGTCGCCGTTCGGGGGCGTCAAGGATTCGGGGCTTGGCTATAAGGAAGGCGTTCAGGAAGCGATGAAGAGCTTCACGAACCTGAAGACGTTTTCGCTGCCTTGGGAGTAAGCGGATGGCACTGACGGTGGAAGAGATCCACGGGCTGTATCGCGAGCATGGCCATGTCGCCTATAGCGGCGAACCGGTCACGCAGCTGGAGCATGCGTTGCAGAGCGGCTTGCTGGCGGAGGAGGCGGGCGCCGACGACGCGCTGGTCGCGGCGGCATTTCTGCATGACCTCGGTCATTTGCTGAATCGCCAGGGCGAGACGCCGAGCGCACGCGGAATCGACGATCTTCATCAGTATTACGTGCTGCCGTTCCTGCGGCCGCTGTTCGACGACGCGGTGCTGGAGCCGATCCGGCTGCACGTCGACGCGAAGCGTTGCCTGTGCCGGACGGACGCCGGCTACTTCGAGAGCCTGTCGCCGGATTCGGTGCGCAGTCTCGCACTGCAGGGCGGCATCTTCAGTGAAGAGGAGACGGCGGCGTTCCTGCAACGCCCGTTCGCGGAGGATGCGCTGCGTCTGCGCCGCTGGGACGATACGGCGAAGGAAGCGGGCAAGGTGACGCCGAACCTCGATCACTATATGGAGATAGTGGTGCGCCAGGTGCGTGTGACCTGACGGCCCGGTTGCGTCCATATAAGGAAGGCCCCGCGCGCGGTAGCGTGCGGGGCCTTATATTTTTTCGAGAAACCCCTTGCGCAGTTCGAGGAGGGTGCCTACAATCACGCCTCTTTCGCGCTAACGGAAACGCGGCGCGGGAGGAAGGGAAGCGGTGCTGACGAAGGTTGCTGTAACGGCCCCGGCGCACACGAAGTTGAACCCCTCGCGGTCGCAACGAAGCAGTTCAGAAAGTTGTTGACGAGCGAAGAAAGACGGTTCATAATCTCGCTTCTCTGCTGCTGAAAACGCAGCGCTGCTGGGAAACGGAAGGTTTCTCGCAGAAATGCTCTTTAAAAATTAACAGCCGATAAGTGTGGGCGCTTGATGGCAGCGAGCTGATCCTCGGATCAGATAGCGAAAGTATCAAGAGTCTCACACTAAAGTAAGTCAGGTTTATGAAGTGATTCATATTCCTGTCAGCTTTGAGTGAGCGACCGGTTCTTAACCGAACCGAAAACAGTAACAGGTTTAAACTGAAGAGTTTGATCCTGGCTCAGATTGAACGCTGGCGGCATGCCTTACACATGCAAGTCGAACGGCAGCACGGGTGCTTGCACCTGGTGGCGAGTGGCGAACGGGTGAGTAATACATCGGAACATGTCCTGTAGTGGGGGATAGCCCGGCGAAAGCCGGATTAATACCGCATACGATCTACGGATGAAAGCGGGGGACCTTCGGGCCTCGCGCTATAGGGTTGGCCGATGGCTGATTAGCTAGTTGGTGGGGTAAAGGCCTACCAAGGCGACGATCAGTAGCTGGTCTGAGAGGACGACCAGCCACACTGGGACTGAGACACGGCCCAGACTCCTACGGGAGGCAGCAGTGGGGAATTTTGGACAATGGGCGAAAGCCTGATCCAGCAATGCCGCGTGTGTGAAGAAGGCCTTCGGGTTGTAAAGCACTTTTGTCCGGAAAGAAATCCTTGGTTCTAATACAGCCGGGGGATGACGGTACCGGAAGAATAAGCACCGGCTAACTACGTGCCAGCAGCCGCGGTAATACGTAGGGTGCGAGCGTTAATCGGAATTACTGGGCGTAAAGCGTGCGCAGGCGGTTTGCTAAGACCGATGTGAAATCCCCGGGCTCAACCTGGGAACTGCATTGGTGACTGGCAGGCTAGAGTATGGCAGAGGGGGGTAGAATTCCACGTGTAGCAGTGAAATGCGTAGAGATGTGGAGGAATACCGATGGCGAAGGCAGCCCCCTGGGCCAATACTGACGCTCATGCACGAAAGCGTGGGGAGCAAACAGGATTAGATACCCTGGTAGTCCACGCCCTAAACGATGTCAACTAGTTGTTGGGGATTCATTTCCTTAGTAACGTAGCTAACGCGTGAAGTTGACCGCCTGGGGAGTACGGTCGCAAGATTAAAACTCAAAGGAATTGACGGGGACCCGCACAAGCGGTGGATGATGTGGATTAATTCGATGCAACGCGAAAAACCTTACCTACCCTTGACATGGTCGGAATCCTGCTGAGAGGCGGGAGTGCTCGAAAGAGAACCGGCGCACAGGTGCTGCATGGCTGTCGTCAGCTCGTGTCGTGAGATGTTGGGTTAAGTCCCGCAACGAGCGCAACCCTTGTCCTTAGTTGCTACGCAAGAGCACTCTAAGGAGACTGCCGGTGACAAACCGGAGGAAGGTGGGGATGACGTCAAGTCCTCATGGCCCTTATGGGTAGGGCTTCACACGTCATACAATGGTCGGAACAGAGGGTTGCCAACCCGCGAGGGGGAGCTAATCCCAGAAAACCGATCGTAGTCCGGATTGCACTCTGCAACTCGAGTGCATGAAGCTGGAATCGCTAGTAATCGCGGATCAGCATGCCGCGGTGAATACGTTCCCGGGTCTTGTACACACCGCCCGTCACACCATGGGAGTGGGTTTTACCAGAAGTGGCTAGTCTAACCGCAAGGAGGACGGTCACCACGGTAGGATTCATGACTGGGGTGAAGTCGTAACAAGGTAGCCGTATCGGAAGGTGCGGCTGGATCACCTCCTTTCCAGAGCTTCTCGCAAAGTTGAGCGCTCACGCTTATCGGCTGTAAATTAAAGACAGACTCAGGGGTCTGTAGCTCAGTCGGTTAGAGCACCGTCTTGATAAGGCGGGGGTCGTTGGTTCGAATCCAACCAGACCCACCATTGTCTTGTCTGGCGTGTCGGTGATCGTTAGCGCTTTAGCGCTTACGAGCAGCCCATGCCGAGAGGCGGTAGGTACCTGAGGAAATCTGTACTCATGGGGGCATAGCTCAGCTGGGAGAGCACCTGCTTTGCAAGCAGGGGGTCGTCGGTTCGATCCCGTCTGCCTCCACCAATCCTCAATGACAAGCGTTCGACGTCGTCGAATCTTTGTCATTGGCGATTGAGCCAGTCAGAGTGGTATCAACAGATATCGGCTGTCGTTCTTTAACAATCTGGAAGAAGTAAGTAATTTGGATAGCGGAAGCGTCTTGAGATGGACGTGAAAGTTATCCGGGTTGTGATTGTATCGATGTATCTCAAGATGATTCGAACTCTATGTTCGACTCAATTGGAATACGGCACAACGCGAGAACTCAACCTGTAGCGACTGTCGCGTCGAAAGATGAGACAGACTCGTTATAGGGTCAAGCGAACAAGTGCATGTGGTGGATGCCTTGGCGATCACAGGCGATGAAGGACGCGGTAGCCTGCGAAAAGCTACGGGGAGCTGGCAAACGAGCTTTGATCCGTAGATGTCCGAATGGGGAAACCCACTCCTTTTGGAGTATCCATGGCTGAATACATAGGCCATGCGAAGCGAACGCGGTGAACTGAAACATCTAAGTAACCGCAGGAAAAGAAATCAACCGAGATTCCCAAAGTAGTGGCGAGCGAAATGGGATGAGCCTTGTACTCTTTATTTGTATTGTTAGCCGAACGCTCTGGAAAGTGCGGCCATAGCAGGTGATAGCCCTGTAGGCGAAAACAGTATGAAAGAACTAGGTGTACGACAAGTAGGGCGGGACACGTGAAATCCTGTCTGAAGATGGGGGGACCATCCTCCAAGGCTAAATACTCGTGATCGACCGATAGTGAACCAGTACCGTGAGGGAAAGGCGAAAAGAACCCCGGGAGGGGAGTGAAATAGATCCTGAAACCGCATGCATACAAACAGTCGGAGCCTCGTAAGGGGTGACGGCGTACCTTTTGTATAATGGGTCAGCGACTTACGTTCAGTAGCAAGCTTAACCGTATAGGGCAGGCGTAGCGAAAGCGAGTCCGAATAGGGCGTTCAGTTGCTGGGCGTAGACCCGAAACCAAGTGATCTATCCATGGCCAGGATGAAGGTGCGGTAACACGTACTGGAGGTCCGAACCCACTAACGTTGAAAAGTTAGGGGATGAGCTGTGGATAGGGGTGAAAGGCTAAACAAACTTGGAAATAGCTGGTTCTCTCCGAAAACTATTTAGGTAGTGCCTCGTGTCTCACCTTCGGGGGTAGAGCACTGTCATGGTTGGGGGGTCTATTGCAGATTACCCCGCCATAGCAAACTCCGAATACCGAAGAGTGCAATCACGGGAGACAGACATCGGGTGCTAACGTCCGGTGTCAAGAGGGAAACAACCCAGACCGCCAGCTAAGGTCCCCAAATATAGCTAAGTGGGAAACGAAGTGGGAAGGCTAAAACAGTCAGGAGGTTGGCTTAGAAGCAGCCACCCTTTAAAGAAAGCGTAATAGCTCACTGATCGAGTCGTCCTGCGCGGAAGATGTAACGGGGCTAAGCTATATACCGAAGCTGCGGATGCGTGCTTTGCACGCATGGTAGGAGAGCGTTCCGTAAGCCTGCGAAGGTGCGTTGAAAAGCGTGCTGGAGGTATCGGAAGTGCGAATGCTGACATGAGTAGCGATAAAGGGGGTGAAAGGCCCCCTCGCCGTAAGCCCAAGGTTTCCTACGCAACGTTCATCGGCGTAGGGTGAGTCGGCCCCTAAGGCGAGGCAGAAATGCGTAGCTGATGGGAAGCAGGTCAATATTCCTGCACCATTGTTAGATGCGATGGGGGGACGGATCGCGGAAGGTTGTCCGGGTGTTGGAAGTCCCGGTCGCTGCATTGGAGAAGGCACTTAGGCAAATCCGGGTGCGCAATTCAAGGGTGTGGCGCGAGCTCCCTCGGGAGCGAAGCAATTGGAAGTGGTTCCAAGAAAAGCCTCTAAGCTTCAGTCTAACGATGACCGTACCGCAAACCGACACAGGTGGGCGAGATGAGTATTCTAAGGCGCTTGAGAGAACTCGGGAGAAGGAACTCGGCAAATTGGTACCGTAACTTCGGGATAAGGTACGCCCTTGTAGCTTGATGCGCCTGCGCGCAGAGGGTGAAGGGGTTGCAATAAACTGGTGGCTGCGACTGTTTAATAAAAACACAGCACTCTGCAAACACGAAAGTGGACGTATAGGGTGTGACGCCTGCCCGGTGCCGGAAGATTAAATGATGGGGTGCAAGCTCTTGATTGAAGTCCCGGTAAACGGCGGCCGTAACTATAACGGTCCTAAGGTAGCGAAATTCCTTGTCGGGTAAGTTCCGACCTGCACGAATGGCGTAACGATGGCCACACTGTCTCCTCCCGAGACTCAGCGAAGTTGAAGTGTTTGTGATGATGCAATCTACCCGCGGCTAGACGGAAAGACCCCATGAACCTTTACTGTAGCTTTGCATTGGACTTTGAACCGATCTGTGTAGGATAGGTGGGAGGCTATGAAACCGGAACGCTAGTTTCGGTGGAGCCGTCCTTGAAATACCACCCTGGTTTGTTTGAGGTTCTAACCTTGGCCCGTGATCCGGGTCGGGGACAGTGCATGGTAGGCAGTTTGACTGGGGCGGTCTCCTCCCAAAGCGTAACGGAGGAGTACGAAGGTACGCTAGGTACGGTCGGAAATCGTGCTGATAGTGCAATGGCATAAGCGTGCTTAACTGCGAGACCGACAAGTCGAGCAGGTGCGAAAGCAGGTCATAGTGATCCGGTGGTTCTGTATGGAAGGGCCATCGCTCAACGGATAAAAGGTACTCTGGGGATAACAGGCTGATACCGCCCAAGAGTTCATATCGACGGCGGTGTTTGGCACCTCGATGTCGGCTCATCTCATCCTGGGGCTGTAGCCGGTCCCAAGGGTATGGCTGTTCGCCATTTAAAGAGGTACGTGAGCTGGGTTTAAAACGTCGTGAGACAGTTTGGTCCCTATCTGCCGTGGGCGTTGGATATTTGAAGGGGGCTGCTCCTAGTACGAGAGGACCGGAGTGGACGAACCTCTGGTGTACCGGTTGTCACGCCAGTGGCATCGCCGGGTAGCTATGTTCGGAAGAGATAACCGCTGAAAGCATCTAAGCGGGAAACTCGCCTTAAGATGAGATATCCCTGGGGACTAGATCCCCTTGAAGGGTCGTTCGAGACCAGGACGTTGATAGGTCAGGTGTGTAAGCGCAGTAATGCGTTCAGCTAACTGATACTAATTGCCCGTAAGGCTTGATCCTATAACAAGTCTGCCTTGTAGATCGGCGCCGTGCGCAAGCACTGGCCGCGATCCCAAGCGACAAGTTGGATTCTCGTGTGTGATACACACAACTCAAAATTACTGCTTCTTCCCAGATTGGTCGCGTTGCGAAGCAGCGCGACAACCCTCTTTGCCTGATGACCATAGCGAGTCGGTCCCACCCCTTCCCATCCCGAACAGGACCGTGAAACGACTCTACGCCGATGATAGTGCGGATTCCCGTGTGAAAGTAGGTAATCGTCAGGCTCCCTAAGCCAAGAACCCCCGCCCAAAAGGCGGGGGTTTTTGCATTTGCGCGGCGAAAAAGCGATGACAGCGAGGTGGGGCCCTTGGCGCCGACGTGCAAGCGAGCTGGCCGGGCAGGATCCTCACACAGGTCGCATCCGTAGGGCCGGTGGGTCAGCTAGATCGGTCACATCACATGAGCTGCACAGTCTCATGCTGACTGCGTCCATGCGCCATTTCACGCAAAATTCCAAGATGCAGACGGCGATGTGGGCCCGTTCGCCAATATGAAATTTTCCCTGATCCGGGTGTCGGATGGCGCCGTGGTCTATCAAGGGACAACCGATGACCAGGGACGATATGGCTGGAGCAGTGCGTGTCGAGGCGAGCACTACAGAATTCGCCAGGATGGCCTGATGGGCGAGTAACGTCGCGAATCTTCTGCGAAATTGGCTCAAATACGCGCTTTATTGACATCGGTGGCATGTATGGCCGCCTGCCGAGCCACGTCGAATCTATGCGCATAAAGTGGTTTCGGCACCATGTATCGGCAGCGCGGCGTGCGGACACTTCAGGGTAATATCGCCACTCGTCCGGCTTCCGCGTGTGATTGCCGGTGTGTTCCGCCTTCCGCAACTGCATCGTTCATGACTTCCAGCTCTGCTCAGGGTGATCGGACGACCGACTTCTTGCCGTATCTCGTCGCCGCGACCTTCTTCATGGAGTATCTCGACACGACCGTGATCGCGACCGCGCTGCCGCAGATGGCGCATTCCTTCGGCGTCGGACCGAATGCGCTGAGTCTCGGGATGACGGCCTACATGCTCGCGCTCGCGGTATTCATCCCGATCAGCGGCTGGATCGCAGACCGATACGGTTCCCGCACGGTGTTCGGCAGCGCGATCGTGATTTTTACCGGGGCATCGATTCTGTGCGGGCTGTCCAACGGCGTTGTGACGTTTACGGCCGTACGGGTGCTGCAGGGCGTCGGCGGGGCGATGATGGTGCCGGTCGGGCGGATGATCGTCGTGCGCAGCACGGAGAAAGCACGGCTGATGCGCGCGATCGCGACGATCACGTGGCCGGGTATCGTTGCGCCGGTCGTTGGGCCGCCGATCGGCGGCTTCATCACGACCTATGCGTCATGGCGATGGATCTTCCTGTTGAACGTGCCGCTTGGCCTCGCCGCGCTGGTCTGTACGTGCTTGATCGTGCGGAATACGCGTGCGGACGAACAGCGGCCGCTCGATTGGGTCGGGTTCGTGCTGGCGGGCGGGGCGCTGACCTGTCTGCTGCTCGGTACCGAAACGGCCGGTCAGCAGGATGCGCACTTCACGCGCGCGGCCGTGCTGGTCGGGGCCAGCGTATTGTTCGGCATCGCCGCGTGGCTGCACGCGCGGCGTTGCGCGCACCCGCTGCTCGATTTCACGACACTGAAGGTGCCGACCTTCTCGGTCACGGTGCTCACCGGATCGGTCACGCGGATTGCGGTCAATGCGGTGCCCTATCTGCTGCCACTGCTGTTCCAGATTGGTTTCGGGCTGTCGCCGTTCCAGTCCGGTTTGCTGTTGCTCTCGAGCGCGCTCGGCAATCTGGGCATGAAGGCGGGCACGTCGTGGATCCTCGATCGTTTCGGGTTTCGCCGCGTCGCGCTCGTCGACGTGACGATCGTCGGCTTCTTCACGATCGCATGCGGCTGGCTGACCGCGTCGACGCCGCTCGCGATCACGCTGCTGGTCGTATTCGTCTACGGGCTGACGCGCTCGATGCAGTTCACGACGCTGGCGACCCTCGCCTATGCCGATGTTCCGTCGCACCAGACGAGCGCCGCGAGCACGCTGTGGAGCGCCGCGCAGCAGATGACGATCGGGATGGGGATCGCATTCGGCGCGCTGGCATTGCGGCTCGCCGCGCTGATGCGCGGCGATGCGGCCGGGATTCACTACGTGCTCGACGATTTTCGCTGGGCGTTCGTTGCCGCGGGCGTACTCGCGCTGCTGACGTTGCCGGGTTATGCGCGGCTCGCCTCCGACGCGGGCGATCGACTTCGGGCGAGTGCCGCGCGAGGATAGGTTGAACGGCCGGTCGGGCGTGAATCGCGACGTCGGCATATGGTCGCGCTCGTTGCTCCGCTCACTTGACGGTTCGATTCGTCACGGGCGCGATGAATTTTCGCGCATGCATTTCATGAACTCACTGCTGTGTTGCCGGCGATGCTCAGCCGCCGTGCCGCGCACGCACGACCTCGGGCATGATGCGCTGCCCGCTGCCCGCTGCCCGCTGCCCGCTGCCCGCTGCCCGCTGCCCGCTGCCCATCGCCCATCGCCACCGCGCATCTCCGTCGCCACCGCCGCCCGCCGCCGTCGCCATCCGACGCCGCCCGACGCCACCGCGCTCGCGCCTGCCGTTACTGAGCATCATGAAAGATGATGCCGACCGTATGGCGGTGCCCGGTCCGGATACGGCTCACGCCGTGACGCAGGTTGACGCGATAGACGCCGCGCGTTCCCTGCACGGGCCGGCCGTGGACGGCGAAGATCACGGCGTCGCCTTGTGTCAGCGGCACCACTTCCGCACGCGACTGCATCCGCGGCCGCTGTTCCGTCAGCACGAACTCCCCACCCGTGAAATCCCCGCCGGGCGCCGACAGCAGGATCGCGACCTGCAGCGGAAAGACGTGCTCGCCATACAGGTCCTGATGGAGGCAGTTGTAGTCGTCCGGGCCGTACTGCAGGATCAGCGGCGTCGGTCGCGTTTGTCCCGCCGCATGGCAGCGCTCGAGGAATGACGCGTGGTCGGCCGGGTAGCGGACGTCGATCCCGAGCGCCTGGTTCCAGCGATTCGCGATCGGTGCGAGATGCGGGTAGATCGCGGTTCGCAACGTGTCGACGACCGCCGGCAGCGGATAGGCGAAATACCGGTATTCGCCGCGGCCGAAGCCATGCCGCGCCATGACGACGCGCGAACGGTAAAGCGCATCGCGCGGATAGAGCGACGCCAGCGCCGTGCATTCGTCGGCGCGGAGAAGGCCCGGTACGCGAGCGCACCCATAGCGGTCGAGTTCGGTACCGACGCCGGTCCAATCCACTGCGCTCACGCGTTGTACGAGGTCGGCAGATTCGAGGGCGGGTTGCAGATCGGCAATGTTCACGGGTGTACCTCGTTCGTCAGCGATGGGGATACGGAGTCGTGCGGGCATGTCGCGCGCGCCGGAATATGTGCGGGCGGTCGCAGCGGGATGGTCGGCGACGCGATGTCGGGCAGCGTTGCGAGCACGACCGTGTCCCCGATGAAAGTCGATGAACTCAGTCTAATGTCGCCGGTGCGACGGCGCGCTCCAGATCTTGCGCTTCAATTCGGAAGAAAGGGGCAGATCACGGCACGAGCGGTCGGGCGCAACGACGATTCAGTGCGATACCGGTGCGCGACTGACCGGAATAAGCTCAGCGTAGTGTGCGCGACCGCAAACGCTGACCGGGCTTGTGAGGCGAGGAAGCCCGGAAGCACCGACAGGCGGGGTGAGGCGAACAGACGTAGCACCCGAATCAAATCCTCCACGGCGAGCGACCAACTCCCCGGCCGCTCGCCGCCCATCCGCTCAGGCGATCGACCTGAACAGCCAGTAAAGCCCAGCCGCGAGTGCGATCGACGCCGGCAGCGTCAGCACCCACGCGAGCACGAGGCTGCGCACCGTGCTCCACTGCAATCCGGACCCGTTCGCCGCCATCGTGCCCGCGACGCCCGACGACAGCACGTGCGTCGTCGACACGGGCAGCCCGTACACGTCGGCCGCGCCGATCGTCAGCATCGCGACGAGTTCCGCCGACGCGCCCTGTCCGTACGTCAGATGCTGCTTGCCGATTTTCTCGCCGACGGTCACGACGATCCGCTTCCAGCCGACCATCGTGCCGAGACCCAGCGCGATCGCAACGGCCACTTTCACCCAGGTCGGAATGAACTTGGTCGCATGGTCGAGCTGCTTGCGGTAGTTGTCGATCGCGAGCTTGTCATCGGCGGCGAACGCGGGCTGACCCGCCTTCTCGATCAGGCGAATCGCTTCGGATACCAGATACATCGTGTTGCGCACGTTGTCGACGTCGCCCTGCGGCACGGCCGCCATCGAGCCCGACGAGCCGACCGAGGTCGCGAGCGACGTGGACAGTTGCTGCACGGCCGGCAGCACGGCAGGCGTCATCTCGCGGTGCTGCACGAAGTGCTCGACGTCGGCGCGCGGATTCGCGGACGGCGCGACGCCGTTCGAATATTTCGCGAAGGTCGCGGCGGCCTGGTTCGCGACGGCGACGAAGGTCTGCGATTCGGCCGTCGTGACCGCCTTGTTCAGCGCATACGCAGTCGGCATCGTGCCGATCAGGATCAGCATGATGAGGCCCATCCCCTTCTGCCCGTCGTTCGACCCGTGCGCGAACGACACGCCGGTACACGTGAGGATCAGCAGGCAGCGGATCCAGAACGGCGGCGGCTGATCCTTCGGCGGTTCCTTGTACAGTTCCGGAATCCGCACGACGGCCTTCAGCACGAGCAGCAGCAGCGACGCGCACAGGAAGCCGACGATCGGCGACAACAGCAGCGACTTGCCTACGCCGAGCGCCTGGCCCCAGTCGACGCCGCTCGTGCCCGACGGTCCGTGCATCAGCTGGTTCATCAGCCCGACGCCGATGATCGATCCGATCAGCGTATGCGAGCTCGACGACGGCAACCCGAAGTACCACGTTGCGAGGTTCCAGACGATCGCGGCGATCAGCAGCGCGAACACCATCGCGAAACCCGACCCGCTGCCGACCTGCAGGATCAGCTCGACCGGCAGCAGTTGCAGGATGCCGAAGGCGACGGCCCCGCTGGAAACCATCACGCCGAGGAAGTTCCACATGCCGGACCAGATCACCGCGACGTTCGGCGTCAGCGAGTGGGTGTAGATCACGGTCGCGACCGCATTCGCGGTGTCGTGGAAACCGTTGACGAATTCGAAGCCGAGCGCGATCGCCAGCGCGGCGCCGAGCATCAGGTACGGGAACAGCGACCCCTCGCGCATGGGCGACAGATCGGCGATCAGGTGGGTGGCGATATAGACGGCGCCGGCCGCGAGTACCAGCAGAAAGACGGCATAGCCGACCTGTCGGGTACGTTCGGCGGAGCCGGCGTTATTCGCGGCGGACGAAGCAGGCTGATTCATGGCGGCATCTCGTAAGGTAACCGCAGCCGATCCTAGCTTTTGCTACCAGTCAGTTTGATGACAGTCGGGAGGACGAACCGTTTTCTTGCAGAGATGCAAAGAAAGTGCGCCGTCATTCTTCATATAGTGAGCAGGCGGGCTTACGCATCGGCATCGCGTCGAACGTCGTCCGTGATCGACGTCCAGCCCTCTCCCGACGCGGCGAATACCGTGCACGACAGCGGTGCGACGTCGATGCGGGTCGCCGCCTTCGCGTCCATCCGGCGCCCGTGCGCGATGGCCGCACGCACGATCGCCGCATGCGTGATCGCGACGATATCTCGGTTACATGGCAATGCGCTCAGCCATGCGCCGACGCGGCGCGCGACGTCTTCGAACGATTCACCGCCGTGCGGCGACGCGGCCGGATCGTCGAGCCACGCGCCGAGTTCGTCCGGCACGTCGCGCGCGAGGTCGTGCAGCCGCTTGCCGTGCCAGTGTCCGTAGTCGACATCGCGCAGCGCATCGTCAATGGCCGCGTGCAGCCCGAGCGCGTCGGCGGTCTGCCGCGCGCACCGTGCGGGGCTGCACAGCACGATCGCGCCGGGGGCGCCTGCGAACCGCTCGCGCAGCGCGGCAGCCTCCGCGAGCCCGGGCGTATCGAGCGGATCGTCGGCGGGAAACGCGCCGGTGCGCATCGCGCGGGTCGGCGCGTGCGCGATCAGGCGCAGCGAGGCAGGTTGGGTCATGTCGATGGCCGGAGGGTTCGGAACGGCCGCGCCCGTGATGCGCGGGCCTTCAACACGCGAACGTTCGCGCGTACAATTCGCCCGATACGAAGGGCGGAAGCCGGTGCAAGCCCGGCGCGGTCGCGCCACTGTAACCGCGGATCTTCAATCCCGGAAGCCAGACCTGCCTTCGTATTCCATCCAACATTTGTCGGGGCGCGATTCCCCTGAGGTGCATCCATGAGCGAAGCAGTGCTGAAGCCGGTCGTCGTGCCGGCGCCCATTCCCGTTCGCGAGCTGTTGCCGTGGGCCATCTTCGTCGGCCTGATCCTGTTGCTCGCGCTCTATTTCGTCGGTGCGGAACAGGGAGCAACGTCGCTCGTCCCGGGCATGTACGTGCACGAGTTCGTCCACGACGGCCGCCATCTGCTCGGCTTTCCCTGCCACTGACGCGGAGTACACGATGGTCGGAAAGCTGCTCATGCGCGGGATGCTCGCAGGCATCGTCGCGGGCCTCCTCACGTTCGGTTTCGCCAGAATCGTCGGCGAACCGCAAGTCGATCAGGCGATCTCCTTCGGAGAAAAAGTCGATGCCGCCGACGGCGAAGCGCCGGAGCCCGAACTGGTCAGCCGCCACACGCAGGCCGGCGTCGGCCTGCTGACGGGCGTCGTGACCTACGGCGCGGCATTCGGCGGGCTGTTCTCGCTGGTCTTCGCGTTCGCATACGGGCGAGGCAGCCGCCTCCCGGCGCGGCCGCTCGCAGCATGGCTCGCGGCGGCGGCGTTCGTCGCGCTCGTGATCGTGCCGAGCATCAAATACCCGGCCAATCCGCCGGCGGTCGGCGACCACGACACGATCGGCTATCGCACGGGCCTGTTCTTCCTGATGATCGCGATCTCGGTCGCGACGATGGCGTTCTCGGTCAGCGTGCGTCGTCATCTGCTGGCGAAGCTCGGCCCGTGGAACGCATCGATCGTCGCGGGCCTCGCGTTCGTCGCGATCATCGCGGCCGTGCAGATCGGGCTGCCGTCGATCGATGAAGTGCCGGCCGAATTCCCGGCCGCGGTGCTGTGGAAGTTCCGCGTTGCCGCGATCGGCATGCAGGCGATCATGTGGACGACGATCGGCCTGCTGTTCGGTGCATGGGTCGAACGCGGCGAACGCACCGGCATGCGCGCCGCCTGACGCGCATGGTATCGGGGCGCGCCTAGCGCAGCATGCGCGGCGCGCTCCACGTCGATTCGCGCGCCAGTGCGACGAATGCGGCGAGATAGTCGATCGACGCGTCCGCGTCGCGGATGCCGAGAAAGATCTGTTTCGCGATGCCGTTCTTGCCGAGCTTGACCGGCACGACCGGCATCCGGTCCGCGTATTCATCGGCAAGCCATCTCGGCAGCGCGGCCACGCCGCGCCCGCTCGCCACCATCTGCAGCATGATGTCGGTCGTCTCGATCGACTTGTGGCGCCGCGGCACGATGCCGGCCGGCGTCAGGAACTGGTTGTAGATGTCGAGCCGGTCGTTTTCGACCGGGTAGGTGATCAGCACCTCGTCGGTCAGCTGCTCGGGCGTCACGTAGTCGGCGTTCGCGAACCGGTGCGCATCCGCGACCACCAGCACCTGCTCGTAATCGAACACGGGATCGAAGCGCAGCCCCGGCTTGTTCAGCGGGTCGGGCGTCACAAGTACGTCGATGTCATGGCCGAACAGCGCGCCGATGCCGCCGAACTGGAAGCGCTGCTTCACGTCCACGTCGACGTCCGGCCAACGCGACAGGTATGGCGACACAACCTTCAGCAGCCACTGGTAGCACGGATGGCATTCCATCCCGATGCGCAGCGTGCCGCGCTCGCCCTTTGCATACTGCTTCATCCGCTCCTCGGCGAGCTCGAACTGCGGCAGCAGCCGGTTCGCCAGCTTCAGCAGATATTGCCCGCCCTGCGTCAGCCGCAGGCCGCGGCCCTCCCGATCCCAGATCGGCGTGCCGAGCTGCTGCTCGATCTTCCGGACGGTATGGCTGAGCGCCGATTGCGTGAGGTGCAGCGCGTTGGCGGCTGCGGTCAACGAGCCCTGGCGCTCGACTTCACGGATCACGACGAGATGGAATCGTTCCAGCATGGATATCGCTCACCCTGCAAACACATGAATAAATTTAATGGATGAATGAAATAATGCCATTTTATTTCATGGGATGAAATCCCTATGATGGCTGCCGGATCTTCAATTTCTCTCTGGACGGCAGCTTCATGGTTACGACACACAATCTCGGTTTTCCGCGCATCGGCGCGCAGCGCGAACTCAAGTTCGGTCTCGAACGCTACTGGAAGGGCGAATCGTCGCGCGACGAGCTGAAGGCACTCGGCGCCGAGCTGCGCGAGCGCCACTGGAACGACCAGCGCGACCTCGATCTCGCGCCGATCGGCGATTTCTCGTTCTACGACCAGGTGCTCGACATGAGCTTCACGCTCGGCAACCTGCCGAAGCGCGTGCAGGGCTTCCATGGCGACGTGCTCGACAACTATTTCCGCGTCGCGCGCGGCCGTTCGGCGCAAGGGGCGGACGAGCATACAGCATGCTGCGGCGGCGTTTCCGCCGGCGAAATGACGAAGTGGTTCGACACGAACTATCACTACATCGTCCCCGAATTTCACGCGGACACGAACTTTTCGCTCGATCCGTCGTGCCTGCTCCAGCAACTGGCCGAAGCCCGGGCGCTGGGCGTCGCCGGGAAGCCGGTGATCCTCGGCCCCGTCACGTACCTGTGGCTCGGCAAGGCGAAGGACGATTCGGATCGCCTCGCGCTGCTGCCGAAGCTCCTGCCCGTGTACGGCGCGCTGCTCGACACGCTGACCGCGCAGGGCGTCGAATGGGTGCAGATCGACGAACCGATCCTCGTCACCGAGCTCGACGCCGAATGGCGGCAGGCATTGCGCACCGCGTATGCGGCGCTGGAAACGCGCCGTATCAAGGTGCTGCTCGCCACGTACTTCGGCGCGCTTGGGGACAACCTGACGCTCGCGGCGTCGCTGCCGGTCGACGGCCTGCATGTCGACGCGATCAACGCCCGCGACGAAGTCGACGCACTTGTGCGCGAACTGCCGGCCGACCGCGTGTTGTCGGTGGGTGCGATCAACGGCCGCAACATCTGGAAGACCGACCTGAACGCGACGCTCGACTGGCTCGAGCCGCTCGCGAAGCAACTGGGCGAGCGCCTGTGGATCGCGCCGTCGTGCTCGTTGCTGCACGTGCCGGTCGATCTCGCGAGCGAACAGAAGCTCGACCCGGAGATCCGTTCGTGGCTCGCGTTTGCGCTGCAGAAGCTCGACGAACTGAACGTGCTCGCGACGGCGCTGAATGAAGGCCGCGACAAGGTGGCCGACGCGCTCGCCGCCAACGCCGCCGCGATCGACTCGCGCCGCCGTTCGCCGCGCGTGAACAACCCGGCGGTGAAGGCCGCGCTCGCGCGCATCGACGCGCAGCTCGGCAATCGCGCGAGCCCCTATACGCAGCGCGCGCCGAAGCAATCGGCACGCCTGAACCTGCCGGCCTTCCCGACGACGACGATCGGCTCGTTCCCGCAGACCGCCGACATCCGACAGGCGCGCAGCCAGTTCAAGTCCGGCGCGCTGGATGAAGCCGGCTACCGCGCGGCGATGCAGGCCGAGATCGAGCGCAGCGTGCGCGAACAGGAATCGCTCGAACTCGACGTGCTCGTGCATGGCGAAGCCGAGCGCAACGACATGGTCGAATACTTCGGCGAGCAGCTCGACGGCTACGCATTCAGCCAGTTCGGCTGGGTGCAGTCGTATGGTTCGCGCTGCGTGAAGCCGCCGATCCTGTTCGGCGACATCAGCCGCCCGAAGGCGATGACGGTCGAATGGATCACGTACGCGCAGTCGCTGACGAACAAGCCGATGAAGGGCATGCTGACCGGCCCGGTGACGATCCTGAACTGGTCGTTCGTGCGCGACGACCAGCCGCGCTCGGTGTCGTGCTACCAGCTCGCGCTCGCGATCCGCGACGAAGTGCTCGATCTCGAGAAGGCCGGCGTGCGCGTGATCCAGATCGACGAGGCCGCGCTGCGTGAAGGGCTGCCGCTGCGCCGCGCGCAATGGGGCGAGTACCTGAAGTGGGCGGTCGAGGCGTTCCGCATCACCGCGAACGGCGTGCAGGACGACACGCAGATTCACACCCACATGTGCTATTCGGAGTTCAACGACATCATCGCGTCGATCGCCGACATGGACGCGGACGTGATCACGATCGAGACGTCGCGCTCGGACATGGAGCTGCTCGACGCGTTCGACAGCTTCAGGTATCCGAACGAGATCGGGCCGGGCGTGTACGACATCCATTCGCCGAACATCCCGACGCAGGATCACATCGTCGGCCTGATGAAGAAAGCGGCCGAGCGGATTCCGGCGGAACGCCTGTGGGTGAACCCGGACTGCGGGCTGAAGACGCGCCAGTGGGCGGAAGTGATTCCGGCGCTGACGAACATGGTCGCCGCCGCGAAGACGCTGCGCAATCAGGTGCAATGACGGGCAGCCCGCCGCGCGCCCGCCGTCGCGATCGATGATCGGGCAGCAGGCGAAAAAAAAGGCGGCCCGCAGGAGCGGGCCGCCGTTCGTCATCCTTGCTTGCTAGTGTGCGTTACACGGTGCGTGCGCCGCGCGGCAGCGCCTGGCCTTGCTTGCCGGTCGCGCCCGCATCATCGATGCTGACGCGCCGCGAGATCAGCCACACGCACAGCGACGACAGCACGGCGGCACTCGTGTACTGGATCGCGAGCGGCCACCATTGCGGCGCGACGTTCTGCGCGATCAGCGTCGCGACGAGCGGCGTCAGGCCGCCGGCGAGCGCGCCGCACACCTGGTATGCGATCGAGATCGCCGTGTAGCGGATGCGCGCGATGAAGATGCCGCTGACGAAACCGGCGACCACCGAGTAGTAGCCCGATTCCGCGAGCGTCGCGAGGCCGACGCCGACCGTGATCGACAGCGGCGTGCCCATGTGCACGAGCGGCAGCATCACGAACGGCACGATCGCGGCCCAGGCGCCGGTGATCAGCAGCACGCGCGTCGTGCCGAAGCGCTGCGCGAGGAACGCGGCGGCGAGCTGCACGACGAACTGCAGCACGGCGACAATGGTCATGCAATGCAGCACCATCGACCGGTCGAGCGACAGGAACTGCGTCGCGTAGCTGATCATGAAGATGTTGCTGAAATACACGCCGGCGATCCCGTACACGTTCGCGCCGATCGCGAGCAGCAGCAGCGGCCAGTACTTGAGCGCTTCGCGCACCGGGTTTTGGGCGGTGTTGCCGCTCTTCCTGACTTCCTCGAACTCGGGCGACTCCGACACGCTCGCGCGGATCACGAAGCCGACCACCAGCAGCACGGAACTCGCGAGGAACGGCACGCGCCAGCCCCAGCTCATCATGTCGTCCCTGGACAGCGTGCTGATCGCGCCGAACGCGAGCATCGACAGGATCAGGCCGCTCGCGCTGCCGAGCTGCGCGAACGACGCGAAGAACGTGCGCTTGCCTTCGGGCGCATGCTCGCCGGCGAGCAGCACCGCGCCGCCCCATTCGCCGCCGACCGCGATGCCTTGCAGCACGCGCATCAGCACGAGCAGGATCGGTGCGATCACGCCGGCCTGCGCGTGGGTCGGCAGCAGGCCGATCGCGACCGTCGACACGGCCATCAGCATCAGCGTCGCGAGCAGCGAACGCTTGCGGCCGAAGCGGTCGCCGAGATAGCCGAACATCACGCCGCCGAGCGGCCGCGCGAAGAAGCCGACCGCGAACGAACCGAACGACGCGAGCAGGCTGACGAAGCGGTTTTCACCGGGAAAGAACAGCGGCCCGAACACGATGGCGGCGGCGGTCGCGTAGCTGTAGAAGTCGTACCACTCGATCGTGGTGCCGACGAACGATGCGAGCGCCGCCCGCTTCGGTTGTTTGACGGAAGTCCCCATCTGTCTTGTGCTCCTCTGGAATCCTCTGATTTGGAATAGGTCGTGCGGCCGGGTCAGTCGCGGTATGCGACGCCGGGCAGCACGCACAGCAGCTCGTAGGCGAGGTTCGCGCCGAGCAGCGCCGTGGTGCCGAACGGGTCGTACGGCGGCGCGACTTCGACGAGATCGCAGCCGACGATGTTCAGCCCCTTCGCGCCGCGGATGATCTCGAGCGCCTGCGGCACGGTGAGACCGGCGATTTCCGGCGTGCCGGTGCCGGGCGCATAGGCCGGGTCGATGCCGTCGATGTCGAAGCTGATGTAGACGGGCGTGTCGCCGATGCGCGCGCGCACTTCTTCCATCAGCGGCGCGAGCGACTTGTTCCAGCATTCCTCGGCCTGGACCACGCGGAAACCCTGCTCGCGGCACCAGTCGAAATCCTCCGCCGCGTAGCCGGTGCCGCGCAGGCCGATCTGCGTGACCTTGTCGCCGTGCAGCAGGCCTTCCTCGACCGCGCGGCGGAACGGCGTGCCGTGCGCGATCTTTTCGCCCATCATCGTATCGTTCACGTCGGCGTGCGCATCGACGTGAATCAATGCAACCTTGCCATGCTTGCGGTGGATCGCGCGCAGGATCGGCAGCGCGATCGTATGGTCGCCGCCGAGCGTGATCGGCTTGCAGTCGTGCTCGAGGATCGCGTCGTATGCGGCCTCGATGCGCGCGATGGAATCGTGCAGGTTGTACGGGTTGATCGCGACGTCGCCGATGTCGGCGATCTGCAGCGAATCGAACGGCGCGGCGCGCGTGGCCATGTTGTACGGGCGCAGCAGCACGGATTCGGTGCGGATCTGGCGCGGGCCGAAGCGTGCGCCGGTGCGGTTGGAGGTGCCGAGATCGAACGGGACGCCGACGAAGCATGCGTCGAGGCCCGCGGCGCTCGCCACGTGCGGCAGGCGCATCATCGTCGCGATGCCGCCGCAGCGCGGCATTTCATTGCCGCCGAGCGGCTGGAAATGGGTGTGGTCGTTCATGGTGTCTCTTCCGATGTGGGGTTGCCGTATCATGCGACGCGGTCTGGCGCATAGTCTTACGCGTCCGACCGCAAAGAAGAATGCGAAGATATCGACGTAAACATCGATCTTCATCGATGTATGGAAGGGGAATAGCGTGCTGGGGAATCTGTCGACCCTCGATCTGCGGTTGATCCGCGTGTTTCTCGCGGTCACGGACGCGGGCGGCGTGTCGGCCGCGCAGGCGATGCTGAACGTCGGCCAGTCGACGATCAGCGCGCAATTGTCGTCGCTCGAGACACGGCTCGGCTACCGGCTCTGCGAGCGCGGCCGCAGCGGCTTCCGGCTCACGCCGAAGGGCGAGCGGTTCCATGCGATGAGCCGCAAGCTGCTCGCGGCGCTCGACGAATTCGGGATGGCGGCGCGGCACATGGACCGCCAGCTGGTCGGCACGCTGAACATCGGCCTGATCGGCCATACGCCGATCAGCCAGAACGCGCGTATCGCCGAGGCGATCGCCGCGTTCCGCACGCGCGACCAGGCCGTGCGCTTCTCGATCTCGGTGCGCCCGCCGGGCGATCTCGAGGAGAAGCTGCTGAGCGACGAGATCCAGATTGCCGTCGGCTATTTCTGGCATCGCGTGCCGTCGCTGCATTACACGCCGCTGTTCATCGAGCGGCAGATCGCATATTGCGGGCGCGGCCATCCGCTATTCGACGCGGCCGGCGCGCTGACGCCGGCCGACGTCGCGGGATTCGAGTGGGCGTGGCGCTCGTATCCGCTACCGGAGGCGCAGATGTCGACGACGCCCGACCGCGTGACCGCGACCGCCGACAACATGGAAGCCGTCGCGCTGCTGATCCTGTCGGGCCATCACCTCGGTTATCTGCCGCAGCACTTCGCGGCGCCGTACGTCGCGCAGGGGCTGCTCGCGCCGCTCAATCCCGAGCAGCTGCGCTACGACGTCACGTTCCATATGGTCGTCGCGCGCGACGGGCGCGGCAATCCGCTCGTGGAAGCCTTTCTCGAGGATCTCGAGCACGCGCACCAGGCGCCCGACGCCGTGTGAGGGCCGGTGGCGTCAAACAGGTGAAACACGTGTTACGTGGCGGGCGGCCAATCGCCCACATCGATGCGCGTCGAAGTGACGGGGCGCGTGCGGTAACGTACCGCTTGCCGCCGTTGGGCCGCCGCATCACGGCACCGGCAACCCCGCGTCGTGCTTCACCTCCCGCAGCGAAAGCGCGGATTCGATCGACGTCACGCCGGGCAGCATCCGCAGCGAATCGCGAATGAACGTGCCGTAGTCGTCGAGATCGCGCGCGACCACCTGCAGCAGATAGTCGGCCGTGCCCGCGACGTTGTGGCACGCGAGGATCCGCTCGATGGCCAGCACTTCCCGTTCGAATCGATCGGCGACCTTGCGGTCGTGCGTCGCGAACCGCACGAGCACGAACGCGACGACGCCGTAGCCGAGCGCCTGGCGCGACAGCTGCGCGCGGTAGCGCTCGATGTAGCCGTCGTTTTCGAGACGTTTCAGGCGCCGTGCGCATGGCGTCTCGGACAGGCCGACGGAATCGGCGAGGCGCGCGATCGGTAGCCGGCCGTCGCGCTGCACCGCGGCGAGAATCGCGCGATCGGTTTTGTCGAGTTCGGTCATCTTGGCGGAATCCGTGTTGTGGTCTCGGGATTGTGGCGGATTCCGCTACGGATCGCCAATTCATGCCCCTATAAGGCCAATATTCCCTCTACCTTCAGCGGCAACATATCGTCATTGAAGGACGGGGGCAGACCATGATTTCCACGCATTTGCTGTTGATTTATCTCGCCGCGCTGGCGGCCATCTACGCGGTGCCGGGCCCCGACATGGCGCTCGTGCTGCAGACCAGCATCGGTCGAGGCGTGCGCCCGGGGATGGCGGCGGCGGCCGGCCTGTCGCTGTCGCGCACCGCGCACGTGACGCTGTCCGCGTGCGGCGTCGCGGCGTTGATCCGCAGCGCGCCGTGGCTGTATGAAGCGATCCGCTACGGCGGCGCGCTGTATCTCGCGTATGTCGCGATCCAGGTGTTCCGCTCGCCGGTGTTCGCACTCGGCGACGGCGACGCGGCCGCCGCGGGCGAGCTGCGTCAGTCGTTCTTCAAGGGGCTGCTGACGAACCTGCTGAACCCGAAGGCGCTGCTGTTCTGCTCGGTATTGCTGCCGCAATTCGTGCGGCCCGAGGCCGGGCCTGTCGTGTGGCAGATGTTCGAACTCGGCGCGATGCTCGTCGCGACCGGCGTGTGTTTCGACCTCGCATGCGTGTTCGGCGCGTCGCGCATCGCCGCGTGGATGCGCGCGCATCCGCTCGCGCAGACGGTGCAGCGCTGGACCTTCTCGGCGGCGCTGATCGGCTTCGCGCTGCGCCTGTCGATGGACTGAGCCGCACCATCGCACTGCACCGCGCAGGTTGACAGGCCGTGCGGTGCAGTGCAGCAACGAACGCCGCGCGACAATGCCGGCCTTCGCGCACGTGCCCGCCACGCCCAGGGCGCGCGCAAATCATCTGACTGTTCTAAACTTCCTTTGACTTCGCGCTGCCGCGAACCGACGACCGGACGGAACCGTCCGCCGCCGACCCTGTCCGATTTCCTGGCTGTTCCGTGCAACGCCTGTGCAACGCGGTACCAAGGAGGGTCTGAACATGGCAAGGCATCTTCAAGCCGACCGTGAACCCCGTATCGTCGCCGAGTCCAAGTGCCTCGGTCAGTGCGATCCGGCGGAACGCATCCACGTCACGATGATGTTGCGGCGGCAGGAAGAAGGGCAACTCGACGCATTGGTCAATCAGCTCGCCGCTGGCGACACCGACGCAAAACCGCTGTCGCGCGACGCCTTCGCGCAGCGTTTCTCCGCCAATCCCGACGATATTCGCAAGACCGAGGACTTCGCCCACCGTCACCAGCTGACGGTCGATCGCGTCGATCCGGTCGAAAGCGTCGTCGTGCTGTCCGGCACGATCCAGCAGTTCGAGGCGGCATTCAGCGTGAAGCTCGAGCGTTTCGAGCATCGCGCGATCGGCCAGTATCGCGGCCGCTCGGGCCCGATCGCGCTGCCGGACGAGCTCGGCGACGTCGTCACGGCCGTGCTCGGGCTCGACAGCCGGCCGCAGGCGCGGCCGCACTTCCGGCTGCGTCCGCCGTTCAGGCCCGCGCGCGGCGCCACCTCGGTCACGTTCACGCCGCCCCAGCTCGCGTCGCTGTACGGCTTTCCGGCCGGCGATGGCGCCGGGCAATGCATCGCGATCGTCGAACTCGGCGGCGGCTATCGCGCGACCGACATCCAGCAGTATTTCCGCGGGCTCGGGATCGACAAGCCGCCGACGGTCGTCGACGTGAACGTCGGCACCGGCCGCAACACGCCGACCGGCGATGCGAACGGCCCGGACGGCGAAGTCGCGCTCGATATCGAGATCGCCGGTGCGATCGCGCCGGCCGCGAAGATCGCGGTCTACTTCGCGCCGAACAGCGACGCGGGCTTCATTCAGGCCGTCAACGCGGCCGTCACCGACAAGACCAACCGGCCGTCCGTGATCTCGATCAGTTGGGGCGGCCCGGAAGCGATCTGGCAGGCGCAGTCGGCCCATGCGTTCAACCGCGTGCTGCAGGCGGCGGCCGCGCAGGGGATCACGGTGTGCGCGGCGTCGGGCGACAGCGGCTCGGGCGACGGGCTGCAGGACGGTGCCGATCACGTCGACTTCCCGGCGTCGAGCCCGTACGTGCTCGGCTGCGGCGGCACGCAGCTCGATGCGCTGCCGGGGCAGGGCATTCGCAGCGAGGTCACGTGGAACGACGAGGCGGGCGGTGGCGGCGCGGGCGGCGGCGGCGTCAGCACGATGTTCGACGTGCCGGCCTGGCAGAAGGGGCTGACCGTCGCGCTCGCCGACGGCAGCAGCAGGCCGCTCGCGAAGCGCGGCGTGCCGGACGTCGCCGGCGATGCGTCGCCGCAAACGGGCTACGAAGTGTCGATCGCGGGAACACCCGCGGTGATGGGCGGCACGAGCGCGGTCGCGCCGCTGTGGGCCGCGCTGATCGCCCGGATCAACGCGGCGGCGAGTGCGGCGGCCGGCGCATCGGCCGGCTGGATCAATCCCGTGCTGTACAAGCATCCGGGCGCGCTGCGCGACATCACGAAAGGCTCGAACGGCACGTATGCGGCAGCGTCCGGCTGGGACGCGTGCACGGGCCTCGGCAGCCCCGACGGCGCGAAACTCGCGGCGATCCTCGCGCGCAAGCCATCGCGCTGACGCGCAGGCACAGGCCTTTCCATGTGACGCGGGTTCCTTGCCCGCGTCTTTTTTCACCTCCAGGAGCAGCACGATGGGCATCGATTCCGCATCTTCCGGCGGCGTGTATCCGCTGCATCACGGCGACCACAATTCGCATAGCGTGCCGCCGACCGTCAATCCCGTCGCGCTGAGCCACGGCCGCGACCAGCCGTTCTTCGATCCGGTCGCGTACGGCAACGGCCCCGACGACTCGGTGACCGACACGACCGAAGCGGCCGCGATCACGCACCACACGATCCTGATCGGCGGCAAGCGGATCGCGTATACGGCAACGGTCGGCCATCTCGTGACGGTCGACCCGAGCAGTTCGCAGCCGGCCGCGAAGATCTTCTACGTCGCCTTCACGGCCGACGGCGCGAAGGAGGAGACGCGGCCCGTCACGTTCTTCTACAACGGCGGGCCCGGTTCGTCGTCGGTGTTCGTGCTGCTCGGCTCGTTCGCGCCGAAGCGCATCAAGACGTCGATGCCGGGGTTCACGCCGCCCGCGCCGTACCAGATCGAAGACAACCCGGACAGCATGATCGACCACAGCGACCTGGTGTTCATCAATCCGGTCGGCACCGGCTATTCGGCGGCCGTCGCGCCGAACAAGAACCGTAATTTCTGGGGCGTCGACCAGGATGCGGATTCGCTGAAGCAGTTCATCAAGCGCTACCTGACGAAGAACAACCGCTGGAATTCGCCGAAATACCTGTTCGGCGAGTCGTATGGCACCGCGCGCAGCTGCGTGCTCGCGTACAAGCTGCACGAGGACGGTGTCGACCTGAACGGCGTCACGCTGCAGTCGTCGATCCTCGACTACCGGCAGGCCGGCAACCCGGTCGGCGCGCTGCCGACGGCGGCGGCCGACGCCTGGTATCACAAGAAGCTTGGCGTCAAGCCGGCGCCGACCGATCTCGGCGCGTTCATCGAGGAAGTCGCGCAATTCGCGCGCACCGATTACCTGAAGGCATTGCGCAACGTGCCGCATGCCGACCCGGCCGCCGTGCGGAAGCTGTCGGACTACACGGGCATCGACACGGCGACGCTGCAGACGTGGGGGCTCGACATCGCCGGTTACAACGCGCGCGGCAATTCGCTGTTCCTGACGACGCTGCTGCAGGCGCAGGGGCTCGCGCTCGGTTCGTACGACGGCCGCGTGACGGCGATCTCGACCGGTATCGCCGGCAAGATCGATCCGAACTCGGGCGGCAACGATCCGACGATGACGGCCGTGACGGGCGTCTACACGGCGATGTGGAACAGCTACCTGAACGAGCAGTTGAAGTTCACGTCCAACTCGGCGTTCACGGACCTGAACGACCAGGCGTTCCAGAACTGGGACTTCGGCCATATCGATCCGACCGGCGAGCAGCAGGGTATCGACGCGAAGGGGAACGTGATCCTCTACACGGCGGGCGACCTCGCCGCGGTGATGGCGCTTAACGTCGACCTGAAGGTGCTGTCGGCGAACGGCTTGTACGATTTCGTCACGCCGTTCTACCAGACCGTGATCGACCTGCAGCAGATGCCGCTCGAGGATCAGAAGGTGCGGCAGAACCTGTCTGCACGCTTCTATCCGTCGGGGCACATGGTGTATCTCGACGGCGGGTCGCGCACCGCGCTCAAGCGCGATCTCGCGATGATGTACGACGCGACGGTCAGCGATACGGGCGCGCGGCTGCGGATTCGCGCGCTGCAGGCGAAGAAGGCGGACGGGCACGCGTAGCGTAGCCCGTCGTGCACGTGCCGCGCGCGACCGTTACGGTTCGCGCGGCGCGGTTCGACTTACGTGGTCGACTCAAGCGGTCGGCCAGTCGAACGGCGTATACGGCAGCGCGCGCTTGTGGCGCGAACCGTCGTAGAAGCGCAGCACCGTCTCGTACACCGTGTCCGAGACGGTCTTGCCTTCGAGGAAATCGTCGATTTCGTCGTAGGTGACGCCGTATGCGTGCTCGTCGGGGCGCAGCGGACGCAGTTCCTCGAGGTCGGCGGTGGGCACCTTCATCACGATCAGTTCGTCGCCGCCGAGCGCGCGGGCGACCGCACGCACGCGGCGCTTGCTCAGGCCGGCAAGCGGAAGCACGTCCGCGCCGCCATCGCCGAATTTCGTGAAGAAGCCCATCAGCGATTCGGCCGCGTGGTCGGTGCCGATCACGATGCCGCGCCGCGCGCCGGCGACCGCGTACTGCGCGATCATGCGCTCGCGTGCCTTGATGTTGCCGTGCACGAAGTCCTGCTGCGCCGGGGTTTCGAACGCGTGGCCGGACGCGACCAGCGATGCGAGCATCGCGTCGGCGGCGGGCTTCACGTCGACCGTGAACGTCTCGTCCGCGCGCACGAAGGCGAGCGCGCGCTGCGCATCGGCTTCGTCGTTCTGCACGCCGTTGGGCAAGCGCATCGCGATGAAGCGGGCATCGTAGCCGCCGGCGCGCAATTGTTCGACCGCCAGCTGCGCGAGCCGCCCGGCCGTCGACGAATCGACGCCGCCGCTGATGCCGAGCACGTAAGTCCGCAGGCCGCTCGAACGAAGGTACTGCGCGAGGAAATCGACGCGCCGGGCGATCTCGGCGTCGACGTCGAAGTGCGGGGCGACGTTCAGTTCGGCAATGATCGCGCGTTGGCGGCTGGCGTAATCGGCGGATGTCATGGGGGTGGTTCCGGAACGAAATGCGAGGCGCCCATCATAAGCGCAATCGAGGCGCGGCGCCGCGCCGGGCATGCGATCCGGCGGCTTCGCGTTGCATCGGCGAGACGCGGTGCATCGTCATGGTGCAGCGCGCGCGGCGGCGCACCCGGGCGTGCCGGCGGATGCTTCGTTTCGATGCAGGGTGAGGCGGCAGTGACGGGCGCTTCCTATCGTAGGATCGCCTGACCGCCTGCGTCAGCGCCGGGCGAGCACCACACCCACCAGCGCAAGTGCGAAGCCGGCGAGCTGGACGGTCGCGAGCGTTTCGCCGAACAGCAGATATCCCTGCAACGCGGCGAGCGGCGGCGCGAGGAACAGCAACGACGTCGCGCGCGCCGCGTTGCCCCGCCGCAGCATCCACATCAGCATCGTGACCGCGCCGCCGGACAGGAACACGACGCCCCACACGAGCGAGATCCACAGCGCCGGCGCGCCGATCCAGCGCGTTTCATGCAGCAGCACGACGAAGACGGCCGCGACGATCGCCGCGCCGAGGTTCTGCACGGCGACGGCCGTGCGCAGGTCGTTCTGCGCGAGCTTGCCCTTCTGGTACAGCGAGCCGGCGGTGATCGAGCCGACCGCCAGGATCGATACGGTCACGACGAACCATGCGGGCGCGGCGCCCGGCGGCGGCGCGACGCCGCCCGCGACCTTCGGCGCGAGCACGAGCGCCACGCCGGCAAGCCCGAGCGCCATCCCGAGCCAGCCGCGCGCGGGCAGTCGCTCGTTGAACAGCGGCACGGCGAGCACGGCGGTGGCGAGCGGCTGCAGCGCGCCGAGCAGCGCCATCACGCCCGCATTCAGCCCTTGCGCGACGGCCCAGTAGCTGGCGCCGAGATAGACGCCCTGCAGCAGCGCGCCGGCGATCAGGTGGCGCGGCCATTCGCGGCGGGCCGGCCACGGCGCGCGCGCGACGAGTGCGACCGCGCCGAACAGCACGGCGGTGCCGGCGAAACGCGCGAGCAGGAACAGGTTCGGATCGGCGTAGGGCTTGATTGCCCGGGCGACGATGAAGCCGGTGGACCACAGCGCGACGAAAGCCGCGGCGACGAGCGAGGTAAACATGCGTGGCGGGCCGCGATACGGCCGGACGAATCGTGAAGTCGGTCAGTATCGGATGAAGCGGTGCCGCCGTCTTGTCGGATTCTGCACTCGGTCGTCGCGCGTGCGGGATGCATGCAGCGGCATGCGCCGCGCGCTAGCGTGCCGGCCGTTCGGTCAGCGGCCGGCCGGCTGAAAGGCCCGCCGCATGAAGGCGTGCCGTGGCGCGGGCAAAGGAACAGAGATCCGTCGAGCCGGCCGTCCGGTTATTACCTGGCCGGGCGAAAGGGCCGCGCCACGAAGGCGCCCCGTGGCGCGGGCAAAGAAACGGAGGTCAGTCGAGCGAGAACGTGTCGAGTGGCTGGTTGGCGCGCGCGTCGGTCGCGAAGCGCGCGGCGAGTTGTTCGTACAGCCGGCGCGCTTCGTCGAGCGTCAGGTCGATCCAGTACGGATCGCCGGCCCCGTCGTTGAGTCGTTCCGGCGAAAACTGGATTTCGAGCACACTGCCTTTGCGATACATTGCGCAAGCCCCTTGATGGTCTGTCGTTAGGCGAAGCGCAAAGTGTAGCAATCACTTGCAGCGCCGATTCGCGCGCATCCGGCAATACAGAATTTCGCTGGCGTGAAACGCGGCCGCTGCCGGACGCGGCGCCGTCAAATGACAGTCAAACGGCCGTAATACAATGGCTGGCTTACCCATTACCAGTCGCCTCGGGCGCATTGCGATGCTGGCGGAACAACGTCATCAATACATTCTGTCGGAGCTCGGCCGCTCGGGCGCGCTGTCGGTTGCCGAACTCGTGCGCTCGCTCGACGTGTCGCGCGAGACCGTGCGGCGCGACCTGAACGCGCTCGCGGCGCGCGGCCTGCTCGTGATGACGCACGGCGGCGCGCTGGCGGCGGACCGCCGCGAGCCGAGCCTGTCCGAGCGCGAAGCGGCGAACGCCGAAGCGAAGCGCACGATCGGCCGACGCGCGGCCGAATTCGTGCCCGACGATGCCTCGGTGCTGATCGACTCGGGCAGCACGCCGCATGCGGTGGCGCTCGCGCTGGCCGACCGGCACCGGCTGTCGATCTACACGAACGACTGGCGCACCGCGTTCGTGCTCGCGCGCCGCAACGGCAATCGCGTGACGCTGCTCGGCGGCGAGCTGTCCGACGACGAGGACGCGACGTTCGGGCTCGACACGATCCAGCAGCTCGCGCAATACCACGTCGATTTCGCGTTCGTCGGCGCCGGCGGCATCACGGCCGACGGCGACTGCACCGACTACTCGCGGCTCGCCGCCGAAGTGCGCAGCCGGATGATCGCGGCGGCCGGCACGGCGATCATCGTCGCCGATCATTCGAAGTTCGGCCGCGTGACGCCGGTGCGGATCAACGGCACGGCGGCCGCGCGCTACCTCGTCACCGAGCGCATGCCCGACAAGGCCGTGCGCCGCGCGCTGGCCGCACGCGGCATCGAGCTGCTCGTGTGCGATTGACGCGGGCCCGACATACAAGGTTCATCGAACGGTCATCGCCCGGGAAGAACCGCCGTCAACACTGACCCATTCATCTCTTTCGGCCGAAACGCCAGGAGCACGAATGACCGTCAGCGTCCGCAGCTATCTTTCCCCCACCCTGGTCCTGCTGGCCTTCGACTGGCCCGACGCGGCGTCGCGCGCCGATTTCCTCGGCTTCGCGATCCGGCGCACGCCGGGCTTCTGGTCGGCCGACGGCAAGACGCGGGCGCCGAACAGCTGGCTGCCGAACCGGCTGACGTTCGACGGGCCGGCCGCCGACACGCAGGGCGACGCGCCGACCGACCAGGCGCCGATCCAGAAATTCATGTGGTGGGATGCGCGCATCGATCCGCCGGATCGCGATGCGTCGTTCCGCTATGACGTGTTTCCCGTCGTCGGCACGCCGGCGAACCTGCAGGTGCTCGATGCGGAAGCCGGCGTGTGCGATGTCGTGCTGCCCGCGCATAGCGTCGACGGGATCGGCACCTGGTTCAACCGCGCCGTGGTGAGCTCGCAGGCGTTCGCGAAGCAGGTCGCGGCGCTGGGTCTCGCGCCGGGCGCCGCGCCGAGTGACGCGCAGGCGCTGAAGTTGCGCACGTGGCTCGCGAACGACATGGAGCAGGTGTTCGCGGAGATGCTCGACCCCGCGTCGCGCGCGGTGTCTGCCGTCTATCACCTGACGGACCCGCTGTGGGCGCTGCCCGCGTTCGAGGCGTTCGGACGCCGGCACGGCGAAGCGTCGCTCGCGATCGTCTACGACGCACACACGACCGCGCGCAAGGGCAAGCCGGCGCTGCCGTCGCCGAACCAGCCGGCCGTCGACGCGCTGCAGGGCCTCGCGACGCTGGCGCCGCGCGATCGCACGCACATCATGCACGACAAGTTCATCGTGACCGACGCGCCGGGGAATGCGACGCCCGCGCGCGTGCTGACCGGCTCCGCGAACTTCACGACCGAAGGGCTGACGGAACAGGCCAACGTGCTGCACGCGTTCGATTCGCCGGCGCTCGCCGCGCTGTACAACGAGCGCGCGCATGCGCTGGCCGCGAATCCGTCGATCGCGGAGACGGCGCGGCTGTCGTCGGGCTGGTCCGCGCCGTTGACGGTGGGTAGCGCGCAGGTGCGCGTCGCGTTTTCGCCGGAGCCGGCGGGGCAGCGCACCGAGATCGATACGATCGTCGCCGCGATCGCGGCCGCGAAGCATTCGGTGTCGTTCTGCCTGTTCATGCCGACCGACGCGGCGCTGCGCGACGCATGCTTCGCAGCCGGCGACCGCGGCCTGATGATGTTCGGCCTGGTGAACCGCATCAGCGCCGCCAGCGCGACGAAGGCCGATGCCGCGCAGCACGACGGCCAGTCGCTCGATGCGGCGACGCTCGCGAACCTCGAGCTTTACCATCGCCAGCGCGATCGTCGCGACGTGATCGATGCCGCGTATTTCTCGCCGGCGACGGTGCCGCACGGTTTCGAGCCGGAGCTGCGCCTCTTTCCGGGCGAGCCGGCGCCGGCCTATCCGCCGGTCGTGATCCACCACAAATTCATCGTGATCGATGCGGAAGGCGCGAACCCGATCGTCTATACGGGCTCGGCAAACATGAGCCGCAATTCCGAGCAGTACAACGACGAGAACCTGCTCGAGATTCGCGACACGCGGATCGCCGCGATCTATCTCGCGGAATTCCTGCGGCTCTACGAGCACTATCGCGCGCGGGCACTGGCGATCGAGACGAAACGGCACGGCGCCGGTTCGCATCGGCAGCTCGCGCTCGCACCGGATTCGAGCTGGGCGAAGAAGTATTACGTGGCGGGGAGCCCGGAAGAGAAGGCGCGGATCGCGCTGGCGTCGACCGCGCCGACGGACTGACGCGTGGTGCATGACGCAAGACGCCTGCGCTCGGCCGGAAGCACGACGTGCTTCCGGCTCATGCCGGTTGCACGCGTCGTGCTGTCGTTCGGCTTTCGGGTGGAATCGCGCAGAAGCGCGCGGTGCGAACTACGCGGCGACGTAGCGCAGCACCGAGTCGGCGATCGTCTCGCGATGCCGCGCGCGCAGCCGCGGCGCCGACGGATCGCGGCCGAACGCGGCGCCGAACGTATAGCGGTTCGACACGCGGTGGAAGCAGAACGAGCTGATCAGCAGGTGCAGGTCGAACGCGTCGATGTCCTTGCGGAACGCGCCGCTCGCCGCGCCGCGCTCGAGCAGTTCCTCGAGCGTCTTGATGATGCTGACGTTGCGGTTCTTGAACGACTTCAGCTGTTCGAGATACTTCGCGCCGTGGATGTTCTCGATCGACACGAGGCGCACGAAATCGCGATGCTTGTCGTGATAGTCGAACGTGAATTCGACGAGCCGGCGCATGCCTTCGCGCGGCTCCATGTCGCCGACGTGCAGTTCCTGCTCAAGCGCGCGGATGTCGCCGTACACCTTCTCCAGCACGGCCTCGTACAGGCCTTCCTTGCTTTCGAAGTAGTAGTAGAGCATGCGCTTCGTCGTGTTCGTACGCTCGGCGATCGCGTCGACGCGCGCACCGGCGAGGCCCATCGCGGAGAACTCCTGCGTGGCGACGTCGAGGATGTTGCGCTTGGTTTGCTCGGGATCGTATTTGCGCCGCGCATCGGTCGCAAGCGCGCGGCTTTCGGACGTGGCGGCCTTGCTTGCAGCTTTCATGTGACTTTGTTGTGCGTTCGCGGCGGCATGAAAAAATCATTCTAGCATGCAGGAAATCGCCATCCTGCCGACTCGCCGCTCTAATCGACGGCGCGGTTTGGGCCGCCGCCGCGGCGGTTCAGCGCCGGCACGACGCGAGTGCGTCGCGGGCCTGGTACGCGGTGTACGTGAGCTGCGCGGCGGCGAGGCCCGCGAGCCCGAACGTGCGCGTGAGCCCGAACGCGGCGAAGCCCTCCGGCACCGGCCGCTCGCCGGCCAGCGCGGCGGCGAGCGCTTCGCCGGCGACGGTGGTGGGCGCCATCCCGTGGCCGCCGAACGCGATCGCGTGCCACACGCCGTCCGCGTCGCGCCCGATCTGCGGCATCTTGTGCCGCGCGTAGCTCATCAGCCCGCCCCACGCGTATTCAACCTTCACGCCGTCGAGCTGCGGATACACGCGCAGCAGGTCGCGCCGCAGCAGTCGCGCGATCGCGTCGGGGCCGCGGTCGAGCACCGAGATCCGGCCGCCCCACAGGATCCGCGTGTCCTTCAGCGGACGGTAGTAGTCGAACGCGAAACGCGTGTCGTAGATCGCGTACGGCGCATCGATCGCGTCCGGCAGCCGCGTGCCGAGCGGTTCGGTCGCGATCACGTAGGTCGCGATCGGCAGTACCGCGCGCTCGATGCGCGGCGACACGCCGCGCGCATAGCCGCCGCCGGCGAACACGACGTCCTTCGCGCGCACCGTGCCCTGCGCCGTGCGCACGACGTAGCCGGCGCCTTCGCGCGCGATGCCGAGCGCGGCCGAGCGTTCGTACACGCGCGCGCCGCCGCGCGACGCGGCCGCCGCGACGCCGAGCACGTACTTGAGCGGATGGAAGTGGAACGCGTTCGGCTCGAACAGGCCGCCGTGATAGCGCTGCGTCTTCAGCCGCGCGCGCAGCGCGTCCGTCGCGACGGGTTCCCAGTCGACGTTGAATTCCTGCTTCATCAGCGTGCGCACGCTTTCGAGCCGCGACGGATCGTCGAACCAGTTCGCGAGCATTACGCCCTCGTCGACGATGTCGCAGTCGATGCCGTAGCGGGCGATCCGCGCGCGGATCAGCTCGACCGCATCGACGGTGAGCCGGTACAGGCGACGGCCTTCGTCGCGGCCGAGCGCGCGCAGCAGGTCCGCGTTGTCGAGGCTGTAGCCGCCGAACACGAAGCCGCCGTTGCGGCCCGACGCGCCGAAGCCGACCCGTTCGCCGTCGAGCACGACGACATCCTGCACGCCGCGCTCGACCAGACCGAGCGCGGTGCACAGGCCGGCGAGGCCGCCGCCGACGATGCACACCTGCGTATCGATCGGGCCGGTCAGTTGCGGGTAGGGCTGGCGGGTAACGGTGGCTTCGTAGAAGTTCTGCATGCGGTTTCGGTGACTCTTGACGGCGGAAAAACAGGCGGCGCGCGTCGATCTTGCCTGAACGCGCGCGCCGCGTCGAATGGGGTTTTCTGCGCAGCGGCCGTCGCGCTCGGGCGGCGGCCGTTGCGTTACCGGAATGACCGGGCTCGCCGGGCTTACCGGACGTCAGGCGCCCGGCGTCGGGTTGGCCGGGCTGGCGACGAAGGCCGGATAGCCGGCGTCGGGCTTCTGCGTGGTGTCGGGCGTTGCGTTGCGCTCAATCCACGGCGCGATCTCCATGTTCTCGCAGCGCACGAGGCGGCATTTGCGCACCAGCGCGTAGCCGAGCCAGATCGCGAGGAAGAACGGCACGCCGATATAGGTCGCGGCCACGCTCGCCCAGTCGATCTTGCTGCCCATGAACGCCTGGTAGTCCTGCCCCAGTGCGACGACCGCGCACAGCACGAACGCGAAGATCGGGCCGAACGGGAACCACTTCGACCGATACGGCAGCTGGTCGAGGCGGTAGCCCTGCTTCAGCAGACCCTTGCGGAAGCGATAGTGGCTGATCGCGATGCCGAGCCACGTGATGAAGCCGGCCATGCCCGACGTATTCAGCAGCCACAGGTACACCGTCTTGTCGCCGTACAGCGACGTGAGGAAGCAGAGCGCGCCGACGGCGGTGGTCGCGTACAGCGCATTGCGCGGCACGCCGCCCGGCGACAGCTTCGCGAACAGCCTCGGCCTCGCGGCCTTCGACCGCGAGGCCGCAGCACGCGCGGCAAACGATATTTCCGCACAGGGTAATGCCGGATAGTCATCAAGTCGCGGCCGGCGGCAACGCGGCGGCCCGCCCGGTCACGGGCTTTGGACAAGTCTCATGCGGTGAAGGAAAGCGGGGGATTCGTCCCGCCAGGGTGTTGCGTTTTCGGAATGAAGTCGTGAGTTAATATCAATAGCGGGCCGACTTGTGGCCACCGACAATGTGTCTTATGGATCGCGCGTCGCGAGGCGACGGCGTGCCGGTCGACCGGGGTTGCGGCGGCGGCGCGCGGGCGATGCGCCGGGCGGCGCATCGGGCCGGCCGGGGCGCGCATCCGCTTGCACAAGGCGCGCGAACGCGCTCCAATCGAATCACGCGGGCGGCGCTGCCGCCGCACCGATCAATCTGTCCCTGAAGAGGAAGTGATGCAATTCAACGACATTCTTGCTGCGCTCGACATCGATCTCGCCCGGTGGAAAGGCACTGCGCTGACCGCGCGTTCGCCGCTCGACGGCGCGACGCTGGCGACGCTGGCGGTCGACTCGCCCGCCGACGCGGAGCGCAAGATCGACGCCGCGCACGACGCATTCCTCAAGTGGCGCACGGTGCCGGCACCGGTGCGCGGCGAGTTCGTGCGCGTGTTCGGCAACGTGCTGCGCGAGCACAAGGCCGAGCTGGGCCGCCTCGTCACGCTCGAAGCCGGCAAGATCACGTCGGAAGGCCTCGGCGAAGTGCAGGAAATGATCGACATCTGCGATTTCGCGGTCGGTCTGTCGCGCCAGCTCTACGGCCTGACCATCGCGTCGGAGCGCCCGGGTCACCGGATGATGGAAACGTGGCACCCGATCGGCGTGTGCGGCGTAATCTCGGCGTTCAACTTCCCGGTCGCGGTATGGGCGTGGAATGCGGCGCTCGCGTTCGTGTGCGGCGATTCGGTCGTGTGGAAGCCGTCGGAGAAGACGCCGCTCACCGCGATTGCGTGCCACGTGCTGCTCGAGAAGGCGATCCGCGAATTCGAGAAGACCCATCCGGGCGTCGCGCCGCAGGGCCTGAGCCAGCTGGTGCTCGGCATGCGTGATGTCGGCGAGGTGCTGACGTCGTCGAAGAAGGTGCCGGTCGTCAGCGCGACGGGCAGCGTGCGGATGGGCCAGGAAGTCGCGAAGGTGCTGAGCCAGCGTCTCGCGCGCGGCATCCTCGAGCTCGGTGGCAACAACGGGATGATCGTCGCGCCGAGCGCCGACCTCGACCTCGTGGTGCGCGCGGTCACGTTCGCGGCGGTCGGCACGGCCGGCCAGCGCTGCACGACGCTGCGCCGCCTGATCGTGCATCGCAGCCTGGTCGAGCAACTGCTGCCGCGCATCGAGAAGGCCTATGCGTCGGTGAAGGTCGGCAATCCGCTCGAGGAAGGCACGCTCGTCGGCCCGCTGGTCGACCGCGCGTCGTTCGACGCGATGCAGAAGGCGCTGGCCGATGCACGCGAGCAGGGCGGCGAAGTGAAGGGCGGCGAGCGCGTGGACATCGGTCACGCGGATGCGTACTACGTGCGTCCGGCCATCGTGCGGATGCCGAAGCAATCGGCGGTTGTCGAGCGCGAAACGTTCGCGCCGATCCTGTACGTGATGATCTACGACAACTTCGACGATGCGATCGAACTGCACAACGCGGTGCCGCAAGGCCTGTCGTCGGCGATTTTCACGAACGACATGCGCGAGGCCGAGCAGTTCATGTCGGCAGCGGGCAGCGATTGCGGGATCGTCAACGTGAACATCGGCACGAGCGGCGCGGAGATCGGCGGCGCGTTCGGTGGCGAGAAGGAAACGGGCGGCGGGCGTGAGTCGGGTTCGGATGCGTGGAAGGCGTATATGCGTCGCGCGACGAATACGATCAACTACAGCCGTCAGCTGCCGCTGGCGCAGGGGGTGAAGTTTGATGTCTGATGTCGGGTGGGACTGGCGTGTTGCTCGCGCTGATTTCATCCGGTGACTGATATAGCGTCGTAATCGTTTCAAGCGGGAAAGCCGGCCATGGGCCGGCTTTTTTGTTTTCTGGTGCGACGATTGATTTTATGGCTGGTTTGGGGGCGCTTTCGCTTGCGTGAAATCGCCGATAGCGTGTCGGAGATAAGAAATCGTACAAGTACGGGGTTTTGGAATTATTTTCAATATTTCGTATGCGTATGAAAATAAGTGGATTTCTTGTTTTCTTTCAATTCTTTCTATATCTTCATGGCGTTGCATATCGCTGGCGGTTAGTGTGACTTGTGGATTTTGTTTGGTAACGTTTAGACACATTGATTAGGTATCCGTATGAAATGGTGGCGAGAATCGAGAGATCATGCATGTGCTAACGGGCGCGAAGAGGGAGCACGCCGTCGGCCACTATTGATTGCGGAGGGGGGAGGCGCAGGGCCACGAAATGTCCTTTCCTTCTTGATCGAGTTTTATCGTCGAAGTCCTGCACTCATGGCTTTGCATTTCGCGGGCGCGCTGATCGCGTGGTTCGCACCTGATGACGCGCTGAAGCGTTGGCCTGTGCTGAAGCCAGCGGTGACAGCAATCGGAGAAGTATTTCCATTGCTGCCTAAGGCAATCGAGAAATCTCTGTTTCCGGACGTCACCGCGCTCTATTTCGCACTGATGTTGGCCGCGGTACCTATCAGAATATTTGAAGGCTTTCGCCTTTGCTATGCAGAGAGGAAGGGAATAGTTGCTGGGTACTGCGACTACTCGTGGAAAAGAAAGATTTTTGCATTTCTGGTTGCGATCTTGTTTTTATATGGGAGTGTGTTTCTTTTGATTTTTCATGGTCAATATTTTGACTGGAATTTTATGTCTGTCGGAAAGTCGAGATTCTGGCTTGGAATGGTCGGGCCATTGTTTGCTGGTGGGTATCTGATTATTTGCTTTATTGCGGCGAGCGTTGCGATTATTTCTTTGCTGTACTGCATGTTTTATGATAATTGGAGGTGAAATATGGCTTGGTATGAGCTCGATGAGTGGGATGCGTTGGGTGCATCGGGAGAGGGAATGAGGGTGGCCTTGCAAAATATCGCTGCTCAACTAGAGAAAATATCAGACAGTTCCGCAAAACTATCCACTGACGCTGCCGCGCGCGCTGAATATGCGCGAATGATGTGGAAAAACATTGACGCGCTCAGTGTGGGGGCGATTAAGGCGCTCGATAGCGTAGATCGTAGTCTGCTTGATGCTCAAGTAATTTCGCGAGTCGAAGCTATGCGAGCAGAATTGGGCAAGATGCACTCATTTGCAGAAATTGCTCAGGAAGCTGGCACATCTGCGAAACGGATGACTGCGATTGGGGCGCAGCTGGGCGGTATTATTTCTGCCGTTCAATTGCTGTGGGTTGTCAAGAACCCAAACGCATCCTCTTATGAGGTAATTGACACCGCAGTTGGAATATTGGGCGGCATTGTTGGCGGGGCCGTGGTCACTGCATTACTACCTGCCTCCATTTCTGGCTTTGCCGTGGGCGTTGCCACTGTGGGGGGCGGTATGTTTTTGGGAGCCTTGGCTAAAGGCGCTTGGGAGGAATATATTGCGCCGAACGTCCTTGGCCTGACCGCTGACAACAGCCCGCTTTTCCGTGATGAAGTGTCACGCACCATTGACCATATGATGGGAATGTCGTCGTCTGGCGTGACCGTGGCGAGTATTCGCAATGACGGAGACTGGAAGATCACGACGTACAGTAATGGTGTCGAGATAAAAATGTCTACCCTATCGCTCAAAGATTACCGTCCGGGTTTTGAGCCAGGATACGTTGCAGTCGGGAGTCAATGGGAAGGATATTCAATTCAGATCACCACACCCAGCGGAAAGAACGGTCATACTGTTCAGTACATTGGGCAGTCCGGTACGGTCACGAAAACCGATACGAACGGCGACGGTGTGTTCACCTATGTCAAGAAGGAAACCCGCCTCGCCGACGGCGCCAGCGTAATCCGCGAGGACACCAACGGCGATGGCGTTGCGGACCGCAATTTCATCGTGAACGGCGGCCAGCGTTACGACTTGTCCAACGTCCGCGATGCCGCCTTTGCCGACAGCCTGCTGTCGCGCTATCGTGCCTCCGGACTACTGAGCGGCACGAGCTATCTGGATCTGAGCCAGGTCATTTCCCGGACGCTGACCTACGGCGGGAAGAATGATTACGGCTTCACGATGCCATCCGGCTGGTACAACCCGATCGGCGCGTTCTACGAAGCGAAAAGCCTCGAACTCGACACCGCGGCGTCGATCGCGAACAAGACTCCGGTATTGCTCAATGCACAGCGACAAGGTTTGAGTGCTGAAACACTGCGCTCGCTCGATACCAACCGCGACGGCAAATTGTCCGGTGCGGAACTCAATGGCCTGCAGGTCTGGGTCGATATGAACGAGGACGGCATCGCGGATGCCGGCGAATTCCGCGCGCTCCATCACGCAGGTATTTCCGAAATTCGTGCCGTCGATTTCGACATCGTGACTCGTGGCAACAGCCGATATGCGAACGGCCCAGCCACCGCGCCGCTCAAGGGCAGCGAGGTCGCGGGCCAGCCAGGGCGCATCTATCTCGCCCCGGCTGTTCCCTTCTCCAATTACCGTGCGCTGCGCGACACCGACAACACGTACTGGATCAATTCCAGTCAGTTCATCCACTTCGGTGCGCGTCAGATCAAGATCAACAACGGCAATCGAACCTATCTCATCGGAACCGACGGAAACGACGTATTCGACGCGAACTACTACGCCGCGTACGGCCACTGGATCAACAGCGGTTTGCTCGTAAACTTCCTCGCCGGCGGCGGTGACGATGTAATGGGCGGCAGCTGGCGCAACGACAATCTGTGGGGCGGCACCGGCAACGACACGCTATTCGGCTACGACGGCGACGATCGGTTGTACGGCGAAGAAGGCGACGACGAGTTGCAGGGTGGTGCAGGCAACGACGTGCTCGATGGGGGCTCCGGAAACGATTCGCTGTTTGGCCAGGCCGGCAACGACATCATGAACGGCGGCGATGGCGACGACATCATGATGGGCTTCACCGCATCCAACGAAGCGAAGCAGGCACTCGCACCGGGAGAAACGGACGACGACGTCATGTACGGTGGTGCGGGCAACGATCGGATGTGGGGCGGCCTCGGCAACGACTACATGGACGGTGGCGACGGTGCAGATCTCGTCAGAGGCGGTCACGGAAACGACACGATATTCGGTGGTACCGGCAACGACGAATTGCACGGCGACGAAGGCAACGACCGACTTCTCGGCGAAGCCGGTCACGACCGGATATTCGGTGAAGCGGGCGACGACGTGATCTGGGGCGGCGATGGTGACGACGTACTGGTCGGCTTTACCGCCGACAACGATGCGAAGCAAACGTTGTCGTGGGGCGAGACCGACAACGACGCGCTATACGGCGGCAACGGAAACGATGCATTGTATGGCGGTCTTGGCAACGACTACCTCGATGGCGGCAACGACGACGACTTCCTCGACGGCGGAGAAGGCGACGACACGCTCTTTGGCGGCGCCGGCAGCGACGAGTTGAATGGCGGTAACGGCAACGACGTCCTGTCGGGGGAAACCGGCAACGACAAGATTTTCGGCGGCGCGGGCAATGACACGATCTGGGGCGGTGATGGTGACGACATTCTCGTCGGCTTCACCGCCACCAATGATGCGAAGCAGTCTCTCGCCGCATGGGAAACCGACGACGACACGATCTACGGTGGCGCCGGCAACGACCTGATTCTCGGCGGCCTCGGCAACGATCTGCTCTATGGCGAGGCAGGCAACGACGAAATTCAAGGCGGAGCCGGCCACGATCGGCTGTACGGCGGAGACGGCAACGATCGCCTGTTCGGTCAAGTCGGCAACGACATCCTGTATGGCGGCGCGGGCGACGATCTGCTGGTAGGCTTCACCGGCGACAACGAGGAGAAGAGGACGCTGGCTCCGGGCGAGACGGACGACGACTATCTCTACGGCGGAGACGGCAGGGATACGCTGCTCGGCGGTCTCGGGAACGACTATCTCGATGGCGGCGCTGGTGCGGATCACATGGAAGGCGGGCAGGGTAACGACACCTATATCGTCAACAGCGTCAACGACGTGATTCTCGAGTACGCGAATGAAGGTTACGACACGGTGATCAGCAGCGCGAACTACATCCTCAATGCCAACATCGAGGAATTGCGCCTCGTCGAAGGATTCGACATCAACGGCACGGGGAATGCGCTCGATAACGTGATCGTAGGCAACAGCGCGGACAACATCCTGGACGGTGTGACGGGCGCCGACACGATGATCGGCGGCAAGGGCAATGACACCTACTACGTCGACAACGTTGGCGATCGTGTGGTGGAACGGGCGGGCGAAGGGATCGATACGGTTCAGAGCAAAATCAGCTACGCGCTGGGCGACCATGTCGAGAACCTGAATCTGCTCGATTTCGGCAAACCGGAAAAGGGTCTCGTCGATGGCGCGTCCGTACTGGTATACGGTTACCCGAAGGCGAACGAACTGGATTACATGCAGGGCGACGCGGTTCCGACGTTCCAGGGAACGTGCGCGCTGACGTCGATCGCCAATCTGCTTACACAGATCGGGACGCCGACCACGGAGGGGGAGGTGGTCAGGCGCGCGATCAACAACCAATGGGCGATCACCAGCCCGGCCGCGACCGACTATCAGCGAGGCGGATCGAACTACGTCCAGCAACAGGCGCTCCTGAAAAGCTACGGCATTACGAACAATCTGCTCGCGGGATACGACGAGCATGCGGTCGCGAATCTGGTTCGAAGCGGTCGGGGTGTGATTCTCGCGCTGAACGCCGGTCGGCTCTGGGGAGATGGTGCGTATCTCGACAGCGGCGGCGTCAATCACGTCGTTACGGTGACCGGCGCGGTATATGGCGAGGCAGACGGTGCGCTCAAAGGCTTCTACATTGCCGATTCGGGGCGTCAACGCGTCAGCGACATGACCCGTTACGTGAGCCTTCAGGAGTTCAGGTCGGCGGCTAACGTACCGAACTCGTATGCGATTTACACGGCCGAAGCGCTGAAACTGTGGAACGAGGACATAGACGGCACGGGTAACGCACTCGACAACACGATCATCGGCAATCGCGGCAACAACGTGCTGGATGGTGGTGCCGGCAACGACATCCTGGTCGGCGGCTTGGGCAACGATACCTATCGATTTGGCCGCGGGTCCGGCCACGACACGATCCAGGACGACGACGAAACGCTCGGCAACAACGATGTCATCAGCATCGGGGCTGGTGTATCCGCGGATCAATTGTGGTTCCGTCACGTCGGCAACGATCTCGAGATTAGTATCCTCGGCTCCAGCGATACCGCGACGGTTCGGGACTGGTACTCGGGATCGCGCTATCAGATCGAGCAGATCCGCCTGGACGACGGTCGGACGCTCGTCAACGCCGATGTCGAGAAGCTGGTGCAGGCCATGGCGGCATGGTCGCCGCCGGGTGCCGGGTCGGTCACGCTGTCTCCCGGGCATCAGGCCGCGCTTGCGCCGACGCTGGCGACGAGCTGGCGTTAATTCCCGGTTGTCGAAGGTCGGCCCGTCCGGTTGCACATTGCGTGCGAGCGGACGGCCTGCTGCCGGCCGTGTCGCATTTCCCTCCTCGCCTTGTGTTCCGTTCATGGACAGTTCCACTCTCCGGCCTCCGGCGTCGTCTCCGGCGCAGGATGTCGACTCCGGTCTCGCCGTCGTTCTGACGATGGCCAGCCTGCACGGCATCGCGGCCGACGAAGCCGCGTTGCGACATGAATTCGGCTTCGGCCATTTCGATACTCAAACAATCCTGCGAGCCGCGCGCTCACTTGGCATGACGGCCCGGGCCGTTCAACAGAACTTCGAACGACTGGATCGGGCGCCTTTGCCCGCG
Organism: Burkholderia sp. KBS0801; assembly: GCF_005937855.2. Taxonomy (NCBI): domain Bacteria; kingdom Pseudomonadati; phylum Pseudomonadota; class Betaproteobacteria; order Burkholderiales; family Burkholderiaceae; genus Burkholderia; species Burkholderia sp. KBS0801. Next base: position 436,347 of record NZ_CP042178.1, read on the forward strand.
GTCGCACAGATGAAGGGCGAAGGTGGCTATTTCGTGGTCGCGCAGTATCAAGCCGGGGATGGAACGCGCGCGCCTCGAACGCTTGTCCAGTTTCCGGGCGAGGCGCCAATCGTGATGACGCGCGAGCGTCTTCTGGAAATCTGGACGGGTGAGCTCATCTACTTCACGAGCAAGAGCAGCATTGCGGGCACCTTGGCGCGCTTCGATTTCAGCTGGTTCATTCCGGCAATCGTCACATATCGAAAACTGCTGGGCGAAGTCCTCGTGATTTCTCTCGTGTTGCAGTTGATCGCGCTTGCCACGCCGCTCTTCTTCCAGGTGGTGATGGACAAGGTGCTGGTCAATCACGCGATGAAGACGTTGAACGTGATCGCCGTGGGGTTGATTTGCGCGACGCTGTTCGAAGCGGCGCTTTCGGGGATACGAACGTGGGTCTTCGCGCATACCAGCAGCAAGATCGACGTCGAACTCGGCGCGCGGCTCTTCCGTCATCTTCTGGCATTGCCGCTGGCATGGTTTCAGGCGCGCCGTGTAGGCGATTCCGTCGCCCGTATTCGCGAGCTGGAGAACATTCGCGCGTTCCTCACCGGCAACGCCGTGACGCTGGTGATGGACCTCGCGTTTTCGTTCGTTTTCCTCGGTGTGATGCTCTGGTACAGCGCGTGGCTCACGTTGATCGTCGTCGTTTCGATTCCGCTCTACGTGCTGTTGTCGGTCGTGTTTACGCCGATCATTCGGCGGCGCCTGAACGAGAAATTCAACAAGGGCGCCGAGAATCAGTCGTTCCTCGTTGAAACCATCAGCGGAATCGATACGGTCAAGGCGATGGCACTCGAACCGCGCTGGACGGACCGATGGGACCGTCAATTGGCTGCTTATGTGAGTTCGGGCCTGTCGGCGACCAACGTTGCCACGATTGCAAGCGGTGGCGTGACGTTGATCAGCAAGCTGGTCACCGCGGCGATCATGTGGCTGGGCGCCACGCTGGTGATCGACGGAAAGTTGACTGTCGGCGAGCTCGTCGCGTTCAACATGCTGGCCGGGCAGGTATCCAGTCCGATACTGCGTCTCGCGCAGCTGTGGAACGACTTTCAACAGGTGGGGATTTCGATGGGGCGCCTCGGGGATATCCTGAACGCGGCGCCCGAAACCGCAGCGAAAAAGACGCGAGTACCCCGTCTCGCCGGTGCGATCGAATTCGACCAGGTATCGTTTCGCTACCGGCCGGACGCGAGCGATGTCATCCGGCAGATCTCCGTCAGGATCGCGGCGGGCGAGGTCATCGGAATCGTCGGCCGCTCCGGGTCGGGCAAAAGCACGCTGACCAAGCTCGCTCAACGGCTATACGTGCCGGATCGGGGGCGAGTGCTGGTCGACGGGCAGGATATCGCCGTGATCGATACGGCGAGTCTTCGCCAGCAGATTGGCGTCGTTTTGCAGGAAAACACGCTGTTCAATCGTTCGGTACGGGACAACATTGCGTTGGCTCGCCCCACCGCGCCCATCGACGCCGTGATCGATGCAGCGAGGCTGGCCGGCGCACACGAGTTCATCTGCGAGCTTCCGGAAGGATACGACACGCTCGTCGGCGAGCATGGCACAGGGCTCTCGGGCGGCCAGCGGCAGCGCATCGCCATTGCTCGCGCATTGATGACCGATCCACGCATCCTGATATTCGACGAGGCGACCAGCGCGCTCGACTACGAATCCGAAGCGATCGTACACGCCAACATGCGGGACATCTGCGCGCGCCGCACGGTATTGATCATTGCGCATCGGCTCTCGGCGGTGCGCGATGCCGACCGGATTCTTGTGATGGACCGCGGGCAGATCGTGGAAATCGGTACGCACGACAAACTGCTGCGCATACAGAACGGCATCTACGCACACTTGTATTCGCTGCAACAGGGCAGTCGCGACGTAGCGGAGGCGCGGATATGAGCATGCGACAGCAGGCAGAGGCCTGGCGTGAACTGGTCGGGCGTTATCGCGATGTCTGGCGTCACTGCTGGAAGCGGCGTCATCGGATGACGCTGCCGGCATTCAGCGCAAACGAGGCCGAATTTCTGCCGGCGGCGCTGTCCGTCCAGGCTGCACCTGTCTCGCCGGCAGGCCGGTGGGTCGCGCGCATTCTCATCCTGCTCGTGATGACGGCGATCGTCTGGTCGTATTTCGGGAAAATCGACATTGTTGTCGACGGCGGCGGCAAGATCATTCCATCTTCCCGGACCAAGACATTGGCGGCGGTCGAAGTGGCGAGCGTCAGGGCGCTGCACGTGCGCGACGGGCAGATCGTGAAGACTGGCGATGCGCTGATCGATCTCGACACACGCGTGATCGACGCCGAACGTCAACGGGCGGACGGCGACCGGCTGAATGCGGTACTGCAAGTCGAGCGTGCACGGGCGCTGATCGACGCGATCGACACGGGGCGCCAACCTAGACTGGCGGATGTGGAGGGCGTGTCGCCCGAGCGACGGCGCGAGGTCGAGCGACACCTGCTGGATCAATGGCGCGATTTCGTTGCACGGCGGGACCGTCTCGACAGCGAAATCCACAGATACGGTCAGGCGGCTCCGCTTGCGGCGCGTCGTGCGGACGATTACGCCAAGTTGATGAAGACCCGTGACGTTGCGGAGCACGCGTGGATCGAGGCCGAGCAGCAGCGTATCGATACGGCGGGACAGCTTGCGGATGCTCGTCACCAACGCGCAGCGCTCGTGGCAGAGACGCGAAGGAATGCCCAGGATGCGTTGAACGATGCGCAGCGTATCGTGGACGCGTCGTCGGGCGACATGCGGCGTGCGGAGGCGCACGGGGAATTGCTGCGCCTGACCGCGCCGATCGACGGAACCGTCCAGCAGCTTGCAGTCCACACGATCGGCACAGCGGTACCGGCTGCGCAGCCGCTGATGCAGATCGTGCCGCGCGAGGGGGCGGTCGAAATGGAAGCGTTCGTCGACAACAGGGATATCGGCTTCGTCAAGGAAGGGCAGGCCGCCAGCGTGAAGATTGACGCATTCGAGTACACGAAATACGGCACGTTGTCGGCGACCGTGCGTCATGTCTCACGCGATGCGATAGACGACGAAAAGAAGGGACTCGTCTATTCGGTCAGGATCATGCTTGATCGTTCGACGCTGGTAGTAGACGGTCGCGAGATCGCACTGTCGCCGGGTATGTCGGGTAGTGCCGAGATCAGAACCGGTACGCGGCGGGTGATCGAATATGTGCTGTCGCCGTTGCTGCAGCATACGCGGGAGAGTTTGCGTGAGCGATAACGGCAAGAAAGCGGGTGGAATGCGTCGCTGGATCTACGCTCTGATGTTCTTCGTTTCGTTTGCATGCGACGCTGAAACGCGCGGCTTGCCGGACGGCTTCGTCGATCCGTTGTCGACTCGTCCGCCAGTATTGGATGCGGAGCCCAGATTACCTGGCGACGACATGCCGGTTGCGTGTTCTTCATCCACGGACCTGACGAAACCGCTGACGATCGGCGATGCGGTTGACCTCGCGCTGTGCCACAACCCGCGCGTTCAGGTGGCGTGGGCATCGATCAAGATCCAGGCTGCCGCGCTGGGCGAAGCCAGCGCGGCATGGCTTCCCACCGTCAATGGGTCGATCAGCCAACTGGCAACCTACAACCGATATCAGGATGCGCGAACGATGAATACGCACGGCGTCGGCAGGACAATGAATGCCAGCCTCAACTGGAGATTGCTCGACTTTGGCGGGCGGGCTGCGAACCGCGCCGCGGCGCAACAGCTGCTGACGGCCGCGTTGGCTGGTCACGATGCCTCGATGCAAAAGGCGGTCGTGGATGTCATAGGAAGCTATTTCGATGTCCAGAATGCGCAAGCGGCGCGTATAGCGCGTACCGAGTCCGCGGAGTTGGCCGAGTCCACGTTGCGTGCGTCGCGTCAGCGGTTGGTCAGGGGCGTCGCGTCCCGAGCAGACGTATTGCAGGCTGAGGCGGCATGGGCCAAGGCGATATTGGCCGCACGGCGAGCGGACGGGGATGTGGCGCGTGCGCGTGCGGAACTGGTCTTTGCGGCGGGGCTGCCTGCGGGCACGCGAATCGAGGTCGAGTCGGCAATCGTACCGGTAGCGTCGGATGCGGAACGCCAGTTGAGCGACTGGCTTCGCACCGCAGAGGAAGCTCACCCGGAAATCCGGGCTGCACGTGCTAAATGGAAGGCTGCGGAAGCGAAGGTGACGACCACACGGTCAGAAGGCATGCCGACCGTCGATCTAAGCGGCACGCTGTCGCGGAACGGCTACCCGAATCAGGGGTTGCAGTCAGTGCGGGCGACGCAAACCAGCATCGGCCTGACTTTGACGATTCCGTTCTTTGACGGCTTTTCTCGCACGTATCGGATTCGCGGCGCGCAGGCTCAGGCCGAACTGGCACAGGCACAGCTTCTCGATACGCAGCAGCAGATTCTGCGTGACGTGCTGAAGGCCCATGCCGACGCGGAGACGACGGCGGATAGCCTGGATGCGTCTGCACGCTTGCTGGCTGCGGCGGAAGCGGCGCTGACATCGGCGCGCAATCGTTACGCGTTCGGCGCAGGAGATATTCTGGAACTGCTGTCGGCACAAGCGGCGCTTGCCGATGCCCGCCAGGAACGGGTGCGAACGCTGGCCGAGTGGGAAGCGGCACGGCTGCGCCTGTTTGCCAGCGCTGGCGTCATCGGACGATGGGCATTTCGGTAGTACGGGAGACGGCCGTCTCGACAGCCACAGTCTGCGCCCGGCCGTCTTTGTTCACTTCTCCAGCGCCGGCATGTTCTGCACGACAAGCATCTGCGGCGTCGACAGCGTGATCTGCGCCGCGCGCAACTGCTTCAGGATCTCGAACAGCAGGTCGCTTTTGGTCGAGGCCGCGATCCGCGGACTCGACACGTATCCCGTCACGCTCAGCGTGATCCCGTCCGGCGCCAGCTGGCTGAACGTGACCGACGGCGCCGGCTTGTCGAGAATCGCCGGGTGTTCGCGATACGCATCGAGCAGCAGGTCGCGCACCTGCTCGGGATCGGTGTTCAGCGGAAACGTCAGCATCAGCGTCGCGACGCCTTGCGTGCTGTTGCCCATCGTCACGTTGCGCACGTTCTGCGAGATCAGCTGCGAGTTCGGCACGATCACGGTCGAACGATCGCTGAGCTGGATCTCGGTCGCGCGCACGTTGATGCGGCGGATGTCGCCTTCGACGCCCGCGATACTGACCATGTCGCCGACCTTCACCGGCCGCTCGGTCAGCAGGATCAGCCCCGACACGAAGTTCTTCACGATCTCCTGCAGGCCGAAACCGATACCGACCGACAGCGCGCTGACGATCCACGCGAGGTTGCTCCACCTGACACCGAGCAGCCCCAGCGTCATCAGCACGAGCAGCACGTAGCCGACGTTGGTGAACAGCGTGACCAGCGACACGCGCATGCCCGCGTCCATGCCGAGCGCCGGCATGAATTCGTTGTCGAGCCAGCGGCGCACCGAGCGCAGCAGGTAGAAGCCGATCGCGAACCCGATGACGGCGTTCAGGATCCGGTCGGGCATGATGTTCAGGCTCTGCAGCCGCTGGCCGCCGATCATCGCGATCGCGCTGTCGAGCAGGTCGCTCGGCGTCGTGCCGAAGCCGCCCGTCACCAGCGCGATGGCCGCGACCAGCATCAGCAGGCTCGTGCCGAGCCCGGACACGACGGTGTGCGCCTGCTCGAGATGCCGGTCGTCGAGCGCGAACAGGTGCTTGATCTGCTTGCCGCTCGACAGGTTCGCGGAGAACAGGCTTTCGCTCGCGTCGCGCGTGAGCTGCGTCAGGATGTAGACGCTGCACAGCACGATCTCGAACCACACGAGCTCGTACGTGATGAAGCGCGCGACCGTGATGTAGCCGATCAGCAGCGCAACGAGCGACACGACGATCGCCAGCGTGACGCCCGCATGGATCAGCCCCGCGAGCGTCGAACGCTCCTCGGGCGCCTCGCCGGATGCCGCGAGCGCGGTGCGTACGCGGTTCGCGCGCAGGATCGACGCGCCGACGGTCAGCGCGACGACGAGCGATACGATGCCGCGGCCGAGCAGCGTGACGGACAGGCTGGTATCGACGATCCGGTTGATCGATTCGAGCGTGCCGGACATCAGCAGCAGCGCGGCCAGCACGCCGGGGAACGGCCGCATCGCGAGCGCGACGGGATCGGCGAGCGCCGGCAGGCGCCACGACGGATGCTTCGTGCAGAGCAGCGCGCGGCCGAGGCCGGCGATCAGCGCGCAGGTCACGGCGAGCTTCGCGAACTGGTCCCACAGATCGCTCATCGACGGCGTGAGCTCGTAGTGGCGGGCGAGCGCGAGATAGAGCACCTGCACGGCGACCGCGGTCGCCAGCAGCGTCGAGAATGCCGTCGCCAGCGCCAGTGCGCTGCGGCGCAACCGGGTGGGCGGCAGACGGTTCAGGCAGAACCACGCGAGCCCGCGCTCGACGAGGCGGCGGCCGCCGAGCCAGACCGCGAGCGCGGCGATCAGCAGCAGCGTGGTGATGGCGCGCTGGCCGGGTGTCCACGACGAGCGCAGCATGTCGCGCAGTTCGTCGTTGAAGTCCTCGAGGCGCTGGACATCGTCCGGCGACAGATGGAACAGCGGCAGCCAGAATTGCGCACCGAAGATGCTGCCCGAACGGAACGCGAGCTGGTTGCGCAGCAGGCTGCGGTGCAGTTTCGCGAACTGGTCGTTCAGGTTCGCCAGGTTGGCCTTCTGGTCGGCCGCCTGCTTCAGCGCCGCTTCGATTTGCGTCTTGCGCGCGTTCAGCGTCGCCCGCTGCTGCGCGACCGCGGGCGTTTCGGGCGACGCGCCCGGCGCCGGCGGCGGGCCGAGCACGTCGAGCTGAGCCTGGATCTGCGTGCGCTGCGGCGCGAGCTCGCTCTGCAGCTTCTCGACATCGGCGCTCAGTTCCTGCGTCGCTTCGCCGAGCCCGTCGAGCTCCTTGCTGTTGGTCGCGTTCGACGTCTGCTGCTTGATGCGGTCCTGTTGCACCTGCATCTGCTTGAGCTGCGCAACCGCGTCGCTCAGCGAGATGGTCGGCACGGGGACGCCGACGCCGCTCGCGCTCGGCGCGGATGCGGCGCCGGGAAACGCCGACGCGGTCGCGAGCGCAGCGAACTGCAGCAACGCGAACAGCGCGATCCGGCGTGCGTACGTGGAGAGTCGTTGTATGGACATGGAATGCTTACGTTTTGCCGACAATGTCGGGCGCCGAAAAGGCGCCCGGAAGCCGGGAGTTTGGCCCGGTAGCATGTTACCGGGGTGCGGCTCGAACGAAATTCGAACAGATACGCGCGAATCCAGCCGGCGTGGCGTGGGCGGCGGCACCCGAAACGGCCGCTCGCGCCCGTGCCAGCAGGGCGAACGCCGATTTTGCCGAAGCCGGGAAGCGGTGTTTCGACGATTCGGCGCGCTCGATCAGCCGGATCGATGGTTACGAAAGTTACATACTGCTGCGGCCGTATGGCGTGCATAAACGGGGATCGAGTGCGCGGGGCGGTCGTCGATTCCGGCGCGTTGTCGCCGGCGACCGTGTTTCAACGATTGATGTGCTCGGTCGCTCGCCTCGCTAAAATGCGCAAAGCCGCTTGCCAATGCCCTCTGCTAGCGCCAAGACAATCAATAATCCGGAGACTCGCCACCATGGCATCGACCGTGCCTGATCCCGCTTCCGTAGCGCACAGCTTTCGAACCGCCCCCATCGACGCCGGCTCGATTTCAGCCCGCCTCGACCGCCTGCCGCCGACCCGCAGCGTCTGGAAGCTCGTCGTGCTGCTGAGCCTCGGCTTCTTCTTCGAACTCTACGACCTGCTGTACAGCGGCTACATTGCGCCGGGCCTCGTGAAAAGTGGAATCCTGTCCGCGACGACGCACGGCCTGTTCGGCACCACGGGTGTCGCGAGCTTCATCGCCGCGTTGTTCTCCGGTCTCTTCATCGGCACGATCGCGTGCGGCTTCCTCGCGGACCGCTTCGGCCGCCGGGCGATCTTCACGTGGTCGCTGCTGTGGTACACGGCCGCCAACGTCGTGATGGCGTTCCAGGACACCGCGGCCGGATTGAACTTCTGGCGCTTCGTCGTCGGCCTCGGCCTCGGCGTCGAGATGGTCACGATCGGCACGTATATCTCCGAACTCGTGCCGAAGCAGATCCGCGGCCGCGCATTCGCGTGCGAACAGGCGGTCGGGTTCGTCGCGGTGCCGGTGGTCGCGTTCCTCGCGTACCTGCTCGTGCCGCACGCGCCGTTCGGTCTCGACGGCTGGCGCTGGGTCGTGCTGATCGGCGCGCACGGCGCGCTGTTCGTGTGGTGGATTCGCCGCGCGTTGCCGGAAAGCCCGCGCTGGCTCGCGCAGCAGGGCCGCATCGACGAAGCCGACCGCATCATGCGCGCGCTCGAGGCGAAGGTCGAAGCCGAATACGGCCGGCCGCTGCCGCCGCCCGCGCCGGCCGAGCCGGTGCCGCCGCGCGGCAGCTTCCGCGACATGTGGGTGCCGCCGTATCGCAGCCGCACGATCATGATGACGATCTTCAACGTGTTCCAGACGGTCGGTTTCTATGGCTTCGCGAACTGGGTGCCGACGCTGCTGATCAAGCAGGGCATCACGATCACGTCGAGCCTCATGTATTCGAGCGTGATCGCGCTCGCGGCGCCGCTCGGTCCGCTGATCGGCCTCGTGATCGCCGACCGTTTCGAGCGCAAGTCGGTGATCGTCGCGATGGCCGCGGCGATCGTCGTCTGCGGGCTGATGTTCAGCCAGACGACGGTGGGCGCGTTCCTGATCGTGCTCGGCATCGGCCTCACGCTCGCGAGCAACATCATGTCGTACAGCTTCCACGCGTATCAGGCCGAACTGTTCCCGACGTCGATCCGCGCACGCGCGGTGGGCTTCGTCTACTCGTGGAGCCGCTTCTCGGCGATCTTCTCGTCGTTCGTGATCGCGGCCGTGCTGAAAGGCTTCGGCACGTTCGGCGTGTTCGCGTTCATCGCCGGCGCGATGGTGATCGTGATGGCCGCGATCGGGCTCATGGGGCCGCGCACCAAAGGCATCGCGCTCGAAGCGATTTCGAAGTAGAGAGGCGGGTGGGGCGCTCGTGTGTTGGGTACGGCACGCGAGCGCGCGGTGCTCGCAGTTTCATGTTGTCCAAACATGCAACGTAACAGCCTGCCATGCCGCCGCGAAGCAATCGGCAACGAGTTGAAACAAAGCGTGACGAAGCGCAAAACTGCCGTCAAACCGGGGGTTCGGCCCTGCGGATCGGCATCCGCGCGGGTAAAATGAAAGACCTGACGACTCATTAGCTGCCATCGTGCCGAACGCGTTGCACTGCGAACGGCCCACCGCGAAGAGGCGTCGGCGCCGAGGCATGCAATGCCTGCGGCGTGTCGATGGCTCGCGCGGAAGACGCGCCGTTCGCCCTATGCGGCGGCCGTATCGGCCGATGGCCTCGATCGTATGATGCTTTCCGACCTGACGCGACGGTTGCCCAAGTCGCGTTGCCGTACTCTCGCCGTCGCCGCGTCCGTGTGGCTCGCGGCCGCGCTCCCGATCTCCGTGCTTGTCGAGCGGTCAGCGTTTGCCGCGTCCGACGTGCCGTCGTCCGGTGCTACGTCATCCTCATCAACTGCATCGGCCGCGCATCCGGCTTCGGGGGCGTCTGCATCGTCGGCGGCAATGCCGTCGTCTGCTGCATCTGCCGTGCATCGTGCTTCGTCGGCCAACGGGGCGTCGGCGGCATCCGCCGTGCATCGTGCTTCGCCGGCCAGCGGGGCATCAGCGGCATCCTCCGTGAATCATGCTGCGCCGACCAACGGGTCGTCCGCGGCATCCGCCGTGCATCATGCTGCGCCGGCCAGTGCGGCATCAGCGGCATCCGTTGTGAATCATGCTGCATCCGCCAGCGCGGCATCAGCGGCATCCTCCGCGTCCACCGCATCGCCGGCGTCCGCGGCGTCCACCGCATCGCCCGCCTCGGCCGCTTCCGGCACCCCGGCGAGCGAAGCCGAGGCTCCCGCGCCGACGCCGCCGCGCCGGCACCCGCCGCTGTCGGCCGACGAAGCGAAGAACGCAACCGCGCGTGCGATCGACATGCGCAAGGAATTCACGCAGGAAGTCACGCGGCGCCTGAACGTGCCCGCGAGCGAGCAGCGCGCGTACGGCGTGCGCCTTCAGAAAGCCCTCGCCGATGCGAACCTCGGCGACCTCGCCGGCGAGTACATCGTGATGGTCGACCGCGCGCCGAACGTGCAGGCGCTGTTCATCTACTTCCGCGCGACGCCGACCAATGCGTGGCTGATGATCGGCGCGTCGCCGGTCGGCACCGGCTGGCCCGGCAAGTACGATCACTTCCTGACGCCGCTCGGCGTGTTCCATCACACGCCCGACAACATGGACTTCCGCGCGGAAGGCACGACGAACGACAACGGCATTCGCGGCTACGGCCAGCGCGACATGCGTATCTACGACTTCGGCTGGGTGGACGGCGAGCGCGGGTGGGGCAAGGGCGGCAAGTCGCCGATGCGTTTCCAGATGCACGCGACCGACCCCGACCGTCTCGAGGCGCTGCTGGGCATTCGCCACTCGAAAGGCTGTGTGCGGATTCCCGCGTCGCTGAACACGTTCCTCGACCGGCACGGCATTCTCGACGACGACTATCAGGCGCGCGTCGAAGCCGGCAAGTCGCTGTGGGTGCTGCGCCACGACCGCGACATCACGCCGATCGCCGGCCGCTACCTGGTCGTGATCGACAGTGCGCGCAAGACGCGTCCGGCATGGTCGCCGGCGCCGGGGCGCAACGCGTGGTCGAAGTTGCCGAAGAACGGCGACACGGCGGACTGACGGCAGCCGGTCCGCCGCTGGGGAGGCGGTCGGATAAGAATAAATCTGTTTTATCGACACATAAGAAAAGCAAACTTTTATTATCCGATCGCGATTCGTATAGTCGAGTCCGGTTTCGCGGAAACCCCGCCGCGCCCGGACCCTCACCGACCATACGACCCGCATGAAAACTCTCTACAAGCTCGCTCCGCTCGCGATGCTCGGCGCCTTCGCGACCCATGCCGGTGCGCAAAGCAGCATCACGCTGTACGGTCTCATCTCGGCCGGCGTCGGGTACGCGACCAACCAGGGCGGCAAGAACGCCTGGCAGGCGCTGTCCGGCACGAATCAGAACCCGCGCTGGGGGCTGAAGGGCAAGGAGGATCTCGGGCAGGGGCTGTCGGCGATCTTCCAGCTCGAGAACGGCTTCAACGTGATGACGGGCACGGCCGCGCAGAACGGCCGCGAGTTCGGGCGCATGGCATACGTGGGCCTTGCCGACCGCACCTACGGGTCGCTGACGTTCGGCCGCCAGTACGACGCGATCCACGACTACATCGGGCCCGTGATCATCGCGAGCAACGGCGTGAACATCGGCGACAACGACAACGGCTACAACGACATCCGCGTGCAGAACTCGGTGAAGTACGTGAGCTCCGTGTACTACGGCCTGAAATTCACCGCGCTGTACGGCTTCAGCAACGCGACGGGCTTCGCGAACAACAGCGCGTACAGCTTCGGTCTCGGCTACGAGCGCGGCCCGCTGCGCTGGAGCGTGGTCTACGCGCAGTACAACCATCCATACAGCAGCACGAATCCCGACGGCGCGATCGCGAACGACTATGGTTCGCCGCTCCTGATCTTCGCGAAGAGCGCGATGTCGCCGGCGGTATTCGCGAGCCGGCAGCGCATCGTGGGCACGGGCGGCTTCTACACGATCGGCCGCGCGCAGTTCGCGGCGCTGTTTACCGACGTGCGCTACGATTACCTCGACAATTCGCATCTGCACCTGCAGAACGTCGGCGTGAACATCGTCTATACGATGACGCCGCAGCTCTTTCTCGGTGCCGCGTATGCGTTCACGAACGGCAAGTACGACGTGATCGACAAGCGGCCGAAATGGCATCAGGTGAACCTGCAGGCCGACTACTTCCTGTCGAAACGCACCGACGTCGCGCTGACGGTGATCGCGCAGCAGGCGGCCGGCGACGCGCAGCACGCGCAGATCTTCGCGTACGCACGCTCGACCGGCACGCGCCAGATGATGGCGACGCTGGGCGTGCGGCACGTATTCTGAGAGCCCGACCATGACCCATCCGATCGCATCCCGCCGCACCTTCCTGAAACTGTCCGCCGCGCTGGCCGGCACCGCGCTGCTGCCCGAAACGGGCGCGTTCGCGGCCGGCGGCGACGCCGCGCGCCGCACGGTGATCATCGATACCGACCCGGGGCAGGACGACGCCATCGCGATCCTGTTCGCGCTGGGCGCGCAGGACCGCCTCGACGTGCGCGCGCTGACCGCCGTGGCCGGCAACGTGCCGCTCGAGCTGACCGAACGCAATGCGCGGATCATCCGCGACTGGGCCGGCCGCACGCAGACGCTGCCGGTGTTCGCGGGTTGCCCGCGCCCGCTCGTGCGCGAACTCGTGACGGCCGCGAACGTGCACGGCAAGACGGGCCTCGAAGGTGTCGCGCTGCACGAACCGCGCGCGCCGCTCGCGGCCGGGCATGCGGTGTCGTACCTCGTCGATACGCTGAGCCGCGCGGCGCCGAACAGCGTGACGCTGTGCGCGCTCGGCCCGCTGACGAACATCGCGACCGCGCTGGTCGAAGCGCCGCTGATCCGCGGCGCGTTGCGCGAGATCGTGCTGATGGGCGGCGCGTTTTTCGAGCGCGGCAACATCACGCCGGCCGCGGAGTTCAACATCTACGTCGATCCGCAGGCAGCCGAAATCGTATTCGGCAGCGGGGTGCCGATCGTCGTGCTGCCGCGCGACGTCGCGGTGAAGGCGGCGATCACACCGGCGCGCGTCGCGCCGTTCCGCGCGCTCGGCAACCGCTGCGGCGCGATCGTCGCGGACATCATGGACGCCGAGCTCGCGTACAACAGGAAGCGGCGCGGCGTCGACGACGGGCCGATGTATGACCCGACCGCGGTCGGCTATCTCGTCGATCCGACGCTGTTCAACGGACGCAAGGTGAACGTCGTCGTCGAGACGGCCGGGCAGTGGACGCTCGGCGAGACGGTGATCGACTGGAACGGGCGCAGCGGCCACGCGCCGAACGCGACGTGGATCAACGAGGTCGACGCGGACCGCTTCTACGCGACGCTCGCCGAGCGCATCGCGAAGCTGCCCTGAACGCGACGCAACGTGACGTGCCGCGCACCGAACCGAATCAGATGTGCTTCGCAATCCACTCGCGGCAGGTGCGCACGTGCGGGCCGCGATCGTCGGCGGCGAGCGAGATCAGCGAGATCGCACGCGTGACGCGCGGTTTCTCCACACGCAGCGCGACGAGTTCGGGATCGTGCAGATGCATCGTGTAGAGGCTCGGCAGCACGGCGGTCGCGAGGCCGTTGCGCGCGAGCGCATACAGCGGCTCCGTGTATTCCATCCGGTACGCGACGTTCAGGCGCAGCTTCGCGGCGCCGCCGGTGCGATGCAGCGACTCGCTGACGCTGCCGCGCACGAACACGGCCAGCTCGCGGTCCACGAGCTTCGCCCACGTGATGCTCTTCGCGCCCGCGAGCGGATCGTCGTGCCGCACGACGATCACGATCTCGTCCTCGAAGAGCTGCTGGTAGTGCAGCGTGCCGTCGTCGCTGTCGGGTTCGCGCACGCCGATGCCGAGATCCGCGACGCCGTCGCGCACGGCTTCGACGAGTGCGCTGTTCGGCAGATCGGTGAGCGTGAAGCGCAGCGCCGGATGCGTGCCGCGCAGTGCGTTGAGCGCGGGCAGCAGGCGGCCGGCGACCGACGGGATGAACGCGATCCGCACGGTTTGGATGCGTTCGCCGATGAGCCGCGTCATGTCGTCGAAGGTGCCGCGCGCCTGGTTCAGCAGCCGCTCGGCGAGCGGCAGCACGGCCTCGCCGGCGGAGGTCAGCGTGAGCCGGTGGGCGGTGCGCGCGAACAGGCGTCCGCCGAGCAGGAATTCGATCTGGCGGATCGACGCGGTGAGCGCGGGCTGCGTGAGCGACAGCGCCTGCGCGGCCTGCGTGAAGCTGCGCGCATGCGCGAGGACGACGAAGTGCTGGACCTGCCGCAGCGTGAGTGCGGGTAACAGCGACGAGCGGTCGGACGACATCGGGCAATAACGGTCGGATGCGGTACGAGGCAGTATAGGGCCGCGCCGCGCGGACCGACACAGGACAATAATCGGAATCACAGGAGAACCACCATGTCAGCGACTGACACGATGCCGGCGCGTACGCCGGCCAACTGGCTCGAACGGCGCTTCGCGCTCGCGGCGCGCGGCACGAGCGTGCGCACCGAGACGCTCGCCGGCATCACGTCGTTTCTCGCGGCCGCGTACCTGCTCGTCGTGATCCCGTCGCTGCTCGCGACGGGCGGGATGGAGCGCGGCGCGGCGACGACCGCGACGATCATCGTGTTCGTGCTGTTCACGACGCTGATGGGCTTCTACGCGAACCTGCCGTTCCTCGTCGGACCCGGCATCGGCGGCTCGGTGATCATCGGCGTGACGCTCGCGACGACGGAACACGTCGGCTGGCAGACGGGCCTCGGCATTGCGTGCGTGTCGGGCGTGCTGTTCTTCCTGCTGACGATCTTCGGCGCGCGCGGTGTCGTGATGCGGCTGATTCCGGTGCAGATCAAGCTCGGACTCGGCGCATCGATCGGCCTGTTCGTGACGATGCTCGGGCTGCGTAATGCAGGGATGGTCGTCGCGAACGCGAAGACCAACGCGTTCGCGCTCGGCGACTTCTCGCGGCCGGGTGCGCTCGTCGCGCTGATCGGTCTCGCGGTCGCGATCGTGCTGCAGGCGCGCAAGGTGCCCGGCGCGATCCTGATCGCGATTCTCGCCGCGGCCGCTGCCGGCGTGCCGCTCGGCGTCACGCATCTGCCCGCGTCGTTCGTGTCGCTGCCGCACAGCATCGCGCCGATCGCGTTCAAGCTCGACCTCCGCGGCGCGTTGACGCTGGCGGCCGCGCCGTACCTGTTCGCGTTCTTCGCGGCGGAATTCTTCTCGACGCTCGGCACCGCGCTCGCGGTCGGCGCGAAGGCGAACCTGCTCGACGGGCAAGGGAACCTGCCGAACATCAACCGGCCGTTCCTGGTCGACTCGCTCGCCGCCACGTTCGGCCCCGTGTTCGGCATTCCCGCGCTGACCGCGCTGATCGAATCGGCGGCGGGCGTCGAGGCCGGCGGCCGCAGCGGGCTGTCGTCGCTGGCGGCGGCCGTGCTGTTCGCCGCGATGCTGCTGTTCGTGCCGGTCGCGCTCGCGATTCCGAAGGAGGCGACCGCGCCGGCGCTGATCCTGATCGGGCTGTCGATGTTCGCGACGATCCGCCATACGCACTTCGACGACTTCACCGATGCACTGCCCGTGATGTCGATGGTGCTGCTCACGCTGATGTCGAACAGCTTCGGCACCGGCATCGCGGGCGGGCTGCTGTGCTACGTGCTCGTCAAGCTGCTGGCCGGCCGCTGGCGCGACGTGTCGTGGGGGCTCGTCGTGCTCGCGCTGCCGCTCGGCTACTACTTCTGGACCGTCGTGAAGCCGCACTGAGAGACGGTTTTCACGACGCATTGGCACTACCGCAAACGAGACAGACATGAAGGGAACACCAGGCAACGTCCCGGCCGCGCGCACGGGCATCGAGATCACGGCCGCTCATCGGGCCTTCTTCCACGCGCTGCCGAAGGTGGAGCTGCATTGCCACCTGCTCGGCGCGGTGCGGCACGACACGTTCGTCGCGCTCGCGCAGCGCAGCGGCGCACCGATCGAGCGCGCGGAGATCGACGCGTTCTATGCGCGCGGCGAGAAGCCGGTAGGCGTGCTGCACGTGCTGCGCGCGCTCGACCGATACCTGCTCACGCGGCCCGACGATCTGCGGCGGATCGCATACGAGTATCTCGAGGATGCGGCCGCGCACAACGTCCGGCATGCGGAATTCTTCTGGAATCCGACGGGTACGGTGCGCGTGTCGGGCATGGCGTATGCGGACGCGCAGGCCGCGATCGTGACGGGGATGCGCGATGCCGCGCGCGATTTCGGGATCGGCGCGCGCCTGATTCCGAGCATCGATCGCGAGCAGGACCCGGACGAAGCGGTCGCGATCGTCGACTGGATGAAGGCGAATCGCGCGGACGAAGTCGCGGGGCTCGGAATCGACTATCGCGAGAACGACCGGCCGCCCGAGCTGTTCTGGAAGGCGTATCGCGACGCGCGTGCAGCCGGCTTCCGCACGACCGCGCATGCGGGCGAGTTCGGGATGCCGTGGCGCAACGTCGAGACGGCGGTCGATCTGCTGCACGTCGATCGTGTCGATCACGGCTATACGATCGTCGACAACCCCGAGCTCTGCGCGCGCTATGCGGAACGCGGGATCGTCTTCACGGTCGTGCCGACCAATTCGTACTACCTGCGCACGCTGCCGCCGGACCAATGGGCGGAGCGGCATCCGATGCGCAAGATGCCGGGCCTCGGGCTGAAGATCCATCCGAACACCGACGATCCGACGCTGCACAAGGTGAATCCGTCGGAGGCGTGGGAGCTGATGTTCAGCCATTTCGGCTTCACGATCGCCGACCTGAAGCAGTTCGTGCTGAACGGGATCGACGGCGCGTGGGTCGACGACGACACGAAGGCCGCATGGCGCGCGGCTTGGGTGCCGGAGTTCGATGCGCTGGCCGCAACGCTCGCCGCGGGCTGAGCTTTCTGCCGTAATAGCCGGCCGGCGAATCGTTCAGGCGATCACGCAGGCCGCGTCGACGGACCGGCCGTGCCGTTGCGGCGTCGCGATCAGCGGAAAATCTTCAACCAGTCGAACAGCCCGGGATGCGGACGCCGCTTCGGTGCCGGCGCCGGTGCGCTGCGCGGCCGGAAGTCGGGCGAGAACTGCACATGCGGGTCGATCGCCCGTGCCCGCAGCGCCGCGTCGTAGAACGAACCGACGATCGGCAGCGCGCTGTGCGCACCCGCACCCCAGTAGTCGCTGCGCAGCGTCACGCTGCCGTCGTCGAAGCCGACCCACGCGCCGGCCACCAGTTGCGGATGCATCAGGATGAACCAGCCGTCCGTGTTGTCCTGCGTCGTGCCGGTCTTGCCCGCGACGTCGATGCGAATCCCGTAGCGCGAGCGAATGTCGGCACCGGTCCCGTAATCGACGACGCCGCGCATCACGTCGACCAGCGTCTGCGCCGCGGCCACCGGCAGCGCGCGTTCGGGCGGCGCGCTGCCGAATGCGGCGAGCACCTTGCCGTCGCGATCCTCGATGCGCGTGATCATCTGCGGCACGACGTACACGCCGCGGTTCGCGATCGTCCCGTACGCGGACACCATCTCCTTCAGCGTGACGGGACTCGTGCCGAGCGCGAGCGACGGCACCGCGTCGAGCGGGCTGTCGCGCACGCCCATCGCGCGCGCGAGCTGCGCGACCCTGGCCGCGCCTTCGCGCTGCATCACCTGCGCGGTGATGCGATTGCGCGACAGGGCGAGCGCGTCGCGCAGCGTCATTGGCGCGTCGGTCGGCGGTTCCGCGTCGGTCGGATGCCACACGGTGTGCGCGTCGATCGGGATCGCGACGGGGCGGTCGACGAACGTATCGCCCGGGCGCATCCCGTCCGCGAACGCGGCGCCGTAGACGAACGGCTTGAATGTCGAGCCCGGCTGGCGCCGCGCCTGCATCACGTGATCGAACGGCTCGCTGCCGAAATCGGGGCTGCCGACCCACGCGCGGATCGCGCCGTTGCGCGGATCGATCGCGACGAAACCGGCCTGCACCTGCGTCTTGCGCTCGCACAACGCCTGCATGAACGCGCGATTCGAGGCGAGCTGCTTCAGTGCCGCCGCATCGGCGAGCCCTGCATCGCGCGCGTCGCGGTAGTCCGATGTCTGCCGGATGAAGCCGCGGAACAGGTCGTTGCGCAGCCCGCAGCCGGACGGGCCGCGCCACGCGCCGTCGGCGACCGCCTGCAGCCGTTCGGTCTGCCGGGTCAGCGCTTGCGTCGCCATGTCCTGCAGCCGTGCATCGAGCGTCGTGCGCACGACGAGGCCGTCCGAGTAGAGGTCGTAGTTGTTCCGGTCGGCCCACGCGATCAGCCACTTGCGCAGCTGCACCGCGAAGTGCGGGGCCGGGCCGGGCTGTGCCGTCTGCGGCTCGAAGTCGACGCGCAGCGGCCGGCGCTGCAATCGCGCGAGCTGCTGCGGCGACAGCATGCCCATCGCCGCCATCCGCGCGAGCACGATGTTGCGGCGCTGGACCGCACGCTCCGGGTTCAGCACCGGGTTGTAGTAGCTGTTGCCCTTCAGCATCCCGACGAGTGTCGCGCTTTCGACGATGTCGAGCTGGTCCGCCGATTTGCCGAAATAGGTGCGCGCGGCCATCTCGACGCCGAACGCGTTGTACAGGAACGGCACGGTGTTGAGATAGGTCTCCAGAATCTCGTCCTTGCTGTACACCGTCTCGATCTTGAACGCGGTAATCAGCTCCTTCATCTTGCGCATGAGCGTCGGCGCGCGGCCGACTTCATCCGGATACAGGTTGCGCGCGAGCTGCTGCGTGATCGTCGAGCCGCCCTGGCGGCTGCCCGAGAACGTATGCAGGCCGGCCGCGAGCGTGCGGCGCCAGTCGATGCCGTGATGCGCGTAGAAGCGGTGGTCCTCGGTCGCGATCAGCGCATCGACCATGTGCGGCGAGATCTGCTTGAGCGGCACCCATTCGCGGTTGACGGGCCGGAATTCGGCGATCAGCTGGCCGTCGGCCGACAGCACGCGCGCGGGGCGGTCGATGCGCGCCTTGCGGATGTCGCCGATGCTCGGCGTGAACGGCACGAACGCGAGCAGGACCAGCAGGCCGAGCACAGGTATCGCGGCGAGCGTCAGCGCGACGCCGCGGCGCGTCGGATGGCGCAGGCGTCGCCACGCGGCGGCACCCAGCGCGCGGGCACCGTCACGGCAGCGAAGCCACAGATTGCGGAGAAACAGCAGGAAGCGATTCACGGCGGCGGGAGCGCGGTCGGAAAGGCGCGATCCTAGCAAACCGCGCAACGTCGGCTGTTGCCAAAATGCCGGTTTTCTCGCCGGATTTACAGACGATTACGTTTGTTGCCCGCGCACAACCTTTGATCGCGTGCGTCGTCGCGATTCGTCCGATGAATCGACGCCGGCCGCATCGCCCACCACATCCGCGAGCCGCTGGGCGGCCGCTTCCATCCGCGCGCGATCGAACCCGCCGAAACCGAGCACGAGGCCCGGACGCTCGGTGCCCGGCGCGAACATCGGCGATACCGCACGCACCGCGACGCCCGCCTGCGCGGCGCGCGCCACTACGTCGAGATCGTCGATCCCGGCCGCGAGCCACAGCACCACGTGCATGCCCTGATCGCCGGGCTGCACCCACGCGCGCTCGCGCGGCAGCCGCGCGCCAAGCGTCTCGATCAGCAGCGCGCGCTGTTCCGCGTAGACGCCGCGTACGCGGCGAATGTGGCGGTCGAGATGGCCCTCCGCGATGAACGCGGCGAGCACGTGCTGATCCGCGGTCGGCGCGTGGCGATCCATCAGCACGCGCGCGCCACAGAAGGCCGGCACCAGATCGTCGGGCGCGATCACGTAGCCGAGCCGCAGCGATGGAAACAGGATCTTGCTGAAGGTGCCGAGATAGACGACGCGCTCGGGGTCGAGCCCCTGCAGCGACGGAAACGGATAGCCTTCGTAGCGCAGCTCGCTGTCGTAATCGTCCTCGACCACCCACGCTTGATGCGTGCGCGCCCAGCCCAGCAGCGCGTTGCGCCGCGCCATGCTCATCGGCATCCCCAGCGGGTACTGGTGCGACGGCGTGACGAATGCCGCGCGTGCGTCCGGTGCGACGCGGATGCCGGCCTCGACGTCGATGCCATCCGCGTCGACCGGCACGCGCACCATCGCGTCGCGGCGCCCGGTGCTCTCGAGTAGCGCGGTGATGCCGCGATAGGCGGGATTCTCGACCCACGCGCGATCGTGCGCGCCGAGCAGCACCTGGCTCGCGAGATGCAGCCCCTGTTGCGTGCCGCTCGTGATCACGACCTGATCGGCGCTGCAGCGCACCGAGCGCGAGCGGCGCACGTAGTCGGCGATCGCTTCACGCAGCGGCAACGCGCCTTGTGGATCCGCATAGCCGGACGGCGCACCGGCGCCGCGTGCGCGCAGCCGGTTGCCGAGCCGGCGCCAGATGTCGTCGGGCGCGGTGAGCCCGACCGGCACCGAGATCGCGAACGGCGCGGCCGGCAGTGGTCGGAATTCGCGGGCGATCCGCGCGAACGTCGCGGCCGGCTCGGGCAGGCCGGCGTGCGCGGCGCGCGGGTGCGCGGCCGGTGGTTCGCCGGCCGCCGGCGGCTCGGCCAGCGCGTTCGCGACCCGCGTGCCGGCGCCGCCGCGCGACTCCAGGAAGCCTTCGGCGACGAGCTGCGCATACGCGTCGACGACGGTGCCGCGTGCCACCTCGAGCGATGCCGCGAGCAGCCGCGTGGACGGCAACGTGTCGCCGGGCCGCACGTCGCCGCGGCGCACCGCGTCCCGCAACGCCTGCGCGAGCTGGCGGCTCAGGTCGCCGGCCGCGCGGTCGAGCGCGCCGAGCGACGGGATTTCGACGATCCGGGCGGTCCTGGCCATGATTCTGGTCTGCTGAAATTGTTCGAAAGCGGCTCTACAGAATAAACCAGTTAGCGCTCACAATCGGGCCATCACGCGCCCGTTTCGGGCGCGTTCCTTCCTGAACCCCGTCCGACCGTGGAGCCGCCATGTATGTCCCCGCCGATTTCGCCGAATCCCGCCCCGACGCGCTGCGCGAACTGATCGTCCAGCATCCGTTCGGCAGCCTCGTCACGCACGGCAAGAGCGGGCTCGACGCGAACCACATTCCGTTCGAACTGCTGCCGGGCGACGGCGGCCTCGGCGAGCTGCATGCGCACGTCGCGCGCGCGAATCCGGTCTGGCAGGAGGTCGTGAACGGCGACGAGGTGCTCGTGATCTTCCGTGCCGGCGATGCGTACATCTCGCCGAACTGGTACCCGAGCAAGCACGTCGCGCACCGGCAGGTGCCGACGTGGAACTACGTGGTCGTGCATGCGCACGGCCGCATCACGGTGCGCGACGACGAGAAGTTCGTGCGCGGCGTGGTCGCGCGGCTGACCCGCACGCACGAGGCATCGCAGCCGGCGCCGTGGAAGATGGCCGACGCGCCGAAGGACTATCTCGACACGATGCTGCAGTCGATCGTCGGGCTGCAGATCGAGATCACGCGGCTCGTCGGCAAGCGCAAGCTCGGGCAGAACAAGGCGGTCGACGATATCCGCGGCGCGGGTGACGCGCTGATCGCGGGCGGGCAGCTCGCGATCGGCGAGGCGATGCTGGCGGAGGCGGACGCGAAGCTCAAGTGAGCGGCGGCGAATCGCCCGGGGCGCCTGCCGCGCCTCCGGCCGGCGCCCGTTACTGCGTACGCATCGCGCCCTTCGTGCCTTCGCCCGCCTGGGCTTGCGCCTGCACCAGCGCCTCGCGAATCGCCGCCTCGGTCTTGTCGTACCCGCCCTCGCCATAGCGCGTATAGACGATCTTCCCGTTCGCGTCGATCAGGTACAGCGCGGGCCAGTACTGGTTGCCGTACGCGCGCCACGTGTCGTAGCGGTTGTCCTGCGCGACCGGATACTGGATGTCGAAGCGCTTGAGCGCATCGGCGACGTTCTTCGGATCGCGTTCGAACGGATATTCGGGCGTATGCACGCCGACCACGACCAGCCCCTGGTCGCGATACTTCCGGTACCAGTCGTTCACGTACGGAATCGTGTGAATGCAGTTGATGCACGAGTAGGTCCAGAAATCGACCAGCACGACCTTGCCGCGCAGCTGCGCGAGCTTGAGCGGCGCGCTGTTCTGCCAGCGCTCGATGCCGGTGAAGTCGGGCGCCGGCGTGCCGGCGAGCGAGGCCGTCATGCCCGCGTCGTCGCGGGTGCCGGCGAACGCGGCGAGCCCGGCCGTGGCGGCGATCGCGATCACGAGGGCGGCAGTCTTGAGTCTGGGCAGCATGGCGGTTCTCCGGTTCGGCCGGCCGCCGCGCGATCGCGTCGGCCGGAGTGGTTTCGACAGCCCTCATTGGGCCGCGCCGACGTATCTGCGATGTGTCCGGCGAGCCGCGTGCGTGCAATGTTGTGTGTCGTCGCGGCGGCGCGATACATTGGGATACAAATGCGTGCCCGCGGTGCGGTATAAAGGCGGACATCGCCAGCCGCAACCTCACGACCCCGACTCATGGACAAGATCGACCACGTACTGATCGTCGACGACGATCGCGCGATCCGCGAACTGATCGCCGACTACCTCGAGAAGAACGGCATGCGCGTGTCGCTCGCCGCGAACGGCCGCGAGATGCGCAACGTGCTCGAGGACGGCGCGCCCGACCTGATCGTGCTCGATCTGATGCTGCCCGGCGAGGACGGCCTCACGCTGTGCCGCGATCTGCGCGCCGGCAAGTTCCGCACGGTGCCGGTGCTGATGCTGACCGCGCGCGGCGAGGAAACCGACCGCATCATCGGTCTCGAGATGGGCGCCGACGACTATCTCGCGAAGCCGTTCGCGGTGCGCGAGCTGCTGGCGCGGATCCGCTCGGTGCTGCGCCGCGCGCGCATGCTGCCGCCCGGCATGCAGGTGACGGAGACGGCCGAGATGCTCGCGTTCGGCGAATGGCGGCTCGACACGACGGGGCGCCACCTGCTCGACGCCGAAGGCACGCTGGTGGCGCTGAGCGGCGCCGAATACCGGCTGCTGCGCGTGTTCCTCGACAATCCGCAGCGCGTGCTGACGCGCGACCAGTTGCTCAACCTCACGCAGGGCCGCCAGTCCGATCCGTTCGACCGGTCGATCGACCTGCTGGTGAGCCGGCTGCGCCAGCGGCTGCGCGACGGCGCGCGCGAGCCGCGCTACATCAAGACGCTGCGCAACGAGGGCTACGTGTTCTCGTCGGCGGTGACCACGGTCGAAGGCGACGCATGAGCGCGCGCACCTTGCGGCACTGGCCGCGCTCGCTGTTCGCGCGGCTCGCGCTGATCCTGTGCGTGGGCCTCGCGCTCGCGCAGACGCTGTCGTTCTGGCTCACGATGACGGAGCGCGACCAGGCGACCACCAACCTGATGATGGGCTACATCGAGCGCGAGGTCGCGAGCTCGGTCGCGCTGCTCGACCACCTGCCGGCCGCCGAGCGCGCCGCGTGGTTGCCGCGGCTCGCGCGGCGCAGCTACGCGTTCATCCTCGGGCCCGGCGAGACGGGCACGCCGTCCGAGGCGCGGCTGTCGGCGCGCGTCGAGCGGTCGATCTCGGACGGCATCGGCGGCGACTACCCGCTGACGGCGAACGCGATTCCCGGCGATCGCGAGCATCTGCAGGTGCATCTGCGCCTGACCGACGGCTCGCCGTTGACGATCGACATCCACCCGATGTCGACCGTGCCGCTGTCGGGCTGGCTGCCGGTGGTGCTCGCGCTGCAGCTCGCGGTGCTGGCCGCGTGCTGCTGGCTCGCGGTGCGGCTCGCGACGCGGCCGCTGAACCAGCTCGCGCGGGCGGCCGACGCGCTCGGCCCCGACCTGAAGGGCGAACGCCTGAACGAGAGCGGGCCGTCGGAGGTCGCGCGTGCCGCGCGGGCGTTCAACGCGATGCAGGACCGCATCGCGCAGTACATGGCCGAGCGCATGCAGATCCTCGCGTCGATCTCGCACGACCTGCAGACGCCGATCACGCGCATGCGATTGCGCGTCGACGTGATGGACGACGACGCGCAGGGCGCGAAGCTGCGCCAGGACCTGATCGAGATGGAGCATCTGGTGAAGGAGGGCGTCGCCTATGCGCGCACGCTGCACGGCACGGATGAAGCCGCGCGCCGCATCGATCTCGATGCGCTGCTCGACAGCATCGTCTGCGACTACACGGATGCGGGGCAGGACGTCGCGCTGCACAGCGGCGGCCCGCTCGCGCTCGTCACGCGACCGAAGGCGCTGCGCCGGATCGTCGGCAACCTCGTCGACAACGCGCTGAAGTTCGCCGGTGCGGCCGAGATCGACGTGCAGGCGGCGTCGGGCGGCGGCGCGGTCATTGCGGTGCGCGATCGCGGGCCCGGCATTCCGGACGATCAGCTCGACGCGGTGTTCGAACCGTTCCGGCGCGTGGAGACGTCACGCAATCGCGAGACGGGCGGCACGGGGCTCGGTCTTGCGATCGCGCGGCAGCTTGCGCTCGCGATGGGCGGCACGCTCACGTTGCGCAACCGGACGGATGGCGGCGGGCTCGAAGCGCGGCTGACGCTGGCGAATGCTGCGTGATGCGTGATGCGATGCCGCGCGAGGCGGCTCGCGAGCGGTTGTCAGCACGCTTGGTGCTGCCTGACGCCAGCAGGCACGACGGATCGGTTTTCCGGTGAACGAAGTGGGATGGAACGGCGACGATCCGTCAGCACCGACCGGTGCGCAGCGCGACGGTCCAGTCGTCGCGACCGCGCGCTGCCGCGGTGTCGGCGGCCGTGTGCCAGTCATATTCGACCGCGTGGAATTCGGCCTGCCAGCCGGCCGGCGTGCGAGACACCATCGCGTAGCGCGCATGCGGCGAGCCCGTTTCGATCCGGTGCGGATACGGGTGATCGTCCGTGTACGCCTGCAGCCCGACGCTGCCCGGATTGACGATCAGCCGGCCGTCGTCGAGCTTCGCGATCCGCGGGACATGCGTATGGCCGCACAGGATCAGCGACGCCGGCTCGTCGCCCGCGCGCTGTGCGATTTCATCGGGCGTCGCCGCGCGGCAGCCGTCGGGCGTCACCGTTTCGAGGAAATAGACGAGGTCGCTGGCGGGCGTGCCGTGCACCATCAGCACGTCGTCGTCGAGCGTCAGGCGTTCGGGCAATGCGGCGATCCACGCGCGATGGTCATCGCGCAGCGTGTCGTGCGCCCAGCGATCGGAAAGCCCCATCGTTTCGCGATCGCCGCTCAGCAGTTGCCGTTCGTGATTGCCCTTGATGGTCGGCAGGTCGAGCGCGATCAGGCGATCGGCAGTTTCGGCCGGATGGAGCGCGCCCGACACGATGTCGCCGAGGTTGACGATCAGGTCGGCGCCGCGGCGGCGCACGTCGTCGAGCACCGCGTCGAGCGCGGCGAGGTTGCCGTGGATGTCGGACAGCGCGGCGATTTTCATGGCGAAGAAGGCGGTGCGGGGAGCAGCGATTGTCGCCAATTCGGCGTGGCGCGTCCAATCGCGCCGACGGCGAGCGGATCCGCGCGTCGAGCGTCGGCCATCGCTTGGCCGGCGTGTCAGTCGGTCGCGATGCGCGCGTACATCGCGAAATCGCCTGGCACGCCGCGCACCATCCGGTAGGCGCGCAGCAATCCCTCGTACCGGTAGCCGCATTTCTGCAGCACGCGCGCGGAGCCGGCGTTGCCGGTCAGCACGACACCCTGGATGCGCATGAAGCCGCCTTCGGCGAACGCCTACGCGGTCACGCTCGCGCACACCGCGCTCGCGATGCCGCGCCCCCAGTGCGACGGCGCGAGGTCGTACGCGATCTCGGCCGAGCGGTTCGCGGTGGACACCGTATGCAGCCCGATCGTCCCGGCGAGCGCGCCCGATGCATCATCGACGATCGCGAGCCGGCGGATCGAATCCGGTTGGGCCGAATCGATGCCGTCGAACAGCGGCAGCAGGTCGTTGCGCGAATGCAGGTTCCAGCTCGTGTGGCGGATGACCTCGGGGTTCGACAGGTACGCGTACCACGCGTCGAGATCCGTGCGTTCGAGTTGCCGGAGCGACAGGCCGTCGAAGCCGGAGCGGGGCGGCGCGTCGATTCTCATCGCGCGCTCGTCGCGAACGATGCGGTGCGCATGCCGACGCCCCTGCGCAGCATGACGCCGAGACAGCGCAAGCGAACGGCCAGCGAGAGCCGCACGGTCGGGCCGGCTGCCGCGATCCCGGCGCATGCGCCTGCGGCGAAGATCAGCAGGGTCGTTTCAGGCATGACAGAGACTCCCGATCGCAGCGATGCGCTCGATTATCGGGCGCGCGGCCCCGCGCCGTACAGCGACGTTGCCCGCGCAACCAATTATCTCGATCTCGGCAAGAAGCTGTTTTCATTATTGCGCTTTCGAACGAAACCGGTTCCAACTACCATGGCGGCCACGGCGGGCATGCTCGCCGCGACGTGCCGCGCGCGTATCGCACGCGCGCGTTCCCGCGTGCGACGCCGTCGGTCTCGCATGCAGGCGTATCTCGCCGGCCGCACGCGTTACTCGCATAGAACAACGGGTAGACCACCCGGAGACGCTAAAAACCATGAACAAGCAACTGATCGCAGCACCGCTGCTGCTCTCGCTCGCGGGCATTGCCTCCGCGCAAAGCTCCGTCACGCTGTACGGCATCGTCGACGCAGGCGTGACCTATCGCAGCAACGAGCGGGTCGGCTCGCCGGGCGCCTACACCGGGCATTCGGAAGTTGGCCTGACCACCGGCAACCTGTCGGGCAGCCGCTGGGGCATCAAGGGTTCCGAGGATCTCGGCGGCGGAATGCGCGCGCTGTTCGTGCTCGAGAACGGTTTCGACGTGACCAACGGCACGTCGGGGCAGGGCGGCCGTCAGTTCGGCCGCCAGGCGTTCGTCGGCATCGGCAGCATTCGCTACGGCACGGTCACGCTCGGCCGCCAGTACACGTCGCTCAACGACTTCGTGAGCCCGGTCGCTCCGTCGTCGTTCATCGGCGGGTTCGGCGCGCATCCGGGCGACATCGACGATCTCGACCAGACCGCGCGTGTGGACAGCTCGATCAAGTACACGAGCGCGAACTACGCGGGCTTCACGTTCGGCGCGCTGTATGGCTTCGGCAGCCAGCCGGGCAGCATGAAGCAGCGCAACACGTGGAGCGTCGGCGCCGCATACGCGGCGGGGCCGCTGCGCGTGGGCATCGGCTACGAGCGCTCGGACAACAGCAAGACGGGCGCGACCGATCCGACGGCCGGCAAATGGCAGAGCACCGACGACGGGCTGTTCAACTCGTCGATCAACGAAGGCTATGCGAGCGCGCAGTCGCAGCAGGTGATCGCGACCGGCGCGACGTACAACTTCGGCCCGGCCGTCGTCGGCGTGAACTACAGCAACATTCAGTATCGCAGCGGCGCGCAGTCGCTGTTCAGCGGTCATGCGACGTTCAACGTCGCGGGCGTGTTCACGCGCTGGAACGTGCAGCCGCAGACCCAGCTGTTCGCCGGCTACAGCTACACGCGCGGCAGCGACGTCGACGGCATCGACGACCGCGCGCAATATCACAACGTCACGCTCGGCGCGGTCTACGACCTGTCGAAGCGCACCAGCGTGTACCTGCTCGGCGCGTACCAGCGTGCGTCCGGCACGACGCTCGACGCACTCGGCCGGCCGGTGGCCGCGACCGCGGCGGTGTCGGACAAGGCGAACGGCCACTCGTCCGATTCGCGTTCGCAGGCGATCGTCAGCCTCGGCCTGCGCCAGAAGTTCTGACGCCACGCGCGCGCCCGGCCGCCCGCGCGTTGCGGGCCGCCGGTTGCGCGCCCGGCCTTCGTACGGCCTTCCTCGTTCAACACGGCCCGCGTCACGCTTCGTTCCCGCGGGCGGCACATCTTCGTCTCCCTCTCTCCCTCTTCATCGGCAACCGCAGTCCGCCGCGCCCGGCCTTATTTCACTTCTTCACGATTTGCCCGGCAATGCGGCATGCAGCCGGATAATATTTTTTCTCTTTCATTTTAATTTCGATTTGTAATCATCGAGTCGATTTGCCGGCAATGGAAATTCAATGCGCGTGTATCAGAAAAAATGACACATATGCTGCGTGAAATTCGGAACAAAATGCCGGTGATGATGAGTCGCCACAGCGCTATCAGGCGGGGAACCGCGGGGCGATCCCGGTTAAAAAACGTAATGAGCAATTCGTGGTGGAAATGACCGGATTTTTGCAGAAATCACCAATATTTCATACGCGCCGAACTAGAGTATCGAGTAGTGATCGCCCGGGAGCATCGTTCATGTTATCGAAACAAATTCGCACGGCATTGCTTGGGTTGTGCATGGCCGTGCTGGCGCCGGTCAGTCACGCACAAGCGCAATACACGACGGACTGGCTCGCGAACACGTTCGGCACGCTGGCCGCGCACGTCGGCAACGGCGCTCGCTCGCTGTGGGTCGCACCCGAAGGCGTGATCTATACGGCGTCGCGCTGGGACGAGAATGCGGGCGGCGTCGCGATCTATCAGAACGGGCAGACGCTCGGCACGATCGGCATCCACGACGAATTCCAGGGCGGTGCGATCACCGGCAACGCGAACTCGCTGTTCGTCGCGCTCGGCTACAACCGCACGTTCGGCAGCGGCTCGGTCGGCCGCTACAACCGCAGCACGAACCAGCGCGACCTGCGCATCCCCGTCAGCACGTGGACGGGCATCCAGTACGCGGACGTGATCACCGGCCTCGCGACGACGGGCAACCTGCTGTACGTGAGCGACTTCTACGGCAACCGCGTGCGTGTGTATACGACGGACGGCGTGTGGCAGCGCGACATCGGCGTATCGGGGCCCGGCGCGCTGGCGCTCGACGCGGGCGGCAACCTGTGGGTCGCGCGCAAGAGCGCGGGCGTCGTCGCGCAGTTCAGCCCGACCGGCACGGCGATGAACACGATCCAGATGGCGGCGCGCGCGCGGCCCGCGTCGCTGTATTTCGATGCGCCGAGCGGGCAGATGCTGGTGGGCGACGAAGGCCCCGACATGAACATCAAGGTCTACACGCTCGCCGGGCTACCCTTGCAGGTCGGCACGTTTGGCGTGCTTGGCGGCTATCTCGACACGACGTCGGGCATCAAGGGGCAAGTCGGCGACAAGCGCTTCACGCGCGTCGCGGGCATCGGCAAGGACGCGGCCGGCAACCTGTACGTGCTGAACAACGCGTGGGGCGGCGGCTGGGATCTCGGGCGCAACGGCAGCACCGACCTCCATTCGTACAGCCCGACGGGCGTGCTGCAATGGAAGCTGCAGGCGCTGAACTTCGAGGGCGCCGCCGCGCCCGACCCGGCGACCGACGGCGCGTTCTTCTACAGCGGCAACAACGTCTATACCGGTACGGCGGGCGGCACGTTCGTCGCGAACACGATCGATCCGTTCACCTATCCGAAGGACCCGCGCCTCGACATGAAGGACTACCAGCGCGGCCAGCATTTCGGCCAGCTCGCGCTGGTGAAGGGCACCCGGATGCTCGTCGCGACCGGGCAGAACCCGGGGAACTACAACATCTATCACTTCAACAGCGCGAGCGGCTATATCGCGATTCCGGACGGCTCGATCCCCGGCAAGCCGTTCAACACGACCCTGCAGGTGACGGCCGGTTTCTCGCTCGACGACAACGGCGACGTATGGGCCGGGCTCGATCGCACCAACAACATCTCGCACTATCCGATGACGGGCTTCGATGCGACCGGCAAGCCGACCTGGGGCACGCCGGTGCAGATCCAGATTCCGCGCACGGTGCTGCCGCTCACGCGGATCATCTACCAGGCCGACAGCGACACGATGATCCTCGCGCAGGGCATCTCGGGCAGCTGGGACTGGACCGCGATGAACGGGCACATCGAGGTCTATCGCGGCTGGAAGGCCGGCAACACGACCACGCCGAACGTGGCGATCGACCTGACGAGCGCGAACCCGAAATCGATGGCGGCGGCCGGCCACTACCTGTTCGTCGGCTACGTGCACACGGTGCCGAACGTCGACGTGTTCGACCTGAACACCGGCAGCCTCGTCACGACGCTGACGAACTCGAACACGTCCGCGATGGACGTCGGCAACGACGTCGACTCGATGTACGGCATCCGCGCGTACCGGCGCTCGACCGGCGAATACGTGATCACGAAGGACAACTACAACGGGTCGAGCCTCGTCGTGTATCGCTGGCGTCCGTGATCACGCAGGCCGCGGCGCGCGCACGTCACGGCGCGCCGAGCACGCGGCCGTTCACGTCGCGCCCGTACATCGAGTCGGGCGTGTCGTGGAATTTCGCGCGCGTGGCCTGCACCGCGCCGGTGAAGCGCCATCGCGTAGCCAGTCCACGGGCGCGCGATCGATACTGGAAATCGCGATATCGGATCGTAGATATTCGAGGCTCCGATGATTGGCGCAAACGACAAGGCCGCGCGGCGCCGGTTCATGCGGCGCCGCGCGGCCTTCGTCAGCCGTGAAAAGTCAGTGCACGGTGCGTTCGCGCAGCACGTTCGACGGCCGCACGTTGCGCACGAACACGCCGGCCAGCACCGCGCCCGCCAGCGCAATCGCGCCGGCCAGCACGAACGCGGACGCGAACGAGCCGCTGCGCTCGACGATGAAGCCGGTCACGGCCGGCCCGATCACGCCCGACAGGCTGCCCATGCAATGCAGGAAGCCGCTGACGCCGCCCACGCGGGCCGGATGCACGACGTCCTGCACGATCGCCCAGTAGATCGCGCCCGTCACGTACAGGAAGAACAGCGACACCGACATCAGTGCGACCGCGCCCTGCGTCGACTGCACGGCGCCCGCGACGGCCACGCATGCACCCGCGCCGAGCAGGCAGGTGACGAGCACGATCCGGCGCGACAGCAGCAGGTTGCCGGTGAGCCGGTACAGCGCATCCGAGATCGCGCCGCCGCACGCGAGGCCGACCGTGCCGACGAGCCAGGGCACGACGGTGGCGACACTCATCTCCTTGATGTTCAGATGGTGCGCACGCACGAGGTAGCTCGGGAACCAGCTCAGGAAGAAGAACAGCACGTAGTTGTAGCTGAAGAATGCGGCGGCCGTCGCGATGATGCGCGGCTGGCGCACGTAGTGCGACAGCGTGTGCGCCGGCGTTGCGGCGGCGGCCGCAGGCGCGTGGGCGGGCGATGCCGCACGCGTCGCTGCACGCGCATCCGATGCCTCGCCGGCCGGCGTGGCCGGGCGGTCCGACGTCGACATCATCCACACGACGACCCACGCGAGCCCGATCGCGCACACGATCCAGAAGGCGGGACGCCAGCCGAACTGCGCGGCCAGCAGGCCGACGATCGGCCCGGCGATCGCGCCGCCGAGCGGCGAGCCGGCGCTGAGCAGGCCCATCGCGGTCGCGGCGCCGTCGCGCGGCAGCCAGTTGTTGACCATCTTGTTCGCGGCCGAGCACAGCGGCCCTTCGGCCATGCCGAACAGCAGTCGCACGATCAGCAGGCTCACGAAGCCGACGGTGAGCGCGGTCATCCCGCAGAACACCGACCACAGTCCGACCGACAGCACGTACACGAGCTTCGGCCCGAGCCGGTCGGACGCGAGCCCGCCGATGAAATTGAACAACGCGTAGCCGATGAAGAACGTGCTGAACACGAGGCCCATCTGCGCGGCATCGATGCCGAGATCGGTCTGCACGATCGGCGCGACGATCGACAGCGCCACACGGTCGAGATAGTTGATCCCGTACACCAGGAACAGCAGGAACACCGTGAACCACGCCTGCGACTTCTGCTTCATTGTCTGTCTCCTTCGTGCCGGTGGGCCGGCCGTCATGTCGTGTCGATCGTTCGCCGCGCCGGTATCGCCGTCGGCGGGCAGGGGTGTTGCGCGGTTCGCTTCGATCGCGGCGAACCGTGACGCGCGTTCGTTCAGCGCGTGTGCAACGGTGCGTGCAACGGCGCGAGCAGCGCGTCGGTGCCGTGCGTGCGCAGCGTCGACAAATGCGCGCCGACGCGCGCGATCAACGCATCGGGCCACACGGTCGAGCCGGCGAGCGCGCTGCTGCCGAGTGCGGCGCGAACCGCGCCGCTTGCATCGCCGGCCGCCGACAGCGTCGCGCCGAGCGCGGCCGCGCCCGGATCGCTGATCGTGAGCGGCCGGCCCGACTCGTCGCGCGCGGTGGCGACGTAGTGCAGCCACAGCGCCAGCGCGCGTTCCAGATACGGACGCTCGATACCGGCCGCCGCGCTTTCGGCGAGCGCCGGCAGCCAGCGCAGCGGCACCTTCTGCGTGCCGTCCATCGCGATCTGTTCGGTGCGATGCGCGAGCGTCGGATTGCGAAAGCGCTGCACGAGCGTCGTGCAATAGCCATGCGCGTCGTAACCGGACGGCACGTCGACGGTCGCGAGCAGGTCGCGCGTCATCAGGCCATCGACGAGCGCCGCGATCGCCGGATCGGCCATCGCGTCGGACACGGTCGCGCGGCCGCGCAGCTGCCCCGCATACGCGATCGCCGAATGCGAGCCGTTCAGCAACCGCAGCTTCATCGTTTCATAGGGCCGCACGTCGCCGACCAGATGCGCGCCGGCGTCTTCCCAGCGCGGGCGCGGGCCGGCGAAGCGATCCTCGATCACCCATTGCGAGAACGGCTCGCAGACGATCGCGGCCGCGTCGCGCGCGCCGAGATGCGCGTGCGCCCAGTCGAGCGATTCGGGCGTCGCGGCCGGCACGATCCGGTCGACCATGCTGTTCGGGAACGCGACGTCGTCGCGGATGCGCCGCGCGAGCGCGCCGTCGATGCGTTCCGCGTAGTCGATCAGCAGCGCGCGCAGCGTGTCGCCGTTCGACGTCATGTTGTCGCAGCACACGACGGTCAGCGGCGCATGGGCGGGCCGCCCGCGCAGGCCGGCCGCGATCACGCCGAGCGCGGTGCGCGGCGCGTCGGGCGTCGCGAGATCCTGGCGAATCGCGGGATCGTCGGCGTCGAGACCGCCGCCGGGGCGGCGGCAATAGCCTTTCTCGGTCACGGTCAGGCTCACGATCGACACGGCCGGGTCGGCGATCAGCGTCAGCAGCGCGGGCAGCGATTCGGGCGCGAACAGCGCGCGGTGCACCGCGCCGACGATGCGCGTGCGTGCGACGTGGCCGTCGCGTTCGGTCACCGAGTACAGGTGATCCTGCGCGGCGAGCAGGTCGACGGTATGGCGCCGGCGCAGCTCGACGCCGACGATCCCCCAGCGCAGATCGCCCTGTTCCAGCACCGTTTCCGTATGAAGCGCCTGGTGCGCGCGATGGAATGCGCCGAGGCCGAGATGGACGATGCCGGTGCGGACCGCCCGCCGGTCATAACGGGGGCGGCGCGTGCCGGGCGGCGCGGTGCGTAGGAAATCGGGGGTGGATGGCATGGCGATCAGGGATGGTGCGTACCATGGTAGATGGTCGAATGCGTGCAGGTTATTTCGAGTTTCTTCGCGAAGTTATCGGTGTAAACGCTAGATCGCCGGAATTCGGCCGGTTATGTACCATGGTAGTTATCGATATCGAGTCGGATCAATCGCACCATGAGCGAAACGGCAGTACTGGAAGAAGCGGACGTCGTCGTCACGGCGTTGCAGGGGTTCTCGCTGGACGAGAGCCGGTCATATACGGAGCAGGTGCACGCGCTGCTGCGCCACGCGATCGTGCGCGGCGCGCTGCCGCCGCGCACGGCGCTGTCCGAAGCGGTGATCTCCACGACGATCAAGGTCAGCCGCACGCCGGTGCGCGAGGCGTTCGCGCAGCTCGCCGACGAGCGGCTCGTGCAGATCATCCGCAAGGTCGGCACGCTGGTCGCGCCGATTCCGGTGTCGATCCTCGAGGAAGGGCGCTTCGCGCGCAGCACGCTCGAATGCGCGAACCACGTCGAGCTCGCGCAGAAGATCACGCCGGCGCAGCTCGCGGAGCTGTCGCGGATCATCGACGCGCAGCGTGACGCGGTGGCCGCGGGCGATGTCGAAGCGTTCTTCGATCTCGACGAGGCGATGCACGGCCGGATGTTCGCGTTCGCGGGCCGGCCGCACGTGTGGGAAATGCTGCAGCCGATGAAGCGTCAGTTCGACCGCGTGCGCTGGCTGCTGCTCGAGCGCGTCGAGGATCACGCGCGCCGCGCGCTGCAGGAACACGAACAGATCCTCGCGCACATCGCGTCGCGCAACATGGCGCTGCTCGGCGCGTCGGTCGCGGCGCACGTCGACCGGATCGGCTCGCACCTGCCGGACGTGCGCAGCCGCGCGCCCCATTACTTTGTCGACTGACATCTGAATCGCCCGCTGGAGGAGCGCAGTGAAAATCGAACGCTTGCAGACCATCGTCACGTGTCCGGGCCGGAACTTCGTGACGGTGAAGATCGTGACCGACGAGGGCGTCCACGGCCTCGGCGACGCGACGCTCAACGGGCGCGAGCTCGCGGTGCGCGCGTACCTGGAAGACCACGTGTTCCCGTGCCTCGTCGGCCGCGACCCGCGCAACATCGAGGACATCTGGCAATACCTGTATCGCGGCGCGTACTGGCGGCGCGGGCCCGTGACGATGACGGCGATCGCCGCGATCGACATGGCGCTGTGGGACATTCTGGGCAAGCTCGCGGGCATGCCGGTCTACCGGCTGCTCGGCGGCAAGAGCCGCGACGGCCTGATGGTGTACGGGCACGCGAACGGGCGCGATCACGAGGAAGCGGTCGACGCGGTGCGCGCGCACATCGAGGCCGGCTATCGCGCGGTCCGCGTGCAGTCGGGCGTGCCGGGGCTCGACAAGGTGTACGGCGTCGGCAAGACGGCCGGCGCGTACGAGCCGGCCGAGAAGGGGCTGCCGCCCGAGGAGCCGTGGGACACCGCGCTCTATCTGCGCCACACGCCGGAACTGTTCCGCAAGGTGCGCGACGCGGTCGGCGATGCGCCGCACCTGCTGCACGACGCGCATCACCGGCTCACGCCGATCGAGGCCGCGCGGCTGGGCCGCGACCTCGAGCCGCATCGGCTGTTCTGGCTGGAGGACGCGACGCCCGCGGAGAACCAGGATGCATTCCGCCTGATCCGCCAGCACACGACGACGCCGCTCGCGGTGGGCGAGGTGTTCAACTCGATCTGGGATTGCAAGGACCTGATCCGCGACCAGCTGATCGACTACATCCGCGCGACGATCGTGCATGCGGGCGGCATCACGCACGTGCGGCGCATCGCCGATTACGCGGCGATGTACCAGGTGCGCACCGGCTTCCACGGCGCGACGGACCTGTCGCCCGTCTGCATGGCGGCGGCCGTGAACTTCGGGCTGTGGGCGCCGAACTTCGGCATTCAGGAACTGATGCCGCACAGCGCGCTGACCGACGAAGTGTTTCCGCACAACTACCGCTTGGAGGACGGCTATCTCGTGATGGACGACGTGCCGGGCCTCGGCGTCGACATCGACGAGACGCTGGCCGCGAAGTATCCGTACGAGCGCGCGTACCTGCCGGTCGCGCGGCTGCGCGACGGCTCGATGTGGAACTGGTGAGCGGTGAAGATCCGAAGGAGAGAACCGAAATGTTGAGCGTCGTTGTCGATCGTCCGAACAGCATGGGCGTGCTTGAAGTGCCGCTGCCCGTGCCCGCCGCCGGCGAGGTGCGCGTGAAGGTGCGCTATGCGGGCATCTGCGGGTCGGACCTGCACATCTTTCACGGCAAGAACCCGTTCGTGTCGTACCCGCGCATCATCGGCCATGAATTCGTCGGCACGATCGAATCGGTCGGCGCGGGCGTCGATGCCGCGCGGCTCGGCGAGACCGTCGCGGTCGATCCGGTGATCAGCTGCGGGCATTGCCACGCGTGCACGATCGGCCGGCGCAACGTGTGCCGGCATCTGACCGTGCTGGGCGTGCATCGCGACGGCGGCTTCAGCCAGTACACGTGCGTGCCGGCCGGCAATGCGTACCGGATTCCGGAGGCGATCGCCGACACCTGCGCGGCGATCGTCGAGCCGTTCGCGGTGGC
Organism: Burkholderia sp. KBS0801; assembly: GCF_005937855.2. Lineage (NCBI taxonomy): Bacteria > Pseudomonadati > Pseudomonadota > Betaproteobacteria > Burkholderiales > Burkholderiaceae > Burkholderia > Burkholderia sp. KBS0801. The sequence goes on from NZ_CP042178.1 coordinate 472,131, forward strand.
CGCGAACGCGACGTCGCGCACCGGCGTGCTGCCGGGCGATGTCGCGCTGATCTACGGCGCCGGCACCGTCGGGCTGACGATCCTGCAGGTGCTCAAGCGCGTGTACGGCATTCGCGCGTTCATCACCGACCGGCTCGACGCGCGGCTGCAGCTCGCGCGCAAGTGCGGCGCGGCGCAGGACGAGATCATCAACACGAGCGTCGAGTCGCTGCCCGACGCGCTGGAAAAGCGCGGCGTCGACGGCGGCCCGACGCTGATCTTCGATGCGGTCTGCCATCCGTCGATTCTCGAGGAGGCCGTGACGATCGCCGCGCCGGCCGGCCGGATCGGCGTGCTCGGGTTTTCGTCGGAGCCGTCGGCGATCGTGCAGGCCGAGCTGACGAAGAAGGAGCTCACGCTCGCCGCATCGCGGCTCAACTGCGCGATGTTCCCGCAGGTGATCGACTGGATTGCGCGCGGGCTAATCCAGCCGGAGCACATCGTCACGCACAAGGTCGGCTTTCGCGACGTCGCGCAGGCGTTCGAGATGGCCGAGCGCAATCCCGCGGAAAGCTGCAAGATCCTGCTCGATTTCGCGGGCGGCTGATCGGGCGTTCAGTTCATACCGGTTCGTGTCGCCGGCCGGAGCGCGTCGCGCGTGTTGCGCGCCTCGGCCGGCCGGAGCGACGGTGTGTCAGAACGACACCGTCGTCGTCAGCGTGACGAGCCGCGGCTCGCCGACCGCGACGATCAGGTTGCTGTTGCTCGACGGATAGTAGGTCTTGTCGAGCAGGTTCTTCACGTTGAGCTGGATGCGCGTCGGGAACTTGCCGATCGTCGTCTCGTAGGCCGCGAACGCATCGACGGTCACGTAGCCGGGCAGCGTGAAGCTGTTCGCGGTGTCGCCGGGCCGTGCGCCGACGAGCCGCGCGCCGCCGCCGAAGCGCCAGCGGCCGGGCAGGTTCGCGATCGCCGTGTCATACACGGCGAACAGGCTGCCGGTGTGGCGCGCGACGTTGACGAGCGACGTGTTGCTGTCGCGATCGTTCGCGTTCGTATACGCATAGCTGCCGATCAGGCTCAGGTGCCGCGTGATCTGCCCCGCGACGTCGAGTTCGATCCCGCGCGAGCGCGCGGTGCCGATCGTCGACGTGATGTCGTCCACTGTTACCGCGACGTTGCGCTTGTCGATCTGGTAGGCCGCGAGCGTGCCGGTGATGCCCGGCTTCAGGTCGAACTTCAGGCCGGCTTCCAGCACGCGGCCGAATTCCGGCGCGAGCGGTGACGTGACATTCGACGCGACGTTCGGCTTGAACGAGCGGCTCACGTTCGCATACGCGGTCAGCGACGGCGTGAGCGCATACGCGAGCCCGAACTGCGGCAGCCACACGTTGCCGTGCGAGCGGTCGGCGAACGCGAACGGCCGCCCCATCCCCGATTCCTGCTGCCAGTCCTCCCAGCGCAGCCCGCCGACCGCGGTGAGCCGGTCGGTGATCTTCACGGAGTCCTGCACGATCATCGAATACGTGTGGACCAATGACCGCGAATCGCTCGACTTCGCGTTCGGCGTGCCGCCCGGCGCGAGCAGGCCGTAGACGGGATCGTAGAGATCGAAACCCTTGATCGCCTTGCCGCGGATCGTGTCGCCGCGGAAGCTGCGCTGCCGTTCGTATTCGCCACCGATGTAGAGCGCGTGATTCATCCCCGCGAGCGTCAGGTTGCCGAGCAGGCCGAGCGTCGCGATCTGGTCGGAGTCGTTGCGCCCGAGGTTCGCGTCGGACGTGCGCGTCATCGCGCCGGTCGCGCTGTTGAAGGCGGTGCCGCGGGCGATGTACTGATCGTAGCGGTCGCGGCCCCAGCCGTACGTCGCGCGCACGCGCCACGCGTCGGAGAAGCGGTGCTCGACGCGCGCGCGTAGCGTTTCCTGGATCCCGCTGCTTTGTGCCCAGGCTTCCTCGTAGCGGCGATAGCGCAGCGCGTCGTCGGGGCTGCCGTTCACGAGCACGGTGCCGCGATCGAACGGCATCGTGTAGTCGACGTACTGGTAGCTGACGTCGATCGACGTGTTCGCGTCGTGCCACGACAGCGCGGGCGCGATCAGCGCGTTGCGTTCGCGGCCGAAGCTGCGCCAGTAGCGGCTCGTGTCGTATTCGCCGGTGAGCCGGAACGCGAGCGTGCCGCCCGCGACCTGCCCCGGCTTGCCGAGCGGGCCCGTGAGGTCGAACTGCGCGCTGCTGCCGCCGTGGCTCGTGCGCGATGCGGAGATCGAGCCGCCGAACGTGTCCTCCGGCTTGCGCGTGACGAGGTTGATCACGCCGCCCGGGTCCTGCATCCCGTACAGCAGCGAAGCCGGGCCCTTCAGCACTTCGACGCGATCGATCGTCGCGAGATAGCTGTGCAGCACCGGCGTGCGGACCCCGTCGACCAGCACGGAGCCGTCGTTGTTCGAACCGAAACCGCGCTTGATGAATGCGTCGCGCGTACCGCCGAGCGTGTTGGTCTGCGTGACGCCGCTGATGTTGCCGAGCACGTCGTCGAGCGAGCGCGCCTGCTGATCCTGCATCACGCTGCTGCTGACCACGGCGACCGATTGCGGGATCTCCTTGAGCGGGCGCTCGTCGCCGCCGGCGATGCTGCTGGTGCGCGGCTGATAGCCGACGGTCGGATCGGCGACCGCCGATGCGTTGACGCTGATCGTCGGCAGTTCGCGTTCGGGCGGCGATACGGATGCCGGCGCGGAAGCGGATGCCGCCTGGGCGGGCTCCGCATCGGCATGCGCGCCGCTGGCGACGCAAAGGGTGATCAGGGCAGGCAGGCTCGCGCGCCACGGGCGCAAGGTCCGCGCGCGGCGGGGCGTTCGACGGGATGGCATGAATCGATGAGTGACGGAGTGCTAAGGACGGAGGCACAGGCCGCAGCGCTTCACTGCGCCGCTGCGGCAGGATGCGCATGATATATGTAATGAGAATCGTTTGCAATTGTAATGGGGCTGATGAGGACCGTGAACCGCGATTGCGGGGCCGTCGGCCGTCTGCTACCGTAGCGGCCAAAATCAGACGCAGTGAAATCCAATGAGAGCCGGGGGCCGCACCATGTCATCTTCCCATCACAGCGCGAGCGCGCTCATGCGCCGCGTTCGACCACGCGGGTGATGAAGTGATCGCAGCCGTGTTCCGCCATTCGAACGCATAAAGCAACGGAAGCGAATTCATCCGGCGTAGCGCCGGGCTTCAATCACTTCAATCACCACGCTAGAGGGGAGACCACCCATGAACAAGATTTCCGCGCCGTTCGCGGCGGTGACGCTTGCGTCCTGCGCGCTGTTGGCGGGCATTCAGCAGACCGCTTGCGCGGCTTCGGCCGCCGAGCCCGCGATCGACGCGCATTACGGCGCAGTGATCGAGGCCTACACGCGGGACATGGCCGCCGCGAAGACGAAGTACGACGGCAAGCGCCTCGTGTTCGTCGGCGCCGTGATCCGGATGGGCAGCGACCCGGGCGGCACGTACTTCGGCGCGTTGACGACCGACGGCGAACAGTTCGACACGCACTTCGACGTGGCCGATCAGGCTGCGCTGAAACCGAAATTCCCCGGCGGCGAGATCAAGCCGTTCACGGCGTCCGCGAATTTCCGCTTCAGCTGCGTGAACGAAGGCTATATCGATGCGCCCGTGTTGCCGGGGCTGAAGCTCGTGCATTGCCGGCTGGAGGGATGACGTCCGGCACGCGGGGATCGCGAGCGGCGGCGAGCCGCCGCAACGGCGCTGCCCGTGCCGTCAGAATTTCTGCTGAATCCCGGCCATGACGCCCAACTGGTTGCTGCCTGTCGCGACGGTTCCGCCCGCGGCCACCGCATTGGCGGCGGTGGCGCTGTTGAACATGTAGCCCACCGACGTATAGAGGGTCGTCCGCTTGGACAGGAAATAGTTCGCGCGGCCGACGAGCAGCGTGGCGTTCGTGCCGCCTTGGCTGTTTTCGCGACGCTGCAGGTAGCGCACGCCCTGCAGGTCGAGCGCGAGGTACGGCGTTGCGTAATACGTGCCGCCCGCGAACACGATGTCGGCCTGCAGGTGTGCGGCCGCCGCGAGATTGCGGCGGATCCAGCCGGCTCCGAGTTTCGCCGGGCCGATCTTCACGTAGCCGGCGACGATGTCGCGCGTGTCGGTGTACGCCGGATTGTTCAGCGGCGCGAGCGCGCCGCCGCCGCCGCGCATCACGTCGTGCGAGGCGGCCAGCCCGAAATTGCTCGCGTCATAGGCGAGCATCGCCGTGTATTGCCGGCAGGCGACGATGTCGCCGGGCACCTGACCGGCGCAGCCCGTCGCCGACGGTCCCGCCGGGCCGGCCGCGTCGCGGCCGAAGCTGTAGGTCGCGCCGAGCGTCACGCCGTGGAACGTGCCCTTGTAGCCGATCGCATTGTCGCTGCGCGAGTTCGGCAGGTAGGAGTCGAAATCCGCCATCGAATGAATCGACGGGCCGATCACGTCGGCATTGGTCAGCACGATCATTGTCATGTTCATCTGGCGGCCGAGGGTCAGCGCGCCGAACGGACTGTTCACGCCCACGTTCGCCTGCCGCCCGAACAGGCGGCCGCCATAGTTCAATGCGCCAGTGCCGGGCTGGAAGCCGTTTTCGAGCACGAAGAAGGCCTGGTAGCCGCCGCCGAGATCCTCCGTGCCTCTGACGCCCCAGCGTGACGGAACCTCGCCGGTCAGCGTCGGCATCCCGGTGAACGACCCGCCGTGCGCGGCGTTGTTGTAGTAGGACACACCGGTATCGATGATCCCGTACAGCGTGACGCTGCTTTGCGCGCAGGCCGGTCCGGCCAGCGCCATCGCCGTCGCGAGCGCGACGCCCAGTTTCGTTTTCATGGCTGTCTCCAAACAGTATGTAGATCTACTTATCGTTTTTTTGATTGCCCCGGACTTGCCCGGGGTACCGACGGGTATCGGTCGAGCCTGCGGGTGTCGTGCGTTACGACAGCGCCGGATCGCGTTGCCGGCGCGGTGCCGCGGCGCGCGCGCCCGCCACGGCGACGGCGATCGCCGCGCCGGCCAGCGGCACGAGGAACGCGAGATAGAGATGGGACACGGACCAGCCGTCGTCCAGCAGCGCGCCGACCGTCATCGGCGACAGGATCGCGCCGAGGCGGCCGATGCCGACCGCGAGACCGATGCCGGTCGTGCGGATCTCGGCCGGATACGGCGTCGGCGACAGCGCATACATGCCGGCCACGCACGCATTGATCACCGCGCCGAGGAACACCGCGACCGTCATGCCGATGCCGAGCGAGCCGGTGTTCGCGCCGAACACGACCATCAGCGCGCCGCCCAGCAGCAGCGTCGCGCCCAGCAGGTTGCGCAGCCCGAACCGCGTCGACAGCAGGCTGAAGAGCGACGCGCCCGCGATGCCGCCGAGATTGAGCAGCACGCCGCCGGTCACGCCCTGCGATGCCGACATGCCGGCCTGGACCAGCAGTTTCGGCGTCCAGCTCACGACGAAATAGAAGCTGCCCATCACGAGAAAGAACGCGATCCACAGCGCGATCGTGCGGCGCGTGAGCGGCGCGCGCAGCACGGCCGTCCAGCTCGACGCGGGGTTCGCCGTGCCGACGGAAGCGGTCGCGGCCGGCAGCGTGTCGATCGGCGCGCGCTTCATTCTCGCGAGGATGCGGTTGATTTTCGGCAGCGCGTCGTCCGGACGCCGCGCGAGCAGGAAGTCGAGCGATTCCGGCAGCAGCGCGAGCACCATCGGGATCGACATCAACGTCAGGATGCCGCCGAACGCGAACACGCTGCGCCATCCCCACGTCGACAGCAGGTAACCGGCGATCACGCCGCCGGCGGTGGCGCCGATCGCGTAGCCGGTCGACTGCATGCCGATCGCGGCGCTGCGCCATTTGTTCGATGCATACTCGCCGCTGATGACGGTCAGGCTCGCCAGCATGCCGCCGATGCCGAGCCCCGTGTACGCACGCGCGGCCGCAAGTTGCAGCGTGCTGTGGGTGGCCGCGCAGGCGAGCATCCCGGTCGAGATCACGCCGAGGCACAGCAGGATGATCCGGCGGCGGCCGACGCGGTCGGCCAGCGGCGCGATCAGCACCGAGCCGATGCCCATGCCGGCCAGCCCGGCGCTCAGCAGCAGGCCGATTTCCTTGCCGCTCAGTTTCCATTCGGCTGCCAGATGCGGCGCGGCAAACGCGATGGCCAGCACGTCGAAGCCATCGAGCATGTTCAGCACGACGCAGGCCGTGACCGCCATCGTCTGGAACGCGCTCATCGGGGATTCGTCGATCGTATTGCGGATATTTGCGATCACGTCAAAGATCCTTCGTAAGAATAGTATGACTAATTGATGGGGATGAAATCGACGCACTGCCGTAGCGAATGGGACGAAAGCGAATGCGCGGGCTGACGGGCAGCCCGGGTTACGCGCGCCGGCGCGCTGGCTACGCGGGTTCGGGTTGCAGCAGCCGCTCGATCACGCGCCGCGCGCGATTGGGGCCCGCGTCGACATGAATGTCGATCTGGCGGCCGTCCGGGAACCGCAGTTGATTCCGGTATTGCGCTTCGATCACGGTCTTGTCCTCGTCGAACGTCGCCGCGGATTGCTCGATGACCGTTCGCGCGACGCGTTCGATGTCGTGCCGCGGATTGGTCGCGACGGTCCAGAAGTAGTGCGTGGTCGTTTCCGTCTCGGGCGTGATGCCGTGGAAGCCGCGCATGTGAAAGCCGCCGCGCGCCGGATCGTGCAGGTCGCCGGTGCCGGCGTCCATCGCGCCGGTCCAGATCCGGATGTGCGACACGTGGAACTCGATTTCCTGCCAGCGATCGACGCGCCCCGCGAACGGCCATGCCGCCGTGTAGGTCGGCGGCGGCTCTGAATTGGGCATGCGGCGGACCAGTGTGACCGTGTCGCCGTCGGTGCTGACGCGGGTTTCCGCGCCCATGTGCAGCGACGCGTTGCCGCCGATCGTTTTCAGATGGACATAGCCGAGGTGGCTCAGGTCCATCAGGTTGTCGTGAATCAGCTGATACGGCGCGTCGTAATGGTAGTGGCCGCCGCCGAACCGGTAGTGCGGATCCGCGTGGAACGGATAGCGCGGCGGCGCGCAGGTCGGTTCAGCGTGCGCGTCGGCGCCGATCCAGATCCACACGATGGCGTCCTGTTCCCGCACCGGATACGACGCCACGCATGCCTTCGCCGGAATCCGGTCCTGGCCGGGAATCTCCACGCAGGCGCCGCCGCGGTCGAACAGCAGGCCGTGATAGCCGCAGCGCAGGCCGCGCGCTTCGAGCGAGCCGCACGACAGCGGCAGCGACTTGTGGCAGCAGCGATCCTCCAGCGCACCGACTTCCCCGGACGGCAAGCGGAACAGCACGACCGGGCGGCCGAGCAGGGTGCGCGCGACGGGTTTGTCCGTCAGTTCGGATGACAGCGCGGCGACCCACCATCGGTCGATAGGAAACTTAGTAGTATTGATTGGTGGTGCGGCATGATGCGCCATTGATCGTCTCCAGTATTGTGGTTTTCCGCCGCGTGCCGCGCGGTCCGTCTACAGATCGAGTACCAGCAGGTCGGTTCGCGATCGCGAACAGCACGGCATGAACTGGTCGCCGGCCGCTTGTTCCGCTTCCGTCAGATACGAATCGCGATGGTCGGGTTCGCCTTCGAGCACGCGCGTCACGCAGGTGCCGCATACGCCTTGCTCGCACGACGTCAGCACGTCGATGCCGTTGGCCGCCAGCGCCGCGACGACCGTGCATTCGGCCGGCACGTCGATCACCTTGCCGCTGCTGGCGATCCGCACCTGGAACGCGCGATCCGCGCCGGACGTCGCCGCCGCGCCGCCGAAGAACTCGTAGTGCAGCCGCTCGTCGGCCCAGTTGCGCCGGCGCGCTGCGTTCAGCACCGCATCCATAAAGCCGCGCGGGCCGCATACGTACAGGTGCGTGCCGTCGGGCGCCGCGGTGAGCACGGAGGCCAGGTCGAGGCGTTGTGCGGGGTCGCCGTCGTCGACGTGGAAGCGGGTGCGGTCATGAAACCCGGCTGCGTTGATCCGCTCGACGAACGCCATGCGGTCGGCCGAGCGCGCACAGTAGTGCATGTCGAATGACATGCCGGACGAAAACAGGCGTTCCGCCATGCAGAGAATCGGCGTGACGCCGATCCCGCCGGCGAGCAACAGGTGGTGCGGTGCGTCGGGCGCGAGCGGGAATTGATTGCGCGGGAGGCCGATCCGCACGGTATCGCCTTGCCGCACTTCGTCGTGAATGGCGCGCGACCCGCCGCGGCCGTCGGCATCGCGCAGCACCGCGATCTGATAGCGGTCGCCGTGCTCCGGGTGATTGCACAGCGAGTACTGGCGCACGAGGCCGCCCGGCAAATGCACGTCGATATGGGCGCCGGCGTCGAAGCGCGGCAACGGCGAACCGTCGTCGCTGACGAATTCGAAGCCGCAGATGTCGCGCGCTTCCTGCCACTTGCGGGCGACCCGGACCGTCAGCGTCTCGGCGTTCATGACGCCTCCTTGACCTGCGCGACCGGAATCACGGGGCGCTGCGGGCTCGACGCCTGTTCGGCGGCGAGCAGCCGCTCGATCACCTTGCGCGACAGCACGCCGCCGGCGTCGATGTTCAGCTTGAGCAGCTTGCGGTCGGGCCACTGCTCGAGGTTGAGCTGCTGGCGCTCGAGCATCTCGAGATCCTCGGCGAAGATCTTGCCCTGGCCCTCGCGGATCTCGGCGGTCAGCGCGTGATCGTCGGGCCGGAAGTTGCGCGCCATCCCCCAGAAGTACCAGATCGAGGTGTCCGTCTCGGGCGTGATGAAGTCGACCACGATCGACGAGGCCTTCAGCTCGGCCGGCGCGTCGTAGCCGCCGTGGCCCGCATGCGCGACGCCCACTTCGATCATCACGTGGCTCGGCGGCGTGAAGCGGCAGATCTGCCAGCGGTCGACCGGCACGTCGTCGGCCAGCCCGTTGCCGCGCAGCGCCATCCGCCAGAACGGCGGAGGCATCACGTTCTGCATGAAGCGGCTCGTGACGACTTCGTCGCCGTTGGCGGTCGTCTTCGGCGGCGCTTCGTCGATTTCCTTCTGGCCGATGCTCGTCGCATGCACGTACGTTTCGTGCGTGAGGTCCATCAGGTTGTCGATCATCAGCCGGTAGTCGCAGCGGATGTGATACAGGCCGCCGCCGTGCGCCCAGGCCGGATCCTCGGCCCACGACAGCGCGGGCAGCCGGGCGGGATCGGCTTCGGACGCATCGCCCGGCCACACCCAGATGAAGCCGTACCGTTCGACGACGGGGAAGCTGCGAATCGGCGGGAAGCCGCCGACCCGCTGGCCCGGCATGCCGGTCGCCTTGCCGTTGCAGCCCATTTCCAGCCCGTGATAGCCGCACACGAGCACGCCGTCGCGCACGAACCCCAGCGACAGCGGCGCGCCGCGGTGCGGGCAGAAGTCCTCGAGTGCGGCGACCTGGCCGTCCGCCGCGCGGTAAAACACCATCGGCTCGTTGCAGATCTTGCGGCCCAGCGGCTTGCCGTCGATTTCATCGGGCGTGCAGGCTACGTACCAAGCGTTCTTGAGAAACACGTTCATCGTCTCCTTCAGGGCGGTGCCGCCGATACGCGGCACGTCTTCATTCCGTGTACTGAATGAGATTCAGTGTACGCATTGAGATTGGCTGGAGCAAGGCGGGCGGTATACTGGTTTTCCCGGGAAATGGCGCGAGGCAGCGTCATGCCGTCGGTGCACGCAACGGCGTGCGCCGCCTATGTCATCGACTCATCCATGGAAAAAACCAATCCCGCCGACGCGCCGGCATTCCCGCTCGATCTGTACGACGAACCCGGGCACCTGATCCGGCGCGCGCACCAGATCGCGGTTGCGATGTTCTACGAAAAGCTGGGCCGGGACGTGACGCCGGTGCAGTACGCGGTCCTGCGGATGCTCTACGAATGCCCGGGGCTCGACCAGGTGACGCTCGCGCAGCGGGTGGCGCTCGACACGTCGACCACCGCGGATCTCGCGGTCCGGCTCGAAGCGAAAGGATTGATCGTCCGCGAAGTGCTGCCGCGGCGTCAGCGGCGCCTGCTGCTGACGCCGGCGGGCGTGGAACTGCTCACGCACCTGATTCCGTCGGTGAAGGAGCTGCGTGCCGGCCTGTTCGACGGGATGGGAGAGGACGATTCGGAGGAACTGATGCGGCTGTTGCGCAAGTTCGTCCATCTGAACAACGAGCAGAGCCGCGCGCCGCTGCGGGTGAGCGAGGATTCGTAGCGGGCGGTTTTCGCGAGATGAAGTAGAAGCGGCGGGGGCAGGTGAAGGCAGGCGAAACCCGCCAGCGTCACGCGCGTGACGCGTGCCCTTCCAGCCGCCGCACCGCTTCCGCGACCTCGTTCCTGAAGCGCACCAACGCCGCCTGCTCCGGCGCGGGCGGCTGCACGGCCGCCCACAGCATGTCGACCAGCTGCGTGGCCGTCGTTTCCGTATCGAGCTTGCGGTGCCCGAGGATCGCATCCCACAGCACGTGCTCGATCGGCCCGAACACCATCGAGCGCAGCAGGCTCAGCGGCATGTCGCGGCGCACCTGCCCGGCCGCCTGGCCGCGCGCGAGCACGTCCATCAGCGGCGCCGTGTAGCGGCGCTGCAGCGCGGTGAGCTCGTCGCTCAGCGCATGCTGCTTCGCACGACCCTCCGACAGCACCAGCGCGCACAGCCCCGTGCCGTTCACCAGCATCAGCCGCAGGTGGGTGCGCACGATGAACGCGAACTGCTGCTGCACCGATGCCTCCACCGGCATCCCGTGCTCGAACGCGGCAATGATTTCGTCATACCAGTCGGCGATCACGCGTGCGCACAGCTCGCGCTTGCCGCGGAAATAGCTGAACACCGTCGCCTCCGACACGCCGACGCGCTGCGCGATCTCGGCGGCCGTCGCATGCTCGTAACCCTTTTCGGCGAACACTTCACGACCGGCGCGCAGGATGTCCTGCACGCGCTGCTGGGATTTGCGCCCGGCAGGTGCGCGCGATGGCTCGGCGCGGTCGGGTCTGGCAGTTGCGGTCATGGTGTCGGCGGGAGCGGCTGTCATGCTGCGATGATATCTGAGTATCACTCAAAAAACTATTGACGCCAAGCCGGACGAGGCGCGAAACTGTGCAAAATTTCCGCTGTATTGGCTTAATGAATCGACGCATTGATCCGATTTGAGCGAAACTCAGAAATCGGCGCGTGCGACCCACTTTCTGGAGACGGAGGAGACATGATCAACCTGCCCGGCGTGCAATTCATGCTCGGTGAAGACATCGAGATGCTGCGCGACGCCGTCGCGACGTTTGCGGCGAAGGAAATCACGCCGCGCGCGGCGGAGGTCGACCGCACCGACCAGTTTCCGATGGATCTGTGGAAGAAGTTCGGCGATCTCGGCGTGCTCGGCATGACGGTGGCCGAGGAATACGGCGGCGCGAACATGGGCTACACCGCGCACATGGTCGCGATGGAGGAGATCTCGCGCGCATCGGCGTCGATCGGCCTGTCGTACGGCGCGCACTCGAACCTGTGCGTGAACCAGATCCACCGCAACGGCACCGACGCGCAAAAGCAGAAGTACCTGCCGAAGCTCGTGTCGGGCGAACACATCGGCGCGCTCGCGATGAGCGAGCCGAACGCGGGCTCCGACGTCGTCAGCATGAAGCTGCGCGCCGACAAGCGCGGCGACCATTACGTGCTCAACGGCACGAAGATGTGGATCACCAATGGCCCCGATTGCGACACGCTCGTCGTCTACGCGAAGACGGACCTCGACGCCGGCTCGCGCGGCATCACCGCGTTCATCGTCGAGAAGGGGATGAAGGGCTTCTCGGTCGCGCAGAAACTCGACAAGCTCGGCATGCGCGGGTCGCACACGGGCGAGCTCGTGTTCCAGGACGTCGAGGTGCCGGAGGAGAACATCCTCGGCCAGCTCAACGGCGGCGTGAAGGTGCTGATGAGCGGCCTCGACTACGAGCGCGCGGTGCTGTCGGGCGGCCCGACGGGCATCATGGCCGCGTGTCTCGACGCGGTGGTTCCGTATATCCACGACCGCAAGCAGTTCGGCCAGTCGATCGGCGAGTTCCAGCTGATCCAGGGCAAGGTCGCCGACATGTACACGACGTTCCAGGCGTGCCGCGCCTACCTGTACGCGGTCGGCCGCCATCTCGACTCGGCGGGCAGCGACCATATTCGCCAGGTGCGCAAGGACTGCGCGGGCGTGATCCTCTATACGGCCGAGAAGGCCACGTGGATGGCCGGCGAGGCGATCCAGATCCTCGGTGGCAACGGCTACATCAACGAATACCCGGTCGGTCGTCTGTGGCGCGATGCGAAGCTGTACGAGATCGGCGCCGGCACGAGCGAGATCCGCCGGATGCTGATCGGCCGCGAGCTGTTCGCGGAAACGATGTAACGCCCCACGTCACGCGAACGGAGCCCCGTCGATGCCGATCATCGAATCGAAACTGAACCCGCGTTCGGAAGAATTCCGCACGAACGCCGCGGCGCTGGAGGCGGTCGTCGCCGACCTGCGCGCGAAGATCGAACAGCTCGCGCAAGGCGGCGGCCAGGCCGCGCGCGACAAGCACCTGTCACGCGGCAAGCTGCTGCCGCGCGACCGGATCGCGCAACTGCTCGATCCCGGCGCGCCGTTCCTCGAGTTCTCGCAGCTCGCGGCGAATGGCATGTACAACGACGACGCGCCCGGAGCGGGCGTGATCACCGGCATCGGCCGGATCGCGGGCCGCGAGTGCGTGATCGTGTGCAACGACGCAACGGTCAAGGGCGGCACCTACTATCCGATCACCGTGAAGAAGCACGTGCGCGCACAGGAAATCGCCGCGGAAAACCGGCTGCCGTGCGTGTACCTCGTCGACTCGGGCGGCGCGAACCTGCCGAACCAGGACGACGTGTTTCCCGATCGCGACCATTTCGGGCGCATCTTCTTCAACCAGGCGACGATGTCCGCCGCGGGGATCGCGCAGATCGCGGTCGTGATGGGCTCGTGCACGGCGGGCGGCGCGTATGTGCCGGCGATGAGCGACGAGTCGATCATCGTGAAGAACCAGGGCACGATTTTCCTCGGCGGGCCGCCGCTCGTGAAGGCCGCGACCGGCGAGGAAGTGAGCGCCGAGGATCTCGGCGGCGGCGACGTGCACACGCGCCTGTCGGGCGTGGCCGACCATCTCGCGCAGAACGACGCGCATGCGCTGTCGATCGCGCGCAACATCGTCGGTCATCTCGCGCCGAAGATCGCGTCGCCGCTCGCGCTGCGCGAACCGAAGCCGCCGCGCTACGACGCGAAGAGCCTGTACGGCGTGATTCCGGTCGACACGCGCAAGCCGTTCGACGTGCGCGAGGTGATCGCGCGCATCGTCGACGATTCTGAGTTCGACGAATTCAAGGCGCGCTTCGGCACGACGCTGGTTACGGGCTTCGCGCACATCTGGGGCCATCCGGTCGGGATCATCGCGAACAACGGCATCCTGTTTTCCGAATCGGCCGTGAAGGGCGCGCATTTCATCGAGCTGTGCTGCCAGCGCAAGATCCCGCTCGTGTTCCTGCAGAACATCACGGGCTTCATGGTCGGCCGCAAGTACGAGAACGAAGGCATCGCGCGCCACGGCGCGAAGATGGTGACGGCCGTGTCGAATGCGAAGGTGCCGAAGTTCACGGTGATCATCGGCGGCTCGTTCGGCGCGGGCAACTACGGGATGTGCGGCCGCGCGTTCGGCCCGCGCTTCCTGTGGATGTGGCCGAACGCGCGCATTTCGGTGATGGGCGGCGAGCAGGCCGCGTCGGTACTCGCGACCGTGCGCCGCGACAGCATCGAGGCGAAGGGCGGCGCGTGGTCGGCCGAGGAGGAGGATGCGTTCAAGCAGCCGATCCGCGACCAGTACGAGCGCCAGGGGCATCCGTACTACGCGAGCGCGCGGCTGTGGGACGACGGCGTGATCGACCCCGCGCAGACGCGCGACGTGCTGGGGCTCGGCCTCGCCGCGTCGATGAACGCGCCGATCGACGACACGCGCTTCGGCGTGTTCCGCATGTAACGGCCGGGAGGGCTGACCGATGCGATACGAAACGATCAAGGTACACGAGGCCGACCGCGTGGCGACCGTCACGCTCGCGCGCCCGGCCGTGCGCAACGCGTTCGACGAGACGACGATCGCCGAGCTGACCACCGCGTTCGAGTGGCTCGACGCGCACGAGGGCGTGCGCGCGATCGTGCTCGCGGCGGAAGGCGCCGCGTTCTGCGCGGGCGCGGACCTGAACTGGATGAAGAAGATGGCCGGTTACTCGGACGACGAGAACCGTGCCGATGCGCGCAAGCTCGCGCGGATGCTCGAGGCGATTCATCGCTGCGGCAAACCGGTGATCGCGCGCGTGCACGGCGACGCGTATGCAGGCGGCGTGGGCCTCGTCGCGGCGGCCGACATCGCGATCGCCGCCGACGGCGCGAAGTTCTGTCTGTCCGAAGCGCGGCTCGGGCTGATTCCCGCGACGATCGCGCCGTACGTCGTGCGCGCGATGGGCGAGCGCGCGGCGCGCCGCTACTTCACGACGGCCGAAGTGTTCGACAGCGCGCGCGCCGCGTCGCTCGGCTTCATTCACGATGCAGTGCCGGCCGACGCGCTCGACGAAACGGTCGCGAAGCTGGCCGCGGCGCTCGTCGCGAACGGTCCCGACGCGGTGCGGGCGTGCAAGCGGCTCGTCGCCGACGTGGCCGGGCGGCCGCTCGACGCGACGCTGATCGAGCAGACCGCCGACTGGATCGCGCGCACCCGCGCCGGCGCGGAAGCGCGCGAAGGGATCGCGTCGTTCCTCGAGAAGCGCACGCCTTCGTGGCGTGAATGACGGCGTGCCAATAACTTTCCGGACGACACCGAAGCCATGTTCGACAAGATTCTGATCGCCAACCGCGGCGAAATCGCCTGCCGCGTCGCCGCGACGTGCAAACGTCTCGGGATCGCGAGCGTCGCCGTCTATTCCGACGCGGACGCGAACGCGAAGCACGTCGCCGCATGCGACGAAGCCGTGCATATCGGCGGCGCGGCGGCCGCGGACAGCTACCTGCGCGGCTTGCGCATCATCGAGGCCGCGCGCGCGACCGGCGCGCAGGCCATCCACCCCGGCTACGGCTTCCTGTCGGAGAACGAGGATTTCGCACACGCATGCGAAGCGGCCGGCATCGTGTTCATCGGGCCGCCGGTCGACGCGATCGCGGCGATGGGCTCGAAGGCGGCCGCGAAGGCGCTGATGCACGCGGCCGCGGTGCCGCTCGTGCCCGGCTATCACGGCGACGACCAGGATACGGCCAATCTGCATCGCGAAGCCGACGAGATCGGCTACCCGGTGCTGCTGAAGGCGAGCGCGGGTGGCGGCGGCAAGGGGATGCGCGTGGTCGAGCGCTCCGAGGACTTCCGGGCGGCGCTCGCGTCGTGCCAGCGCGAGGCCGCGAGCAGCTTCGGCAACGCCCGGGTGCTGATCGAGAAATACCTGACGCGCCCGCGTCACGTCGAAGTGCAGGTGTTCGGCGACACGCACGGCAACACCGTCTACCTCTTCGATCGCGACTGCTCGGTGCAGCGCCGTCACCAGAAGGTGCTCGAGGAAGCGCCGGCGCCGGGCCTGCCCGACGACCTGCGTCGCGCGATGGGCGAGGCGGCCGTCGCGGCCGCGCGCGCGGTGCATTACGTCGGGGCGGGCACCGTCGAATTCATCATGACGGCCGACGCGTTCTACTTCATGGAAATGAACACGCGCCTGCAGGTCGAGCATCCGGTCACCGAGATGGTCACCGGGCTCGATCTCGTCGAGTGGCAACTGCGCGTCGCGGCGGGCGAGCCGCTGCCGCTGACGCAGGACCAACTACGCGTGCAGGGCCATGCGATCGAGGCACGGCTCTACGCGGAAAACCCGGCGCGCGGCTTCCTGCCGTCCACCGGCACACTGAAGCACCTGCGGCTGCCGGAAGGCGTCGAGTTCGCGATCGGCGCGCCGGTGCGCATCGACAGCGGCGTGCGCGAAGGCGACGCGATCACGCCGTTCTACGATCCGATGATCGCGAAGCTGATCGTGCACGGCGCGGACCGCGCGGAAGCGCTCGGCACGATGCTGCGCGCGCTGCGGGCTTGCGAGGTGGTCGGCCTGCACACGAACGCCGCGTTTCTGCAGCGGATCGTCGCGAGCGAGCCGTTCGCGACCGCCAATCTCGACACCGGCCTGATCGAGCGCAACCACGATGCGCTGTTCGCGCCGCAACAGTCGCCGCGTACGACGCTGGCGCTGGCCTGCGCGGCGCTGCTCGCGCGCGAGCGCGGGGCGGCCGCGCAGCAGGGCGTGTCGCCGTGGCATGCGCTGCCGGACTGGCGGCTGAACGGCGGCTATCGCCGCACGCTCGAATGGCATGCCCCCGATCGCGAAGCGGACGTGACGGTCACCTACGACGACAATGGCGGCCACGCGAGCCTCGCCACCGGCGACGCGGCCGCGCAGCCGTTCGCGTGGACGCGCGGCGCGACGCCGCTCGACTTCGACGTGACGCTCGACGGCGTGCGCAGCAGCGGCCGCGTATATGCGGACGGCGACAGTTTCCACGTGTTCACGCAGGGTGTCGCCGAGACGTTCGAATGGCGCAACGTGCTCGCGCACGCGGGCGATGCCGAGCATGGCGGCGGCCGCCTGACCGCGCCGATGCCCGGCAAGGTGATCGCGGTGCTGGTCGAGCCGGGCCAGAAGGTCGAGGCCGGCACGCCGCTGATCGTGATGGAAGCGATGAAGATGGAGCACACGATCGGCGCGCCGGGCACGGGTGTCGTCGCGGAAGTGCTGTACGGCGTCGGCGATCAGGTCGCGGATGGCGCGCAGTTGCTGGTGATGGCGGAAGACTGATCGCGGCGTGTGCGTGAGGGCCCTTGCCGGCCCTCACGGATAGCGCGGGCGTCCGCTCGCGAATCGTCGATCGCATACAAAAAGTAAAAGATGCGCGTGCAACGTTTTCATGGTTTCTGGGCCATCAACCGATCCCGGCCGTTGATCAGCGGCGCAACATGCGCCGTTTCTCGTCGATTCGGCTGTTGCAACACTCGTTAACAGATCGAAAACGGCTTCTCCTCCGCTTCATCGGCAACGCGAATTCGCCTGATCCCCCGTGGAGCAAGGCACGGAATGACAGCGATCGCTTTCCGGATGTCACGCTGGATGAGCGAAGCCATCACATCTTTCTGCTCACGCTCGATGGGCAGCGCTACCGTGACGATCGGGATGCGCAGTCCGGTGCATTGCGCAATGATCAAAAGAGCGAGTGGAGAGAAAATAAAAATGGCGAACAAATATGATTACGGGGGCCACGGAGATCTGACGCCGCCGGAATTGTTTTGCCTGATCGTGATCGACGTCGCCTGTGATGAATTGGGCATCGATGATGCTGTCGGGATCGCAATGATTTTATTGGGGCAAAGATTTGTGCCTACCCGAGGAAAATTCCACGGAGCGGTCAAGGGGACATCGGTCGCATCAAGGGTTTCACGGAGGTTGCTCCCCTATGAAATCAAGCACAAAATTCTTCCAACGGTAACTTCATTCAAGAGTCTCGTGCTTCTCAAGGTGAAATTTACCAGGGAGCTCGGCGTATTTGTCGGACGGGCGGTGCCGGTGGCCGGATGGATCATTACAGCTGCCGACGTATCGATCATAATGTATCGCTCTGCAGTCACGTACAATCGCCTGGTCAAGCCGGAGGATCGTTTTTGATGGACGCTCGTCTGATCGAGATGGTGCGGGAGGAGGCTGATTCGCCGTTGTGGGGTGAGCTTGAAATTACCCCGGAAACGGATCTCTGCATTGATCTTGAGCTTTCCGACAGAGCCATGTTGAGATTGATGCGGAGATTTTCGGAATCGTTCGGTGTCGATATTTCTGCTTTCGATGTGGATTATTACTACCCCTCCAGAAAATTGGGTTTCGGTCGATTTCTGGTGGAAGTGTTCAAGTCGCCGTTCAGCAGCGGCGCCAGGGACAAAATCCTGGAGCGTCCGCTGACCATCCGGATGATGGAGGCGGCAATCGAAGCCGGACGATGGGAGATGTGACAGCTCGGCAACGGGCGCGCCGTAACCCGTCCATCGCTGACCATCCATGACAGTCCTGCGGCCGGCAGTCCGCTAGAATGACGCGTTGTTCCCGGGGTGCGCCGCCATGCGCGCCACATCGCGTCCATTCAATTTCCCGTCCCGCCGACGATGACGTCTCCTGTCCTGAACGGCCTGCGCATCGGTATCACGATCGGTCTGCGCGCCCCCGACGAAAGCCTGTGGATCAATGGCATCAAGCAGAACGCGCTGTTTCTCGCGAAGCTGTTGATGGCGTCGCCGCATGGCTATCGCGTGACGCTGGTCAACACGACCGACGTACCGCTCACCGACGCGCTGCCGTGGGATCGCACCGTATTCGACACGCGCGCATTCGCCGACATGAAGGATGCGCTCGACGTGGTGATCGAGCTCGGTGGCCAGATCGACGCCGCGCAGACGGACTACCTGAAGGCGCGCGGCGCGAAGATCGTCAGCTATTGCTGCGGCGTCGAGTACATCAACGCGATGGAGTCGATGCTGTTCGGCCGCCGGCTGTGGGACTCACTGTTCATCAACCGCGGCTACGACGAGGTGTGGGCGATTCCGCAGATCGCACCGTCATCGCTGCCGTTCCTGCAGTCGCTGCGTCGCTGCCCGGGGCGCGTCGTGCCGTTCGTATGGGATCCGATGTTCCTGAGCGCGCGTGCGGCATCGCTGCCCGAGCACGGCGAATACCGGCCGCGCGGCGAGCTGGGCAAGCGGCTCACGGTGATGGAGCCGAACCACAACGTCGTGAAGTTCTGCGTGTACCCGATGCTGATCATCGACGAAGCGTATCGCAGCGACCCCGATGCGATCTGCTTCACGCACGTGACGAACGCCGACCGTCTCGCACACGACAGCCCCGAGTTCGTGATGCTGATGAACTATCTGGACATCGTGCGCGCGGGCAAGGCGAGCTTCGTCGGACGCTTCGACACGCCGCTGTTCCTGGCCGATCTCACCGACATCGTCGTGTCGCATCAATGGTCGAACCCGCTCAACTACTTCTATTTCGACGTGTGCTGGCAGGGCTATCCGCTCGTGCACAACGCGAGCCTCGCGCCTGATCTCGGCTACTACTATCCGGACAACGACGTGCAGCAGGGCGCGCAGGCGCTGCTGCACGCGCTGCACACGCACGACGACGACTGGCAGGGGTACACGCGGCGCCAGCGCGAGATCCTCGGCCGCTATACGTCGGCCAACCCTGCGCTCGTCGCCGAATACGACGCGCTGCTCGCAAATCTGATCGGCGCGACGGCTGCTTGAGCTTGATTGCGTGACGCCTGCCGCAGCCGGTGGACCCGCGTTAATGTCTGATGAAAATCCCGCCGTAAAAAAGAAACCGCCGAACCGGGGAAGATTCGACGGTTTTTGAAGGCACTAAATTGACGGCTCCGAGGGAAGTCCGTCAGAAATCATTTTATAGGTTAACAAATCGGAAAGATTGTTAAAGATCTTTCAATTGACTAATGCCGTATAGTTCGGCCCGATATTGTCATTTTATTTGGGTGGACTATTGTTTTGTCATTTTCAATATCGTTTGAAACGGCGAAATTGAATTCTCCGGGGGCCGAATGCCCGATGGGAGCCCGCTGGTGACGCGCCAGCAGGGCCTCGCGGCGAATGCGGGCGACATGTCCGGATGCGGTTTCGCTACCGAATATTAATCATACGAAATAACGGCCGCCTGATTTTGAAGCGAGACCCTCGATAAATCTATTTTTGCCAAAGGCGTGCGTGTGAGCACGCAATATCGCCGATGGTTTTGTGTGGCCTGCCGCACTGTCGGCGACGTGCATGCATGGTGTATTTTCGGTATTTGAATATCGTTGACAATATCGGATTTGACGGCGCGCCGAAATGAAAAGTACGCTCCCTGAAAAGATCGAAACAAGAGGATGGGCCGGATAGGCGGTGGCGCGTGTCGTGGTCGGCGCGCGCCACATGTATCGAGAGCGCGGGCCGTCATCGGCGGCCCGACAATTGCCGGAGCGCCGGATGAATGCGGTCGAACCTCGCCTGGAGGCGAACAGCGTAGCGAATCGGGACGAAATCGATCTCGTGTTCGGCGCGCCTGACGATCACCCCGACCTTGCGTCGGTACGCAGTTTCGTCGAAAGCCGGCTCGGGTTCGTGCGCGAGCCGGTTTGCCGCGCCGACCTGTCGGGCGGCGTGCTGTATCACGAATGTCTCGCGCGGTTGCGCTGGGGCTCGCGCGACGCGTTGCCGCCGCTCGCGTTCCTGCCGCGCCTCGAGTCGCTCGGGCTGATGCGGTGGTTCGACCGGCTCGTGGTGAGCCGGACGATCGACGCGCTGCGTGCCGATCCGCAGGCCGTGTATGGCTGCAACGTCGCGGCGGCGAGCGCGGCGGTGGACGACGCGTGGCTGGCCATCTTCAGGCGGCTCGAGCGCGAGCCGTCGGTCGCGGCGCGGCTGGTCGTCGAGATCACCGAGACGGGGCCGCTGAACCCCGTCGCGGGCCGTTCGTTCGTGAATCGGTTCCGCCAGGCAGGATGCCGCGTCGCGATCGACGATTTCGGCGTCGGCTTCAGCGCGCTGAACAACCTGGTGGTCGGCAACCCCGATATCGTGAAGCTCGACAAGTCGGTGCTGTCGCTGATCAAGCGCAACGCGATCGGGCGCTACCAGTTTCGCCGGCTGATCGCGTTTGCGCATGAAAGCGCGCGGCACGTCGTCGTCGAAGGCGTGGAGAACGAGATCGATCGGCAGATCATCCTGGATTCCGGCGTCGCGTGGGCGCAGGGCATTCGCTTCACCTGGCGGTCGCCGGCCGCCGCATGACGCAGCGGCGCGGGCGCCGGGCGCAGGTATCGGGTAACGATGGATCGCAAAGGGGCGTGGGCATGGCGGCGACGAACAAGATCGGGCACGGAACGGGCACGCAGGCAGCCGATGCGCGCGAACTCGTCGCGATCGCCGAACTGGCCGACATGGTGTGGCAGCTCGGCGCGGAATCGACCGATACGCCGATCGACGTCGCGCCGTATCTCGACGGCCTGCAGGCCGTCGCGCACCGCATTCACCGGATGAAGCCGCTCGACGCCGACGGTCGCGAACTCGCGGCACGGCACTACTACGCCGGCGTATTTGCGGGCGCTTGCGGCGAGGATTCGGCGATCGCCTGCGGTGTATCGGGCAGCCTCGCGAGGCGCGCCGGCCAGGTCAGCGGCGCCGCACTCCGATGTTTCACGAGGCTCGCGCGGATCGGACGCCGGCATGGCCGCGCGTTTGCCGCATGGCGCGCAGACGGCGGCGTGCAAGCGTCGCGCCCGCTTGACGCTTACTGATCGCAGGCATGCGCTTGCCCGGCAACCGCACCGTCAGTTGTTAACGAAACCTCAGGATTCCCGGCGCGCGTCGCCTATCGTTCGCGACGGTTCGATGAACACGCCCATCATCCGCGACTGCGCAGCGTCGCGCCGCACGATGATCGCAATCGCGACGATGATTGTCATCGCCGGCTTCGGACGCAGTGCAGCTTACGGCGTGAAATCCTGCCCTTGGCGCGGCACATAGCCGGTCAGGTGCCAGCGGCCGTCGTCGTCGAGTCGAAAGCTCAGCTTTTCGTACACGGTCGTGCCGGTCGTGAGCGTCGTCGCGTAGTCGACGTTCGCGTAAAGCCCGTCGGGCGTTGCCGGTGCGTTCGTGTAGCGGATGCGCGTGACCTGCGCCCAGCCGCGATGGCGGACCGTGCCGACCGACTGGCGCGCGCGCTGCATGTCCGCCGCGAACTGGTCCTGCTTGATGCGTGCCTTCACGAACGCGGCGGAATCGGTCCATACCGCGCCGTACTGGCCGGCGTCGAGCTGCTTGAACACCGCGTCGGCGTCGCGCAGCAGTGCGTCGGCCGATTCGCCGCCGGATTGCGCGTGCGCGCCGATCGCGAGCGACGCGGCGGCGCAGCCGATCAGCCATTTCGCGCGGGAGAGAGGGCGGTGTGCGTTCATGTCGGAGTCCGAAGAGGGAAGAGGGCGGCGCGTCATGCGTCGCGATAGAGTGATGCGATCGCGTCGGAATACGCGGCGACGTTGTCGGGGTTGTAGATGCTGACCGAATCGAGCACGTGCTTCGATTGCTCGCGATACGCTTCCAGGTTTGCGTCGTGTTCGTCGAACGCCTGCAGCAGCGCGCGGCCGCCGGCCTGGCAATCGAAGTCCGGATAGAAATACCCGGCCTTGCCGAGGAATGGCGAGTTGTGGATCAGCGGATAGTCGCCGTACAGCAGTTCGTAGTACAGGTAGTTCTGCGCGTTTTCCCACGTGTGTGACACCACCGCGTCGCCGTAGGCCGCCATGAACTCATACACCGCGTAGCGGCTTTCGAACGTCGTGATCCCGTGGTTCACGATGTCGAGGCTCTTCGCGAAGTGGACGAACGTTGCATGTTCCTTCAGGTGCAGCGTGTTGCACACGCGCACGAACTCGAGGAATTCGGGCTTCGCGCGATACGCCTCCTCGGTCACCAGCATCGGGATGATGCTCGTCTTCACCATGCAGATGTTCGGCTCGAACATCGTCACGCGCCAGCGGGGTTTGCCGGGCTGATAACCGAACGACAGGCCGGCGCCGAGCGTCGCACGCGCCTTGTCGAACAGCATCGGATGCCAGATGTGCGGGACGATCGTCACCGGCGCGCGCAGGCCCGTCTGGTAATAGTGCAGGCACGAGCGCTCGAATTCCGGAATCGTCCACACCGCGTCGTACGGCGCGCCCGAGAACAGGAAGCCCGACGGCTTGTCGAACATCGCGCGCTCGATGTCGATCACGTAGTCGTTGCCGACCCGCATCGTGATGACCTTGCCGCCGCGGTCGCGGAACGCGCGCAGGTAATCGGCGCTGAACTGCGCGCTCATTTCGATCAGCACGTCGCAGCGCTGCAGCGCTTCGTCCATCGACAGTAGCGGCACGTCCCATTCGCCGAGCATCAACTGCGGATCGGCGAGCTGTTCGCCGCCGTTCACCATCACGGCCTGAGCGACGTGCGGCGACTGACGCAGCAGCAGGATCAGCAGCAGGCAGTTCTGGAAGATGCCGTTTTCCCACAGCGACTGGCCGGCGCCGCGCACGAACAGCGACACGCCGACGACGAGACGCTTGCCGTCGCCGGGCGCTTGACGGGCATTGGAGTCCGACATGCGTATGCTCCGGTTCAGGCGACCAGGCGCGCGACGAACGCGTCCAGGTTCGCGGGGTTGTCGATTGAGACCGACTGCAGCAGCCGGTCGGCTTTCGCACGATAGTCGTCGAGCCGCTCGTCGTGATGCAGCCATGCATCGCGCAGCGCGTGGCTGCCCGCGACCGAATCGAAGTCCGGGTAGTAATAGCCGGCGTCGCCGAGCAGCGTCGAGTTGTGGATCAGCGGATAGCCGCCGTACAGCACGTCGTAGTACAGATAGTTCTGCGGATTTTCCCAGTGGTGCGACACGACGGCATCCGCATGACGCGCCATGAAGCCGGGCAGGTCGATGCGCGGCTCGAACGTCGCCTTGTGCTGGCGCACGAGGTCGAGACTGTTCGCGAAGTGCACGAAGGTCCGATGCGCCTTCATGTGCATCGCGTTGACGACGAACAGATGCTGCACGGCATCCGGATGCGCGCGGTAGAACTCGTCGCATACGAGCATCGGGTAATGGCAGGACTTCACGACCGAGATGTTCGGCTCGAGCGTGGCGAGATGCCACGGACGGCGGCCGGGCCGATAGCCGAACGTGACGCCTTCGCTCGCCAGCGCGGCGATGCGGCGATCGAGGAAGTACGGCGACCACAGATGCGGAATCGTATGAACCGGCGCGCGCGTGAGCGTGCGCAAGAGCGGCACGTCGATCTTCTGCGACTTCTCGAGCACCCACACTTCGTCGAACTGCGTGCCGTTGAAGATGTGCCCCGATGGTTTGTCGAAGATCGGCGTTTCGGCGAGGCCGCTGTAGGTGTGGCCGACGTAGCACGCGACGAGCTTCGTGCCGAGCGCCTTCACGTGCCTGAGCCATTCGAGCGGCAGTTGTGCGCCCATCTCGATCACGACGTCGAGCTCGTGCGTGACGTCGGCGGGCTTCACGAGCGGCACGTCGAGGCCATCGAGTTCGAGGCCGAGCGGCAGTGCGTTCGCGTCGCCGCCGTTCAGGAAATAGACGGGGCCGACGCGGTCCGAGCGCTTCAGCATCATCGCGAGGTACGCGATGTTCTGGTGAATGCCGTTTTCCCAGATCGCCTGGCCGTCCCGCGCAAACAGCGAGATGCCGACGGCTGGCCGTTGCTTGCGGGTGCCGCGCGAGGCGGCTTGATTGATGTCCGTCACCGGTTGGTTTCCTCTGCGGCGTCGTGCGTTCGGCCGTGGCGTCGAGCGCCTGGCCGCGTAACGGCGCGCCGTGGATTGTCGTGGTTGCGTTCGCGTCGGCGCGCACTCGACAACGAGTCGAGCGACGCGGATCGCGGGGCGGCCGGCGGATTCCGGTGGGTCGTCGCGCGGGACTGGCACGGCGCGCGACGCGGGCGGAACGCCCCGGCAGCTGTCTGCGGCGATTGTGGCACGGAAGTCAGCGGTTTGTGGAGGGGCTGACGAACTTTGACATAGCCGCCGGCGCCTTGATCAAGGGCTGTCGGCGCGGTGGGCGCTGCCGGTCAGGGCCGTCACGTGAGGGCGCGACGGCCGGCGGCTCAGCGTTGCAGCGAGATGTCGACGCGGCGGTTGCTCGCGCGGCCTTCGGCCGTCGCGTTGGACGCGACCGGATCCGCGCTGCCGCGGCCCGAGACCGACACGGTTTGCGCGTTCAGCCCGTGCGCCTTCAGGTAGCCCGCGACGGTTTCCGCGCGGCGCTTCGACAGTGCGAGATTGGCGGCGTCGTTGCCGACCGAATCCGTATGGCCGGTGACCGTGACCTGTGTATACGTACGGTCTTCGCGCTCGCTCAACAACTTGTCGAGCGATGCGCGCGCGGCCGGCGTGAGCGTGGCCAGGCCCGTCGCGAACAGTGCGTCGCCCGCGAGGTTCACGTGTTCGACCGCGGCGGGCGCGGGTGTGGGCTCGGCTGCCGACGCCGCTTCGGCCGGCGCGGCGCCGCACTGGAATACCAGCGTCGCGGGATCCGAGCCGTCGCGCAGCGCGCGGGCCGAGTCGACGGGGCGCACCGGCTGGTCGCCGCAGATCTTGCGGGCGGCCTTCATGCAGGTCTGCGGGCCCGACAGCAGGCCGTGGCAGTCCACCTGGAAAGTACGCACGCCATCGCGCGGCTGCAGTTCGGATGCGCTGAAGGTCGGGCCGGATGCGGTCGAGCACGCGGCGAGAGCCATCGTGGAAAGTGCGAGCGCAAGAGCGAGTTTGTTCACGGTTACGTCCTCAAAGCTTGGGTTGACCGAGGCCCGCCGCGGGTTGCGCGGCGGGCTCGTCGTGCCGTCGCGGCCGCCGCGCGCCGTCGGGCTCGTGAGCCGGCGGCGTGGCGGCGCGACGCGTTACTTCCACTGATACAACATGCCGGCGCCGATCACCTTCTGACCGCCGCTGAAGCCGCCGTTGATCGATGCCTTCAGGTTCTCGGTGATCCGGGCCTGCATGTTGACCGCCATCGCTTTCTGGCCGAGGAAGGTCGATGTGCCCACACCCATCCCGAAGTTGGCGTCGCGATCGAGCTGCGGGATCGACGCCATCGCGCCGACGGCCGCGATACCCTGCTTCGCCATCTGGTCGGTCTGCTGCAGTTGCGAACCCAGCGAGTTGATCTGCGTCTGCTGGCCCGACAGTGCCGTCGACAGCGTCGTCTGCACCTGCGTCAGCTGGTTCACGTTCACCGCGTCGGTGCCTTGCGTGCCCGGCGCGACGTTCGTGATCTGGCGTTGCTGCGTGTCGCTGCCGACCGACACCACGTTCGAACGACCGCCGTCATTCGAATTCGCGCCGATCGCCACCGAGTTCGTGCCGGCGGTGACGGTCGGCCGGTCGTTGCCGGTGCCGTTCATGTCGACCGCGATGCCGTTGTTGCTCAACGAGCGCGTCGTGTTGTTGTTGATCGTCGTCGACAGTTGCGACACCTGATCGCCGAGGTTCGTCACGCCCGTCGACAGCGACGCCACCGTGCTGTTCGTCGTGCTCAGGCCGGTCGACAGCGAGCCGATGCCGGTCGAGGTCGACGTGGACAGCGACGTCAGGTTGCTGTTCGTCGAGCTGAGGCCCGTCGACAGCGAGCTGATCGCCGTCGAGGTCGACGTGGACAGCGACGTCACCGAGCTGTTCGTCGAGCTGAGACCCGTGGACAGCGAGCCGATGCCGGTCGACAGCGACGAGATGTTCGACGCGGTCGACGTGGACAGGCTGCTGACTGCCTGGTTCGTCGCGTTGAGCTGGCTGCCGTTGATCGCGTCCGTGCTGGTGGGCGAGATCCGGCCTGCCGCGACGTTCGTGATCTGGCGTTCCTGCCCCGGCTGGCCGACGCTCACCACGCCCACCGGCGAGCTGCCCGCGAAGAGGTACGAGACGCCGCCGATCGTGGCGCTCGAGGTGCCGACTGCCGCGCTCGTGACCGAGTTCGCGCCGAGAGCGATCGAGTTCGAGACGTTCGCCGTGGCGTTCGTGCCGAAGGCGAGCGCATCCGCCGCGGTGGCCGATGCTCCCGAGCCATAGGCCTGGGCACCGATGGCGCTTGCGACTGCCGTGTTGCCGAGCGCGATCGTGTTGTCCGCTGTGGCCTGGCTCGAGCTGCCGAGGGCGAGCGCGCTGTTGCCGGTTGCGGTGTTCGCGTTGCCGAGCGCCACTGCGCCGCTGCCGGTCGCCGTGTCGTTCGCGCCCATTGCCACTGCGCCGGTGCCCGTTGCGACGCTCGGGTCGCCGATCGCGACCGCGCCGTCGCCAC
Organism: Burkholderia sp. KBS0801; assembly: GCF_005937855.2. NCBI lineage: Bacteria > Pseudomonadati > Pseudomonadota > Betaproteobacteria > Burkholderiales > Burkholderiaceae > Burkholderia > Burkholderia sp. KBS0801. The sequence continues at coordinate 499,128 of NZ_CP042178.1, forward strand.
TCGCGGTGTTGCCGGAGCCGATCGACACCGCCTTGCCGCCGGTCGCCGACGCGTTCTGGCCGATCGCGACTGCACCCGCCGACTGCGCGTTCGAGCCGTCGCCGACCGCGACGCTGCTGGTGCCTGCGGCGCTGGCGTTCACGCCGGCTGCGAGCGAGTTGATGCCCGTTGCGCCGTCGTTGGCGTAGTTGGTTTGCTGTGTGCCGTTGTCGTTGACGCTGTAGTAGTGCGTCTTCGCGGCGTCGATCGCGGTCGACGTCGATGTCGACAGCGACGTAATCGAGCTGGTGGCCGTCGACAGACCCGTCGACGTGGAGGTCGACAGCGATGTTACCGTGCTGTCGGTCGAGCTCAGGCCGGTGGACAGCGAACCGATCGAGCTGGTTGCGGACGACAGGCCGGTCGAGGTCGAGGTTGACAGCGAGCTGATCGAGCTGGTGGCCGATGAGAGGCCCGTCGACGTCGAGGTCGACAGCGATGCGACCGAGCTGTTCGTGGAGCTCAGGCCCGTCGACAGGGAGTTGATCCCGGTGGAGGTCGACGTGGACAACGACGTGAGCGAGCTGTTGGTCGAGCTGAGGCCAGTGGACAGCGAACCGATCGAGCTGGTGGCGGACGAAAGGCCGGTCGAGGTTGATGTCGACAGTGAGCTGATCGAGCTGGTGGCCGATGAGAGGCCCGTCGACGTGGAGGTCGAGAGCGACGTTACCGTGCTGTCGGTCGAGCTGAGGCCAGTGGACAGCGAGCTGATCGAGCTGGTCGCCGACGAGAGGCCGGTCGACGTTGAGGTCGAGAGCGAAGCCACGGAGCTGTCGGTCGCACTCAGGCCCGTCGACAGCGAATTGATGCCCGTCGAGGTCGACGTGGACAGCGAGCCGATCGAGCTTGTGGCCGACGACAGGCCCGTCGACGTGGAAGTCGAGAGCGAAGCCACGGAGCTGTCGGTCGCACTGAGGCCCGTCGACAGCGAGTTGATGCCCGTCGAGGTCGACGTGGACAGCGAGCCGATCGAGCTTGTGGCCGACGACAGGCCCGTCGACGTGGAAGTCGAGAGCGAAGCGACCGAGCTGTTGGTCGAGCTGAGGCCCGTGGACAACGAGTTGATGCCGGTAGAAGTCGACGTGGACAGCGAACCGATCGAGCTCGTCGCCGACGAGAGGCCGGTCGACGTTGAGGTCGAGAGCGAAGCCACGGAGCTGTCGGTCGCACTCAGGCCCGTCGACAGCGAATTGATGCCCGTCGAGGTCGACGTGGACAGCGAGCCGATCGAGCTGGTGGCCGACGACAGGCCCGTCGACGTGGAAGTCGAGAGCGAAGCAACCGAACTATCGGTCGAGCTCAGGCCAGTGGACAAGGAGTTGATACCCGTCGAAGTCGAGGTGGACAGCGAACCGATCGAGCTGGTTGCCGACGACAGGCCCGTCGACGTGGAGGTCGACAGCGAAGCGACGGAGCTGTCGGTCGCGCTGAGGCCAGTGGACAGGGAGTTGATGCCGGTTGAAGTCGAGGTGGACAGCGAACCGATCGAGCTGGTTGCCGACGAGAGGCCCGTCGACGTGGAAGTCGACAGCGAAGCGACGGAGCTGTCGGTCGCGCTGAGGCCAGTGGACAGGGAGTTGATGCCGGTCGAAGTCGACGTAGACAGCGAACCGATCGAGCTCGTCGCCGACGACAGGCCGGTCGACGTGGAAGTCGACAGCGAAGCGACGGAGCTGTCGGTCGAGCTAAGACCCGTGGACAGCGAGTTGATACCCGTCGAGGTCGACGTAGACAGCGAACCGATCGAGCTGGTGGCCGACGACAGCCCGGTCGACGTGGAAGTCGACAGCGAAGCGACCGAGCTGCCGGTGGAGCTCAGGCCAGTCGACAACGAGTTGATGCCGGTAGAAGTCGACGTTGACAGCGAACCGATCGAGCTGGTTGCCGACGACAGCCCGGTCGACGTGGAGGTCGACAGCGAAGCAACCGAGCTGTCGGTTGAGCTGAGGCCCGTGGACAGCGAGTTGATACCCGTCGAGGTCGACGTAGACAGCGAACCGATCGAGCTGGTGGCCGACGACAGACCCGTCGATGTGGAAGTAGACAGTGACGTAACCGAGCTGTTGGTCGAGCTCAGACCCGTGGACAGCGAACCGATCGAGCTCGTCGCCGACGAGAGGCCGGTCGACGTGGAGGTCGACAACGAAGCGACGGAGCTGTCGGTCGAGCTGAGGCCGGTGGACAGCGAGCTGATACCGGTCGAAGTCGACGTGGACAGCGAACCGATTGAGCTGGTTGCCGACGACAGACCCGTCGACGTGGAAGTCGACAGCGAAGCCACCGAGCTATCGGTCGAGCTCAAGCCAGTGGACAAGGAGTTGATACCCGTCGAGGTCGACGTAGACAGCGAACCGATCGAACTGGTTGCCGACGACAGACCCGTCGACGTGGAAGTCGAAAGCGAAGCCACCGAGCTATCGGTCGAGCTGAGGCCCGTGGACAGCGAGTTGATACCCGTCGAGGTTGACGTAGACAGCGAACCGATCGAGCTATTCGCCGACGAGAGGCCGGTCGACGTCGAGGTCGACAACGAAGTGACCGAGCTATCCGTGGAGCTCAGACCCGTCGACAACGAGTTGATGCCCGTCGAGGTCGAGGTGGAGAGCGACGTGATCGAGCTATTCGCCGACGAGAGGCCGGTGGACGTCGAGGTCGACAACGAAGTGACCGAGCTATCCGTGGAGCTCAGACCCGTGGACAACGAGTTGATACCCGTCGAAGTCGAAGTGGACAGCGACGTGATCGAGCTATTTGCCGACGAGAGACCGGTCGACGTGGACGACGAGAGCGAGGTAACCGAGCTGTTAGTCGAGCTGAGGCCTGTCGACAACGAAGTGATGCCGGTCGACAGCGACGAGATTGCGTTGCTGGACGACGACACTGTCGTCGACAGCGAATTCACCGCCGAATTGGTCGCGAAGAGCTGGGAGCCGTTGATCGCGTCGGTGCTGGTCGCCGTGATTTGACCTGCCGCGACATTGGTGATCTGACGCGTGGTGCCCGTGCTCGCGTCGCCGACGCTCACGACGCTGGTCGGATTGCCGCCCGCGAACGTGCTCGTCACGCCGCCGACGGTACCGGTCGGCGTTGCGTTCGGGGTGCCGGTGACGGAGCCGCTGCCGAGCGCGACGTCGCCGCTGTTGTTGGCGATGGCGTTCGGACCGATCGCGACGGAGTCGGTGCCGAGCGCTTGGCTGTCCGTGCCCGTCGAATTCGCGTGGAAGTACTTGATGCCCTGATTGTTGATGCTGTCGATCGCCGAGCCGACGCTGTTGGCGGTCGACGTCGTACCGTTCGCGTTGTACGTGGTGTACGACGGAGCGGAAACCGAGCCGGTCGCCGGGTTGTAGCTTGCGCCGCCGCCGAGGGCTGCTGCAGTGCTGTTGCCGAGATTGTCGGTTTTGGTCGTGACCGTGCTGAGGCCGGTGGACAGCGAACCGATCGAGCTGTTTGCCGACGAGAGGCCGGTCGAGGTGGAGGTCGACAGCGAAACGACGGAGCTGTTGGTGGAGCTCAGGCCCGTGGACAAGGAATTGATGCCGGTCGAGGTGGAAGTCGACAGTGAAGAAACGGAGCTGTTTGTCGAACTGAGACCTGTCGAAGTGGAAGTCGAGAGCGAGCCGATCGAACTGTTTGTCGACGAAAGACCCGTCGAGGTCGACGACGAGAGCGAAGTAACGGAGCTGTTGGTCGAGCTCAGACCGGTCGAGAGCGAGCCGATCGAGCTATTAGCCGACGAGAGTCCGGTCGACGTGGACGACGAAAGCGACGTAACCGAGCTATTGGTCGAGCTGAGGCCGGTCGAGAGCGAGTTGATGCCTGTCGAGGTCGACGTGGAGAGCGAGCCGATCGAGCTATTAGCCGACGAGAGTCCGGTGGACGTGGACGACGAGAGCGACGTAACCGAGCTACTGGTGGAGCTGAGGCCGGTCGACAGCGAGTTGATGCCGGTCGAGGTCGACGTGGAGAGCGAGCCGATCGAGCTATTAGCCGACGAGAGTCCGGTGGACGTGGACGACGAGAGCGACGTAACCGAGCTGTTGGTGGAGCTGAGGCCGGTCGACAGCGAGTTGATGCCGGTCGAGGTCGACGTGGAGAGCGAGCCGATCGAGCTATTAGCCGACGAGAGACCGGTCGACGTGGACGACGAAAGCGACGTAACTGAGCTATTGGTCGAGCTCAGACCTGTGGACAACGAGTTGATGCCGGTCGAAGTTGAGGTCGAGAGCGAACCGATCGAGCTGCTAGCCGACGACAACCCAGTCGACGTGGACGACGAAAGCGACGTAACCGAACTATTGGTCGAGCTCAGACCTGTAGACAACGAGTTAATACCAGTCGAAGTAGAAGTCGACAGGCTCGTGATGCTCGACGTCGTGGTGCTTGCCACGGCGAAGAGCTGGCTGCCGTTGATCGCGTCGGTGCTCGTCGCGCTGACGAGGCCCGCCGCGACGTTCTGGATCCGGCGTTCCGCATTCGGCTGACCGACGCTGACGACGCCGCCTGCCGAGCCCGCGCCAGCGTAGTTGCCGAACGTCTGGCCACCGATCGTTGTGTTGCTGACGGTCGTCGTGCCGCCCGTCGTCGCCGATGCGGCGCTGGTCGTCACCGAACCGCCGCCGAGGGCGACCGAATTCGCGACGTTCGCGGTCGCGGCGTTGCCGATGGCAACCGAGCTGTTGGTCGCCGTGCTGCTGTTGCCCAGCGCGACGGCACCCGTGCCGCTCGCCGAGTTGCCATTGCCGAGCGCGAGGGCGCCCGAACCGCTCGACGTGTTGTTCGCGCCGATCGCCAGTGCGCCCGTGCCGGTCGCGCTGTTCGGATCGCCGATCGCAACGGCGCCGTCGCCGCTTGCAACCTGGCCTCTGCCGATAGCGACCGCGCCGCCGGTAGCCGTGGCGCTGTTCGCGGTGGTGCCGGACGAACCGATCGCCACGTTCTGGCCCGTCGCGCCCGAGATGACGCCGTCGCCTTGTGCGATGCCATACGCCCCATTGACGGTCGCGCCGCGGCCGATTGCGATACCCGACGTGGCGGTCGATGCGACGGACGACTGTCCGCCGATCGCGATGCCGTCCGCGGCGGCCGACTGCGCGCCCTTCGTTGCGTTGCTGCCGATTGCGATCGAGCCTGCGCCCGACGCGAGCGTCGAGTTTGCCTGCGAGAGCGGCGTCGTACCGTTGCCGCCCGCGCCGCCGATCGCAACCGAGTTCAGCGCGCTCGCCGTCGAGCCGAAGCCGAGGGCGGTCGCACCGGTGCCGCTGGCGGTGGTTTCGAGGCCGGCCGCGACGCCCCACAGGCCCGCCGACGACTGCATGCCGGTGGCGACCGCGCCGTTGCCGGTCGCCTGTGCGAACGAGCCATAAACCGTGACGCCGGTCCAGCCGTTGCCGTTGGAGTTACACCCGGCCACGACCGAATACGTGCCGGAGCCATCGCCGGCCTGGTTTTGCGTGCCGCCCGGGTTCACGCGGCCGACCGCGCTGTTGCTGCCCGTAAAGCAGGTCTGCTGTGTGTTGAGCGTATTGGCTTCGGCGAAGCCGGGCAGCCCGATCGTCAGTGCCGCGACGGCGGCGACCACAACGGCCGACTTGTTCGGCTTACCCCGTGCCGAATCGTGTTCGGATGCCGCGACCCAGGCGCCAAGAGCTTCGTTCCAGATCGAGCGGTATGTGCGGTTCATTCCCTGCTACCTCCAAATAATCACGCCACACACCGGTTTCTTTCGTTAGATGAATATGCCGTGCGATCGCGCGAGATCTCAAAATTGATGGGCGGAGTTTATTTGAGGTGATATTTGGAGATTGACAAACAGTGAAAAATGGGGCGTTTGAAAAGTTAAAAGATAGTTAATGGATCGTGTTTTGATGTATTGCAAAGTAATGTATTTGAAAGTTCTTGGAATGCTTTGTGCATGACTGTTGCCGAATCCGGCGAATATGAAATATCGTATAAAAATCAACAGGATAGGAGTGATTCGTGCGGCAGGTAACACTTCGTCCGAGTCAATGTGTAACAAGAATGAAACCGCAAACGTTTGCGATTGAGGTAATTATTTCTGGTTTGTAATGTTGTGATGAATGCTAACTCGCGTGCATCTTTGTGGCTTATTAATTTATTAATTCAAGGTTTTGTTTTGATTTTAAATTGCATTAATTCAGTATCTTTAAATTCGGGAAAACATAAAAACAGGGGCCTGCGCATATGCTGATTTGCGCATCGCTCCGGCCGCGCGGGCCCGTGGGACGGGCATTCCACGGCGGTCGGTGTCACAAAGTTGTAAAAAAGTGCTACGGACACCCGGCGCCCGGTAATTGAAACGTCGTTTCGAATTTGTTCTATTGAGGGGCCGATTGGACGGGTGTCAGATTGCTCATCCAGGGGGCTTGGAACCGCAGTCGTTGGATGACGAGATTCAGCGAGCGGGAAATGTCGGATCGTCGCCACAACGACTTGATCCTGCGTCCGGGGAAGGCGTCCCGCGGGAGGAGAGGTGACGTGCAAACGCGTCCGATGCGCGCCGACACGCGGGACGGCGCGAGGTGGCCAACGTCACGTCGCGCGTGGCGCAACGAATCCGGACCACCGGCTGTTCATTTTCGTCCATAGGGGGAAGCAGGCGCGCGGCCGGCAACCGCGACCCGGCGAGTCGGATTGCACCGCCCGGTCTGGCCGCCGCGGCACACCGTGCAGGAGAAAGCGCCGGCAGGCGACCGCGCGCGCCGATCCGCGCCGCCAGCAACCCGCCGCCGTGCGCCGCGGCGTTACTTCCGCAGAAACCGCAGCGCGAGGCGCGCCATGCGCGGGACGAACATCGGGCGCAGCAGTCGCTTGTCGTACCCGGCCATCCGCCGGTCGTTCTCGCTCAGGCACAGCTCGATCAACTCGCGCGGGTTCAGCGTTTCGCCGATGTCGGCGGTGCCCGTCGCCGGGAAGTTCGCATCGCGCGCGACGCCGTCGGCGTCGATCCCGCGTGCGATGCCGATGCGGTCGCGGACCAGATGCACCCACACGGCCGCGACGCGCGTGAAGAACCACGGCCGGCGCCACCACGGCAAATTGCGCCAGTACCACGCGTACCAGTTCACGAAGAACAGGATGTGGCGACCTTCTTCCTGGATCACGGGCTCGAAGGTGTCGACGAGTTCGGGGGGAAAATAACCGGAGCGCTGCGCGGAGCGGAACAGGCCGAACGCGAAGAAGCTGTCGATGCATTCGCTGAAGCCCGTCATCATCCATGACCACTCGGGATCCTTCGGCGCCGGGTAGGGCGGCTCCGGCGCGAGCCGGATGCCGTATGCCTCGACGAGCTTCGACAGCACGACCTTGTGCCGTGCCTCCTCGCCGCCGTCCATCTCGAGCGCGCGGCGCAGCAGCGGATCGTCGACCGTCGCGGCGTAGGTCGCCACGCGGATCGACGCGCGGCCCTCGGTTTGGACGGCGATGTCCCAGATCGGCAGCGATGTGAGCCGCTTCAGTTCGTCGGGCTTGAGCGGGGGCCAGTCGATGACGGCCGGTTTGTATGGGTTGTGTGTATCGAGCAGCATGTGGCAGAACATCTGCCGGTGCGCATCGGAACCGATCCTGACCGGACCTTGACGCTCGAAGGTCCAGTTGCGCATGGCGTAATCTGCCGCTACATGCTCGTCCTGCAGCGTGTCGGACATGGCTGTTGTTATGCGATTACAAGACGAAAGATTCTTGCATAGCTTCCGTCATCGCGTATTTTCGTGCGAACCCTCGCTGCGGGGCGCTGCGTTCAGGCCTGCGTGTCGACCCAGAGGCGTCCCCAGCGGGACGCATATGCGAGCGCGTGTTCCTCTTCGAAGAAGAAATCGATCGCGTCGAACGACACGGCGCGCGGCGACGGGCCGCCGCTTGCCTTCTCGATCGTCAGGTTCGCGGCGAACAGCCCGTTCGGCAGCCGGGCGGCGGCGGGGGCGACTTCGTAACCCTTGTAGCGGATCGTGCGGTTCATGGCGTACGCAGGGAGGATTCGGGCTTTCAGCGTACGAAAACCCGCCGCCCGCGTGAACCAATCTTTCGGCCAATGCAAATCACGTGGCGGGCCGAATCATTATCGGGGCGGTGGAGTCGGCACGGAGCAGGGGCGCCGGCGCGGTACGGCCGGCGCTTCGGATGCGCATCGCCCGCGCGCGGCGAACGTTGTCGGCCGGGCGCGGCCGGCGGGAGACTGCGGTCAGTGATTGGCGATCTTCAGCACGGGGGCGAGCACGTCGACCGATGCGGCATGCGAGGCTGCGCGATGCGACGCGAACGCGAGCGCGAATTCCGCTGCTTGCGAGCCGACGGTCTCGAGCTGTGCGACGACCTTCGGATCCGAGCAACTGTCGGCGCTGTCGAAGCGCGTTTCAAGCGTGTTGACGGTCGCGCCGAACGGCGTCGGCCAGCCGCGCAGCGCATGGACGATCGAACGCAGCGACGTCAGCACGGTGCCGGCGGCCTGCCAGCCGTAGGCGGTGACGATCAGGCCGACCGCGCGGCCGTCGAGATACGGGCGCTCGTCGGCGCGCAGTTCCTCGAGCGTGTCGAGCGCGTTCTTGACGAGGCCGGACACGCCGCCGTGATAGCCGGGCGTCGCGATGACGATCGCATCGGCTTCGCGCACGGTGTCGATCAGCTCGCGCTGCGCGTCGGTCAGCGTTTTGTGTTCGGGGGCGTAGTGCGGCAGCGTATGCAGGAACGGGCCGTCGAACAGGCGCGTGCGTGCGCCGGCGGCTTGTGCGCCGCGCAGCGCGAACGACAGCGCGCGCTCGGTCGACGACGCGGCCCGGGTGGTGCCGCCGATGCCGACCACGAACGGGCGGCGGTGTTGATCGAATGCAGTCAAGGGGCGCTCCTTGGGATGGCTTGCCCGGCTAAGCACAGGCTTAAAACCAGATGGTAACGACCCCGCCGCCACTCTGAAAACGACTTTTCGTTCTATCGATATGCGTTGCACGCGGGTCGAGCGTGCGCGCGGCGACGCAGATGGATAGCAGAAATGCTTGGTTGGGACGGCGTGCGGCTCTCGATAAGATGGGCCCGTCTCCTCCATGATGTCTCTACTGACATGGGTTGGCCCCGCCGCGCGGATGCTGGCGGGGCTTTTTTTCGTCTGCCGCCGGAAAGGGGGCGCGATGCATGTTACTCGAACACCGGCCGGAAGAAGCTGCGCTCGTAGCTGACGATGCAGCGCGTTTCCTCCGCGTAGCGGAACGCGGCCTGGCAGGCCGGATCGTCCTTCGAGCGTTCGCGGTAGCGCTCGTACTCGGCGAGGCTCGGGAACGAGAACATCGCGAGCGCGATGTTGCTCGCGCCTTCGGATGGCAGGAAGTAGCCGTGATGCGTGCCGCCGAATTGCTCGACGAGCGGAATCCACATCTTGCCGTAGGTTTCGAACTGCTCGAGCTTGTACGGATCGATGACGTAGCGAAGGAAGCAGGTGACCATGAGCGCGCTCGGTACGGTGGGGGAGCAGCGAGTCTGGATGGAGTCGTCGCACGTGTCAACGACGCACGCGCGACATTGCTTGCGCGAACAACGATCGGCGTTCGTTCATGCGTTCTCGACGCGACGACCGTACGCGATCGCGCGTTGCGATTGTCGATAAAACCAGGCACGTGCGGTAGATAGCGCATCGAGAAGGACACGAATGCGTGTCGAGATTACTGGTCGCGGCCGCCTTTCGCGAGGCGCCATGCGATCGTACCGAGCACGCCGACAGCGACGACCAGCGCGCCCCACAGCACGTAACGGCGCGTCGCATCCGTATCGGCGGCCAGCTCAGACTCGACCGCCGGGGCCGGCAACGCCGCGCCGACGCGCGCGGGCCGTACTTCCGGCGCCATGCCGACCAGCAGCGCATCGCGGCTCACGGCCGACGACGGCAGCGACGCATTGCCGACGCGGAGCGTAAACGGCGGCGTGCCGCGCGCGACGAAGGTCAGTGCGGCCGGGTGCCAGCCGACCGCGACGGCCGGCTGACCGCCGCCGAGGCCGCCGTTGCGCATGTCGACGACGATCCGCCACGCGCGATCCGGATTCGGCGCGAACGCCAGCGGCGGGTTGCGCTGTTCGGCGCCTTTGCCCTGCAGCCGGAACAGCACGCCGCCGGCGACGTCGCGCCACGGCGCCTGTGCGTCCGGGCGACTCTGCAACGTTGCGCGCGCAACCGTATTCGGCTGCGGCAGGTCGATGCGCACGCGGTCGACCGGATACGCGCCGTCGGTGTCGAACAGATACTCGCCGGGCGCGCCGCCGGCCCGCACATGCACGGCGTCGCGCCATTGGCGCGGCACGGCCGCGGCGTCCGCGGTGCGTGCATCGTGCGGTTGCGTTTCGATCTCGATCGACCCGATCGCGGGCGCACCGTCGAGCCAGTCGAGCCGCAGGTAGCGCGACCCCGCGCCTTCCAGCGCGATGCGCTCCTGCACCAGCATGTCGTCGCCGCGGCCGACCTTCAGCAGTTGCGTGCTGCCGAGCGAGCGCCAGCTGCGCAGGTCGTCGCTCGCTTCGACGGCGACGCGTCCCTGATAGCTGTCGTCGCTCACGTGCACGAGCACCGCGTCGACCTCGCCGTCGGCATGCGATAGGTCGACGAGATCCGCCGCGTGCTTTACGCGGGCCTGTGCGGTAACGGCCGCGCGCAGCGAGCCGTCCGGCCCGACCGACACGCCGAGCGGCGCGCTGCCGTCGTCGGTGCGGGACGGCGGCAGCGGGAACCAGTGCACTGGCGTGCGCGACGGCGGCACGGCCGCCGCCGCGGGGGCATCGAGCGAATACGGCACGGGCTCGCCGGCGCCGTTGAAGATGCGCACGTCGCCGAGATCGTCGCGCCGGCTCGCCGCGTACACGGCTTGCGGCACGGTGAGCTGGTAATACGCGGCGCTGCCGTCGAGATCGAGCGCGAAGCGTCGGGCGACGTGTTCGGCGCCCGGCGTGGCGTCGGCCGCCGCGAACGACGTCAGCAGGCTCAGTCCGAGCAGGGCTGCGATTCGCTTCATCGTGCGTCGTCCGGTTGGAGCGCGGCCTTCGGCGGCAGCGGCGAGAAATAGCCGATCAACAGCAGCAGCACGCCGATGCCGATGAACGACACGATGCGCTCGATGCCGGTCACGTGCGACAGGTCGAACAGGAACAGCTTGATCACCGTGAGCGCGAGCAGCGCGGCGCCGACGAACCACAGCGGACGCAGCCCGCGGCGCGTGGCCCAGATCGTGATCGCGAGGGCGCAGAGCGTCCAGTACACGGACACCGAAGCCTGAACGAGCGTCGATTCGGCCATCGCGCCGAATTCGTACGGCACGCCGGCCCAGTGATGCAAGGTGCGCAGCAGGATCGCGTTCAGCCACAGGAATGCGGTCGCGCCCGCTCCGCTCAGCAGCTCGACGCGATAGTTATCGAACGACCAGCCAAGCTTGCGCGCGCGCACGAACCACGACGCGGCGAGCGCATAGACCACCACGAGCACGAGATCGAGCGGATTGAGCAGCGGGATGCGCGCCCAGCTACCGCCGTCCTGCGTGAAGTTCGCATAGAAGGTCCAGACCCACATCACGACGATCAGCGGCAGCGACGCGAGCGCGCACACGCGCGCGATGCCGTCACGGCGCGTGAGCCACATGCCGGCGAACGCGAACAGGCTCCAGCCGACCATGAACACCTGCTGGATGCCGAACGACGACAGCACGGTATCGATGTCGTAGGCCAGGTGGAAACGGTGATGCAGCGTGCGCAGCAGCAGCGCGTTGAACCACAGGAACACGGTCGCGAGCGCCGCGAGGTCGGCCGCAAGCGGATGCCACGTGATGCCGAGCGTCTTCAATCGCCGCAGCCAGGTGGCGAACGCGACGAAGATCAGCAGTTGCGCGACGTCGAGCGGATTGAGCAGCGGCAGCCAGAAGAGCGGCGACGCGTCGCCGTCGCTCGTCACGCTGGCGATGCTCCACAACCCCAGCAGCGCGGCGAGCGGCGCGGCACCCCATACCTGGTACGCACGCGGGAACGCGGCAACCGGCCAGCGCAGGCGCGAGCCGGGGCCCGCCACCAGCAGGAGCAGCGCGCCGAAGCCATAGGCCCACGCGCTCCAGCTCCATGCGCCTTCGGGTACGTACGCGCGCAGGCGCCAGAAGCCTTCGAGCGAGAACAGCCCGCACAACGTCCAGAACATCAGCGTGTGCAGCGGCGCGAGCACGGGGGCGGGGATGGCTGCCACGGCCGACCTGTCCGTCTCCGCTGCTGCGCCCGCGGCCGTCGTGCCGCGCGACTGACGCAGCAGCAGCGCATAGCACGCGACGACGGCGATCGGCCACGCGAACGCGCCCATGCCCGACAGCGGCGCCTCGTGCGAATCGAACGCGCGCCATGCGAGCAGCGCGAGCACCGGCGTCAGCGCGAGCGCCGGCCATTCGGCGATCGGCCACGCGAGTTTGCGGCGCGCGACGTGTGCGAGCCACGCGGTGCCGGCCGCGAACAGCGCGGTGGCGTCGACGACGAAGCGGTCCGCATGCAGATCGACGTGACGGCTCGCGTAGACGAGGATTTCGTGCAGCCCGCCGCCGACCCACCACAGCAGCCCCCACGCCGCGGCCGCGGCGCCGACTTCCGGCATCCATGCGTGCCACGCGCGCGCTTCGTCGCGCCCGTGCAGCCACCAGCCGGTGAACAGGCCGGCGAGCGCGATCAGCAGCATCGCGATGGTCGGGCCGTTGAGCACGGGCAGTGCGGTGGTGTCGGCCGGCCCGAGCAGGCTCGTGAAGAATGCGCCGGCCGCGGCCACCTGCATCAGCAGCCCGAAGCCGAACCGCAGCAGGCGTTTCTCGCGCACGCCGAGCCAGACGACGGCCGCGCCCTCGATCGCCCATGCGGCGCTGGTCGTCGGGCCCGAGAACGCGAGCGGCACCGCGAGCGTCGCGAAGATCACCGCGAGCGCGAGCGTGGATTCGAACAGCAGCGCGAGGCGCTCGCGGCGCCGCGCGAGCCACGCGGCGAGCGCGACGTAGAACGCCGACAGCGCGACGGCGCTCCACGCGAGCCCGAACGGAATGTCCTTCACGAGCGCCGCCTGCAGCGCGGTCGCGACGATCGGCGTGCCGAACACGAGCGTGCCGTCCACGTAGTGCCGCAACGCCAGCTCGCGTTTCACCGCATACAGCAGCGCGATGCCGACATACATCAGGAAGAACAGGATCAGGAACGGCTCGGTGCTCGCGAACAGCGCGGGGCGGTAGGCCGTCACGCCCCACGCCGACCCGATCGTGAACGTGAACACGAAGCCGAGCAGGTTCAGCGGACGCCAGGCCTTGAACCACGCGATCGCGAAGATGCCTGCATTCAGTAATGCGTAGTAGCTGAACAGCGCGACATGGTTGCCCTGGCCCGTCGACAGCAGCACCGGCGCGAGAAAACCGCCCGCGCTGCCCATGAACGCGAGCGGCAGCGCGTTCTGCTTCACCGCGAGGAACGCGCTCAGCGCGCACACCGCGACCATCAGCGGGAACGCGGCGCCGACGGGCAGCAGCGCGTAGAGCTTGGTCGCGGCGAAGATCGTCAGGTACAGGATGCCGATGCCGCCTCCCTGCAGAACGAGGCCGTACGCGGCGCGGCGCGCACGCACGCGCCAGCCGACCGCGAGCAGCGCGGCCGCGGCGAGCGCCGTGCCGGCGAGACGGAATTCGATCGGCAGCATGCTGTTGTCGGCCGCGTACTTGAGCAGGAACGCGACGCCGAAGAACAGCACGATGATCCCGACGCGCACGACCGTGTTGCCGCCGAGGAGCCAGTCGCGCGCGGCGCGGAATGCGCGGTCGGCGATGCCGGGTTCGCGGGGCGGGGGCGGAGCGGGCGGGATCGGGCGGGCTGCGGCTGCGGGTGCATTCGTCGGTGCACCGGCGGCGGCCGGCGCGTCGCTCGTCCGCGCGGCGATTGCCGGTGTGGGAATCGGTGCGGGAGTCGGCATGGACGTCGACGCTGGCGTGCCGGCGCTCGCGACGGCGGGCCGCACGGAGGGCCGCGGCGGAAGCGGGGCTGGCGGCGGGATGGTGGCGGGTGTGGCGCTGCCGGTCGCGGCGGCACCGGCTTTCGCGCCGGCGAGCTGGCCGCGCAGCGACGCGACTTCGCGCGTCAGCGTCTCGACCGTCGCTTCGAGGCGCGCGACGCGATCGGCGAGCAGAACGGGTGGGGATTGCGGGGTTGCAGGCGGTGCGGACATCGCGGACGCGCCGGGCGGCGTGTCACCGTCGTTGCGCCTGCGTTGCCGCAGCGCGTGGCCGATGCAGAACCCGGCCGCCGCACCCAGCAGCGTGCCGTTGGCGACCGAGAAATCCCCGAATAATGCGGCGATACCACCCGCGATGAAGCCGATTGCGGCAAAGGCCCAATTCATCGCCTTGCTCCCTCTCTCATTTCGTTATCGTCCTTCGATCATCGCGCGGCCTGATCGAGGCTGTTTCGGTATGGCCGGCAGGCGAACCGGCACGCGCGCGCCATCGGCGTACCATCAGTAAAAGGCCTGCGGCAACGTCGCGATCAGCGTGTTTGCGGGGAATGTATCACAGCGCTCGTCGCGGATTTTCAGGGTTGGCGCGGTATCACGGCGTGCGCCGTTCGGTGTCGCCGCGCGGCCTTTTGCACGGTCATGCTTTTTCGGGTGAAAGCAGTGTTTTCTTTCGTCTGAGCAGAGCGGCCCCGGAACGGACGTGAAATTGTCGTAAAGCGACGCGGCCCTCGACGCGAATTGGCGCAAAACGCCATGCGATGCGCACCGCGCTGCTGCGCACAAGTCCGACACCCGATGCCCGCCAGTGCTGGCTGTGCGCGTATTGCGTTGCCGCAAACGGATGCCGCCGCGCGCTGCGGCCCGCCGGGCGGGGCTGGAGGCCGTGTCGTATTTGCGCAAGCGTTTGTCGTAATTCGTCGGCAGGTCGGGGTTTTTTCTGGCAACTATGTAGGCACGCTATGCGACGCGTTAGTCCCCGCTACACGAGGAGAAGGTTTCAATGGATGCCCCCAAGGTCGTGGTCGAAGGTCTGTGCAAGGTATTTGGAAGTAACCCGCAGCAGGCGCTCGACATGCTCGCCGCCGGTGCAACGAAAGACGATGTGCTCAAGCGTACCGGTCAGGTCGTCGGCGTGCACAACGTATCGTTCGACGTGCAGGAAGGCGAAATATTCGTGCTGATGGGCCTGTCCGGCTCCGGCAAATCCACGTTGATCCGCCTCGTGAACCGGCTGGTCGATCCCAGCGCCGGCAAGGTGCTGATCGACGGGCTCGACGTTGCGTCGGCACGCCGCTCGGAGCTGACCGCGCTGCGCCGCAAGGACATGAGCATGGTGTTCCAGTCGTTCGCGCTGATGCCGCATCGCACCGTGGTGTCGAACGCCGCGTTCGGCCTCGAGGTCGGCGGCGTCGGCAAGAAGGAGCGCGAACGCCGGGCAATGGACGTGCTCGAGCAGGTCGGTCTCGCACCGTTCGCGCACAAGCTGCCGTCCGAGCTGTCGGGCGGGATGCAGCAGCGCGTCGGCCTGGCCCGCGCGCTCGCCGTGAACCCGTCGCTGATGATCATGGACGAGGCGTTCTCCGCGCTCGATCCGCTCAAGCGCCGCGAGATGCAGGACGTGCTGCTGCAACTGCAGAAGGAACAGCGCCGCACGATCATGTTCGTGTCGCACGATCTGGAAGAGGCGCTGCGCATCGGCAACCGCATCGCGATCATGGAAGGCGGCCGGCTCGTACAGGTCGGCACGCCGCAGGACATCATCGCGAACCCGGCCGACGACTACGTGCGCGCATTCTTCGACGGCATCGACACCAGCCGCTACCTCACCGCCGGCGACCTGATGCAGACGGGCGCCGTGCCGACCATGTCGAAGTTCGATGCGGCGAACGTCGCGGCGACGCTGAACGGCAGCGCCGAATACGCGTTCGTGCTCGACGCCGCACGCAAGATCCGCGGCTTCGTCACGCGCGATGCGCTCGGTCAGGCCACGCCGTCCGTGCGGCCGATCGAAAGCATCCGACGCGACGCGACGCTCGATCATGTCGTCGCGCGCGTGGTCGCAAGCCCGAATGCACTGCCCGTCGTCGACGACGACGGCTGTTACTGCGGTTCGGTCGACCGCGCACTCATCCTGAAAGCCATCACGCGTTCGCGAGGTTCCCATGTCTGAAATGATTCCGCTCGGTACCTGGGTCGACCGGTCCGTTCACTACCTGCTCGACCATGACGCGGCAACGTTCGATGCGATCGGCCGCGCGATCGAGGGCCTCGCCGCGTTCGTCGAGCACGGACTGCAGGCGATCCCGATGTGGCTGATGATGGCGATCTTCATCGGCGTCGGACTGTGGCGCGTGGGCTGGCGCTTCGCGCTGTTCACCACCTTGTCGCTGCTGCTGATCTTCGCGACGGGCTTCTGGGACCAGACGGTCATCACGCTCGGTCTCACGCTGTCGTCGACGATCATCAGCCTCGTGCTCGGCATTCCGCTCGGCATCTGGGCCGCGAAGAGCAAGCTGGTCGCCGCGATCGTGCGTCCGATCCTCGACCTGATGCAGACGATGCCCGCATTCGTCTACCTGATTCCGGCCGCGATGCTGTTCGGTCTCGGCCGCGTGCCGGGGATCCTGTCGACGGTGATCTTCGCGATGCCGCCGGCCGTGCGCCTGACGAGCCTCGGCATCCGTCACGTGAACCGCGAGATCGTCGAAGCCGGCCAGGCATTCGGCTGCACGCCGTGGCAGCTGCTGTACAAGGTGCAGTTCCCGAATGCGCTGCCGTCGATCATGCAGGGCGTGAACCAGACGATCATGATGGCGCTGTCGATGGTCATCATCGCATCGATGGTCGGCGCGGGCGGCCTCGGCAACGACGTGCTCGCGAGTATCCAGCGCCTCGACATCGGCCTCGGGTTCGAAAGCGGTCTGTCGGTCGTGCTGCTCGCGATCATTCTCGACCGCATCACCGAAAGCTTCGGGCGCGCGCCGGGCACCGTGAAAGCACCGTTGTTCTCGGGCCTGAAGCAGGTATTCCGCGCGAAGGGCGCGCCCGCTCAAGCCTGAGCCACCGGCGGCCGGTGCGTCTTCCGGCCGCCTTCTCCGATTCGACACCGGTTTTCCGCGGCGTGCGCCGCGGAACTGGCGTCCTGCAACCTGCTCAACCGTTCGCCAGGAGCCCGATGTGACGTCCGCCGCTGCCGCCGTGCCCGCCGCTTGCGTTTCACCGGTTTCGTCCCTCGCCCATTTCGGCTTTCTTACGCTGCCGAATTTCTCGATGATCGCGTTCTCGAGCGCGGTCGAAGTGCTTCGGATGGCGAACTACGTCGGGCGTGCCGACCATTACCAGTGGTCGATCTATTCGCTCGACGGCGCCCCCGTGCATGCCAGCAACGGCATCGCGGTGCGGCCGACCCAGGCGCTCGACTACACGAACCTGCCCGACGTGATGATCGTGTGCGGCGGGATTCGCATCCGCGACGTGGTCGACGATGGCGCGCGCGACACGCTCGCGGCGCTCGCCGAACGCGGGCTGCCGCTCGGCGGCATCTGCACCGGCGCGTATGCATTGATGTCCGGCGGGCTGCTCGACGGCTATCGCTGCACCGTGCACTGGGAGAACCTGTCCGCGCTGCATGCGGAGTTTCCGCAGGTGGGGTTCGCCGACGAGCTGTTCGTCGTCGATCGCGACCGGCTCACCTGCACCGGCGGCACCGCGCCGCTCGACCTGATGCTGAACCTCGTCGGCATGCGCTTCGGCCAGCAGCTCGCCGCGCAGGTGTCCGAGCAGTTCATCCTCGAGCGCATCCGCAGCTCGACCGACACGCAACCGATTCCGGTCGATGCGCGCGTCGGCTTCTCGCGCGCGGAGTTGATCGAGGTCGTGCGCCTGATGGAGGCGAACATCGAGGAGCCGCTGTCGCTCGAGGAGCTCGCGCGGCTCGTGCGGCTGTCGCAGCGGCACCTGCAGCGGATGTTCAAGGTGTACCTGAACGTCTCGCCGACCCACTATTACCTGACGCTGCGGCTCAAGCGCGCGCGCGACCTGCTGCGCACGACCGACGCGTCGATCGCGCGCGTGACGACGACGTGCGGATTCCATTCGCCGTGTCACTTCAGCAAGGCGTATCGCGCGCAGTTCGGTCACGCACCGAGTTACGAACGGCGGCTGCCGGGGCGTTGACTCGGCCCGCGCGATCCGTTCGGTCCGCGACGCCGCCGGGATCGCGGCGTGCGGCTTCAACCATCGATCCCGCAACCATGAAAAACGACGTCACCTTGAGGAGAAGACAGATGAAGCGCTTATTGATCGCAACGGTATGCGGGATCGGGATCGCCGCGCCGATGTCGGCGGTGTATGCGGCCGACCCGCCCGTGTGCAAGAACGTGCGCTTCGCGGACGTCGGCTGGTCCGACATCGCGGCCACCACCGGCCTCGCGTCGACGATGCTGCAGGGGCTCGGCTACTCGCCTACCAAGACGATCGCGTCGGTGCCGATCACGTTCGCCGGCATCAAGAGCAAGCAGATCGACGTGTTCCTCGGCTACTGGTCGCCGACGATGGACCCGATCATCCAGCCGTTCACGAAGGCCGGCACGATCAAGGTGCTCGCCACGCCCAACCTGACCGGTGCGAAATACACGCTCGCGGTGCCCGACTACGTGTACCAGGGCGGCCTGAAGTCGTTCGCCGACATCCAGAAGTACGCGGACAAGCTCAACGGCAAGATCTACGGGATCGAGCCGGGCAACGACGGCAATGCGCTGATCAAGAAGATGATCGACACGAATCAGTTCGGGCTCGGCAAGTTCAAGCTGGTCGAGTCGAGCGAGGCCGGGATGCTGATCGAGGTGAACCGCGCGGCCCGCGACAAACAGTGGATCGTGTTCCTCGGCTGGGAACCGCATCCGATGAACGTGCAGATGAAGATCGATTACCTGACGGGCGGCGACGACGTGTTCGGCCCGAACTATGGCGAAGCGAAAGTGCTGACGGCCACGCCGCCCGACTACGCGCAGCGCTGCCCGAACGTCGCGAAGTTCGTGTCGAACCTGCAGTTCACGACGGCGATCGAGAACCACGTGATGGTGCCGATCATGAACAAGGAAGACCCGAACAAGGCCGCGGCCGCGTGGCTGAAGGCGAATCCGCAATCGCTCGAGAAGTGGCTGGCCGGCGTGACGACGCTCGACGGCAAGCCGGGCCTGCCGGCGGTGAAGGCTTATCTCGGCGTGCATTGAGCGGCAGGGCATCGACGTCCCGCACCGGCATCGAGGCAGTGTCGTCTCGATGCCGGTCGCGAGAGGGCTGCTTCCACGGCCCGGCCGCTTGAGCCGCGTCGTTACCCGAAACGCACGCAATACACCGGCGGCAAATGCGCGGAAACCTGCCGCCAGTTCTCGCCGGCGTCACCGGAAGTCCATAACCCGCCCGTCGTCGACGCCATCGCGAGACGCGTGCCGGTGTCATCCACCGCGAGCCCGTGCCGATACACGAGGTCGTAGGCCGGCGCAGGTGGCAACCCGTTCGACAGGCTCTCGAAACTGCGGCCGCCGTCGCGCGTGCGCGTGACGACGAACCGGCCGTTCACCGGAATCCGGCACGCATCCTTCACGGCCGGTACGAACCACGCGGTGTCGGGATCCGCCGGATGCACGGCGACCGCGAAGCCGAAGCTCGACGGCTGCGCTTCGATGCGCTGCCAGTGCGCGGCGCCGTCGGTCGAGCGGAAGATCGCGCAATGATGCTGGGTCCACAGCACATCGGGATTGGCCGCGCACTGCACGACGCGATGCGGGTCCTGCACGTTGGGCTCGCCGCGCCGCTCGGGCGGCATGTAATCGGCTTCCATCCCGTCGGCGCTGACGCGCCAGCTCGCGCCGCCGTCGAACGTCTGCCACACGCCGCCGCACGAGATGCCGATCGTCACGTGCCGGCTGTCGCGCGGATCGACCATCACCGAATGAATGCCCGGCGCGTCGTAGCCGCCGCCGAACCACTCGGGGCGCTCCGGACGGTCCCACAATGCGCGGTTGAGCTCCCACGAATCGCCGCCGTCGCCGGAGCGGAACAGCCCGCCAGGTATCGTGCCGGCCCACAGAACGCCCGGCTCGTCGGCGCCGCCGGCTTCGAGCGACCAGATCTGCTGAAGTGTCCAGGGCGGCCGAGGCGGGGTGGGCGCTTCGTCGCCCGCGTCGGCGTCGCCGGCATGTGCGCCGACGTTGGCGCGCAGCGCGTCGGCGGGCTGCGGCGGATACACGGGAACCGCGCACTCTTCCCAGTCGGCTGCCCCTGCGCGGCGGCGATGCAGCTTGACGCCGAAATGACCGAGATTGAGCGCCGCATACAGCGTGCCGTCGCGCGGGTCGGCCAGCGCCATGCTGACCGGTTCGCCGATGAAGTGCGGCTCGTCGAGCGACCAGCCGCCGTTGCCGTCGGCTTGCAGCACGAACAGGCCCTTGCGGGTCGCGACGAGCAGTCGATCGTTCATGTCGGGTGTCTCCTGTGCGCGCGATCGGGCGCTTGCTTCATTGAGATGCGTCCCTTTATCCGCCGGACAACGCCTGAACGACATAGACGCGGCTCGCGTCGCCGAGCGCGTCGGACAGGTGTTGCCGGTCGCGCACCGGCTGGCCGTCGATGAATACCGACAGGTGCTTTCTCAGCGCACCCTGGTCGTCGACGATGTAGCCGCGCAGCCGCGGCTGTTCGCCGAAGACGGTTTCAAGCGCTTCGCCGAGCGTCCGTGCGTCGATGTCGCGCTCGGGCGTGTCGATATGCCGCTGGATCGACGCCGCGAAGAAGAGGTGAGCCATGGCAGGGGCTGGCAGGAGCCGCGCAGGGGGGACGGTCTGTAGTTTAGGCGATCGATCGGGCCGGCAGCGACATCGCCCTGCGGCCGGCGGCTCAGGCAGCCGTTGCTGCGCCGCGCAATGGCACGTGCCCGCGCTCGCCCGGCTACGCGTACTTGTCGCCGACCGTGCTTCGTATCGGATGCGTGTCATAGACGATGATCATGCGCTCGATGCGCGCGTCGTCGTCGAATTCGAATACGTCGACGCACTCGAATTGCACCGCGGAGCCGTCTTTCAGTCCCCAGTCGTAGGTGAAATAGCCGGTGGCCCGACGTGCGCCCGTCGTGCTGACGCAGATGTCGATCGGTGTGATCCGGCTTTGTCCGGATGCCGCCGCGACTTTTTCGAAGAAGGGTTGCGGCGCCATCCAGCCGAGAAACGGCGAGAATATCCGCGCGTCCGGCGTGAACAATGCACAGATCGCGGCGACGTCGCCGCGCTCGAGTGTCTTCAGGTAGGTATCGACCTGTCGCGTGTAAAGTGCGTCGGACGACGAAACCATGATATTTCTCCGCTGATTGTTGACGAGCCGTCCGCGACAGCCGTCGCGCCGGTGCAACCACGATAGCGATGCCGCGATGACCGAACAAACGAAAAATCCGCAACCCGGGCATGCCGCCCACGCATACCCGCTCGCGGATCTGACGCGCGCGCTGCCGCCGCTGACGGCGTTCCAGGCGTTTGTCGCCGCCGCCGAACTGGGCAGCTTCAACCGGGCCGCCGAGCATCTGTGCCGGACCCAGGGCGCGGTGAGCCGTCAGGTGCAGCAACTGGAAGCGCACTACCGGTGTGCGTTGTTCGTCCGTCATCCGTCGGGATTGACGTTGACCACGGAAGGCAGCGCGCTGCTGACGGTGGCCGTCGACGTCCTCGCGCAACTGGCGCGACATGCTCACGCCCATGCGCATGCCGCATCGACGCTGACGTTGCGGCTGCCTTCCACGTTCGCGATTCGCTGGCTGCTGCCGCGGCTGTCGGCGCTCAATCACGCGCTGCCGCGGACCGAATTGCGCATTCACACGTCGGCGGACGACACACCGGATTTCACCGACGCCGATTTCGATGCGATCGTCGTGCGTGGCACCGGCAGCTGGGCGGGCATGGTGGCGGTCCCGCTATTCGACGAATACCTGACGCCGATGTGTACGCGCGAGGTGGGCGCGTCGTTGCAGTCGGCAGCCGATCTCGCGCAGGCGACGCTGCTGCATCCCGCGCGCAATCGCGATGAATGGCGATGCTGGCTCGACGCCGTGGGCGCCACACAGATCGACCCGCGCGCGGGGCTCGTATTCGATACGCTCGAACTGACACTGACGGCCGCGGCCCAGGCGCACGGCGTCGCGATCGGCGATCCGCGCATGGCGGCGGATCGGCTGGCAGCCGGAACGCTGGTCGCTCCGTTTTCGGAGGTGGTGCGCAACGGCCTGGGCTACTACCTCGTGTACCCGGTGCAACGCGCCGCGCAACCGGCGATTCAGGCGCTCACGGAGGTCATGACGCGTCTTGCGCGCGAGGATTGATCGCAACGCGCGTGCGCCGGGTGTCTTGCTAGACCGGAATCGATCGCCCGCGTATGCGGATACCGATCCGCACGATGCCGATCACCGCATTCGACAGCCACGTCAGCAAGCGCGGCATGCCGCGCCGGCGGATATCGAGCAGCAGCACGATCCGGACTTCGTCGCTGTCGTTCCACACTTCATGCACGAACGTGTCGTCCCACAGCAGGAAGCGGCCTTCGTCGAGCCGGTATTCGTGGCCGTCGACCTTCAGCACGGCGGCCGGCGTGCCGTCCGCGCGCTTCGGCATCGACAGCACCAGATAGCCGCGCAGGATGCCGCGGAACGGCCCGCGGTGCGGCGGGATGTGCTTGCCCGGCGCGAGGAACGACAGCGACGCGGACAGCACGTCGGGCGACGCCGCGATGATCGATTCGACGGTCGGGCAGCGCGACAGGTTGCGCGGGAACGGCTGGCCGTACGCCTGCATGATGAACATCCGCCAGTCGCGCGCATCGTTGGCCGAGATGTCGTGCTGCTCGCGCATGATCTCGTGAAAGCGCGGGATGCGCGGCAGGTCGCGCGCGACGTCGAGCGCTTCCGCGCGTATCGCCGGCCACGCGTGGATGAAGCGCTCGGCATCGGGGAACGCGGCCGTGTCGAGCACCGCGCCACTATCGATATGGTGGTCGTACAGCGTGCGAAGCAGGCCGGCCGCGTAGTCGTAGGCAACGGACATGATCGAGGACCGATCCACAAGGTGTCGTCAGTCTGCCCCACGCGCGGTGGGGCCGCATTACGTCAGGTTACGCCGGCTGACGAAAGAATGACAGTTCGGTGAGCGTCCGGCGCAAGCTCCGCGGAATTCCGGGAATAAACGCGCACCGGCCGTCGTCATACGGGATGTAGCACGTCGTCTCGTTGACTTTCGAAGGAGTGGAGCATGAACACGCATTGGCTGGTGGCCGCCACGGTGGCGGCGATTTCCGTCGCGAGTGTCGCGGCGCCCGCGTCGGCCCAGGAACTGACGCGCGCGCAGGTCAGGCAAGAACTGATCGACGCCGAAAACAACGGGTTGCGCTTCGTGACCGACACGTCGTATCCGGCGGTGAGCCCGCTGTTCCAGCAGCAGGCCGAACAGATACCGCAACATCAGGCCGAGAGCGCGATCGGCAGCGATCCGGCTGCGGCTTCCGATGCGGGAAGGCCGGCGGCGCTGCCGCCCCGTCCGCGCCCAGCCGCGTGCGTGGGGCCCGAGAGCTTCTGCACGCCGTATTTCGGCAGCTGACCTGAAGGCCCGCTGCGCCGGGTTCGACATTCACCACGCTTGATCGGCACGAAACATTGAAGGAGTTCATGATGAAAACTTGTATCGCACTACTGATGATGATCGGCGCGATTTCCGGTCAGTCTGCATTCGCGCAATCGAATGCGCCGCTCACGCGTGCACAGGTTCGCGACGAGCTGATTCGTCTGGAAGCGGCGGGTTACGACCCGTCGAAGGGCGACGACGGCGAATATCCCGCGGACATTCAGGCCGCGCAGGCGAAGCTCGCCGAGCAGGATCGCGCGAGGATGGCGGCTGCGGCCGCCGCGGATGCGCCGGCCTCCGTCATGCCGGCGCAGCTCGACAACTAGGTGTCGACATGTACGTGTGCATCTTCAGGCCGTCGTGTTCGCGTCACGGCACTACGCATGCGGTGCGCGGCACGCGACCTGATCGAACCGCACGCACGGCCATGCCGTCGATTGCGCGCCGCTTCGCGCGGCGCCGCGATCATCTCGTCACGCGATTGCGATGAGTGCACGGGTCGATCGAGGAATGGGCTGGGACGTGAGCGACGAGATTACCAGGGCATCATCCGCTGCATGACCTGGTCGCGCAGGACGAACCGATGCGCGATCGCGGCTGCGACGTGAAGGCACACACCGCCGAACAACACCCACGCAAGGATGCCGTGCACGTCGCCCATCGCGTGCCCGAATCCCGACCCGGCTGCCGACAGTGCCGGCAACGGCACGATGCCGAACAGCGTCACGGCCCACGCGCGCGATGACGCATTGATCCAGCCGAGCAACGGCACCGCGATCAGCAGCGCATAGAGTGCGACATGCGTTGCGCCGGACAACGCGCGCATCGTGGGCGACAGTTGGTCGGCGGGTGGACGATGCGTCGCGCGCCAGAGCACGCGACAAGCCATCGCGGCGAGCAGCGCAGTGCCCACGATCAAGTGAGCGGCGATCAGCCCGACCGGGCGTGTGTCGCGATGCACGTCGGGCATCGTCCAGCCGATCGCATACTGCGCGACGAGCAGAACGACGATGAGCCAGTGAAGAACGCGGGCGACTGCGTCATATCGGGCGGGCGTGGGCATGAAGGCTCCTGGCAAGCGGGGTGGCGGTATCTTCTGGCGGATTCTACGGCCGAATGCTTAACGAAACTTTAAGTGTGCGGCCGCACATCGAAAGTATCCGGTCGAGCGAGCGATGGCGCGCCCCTTTGCCGATCGCCGCGCGGGCCCGCAGATTGTACCCAAGGCATCTTTCACCACGATGACGTTCGATGAATGGGGCGTCGTCGCGACTGCGATCCTGTCGGATCGTAAGGTTGCCGGCGCGATAGTCATGTCATCTGATTGCGCGTACCGTCTGTTGGTCATCCTTCACATCCGGCATCCGGCTCGATAGCAATCGATCCGGCTGCGTGCATGGATGAAACCGTGCGCGCGAGGCCAATACCGGCATTGCAGTCGCACGGAAAACCTCGGGAGAGAGGCATGGAGTGGCTGCAGGTGGTGCACGCGCTGGCCCGGGCGATATCGCTCGTTTGCGGGTTCGGCGTGCTGCTGGGCATTGCCTATACGATCGCGGCCAGCGTGCTGGTCGGCCGGTTCTTTTCCCGCGTGGCGGCGATGCCGCGCGATTTTCCGGGTGTCACCGTCGCGAAGCCGTTGCACGGCGACGAATGGCATCTTGGTCAGCATCTCGAAAGCTTCTTTGTCCAGGATTATCCGGGGCCGGTTCAGCACCTGTTCGGCGTGCATGACGCAGGCGACGCCGCGCTCGCGGCCGTCGAGGCGCTGCGTGCGCGCCATCCGGACGCCAACATCACGGTCGTCGCCGATGCACGGCTGTACGGCCCGAACCGCAAGGTCGCCAATCTCGTGAACATGCTGGAACACGCGGAGCATTCGGTGCTCTGCCTTGCCGACAGCGACGTGGTGGTTGAGCGCGATTATTTGCGGGGCATCGTCGGCGCGCTACAGGAGCCGGAGGTCGGCATCGTGACGAGCGTGTATCGCGGCGTCGCGTCGCCGGGTTTCTGGCCCGGCGTTGCGGTCGCGATGACGAACTACCATTTCCTGCCGGGCGTGATCACCGGGCTCTTCATCGGTCGCGCGCGTCCGTGTTTCGGCCAGACGATCGCGATCACGCGCGCGACGCTCGAACGCATCGGCGGCCTCGCGCGTTTCGCGCATCACCTCGCCGAGGATCACGCGCTCGGCGAAGCGGTGCGGCAGGTCGGGGCGCGGGTCGTGATTCCGCCGTTCGTCGTCGGGCATGCGTGTGTCGACGACACGTTCGCCAACCTGTACGCGCACGAATTGCGCTGGAGTTGCACGATCCGGGCGGCGGACCGGGGCGGTCATGCCGGTTCGGTGCTGATGCATCCGGTGCCGCTCGCACTGCTGGCGCTGCTGCTGTCCGGCGGTACGGCGGCCGCGTGCGCGCTGACGGTGGCCGCGCTTGTCGCACGGGCGCTGCTGATGGTGAGAACGGCGCGCGCGATCGGCGCGAGCCTGCGCGGCGCGCGCTGGTTGCCGTTCGTCGATCTGGTGCAGTTCCTGATCTTCGTGTCGAGCTTCTTCTCGTCGCATGTCATCTGGCGCGGCACGCGCTTTCGCGTCGACCGCGAGGGTTTGCTGTCGCCGGCGGGGAAACCATGACGCACGACACGCATTCCGACGATGAAGGCGCGAGCCGGCTGTCCACCTATCGCGACGCGCGGCTCCGGCATGCGGGACGCATCGCCGCACTCGCCGGGCTGGCCATCGCCGTATGGCTGATCTGGCGCGAGCATCCATTGACGGTCCTGCACCGGCTGCAGGCCGCAGGCGCCGGGTTGCTGCTCGCCGCGCTGGTTCACGTGCTGCCGATGCTCGCGAATGCATGGGATTGGCGGATGCTGATCCGCGGCCGGCGCCGGCCGTCCTTCGCGACGATGCTGAAGCTGGTCTGGATTCGCGAATCGATCAACGGACTTTTGCCGGTCGCGCGGATCGGCGGCGAACTCGTGTCGTTCAGCTTGCTGCGGCACGCGGGCGTGCGCCCGGCGACCATCGTGGCGAGCCTCGTCGCCGACATGCAGTTGACGCTGATCAGCCAACTGGTGTTCGCGCTGGTCGCGATCGGCTACGTGCTCGACCGCGGCTCGTCCGATGCCGCGCGGGTGGCCGCGCAGCTCGCCATCGGGATGGCGGCGATGGTGCCGGTGCTGCTGCTGTTCGCGCTGGTGCAGCATGCGCGGCCGTTCGAGCGGGCGATGCGCGCGCTCAACCGCATCACGAGCGGGAAGGTGGTGGCGCTGGTCGGCGAATCGGCGCGCACCGATCAGTCGATCCGGATGATCTGGCGCAAGACCGGCATCGTCGTGCGATATCTCGCGATCTGGCAGACGCTGCAGTTCGCCGGACATGCGCTGGAACTCTGGGTCGCGCTGCGCTTCCTCGGCGCCGATCCGACGTTCGCGCAGGCGCTCGCGATCGAGGCGCTGATCCAGCTCCTGAGCAGCATCGCGTTCATGATGCCGGGGGGGCTGGGCGTACAGGAGGGCGGGTTCGTGCTGATCGGCGGACTGCTCGGCTTCGACGCGCCGACCTGTCTGGCGCTGGCCGGCGCGCGGCGCGTGCGCGATCTGCTGTTCTATCTGCCGGGCTTGCTGGCGTGGCAGCACGCGGCCGGCGCGGCGCGCCCGCCGGGCGGGGCGAAGCGCGCATCGATGCGTGTCGGGGAATCCGCCGGGCCGCGCTGATGCGACCCGACGGTGCCTGCCGCGCGGGCGGCCGCTTGCCCGCCCGGCGGCGTGGCCGTCAACGCCGCTCGTCGGCGATATGGCTGCGGATCACGTCCGCGAACGACGTGTCGCCCTTCAGCCCGAGCGCTTCCGCGCGCGTCGTGTCCCAGCGGCCCGGCCAGCTGCCGACGATCTTCTCGACGCGCTCGTCCGGCACATGGCGGATCAGCTTTACGACGTCGTCGCCCGCGACTTCGCGCAGCGCCGCGATCATCTCGTCGACCGACACCGACAGGCCGGGCAGGTTGATCACGCGCTTGTTGCCGAGCTTCTCGCTGTCGATTTCGCAACCGGCGACGAGTGCGTCGATCGCGCCGCGCGGCGACAGCAGCCACAGCCGCGTCGAACCCGGCACCGGGCACACGCTTTCCTCGCCGTTCAGCGGCTCGCGGATGATGCCGCTCGCGAACGACGACGCGGCCGCATTCGGGCGGCCCGGTCGCACGCTGATGGTCGGCAGCCGCAGCACGCGGCCGTCGACGAAGCCGCGCCGCGCATAGTCGCACAGCAGCAGCTCGGCGATCGCCTTCTCCGCGCCGTATGACGATTGCGGATTCAGCGCGGTGTCGTCCTGCACGATGTCGGGCAGCACACCGCCGTAGACGGCCACCGAGCTCGTGAAAACGACGCGCGGACGATGTCCGCGCGCGCGGCACACCTCGAGCAGCGTGCGCGACGCGTCGAGGTTGATCCGCATGCCGAGATCGAAATCGGCTTCGGCCTGCCCGCTGACGATCGCCGCGAGATGGAAGATCGCGCCCGTGCGCGTATCGATCGCGCTTTCGAGCACCGCGCGATCGGCGATGTCGCCGACGATCGACGTCACGCGCGCATCGCCGAAATCGCTGCCTTCGACGACGTCGAGCAGCACCAGCTCGTCGATCTTGCCGGTCCGGCCGTCGGGGCCGGTCAGCTCGCCGCGCTCGAGCAGCTTGCGCGCGAGACGCTGGCCGAGAAAGCCGGCGCCGCCGGTGATCAGTACTTTCATGTTCGTTGCCCTCTTGGAATGCTTGAATTACAGGTACGACTTGAGCCAGCCGAGGCCTTCGGACGTGCCGGCCTTCGGGCGATACTCGCAGCCGATCCAGCCGTCGTAGCCGAGCGCGTCGATCAGCGCGAACAGGTATGGGTAGTTGAGCTCGCCGATATCCGGCTCGTGGCGCTCGGGCGCGCCGGCGATCTGGATGTGGCCGATGCCCGCGAAATCGCGCTTGAGCTTCATCGCGAGGTCGCCCTCGACGATCTGGCAGTGATAGCAGTCGAACTGCACCTTCAGGTTCGGCGCGCCGACTTCCGCGCAGATCTCGTGCGCGTCGTCCTGGCGGCTCAGGAAATAGCCGGGCATGTCGCGCTGGTTGATCGGCTCGATCAGGATCGTGATGCCGTGCGCGAACGCGGCCTGCGCCGCATGCCGCAGGTTCTCCAGGTAGGTGTCGCGATGGCGCGCGCGCTCGCCCGGCGCGACCATCCCGGCCATCACGTGCAGCTTCTTGTTGCCGAGCACGCGCGCATAGTCGAGCGCCTGGTCGATGCCGCGCCGGAACTCGTCCTCGCGGCCCGGCAGCGACGCGATCCCGCGCTCGCCGGCGGCCCAGTCGCCGGGCGGCGCGTTGAACAGCGCCTGCTCGAGGTTGTGCGCGTCGAGCCGCGCGCGGATGTCCTCGGCGGCGAAGTCGTACGGGAACAGGTACTCGACGGCCTTGAAGCCGTCGGAGGCGGCAGCGGCAAAGCGTTCGAGGAACGCGTGCTCGGTATACATCATCGAGAGGTTGGCGGCGAAGCGGGGCATGGCAGCGGTTCCTGTGAATGAATGGGGCGGGGCGCACGGCGCCCCGCGTCGAATGGCGGCAGGCTCAGCGGTTCACGAGTTTCGCGGGCGTGAGCCACACGGCGATCGCACCGATCACGAGCATCGACGCGAGCACGTACATGCCGGACGACGTGCTGTGCGTGAGGTCCTTCAGGTAGCCGATCACGTACGGGCTCGCGAATCCGGCGAGGTTGCCGACCGAGTTGATGATCGCGATCCCGGCGGCAGCGGCCGAGCCGGCGAGGAACGCGGTCGGCAGCGACCAGAACAGCGGGGCGCAGGTCAGCACGCCGCCCGCCGCGAGCGACAGGAACACGATCGACACCGCCGTATTGTGCGAGTACGACGCGGCGACCGCAAACCCGACGGCGCCCATCAGCGCCGGCACGATCAGGTGCCAGCGGCGTTCGCGGTGCTTGTCCGCGCTGTGGCCGAACAGGTTCATCACGATGATCGCGACGACGAACGGAATCGCCGACAGCAGGCCGATCTGCAACGTATCGGTGATGCCGGTCGACTTGACGAGCGTCGGCATCCAGAACGTGAGGCCGTACTGGCCGGTGACGAACGCGAAGTAGATCAGCGACATCCACCACATGCGCGGGTCGGCGAACACGGCCTTCAGCGAATGGCCGTGCTTCTGCTGTTCCTGCGGCTGCGCGGCGATTTCATCCTCGAGCAGCTGCTTCTCGCGCTCGTCGAGCCACTTCGCGCCGCGGATGCTGTTGTCGAGATACAGGATCGTCGCGATGCCGACGAGCACGGCCGGCACGGCCTCGATCATGAACATCCACTGCCAGCCGTGAAAGCCGGAGCCGCCGTGAAAGCGTTCCATGATCCAGCCCGACAGCGGGTTGCCGAAGATGCCCGACACCGGAATCGCCGACATGAACACCGCGATGATCTTCGCGCGGCGATGCGACGGGAACCAGTACGTGAGGTACAGGATCACGCCCGGATAGAAGCCGGCTTCCGCGAGACCGAGCAGAAAGCGCAGCACGTAGAACTGCGTCGGTGTCCTGACGAATGCGAACACGGCAGACAGCAGGCCCCACGTGATCATGATCCGCGCGATCCAGATGCGCGCGCCGAGGCGGTGCATCAGCAGATTGCTCGGCAACTCGAACACGAAGTAGCCGAGGAAGAAGATGCCGGCGCCAAGGCCGAACACGGTTTCGCTGAACGCGAGGTCCTGCGACATCTGCAGCTTCGCGAAGCCGACGTTCACGCGGTCGAGATACGCGACCACGTAGCAGAGCATCAGGAACGGCACGATGCGCCAGAACACTTTCTTGTAGGTGCGGTCGAGCTCGGCCGATTGGGCGGGCGCGGCGGGCGAGCGGCTTGCGGCCGCGTCGAGAGCAGTCATCGTCGTCTCCATCGATGTTGTGTGCCGGCGGCGCGTACGCCGCCGGATCATGTGTGTGTGCTGAGGCAAGGGCCCGCGCACACGGCGGGCATGGGAATCGGTACGTCGTTTGCGCGCGGACTGTGCGCGATGCGTCGCGCTACCAGCGCGCGCCGAAGGCCTGGCGCAGTTCGTCGAGTGCGGCGTCGGACAGCGGCTCGGGCTTCGGCTCTGTCATCAGCCACAGCCGCGCGGTTTCCTCGAGTTCCTCGAGCGCAAACGACGCGTGCGACACCGACTGTCCCCACATCACCGGGCCGAGGCGCTCGAGCAGCACGCCGCGCACCTGGTCGGCGAGCGTCGCGACTTCGGCCGCGACGGCCGGATCGCCGGGGCGGCGATAGCGGATCAGCGGAATGTGGCCGACCTTCATCACGTAGTACGGCGTGATCGGCGGCAGCACGTCGGTGTCGCGCCATACGCCCGCGAGCGTCAGCGCGACGAGATGCGTCGAATGCGTGTGGACGATGCCGTTGGCTTCGGTATTGCGCGCGTAGATACCGCGATGCAGCGCGAGCGTCTTCGACGGCTTGCCGCCCGAAAGCGGCTGGCCGTCGAGGCCGACCTTCGCGATGTCGTTCGGGTCGAGCCGGCCGAGGCACGCATCGGTCGGCGTGATCAGCCAGCCGTCGGCAAGCCGCGCGCTGATGTTGCCGGCGCTGCCGACCGCATGGCCGCGCGCGTACAGGCTCGCGCCGACGACGCAGATCTCTTCGCGCAGTTTCGCTTCGTCGCGCATCATGCGGCTCCGTCGAGCGCGCGCAGCGCCTTGTCGAAAAAGTCCACCGTGCCGAAGTTGCCGGACTTCAGCGCGAGGCCGAGCGGCTGCGCGTCGATGGTGGCGGTGGCCGGCACGCCGGGGTCGATCTGCGCGCCGATCTGCAGCGACTTCACGTCGAGCGCCTGCACGACCGCGCCGGACGTCTCGCCGCCGGCGACGACGAACTTGCGCACGCCGAGCTCGCGCAGGCCGCGGGCGATCGCCGCGAGCGTGCTTTCGACGAGATGGCCGGCCGCTTCGACGCCGAGCGCCTGCTGGACGGCCTTCACTTCGTCGGGCGACGTGGTCGCATAGATCAGCACGGGTTGCGGCAGGTGCGAGCGTGCGAATGCGAGGGCGTCGTCGACGACGGGTTCGCCGCGCGATGCCGCGAGCGGATCGATCCGGAAGCTCGGACGGCTTTCGCGCCACGCGGCGACCTGCGCGTTGGTCGCCTTCGACGCGCTGCCGGCGAGCACGGCCGACAACCCGTCGATGCGCGGCAGCGACGCCGCGTTGTCGCGCTCGGGCAGCAGCCCCGCGCGGCGGAAATTCTCCGGCAGACCGAGCGCGACGCCCGAGCCGCCCGTGACGAGCGGCAGGTTCGCGCACGCTTCTCCGAGCACGTGGAGGTCGTGGTTCGACAGTGCGTCGGCGATCGCGAAACGCGTGCCGTCCGCGCGCAGCGCGTCGACGCGCGCACGCACGGCGGCCGCGCCCTGCGCGATCGTGTCGTAGCGGATCAGGCCGACCTTCGCCGTCGTCTGCCGCTGCAGCACGCGCACGAGGTTCGCGTCCTTCATCGGCGTGAGCGGGTGGTGCTCCATGCCCGATTCGTTCAGCGGCACGTCGCCGACGAACAGGTGGCCGCGAAAGATCGTGCGGCTGTTCTCGGGGAACGCCGGGCAAGCGATCGCGAAATCGCCGCCGGCTGCATCGAGCAGCGCGTCGGCGACGGGCCCGATGTTGCCCGCGTCGGTCGAGTCGAACGTCGAGCAGTACTTGAAGAAGAATTGTCGGCAGCCCTGTGCGCGCAGCCACTCGTAAGCGGCGAGCGATTGCGCGACGGCGTCGGCGGCGGCAATCGTGCGCGACTTCAGCGCGACGACGATCGCATCGGCGTCGATCATGGTGTCGAGCGCGGCGCCGTCGGCGGGCACGCCGATCGTCTGCACGGTACGCATGCCGCTCTTGACGAGCATGTTCGCGAGATCGGTCGCGCCGGTGAAATCGTCGGCGATGCAGCCGAGCAGGGGACGGGAAGCGGAAGCGGTCATGGCGGGAGCGTCGTTCGAATCAGCGGGCGGGCGGCAGCGTGATGCCGGGGAAAGTCTTGATCACGGCGGAATCGTCCTCGCCGCCGTGGCCGGCGCTCGACGCGCTCATGAACATCTGGTGCGCGGTGGCCGACATCGGCAGCGGGAACTTGCTGCGGCGCGCGGTATCGAGCACGAGGCCGAGATCCTTCACGAAGATGTCGACGGCCGACAGCGGCGTGTAGTCGCCGTTCAGGATGTGCGGCACGCGGTTCTCGAACATCCACGAATTGCCGGCGCTGTGCGTGATCACGTCGTACAGCGCGTCGGCGTCGACGCCTTCGCGCAAGCCGAGCGCCATCGCCTCGGCGGCCGCCGCGATATGCACGCCGGCCAGCAGCTGGTTGATGATCTTCACCTTCGAGCCGATGCCGTGCGCGTCGCCGAGGCGATACACCTTGGCGGCCATCGCGGCGAGCACGTCGTCGCAACCCGCATACGCGGCGGCCGGGCCCGACGTCATCATCGTCATCTCGCCCGACGCCGCGCGCGCGGCGCCGCCGGACACCGGGGCGTCGAGCATCTGCAGGCCCGCGGCCTCGATGCGCGCGCCGAGCGCAACCGCGAAGTCGGGCGCGACGGTCGCGCTCGCGATCACCACGCCGCCCGGCTTCATCGCCGCGACCGCGCCGTGCTCACCGAACAGCACCGTTTCAGTCTGCGCGGCATTGACGACGAGCGTGACGACGACGTCGCACTGCGCGCCGAGTTCGGCCGGGCTCGCGCAGGCCACGCCGCCTTCGGCCGCGAACGCCTGCAGCACGGTGTCGCGCACGTCGCATGCGTGCACGCGGAAGCCCGCGCGCAGCAGCGAGCGGGCGACGCCCAGGCCCATTGCGCCGAGGCCGATGACTCCAACATTTCGTGACATGGTCAACCTTGATCGATTCGGGAAGAGGTTCGGGACGGTGGCGGTGCCCGGTCGGGCACCGCTGCCGGCTTCAGCAGATGCCGGCTTCCGCGAGACGGCGCGCGGCGTTGTACATGTGCGTGCGTGCCGCGTTGCGCGCCGCCATCGGGTCTCGCGCGCGGATCGCGTCGGCGATCGCCGCGTGTTCCTCGCGCACCTGCCGCGAGAAATCCTCGCGCGTCGCTTCGTTGCGCCGCGTGACCTTCACGCCGGCCTCGAGGTACTGGTTCAGGAACTGCAGCGTCTTCAGGAAATACGGGTTGCCGGTGACGGCCGCGATCGTGCGGTGGAACGCGACGTCTTCCGCGACGCCGTCGCGCCCTTCGGCCGCCGCGGCGTCGATCTTGCGCAGCGCGTCGTCGATGTCGGCCATGTCGTCGGCGGTGTGGTGCAGCGCGGCTTCGGCCGCGACTTCAGCCTCGATCGCGCGGCGCACCGCGAGCAGGTGCGGCAGCGAGCTGGCCTCGACGGCTTCCGCGTAGTCGATCCGCAGCGGCCGGATCGCGCCGTGCTGGTTCACGTACACGCCGCTGCCCTGGCGCGGTTCGACCACGCCTTCGTTCTTCAGCCGCGAAATCGCCTCGCGGATCACGGTGCGGCTCACGCCGAATTCCTGCGCGAGCACGGCTTCCGTCGGCAACTTGCCGCTCGCCGAGAAGCTGCCGGCTTCGATCTGCTTGAGCAGCTGCTGCGCGACGTGGTCGCTCATCGCACGGGCGGGAATTTTCTCGAACATGGCGCTCTAGCTTGTAAGGTGATGTGGTCATCATACAAATTTGGACGAGCGTCAGCATCCGGAATAACCCTCAATCAACGTGGGAGAACATCGGCCAAGCTGATTGGAACCGGTTCCAATTGGAGGGGAACGTGCGGCGATCGTGCGCGGTTCGATGCGCGGCCGGAGGAGGAAAGGGAGCGCGCCGGCGACGGCGCGCGATCGTCAGTCGGCGATGTCTTCGACGGGATCGGCATCTGTTGCAACCGGCACCGCGACTTCCGCGACTTCTCCGCCGCGCTCGCGATAGGTGGCCGGCGGCACGCCGAACTGCTTGCGGAACTCCCGGCCGAGGTGCGACGCATCGGCGAACCCGCAGCTCGACGCGATATCGGCGACGGTGCGGTCGGAGCTGGTCAGCAGCCACGCGGCCGTGCGCAGCCGCACCTGCTTCGCGAACGCCTGCGGGCTCCTGCCCGTCTCGGCCTTGAACAGCCGCTCGAGCTGGCGCGTCGACATGTCGAGCTTGCACGCGAGTTCCTCGAGCGGCAGCGAGCGCCCGACATGCTGTTCCATCAGAAGAATCGCGCGCTTGACCTTCGGGTGCGTGGCCGGCTCGAGGCCCGGCGGATGCGGCTGCGGCGCATTGCCTTTCTGCATCTCGCCGACGAGCAGGATGCGCAGCGCCTTCTGCACGGTCGCGTGGTCGAAATGACGCAGCAGGATCGCGGCGGCGACGTCGATCGACGCGCGGCCGCCCGAGCAGGTGATGCGGCGCTGGTCGATCACGAACAGGCGGTCGGCGATCAGCAGGTCGGGATCGGCGCTCGGGAAGCGTTCGATGAAATCCCAGTAGTGGAACCAGCTCACGCAGGTGCGATAGCCGTCGAGCACCTTCGCGCGCATCAGCGTAAACACGCCCGTACAGATTCCGACGACCGTAGCGCCGGCCGTCGCCGCGCGGCGGATGAACTCGAGCGTTTCGGGGCCGGCTTGCGGCCCGGAGTGCAGCAGCCCGCCGACCACGACCACGTAGTCGAATGGTTCGGCCCCCTCGAAGGTTTCCCACGGCGTGATCTGGATCCCGCAGCTCGCGCGCACCGGCGCCAGCGTTTCGCCGATCACGCTCCACGCGCAGCGCACGGGCTTGCTGTAGTCGCCGTCGTCGGCCGACAGCCGCAGCATGTCGACGAAACCCGAGAAGGCCGTGAGCGTGAAGTTCGGCAGCAGCACGATGCCGAAGCGGATGCGCTGCGGCGCCGGTTCGGCGAGGGGGGAAGCGGGTACGTCGGGTGTCATCGCGGTCAATCTCGTCACGCCGGTAAGGCAGGTCTCACTCGTTTCACTCGGTTGCGGGGTACGTCTGCCGGGCGGTGCAGGCGCCGGCCGACTTGTGCTTTTGCGTCGCGAACCATCGCCAAAACGCACTTTCCGGCCGTCCCGCGCGGGGCTTGGCGGCGCTATCCCACGCCGATGCCGTTTTTGTTCTATCTGCCAATTTTACGCTTTGATGTACTGATGCCAACGACATTTCACGTACGCCCACCCAGAGGAAGCCAGATGAACGTCAGCGCGTTCGACCTGTTCAAGATCGGCATCGGCCCGTCCAGTTCGCACACGGTCGGCCCGATGATCGCCGCGTGCCGCTTCGCATCGCACATCGAGGACGCGAACCTGCTCGGCTTCGTGCGCCGCGTGCGGGTCGAACTATACGGCTCGCTCGGTGCAACGGGCAAGGGCCACGGCACCGACAAGGCGGTGCTGCTCGGTCTCGAGGGCCATCTGCCGGACACGATCGATCCAGACCTGATCGAGCCGCGGCTCGCCGGGATCCGCGCGGAGAAGTCGCTGACGCTGCTCGGCAAGCAGACGATCCGCTTCGACGAGAAGGAGAACATCGGCTTCTATCGCAAGCTGATGAGCGGCACGAGCATCGTGCACCCGAACGGGATGCGCTTCCAGGCGTTCGACGAGCACGGCCAGCTGCTCGTCGAGAAAGAGTATTACTCGGTCGGCGGCGGCTTCGTCGTCAATCGCGACGGCGATCGCGTGAACGGCGTGCGCGCGGCGGTCGAAGTGCCGTATCCGTTCCGTACCGGCGACGACCTGATGCGCCAGTGCCGCGAACACGGGCTGTCGATCGCCGAGGTGATGCTGCGCAACGAATGCGCGCTGCGTCCCGAGGACGAAGTGCGCGCCGGGCTGCTCGCGATCTGGCGCACGATGGCTGCATGCGTCGAGCGCGGCTGCAAGGTCGAGGGCGAACTGCCGGGCCCGATGCGCGTGAAGCGCCGTGCGGCCGAGATGAACGGGCACCTGCGTGCGCGTTCGGAGGAGTCGCTGCGCGACCCGCTGTCGATGCTCGACTGGGTCAACCTGTATGCGATGGCCGTCAACGAGGAGAACGCGGCGGGCGGCCGCGTCGTCACCGCGCCCACCAACGGCGCGGCCGGCGTGATTCCCGCGGTGCTGCACTACTACGTGAAATTCGTGCCGGGCTCGAACGAAGCCGGCATCGTCGAATTCCTGCTGACGGCCGCGGCGATCGGGATCATCTACAAGGAAACGGCGTCGATTTCCGGCGCGGAAGTCGGTTGCCAGGGCGAAGTGGGCGTCGCGTGCTCGATGGCCGCGGCCGCGCTCGCCGCGGTGATGGGCGGCACGCCGGATCAAGTCGAGAACGCGGCCGAGATCGGCATGGAGCACAACCTCGGCATGACCTGCGACCCGGTCGGCGGGCTCGTGCAGATCCCGTGCATCGAACGCAACGCGATGGGCGCGATCAAGGCGCTGAACGCGTCGCGGATGGCGCTCAAGGGTAACGGCCAGCACTACGTGTCGCTTGATTCGGTGATCAAGACGATGCGCGAGACGGGTGCCGACATGAAGACGAAATACAAGGAAACGTCGCGCGGCGGTCTTGCCGTGAACGTCATCGAATGCTAACGAAGGATCACTAACATGAGCCGCTACTCGATATTCAGCCTGTTCCGCAACGGCCTCTCGTATCACGAGAACTGGGAAAAGCAGTGGAAGAGCCCGGAACCGAAGAAGGAATACGACGTCGTGATCGTCGGCGGCGGCGGCCACGGCCTCGCGACCGCCTACTACCTCGCGAAGGAGCACGGCATCACGAACGTCGCGATCCTCGAGAAGGGCTGGATCGGCGGCGGCAACACCGCGCGCAACACGACGATCGTGCGCTCGAACTACCTGTGGGACGAATCGGCCGCGCTGTACGAGAAGGCGATGAAGCTGTGGGAAGGGCTGTCGCAGGACCTGAACTACAACGTGATGTTCAGCCAGCGTGGCGTGATGAACCTCGCGCACACGTTGCAGGACGTGCGTGACACCGAGCGCCGCGTGAATGCGAACCGGCTGAACGGCGTCGACGCCGAATTCCTGACGCCCGCGCAGATCAAGGAAATCGAGCCGACGATCAACCTGAACAGCCGCTACCCGGTGCTCGGCGCATCGATCCAGCGCCGTGCGGGCGTTGCACGCCACGACGCGGTGGCCTGGGGCTTCGCGCGCGGCGCGGACCGCGCCGGCGTCGACATCATCCAGAACTGCCAGGTGACGGGCATTCGCCGCGAAGGCGGCGCGGTGGTCGGCGTCGATACGGTGAAGGGCTTCATCAAGGCGAAGAAGGTCGCGGTGGTGGCGGCCGGCAACACGACGACGCTCGCCGACATGGCCGGCGTGCGCCTGCCGATCGAAAGCCACCCGCTGCAGGCGCTGGTGTCCGAGCCGATCAAGCCGGTGGTCAACTCGGTGATCATGTCGAACGCGGTGCACGCGTACATCAGCCAGTCCGACAAGGGCGACCTCGTGATCGGCGCGGGTATCGACCAGTACACGGGCTTCGGTCAGCGCGGCAGCTTCCACATCATCGAAAGCACGCTGCAGGCGATCGTCGAGATGTTCCCGGTGTTCTCGCGCGTGCGGATGAACCGCCAGTGGGGCGGCATCGTCGACGTGTCGCCGGACGCATGCCCGATCATCACCAAGACCGACGTGAAGGGCCTGTATTTCAACTGCGGTTGGGGCACCGGCGGCTTCAAGGCGACTCCGGGCTCGGGCTGGGTGTTCGCGCACACGATCGCCCGCGACGAACCGCATCCGCTGAACGCACCGTTTGCACTCGACCGCTTCTACACCGGCCACCTGATCGACGAGCACGGCGCTGCCGCCGTCGCGCACTAATCCCCGCACTGAAGGAGAAAGAAACATGTTGCTGATCGAATGTCCGTGGTGCGGGCCGCGCGCCGAATCCGAGTTCACGTGCGGCGGTGAAGCCGACATCGTGCGCCCGGTGGCGAACGAGAACATGACCGACCGCGAATGGGGCGAATACGTGTTCATGCGCGAGAACAAGCGCGGGCTGCACCGCGAGCAGTGGCTGCACACGCAGGGCTGCCGCCGCTGGTTCAAGGTCACGCGCGACACGGTGACCTACGATATCAAGGGCTACGAAAAGTTCGGCGGGGCTGCCAACGGCGCCGCTGCCGGCAACGCACACGAAGAGGGCACGAGCAAATGAGCCAGAAAGACCGCCTCGGCACCGGGGGCCGCATCAATCGCGCGATTCCGCTGACGTTCACGTTCAACGGCCGCACGTATCAGGGCTTCCAGGGCGACACGCTCGCGTCCGCGCTGCTCGCGAACGGCGTGCACTTCGTCGCGCGCAGCTTCAAGTACCACCGTCCGCGCGGGATCGTGACGGCGGACGTCGCGGAACCGAATGCCGTCGTGCAGCTCGAGTCCGGCCCGTACACGGTGCCGAACGCGCGCGCGACCGAGATCGAGCTGTACCAGGGCCTCGTCGCGACGAGCGTGAACGCCGAGCCGTCGCTCGAGAACGACAAGTACGCGATCAACCAGAAGTTCTCGCGCTTCATGCCGGCCGGGTTCTACTACAAGACCTTCATGTGGCCGCGCAACATGTGGCCGAAGTACGAAGAGAAGATCCGCGAGGCCGCCGGCCTCGGCAAGGCGCCCGAAATGCTCGACGCCGATCGCTACGACAAGTGCTACGCGCACTGCGACGTGCTCGTGGTCGGCGGTGGCCCGTCGGGCCTCGCCGCCGCGCATGCGGCCGCGACGGCCGGCGCGCGCGTGATCCTCGTCGACGACCAGCGCGAGCTCGGCGGCAGCCTGCTGTCGTGCCGCGCGGAAATCGACGGGAAGCCGGCGCAGCAATGGGTCGAGAAGATCGAGGCCGAGCTGCGCAAGCTGCCCGACGTGACGATCCTGTCGCGCAGCACCGCGTTTGGTTACCAGGACCACAACCTCGTGACGATCACGCAGCGCCTGACCGATCACCAGCCGGTGTCGATGCGCAAGGGTACGCGCGAGCTGCTGTGGAAGGTCCGCGCGAAGCGCGTGATCCTCGCGACCGGCGCGCACGAGCGTCCGATCGTGTTCGGCAACAACGACCTGCCGGGCGTGATGCTCGCCGGCGCGGTGTCCACCTACGTGCATCGCTACGGCGTGATGCCGGGCCGCAACGTGGTCGTGTTCACGAACAACGATCGTGCGTACCAGACCGCCCTCGACCTGAAGGCGTGCGGTGCGAAGGTGACGGTCGTCGATTCGCGTGCGTCGTCGAACGGCGCGCTGCCTGCCGCCGCGAAGCGGCAGGGTGTGACGGTGATGAGCGGTGCCGTGGTGACGGCCGCTTCGGGCAAGTGGCGCGTATCGTCGGTCGACGTCGCGTCCTACACGAACGGCCAGACGGGCAGCAAGTTGCAGTCGCTGCCGTGCGACCTCGTCGCGATGTCGGGCGGCTTCAGCCCGGTGCTGCACCTGTTCGCGCAGTCCGGCGGCAAGGCGTGCTGGAACGACGAGAAGGCGTGCTTCCTGCCGGGCAAGCCCGTGCAGGCCGAGGCGAGCGTCGGTGCGGCGGCGGGCGAGTTCGGTCTCGCACGTGCGCTGCGGCTCGCACTCGACGCGGGCGTCGAAGCGGCGAAGGCCGCCGGCTTCGCGGCTGCGCAGCGCGTGGCCGCGCCGCAGGTCGCCGAAACCGTCGAAGGCGCGCTGCAGCCGTTGTGGCTCGTCGGCAGCCGCGAGGACGCCGCACGCGGGCCGAAGCAGTTCGTCGACTTCCAGAACGACGTGGCGGCCGCCGACATCCTGCTGGCCGCACGCGAAGGCTTCGAGTCGGTCGAGCACGTGAAGCGCTACACCGCGATGGGCTTCGGCACCGACCAGGGCAAGCTCGGCAACATCAACGGGATGGCGATCCTGGCGCAAGCGCTCGGCAAGACGATTCCCGAAACGGGCACGACGACGTTCCGCCCGAACTACACGCCGGTGTCGTTCGGTACGTTCGCGGGCCGCGAGACCGGCGATTTCCTCGACCCGATCCGCAAGACGGCCGTGCATGAATGGCACGTCGAGCACGGCGCGCTGTTCGAGGACGTCGGCAACTGGAAGCGGCCGTGGTATTTCCCGAAGAACGGCGAGGATCTGCATGCGGCCGTGAAGCGCGAATGCCTCGCAGTGCGCAACGGTGTCGGCATCCTCGACGCGTCGACGCTCGGCAAGATCGACATCCAGGGTCCGGACGCGGTGAAGCTGCTGAACTGGATGTACACGAACCCGTGGAACAAGCTCGAGATCGGCAAGTGCCGCTATGGGCTGATGCTCGACGAAAACGGGATGGTGTTCGACGACGGCGTGACGGTGCGCCTCGCCGACCAGCATTTCATGATGACGACGACCACCGGCGGCGCGGCGCGCGTGCTCACGTGGCTCGAGCGCTGGCTGCAGACCGAATGGCCCGACATGAAGGTGCGGCTCGCGTCCGTCACCGATCACTGGGCGACGTTCGCGGTGGTCGGCCCGAAGAGCCGAAAGGTCGTGCAGAAGGTGTGCCAGGACATCGACTTCGGCAACGAGGCGTTCCCGTTCATGAGCTACCGGAACGGCACCGTCGCGGGCGCGAAGGCGCGCGTGATGCGGATCAGCTTCTCCGGCGAGCTCGCGTATGAAGTGAACGTGCCGGCCAATGCGGGCCGCGCGGTGTGGGAAGCGCTGATGGCGGCCGGTGCCGAGTTCGACATCACGCCGTACGGCACCGAGACGATGCACGTGCTGCGCGCGGAGAAGGGCTACATCATCGTCGGCCAGGACACCGACGGCTCGGTCACGCCGTACGACCTCGGGATGGGCGGGCTCGTCGCGAAGTCGAAGGACTTCCTCGGCAAGCGCTCGCTGTCGCGCTCGGATACGTCGAAGGAAGGCCGCAAGCAGTTCGTCGGCCTGCTGACGGAAGACGAACAGTTCGTGCTGCCGGAAGGCGCGCAGATCATCGCGAAGGACACGCAGGTGTCGACGGTCGATCCGACGCCGATGATCGGCCACGTGACGTCGAGTTATTACAGCCCGATCCTGAAGCGCTCGATTGCGCTGGCGGTGGTGAAGGGCGGCCTGAACAAGATGGGCGAGAGCGTCGTGATTCCGCTGGCCAACGGCCGCCGTATCACCGCGAAGATCTCGAGCCCGGTTTTCTACGATACCGAAGGGGTGCGCCAGCATGTGGAATGAAACGAGAAACCAGACGCCGGTGGCAGGCGCGGGCGTGACGCTTGAATCGCCGCTCGTCGGCTCGGCCGATGTGCTGAAGCCGCACCAGGCGCGCGCATCGAAGAAGTTCACGCTGCGCGAGCGGCCGTTCCTCGATCTCGTGAACGTGCGCGGCGAGCTGAGCGACCCGGCATTCGTCGGCGCGTTCGAGCGCGTGGTCGGCTGCCGGCCGCCGTCGGCGCCGAACACGGTGGCGCGCGCCGCCGAGTACGACGTGCTCTGGCTCGGTCCCGACGAGTGGCTCGTGCGCTCGAACGGGCCCGTCCAGGCGGGCGTGCTCGAGGCGCAGCTCGCGGAGGCCGTGCAGGGTTCGTATGCGGCGGCCGTCGATGTCGGCAGCGGCTACACGGTCGTCGAGGTCAGCGGCGAACGCGTGCGCGACGTGATCGCGCGCGGCTGCCCGCTCGATCTGCATCCGCGCGTGCTCAAGCCGGGCCAGTGCGCGCAGTCGCACTACTTCAAGTCGCCGATCACGCTGATCCCGACCGGCGACGATACGTTCGAGATCGTCCTGCGTCGCAGCTTCGCCGACTATTTCGTGCGGATCATGCTCGACGCCGCGGCGCCGCTCGCATCATGAAGCCGTTCGACGAACCGTTCGTGGCGATCGACGCGCCGCGCCTGCGCGGGCGCGGGTGGAGCGTGTTCGTCGACGAACTGAAGGTGCCCGCGCGAATCGGCATCCACGCGCACGAGCACGAGGCGCCGCAGCCGATCGTGATCGATGCGCGGCTCGGGTATCGCTGCGAGCCGAGCGAGCAGGGCGAGTGGATCGACTACGACGGCTACTGCGCGCGTGTCGCGTCGTTCCTGTCGCACAAGCCGCATACGCGGCTGCTCGAAACGCTCGTCGCCGATCTCGCGGTGCTGTCGTTTCGCGAATGGCCCGCGCTGGAGTCGCTGACGCTGTCGATGTACAAGCCGAAGATCCGGCCGGGGACGAAGCGCGTCGGCGTGTCGCTCGACTGGACGCGCGGGGATTACCTGCGGTGGACGGGGGCGGCGGGGCAGTTGTGAGCGAGTGATGCCCGCTCGCGGGCGATGCGGTCAATTCGAGGCGGCGGCGCGGAAGCGTCGCCGCGTTCGTTTTAATTCCTGAAATATCGGAATAATTGGGCTTTCGGCCGGCAATTGCCGCGACACCGATCCTGCGTGTCGCGGCTATCGCCCAAAAACGGCTTCGTTACGCCGCAGCCGCGCCGCTTAGCGCCGGATAGTCGACATACCCGCGCGCATCGCCGCCGAAGAACGTCTCGCGCTGCGCGTCGTTCAGCGGTGCGCCGATCTTCACCCGCGTCACGAAATCCGGATTGGCGAGCACCAAAGGGGAGCCGATTCCCGCCTATGTGATGACGGAAACGCGCCTGCTGCCCGCGGAAACGCAGCATTTCATCGAGTTTCTGCGCGCGCATTTCGCGCAGGCATGACGGGCGGCATGCACAGGCGTCCAATCGTCGATCACTTCTGCGCCGGTTGCGGCGCGTTCTCCAGCGCTTCCCATTTCTTCAGGATGCCCACGCGTGCCTGGCTGAAGTCGACCCAGCAGTTCATCCACGCGTCGCTCGGGATCATCTGCTGCGGATTGGCGGCTTTCACATAGTTGCAGGTGTCGCCGGCGAAGCGGGTCCAGCTGGCCTGAGACTTCGCGAGTGCGCCGGCGGCGTCGGGGTTGCGCCGTTTGAGCGTGCGCTCGAGCGACCGGTACGCGCTGTCGACTTCCTGCTGGTTGCGGTCGACCACG
The DNA here is from genome assembly GCF_005937855.2 of Burkholderia sp. KBS0801. Classification (NCBI taxonomy): domain Bacteria; kingdom Pseudomonadati; phylum Pseudomonadota; class Betaproteobacteria; order Burkholderiales; family Burkholderiaceae; genus Burkholderia; species Burkholderia sp. KBS0801. The sequence continues at coordinate 542,837 of NZ_CP042178.1, forward strand.
CAGGCCCGCACGTTGTCCATTGTCGGGCCTTGATGCTCGCAATCGACAGCGGCGATGGCGCAGGCGGGGCCGATCGCCAGCGCGGCGACAGCAAGGAAGCGGATGGCGTGGCGCATGGCAGGACCGTCGGGCGAAGGGGCGCGGTGCGCTTACTGGCGGTTGCGGGCCGACGCCGGGTTCGACGCCTCGCTGACCGGCACCATGCGGCCCTTCGTATCGTTCGGGGCTGTCGGGTTTTTGTCGGCGCTCGCATCGTCTTCGGGTTCGAGCACGAAGCGGAACGCGTCGACTCGCTGCATCACCTTCGCCGCATACGCATTCGATCCGCCGTAGCTCTTGAGCCCGGCCTGCACATTGCCGCCGGCTGCCCGCACATAGCCCGACAGGATCCTGGAGCCGGCCTCGACGTTCGCATTCGGCTCGGTCAGATCCTTCACGTTGCGCAGCAGGCCGCGGTGGGCGGCCGGCACGACCTGCATCAGCCCGGTCGCGCCATGCTGGCCGCGCGCCTTTTCCTGGAAACGCGATTCGATCGAGATAATCGCGTAAACGAGTGCGGGAGGCAGCGAATATTTCGTCGCAGTGACGCTCACGATATCAGCGAGCCGCGCGGCGCGCTCCTTCGCGAGGCCGAATTTCTTCGTCAGGTACGAGGTGATGCGACGGTTTGCTTCGTTCGGCTGATCGTTGGCGTTGGCGAGCGGCGCAGATGCCGCGACCGGTGCGGATGCGGCCGCTTCGGGCGCGGACGCAGGCAGCGCAGGCGCCTGCTGCGCCGAAGCCTGTTGCGCAATGCCGAGCGAAAGCACGATCAGCCAGAAAAACCGTCGTCGCATGGTGTAGTGCGGGGAAATGGGAGGCGCACAGTATATCGGCCAATCGTCTGACGCGTTTGAGCACGGGCTCGAATGAAAGCATGCTGTAGGCTTGTATCGCCGCACGCCGTCCGCAGACGGGATCGTTGCACGTACACGCATCGGAGTCCGGATCAAGCCCGCCCCGATTTTTTGTCGCGCCGTCTTTTTCGCGGGCAGAGCCGTGACGCCAGGTGCGTGCTACGGCCGCCGCGCACTCGCCACCCGTGCCAGCGCGCCGATCGCATCGCTGACCAGCACGGCGAGCAGCCCGACGATCACGCCGCCTTGCAGCACGAAAGCCGTGTTCGAGGTCTGCAGGCCCGCGATGATGACGTCGCCGAGCCCGCGCGCGGCCACCGTCGACCCGATCGTCGCGGTCCCGAGATTGATGACGACCGCGAGCCGGATGCCGTTCACGATCACCGGAAACGCGAGCGGCAGCTCGACGGAAACCAGTTGCTGCCAGCCGCTCATCCCCATCCCGCGCGCGGCGTCGACGACGTCGCGCGGCACGTCCTCGAGCCCCGCGATCGTGCTCTCGAAAATCGGCAGGAGCCCGTACAGAACGAGCGCGATCAGCACGGGTTTCAACCCGAAGCCGACGGCCGGCACGGCCAGCGCGAGCACGGCGACCGGCGGAAAGGTCTGGCCGATGTCGACGACGCTGCGCGCGACCGGCAGGAAATCCGCGCCAGCGGGGCGCGTGACCGCGATGCCGGCCGCGATCGCGATCAGCATGCCGATCAGGCTCGACAGCGCGACGGTGCCGAGGTGCGCGAGCGTGAGGTCGAGCAGGCTCGCGCGATCGTAGATGACCGGCGCGCCGTTGTCCGCGAACGGCGCGAACACGCCCTGCAGCCACGCGGGACGCAACAGCAGCACGAGCAGCAGCGCGAGCGCGGCCGCGCGCGCGACATACGCGGGCAGCCGCCGCGGCAGGGGTGAACGCGCGGGCCGCGTCGTCATGCGGGCTTCCTCGCGTGCGCGCGGATCGCGCCGAGCGTGATGCGGCGTGCATCGCGCCCGTTGCCGTCGTCGACCGGCAATGCGTCGACGCCGCGCCACAGCAGCTCGGACACCGCATCGCGCAGCGTGCGCGTCGCGGCGATCGGTTCGCCGTCGGCGTGACCGGATTCGGCCACCGCATCGATCGGCGTCAGCGCGAGCAGGCGCAGCGGCCGGTCGACGCCCGCGACGAGCTGTTCGACCACACCTGCCGCCGGCTTGCCGAGAATCTCCGCCGGCGACGCGACTTGCAGCAGCCGGCCGCCGTCCATCACGGCGATCGTGTCGCCGAGCTTCAGCGCTTCCTCGATATCGTGCGTGACGATCACGACCGTGATGCCGAGGCGGCGCTGCAGCGCGTACAGGTCGTCCTGCGCCTTGTTGCGGATGATCGGATCGAGCGCGCCGAACGGCTCGTCCATCAGCAGCATCGCGGGCTCGGCCGCGAGCGCGCGCGCGACGCCGACACGCTGCTGCTGGCCGCCCGACAGTTCATGCGGCAGCTTGTCCGCGAATTCGGACGGCGCGAGGTGAAACAGTTCGAGCAGTTCGCGCACGCGCGCGTCGATGCGCGCAGCCGGCCAGCCGAGCAGGCGCGGCACGGTCGCGATATTGCGCGCGACGCTCCAGTGCGGGAATAGACCGTGCCCCTGGATCACGTAGCCGATGCGCCGCCGCAGCTGCTCGGGCGGAACGCTCGCGGTGTCGACGCCGTCGATGCGGATCGTGCCGCTGGTCGGCGCGATCAGCCGGTTGATCATCCGCAGCAGCGTCGACTTGCCGCTGCCCGATGCGCCGACGAGCGCGGTGATCGTGCCTTGCTTCATCGTCAGCGACACGTCGTCGACGGCGACGACGTCGCCGAAGCGTTTGCCGAGGCGTTCGATCTCGATCATGCGGTACGTCCCTTCGCGAGCGTGGTCGCGGCTTCGAACACGACGGCGGCTGCCAGCGCGAGGGCGATCGTCGGGATCGCGCCGAGCAGCACGAGATCGGCGGCCGATTGCCCGATCCCCTGGAAGATGAAGGTGCCGAATCCGCCGCCGCCGATCAGCGCGGCGACCGCGGTCAGGCCGATGTTCTGCACGAGCACGATGCGCACGCCGCTCAGGATCACCGGCAGCGCGAGCACGAGGTCGACACCGAGCAGCCGCTGCACGCGCGTCATGCCCATCGCGCGTGCCGCTTCGGTCACATGCGGCGGCACCTGCTCGAGTCCGACCACGACGCTCGACGCGATCGGCAGCAACGAGTAGAGAAACAGCGCGAGCACGGCCGGCGCGACGCCGATCCCGCGGATGCCGAGCGCGGCCGCGAGCGGCACGTGCGCGGCGAGCAGGCCGAGCGGCGCCATCATCAGCCCGTACATCGCAATGCTCGGGATCGTCTGCACGACATTGAGCACCGGCATCACGACGGTGCGTACCGGTGCGATCCGCGCGCATGCGATGCCGAGCGGCACGCCCGCGACGAGCGCGGCCGCGACCGAGCCGCCCGCGAGCGACACGTGCCGGGTGGCCTCGCGCCAGAAGTCGTCGCTGCGCACCGCGTATTCGCGCATCACGGAAAGGCCGTCCCACCAGCCGCTCGCGAGCGGCACCGATATCGCCGCGATTACGACCGCGAGCGCGACGAGGCGCCGCCACGGGCCGAATGCGAGCCGCGCGAGCGCGTCCGCAACGAGCACGGCCCACGCGAACAGCAGCAGCCAGACGCCTGCCGCGGGCGACACGCGCGCGAGCATGTCGTCGGGCGCGACGACATGCGCCGCGGCCGCGCCGACCGCATACGCGAGCGTCGCGAGCCACGTCGAGCCGGCCGCGAGCCGCCATGCGGGACGGCTCGCCGTCATCGCCCACAGCGCGCCGACGATCCACAGTGCAGCGAGCGCGGCACCCTGCGCGGACGGCAATGCGGCGAATACCGACAGCCCCGTGCCGGCCGCGATGCGGTTCGGCCGCAGTACCATGAACGGCATGCCGACCACCGCGACGATCGTCAGGACACCGATCAGAATGCCGACCTTGTCGAGCGTGATGCGCCGCGCGGACGCCACGGCGCGACCCGTCACTTGACGAAGCCCTTCGACTTCAGATAGCTCTTGGCCACGCCGGCCGCCGGTTCGCCATTGATCTGGATGCGCGCGTTCAGCGTCTGCAGCGTCTTCAGGTCGAGGCTCGCGAACACGGGCTTCAGGTAGTCGGCGATCTGCGGATGCGCCTTCAGCGCGGCTTCGCGAATCACCGGCGTGGGCGCATAGACGGGCTGCACGTGCTTGTCGTCGTCGAGCACGATGAGGCCGCTCGACGCGATGCCGCCATCGGTGCCGTACACCATCGCGGCGTTCACGCCGTCGGTCTGGTTTGCGGCGGCCTTGATCGTCGCCGCGGTGTCGCCGCCGGACAGCACGACGAGCTGGTCGGGTTTCAGCTTGAAGCCGTATGCCTTCTCGAATGACGGCAGCGCGGATGGGCTGTTCACGAATTCGGCCGACGCGGCAAGCTTCACCTTGCCGCCGCCCACGGTCCACTTGCCGAAATCGGAGAGGGTCTTCAGGTGCTGAGATTGCGCGACGGGCGCGAGCACGGCGACGCCCCACGTATTGTTCGCGGGCGCCGGTGTGAGCCAGACGAGATGGTTCGCCGCGTAGTCGAGCTTCTTCGCGGTGTCGTAGCCCTGGCTTGCGTTCTTCCACGCGGGATCGTCGGCCTTGTTGAAGAAGAACGCGGCGTTGCCCGTGTATTCGGGGTAGATGTCGATCTCGCCGCTCGTCAGCGCCTTGCGTACGATCGGCGTCGTGCCGAGGGCGATCTTTTCGGTGACGGGGATGCCGTGGGCCTTCAGCACCTGCGCGATGACGTTGCCGAGCAGGTTGCCTTCGGTATCGATCTTCGAGGACACCACGACGGGCGTGTCGGCATGCGCACCGGGCGCGACGACGGCGGCGAGTGCGAGGCCCAGGATCCGGGCGGGCAGGGCGAGTTTCATCAAGGCCAATCTCCAGGACGGGGGCGTACGCCGAAAGTTACTTGACTGAGCCGGCTTTGGCAAACCGCATGCGGCGGCGTGCCCACAGCCCGTGTGGGGATTACCCGCATCGGTCATGCGGGCTTGTTACACTGAAATCCGTTCCCGCCTGCGGACACTTGCTGACATGAAGCCAGAACTGCTGGTCCTCATCGCATTGCGCGGCGAAGCGCATCGCGAGATCGCCGCGTCGTTCGACGTGCGCCATGCCCCCACCGCCGACGAACGCGAACGCGCGATCGCCGAACACGGCGGCACGATTCGCGCGGTACTGACCAACGGCAGCACGGGCCTCGCCGCTGCCGACATCGACCGCCTTCCGCGGCTCACGTTCGTGAGCGCGCTCGGCGCGGGTTACGAGCATATCGACGTCGCGCATGCGAAGGCGCGCGGCATCACGGTCGTCACGGGCGCCGGCACCAACGACGATTGCGTCGCCGACCACGCGTTCGCGCTGTTGCTCGCGACGGTGCGCGATGTCGTGCGGCTCGATGCGAAAACGCGCGCGGGCGTGTGGCGTGAAGGGCTGCCGATGCCGCCGAACGTATCGGGCAAGAAGCTTGGCATCGTCGGGCTCGGCAAGATCGGCGAGAAGTGCGCGCGCCGTGCGGCCGGCTTCGACATCGAGGTCGGCTATCACAGCCGTTCGCCGAAGGACGCTGCGCCATACCGCTATTTCGACCGGCTCGACGCACTCGCGCAGTGGGCCGATTTCCTGATCGTCGCGACGCCGGGCGGCGCGGGCACCCGGCACCTGGTCGATCGCGCGGTGCTCGACGCGCTCGGCCCCGGCGGCTTTCTCGTCAACGTGTCGCGCGGCAGTGTTGTCGATACCGCTGCTTTGGCGGACGCGCTGCGCGAGAAACGCATCGCGGGCGCGGGGCTCGACGTGTACGAAGGCGAGCCGGAGCCGCCGCGCGCGCTGACCGGTCTCGACAACATCGTGCTGACGCCGCATATGGGCGGTTGGTCGCCCGAGGCGCTTGACCGGTCGGTCCAGCAGTTTCTCGACAATGCCGCCCGGCATTTTGCCGGGCAGGCGGTGCTGACACCGTTGTGAGCGTGCCGTTCTGTGGTCAGGCCGCGGTCGATCCGGGCTTTGCAGAACGGCGGCAAGCGGCCATGTGAATCCGCTGGCGACGCGCATCGGCGTCGCCTAATCGGACATGCGCTACCGGCGCGTGCGCGGCCGGCATCTCGACCTCATCGCGCAGGTTCAGTACTGAAACAAGAATCGGCACGAACAATGAGATCTGGAACGGCACGCCGTCACGGCGCCGGAGCAACAACGCGTTGCTCGGCTGAACCGATGAGCCGCGCACCGCCGGGCAACGCGCGAGCGAAGCACGGGGTGCGCGGCCACATTACAGCGTCAGGACGACACCAGCGGCACCGTGACCGACGTGCCCGCCGGATCGAGCGCGAGACCCGTGCCCGGTGTCGGCCGCAGCGTCGCCTCGTTGTCGCTCGACAGCACGACGAGGCCGAGCTTGTGACCCGCTTCGAGCTTGTAGTCGCGCGGCATGAACGTCAGCTTCAGGTCATACGGCATCCCCGGCAGCACGGGCTCCGAGAACCAGTCCGACAAGCGATTGCGCGGATCGGTCCATGCGCGCGTGACGATCGTCGCCGTGCCGTCCGGCGCGCGGTCGACCAGCAGCGCCGTCACGTTCGCGACGCCCGTGAAGGTCAGCCGCACGCGTGCGGTCGCGGTGCCGGACAGACGCGTCGCGGCCGTGAACGGGGCCGTCTCGAAGCGGCCGCGATGCTCGCCGGTCGTGGCGTTCGCCAGCGTGAGCGCGGGGATCGACGCATCGTCGGTGAAGCGCGCGAGCGGCCCGCCGCTCGGCATCCGCAGCAGCGTGCCGGTGCCGGCGCCGTCGCCGCCCGCGAAATACGCGACCGGCGTGGCATGCCGCGCGGCCCAGTCCGCTTCTTTCAGCAGCGTGCCGTCGGCCTGCTCGACCACCGCGCGCGGATCGCGATCCACGCCGTTGTCGACGCCGATCAGGTAGCGCGTGAACCAGCGGTTCACCTCCGCGGTCCACGCATCGGCCATCGCCGGCACGCGGGTCGGGTCGGTATGCTTCAGCCGATGCAGCCACAGCTGCGTCGGCACGCCCTGACGCCGCATCGCCAGATACCACGACGTCGACTGGTCGGTGCGCACGTTGTCGTCGGTCAGCCCTTGCGCGACGAGTGCGGGCGCGACCGCGTACGCGGTCGGAATGTCGCGCGCGGCCCAGAACGGCGAGTAGTTGCCGGTCTTGCGGTCTTCCTGCTGCAGCGCCTCGTCGATCAGGTGCGTGCAGCGCTCCGGATGCGCATTCGTCAGCAGCGCCTTGATATAGACGTCGACGTCCTCGCCCTGATAGCCCTCCGGCGCGCGCACGAGCCCGCCCGAGCGGTAGTAGCCGTACATGTTCGACAGCCCGGCGACCGGCACGATCGCGTCGAGCCCGCGCGTGCGCAGGCTCGCGACCATCTTCGGCAGCGTGCCGTCGTACGACACGCCGTACATGCCGACGTGGCCCGTCGACCAGTTCGCGACGACCGGCTTGCCGTTCGCATCCTTCGCGGTCGCATCGCGGCCGAGCCAGCGGATCACCGACGCCATCGCGACGGATTCGTCGCGCGTGAGGATCGTCGGGCAGCCGTCGGAACCGGCGGTGCCGAGCGAATCCGCATAGACGATCGTGAAGCCGCGCTGCACGAAATACCCTTCGATCCATGAGCGGCCGGCCGCGGCCGCTTCGAGCTGCTGCAGCATCCGGACTTGCGGCGCGGCGGCCATGATCCGCGCGGACGCGCCGCCGGGCGCGGCTGCCGCCGCGGCGGGATGCGGCGTGCCGTCGAGTTCGACGTCGACGTCGTGGTTGGGGCTGTCGGCGAGCCCGGCGTAGTACGGGCTCGCGAGCACGATGACCGGCGTGCGCGCGCCGTTTGCGGTTTCGGACGGACGCACGATGCGCACGTGAATGCGGTCGCGCGTACCGTCGCCGTCGGAATCGACCGGCGTGTCGACCCACGCGTTCTCCTCGATCGTGCCGCCGGACAGCGACGGTTGTACCTGGCCGTTGCTGATCACCGGCCGGTAGCGTCCGCCGCTGGCAGGATTCGCATACGGAACGCCGGAAGGCGACACGCGCCCCGATGCGTTGTCTGCCGAGGCAGAGCTGTCACCCTGTTGATCCTGACCTTGACTCTGCGCGAGTGCGGATACGCCCGCCACGCTGCCGCCGTCGTCACCGCCGCATGCGGCGAGTGTCGCCGCTGCGACGAGCGCGGGTAGCCACGCGCGACGCGATCCTCTGAAATGAAATTGCATTGCCGACCTCGTTCTTGTGATTGTGTGTGGACGACCGGTCCGCGATACACCCCCTGCGGGCCGGGCCGATTACTGCCTGCAACGAAGAGGAAACTGCACCATCGGGAAAGCGGCAGCGCCACGCATGCGCGTCACGCAGGACTGCGAATCAAATGCACGAAGCATGCCGCGCGTCCTTCCAGCTGAAACGGAACGACATCATTCGATGAAACGGGGATGTTGCGAGCTGCGGTGCTGCGCTGCGGAAACACGACGCGACGCGCGTGCGGCGACGGAATGAAACGGATCGGCGGTTTCGGCCGCGCCGCGCATCGTGATGGCTTGCCGGTTCGCGTTTGCTTTCCGGAAGCTTGCGCAAAACTTATCTCAGTGAAATCGTCGTGTCAAACTTTTTTAACCGCCGGTAAATAAAGTTTCAGCGGGTGGCCGACGGGGACGTGTGGTGCGATTGCGATGCGCATGTACGGCGACGTGCTTGCGCTTGCTCCATGTCGCATCGCCCGATGCAAAACGGGCGATGACGAATCGTATTCGCCACCGCCCGCCCGTTACGTGCCGTCAGCCTTCCTTCCAGTCACGCCGTCATGAACGCATGCGCGCCGTCACCGTTCGTCGGCCTTCGCCTGCAGATCCTTCAATCCCTGTATCACGACCAGCAGCGCGCGCCCGTGCTCGTCGGAGCCGTCCCATGCGTCGACGATCGCGTCGCGCAGCAGATCGTTGTAACGGCGGCGCACCGGGCCGGTATCGACGCCGTAGAAACTGCATAGCTTGTTGAATGGCCCGCTGCGGCGCAGCCGATGCCCGTTCGACAACCGAAGGCGCGAGACGGTCGGCTGGCTGACCCCGGAAAGTCGCGCAATTTCGCTGGACGAGCGCGTGTCCGCCATCAGACGGCGTAACAGGTCTTGTACAGGAAAATCGTGGTCCGGGGCTTCCATGCGATGCATTATACCTATACAGTTACGGTTGTTGAATGGGCTTGCTGTCACCAGCGAGGCTGTATCCCGAGAAAGTCGATGACACTGAAACATCTCCCTCCCACGTTCTGCTGGACGAAGATCGGTACCGAGTCCGGCGAGGAACTGCCGACCGTCGTGCTCCGCAAGGAATGGGAGCGCCGGCTCGGGGGCGGGCGTTTTCTGTGGGGCATCAACCAGCCGCTCGGCAGCAGCGCGCAAGTCGCCGCGCATCGCACGGGCTCGCTGCTCGCGCTGTTTTCGCCGGTCGCGGCGCGCACGCGTTCGGGCGAGCGCAGGCGCGAGGACGCGCTGCTGTGGAATGCATGGGTCGATGCGAGCGGCCAGGTGCGGCCGCTGCCGCCGCACACGTTCATCGCGAGCCGCTCGACGCTGCCGTCGGGCCGGCGCCGCGAACAGCACTACGCGCTCGTCTGCGTATCGTCCACCGCGCTGACGGTCGGCACGCAGTTGCGCGTGTTCCCCGATCATCTGCGCAGCGTGAGCACCGGCAAGCCGCTCGGCGTCGCGCAGGGCGCGGCCGTGGTCGACTGCATCGGGCGTGCGAAGGAGCAAACCGGCAAGAGCTATCCGCTCGCGCTGTCGGTCGAACTCGAAGCGCCGTATTTCGTGCGGCTCGCGCAGCCGTGCGTACTGAAGGCGCGCGATCTCGCCGACGTGAACAAGGCGACGCGGGCCGGCGATTTCGATCGCTTCGTCGAACTGGTCGCGCGCTTGCGCGGCCGGTCGCCGACGGATGCCGTGCGCGGCGTCACGCGCGACCTGTTCGACGTGCCGCCGATCGAAACGGCCGCCGCCTACGTCGCGCCCACGCATGCCGGCCGGCTGCGCAGCCGGCCGGCGGTCGAGCATCCGCGCGAGCTCACTGGTGATCTGTTCGATCTGTCGTCTGAAGCGGCCGCGTTCGGCGGTCTCGCGCATCCGCGCATCGGGCGCGCGTGATGTTGGCGCCGCTCATGGGCGGCGCGCGATGCGGGAAGGAAAACTGATGCACGCGCAACGACCCGTGCCTGTGTGGCCGCCATTTCGGCGCGCGCAAGAATTTGTTGCAATCTCGCCGTAGCGGATTGGCGAGCGTCGCGCGACAATCGCGACCGAAGCACGCCGCACGGCGGACGTGCGTCCACAGCCTGCCTGCCGTCGTTCACGCCGCCGACATGCGCAACACGCACACTGAGCGTCGGCTTGCTTCACACAGCAACCTGAGGGAGAAGTGTCGATGTCGACCCACATCTGTTCGCGGGAAGCACGGGCCGCCCAGCGCTTCGTCGAAGCGACGCGCAACGTCGATCAGGCGTTTCGCGCGGTGCGCGGCGAAAGCGACGACGACATCTCGTCCGGCGAATATGCACGCGCGATGTCGCGTCTCGATCGCGCGCTGGACGAACTGGCGCGTGCGCAGGAATTCTTCGATCGTGTGGTGAACGCCGACGCGGCGCACGGCAACTGAATTCGCGGTTTCTGCTTCCGCTTTCATCGCCGTCGCTTTCCGTTTTTCGTTTTCGTTTGTTTACCGCGTCGCGCCACGCCCGGCGTGCCGACGCGCCACCGCGTCAGCAGACGCACCTCACACCTTTCGCCCTTCGACCGGATAGCCGGGATCCGTATAACCGTGCGTCGACGCATGCCCCGGCGGCACCAGCGAATCGACGAAGCGTTCGTCGTCGGGACCGAGCTCGAGCGTCAGCGCATCGATATAGCTGTCCCAGTGCGCCTCGGTGCGCGGCCCGGCGATCGTCGAGCTGACGATCCGGTTCTTCATCACCCACGCGAGCGCGAACGCGACGGACGTCGTGCCGCGCGCCGCGGCATGCGCGGCCACCTGCTGTGCGATGTGCAGCGACTCGGGCCGCCATTCCGTCTGCTGGATGCGCCGATCGCCGCGGCCCGCACGCGAATCGGCGGGCGGTTGCGTGTCCGGCGCGTATTTGCCGGTGAGCACGCCGCGCGCGAGCGGGCTGTACGGAACGACGCCGATGCCGTAATGCGCGGCCGCCGGCAGCTGTTCGACCTCGGCCGTGCGATCGACCAGGTTGTACAGCGGTTCGCTCGCCACCGGACGATCGATGCCGAGCTGGTCGGCGATGCGCACGATTTCGGCGATGCGCCAGCCCTTGAAATTCGACAGCCCGACGTAGCGCACCTTGCCTTGCCGGATCAGGTCGGCCACCGCGCGCATCCCTTCTTCGAGCGGCGCATCGGTCAGCGTGCGATGGAAATACAGGATGTCGATGTAATCGGTGGCGAGCCGCTTCAGGCTCGCGTCGACCGATTCGTAGATCCATTTACGCGACTGGCCCTGACGGTTCGGCCCGGCATCCGGCGCGGCCGGATAGCCGAACTTCGTCGCGACGACCCAGCTGTCGCGATGCCGCGCGATCGCGCGGCCGACGATTTCTTCCGAGCGTCCGGCGTGGTAGACGTCGGCCGTGTCGATGAAGTTGACGCCCTGGTCGAACGCCTTGTCGATGATGCGCGCCGACGTCGCTTCATCGGTTTCGCCGCCGAACATCATCGTGCCGAGACACAGCGGCGACACCTTCAGCGCGCTGCGCCCGAGATAGCGGTAATCCATGCAAGAGGCTCCATGCGGGCGAGCGCCCGTGTTGGTTAGACATCGACGATGGTAGCCACCGGCGTGCTTGTCGATAATCCCCGGTAATGTGCATGCACTTATCGAGCCGCTTCATGAATGGCCGGGGTGGCGCAGCGCATCGACGATCAGCGCGAATGCGCGGGACGATTGCCGCCGGCTCGCGTAGTACAGGTGATGGCCCGGAAACGTCGGACACCAGTCGTCGAGCACGCTGACGAGCCGGTCGGCTTCGACGTGCGGTGCGGCGAGTTCGGCCGGCACGTAGGCGAGGCCGTAGCCGGCGAGCGCGGCGTCGAGCATTTCATAGGTGCCGTTGAACGTGACCTGGCCGTCGACGCGCACCTGCAGCGTGTCGTCGCCGCGCGCGAGTTCCCACGCGTACAGCGCGCCGTGCGTCGGCAGGCGCAGGTTGATGCAGTCGTGCGCGACGAGATCCTGCGGCGTCGCGGGCGGCTCGCGTTCCGCGAAATACGCGGGCGCGCCGACGATCGCCATCTTGAGGTCGGGCGAGATGCGGACCGCGATCATGTCCTTTGCGACCTGGTCGCCGAGCCGCACGCCGATGTCGAAGCGTTGCGCGACGATGTCGGACAGCCCGTAGTCGGTCACGAACTCGACCTTCAGGTCGCGGTAGTCGCGCAGGATCGGCGACAGCCTCGGCCACAGCAGCGTGCGGATCACGTAGTCGGTCGCGTTGATGCGCACGGTGCCGGCCGGCTTGTCGCGCAGCTCGGCGAGCGCCGACAGTTCGTCCTCGATTTCGTCGAAGCGCGGCGCGAGATTCTGCAGCAGGCGCTCGCCGGCTTCAGTCGGCGCCACGCTGCGTGTCGTGCGCGTGAGCAGCCGCACGCCGAGGCGCGTCTCGAGCGCACGGATCGTATGGCTGAGTGCGGATTGCGACACGCCGAGCCGGGCGGCGGCGCGCGTGAAGCTGCGCTCGCGCGCGACGGCGATGAAGGCGAGCAGGTCGGCAAAGTTGTCGCGCGGCATGGAGGAAGTCGGATGGTCGATGCCTGCGCATCCTACCATCGGGGCTGCCGAGCGATGCGCCGGCGCGAGGGCTCGGCAACGCGGCAACGCTGCCGCGTGCGTCAGCCGGCCTGCGTCATGAGCGCTGGATGGCTCGCGATGCGGGTGTGCGGATCCTACGCATAGCCGCCGTGCTGGAACGACGTCGCGAAGAACCGCATCTGGTAGCCGATCGCATGCGCCCAGTAGTCCCACGTATGGCCGCCCGGACGCTCCGCATAGTCGTGCGGCACGCCGAGCGCGACGAGCCGTTCGTGCAGCGTGCGGTTCGAGCTGACCAATGCGTCGTCGCGGCCGCAGTCGATCGTCAGGTCCAGATGCGCGCGGACGAACGCGCGCGCGCTTTCGACGATCGCGTTGCGGTTCCAGAACGACGCATGGCGGCCGGGGTCGCCGAATACGTGGTCGATGCCGGGTTCGTCCTCGCAGCAGCGCGGATCGACCGCGCCGCTGATGCTGCCGACCGCGCCGAACGTGTCGGGCCGGTCGAGCGCGATGCGCAGCGCGCCGAAGCCGCCCATGCTGAGACCGGTGATCGCGCGCGCGCGCTTGGTCGAGATCGTCCGGAAGTGCATGTCGATATAGGACACGACTTCGTCACCGACGAAGGTTTCGTAGCGGCTGCCCGAGTCGAACGGGCTGTCGATGTACCAGCTTTCGTGGCCGCCGTCGGGCATCACGAGGATCACGCGGTAGCGATCGGCCAACGCGGCGATGCGGGTGTTGGCGGTCCAGTCGGTATGGTCGCCGCCGGAGCCGTGCAGCAGGTAGACGACCGGAAAGCGTTCGACGCCGCGTTCCGGGCCGTGGCGCAGGCGTGCGTAGTCGTCGGGCAGCACGACGGTCGCCTTCAGCGTCTCGTTCATCGCGGCACTCGGAATCGCGACGACCCGCGCCTGGAAGGCGATGGCCGGGCCCGCGACGGCGAGCAGCAGCACTAGCCACAACGCGCGTATCAGGTTCATTGCGCCTCGCATCGGGAAAACCCTGTACGGCGACTCTAGCAACCGCGCCTTTCAACCATATTTCGGCGAAACCTACGGGTTGTCAGGTGGGGGGGCAGCCGCGCGCATCAGCCGAAACAGCGCGCGAGCGTCTCCCGCAACGCGGCCGGCCGCTCGGCCGGTATCAGGTGCCCGCAGTTGGCGATCGTTTCGAAGCCGGCACAGCGTGCGAGCGCCCAGTCCGGCACATGCCAGCTCGCACGCGAGCGTTCGCCGGCGACGAGCCACACCGCATGGCGCTCGAATACTTCCGCAAGCGCCTGCAGATAACCGGATTCGCCGGTCGTCCCGACGACCGAGCGGCCCATCGCGCGCAGCGTTGCTGCCGGCTGATGCGCTAGCCAACGGCGCGCGTCGTCGAGCTGGCGCGGCGACGGATCGTCGATCGCGCCGCGCAGCCAGCCGAGCGGGTCGCCGCGCAGTGCGTCGAGCATCGCGTCGGCTTGCGCGGGCGACATGCGGCCGACCGACGCCGACCAGAACGCATCGTCGAGCGTGAAGTTGCCTTCGACGTTGGCGATGCGGCGCACGCGTGCCGGATGCGCATGCGCGAACAGCATCGCGATCGCGCCGCCCACCGAGTGACCGACGAGGTCCACCGGCTGCGCGCCGTAGTGCGAGTCGACGGCCTGCCGCACGTGCTCGACCTGCGCGGCGAGCGTGATCGCGTCGAACGGCGCGGCGCGGTGGATACCGTACCCGAGCAGGTCGGGGGCGAGATGCGGGCCGGGCCATTCGGGCACGTCGAACGTACCGATGAAACCGTGGACGAAGACGACGGGCGGGGTGGGGGCGCTCATTCGGCGGCCGAGGAGGTAAGGGGTGGCAATTCGAGTTCGGCGAGCAGTTCGTCGAGTTCGAGCACGTGCGTGAGGTCGTGGTCGAATAGTTCGCGCACGAGCTCGTCGAGCGACATCCGGCGCATGCCGTCACGCAGCCCGCAGCGTGCGAGTTCCGCCGGTTGCAGCGCGGCCGCCGTCGCGCACAGCGCGGCGCGTCCGGCGCGGAACGCGGCGAGCGCGTCGTCGAGCCGCTGAGCGAGGTAGTCGCGCTGCGCGGCGAGCGCAGTGCCGTCGACGGACGCGATCACCGGCAGCGCGTGCGTGCGCACGGCATCGATGCGTTCGGCGAACACCGCGTCGAGGTCGCGCAGGTGGCACGCATGTTCGACCAGTGAGAATCCCATGCCGGCCGGGCGGCGCGTGACGAGCGCGGCGGGAACGTGCGCGGCATACGCGGCGACTCGGGCAGGCATCGTGGCCAGCGCGGCGACGACGTCCGCGAACGGGCGCGCCTGCGGATATGCGCTGAATACCGCGCCGTAGCTGAACAGCGCGCCGCCAAGCCGGCCGCGCGGCTGTACGACGTCGTGCCCGTGGCGGCGCATCACGTCGGCGACCATCGCGCCGCAAAACTGCCGGGCCGTCGTGTCGGCTTCGATTTCGGGGAATTTGCGCGCGATCTCGTGCTGGATCGCGCCGATCGCGGCGACGCCGACACGCGACAGCGCCGCGAATTCGACATAGCGCTCGGGCTGCGCAATCAGCGCTTCGAGCTGCGCGCCCAGCGGCGTCGCGCGAAAACGGTCGAAACGGGAATGCACGACGATAGGGCCTCGCCTAGTAACGTGACAAAACGATACGTTACTGGGTGGGATGCCGTCAATCGCCGTCGACCCGTTTATTCGGAGAATCCGGCCGGCACACCCGCACCCCACCCGCACCGGCGCCCGGCCCGGCTCATGCGTCGTGCTTGCGATCCATCTCCGCGCGCAGCCGCGCTTCCTGTTCCTGAAGCTCCGGCGTGAATGCTTCGCCGAAGTCCTCGGGCGAGAAGATCGGCCGGATCTCGATGTCCGACTCGGTCGGCATCGGATTCGGGCAACGCTTGACCCATTCAACGGCTTCTTCCATCGAATTCACCTGCCACAGCCAGTAGCCGGCGATCAGTTCCTTGGTCTCGGCGAACGGGCCGTCGACGACCGTTCGGTCCTTGCCGGAGAAATGCACGCGCTTGCCGCGCGAACTCGGATGGAGGCCTTCGCCGGCGAGCATCACGCCGGCTTTCACCAGTTCCTCGTTGTACCGGCCCATCGCGGCCAGCAGTTCGGTATCGGGCATCGCGCCCGCTTCGGAAGAGGCCGTTGCCTTGACGATCACCATGACGCGCATTGTCGTTGCTCCTTGAACGTGAAAGGGGGAATCCGCTATCGGCCGGCCGTGGGGGCCGGCAAATCGATCGGTTACGACACTACGACGCGCGACGTTCGCGCGAATCGACATCGCGCACAAAAAATTCCGGTGACCGGTGAAGCGCCGCGACGCATTCTGCGTCGTCCGAGCGGCAACGGGTACCGGAAAGGTTCGCGGGCTCGACGACCGACGCCGTGGCCCGCATCCGCCGCACGCATGCCGACACGTCACCCGCTCACGCCGCCTTTGGATGCGCGTCGAGCATGTCGCGGATCCGGGCCGCGAGTTCGTCGCGGCGGTACGGCTTGCCGAGCAGCATGACGCCGGGGTCGAGCCGCCCGGAGTGGAAGATCTCGTCGCGCGTGTAGCCGGACGTGAACAGCACGGGCAACGGCGGCGTGCGCTGCGCCGCACGGCGCGCGAGTTCGCCGCCCTTGATGCGGCCCGGCATGATGACGTCGGTAAACAGCAGGTCGATATGCGTGTCGCAGTCGAGTATCTGCAGCGCGGCTTCGCCGTCGGACGCGGTGACCACCTTGTAGCCGAGCTGCGTGAGCATGTCGACCACGGTCAGCCGGACCTCCGCGTCGTCCTCGACGACCAGGATGGTTTCGCGACCGCGCGCGGCATCGTGCTGCGGTACGCGGGCAGGCTCTTCGGCGCAGTCATCGTGACAGCGCGGAAACGTGAGCCGCACGGTCGTGCCCTGGCCCGGCGTGCTTTCGATCGACGTATGGCCGCCGCTTTGCTTGACGAAACCGAACACCATGCTGAGCCCGAGCCCGGTGCCTTCGCCGTCCGGCTTGGTCGTGAAGAACGGTTCGAACACGCGCTCGAGCACGTCGGCCGTCATGCCGGCACCCGTATCGCTGATCTCGAACGTCACGTATTCGCCGGCCGGCAATGGCGAGCGCCGTGCGCCGCCGGCCTGCGCGGGATGCGCGTCGTTGTACGCGGCAATCGTCAGCGTGCCGTCGCCGCCCATCGCATCGCGCGCATTGATCGCAAGATTGAGCAACGCGTTCTCGAGCTGGTGCCGGTCGGCGAGCACGTTGCCGACATCGGGCGCCAGCGCGGTGACGATCCGCACGGTTTCGCCGAGCGCGCGGTGCAGCATCTCGCTCATCCCGTGGATCAGCTGGTGCGGATTGAGCACCGTCGCCGACAACGGCTGGCGCCGCGCGAAGGCCAGCAGGTGCGACGCCAGTTGCGCGCCGCGCCGCACCGCGTTGTTCGCGCTTTCGATTCGCGGCTGCGCGCTCGCGCGCTCGCCGAGCTCCACGGCCAGAATCTGCAGGTTGCCGCTGATCACCTGCAGCACGTTGTTGAAGTCGTGCGCGATGCCGCCGGTCAGGCTGCCGATCGCTTCCATCTTCTGTGAGTGACGCAACTGCTCCTCGACGGCCGCGCGCTCGGCGATCGCATCGGCCACGCGTTGCTCGAGCGTTTCGGTCAGGCGGCGCAGCGCATCGTTGGACGACTGCAGCGCCGCTTCCGCCTGTTCGCGATGACGCGTGGCGAGCACGCGTTCAGTCGTCTCGATCACGACGGCGAGCACGCCGCCCGGTGCGCCATCGTCGTCGGGCAGCGGGCTGTAATGCAGATCCATCCATACGTCTTCGGGGCGCCCGCTGCGCAGCAGCACGAGCTCCTTGTCGCGATACGACAGCGTGCCGCCCGCGAGGCAGGTGTTCATCACGTTGCGGTTGAACTCGGCGACCTCGGGCCAGCCGAGCTCGACCGGCTGGCCGAGCAGATAGGGGTGGCGCCCGCCGGCGAACCCGGCATACGCGTCGTTGTAGATCATGTAGCCGGGCCGGCCCCACAGCATCACCAGCGGCAGCGGCGACGCGAGCACGGTGCGCACGGCAGCGACGAGGCTCGCCGACCAGCCGTCGAGCGGGCCGAGGCCGGTGGACGACCAGTCGAAGGCGGCGACGCGCCGGGCCATTTCGCCTTCCCAGCCCGGGCAATCATGATGCTGCGCGAATAATTCGGCATGCATGGAAACGCTCCGTTAATGACATGGCGGCCGCGGCCTGGCGCGGCGAGTCGCGTGAGCCGATTCATTCTAGTGCAGATCGATCGCGCGGCGGGGCTCCGGAAACGCCTGTCAAAACTGGTATGCTGACCAGCATCACGTTCATGTGGAGGGCGCCATGGCAACGAAGGAAGTCTCGAAGAAAAAATACCTCAAGATCCTGAACAAACGCCTGCGGGCCGAGCCCGATGCGCCGGCCGGCGCGTCGTTCGTGTTCTTTCCAGTCGGCGCGAAGGCCCGGCATGCGACGGGCGTCGCCTCCGGCGAGCCGCACAGCAAACGTGAGCTCGCGGTAATGGCCGCGGTCCAGAGCAAGGCGGCCGCCGAATTCGTCGTGACCGGCGCCTGAGCGGCCACGGCCGGCCGCACGGCGCCGCGCGCGCTACGCCGCCGCGGCCGCCTCGCAGTGGGCGATGACACCGGCGATTACGCGCGGAATGTCGTGCGTGATCGCCGGGCCGTGCATCGGCAGGATGATGTCGAGATCGAGCGCCTGGATGCGGCGCAGCGCGCGCGCCAGGTGTGCGAGCGACGGCAGGTAGTCGGAGCGCGTGATTGCATCGAGGATCTCGGGCAGAGGATCGTCGGCGTCCTCCCGGCCGAAGCGCATCAAAATGTCCGACGACAGCAGCGCCTTGTACGCCGGCAGATACACGACGAGCGCATCCCACTGATGCACGTGTGTCGTGAAGACCGGCACGACGCCGGTGCCCGACAGCGTCGTCGGCTCCCCATCCTTCAGCGGAATCGCGCGCACGCCGAATACGTCGGCGAGCCCCCATGTACACATCGGATGTCCGTACGCGACGAGCGCCGGGTTGGCCGCGAGGAAATCGGGCAGCGCGCCCATTTCGTCGGCCTCGAAGTGCGGGACGATCACGCTGCTGACCATCGACGGCGCGATGCCGACGCCGTCGAGCGCCGCGCTCAGCTGCGTGAAATTGGACCGGGTGCCTGTTTCGACGCACAGCACGTCGCCGTGCGGCGATCGTACGAAGAACTGGCTGAAGCACAGGTTCAGCGTGTCGACGTAGGTCGTCGCGCGAAACAGGCCGTCGCGAACGGCGTCGATTCGGGAGGCGCTCATCGGGGTCCTCGCGCAGGGAATGGGGCGGGAGCCGCGCCGCCCGTGCCTCGCTGGTTGCGGTGCGGCAGGCGGCAGCAGTCGATCTTCCGATCCAGTCTAGCAGCGCCGCTCCCGATGCGCGAACCGGCGATTGCAGCTGCCGTGCCGCGTGCACGGCAGCACGCGCTGCGTCAGTTCTTCAGCTTGTAGCCGGTGCGGAACATCCACGCGACGATCGCGAGCAGGATCGCGAGGAACAGCGTGGTCGCCGCGAGGCTGATCCCCACGTGCACGTCGGCCAGCCCGTAGAACGACCAGCGGAAGCCGCTGATCAGGTAGACGATCGGGTTGAACAGCGTGACGATGCGCCACGCGGGCGGCAGCATGTCGACCGAATAGAAGCTGCCGCCGAGGAACGTGAGCGGCGTGATGATCAGGAGCGGCACGAGCTGCAGCTTCTCGAAGCTGTCGGCCCAGATGCCGATCACGAAGCCGAACAGGCTGAAGGTGATCGACGTCAGCACGAGGAACAGCACCATCCAGAACGGATGCAGGATGTGCAGCGGCACGAACAGCCCGGCCGTCGCGAGGATGATCACCCCGAGCAGCAGCGACTTCGACGCGGCCGCGCCCACATACGCGATCACGATCTCCCAGTACGACACGGGCGCGGACAATATCTCGTAGATCGTGCCGGTGAAGCGCGGGAAGTAGATGCCGAACGACGCGTTCGAGATGCTCTGCGACAGCAGCGACAGCATCACGAGGCCCGGCACGATGAACGACCCGTAGCCGATTCCGTTCACGTCGCTGATGCGCGAGCCGATCGCCGAACCGAACACGACGAAGTACAGCGACGTCGAGATCACCGGCGCGATGATGCTCTGCATCAGCGTGCGGCGCGTGCGGGCCATTTCGGCGCGATAGATCGCGCGGATGCCGTGGAAATTCCAGTTCGCCATGTGCGTTACGCCCCTTGTGCGCCGTTGCGGCGGTTGTCGATCAGGCTGACGAAAATATCCTCGAGCGAGCTCTGCGTCGTATGCAGGTCGCGAAAGCCGATGCCGGCCGAGCCGAGCGCGTTGATCAGCTTCGCGATGCTCGCGTCGTCGCGCTGCGAGTCGTACGTATAGACGAGCGCGGCGCCGTCGTCCGCGCGTTCGAGCCCGAACGTGGCGAGTTCGGCCGGCACGTCCGCGAGCGGGTGTTCGAGCTGCACGGTCAGCTGCTTCTTGCCGAGCTTGCGCATCAGCTCGCGCTTCTCTTCGACGAGCACGAGTTCGCCGCCGAGGATGATGCCGATCCGGTCGGCCATTTCCTCGGCTTCCTCGATGTAGTGCGTGGTCAGCAGGATCGTCACGCCGCTGTCGCGCAGCGAATCGACGAGCTTCCACATGTCGCGGCGCAGCTCGACGTCGACGCCTGCAGTCGGCTCGTCGAGGAACAGGATGCGCGGCTCGTGCGCGAGCGCCTTCGCGATCATCACGCGGCGCTTCATGCCGCCCGACAGCGTCATCAGCTTGTTGTCGCGCTTGTCCCACAGCGACAGCGCCTTCAGCGTCTTCTCGATGTGCGCGGGATCGGGCGCCTTGCCGAACAGGCCGCGGCTGAACGACACGGTCGCCCAAACGGTTTCGAACGCGTCGGTCGTCAGCTCCTGCGGCACGAGGCCGATCATTTCGCGCGCCGCGCGATACGCGTCGCGGATGTCGTGGCCGCCGACCGTCACGCGGCCCTCGGTTGGCGTGACGATGCCGCAGATCGAGCCGATCAGCGTGGTCTTGCCCGCGCCGTTCGGCCCGAGCAGCGCGAAGATCTCGCCCGGGCGGATGTCGAGGGTCACGTGCTTCAGCGCCTGGAAGCCGGACGCGTAGGTCTTGGAAAGGTCGGAGACGGAAAGGATCGGTTGCATGCTCACGGATGGCACGGCCGGTCGGTCCGACGCCGCGCGCCGCACGTGCCCGGCGGCGCCGCCGCGAGGCGGGCGGGGTCGGGGGCGGCATGGCGAACGGGCGTCATGTCGAACGGCGTTGGGGTGCGGGATCGCAGGACCGCCATATTAGCAATCGGCAGATGGAAATGCATGTCGATGGAAAGGCCATGCGATGCCGGCGCGGGATTTGCGGGAATTGCACATGCGTCATTCAATAAAGGGATGCTTTATTTAAATCGGGCGAACAATGCGCGTCGTTTTAGCTCGACCGGTGCGCGAGTCGACCGCTGTCGTCCCATGCGCGTTGCCCCGCGCGGGTATTTGTCTGAGCAAATAAATTGAAGGCCGTTTGAAAAACTGTCAAGCACCTTGAACACACTAGGATTGCGCGGTTCGGGCACGTTTGGAACTCTGCATCCATTTACTTGTGCGGATCGTCCGATCATAGTCTCGACCAACGACGCATCACGATAACGACTCGAGCGTACGTACGGAGACCAATACATGAGACGCCTATCCGAGGGCCCGGCCGGACTGCCATGTCCGCCCTTTTCGCTGCTGGATGCGGGCACGACGCGAGCCGTGTGCCCGCGTCATCGCATCGCGTTGCCGCTGTAGCGACGCACCACATTCCGTTTCGATTGTCCCGCTGGCGCCGTGCCGGACGACGGCGCCGCCGGACTGCGCTTGCCTGCCGCGGCGGTCCTGATCGCAACTCGCGATCCGGCCGCGCGGCGCGCATTGCGCGCATCGTCATGCGCCGCGCGCTCGCGGCGGCGCAATACCAACCGGCGGGCCACGCAGCCCGTCCGCACGAGACCTGTCGTATCTGAAAAGGAGGGGTTGATGCTTTGCATTCCTGAATGGCGGAAGGCGATCCTGTCATGCGCCGTGCTGGCGCTGCCGTTCGTCGCCGGTTGCGGCGGCGGCGACGATCCGGGCCCGATCAACGTGCCGCAGTGCTCGGGCAGCGCATGCGGGCCGAGCGGCGCCGAAACGACGCCGCCCGTCGTGACGAAGCTGTGTCCGGATTCGCTCGACTACACGACGACCTACACGGGCGGCGCCGGCAGCGGCGAATACGTGAAGGTGAAGTTCGACACGACCAGGCTGACCTATCAGATGCAGTTCATCGAATCGTCGGTGCCGACGTCGGCGGGGCAGGTCAACGACACGCGCGCGGGGCTGACGATCAACGGCGCGTTCCATCATCCGACCAACCTGCCGACGGCCGAGCAGAACCGCTGCGCGTTCGTGCTCGACAGCGGCGCGACGAGCGACGGCGCGTATTCGGTGACGATCAAGCGCACCGATCCGCCGATGCTGTTCGTCGGGAACGGGGTGGTCGGCGGCGGGATTCCGGGCGCGACGATTCAATTCGACGGCATTCCGCTCGCGCCGGGTCTCTATATCGGCACCGTGCCGTCGCGCACGTTCGATTTCTATCCGTTCATCGGCTTTACCGACACCGAGACGGATTTCGCCAAGGTGGCCGGCGTGTACAACGAAGTCGGCATTCATCTGTCGCCGACCGGCAGCAGCTATCAGACTGCCACCCCGCAGGGCTGGCAGCCGGATGTCGTGAACTGGAACCAGACGCTCGGCGCGGACGGCACGTGCACGATCACGCCGGGCAGCGACTACTCGTGCCAGACGACCGGTACGCCGTGGACGCTGCGCAAGAACGCGGACGGCAGTGCCGACAACGTGTTCGTCAGCAGCGCGAAACCGGGCTTGCCGTATCCGTCGGCCGGCCAGGAGCAGCCGCTCGTGCTGCTGTCGCCGACCCAGGCGCATGGCGTGATGATCGTCGGCAAGCTGAACGGCGCGCTGATACCGATCGTGATTCGCGTCGGCTACTCGCACGCCGATGCGAGCAACCTGCTGGCGTCGGTCGCCGACGCGGAAGTCGGCATCTCGATGCTGTCGCCCGCGCAGGCCGTCGCGACGAATGTGCTGAAGGGCGGTTTCATCGGGGCGACGAGCGCGTCCGCGTGCGGCGTCGTGACGTCCAACGGCGTGTATGGGGCACCGGGGATTTCGGGGCCGAGCTTCGACAGCCTCGTGCCGCATCCGGACCTGCCCGGCACGTTCAACGGCACGTTCTTCATGCCCGAGGCCGGCAACTGCACGGACGGCAGCGCCGTGTCGACGATTTCCGCCAACTACACGTCCACGCTGTTCCAGGGCAATACCGCGGCATTCATCGACCCGCAGACGTCGTCCGTGAGTTCGCAGTTCGCGCTCGACTACACGCAGGCCACGCCCGGCAAGATCAAGGTCACGGCGTCGCAGGACTTCAACGCGAAGGGTGCGAACGGCAACGTGGCGATCTTCAGCAAGGGCGACACGGGCTGGCTCGTGACGGCCGGGAACGTCTACGCGATGGTCGTCAACAACAACAAGATCAACCCGTTCTTCACGGTCGGCGCGTTCGTCCAGTAATGGCGTAACGAACACGGAATACCGGCGGCGCATGCGTCGCCGCCGGCGAATCGAAATTCAAGAGGATTCCTATGAATGTGAAGCATTGGATGGCCGCGGCGTCGCTCGCGCCCGTGCTGGCCGCCTGCGGCGGCGACGGCGACCCGCCGCCCGCGCCGGTGGTGCGGCTGTGCCCGCAGTCCATCGACTACAACACGGTGTTCATCGGCGGGTCCGGTTCGGGCGAACTCGTGAAGGTGCAGCTCGACACCACGAAGATGACGTACCGGATGACCTACCTCGCGTCGCCTGTGCCGACCACCACCGGCACCGTGCAGCCGACGCGCGACACGGCGCCGGCCAACGTCGTCGACGGCACGCTGGCCGACGAGACCGGCCTGCCGACCGTGAAGCTGAACCAGTGCACGTTCCGGATGCAGAACGCGAGCCTCGACCCGAGCCGGCCGGCCCGCCTGTTCCTCGGCGAAGGCGTGCTGGGCGGCGCGATTCCGGGTGCGACGATCCAGTTCGACGGCGTGATCGGCGTCGGCAAGATCACGAAAACGACGTTCCCGTACTACCCGTTCATCAGCTTCTCGTCGCTCGAAACCGATCTGTCGAAGATCGCCGGCGCGTACAACCAGCTCGGCTACCACCAGGTGCCGTCGCAGAACTTCCAGCCGGTGGCGCTCGACCAGCAGGTGACGATCAACGCGGACGGCAGCTACGTCGAAACGGACAACTTCGGCAAGAAGAACGGCGGGCAGCCGCTCGCGTCGAGCGCGACCGTGAACCAGCCGTTTACGCTGCGCGCCGATGCGCCGGCGTTCCAGTCGCTGAACTACCAGCCGCAGGTGCTGCCGACGCTCGCCGCGCTCGATCCGGCGAAGGCCGGCAAGGGGATCCTGATCGTCGGCAAGCTGCGCAACCAGCTCGTACCGGTGTTCATCCGCACCGGCGCCGCGAACGCGGACCTCACGCAGGGCCCGCCGAGCGCGGACGACGAATCGGGCATCTCGTTCCTGAGCCCGCAGGCGGCGGTCCCGCCGGGCTCGCAGAACGGCGAGTACACGGGCGTCGACAGTGCGTTCAACTACCGCGCGACCGCGCTCGTCGGCGCGCAGGCGACGCTGCTCGATCCGTTCAACGCGTCGCAGGCGGTGCTCACACGCGCGCTGAACCTCGACTACACGCAGAAGGTGCCGGGCGTCGTGACGACGGTGCATGCGGACGCGGCGTCGGGGCCGGCGACCGGCAAGTTCGTGTTCACCGGCGGCGTGTTCGGGTTCCTCGACATGGCCGATACGAACAATCCGTACTTCACGGTCGGCGCGTTCGTGCAGTGACCACGCGCGGATGGAGACACGGCGGCGCCGCGCGCGGATGCGCGGCGCCCGGACAGAACGAGGGGAGAGGTTTCATGAAGAAGCTGATTGTCGCGGGTGTCGTCGCAGGCGTGTCGACGCTCGCATCGGCCCAGCAGGCGGGCGACAACGTCGCGACGCTGGGCTGGCTGCACATCATGCCGCAGGATTCGACCAACGGCCTGACGACGAATCTCGCGAACATGCCGATCAACGGGCCGCTGCGGTTGCCCGGTTCGTTCACGTCGCCGGGCACGAGCCTGACGGTCAACAACGCCGATACGGTCGGCCTCACGCTCACGCACTTCTTCACCGACCACATCGCCGTGACGTCGGTGCTCGGCGTGCCGCCCGAGTTCACGTTGACCGGGCACGGCGTGATCCGGCCGCCGGGCCCGGCCGGCTCGCTCGGCAGCGTCGACATGGACAAGACGTCGAACCAGCCGGCCGTGAAGAATGCGCGGCAGTGGAGCCCGACGATCATTCTGCAGTACTACTTCAATGCGCCGACCGCGAAGTTCCGTCCGTTCGTCGGCATCGGCGTCGCCTACAGCTGGTTCAGCAACATCGAACTGAACGGCAACTTCGCGAAGGACATCAACGAGAACCTCGGCAGCGTGCTCGCGGCCGGCGCCGGCAAGCCGGGGCCGACGTCGGTGGAGGGCAAGGCGTCGTCGTCGTTCACGCCGGTCTACAACGTCGGCGCGAGCTATGCGATCGACAAGCACTGGGGGCTCACGGCGACGCTGACCTACATGCCGCTGAAGACCTACTCGTCGCTCGTGATCAAGGCGGCCGACGGATCGACGCTCGCGACCACGCGCACGCGGCTGAAGGCCGATCCGCTGATCACGTTCGTCGGCATTTCCTACAAGTTCTGAGCCGTGCGGCACACGTCACGCGTGCCGGCGGCTTCCTGCGACCGAGCGGCCGGAGCGATCCGGCCGCGACGTCGCGTTCCTGGCGGCATGCCGCCATTTGTGAAGAGAGAGGGGGCAGTTCAAATGAGCATTCGCAAAATCGCATCGCTTGTTGCTGCAGTGGCATTCACCGCGGTTTCGGCCGCGCCTGCTTTCGCCGTCACCGTGTCGCGCGCCGACGGTCAGGCCATGAACCCGAACGGGGAGCCGTTCTCCGCGACGGGCCTCACGGCCCTGGCCAAGGGGTCGATCAACGCGACCTGCAACGCGACGTTCAACGGCACGATCTCGTCGACGGGCATCGTCAACATCACGTCGACGACCTTCACGGGCGGCGCGACGTGCGGCCTGATCAGCGGCAGCGCGACCAGCGCGTCGCCGTGGACCGGGCAGGCCGACAGTACGACGCAGCTGTCGATCAACAACGTGAAGGTGAACGTCACGCTGCTCGGCACGTGCGGGCCGAGCAAGGTCGTGACGACGTGGAACGATCCGAACTCGTCGCTGACGTTCAACAATGCCGTGCTGACGCCGGACTGTACGGTTGGCGGCACGGTCGTCACGTCGCCGAAGTTCCACGTGCAGTAGGCATCGCGTGATCGAGGCCGGGCGTCCGCCATCGACGAGGGCCGTGCAAGGATGCGCGGCGGGCATTCCGGTTTCGAGCTGAGTTCGTGTCGTCGCGCGTATCGGCGCGGCGACCGGCTGGCTGCCTGCGTCGCGATCCGACGTGGGCGGCCATACCAGGGGCCGGTGCGACGCACCGTGCTGCCTGCTTCGACCAAACCCGAATCAACACAACCATTCCGATTCGCCACATGCTCACCGACCCAGCGAAGTATGGCGCTGCCCGCGGTGCGACGCCTGACCGGCTGCGCACGGCCGCGTGGCTGCAGTACCTGATCGAACACTTGTCCAAAGCGGCTCGCGTGGCGGCGGCCGACGACGACGGCGCAACGGACGTGCCGCCATCGTCGCCCCCGGCACGCGGCCGAGCGGGATTGAACCTGTCGCACGAAGCGATCGCCGTCCTGCATGCGCTCGCGCCGTGGATGGCAACGGACGGCGGCGGTTGCGCATGCGATGCGAGCGATCCGCCCGGTGCATGCATGCACGTGCCCGACGCGCGGCAGCTCGCGAACGCGGAGCGATGCTGCCCGGGATCGCGCGCGGTATTCGAAGCCGCGCATGGCTTCGTCGATGCGTGGACCTTCGACGATCCCGACGACGGCTGGGCCGCGCTTGAACGGATTGCCCGCGGCGTGGATCGAGGCAGCGACGATGCCGACGAGCGTGACGCACGCGCCCGACCCGCGAACAGCGAAGCGCCGCCCGCGAAGAACCTGAGAGAACGGCACGCGGCCGTCGCGGCGGCGTGCGTCGAGCCGTCGGCCCGACCGGGGGACGTCATCGATGCGATCGTGCTGCGCGTGTGCGGGCCACGCGACGATGCCGCGCGCATCGACGAGATGGCCGCGCTCGCGATGTTCTGCGCGGAGCTGGCCGCCGGCAAAGGGATTTCCTTTGCCGCGTACGGCGGTCAGCACAATCTCGTCGCGCGCGCGATTCGCGAACGCCGCGGCGATCTTGCGTCGGTGGACGGTCTGCTCGCGGCGGTGTCCGCGTGCCGGCTCGACCGGCTCGTCGGCGCGGGCAGCTTCTGGGCGTATTACCTGCTGGCGGGCATCGTGATCGCGGCGCCGGACACGGTGCGCGAATTCGCGCGCCGCTTCCACGGCGACGCGTGGCAGACGTGGCTCGATGAAACGCTGGCGTGGCCGGCGCTCGGCCGCTTCGGGCGGAAGGAGGAGGTCGCGTTCGAGCATTTGCGCGGCGCGATGAGCCTGACGTCGCGCGCGAATCCGATCGTGCGCGCGAAACGCGTGCGGCCGAGGCGGGCGGCCATCACACGGTTCAGGACGGGCGCCGGGCGCGCCCAATGAAAAACGGCTCGCGGCGAGAACGCCGCGAGCCGTGCATGTTGCTGCCGCTACCGCGTGCGCGGGGCGGGGTGCTGGTGCGATTACACCGTCTCCGGCTGCCGCACCGCCTTCGCGACATTGCGCGCCATCGCTCCGTTCGCGACGAAGTAGGGCACGTCGACACGCGCAAGCGGCTGGCGGCCGCGGATCTTGTCGGCGATCTTCTCCGCGATCATGATCGTCGGCGCGTTCAGGTTGCCGGTCGTGATGATCGGCATGATCGACGCATCGACGACGCGCAGCCCTTCCAGCCCGTGCACGCGACCTTCCTCGTCGACCACGGCCATGTCGTCGTAGCCCATCTTGCACGAGCACGACGGATGGAACGCGGTTTCCGCGCGGGCCCGCACGAACGTGTCGAGCTCCTTGTCGGACTTGCAGTCGGCGCCCGGGTTCAGCTCGCGGCCGCGATAGCGGTCGAGCGCGGGCTGCCGCATGATCTCGCGCGTCGCGCGGATCGCATCGCGGAACTCGCGCCAGTCGAGCGCTTCGGCCATGTAGTTGAACAGGATGCTCGGATGCGCGTTCGGATCGCGCGAGCGCAGCTTCACGCGGCCGCGGCTCGGCGAACGCATCGACCCGACGTGCGCCTGGAAGCCGTGCATCTCGATCGCGTTCGAGCCGTTGTAGTTGATCGCAACGGGCAGGAAGTGATACTGGATGTTCGGCCAGGGATCGTCGTCGCGCGTGCGGATGAAGCCGCCCGCCTCGAAGTGGTTGCTCGCGCCGAGGCCCGTGCCGTTCAGCATCCATTCGAGGCCGATCTTCGGCTGGTTCCACCACTTGAGCGCCGGATACAGCGACACCGGCTCCTTGCACTCGTACTGGATGTACATCTCCAGGTGATCCTGCAGGTTCTGGCCGACGCCGGGCAGGTCGAGCACGATCGGGATGTCGAGTTCCTTCAGCCATGCGCCGGGGCCGACGCCCGAGCGTTGCAGCAACTGCGGCGACGCGATCGCGCCACTGCACACGAGTACCTCGCGGCGCGCGTGCGCATTCGCGCGCTCGCTGCCGCGCAGGTACGTGACGCCCGACGCGCGCTTGCCGTCGAACAGGATGCGGTCGGCGAGCGCGTGCGTGACGATCTCGAGGTTCGGCCGGCCCTTCGCCTGGTCGAGGTAGCCACGCGCGGTGCTGGCGCGGCGGCCCTTCGGCGTGACGGTGCGGTCCATCGGGCCGAAGCCTTCCTGCTGATAGCCGTTCAGGTCGTCGGTGCGCGGATAGCCGGCCTGCACGCCCGCATCGACCATCGCCTCGAACAGCGGGTTCACGCCCGGCTTGCTGGTCGTGACCGACACGGGGCCGTCGCCGCCGTGATAGTCGTTCGGGCCGACGTCGCGCGTCTCGGCTTTCTTGAAGTACGGCAGGCAGTCGAGATACGTCCAGTTCTCGAGCCCCTTGTGCGTCGACCAGTTGTCGTAGTCGAGCGCGTTGCCGCGGATGTAGCACATCCCGTTGATCAGCGACGAGCCGCCGAGCCCCTTGCCGCGGCCGCATTCCATCCGGCGGTTGTCCATGTGCGGCTCGGGGTCGGTCTCGTAGGCCCAGTTGTAGCGACGGCCCTGCAGCGGATAGGCGAGCGCTGCCGGCATCTGCGTGCGGAAGTCGAAGCGGTAGTCGGGGCCGCCCGCTTCGAGCAGCAGCACCGTGACGTTCGGATCTTCCGTCAGGCGCGTCGCGAGCACGTTGCCCGCGGAACCGGCGCCGCAGATGATGTAGTCGTATTCGCGTGTCGTCATGACGGGGTATCTCCTATCGTTCTCAAAACACCGGGTTGTAGCGGCCGAGCTCGACCTGTACCGACTTGATTCGAGTGTAGTGTTCGAGCGTCGTGATGCCGTTCTCGCGTCCGACACCGGATTGCTTGTATCCGCCAACCGGCATCTCGGCCGGCGATTCGCCCCACGTGTTGATCCAGCAGATGCCGGCTTCGAGACGATGGATCGTGCGGTGCGCGCGCGACAGGTTCTCGGTTACGACGCCGGCCGCGAGGCCGTAGTGCGTGTCGTTCGCGCGGGCGATTACTTCGTCCTCCGATTCGAAATCGAGGATGCTCATCACCGGCCCGAAAATCTCTTCGCGCACGATCTTCATGTCGTCGCGGCAGTCGCCGAACACGGTCGGCGCGACGTACTGGCCGCTGCCGAAGTGGCCGTCGGTCAGGCGCGTGCCGCCGGCGAGCAGCTTCGCGCCTTCGGCCTTGCCGCTGTCGATGAAGCCGAGCACCTTGTCGAGCTGCGCGGCCGACACGAGCGGGCCGAAGTTGGTATCGGCATCGGTCGGCTTGCCGACGCGAATCCGCTTCACGCGTTCGAGCACGCGCTGCGTGAACGCGTCCTTGACCGAGCGATGCACGAACACGCGCGTGCCGTTCGTGCAGACCTGGCCCGAGCTGAAGAAGTTGGCGGTCACCGCGATGTCGGCCGCGCGGTCGAGATCGGCATCCTCGAACACGATCAGCGGCGACTTGCCGCCGAGCTCCATCGTCACTTCCTTCAGCGACGACGCGCCGGCCAGCGACATCACCTTCTTGCCGGTCTCGACGCCACCGGTGAACGACACCTTCGCGATGTCCGGGTGACCGGTGAGCAGCGCGCCGACCGAGCCGTCGCCCTGTACGACGTTGAACACGCCGGCCGGCACGCCGGCTTCCGTATAGATTTCGGCGAGCTTCAGCGCGGTGAGCGGCGTGACCTCGCTCGGCTTGAACACCATCGCGTTGCCGGCCGCGAGCGCGGGCGCCGTCTTCCAGCATGCGATCTGGATCGGGTAGTTCCAGGCGCCGATGCCCGCGCACACGCCGAGCGGCTCGCGGCGCGTATAGACGAACGACTCGGCGCGCAGCGGGACCTGCAGCCCTTCGATCGCGGTCGCGAGGCCCGCGTAGTACTCGATCACGTCCGCGCCGGTGACGATGTCGACCGCGAGCGTCTCGCCGATCGGCTTGCCGGTGTCGCGCGTCTCGATGGCCGCGAGCTCGTCGTTGCGTTCGCGCAGCAGGTCGACCGCGCGGCGCAGGATCCGCGAGCGCTGCATCGCGGTCATCGCGGCCCATTCGCGCTGGCCTTCCCGGGCCGACGCGACCGCGCGGTCGACGTCGGCCGCGCTCGCCTGCTGCACCTGCGCGAGCAGTTCGCCGGTGGCGGGATCGAAGGTGTCGAAAGTCTTGCCGCTGGTGGCGTCGACGTAACCGCCGCCGATGTAGAGGCGCTGCAAACCGTATACGGACATGAGGATCTCCTTGAGGGCGACTGCGTGACGCGTCAGTCGGACGCGAGCAGCAGGTCGATGTAATCGTGGGCGAGCTTCAATGCAGCCCGGGTGTCGATCGGGCCGCCGGCGAGGGCGCCGCGCAGCCACAGGCCGTCGATCAGCGCGGCGAGGCCGCTGGCGGCTTGCCGTGCTTTCGCGCGCGGCAGCGCCTTCGCGAATTCCGCGCACAGGTTCGAATGGAGGCGCCGCGTGTTGACATGCTGCAGGCGCTTGAGCATCGCGTCGTGCATGCTCTGCGACCAGAACGCGAGCCAGGTCTTCATCACGGGCGCGCTGACCTGCGTGTCGTCGAAGTTCGCGGCGACGATCGCGCGCAGCCGCGAACGCGGATCCTTGCGCGCGGCGACGCGACGTTGCGTGGTGGCGGCCCACAGATCGCGCAGCACGTGCCGCATCGTGGCTTCGAGCAGGCCGTCCTTGTCGCCGAAGTAGTGGCTGACGATGCCCGTCGAGATGTTCGCGCGCTGCGCGACCGATGCGAGCGTCGTGCCGGGCAGGCCGGCTTCGTCGATCGAGCGCAGCGTGGCGTCGATCAACTGTGCGCGGCGTATCTCCCGCATTCCGACTTTCGGCATCGCGCACTCTCCTTTCGCCCGGACGGGCCCGTTCCTGGAAGTCCAAAGCTTAGCGGTTTTTTATTGATCGTTCAATCAATAAAAAAGCGGGGTCGGAAGGTGGATCGGGTGTCGGAGGATGGAAACCGACGGCGTCGCCGCGATTGTGCGGATGCGGAAAAACGAATTGAAAGGAGGTTAAATAATTTTAAGTTTGTTTAAAACGGATCGGGAAAATCTGATGCAATGGTTTCGGCCGTTTCTGAATCCGATTTATTACACGTCGAAAGAATGTCGAGCTATGTGAGAATGGTTTTGGATCCGGAAATTGGAATTGCCGATGACGAGGCCTGCATTTTCCGAAAATTCGTTTCAATCAGGCGATTGAATCGAGTTATGTGATTGAATTTAAAGAATATTGGACGCCGTGTGGCCCGTTTCGTGGCGCACTCGCAAACGATTGCGATCTCCTTTCGTCCGATTCCTCCTACCATAAAAAATGCTGAAAAAATTTGAATCGCTTGTATTCCCGGGTGGAGTAGAGGGAATCGTTGGGGTGACTTGAGTAAGTAATATTGCCCGTATTAGGATGGCGCCGCATCCCAAGGAATGAATCGGCGCCGCGGGTATTTTCCGCGGTGCGTCGGCAATGGGCGCGGTCAACGGCGGAACACGGTCGCCGCCCGCCATTGCGCACCTGCAGCATGCCGCGACGCCGAGACGCCGCATCCACCGGAGAACGACGATGCCGACCGAAAAACACGTGGTCCCGCTGCCGAATGGTCTGAAGGTCTACGTCGAACGGAACGTGTTCGATCCGTCCTTCGACACGGCGATGCTCGTCAACGGCGCGCTCGCGACGACCGCGTCGTTCGGCCAGACCGTCCAGTATCTCGGCGAGCGGATGAACACGATCTGCTTCGACCTGCCGTACGCGGGGCAGTCGCGCCAGCACAACCCCGGCTGCTTCATCCTGACGAAGGACGACGAGGCCGCGATTCTCCAGCATCTGGTCGAGCACTTCGCGCCCGCGTTCCTCGTGTCGGTGTCGTGGGGCGGCGTCGCGTCGCTGTTCGCGCTCGCGCGCGGCTGCCCGAGCGTGCGGCGCGCGGCGATCTGTTCGTTCTCGCCGTTCCTGAACGGCGCGATGGTCGACTACGTGACGCGTGCCCGCGACCACATCGCGGCCGGCGAGAACCTGAAGGCCGCGCAGCTGCTGAACGACACGGTCGGCCGCTACCTGCCGCGCATCATGAAGTTGTACAACTACCGCTACCTGACGCGCCTGCCGCGCGACGAGCAGGATCAGGTCGCGTTCCACGTCGATCAGATCCTGTCGCTGCAGCCGGAGCGCTACCTGAGCGAGTTCACGAACATCGGCGCCGAGCTGCTGTTCGTGAACGGCGAGCGCGACGAATACACGACGCCGGCCGACGTCCGTCAGCTCGCCGCGCACGTGCCGCGTGCGCGCTTCGCGACGATTCCCGACGCCGGTCATTTTCTCGACATCGAAGGCCGCGCGCAGCGCGAGGCCACGCGTGCCGCGCTGCTCGGTTTCTTCTGCGACGCGCCGCCCGTAGCCGCGGGCGTCGGGCTCGGCGCCGCTCACGCGTGCGTGTCCGCGCCGATGCCGGCCATGTCGTCGTGACGCGGCACGCACCGCGCACGCCGCGCGCATCCGAATTCTCATCCACACAAGGCAGGCCAGCCGTGAATATCGTTCAGACCATCGCCATCGTCGTTCCGTGGGCCGCGTGGCTCGCCTACTGGATCATGACGTCGCAGGCCGTGAAGACGACCGTGCGCAAGGAGGCGTCGCGCTCGCGCACGCTGCAGTCGATTCCGCTGATCGTCGGCGGTGCGCTGATCATCCTGCCCGACCTGACCCTGCGCGCGTTGGTGCCGGACTGGCACCGCTTCGGCCTGCAGGCCCAGTGCGGGCTCGCGGTGCTGGTCGCGGGGCTGTTGTTCTCGGTGTGGGCGCGGCTGCATCTCGGCACGAACTGGAGCGTGTCCGTCACGCTGAAGGAGAACCACGAACTCGTCCGCACCGGCCCGTATGGCCTCGTGCGTCATCCGATCTACACCGGCTGTCTTATCGCGCTGGTGGGTGCCGCACTGATCGGCGGCGAGTGGCGCGGTGCATTCGGTGTCGCGCTGGTGTTCGCGTCGCTTGCATAC
Source organism: Burkholderia sp. KBS0801 (assembly GCF_005937855.2). Lineage (NCBI taxonomy): Bacteria > Pseudomonadati > Pseudomonadota > Betaproteobacteria > Burkholderiales > Burkholderiaceae > Burkholderia > Burkholderia sp. KBS0801. The sequence continues at coordinate 576,596 of NZ_CP042178.1, forward strand.
AAGGTGCGCGTCGAGGAGAGCTGGCTGACCGGCCATTTCGGGCCGGCATACGCGCAGTACCGTCGCGAAGTCGCGGCGCTGATCCCCGGTTTCTACTGATCTTTCCGCGAGGCGCGCGATGGCGAAGATGATCGTGACCGCGATCGGCTCGGCGGGCGACGTGCATCCGCTGCTCGGCGTCGCGCGCGCGCTCGCGATGCGCGGCCACGATGTCGTGTTCTGCACGCATCCGCCGTTCGAGGCGACCGTGCGCCGCTGCGGGTTCGCGTTCGTGCCGGTCGGCACCGCGGCCGAGTACGAGGCCGCGATGGCGAACCCTGCGCTGTGGGATCCGCGCACGTCGTTTCGCACGCTGTGGCAGGTGATCGCCCCCGTGCTGCGCCCGCATTACGACGCGCTGTGCGCGCTGACCGATCGCGACACCGTGCTGGTCGGCACGCTGTGGGCGTTTTCCGCGCGCTTCATGCAGGAGCGGCACGGCACGCCGTACGTGTCGGTGCAGGTGTCGCCGTCGACGCTGCTGTCCGCGCACGTGCCGCCGACGCATCCGCGCCTGACGATTCCCGCGCGCTGGCCGCTGCCGGTGAAGGCGGCGCTGATGACGCTGATCGAGCGGCTGGTGCTCGACCGCGTGTGCGGGCCGGCGCTCGATGCAGTGCGCCGCGACCTCGGGCTGGCGCCCGCGCGGCGCGTGCTGGGCCGCTGGCTGCATTCGACCGATGGCGTGCTGTGCCTGTTTCCCGACTGGTTCGCGCCGGCGCAGCGCGACTGGCCGGCCCGTCTTCTGCAAAGCGGCTTTCCGCTGTTCAACGACGTCGCGACGCCCGACGACGATCCCGCGCTCGACGCGTTTCTCGCGGCCGGCGAGCCGCCCGTGGTGTTCACGGCCGGCTCGACGCGCGTCGATCACGCCGCGTATGCGCGTGCGGTCGCCGACGCGATGCGCGCGACCGGCGCGCGCGGCATCCTGCTGAGCCCGCACGATGCGGCACCGGACAGCGACCGGCTGCTGGTGCGCCGCTTCGTGCCGATGCGCACGCTGCTGCCGCGTTGCCGCGCACTCGTGCATCACGGCGGCATCGGTACCGCGGCGCTCGCGTTCGAAGCCGGAATTCCGCAGGTCGTGACGCCGTTCGCGCACGACCAGTTCGACAATGCGCAGCGTGTCGCGACGAGCGGTGCCGGCGTACGCATCGACGCGCCGGTCGACGGCGCGCGGCTCGGTGCGGCGCTCATGCGCGTACTGAGCGAGCCCGAATTCGCGGTGTATGCGGAACGCGCACGGGCGCTGATCAATGCCGCGCCGGACGGCTGCGCGACGGCCGCCGATTTCATCGAGCGCGTTGCACCGAAACGCGGCCGCGCGATCTCGCCGGTCGCGGTCGCGATGGCGGGCGCATGAGCACGGCATCGCCGCTTCGGGACGCCGCCGCGTCCGCCGCGGCTGCCGCGCCACCGGTGCGCGGCGCCCGGCTCGCGCTCCTCACGTTCGCGCTGTCGCTCGCGACCTTCATCGAAGTGCTCGACTCGACCGTGACGAACGTCGCGGTGCCGGCGATCTCCGGCAGTCTCGGCGTGTCGAACAGCCAGGGCACGTGGGTGATCAGCTCGTATTCGGTCGCGGCCGCGATCGCGGTGCCGCTGACCGGCTGGCTCGCGCGCCGCGTCGGCGAGCGGCGGCTGTTCATCGGCGCGGTGCTGCTGTTCACGCTGACGTCGCTGCTGTGCGGGCTCGCACGCGACCTGAACGTGCTGGTGGTCTGCCGCGCATTGCAGGGGCTGTGCTCGGGGCCGATGGTGCCGCTGTCGCAGACGATCCTGCTGCGCACCTTTCCGCCGGACAAGCGCACCGTCGCGCTCGCGCTGTGGGCGATGACGGTGCTGCTCGCGCCGATCTTCGGGCCGGTGGTCGGTGGCTGGATCGTCGACAGCTTCTCGTGGCCGTGGATCTTCCTGATCAACCTTCCGATCGGGCTGTTCTCGTTCGCCGTGTGCACCGCGATGCTGCGCCCCGACGCGCAGCGCGGCGCGGCCGGCCCGATCGACGTGCCGGGCATCGTGCTGCTCGTGATCGGCGTCGGCTCGCTGCAGGCGATGCTCGATCTCGGTCACGACAAGGGTTGGTTCGATTCGCCGCTGATCGTCACGCTCGCGGTGGTCGCCGGTCTCGCGATCGTGTCGCTGCTGATCTGGGAGGCGGGCGAAACGCATCCGGTCGTCGACCTCAGCCTGTTTCGCGACCGCACGTTTTCGTTCTGCGTGCTGATCATCTCGCTCGGGATGATGAGCTTCTCGGTGGTGGGCGTCGTGTTTCCGCTGTGGATGCAGGCGGTGATGGGCTACAACGCGTTTCACGCGGGCCTCGCCACCGCATCGCTCGGCGTGCTCGCGCTGGTGTTCTCGATTCTCGTCGGCCTGCATGCGCACCGCTTCGATGCACGCGTGCTCGCGACGTTCGGCTTCCTCGTGTTCGCGACCGTGCTCGCGTGGGACGCGCATTTCACGCTGAAGATGACGTTCGCGCAGATCGCCGCGCCCGGGCTGATCCAGGGGATCGGACTGCCGTGCTTCTTCATTCCGCTGACGGCCGCGACGCTGTCGCGCATTCCGGACGACAGGCTCGCGGCCGCGTCGAGCCTGTCGAACTTCCTGCGCACGCTGTCCGCCGCGTTCGGCACCGCGATGAGCGTGACACTGTGGGACAACCGCGCGACCTATCACTACGACGTCGTGTCGCAATCGGTCACGCACGCATCGACGAACACGCAGCGCTTCGTGCACACGCTGAACGCGATGGGCGTGGATGGCATGCGCGAGCTCTCCACGCTGCACCAGGTCGTGATGCAGCAGGCGTACATGATGGCGACGGGCGACATGTTCTGGATGGCGAGCATGACCTGCGTCGTGCTCGCCGCGATGATGTGGCTGACGCGGCCGAAGCGCGGCGCCGCGGTTTCGATGGGACATTGAGGAGAGGGGCATGACGACGCTCGGCGCACTCGTGATCCTGTATCACCCGACCGACGCGCAGCTCGCGGCGCTCGGCGCGTGGCGGCACGCGTGCGACGCGCTGCTCGTCGTCGACAACACGCCGCAGCCCGATGCGCGCGCCCGCGCGCTGTGCGCGCGCGACGGCATCGCGCTGCTGCATCACGGCAACCACGGCGGCGTCGCCGGCGCGTACAACGCGGGGCTCGCGGCGCTGTTTCGGCGGAACGTCGATGCCGTTGCGCTGTTCGATCAGGATTCGTCGGTGCCGGCCGGTTACTTCGCGACGATGCGCGACGCGTGCGCGCGGCTCGCGGGGCGCGCCTTCCTCGCCGGCCCGCGCATCTTCGACGAGAACGCGCGCAGCTTCCTGCCCGAACTCGCGACGAACGGAATCGCGGTGCGCCGGCTGCACCTCGCGCCCGACGCGCAGCCGCAGCGCTGCGCGTTCCTGATCTCGTCGGGCTGCGTCGTGTCGCGCGCCGCGTTCGATGTGCTCGGCCGCTTCGACGAGACGCTGTTCATCGATCACGTCGACACCGAGTACAGCTTCCGCGCGCTCGCGCGCAACGTGCCGCTCTATGTCGTGCCGTCGCTGGTGCTGAAGCACCGGATCGGCGCGAAGCAGCGGCATGCATTCGGCCCTTTCGAAATGACGTCGATGAATCACTCGTGGCAACGGCGCTACTACAGCGCACGTAATGCGGTGCAGCTAGGGATGCAGTACGGGTTGCGCTTTCCGGTGGCGATGGTGCCGAATCTGCTGACCGTGTGGCAGGTCGTGCAGATCGCGCTCGTCGAGCGCGACAAGCGCGCCAAGCTCGCCGGCATCCTGTTCGGCATCGCGGACGGCCTGCTCGGCCGGCTCGGGCCGCTCGAGCGCGCGCGGCCGCGTCTGGCCGCACGCGCGCAGCGCGTCTAGCAGGGTTGAGGGAAACGATGGAACGCGTCATGAAATCGGAGCAACCGGCGCGCGGCGGGCAGGGTGCCTGGACGATGCTCGCGGCGGCCGTGCTGCTGGCGCTGGGCGGTTGCGTGCCGTCGGGATTCCTGCCGTCGCTGTCGCTGCGCGCACCGGCCGGCGATGCGCTCGCGCATACCGCGGGCCCCGGCGTGGACGGGGCGTGGCCCGCCCCCGACTGGGTCAAGCAACTGCAGGATCCGCAGCTCGACGAACTGGTGGCGGAGGCGTCGCGGAACAATCCCGACCTGCAGGTCGCGCAGGCGCGGCTGCGGATCGCGCAGGCGCAGCTTCGGCAATTCGATTCGCTGACGGGGTTGACCGGCACGGCCGGCGCGACGGTCAGCCGCGCGCGGATGCCGAAGCCGGGCGACGTCGCCGACGTGTCCGTCGGCGGCTATCGCGTGCCGGTCGAGATCTTCGGCGATCCGGTCGTGTCGCCGTCGTCGGTATTCGTCGGGCTGACCTACCAGCTCGACCTGTGGGGAAGGAACCGCGCGGCGACGAAGAGCCTGATGTCGCTGCGCGACGCGGCCGGCGTCGAGGCCGAGCAGGTTCGGCTCACGCTAGCGGTCGCGATCGTCTCCGTGTATTGCCAGCTCGACCAGGCGTACGCGGTGCGCGACCTGCTGCAGCAGAAGCTGAAGATCAGCCAGCGCGTGACGGCCGTGCTGCGCGAGCGCACCGCGCGCGGCCTCGACAACGCGTACGACGCGAGCGACGCGTCGATCAAGCGCACCCGCCTGCTCGAACAGATGGCGCTGAACGACGAGCAGATCAAGCTCGCGCAATTGCAGCTCGGCGTGCTGTCCGGTCGCGGGCCCGAGCGTGGGCTCTCGCTGCAGCGGCCGCGCGTCGGCGCTTTCCCCGGCGGCGCGCTGCCCGCGCGGCTGCCGGCCGACCTGCTCGGCCGCCGGCCCGACATCGTCGCCGCGCGCCTGCGCGTCGAAGCGGCGTTCGCGAATGCCGACTCCACGCGCGCGCAGTTCTATCCGGACGTGAACCTCGTCGCGCTCGGCGGCGTGTTCGCGCTGACACCCGCGTCGCTGTTCTCGCGCGACGCACTCGCCGGCTCCGTCGGCCCGGCGATCTCGCTGCCGGTGTTCGATCGCGGCCGGCTGAAGGCGAAGCTCGGCGCGGACGTCGCGCAGGCCGACGTCGCGATCGGGCTGTACAACAAGACCGTCGACGACGCGCTCGGTCAGGTCGCACAGATCGTCACGTCGTTGCAAACCGCGCAGACGCTCGTCGCGCAGCAGCGGGACGCCGTCGCCGCCGCGCAGAAGATCGTGCAGATCGCGGCCGACCGCCATCGGCGCGGCGTGCTGATGCAGAAGGACGTCGATGTCGCGGACCTCACGCTGATCGATGAACGCGCGCAGCTGATCGCGCTGCTCGGGCGGCAGCGGACGCTGCGCGTCGGGTTGGTCGGCGCGCTCGGCGGCGGGTTCGATGCCGGTGCGGCGATGGCGTCGGCATCGACATCGACGTCACCGGTCGCGACACGTACCGCGCAAGGCCCGCGGCCGAAGCGCGGTGCGATGGCGAACGCGGCCGCTCGCAACGCGACGACCGCCGGCACGGAAGCGCGTCGCGCGGCGACCGCCGCCAATGGCGCCGCGCCAATCGACCCGCCGGCGGCGCTCGTGACACCGCGCAGCGCGGCGGCCGATAGCGCGAGCGTGAGCACCGGCACGCGCGGCGCGGTACCCATCGTCTCGGCCGACCCGCGCGTGAGCGCGATCCCGCAGTTCCAGCATGACCGCCTGATCGTTACGCAAAGCGACTGATGCACCACGACAACCTTCATACCGCCGCGCAGCCGGCCGCACTGAACGACCCGGCACTCGACGCGCGCCGGGCGACCCGCCGCAAGCGCTTCACGTGGTTCTTCGCGGTCGTGCTGCTGGCCGCGCTCGTGTGGATCGCGTTCTGGCTGCTGCACGACCGCTATGTCGAGGACACCGACGACGCGTACGTCGCGGGCAGCATCGTGCAGGTCGCCGCGCAGATCCCGGGCGCGGTGACCGACGTGCTGGTCGCCGATACGCAGGCCGTGCGCGCCGGGCAGCCGCTCGTGCGGCTCGACGACACCGAAGCGTCCGTCGCGTTCGCGCAGGCGAAGGCGCAGCTCGTGCAGGCCGTGCGGCAGGTCGCGAACGCGAAGATCTCGAACACGATGTACGTGGAAGCCGTGAACGCGCGCCAGGCCGACCTGTCGCTCGCGCAGCGCGCGCTCGCCGCGCGTTCGGGCGCATCGGTCGAGATCGTCGCGCCGGAGGAACTGGCGCGCGCCCGCGCGGCGGTCGCCGGCGCCCAGGCGAACCTCGCGGCCGCGCAGGCGCAGCTCGAAGCGGCGCGGGCGCTCGGCAGCAAGCTGCCGGTCGACGAAAGCCCGGCCGTCGTGCAGGCGGCCGCGCAGTTCAGGCTCGCGTACCGGAACCTGAAGCGCACGATGATCGTCGCGCCGGTCGACGGCACGGTCGGCCAGCGTTCGGTGCAGGTCGGCCAGCAGGTCGGGCCCGGCGTGCCGCTGATGTCGATCGTGCAGCTGAACCGGCTGTGGATCGAAGCGAACTTCAAGGAAGGGCAGATCCGCCACATGCGCACCGGTCAGCCGGTCGACGTGGTGTCGGACCTGTACGGCTCGCGGGTCGTCTATCGCGGCCGCGTGCAGGGCTTCTCGGCAGGCACCGGCAGCGCGTTCTCGATGCTGCCGTCGCAGAACGCGGCCGGCAACTGGATCAAGGTCGTGCAGCGGGTGCCGGTCGTGATCGCGATCGATCCCCGCGACCTGGCCGCACATCCGCTCAGGGTCGGGTTGTCGATGCGCGCGACGGTCGATACGCGCAACCGCGACGGCCACGCGCTCGACAGCGAGCCGCCGACACCGGCCGTCAGCACGCGCATGCACGACGGCGTCGCGAGCGACGCGCAGGCGGCTGCCGCCGCGATCATCCGCGAGAATCAGGGCGGATAACGCGCGCCCGGCCGGCGGGGCGGATCGCCCTGATCACTTGAACCGGCCGGCCTTTGCGGCCCGCGCGCTCCGCGTCTTCCTTGGTACTGCCTTCCGACCGCTTTCCGGCCCGACTTTCGCGTTTGCGCCATCGATGTCGGCACCGATCAAACGCATGTCGGGTTTGAGACATCGGCGCCCCCGCCTCCGGGACTACTCTCGAACAGCACGTTGCGTAAGCGCCGCACCCGCCGGCGTGCCGCAGCGCCATCCAACGAGACATGGAGACAATACGATGAGCAGCAATCGAGGTGTCGTCTATCTTGGGCCGGGCAAGGTCGAAGTACAGAAGATCGATTATCCGAAAATGGTCGACCCGACCGGCCGCGCGATCGGCCACGGTGTGATCCTGAAAGTGGTGAGCACGAACATCTGCGGTTCCGACCAGCACATGGTGCGCGGCCGCACGACCGCCCCGGTCGGCCTCGTGCTCGGTCACGAGATCACCGGCGAAGTGGTCGAGGTGGGCCGCGACGTCGAGACGCTGAAGCTCGGCGATCTCGTGTCGGTGCCGTTCAACGTCGCGTGCGGACGCTGCGCGATGTGCAAGGACACGCATACGGGCGTGTGCCTGAACGTGAACCCGTCGCGAGCCGGCGGCGCATACGGCTACGTCGACATGGGCGGCTGGATCGGCGGCCAGGCCGAGTACGTGCTCGTGCCGTACGCGGACTTCAACCTGCTGAAATTCCCGGACCGCGATCAGGCGATGGCGAAGATTCGCGACCTGACCTGCCTGTCCGACATTCTGCCGACCGGTTATCACGGCGCGGTGAGCGCGGGCGTGAAGCCGGGCTCGACGGTCTATATCGCGGGCGCGGGCCCGGTCGGGATGGCGGCGGCTGCATCGGCGCGCCTGCTGGGCGCGGCGGTGACCATCGTCGGCGACATGAACGAGGAACGCCTCGCGCATGCGCGGGCGATGGGCTTCGAGACGGTCGACCTGTCGAAGGACGCATCGCTCGGCGAGCAGATCGAGCAGATTCTCGGCGTGCCGGAAATCGACTGCGCGGTCGACTGCGTCGGCTTCGAGGCGCACGGCCACGGTTCGTCGGGCCATTCCGAGGAAGCGCCCGCGACGGTGCTGAACTCGCTGATGGAAATCACGCGTCCGGCCGGCGCGATCGGTATCCCCGGCCTGTACGTGACGGACGATCCGGGCGCGAAGGACAAGGCCGCGCAGCACGGCAGCCTGAGCATTCGCTTCGGCCTCGGCTGGGCGAAGTCGCACTCGTTCTTCACGGGCCAGACGCCGGTGCTGAAGTACAACCGCAACCTGATGCAGGCAATCCTGTTCGACCGTCTGCCGATCGCGAAGATCGTCAACGTCGAGGTGATCTCGCTCGATCAGGCGCCGGAAGGCTACAAGAAGTTCGACGGCGGCGCGCCGCGCAAATTCGTGATCGATCCGCACGGTTTGCTGGCGGCCTGACGCACGAACCAGGAAGCGCATGAAGCGGGCGGCACCGGAGACGGTGCCGCCCGTTGTCGCTGTGGGCGCGCGGCGCGCTTAGTGTCCGCGATAGACCCCGGCCAATTGGATTTCGGTCGCCGCGGCGCGGCGCCCGTGGCGTGTATGCACACTCACGCGATGAATCGCATGCGTGCGCCGGGCCGGGACGCCGCCTTTCCAGTCGGCGACGCGGACGCCGTTGCGCGCGTGCTGCGGCTCGCGAACCGGTGGCGCATGCCGCGCGAGCGTCGTGGTCGCGCGTGCGGTGGAGCGTGCGGTCGCGCGCGGCGGCTCGGCCGCGATCTGCGTGTCGTCGGCCGCGACCGGCGTCTCGTGTGCGGCGGCCGGCTTATCGTCTGCACGATGAAACGCATAGACGGGCACGGGCACGACCGGCAACGTCGGCGCGTCGGCGCCGTGCGCGCCGGCATCGATCGTTGTCGCACCGGGCGCAGCCGGGCCGCGACAGACGGGATCCGCCCGGCACGTCCGGTCGAACGTCACATAGCCGCCGACCATCAGCACGAGGGTGAGGATGCTCAGCAGCGGCGCGCTGGACGGGCGCGGCCGCCGGATCGCGGCGCTGCGCACCGCGGCCGCGACGCGCGACGACCACGCCGGTACAGGCCGCTGCGTGTCGGGCGGGGACGCGGCCTGCCCGGCATGTGCGTCGCCGCGCCGGTCGCGCAGCGGCGTGAACGGCCAGTCCCCTACACCGCAGACGGGGCACTGCTCGCTGGCGCGAAACGCCAGGAAGCCGCATTCCCGGCAGCGCTGGCTGACGGCACCGTGCGGCTCGGCACGCAGGTTCAGTGCGCCGCGCAGCGTGTCGCGGGGCCGCACATTCCGGTTGAGCAGGACTTGCATGGTGTTGCTACCTCGTCTGTCGTTGCCGCCCGGCGAGCGTCCCGATGGTCCGCATCGCGTCCTCGACGGCAGGGGTCCAGGGCCGGCCATAGTTCAGCCGGACATAACGGTGAAATGCGCCCGTCACGGAAAAGATCGGCCCGGGCGCGAGGCTGACGCCGTTGTCCATCGCGTCGTCGAACAACTGCATCGCGTCCACGTGCGGCGGCAATTCGATCCACAGAAAATACCCGCCGCGCGGTGCGTACACCTCCGTGTCGGGCGGAAAGTACGCGCGAACGGCGGCCAGCATCTGCGTCTGGTGCGCGGCCAGGTTGCGCCGGAGCCGGCGCAGGAAGCGGTCGTACGCGCCGTCGCGCAGGTAGCTCGATACGGCCATCTGCGCGGGCACGTCGGCGGCCGGCGCGCTTTCGTTCTTCACGTGGCTGATCTGTTCGACATAGCGTCCGGCCGCGACCCAGCCGACCCGGAAACCGGGAGCGAGGCACTTCGAGAACGATCCGCAATGCAGCACCAGCCCGCTATCGTCGTACAGTTTCGCGGGGCGCGTGGGCAACGGCCCGAAATGCAGTTCGCCGAACACGTCGTCCTCGATCAGCGGCACCTCGTGCGACGCGAGCAGGTCGATCAGTGCGCGCTTGCGCTCGTCGGACAGCGTCGCGCCGGTCGGGTTGTGAAGCGAGGTCATGAACCAGCACGCGCGCACCGGATGCGTGTCCAGCGCATCGGCGAGTGCGTCGAGATCGAGGCCGGTGCGCGGGTCGACCGGGATTTCGACGGTCTTCAGATGCAGCCGCTGCACGGCCTGCAACACCGCGGGGAAAGCCGGGCGTTCGATCGCGACGATATCGCCGGGGCGCGTGAGCGCCTGCAGGCTCAGCGTCAGCGCTTCGGCCGCGCCGGTCGTGATGACGATCTCTTCCATCGGCAATGCGGCGCCCGCGTTCAGGTAGCGCATTGCGATCTGGCGGCGCAGCGCTTCGTGGCCGGGCGGCAGTCCCGCCAGCAGTTGCGCACGGTCCATGTTGCGGGCCGCCGTCGCCGCGTAGCGCCACAGGCTGCTCATCGGAAACAGTGAATAGCTGGCGAATGCCGAACCCAGCGGCACGATGTCGTCGCGCTTGAGCGAGTCGATCAAGCGGAACAGCGTGTCGTCGCCGGTCGGCGACGCGCCCGGCTTGCGTGGCGTGTCCTGGCTGGTACGCACGCGCTTGTCGTCGAGGTCCGCGACGAAATACCCGGAACGCGCGCGCGCGACGATGAGGCCCTCGCTTTCGAGCGTGTAGTACGCGCGAAACACGGTGGAAGGACTCACACGATAGGCGCGGCACGCCGAGCGCACGGTCGGGATCCGGGCGCCGGCCGCGAGGTCGCCACGCCTGATCGAGTCCGCAATCGTCTGCGCGAGCGCCGCATATCGCTTCATGCCCGCCCTCCGGCCGACCGCGGCCGTCGATGAAAAAAAGAGTAGCACGCCATCCGCCGCGTTCAATCCCGCCCCACTCGTCGATCCGCATATTGCTGATCCGCACGTTTTCGACCGACTCTGATCCTTTTCTTCAGACCTGTGAACGGGCATTCTGCGCAATCTTTGTTCCCGAAGCCTGGTCGATACGGAGTTCACTGCCGAAGGGCGGATCCGTGACCCCCGCGCACCGCGAGCGGGACCTGTCTACGGCGTCCTCACCCTTATCCGGAAGCATTCAGCGTGAAATCGAAGTTCCTCGTCGCGGGCCTCGTGGCCGGCATCGCCCTCGACCTGTTCAGCGGCGCCGCCGCGGCCGCCTGCGTCAACAATCCGCCGGCTCAGTCGAACGCGTCGTTCCCCGGCGCACTGACCGGCAAGCTCGTCTATCACAGCTACGTCAAGTACGGCGACGGCACGAGCCAACTGTTTTTGTACGACTTTTCCGCCCGCACGCTCACGCAACTGAGCAAGAGCAGCTGGGGCATCACCGATCCGATGAATGGCGTGTTCAGCCCCGACGGCAAGTGGCTCGCGTTCATGGGGATCAGCAACGGCGCGTGGAACGTGTTCATGCTGCAGCTTGGCGCCGGCACGCCGCCCGTCAACCTGACGAACAGCACTGGCGCTACGCGCAACGAGGATCCGAAGTTCGCGGCCGACGGCAAGACGCTCGTGTTCAAGCAGAACGGCGACGTGAAGCAGGGCACGCTGTCGTACACGAGCGCGGGCCCGGTGTTCACGTCGGTCGTGAGCCTGACGAACGCGCCGGCAGGCAGCGAATACTCGATGCCGTTCCTCGCGCCGGACGCGAGCGCCGTGTACTACGCGACGGGCACCGGCTCGAACATGGGGCTGATGAAGCGCACGATCGCGACCGGCGCTACGGCGGTATTCGATCATCCGGCCGGGCTGCAGACCTACTACCCGATCGTGCGCCGCGATGGCATGGTGTTCTACGCACGCTGGAAGGACAGCGGCGGTGCGGACCAGATCTACGCGAAGACCGCGGACCCGGCGTCGACGCCGAGCGCGCTGCCGATCAACGACTGCATGAGCAACAATTCGGACCCGGCACCGGTGAGCGGCACGAACTACGTGTTCTTCTCGTCGACGACGGCGGGCGGCTACCAGCTCTACGTGGGTGACGTGACGACCGGCCAGCGCTGGAGCCTGTCGCAATTCGGCGTGAACGCGGATACGACCAAAGCGAAGCTTGGCGCGAGCTACTACGGCGGCCCGGCGGCCGCGCAGCCGACGCTGCTGTCGCAAGGGCGTCCGGCCGCCGCGTCGGCGAGCTACAACGCGTCGCTGACGCCGGACAAGGCATTCGACGGCAACACGACGAGCACGCGCTGGGATTCGCCGGAAGGCGCGGGTGTCGGCACGGAATGGATCTCCGTCGATCTCGGCGCGGTGAAGAAGGTCAGCAGCGTCGATCTTTACTGGGATGCAGGTGCGCTCGTCTACCAGATCCAGACGTCGAACGACAACGCGAACTGGACGACGGTTTATTCGACGAACAACGGCGTGTCGTACGGTCACGTTACGCTGCCGAACCTCAATGGGCAGGGGCGCTACGTGCGGATGATCGGTACGAAGCGGGCAACGCAGTGGGGTTATTCGCTCGATGAAATGCAGGTGTGGGGATCGTAAGCGAAAATGAAAAGCGGCCTTGAAGGCCGCTTTTTTTTATTCGCGCCACGCCCGCTTCACACATGAAGCAGATGGGCCGGAAACGCCGCCGCCCCGCCCGTCACACCCTGCGCGAGCGGCGCGACCTGCTTGCGGCGTTCGCGCGTCGGCGCGACGCCGAACGCGTCGCGATAGCTCTTGCTGAAGTGGCATGCCGACTGGAAGCCGCACGCCATCGTGATGTGCATGATCGACATGTCGGTCTGCAGCAGCAGCTCGCGCGCGCGGCGCAGCCGCAGCGTCAGGTAATAGTGCGTGGGCGTCATCCCGAGGTGCTCGCGGAACAGCCGCTGCAGCTGACGCTGCGACATGTTCGCAAGCCGCGCGAGTTCCTCGCGCGACAGCGGCTCCTCGATGTTGTTCTCCATCAGCGAGATCACTTCGAACAGCGACTTGTTCGCCGAGCCGAGCCGCGCGACCAGCGGCATCCGCTGTTGCGCGCTGGTATCGCGCACGTGTTCGACGATGAACTGCTCGGCGATCTGCGTGACGCGCGCGGTGCCCACGCGCGCGGCGATCAGGTTCAGCATCATGTCGAGCGGCGCGACGCCGCCCGTGCACGTGATGCGGTCGCGGTCGACCACGAACAGTTCCTTCAGGAAGCGCGTGTCCGGAAACTCTTCCTTCAGCGCCGACATGTTTTCCCAATGGATCGCGCACGCGTACCCCGCGAGCAGCCCCGACTTCGCGAGTGCATAGGTGCCCGTGCACAGGCTGCCGAGCGGCAGCCCCATGCGCGCGAAGCGGCGCAGCGTCGACAGATGGGCGGGCGTCGTCGCGCGCTGCACGTCCACGCCGCCGCACACGAAGACGATGTCCGGCTGCCCCACGCACTCGGCCGGCCCCGTGTCGACCGTGAGTCCGTTGCTCGCCGTGACCGGTCCGCCTTCCGGGCTGATCACCGACCAGCGGTAGAGCGGTTGGCCGCTCAGGTAGTTCGCCATCCGAAGCACCTCGATCGCATTGGTGAACGCGATCATCGTGAAATTCGGCAAAGGCATGAACGCGAAGTGGGACAGCGACGCTGTGCGGTCGGGGGACATGGGGGCGTTCCTTGAATCTCTAATAGCTTTTCGCCCGAAGGGCACGGATCGGGCTGCCGTATTGTGTGAGCGAGCGCAACAAGCGTGCCATACGGCTAAACCCTAGCTCCATACGTTGTATGGGCTTGGCGTCCATGCTGCACTGCACCGTAAGCGGGCCGCGCTGCACCCCGGACGCACAGCGCAGGCACCGCCGAAGTGCTTGTGCGGGGCGAACGACAAACGGCGGTGTGATCGCCCATGCCGAAAAGCACGACCGGTCACTTGTACAAAACGGACGCGCATGGCGGAAAAGGCAAAGAACGCGTCTAAATTCATCAATCCGCCGAAAATCCGAACGACAAGAATAGAGCCGTCGGCAGCCTTGCACTGGATGCGCTGGAAACCCAGGTTTGGCGGGCCTCGAGCTTCGGTTTCACGCCCTTTATTCTTCGTCACGGACGCACTATGTCGAACACCCAGCCTTTCTTCTCGCAGCCCCTTGCCGAGCGCGACGCGCCGGTGCGCAGCGCCATCCTGAAGGAGCTCGAGCGCCAGCAGTCGCAGGTCGAGCTCATCGCGTCGGAAAACATCGTGTCGCGCGCGGTGCTGGAGGCGCAAGGTTCGGTGCTGACCAACAAGTATGCGGAAGGCTATCCGGGCAAGCGTTACTACGGCGGCTGCGAATTCGCGGACGAAGTCGAGGCGCTGGCGATCGAGCGCGTGAAGCAGATCTTCAACGCCGGCTACGCGAACGTGCAGCCGCACTCGGGCGCGCAGGCGAACGGCTCGGTGATGCTCGCGCTGGCGAAGCCGGGCGACACGGTGCTCGGCATGTCGCTGGACGCAGGCGGCCACCTGACGCACGGCGCGAAGCCGGCGCTGTCGGGCAAGTGGTTCAACGCGGTGCAGTACGGCGTGAATCGCGACACGATGCGGATCGACTACGACCAGGTCGAAGAACTCGCGCACCAGCACAAGCCGAACCTGATCATCGCCGGCTTCTCGGCGTATCCGCGCGCACTGGACTTCGCTCGCTTTCGCGCGATCGCCGACAGCGTCGGCGCGAAGCTGATGGTCGACATGGCGCACATCGCGGGCGTGATCGCCGCCGGCCGCCATGCGAACCCGGTCGAGCACGCGCACGTCGTCACGTCGACCACGCACAAGACGCTGCGCGGCCCGCGCGGCGGCTTCGTGCTGACCAACGACGAAGAGATTGCAAAAAAGATCAACTCGGCGGTGTTCCCCGGCCTGCAGGGCGGCCCGCTGATGCACGTGATCGCCGGCAAGGCCGTCGCGTTCGGCGAAGTGCTGCACGCGGACTTCAAGACCTACATCGACAACGTGCTCGCGAACGCGCAGGCGCTCGGCGAAGTGCTGAAGGCGGGCGGCGTGGATCTCGTCACCGGCGGCACCGACAACCACCTGCTGCTGGTCGACCTGCGCCCGAAGGGCCTGAAGGGCGCGCCGGTCGAGCAGGCGCTGGAGCGCGCGGGCATCACCTGCAACAAGAACGGCATTCCGTTCGACACCGAGAAGCCGACCGTCACGTCGGGCATCCGCCTCGGCACGCCGGCCGGCACGACGCGCGGCTTCGGCGTCGCGGAGTTCCGCGAGATCGGCCGCCTGATTCTCGAAGTGTTCGACGCGTTGCGCGCGAACCCGGAAGGCGACCCCGCGACCGAACAGCGCGTGCGCCGCGAGATTTTCGCGCTTTGCGAGCGCTTCCCGATTTACTGATCGACGACCCCCACAAAAGCAGAGACTGGAGCGAGAGGCAGATATGAGCACGCTGCATCAGGACAGCATCATCATCGACGGACTGAACATCTCGAAGTTCGAGAAGCCGGTGTTCGAAGACATGCGCCGTGGCGGCATCACGGCCGCGAACTGCACGGTGTCGGTGTGGGAGAACTTCACCAAGACCGTCGACAACATCGGCGTGATGAAGCAGAAGATCCGCGAGAACAGCGAGCTGCTGACGCTCGTGCGTACCACGGACGACATCTTCCGCGCGAAGAAGGAAGGCAAGACCGGGATCATTCTCGGCTTCCAGAACGCGCACGCGTTCGAGGACAACCTCGGCTACATCGAGGCGTTCGCCGACATGGGCGTGCGCGTCGTGCAGCTTTGCTACAACACGCAGAACCTGGTCGGCACCGGCTGCTACGAGCGTGACGGCGGCCTGTCGGACTTCGGCCGCGAAGTGATCACCGAGATGAACCGCGTCGGCATCATGGTCGACCTGTCGCATGTGGGCGGCAATACGTCGTCGGAAGCGATCGCGTTCTCGAAGAAGCCGGTGTGCTACTCGCACTGCCTGCCGTCGGGCCTGAAGGAACATCCGCGCAACAAGAGCGACGCGCAGCTGAAGGAAATCGCCGACGCCGGCGGCTTCGTCGGCGTGACGATGTTCGCGCCGTTCCTGAAGCGCGGGATCGAGGCGAACATCGACGACTACATCGAGGCGATCGACTACGTCGTGAACCTGATCGGCGAAGACGCGGTCGGCATCGGCACGGACTTCACGCAGGATTTCGCGAAGGAATTCTTCGACATGCTGACGCATGACAAGGGCCGCTATCGCCAGCTGACGAACTTCGGCAAGGTGATCAACCCGGACGGCATCCGCACGATCGGCGAATTCCCGAACCTGACCGCGGCGATGGAACGCCACGGCTGGAAGGAGTCGCGCATCCGCAAGATCATGGGCGAGAACTGGGTGCGCGTGTTCAAGGACGTGTGGGGCGCGTAAGCGTCCGCCCGCCCGAACCGCCACCCGCGATTCAACACAAGAAAAATCGGGACGTGCCCGTGCAATTCGCGCGGGCACGCGGACGATGTCGCGCCTGAGCCGCGCGGCCAATTTTCCTCACGGAGTCACCACGATGCAACCGCAACTGCCGATCAACGTCGATCCCGATACCGGCGTCTGGACCACCGACGCGCTGCCGATGCTGTACGTGCCGCGCCACTTCTTCACGAACAATCACGTCGCCGTCGAGGAAGCGCTCGGCGTCGACGCGTATGCCGAGATCCTCTACAAGGCCGGCTACAAGTCCGCATACCACTGGTGCGACAAGGAAGCGAAGCTGCACGGGCTGACCGGCATGGCCGTGTTCGAGCACTACCTGAAGCGCCTGTCGCAACGCGGCTGGGGCCTGTTCTCGATCATCGAGGCCGATCCGGCCAGCGCGCGCGCGAAGATCGAACTGCGCCACTCGTCGTTCGTGCTCCAGCAGCCGGGCAAGGAAGGCAAGCTCTGCTACATGTTCGCGGGCTGGTTCGCCGGCGCGATGGACTGGGTCAACGACACGACGCCGGAAGGCAAGGGCGCGCCGCGTGCGCAGTCGAAGGAAGTGCAGTGTGCGGCCGAGCATCACGACCACTGCGTCTTCGAAGTGTCGCCGCTCGCGCACTGACGCGCTGACGA
This sequence comes from Burkholderia sp. KBS0801, assembly GCF_005937855.2. Taxonomy (NCBI): domain Bacteria; kingdom Pseudomonadati; phylum Pseudomonadota; class Betaproteobacteria; order Burkholderiales; family Burkholderiaceae; genus Burkholderia; species Burkholderia sp. KBS0801. Next base: position 593,502 of record NZ_CP042178.1, read on the forward strand.
TCCGACACAGCAACACAACAACACCCGCAACACGAGACATTCGAACGCCAGAGGTCGCCTGCGATGCGTTATCCCCACCTGTTCAAACCCATGCAGCTGAACCAGTTGACGCTGCGCAACCGGATCGTCAGCACCGCCCACGCGGAGGTGTATGCCGAGCCGGGCGGCCTGCCGGGCGACCGCTACATCCGCTACTACGAAGAGAAGGCGAAGGGTGGCGTCGGCCTCGCGATCTGCGGCGGCTCGAGCCCCGTGTCGATCGACAGCCCGCAGGGCTGGTGGAAGTCGGTGAACCTGTCGAACGACAAGATCATCGACCCGCTCACGCGCCTGGCCGACACCATGCACAAGCATGGCGCGAAGATCATGATCCAGGCGACGCACATGGGCCGCCGCTCGTCGTTCCACGGCGAGCACTGGCCGCACCTGATGTCGCCGTCGGGCGTGCGCGAGCCGGTGCACCGCGGCAACGCGAAGATCATCGAGATCGAGGAAATCCGCCGCATCATCGGCGACTTCGCGGCGGCGGCAAAGCGCGTGAAGGCGGCCGGCATGGACGGCATCGAAATCTCCGCCGCGCACCAGCACCTGATCGACCAGTTCTGGAGCCAGCGTTCGAACCATCGCACCGATGAATGGGGCGGCAGCCTCGAGAACCGCCTGCGCTTCGGCATCGAAGTGCTGACGGCCGTGCGCGAGGCAGTGGGCAAGGACTTCTGCGTCGGCCTGCGGATGTGCGGCGACGAATTCCACGAGGACGGCCTCGATCACGAAGCGCTGAAGGAAATCGCGCAGGCGATGTCGGAGACGGGCCTGATCGACTACCTGAGCGTGGTCGGCTCGGGCGGCGACACGCACAACACGATCGCCAACTGCATGCCGCCGATGGCGCTGCCGCCGGAGCCGTTCGTGCACCTCGCCGCCGGCATCAAGTCGGTGGTGAAGATCCCCGTGATGCACGCGCAGAGCATCCGCGACGCGGGTCAGGCCGAACGCCTGCTCGCGAACGGCATGATCGACCTGGTCGGCATGACGCGCGCGCAGATCGCCGATCCGCACATGGTGATCAAGATCCGCGACGGCCGCGAAGACGAAATCAAGCAGTGCGTCGGCGCGAACTACTGCATCGACCGCCAGTACAACGGCCTCGACGTGCTGTGCATCCAGAACGCCGCGACGTCGCGCGAAGCGACGATGCCGCACATCATCGAGAAGTCGCGCGGCCCGAAGCGCAAGGTGGTGGTGGTCGGCGCGGGCCCCGCGGGGCTCGAGGCCGCACGTGTCGCGAAGCTGCGCGGCCACGACGTGGTGCTGTTCGAGAAGAATGCCGAAGTGGGCGGCCAGGTGATGATCGCCGCGAAGGCGCCGCAGCGCGAACAGATGTCGGGGATCATCCGCTGGTTCGACATGGAAACCAAGCGCCTGGGCGTCGATCGCCGCCTCGGCGTCGCCGCCGACGAGAAGATGATCATGGCCGAGAAGCCGGACATCGTCGTGCTCGCCACGGGCGGCTCGAGCTTCACGTGGCAGGTGCCGGCGTGGGGCGTGGCCGAGGGCCTGGCCGTCAGCTCGTGGGACATCCTGACCGGCAAGGTCGAGCCGAAGGAGAACGTGCTGCTGTTCGACGGCGTGAGCACCCATGCGGGCGCGGGCGTCGCCGATTTCATGGCGAGCCGCGGCTCGAAGGTCGAGGTCGTCACGCCCGACGTGAAGGTGGCCGACGATTGCGGCGGCACGACGTTCCCGATCTTCTATCGCCGCCTGTATGCGCTCGGCGTGATCCCGACGCCGAACACCATGCTCGATCGCGTGTACGAGGAGGACGGCAAGAAGATCGCCGTGCTGCGCAACGAGTACACCGAAGAACTGGAAGAGCGCGCGGTCGACCAGGTGGTGATCGAGAACGGTTCGTCGCCGAATGACGAGCTGTACTGGAAGCTCAAGCCGGAGTCGGTGAACCGCGGCCAGATCGATCCGCACACGCTGTTCGCGGCCGAGCCGCAGCCGTGCCTGTCGGAAGAACTCGGCAACGGCCGCTTCCTGCTGTTCCGTGTCGGCGACTGCATCTCGATGCACAACGTCCACGGCGCGATCTATGACTCGCTGCGTCTCGTGAAGGATTTCTGAAAATGAATCCGTCCTTCCTCATTACCGCACTGTTGTGGCTGTCGGTGGCGGGGCTCGCGTTCGCCGTCGCGAAGCGCTCGTCCTACTGGCGCCTCGGCCGGGCCACGGCGCCCGGCTCGTTCGGCGTCGCGAACCTGTTCGCGATCCCGAAGCGCTACTTCGTCGACCTGCACCACGTGGTCGCCCGCGACCCGTACATCGCGAAGACCCACGTCGCCACCGCCGGCGGCGCGATCGGTGCGCTCGCGCTGGTGTTCGTCAACTACGGCCTCGCGATCTACTCGCCGTGGCTCGACAAGCTGATCTTCCTCGCGGCGCTCGCGATGCTCGTCGGCGTGGTGTTCGTCTGGCGCCGCCGCGCGGCCAAGGACGTGCCCGCCCGCCTGTCGCGCGGCCCGTGGAACGCGCTGCCCTGGCTGCTCGGCTCGTTCGCGCTCGGCCTCGTGCTGTTCATGGTCGTGCCGACCGGCGCGATGTCGGGGGCGTTCGCGGTGCTCTGCGCGCTGCTGATCGGCGCCGGCGCATTCACGATGACCATCGGCGCCGCGAAGGGCGGCCCGATGAAGCATGCGATCGCCGGCCTGCTGCACCTCGCGTTCCACCCGCGCCAGGAGCGTTTCGCGGCTACCCGCGATTCGTTCACGGGCAACGGCACGGCAACGCCGCCGACCGCGCTGAAGCTGCCGGACATCGAGCACGAGGAATACGGCGTCGCGAAGCCGGTCGAATTCCGCTGGAACCAGCTGCTGAGCTTCGACGCGTGCGTGCAGTGCGGCAAGTGCGAGGCCGCGTGCCCCGCGTTCGCCGCTGGCCAGCCGCTGAACCCGAAGAAGCTGATCCAGGATCTCGTCGTCGGGATGGCGGGCGGCACCGATGCGGCCTACGCGGGCAGCCCGACGCCGGGCCTCGCGGTCGGCCAGCATCGCGGCGAGCCGAACGGCCCGATCGTGTCCGGCCTGATCGAGGAGCAGACACTGTGGTCGTGCACGACCTGCCGCGCATGCGTGCAGGAATGCCCGATGCTGATCGAGCACGTCGACGCGATCGTCGACATGCGCCGCAACCGCACGCTGGTGCACGGCACGGTGCCGGGCAAGGGCCAGGAAGTGCTCGCGAACCTGCGCGAGACCGGCACGATGGGCGGTTACGACGCGGCCGCGCGCTACGACTGGTCGGTCGACCTGAGCGCACCCGTCGCGCAACCGGGCAAGCCGGTCGACGTGCTGTTCGTCGCGGGTGAAGGCGCGTTCGACATGCGCTACCAGCGCACGCTGCGCGCGTTCGTGAAGGTGCTGAACAAGGCAGGCGTCGACTACGCGGTGCTCGGCGGGACCGAGACCGATACCGGCGACGTCGCGCGGCGTCTCGGCGACGAAGCGACGTTCCAGCGGATGGCGAAGCGCCTGATCGGTACGCTCGGCACGCTGTCGTACAAGCAGATCGTGACGGCCGACCCGCACGTGATGCACAGCCTGCGCAACGAATACCGCGCGCTCGGGCTGCGCGTGACGGTCAAGCATCACACGACCTACCTGGCAGAGCTGGCCGAGAGCGGCAAGATCGCGCCGAAGGCCGTCGAGGCGCTGCGCGAGAAGCGCACCACGTATCACGATCCGTGCTACCTCGGCCGCTACAACGGCGAGACGGAATCGCCGCGCAAGCTGCTGAAGACGATCGGCATCCAGGTCGTCGAGATGGAGCGCAACGGCATGCGCGGGCGTTGCTGCGGCGGTGGCGGCGGTGCGCCGCTGACCGACATCCCCGGCAAGCAGCGTATTCCCGATATCCGCATCGCCGACGCGCGCGCCATCGGCGCGGACGTGGTCGCGGTCGGTTGCCCGAACTGCACGGCGATGCTCGAAGGCGTCGTGGGCCCGCGCCCCGACGTGCTCGACGTGGCCGAACTCGTTGCCGCCTCGCTGGAGTGAATCGATGAACACGATCAAACGAATCGATCCGCGCCGGCCGTTCATCATCACGGCCGCGGGCCTGAAGCGCATCACGCTCGGCCAGGAAGGCAGCGCCGATGCGAGCGCCGCGCAGTGGTCCGTGCACGGTCATGGCGCCGCGGCCGCGAAGCCGCGCCGCGCGGTGCAGGACCCGAAGCACGTGATGCTGGTGGTGGCGCACACCGAGCGCGGCGCGCTCGACGACCATTCGCGCCAGGCGATCGCCGCCGCCGCGGTGCTGGCCGACGCCCAGACGGAAGTCGCGCTGCTGGCGTTCGGCGAACTGAAGGATGACGCCGCGGAACTCGGTGTCGACAAGCTGATCGAGCTGCCCGACTTCGACCGCCGCGCATTCGCGCCCGAAAGCGAATTGCAAGCATTGCAGGCCTGTGCCGCGGCGCTCGCGCCGAAGCACGTGTTCGTGCCCGACAACGCGACCGGCGACGGCGATCTCGGCCGGCGTTACGCGGCCGCTGCCGGCGCGAGCGTCGCGACCCACGTGGTCGAGATCGACGCGAAGCATGTGGGCGCGTATGCGCAGGCCGGCCGTGCGTTCGCGACGCGCGGCTTGCCCGACGTGATCCTGCTCGCGCAGAACGCGGTCGAGGCGAAGCTGCCGTTCGTCGGCGCGGGCGATCGGCTGGCCGCCGACTTCATCCGCCCGGCCGGCGACGCGGCGCAGCCGTACCGCGATCTCGGCCTCGAGGAGATCGACGCGGCGCAGGTCGCGCTGGAGGAAGCCGACTTCATCGTGTCGGCTGGTAACGGCGTGTCCGACATCGGCGCGTTCGAGCGGCTCGCCGGCGCGTTCGGCGCGGCGATCGGCGCGAGCCGCGTCGCGGTCGACAACGGCCACTTCACGCGCGACAAGCAGGTGGGCGCGACCGGCAAGACGGTCGAGGCCAGCGTGTACATCGCTTTCGGCATCTCGGGCGCGGTGCAGCACTTGCAAGGGATCAAGGACTGCCGTCACGTGATCGCGGTCAACCTCGACGGCAGTGCGCCGATCGCCAAGCGCGCGAACCTGACGGTGGTGGGCGACGCGCAGGCGACCATCGCCGCGCTGATCGACGAGGTGCAGGCCGCGCGTGCGTCGCGCGGACAATCGCCGACCGCGGTCGGCGCCCGTGAATCCGAAGGAGTCGCAGCATGAACGCCCCTCGCCAGTTGCAACGCATCGCGGTGCTCGTATCCGTGGGCCGGCACCCGGTCAGCGGTACCGCGCGCTACAGCCGCAACGACGCGGCCGCGCTCGAGGTCGGCCGCCAGCTCGCCGAGAAACATCGGGCCCAGCTCGACGTGATCCATGCGGGCGACCCCGCCAATGAAGCGCTTGCCGAATACCTCGCGCTCGGCGCGCGGCAGGTCGAGGTGCTGGCCTGTCGTGACGGCGACGATGCCGCGCATGCGCTGGCCGCCCGCGTCGAAGGGTACGACCTCGTGCTGACCGGCACCCGTGCGGAAGGCGCGTACGACACCGGCATGCTGCCGTATCGCGTCGCCGCGACGCTCGGCTATCCGCTCGTCGGCTCGGCCGTCGACGTGACGGTCGACGGCGGCCGCGCGGCGGTCCGGCAATTCTTGCCGAAAGGGCTGCGGCGGCGCGTCGACGCGGCGCTGCCGGCCGTCGTCGCGGTGCATCCGCTTGCCAACGTGGAGCCGCGCTACGCGTATGCGCGGCTGCGGGCCGGCGCGATCCGCCCGCTGCTCACGGCGACCGGCGCGGACGCCGAAGCGGCCGCGTGGAAGGTCGGCGCGATCGAGCGTAAACCCGTAAAACTGGTCGCCGCCGAGAAGCGCTCCGGGCATGCGCGGATGCTGTCCGCGACGACGACCGAAAGCCGCGGCGGCAACGTCGTAAATGAAGGGAGTTCAGTCGAAAAAGCACAAGTGATACTCGCGTATTTGCGCGAGCATCAGCTCATCGACTACTGAATTTGGTGCCTGTCGGCAAGAACCCCAGGGATGCAAGGAATCCGGAGCAAACGATGAAAGTATCGGCAGACATTCGTGCACTGATCGCGCGACGCAAGGAAGGCCACAGCCTCGAGGCGCCGTTCTATACGAGCGAGGAAATCTTCGCCCTCGACATGGAGGCGATTTTCCGCCAGCACTGGATCCACGTAGCGGTCGAACCGGACATTCCGGAGCCGGGCGACTACGTGACCGTGGAACTGGGCAGCGACTCGATCCTGATCGTGCGCGACGACGACATGGAAATTCGCGCGTTCCACAACGTGTGTCGTCACCGCGGCGCGCGTCTGTGCAACGAAGACAAGGGTTCGGTCGGCAACATCGTGTGCCCGTACCACAGCTGGACCTACAACCTGACCGGCCAGCTGATGTTCGCCGAGCACATGGGCGAGAAGTTCGACCGCTGCAAGCACAGCCTGAAGTCGGTGCACGTGCAGAACCTCGCGGGGCTGATTTTCGTCTGCCTCGCCGAGGAGCCGCCGGTCGATTTCGCGCAGCTGCGCGCCGAGATGGAGCCGTACCTGCTGCCGCACGATCTGCCGAACACGAAGATCGCCGCCCAGGTCGACATCATCGAGGAAGGCAACTGGAAGCTCACGATGGAGAACAACCGCGAGTGCTATCACTGCGTCGCGAACCATCCGGAGCTGACGATCTCGCTGTACGAATACGGCTTCGGCTACCAGCGCTCCGACGCGAACGCCGAAGGCATGGACGCATTCGCTGAAACCTGCGTGCGCCGCGGCAAGGAGTGGGCCGAGATGGGCCTGCCGTCCGCCGAAATCGAAAAGCTGAGCGACGTGACGGGCTTCCGCACGCAGCGCCTGCCGCTCGACCGCCACGGCGAATCGCAGACGCTCGACGCGAAGGTCGCGTCGAAGAAGCTGCTCGGCAAGTTCGAGCAGGCCGACCTCGGCGGCCTGTCGTTCTGGACGCAGCCGAACTCGTGGCACCACTTCATGAGCGATCACATCGTGACGTTCTCGGTGATTCCGCTGTCGGCCGGCAAGACGCTCGTGCGCACCAAGTGGCTCGTGCACAAGGATGCGAAGGAAGGCATCGACTACGACGTGAAGAACCTGACGGCCGTGTGGAACGCGACCAACGACCAGGATCGCGCGCTCGTCGAATTCTCGCAGCGTGGCGCGACCAGCAGCGCGTACGAGCCGGGCCCGTATTCGCCGTTCACGGAAGGTCTCGTCGAAAAATTCTCGGCCTGGTACATCGGCCGGCTCGCCGAAAAAACCGGCGCGTAGTAGTCAGCGGACAGCAAGCGGAGTCAATGATGAAACAACCCCAACGCTCACTTTGCTCGCTGCCCCCCGAGGGGGCGGTCAACCTCCTTGGGGCGGCCCGGCGGAGGTTGGCATGATGCGAGATGCAGCCAATTTCGAGCCGGCGGAAAGCCGGGTGACGCACCCGGCATTCTGGACCGCGCTGCCGGAGCGCTGGACGAGCGACGTCGAGGAAACGCTGGTGTGCTGCCAGGTTCGGCAGGAAACCCATGACGTGAAGAGCTTCTTCTTCCGTTCGCCGCAAGGCCGTGCGTTTTCGTTCGAGCCGGGGCAGTTCATCACGCTCGAGCTCGACATCGAAGGCGAGACGATCAACCGCTGCTATACGATCTCGTCGTCGCCGGCGCGTCCGCACACGATCTCGATCACGGTCAAGCGCGTGCCGGGCGGCAAGGTGTCGAACTGGCTGCACGACAACCTGCGCCCGGGCGCGTCGGTTCGCGTGCTCGGCCCGGCCGGCGAATTCACGTGCGCACGGCATCCGGCGCGCAAGTACCTGTTCCTGTCGGCCGGCTCGGGCGTCACGCCGCTGATGTCGATGAGCCGCGCGCACCATGATCTCGCCGAGGATCGCGACATCCTGTTCGTGCACAGCGCACGCACGCCGGACGACATCATCTTCGCGCGCGAACTCGACCTGATCGCGTCGAACCATACGAACTTCCGCACGTCGTTCGTCGTCGAGCGCGTCGGCGCACGCACCAACTGGCCGGGCGTCACGGGCTTCCTGACGTTGCCGCTGCTGAAGCTGATCGCACCGGACTTCATGGAGCGCGAGATCTTCACGTGCGGCCCCGCGCCGTACATGAAGGCCGTGCGCGACCTGCTCGACGAAGCCGGCTTCGACCGCAAGCAGTATCACGAGGAAAGCTTCTCGTTCGAAACGCTCGCGCAGACCGCGAGCGACGAGGTGCTCGCCGAACTCGTGCCGGCGGCCGACGGCGGCGACGTCGCGACTAAGCAGTACACGGTCAGCTTCGCGAAGAGCAACCGCGAAATCTCGTGCGGCTCCGGGCAGCACGTGCTCGACGCGGCACGCCAGTCGGGCGTGCGGCTTCCGGCGTCGTGCACGCAGGGCATGTGCGGCACCTGCAAGGTGAAGCTCGTGTCGGGGCAGGTGGAGATGAAGCACAACGGCGGCATCCGCCAGCGCGAGATCGACCAGGGGATGGTGCTGCTGTGCTGCAGCAAGCCGCTGTCGGATCTCGTGATCGACAAATAAGCAAACAAGCCATCGGCTGTCCGGGCGCGTCGCGTCCGGACAAGCATCCGTCGGAAAAGAACGATACCGCGGATTTGTGGTTGAAGAACCTAGAGAGGCAACGCGCGGTGAGCGCATATCAAGGAGATCGACCATGAAGCTGTTCGGAAAACTGTTGTGGACGGGCGCGGTGTCGGCCATGGTGGCGCTAAGCGCGTCAGCACTTGCGGATACGAAGCCGACACTGAAAATCGGCTACGTCGAAGGCTGGGACGACAGCGTCGCGACGTCGAACGTCGCGGCCCGCGTGATCGAGAAGAAGCTCGGCTACGAGGTGAAGCTCGTGCCGGTCGCGGCCGGGATCATGTGGCAGGGCGTGGCGCGCGGCGATCTCGACGCGACGCTGTCGGCCTGGCTGCCGGTCACGCACGGCTCGTACTGGAGCGAATACAAGAGCAAGGTCGTCGACGTCGGCGCGAACTTTCCCGACGCGAAGATCGGCCTGATTGTCCCGGATTACGTGAAGGCGAAGAGCATCGACGATCTGAACGCGGAGAAGAGCAGCTTCGGCGGCCGGATCGTCGGCATCGATGCCGGTGCGGGCGTGATGCGCAAGACCGACGAAGCGATCAAGAGCTATGGCCTCAGCTACACGCTGATGCCGAGTTCGGGCAGCGCGATGACGGCTGAGCTGTCGCGCTCCGTCAGTGCGAACAAGCCGGTGATCGTGACCGGCTGGGCGCCGCACTGGATGTTCGCGAAGTGGAAGCTGCGCTTCCTCGAGGATCCGAAGAAGGTGTTCGGGGGCGCGGAGCACGTCGACAGCGTCGTGAATCCGCAGCTCGAAACGAAGGCCAAGCCGGTCGTCGCGTTCCTGAAGAAATTCCAGTGGAAACCGGGCGAGATCGACAGCGTGATGCTCGCGATCCAGAACGGCTCGAAGCCGGAAGCGGCCGCCGATGCGTGGATCGCAGCCCATGCGGACCGCGTGAATTCGTGGACCGAAGGCACCCAGTAACACGCGACGCTTCATCGCGCGCATCGCTATAAAAAATACGCCGGGAATGGCCCGCAGGAATCCGAAACAATCGTGATTCCCTGCGGCCATATCCCGGAATTCTTTTTCTGATTCTGCAAGAAAGGGCGTAAGTTGTTACACTACGGCCCTTGTGCGGAGTCATCTCAGGAGGCAATGGATGAGTCAGGCAGGACTGCGTGCTAATCGCACCAGTGACGTTGAGGCAACCATCTCACATGATTCGACGGGCCACACGCTGCATCGTGGCCTGACTTGGAAAGACGCATTCTGGGTAACGAGCGGCGTGCCGGCAGGCGTGCTGTTCACGATCGGCGGCGTATGCGCGACGATCGGCCAGCCCGCGTGGGCGATCTGGATCGCCGCGATCACGATGGGGCTGATTCAAAGCGCGACTTATGCGGAAATATCCGGGCTATTTCCCCATAAATCGGGCGGCGCGTCCGTGTATGGCGCGATCGGCTGGGTCCGTTACAGCAAGCTGATTGCCCCCGTTTCCGTGTGGTGCAACTGGCTCGCGTGGTCGCCGATGCTCGCGCTCGGCTGCGGCCTCGCGGCGAGCTATGCGCTCACGAGTCTCTTTCCCGCCGATGCGGCGGTGCTGCACTGGCAGCTCAGGATCGCGGATCTCGGTTTCATCAAGCCGGGTCTTTCGCTGCGAATCAACGCGACGTTCATCATCGCGACGATTCTGCTTCTCATCACGTTCAAGCTTCAGCACAGCGGCGCGTCGAAGGCTGCGCGCACGCAGCGCATTCTTGGCATCGCATCGCTCACGCCGCTGCTGATCGTCGGCATCGTGCCGTTCGTCACCGGCGACGTGCCGATGTCGAACCTGCTCCCGCTGCTGCCGCTCGGTCACGACGCGAACGGCAACCTCACGACCGCGACGTTCGGCTCGTGGAACGGGCAGGGCGTCACGATGGCGCTCGGCGCGATGTTCATGGCCGGCTGGGCGTCGTACGGCTTCGAGACGGCCGTCTGCTACACGCGCGAATTCCGCGATCCGCGTCGCGACACCGCGAAGGCGATCTTCTGGTCGGGCGCACTGTGTCTCGTCGTGATGACGCTCGTGCCGATGGCGTTCCAGGGTGCGCTCGGCACGCAGGCGATGCTCGATCCGGCGATCGGCGACGGCACCGGTGTCGCGGCCGCGATGGCGCGGATCGTCGGCGGCGGGGCATGGGTCGCGAATGCGGTCGTCGTGATGCTGATGCTGTCGATCCTGCTGATCGTGATGACGTCGATGATGGGCTCGTCGCGCACGCTGTACCAGGCATCGGTCGACGGCTGGCTGCCGAAGTACCTGTCGCACGTGAACGAGCACGGCTCGCCCACGCGCGCGATGTGGACCGATCTCGGCTTCAACCTCGTGTTGCTGATGATGTCGGACTACATGACGGTGCTGTCGATCTCGAACGTCTGCTACATGCTGTTCGTATTCCTGAACCTTCAGTCGGGCTGGATCCACCGGATGGATCGCGGCAACTGGGATCGGCCGTTCCGCTGCCCGACCTGGCTGCTCGTCGCCGGTTCGATTTGCGGCTACGCGAACCTCGTCTATGTCGGCGCGGGCGCGAACCTGCAGGGCGAAGGCACGCTGCGCAACGGGCTGATCGCGATGCTGCTGATCGTGCCGGTGTTCCTGTTCCGCCACTACTGGCAGGATCGCGGCCGCTTCCCCGCGCAGATGCAGCGCGACATGGAACTCGAAGTGCCGAAGCGTGCGATATGGCTGAGCCTGATGCCGTATGCGGCGCTGATCGGCGCGGGGCTCACGATCTGGCTGTCGTATTACTTCGCGTGGGTGAAGTAAGCGCGTGACGGGCACGCGCCGCGCGGCGAATCCGGCTACCGTACCGGGGCCGTCGCGCGAAGCGTCGAACGCCACGCGACAAAAAACCGACCGGCAGTGCCGGTCGGTTTTTTTGTTTGTTCGCCGCGCGACGAATGCGGCGCCGGGCCCGCGACGCCCTTACGGAAACACCACCGTCCGATCGCCGTTCAGGAACACGCGGCGCTCGATGAACGCCTTCACCGCACGCGCGAGCGTGATGCATTCGACGTCGCGACCGACCGCCAGCAACTGTTCGGGGCGCAGCGCGTGATCGACACGTTCGACCACCTGCTCGATGATCGGGCCTTCGTCGAGATCGTCGGTCACGAAGTGCGCGGTCGCGCCGATCAGCTTCACGCCACGCGCATGCGCCTGGTGATACGGCTTCGCGCCCTTGAAGCCGGGCAGGAACGAGTGGTGGATGTTGATCGCGCGGTTCGCGAGCTTCGCGCTCGTTTCCTGCGACAGCACCTGCATGTAGCGCGCGAGGATCACCAGTTCCGCGCCGCTCGACTCGAGGAAGTCAAGCCACTGCGCCTCCTGCTGCGCCTTGGTGTCGGGCGTGATCGGAAAGTGGCGGAACGGCAGGCCGTGCTGCGCGGCGAGCGGCTCGAAGTCGGGATGGTTCGACACGATGCCGACGATGTCCATTTTCAGTTCGCCCATCCGCCAGCGGAACAGCAGGTCCGCGAGGCAGTGCTCGAGCTTCGACACCATGATCAGCACCTTCGGGCGCGCGTTCACGTCGTGGATCGCCCACTGCGTGTCGCCGTCGCGGCCGCCGAGCTCGGCCGCGATCGGCCCGAACTCCTGGCGCAGCGCGTCGATCTGCAGCGTCTCATCCGTCGGATGAAACACGCAGCGCACGAAGAAGTGGTTGCTGAGATCGTCGTCGAACACGTTCAACGCATCGACATAGCAGCGATGGCGCTCGAGAAAGCCGACGACGGCGGCGACCTGGCCGGCCGCGCTCGGGCACGACAGCGTCAGGACGAATTGATCGGGGCGTGAGTCGGCGGTCATGAGGTTCCTCGGATGTCTTGGGGCGCGAACCCGCGCGGCGGCGCACCGGGCGCCACGCTAGCGGGTAGCGGGAGACTCAAGTAAATCAGGACGATTTGGGCGCGGATAGAACCAACCCGCCGTGTGGCTGGTATCGGCACGCCAGCGCGGCCGGACGGGGCGGGCGGTCAGGCGGGGCGGTTGACGGCTGGTGGACGGGATGGTTGACGGGCGGCAGGCAGCCCGTCACGCGCACGCGTCGAGCAGCCAGCGCCGGAACACGTGGGTCGCGTCCGGCTCGGGCCGCTGCGGCGGCCGCACCAGGAAATAGCCGCGCGACGTCACGACGGGCGCGTCGACGAGCTTCACGAGCTGCCCGGACGCGACGAGCTCGTCGACGAGCGGCGACCAGCCGAGCGCGACGCCCTCGCCGAGGAGCGCCGCATGGATCACCAGCGCGTAGCTGTTGAAGGTCACGCCGCGCGCGGCGGCCGGCGCGTCGAGGCCGTGCGCGTCGAACCAGCCGGCCCACGACAGCCAGCGCTCGGGGCGGGTCGGCTGCACGTGCAGCAGCGGCAGCGCATGCAGATGGTCGGGCCGCGCGACATCCGGGTGCGCGGCGCGGAATCCGGGCGAGCAGACGGGCGTGACGGATTCGGGAAAGAGCCGTGCGGCCGTGCACGACGGCCAGTGGCCGTCGCCGAACAGGATCGCGATGTCGGCGTGGTCGCGCTGCGCGTCGTAATCCTGTGACGTGACGACCCGCACGTCGACGTCCGGCATCACGTGCTTCAGCCCCGCGAGGCGCGGCATCAGCCAGTAGGTCGCGAAGCCGAAATCCGTGACGATCGTGAGCGCGCCGTGCTCGCGGCGCGCGCGCAGCGTCGCGGTGGCGCCGCGCAGCGTGTCGAGACTCACCCGTACGGCTTCGTACAGGCACTGGCCGTCGCTCGTCAGCGTGACGCCGCGCGGGCTGCGCTCGAACAGCGGCACGCCGAGCTCCGCCTCGAGCTGGAACACCTGCTGGCTCACGGCCGGCTGCGTCGAGCCGAGCTCGCGCGCGGCGGCCGTGAAGCTCTGGAGACGGGCGGCCGATTCGAACGCGCGCAGCGCCTGCATCGACGGTAACGCTTCGGATTTCGACATAAGTCTCTCTAATGGCCCCATAAGGGCCGGCCACCTTCCCGCCCGAATTCGGGCGGGGGATAGTGCTCTGGACGGCACGGCGCCGCGCCGGTCCTTCCGCGATTCTAGCCAGTCGCGGCCGGTGCGCGCGGGACTTTCTGCAAGCCGCGTCCGTCATGCCGGCTGCGTCGCCGCACGAGCGTCGCGCCGTTCCGTTCGAACACCGATTTCCCCACGACCGCGATGACGAACCCGACTCCCAACATCCTGATCCTGATGGCCGACCAGCTGACGCCGTTCGCGCTGCCGGCCTACGGCAACCGCGTCGCGCGCACGCCGACGCTCGATCGTCTCGCCGCTCAAGGCGTGGTGTTCGACGCCGCGTATTGCGCGAGCCCGCTGTGCGCGCCGTCGCGCTTCTCGCTGCTGACCGGCAAGCTGCCGTCGGGTATCGGCGCCTACGATAACGCCGCCGAATTGCCGGCGCAAACGCTGACGTTCGCGCATTACCTGCGCGCGGGCGGCTACCGCACGATGCTGTCCGGCAAGATGCATTTCTGCGGACCCGACCAGCTGCACGGTTTCGAGGAGCGGCTCACGACCGACATCTATCCGGCCGACTTCGGCTGGGTGCCCGACTGGGATCACCCCACCGAGCGGCCGAGCTGGTATCACAACATGAGCTCGGTGCTCGAGGCCGGCCCGTGCGTACGCACGAACCAGCTCGACTTCGACGACGAGGTGACGTTCGCGGCCAGGCAGAAGCTGTACGACGTCGCGCGCGAGCGCGCGGCCGGGCACGACGCGCGGCCGTTCTGCATGGTCGTGTCGCTGACCCATCCGCACGATCCGTATGCGATCACGCGCGAATACTGGGATCTGTACAGCGACGACGAGATCGACATGCCGGCCTTGCGGCTCGATGCCGAGCAGAGCGATCCGCATTCGCAGCGGCTGCGCTTCGTCTGCGAAAACGACCGCACGCCGCCGACCGACGCGCAGATCCGCGCCGCGCGCCGCGCTTACTACGGCGCGACGTCGTACGTCGACGCGCAGTTCGGCAGCGTGCTGGCCGCGCTCGAGCAATGCGGGTTCGCCGACGACACGATCGTGATCGTCACGTCCGACCACGGCGACATGCTCGGCGAGCGCGGGCTCTGGTACAAGATGACGTTCTTCGAAGGCGGCTGCCGCGTGCCGCTGATCGTCCACGCGCCGGGCCGCTTCGACGCCGCGCGCGTGCGCGGGCCCGTGTCGCACCTCGACCTGCTGCCGACGCTCGTCGACCTGACCGGTGCGGCGCCCGCCGGCGGCTGGCCGGACCCGGTCGACGGCGCGAGCCTCGTGCCGCATCTGCAAGGCGCGCCCGCGCACGACGTCGCGCTGGGCGAATACCTCGCGGAAGGGGCGGTCGCGCCGGTCGTGATGATCCGCCGCGGCGACTGGAAGTACGTGCATTGCCCGGCCGATCCCGACCAGCTCTATCATCTCGCCGACGATCCGCGCGAGCGCACGAACCTGGCCGGCCTGCCGGAAGCCGCCGACGTGCTCGCCGCCTTCCGTGCGGAGGCCGCGCAGCGCTGGAACCTGCCGGAACTCGACGCGCAGGTGCGCGCGAGCCAGCGGCGGCGCCGCTTCCATTACGCGGCGACGACGCAGGGCCGCATCCAGGCGTGGGACTGGCAGCCGTTCACCGATGCGAGCCAGCGCTACATGCGCAATCACATCGAACTCGATACGCTCGAAGCGATGGCGCGCTTTCCGCGCGTCGGGCGCTGAACGATCCGCACACGATCATTGACGAACGACGAAGGAGACGCACCATGAAACGGCAATCCCATGCAGCAATCCGCGGGCTCGGCACGGCACTCGCCGCGGCCGCATGCGTACTGGCGACGCAGCCCGCGAACGCGGCCGATCCGCAGACGTGTCGCGACGTGAAGATGGCGGCGCCCGGCTGGACGGACATCGACGCGACGAACGCGATGGCCGGCGTCGTGCTGAAGGCGCTCGGCTACCGGCAGGACGTCGCGAACCTGTCGGTGCCGATCACGTACCAGGGCTTGAAGAAAGGGCAGGTCGACGTGTTCCTCGGCAACTGGATGCCCGCGCAGGCGCCGCTCGTGAAGCCGTTCGTCGACGAGAAGTCGATCGACGTGCTGCACGCGAACCTGAGCGGCGCGAAGTTCACGCTGGCCGTGCCCGACTACGTCGCGGCCGCGGGCGTGCACACGTTCGCCGATCTCGCGCGCTATGCCGACCGCTTCGGCGACAAGATCTACGGGATCGAGCCCGGCGCGCCGGCGAACCAGAACATCAAGCGGATGCTGTCCGACCATGCGCTCGGCCCGGCGAACTGGTCGCTCGTCGAATCGAGCGAGACGGGGATGCTCACGCAGGTCGAGCGGGCGGTGCGCGACAAGCGCTGGATCGTCTTTTTGGCCTGGGAGCCGCACCTGATGAACACCAAGTTCCACCTGACCTACCTGTCGGGCGGCGATGCGTATTTCGGTCCGAACTACGGCGGTGCGACGGTCAACACGGTGACGCGTCCGGGCTTTGCCGGCCAGTGCGCGAACCTCGCGCGCCTGTTCCGGCAGATGACGTTCTCCGTCGACGTCGAGAACCGGATCATCGCCGACATGCTCGACCACAAGACCTCGCCCGCGCTCGCGGCGCAGCACGTGCTGAAGGCCGACCCGGCGCTCGTCGAGGGCTGGCTGGACGGCGTGACGACCGCATCCGGCACACCGGCCCTGCCGGCCGTGCGCGCGGCGCTCGATGCCCGCTGACCTGCCTCCGGGCGGCCGGTTTTTGCCGCGTCGCCCGTCTCCGTGTTTTCCCGACCAGTCGCATCGAGACCATTTGGTGTCGCCTTCAGACGGGTGACCCGAAATATGGGTTTGTATTTTTCGCCAATGGCTACGTTATTGCGGAAAACGAAATACCGCAGCCAGCAGACGTACCGAATTCGAATCAGCCGGCGTATTGCGGCGCGCGCCAGGCCACGGTTCGTTCCATCGAACGGTTCAGGGAGGGTGGTCGATAATGAAGCAAAAGAAAGTTGCCGTAGCCGCTGCGCTTGCATGCGCGGCCTGTATTCCGGCCATCGGCCATGCACAGAGCAGCGTGACGCTGTACGGGATTCTCGACGCGGGCATCACCTACGTGAACAACACGGGCGGCTCGCACGTGGTCAAGTTCGACGACGGCGTCGCATACGGGAACCGTTTCGGCCTGAAAGGCACGGAAGATCTCGGCGGCGGCCTGAAGGCCGTGTTCGTGCTCGAGAGCGGTTTCCACCTCGGCAACGGGCAGCTCGGCTTCGGCGGGTCGGAGTTCGGTCGGCAGGCTTATGTCGGTCTGCAGAACGACTGGGGCACGCTGTCGTTCGGCAACCAGCTCGACATCACCAACGAACTGGTGTCGATCTACAACATTTCCGCGTGGGGCAGCGGCTATGCGATCCACCAGGGCGACTTCGACCGCTTCAACGGCGACCGCCTGCCGAACTCGGTCAAATTCCTGTCGAACGACCTGAGCGGCTTCAAGTTCGGCGCGATGTACTCGTTCGGCAACGTCGCCGGCAACTTCCACCGCAACAGCGCATGGAGCGCGGGCGCGAGCTACACGAAGGGCGACTTCTCGATCGGCGCCGCGTACACGCGCCTGAACAACCCGAACGGCATCTACGCGTTCGACCCGTACGCGATGATCGGCACGCATACGTTCCTCGGCCAGCAGACCGTCACCGTCGATCCGGCGACCGGCGCGCGCACCGACCTGTTCGCGAATACCGCGATGGACGTCGACAGCCAGGGCACGTTCGGCGTCGGCACGAGCTACACGATCGGCAAGCTGACGCTCGACGCGAACTACTCGTATACGACGATCAAGGGCTTCGGCCAGTCGTCGCACATGCAGGTGTACGAAGGCGGCGGCCTGTATCAGTTCACGCCGGCGCTGAGCTTCATCGCGGGCTACCAGCACACGCGCTTCGAAGGCCACCACTGGAACCAGGGCACGGCCGGCCTCCACTACCTGCTGTCGAAGCGCACCGACGTGTACATCTCCGGCGATTACCTGCGCGCGTCGCACGGTGTCGATGCGGTGGTCGGCTACAGCTTCACGCCGTCGACCACGCAGACGCAGGCCGACGTGCGGATCGGCATGCGGCATTCTTTCTGAGTGGGGTGAGGTAGATCTTTCGACGTCTTCAGCGAGGTCTCTCTTTGGCGCGAACCACGGTTCGCGCTTTTTTTTGTCGGGCGTTGTAGTCGTGCAGGGTGCGCCGGTATTGCCGGCGCGGCGCCGGGCGGGCGTGCGGCAGGGGTGGGGCGGTTGGCGATATCATCGCGGTTTGGCCGCATCGCGCATCGCCGATCGCCGGCTCCCCTCCGATGACGCCTCTTCGATGACCACCCCGTTACCCGACGCCAGCACTGCATCCGCGTTACCCGCCAACCTGTTTCGCCACGCACCGTTCCAGCGCTTCTGGGGCACGCGCGTGATGTCGTCGCTGGCGTTCCAGATCCTGTCGGTCGCGATCGGCTGGTATGTCTATACGCTCACGCACAGCGCGTTCGCGCTCGGCCTCGTCGGCCTCGCGCAGTTCGTGCCGATGTTCGCGCTGACGCTCGTCGTCGGGCAGGTGGCCGACCGCTACGACCGCCGACGCATCGCGACGATCTGCCAGAGCGTCGAGGCGCTGGCCGCCGGCGTGTTCCTGTTCGGCGCGGCGAAAGGCGGGCTCACCGAGCCGGCCGTGTATGCGCTCGCGGCGATCGTCGGCACCGCGCGTGCGTTCGAATCGCCGTCGGTGTCGTCGTTGCTGCCGGCCGTCGTGCCGCGCAGCGACCTGCCGCGCGCGACCGCGCTGTCGACGTCCGCGAACCAGGCAGCGCAGATTCTCGGGCCCGCGTTCGGCGGGCTGCTGTATGGCATCGGTGCGCCCGCCGCGTTCGGCACGAGCGTGGTCGCATTCGCGATCGCGGCCGTGCTGAGCGGCACGATTCCGCTGCGCAGCGCGCCGCCGGCACGCGAGCCGGTCACGCTGCGTTCGGTGTTCTCGGGCATCGCGTTCATCCGGCGCGAACCGGCGATCCTCGGCGCGCTGTCGCTCGACCTGTTCGCGGTGCTGTTCGGCGGCGCGACCGCGCTGCTGCCGATCTACGCACGCGACATCCTGCAGGTCGGACCGTGGGGGCTCGGCGCGTTGCGCGCGGCGCCGGCGGTCGGTGCGCTCGCGGGGACGCTGTGGCTCACGCGTTTTCCGCTGAAGGGGCGGCCGGGCCGCGCGATGTTCGGCGGCGTGATCGCATTCGGTATCGCGACGATCGTGTTCGGGCTGTCGACGCATTTCGCGGTGTCGCTCATCGCGCTGGCGGCGTTGGGCGCGTCGGACGTGGTGAGCGTCGTCGTGCGCCTGTCGCTCGTTCAGCTGCGTACGCCCGACGACATGCTCGGGCGCGTGAGCGCGGTCAACTCGTTGTTCATCGGCACGTCGAACCAGCTCGGCGAGTTCGAATCGGGGGTGACGGCGGCATGGTGGGGCGCGCCGGCGGCGATCGTGGTCGGCGGCGCGGCGACGATCGCCGTGGCGCTCACGTGGATGCGCCTGTTTCCGACGTTGCGGAACATGACGTCGCTGGAGCGCGATCATTGAGCAACCGCGTTCATTTCACTGCAAGTTATTTCAAAATGCTTTCTTGTTTCAATCAAATGCCAAACGGAATTCGGGTCGGATAATCGTCTGATTAATTTGGTCGGCCCACCGTCTTTTCGATTGGACCGAAGCGTCAGCCAGTTCGACGAGGCCGGAAAACGAAAAAGGGACTCTTCCGTCAATACCTTGCCGCACAAGGCCTCAGGCGGCATTCGTCCGATGAAATAGCGGATTTAAATTACGGGAGCCATTCTAAAAATTACATATAACTTTCCGTAATTTTCTGAAACATTATGCTTTCGTACGACGAAGCGGTTATCAATTGAAACAAAAAGAAATACATGGAATGATACCGATTCTCATTTCCGTGACCGGCGCGGCAACTGCCGCCGGTGACTCGTCAACTCTAGCCAGCTAGTGCCGTCGGCCTGATCGCCGGTGGCCCGCAAGCCATCGTATCCGTGCCTCGTGCGCGCGCCTCGGCGCGTGTCCACGCGGGGCGGTTTCATTCCGACTGGATTTCCATGCTGAACAGGACCCCGTTCGCGAGCGCGCTCGCGCTGGCCTTTGCTTTGCCTATCGCTTCGCCCGCACTCGCTCAGAACACGAGCGCCGAACCGTCGCCGGCCGCCACCGCGAAACCGGGCGACGCGCCGCCGACCGCCGCCGCCGCCACTGCCACTGCCGCGCGCGATACGCTGCCGACGATCAGCGTGTCGGGGCAGGCCGTGCAACAGGACTTCCAGGCCGAGCGCTCGAGCGTCGGCGCGAAAACCCCGACCGCGTTGCGCGACATTCCGCAGTCGGTCACGGTGATCAACAAGGCGCTGATGGAGTCGCAAGGACTCACGTCGTTCCAGGACGCGCTGCGCAATGCGCCGGGCATCACGATCGGCGGCGCGGAAGGCGGGCAGATCGGCAACAACATCAACCTGCGCGGCTTCACCGCGCAGAACGACATCTATCTCGACGGCTTTCGCGACCGCAACCAGTACTACCGCGACACGTTCGACCTCGATTCCGTCGAGGTGCTGTACGGCCCGTCGTCGATGCTGTTCGGGCGCGGTTCGACGGGCGGCGTGATCAACCAGGTATCGAAGAAGGCGAACCTGAAGCCGTCGGCCGAGGTGTCGACGACGATCGGCACCAACGACCGCTACCGCACGAGCGTCGACCTGAACCGGCGGCTCGGCGCGACGTCGGCGTTCCGCATCAACGCATTCGGCCAGTCGCTCGGCTCGACGCGCGACGTGATGAAGAACAAGGACTACGGGATCGCACCGGAACTGCGCTTCGGGATCGGCACGCCGACCGAGGTGACGCTGTCCGCGCTGATCCAGCACAACTACGACATGCCCGACTACGGCGTGCTCGCGGTCAACGGCCATCCGGCGCCGGTACCGAAGAACACCTTCTATGGCCTCACCGACGATCGCACGATCCAGGACGTGCAGACCGTGTCCGCACGCATCGATCATCGCGTCAACGATGCGCTGACCATCAGCAACCGCACGTCGTTCTCGCACTCGATGACCGATGCGCGGGAGACGGCGGCGAACGCGGTGCTGACCGGGCCGCTGTCGTCGAGCGCCGCGCTGACGAACGGCAACTACACGTCGTTGCCGATGTCCGCGCTGTACGTGAGGCTCGCGAGCCACGACCGCGTGATCGAAAACCATTCGGTCGACAACGACACGATGGCGCATTTCAAGTTCGACACGGGCTTCGTGAAGCACGACCTGATCGCCGGTGTCGAGGTCGGCCACGACAGCTACACGAACCAGGCGTACACGCGCAGCGGTCTGCCGATCCTGTCGCTGATCAACCCGGCCTACCTGGCGTCGACGCCGACCAACGCGACGCAGACGCCGGCCAACCACGCCGAATCGGGCGCGACCACGCTCGCGGCGTACCTGAACGACACGGTGTCGATCGGCCGCGACTGGAAATTCGTCGGCGGGCTGCGCTGGGATCGCTTCCAGGCGCATCTCGCGAACACGGTGAGCGCGCCCCGCTACGCGTCGCAGACGAACTATTTCACGAGCGTGCGGGCCGGCGTGATCTACCAGCCGACCGAATCGCAGTCGTACTACTTCTCGTACGGGACGTCATTCAACCCGTCGCTCGAGACGCTGACGGTCACGAACAACACGCAGAACCTGTCGCCCGAACACACGAAGTCGTACGAGGTCGGCGGCAAGTGGGATCTGCTCAACGACAACCTGTCGGTCACGTCGGCGCTGTTCCAGCAGGAGAAGAGCAACGCGCGCACGCAGACGTCGACGGGTGAATACCTGCTCGAAGGCGACGTTCGCGTGCGCGGCTTCCAGGCGAGCGTGACGGGCCACATCACGCCGAAGTGGCAGGTGTTCGGCAGCTACACGTACATGAACGGCGTGATCCTGAGCGCGCGCGACGGCACGCAGGGCAAGACGCTCGCGAACACGCCGCGCAACACCTTCACGCTGTGGACCACGTATACGTTCACGCCGCACTGGGAGATCGGCGGCGGCCCGACGTACATGTCGGGACGCTACGCGGCGAACACGGACTACGTGCAGGTTGGCGGCTACACGCGCTGGGATGCGACGGCCGCGTATCACGCGAAGCAGTGGGACCTGCGCCTGAACCTGCTGAACCTGACCAACAAGTTCTATTACGATGCGCTGATCCAGTCGGACGGCGGACGTGCGGTGCCGGGCGTCGGGCGCACGTTCCTCGCGACGCTCGACTACCGGTTCTGAGCGACACGTGCGCCGCCGCGCCATTCGATGAAGGAGGGGAAACGATGCTTGTACACATCCCGAACGTGCTGACGCCCGAGCAGGTGAGCATGCTGCGCGACCGGCTCGACCGCGCGGGCGACGCGTGGGTCGACGGCCGCGCGACGGCCGGCTATACGGGCGCGCCGGTCAAGCGCAACCAGCAGATCGCCGAGCATTCGCCGGTCGCGCGCGAACTCGGCGACGTGATTCTCGCCGCGCTCGAGCGCAATCCGCTGTTCATCAGCGCGGCGCTGCCGAACCAGGTCTATCCGCCACTGTTCAACCGCTACGAAGACGGGATGACGTTCGGCAGTCACGTCGACGGCGCGGTGCGCGTGTTGCCGAACGGTGTGAAGCTGCGCACTGACGTGTCCGTCACGCTGTTCCTGTCCGCGCCCGACGAATACGACGGCGGCGAACTCGTGATCGAGGACGCGTACGGCGTGCAGCAGGTCAAGCTGCCGGCCGGCGACATGATCGTCTATCCGGCGACGAGCCTGCACCAGGTCACGCCGGTCACGCGCGGCGTGCGCGTCGCGAGCTTCTTCTGGGTGCAAAGCCTCGTGCGCAGCGATGCGCAGCGCGCGCTGCTGTTCGACATGGACACCGCGATCCAGCGGCTCAACGCGAGCGGTGCCGATACCGAGGCATGCCGCAGCCTGGTCGGCTGTTATCACAATCTTTTGAGAATCTGGAGCGAAACGTGAGCGTTGCCGATCCCGTCGAAATCGACGCGGCGCCCGTGTCGCCCGCGTCACGCGTTGCGCCGCGCGCGCGTGTGGCCCGCGCCGGCCGCACGCGATCGCGCCGCGGTACGTTCATCAAGTGGCTGCGCAAGGTGCACGGCTGGGTCGGCCTGTGGGGCGCCGCGCTCGGCCTGCTGTTCGGCGCGACGGGGTTCCTGCTGAATCATCGTGCGCCGCCGCTGCGGATCCAGACCGGTGCGCCGCGTGTGGAGACGTTGCGGCTCGACGTGCCCGACCCGGAACCCGATTCGCCGCTCGCGCTCGCGAAATGGTTGCGCGGGCAACCGGATCTGCATTTGCCGGAACGGATGGGGCGCGTGCAGAAGGAACCCGAGCATCCGGTTGCATGGGGCGAGCACGAGACCGTGCAGCCCGAGCACTGGCAGCTCGTGTTCGCGTCGCCGCGTGAAAGCGTCGCCGTCGACTACTGGGTCGGCAGCGACACGATGACGCTCAAGCGCACCGACAATGCCACGCTCGCGTGGCTGACGAACCTGCACAAGGGCGTCGGGACGAGCATCGGCTGGGTGCTGCTCGTCGACACGCTCGCGGGCGCGTTGATTCTGCTGTCGCTGACGGGCGTGCTGTTGTGGACCGAACTGAACAAGCGCAAGACGATCGGCGTGGTGCTCGTGATCGGCTCGATCGTCGCGATCGTGTGGGCGGCTGGTGCGTAACGGGTGACGCCCGATTGACGCTCAGGCGCCGGCGTCGCGCGCGACCTGCACGGCCGTGCCGTAGCAGATGACTTCCGTGATGCCCGATCCGATCTCGGTCGAATCGTAGCGCATCGCGACGATCGCATTCGCGCCGAGCTTGCGCGCATCGGCGAGCATCTTGTCGAATGCCTGCTGGCGCGCCTTCTCGCACAGCGACGTATAGAGCGTGATGTTGCCGCCGAAGATGGTCTGCAGCGCCGCACCGAACGAGCCGACGATCGAGCGCGAACGCACGACGATGCCCTGTGCGACGCCGAGCGAGCGCGCCGTCGTATGGCCGGCCAGATCGAACGCGGTCGTGACGCGCTCGGGCGTGAGATCGCCGAGTGAACGGGAGAAATCGGTCATGGCGGGGCACCGTGGTGCGGAAGTGATCGAACGGCGATTCTATCCGGAACCGGAAACGCGCTCGAACGGGCGCGCATGCCACGCGCGCCCGGTGCGGCCCGAGCCGGCCGACGCGCGGTCAGGGTTTGACGGCCGCGCTGCCGTCGCCGCCGAGATCGACCGCATACGCGAGCGCCAGCTTGCCGAACTTCAGCGCGTGGTTCGCCTGCCGATCCGAATTCTCCAGCGTGTCGTTCACGGTATGGATGTACGGACTGTCATTCTGGTCGGCCTCGAACGGGAACGACGCCGGATAGCCCTGAGCATTCCACGACGCGTGATCCGAGCACGCATACCCGCACTGCGACGTGCCGATCGCAAGTTCCGGCAGGTAGGTCTTCGCGAGGTTCGTCAGGTAGGTGTTCTGCGCGGCGTTCGTATAGTCGGTGATCAGGTAAATGTCTTTCGGATCGCCCTTGTAGTTCGTCATGTCGAGCTGCAGCACGCCGACCACGTTCGCATTCTGCGCGCGGAACTGCTTCGCGATCGCCTTCGAGCCGAGCAGGCCGGCTTCCTCTGCCGCGTAGCCGACGAACTTGATCGTCCGCTTCGGCCGATAGTCGTTCGCGAGCAGCACGCGCAGCGCTTCGGTCAGGCTTGCGATGCCCGACGCATCGTCGTCCGCGCCGGGCGAGCGCGTGTTTTCCGTCGTGCGGCCGACCGTCGAATCGAGGTGGCCGCCCAGCACGACCGTGCCCGCGGTTGGATCGCTGCCGCGGATCGTCAGGATCACGGACTTTTGCGGAAAACTGCTATGCGCGAACTGTTCGACGGTGATGTCGGCGCGTGAGCCCGCCAGTTGCTTCCACTGCAGCGCGAGCCAGTCCGACGCGGCAACGCCATGCGATGTCGTGTAATAGCGGTTCGTGAAGCCGGACAGCGACGTGATCGTGCCGACGATGTTGCTGGCCTGCAGTTGCTGGATCCACGTTCCGATCCGCGGTGCGTTCGACACCGTGTAGGTGGGCAGGGCGGCCTGCTTCGCGACTGCCGCCGATACCGGCTGCAAGGCCTGGCGCGCGTCGTCGAACGAGTCGTGCACGATGTAGCCGGGCCCGTGGCCGCGCGCATGGTGTACCGCGTGGGCCAGCTCGCCGAGGCGGGAATCGTCGATCTCGACGATATGCACGGTTTCGCGGCGCACGGCGCCGTCGGCCGCACGGCCGGCGTCGAGCGCCGTGCTGTATTGCGCGGTTGCGCTTGCATCGATGCGTTGAAGCTGCCGGAACGCGGTGTCGCCGAGCGTGATCCACACGGGCGCGGCCTGCGCGGCGGCGGTCAGCAGCATGCCGCCCAGCGCGGCGCTCAGGCGGGTCAATGTCAGAGTAGGCATGTTCGATCTCGTGAGGGTAGCGATGTCGAGGAAAGGGCGCGCCGCAGGCCGTGCGGCGCCCCCGCCTGCTGCGGAATTACGACTTCTGCGGCACGGTCACGCCGTACGTGCAGCTCTTGTTGTACGCGTCGCCGATCGCCGTGAGCTGCGCGCTGCTGTAGCCGAGCGCGGCCGCGGCGGTCAGCACCGCCTGCGCGGCGGCTTTCTGGTTGGTCGAGCTGTTGGTCATCGACAGCCCCTTCAGGAACGCCTTGTCCATCGCCTGCGCGCCGATCGCGTCGCGCGCGACGAGGTTGCACGAAGCCCAGTACTGGCCGGCCGTGTGGATCTCCGCGCCGCGCGCCTGCGCGTAGGTGCGCCCGACGTTCCAGTTCGTCACGCGGCCGCCCCAGTATTCGTTGTGGCCGTCCCAGTTGTAGACCCACTGATACTGCGTGTCCGACGGGCTCCACTGATTGAAGTCGCGGCTGTATGCGGCGGCGAGATAATCGCCGGTGCCTTCCGACAGGCCTTCCTGTTGCGACAGGCCGCCGTTGGTCACCCAGTCGTGGATGCCGTGGCCGAGCTCGTGGATCACGACGTCCGCATCTTCCGCGTCGTCGACGCCACCCTGACCGAAGGTCAGCCGGCCGCTGCTCGACGAGTACGACGAGTTGTCGTCGCCCGATTCGCCGTGCGGGTCGTACTGCACGCCGCCCGTGTATTGGTACGGCAGCGCCTTGATGCCGAGCGTCTGGTTCACGTAGCGCAGGAACGTGTCGATGTGGTAATACACGTTAACCGCTTCGAAATACAGGTTGCCGCGCGTGAATTCGAACGCCGGCGTCGCCTGCGCCGGGCACGCGCCGTCGCGCGGCGCATCGAAATCGACGCACGACGCATACGGTCCCGACAGCGTGTAGCGTGAGCCCGACAGCGCGAGATCCTTCAGCGTCACGCGCACGCGCGCGGCCGTGAGCTGCGTGGAATCGACGTCGTTGCTGTCCTTGTAGCCCGTGCTGCCGTAGCTGCTTTTCGTCGAAGACAGCGGATCCGGCCGGAACACGAAACCGGTGCCGTCGGTCGCATAGAACGCCTTGTCCTCGGCGCGCAGCACTTCGCCGCTGTCCGCGTCGATCAGCAGTTCCCAGTCGCCCTTGGGGCCGTCCTGCGGGCGGCCGCGCACCTTCCACGCGGTATGCGTGCCGGCCTTGTCGACGAACGCGACGAGTTGCGCATCGAGGTGCGTGAAGCCGTTTACGCCGAGATACGCGCGCGCACGGTCGAACGCCTGCTGCTGGTCGACCGCCTGCGCCTTGCGCGCGGTGGCGATCACGCCGCTGATCGTGTTGCTCGCGACGTACAGGATGCGGCCGTCCTTCGCGACGGTCACCGCGATCTCGCTGCCGTACACGGGCAGCCCGGCCGCCTGCTGCTGGAAGCGCACGACGGTGAAGTCGATGTCGTTGCGCTCCGACGTCACCGCGAGGCTCGCCAGCGCGGCCGCGTCGAGCCCGAGCTGCGTCGCCTGCGACGCGACGAAGTCGCGCGCGGTGGCGGCGGGCGTGGCGGCCGCCTTCTTCGCGTGGTACGCGGGGTTGTACAGCGTGACGGCGACGCCGTCGGCTCGGAACTGCCCGGCGGCCGTATCGGTCCTGGCCGCGGCCGGCGCCGATGCGACGCCGCGTGTCAGGCTTTCTCGCAGGCTCGACGCCTGCGGGTTCCCGACCTTGGAATCGGCCGCGCTGCCGCCGACGATGCCGAAACCGAGCGCGAGACCCAGGGCGATCGGCAATACTTTGCGTGATGTCTGCATACGTGATCCTCATCTCAACGGTTGGACACGCCCGCGCGCTCGTGGCGAGCAGGCACGACACGGCCCGCGCGCCGGCTCGATGGAACCGGTGCGGCGTAGCGGTGCTGGGAGCGTCGACTGACTAAGGAGGACTAAGCGTCAGGTCGAAACGAATCGGGAAGGAACGGAGGCGGGGAAGCGAACGGAAGGCAGGTGCGGCGACGGCGAAGCGAGCATCGTCATGTCATACCCCTCGGATCGGCATTGATATCGGTTTGGCAGCCTGCGTGGCGCGGCGTGCGCGACCCCGGGCTCTCATCTCCTTAGGGCTGCCTATCTAATTGCGAGGTATGTTACAGAACATTTTCGGCGACATTGCAAATTATTTTCGAAGGCTGCTTCGGTCCGTCGATCATTCGCCGGCATTGTTCAGCGAATGGCGGCAAACGCAGCCGGCGCGCGCAATAGCGCGCCGGATTGTACGCAAAAGCGGCGCCGCTCAGCGCGTCGCGCGGCGGTCGCTGCGCGGGCTCACGCCGAACCGCGAGCGGTACGTGCGCGAGAAATGCGACGGCGATTCGAAGCCGCACGCGACGCACACCGACGTGATGCTCATGTCGGTCTGCTGCAACAGCTCGCGCGCACGGTCGAGGCGCAGGTTCAGGTAGAAGTGCGTCGGCGTGTCGTTCAGCGTCGCGCTGAACAGCCGTTCGAGCTGGCGCCGCGTGACCGATATCTCCTGCGCGAGTGCGTCGGAGCCGAGCGGGTTCTCCATGTGCCGCTGCATCGTGCCGATCACCTGGATCAGCTTGCGGTTGTGCACGCCGTAGCGCGCGGCGATCTCGAGCCGCTGGCTGTCCGAACGCTGCCGGATGCGGCTGACGACGAACTGCTCGGAGATCGCCGCCGCGAGCTCCGCGCCATGCCGTCGGCCGATCAGGTCGAGCATCATGTCGATCGACGCGGTGCCGCCCGCGCAGGTGATGCGCCGCTCGCCGATCTCGAACAGCTCCTGCGTCACGTTCAGCCCCGGGTAGCGTTCGCGGAACGCGGCAAGCGCTTCCCAGTGCAGCGTGAGCGTTTGCGATGCGTCGAACAGCCCGGCTTCCGCGAGCACGAAGCTGCCGGTATCGATGCCGCCGAGCGTCGCGCCATGGCGATTCTGGCGGCGCAGCCAGTCGGCGAGCGCGCGGTCGTAGCACACGAGCGGATCGAAGCCGGCTACCACGAACACCGTGTCGACCTGCGCGACGTCCGCGCACGCGGCTTCGGCCGCGACCGGGATGCCGTTGCTTGCGGCGACGGGCGCGCCGTCCGCGCTGATCACGTGCCAGCGGTACAGCTCGGTGCGAAACCGGTTCGCGACGCGCAACGGTTCGACCGCGGACATGAAGCCGAGCGCGGAGAAGCCGGGCAGCAACAGGAAGTGGAAATCCTCTGGCATCGGGGCGTGGGGTGGAATCGGGTGGGCGTCGCGCACCGCGCGGCACGGTGCGGCGAGCGGCGGGGCAGCGCGCCGCGCCCGGCCCGCGGGAGCCGAACGTTCAACACCGGATTATCGCGGGTTTTGCGGGCCGTCAGCGCGTTTTTGCGCCGCACACCGTCCGGCGCGCCGTCGTCGACGGCAGTTCGCCGAACTGGGCCTTGTAGGCGTTCGCAAAGTGCCCGAGGTGGATGAATCCCCAGCGTGCGGCCGCTTCGCTGATCGGCAGGTCGGACTGCCGCGTGTCGAGCAGCAGGCGCCGCACCTGCGCGAGGCGCAGCGCGCGCGTGTAGTTCAGCGGGCCGGTTTGCACGACCGACTGGAAGCTGTTCTGCATCGTGCGCCGGCTCACGCGCAGTTGCGTGCACAGGCTCAGGATGTCGACGGGTGCCTCCGGGTGCTCGATCACGTAGTCGTGCACGCGGCGCACGATGTCGGCGTGGCACGCATGCGTGAGACGGTTCGGCGGCCCGGGCATTCGATACGTGAGGAGATCGACGAGCACGTTACCGACTTCGCCGCGCAATTCGGACTGCGCACGCGCCGCGTCGAACGTATCGGGTGCCGACAGCACGCGCTCGAGCAGCGTCGCGAGCTGGACGCTCGCACGTTCGCGCGCGGTGACCGGCACATCGACGACGCCGCGCCGCAGCGCGCGCTCGTCGAGCCGGACATCGGCCGCATCCTCGATCTGCTGCATCAGCGTGGCATCGAGGACCACGCCGATCAGCGACATGTCGTCCGGTGAATGGAGTTCGAAAGGCGCGCCGCCGCGCGCCATCACGATCGTGCCGCGCTCCATGCGCGCATCGCCGAATGCAAAGTTGCCCGAACCGGTGAGCGGCATCCCGAACACCGTGTGACCGGGCGGCAGGCGCCCGCGCTGGATGATGCGCACGTTCGCCGTTTCCTGGAACAGCTGCACGCCGTCGAGCACCGCGTGCTTGACCGCACTGCGATACGAACCGGAGCCGATCTGGTCGTAACGCTGATCCCAGCCACGCAGCGCCTCGGCATGCCGGTCTGCGTCGTCGAACATCTGATGAAACACGCGCACGGCGCCTCCGGTGGTCGTTCGGACCGCGCAAGATTAAACCGGCCAAATGGTCGGCGCAATACGGAAGAGCGCTATTCCGGCGGGGGTTTTCGAGGGGGGGGGAGGTGGGCGACCCGCGGTGCCTTTCAGGCGGTTTTCCAATATCCCGAATCGGCACGCACGCGTTGCCGGTCCGGGTGCTGAACCGGTTTATTGTCGAACTACAGTCGCCCCACATAACGTGAATTCCAACTGGAGGCGACATGAGAGCAAGGCGACGCACCGCGGTTTGCGCGGCGACGCTGGCGTTCGCGGCGGCGTGGGCCGGCAGCGCGAACGCGACGGAAAAGCCCGAGGAACTCGTCGTGCAGAAGATGCCGCCGTGGCATCCGCACGAGGTGTACGTCGTCGACATCGCGATGCCGACGATGACCGACGGGCGCATCTACGTGTACGACGCCGACGCGAAGAAGCTGCTCGGCCAGATCGACGGCGGCTTCGCGCCCGGCCTCGCGATCTCGCCCGACCACAAGACGAGCTTCATCGCGACGACCTATTTCTCGCGCGGCTCGCACGGCACGCGCACCGACGTCGTCGAGATGACCGACAACACGACGCTCGATCACAGGGGCGAGATCGTGATTCCGGCCAAGCACGGGCAGCACGTGCCGTCGCCGTACAACACGGCGTTCAGCACAGACGGCAAGCGGCTGTACGTCGCGAACATCACGCCGGCCGCGTCGGTGACGGTGATCGACGCCGTGTCGAAGAAGGTGCTGTCGGAGATCGACACCGCGGCCTGCGTGCTCGCGTATCCGTCGGGGAACGACCGCTTCACCGCGCTGTGCGAAAGCGGCAAGGCGCTGACCGTCACGCTCGACGCGAACGGCAAGGAGGTGAAGCGCACGATGTCCGACGCGTTCATCGACGTCGACAACGATCCGGCCTTCATCAACGCGTCGCGCTACAACGGCGGCTATCTGTTCACGACGTATCACGGCAACGTGCGCAGCGCCGATTTCAGCGGCGACAAGCCGGCGTTCGGCAAGCCATGGTCGTTGCTGACCGACGCCGAGCGCGCCGAAGGCTGGCGCCCGGGCGGCATGCAGCAGACCGCCGTGCAGGTGAAGCAGCACCGCTACTACGTGCTGATGCACAAGGGCGGCGACGGCACGCACAAGGATCCCGGCACGCAGGTGTGGGTCTACGACCTGAAGACGAAACGGCGCGTCGCGCGCTGGGATCTCGCGCAGCAGAAGGTCGATCCGCTCGTGTCGATCCAGGTCAGCGAGGACGACAAGCCGCTGTTCTACGGGCTGACGGGCACGTCCGACCTCGTCGTGATGGACGCGCGCACCGGCAAGCGGCAGCACGTCGAGAAGCAGATCGGCAGTACGTCGACGCTGCTCGTGAACCCGTGAGGCCGCGATGACGCTTGATCCCGTACTCGCCACCAGCGCGCAAGCCGGCGCGGCCGTCGTCGTGCTGCTCGGCGCCTTCGCGAAGATGCGCCGACCCGCGGCGTTCCGGCAAGCGCTCGCCGGCTATCGCCTGCTGCCCGATGCGCTCACCGCGCCCGCTGCATTCGCGATTCCATTCGCGGAAGCCGCCTGTGCCGCGGCGCTGCTGTTTCCCGATACGCGCATGACCGGCGCGCTCGGCCTGATCGCGTTGCTGCTGGTGTTCGCGGCCGGCATGACGATCAACATCGTGCGCGGCCACACCGACATCGATTGCGGGTGTTCCGGCTTTGCCGCCGCGCGCGCGGATGCGCCGCGCGGCATCGGCTGGCTGCATGTTGCGCGCGTGCTGCTGCTCGTCGCGCTGGCCGCGACCGCGCTCGTCGAGCCGGGCGGCCGCGTGGTCGTGTGGTTCGACTACCTGACGCTGTTCTCTTCCGTGCTGCTGATCGTCTGCGCGCTGCTCACCGTCGACGTGCTGCTCGCCAACATCCCGCGCCTTTCACATATGAGGAATTCGTGATGCAAACCGCTCTCACCGTTTCCACCGCGTTGCTGTGGATCGCCGTCCTCGCGCTCGGCGCGATCTGCCTCGCGCTCGTGCGCCAGATCGGCATCCTGTACGAACGCATCATGCCGGCCGGCGCATTGATGATCGACAAGGGCCCGGCGGTCGGCGCGATCGCGCCGACGTTCGAGCTGACCGACATTCGCGGCTCGCGGGTCAAGGTCGGCGGCATCGATGCGGCGGGCAAGGCCACGCTGCTGTTCTTCCTGTCGCCGACGTGCCCGGTCTGCAAGAAGCTGCTGCCGCTGTTGCCGTCGCTGCAGGCGAGTGAATCGACGCCGGTGAACATCGTGCTCGCGAGCGACGGCGAGCTCGACGAACACACGCGCTTCGCGCAGAAGCACGACCTCGCGCGCTTCCCGTACGTGCTGTCGCAGGAGCTCGGCCTCGCGTATCAGATCGGCAAGCTGCCGTACGCGGTGCTGCTCGACGACACCGGCACCGTGCGTGCGAAGGGGCTCGTCAACACGCGCGAGCATCTCGAGAGCCTGTTCGAAGCGAAGGAGCGGGGCGTCGCATCGCTGCAGCAGTTCGTGCATGGCGATCACGATCACGGCGGTCACGAAGAGCACGCGCAGCACGCGTGATCGGCCGACCCTCTTTCAACGTCAACGGAGAACAACCCCATGGGCCTGTTTGATTCATGGTTCGAACGGTCGGCGCGCGGCGTCGCACAGCACAGTTCGCGGCGCAGCGCGATGGCGAGGCTCGGCAAGGTGCTGGTGGGCTCGGCGATGCTGCCGCTCCTTCCAGTCGATCGCACCGCGTATGCGGCCGACGCGGCGTCGGGCGCGTCGGCGGATTCCGGTGCCGCTGCGTCGGGCGCGAGCGACGATCCGATGAGCTGCGATTACTGGAAGTACTGCGCGATCGACGGCTGGCTGTGCAGCTGCTGCGGCGGCACGTCGAGCAGCTGCCCGCCGGGCACGACGCCGTCGCCGATCACGTGGATCGGCACGTGCCGCAATCCGCACGACGGTTCGGACTACATCGTGTCGTACAACGACTGCTGCGGCAAGACGTCGTGCGGCAAGTGCTTCTGCAACCGCAACGAGCGCGAGAAGCCGCTGTACAAGCTGTCGCTGAACAACGACATCAACTGGTGCATGGCGAACGGCAATTCGAATTACCACTGTTCGGTTTCGGTCCTGCTGGGAGCGGCAAAACAATGAACGTGATGCAAGCGGGAAAGATCGTGGTCGCGTGCGTGGCGGCTGTTGCGGGTGCGGCATTGCCGGGTTTTGCCGGTGCGCAGCAGGCCATCCATTACCCGGCGGGCAAGAGCGTGTTCGACGCGCAGTGCGCGGTGTGCCACCAGGCCGGCGGCAAGGGGCAGGACGGCCTCGCGCCGCCGCTGACCGAGTATCCGGGCAAGTACGCGACGGCCGACGCGGGCCGCGCGCAACTCGTCGCGACGCTGTTGCACGGGATGTTCGGCGAGATCACGGTGCACGACAAGCGCTACAACTTCAAGATGCCGTCGTTCGCGAGCGCGAGCGATGACGACATCGCGAACGTGCTCAACTACGTCGTATTCGATCTCAACGACAAGCACGGCGACGCGAAGCCGTTCACGGCGGCCGACATTCGCGCGGCGCGCGCGAAGGAGATGGACGGCACGGCCGTTCACGCGCAACGTGCCGTCGTGACGAAGGGGCTGGGGCTGTGAATGCCCGGTGCATTCGGTGGCGTGGCGCGGTGGTGCGTGGCGGCCCGCGTGCGGCGGCGTGGCGGATCGGGGCGTTCATCGCACGGCGTCTTCTTTCGTTGCCGGCGGTGGTCGCCGCCACTGCGTGTGCGATTGCCGTACCCGCACATGCCGACGGCGCGGCCGACGCGACGCTCGCGCGACAGCACTGGGTGCTCAACTGCATGGGCTGCCACACGGCGACGGGCGGCGGCATTCCGGGCAAGGTGCCGCCGCTTGCGAACTCGCTCGGTTATTTCACGCATCTGCCGGCGGGGCGCGAGTACGTGATGCGCGTGCCGGGTGCGTCGAATTCGGCGCTGTCGGACCAGGATCTCGCCGACGTGCTCAACTGGGTGCTCACGACGATGAACCGCGACGCGCTGCCGCGCGATTTCAAGCCTTATACGGCAGCCGAAGTGGCCGCGCATCGACGGCCGGCGTTTTCCGACGTCGCGACGGTGCGTGCCGGGCTGGTTCGCGCGCTGCAGGCGCGCGGGATCGACGGTGTGTCCGACCGGTACTGATTGTGCGTGGCGATAGTGTCATGCCGATTCAGTGCGGTGGCGGCAGACGTTTGAAGCGGCTCCACAGCTTCTTCAAGGTCTGATGATCGGCCGCGGCGCGCGCGGCCAGAAAGCCGCGCGCGAAGCCTGCGCCCGGCGCGGCGTCAGGCGACGTATCGGGGAGTGCCTTCAGAAGCTTGTCCGCGACAACGGCATCGTTGCGCCAGCCCAGATCGTCCTGAAGCGCGGTCAGCGCATCGACATACGATCGGACGGCCCGCTTGCGGTACAGCGACGCGAAGAATTCGGTCGCGTATCGGACCTTCTTCGCCGCGATGCGGGCACGGTGGCGACGATGATCGTCCAGATCGGCCAGCCGCTTGCCACGTTTGATCAGTTTCCTGTGCCGACGACGCAGAACATCAGCGGCAAACGGCTTCGCGGCCTGCATGATCGCAGCGCGCTGTTCGTCGGACATCTCATCTCGCCAGCCCTTTCGGCTCAACCACGACGCGAGCTGCAACGCGAGCCGCGTGTAGCGAACCGACCCGACCGCCGCGGCCGCGCGCTGCCGGTTCTCGACGGCAATGTGCTCGCACGCTTCGCGTACCGAATGCATCTCATCCGGGATGCCGTTCGTACCGGCATGGTCGAGCGTCGTTCCCGCCAGCACCTCCCAGTCACGCGCGGCGCCGAGTTCGGCGGCGATCCAGCGCAGCTCGTCGTCGAGGCCGGGGTACGCGGGAATTACTTTCGCGAACAGGTCGAGCGCCGAGCGTAAACGGCGAAGCCCCACGCGCATCTGATGGACGCACGACGGATCGTGGCCCGATTCGACGCCACGCTCGTTGGCGTGGACCTGATCCAGACAGTTATGCGCGATTTGGCAGAAGGCGTCTTCGATCGAATTGCTTTTCTTCAGTTGTAACGGTTGCGCCTTGACGGGCGGACGGTGCTCGGCCACCAGCAGTCCGTAGCCCATATCGGCCTTGCTCTCGCGATCGATGCGCAACGGTACGATCTCCAGCAATTCCAGTGCGACGCCGTACAGGCTTTCAGGCCGGCCCCGTTTCAGCTCCAGTTCGACAGCGGCGATCGGGACGGAATTCGGCTCCGCCTCCACGGTCCCCTTGTCGAGCGCCACCTCGACTTCGCCGCCGGACGGCAAGTGCAGCGGTAAAACCGAACGCTTGATTCGCGTGACGAATACGGGCTGGAGCCGGGCCGCCGTGGCTACGTCGCGAATCAGCCTGCCGCAGTCGCTGTCAGCGGGCACTCGATCCCGCAGCCGCGCCAGATCGGGGAGGTCGCCGTCGACGGGCATCTCGAACTCATCGCGGTCGAACAAGCCGGCCTGCACAGATCCTTCCAGCTTCAATGTCTGAATTCGCTCTTTGCCGACCGCGCGTACCCGCAGAGAAGCCCCGCACCCGTGAAATGACAACGCTGACGTATCGAAGTACGTGCTCTTCAGCAGTTGAGGCGCGTGGGCGCCGTTGGACTGCGCGAGCAATGGCGCGCGGCGCAACTTGTCGAGATCCTTGACGGAAACCCGTAGCTTCAACTCCCGTTCCATATCGCCCTCAGATGTGGCCCTGACTATCAGACTACACCGCAGCGCACGCGAGTTCCCGCTCTGAATCGTCCTTTTTGCGTTTTAAGCGTTTGCTGTCACTGGCGGAGGCCCAGATACGGCGCTCCGGCCGGCCGATCCGTTTTCAACCCGATGCTTCGTCTTCCCAGTCGTGCCACTCCACCCGATGCGTTTTCAGATAGCCATTGACCGCCTCCCCAACCGTCGGAAAGAAGTTGCTTTCGCCGAACATGCCAAACAAGCCGTAATGCTTGAGGCTGTCTTTCACGGGGCCTTTCAGCTCCGCGAAGACCAGCTTGACCTGCCGCGCCGCCAGTTCGCCATGCAGCCGTTCGAGCACATCGGCGGCGGTCAGGTCGATATCGGTCACGGGCTCCGCCGCGATGACGATCCAGCGCGCCGGCTGCGGCGATTCGTCGACGGCGCGGAGCACGCGCTCGCGAAAGATCTCTCCGTTCGCGAAAAAAAGCGGCGCATCCCAGCGCAGCAGCACGAGCCCGGGCACGCGCCTCGCGTCCGGATGGCGCGACACGTCGTGATAGCCCTTCATGCCGTCGACGCGCCCGAGCACGGCTTCGTAAGGCCGCCACGCACGCCAGAGGAACGACAGCACGGTGAGCAGCAGCGCCAGTGCGATGCCGTTCACGACACCAAGAACCGCAACGCCGACGAAGCACACCAACGCCAGCACGAACTCGCTCTTGCGCAGACGATAAAGCCGCATGATGCCCCGCACCTCGATCATGTTCACGCATGCGGCAATCACGACGGCAGCCAGCGCGGATTGCGGCGTATGCGACAGCGCGCGTGGCGCGAACAGGAGCAGCGCGGCGACGACGGCGGCCGCCACCACGCCCGTCGCCTGCGTCTTGGCGCCCGCCGCCTCCGCGACCGGGGTGCGCGAGCCGCTCGCGCTCACCGCGAACCCCTGCACCAGACCGGCGGCGATGTTCGACAGCCCGAGCGCGACGCATTCGTGATTCCGGTCCACGCTGGTGTCGTTGCGCAGTTCGTAGGTGCGTGACAGCACGCTGATATCCGTCAACGAAACGAGCGCGATTGCCGCCGCGCTACCCGCGAGGTGCAGCCAGTCGTCGAGCGTCACGTTCGGGATGCGCGGTACGGGCAGACCTTGCGGGACCGCGCCGACGGTCGCCACGCCCGCGCGCCGGGACAGATCGAACCACATCACTACCACCGTCGCGCCCGCCACGGCGAGCAGCACGCCCGGCACTTTGGGCCAGAGCCGTTTGAAGACGAGTATCAGCACGAGCGCGGCGACGCCGAGCGCGAACGATGCCGCGTTCACCCTCGATGCCGCGATGCCCTCGACCACGTCGCGCACCTGCCCGACGAACGATTCGCCGTGGCCTTTGTATCCCAGCAGCTTCGGCAACTGTCCGATGCTGATCGTCAGCATGATGCCGTTCAGGAAACCGTGCCGGATGGGCAGCGACAGCAGCTCGGTGACGAATCCGAGCCTGAGCGCGCCGACCGCGATGCAGATCGCGCCCGCGAGTATCGCAAGCGCCCCGGCAAGGGCCAGCCCGCGCGTGGCATCGCCGTGAGCAAGCGGCACGATGCTTGCGGCGATCAATGCGACCAGCGCGGAGTCGGGGCCCAGAACGAGGATGCGGCTCGGGCCGAAGAGCGCATACACGAGCATCGCGGCGAACGATGCATACAGGCCGCTGACGGCGGGCAGCCCCGCTGCGTTCGCGTACGCCATGCCGGCAGGCACGAGCACGGCGCTGAGCGTGACACCGGCAAGCAGATCGTGCGGCAGCCACGACCATTGATAGCCGCGCACCGCGGCGAAGCCGGTGATCCACCGCAGCGGGCCGGCAGAGGGCTGGCGAGTCGATTGAACCGAATGTGGGCGGGCACGGCTTTTCATGTTCATCGCGGCGTGTCAGGAAACCCGGGCGGAATCGTTCGCCACCTCCGCCTGTGCCATTGAAGATTAGGTTCCGGTATCGTCGGAGAGCAAGCGCGGTTTTCACGATGTTGCGTTTCGATGCGCGGGCCTTACGTGAGCGCCAATCGGCGGACGAGCCGGCGGTCAATCGCGTGCCGTGCTCATGACGCACCACAACACACCAAAATCCCAAGCATCAGACGGCTTTCGTTAGAATCGGTCGTCGTCGAATCAAAAACGCGGATTTGCACAGGCGTGGAGGCATCGCGTCACCAATACCGCTCGCTCTCACCACATGGCTCATCCTTTACCGGAGGCGAACGTGCCAGGATTACTTCCCGATGTCGACCGCGACGGGCTCCTCGAATATTCGGTGGTATACACCGACCGGTCGATCAATCACATGTCGCAGCGCTTCCAGGGCGTCATGCGCGATATTTCCGCCGCGCTGAAGAAAGTCTACAACGCGAAGGCGGCCGTCATCGTCCCCGGCAGCGGGACGTTCGGCATGGAAGCCGTGGCACGGCAGTTCGCGACGAACAAGAAGTGCGTGGTCATCCGCAACGGCTGGTTCAGTTACCGCTGGTCGCAGATTTTCGACATGGGCGGCATTCCGTCCGAAGAGATCGTGTTGAAAGCGCGCCCGGTCGAAGTGGGCAGGCAAGCCGCCTTTGCACCGGCTCCGATCGACGAAGTCGTCGCCGCGATTCGCGAGCACAAGCCGGATCTGGTCTTCGCCGCGCACGTCGAAACCGCATCCGGGATGATGTTGCCCGATGCGTATCTGCGCGCGGTGGCCGACGCCGTGCATGCGGTCGGCGGCATGTTCGTACTGGATTGCATCGCGTCCGGCACGATCTGGGTCGACATGGAGAAGAGCGGCGTCGATGTGCTGATCAGCGCGCCGCAAAAGGGCTGGAGCGCGTCGCCGGGTTGCGCGCTGGTCATGCTCGGCCCGCTCGCCCGCGAGCGCATCGATGCGACGACCAGCACCAGTTTTGCGTGCGATCTGCGCAAGTGGCTGCAGATCATGGAAGCCTACGAGAACGGCGGCTTCGCGTATCACACGACAATGCCCACCGACAGCCTCGCGACGCTGCGCGACGTCATCAAGGAAACCGAAACATACGGCTTCGATAAGGTGAGGGCGGAGCAGCTCGAACTCGGCACGCGGATTCGTGCGTTACTGGCCGAGAAGGGGTTCAGGAGCGTTGCCGCCGCAGGCTTCGAGGCGCCCGGCGTCGTGGTCAGTTATACGGACGATGACGATATCCGCTCGGGCAAGAAATTCGCCGATGTCGGTGTGCAGATCGCGGCCGGCGTGCCGCTTCAATGCGACGAGCCGGCGGATTTCAAGACCTTCCGTATCGGCTTGTTCGGTCTCGACAAGCTGCATGATGTCGATGCGGCGGTTGCGAGGTTTGCCAGTGCGTTGGAGCGGGTTGTGTAGCGCGTTGATTCAATCGCGTTGGCTTGCCGATCGTTTCCGGTGATGATTCCCACGCGCTGCCCGACGGGGTCGGCCACAGCCGACCCCCATCAAGCGATTACATCAACAGCAATCAAGCAGCCACGTTCCGATTCGCTTCGATCACCGTCAACGCCGTCATGTTCACGATCCGCCGCACCGTCGCGCTCGACGTGAGAATGTTCACCGGTGCATTGACCCCGAGCAGGAACGGTCCCACGGCAACGTTGCTGCCGGCTTCGGTCTTGAGCAGGTTATAGGCAATATTCCCCGCATCGACGTTCGGACACACCAGCAGGTTCGCCGCGCCCTTCAGCGGCGACATCGGCAGCAGCCGCGCCCGCAGCCCTTCATCGAGCGCGCAGTCGCCATGCATCTCGCCATCGGCCTCGATATCCGGCGCCTGCGCGCGAATGATCTCCAGCGCCTGCCGCATCTTCACGCCCGAAGCCGCGCTCCCCGAGCCGAAGTTCGACCGCGACAGCAGCGCCACCTTCGGCGTCAGATTCAGCCACTCCATCTGCCGCGCCGCGGCGATCGTGAATTCCGCGATCTGCTCCGCA
The DNA here is from genome assembly GCF_005937855.2 of Burkholderia sp. KBS0801. Taxonomy (NCBI): domain Bacteria; kingdom Pseudomonadati; phylum Pseudomonadota; class Betaproteobacteria; order Burkholderiales; family Burkholderiaceae; genus Burkholderia; species Burkholderia sp. KBS0801. Next base: position 632,720 of record NZ_CP042178.1, read on the forward strand.
TCGGGGTTGTCGTTGACGTGCGTATCCACCAGCGCGACCGTCCGCTGATTGAGCAGCAGGATATTCATCGCCGCGTAGGTCGACGCATCGGGCTTCCTGCCGATCACTTCGTCCACGAACCGCAGGTGATTGTGATATTCGCCGACCGTCCCGCAGATCATCCCGTCCGCATCGCCGAGCCGAACCATCATCGCGCCGATCAGCGTCAGCCGACGCCGCATTTCGACGCGCGCCATTTCCTTCGAAATGCCGTCGCGGCAGCGCAGTTCCCAGTACGTCGTCCAGTATTGCGGGAAGCGCTCGTCATATTCCGGATTGGTCACCTCGACATCCTGACCGAGTCGCAGGCGCAGGCCGAACCGCTCGATACGCGCCAGCAGCACCTCCGGACGGCCGACCAGGATCGGCCGCGCGAGCTTCTCGTCGACGATGACCTGCACCGCGCGCAGCACGCGCTCGTCCTCGCCTTCGGTGAACACGATGCGCGCCTTGCCGCCGTCACGCACGAGCTGACGCGCGGCCGCGAACAGCGGCTTCATGAACGCGCCCGAGTGGTAGACGAACTGCTGCAGCTGCTCGACATACGCGTCGAGATCCTCGAGCGGACGCGTCGCCACGCCGCCTTCGATCGCCGCCTTGGCCACGGCCGGTGCGATGCGAACGATCAGGCGCGGATCGAACGGCTTCGGAATCAGGTATTGCGGGCCGAACGACACTTCGTCGCCACCATAGGCCGCCGCGACGACGTCGTTCTGCTCTTCTTCCGCGAGGCCCGCGATCGCGTGAACAGCGGCAATTTCCATTTCGCGGGTGATGGTCGTTGCGCCCACATCCAGTGCGCCGCGGAAAATATACGGGAAGCACAGGACGTTGTTGACCTGGTTCGGGAAATCCGAACGGCCCGTCGCGATCACGACGTCGTCGCGCGTGGCGTGCGCCAGTTCCGGGAAGATTTCCGGCGTCGGATTGGCCAGCGCGAGAATCAACGGGCGCGCGGCCATCGCCTTCAGCATGTCCGCGCTGAGGATGCCGCCGACCGACAGCCCGAGGAACACGTCCGCGCCGCCGATCACTTCAGCCAGCGTGCGCGCGTCGGTTGGCTGCGCGAAGCGTTCCTTGGCCGGATCCATCAGCGTGGTGCGGCCGCGATAGACGACGCCCTCGATATCCGTCGCCCAGATGTTCTCGACCGGCAGCCCGAGGTCGACCAGCAGGTCCAGACAGGCCAGCGCCGCGGCGCCGGCGCCCGACGTCACGACCTTCACCGCCGAAATCGACTTCCCGACCACCTTCAGCCCGTTGATGAACGCGGCGGCGACAGTGATGGCGGTGCCATGCTGGTCGTCGTGGAAGACGGGAATCTTCATGCGCTCGCGCAGCTTGCGCTCGACCGTGAAGCACTCCGGCGCCTTGATGTCCTCGAGGTTGATCCCGCCGAACGTGGGCTCCAGGCCCGCGATGATGTCGACGAGCTTGTCCGGATCGGTCTCGTTGATCTCGATGTCGAACACGTCGATGCCCGCGAACTTCTTGAACAGCACGGCCTTGCCTTCCATGACCGGCTTCGACGCGAGCGCGCCGATGTTGCCCAGACCCAGCACGGCGGTGCCGTTGGTGATCACGCCCACCAGATTCCCGCGGCTCGTGAAGCGGCGCGCCTGCAGCGGATCGGCGGCGATCGCCTCGCACACGCTGGCGACGCCCGGCGTGTAGGCCAGCGCGAGATCGCGCTGCGTCACGAGCGGCTTGCTGGCGACGACCGAGACCTTCCCCGGGGTAGGAAACTCGTGATAGTCGTACGCGGCCTGCTGCTGGGTCTCTGTCTGTTTCATGTTTTTTGGGTCCGGGCGTGCGCGCCAGGCCAGTCCCGACGCGATCCAAGGAGGATTCTAGGGATCGGCCATAAGGAGATGATTCTGTTTTAATATCGGTCCATCACTTTTTCATGATGGGTACGTGGCGGGGCGATGACATTCGACGCGAACGACGTGGTCAGGCGGCTTGGCGCGCGCCTGAAGATGCGGCACCTGATGCTGTTGCTGCAGATCCAGCAGCACGGGTCGCTGACACGCGTCGCCGAGCACATGGCCAGCAGCCAGCCCGCCGTGACGAACGCGCTGTCCGAGCTGGAAAGCATGTTCGGCACGCCGCTGTTCGAGCGCACGTCACGCGGGATGCGCCCGACCGCGCTCGGTTCGGTCGTGCTCGAGCGGGCCCGGGCGATGCTGAAGGATCTCGACCATCTCGCCCGCGAGATGGAGGCGGTCGCGGCCGGCCATGCGGCGCACCTGCATATCGGCGTGATTCCGTTTATTTCGGGACAGATGCTGTCGGCCGCGCTCAAGCGTCTGCAATCCCGGATGGAGCGGCGCCTGACCGTGACGATCCACGAAGGCACCAGCGACCAGTTGCTGCTGCAACTCAAGGACCACAGCGTCGACCTCGTGATCGGGCGCGCATCGTCGGCGATCGATCTGGGGCAGGTGTCCTTTGAAGTGCTGTACCAGCAGCAGCCGCGGATGATCGCGAGCCGGCGTCTTGCCGCGAAACTGGCCCGCACGAAGCTCGACTGGCAGAAGCTGCACGCGCTGGACTGGATCCTCGGCGCGCCGCATACGCCGATGCGGGAGCAGGTGACCGACCTGTTCCTGTCGGCGGGCATCGCGCCGCCCGTGCCGATCGTCGAAAGCTACTCGTCGAAGCTGATCGGCGAAATGATCGCGTCGAGCGACGACGCGGTGTCGATCGTGCCGGCCGATATCGCGGAAGAAATGGTGCGCATCGCCGGCGTCGCGATCGTGCCTTACTCGCTGGTCTGGACGCTGCCGCCCATCGCGCTGTTCACCCGCGCGGGCGAATCGCATGCGCCGACGCGGGATCTGCTGGTTCAGGCATTGCGCGAGATCTGCCGGGAAACCTACGTCGAAGTGCCGCGATAGCGCTTCGGGAGGCGGTTCCTGCTCGCAGGAGGGGAAACCGCGTCACGTCGCCGCCCAAGCGCCGCCGCCAACGCACGGCTCCACGCCGCATCCGGACAAACCCCCGTTCGCCGGGATTCGCCCGAAACCCCCGCAGTACAAGCGCCTGCCCGCGCCTAGTGGTTTCCACTCATAGTCGCAAACAGTCAAGAACAGGTCGCCGCCGGTCTTCCCGCGACCAATATGGCTCGTTACTTTTACTCCCACGATGCAGGCCGGGACGCACACCGCGAACCCGTCGGACATCGGTCCAATCGGGAGAGAGAAACCATGAAGTCGACAAAGATCGCCGCGTTCGTCGCGGCCATGCTGGCGACCGGCGCGTTCGCGACCGCGGCGCAGGCCGAAACGGATGCCGCGACCTGCCGCACCGTACGCTTCGCGGATATCGGCTGGACCGACATCACGTCCACGACGGCGCTCGCGTCGACGGTGTTCGAGGGGCTCGGCTACAAGCCGACGACGACGATTGCATCGGTGCCGATCTCGTTCGCCGGCCTGAAGAGCAAGCAGCTCGACGTGTCGCTCGGCTACTGGTGGCCGGTGCAGCAAAAGCAGCTCCAGCCGTTCCTCGACAACAAGTCGATCAACGTGGTCGAGCCGCCGAACCTGTCGGGCGCGAAGGCGACGCTCGCGGTGCCGAGCTATGCATACCAGGCCGGCCTGAAGACCTTCGACGACATCGCGAAGCACCGCGCCGAGCTCGACGGCAAGATCTATGGGATCGAGCCGGGCAGCAGCGCGAACGCGACGATCCAGAAGATGATCGACACGAACCAGTACGGCCTCGGCGGCTTCAAGCTGGTCGAATCGAGCGAGGCGGGGATGCTCGTCACGGTCGAGCGCGCGATCCGCGAGAAGAAGTGGGTTGTCTTCTTGGGATGGGAACCGCATCCGATGAACATCCAGATCAGCATGAACTACCTGTCCGGCGGCGATGCGTCGTTCGGCCCGAACTATGGCGAAGCACGCGTGTACACGCTGACGGCGCCCGACTTCATCTCGCGCTGCCCCAACGCGGGCAAGCTCGTCGAGAACCTGCGCTTTTCGACGCAACTCGAGAACCAGCTGATGCAGTCGGTGATGAACAAGACGAAGCCGGCCGACGCCGCGAAGGCGTACCTGAAAAAGAATCCGCAGGTGCTCGATGCCTGGCTCGCCGGCGTCAAGACGTTCGACGGCAAGGACGGCCTGCCTGCCGTGAAGGCCTATCTCGGCCTGTAACGGCCCGCGCGCCCGATGCATGCGGCGCGCAGCGATAAATCATCTGCAGTACGACACAAATCGAGCGACACAATTCGAATCAAGCGAGGGTAGTCAGCATGAACCACGAAGTCATCATCACCTGCGCGGTCACCGGAGCAGGCGATACGGTCGGCAAGCATCCGGCGATTCCGGTCACGCCGAAGGAAATCGCGTCCGCCGCGATCGAAGCCGCGAAGGCCGGCGCGACGGTGGCGCACTGCCATGTCCGCGATCCGCAGACGGGCCGCGGCAGCCGCGATCCGAACCTGTACCGCGAAGTGGTCGACCGGATCCGCTCGGCCGACGTCGACGTGATCATCAACCTGACGGCCGGCATGGGCGGCGATCTGGAAATCGGCCCGGGCGAGGACCCGATGCGCTTCGGCAAGGGCACCGACCTCGTCGGCGGCCTCACGCGCCTCGCGCACGTCGAGGAACTGCTGCCGGAGATCTGCACGCTGGATTGCGGCACGCTGAATTTCGGCGACGGCGACTACATCTACGTGTCGACGCCCGCGCAACTGCGCGCGGGTGCCAAGCGCATCCAGGAACTCGGCGTGAAGCCGGAGCTGGAAATCTTCGATACGGGCCATCTGTGGTTCGCGAAGCAATTGCTGAAGGAAGGGCTGCTCGACGATCCGCCGCTGTTCCAGCTGTGCCTCGGCATTCCGTGGGGCGCACCGGCCGACACCGGCACGATGAAGGCAATGGTCGACAACCTGCCGCCGGGCGCGCACTGGGCTGGCTTCGGGATCGGCCGCATGCAGATGCCGATGGTCGCGCAGGCGATGCTGCTCGGCGGCCACGTGCGCGTCGGCCTCGAAGACAACATCTGGCTCGATCGCGGCGTGCATGCGACCAACGGCACGCTCGTCGAGCGCGCACGCGAAATCATCGAGCGGCTCGGCGCCCGCGTGCTGACGCCGGCCGAAGGGCGTCGCAAGCTCGGCCTGCCCGCGCGCGGCGAGCGCCTGCTCGAACGCCGCGCGGCGACCGAATTCGCGTGAGCTTGACGGCTGATTCAGTGATGCATTGCGGCGGCACGCACGAGAGCGGCCGCCGCCCGATTCCCCTCGATTTGAAGGATGCGTGGACATGGCTGTGAAGACCGACATCAAGACGTTCGCCGCGATCGGCACCGGCGTGATCGGCGGCGGATGGATTTGCCGTGCGCTCGCGCACGGTCTCGACGTGGTCGTGTGGGACCCGGCGCCGGGCGCGCAAGAGCGGCTGCGCGCGACCGTCGCGAATGCATGGCCCGCGCTCGAACGCGTCGGCCTCGCGCCGGGCGCGGATCCCGCCCGGCTGCGCTTTGCGGAGACAATCGAAGCCTGCGTTGCCGACGCGGACTTCATCCAGGAAAGCGCGCCCGAGCGCGAGGCGCTGAAACTCGAACTGCACGAACAGATCAGCCGCGCGGCGAAGCCCGACGCGATCATCGCATCGTCGACGTCGGGGCTGCTGCCTACCGACTTCTACGCACGTGCGACGCATCCGGAGCGCTGCGTGGTCGGCCATCCGTTCAATCCGGTCTACCTGCTGCCGCTCGTCGAGGTGCTCGGCGGCGCGCGCACGTCGCCGGAAGCGGTCGACGCGGCAATGGCGATCTATCGCAAGCTCGGCATGCGGCCGCTGCACGTGCGCAAGGAAGTGCCGGGCTTCATCGCGGACCGGCTGCTCGAGGCGCTGTGGCGCGAGGCGCTGCATCTCGTCAACGAAGGCGTCGCGACGACCGGCGAGATTGACGATGCGATCCGCTTCGGCGCGGGCATCCGCTGGTCGTTCATGGGCACGTTCCTGACCTATACGCTGGCCGGCGGCGACGCGGGCATGCGACACTTCATGCAGCAGTTCGGCCCCGCGCTCGAACTGCCGTGGACGAAGCTGGTCGCGCCGACGCTGACCGATGAACTGATCGACAGCGTCGTCGCAGGCACGAGCGAGCAGCAGGGCACGCGCAGCATCAAGGAGCTCGAACGCTATCGCGACGAGTGCATTACCGAGGTGCTGAAGGCGATCGCCACTGTGAAGGCGCGGCACGGAATGCGATTCGAGGACTGAACGAACATGACCGGCGATACCCCGCTGACGATATACCGCGACGTCGTGCGGCCCGAGTGGGTCGACTACAACGGCCATCTGCGCGACGCGTTCTATCTGCTGATCTTCAGTTTCGCGACGGATGCGCTGCTGGAGCGCATCGGTCTTGACGATGCCGCGCGTCGCGAGCGGGGCCGCTCGGTCTATACGCTCGAAGCGCACGTGAACTATCTGCAGGAGATCAAGGAAGGCGCGCGCGTGCGCGTCGATGCGCGGGTGTTCGCGCACGACGCGAAGCGGCTGCACCTGTATCTCGAACTGTTCGCGGACGGGCACGACGGCGCGGTGTCGGCGAGCGAGCAGATGCTGCTGCACGTCGACACGCGCGGCGGCGCGAAATCGGCGCCGTTCGACGACGACGTCGCCGCGCGCGTGACCGAACTGCATGCGCTGCAGCGCGATTGCGCGGCGCCCGCGTATGCGGGCCGCGTGATCGGCCTGCCGCCGCGCCGCTAGCGCCGGCGACGACGGGGCGCGCACGATGCTCGAACCGGAAATCGCGGCGTTCGTGTCGGCTGTCGACGCGGCGTATCCGGCCGGCGCGGCGGCGCGCTCGCCCGATGAGCAACGCCGTCTCTACGATCGTTTCGCGGCCGCATGGACGCCCGCCGAACTGCCGGCCGGCATCGTGCAGCACGATGCGGTGTGGCACGCACCGCACGAACATGCGATCGCGCTGCGGCGCTACGCGCCGGCTCACGGCGAACCGCGCGGCACCGTGCTGTTCTTTCATGGCGGCGGGTTCGTCGTCGGCTCGCTCGACAGTCACGCGCTGATCACCGCGCAACTGGCGGCCGACACGGGGCTGGCCGTGATCGCGGTCGATTACCGGCTCGCGCCCGAGCATCGCGCGCCGGCCGCGCTCGAGGATTGCCTGGCCGTCACGCGAGCCGCGCGCGATGCATGCTGGTCGTTCGGCTCGTGCGCGCGACCACTGACGCTCGCGGGCGACAGCGCGGGCGGCAATCTCGCGGCCGCCGTCGCAACCGCGCTGCGCGATGCAGGTGAAGGCGGCATCGACGGGATCGCACTCGTGTATCCGATGCTCGGCATCGAACCGCAATCGCCGGCACGCGAAACGCAAGCGCACGCGCCGATGCTGACGCTCGACGACGTCCATCGCTATCGCGTGTTGTACTGGGGCGAGGAACAACACATTGCGCCGGGCGATGACGATCCGCTGCTGCGTGCATCGGTGCCGCTCGCGGCATCGCGTTTCGACGGGCTGCCGCCGGTGCTCGCGATCGGCGCGGAACACGATCCGCTGCGCGACGATGCGCGTATCTATGTCGAACGGATTCACGCGGCCGGGGGCGCCGCGCGTTACTGGATGGGGAAGGGGCTGGTGCACGGCTGCTGGCGCGCGCTCGGAACGAGCCCGCAGGCGGCGCGGATGCACCGGATGGTCGGCGAGTTTCTGCTCGCACCACATGCGTAGCAGGCGTTTCCGGGAGGCAACGATGCAGGCAGCGCAACACCGTATCGAGGACTGGCGGACTTTCTCCGTCGACGCGGCCATCGCGACGGCGACGATCGGCGATGGCGCGGTGGACGTCGAGTGGAGCGACACGCGACGATCGCCGTTTCACTTCGACTGGTTGCGCGACAACTGCGCGTGTTCCGCGTGCGTGCATGCGCTCACGCGCGAACAGGTGTTCGAGATCGCCGACGCGGGCGAGGATCTGTCGGCACTTGTCGTGCATGTCGACACCGACGGCGCGCTGCACGTCGAGTGGAACGACGGGCATCGCAGTACCTGGTCGCCGGGATGGTTGCGCGCGCATGCATACGACGATGCGTCGCGCGCCGAGCGTCAGGCCGCGCACGGGCGGCACGTGTGGGCCGGCGACGACGCGACGGCGATCGGCGTATTCGCATGGCGTGACGTGATGGAGGACGACGGCGCGTTGCTTGCGTGGCTCGCCGCGTTGCAGCGCACGGGGCTGACGCTCGTCGAGGGTTTGCCGGCCGAACGCGGCCGGGTCGACCAGATCGCGCGTCGTATCGGCCTGATTCGTGAAAGCAATTTCGGCGTGCTGTTCGACGTCGAATCGAAGCCACGCCCGGACAGCAACGCCTATACGTCGCTCAACCTGCCGCCGCACACCGACCTGCCGACGCGTGAATTGCAGCCGGGCGTGCAGTTCCTGCATTGCCTCGCGAACGACGCAACGGGCGGAGACAGCGTCTTCCTCGACGGCTTCGCGCTCGCGGATGCGCTGCGGCGCGAATATCCGACCGATTTCGGGCACCTAGCGTCGACACCGTTCGAGTTCTGGAACAAGAGTGCGGACAGTGACTACCGCTGTTCGGCGCCCGTGATCGGGCTCGATGCGCGCGGCAACGTGACCGAGGTGCGCGTCGCGAATTTCCTGCGCGGGCCGCTCGATGCGCCGGCCGATGCGGTGGCGGCTGTCTATCGTGCCTATCGGCGTTTCCTCACGCTTGCGCGCGAGCCGCGCTTTCGTGTGCAACGCCGGCTGCGGGCCGGCGACATGTGGGCGTTCGACAACCGGCGCGTGCTGCACTCACGCACCGAGTTCGATCCGTCGACGGGCCGCCGCCATCTGCAGGGATGTTACGTCGATCGCGACGAACTGCTGTCGCGGTGGCGAGTGTTGTCGCGCACGGTGCCTGCGGCAGCCGCGGCGCGCTGACCGGCGCATACCGCTTCGTTCCGCGTACCTCGCCAAGGAAAAAGCGCCCGGACGCAACGCGCCCGGGCGAAGCCACCCGCTGCCGGGCGGCGGAGGTATGCGTTTCACAAAAAAAGACGAGCCCGCAACACGGGCTCGTCCGGATCCAGCTTCATCGCGCGGTGCGCGGTGCGCCCGCCGGGGGCGCGTCGGCTTACTGGCCGAAGAACACCGAGTCGCGAGCGTTCGACGACGCTGCGGTAGCCGGGACGCCCGAGTGGACGACCGGAGCCGGTTGTGCGCCGTAGCCGCTGGCATCGGCACCATGAACACGCGCTTCCGCCGACTGGATGTCGTTCGGGTAGTACGGGCTCGACACGCCCGGCTTGTAGCCGGCTTGTTCGAGCTGGACGAGTTCGTTGCGCACTTGTGCGCGCGTCACGGTGCTTTGTGCGAAAGCGCTGAACGAAGCGGACAGGGCGACAGCGGCAACGACTGCGGAAACGAGCGATTTCATGATGACCTCCGGTGTTTTATTGGGTTCGCTGTCGACACCATGTCTTCAGCGATTGACTAAATCTTAGTCACCGGGTGGTTCAGGGTAAACGCTGATTTTGACGATAAATTGTTTCCTGGCTGGTAACAGTGGCGTGTCGAATCAGGCTTTCATCGGCCTTTCGTTTCTGTAAGTGTAATAAGTATGAAGAATAGCGACAGGAAATGCGCGATTCAGCGCACTTCGGCCGTCGCGTCGAACGGCGCGCCCGGCGGCCGGCCGGCAGGCGCGCCGGAGCTCAGGAAACGCACGCCGGTCGCGGCCTCCGACGCTTCCCACAGCAGTGCCGCCACGGCCACGTCGCGGGCCGCGCGCGGCACGCTCGCGCGCGCCGGCAGGCCGCGCGACTCGAACCAGCCGGACGGCCCGATGTACGCGCCGCCGGTGAGCTCGGGCGACGTCGCTGCATGGATCGCGGGCAACGCGCCCTGATTGGCCGGTTGCGCGAGATAACGGTTTGCCGCGCGCATCAGCGCGGCGCGGATGGGCGAACCGTCCATCGCGGGGCCCGCGAACTGCAGGTTGGTCGCCGCGTAGCCGGGATGCGCGGCGACGCTGATTCCCGCGAACGCCGCGCGCTGGAAGCGGCGCTGCAGCTCGATCGCGAACACGAGGTTCGCGAGCTTGCTGTCGCAGTACGCGAGATAACGGTTGTAGCGGTGCTCGGCCCGCAGGTCGTCGACGCGGATCCGGCCGCCGCGGTTGAAGCCGCTCGACATCGTCACGACGCGCGGCCGCGGTGCGGCGGACAGTGCCGGCAGCAGATGGCCGGTCAGCGCGAAATGGCCGAGGTGGTTGGTGCCGAACTGCATCTCGAAGCCGTCGTGCGTGTGCCGCAGCGGCAGGAACATCACGCCGGCGTTGTTGCAGAGGATGTCGACGCGGCCGTGGCGCGCGGAGATGTCGGTGGCGAAGCCCCGGATCGACGCGAGATCCGCGAGGTCGAGCGGATCGATTTCGACCCGTGCGGCAGGATGGATCCGGCGGATCGCGTCCGCCGCTTGCGCGGCGCGCGCGGCATCGCGGCAGCCCATCACGACGGTCGCGCCCTTGGCGGCCAGCGTTTCAGCGATCTGCCAGCCGAGGCCGCTGTTGGCGCCCGTCACGACCGCGACCTTGCCGCCTTGCGCCGGGACGTGGCGCGCGCTCCATGCATGCATGTCTGCCTCCATCGGCGCGGCCGGTGCGCCACGACGCGTAATCGTTACATTGAGTGGTGTAACGATAGTCCGCGCAGGCGGGGCAGACAAGCGGGTGATTAGACCGGCGCTTCTAGGGCGGGCCTGCGCATCACGCAGCCAGCCCTTGCACGCAGCGGACGGACCTCAGAGGGTGCCCGCCAGCGCCAGTACTTCCGCGGCGGAGATCATCGCGGCGGCGTTCGCGGGAGCCGGGCGCTCGGCCGGGCGGAATACTTCGTCGCCGCGCTGGATGACCTGGCGCGATAGTGCGCAAGTGCCGGTGCGCTGCGCGAAGCGGCGCCGCCAGCGCTGTTCGCCGTAATGACAGCGGCCGGGTTCGACCCAGCGCACGACGAGCAGCGTATCGGAACGTTCGAGAATTTCGACGTGGACGTCGGCGGGATCGAGCGCAGGCAGGGATTTCGAGGCCTTCATTTTGCCGTTTCCTAAAACTCGTGCGGTTCGGCCGTGGCAGTGGATGTCACTACCCGCGGGCGCATCCGTAGCGGTTTCCATGAGTGGTGCGGTAAATGTAAGCGTCTGTGACCGGAAAAAACATCCTGTCTGGCTCAAATTACCTTTTGCCGAATCAGAAACAATCGACGCACATTTTCTTGAAAAAGCAGCGACAAAAGCGCCCCGGACGCGAACGTCCGGGGCGAAAAATCGGGCCGCGCCACCGTGGCTGCTCGCTCAGTCACGTGGACACCGCGGAGGACGGAGGTGCCCGTCAGGGATCTGCGACGGGCGGGGGCGGTGTACCGGGAAGCGCGGTCCGGCAACACCATGATCGCGCGCGCACCCGGTTAGAACCCTGACGTGAACATGACTTTCTTGTCAGTTTCGCCCGGTCGGCGCGCGGTGCGGGCCTCGGCTCTCGCCGCAAACCCGCGCCGGTATTGGCTTTGCGCGACGAGCAGCCGACCGCCGGCATCCCAAAAAAGCCGCCGCACCGCCGGCTTTACTTCCTTCGCCCCCGATTCTCCCGCTCGGGAAAATACTGAATCGCGCGTTCGTGACAAAACCCGAAACTGTTCCTATGATTGGTTGGACCTTTAGTCCTTTGTGCCAATCGATCGACAGGAGAAGTGCTCATGAGATTGCAGGGCAAGCGTGCGCTGGTGACGGCGGCCGGGCAGGGTATCGGCCGCGCGACCGCGCTGCGGTTCGCAAGCGAGGGCGCCGACGTGCTGGCGACCGACATCAACGAAGCCGCGCTCGCGCAACTCGCGGCCGACGCCGAACGCGCGGGCGGCCGCCTGGCGACGCGGCGGCTCGACGTGACCGATGCTGGGGAGGTCGCGGCACTCGCCGAGCAGGAGCGCGCGTTCGACGTGCTGTTCAACTGCGCCGGCTACGTGCATCACGGCTCGATCCTCGACTGCGACGACGTCGCATGGGCGTTCTCGCTGAACCTGAACGTCACGTCGATGTACCGGCTGATCCGCGCGCTGTTGCCGGCGATGCTGGAAGCGGGCGGCGCATCGATCATCAACATGGCGTCGGCCGCGTCGAGCGTGAAGGGTGTGCCGAACCGCTTCGTCTACGGCACGACCAAGGCGGCCGTGATCGGCCTGACCAAGTCGGTTGCCGCCGATTTCGTCGAGCAGCGCATTCGCTGCAACGCGATCTGCCCGGGCACGATCGAGTCGCCGTCGCTGGAGCAGCGCATCGCCGAACAGGCGCGCACGCGCCAGGTGTCGACCGACACGGTGCGCCAGGCGTTCGTCGCGCGGCAGCCGATGGGCCGTATCGGCACCGCGGATGAAGTCGCCGCGCTCGCGCTGTATCTGGCGTCCGACGAAGCGTCGTTCACGACCGGCGCGATTCACCTGATCGATGGCGGCTGGTCGAACTGACCGCGCTCCCCATTCTCTTTCCGATTCCGTTCAGACGACATGAAACTGCTGAGATTTGGCGACAAACACCATGAGAAACCGGGCCTGCTCGATGCGCAGGGAACGATCCGCGACCTGTCGGGCGTGATCGACGATATCGCCGGCGACGCACTGACACCCGCGTCGCTCGCGCGGCTGCGCGACATCGACCCGTCGTCGTTGCCGCGCGTCGAAGGCACGCCGCGGCTCGGCGCATGCGTCGGCCGCGTCGGCAAGTTCATCTGCATCGGGCTCAATTATTCGGACCACGCGGCCGAATCGGGCATGGACGTCCCGAAGGAGCCGGTCGTGTTCGGCAAATGGACGAGCGCGATTTCCGGGCCGAACGACGACGTCGAGATTCCGCGCGGCTCGGAGAAGACCGACTGGGAAGTCGAGCTCGGTGTCGTGATCGGCCAGGGCGGCCGCTATATCGACGAAGCCGACGCGCTGTCGCACGTCGCCGGCTACTGCGTGGTGAACGACGTGTCGGAGCGCGAATACCAGCTCGAGCGCGGCGGCACGTGGGACAAGGGCAAGGGCAACGACACGTTCGGCCCGCTCGGCCCGTGGCTCGTGACGGCCGACGAAGTGCCCGATCCGCACGCGCTGCGGCTGTGGCTGGAGGTGGACGGCCATCGCTACCAGAACGGCACGACCGCGACGATGGTGTTCCGCGTGCCGCACCTGATCAGCTACCTGAGCCGCTTCATGAGCCTGCAGCCGGGCGACGTGATCTCGACCGGCACGCCGCCGGGCGTCGGGCTCGGCCAGAAGCCGCCCGTCTATCTGCGCGCCGGGCAGGTGATGACGCTCGGCATCGACGGGCTCGGCGAGCAGCGCCAGCGCACCGTGCAGGCCTGATTTCCTTTAACGGACCGTTCGCCATGCCTATCATTCGATCGATGCGCGTCCTCGACGTGCGCTTCCCGACCTCGCGCCAGCTCGACGGCTCCGATGCAATGAATCCGGACCCCGATTATTCGGCTGCGTACGTCGTGCTCGAGACCGACCACGACGGGCTCGAGGGCCACGGGCTCACGTTCACCATCGGGCGCGGCAACGAAATCTGCTGCGCGGCGATCGACGCGATGCGTCACCTCGTCGTCGGCCTCGACCTCGACTGGATCCGCGAGGACATGGGCCGCTTCTGGCGGCACGTGACGTCGGACAGCCAGTTGCGCTGGATCGGCCCCGACAAGGGCGCGATCCACCTGGCGACGGGCGCCGTCGTCAATGCGGTGTGGGATCTGTGGGCGAAGGCTGCGGGCAAGCCGCTGTGGCGGCTCGTCGCCGACATGAGCCCCGAGGAAATCGTGCGCGCGATCGACTTCCGCTACCTGACCGACTGCCTGACGCAGGAAGAAGCGCTCGCGCTGCTGCGCCGCCAGGCGCCGGGCAAGGCCGCGCGGATCGCGACGCTCGAGCGCGACGGCTACCCGTGCTACACGACGTCGGCGGGCTGGCTCGGTTACAGCGACGACAAGCTGCGCCGGCTGTGCCGCGAGGCGGTCGACGCCGGTTTCGACTACGTGAAGCTGAAGGTCGGCGCGAACCTGGAGGACGACATCCGCCGCGTGACGATCGCGCGCGAGGTGATCGGCCCCGAGCGCAAGCTGATGATCGATGCGAACCAGGTGTGGGAGGTCGACGAGGCGATCGACTGGGTGCGCGAGCTGGCGTTCGCGAAGCCGTGGTTCATCGAGGAGCCGACGAGCCCCGACGACGTCGAAGGGCATCGCAAGATCCGCGAGGCGATCGCGCCCGTGCAGGTCGCGACCGGCGAGATGTGCCAGAACCGCGTGCTGTTCAAGCAGTTCATCGCTCGCGGCGCGATCGACGTCGTGCAGATCGACGCGTGCCGGCTCGGCGGCGTGAACGAGATTCTCGCGGTGATGCTGCTGGCCGCGAAGTACGGGCTGCCGGTGTGTCCGCATGCGGGCGGCGTCGGGCTGTGCGAATACGTGCAGCATTTGTCGATGATCGACTACGTGTGCATTTCCGGCACGAAGGAAGGGCGCGTGACCGAATACGTCGATCACCTGCACGAGCATTTCGTCGAGCCGTGCGTCGTGCGCGGCGCGGCGTACATGCCGCCGACGGCGCCCGGCTTCTCGATCGAGATGAAGCCGGCATCGTTGGAACAGTATCGATTCCGCGGCTGAAGCACGGCGCCGCGCGTCGCGCGCGGCCACAACATGAACGACGGAGACGCGAAGTGGATTTGAATCTGCAAGACAAGGTCGTGATCGTGACAGGCGGCGCGTCGGGCATCGGCGCCGCGATCTCGATGCGGCTTGCCGGCGAAGGCGCGATTCCGGTCGTGTTCGCACGCCACGCACCGGACGACGGCTTCTGGCGCGAACTCACGCAGACGCAGCCGCGCGCCGCGCGCGTGCACGTCGAACTGCAGGACGACGCGCAGTGCCGCGACGGCGTCGCGCAGACCATCGCGCGTTTCGGCCGCATCGACGGCCTCGTCAACAACGCGGGCATCAACGACAGCATCGGCCTCGATGCCGGTCGCGACGCGTTCGTCGCATCGCTCGAACGCAACCTGATCCACTACTACGCGATGGCGCATCACTGCGTACCGCACCTGAAGGCCACGCGCGGCGCGATCGTCAACATTTCGTCAAAGACGGCCGTCACCGGGCAGGGCAACACGAGCGGCTATTGCGCATCGAAGGGCGCGCAGCTCGCGCTGACGCGCGAATGGGCGGTCGCGTTGCGCAACGACGGCGTGCGCGTGAACGCCGTGATCCCGGCGGAGGTGATGACGCCGCTCTACCAGAACTGGATCGCCGGCTTCGACGACCCGGATGCGAAGCTGGCGGAGATCGCCGGCAAGGTGCCGCTCGGCAAGCGCTTCACGACTGCCGACGAGATTGCCGACACGGCCGTGTTCCTGCTGTCGGAACGCGCGTCGCACACGACGGGGCAGTGGCTGTTCGTCGACGGCGGCTATACGCATCTCGATCGCGCGATCGGCTGAGGACGGCGAGCCATGCAACCTGATCCGAACCCTGCCGCCGCATCCGCCGTGCTGATCGAGCTGACCGGCGTCAGCAAGCGTTTTCCGGGCGTGCAGGCGCTCGACGATTGCCGGTTCGACCTGCGCGCCGGCGAAGTGCACGCGCTGATGGGCGAGAACGGCGCCGGCAAGTCGACGCTGATGAAGATCCTCGCCGGCGTGTATCAGAAGGACGGCGGTGAAATCCGGATGGACGGCCGCGCGGTGGAGATCGACGATCCGCGCGCCGCGCAGGCGCTGGGGATCGGCATCATCCATCAGGAACTGAACCTGATGAACCACCTGAGCGTCGCGCAGAACATCTTCATCGGCCGCGAGCCGCGCGGCCGCTTCGGCGTGTTCGTCGACGAGGACAAACTGAACCGCGACGCGGCCGCGATCTTCGCGCGGATGCGGCTCGATCTCGACCCGCGCACGCCGATTGGCCGGCTGACGGTCGCGAAGCAGCAGATGGTCGAGATCGCGAAGGCGCTGTCGTTCGACTCGCGCGTGCTCATCATGGACGAGCCGACCGCCGCGCTGAACAACGCGGAGATCGCCGAGCTGTTCCGCATCATCGGCGAGCTGCGCGCACACGGTGTCGGCATCGTCTATATCTCGCACAAGATGGACGAACTGCGCCAGATCGCCGACCGCGTGACGGTGATGCGCGACGGCAAGTATGTCGCGACCGTGCCGATGGCCGGCACGTCGATGGACGCGATCATCGCGATGATGGTCGGCCGCCAGCTCGATACCGAATTCCGCACGCCGCCCGATACGTCCGCGAACGACGTCGCGCTCGAAGTGCGCGGGCTGTCGCGCGGGCGTGCGATCCGCGACGTCGGCTTCACGCTGCGGCGCGGCGAGATCCTCGGCTTCGCGGGGCTGATGGGCGCGGGCCGCACCGAGGTCGCGCGCGCGGTATTCGGCGCGGACCCCGTCGACGCCGGCGAGATCCGCGTGCATGGCAAGACCGTGACGATCCGCACGCCGGCCGACGCGGTCGCGCACGGGATCGGTTATCTGTCGGAAGACCGCAAGCACTTCGGGCTCGCGGTCGGGATGGACGTGCAGAACAACATCGCGCTGTCGAGCATGCGCCGCTTCGTGCGGCGCGGCCTGTTCCTCGATGCGCGCGCGATGCGCGACACCGCGCAGTCGTACGTGCGGCAGCTCGCGATCCGCACGCCGTCGGTCGCGCAGCCCGCGCGGCTGCTGTCGGGCGGCAACCAGCAGAAGATCGTGATCGCGAAGTGGCTGCTGCGCGATTGCGACATCCTGTTCTTCGACGAGCCGACGCGCGGCATCGACGTCGGCGCGAAAAGCGAGATCTACAAGCTGCTCGACGCGCTCGCCGCCGACGGCAAGGCGATCGTGATGATCTCGTCGGAGTTGCCCGAGGTGCTGCGCATGAGCCACCGGATTCTCGTGATGTGCGAAGGGCGCGTGACCGGCGAATTGCGCGCGGCCGACGCCACGCAGGAAAAGATCATGCAGCTCGCGACGCAGCGCGAGTCGACCGTATTGTCCTGAATTAGCCCCTACGATCATGCCCAACGATACGCATCCCGTTCCGCCTCTGGCCACCGGCGACACGCCTGCCGGCGCAGCCGGCCTGAAGGCCCGCTTCTTCAACCCGGCCGCGCGGCAGAAGCTCCTCGCGTTCGCGAGCCTCGTGCTGCTGATCGCATTCTTCAGCTTCGCGTCGCCGAACTTCCTCGACGTCGACAACCTCGTGTCGATCCTGCAGGCCACCGCGGTGAACGGCGTGCTGGCGGTCGCTTGCACCTACGTGATCATCACGTCGGGCATCGACCTGTCGGTCGGCACGCTGATGACGTTCTGCGCGGTGATGGCCGGCGTCGTGCTGACGAAGTGGGGGATGCCGCTGCCGCTCGGGATCCTGGCCGCGCTGAGCTTCGGCGCGCTGTCGGGCAGCGTGTCGGGCTTCGTGATCGCGAAGATGAAGGTGCCGCCGTTCATCGCGACGCTCGGCATGATGATGCTGTTGAAGGGGCTGTCGCTCGTGATCTCGGGCACGCGGCCGATCTACTTCAACGACACGCCGGGCTTCACGTCGATCGCGCAGGATTCGCTGATCGGCAGCCTGATTCCCGTGCTGCCGATTCCGAACGCGGTGCTGATCCTGTTCCTCGTCGCGATCGGTGCATCGATCGTGCTGAACCGCACGATCTTCGGCCGCTACACGTTCGCGCTCGGCAGCAACGAGGAAGCGCTGCGGCTGTCCGGCGTGAACGTCGATGCGTGGAAGATCGCCGTCTACACGTTCAGCGGCGCGGTGTGCGGAATCGCCGGGCTCTTGATCGCGTCGCGGCTGAATTCCGCGCAGCCGGCGCTCGGGCAGGGTTACGAGCTCGATGCGATCGCGGCCGTCGTGATCGGCGGCACGTCGCTGTCGGGCGGCGCGGGCAGCATCGTCGGCACCATCATCGGCGCGTTCATCATGAGCGTGCTGACCAACGGCCTGCGCATCATGTCGGTCGCGCAGGAATGGCAGACGGTCGTGACGGGCGTGATCATCATCCTCGCCGTCTACGTCGACATCCTGCGCCGGCGCCGCCGCTGACGCACGTCCGTGCTATGCATCTGCTTCACCGCCGGCCCGGCCGGCATTTCAGTCGATACCAACCAAGGAGACGCGAAGTGATCAGGAGCAAGGTGTTGAACGCGATCGTCGGGCTGACGTTCGCCGTCGGCGTGACGGCCGGCGCGCAGGCGCAGGAAGCCTATATCCCGCTGATCTCGAAGGGCTTCCAGCATCAGTTCTGGCAGGCCGTGAAAGCGGGCGCGATGCAGGCCGCGAAGGACTACAAGGTGAAGGTGACGTTCGAAGGTCCCGAAACCGAGGCGATGGTCGACAAGCAGATCGACATGCTGTCCGCCGCGATCGCGAAGAAGCCCGCCGCGCTCGGCTTCGCCGCGCTCGACAGCAAGGCCGCGCTGCCGCTGTTGAAGAAGGCGCAGGCCGAGAAGATCCCCGTGATCGCGTTCGACTCGGGCGTCGACAGCGACATCCCGGTGACGACGGCCGCGACCAACAACAAGGCTGCCGCCTCGCTCGCCGCGGACAAGCTCGCCGCGCTGATCGGCGACGAAGGCGAGGTCGCCGTGGTCGCGCACGACCAGACGAGCCGCACCGGCATCGACCGCCGCGACGGCTTTCTCGAAAGGATGAAGTCGGCGCATCCGAAGGTGCGGGTCGTGACCGTGCAGTATGGCGAAGGCGACCAGCTGAAGTCGACCGAGGTGACGAAGTCGATTCTGCAGGCGTATCCGAAGCTCAAGGGCCTGTTCGGCACCAACGAAGGCTCGGCGATCGGCGTGGTGAATGGCGTGCGCGAGATGAAGCGCAAGATCGTGATCGTCGGCTACGATTCGGGCAAGCAGCAGAAGGACGCCATCCGCAGCGGACTGATGGCCGGCGCGATCACGCAGAATCCGATCGGGATCGGCTACAAGACCGTCGAGGCGGCCGTGAAGGCGATCAAGGGCGAGAAGCTGCCGAAGGTCATCGATACCGGTTTCTACTGGTATGACAAGACCAATATCGACGACCCGAAGATCTCGGCGGTGCTGTACGACTGAGCGTGACGTGATGCCGCGTTCGAGCGCGAACCACGAGGACACCATGGGCGCAGTGCGTATCGATTCCCATCAGCACTTCTGGCGTTACCGCGCGGCCGACTATCCGTGGATCGGCCCCGGCATGGGCGTGCTCGCCCGCGATTACCTGCCCGACACGCTGTGGCCGCAGATGCATGCGCAGGCGCTCGGCGCGTCGATCGTGGTGCAGGCGCGCGCCGGACGCGACGAGACGGCGTTCCTGCTCGATCTCGCCCGCGACGACGCGCGCATCGCGGCGGTGGTCGGTTGGGAGGATCTCGGTGCGCCGGCGCTCGCCGACCGCATCGCCGAATGGCGCAGCCCGAAGCTGCGCGGCTTTCGTCACCAGGTGCAGGACGAAGCCGACGTCGGCGCGTTCGTCGCGGATCCCGCGTTCAATCGCGGCGTCGCGTGGCTGCAGGCGAACGGTTACGTGTACGACGTGCTCGTGTACGAACGCCAGTTGCCCGACGTGCGCGCGTTCTGCGCACGGCACGACGCGCACTGGCTCGTGCTCGATCATGCGGGCAAGCCCGCGCTCGCCGAGTTCGACCGCGACGGCACCGCGCTCGCACGCTGGCGTGCCGCATTGCGCGAGCTGGGCGCGCTGCCGCATGTCGTGTGCAAGCTGTCGGGGCTCGTGACCGAGACAGACTGGCGGCGCGGCCTGCGCGGGCAGGACATCCGGCACATCGAGCAATGCCTCGATGCGGCGCTCGACGCGTTCGGTCCGCAGCGGTTGATGTTCGGCTCGGACTGGCCCGTGTGCCTGCTCGCGGCGTCGTATGACGAAGTGACGTCGCTGGTGGAGCGCTGGGCCGAAGCGCGGTTGTCGGCGGCCGAGCGCAACGCGTTGTGGGGCGGCACGGCGGCACGTTGCTATGCGGTGCCGGGCGATCCGAAGCGCGGCATATAAAATAGGCGCGAACGGCACGATGCGTCATTCGTCCGGCCGTCCGCAACGCAACCGCTTACCTGTATCAACGTATGTCCATCCAGCCGATTCAGAACCGCCGCCTCTACCAGCAGATCGCCGACAAGCTCAGTGCGATGATCGGGTCCGGCGATTTTCCGCCGGGCAGCTATCTGCCGCCCGAGCGCGAACTGGCCGAGCAGTTCGGCGTGTCGCGCACGTCGGTGCGCGAGGCGCTGATCGCGCTTGAAGTGAGCGGGCTCGTCAGCGTGCGTGTCGGCGACGGCGTGAAGGTGCGCCAACCCGAGGCGGCAGCCGCGCCGCAAGCGCGGCACGAGACGAAGGTTGCGCCGTTTTCGATCGTCGAGATCGATCCCGAGCTCGGCATCGCGCTCGACCTCGATACCGAAATCCCGCCGTTCGCGCTGTTGCAGGCGCGCCGGCTGATCGAGCCGGAAGCCGCATCGCTCGCGGCGAATCACGGCTCGGACGAGCAGATCGAAGGGATTCACGACGCGTTCCTGCGCAACCAGGAGGACAACCGCAGCGGCTCGCGCACGCATCCGGGCGACCGGCTGTTCCACATCCGTATCGCGGAAGCGAGCGACAACCCGGCTTATGCGCTGATGATCAAGCAGTTGCTCGCGCACAAGTACGACCTGATGTTCCAGCGCCTGCAGTCGTTGTACATGCCCAGCGACATGCCGCACCGGTCGGAGCTGGAACACCGCGCGATCCTCGACGCGATCCGCGCACGCGACCCCGAGGCCGCGCGCCGCGCGATGGCCGAGCATCTCGACGAAGTCATCCGGATCTTCGGACGCGCGCTCGACTGAGTGCGCGCTTAAAAGCGGTCGGCGCGGTAGGGTGTCGGATCGGTGAACGGTGCTTCGCCCGTCATCATCTCGGCCAGCAGGCGGCCGGAGACGGGCCCGAGCGTGAGCCCGTGATGGTTGTGCCCGAACGAGAACCACAGCCCGCGATGTGCGGGCGCGGGGCCGATCACCGGCCGCATGTCCGGCGTGCACGGCCGGAAGCCGAGCCACGGTTGCGGGTCGAGCCGTTCGCCGAAGCCGAACACCGGGCGCGCGACGCGTTCCGCGCGGTCGAGCTGCACGCCGGTCGGCGGCAGGCCGCGTCGCGCGATCTCGACGCCGGTGGTGAGCCGCAATCCGCGCCGCATCGGCGCGATTACGTAGCCGTATTCGCGATCGACGATCGGTGCCGACGGCGCGCCGCGTTCGGAAGGCGCGTAGTGCATGTGATAGCCGCGCTTCTCGCGCAGCGGAATCTTGTAGCCGAACTTGCCGAACACCGTGTCGGACCACGGGCCGAGCGCGACGACCACGGCCGGCGCGGCGATCTTGCCTTGTTCCGTCGTGACCTGCCAGCCCGGCGACAAGGCGTCGAGGCTCGCGGCATCGCCGTTGAGCAGCGTGCCGCCGCCCTGCACGAAGAGTTGTGCGTAGGTTTTGACGAGCGCGGACGGATCGACGACGCTTTTCGGATCGAGCCAGTGGAGTGCACCGCAGAAGCCGGCCGCGAGGCTCGGTTCCTGATCACGAAGTGCCGCGGCATCGAGCGGCGTGATGCCGAGCCCGTGGCGGCGCGCGGTGAGCCCTGCATCGGCGACCGCGCGTTCGAATGCGGCGGGCGTGCGGAACGCTTCCATCCAGCCGCTTGCACGCACCAGTTCCCCGGCGCCGGCACGCGCGATCAGCGCGTCGTGCTCGACGATGCAGCGCTCGATCAGCGGCAGCATGTCGCGCGACGCGGCTGCGTGACGCATCGGCGCCGATTCCCACCAGAAACGCGCGAGCCACGGCGCGAACGCGGGCAGCGACGTGCTGTGCCAGTAGAGATCGGTGGAGCGGTTCAGCGCATAGCGCATCAGCGTGAACGGGCTGCGCGGAAACGGATACGGTTCGATCGACGAGCGCTCGATCAGCCCTGCGTTGCCGAAGCTCGTGCCTTCGCCGGGCGCGCCGCGGTCGACGAGGGCGACCTTGCGGCCGCGATCCTGCAGGTGCAGCGCGGCGGAGACGCCGACGATGCCCGCACCCAGAACGATTACGTCGAAATCCATCGTGTATTGGCCGTTAGCGGGGGCGCCTGGCCGCGGTGCGGTGTGCGCCCTGATTGGAGTTGCTCGAACCGCAAGGATACTCGCGGAGGCGCGGGGCACCAAGGGGGGCGTCGTTAGCGGCGCAGGCCGCTCCAGGCGACAGCGAATTGCCGCGCGGCGTCGAAGCAAACCGCATCGGCTTGCGGTGCACCGATCAACTGCACCCCGACCGGCAATTCACCTGACATGAAGCACGGCGCGCTGACGACCGGCAGCCCCGCGAACGAAATCGGCTGCGTGAGCAGGCCGAGCGTCTTCGCGGGTTCGAGCGCGACGCCGTCGACATCGACGGTCGCGTCGGTGACGCGCGGTGCGGCACAGGGCGTCGCGGCCGCGAGCAGCACGTCGTAGCGCGCGAACAGCGCTTCGATGCGCGCGCGCCAGGCGTCACGGCAGGCAAGCGCGTCCCGATAGGCGGCGTCGGGGGTTGCGAGGCCGATTGCGATGCGTGAGCGCAGGCGTTCGGAGACGAGCGCCACCGGCGCGTCGAGCAGCCCGCGATGGGTGTGCGCCAGCTCTACATTCGAGACCGCGGTCGCCGCGTCACGCACGCGTGCGACTTCGTCGCTGTCGATCGTCACGGATTCCCACGCACGCAGACAGAGCGCCGCGCGCCGGACGGCGCGTTGCGCATCCGCATCGGCAAGTCTGTCGAAATCGCCCGTCAGCACGGCGACGCGAAGAGGGGCGGCCGGATCGCGAATCGGTTGCGCGCGCAATGAATTCGCGTCGCATAGCGTGTCATAGAGCGCCGCCAGATCGTCGATATCGTTCGCGAATCCGCCGACCGTGTCGAGCGATGCGGCATAGGGCAGGCAACCGGCTCGCGACAGCCGCCCGTCGCTTGGGCGAAACCCCCACACGCCGCACAGCGCCGCCGGTGCGCGGATCGAGCCGTTCGTGTCGCTGCCGAGCGCGAGCGGTACGTATCCGGCGGCGATGGCGGCAGCCGAGCCGCTCGACGAACCGCCCGTCATGCGTGCCGGGTCAGCCGGCAGGCGCACCGCGCCATAGTGCGGATTCACGCCGGTGGCGCCGCACGCGAGTTCGTCCATATGCGTTGCGCCGACCGGCACCGCGCCGGCCGAGCACAGTCGGGCGACCGCTGATGCATCGGTGGCGGCGGCCGGCAATGCGGCGCGCGCCGGCGATCCCGCGACCGCCGTGTAGCCCGTTACGTCGAAATTCCACTTCACGAGAAACGGCACGCCCGCCAACGGGCCGGGGTCACGCCCGTCGCGCACGAGGCCGTCAATCCGCTGTGCGTCGCGCTGTGCGCGCGCGCCGAAGGTTTGTACGCAAGCATGGATGGTGCCGTCGCGCGCGGTGATATCGGCGAGCACGGTTTGCACGAGCGACACTGCACTCACGCGCCCCGCGCGAACCTCGGCCGCCAGCGCGAGCGCGCCGCGCATCGAAGGCACCGCCCTCACGTGCGCACCATGAGCTGGCGCGGAATCGACAGGATCAGCGCGGCGGCGGCGAAGAGCGTGAAAGCGAGCAGCGCGACGCCGAGTTCAGTGCTGCCGGTCCATCCCGTCGCGTAGCCCATCAGCGTCGGTCCGACGAACCCGGCGACGGCCGCGCCGATGTTGACGAGCCCGGCGCCGCCCGCGGCGGCCTCGCCGGCGAGAATCCGCGACGGCAAGCTCCAGAACATCGCGAGCGTGCTCATGATGCCCGCCACGCCTGCGGTCAGGCACATGACGGCGAGCACCGGATGCGTGCGCATGCCGAGGCTCGCGAGCAGCGCGACGCCGCCGATCGCGACGGGCAGCGCCGTATGCCAGCGGCGCTCGCCGGTTCGTACCGAATGCTGCGCGTTCGCGACCATCGCGACCGACGCGACCAGATACGGAATGGCGCTGACGAGGCCGATTCCGAGGTTGCTCAGCGACCCGAGTGCCTTGATCATCGTCGGCATCCAGAACACCAGCCCATAGTTGCCGACGTTGTAGAGGAACGATGTCGCGAACAGCAGCCATAGCGTCGGTTCGCGCAGCGCGGCGCCGAGGCGGGTGCGCTTGCCTGTCGCTTCCTGGGCCATCTCCGCGCGAATCATCCGTTTTTCGGCGTCGGTCAGCCACGCTGCATCGTCGATCCGCTCCGTTACACGCACGAGCAGGACCATGCCGAGCATGATGGCCGGCAGGCCTTCGATCAGGAACATCCACTGCCAGCCGCGCAGCCCGAAGCCGCCATGCGTCGCGTCCATGATCCAGCCCGACAGCGGCCCGCCGACGATCACGCCCAGCGGCATGGCGAGAAACAGGAAGGCCATCACCTTGGCGAGCCGGTGCGACGGAAACCACACGCTGAAGTAGGCGATCACGGCCGGAAAGAAGCTCGCTTCCGTTACGCCGAGCAGGAAGCGCAGTACATAGAAGCTCGCGGTGTCCCGGGTTGCGAGCGTGGCGACCGACACGATGCCCCACGTCAGCATCGAGCCGGCGAGACAACGCTTCACGCCGATCCGTCGCACGAGCCAGCCGGCCGGCACCTGCAGCAGCAGGTAGCCGACGAAGAACAGACCGGCGCCGACGCCGTAGGCAGCGTCCGTGAGATGCAAGTCCGTCACCATCTGCAGCTTCGCGAAGCCGACGTTGACGCGGTCGAGATAGCCGAAGAAGTAGCAAACAAGGATCAGCGGAATGATGCGTCGGCTCACGCGCGTATACAGCGCGTCGATGCCGGGCGCGGTGGCATCCGCATGCGGGTCCGAGCCGGTTTGCATGCCGCGCGGCGTGGGGATGCCGTTGGAATTCGTCATGGTGACTCCGTGCAGGTTGACTCCAGCGCGGCGGCCGCGCGAGCGGCGGCTTCCGCGGCAGCGCAAAGGCGCGCCATGGGCCGGCCGATCCTAGCTTGCGCGGCGTAGCGCCCGGCCGGGGCGCGTGCCGGTGTGCCGGCCGTGTTCGAGCACGGCTCGGCCGTTGACGAACACGTGCTCGATGCCTTCAGGGCGTAGCGTCGGGTGAGCGAACGTCGCACGGTCGATCACGCGCGCCGGATCGAACACGACCAAATCGGCGTAGTGACCGACCGAGAGGCGCCCGCGCTTCGCGATTCCGAATTGTTCGGCAGTGAGGCCTGTCATCTTGCGCACGGCGGTTTCGAGCGGGAACAGGCCGCGCTCGCGGGAGAATTCGCCGAGCACGCGCGGGAACGTACCCCACAGCCGCGGGTGCGGGCGCATGTCGTTGGGCAGGCCGTCGGAGCCGACCGTCGTCAGTTCGTGGCGCATGATGCGCTCGACGTCCGCTTCGTCCATCACGAAGTAGATCGCGCCAGCAGGGCGCAGCGCATCGATCGCGGCGTCGATGGAATCGCCGAACAGTGGCAGCAGTTCGGCGAATTCACGGCCCGCGAGCTCGGGATGCGGCTTCGACCATGCGAGGAGCACGCGGGACGACTGGCGGATGCGATCCGCGCGCAGCATCGTCGACGTGGCGGGATACGGGTGGCAGTCGAGGCACAGCGGTTGCCGTGCGCGCTGCGCATCGATATGCGCGAGCGTTTCGACCGAGCGGCCGTGGTTCGCCTTGCCGGCCACCTTGTGATGCGACAGCACGACGCGCACGTCGAGCGCAAGACCGATCGTGAACGCTTCGTCGAGCGACGCAATGATCGCATCGGTTTCGTCGCGCAGATGCGTCGCGAACACGCCGCCCGTCTCGCGCAGCGGGGCGCACACGTCGATCAGCTCGTCGGTCGTCGCGGCCGCCGCGGGCGGGTAAAAGGTGCCCGTCGAGACGCCGAATGCGCCGGCCGTCATCGCCTCGCGCACGTCGGCCGCCATCGCCGCGATCTCCGCCGCGTCGGCTGCGCGTCCGAGATCGGCCATGTGCCGCACGCGCAGCGTCGAGTGGCCGATCAGGGCCGCCGTGTTGACGGCGGCGGGCGTTGCGTCGAGCGCGTCGAGATAGGCGCGAAAGGACGGAAAGCGAAACGACTGCCATGCGCCCAGCAGGTCGAGCGGTTGCGGCACGTCGCGTTCCGCGAGCAGCGGCGCGAGACTGATCCCGCAATTGCCGGCGATCACCGTGGTCACGCCTTGCGCAACTTTCGGCTCGACGTCGGGGTCGGTCAGCACGAACGCATCGTCGTGCGTGTGGCTGTCGATGAAGCCCGGCGCGACGACCAGGCCGTTCGCATCGAGCGTGTGCACGGCGGTTGCGCCGCTCAGGTCGCCGATCGCGACGATGCGCTCGCCGGTCACGCCGAGATCGGCCTCGAAGCGCGCGGCTCCCGTACCGTCGATCAGTTCGCCGCGGCGCAGGATCACGTCGAAATGCATGGTGGCTCCTCCAGAATCAGCCCGGTTCCGTTGTTCATGTTCGCCACCATCGTCACCAGCCATTTTTCGGGCGTCCAATGCCGTTCGGCTCACGATTCATGCGAAACCGGCATCAATGCGGCGACGCCACGCGGCCAGCAGCGTTATGCGAACGCTGCCTTCACCAGCGCATGGAGGTCGCTCGCGAAGCTGGACATCGAGATGGTGCGATGCCGCACGATGCCGACCGTGCGGTCGATCGTCGGGCTCGCGATCGGCACCGTGCGTACCGCGGGCGAGCCGTACGCACGCAATGCGCTCTCGGGCAGGATCGCGCATCCGACACCGGCTGCCACGAGCGCGGCGACGCATGAGATGTGCTCGACCTCATAGAACCACCGGGTTCGCACCGCCTCCTGGCCCATCAGCATTTCGAGCAGCAGACGGTTGCCGCTGTCGCGGCCGCCGATGATCAGCTTCGCGTGCCGCAATTCGCCGAGCGTGATGGCATCCGCGCGTGCCAGCGGATCGTCCTCGTGGACCGCCAGCACGTAGCGGTCTGTGAATAGCGGTTCGAACAACAGATCGTCGTCGTCGCCCGGGTGCAGGCTCACGCCGAACTCAGCGATGCCCGCGCGCACCTGCGACAGTACGAAGTCGTGATTGCCGTCGAGGATCTGCACGGCGACCTGCGGATACTTGTCCGAGTAGTGACGCAGTACATCGGGCAGCGTTTGCGCGACGACGGTCGGGATCGATGACAGCCGCACCTTGCCGTAGCGCTTTTGCGCGATTTCCTGGATCGACGACAGCATCATCCCGAGCTGTGCGATCTGCTCGCGTGCCATCGGCAGGAACTGACGACCGACGCCCGTTAATGTCACGCTGCGAGTGGTGCGCTGGAACAACTCGACGCCAAGCGTTTGTTCGAGCTTCTGGATCCGGCGCGACAGCCCCGGCTGCGTCAGGTGCAGCTTTTCCGCCGCGCGATGAAACGTGCCGAGTTCCGCGACGGCGACGAACGCTTCGAGTTCCGAGTTTTCTATTTTCATGACGCTCCAATGTTCGGGTCGACTCCGGCATTCCGGCGGGTGGCGGCAGGACGCACGCGTAGTCATTTTCGGCGAGGCTGATTCATGGCCTGCCATATTGCCCCGTATGGCCGTCGAGCGTACACGCATTGCTGATCACGACGCCTGACGCAGACGAGGTCCTCAAAAGCTTGCCGCGATCGATAACCTGACGCGCCGGACGTCCAATCCACTGATCAATGTGTTGGCGTCGTGACTGGATCGACGTCGGCTAGCGCGTTCGCTCGTATCGATGCGTAGAGCCGCGATTCAACATACTTTCCGATGTTATTCGCGGGTGTATCCCACTGGTTTTGGATACGAATTTTTACCTAAGATGGAAGCATTCGTGCGCGTGATACGGTGCTTGCATGCGCATGCAGGTAAGCGGTAGCGCCGGGAACGACTGCAGCAGATGTTTCCATCATGGATGCGAGTGTGTGCGCGGCGGCTGCGAGTCATGCAGCCGTATCGACGCCAGTGCGCGCGGCGGCAATCGCTGCGCATACGGCGTCCGGCCGACCGGGCCGAGTCGCCACGTTACGCCGCGCGTTCGTCGCAATCGTTTGCGTTCTGAGCGGGGCGCCGGCCGTCCTCGCCGGGGCGTCCGCCGATACGGAAGAGCCGGGCGAAACCGTGCGAATCGCCGCTCCCGCGCCGGCCGCCAGTCCTGCCAGTCCCGCGATTTCCTCACACGACTCCACCGTGCGCCAGGTCGTGCTCGGCATCGTCAGTTTCACGCGCTGGCCGTCGACACCCGTTCGTCTGCATTTGTGCGTGACCGGTCGCCCCGACTACGCGGCTGGCCTGACCGACACGTTGCAGGCCGGCTCGACCGTGCTCGACGTGCAGCGCGTGCGCTTCGACGATCCCGCGCTCGGCCTCGCATGCGACGTCGTCTATCTCGGCACCCTGGGCGACGATCAGCGAGCGCGGGTGAGAGCCGCGCTGGCGGGCCGCCCGGTGCTGACGATCGCCGAACACGACGAGTCCTGCACCGCGGGTGCCATGTTCTGCCTCGCCGTCGATGGCGAACGCGTGACGTTCGACATCAATCTCGACGCCGTCGCGCGCAGCGGCGTGCGCGTGCATCCGAACGTGCTCAATCTCGCGCGACGGCCGCTGACGCCATGACACGCTCCGCGCCCCCCATTTCGTCTTCACGCGTGCCGCGCCCGACGCTGCAAAGCGTGCTGCGTCGCGCGCATTTGCGCCTCGCCTTCGTCGCGGTTGCGATGGCCGCCGTATCGCTGATCGTCGTCGCCGTGATCGCGTTGCGCGCGTATGCCGGCAACAACCTGAACCTGCTGGCCCGTTCGCTCGGCTATACGGTCGAGGCGGCGCTCGTGTTCGGCGACCGCGTCGCGGCAAACGAGGCAATTGCAACCATTGCCAACGACGAGGACGTCGCGCAGGTGGTCGTCACCAATGCCAGGGGACAGTTGTTCGCCACCTGGAAGCTGCCCGCCGAAGGCCGGATCGCCCGGCTTGAGCGCGGTGTCGCCGATCTCGCGCTGCCCGGGCCCGTGACCATTCCGGTGATGCACGACGGCATCGTCGTCGGTCAGGTCACCGTGCGTGGCCGCGGGCATCAGTTTTTCGGATTCCTGCTCGGTGGCATCGGCGGCATTCTCGGCTGCCTGGTCGTCAGCGTGCTCGGCGCGTATGTCAGCTCGAAGCGTCTACTGCGCAACATCGTTGCGCCGCTGCGCGCGCTCGCCGGCGTCGCGCATGCCGTGCGGCGCGAGCGTGCGTTCGGGCGGCGCGTCGAGCCCGCGGCGATCGCTGAGCTCAACCAGCTCGGCGACGACTTCAACGCGCTGCTCGACGAATTCGAAGACTGGCAGAACACGTTGCGCGACGAAAACGCATCGCTCGAACACAAGGCGACGCACGATGCGCTCACCGGGCTGCCCAACCGTGCGCAGTTCGAGTCGCGTCTGTCGGTGGCGCTTTGCGATGCCGTGGTGACGGGGCAGCGGGTCGCCATCCTGTATCTCGACTGCGACCGCTTCAAGGAGATCAACGACTGCCTGGGCCACGATGCCGGCGATGCGGTGCTGGTCGGTGTCGCGGGGCGGCTGCGCACGCAGGTGCGCGAGACCGATCTGGTCGCGCGCCTGGGCGGCGACGAATTTGCGGTGATGCTGGGCACTGTGCGCGAAGTGGAAAGCGTGTGCCGGATCGCCGACGAGATTTTGTCCGGCATGGTGCCGTCGATCGAGCTGCCCGACGGACGCATGGTGGCCACCATGATGAGTGCCGGCGTGGCGCTGTATCCCGATCACGCGTCGGACGCGAACGGCTTGCTGCGGGCGGCGGATGCCGCGATGTACCGCGCCAAGCGCACGCGGCCGGGGACGTGGCAGTGGGCGGAAGGCGTTGCCGGGCGGGTTTGATGTCTATCGTTTCGCGCCGCGGACGAGGCCGCGGCGGCGGGATAAGAAGCGCACGCGGCGCGGGCGCATACGAAGGGGACGATGATGAAAAGCTCGTTGCCGGTGAGCATTGGGAGGCTGTGCGTCGGAAGCGCGGTGCTGCTGTGTCTGTTGCTTGGCGGGTGCAAGACGCCGCCGCTGCATCGGGGGCTCACGCATACGCAGGTCACGGCGCTGAAGTCGGCCGGGTTTCAGGAGACGGGGCAAGGGTTCGAGTTCGGGTCGAGCGGGCCGATTTTGTTCGATTTCGACCGGTATAACCTGAAGCCGGACGTGAGGCGGATCGTCGAGCGGATCGGGAGGACGTTGAGGTCGGCTGGAATCAATGGGGTGAGGGTTTATGGGTACTCCGATGACGAGGGGACGGTGGCCTACGATCGGGAGCTGTCGCGGCGGCGGGCGGAAGTGGTGGCGATCGAGCTGGTGGATGTGGGGCTGGACGGGAAGCGGGTTGCGGTCATAGGGAAGGGGAAGAGCGATCCGGTGGGCGATAACCGGACGCCAACCGGGCGCGCGCAGAATCGGCGGGCGGCGATTGTGGTTTCGCCGCGGTGAGGGGGGCGGTCAGGGCGCGATGATGGCGCTGGATACTCGGACCGCCTCCGGAGAGAGCCGTCCGAAAAACGAACATGGTCAATCAATCGCCAGGAGCAGGCTGCGCAATGAGAATAGCTCCGCACGTTGTTTTATGTCCCTCCAAAGCCATCGGCTGCCCGAAATCTTCGCATCCCTCGAGCCCCTCAGAGATTTCAAAGAGATGTGGCGCGCAAAGCGGGCACGTCACCTGATCGCCTTTGCGTGCAATGGGAACCTTGGCCTGGCTCCAAGTGGAGGATGGGCTGCCCGAAATCACCTTGCCGCCGTGGCTTGTCGTATCGCCGACCACGATCTGCGCTCGTCCGTGCAAGTTCGCTCGTTGCATCGCCTAGCTCTCCAAGATCAATGAGTGTCGCCAGCTTTGGCCGAAAAGTCGGGGGCCTCATACGGCGGCGGCAGATATGTCGTATCGATTGTGTAGCCCTGAGCCTTCAATTCCGTTTCATGTTTCGCTCGTTCTGCCCTTGCCGGCGTTAATTCGTCGGACAGGTATTTCTTCCACTGCCTCCGGCGTTCGACACTATCAGTAAAATATGGTGTGTAATTGTCAGATGCAGTGCTCACCTGAATGTCGGTCAAGTAATACCCCGTGTCGGGAGTCGACGAGGATTGATACGACAGAGATAGTGTCAAAAATATGCCGTCAGTATAAAAAAGCCATCTTGGCTCGGACACAATTAAGTTTTTCCATTCCTCTACGGTCGGTATGTAGGTCGAGTCGATCGAATAAAGAGCGCCTGGTTTTGACAAGGCATAGGCCGTTGCCTCTTTACCGACGAGCCGCGGATCGGAGGTTTCAATATACCTCTTCCATCCCGCGGCTCTCAATTTGGCTAGCAGGGCTGCGATCTTGTCGCGAGCCTCTTCATACGAGGTTGTGCCAGAAGGCGAGATGTTGAAATGGACATCCCAATTATCAACTCCGCTTTCTGGGCTGTCTTTGTCCCCCAGACCTGTCACGATCGTGACATTGTCGAGGTCGAACGAGTGCTGTCCTTGGCTATATTTCACTAGTCCAAGCTTCTTTGGGTCGTTCCAGTGCATCTGATACGCATAAACGCCAGATGGGTGATTCATTGTGGAAAATCCTTGGGCTACGGCATTCGATTTTCCGTCTACTCCGAATTTAATGGTGACAACTTGAGACGACATTGCTTTGTCCTTTTTGTCTTGGGCGGTTGTGGATGCGTAAATTGCAGCGCACAAAGAAATTGCTGCCAAAGTCCACCACCAGATTCTCATTGATTTGCGTTTAACCAATATCGGCATAGTCGCCTTTATATGAAAAAATCAATCATGTCAGACCGCCCATGGCGGCAATGGCCTTCAGTTCACTCTGCATGTAGGCACGCTGCTTCTGCATTAGAAAGTGGAATAATTTTCCGGTGTCTTTGATCCATGCCATTCGTTGAGCATAATCCTCGAGAATCAGCTCCTTCGGCGCGTTCGAACGATATTGCATGTCGGACGTTTCATCCTGCGCCGTGAAGCTTAGCTGCAGAGGTGGAATCAGAGCGTGAAATGCACGTGCTGGCGCGGCCCACCACTTATCCGAACTGGTTGCGTCGTCCATGGTTCTTTGGAATTTGAGCTTGCTGATAAAGGCCTTGTCGTTATAGATCAACCCTTGCAACACTTCGCCCTGTTCATGCTGTGCCATGACCCACAGATGGTTGAACGCAAAGGCAGCTTTCTTCTTTTCGTTTGCGGTCTCTTCCCATTGCTTGACAAGATCGAACCCCATGGACACGCGCGGAGTCCATTTGAAGTAGCCCGGATTCTCGGCGTCGGGACCAAGGAATTTTCCGGATCCTGCGTCATCCATTGATGCGCTGGCTTCATTGATCACCGGGCACTTGGGAACGACGTCGCTTGCCCACTGCTGGCGCATCAAGTTCTTCTGCACCGTGGGATGGTACTGCCGGCTATCACGCTGCTTGGCACACGCCTGGAACGCAGCCGGATCCGCCGCATATCCGTAGCACCAGGTCAGTAGGTCGTTGTAAATCCACAGATTGCCTTTGCCGAGTCCCTCGTGGACGATACCCATGCCGGGCACCTTGTCCACCTGCCAGCTTTCCAGGTTAGCCGAAACCTGCTTGGCGGCGAACGCCCCCAGCCCGGTCCAATAGAACCGGCCAACCTTGTCCTTTTCCCCCAGGTGAAAATCTTCGAGGAACATACGCGCGTAGCTCGAGGCTACTCGGCGGGCTCGCGCTCCATAATTCTTCCCGACAAACGACGCATCGCCGGGCTCGATCTTGGTTTCGGAAATACTGTGCGAGCTGAATCGATAGTCGGGCGTTCCGTCTTTCAGGATAGGCGTACGGGTGTCCAACTGCGCCATCGCATATTGATGGGCGAGCGACCAGATAATTTTGCAATCGCAATTCGCATCGATACACGTGTTGCTTTGCGGGTTGGTAGTGCTTTCTGCAAGATTAGCCATTGCCGAGCCCTTATTTTTCTGCGTCCGTGAAGAGTTCGTCCCAGTGAATGCCAAACTTTACGTTCTCTTCCTGTTTGGTATTCAGGGTCGCTGAACGGCCCAGATAGTTGGTCTGGAACACATGCTCTCCAGAGTCGGTCGTCATTCGGTAGGCGACTCCTGGCAGCGATCTCCCTGACGGCGTCAGCATCCTGAACGTCTGATCGTTTGCCTCGACGGCAGGCGTACCGTTCGGCGCCACACCCATCGGCTTGGGTGGCATGTTGCTTACCTGCGCGTTGACCTCATACATACTGCCGCCCACCGTGATTTTTCCAGTCTTCAGGCTGATATAACTGTCTCCGCCGTGCAGCATCACTTCTTCGGTTGCCTTGATCGTAATGCGGTTTGCCGTCTGGGTGATCTCGAGTTTGGCAAGCAGGTTGAGGTTTTTCTGAAGAGCCTTGATGTCAATGTCTCCCGCGTAGGACACCATCCGGATGCCGAGCTTGTATGCAAACAGACGGATTGCGTTTCGTGCAGTAGCCAACAGGCTGCTGCCACTACTCATGCTGAGATGTGCGCCACTCGTGAGCGCCGTATGTTCTCCGCTCGCGAGATGGGTAGTGCCTGCCGTCGTCGCTTCGATCCCGACCGGAGAGGCGAAAACCAGATGGGGTTTCGCCAGTTCGGGAAACGGCTCTGCTCCTTGTGTCCCGCCTGAACCCCTGATTTCAGCACTCTGCTTCTGAAGCGCCTTGACGACTTCGGGCTGGTCCTGGCCGTCTTGTGCCTGTGCCTGAATCGCAGCGTTGGCAAGTGTGTCATGTAGATCCCGTGCCTGCACCAAGCGCTGCACGGTTTCGCCCATGTCTTTGACTGTCGCCGTCGCGCCCGAGCGTGTCTCGGTCGTGACCAACATCCCTTGGTTCGCCCGCAGCACGCCCCACGAATCGGTTGCGAGCTCCCAGCCGATTCCGCGCGCTTCCGCACGTCCTGCATGGCCATCAATTCGAGTGTTGTAGCCGACGACAAGCCGGGATTGTTGATGGTCGCTTGCGATCTGTACCTGAAGCTTACCCGGCGTGTCGTCGGCCACGATCTGGTTTGCCATCGTGCTGGCCAGATCGCGTGAACGCAGCCCCGAAAGAGCATGGTTATCCGGCAGTTTCCACTGCACAAAGTTGACGCCGTTCGGTACACGGCCAGTGACGAGAGGGCGATCCGGACATCCGTCCAGAAACGACACAACTACTTCGTCACCAATTCGCGGGAGGTGAATCATGCCGAACCCCTGACTCGCCCACGGCTGGCTCACACGTACCCAGCACGAGCTACGCGTGTCGCGTTGCCCGATGCGATCCCAGTGGAATTGAATTTTGATCCGGCCCAACTCGTCGGTATAAATGCTTTGCTCTTTCGGGCCGACCACCGTGGCGGTTTGCATTTGCATGACCGGCTTGTGATGCTCGAAGGGACTACGATAGGGGACGGATTTGCGTTGCGCCTCTAGCTCAATCAAAAAGAAGCCTTCGGAGCCATCGTGATGCGCCACGCGCGATGGGCGTCCTCCGTCCTGATTTGCAGACGCTTCGGCCAGCTGGCTTTGCAAACTTCCCGGAAGGTTTGCGTGATGGTCTGACGCCGGGAAATTGTTCTCGATCAGCCAAACCACTTCGACAATGGCGAACACGTTGCGGTCGGCGGCGTCGCGATCGTGCTCCGGATGACCGACGAGCGAAAACGACCGTCCTGCATCGGCTTCGCGGAGACCGCCTGTGCCATAGAATCGCTTGGCGCGGGACTCCCACTCTTCCATGTGGATTTTGGACAGGTGATCGCCGCGCTCCTGCTCCAGATACGTGTACGAGCCGGTGTATTCATACATCTCAAGCTGTGCCGGCAATTCGTGCGATACCGTCGGGATGTGAGTGCCTTTCGGATTGGCAAGCGGCGATGGATTCTTGTAGTCGTAGGTGCGCGTGGCCAGCGCGGCACTATGGAGGGTTCGCTCGGCGGACCAGTGAATCAGCGCGTCGACCTCGCTGTTCGTTCCGTCGCGGGAAAATTGCACCGATTGTGCTGTGAGCGGCTCGCACGTATCGAGCCGGTCAGTAATAGTCAGGGTATGGGATTTCCCGTCCTCGGCCTGCTTCCAGATCGTGAACAGGCCTTCCTCCTCCATCAAGCGATGGGCGAAGTTCCAGTCGTTTTCGTACTGAGTGCAATACGACCGAGGCGGCAGCGGCTTCGATAGCGCAAAGTCGAACCGGCCTCTGGCTTGCGAATATGCGTTGAATACATCCCGGAGAATTTCATCGACAGGTTTGTCTTGCCAGATACGCTGATCGCGGCGAAATTTCAGGAAATGCATCCATGAGGCGAAGCTGATCTGATAGCTGGTCAGGCCGCCTTCCGATCCCAGTCGTCGCACTGCGTAGACGTAGCCGTGCCGGGGAACGTAGGAGTGTTGGATTTGTTGGATCCAGAGGGTCACGGGCTTGCCGATCAGCTCTTTCAGCTTGAGGTCGCTGCGTGTCGACACGACATCAAGCGTGAAATCGAAATGCCGACCAATCCTGGAATGGCCCACGGCGCGCTGCGGCAGCAATTCGTTGTCGCCGAGCGGGGTGTCGAGTTTCAGTAGGCGGCCCTGCTGGATCAGCCCGCCTTGAATCGCCGTCACGATATCTTGCACACTCATCCTGATCCCTTTTTATTACTTTTTGTGTGCCTGTTGCCGAGATGGCGCAGGCTCTCTCAGCAGCGATTCTACAGGTTAATGGCTAGGGGTTAGCCCGATAAGAGAGTCCGCGGCCCGAGGCGCTGAATGGCTGGTGCACACTGAGAGCTGGCGCCGGGCCCACTCTTGGAGCGGTAACAGCGGGGAATGTCGGCATCTATCAAGGAGATACGTCGGCAACCGGCCAAAAGCGGTCGTTCAAGTCCATGCTTTGGCGCGGCCGCGCATAATGGTGTTGTATCTGGCGGGTCAGATGTGCTTGGAGGTCGGATTAAGAAATGAAAAATATTCAGATCATTGACGACGCAGAAAATTGTGTTTATGACATTTTTCGCAGCGACGGACGATGAGTTTGACTTGATATTTCCAGAGGGGACTGACATCGCATTCATCGACGAGGTTTATAGTCGATCCGATGAGCATCGTTGGATGCTGCCTCAAGTGTGTTGCATCGATGGGTTGAATCCGCAGGCGATTGCTGTCATTGGTGCGGGAAATCTGGGTTTCCCGAAACAACAGCGTCAGGCCCAAGACGTTCTATCCGTACATGAAGATCGGTGGAATGTGACCCATCAATGACGTGGGTTTTGAGCCAGGCAAAAAGGTACGGATAGCGGTCGAGCCGGCAGCCGCGCGCCGCATATCGCCGCGATGATTCATCTGGAGGCAAGTCGGCCCATCGGCTAGTGTGGCGCGAACAACTGCTTCCGGACCGTGATCGCTGCTGAACCGGCGATAGAAAAGGCGCGCAGACAGCACAGCGCGGCCTAGTCGAATTTCAATTCGCGCAAATGCGAATCCCGGCGCAGCGTGTGACTGTGCCGCGCAAACCCGCACTGCGAGGGGAGCAGGGCAGCCACCACCATCAAACATCACCAAGCGATATTGCAAGAAGACCGCGCCGTCCCAGCACCACCCGTAGCTGTGCAATGCGAACCCGCGCCGTTGTCATAGAACGTTCGCGTCTCCGGTTGCGGCACTGACGGATCGTACGGATTCGGCGCACCGCGTGGCCCACGAGCGGCATCGAAAGGTCGCGCCGGCGCATACGGTTTGCCACCGCCCGGAGCGTGTGACCCACTGGCCCGCAGATATTCATTCCAGTTCAGTTCACGCTGTTCGTGCCTGGGCAACGCGCGCCCGAAGCTGTCGCTCCCACCCGAACCGAGCGCGACGCGATTCGAAGGCCACACCGAATCGCCGGATCCGTGTTCATCCGGAGACTGCGGCGCAAGCGTATCGCCCGAAACCCGCAACGGCCGCGTATCAGGCGTATCGAACGGACCACGTTCGACTGGCGCAGCGTACTTCACGCGCTGCGTCGTCCGCGCCGCGCGCGCGTCATCCCGAGCCAGAACCCGACGTTCCGAACGGAACACATTGGCGCCGCCGGCCCGATCGACCAGCGAATCGCGGCCGGAAGCATCAACAGTAGAAACGGAAAGCGCACAAGCAAGCGCGGCAGCGGAAGAAAAACGGAGAGGATGATTCATTGGCGATCCGAACCAGGTGATTTGCGATGAGAAGAAACAGCAGATCACTGGCTGGCGGCTGGGCAACGGAAGGCCGTCGAAGCGGCCCTGAAGCGACTACGAGGCGCGGTGGACGCGACACGCAGGACGGCTGGCTGGATTGCAGAGGCGAGTCCGCATTATTTCATAAAAATAACAATCATCTTTCGCATGATCCGGATTCGTCGGCAAACAGAAAGATTAGTCGCCCCGCCCCAACGCCCCGCATCGGTGCACGCCAACCAAATCATCAGTCGATTGATTCCGACAAATCAGACCCTATAAAGCCAAAGATCGTACGCGGCGCACCCGAAACTCACCATGAACCCCACCCAGCAAGCCTCCACCCCACCTCCCCATCCAAAATCGCAACCCAATTGCACCCACCGCAAACGTTACCGCTCCCACCAAGTTGCGCCCCCATCGCCACCCACCGCCCGGCAAGTTTCTCCGTGTTTTCCCTCATAACACCGGCATTTTTGACAGACGATTTAAAAACGCCCATATAATTTCGGCTGCCTTGCCAATGGCTGTCGGACCATCCCTCCGAACGAGCACTTTGGCAAGCGGGGCAGGCGAAACGCTTGCGCAATGCAAGACGCATCACGATGTCTTTCCGAACCAGACGTCCCCTTCGGGGACTGCAAGAGCCGGGCCCCGCTACGCATCATCCATCCGCAGGTCCGTCTTCATGTGTCTCGGGCGTATCCCATGTCCTCGCCCCGGGTGCTGTTCGATTGCGCAAGTCATGCCGCCTTTGCCCGTATGACTAACAACATCGAGGAGCTCCTGATGACGCTGTCCCGTCTTACGTCCATTTCCGCCGCCGCCGTGCTGTTCGCCGCCGGCGCCGCCGCCGCGCAAGCGGAAACCGTGAAGATCGCCATCGCTGGTCCGATGAGCGGTTCGGTCGCCCAATACGGCGACATGGTGAAGGCCGGCGCGCTGACCGCGATCGAACAGATCAACGCGGCAGGCGGTGCGGGCGGCAACAAGTTTGAAGTGGTGATGATGGACGACGCCTGCGAACCGAAGCAGGCCGTCGCCGTCGCCAACAAGATCGTCAGCCAGAAGATCAAGTACGTGATCGGCCACGTGTGCTCGGGTTCGACGATCCCCGCATCCGACATCTACGAAAACGAAGGCATCGTGATGGTCACGCCGTCGGCCACCGCGCCGCAGCTGACGGAAGGCAAGAAGCGCCACTTCATCTTCCGCACGATCGGCCGTGACGACCAGCAAGGCCCGGCCGCCGCGCACTACATCATCAACAACGTGAAACCGAAGAAGGTCGCGATCCTGCACGACAAGCAGTCGTACGGCCAGGGCATCGCGTCGTCGGTGAAGAAGGACCTCGAAGGCGCGAAGATTCCGGTGGTCCTGTTCGAAGGCGTCAACGCCGGCGATTCGGACTACTCGGCGATCATCACGAAGCTGAAGTCGCAAGGCGTCGACTTCGTCTACTTCGGCGGCTATCACCCGGAAATGGGCCTGCTGATGCGCCAGGCGCGCGAGCAGGGCGTGAAGGCAACGTTCATGGGGCCTGAAGGCGTGGGCAACAAGGACGTGACGGCGATCGCCGGCCCGGCGTCGGAAGGCATGCTGGTCACGCTGCCGGCCGACTTCTCGGCCGACCCGGCCAACGCAGGCCTCGTGAAGGCGTTCGCGGACAAGAAGCGCGACGCGAACGGCCCGTTCCAGATGCCGTCGTACGCAGCGGTGAAGATCATCGCCGACTCGATCGCGGGAGCGAAGACGACGGACCCGACGAAGGTCGCCGCGTACATGCACAAGACGACGTTCGACACGCCGATCGGCAAGGTCGCGTATGACGCACAGGGCGACCTGAAGTCGTTCAAGTTCGTCGTCTACACGTGGCACAAGGACGCGACGAAGACCGCCGCCCGGTAATACGGAGTACCCGCCCCGCGCACCGCTCTGCCCGTCACCCGGGCAGGGCGGTGCGCATTTGGCCGTTGCGCGGCCAAGGGGCGGCCCGAGACGACACCGTGCGTTGCGCGCGGCCGAACGCCGTGATCCGGCGACGGCATGCGACGCAGCGCCAACGGGAGCTTCCCGCACATGACTGACTTCTTTCCTCAATTCGCCCAGCAACTGGTCAACGGCCTGACGCTGGGTGCGATCTATGCGCTGATCGCCATCGGCTATTCGATGGTCTACGGCATCATCGGCATGATCAACTTCGCCCACGGCGAGATCTACATGATCGGCGCGTACGTGGGCCTCGTGACCCTTACCGCGATCGGCATCTCCGCCGGCTATCCGTTGCCGCTCGTGCTCGGCGCCGCACTGATCGTGTCGGTGATCGTCACGGGTCTGTACGGCTTCGCGGTCGAGCGCGTCGCGTATCGCCCGCTGCGCGGCGGCCCGCGCCTCGTGCCGCTGATCTCGGCGATCGGCATGTCGATCTTCCTGCAGAACTACGTGCAGATCGGTCAGGGCGCGCGTGACGTGTCCGTGCCGGTGCTGATCTCCGGCGCATTCGACATCCATCTCGGCGGCGACTTCGACGTGACGATTCCGTATGCGCGTCTGTTGATCGTCTGCGTGACGCTCGTGCTGATGATCGCGCTCACGCTGTTCATCTCGCATTCGCGGATGGGCCGTGCGTGTCGCGCGTGCGCCGAGGACATGAAGATGGCGAACCTGCTCGGCATCGACACGAACCGCGTGATCTCGTTCACGTTCGTGCTCGGCGCGATGCTGGCGGCCGTCGGCGGCGTGCTGATCGGGCTGACGATCGGCAAGCTGAATCCGTACATCGGCTTCGTCGCGGGCATCAAGGCGTTCACCGCCGCGGTGCTCGGCGGGATCGGCAGCATCCCGGGCGCGATGCTCGGCGGCGTGCTGCTGGGCCTCGCTGAAACCTTCGCAGCAGGCTACATGCCGGCCGAGTACAAGGACGTGGTGGCGTTCGGCCTGCTCGTGCTGATCCTGCTCTTCCGCCCGACCGGCCTGCTCGGCAAGTCGGACATCGAAAAGGTCTAAGGGAGACGCAGATGAGTCAAGTCATTTCCGTTCGCCGTCCGGCCGCCGACGCTTCGGTCAGCCAGGCGCTGAAAAATGCCGTGGCCGCCGCGTTCCTGACGGCGATCCTCACGATTCCGGTGCTCGGGCTGCAGTTGAAGCTCGACGGCTATCAGGTGGTGCTGACTCCGCACTGGCGCCCGGTGTGGATCGCGGTCGCGGCCGTGTTCCTGTTCCAGCTGTTCAAGCCGTGGCTCGTGCGCGCGAAATCGGCGGTGAAGCTGCCGGCGCTGCCCGCGATGGGCGCGCAGCAGCAGCGCGTGGTCATCTGGGTGCTGCTCGCGGTCGGGCTCGTGTGGCCGTTCTTCGGCTCGCGCGGCGCGGTGGACGTCGCGACGCTCGCGCTGATCTACGTGATCCTCGGCCTCGGGCTGAACATCGTGGTCGGTTTCGCGGGCCTGCTGGACCTCGGCTATGTCGGGTTCTACGCGGTCGGCGGCTATACGTATGCGATGCTGAACCAGTATTTCGGGCTGTCGTTCTGGGAGTGCCTGCCGATCGCGGCAGTCGCCGCGGCGACGTTCGGCTTCCTGCTCGGCTTCCCGGTGCTGCGGCTGCGCGGCGACTATCTCGCGATCGTCACGCTCGGCTTCGGCGAAATCATCCGCCTGCTCGCGAACAACCTGACGAGCCTCACGGGCGGCCCGGACGGTATCTCGAGCATTCCGAAGCCGACGGTGTTCGGCTTCGAGATGGCGCGCTCGGCGAGCGTCGAAGGCGCGAAGACCTTCCATGAGCTGATCGGGCTGGAATACAGCGGCGAGCACATGGTGATCTTCCTGTACCTGATCGCGCTGGTGCTGGTCGGCTTCACGCTGTTCGTGACGAGCCGCCTGATCCGCATGCCGATGGGCCGCGCGTGGGAAGCGCTGCGCGACGACGAGATCGCGTGCCGTTCGCTGGGCCTGAACCCGACGCGCATCAAGTTGTCGGCGTTCACGCTCGGCGCGGCGTTCGCGGGCATCGGCGGCGCGTTCTTCGCGGCGCGTCAGGGCCTCGTGAATCCTGAGTCGTTCACCTTCATCGAATCGGCGCTGATCCTCGCGATCGTCGTGCTCGGCGGGATGGGCTCGCAGCTCGGCGTGATTCTCGCGGCAATCCTGCTGACCGTGCTGCCGGAAGTCGCGCGCGGGTTCGCCGAGTACCGGATGCTGATCTTCGGTCTGGTGATGGTGTTGATGATGATGTGGCGTCCGCAGGGCCTGCTGCCCGCGAGCCGTCCCCACGTGGAGCTGCCGCAATGAGCGCGAATGCAGAACTGTTGAAGGTCGCCGGGCTGCAGATGCGCTTCGGCGGGTTGCTCGCGGTGGACGGCATCGATTTCGACGTGCGCCGCAATGAGGTGTTCGCGATCATCGGGCCGAACGGTGCGGGCAAGACCACCGTGTTCAACTGCGTCGGCGGCTTCTACAAGCCGACCGGCGGCGACGTCGTGCTCGACGGTCACGCGATCGGCGGGCTGCCGAGCCACAAGATCGCGTTGAAGGGCCTGGTGCGCACGTTCCAGAACATCCGCCTGTTCAAGTCGCTGACGGTCGTCGAGAACCTGCTCGTCGCGCAGCATCGCAAGGTGAAGGCCGGGCTGCTGCCGGGCCTGTTCTCGACGCCCGCGTATCGTCGCGCCGAGAAGGAAGCGCTCGAACGCGCGGCCGTGTGGCTCGACCGGATGGGGCTGAGGTCGGTCGCCAACCGGGCGGCCGGCACGCTGTCGTACGGGCACCAGCGGCGTCTGGAGATCGCGCGCTGCATGATCACCGAGCCGCGTCTGCTGATGCTCGACGAGCCGGCGGCTGGCCTCAACCCGCAGGAAAAGATCGAGCTGCAGCACCTGATCGACAAGCTGCGCCATGAGTTCGGCGTGTCGGTGCTGCTGATCGAACACGACATGAGCCTCGTGATGGGCGTGTCGGACCGCATCCTCGTGATGGAGCACGGCCGGCCGATCGTGATCGGCACGCCGGAAGCGGTGCGCAACGACCCGCGCGTGATCAAGGCGTATCTGGGGGAAGAGTGATGCTGAAGCTGGAACAGGTCCATACGCACTACGGCGCGGTCGAGGCGCTCGCGGGCGTGTCGATCGAGGTGAAGAAGGGCGAGATCGTCACGCTGATCGGCAGCAACGGCGCCGGCAAGACGACGCTGATGATGACCGTGTGCGGCACGCCGCGCGCATCGTCGGGCCGCGTACTGTTCGAGGGCAACGACATCACCGCGATGTCGACGCACCAGATCATGCGGCAGGGGATGGCGATCTCGCCGGAAGGGCGGCGCGTGTTCCCGAGCCTGACGGTGCTCGAGAACCTGAAGATGGGCGGCTTCTTCGCGAGCCGTCACGAGA
Organism: Burkholderia sp. KBS0801; assembly: GCF_005937855.2. Classification (NCBI taxonomy): domain Bacteria; kingdom Pseudomonadati; phylum Pseudomonadota; class Betaproteobacteria; order Burkholderiales; family Burkholderiaceae; genus Burkholderia; species Burkholderia sp. KBS0801. The sequence goes on from NZ_CP042178.1 coordinate 675,420, forward strand.
TCGACGACGGCATCGAGCACGTGTTCAAGCTGTTTCCGCGCCTGAAGGAGCGCGCGACGCAGCGGGCCGGCACGATGTCGGGCGGCGAGCAGCAGATGCTGGCGATCGGCCGCGCGCTGATGAGCAAGCCGCGCTTGCTGCTGCTCGACGAGCCGACGCTCGGCCTCGCGCCGCTCGTGATCGCGCAGATCTTCGACATCATCCGGACGATCCGCGACGAAGGCGTCACGGTGTTCCTGGTCGAGCAGAACGCGAACAAGGCGCTCGGTGTGGCCGATCGCGGCTACGTGCTCGAAACGGGGCGCGTGGTGCTGGCCGACACGGGCGCGAACCTGCTCGCGAACGACCGGATCAAGCAGGCGTATCTCGGCGGTTGATGGGGAACGCCGCCGGCCTGCAACGGGCCGGCGGCGTTGTTGCCTGCCGTATTGCTTTCGCATGCAAGGCCGGTCCCCGGCCTTGTCTTTCCTATCCGATCCTGAACGTGCTTTTCAGTACGTCGCGCAGATGCAGCGCGGCGCGATTGCTGTCGTCCGTCAGGACGGTGATCAGGTGCGGCGGCAGATCGGGCAGCACGACCCCGGCGACGTGGCTCGTCAGGTTGCCGGACACGCGATCGCGCTCGACGAGGCACATGCCGATCGGAGTTAATGTGTAGTTAAATCAGCTCCGATCGTAGTCAAATAGGCTACATCTGCCGCAAGCGCTCCTGATTGATGTAAAGGCGTGGTTGGACGGGAACAAGCCGGAGTTGGTGGGCGCGCAGTAGCCGTTACAGTGTGGAATCGCCGGCTCGAAACGATGGTGCGTCACGCATGCAACGCCAGCCCCTTCACGGCCTTGTCCACGGCCTTCTTCGGTCCGTGCAGCGCCAGCCCGACCAGATCCAGATTCTCCGCATCCCCGGCGCGAAACACTTCGCGGTTGGCCGCGTCGTGCCCGGTCGAAAACATCGCATGCACGTACGGCACGATCGTCAGCTCGCGCGACAGCGCCTGCCGGTGGGCGGCCTGCAGCCCGTTCAAGTCGGACGCGAACACCAGCATCGGCTGGCCCAGCATGCGTCCGTAGCGGCGGCCCGCCGCGTCCTCGTAAGGCTCGCCGAGCGCGTCAGGTGCTTCGGCCGCGACGCCCGTCGCGAGAAACGCGACGACATTGAGTTTCTGCCATGCCGCGAGATCGTCGCGCACGATCAGCGCCACCTTGGTATCGATCATGATTGCTCCTCGTTGAAGCACGCATGATCGGATGTCGCGCGCGCTCAGTCTGGAACGTTTGTGCACAGTTGCCGGTACGCGGCCGGCGTGATCCGGTACGCGCGGCGGAACCAGCGGCCCAGGTGGCTCTGGTCGGCGAAGCCGACGTCCGCGGCCGCCTCGGCGGGCGTGCGGCCGGCCGCCAGCAGCCGGCGCGCGGCGCGCAGCCGCAAGCGCACCAGGTACGCGTGCGGCGAGGTGCCATACGCGCGCTGGAACAGCCGCGTCAAGCGGAACCGGTCGATCCCGGCGGCGCCGGCCAGCTCGTCGAGGCCGAGATTGCCATCCATGTGCGCATGCAGCAGATCGCGCACGCGTGCGATCGCCGGCGGCACGACGCTGCTTTCCAGCGCGAGCGGGGCGCGCCGCAGTTCGCCGCCGAGCCGCGTCAGCAGACGGTCGAGCGTCTGGTCGCGCGCGAGCCGGCCTTCGTTGCCATGGATCGCGAGAAATGCATGCCGGATCGCATCGACGAGGCCGCGGTCGTCGACGAGCGTATGGCCGAATGCGGCTTCGACGCTGCCGAGGCCCGGCAGGTCCAGCCGGCGCGCCGCGCGTTCGACCCATGCTTGCGGCAGGTACAGCATCCCGTAGGTGAAGCCGCCCGCTTCGGGCGCATGGCCGTCGTGCATCGCGCCGGGTTCGATCAGGATCGCGCGGCCCGGCACGCTCGTATGCAGCGAACGGTGGCACTGGAAACGCTGCACGCCCTGTTCGGTGAAGCCGACCAGCATGTCGTCGTGATCGTGCGCATCGTATGCATGGCCGTTGAAATGCGCGTGCAGGCTTTCGATGCCGGTTTCCGCATCGCGCCGCGCGACGAGCCAGTGGTCGCGCGTGTCGGGATTGTTTGCCGCTGTCGTCATCGCCTGCCTCGCGCGTCGTCGTTGCATGAACGGTAGTGTACGCAGGTCGCGGGATGGCGGTTGCGGGTGCCGGTCATGCGTCGCTCGCCGCCGCGCGTTCGTCGCGCGCATATTGCGCGGGCGGCCGGCCCACGTGCCGCGTGAACGCGACGCTGAAGGTGCTCGCGGAACTGTAGCCGACGCGCCCGGCGATCTCCGCGATGCGCCCCTCGTCGCGGCGCAGCAGGTTTTTCGCGAGCGCCATGCGCCAGGTGAGCAGATATTCCATCGGCGCGACGCCGACCGCGCGGCTGAAGCGTTCGAAGAAGGTCGAACGCGACAGCGCCGCTTCCTTCGCGAGCTCGACGACCGTCCACGGGTGCGCGGGGCGTTCGTGCATTGCGCGGATCGCGGCGGCGAGACGGCTGTCGGCGAGCCCGCGCACGAGGCCGGGCGATGCGCCCGTGTCTGCCGAAAACCGCAATGCCTCGATCAGCAGCACTTCCACGAGGCGCGACAGCACGAGTTCGCGCGCCGGCCGCTGCGCACGCGATTCGTCGCGCACCAGTTGCACGAGCGTGGTGAGGCGCGGTTCGCCGCGCACGTGCACGTATTGCGGCAGCAGCGACACCAGCAGTGCCGCATCGGGCGAACTGAAGCTGCAGTGGCCGGCCATCAGGCGCGTGTCGACCGGGCGGCTCGCGTCGCCGATCCGGTATTCGCCGTTGTCGAGCACGACCGGCGCGGCCGTTTCGACGCCCGGCGGCGGTAGTTCGAGACTGGATATCGCGACGCCGTAGGCCGCCGGAATCAGCACGAAATCGCCGGGCAGCAACTCGATCGGCGGATGCCCGTCGATCGCGACCCGGCATCCGCCCTCCAGGACCACGCAATAGAACGGCTCGCCGGCGACCGTCCGGCTGATGCGCCACGGGCTCGCGCCGTGAACGAGTTTGGAATACCGCGTGCTCGGCTGCAGCAGCGTCACGACCTCGGCTAGCGGATCGATCATCGCCGGACTCTCGCAAAAGAAAATCGGATTTTCGATTGTAGCGAATACGGATGCCGCCATCTATCGTACGGACACATGCCCAACACGTCACAGGAGTGAGTTCGCATGAAGACCGTATTGATCACCGGCTGTTCCTCCGGCTTCGGCCTCGAGATCGCCCGTCATTTCCTGGCCCGCGACTGGCAGGTCGTCGCGACGATGCGCACGCCGCGCGACGACGTCCTGCCGCCTTCGGAGCACCTGCGCGTGCTGGCGCTCGATGTCACGAACCCCGACAGCATCCGCGCAGCGATCGACGCTGCCGGCCCGATCGACGTACTCGTCAACAATGCGGGTTTCGGCGCGGCCGCGCCGGCCGAGCTGATGCCGCTCGACACCGTGCGCGCGCTGTTCGAGACCAACACGATCGGCACGATCGCGGTGACGGAAGCCGTGCTGCCGCAGTTGCGCCGGCGCGGGGCCGGCGTCGTCGTGAACGTCACGTCGAGCGTCACGCTGAAGGTGCTGCCGCTGGTCGCCGCCTATCGCGCCAGCAAGGCGGCGATCAATGCGTACACCGAATCGATGGCGCTCGAACTCGAACCGTTCGGCGTGCACGCGCGTCTCGTGCTGCCGGGCCGTGCACCGGACACGCGTTTCGCCGACAACGCGCGCGCGCACATGCACGGCTTCGAGCACGAGGCTTATGCGGAGTTTGCCGCGGCGGCCTTCAAGCGCATGGTCGACGAATCCGCGCCGATTACCCATGCGCGGGACGTCGCCGAAGCCGTATGGCGGGCGGCGACCGATCCGTCGTGCCCGATGCGCATCCCGGCCGGCGCCGATGCCGAAGCGTGGGCGGCCGAAGCGCATTGATCGACCGCACACCACGAGCCGCCGCGCCGGCCGTTCGAATCGGCGCGGCGGCGCGTGCGAGGTAGGGCGGGGCGTTACAGCACGCGTGCGATCGCCTGCTCCAGCAGCGACAGGCCGAGATCGATCTCTTCGTCGCTGACGGTCAGCGGCGGCGCGATCCGGAACACGCCGCCCATGCCGGGCAACTGCACGATGTTCATGCTGAGCCCGAGCTTCATGCATTCGCGCGTGATCTTCGCGCCGAGCCCGTCCGCGGGCTCCTTCGTCCGGCGATCCTGGACGATCTCGACGCCGAGCAGCAGCCCGCGTCCGCGCACGTCGCCGATGCAGTCGAAGCGCTCCATCAGGTCGAGCAGCCCGCGCCGCAGCCGGTCGCCCATCACGTTCGCCCGCTGCACGAGGCCGTCGCGCTGCACCACATCGAGCACGCGCAGGCCGACGGCGGCCGGCAGCGGATCCGACACGTGCGTCGTATAGAACAGGTAGCCCAGTTCGTGCGCGCGCTCCTCGATCTGTGCGGACGTGACGACGGCCGCGAGCGGCAGCCCCGCGCCGAGCGTCTTCGACAGCGTGAGGATGTCGGGCGTCACGCCGTCGCGCTGGCACGCGAACATCGTGCCCGTGCGTCCGACGCCGGTTTGCGCTTCGTCGAGGATTAGCAGCATCCCGCGCGCCTCGCACTTGCGCTTGAGCGCCGCCATGTAGCCTTCCGGCAATTCGATGATGCCGCCGGAGCTGAGGATCGGCTCCGCGATGAATGCAGCAAGGTTGCCGCTCGACTGGCGATCGATCAGGTCGAACGCGTAGTCGAGTTCGGCGAGCGGGTCGTACGTGCCGCCGCGCTCGAAGCGCGGCCGGTACGTGAACGGCGCCGGAATCGCGAACGAGCCGACGGCGGCCGGGCCGACACCCCTGCGGCCGGCGCTGTACGTGGCGGACGCCGCCGCGCCCGTCATCCCGTGCCACGACTGCGCGAAGCCGACGATCTCGTACTTGCCGGTGACGAGCTTCGCCATCCGGATCGCCGCTTCGTTCGATTCCGCGCCGGTGCTCAGCAGCAGCGCGCGATCGAGCCCGGGCGGCGTGATGTCGGCGAGGCGCGTCGCGAGATCGACGACCGGGCGCGACAGCATCCCGCTGAACAGGTGATCCAGCTTGCCCGCGTATTCGCTGATGACGGAGACGATCTCCGGATGGCTGTGGCCGAGCACCGCGCTCATCTGGCCCGACGTGAAATCGAGAATCGCGCGGCCGTCGGCGTCGTAGACGAAGCTGCCTTGCGCGCGCTCGATGATCATCGGCTCGAACGTGCCGCCGTAGCGGATCAGGTGCTGCCTGGCGTTGCGCCAGAAGGTTGCGTCGTCGTTCAGGGACATCGGGCTTCTCCGGACAGGGCCAAGGATCGCTTGCAGTCTAGGCGTGGGTCTGGTTTTATGGAAACGAATAGTTCTTATGCAAGGTAGAAAGGGAGCTAATACCTTGGGACGCTCGCTCGAAATCGACCTGCTGCGCTCGTTCGTCGTCATCGCCGAGGTGCGCTCGCTCAGCCGCGCGGCGGCGCGGGTCGGCCGCACGCAGTCCGCGCTCAGCCAGCAGATGCGCCGGCTGGAGGAAAGCGTCGACCAGCCGCTGTTCCAGCGCACCGGCCGCGGCGTGGTGCTCACGCATCCCGGCGAGCGGCTGCTCGTGCATGCGCAGCGCATCCTGCGGCAGCATGACGAGGCGATGGCTGATCTGTGCGGCACGGGGTTGTCGGGGACGATCCGGTTCGGCTGTCCGGACGATTACGCGCAAGTGTGGCTGCCGTCGCTGCTGCGGCAGTTCTCGAACCAGCATCCGCAGGCGATCGTCGAAGTCGTGTGCGGGCCGACACCGCGGCTCGTCGAGCAGTTGGAGAAGCGCGCGGTCGATCTGGCGATGATTTCCGTGCGGGACGACGGCGCGACGGACGACATCATCCGTCGCGAGCAACTGGTCTGGATTGGTTATCCGGGGCTCGATGCCGCGCAGTTCGATCCGCTGCCGCTCGCGCTTTCCGATCCCGATACGCTCGATCACATCGCGGCCTGCGACACGCTGAACCGCGCCGGCCGCGACTATCGCGTCGCGTATGCGAGCAGCAGCCTTGCCGGGCTGATCGCGCTCGTGCGTTCGGGGCAGGCGTTCGCGGTGATGACGCAGACGGCGGTGCCTGCCGATCTGGCGATCCTCGCCGGCGATCGCGGGCTGCCGCCGCTGCCGGCGGTGGGAATTACGCTGCGCTTCGACCGGAAGCGGCCGTCGCATCTGACGGCCGCGTTTGCGGAGCATATCCGGGCGGTGTTGCCGGTGCTGTGATGGGAAGCATTCGCTCTGGACACGGTGCCGATGATGCCTTGCGTCGGCAAACCCAGCCCGTCGCGATAGAACGTCACGGCGGCGTCGAGATTGTCGACGCCGAGGGTCAGCACGCTGATTCGGGGTTTCATTGAGGAGCCTCTACCGGATGAGCGGCGATGCGAATGCGAAGATGAAAGGGTATCCGCGATCGAACGCACGTGAAAGCCGCCCGTCCGTGGCCGGCACTTTTTGCCGGCTGGGAAGCGCGCGAGGAACGACCACTTCGCGACCGGCGTTCTAGAATTGACGCGCGGACGACCGAATCGCCTTTACCCGCCCGATGCCGCGACGCCGACACCGGCTCGGCGGGCGAACTGCTCTCTTCAACGGATTCCAACATGCGCATCCCGCCGCTCAAGGCCATCATCGCGTTCGAAAGTGTCGCCCGGACCAAAAGCGTCAATCGCGCGGCGGAAGAGCTCGGCCTGACCGCGTCCGCCGTGAGCCACCAGCTCAGCAACCTCGAATCGCAGATCGGTCAGCCGTTGTTCCAGCGCTCCGGGCGTGGCCTCGTCCTCACGCCGACCGGCGAGCGCTACCTGACGGACGTCACCGGGTCGCTCGCCGACTTGAGCCGCGCAACCGAGCGTGCGTCGAGCCGTACGGAAGTGGACATTCTGCGCGTGCATTCGAGCCCGAGCTTCGGGTTGATGTGGCTGCTGCCGCGGCTGTCGTCGTTTCAGGAGGCGAACGGCGATATCCAGCTGAATCTGGCGTGCTCTTACGAAAACGTATCGTTCTCCAACGGCTTTTACGATATCGACGTCCGGCACGGCTACGGCAACTGGGACAACCTCGAGGTCCGGACGGTGCGCGGCGAGTTCATTGCGCCGCTCGCGTCGCCGCACTACCTCGAGCGGCATCCGGTGAAGGCGCCGGAAGACCTGCTCGCGCATCGGCTGATCTATTCCGAAACGCCGCTGGTGCAGTGGAAGCAGTGGTTCGGCCGGGCCGGCGTATCGCTTGCCGCTCAGAAGACCTTCGATTTTTCCTTCGACCGCTCGTACATGTCGCTCGAAACCGCGGCACTGGGCCTCGGCATCGCGCTCGAAAGCCTGATGCTTGCGTCGGTGAAGATTCGCGAAGGGCTGCTGATGCCGGTGTTCGACGCAACCCATGCGGTCGAAGTCGGCGCGCATCATCTCGTTTACCCGCGGCAGAACGCGGAACTGCCGCGGGTGAAGCGCTTCCTCGCGTGGATCGAGCGGGAGGTCGCGGGCCACGGGCGGGCGAGCTGAGCGAAGCGCCTCCGGTCTGGCCGCAATATTGCTTTGCAGCACGCCGCGACGGGCTACGCGGCGTCATCTGAAATTTTCTCAACTATGGCTGAGCGTTTCCGCGTTGATGCGGGTGTCGGGCGAGCCGACACTCTGGACATACATCAACACAGGAGACGAACGATGTTGCTCGACAACAAGACCATCATCGTGACCGGCGCGGCGTCGCCGCGCGGCATCGGCAAGGCCACTGCCCGCGCGCTCGCCGCCCACGGCGCGCGCATTGCGATTCTCGACCTTCGTCGCGAAGACGCCGAGGCGGCTGCCGCCGAACTCGGGACGAACCATCTCGGGCTGGCTTGCGACGTGACCGATCGCGATGCGTGCGTGGCCGCGGCCCGCGCGACGCTGGAGCGCTATGGGCGCATCGACGGCCTCGTGAACAACGCCGGCATCACGCAGCCCGTGCGCACGCTGGACATCTCCGGGCGCGACTTCGATGCGATCGTCGACGTGAACCTGCGCGGCACGCTGTACATGTCGCAAGCGGTGCTGCCCGCGATGAAGGAGCAGCGGGGCGGCAGCATCGTCTGCATGTCGTCGGTGTCCGCGCAGCGCGGCGGCGGCATCTTCGGCGGGCCGCACTACAGCGCCGCCAAGGCCGGCGTGCTAGGCCTCGCGAAGGCGATGGCACGTGAATTCGGCGCCGACCATATCCGTATCAATTCGATCACGCCGGGCCTGATCCAGACCGACATCACCGGGGACAAGCTGACACCGGAAATGCGCGAGGAGATCATCAAGGGCATTCCGCTCGGCCGCCTCGGCGATGCCGCCGATGTCGCCAATGCGTGCCTGTTCCTGCTGAGCGACCTGTCGAGCTACCTGACGGGCATCACGCTCGACGTCAATGGCGGGATGCTGATTCACTGAGAACGGCGCCGCGAAGCGCGCGGCGCCGACCATCATGCACCCGGGACAACCCGGGGCCATGGCAGGAGACAAAGATGAGAGCAAAGTACCCCGCATCGCCGGTTCAGGGCGAGATGCTGCAACGGGACGATGCACGGACCTTCGAGGCGGCCACTTATGCGAAGGTCGCGCGCCGGCTGATCCCGTTCCTGATGTTGTGCTACCTGGGCGCGTATCTCGACCGCGTCAACGTCGGATTCGCGAAACTGCAGATGCTCAACGACCTGCGCTTCAGCGAGACGGTATACGGGATGGGCGCAGGCATCTTCTTTCTCGGCTACTTTCTGTTCGAAGTCCCGAGCAACCTGATCCTGCATCGCGTCGGCGCACGCCGCTGGCTCGCGCGCATCATGCTGACGTGGGCCGTGATTTCCGCCAGCTTCGTGTTCGTCAAGTCGCCCGGCGCATTCTATGCGCTGCGGTTCTTGCTCGGCGTCGCCGAGGCGGGTTTTGCGCCGGGCGTGATCCTGTACCTCACGTACTGGTTTCCGTCGGCGCGTCGCGCGAAGGCGCTGTCGATGTTCTTCATGGCGATTCCGCTCGCCGGGATCATCGGCGGCCCGCTGTCGGGCGCGATCATGCACTCGCTGCACGGCGCGATGTCGATGGCGGGCTGGAAGTGGCTGTTCCTGCTCGAGGCGCTGCCTTCGTTGGTGCTCGGCTTCGCGATCCTGCTGTATCTCGACGACGGCATCGCCGGCGCGAAATGGCTGACCGACGCCGAAAAGGCCTTGCTGACGCGCAACGTGTCGGCGGATGCCGAGCACACGACCGCCCACCTGTCGATTCGTGCATTCGTCGCCGACCGCCGCCTGTGGTTGATGGCCGCAATCTATTTCTGCGTCGTGCTCGGGCAGTACGGGCTCACGTTCTGGCTGCCCACGATCATTCGCAAGGCCGGCGTAGCCGATCCGCTGTGGGTCGGCCTGTTCACCGCGGTTCCGTATGCATGTGCAATCGTCGCGCTGCCGCTGATCGGCATGAGTGCGGATCGCCGCCGTGAGCGCCGCTTCCATCTGGCGGCGCCGATGCTGATCGCCGCGGCGGGCTTCGCGACGTTGCCGCTGCTCGGCAGCGTCGGTGCGTCGATCGTGTGCCTGAGCATTGCGTCCGCCGGCATCCTCGCGTCGTCGTCGCAGTTCTGGTCGCTGCCGACGGCGCTGCTGGGCGGGATGTCGGCAGCCGCCGGGATCGCCGCGGTCAACTGCTTCGCGAACCTCGCGGGCTTCTTTTCCCCGGCGATCGTCGGCTGGCTGAACGATCTGACCGGCAAGTCCACCGCGGGGCTGCTCTTCATCTCCGCCGCGATCACGGTCGGCGCACTGCTGGTGTTCCTGGTGCCCAGATCCGTCAACCGCTGATTCACCTGCATTCCTTCCGAACCAACACTGGAGTTATCGATGGATACCGAAACTGTCCATGAAGCGGTCACGCTCGCCGAGCGCGCATACCGCATCCGAAGAAACGCCGTGCTGATGGGCGAAGTCCAGGGCCAGGGCTATGTCGGCCAGGCGCTCGACATCGCCGACGTGCTGGCCGTCGCGTATTTCGGCGCGATGCGTTATCGCCCCGACGATCCCGAGTGGGAAGGGCGCGACCGCTTCCTGCTGTCGAACGGCCACTATGCGATCGCGCTGTACGCGGCGCTGTTCGAAGCCGGCATCCTGCCTGCCGACGAACTCGAAACCTACGGCAGCGACGACAGTCGCTTGCCGATGTCCGGAATGGCGAGCTACACGCCCGGGATGGAGATGTCCGGCGGTTCGCTCGGGCAGGGCCTGACGATTGCGGTCGGCCGTTGTCTCGGTCTCAAGCGCAAGGGCTCGGATGCGTTCGTCTACACGCTGTTTTCGGACGGCGAACTCGACGAAGGCGCGATCTGGGAGGGGCTCATGTCGGCCGCGCACTGGAAGCTCGACAACCTGATCGCGATCGTCGACGTGAACAACCAGCAGGCCGATGGCCCGTCGACGCAAGTCATGGCGTTCGAGCCGCTGGTCGACAAGCTCGAGGCGTTCGGCTGGTACGTGCAACGCGTCGACGGCAACGACATCGATGCGGTGAAGCGCGCGTTCGACAATGCGCGCGGGCATGCCAAGCCGCAGCCGCGCATCGTCGTCTGCGACACGAAGATGGGGTGCGGCGTGCCGTTCCTCGAAGCACGCGAGAAGAGCCATTTCATTCGCGTCGACGCACACGAGTGGAAGCTCGCGCTCGACGCACTCGAAGCAGGGAGACACGCATGAGTACCGTCGACAACAAGCCACGCCTGAAGACTTCCGCGATGATCGCGTCGATCGCGGCCGACGGGCAGGCGACGCGCTCCGCCCCGTTCGGCCATGCGCTGGCGAGTCTTGCACGCGCGAACGGCAACGTGATCGGTATGACGGCCGATCTTGGCAAGTACACCGACCTGCACATTTTCGCGAAGGAATTTCCGGAGCGTTACTACCAGATGGGCATGGCGGAGCAATTGCTGATGGGCGCCGCCGCCGGGTTCGCGCACGAAGGTGCGCAGCCGTTCGTCACGACCTATGCGGTGTTCGCGACACGCCGGGCATACGACTTCATTCACCAGGCGATTGCCGAGGACAATCTCGATGTGAAGCTGGTGTGTGCGTTGCCGGGACTCACGACCGGCTACGGGCCGAGTCATCAAGCGGCAGAGGACCTCGCGCTGATGCGTGCGATGCCGAACATGACGGTGATCGATCCGTGCGACGCGCTCGACATCGAGCAGATGGTGCCGGCGATTGCCGCGCACAACGGGCCGGTATACGCGCGCCTGCTGCGTGGGAACGTGCCGGTCGTGCTCGACGAATACGATTACCGTTTCGAACTCGGCAAGGCCAAGCTGCTGCGCGACGGCAACGACGTGCTGCTGATCTCGTCCGGGATCATGACGATGCGCGCGCTCGAGGTTGCGAAGGCGCTTGAGGCGGATCGCGTCGATGTGGCCGTGCTGCACGTGCCGACGATCAAGCCGCTCGATACGGCGACCATCGTTCGCGAGGCATCGCGCAAGGGACGCATGGTGATCGTCGCGGAGAACCATACGGTGATCGGCGGGCTCGGCGAAGCGGTGGCGACTGCATTGCTCGGCGCCGGCGTTGCCGCACCATTCCGCCAGATCGCGCTCCCGGATGCGTATCTCGCCGCGGGCGCGTTGCCGACGCTGCACGAGCGCTATGGGATCTCGGTCGGCGCGATGCGCGCGAATATCAGATCGTGGGTCGGATAACGGCCTGGGCAACGTCCTGGAAACAAAAAAACCGCGAAGCGTTGCGCTGTCGCGGTTTTTTGCACATGCCCGAAACACGGAGAAACCATGTTTGGTGCCGACGGCGAGACTCGAACTCGCACAGCTTTCGCCACTACCCCCTCAAGATAGCGTGTCTACCAATTTCACCACGTCGGCACTGCAGGGGCGCAATTCTAGCGTCACATTGCGCATTTGTGAAGGGGGTGTGACACGATCGCGAGGAGGCGATTGCGATCCCGGTAAAATTCGTCGGATCGATCCGACGATCATCGCAACCGCAAACCGTTTTTCTCCCCGTGACGACGACCCTCGAACAACTTCAGACCGGCCAGCTGGCGGGCGCCCGGCAACTCAAGCTCGCGTGCGGGCTGACCGAATTTCCGCGCGAGATCTTTGATCTGGCCCACACGCTCGAAGTGCTCGACCTTTCCGGCAATGCGCTGTCCACGCTGCCGGACGACCTGTCGCGGCTGCATCGCCTGCGCATCCTGTTCGCGTCCGGCAACGGCTTCACCGAATTCCCCGAAGTCCTCGGCACGTGTGCGCAGCTCGACATGATCGGCTTCAAGGCGAACCGGATCCGCACGGTGCCGCGCGGTTCGCTGCCGCGCGCGCTGCGCTGGCTGATCCTGACCGATAACGGAATCGACGCACTGCCCGCCGAGATCGGCGATTGTTCGCGCTTGCAGAAGCTGATGCTCGCGGGCAACCGGCTGCGTGCATTGCCCGCCGAAATGGCCGCGTGCCGTTCGCTCGAACTGGTCCGGCTGTCCGCGAACCGGCTCGACGCGCTGCCGGACTGGCTGCTGCGTCTGCCGCGCCTCGCATGGCTCGCGTCCGCGGGTAACCCGTTCGGTGCCGCGCCGGAGGCCGCCGCGTCGGCCGAGCCGGGCGTCGCGGACATCGACTGGACGTCACTCACCTGCGACCAGAAGCTCGGGGAAGGCGCATCGGGCGTCATCTACCGCGCGCAGTGGCGCCCGGACCGCCACGCGCCGCGAGCGGTCGCGGTGAAGCTGTTCAAAGGCGCGGTGACGAGCGACGGCCTGCCCGACTGCGAAATGGCCGCCTGCCTGCACGCCGGGCGCCACCCGAACATGATTCCGGTGATCGGCAAGGTACGCGGTCATCCGGACGGCACGCACGGGCTCGTGATGGAACTGGTCGATCCGGCGCTGACGAACCTCGCCGGGCCGCCGAGCTTCGTGTCCTGTACGCGCGACGTGTATGCGGCCGACGCGCGATTCGAGCCTGCCGCGGCAGCGCGGATCGCGCTTGGCATCGCGTCGGTCGCCGCGCATCTGCATGCGCGCGGCATCATGCACGGCGACCTGTACGCGCACAACATCCTGCACGACGGCGCAGGCGGTGCGTTGCTCGGCGATTTCGGCGCGGCGTCGGTCTACGACGTGAACGATCGCGCGCGCGCGGCGCGGCTCGAACGGCTGGAAGTCAGGGCGTTCGGTTATCTGCTCGGCGAGCTGCTGGCGCGCTGCGAGCCGCGTGCACGGGAAGGTTCGCACGCACTCGACGCGCTGGCGGCCGCCTGCCTGAACGAGGATATCGATGCGCGGCCTTCGTTCGGCGAGGTGTCGGCCGTATTGGCTGCGTCGACGGCCTGACGGCGTTGCGTTGCGGCGCCGGCGATCAGCTCCCGCCGCGCACGCAGTACGCAGCGATCGACGACGGCGTATCGATCGCGGCCGGCCGCGTGATCCACGCGATCCACGCCGCCCATAACCCGCAGACGATCAACACGGCGATATTCAGCGGCGTCCGATAGCGGACGATCAAGTCAGCCAGCGGCAAGCGTTCTTTGCTCATGTGCGTTTCCCCTCGGTCGTTGCGTATACGGCGTTACTGGCCGGCGTAGGACGGCGCCTTCGCGTCGCAGGTTACGGACACCGTCGAGCCGCCGGCGAAATGCAGCCGGAACGGCACCTTCGCGCCGGGCGCGACCGGCTGGCGCGGCTCTTCCAGCATCACGTGATAGCTCTTCGGCTTGAATGTGACCGTGCCGTGCGCGGGCACGTCGACCGCGTCGACGTGAACCATCTTCGCGGTACTGCCGGCCGTCTGCGTTTCGTGGATCATCGCCATCCCGAATGCGGGCGTATCGATGCTCGTGAGGGTGGCGGGCTTGTCGCCGTCGTTCTTCAGCGTGAAGTAGCCGGACGACGGCACCGTCGCCGGCATCGTGCGGATCCAGCACGCATCGGCCTGTACGGTCGACGCGGCGAACGTGGCGGGCGCCTGCAGCGCGAGCAGTGCGAACAGCAGGCTGGTCGGAATCGAGCGTTTCATCGAGTGTGTTCCTGATCGGGTAGGGAAGCGTGCCGCGCGAGGCGCGTATGCGTTACTTCAGCGTGAACGTATAGCGGCCCTGCGTGCGATGGCCGTCGCTCGCCACCGCGACCCACGCGACCGTATACGTGCCGGCCGAAAGATTGGTCAACGCGACATGCATCCGCTTCCGGTTGCCGGCGTCGACCGCAGATTTCCCGTCGGCGACCGCAGATTTCCCGTCGGCGACCGACTGGCCGTGGCTGTCGGTGACCGCGATCGAACTGAATGCAGGCTCGAGCGTTTCGCTGAAGTCGATCGCGACCTCGTGCGGCGCGCTCGACAACGTGGCGTCGGCGGCCGGTTCCATGGTTTTCGGGTGCGCGTGCGCATGAGCGGCCTGTGCGATGACGAAGCCGAGTGCGACGAGTGCGCCGCGCAGGAATGCAGTGGTTTTCATGACGGGATGATCCTGTTGGAAATGACAAGGAGAACGATGCGTTCGACGTGCGGCGGCGGGTTCGTGCATGCGCGAACGCCGAAAGCGGGCGAGCGCGTGCACGGCACGTCGGCGCGAGCAATAGGGTCGAACATGAGCGTCCTTCGAAACGTGCACGGCATGCACGCGCAACGTGCGTGCGGACGGCGCGATGCGCTACGGCATCACGCGCGGTGACGACGAATCAGGACGCGAGCGGCGGGGCGCGCGGTTGCGCGGCCGTGAGCGGCAGCGCGCGGCGCAGGCTTTCGAAGCGGGTGGCCGCGCGATGCTGGAGGGGGTGGACGTGGGCGGCGAACGTGAGTTCGGGCACGGGCAGGGCAGGCGTATGGGCCAGCAGGTTGCAGTAGCCGCAAGCCTGCAGATGGGCCTGCAGGCGCTTCGACGACGCATCGCCGGCGTGGTCGCCGCCAGCCGGGCCGGCCGTGCAGTAACCGGCAAGCAGCGCGTCGACGCGCTCGTGCGTGGTCAGCGCCTGCGAGATCGTCGGCGCGAGCGCGGTCATCAGGATGGCGAGCATCCCGATCAGACTGACGATCTTCCGGAGTCGACGACTCAGCATGCGGTGCGCGGCGGCGTAAGGGCGACGATGGAGCGGATTATGCCACGCACGTCGATGCGCATGTCGGCCGGGGCGTGCGGCGTGGTGGCGCGCTAGGCATGCTTCGCCAGATATTTCGTGATCAGCATCATCTGTGCGGCCCAGCCCTGGTCGTTCATCTCGCGCGCCTTCGCACGGCGCGCTTCGATCAATTGATCGAAACCCGTTTCGGTGACCGTCAGCAGCGTGCCGCCGTTGGTTTCCGCGAGCGTGAAGGTGACGAGCGTCATCGGCTCGGACGCGTAGTCGAAGTTCGGATCGATCGCGAACGGATGCCAGCGAAAGGAGAACAGTTGCTTCGGCTCGATGCGATCGACGACGATTTCGAATACCGTGCCCGCGTATGGCTCCTGTGCCTTGGCGACGTCGTCGTCGACGAGCGTGGGCGTGATGCGGCCGAACATCGACTGGCCAGCCGCGAACGGCCCGTCGAACGTCACGCCGAACCAGGTGCCGAATTCCCCGGCATTGCTGACGGCTTCCCACACGCGCGCCAGCGGCGCGGCAAGCAGGGTTTGTTTCTCGATGCGATCGGTTGGCTGGGTCATCACGTTCTCCAGACAGGCATCATCGTTGCAGGACGGCGCGCGGCCACGCGCCGCATTCAGTCGATCATCTGTGCATCGGGCACGTCGAGCACGACATCGGAGGTCGCGACGGCCACGCACGGCAGCGTATAGCCGTCGGCCTTTTCCTCGCGGGAGAGCCCCGGCCATTCGATCGTGTAGCGTACGCTTCCGCTGACGATCCTGCACAGGCAACTTCGACACGTGCCGTTGCGGCACGAGCGCGGCAGGCGGACGTGCGCGAATGCGGCGGCCTCGAGCAGCGTCAGCGAATCGGGGGCGTCGAACGTCGCGCCGAGCGGCTCGATGCGCACGAGAGGCGGGGAGGCGGGATCGGTCATGGGTCGAAGCGGGCGGCGCGGCGGCAACAAGGCAAGGCAAGCGCCAAGCATACCCGAAGCCGCCCGCGGCCGGCCCCGACGTCAGTGTCGCCGCAGGTAACGGTACACGGTATTGCGCGCGAGCCCGAGCTCACGCGCGGCGGCCGATACGTTGCCGCCATGCCGCGCGAGCACCGCGTCGATCACCGCGGCCTGATGGCTCTGCAGCGTCGTCGTTGCGCGCGTATCGGCCGGTGCGGCTTTCGCCGCGGGCGAGTCGTCGCAGTCGAGCCAGAAATCGTCGGGCAAGTGCGCGAGCGTGATTTCGGGTTCGTCCTCGGCGAGCATGCCGGCCGTACGCAGCACGTTGGTCATTTGCCGCAGATTGCCGGGCCAGCGGTGCCGCATGAACGCCTCGAGCACGTCGGCCGCGACGCGGCCCGGCATCGGTTCGCTGCGGGCGAGCCGCGCGAGGATCCGCTCGACCAGTGCGGGCAGGTCGGTGCGTGCGGCGAGCGCCGGCAGCGTGACTGCGAGTCCGTTGATCCGGTAGAACAAGTCTTCGCGGAACGTGCCCTCCGCTATCATCGCGCGCAGGTCGCGGTGGGTCGCGCAGACCACACGCACGTCGACCGGCACCGCGCGTGCGCCGCCGAGCGGCATCACCGCGCGCTCCTGCAGCACGCGCATCAGTCTGACCTGCTGCGCGAGCGGCATGTCGCCGATTTCGTCGAGAAACAGCGTGCCGCCGTCGGCCTGCGCGATCTTGCCGGGGCTGCCGCGCTTGCGCGCGCCGGTGAACGCGCCGTCCTCGTAGCCGAACAGTTCGGCCTCGATCAGCGAGTCCGGCAGCGCCGCGCAGTTGACCGCGACGAACGGGCCGTCCGCGCGCGGCGACGCCTGATGCAGCGCACGCGCGAGCCATTCCTTGCCGGTGCCGGTCTGGCCGAGGATCAGCAGCGGCAGGTCGCGCCCGCGGATCTTCGCGACGCGTTCGAGCACGGCGGCCATCCGCGCATCGCCGGTGTCGAGCGTCGCGAACGTGATGGCGTCGGGGTCCGGCGCGCGCATGCGCACGGCGGGGGCTGGCGGCGAGACGGCGATCGCCGTCTTGTGCGCTTCCGCGAATTCGCAGCGCGCGAGCACGCGCACGCCGGTCGACAGCGTGAGGCGGAACGGGGCGCCGGCGGCGCGGGCCGCCTGCTGCGCGAGCTGGCCGAAGTGCATGCCGAACAGGGCGTCGCAGCCGTGATGCTGCAACGCATCGAACGTGGCGCCGAGCTGGAATTGCGCGCTGCGATTCGCGGCGATCAGCCCGCCATCGGGGCCAAACGCGACGAGCCCGGCAAACAGCGAGTCGACGCAATCCTCGTGTGCATGGAAGCGCAGCCGCAGCGCTTCCGCGCACTGGTTCGCGAACAGGTGGTTCTCGATCAGCTGCGCGGACATCCGCACGAGCGCGAGCGTATGGGGGCTGAAGCCGCGCGGGTCGCCGCTCACGTCGAGCGTGCCGAGCGTGCGGCCGAACGGGTCGATGATCGGCGCGCACGAGCAGGTGAGGATATGGTTCGCGCGCAGGAAGTGTTCGGACCCATGCACGGCGAGCGCCTGGCCCGACGCGAGCGCGGTGCCGATCGCGTTGGTGCCGCGCGCGCCTTCGGCCCACGAAACGCCGGTGCACAGCGCGACGCGGTTGGCTTTCTCGATGAAGTCCGCGTCACCGATGCTGTGCAGGATCACGCCGTCGGCATCGGTGAGCAGGACGAGGCTTTGCGTGTCGGCGATCTGCGCGTGCAGGTTCTCCATCACGGGGCGCGCGTGCGCGAACAGGGCGTGGTTCGTGTCGAGCAGTTCGCGCAGCGCGAGGCGCGACAGCGGCGAGAAATCGGGGCGCTCGTTGGCGCGCAGGCCGACCGCGGTCGAACGGGCATGCGCCTGCGCGAGCAGGTCGTTGCGGCCCGCGGTGGCGGGCAGCACGAAAGGTTGAGGCATGTCTTGTCTCCTGTCGGCCCAAGTTAGCGCTTCAGCGCTTACTTGGGCCCCATGCTTCGCGGTCGGCCAGAGTTAGCGCTTTAGCGCTTACGCTGGTCTCATGCTTCGCGGTCGGCCCAAGTTGGCGCTTCAACACTTGCTCTGGTCCCATGCTTCGCGGTCGTCCCAGCTTGGCACTTCAGCGCTCACTTGGGGCCCTATGCTTCGCAGTCGACCCAGCCCGGCACTTCAGCGCTTGTTTGGGCCCTGCATCGCAACCGCCCCACCTAGCCGCCTTGCACCGCACCATCCGTCACCGGGGCCGCCGCCATCGATATCGCCTCATCATACAAGCGCGGCGCGCGTTGTGCGACTGAGTACAAAAACCCCTTGCTTTTAAGCACCCGCCTGCAATGATGAAAGCGGAGCACGCACGCGCCGTGTTCCGCATCGCAACATGCATGCGACGTGACATGCATCCGTTCGGGAGACGCATCATGGTTCGGACGGAACTGAGAGTCGTGCTGGCGGCCATCGCCACCTTCATCATGCTGGGCGGCATCGCCGTGGCGATCCACGGTTTGCTGTTCGACTTGAGCGACGCGGTGCAATACGGGGCCGCCGCCATTGCGGTAGGCGCCACGACCGCCGCGATCTCGCTGAACATCTGGCCCACCGACCCTCACTGACGCCGTTCGGAAAACGGTGTCGGATGTTGCGCTGGTCAGAGGAAATGCGCGTCGAAACGACGCGCGTCGTAAATGTTGCCTCCTGCGCGAAACCGTCTAAAGTGGAATGCAACCGGCATGCATTGTCCGCGCCATACCCTCCGTGGATGGTGCATCCGCCGGCGAGCCCGCGTACAGTTTTCGTCCGGCCGGTAGCGGACGACGGACGCGGTCATTTGCTTTCTACCGGCCGATAGGCGGCTCCCATGCAAATTCATTTCACGAATGAGAAGCCCGAATATTCGGGGCGCGACCTGATGCTTGGATTCACGGCGTTGGTCAATGGCGAGCGCGTCCAATGTCAGATCACCGCCGAGGCGCTGGAGGATCATTTCGGTGCGGCGTCGCCGCGCTTCGAGGACATGGTCGGTGCGTACGATCAGCACCGCGAGCGGATCGAGGCGGCCGCGCGGCGGCTGCTGTCCGAAACGCGCGCGCAATGCCTGACGCTGCGCAGCGGCTACGTGCGCTTCTACGAGGCGAACTGGCGCTGAACCGGACGACCGGGCAGCGACGGAGCGGGCGCCGGATACCGGCGCCCGTGTCGTATCGGCGCATGCTGGTCCGCAGTCCCGCTTAGGCCGGATGGCACGATGCCCTGCCTGCGTGCCGTTTCCGTCAATCCGCCCCGATGAGCGCATACGCGCCGTCGGTTGCGCCATCCGCGCGCGCGATGCGTGCGAAGCCCGTGTCGGCGAGGTGCATGCCCGCAATCAACATGGTGTCCGAAGCGACTTCGGCGAGCGTGGCCGCGCGCGTCGCGGACGCCTGCGACGGATCCTGGTCGAACGCGATCGACACGTCGGGCCGGGCGACCTGGATCGGCGCGAAATGGACGAGATCGCCCCAGATCAGCAGGCGCTCGCCGTGCGATTCAACGCGATAGCCGGTGTGGCCGGGCGTGTGCCCCGGTAGCGGCACCGCGACGATGCCGGGCAGTACGTCGCCCGCGTCGATTGTACGAAGTTGCGGGCGGTAAGCGTCGAAGGTCCGCCGTGCGATCCGGAAATTGACGCGTGCGCGTTCACTTGCCCGCTCGTACGCGTCGTCGTCCAGCCAGAACGCGCGTTCCCGTTCATGAATGAGCACCGCCGCTTGCGCAAAGGCCGGCTGTCCGTCCGCGTCGAGCAGACCGCCGATGTGGTCGGGATGCGCGTGCGTCAGCAGGATCGTGTCGATGTCGCTTGCATCGATACCGGCGTGCGTCAGCGACGCACGCAAATGGCCGCCCCAGTTCCGGATGCCGCCGGCACCGGTGTCGACGAGCACGGTGCGGCCGTTTCCGCGTATCACGTAGCAGTTGATGTTGACGTCCGACGGCGCGAGGATGCCGGCGCGATGCATGATGCCGGCCGCATCGTCCACGTCGATGTTCGACAGCAGGTCGAGGCCGGCCGTCAGCGTGCCGTCGCTGATCGCGGTCACGGAGAAATCGCCGACCTGACGACGCGGAAACAGAAGGCGGGGAATGGGGGTGTTCATGGGTCAATGTCGCGCGTGAAGGTGGGCGGTGTCGTAGCCGAAGCAGCGGATGCGTGCGACGCATCCGGTGTGGCGGAGAATCTCGCGATCCAGTTCGGCCATGAACCGATCCATCAATTCAGTGGTGCGAAACGATGCGATGCGAAAGCGAATCTCCGCGCTGACCGGATGTCCGCGGCCGTGCCGGATCGGCACATAGGCGACGTGAATCGCGCCGGGCGCGGCTCTCAGCACGTCGGTGCAGAGCGTCTCGCAGGCCGACGACAGTCCGTCGAGCGCCGCGTTCGCCGGCATGTTCGCCTCGGGAATGAAAATCGTGACGCTGGGCATGGCGGGCCTCCCGTCAGTGTGCCGTTGCCGACGCCCGCGCGCTGACGAGCCGGTCGCCCATCGGTGCATAAAGCCTGATCGCGGTACCGGACGCGAGCCGCGCCTGATCCGGATCCAGCACGGCCAGCCAGCGAGCGGCCGGCAGGCAATCCAGCGCGATCGCATGCAGGGCCGTGGCGGCGATTCCCGCTTGTGCGAACGGGGCAGCGTTGTCGCAAACGGCCAGCCATTGATTGCCGGAGACGGCCGGCGCCGGTGCGGCGCTGTCGTATACGTTGCGGCGCCACTCGACGATGTGCGGCTGCCAGCGCGCGAAATTGCCGCCGCCGTTGTCGCGGTACTCGGCCGAGGTCAGCACGTCGGCGCTCTCGATCGTGTGCAGCGCAAGGTAGACGGGGCCGTCGCCACCGACTGCACGAAAGCGTTGCGACGTGAGAAAGCCGGGCACGGAAATCAGCGCCGGCAGTTTGACGCGGCTGTAGAAGTCGTTCCACTCGGCTTCGACGGCGGGCTCGGCGATGCTGCATTCAACGGCATAGATCATCACACCTCCACGGGTAGCAAGCGGCCTTCGGGGTGGGGCGCCGCTCGACTGGTTGAATTTTTGTCATGATAATCAGCCGATGAGCAGGCGAAAAACGATGATTCATCACCGTTCAATGACATTTGATCAAGCTATGACCGACACGGGTCGAACCGGGAGCAATCGTGACGCGACGCAGGATTCCGAGCAATTCGGCATTGATGGCATTCGAGGCCGCGGCGCGGCATGGGAGCTTCGCGCGTGCTGCCGACGAGTTGGCGCTGACCGAAGGCGCGATCAGCCGGCAGATCGGCCGGCTGGAGATGTTTCTGGGCGTGTCGCTGTTCGAGCGGGTCGGCAACCGCGTTCGGGTCGCGCCGAACGGCGCGCGCTACGCGGCGCAGGTTAGCGAAGTGCTGGATCGGCTCGAGCGCGACAGCCAGTACATGATGGGGCAGCCCGGCGACGGCGGCAGCGTGGATATCGCCGTGACGCCGACGTTTGCGACGCGCTGGCTGATTCCACGGCTGAAGGATTTCCAGACGCGGCATCCGAACGTCACCGTGCATTTCGCCGATCGCGCCGAGCCGTTCGTGCTGGCCGGCAGCGGATTCGATGCGGCGATTCATTTCGAGCATCCGGCCTGGGCCGGCATGCATACATACCGGCTGTGCGAGGAGGTGCTGGTGCCGGTTTGCCATCCGTCGCTGCTCGCGGGCGGGGATCCGGATGCGTTGCTGGGCACGCTGCCGCGCCTGCACAAGCGCCAGACACCTGATGCGTGGTCGGCGTACGTGCAGGAGACGAGGTTGCCGGTGAACAATCCGGCCGCCGGCGCGCGCTACGATCTGTACTCGATGCTGATCGCGGCGGCGCTGGCCGGGCTCGGCGTCGCGCTGGTGCCGCGGCTCTATGTCGACGCCGAGATCGCGCAAGGATTGCTCGCGGCGCCCTGGCCCGACGGTCGGGGCGTGGTCAAGCGCTTCTGTCTCGTGTTGCCCGACGCGCTGGAACTGGGCGACGGTCCGCTGCAGACCTTCGCGCACTGGGTACTGCGGCAGGCGGACGCGTGATGCGCGTAGCCCCAACAAAAACGCCACCCGAAGGTGGCGTGGTTTCATCGCGCATCGCACCGATGCGCGTGCGTCACTCGCTGCCGAGATAGAAGAAGCGGAACAGGAACACGGCCGCGATGATCCACCCGACCGGCTTGACCGTGCGGGCCTGGCCCGTCAGCAGCTTCAGGCCGCCATACGAGATGAAGCCGAACGCGACGCCATTCGCGATCGAGTACGTGAACGGCATCAGCAGCGCGGTCAGGGCGGCCGGCACGGCTTCGGTCGCATCGTCCCACGGCACGTCCACCATCTCGCGCAGCATCAGGCACGACACGTACAGCAACGCAGGCGCGGTCGCGTAGGCCGGCACGACGCCGGCGAGCGGCGCGATGAACAGGCACGCGAGGAACAGCACCGCGACGGTGATCGCCGTCACGCCCGTGCGGCCGCCGGCCTGCACGCCCGACGCGCTTTCGATATACGCGGTGGTCGACGATGTGCCGAGTACCGAGCCCGCGACGATCGCGGTGCTGTCGGCGAGCAGCGCCTTGTTCAGGCGGTTCATCTTGCCTTCGACGAGCAGGCCCGCGCGGTTCGCGACGCCCATCAGCGTGCCGGTCGCGTCGAACAGCTCGACGAGGAAGAACACGAGGATCACGTTGATGATGCCGGTCGACAGTGCGGCGCCGATGTCGAGCTTGAACAGCGTCGCGTCGATCGACGGCGGTGCGGAGAACACGCCGTGGAACTGGTTGCCGCCGAAGAAGAACGACAGGATCGTCACGCCGATGATGCCGATCAGGATCGCGCCGCGTACGCGCAGATGGTCGAGCGTGACGATCGTGAAGAAGCCGACGATCGCGAGGATCGTGTCGTGCTTGTGCAGGTCGCCGAGCGTGACGAGCGTGGCCGGGTTGCCGACGATCACGCCGGAGGTCTTCAGCGAGATGATGCCGAGGAACAGGCCGATGCCGGCGGTGATCGAGATGCGCAGCGATTTCGGAATGCCGTTGACGATCGCCTCGCGCACGCGGAACAGCGTGACGAGCAGGAACAGGCAGCCGGAGATGAACACCGCGCCGAGCGCGGCTTGCCACGTGAAGCCCATCCCCTTGACGACCGTGTATGCGAAATACGCGTTCAGGCCCATGCCCGGCGCGCAGGCGATCGGGTAGTTCGCGTACAGCCCCATGATGAGCGACGCCAGCGCCGCGACGAGGCAGGTCGCGACGAACACGGATTCCTTCGGCATGCCGGCGTCGCCGAGGATCGCCGGGTTGACGAAGATGATGTAGGCCATCGTCAGGAACGTGGTGACGCCCGCGAGTATTTCGGTGCGGAAGTCGGTGCCGGCTTCAGCGAAGCCGAAATACCGCTTGATGGATTCCATGAAGGCGTTTCTCCGGTCGGGTTGTCGTGTTGCTTGTTGTTTGTGCCGAATTGTTGTAACGGCAGCGCGCGGCCGGCGTACTGTAACCAGCCACTATTGCCGCGCTATCGGCGGATTGTAATAGCGCGGATAGCTCGGACGATATAGTTGCGGGGCACGATCGGCTGCGTTCGCGCGAACGGTCGGACAGGCCGGCCGCGCGTGGAAGGCGCGCATTTTACCGGTTTGGACGAAGCGGGCAGGTAGAACGGATGGAAACGATTCGATGGCGGGCGGGCCGTGTCGGCCGATGCGGGCGCAACGGCATGAGGGGCGAGCGGACGCCGCACGATGACATGCGACTGCCATGGAGCGCCCGCATGCTGGACGAACGCGGGGCCGGCGCACCGCATACGCGAACGCGCGCGCGTGGCCGGCGCGTTCGCGCAGAGGCGTTCGGCGGCCGTTCGTCGGTCCGGGCGGTTGCAGATATCGGGCTATCCTGCTCCGAAGCCGTCCCGTCCGCAACTGTCATTTCTCGATGCCGGCGCGACTGTGGTTTCTGTGTAAAAGATTGCAAGAGGTCATCGCGTAAACCGGCAAGTCTTTCTAGGATAGATACACCGCGCACACACGCCGGCCGGTTATTGCCGACGCGGGGGAGTCGCAGTCCGTGCAGGCCAGGCGGTGAAGTGTGGTGACGGTCGCTGCGCATTCGGGCAGGCGCGACCGGTTGCGATTGCCCGATGCGGGTTCGTCCGTATTCACGGAGGTCAGCATGTTGAACTGGATCAGCCGTTGGGCGATGCGGCACGCCCCCACGCCGGAAAAAACCGCTGCGTCGATGCTCGTGACGGCGCGCATGGAACTGTTCGCAGCCGAACAGCGCGTCATCGATGCGAAATTACAGGCGGATTACTGGCGTACACGCGTGTCATTTCTCGAGGAAGTGCAAAAACAAGGCATCGACCCGTGGGTGACCTCGCATGCCGCGCAACGCCCCGATCTTGATTCCGCTCCCCGTGGCACGGGCCCGCGTCTCGCCGCCAGCACCTGAACCTGATGCATGCAATGCAGGTGACGGTTGTTGCGCACGGCGCGCGATCGCGCGCGGCATGCATTGGCGTGCCGCGTGATTCGATGCGCACCGGCGACGCAGTGCGCCGCCGGTGCGTCCGTTTCCGGATGCGGTAATTTCGCGCGCGCCGGTGCCTCGTTGCGCGCGTCAGCACGCATCGTCAATCCCTTCTTCGCCATCGTCCGACGAGCAAACGTTGCACTTGCGCGAGCGTGCGTCTGAGCCGTTCGCCGCGCCGCACGTACGCCGTCGTGATCGACGCTTCGGCCGCGCGGCCGTCATCGGTGCCGAGCCAGATGCGATCGCCGCGCGCGATGCGCAGCACGTCGCCGGGTTGTACCCAGTAATCGTCGACGCTCGGCGGCCGCGTGATCCACAGCGGCGCGCCGTGCGCACGAATTTCCGCATCGCTCGGCGCGCGCCAGGTCAGGGTCGTGCGCGGCGCGACCGCGAAGCGGATCACGACGGTCGGTAACGTGATCGCGCCACTGCGGCGCGTATCGGGACGGTCGAACAACGGGCTTGCCTGGTCCATCGTCTGCTCCATTCGTTGAGCCGGACGGATGACGCGCACCAGAACAAAAAGGCCTCATCCGTTTCCGGTGAGGCCTTGTGTGACATGCGGTACTGCTCGGATGCTAACGCACAAGCGCCTCCCGTGACCCATTCTTTCGAATGTTCATCGAGCAATGTTTCGCGATGGCGATGTGCTTGAACGTAGGCATGCGAACGAGTTTGTCGATGTCGTCCTGCGTTGTCAACGACTATTTTCGAGATGCGTGGCGATCACGCGTCGCGTTGGGCGAGGCCGTTCACGAGCAGTTCGGACAGCAGGCCCGTCATCCCTTCCGGGTGCGTGGCGGCGCGCGCCTTCAGCTGTTCGACGAGATCGGCGTTGAGCTTGCACGCGAACGGCACGAGCCCCTGTTCCTGGTCGAGCTTGCGCTGCGCGCGGCGATCGAGCTTCGGCGCTTCCTCGGCACCCTTGCCGAAGCGCGCGGTGTTCGACTGCTTCATCGCTTGCGTCAGCTTGAGCGCCTTGTTCTTTTCTAGATCGGTTTTCTTCATGGCCATCGCGGCACCTCCGGGAAATGAAGCCGCGATTGTACGCACTTTCGGCGGGCGCCGCCCGCCGAGGTCGTGACAAAGCCGCCGCCGGCCTCGCTCGGGCATCCGTTCACGGGCCCTTCGTCGTGCCCCAGTTGCCGCCGTGCGCGGCCGCCTGCGCGGCGGGCGAGCGGGCCAGATACGCGAGTGCCTGCTCGGTCGAGCCTTCATGGTGCGGCGTATAGCCCGGCTTGAAATAGCGCAGCGCCGCGCCGATCACTTTCCAGAACGACGGCAGGTGGCCGCGCCGCGAACCCTTCCACCACGACAGCACGAAACCCGGATAGCGGCCCGCGGCCGGGTCGCGCCGGTACATGAACCTTGCGCCGCTCGTGATGAAGTAGAGCAGCAGCGCGATCACGAACGCCATGTGCAGGCAGCGCTCCGGGTAATTGCCGCCCACGTGGTTGTAGATGTCGAACGCGACGGTGCGGTGCTCGACTTCCTCTGCGCCGTGCCAGCGCAGCAGGTCGACCATCGTCGGATCGGCGCCGCCTTCTTCCAGCCCGTGCGCATTGAGCACCCAGTTGCCGAGATAGCCGAAGAAATGTTCGAGCGACGCGATCACCGCGAGTTGTTGCCGCAGCCAGAAGCGCGTGTGGCCGATCTTCAGCCCGAACGGCGCTTCGCCGAGCGCGCGCGTGAACAGCCAGTTCAGCTTCCGCGTGAACGGCTTCGTGTCGATCCCGTGCCGGTCGTAGTAATGCTTGAGCACGCCGCCGTGCGAGCGCGAATGCACGGCTTCCTGGCGCAGGAAGCCTTCGGCTTCCTCGCGCAGGCGTGCATCGGTGATGTGCGGCAGCGCCTTGTTGTACACGCGGCAGAACCACAGCTCGCCTTCCGGGAACAGCAGGTTCAGCGTGTTGATGATATGCGTGCTGCACGGATCGTTCGGCACCCACGTGATCGGCGTGTCGCTGAAGTCGAACTTCACGTGCCGGGCCTTGATCGGGTGATAGTCGGCGGTGGCGGTCATCTGTGTCTCCGTTTCTGTGCGGTGGCCTGCGCCGTCAATGCGATGCCATGCCGATGCGGGCGAGCATCCGGCCGAGCCACGGCATGAAGCGGCCGACGACGCGCAGCGCATGCGCCTCGGCGCCCACCGCCACGACCGGCCGGTTGCGCAGCACGCCGTCGACGATTGCCTGCGCGACGGTCTCGGGCTTCAGGCCGCGCATCTGGTACAGCTTCGTCGCGCGTTTGCGCAGCCGTGCCTCGTCCTGAGCGTTGGCGCCCGCGTATTGCGTCGACGCCATGATTCCGGTTTCCGCGAAGCCCGGGCACACGGCCGTCACGCCAATGCTTTTCTCCGCGAGTTCCGCGCGCATGCATTCGCTGAGCATCAGCACGGCGGCTTTCGTCGTCGCGTATGCGGGCAGGTCGCGCGACGGCCCGAACGCGGCGGCCGACGCGGTGTTGACGATGTGGCCGCCGGTGCCGCGCGCGGCCATCTGCCGGGCGAACAGCCGCGAGCCGTGGATCACGCCCCACAGGTTCACGTGCAGGATGCGCTCCCAGTGGTGGGCGGTGGTGTCGAGAATGCCGCCGGCCATGCCGATGCCCGCGTTGTTGATCACGACGTCCGCGCCGCCGAGTTCGCTGCCGACCCATGTCGCGAGCGCTTCCATCTCGTCGGCGGACCCGACGTCCACGCATTTCGCGTAGGCCTGCGCGCCGATCAGCCCGAGCAGCAGCGCGGTGCGCTCGGCGCTCGCGAGCTCGATATCGCACGCGACGACGGTCGCGCCTTCGCGGGCGAACGCGAGCGCCGCGCAGCGGCCGATGCCGCTGCCCGCGCCGGTGACGACCACGACCTTGCCGCTGAAGCGGCCGCTGGTGGCGCGCCGGCGTGCGTTCGCGAGCGCAGGCGGCTCTTCGCCCGATTCGACCGCGTCGATCAGCTGCTCGGCGAGCCCCGCGAAGCGCGCGGGATCGGCGAGCGGCAGCCAGTGGCCGGCCGCCACTTCGCGCCGGTAATACTGCGGCACCCAGCGCGACAGGTTTTCCGACAGCGCCGGACTCACATACTTGTCGTCGAGCGGCACGATCGTCTGCACGGGAGCGTGCGCGTAGCGCTCGCGCGGCGCGAACAGGCAGCGGATGAAGTTCGCGCGATAGAGGCGCACGCCGTGCGCGCCGTCGTCGGCCTGCGTCGCGCGCGGGGCGATCGGCGTTTTCTCGACCCGGCGCAGCAGGCCCGGCCATGCGCGGCCGAGCCACAGCCGCCAGCTCAGCTCGGGGATGAACGGCAGGTGGAACAGGGCCACGTACCACGAGCGCACGAGCTGGCCGCCGAGCTTGGCCAACGATGCGGGGGTCGGCCGCAGCACGCGTTCGCGCAGCCAGAAGCCGACGTGGTCGAGGCACGGCCCCGAGCATGACGTGTATGACGCAATGCGGCCGGCGAGCCGCGGATCCGTGACGAATTCCCAGCCCTGGATCGAGCCCCAGTCGTGCGCGATCAGGTGCACCGCGCGGCCGGGGCAGAGCGTGTCGATCACCGCGATGAAGTCGTCGGTCAGCTTCGCGAGGTGGTAGTCGGCCGTGCGCTTCGGCACGCCGGACAGGCCCGCGCCGCGCACGTCGTAGGCGATCACGTAGTGCTTGCGGGCGAGCAGCGGCGCGACCTGCTGCCAGACGCTGCTGTCGTCGGGATAGCCGTGCACGAGCACGACCGGCGAGCGGGGCGGGTCGCCCCAGGTCCTGACCGCGAGCGTCAGGTCGCCGGAGGCGACGGCCGTCTCGCTGTGAAGCAATTCGAACAGGGCCAGCGGCGCTTCGTCGGAAAGAGGCTGCATCGTGAGTCCGTCGTTCAGGGATTCGGGGCTTCGGGGATTCGCAGGAAGGTGCGACGCGGATGCGTCACGCAGCGGCCGGCACAGCCGCGACCGCCTGCGCGCGTTCGGCCTGGCGGCGCTGCCGGCGGCGCACGTGCGGCAGGTCGTCGTCGAGCCAGTACGCGTCGTCGTCGGTGATCACCAGCAGTTCCTCGAATTTCGCGCCGACGCCGGCGAAGCCGAGATGCGGCTCGACGGCCCACAGGCCCGGCACGGGCGCATGTTCGGAGCGGCGGTCGATCGACCACAGCGGCGACCAACCCTGCTGCTTCGCCGCGCGGCCCTGGTCGAGCAGCAGGTTGCGCGTCGCGTTCAGCCCGAAGCGCGCGACGAAGCGCGGTTTCGACGGCTTGTGGATCTTCGCGACGCGATGCGCGAGCACCTTGAACGGATACGCCTTGTGGCGCGGCTCGACGCCCTGGCGGCGGCACAGCGCGTCGACCGCCTGCGCGACCTCGGCCATCGGGCGGCGCGCCTTCACGAGCCGCACGATCATGTCGCGATGGTCCATCAGGTCGTCCTGCAGCTGGTCGAGGATCGGGTTGCGACCGAGGCAGTGCGCGTAGCCGACGTCCGCGACGACCCCGTCGAGCACGGGCGCGACATCGAGGATCACCGGCATGTCGGTTTCGAGCTGGCGGTGGCTCGGGAAGAACGCGAGGTTGAAGCCGCCCATGTGCTTGAGGCCGGAGAAGCCCTCGAACGCGGTGCGCTCGCCGAACCACGCGAACGGCTTGTGCAGCCAGTCGTGCACGCCGTGGTCCTGCAGCCATTCGGTCAGCAGGCGTGCGGCTTCCTTCTCGGTGATGCCGGGATAGAGCATC
Source organism: Burkholderia sp. KBS0801 (assembly GCF_005937855.2). NCBI lineage: Bacteria > Pseudomonadati > Pseudomonadota > Betaproteobacteria > Burkholderiales > Burkholderiaceae > Burkholderia > Burkholderia sp. KBS0801. The sequence continues at coordinate 704,794 of NZ_CP042178.1, forward strand.
GCGCCGACGGTCTCGACGCAGCGGTAGGCAAGCTGCTGGACCGCTCGGAATTGCGGCAGCTCGTCGAGGTGGACTTCCGGCAGCGGGTGATCGGCCATGATGCGTCTCCATGTGTCGGCCCGCGTTTGCGTGTCGGCGCGACGCGAGTCCTGTGCAAGGCTGGGGCGCTGATCCGGAACGCATCCGCCAGCGATCTTGGGCGAATTATTCAGTCAGCATTTAATGTGCCATTGATTGATGTAACGATCATAGCCGGTTCGACGTCGCGTGCCAGCCCCCCGGAGATGAGGACTTCTCCTAAGGGAGCGCCGAAATGGAGGAGAAGCTCTAGGTTTCCGTCGGTCGGTCGGTCGGTCGGGCCGGCCGGCCCGCTGCTGCGCCCGCGTCCCGAGCGGAGGAGCCGGCCGGGAGCACCACGCGAGGTTCCGGCGCGGGCCAGGCATGTCGCGCCGGATCAACTCTCCGTCGTGTCGCGGCGCGACGCTGTCAAATTGCCGAAATAATTTCGTCACATCATCCGCCCCTATTCGAAGCCTTTGCGGCTTCGCCGGGCCGGTGTGCCGCGCGTCGCGCGGGGCAGCGACCGAAGCCGATTCGGCATTTCAACGGAGAGAGAGACCATGCAACGCCGCCGGTTCATGAACACCCTTGCCGCGGCGACCGCCGCGACGCCGCTCATGCTCAAGGCCGGCATCGCCGGCGCGAAGAGCGCAATCGCGCCGGACACGCTGGATCCGGGCCGCTGGTCGCCGTTCAACGCCGCGCGCCTGCAGGCGGTGCTCGACCAGCATGGCGTCGCGAGCGCGCGCTACGATGGAAAGCGCCGCCCGTATGCGGTGTTCGACTGGGACAACACGTGCATCATGAACGACTGCGAAGAGGCGTTGCTGATGTACCAGATCAACCATCTGCAGTACAAGCTGACGCCGGACGAGTTCGTCGCCGTGATGTGGAAGGACGTGCCGAAGGGCACGTTCATGAAGGACTACACGACCGTCGACGGCAAGCCGGTGACGATGGAGGACCTCGCCGCCGACGTCGAGTCCGACTACCGCTGGCTCCATGCGAACTACAAGGGCTTCGGCGGCGACAAGAGCCTCGACGAGATTCGCGAGACCGACCAGTTCAAGGATTTTCGCGCGAAGCTGTACTTCATGTACGACGCGATCTGCGACACGCATCCGCTCGAAGTCGGCTACAAGTGGATCATCTACTTCTACAAGAACATGACGACCGCCGAGCTGCAGGCGATGGCGGAAGCGTCGAACAACTACGGTATCGGCGACGCGCTGCGCAAGGTTCGCTACGAAAGCCCGAAGGCGCTGCCGGGCAAGGCCGGCGTGGTGGCCGATACCCATTTCCACGGCATCCGCATTCACGAGGAAATCCGCGCGGTGATGCATACGCTGCGTGCGAACGGCATCGACGTGTACGTGAGCACCGCGTCGCTCGACGACGTCGTGCGCGTGTTCGCCGGCAATCCGAACTATGGCTACGGCGTGGCGCCCGAGAACGTGATCGGCCTGCGTCTCGACATGCAGGACGGCAGGTACACGAGCACCTATCCGGCCGGTTGGCATTTCAACTGGGGGCCCGGCAAGACGGTGGGCATCCGCAACGTCCTCGCGTCGAAGAAGGGTTACGGCCCGCTGCTGGTGTTCGGCGACAGTGACGGCGACGCGTGGATGCTGCGCGATTTCAAGGACACCGCGGCCGGCGTGATCGTCAACCGGATGAAGAAGGGCGAGATTGGCGCGGACAGCACGCTCGCGGCCGAACAGATCGGCAAGCCGAACGCGCGCTTCCTGCTGCAGGGTCGCGACGAGCACACGGGCCTGATGATCCCGGACGAGAAGTCGATCAAGTACGGCAAGACCGAGCGCAAGCTGCTGGCCTGACGCGGGCCGGGCGCCGGGCCGCCGCGGCCCCGCGTCCATCCGCATCGGCCGTGGCCTCGTGCGAGCCGGCACACGCGCGTCTCAAGGCTCCCGCTTCACCCCCAACCGATCCAGCAGCGACCCCAGCAGATCGATCGGCAGCGGAAACACGATCGTCGAGTTCTTGTCGGCCGCGATCGTCGTCAGCGTCTGCAGGTAGCGCAGCTGCATCGCCTGCGGCTGCAGCGCGAGCCGCTGCGCGGCCTGCAGCAGCTTCTCCGACGCCTGCAGTTCGCCTTCCGCATGAATCACCTTCGCGCGCCGCTCGCGCTCGGCCTCGGCCTGCCGCGCGATCGCGCGCACCATCGTCTCGTTCAGGTCGACGTGCTTGATCTCGACCGTCGATACCTTGATCCCCCACGCATCGGTCTGCGCGTCGAGCGTCTTCTGGATGTCGGCGTTCAGCTGCTCGCGCTCGGCGAGCAGCGCGTCGAGCTCGTGCTTGCCGAGCACCGAACGCAGCGTCGTCTGCGAGAGCTGGCTGGTCGCGTCGAAGAAGCGCGCGACCTGGATCACGGCCTTTTCCGGATCGACCACGCGGAAATACACGACCGCATTGACCTTCACCGACACGTTGTCGCGCGTGATCACGTCCTGCGGCGGCACGTCGAACACGACGGTGCGCAGGTCGATCCGCACGACCTGCTGGACGATCGGGATGATCAGCACGAGCCCCGGCCCCTTCACTTTCCAGAACCGGCCGAGCATGAACACGACGCCGCGCTCGTACTCGCGGAAGATGCGGATCGACGACGCGACGAGCACCACGACGAAGACGATCAGGACGCTGCTGAAGCCGAACGTATAACCGATCATGAAGGTTCTCCTTGGGGTTGTGCCTGCCCGGGCACGTCGTAGAGCGGCGTGACGGTCAGCGTCAGCCCCTGGCGGCCGGTCACGCGCACGTGACAGCCGGCGGCGAGCGGCACGCTGCTCGCGACCCGCCAGCGCTCGCCGTGCACGCGCGCCCAGCCGGCGGCCGACGGCGCGACGCCGCTGGCGCCCATCGGTTGATCCGGGTGCAGCCCATCGTCGAGCACTTCGCCGATGCTGCCGAGCATCGCCTCGGCGCCCGTCACGACCGGGCGCCGCCGCGCGCGCAGCGCGACGCTCGATACGACGGCGACGAACAGCGCGCCGCCGAGCGCCAGGCTCGCGATCACGGGCCACGGAATCCCGTAGCCGGGCACGTCGGTGTCGATCAGCATCAGCGCGCCGATCGTGAACGACACGATCCCGCCGAAACCGAGCACGCCGAAAGTCGGCAGGAACGCCTCGGCGACGAGGCAGCCGAGACCGAGCAGCACGAGCCCCAGGCCCGCATAGCTGACCGGCAGCAATTGCATCGCGAACAGCCCGACCAGCAGGCAGATGGTGCCGGCGAGGCCCGGCAGCACGAAGCCGGGGTTCGCGAATTCGAAGAACAGTCCGTAGATGCCGATCGTGAGCAGGATCAGCGCGACGTTCGGATCGGCGATGATCGACAGGAAGCGGCTGCGCCAGTCGGGTGCGAGCACGACGAGCGGCGCATGCGCGGTCGCGAGGTGCAGCGTGCCGGCGCTGGTCGTCACGGTGCGGCCGTCGAGCTGGCGCGCGAGGTCGGCCGGATCCTGCGCGATCAGGTCGACGACATGCTGCGCGCGCGCCTCGTTCGCCGACAGGCTCACGGCTTCGCGCACCGCGCGCTCGGCCCATTCGGCATTGCGTCCGCGCAGCTGCGCGAGGCCGCGGATGTAGGCGGCGGCGTCCTGGGTCGCCTTGCGGATCTCGGTCGACTGTGTGTCGTTCGGCAGCGCGACGGGCGTGGACGAGGCGCCGGAGGCGCCGCCGGCGCCCGATGTCCCGGCCGGCGACGGCCGCGGCGTGCCCGGTGTACCCGGTGTACCCGGCGTACCCGGCGTACCCGGCGTACCCGGCGTACCCGGCGTGCCGCCGCCGATGCCGAACTGCACCGGCGAGGCCGCGCCGAGATTGGTGCCGGGCGCCATCGCGGCGACGTGGCTCGCGTAGACGATATAAGTGCCCGCGCTCGCGGCCCGTGCGCCGCCGGGCGCGACGAACGCGGCCACCGGCACCGGTGAGCCGAGGATTGCCTTGATGATCTGCCGCATCGACGTGTCGAGCCCGCCGGGCGTGTCGAGCTGCAGGATCGCGAGCGGCGCGTGGTCGTGCGCCGCGCGCTCGATCGATCGGACGATGAAGTCGGCGCTGGCCGGCCCGATCGCGCCGTTGACCGGAATCACGATGACCGGTGGCGCGGCGGCGGGCGAGCTGGCGGGGGGCGGGGCCGCAACCGCCGCGCATACGACGAGCAGCGCCGCGAACAGCGCGGCGCGCGCGACCCGCGCGACCAGCGGGTGACGGGGGCGGCCGTCGGGCGATGCCGATGACGGCGGCCCATGACGATGAATGGGCATCGGGGCGTCCGGGCGGCGCGCGGCCGCACGCCGTCCGGCTCGCGGAAAAGGGCGTTGGCCCGATGCTTGAAGATTAGGCGGTTTCGGGGCAAAGCGCGAAGGCGGGGCAGCCGGCCGCGCACTCAGCCGGCGCCGTTGCCCCGCGCGAGCGCTTCTTCGCGGTATTCGGCCGGGCTGCGCCCGCTCCATTTGCGAAACGCGCGGTAGAACGCGCTCGGTTCTGCGAAACCGGTAGCAGCCGCGACGTCGGCGATGGTCCGCGACGGATCGGCCAGCGCCTCGAACGCGAGATCGCGCCGCAGCGTGTCCTTGATCGACTGGTACGCGTGGCCCTCCTGGTGCAGCTTGCGGCGCAGCGTCGCCTCGGCCACGTGCAGCCGCGCGGCCATCCCGCCCGCGCCGGGCCACGCGGCAGGCGGCATCCCGCGCAGCACCGTGCGCACGCGCTGCGCGAGCGCGTTCGGGTTGCGGTACTTGACGATGAAGCTGGCCGGCGCGTTGCGCAGGAACGTCTTCAGCGTCTTCGCGTTCTGCACGACCGGCAGCGTCGCGAATTCGGGATCGAAATCGACATACGAATCGGGTTGATTGAACCGCATGTCGTCGCACAGCATCGACGGGTATTCGTGGTCGGCCGGCGGCGTGTCGCAGCGGAAGCTCGCGTGCAGCACCGGGATGCGCCGCCCGATCAGCCAGCAGGTGAGCCCGTACACGATGATGAAATAGGTCGCGTACGTGAACATCGCGGGCGCCGCGGCGCTGTTGCGGTGCACGAAGCGCAGCCGCACGCGCTGCGGATTGGCGTCGAGCTCCGCGTGCAGGTCGTCGAGCACGCAGTGCAGGAAATTCACCGCGCGCGCCATCGCGTGCAGTCCGTCTTGCGCGGACAGCGCGGCCTGGCTCATCGCGATGAAGCTGCCGCTGCGCATCGGGTGGCGGTCCTGCCCGAAAAACTCGTCGTCGAGCGCGCGCGCGATCGCGTTCCACAACGCGCCGTATTGCTGCGCGGACACCCGCGCGCGCGGCTGGTCGAGCAGCGCGGGCGCGATGCCGGCCTGCGCGAGCAGCGGCTCGGCCGCGACGCCGCGCCGGGTTGCGAGCGCGACGCTGTAAGCGACGAGGCTGATCGCGACGGTGCCCTTGTCTTCCTGCTTCATCGAAGCCGCCGGTATGGCAAAAACGCTCAGTGTAAATGAGCGGGGCGAGCATCGAACAGTCGCGCGTGCTTGCCTACACTTGTTGCATCGAAACGGAAGGTCGGTCGCCGCACGCGGCCGCGGGAGACAGCAGCGCCATGGACGAGCTTTACACCGAAGACCAGCGGATGATCCGCGACGCCGCGCGCGCGTTTGCCACGGAGGTGCTGGCCCCGAACGCCGCGCAGTGGGACCACGACGCGCACCTGCCGGACGCCGTCGTCGCTCAGCTCGGCGAACTCGGCCTGCTCGGGATGATCGTGCCGCAGGAACTGGGCGGCGCGTATACGGATTACGTCGCCTACGCGCTGGCGATGGAGGAGATCGCTGCCGGCGACGCCGCGTGCGCGACGATGATGAGCGTGCACAACTCGGTCGGCTGCGGGCCGATCCTCGGCTTCGGCACGCCCGCGCAGAAGGATCGCTGGCTGGCCGAGATGGCGGCGGGCCGCATCATCGGCGCGTTCTGCCTGACCGAGCCGCAGGCCGGCTCCGAGGCGCACAACCTGCGCACGCGGGCGGAACTGCGCGACGGCAAGTGGGTGCTGAACGGCGCGAAGCAGTTCGTGACCAACGGCCAGCGCGCCGGCGTCGCGATCGTTTTTGCCATGACCGACCCGGAAGCCGGCAAGCGCGGCATTTCCGCGTTCCTGGTGCCGACCGACACGCCGGGCTTCATCGTCGGCAAACCCGAGAAGAAGATGGGCATCCGCGCGTCCGACACGTGCGCGATCACGTTCGAGAACTGCGCGATTCCGGAAGAAAACCTGCTCGGCAATCGCGGCGAAGGGCTGAAGATCGCGCTGTCGAACCTCGAAGGCGGCCGAATCGGCATCGCCGCGCAGGCGCTCGGCATCGCGCGGGCCGCGTTCGACAAGGCGCGCCGCTATGCGGGCGAGCGCGTGCAGTTCGGCAAGCCGATCGCCGAGCACCAGGCGATCCAGCAGAAGCTCGCCGACATGGCCACCCAGATCAACGCGGCGCGCCTGCTCGTGCATCACGCGGCGAAGCTGCGTACGGCCGGGCTGCCGTGCCTGTCGGAGGCGTCGCAGGCGAAGCTGTTCGCGTCCGAGATGGCCGAGCGCGTGTGTTCCGACGCGATCCAGATCCACGGCGGCTACGGCTACCTCGTCGATTACGAAGTCGAGCGTCATTATCGCGACGCGCGCATCACGCAGATCTACGAAGGCACCAGCGAAGTGCAGCGGATGGTGATCGCGCGCCAGCTTTGAGTCGCGGCGCGCGCTCCATCGAACACCACGCGAACCGACAAGCAGGCAAACAGGCAGGGCACGAGGGCAGCGCGGCAAACGCGGCACGCAACGACGTGACCGTGCGCGGCGCAACAGGGAACCGGACGGGCGCTGCAGCGCCTGCGCCGGTCGACCGCTGGGCATGGAGACTGGAGACGACACGATGACAGTACAGGCATTCCTGGACGCACGCGACTTTCTGCTGCGCCATCGCACCGACTACGACACCGCTTACCGCGATTTCGAATGGCCGGTGCTCGATGCGTTCAACTGGGCGCTCGACTACTTCGACCCGATGGCGCGCGGCAACGACCAGCCCGCGCTGTGGATCGTCGACGCGGCAACCGGGACGGGCGACCCGTATTCGTTCGCGCAGATGTCCGAGCGCTCGTCGCGGATCGCGAACTGGCTGCGCGGCATCGGCGTCGTGCGCGGCGACCGGATCCTGCTGATGCTGCCGAACCGTGTCGAGCTGTGGGACGCGATGCTCGCCGCGATGAAGCTCGGCGCGATCGTGCTGCCCGCCACTACCCAGCTGTCGGCCGACGACGTGCGCGACCGCGTGCAAATCGGCGGCGCCACATACGCGATCGTCGACGAGAACGAAACCGCGAAGTTCGAACAGGCCGATCTCGGCCTGAGGCGCAAGATCGTCGCCGGCGCGCCACGCGACGGCTGGCTTGCGATGAACGACGGCTACGCGGCGAGCGACGTATTCACCCCCGACGCCGTCACGCAGTCGAACGAAACGATGCTGCTGTACTTCACGTCGGGCACGACGTCGAAGCCGAAGCTCGTCGAGCATACGCACCGCACCTATCCGGTCGGGCACCTGTCGACGATGTACTGGGTCGGCCTGCAGCCCGGCGACATCCACTGGAACATCAGCTCGCCGGGCTGGGCGAAGCATGCGTGGAGCTGCTTCTTCGCGCCGTGGAATGCGCAGGCGTGCGTGTTCGCGTTCAACTACGCGCGCTTCGAGCCGAAGGTCGTGCTCGATGCGCTCGTCAAATACCGGGTGACCACGCTGTGCGCGCCGCCGACCGTGTGGCGGATGCTCGTGCAGCAGCCGCTCGCGTCGTTCGACGTGAAGCTGCGCGAGATCGTCGGCGCGGGCGAGCCGCTCAATCCCGAGATCATCGAGCGCGTGAAGAAGGCGTGGGGCATCACGATTCGCGACGGCTACGGCCAGACCGAGACGACCTGCCTGATCGGCAACACGCCGGGCCAGCCGGTCGTCGCCGGCTCGATGGGGCGGCCGCTGCCGGGCTACCGGATCGCGCTGCTCGACCCGGACGGCGCGCCCGTCAGCGAAGGCGAGGTCGCGCTGCCGATCGGCGCGGGCGCATCGCGCCCGGTCGGGCTGATGAACGGCTACGCGAACAATCCCGACGCGACGGCCCATGCGATGCGCGACGGCCATTACCGCACGTCGGACATCGCGATGCGCGGCGACGACGGCTACTACGTGTACATCGGCCGCGCGGACGACGTGTTCAAGTCGTCCGACTACCGGCTGAGCCCGTTCGAGCTGGAAAGCGTGCTGATCGAGCATCCGGCGATCGCGGAGGCGGCCGTCGTGCCGAGCCCGGACCCGCTGCGGCTGTCGGTGCCGAAGACCTACATCACGCTGCGCCAGGGCTACGAGGAAAGCCCGGCGCTCGCGCTGGAGATCTTCCGCTTCTCGCGCGAGAAGCTCGCGCCGTACAAGCGCATTCGCCGCCTGCAGTTCGCCGAGCTGCCGAAGACCATCTCGGGGAAGATCCGCCGCGTCGAGTTGCGCCGCCGCGAGATCGAGCGCGGCGACGATGCGACGACGCGCATGCCCGGCGAATACTGGGAAGAAGATTTCGCCGCCGAACTGAAATGACCGGCCGCGGGCCGCGCGCGCCGCATCCCGCGGCGGCCGCCCGCAGCTGGATTGAACCGGCCGCGCGGCATCGGCGCCGCGCGGTCCACAGCAAGGAGATTGCATCGATGAACGCGAATCCGACGCCCCGCACGGGGCAAGACGTGCCGACGGTCAAGCTGCTGATCGACGGCGCTTTCCTCGAGTCCACCACGAGCGAGTGGCGCGACATCGTCAACCCGGCGACCCAGCAGGTGCTCGCCCGCGTGCCGTTCGCGACCGTCGCGGAAGTCGACGCGGCCGTGCAGGCCGCGCAGGAGGCGTATGCGACGTGGAAGAACACGCCGATCGCCGCGCGCATGCGCATCATGCTGAAGTTCCAGGATCTCGTGCGCGCGAACCTGCAGCGCATCGCGAAGACGCTGACCGCCGAGCAGGGCAAGACGCTGCCCGACGCCGAAGGCGACATCTTCCGCGGCCTCGAGGTGGTCGAGCACGCGTGCTCGATCGGCACGCTGCAGCTCGGCGAGTTCGCCGAAAACGTCGCGGGCGGCGTCGACACCTACACGCTGCGCCAGCCGCTCGGCGTATGCGCGGGCATCACGCCGTTCAACTTCCCCGCGATGATCCCGCTGTGGATGTTCCCGATGGCGATCGTGTGCGGCAACACGTTCGTGCTGAAACCATCCGAGCAGGACCCGATGTCGACGATGGAGCTCGTCGAGCTCGCGATCGAGGCCGGCGTGCCGAAGGGCGTGCTGAACGTCGTGCACGGCGGCAAGGAAGTGGTCGACGCGATCTGCACGCATCCGCTCGTGAAGGCGATCTCGTTCGTCGGTTCGACGGCCGTCGGCACGCACGTGTACAACCTCGGCAGCCAGCACGGCAAGCGCGTGCAGGCGATGATGGGCGCGAAGAACCACGCGATCCTGCTGCCCGACGCGAACCGCGAGCAGGCGATCAACGCGCTGGTCGGCGCGGGCTTCGGCGCGGCGGGCCAGCGCTGCATGGCGACCTCCGTCGCGGTGCTGGTCGGCCGCGCGCGCGACTGGCTGCCGGACATCGTCGCGAAAGCGCAGACGCTGAAGGTCAACGCGGGCTCCCAAGCGGGCACGGACGTCGGGCCGGTCGTGTCGCGCGGCGCCAAGGCACGCATCCTGTCGTTGATCGACGCGGGCATCAAGGAAGGCGCGAAGCTCGAGCTCGACGGCCGCGACGTGAAGGTCGCCGGCTTCGAGGAAGGCAACTTCATCGGGCCGACGATCTTCTCGGGCGTGACGCCGGAGATGACGGTCTACACCCATGAAATCTTCGGGCCGGTGCTGGTCGTGATGGAAGTCGACACGCTCGACGAGGCGATCGCGCTCGTCAACGCAAACCCGATGGGCAACGGCGTGGGCATCTTCACGCAGAGCGGCGCAGCCGCGCGCAAGTTCCAGAGCGAGATCGACGTCGGCCAGGTCGGCATCAACATCCCGATCCCGGTGCCGGTGCCGTTCTTCAGCTTCACCGGCTCGCGAGGCTCGAAGCTCGGCGATCTCGGCCCGTACGGCAAGCAGGTCGTGCAGTTCTACACGCAGACGAAGACGGTCACCGCGCGCTGGTTCGACGACGACACGACGGCCGGCCCGGTGAACACGACGATCCGGCTGCACTGAGCGGCGGAGGAGACGAACATGAAGATCGGTTTTATCGGACTGGGCCACATGGGTGCGCCGATGGCGCTGAACCTGCTCAAGGCTGGCCATGAAGTGCATGCGTTCGACCTGAGCGCCGATGCATTGCGCGCGCTGCAGGACGCCGGCGCGCAGGCGGCCGCCTCGCCGCGCGATGCGGCCTCGGGCGCGACGTTCATGATCACGATGCTGCCGGCCGCGCCGCACGTGCGCTCCGTGCTCGCCGGTGAAAACGGCGTGCTGGCCGGCCTCGACGCCGGCGCGACCGTGATTGATTCAAGCACGATCGACCCGGCGAGCGCGCAGGCGTTCGGCGCGCTCGTGCGCGAGCACGGCGGCGCGTTCGTCGATGCGCCGGTGTCGGGCGGCACCGGCGGCGCGGCGGCCGGCACGCTGACCTTCATGGTAGGCGGCAGCGACGCCGATTTCGGGCGCGTGAAGCCCGTGCTGGCCGGCATGGGCAAGAACATCGTCCACTGCGGCCCAACCGGGATGGGGCAGGTCGCGAAGGTCTGCAACAACCTCGTGCTCGGCATCTCGATGGCGGCCGTATCGGAGGCGATGTCGCTCGGCGTCGCGCTCGGCATCGACCCGAAGGTGCTGGCCGGCATCGTCAACACGTCGACGGGCCGCTGCTGGAGCTCGGACACCTACAACCCGTATCCGGGTGTGATCGCCACCGCGCCGTCGTCGCGCGGCTACAGCGGCGGCTTCGGCACCGACCTGATGCTGAAGGATCTCGGCCTCGCGAACGACGCCGCGAAGCAGGCGCGCCAGCCCGTCTATCTCGGCGCGCTCGCGCAGCAGCTGTACCAGGCGATGAGCAGCCGCGGCGACGGGCAACTCGATTTCTCGGCGGTGATCCGCCTGTACCAACCGGCCACGAAGAAGGACGCCTCATGATCGAACTGGACTACGTCGACGACGGCGCGATCGCGTGCGCGACGCTCAAGCGTCCGCCCGCGAACGCCTTTACCGCCGACGGGCTGCGGCAGCTGCAGGAAACCGTCGCTGAGCTGAACGCGAACCCGCGCGTGCGTGCGCTGGTGATCACCGGCGACGGCCCGAAGTTCTTCAGCGCCGGCGCCGACCTGAACACGTTCGCCGATGGCGACCGCGCGGTCGCGCGCGCGATGGCCGCGCGCTTCGGTGCGGCGTTCGAGGCGCTGCATGACGCGCGGGTCGTGACGATCGCGGCCATCAACGGCTATGCGATGGGCGGCGGCCTCGAATGCGCGCTCGCGTGCGACCTGCGGATCGCCGAGACGCACGCGCAGATGGCGCTGCCCGAACCGTCGGTCGGCTTGCTGCCGTGCGGGCTCGGCACGCAGACGCTGCCCTGGCTCGTCGGCGAAGGCTGGGCGAAGAAGATCATCCTGGCCGGCACGCGCGTCGATGCGGCGACGGCGCTCAGGATCGGCCTCGTCGAGGACGTGGTCGAGCGTGGCACGGCACGCGAGGCGGCGCTGGCGCTCGCGCGCAACGTCGCGCGGCAGAGCCCGCATGCGGTTGCGTACAGCAAGGAGCTGATCGGCCTCGCACGCCGCGGCGTGCCGCGCAGCGCGGCGCTCGCGGTCGAGCGCGAGCGCTTCGTCGACCTGTTCGACACGAACGATCCGCGCGAAGGCGTGGCCGCGTTTCTCGGCAAGCGCGCGCCGCAATGGCACACCGATGGGGAGGCGCAACCATGAGCACGCCGGTCACGACTCACGAGCGCGTCGCGCAATCCGCGCCGGAGGTGCTGTTCCGCGTGGTGAACCGCGTGGCGCTGATCACGCTGAACCGGCCGGCCGCACTCAATGCGTTGTCCTATCCGATGATCGGCGAACTCGCCGCTCTGCTCGAGCGTTGCCGCACCGACGACCAGATCGTCGCGGTCGTGCTGCGCGGCGCGGGCGAGAAAGGCTTCTGCGCGGGCGGCGACGTGCGTGCGCTGTACAGGATGGTCGCGCAGCGCGAGACCTGGCTGCCGTTCTTCGTCGACGAATACCGGCTCGACCATGCGATCCACACGTTTCCGAAACCGGTGGTCGCGCTGATGGACGGCGTGACGATGGGCGGCGGGATGGGGCTTGCGCAAGGCGCGGCGCTGCGTGTCGCGACCGAGCGCAGCAAGATCGCGATGCCGGAGACGCGCATCGGCCTCGTGCCCGACGTCGGCGCGACGCATTTCCTGTCGCGCATGCCGGTCGAGCTCGAACTGTACGTGGGGCTGACGGGCGCGATGCTGTCGGGCGCCGACGCGCTGAGCGCGAAGCTCGCGGACCTGTGCGTGCCGTCGTCGTGGCTCGATACGTTCGAGACGCGCATCGAGAGCGTCAAGTGGGACGGCGACGTGCTTCCGGCGCTGCGCAAGGTGTTCGAGCCGCCCTGCAACGTCGTGCCGCACGCGGTGCTCGACACGCAGATGGCGTGGATCGTCCGGCACTTCGACAAGCGCTCGACCGTCGAGCGGATCGTCGCGACGCTGAAGCAGGATCTCGCGCGCGAAGAGTTGTCGCGTGAGCATCGTCAATGGCTGCAGGCGACGCTCGACGCGCTCGCCGGCCATTCGCCGACGATGCTGTGCGTGACGCGCGAAGCGCTGCTGCGCGGCCGCCAGATGACGCTGGCCGAGTCGTTCCGGATGGAGCTCGGCATCGTGGCGCGCGCGATCGAGGAGGGCGACTTCTGCGAAGGCGTGCGCGCGCATCTCGTCGACAAGGATCGCAAGCCGCGCTGGGCGCCGGCGTCGCTCGTCGAGCTGCGCGCCGAGCGCGTGCGGCATTTCCTGACCTCGCCGTGGAAGCTGTTCGCGCATCCGCTCGCCGATCTCGGCGCGGCGTGATCGCCGCGTGATGGTCCGACGCGCCCGTGCGGCGCGTTGGCTTCAACCGGCCTTCTTGTGGTTTGCGGGCTCCGGGCGCTCGATCATCGGCGGCACCGCCTGCACGAGCGCGTCGATCACGCAGCGCGTCTTGCGCGGCAGATAGCGCGTTTTCGGCCAGATCGCGTGGATGTCGCCTTCGCAGACGAAGCAGCGGTCGAGTACGACGACCATCTCGCCGCGCTTCACGTAATGATCGAGCAGCCAGCTCGGCAGCCACGCGATCCCGAACCCGGCCGCACCGGCCGCCGCGATCGCCTGCACGTCGTCGAAGCTGAGCTGGTGCTGCATGTCGACGCGCACGGTCGAGCCGTCCGGCGCGCGCAGGTCCCACGGCTGCGCGACGCCCGAGCGCGAATACGCGATCGTCCGGTGATTCCGCAGGTCGTCGAGCGATTGCGGCATCCCGTAGCGCGCGAGATACGACGGCGACGCACCGAGGCTGCCGTACTGCGTGCCGAGCCGCCGCACCGCGAGGCTCGTGCTGTCCGCCAGCGTGCCGATCCGCACCGCGAGATCGATTCCTTCCTCGACCAGATCGACGAAACGGTCGGTGATCGACACGTCGATTCGCAGGTGCGGATACGTGCGTGCGAGATCGAGCACGATCGGCGTCACGCAGTGATGCCCGAACGCGAGCGGCACGCTCAGCCGCAGCTTGCCGCGCGCTTCGTTGCGGCCGCAATCGAGATCGGCTTCCGCCGCTTCGAGTTCCGACAGCGCGCGCACGCAGCGGTCGTAGTACGCCTGGCCGTCGTCGGTCAGGCTCTGGCTGCGCGTCGTGCGCTGCAGCAGTCGCGCGCCGAGCCGCTGCTCGAGCCGCGCGATCGCCTTGCCGACCGCCGAGCGCGTCATGTCGAGCCGTTCCGCGGCAAGCGCGAAGCTGCCGGATTCCACTACCTGGACAAAGGTGGTGACGCCGTCGAGTCTGTCGGTCATGGCGGGTTACGCGGATTGAGTCCTGTAGTTCCCCAGTCTGGAGAAAAGGACGCGTCAATGGGGACGGGAATTCTCACTATAGTACCGATTCCCGTCCAGCGTGCGTTGCCGGCCGCACGCGGCGAATCCTTCTCACCTGGAGGCGCGCGGCCTGTTGCGGGTCGTCGCGCAATACGCATGACGCTATCCGACACCCGCAGGAATGCGGTCGCGCTCGCGGCCGTCTGTCTCACGTCGTTGATGTTCGGCCTCGAGATCTCGAGCGTGCCGGTGATCCTGCCGACGCTCGAACATGTGCTGCACGGCGACTTCAACGGCATGCAGTGGATCATGAATGCGTACACGATCGCGTGTACGACGGTGCTGATGGCGGCCGGCACGCTCGCCGACCGCTTCGGCCGCAAGCGCGTGTACGTGATCGGCACCGTGCTGTTTGGCGCGACGTCGTTGCTGTGCGGGCTCGCGCCGAACGTGCCGGTGCTGGTCGCGGGCCGGCTGCTGCAGGGCGCGAGTGGCGGCGCGATGCTGATCTGCCAGATCGCGGTGCTGTCGCATCAGTTCCGCGAAGGGCGCGAGCGCGGCCGCGCGTTCGGGATCTGGGGAATCGTGTTCGGGATCGGTCTCGGCTTCGGGCCGATCGTTGGCGGCGCGATCGTCGCGCTGGCGAGCTGGCCGTGGGTGTTTCTCGTCCACGCGCCGCTCGCGGCCGTCGCGCTCGTGCTGATCGGCGGTGCGGTGCGGGAATCGCGCGATCCGCATGCGGGCACGCTCGATGTCGCCGGTATCGTCACGCTGTCGCTCGCTGTGCTCGGGCTCGCGTTCACTATCACGCAGGGCGCGGAGCTGGGGCTCACGAGCGCGGCCGGCCTCGGCGTGCTCGGCGCGACCGTGCTTGCGCTGGCGGGCTTCGTCGTCGCGGAGCGCGTGAGCGCGCGGCCGATGTTCGACTTCTCCGTGTTCCGGATTCGCGCGTTCACCGGCGCGATCTTCGGCTCGATGGGGATGAACTTCAGTTTCTGGCCGTTCATGATCTACCTGCCGATCTGGTTCCAGGTCGCGCTTGGGTACGACAGCGTGACGGCCGGCCTCGCGCTGCTCGCGTACACGCTGCCGACGCTGGTCGCGCCGCCGTTCGGCGAGCGGCTCGCGCTGCGCTACGGGCCCGGTGTCGTCATTCCGGGCGGCCTGTTCACGATCTCGGCTGGTTTCGCGCTGATGCGGATCGGCAGCGGCGTCGACCATGCAAGCTGGCTCACGATGCTGCCCGGCTGCGTGATCGCCGGCATCGGGCTCGGGCTGACCAACACGCCGGTCACGAACACGACGACGGGCGCGGTGCCGGGTTCGCGGGCCGGGATGGCGTCCGGCATCGACATGAGCGCGCGGATGATCTCGCTCGCGCTGAATATCGCGGCGATGGGCTTCGTGCTGGTCGCGGGGATTGTCGCGAGCCTGAAGACGGGGGTGGCGGAGGCGGTCGATGCGGGGGCGTTGCGCGCGCTGGCGCAGCAGATCGCGTCGGGCCGCACCGACGGGCTGCAGGCGATTGCGCCGGCGCTCGCGCAGGCCGACCCCACCGGCACGGCGCTGCACGCGGCGCTCGTGCACGGGTTCGGCTGGGTGATGGTGTACGGCGCGGCCGGCGTGGCCGTGCTCGCGACCGCGAGCGCGGTGGCGTTCGCGCCGGTGGGGCGGAGGGGGGCGGTGTGTGAATGACGCGCGCTGCGCGATGCGCCGTGTAGATCGGAAGCTCGATCGAGAACACGAGCCGCCCGCGCCGCCGATTCCGCGAACTTACGCGCCGTCGCCGCGTGCGTCGATCCGGCGTTGCGTGTCCGCGTCGACGATCGCGCGGATCGCGCCGAACAGCGGCGTCGCGTCGGTGTAGCGCCGGCCGTAGCCGAGATTGAACGCGTAGTCGAAGTCGGGCGGATTGCTGCCCTGGTTGTGCTGCAGGATCGTCTCGAGCTTGTCGAGCGCCTTCGCGGCGCGCGCTTCCCGCGATTCGGCCGCCTCGTATTCATCCCACAGCGCGACGATCTCGTCGCGCAGCGCGCGATCGAGCCCGGCCGTCAGCGTCAGCAGGTCGTCGCGTTCGTGCGTGCTCTTGTCCGGATGCGCGGCCTGCTCGATCGCGGGGATGTCGCCGTGCAGCGCTTCGCCGAGATCGTGGACGACGCACAGTTTCAGCAGCTTCGTCGTGTCGACGTCGGGCAGCGCATCGGCGAACACGAGCGCCATCAGGCAGAGACGCCAGCTGTGCTCGGCGGTGCTTTCGCGGCGGCCCGTCGACGTATGGCCGCTGCGCAGCACGTCTTTCAGGCGTTCGGCTTCGCGCAGGAAATCGAGCCGCGCGTGGATCGTGTCGAGGTTCATCGTCGGCGCAATACTTGAATGGAGCTGTCAAGCGTACGCCGAGCGCACGCGCTGCGTCCACGCATGAAATATGCGTGGCGCGCCGGGGCCCGGCGACTTGCGCACGTGCTACAGCGTTTCGACGAGCCGCGCGGCCGAGCCGTCCGACAGCGTCATGCGCGTCCACCGGCAGGTACTGCCGCGGATCGGCACGACGCGCGACGCATTGGTGCCGGTCGCGAACTCGACGCTCGGCGGCCCAGCGCGATCGTGCCAGCCGAGCGGGTCGAGCGCGGCTTCCATGCGGACAATTTCCGGCGACGCATAGCGCCATAGCGAGGTACCGAGCAACGCCGGCAGCGGCCGCGAGAACTCCGCCGCCCGCGACGGCGAGCAGGCGAGCAGCCGATGCGTGAGGTCGCACACGAGATGCATGCGGGCCGTGCTGCTGGCGATCAGCCGCGCGAGCGCGTGGTCGCCGGCCGAATCGAGACGCGCGGCAAGCAGCCGCTCGGCCGTCGCGCGCTCGTCGGGCGACATCTGCTGGATGCCGGCTTCCCAGCGCGAGATCGTCGATTGCGCGACGCCGAACAGCTCGGCCGCATGGCTCTGCTTCACGCGGCGCAGCGCGCGCCAGCGCTTGAGTTGCGGGCCGAGCGGCGGGGTGTGAAGCGGCGAGGTCGTCATGTCGATGCTCCGGTTTGCGTTCGTGGTGCGAGCGTGTGCATGGCAGGCGAGCGTCACCGTCGCCGTGGCCGTTACATGATCCGCAGGCCGCCGTTCGCCTCGATCGCGATGACCGCGATCGGCAAGAGCACGATGCCGCCCAGCACGAGCACGCCGTCGGCGGCGACCGTGACCGGCGTCGCGAGGATCCGCAAGCCCATGCCGACCACGGACGGCGATTCCCTGACGTACACGTTGTACGGGTGGTTGAACGCTTGTGCCGCCTTTTCCTTGTCCTTGGCCTTGTCGGCGAAACCTTCGGTCGAGTAGCGCTTGCCGCCGATGTCGCCTTCGAGCACGAGCCCGGCCTGCGCAGCGGTGAAGCCGTCGGCGGTCGCGGCCTGTTGATCGTCCGCCGATGCGTTCTTCGGCAACAGAATCCGGTAGTGGCCGGTCACGCCGCTGCCGTTCCCACGAAAGTCGGTGAACTGGGTGTGCAGCGACTTTCGGTAGCCGGACTGCAGCACGGGCCGCAGGGAGGCAGGCAGATCGAAGATGTAATGGTAATCCCGGCCGAGGACGACGAGTTTCTTGCCGTCTTCGGTGATCATGAACGCGGACACTTGTTCGTGGTACGCGCTCTCCTTGTACAGCTTCGGCGTGAAGCAGCCGGACAGCGGGAGGCTGGCCGCAGCCATGCCGGCGGCCAGCAGGCGCCGGCGCGTGATCGAAATGCGCATTTCTTGTTGTTCCGTCTTTGCGGTTTAAGGTGGCTTTCGCCCTCGGAGCGGCGATTCTCGCGTATCCGGCGCGCGTTGTCGAACGGGAAATCTGCTGCGGCAACGCCGCCGATCGTGCCGTGTCTTGCAGCATGCCGTGGCGTCCGAAGCAGCCGGAAACGTTTTCGGCAGGCTTTCAACCGGCTCCGTCATATCTTATTATTCGGCCAGAGCGGCGCGCGCCAGCCGCCATCGGTCATGTCGACGCATGACGCGGCGGCCAGCATTCCCCGCCTTCCGGCTTGCGCCTCGCACGGCGCGCGGTCGGAACGACAGGAGACGCGTGGCCAGCGAGTATCCCGAAAAAATGATGCGAGGGCGCAATGGTACGACTGGTCTTGCTGCTGCTGGGCATCGAATATCTGCGAACGCGCTGGCGCGGGCTGACCGTGCTGGGCTGGCTGTGGGTCGTCGCGGGCGTCGGCATCTTCATCGACGCGCTCGACGGCGCGCTGCATTTTCCGATCGAACTGTTCGCGTGGCTGTTCCTGATCGAGGGGCTCGCGACGCTCGCGGTTGCCGGCAGCGGCGTCGGCGGGCAGCGCATCCTGCGCTACGTGAAGGGCATCGCGGTCGTGGTGGCCGCCGGGCTCGTGTTCGCGGGCCATCATCACGGCCACTTCCTGCTGTCGATGATCTTCGGCACGCTGTTCCTCGTCGACGGGCTGCTGCAGTGCACGTCCGCATGGATGGTGCGTTACCGGCGCTGGAACGTCGCATTCGCATGGGGCGTCGTCGAGATCCTGCTCGCGATCTTCTTCTATCAGCCGTATCCGACCCACTATGTCGGCACCGTGCCGTACTGCCTCGGTCTGCTGCTGATGTTCGGCGGGATGCACATGCTGAGCCTCGCCGCGCGCGTGCGGCGGCTCACGCGCAACCCCGCGTTCGTGACGTCGCCGGCGCCCGCGATCGTGCCCGACATCGACACGGCGCCCGACGTGCCGCGCTTCGCGCAATCCGAATGGGACGGCCCGCCGGCCGATCACGAGCGCGCGCTCACCGTGCACGTGTGGACGCCCACCGGCACGTCGAAGGCCGAAGCGCAGCGCTACCCGGTGATCGACCGCTACATCGCGGCGGTGGACGTCAACGGCGTGATCTCGACCGGCCATGCGGCGCTCGAGTCGCCCGAGGGCATCTACATCAGCCTGTATCCGGCCGTCGAGATCGATCGTTCTCCGGACGAATTCACGCGGCTGCTGCGCGCGACGCGCGAGAACGACGTGCCCGGATTGTTCCAGCCCGACTATGCGACGGAATCGAAGGCGTGGTGTCCGTCGACCGTGCGCGTGCGGATCCGCAACTACGATCCGGCGAAGCTGGACGCCTTCTGGTCGTCGTACCGGCAGACCGTGACGTACAACCTCACGCACCGCAACTGCTCAAGCACCGTGTCGAACGCGCTCGAAGCGGCACTCGACGGCGCGGTGTGGCGGCTCAAGGGCGAGCGGGCAGGGTGGGGCGCGTTCGTCAGGTTGTTGCTCACGCCCGAGCTGTGGGTCGCCGCGCAGATCCGCAAGCGCGCGGTGACGATGGCCTGGACGCCCGGGCTCACGCTCGACTATGCGCGCGCGCTCAGCATGCTCGCCGATCCGCGGCCGTTCGCGTGGTGGAAGGTCGCGCGCTCGGCCGTGACGGCGATCATCGCGTCGCGCCGCGCGTGGCGCGAGCAGGACAGCGCGGCGCTGTCGCCGGGCGGATCGGAAGCCGCGTCGACGAAATGATCGCGTGGCGCCGCACTGAGGCATCGATCGGCGTATCGGCACTGCGCCACGTCACGAATTCCTTGGTCCACGTTCATATTGATGCCATGTTGCGTCGGCAACAATCGCGGGCAGACATTCGACAATCTTGCGGCGCATCCCGCGACCGCAAGCCTTTTCCGAGGAAACGCCATGCTCAAGACGCTTGCCCGCGCCGCGGCCGCACTCGCCGTCGCATCCGCTTCGCTGCATGCCACCGCGCAGACCAGCTACGACTACCTGTTGCTCGCCGCTTCGTGGGAGCCCGGCTTCTGCGCGTCGCACGATACGCCGGAATGTACGAACCTCGCCGGCACGTATGCGGCGACGAGCCTGTCGCTGCATGGCCTGTGGCCGAACCGGTATGACGGCAACCAGCCGTTCTACTGCGGCGTGCCGCAGAGCGACATCGATCTCGACAACGCGCACCAGTGGTGCAGCATGGATGCGTATCCGGTGAGCAGCGCGACCCGCAATACGCTGTCGACCTACATGCCGGGCGTGGCGTCGTGCCTCGACAAGCACGAATGGTTCAAGCACGGCACCTGCTCGAATTCGGCCACGCCGGATGCTTACTGGAACCAGGCGACCGGCATGATCAGCCGGCTCGGCAACACGTCGTTCAACACGTTCCTGCAGGCGAATGCGGGCAAGGTGGTGACGCGCAATCAGTTGCTGTCCGCGTTCGAGGGCGCGTTCGGCAGCAACACGCGCAGCGCGGTGTCGCTGAAGTGCACGAAGGCCAACGGCGTCAGCTATTTCACGGAAGCGTGGATCGCGGTGAAGACGACCGCGACTTCGCAGTTTCCGAGCTCGGCATCGCTCGTGACGGACGGCAATACGCAGGGCACGTGCCCGACGTCGGGCGTGTATATCGCGAAGTAAACGCACGAAGTACTAACGCACGAAGTCACGCAGGATGCGCCGGCCCGGAGCATTCCGGCCGGCGCGCGCGGCGCATGCGTTGCGCGTCTACGCGAGCAAGTGCAACGCATCGTCGAGCGACAGCACCGTTGTGCGCGTGTCGAACGCCGTCGCGAACAGATGCTCGTGCACGACCTGATCCGGGTCGTAGCAGCAGTCCTTCACCGTATACAGCCGGAAATCTGCATCGCTTGCGTGCGCAACCGACGACAGCACGACGCCGGTCGACGCAATCCCGACCAGGATCAGCGTATCGATACCCTGCGCGACGAGCCGCGCCTGCAGGTCCGTGCAGAAGAACACGCTCGCGCGATGCGCGGCGATCAGCGGCTCGCTGTCCAGCCGGCCGAGCTCCGGGCACGGGCCGTCGTCGACGAACAGGCCGAGCTGCTTGATCCCCTGGCCGTTCTTGTTGCGCGCACTGACTTCCGGATAGCCGGGGCTGAAACGGAGATTGGCGAAGCAGACGTGGACGCCGCCGGCCCGCGCCGCGTCGCACAGCTTGCGCGTGTTGGCGAGCAGGGTAGGCGCGACCGACGGAAAAAGCCCGAGGATGTCGGTCTGGTAGTGCATGACGACCAGCGCGGTTTGCGCCGGCACGATCGGTGGAATCGGCGCGTGCGTGTGGGTGTCCGTGCCTGCGTGGTCAGTGGCTGCGCGATCTGAAGCGTGTTCCGGTTGCATGACTGATGCTCTCCCAAAAGTCACTTCGGTGGATTCGGAAAATCGGCCGCTGCGTGGATATCGTCGACCATTCTAGTGGGCCGGCAAGAAACGGGCTCGTCGCATGGCGTCCCGAGTACGGACATTTGCGTCAGGTCGCGCCGCTGCGCGTGCGGAACAGCGTGGATATCAGATCGATCTGATCCAGTCGGTCAATCCACCATTTCAGTGCGCGTCCTGTCTTGTCCTCACGCCAGCCGAGGTAGCAGGTTGTATGGTCCCGCACGCCGATTACGCGCCGCTCGACGAGCTTTCCCTGACGGATCGCTTCCTCGACGACGGGCGCGGGCAGCATGCCGACGGCCATGCCTTCGCAAAGGAGGTCGAGTTTGGCGGCCAGCGTCGGCACGATGATGACCGGTTGTCCGTCATGAATCGCCACCGATCGCGGCTCGAGGGCGCGCGACGTGTCGCTGATGACGACGCCGCGATGGCTTGAAATGGTATCGCTGTCGAGCGGTTGTTCGACCGCGGCGAGCGGGTGATGCGGCGCCACGACGAAAACATGGCGCAACAGGCCGATCGGCCTTGCCGCGAGGTTCGGCGCGTGCGGCGGCTCTCCCGCGGCACCGATCGCGATATCCGCGCGCCCCGTCACGAGCGCATCCCATACGCCGCCGAGCACTTCGGTCGATAGACGCAGCCGCGTGGTCAGCTTCATGTCATAGAAGGCGCGCACGTGCGGCCACAACGACGGGAGCGGGAGGATCTCGTCGAGGCATAGTCTGAGTTCGGCCTCCCAACCCGCGTGGACACCCCGGACTTTGTTTTCCAGCTCCCGCCCCGCCTGGAGCAGGCGACGCCCCTCCTCTACGAGCAGTCGTCCCGCCTCCGTTAGCTGCGCACGCCGCCCGCTGCGATCGAACAGGATGACGCCGAGATCGCTCTCTGCCTTTTGCACGAGGTAGGACAGTGCGGACGGTACGCGATGAATCAGCACGGCTGCTTCCGCGAACGTTCCCGCGCGGTCTATGGCATCGAGCGCCTCCAGAACTTCAAACGACAACTTCAAAACGATTACCTTTTAGAAGGGCCGCTGATCTTCGGCGCAGTGGCGGGGGCGCAAATTGGAAGAGGTCAGGCTCGCGACCATGCTCGGCCGCGTGGGTCAGTGGCCGCGAGGGGGCGCCATTATGCAGCCGCGACGACACTGTTCCGAATCGCGCTTGATCTCGCGACCTCAAAAAATCGACCGTCCCGAATACGTCGTCAACCACTCCAGCGCCAGCGTCCCCGCCAGCGAGTTCCCGTTCGCGTCGAGCCCCGGCGCCCACACGCACACGGCCATTTCGCCCGGCAGCACCGCGACGATCCCGCCGCCGACGCCGCTTTTCGCGGGCAGCCCCACGCGATAGACGAAGTCGCCCGCCGCGTCGTAGGTGCCGCAGGTCAGCATCAGCGCCGACAGCCGCTTCGCCGAACTCGCATCGAGAATCCGCTCGCCGGTGACGGGCGCGACGCCGCCGTTCGCGAGAAACAGCGCGGCTTGCGCGAGCTCGACGCAGTTCATCGTGATCGCGCATTGGCGGCAGTACGCGTCGACCACCGTTTCCGGCGGCATCTGCATGTTGCCGAAGCTCGCCATGAAATGCGCCATCGCGCGATTGCGTTCCGCGTGCTGGAGCTCCGACAGCGCGACGCGCGAATCGTAATCGATATCGTTGTTGCCGATCAGCCGTCGGACGAATTCAACGAGCGCCGTCTCGGCGCGCACGAAGCGGCGGCACAGCACGTCGGTGACGACCAGCGCGCCGGCGTTGATGAACGGGTTGCGCGGCTTGCCGCGCTCGCTCTCGAGCTGGACGAGCGAATTGAACGCGGTGCCGGACGGCTCGCGGCCGACCCGTTCCCACAGCGCGTCGCCGAGCAGCTGGAACGCGAGCGTGCACGCGAACAGCTTCGAGATGCTCTGGATCGAGAAGCGCTCGTGCGCGTCGCCGATCGTGTAAACGTTTCCGTCGAGCGTCACGACGGCCATCCCGAACTTGTCGGCCGGCACCTTCGCGAGCTCGGGAATGTAGTCGGCGACCCGCCCTTGCCCGATCCAGGGGGCGAGTTCGGTATGGATGCGTTGGAGGATCGGCTGGTAGTTCATCACGTGAGGCAGGGCGGGCGCGGGGCCCGGTTTCCAGGGAGCCCGTATGGAACCGTTTCGGCGCCGGTTCGTCAAGCGCCGCAGCCATCGCACCCTTATTTGTCAGATCTCCAAACGGGCAAGCGGCGGGCGCAGTATCATGCGGTACGTTTCGGCCGCTGGCCGGCAGCGGGCGCAAGCCTGTTGCCGCCGCGGTCCCCCCGTATGATCCGACCGTTGCCCATGTCTTTTCGCATCCTGCTCGTCGAAGACGACACCCGCCTGTCCACGCTGATCGCCGGCTACCTGCGCAAGAACGACTACGAAGTCGACACTGTGCTGCATGGTGACGCCGCGGTGCCGGCGATCCTGTCCATGCGCCCGGATCTCGTCATTCTCGACGTGAACCTGCCGGGCAAGGACGGCTTCGAGATCTGCCGCGAAGCGCGCAAGGAGTACGACGGCGTGATCATCATGGTGACGGCGCGCGACGAGCCGTTCGACGAACTGCTCGGCCTCGAATTCGGCGCCGACGACTACGTGCACAAGCCGGTCGAGCCGCGCATCCTGCTCGCGCGGATCAAGGCGCAGTTGCGCCGCGCCCCCGCGCGCGCCGCCGAGGGCCCCGCGGCGCAGCCGGAGCGCTACACGTTCGGCCAGTTCTCGATCGACCGCACCGACCGCTCGGTCGTGCTGCCCGGCGGCGGCTCGCCCGATCTCACGTCGGCCGAGTTCGACCTGCTGTGGGTGCTGGTGTGCCATGCGGGAGAAGTCGTCAGCCGCGACGACCTGATGCTGCAGCTGCGCGGTGTCGAGTTCGACGGCCTCGACCGCACGATCGACGGGCGCATCTCGAAGCTGCGCCGCAAGCTGCACGACGATGCGGGCAACCCGCAGCGGATCAAGACGATCCGCAGCAAGGGTTACCAGTTCAGCAAGCATGCGTGGGAATGACGCCGCTCCGGCGCGACGCCGCCGGCCGCAGTATCCCCACCTCGCACGATAGCCGGAAGCCGCGATGATCCGACGCACGCCTTCGCACCCCGATGCACCGCCGCTCTCGATGCTGCGCTATGTCAAATGGCGCTGGCTGCATTTCCGCCGCGCGTGGACCGACACGCGCGCGGACCGCATTCCGAGCTGGTCGCGCCTGTACGTGCGCACCTACCTGCATCTGCTCGGCCTCGTGCTGCTGACCGCGCTCGTGCCGGCGCTCGCGCTGGGCGTGGTGTTGTCGCCGGAAGTCGTGTGGCACGCGTTCGACGCGCTGCCGGGCGACATCTGGATCGTGCTCGCGTTCATATTCGCCGCGCCCGCGCTCGCCGCGTACCGGTGGATGCGGCCGGTGTGGTCGGATCTGGTGATGGTGCGCGAGCGTGCGATCGACTTCACCGGCGGGCGCTTCAACACGCGCGCGCGGGAATCGCACAGCGTGATCATCGGCCCGCTCGCGCGCACGCTGAATGCGCTCGCGATGCGCATGGAACGGCTGATCGCCGCGCAGCGCGACCTGACGAACGGGATCTCGCACGAGCTGCGCACGCCGCTCGCGCGCGTGCGCTTCGCGCTCGAGATGCTGCGCGAACCGGGCTCCGCCGCCGAATATCACGGTGCGCTGGAGAGCATCGCGCAGGACGTGACCGAGCTCGAGGAGCTGATCGACATGAGCCTCACGTATGCACGGCTCGAATACAGCTCGCTGCAGTCGAACCTCGAACTGACCGCGCCGGTGGCGTGGTTCGAGCACCAGGTCAGCGATGCGCAGCTGCTGTATCCGGAGCGCGCGATCGAGTCGCGCATCGCGATCGCGTCGGACCTGCGCGTGAAGATGGACCGGCGGCTGATGTCGTATGCGATGCGCAACCTGCTGCGCAATGCGAGCAAGTATGCGAACGCGCGGATCGTGGTCGGCATCTCGGTCGAGCACGGCAACATCGCGATCTTCGTCGAGGACGACGGCCCGGGCGTGCCGGAAGACGAACGCGAGCGGATCTTCGACGCGTTCGTGCGCCTCGACCGCCGCACCGGCGGCTACGGGCTTGGCCTCGCGATCACGCGGCAGGTGCTGCACGCGCACAACGGCCGGATCGCGGTGGTCGATCCGGTCGAACTCGGCGGCGCGCGCTTCGAGATCAGCTGGCCGATCTGACGGCCCGGCCGCCGTGGCCGGCCAATGGGGGCGCCGCGCCGCCGCAGGTGCCTCGGCGGCGCCCGCCGCACGCCCCGGTCAATACGTGCGGCCGAGCTGCAGGTAGATGTTGCGTCGCCCGCCCGGCGCGAGCGCGACGCCCATGTACAGCGGACCGAACGCGGTCGACAGGCTCGTGAAGAACGTATAGCTCTGCTTGAGCGCGCCACCGCCGACCTGCACCCCGCTCGACCACACGTTGCCGACTTCCGCGCTGGCGCCCACCGACAGCGCCTTGATCGGCGACGCGTTGAACGTCGCGAGCTGGTTCATGTAAGTCACGTTTCCGTATGCGAGTTCGTTGCCGGTCAACTGGTCGGCCGCATACGCGGCCAGATGCTGGAACCCGCCGAGCGTGAAGTTGAACGCGTTGATCAGGTTGGTCCCGCCGATGCTCTTGCCGCCCTCGATCGTCGCGCTGACACTGTGCCGGCCGAACTGCTGCGCGATCATCGCCTTGCCGTAGATCTCGGTGTAGGGCGTGTTCGACGTATCGGCGAGGTCCGACGCGGACTGGCTGTTGTGCGACCACAGCGAGCGTTCGACGCGGAATTCGCTGTAGTAGCCCCGGCGCGGGAACATCGGGTCGTCGAGCTGATCGATGACGAGCCGCGCGCGCGCGGTCAGCGCCTGCGACGTGAAGCTCGGCCAGATCAGCGTCGAGCTGCCGTCATCCAGCGGGAACGGCAGGTTGTAGTTCGGCGAGCCGTGCCCGGTCGCGTAGCCGATGCCCATCCGGAGGTCGCCGAGCCGGCCGATCGGCAGCCCGAAGTCGATCCCGGTGCGTGCCGTCTGCATCAGATACTGGTTCAGTTTCACCTCGCCGCTGTCGTCGTACAGGTTCACGTAGCGACGCTGATATTCCGCATAGGGCGAAATGTAGAAACCGTACGCGGCCGGCAACGGCTGGCGCAATTCGACGCGCGCCGACACCAGGTCGCTGCCGATCGTCGTATCCGCGCGGAATTCGAGCCCCGATTCGGTGAGCCACGGCCGCCGGTAGCCCACGTGCAGGCGGAAGCCGCCTTCGTCGGTCGAGCTGCTCGACATCCCGACGCCGAACAGCAGGAAGTTCGGCCCCCAGTATTTCTCGCGCGCATCGACCACGAGCACGTTCTCGTCGCCGTGGCTCACGATCTGCTGCGTCACGCTCTCGAAATTGCCGCCGGTCGTCAGCCCGAGCAGGTCCTGGCTGACGGTCGCCGGATCGTAGGTGTCGCCCGGTTTCACGTGCAGCGCGTCGCTGACGACCCGCTTCGGGATGCCGCCGCTCGTCTTGATCTCGATGCGCGTGATGCGGATCGGCGGCGGCAGCGGCTGCGCATGGGCGGACCGGTAGGCCGCGTACTGTTCCGGCGTGAGCGCGAAGCGCCTGAGCCGCGGCAGCGCCGCGGTCGCGGCGGCCGCGCCGGCGGCGATCGCCTGCTTCGCGTTCTGGAAATCGGTGAACGCGAGCGCGCCGAGGTCGGGCGTGAGCAGCACGTCCTGCGCGGCGAGCTGCTGGCGCTGCGACGTCACGTTCTGGCGGATCAGGATGCCGACCATCTGCTGCATCACGTCGGCCGGCGACGCGAGCGCGTCGAGCGGGCGCAGCGGCGAGCCGATGTCGACCGCGATCACGACCTTCGCACCCATGCGCCGCGCGGTGTCGACGGGCAGGTTGCTGACGAGCCCGCCGTCGACGAGCGCGCGGCCGTTGATCTCGGCCGGCGCGAACAGGCCGGGCATCGCCATGCTCGCGCGGATCGCGAGCGGCAGCGAGCCGTGGTCCAGCACCACCATCTGGCCCGTCTGCAGGTCGGTCGCGACCGCGCGATACGGGATCGGCAACTGGTCGAACGGCTGGTTGGTCGGCACGGCGGCCGTCCAGTTCGCGAGCAGCGCCTGCAGCCGGTTGCCCTGGACGAGGCCGACCGGCGCCTTCACGCCTTTCTTGCCGAAGCCGAGCGTCAGGCTGTTGATATACAGGCGCTCGTCCTCGCGGCTGGTTTGCGGCAGGTCCGCGCGGTCGGTCACGTCGAAGGCGATGTCGGCGAGGTTCACCTCGGACAGCCGCTGTTGCATCTCGTCGGCGGCCATGCCGCTCGCATACAGGCCGCCGACCACGGCGCCCATGCTGGTGCCGGCGATGCAGTCGATCGGGATGCGGTTCTCCTCGAGCACCTTCAGCACGCCGAGGTGCGCGTAGCCGCGCGCGCCGCCGCCGGACAGCACGAGGCCGACCGGCGCCCGGCCCGCCGGGCCGCCGTCGGCGTTGCAGGTTGGCGCGGGCGTGGCGTTGGGTGCGGCGGCAGCGGCCACCGGCGCGGTGCGGGTGGCGGTGTCGGCGGCCGGCAAGGGCTGCGCGGCAACGGTGCAGCACCAGAGCGCAACGAGCGTTGCGCCGATCCGGCGCACCCCGAGCCAGCGGAGAGTAGCGGTCGCTGTCATGGTGGAATACCTGGCGTGATCGGGCGTGAAACGCCTGCCGGGAGCAGGCAAGACCGAGAGATTACCGTGTTTCACAAGCGCAACGCGAGCGGCCGATGCGTAGGCGCAGGCCTGCCGAAACGCGTTTTCGGCAATTTAGTCGCGAAAAAATCATCGGAAGTGTCTAAAGTATCGGAACGATTTGCCGCTAAGTCCGGGATGGGGCGGTAAAGGCGCGCCGCGCGGATGCGGCTGGTTTGTTCAATAAAGGCTTGATATGTCGACACCGCTGTTCGGAAAGTTGTTTGCGCAACCCGTTGCAATCGACCCTGGAACGGCGAGTACGCGGATTTATACGCATGAGCGCGGCGTGGTGCTGAACCAGCCGTCGGTCGTCTGCTTTCGCAAGGGCGGGGCGTCCGATGCGCGGCCGACGCTCGAAGCGGTCGGCGAGCTCGCGAAGGCGCTGCTCGGCCGCGAGCCAGGGCATCTGGAGGCCGTGCGGCCGATGCGGCACGGCGTGATCGCCGATGCGCACGCCGCCGTGCAGATGATCCGCCGCTTCATCGACATGTCGCGCACGCGTTCGCGCTTCAGCCGCCGTGTCGAGGTCACGCTGTGCGTGCCGTCGGATGCGACGGCGGTCGAGCGCCGCGCGATCCGCGAGGCCGCGTTCGCGGCCGGTGTGTCGGAGGTCGAACTGATCGAGGAAGCGCTCGCGGCCGGCCTCGGCGCGGGCCTCCCGGTGACCGAACCAGTCGGCTCGATGGTCATCGACATCGGCGCCGGGACGACCGAAGTCGCGGTGATCGCGCTCGGCGGCATCGTCTACCGCGAGGCGATCCGCGTCGGCGGCAACCAGTTCGACGCGGCGATCATCAACTACGTGCGCAACGTGTACGGCGTGCTGCTCGGCGAGCAGACGGCCGAGCGCGTGAAGAACACGATCGGCTCGGCCACGAGCGCCGTGCCGCGCGCGTCGACCCGCGCGATCGGGCGCGGCATCGAGGACGGCCTGCCGCGCTCGATCGAGCTGTCCAACCACGATGTGGCGGACGCGCTGGCCGCACCGCTCAAGCAGGTGATCGGCGCGGTGAAGTCGGTGCTGGAAAACGCGCCGGCCGAACTCGTGACCGACATCGCGCATCGCGGCGTGGTGCTGACCGGCGGCGGCGCGCTGCTCGCGGATCTCGAGCGCCTGCTGCGCGACGAGACGGGCCTCGTCGCCCGGATCGCCGACGATCCGGCCACCTGCGCGGTGCGTGGCGCGGGCGAGGCGATGGGGCGGCTTGCGATGTGTCCGGTGGATTGACGCCGGCCGGGCACGCTCGTTGACGTTTCCTGAAAGTCTTTCGAACCCCGAAGCGCCAGCATGCCGCACGTCGTCCGGTTTCTCCGGACACGTTCGATACGTCATGCCGGCCGCGTGACCTGGACATGCGCGAGCGCGGCGTGGCAGTATGCCGGGCCGCGTGCCGGACAAGCCGGCGGCGCGTTTCTCCAGGAGTTCGACACCATTGAAGCAGCGACTCAAGCGGGGCTGCATGGCCCGGATCGGCCGTGTGCTGGCAGCGTTCACGTGCCTGTGGATCGTCGCGGCCGTCGTGCTCGTCGGCGCGGGGATGCGGATGCCGAGCGAGCCGGCGGATGTCGCGGTGATCTTCGGCAATGCACTGGATGATCGCGGCGCGCCGAAACCCGTGCTTGCCGCGCGGCTCGACGTCGGCGTGCGCTGCTATCGCGAAGGGCAATGCCCGGCGTTCCTGGTCAGCGGCGCGATCGACGGCCCGGGGCTGAACGAGGCGACCGCGATGCGCGACTATCTGGTCGCGCGCGGCGTGCCGGCCGACCGGATCGCCGTCGACGATCAAGGCGACAACACGCTCGCGACCGCGCAGCACACCCGCGCGTACCTGCAGGCGCACCGGCTGTCGCGCGTGCTGATCATCAGTCAGTACTACCACCTCGCGCGGGCGCGCCTTGCGTTCGAGCGGGTCGGCATCGCCGGCGCGAACATCTCCGCCGCATATCCGCACCACTTCCAGTTGCGCGATATCTATTCGAGCTGGCGGGAAGTGCCGGCATATGCGGTCTATGTGCTGCGTCTGTGGCTCAATCCCGATGCACGGCCCGTATCGTTCCGGCCGATGCTTTATCTGATGAGCCTGTTTTCGTAACACGGCCCCGCGCGGTGTCTGCCGCGCGTGTGCCGCGTTTCGATTTTCAGCACGGTCGCCTTTTTCGTTTCTGATTTTCTCGCTAATCACGCCGATTCACGCCGAATCCGGTGCGCTATCCCATTGATGGAATCGGTACCGCCGTCGCCGAATGATTAATGGCGATCGGGTCGCGGAATTCAAGCGGCGCTGGATTCGAAAGCGATTTGCAGGATGTTGAAAATTCGCTTTTGGTTCGGCGGATCAACGCGCTCGGCGATTTTTCCGGCCCATCGGCGTGAGCGCGGATATATCCCCAGCGCAAATTCCATTCCAAATTCTCGAGTCGCGTATCGGTGTTTCCACTGAGTGCGCGGCCCGGAACTCCTTGCCACGCCTTTGCGCGGAATTACCGGAACGCTTCAGTAGTTCTATTCTCGGCTCGCCAGCGCCAGTAAAAAGTACATATTCGATTGATCTTGATCAAATATTAAAACATCGACTGGAAAACCCTTTTTGTTTGATATAGCCTTGTCTGACAAAAGCGAGGCGGTAATCAAATCAACCAGAAAGTCGCTGCATAAAAACAGGGGGCACGGGTCATGTCATTCGGCTAGTTTTGCATTCGCAAACGAGAATCGATTAACCAGCAGTTCATCCACGAATAAACCGACGTCGTTCCGCGACTGCCGGCGGGGACGCTTTCGTCCCGGATATTCCGCCGTGGCCGGGCCGATTCAGCGGTCAAGCTGATGCCGAGGGGAAGCATGAATATTGCGCATTCGAAAAAGAGCGGCGAGTCGTTTCCGAGATTCCTGTTGCCGACCGGCGTTTTCCTCGCCTTGTCGGGTGCGGGCATCGTTTCCGCCTATGCGACCTGCTCGACGGCAGGCACGACGGTGACCTGTTCGGGTGTCGCGAATCCGCTGGCGCCGAGCTATTCGAACAGCGCGAACAACCTGAACGTCACGGTGAACCCCGGCGCGAGCGTCGGCGTGCTGCTGGGCGTGGGTGGCACTGCAATGTCGCTGACCGGCAGCAACAACACGCTGACCAACAACGGCACGATCGATCCGTCCCTGCTCGGCTCGGGCCTCGGCGTGCTGTCGAGCGGCGCGGTGGTCGGCAATGCGGCGGCGAGCACCACGACCGTGACCAACAACGGCACGATGAACGGCTCGACCGGTGTCGCGGTCAGCGGCGTGACGGGCATGGCGTTGTCGGTGCAGAACGGCACGGGCGGCACGTCGACGATCACCAACACCGGCACGATGGGCACGACCGCGCTGGCCGGCGCGACGCTCATCGGTGCGGATGCGCCCGTAGTCGCCGCGTACGGCGGCGGCACGGTCAACATGACGAACAGCGGGACGATCACCGGCCGCGTGTCGCTCGGATCGAACGGCACGCCCGGGCTGGGCAATACGTTTACAAACTCGGGCACGATCAACGGCAGCGTGTCGATGGGCGCGAACAGCACCAACACGTTCAATGCCGTGACGGGCTCGTCGGTCAACACGGCAGGCGGCACGGGCGGCGCGTTCAACATCACGGTCGGGCCGGTCACGCTCGGCGTCGCGGCGACCGGCACCGTCGACGGCGGCGCCGGCGGCGACAACACGCTGGTGCTGCAGCAAGGCGTGTCGGCCAACGGCACCATCGCGGTCAACAACTACATCAACTTCAATCATCTCGACGTCACGAGCGGCAACTGGACGATCAACGGCGCGTCGACCGCGCAGGACGCGACGCTCGCGGGCGGCGTCGCGATCATCGGCGACAACGCGTCGCTCGGCACGGGCACGATCACGGCCACCGGCGGCGCGCTGCAGGCCGGCACCGCCGGGCTCGACGTCAGCAACAACGTGAATCTCGGCGCGGGCGGGCTGACGGTGCAGGGCGCGACGGGGCTTTCGCTGTCGGGCACGGTGTCGGGCGCGGGCGCGCTGACGAAGAACGACGGCGGCATCCTGACGCTGTCGGGCGCGAACAGCTACACGGGCGGCACGAACCTGAACGCCGGCGGCCTCGTGGTCGGCAACAACGACGCGCTCGGCAGCGGTGCGCTGAACGTCAACGCGTCGGCGTCGCTCGACACGAGCACGAACGTGACGCTCGGCAACGCGGTCAATCTCGCGACGGGCGCGACGCTGGCGCTCGGCGGCAGCAACGATCTCGGCCTGGCCGGCACGATCAGCGGCGCGGGCGGGCTCGTGAAGAACGGCACGGCGACGACGACGCTGACCGGTGCGAACACGTATACCGGCGACACGACGATCAACAGCGGCACGCTGGCGCTCGGCGCGGGCGGCAGCCTCGCGTCCACGGGCACGGTCAACCTCACCGGCGCGGGTGCGACGTTCGACCTGGCCGGGGCGACGGGCGCGCAGACGATCGGTTCGCTCGCCGGGGCGGCCGGCACGAACGTGAACCTCGGCGGCAATTCGCTGACGCTCGACGGCAGCGCGAATACGACCTACGCCGGCACGATCGCCGGCACGGGCGGCTTGACGCTGTCGGGCACCGGCACGCAGGCGCTGACCGGCGCGAACGTCTATACGGGCGACACGAACCTGAACGGCGGCAACGTCGTCGTCGGCAGCAACACGGCGCTGGGCTTCGGCGCGGTCAACGTCAACGGCTCGTCGACGCTCGATGCGACCACCAACGTGTCGCTGGCGAACGGCGTCAACCTCGCCACCGGCACGACGCTCACGGTCGGCGGCAGCACCGATCTCGGGCTGAGCGGCACGATCGCCGGCGCGGGCGGGCTCGTGAAGAACGGTGCGGCGGCGCTGACGCTGACGGGCGCGAACAGTTACACGGGCGGCACGACGCTGAACGCCGGCGGCCTCGTGCTCGGCAACGACGCGGCGCTGGGCAGCGGCGCGCTGAGCGTCGGTGGCGCGGCGACGCTCGATACGACCACGAGCCTGTCGGTCGCCAACGCGATCGACATCGGCACCAGCGCGACACTGACGCTCGGCGGCAGCAACGCACTCGGGCTGAGCGGCGCGATCACAGGCGCGGGCGCGCTCGTGAAGGACGGCGCGGCGACCACGACGCTGACGGGCACGAACACCTACACGGGCGGCACGACGATCAACGCCGGCACACTGGCGATCGGCGCGGGCGGCAGCCTGTCGTCCACAGGTACGGTGAACCTGGCCAATGCGGGCGCCGCATTCGACATCGCCGCGGGCGGCGCACAGTCGATCGGCGCGCTGTCGGGCGTGGCCGGCACGAGTGTGAGCCTGGGCGCAAACGCGCTGACGCTGGGCGGGACCGCGAGCGGCACGTTCGGCGGCACGATCGGCGGCACCGGCAGCCTGACGCTGGGCGGCACCGGCACGCAGACGCTAAACGGCGTGAATACCTATACAGGGGGCACGAACCTGGACAGCGGCAGCCTCGTGCTCGGCAACAACGCGGCGCTCGGCACTGGCGCGTTGAATGTCGGCGGCGCGGCGACGCTCGATACGAACGCGAGCCTGTCGGTCGCCAACGCGATCGATATCGGCACGGGCGCGACGCTGACGCTTGGCGGCAGCAACGCACTCGGGCTGAGCGGTGTGATCTCCGGGTCCGGCGCGCTCGTGAAGGACGGCACGGCGACGACCACGCTGACGGGGACGAATACCTATACCGGCGGCACCACGATCAACGCGGGCACGCTCGCGGTCGGCGCGGGCGGCAGCTTCGCATCGACCGGCACGATGAATCTCGCGAGCGCGGGCGCGACGCTCGATTTGAGCGGTGCGTCCGGTGGGCAGTCGCTCGGCGCGCTGTCCGGCGTCGCGGGGACGAACATCGATCTGGGCGGCAACGCGCTGACGCTGGGCGGGACCGCAAGCGGCACCTTCGGCGGCGCGATCGGCGGCACCGGCAGCCTGACGCTGGCCGGCACCGGCACGCAGACGCTGAACGGCGCGAGCACCTATTCGGGCGGCACGAACCTGATCAGCGGCGGCCTCGTGCTCGGCAACAACGCGGCGCTCGGCACCGGCGCATTGAATGTCGGCGGCGCGGCGATGCTCGATACGAACGCGAGCCTGTCGGTCGCCAACGCGATCGATATCGGCACGGGCGCGACGCTCACGCTCGGCGGCACCAACGCACTCGGGCTGAGCGGTGTGATCTCCGGGTCCGGCGCGCTCGTGAAGGACGGCACGGCGACGACCACGCTGACGGGGACGAATACCTATACCGGCGGCACCACGATCAACGCGGGCACGCTCGCGGTCGGCGCGGGCGGCAGCCTCGCTGCGACCGGCACGATGAATCTCGCGGGTGCAGGCGCGACCCTCGACCTGAGCGGCGCGTCGGGCGGGCAGACGTTCGGTGCGCTGTCGGGCGTGGCCGGCACCAATGTGAGCCTGGGTGCGAATGCGTTGACGCTGGGCGGCACCGCGAGCGGCACGTTCGGCGGCACGATCGGCGGCAGCGGCAGCCTGACGCTCGCGGGCACCGGTACGCAAACGCTGTCCGGCGCGAACACCTACACGGGCGGCACGACGATCAGCGGCGGCAGCACGCTCGCGCTCGGCGCGGGCGGCAGTCTCGCGTCGACGGGCACGGTGAATCTGGCTGGCGCGGGCGCGACGTTCGACCTGGGCGGTGCGTCGGGCGCGCAGACGATCGGCGCGCTGACCGGCGCGACCGGCTCGACCGTGAACCTCGGCGCGAATGCGCTGACGCTGAGCGGCAGCGGCAACAACACGTTCGGCGGCGCGATCGGCGGCACCGGCAGTCTGACGCTGGCCGGCGCCGGCACGCAGACGCTCACAGGCGCGAACACCTATACCGGCGGCACGACGATCAATGGCGGCAGCACGCTTGCGCTCGTTTCGGGCGGCAGCCTTGCATCGACCGGCTCGGTGAATTTGGCCGGCACGGGCGCGACATTCGACGTGAGCGGTGCGGCGGGCGCCGAGACGATCGGCGCGCTGTCGGGCGCGGCCGGCACGACGGTGAATCTCGGCGCGAATGCGCTGACGCTGAACGGCAGCGGCGCCAGTACGTTCGGCGGGACGATCGGCGGCACCGGCGCCGTGACGGTCGCGGGCACCGGCACACAGACGCTCACGGGCGCGAACACGTACACCGGCGGCACGACGATCAACGGCGGCAGCACGCTTGCGCTCGGTTCGGGCGGCAGCCTCGCATCGGGCAGCACGGTGAACCTCGCCGGCACCGGCGCGACGTTCGATCTGAGCGGTGCGTCGGGCACGCAGACGCTCGGCACGCTGACCGGCACGGCCGGCTCGAACGTGAACCTCGGCGCGAACGCGCTGACGCTGAACGGCAGCGGCAACGGCACGTTCGGCGGCGCGATCGGCGGCACCGGCGGCCTGATGCTCGCGGGCACCGGCACGCAGACGCTCACAGGCGCGAACACGTACACCGGCGGCACGACGATCAACGGCGGCAGCACGCTTGCGGTGGGTTCTGGCGGCAGTCTCGCATCGACCGGCTCGGTGAATCTCGCCGGCTCGGGCGCGACGTTCGACGTGAGCGGCGCAGCGGGCGCCGAGACGATCGGCGCGCTGTCGGGCGTGGCCGGCACGAACGTGAACCTCGGCGCGAACGCGCTGACGCTGAACGGCAGCGGCGCCAGCACGTTCGGCGGGGTCATCGGCGGCACCGGCGCCGTGACGGTCGCGGGCACCGGCACGCAGACGCTGACGGGCGCGAACACGTACACCGGCGGCACGACGATCAACGGCAGCAGCACGCTCGCGCTCGGTTCGGGCGGCAGCCTCGCGTCGACGGGCGCCGTGAACCTCGCCGGCACCGGCGCGACGTTCGACGTGAGCGGCGCAGCGGGCACGCAGACGATCGGCACGCTGTTCGGGGCGGCCGGCAGCACCGTGAACCTCGGCGCGAACGCGCTGGCGCTGAACGGCAGCACCAACGGCACGTTCGACGGCGTCATCGGCGGCACGGGCGGCGTGACGGTCGCGGGCACCGGCGTCCAGACGCTGGCCGGCAGCAACACGTACACGGGCGGCACGACGATCGCGTCGGGCGGCACGCTGCAGCTCGGCAACGGCGGCACGTCGGGCAGCGTGGTCGGCAATGTCGTCGACAACGGCGCGCTGATCGTCAACCAGTCCGGCAGCGTGACGCTCGCGAACGTGCTGTCCGGCACCGGTTCGCTGACCCAGGCCGGCAGCGGAGCTCTGACGCTGACGGGCACCAACACGCTGAGCGGCCCGACGACCGTCGCCGCCGGCACGCTCGACGTCGCCGGTTCGCTCGCCCAGTCGGCCGTGACCGTGCAGAACGGCGCGACGCTGACGGGCACCGGCACGGTCGGCGGCGTCGTGGTCCAGAGCGGCGGGATCGCGGCCGCGTCGCAACCGGGCGCCGCGCTGAACGTCGCCGGCAACGTCACGTTCCAGCCGGGCTCGACGCTGCAGGTCGCGGTCACGCCGCAGCAAAGCGGCAGCATTGCCGCGGGCGGCACGGCGACGCTGAACGGCGGCACCGTGCAGGTGCTCGCGAACCAGGCCAGCTTCCAGCCGAGCACGACGTACACGATCCTCAGCGCATCGTCGGGCGTGCAGGGCGCGTTCAGCCAGGTGAATTCGAACTACGCGTTCCTGATGCCGACGCTCAGCTACGATCCGAACCACGTGTACCTGCGGCTCGTGACGAACGGCACGGCGCTGCCCGATGTCGCGACGACGCCGAACCAGCGCTCGGTCGCGACCGCGATCGGTGCGCTCGGCGCGGGCAACACGCTGTACGACAAGGTGCTGACGACCGATGCGGCCACCGCGCGCCAGGCCTACTCGGTGCTGGACGGCGAACTGCAGGCGAGCCTGAAGAGCATGCTGCTGCTCGACAGTCGTTACGTGCGCGATGCCGTGACCGATCGCGTGCGCCAGGGCCTCGCGCCCGGATCGGGGCCGCTCGCGGCGCTGTCGTCCGGCGGGGCCGCGCTGTGCGGCGACAACACGGCCGGCGTGACCGATCCGACGCTCGCGCCGGAGCGCCGGATCGGCTCGCGCGAGGGCTGCTATGGCGGCACGCCTTACCAGCCGGTGGTCTGGGGGCAGGCGTTCGGCGGCCGCAGCCGGCTCGCGGGCGACGGCAACGCGTCGACGATCAACCGCAGCATGACCGGCTTCATCGCCGGTGCCGACATGGCGCTCAACGACAAGTGGCGTGCCGGTCTGGCCGCGGGCGTCACGCACAGCTCGCTCGACAACGACCAGAGTTCGTCGGCGGCGGTCAACAGCTACTACCTGTCGCTGTACGGCGGTGCGCAGTACGGCGCGCTCGGCGTGCGCGGCGGCGCGTCGTACACGTGGTACCGGATCAACACCGACCGCTATCCGGGCTTCGCGGGCTTCTCGGATCACGATTCGGCCGGCTACAACGCGCATTCGGCGCAGGTGTTCGGCGAAGTCGGCTACGCGCTGCCGCTCGGGCCGGTCGCGCTCGAACCGTTCGCGGGTCTGGCCTACGTGAACCTGCATACCGACGGCTATACCGAAAGCGGCGGTGCAGCGGCGCTGCAGGCCGGCGGCCAGACGACCCACATCGGGTTCTCGACGCTCGGCCTGCGCGCCGCGTCGCAGCTCGGCTCGATCGCGAGCGGCACGTTCACCGCACGCGGCACGGTCGGCTGGCGGCATGCGTTCGGCAACGTGCGGCCGTCGTCGGCGTTCACGTTCGCGAACGGCGGCACGTCGTTCCAGGTGTCGGGCGTGCCGATTGCTCGCGACAGCGCGGTGCTCGAGGCCGGCATCGACGCGAACATCACGAAGCGCCTGACGCTCGGCCTCACGTTCAGCGGCCAGTACGGCAGCGGCGTGCGCGACAACGCGGTGCTCGGCAACATTCTGTGGAAGTTCTGACCGGCGCGTGACATGCCTGTGCGCGACGCCATGCGGCGACGGTAACGTCGCATGGCGCCGCGTCTTTTTCGTCGCTGCGCGCTTTCCCCGTTCTGGCCTATCCTGTGCGAAACACGCGACGCGCGCCGCGCGTTGCGCCTCGACACAGGAGCATCGATGCCGAATCACGCCGAAGCCACCACGACGCAGGCGCCGCAAGTCGCGCCGCTTCCTCCGACCCAAGCGTCCGGCCCCGCATTCATCGCGCCCGAAGCCGATCCGCAGGCGCTCGCGCGCAACAACCAGTACGTGCTCAAATCCGGCGACGCGTTCGTGGTCGGCGACGCGCTCGGCGACATCAGCGGGCGCGACGACGGCCTGTACGTCGACGACATGCGCGTGCTGTCGACCTGGCGCCTGACCTTCGGCGGCCGCGCGCCGTCGCTGCTGTCGGGCGCGACGAGCGCGGACAACGCGTCGTTTACCGCGCACCTGACGAACCGCCCGCTGCCGCCGCTCGGCGGCAAGGAGACGCCCGAAGGCGTGATCCACATCGAACGCACGCGCGTGCTCGCGGGCGACGTGCTGTACGAAGCGCTGACGCTGACGAACTACGGCGCGAGCGAGGCCGAAGTGCCGCTGTCGCTGTCGTTCGCGGCGGATTTCAAGGACATGTTCGAAGTGCGCGGCACGCAGCGCCCGAAGCGCGGCACGGTGGCCGCGCCGCGCGTCGACGCAGGTGCGGTGCGGCTGCGCTACGACGGCCTCGACAAAGTCGAGCGCAACGTGACCGTGCATTTCTCGCCGGCGCCCGACGCGCTGTCGGTCGATCGTGCCGACTACACGCTGACGATCGCCGCGCAGGCATGCGTGTCGATCTACCTGACCGTCGATGCGACGCTCGATCCGGCGCACCACGGCGCGGACCCGGGATGCGGGCGTGTCGCGCTGCGCACCGCGCTCGTCGGCGTGCATCGCGAGATGCGTTCGCGACGCGAGTCGATGGCGCGCGTGCACACCGGCAATCCGCTGTTCGACGCGTGGCTCGACCGGTCGCTCGCGGATCTCGGGCTGCTCACGACGCAGCTCGACACCGGGCCGTATCCGTATGCGGGCATTCCGTGGTTCTCGACCCCGTTCGGCCGCGACGCGGTGATCACGTCGCTGCAGATGCTGTGGCTGCAACCGTCGCTCGCGCGCGGCGTGCTGCGCTTTCTCGCCGCGCATCAGGCGCGCGAGACCTCCGCGTTCCGCGACGCCGAGCCCGGCAAGATCATGCACGAGTTCCGCCGCAGCGAGATGGCCGCGACGGGCGAGGTGCCGTTCGCGCTGTATTACGGCGGCGTCGACACGACCCCGCTGTTCATCGTGCTCGCGGGCGCGTACGTCGAACACACCGGCGACGATGCGCTGATCGACGAGCTGTGGCCCGCGCTCGAGCGTGCCGCGCAATGGGTGATCGACAAGTGCGACCGCAATCCGTACGGGCTGCTCGACTACCAGCGCACGTCGGAGCGCGGCCTCGCGAACCAGGGCTGGAAGGACAGTCACGACTCGGTGTTCCACGCGGACGGCCGCTTCCCGGACGGCCCGATCGCGCTCGTCGAAGTGCAGGCGTATGCGTGCGCGGCGCTCGAGGCGATGTCGATGTGCTCGCGCCGGCGCGGCCACGCGGCCGATGCGACGCGCTATGCGCTGCGCGCGAGGGCGCTGCGCGACCAGGTCGACGCGCTGTTCTGGATGCCGGACAACCAGTTCTACGGGATCGCGCTCGACGGTCACGGCGATCTGTGCCGCGTGCTCGCGTCGAACGCGGGCCAGCTGCTCGCGTTCGGGCTGCCCGACGCGCAGCGCGGCGCGGCGGTCGCGAGCGTGCTCGGCTCGACGCTGTTCCAGACGGGCTGGGGCATCCGGACGCTCGCGGCCGGCCAGCCGCGCTTCAACCCGATGGCTTATCACAACGGGTCGGTGTGGCCGCACGACAATGCGCTGATCGCGCGCGGGCTCGCGCGCTACGGCGACAAGACGGCCGCGGTGAACCTGCTGCGCGCGTTGTTCGAGGCGGCCGTCAGCTTCGAGATGCGGCTGCCGGAGCTGTTCTGCGGGTTCCCGCGCCGGCGCGGCGAACCGCCGACGGCCTATCCGGTCGCGTGCCTGCCGCAGGCGTGGGCGGCCGGTGCGCCGTTCATGATGCTGCAGGCGTGTCTGGGTGTGAGCGTCGACGCGGCGCGCCACGAGGTGCGGGTCGAGCGCCCGACGCTGCCCGAAGGCGTCGACTGGCTGCGCATCGACGATCTGCGCGTCGGCGACGAAACCGTCTCGCTGACGTTCCGTCGCGTCGACGGCCAGGTGGTCGCGGCGGCGCAGCCGGGTCGCGTGAAGGTGGTCGCGCTGCTGTAGCGCTGGCGCGCGCGAAGGTTGCGCGATGTCGCGCCACGTTCGCGCGCAGCGGCATAGAATCGTGACATGACCCTTGAACGATGGCGGAGGCAATGACGATGACGACCGACAATCGGCCCGACGACGGCGAGCAGAAGCTCGAGAATCTGGAAGCGGCGGTCGACCACCTGCACAAGTCGATCGAGTCGCAGAGCATCGCGGCGGGGGCGGCGAAGGGCATTCTGTTCAGCCTGATCGAAACGCTCGGCGCGCTGATCGGCGATCCCGACCTGCCCGAACATGCGCGCTCGGGCTACGAGGCGCTGCGCGACAAGGCGAGCGAATTGCGCAGCGGGCTCGACCGGCACTGACGAACCGGCAGCACCGGCGCCGGCCGCTCCCGCGCCGGTGCTGCCCAATCCTGCGCGGCGCGCACAAAACCCCGTGCGCTCAATGAGTTAGCCATCTGGTGCGCAGGATATCCACAAGCTTGCCAACACAATCTGTGGAGAACCCGGCCAGCCCCGATCCGGACGCGCAGCACACGCGGCGAGATCGCAAACGATGCCGCGTCGTTGACCTGC
Organism: Burkholderia sp. KBS0801; assembly: GCF_005937855.2. NCBI lineage: Bacteria > Pseudomonadati > Pseudomonadota > Betaproteobacteria > Burkholderiales > Burkholderiaceae > Burkholderia > Burkholderia sp. KBS0801. The sequence continues at coordinate 745,756 of NZ_CP042178.1, forward strand.
CGGGCCCGATCTACTGAATCCCCTTTTGTATCAGGATGTTACGTGTCACATCGGGGGAATATCCACAGGCTTGCCAACAAAATCTGTGGATAAGTCTCACCTGATTGCTTCCTGATGGTTGACGATCCCGCGTGCGGCGGCCGGTGCGTCGAACCCCATGCGCACGGGCTGCCCGATGTGTGCATCGATGCCGTAAATCGTGCACGATCAACGAGTTAGGCCCCGGGTACCCAGGATATCCACATCCTTGCCAACAAAATCTGTGGACAAGCCCGGCCCGTCATCCGACCGGTGCCGCGCCGGCCGCTTCCGCGACGATCCAGTCGCGAAACAGCGTCATCGCCGGCGTGAGCGGCTTCGACTTCAGCGACGTGAGCCAGTAGCCGCCCGCGCGCACGTCGATGTCGAGCGGCCGCGCGAGCAGGCCCAGCTGCAGTTCGCGCGCGAACATGCAGGCCGGCGCGAGCGCGATGCCCGCGCCTTGCATCGCCGCCTCGACCATCAGCCGCGACGAATCGAACACCGGCCCGTTGACCGACCACGGTTCGAGCTGCGCGGCGTCGAACCAGCCGAGCCATTCGTCGGTGCGGTACGAGCGCAGCAGCGTTTCGTTTGCGAGATCGGCCGGCGCCGCGAGGCGCCGCGCGATCTCCGGCGCGCACAGCGCGGTGAGCGGCGCGTCGAGCAGCCGCTCGTTGCGCGTCGCCGGCCAGTTGCCTTCACCGAAGCGGATCGCGAAATCGAGGCCCTCGGCCGCGAGGTCGACGACGTTGTTGTTGGTCCGCAGCCGCAGCTCGACGAACGGGTGCGTGTCGCCGAAGCGCTTCAACCGTGGCATTAGCCAGCCTATGGCAAAGGTGCCGACCGCGCCGAGTGTCAGCACCTCGTGGAAGCGCCCGCCGTCGAACTGCTTGAGCACGGTTTCGATCCGGCTGAATGCGTCGCTGAGCACCGGCAGCAGCGCGCGTCCTTCGTCGGTGAGCCCGAGGCCGCGCGGCAGCCGGGTGAACAGCGCGCAGCCGAGCCGCTCCTCCAGCGAGCGCACCTGCTGGCTCACGGCCGCCTGCGTCACGCTCAGCTCGAGGCCGGCGCGCGTGAAATTCAGGTGGCGCGCCGACGATTCGAACGCGCGCAACGCATTCAGTGGAAGGTGAGGGCGGAGCTTAGTCATAAGAATTTCTTTTGGCAGCGCTCAATTATCGTTGCTTGTCAGGCAACCGTAAAGTCACGATAGTGCTGTCTCGCCGGCCGGCCGTTTTGCATCCATTCCACCACGAGAGACCTGACATGACCTACTCATCGCAACGTCGAACTTTGTTGCTGGCCGCCGCGACGGCGCCGCTCGTCCTGACCGTCACCGCATGTGCGTCGTCGCCGGCCGCCGGGCAGGACGTTTCGTCCGCGACGTCGTTCGCCGCGCTCGAGCACGCGGCCGGCGGCCGTCTCGGCGTGTGCGCGATCGACTCTGCGAGCGGCCGGCGCGCGCAGCATCGCGCGGACGAGCGCTTCCCGTTCTGCAGCACGTTCAAGGCGATGCTGGGCGCGGCGGTGCTCGCGCACAGCGTCGATCGTCCGGGGTTGCTGCAGCAGCGCGTGAGCTACGGGCCGTCCGATCTCGTCAACTACTCGCCGGTGTCGGGCAAGCATGTCGGCACGGGGATGACCGTCGCCGAGTTGTGCGAGGCGGCGATCCAGTACAGCGACAACTCGGCCGCGAATCTCGCGATGAAGCTGATCGGCGGCCCGTCGGCGGTGACCGCGTATGCGCGCTCGATCGGCGACGACGCGTTCCGGCTCGATCGCTGGGAGACCGAACTGAATACGGCGTTGCCGGGCGACCCGCGCGACACGACGACGCCGGCCGCGATGGCCGCGAGCATGCGCGTGCTCACGCTCGGCGACGCGCTGCCGTCCGCGCAGCGTGCGCAGTTCGTTGCATGGCTGCGCGGCAACAAGGTCGGCGACAAGCGGATTCGCGCGGGCGTGCCGGCCGGCTCGCAGGTGGGCGACAAGACCGGCACCGGCGACTACGGGACGACGAACGATGCGGGCGTGATCTGGCTGCCGTCGCGCGCGCCGATCGTGCTCGCCGTGTACTACACGCAGACGCGTGCCGATGCGAAGCCGAAGGACGACGTGATCGCGGCCGCCGCACGGATCGCGGTCGCGACGCTCGCTTGAGCAGCGGGCGGCGCGGCATGCGTGATCGATCGATGGATGAATGAATGACGCGACGGAGGCGCGCGCCGTGCCGCAGTCGTGATCGGCATGGCGAAACGTTGCGCGATCAACGACTTAGATCACGCATGCTCAGGATATCCACATGCTTGCCAACAAAAATTGTGGACAAGCGCGCCATCGGTCGTGTTCATCGCGCGCCGACGGCCGTGATCGCATGCGGCGGGCGTTGTGCCGGCCTGCCTGCACGGTTCGAAGCGGCGCGGACAAAACCTTTCGGATCAAGCGCTTGTGCATGGTATGCGCAGGCTATCCACACGCTTGCCAACAAAATCTGTGGACAAGCGGCGTGGCGCGCGTGAGAGGAGGCGCTTAGCATCACGTGACGACACGCGAGCGGGGTTTTGCTGGTCGACGGTCGCCTTTCGCCCGCCGTGTGCCGCATTCGAAGCGGCGCGGACAAAGCCTTTCGGATCAAGCGCTTGATCGCGCTATGCGCAGGCTATCCACATGCTTGCCAACAAAATCTGTGGGTAAGTGACGGACGACACGCGTCGCGCGTCGCGCATCGCCGGCGCGCCGACGTGGCATCGTGACGCGATGTGCGGCGAACCGGCGCATCTGACGGCCCATTGCGTGCCGCGTCTGCATCACGCGTGCCAAAGTCCGTCGGATCAAGGGCTTAGCGTTGTGGTGCGCAGGATATCCACAAGCTTGCCAACATTTTCTGTGGAGAACTTCGCGATCGCGATCGGGGCGCACCGCGCAGCGTGCCAACCGTAGTCGGCGCGCCGGCTCACGCAGTACAAATGCCCGCCACGGCGACCTTCTGAAACAAATGCGGGCTCGCGACGGCGGACGACGGATAGGCCGACAGCTTCGCGACGAACTCGGGATGCGTGAAGGCCGCGCGGAACGCGGCGGTCGACTCCCAGATCGCCTGGTTGAAGTAGGTCGGGCTGTCGCCGAGCGCGCGATGCAGCTGCGTCGAAATGAATCCCGGCTGCCGTTTCATGAACGCGGCGTCGTCCTTCCACACGGCCAGGAAGTCGGCTTCATCGGCCGGATCCAGCGTGAAGACGTTGAGGAGGACGACGGGTTCGGCGTCGATGACGAGCTGTTGCTGGATCGGAAAGCCCGGATCCGTCGGTTTGAAATGTGACATGGGCACGCCTTCCTGAAGGTGGTGAGCCAACGATGCGATCACGCATGCCCATCGGGCGCATGAGCGGCGGACATCGTCGATAGAACGCGAATCGCCGCATCGAGATCCGTCGAACTGAACTGGCCGGCGATGCCGCGGACATGCTGTTGCCAGTGCTCGACCACCGCCTGATAGGCCGCGGCACCGCGCGGGGTCAGCGCATACAGCGGCGAGCGCTTGTGCGTCGGGTTCGGCAGCGGTTGCACGAGTCCTTCTTCGGTCAGCACGTTGACCTGCTTCAGCACGGCCTGCCGCGTGATGCCCATCGCGTCGGCGATCTGCGGGATGTTGGGGGCGTCCGGCGCCATCGAGATGGCGCCCAGCACTTGCCAGCGCGCGCTGGTCAGGCCGTGCGGCGCGGCAAAGGCATTGCCCCATTCGATCAGCAGGCCGTTCAGCCGGAACACGGACAGCGCGACGGCGGTCAACTTGGCGGGTTTCGTCATGGTCGGGATACGTGATGAATTGACAACTACTTTACGTAATGGACAACTGGTTGTCAAATTGGGCTGCAAGTTCGCCGCGGCTGGCGCATTCGCTGCGCACGACCGTCAAGTTCTTTCGTATCAATGGCTTGCTGCCGTTAGCGGCAGGTTGTCCACAAGCTTGCCAACACAATCTGTGGACAAGCTGCGGATCGGGCCGTGCGTCAGGCCGGCACGGGAAAGCGCACCGTCACGGTCAGCCCGCGCCCGCCCGGCGTCGTGCCGAGCGCGACCGTCGCGCGGTGCTGTTCGGCGATCCGCTTGACGATCGACAGCCCGAGTCCGCTGCCCGACGCCGTGACGGCCTGCGCGCCCTCGCCGCGATAGAAGCGCTCCCAGACTTCCGTGCGCTCGGCTTCCGGGATGCCGGGGCCGTCGTCGGCGACTTCGAGCACGGGCGTGGCGCCGTCGATGCGCGCGGATACGTCGACGCGTGCGCCGTCGCCCGCGTAGCGGATCGCGTTGTCGACGAGGTTATTCAGCAGTACGCGCAACGTATCGATATTGCCGGCGGCCATCACCGGCGACGACACGATCGCGCCGAGGTCGATCCGGTGCGCATCGGCGACGCGCGTGCGGTCGGCGACCACCGAGCGGCACAGCGCGGCGAGATCGACGGGCGTGGACGCGGACGCGCCCGCCTGCGCATCGGGTTCGAGACGCGCGAGCGTCAGTAGCTGCTCGGCAAGGTGGCCAAGGCGTGTCGTGCCCGCATGGATCTGCGCGAGGATCTGTTCACGTTCGTCGGAGCTCGCCGCGCGCCGCAGCAATTGCGACTGGATCGACAGCCCCATGATCGGCGTGCGCAGCTCGTGCGCGGCATCGGCGATGAAGTGGCGCTGCAGCGTGAACGAACGGTCGAGCCGCGCGAGCAGGTCGTTGATCGCTTCGGCGAGCGGCCGCACCTCATTCGGCATCGACGCGACATCGACCGGTTCCAGATTGTTCGCATTCCTGCGCTTCAGGCCCGATGCGATCGTGCGCAGCGGCCGCAGCCCCGCGCCGATGCCGAACCACAGCCCGATCGCGAGCACCGGCAGCATCGAGAACACCGGCCACAGCAAATGCACCGCGATGCCCGCGATCGCTTCCCAGCGTGCGTGGCGCGCTTGCGCGAGCCGGATCGTCGTGCCGCCGCGTTGGGTCACATAGGTGCGCCACGGCTGGCCGCCGACGTCGACGGTGCCGACGCCCGTCTGCGCGGGCGGCGGCAGCGCGGATTCGCGATCGGTCGAGTAGACCAGTGTGCCGTTGCGCCAGACCTGCAGCAGCACGGCGTCGGGATCGCTGGCCTCGAAGTCGTGCTTGCCGTCGCCATGGTCGCGAAACGACAGCTCGCCGTTCGGGCCGACGACGATCTGCTTCGACATGCTGCGCATCTGGTCGTCGAGGAGATCGTCGAGTTCGCGCAGCGCGCCCCAGTAGGTGCCCGCGCTCGCGACCAGGCCGATCACGCAAGCGGCGGGCAGCAGCCACATCAACAGGCGCCGCCGCAACGACGCACTGCGCCAGCGCTCGATCGCGTGTCGCACGCACGTCATGCGCCGTCACCGATCCGATAGCCGACGCCGCGCACCGTGCGGATCATGTCGTGGCCGAGTTTCTTGCGCAGGTTGTGGATGTGCACCTGCACCGCGTTGCTCTCGATTTCCTCGCCCCAGCTGTACAGCCGTTCCTCGAACTGTTCGCGCGAGATCACCGCGCCGGGGTCGCGCATCAGCTCGTGCAGCAGCACGAATTCCTTCGGCGACAGCGTGACTTCGTCGTCGTTGAGCCAGACCAGATGCTTGACCGGATCGAGCCGCAGCGGACCGATCGCGAGGGTCGTTTGCGCGCGCCCCGCATGGCGGCGGTTGACTGCGCGGATGCGGGCGAGCAGCTCCTCGAGCACGAACGGCTTGACGAGGTAGTCGTCGGCGCCGCTGTCGAGGCCGGCGATGCGGTCCGGCACGCCATCGCGCGCGGTGATGATGATTGCGGGCAGGGTTTCGTCGCGGCGGCGCAGCGACGCGAGCACCGACAGGCCGTCACGGTTCGGCAGCCCGAGGTCGAGCAGCAGGAGGCCATACGCGGTCGAGCGCAGCGCGAGCGACGCGGCGTCGCCGTCCTTGACCCAGTCGACCGCGAAGCCTTCCTGTTTGAGACCCTGTTCGAGACCGCTGCCGATCAGCGGATCGTCCTCGACGAGCAGTACGCGCATGGATTCGTGTCTGTTGGCGGGCACGGGTGCCCCGGGGTGTCCATCATAAGCGCAGGTGTCTTAGGCCGAGCTTAAACGGCGGTGGCGGCCGCGCTTTCGTACGCGTCTTATGCGGCCCCGTGTCGCGTCGGCACGGCCTTCAGGCTCGCTTAATCTTACGGTCCGTAATCTTGGCCCGTCGCGTTCACGGGGCGCGGCGTTCCATCAAGCAAGAGGATCGCAATCATGAAACATCTGACCAGTATCCTGGCGGTCGCGCTCGCGGTGCTGCCGGCTGCCGTTTATGCGCAATACACGGGGCCGTCCGCGCTGACGACGACCACCGTGAAGGAACTCCTCGCGAACGGCAAGGACGATCAGCACGTGCAACTGCAAGGGCGGATCGTCAAGCACGTCGGCGGCGAGGACTACGAGTTCGCCGACTCGACCGGCACGATCCGCGTCGAGATCGACCACAAGCTATGGGCGGCCGGCCAGCCCGTCAGCGACAAGAACGAAGTGAAAGTGACCGGCGAGTTCGAGCGCAAATGGTCGGGCCGTGTGAAGGTCGATGCCGACCACGTCGAAGTGCTGCGCTGACCGGTGCGCGCGGGGCCGGTGATACCATGGACGTCCGGTTCCCGTTCTCACCCAGATGGCTGCCAATTTCGATGAACTCGCGTCCCGTATCCGGGCGCAATTTTCCGAACTGAGCCCGCAATTCCAGGCGGGCGCTGCATTTTTGCTCGATCATCCCGACGAGGTCGCCACCTCGTCGATGCGCAAGGTCGCGCAGCGCGCGCAGGTTCAACCCGCGTCGCTCGTGCGGCTCGCGCAGCAATTCGGTTTCCCCGGCTGGAACGAGCTGCGCGACCTGTGCGTCGCGCGCGTGCGCACGCGTCCCGAGCCGCTCACGCAGCGTGCGCGTTCGCTCGTGCGGCCCGACGCGAAGGCGTCGCTCGCGCATGACCTGCTCGCTGCCCAGCAACACAATCTCGCCGCCACCGCCGCGCAGAACGAGCATGCGCTCGCCGACGCGGCGAAGCTGATCCGCAAGGCATCGCACGTGCACGTCGCCGGATTCCGGTCGTGCTATCCGGTCGCGTTCGGTTTCGTGTACGGCTACCGGCTGTTCCGGCCTACCGTGTCCCTGCTCAACGGCGTCGCCGGCTCGCTCGAAATGGAGTTGCGCACGATAGCGAAGCAGAGCGTGACCGTGATCGTCAGTTTCGCGCCGTATTCGGCGGAAGCGACGCGCGTGGCGCAGGCGGCGAAGGCGCAGGGCAGCAAGATCGTCGCGATCACCGACAGCGCGGTGTCGCCGATCGCGCTGCACGCGGACGCGCAATTGATCTTCACCCACGACAGCCCGTCGTTCTTTCCGTCGCTGGTCGCCGCGCATGCGATGACCGAAGCGCTGGTCGCACAGTTGCTCGCGCTCGAAGGCAGCGATGCGGTCGCGGCGCTCGAGCGCACCGAAGCGGAACTGCATGCGAAGGGCGCGTATGTCGTGTAGCTGGGGGCGCGGCTGTCACGGCGAGCGGCTCGACACGTCTGGCGTTCAGGCGTGGCCGTTCTGCGAGGCGGGCGCTAATGTCCCCTTCGGCGAACTGCCGGACTGCCGGATTGTCCGGCCGCGCAGTCGCGCATTTTCCTGACGAAGAAACGCGGTTCCTGAACGGCGGCGTGGCGTGACCGGCGGCGGACCACACACGTGAGCTTCTGACATCCACATCGACATTTCACCGCGGCGCGAACCGTCGCGGTACCGCGCGCGCCTATGCTGGTATCTCCCGTTCCAAGGAGACAGCGATGTCCGATTCCAACGTGCAGTTCCGCAACGCCGAAACCTTCCGCGCGCTGCATACGCGCGCCGGCGCCTTCATCATCCCGAACCCGTGGGATGCAGGTTCGGCCCGGTTGCTCGCGATGGCCGGCTTCGACGCGCTCGCCACCACGAGCGCCGGTTTTGCCTATTCGAGAGGGCGGCCCGACAACGCGATCGGCCGTGACGAGATGCTCGGCCACATCGCCGAGATCGTCGCGGCGGGCGGCCTGCCGGTCAGCGCCGATCTCGAGAACGGCTTCGGCGACGCGCCCGACACGGTCGCCGAGACCATCCGCCTCGCGGCCGGCGCCGGCGCGGTGGGCGGCTCGATCGAGGATGCGACCGGCCGCGCCGACGCGCCGATCTACCCGCACGACGCGGCGGTCGAGCGCATCGCGGCGGCGGGCGACGCGGCGCGCGCGCTGCCGTTTCCGTTCACGTTGACCGCGCGCTGCGAGAACTACCTGCACGGCCGGCGCGATCTCGCCGATACGATCGCGCGGCTGGTCGCGTACCGCGACGCGGGTGCCGACGTGCTGTACGCGCCGGGCCTGAGCGGCGCCGACGACATTGCGGCGGTCGCGCGCGCGGTCGGCGCACCGGTCAATGTGGTGATGGGGCTGCAGGGCGAATTGCTGAGCGTCGATGCGCTGGCGGCGCTCGGCGTGAAGCGTGTCAGCGTCGGCGGCGCACTGGCGCGGGCCGCGCTTGGCGCGTTCCTGCGCGCCGCGACGGAAATGGCGCGCGACGGCACATTTACGTTCGCGCAGGCGGCGGTGTCGGGGCGAGACCTCGATCGCTGGTTTTCGGCGCCAGATAATTCACATGTTCAATTTTTACTATGAACGCCGATAAAACGTGGGAACGTTTCCAGCTGAAAATCGATTGACTGTAATCAACCGAAATCGCGACTGATTTAACGTCGCGATGACGTCGAGAAATACATCGTTTATTCTCCGCATTCGACTGGTCGACCGAAGGCGCGCAAGCCGCGTCGGTTATGGGTGCCAGATGCCTGTCGGATGTACCGATGCCCGGTATTGTTGCGATTTTCAGACCGATAATTTTTTGGCTTCGGGAGTTGCCGGTTATTTTTAGCATTGGTAATCTGCGGCATATCCGAGGCAGCGGTCGGCAGGCCGCTGGAAAATGAATATATAAAAAATCGAGAGAGCGATGACAATCCGAGAAAATCACCGCGGCTTTCGCGTTGGCGATGTCGTGACGCTGAAAACCGGCGGCCCACGCATGACCGTCACCTATGCCGGGCCGGTCGTGTTCGACGATGCCGAGTGGCTGATCTGCCAGTGGTTCGACGAGACCGGCCACTTCCGGCAGGAAATGTTTCACCACGACACGGTGGTGGCCGAGCCGCGCGCGATTTCGGCCGGGCGCGTCCGCATGCGCATGCAGGCGTACCGCTACCGGTCGGCGGCCTGACGCCATAGCCAGCCGTATCCCGCCGTATCCCGCCGCATCCATTACGTCGCGGCGCCGCCCGCCTGTCGCCGTGCAGCGGCGGCCGCGCTGCCAGCCATATCGCGGCAACCTCGACATTTCACGTCATCCGGAAACATGCGGCGGCCCCGCGCGCCGATACTTCACGTATGAACCCGACCGATCCGATTGCCGCGGTGACGCACCGCGATCCCTATCCCTATTACGCGACGCTCGTCGACGGCCCGCCGCTCGCGTTCGACGCCACGCTTGGCCTGTGGGTCGCGAGCCGGGCGGCGAGCGTGAGCGCCGTGCTCGGCCATCCGGCGTGCCGCGTCAGGCCGCTCGATGCGCCGGTGCCACCCGCGTTGCGCGGCACGACGGCCGGCGCGCTGTTTGGCGAGCTGGTGCGCATGAACGACGGCGCATTGCGGCACGACGTGCCGAAGCAGGCGCTGCGCGCGGCGTGCGCGCCGATCGACGCAGGCGCGTTGCGCGAGCGTGCCGCCCAGCTGGCCGGCAGCCGGTTGCGCGCGCCGGATGACGCGGATGCGTTGAACGCGTGGTGTCTTTCGGTGCCCGTTTGCGCGGTTGCCGATCTGCTCGGTTTCGACGAGATGCAGCTCGACGACATCGCCGCGCTGGTGGTCGACTTCGTCGCCGCGCTGTCGCCGCTGTCCGACGACGCGGCGCTGGCCCGCGCGAGCGACGCCGCGCGGCAACTGCTCGACCGGATGACGGAGCGCGTCGCGCGCACCCGTGCGCAGGACGGCTCGTGGGTCGCGGCGATTCAGCAGGCGGCCGCTGCCGCCGGCTGGCACGCGAGCGGTGCGCTCGTCGCGAATCTCGTCGGGCTGCTGTCGCAGACGTGCGAGGCGACGGCCGCATGGCTCGGCAATGTACTGGTTGCGTGGGACGGTACGACGGATGATGCGGCCGATGGTGAACGCGCGATGCCGGACACAGCCGCGCTCGAAGCATTCGTCGCCGAGGTTGGCCGATTCGATGCGCCGGTGCAGAACACGCGCCGCTTCGTCGCGTCGCGCACGACGATCGAGGGAGTAACCGTCGATGCCGGCGCAGCGATCCTGGTCGTGCTGGCGGCCGCGAACCGCGATCCGGCCGTGCATCGCGAGCCGCATCGGCTGCTGCCGGGCCGCGCATCGGCGCCGAACTTCGGCTTCGGCACGGGGCCGCACGGCTGCCCGGGCGAGCGAATCGCGCGGGCGGTCACGGCCGGAGCATTCGGGGCATGGTTGCGCGACGGGGAGGCGCCGCGCGACAGGCTGGTGTGGGACTACCGGGGCTCGACCAATGTCAGGATGCCGAAGTTCGGCCCGGCGAGATAAGCGGAATGGCGGGACTTAACGGCAACCTTGCTTCTCGGCCCATTGCTCCTGCGCGGCGACGCGGCGCTGCACGCGTTCGACCAGACCGGTCGAGAAGGTCCGCATGCTGACGCCGCGGCGCTTCGCGAGGATGGCTTGCGCGACGTCGGTCCGCGGGTTCGGCTGGCAGGCCCAGTACAGCGTCATCAGCCAGCCGATGCCCGTCCACGCGAACAGGGCGTTGAACATCGCGATCATCAGCTTGTCGTGCCGGCCGCGCCGGTCGGCGATGACGGCCGGGAGAAAATAGAGCGCGATCGCTGCGACCGAACCGGCCACCTGAATCAGGACTGCGTGTTGCATGTTGCTGCTCCATCCGAACTGCAATGAGGCTGATTGTCGCGCTTTTTCCGGTTGTGTGCTGGCAATTGATTGTTGCGTTTTTAGTGACGATCAGCGCGCGGCGAACTCCTTTGGTTCCGCATCGTTGCTCAGCGCGAAACCTTCGTCGAGCCAGCCGGTGATGCCGCCGATCATCAGCTTCACGGGGCGGCCGAGGCGCGCGAGCCGGATCGCCGCGCGCGCGGCGCCGTTGCAGTGCGGGCCCGCGCAGTACACGACGAACAGCGTGTCGGCCGGATGCTCGGCGAGCTTGCCGGCGACGATCTTGCGGTGCGGCAGGTTGCGTGCGCCGGGCACGTGACCGGCGGAAAACAGTTCCTGGCTCCGCACGTCGAGCAGCACGAAATCGGGCGCGCCGGACGCGAGCGCGTCGTGCACGTCCCAGCAATCGGTCTCGAAGCCCAACGACGCTTCGAAGTGCGCAAGGACGGCGGCGCTGTCGGCGGCGGGTACGTCGGTTACGTATGACATGAAAGGCGCTCCATAGGACGGCGCGGAATGCGCCGCAATGAAGGGCAGTATCGCGGTTCGCCGGCTTTTCCGGCAGTGGCGCGATCGACAAGTTCCGGTAACATCGCGCCATGCATAATCATCTCGTCGTCGCGCTCGCCTACGATCGCCTCTGCACCTTCGAATTCGGCTGCGTGGTCGAACTGTTCGCGCTGGAGCGCCCGGAACTCGGTGTCGACTGGTATCGCTTCGCGGTGTGCGCGAGCGAGCCGGGGCCCGTGCGCGCGGCGGGCGGCATCACGGTCGCCGCGCCGTACCGGCTTGCGACACTCGACCGCGCGGACACCATCGTGATTCCCGGCTGGCGCGATCCGGACGAACGGCCGCCGGAACCGTTGCTGAAGAAGCTGCGGGCCGCGCATCGCCGCGGCGCGCGGCTCTGTTCGATCTGCTCGGGCGTGTTCGTGCTCGCGGCGGCAGGCGTCCTCGACGGGATGACCGTGACGACGCACTGGCGTTACGCCGAGCGCCTGCAGGCGCGCTATCCGGCGCTGCGCGTGAATCCCGACGCGCTGTACGTCGACGAAGGGCAGATCGTCACGTCGGCCGGCTCGGCCGCGGGGCTCGACATGCTGCTGCATCTCGTGCGCCGCGATCATGGCGGCGCGATCGCGAACCGCGTCGCGCAGCGCCTCGTGCTGCCGCCGCATCGCGATGGCGGCCAGGCGCAGTTCGTGCCGCGCCCGGTCGCGCCGGGCGGCAGCGACCGGCTCGCGAAGCTGATCGACTGGATGCGCGCGCATGCGGCCGAACCGCACACGCTCGCGTCGCTGGCCGCGCAGGCCGCGATGAGCACGCGCACGCTGCAGCGGCAGTTCGCGGATGCGACGGGGATGTCGCCGCTCATGTGGCTGATCCGCGAGCGCGTGAATCTCGCGAAGGACATGCTCGAAACGCATCCCGCGCTGTCGCTCGCGCAGATTGCCGCGCGCTCGGGCTTCGGTTCGGAGGAGTCGCTACGCCGGCATTTCCGGCGTGTCGCGGCGACGAGCCCCGCCGCGTATCGGCGCGGAATGGATCGCGGCGATCGCGCGCCGGGGGCTTGAGCGCGGGGCGCCGTGTCGCTCAGGCGCGCGGCCTCAGCACCACGATGCCCGGCGTGTTCTTCACATACTCGAGAAACGGCGAATCGACGACCTTCATGTTGGCCTTCTTCGACGACGCGTTGCGCAGCATCGGCCCGTCGCTTGTCGCGACGAAGAAGCCGACGTGCGTGACGTCGAGGCCGTCCGCCTTCGCGTAGATGCCGATGTAATCGCCGGTCCGAAGCCGGCTGACGACATAGTCGTCGACGAATTCGCTCGGGATATGAGCGACGTCCCGCCGGACGACCGGCAGTCCAGGCACGTACGTGCCGCCGTCGGCTTTCCTGTTGAGTTGCTTCGTGACCGTGACGGCGCGGGCGCTGAGCGCGGTTGTCACGTCATCGGCCAGCACCACCGGCCGGTTGGCCCAGTCCGTGAAGAAATGGCGGCGGTGCTGGAAGTCGATGTCGCCGTTCACGTAGCGCGTCCGGACGAGACGATCGGCGTAGTCGACTTTTGTCGCGGCCTTTCTCGCTGCTTCGACATAGTCGAGATAAGTGAAGCAATCGAGTCCGCTGAAGTCGATCACGAGTTGTTCCGGCGTGGTCGCGGTCCCCTTGAGCATGCCGTCTCGATAAGGGGTGCCGAGAAATTCGCGCGACAACGTCTCGATGAGCTGTTCGGTGCCGCTGTCCGGATGCGCGGCGCGGAGTGCCAGTAGCGCGTCCAGTTTGCCGGAGGTCGCTTCGTTCAAGTCCGCGAGCGCAGTTTGTTCCTGTGTCGGCTGAGCGGACGAAACGGACGTATCGTTGCCGCATCCCACTAATGCGAGGGCGATCATGAGCGGCGCCATCTTTCTGAAATGCCCTTCAATTTTCACGGTTGGGTATGCTTCAAATGATGTTGTTTGTCGTGGCCGGTTGACATGCGTCGATCAGAATCCGCACGAAGCCAACCCCGATGTGGGCGACTGGCCCCGGCCGCCGCAGCACAATAAGGCGTGACTGAATGCGCGTCACATAATCTCAAAGAATTCTCAATATTGCCGTGCGGAATGGTGACACGATCCGGCGATGAACATACCGCGGGCCGGCTTCGCCGCCGCGCAGTTCATGGTGTGCGGCGTGCTCACAGCGGCGCCCGGCCATCGGGCACTTCTTGCCGGCTCCGGGCGCGCGTAAGATGGCGGTCGCCGTGCGGCGATCCACGCATGCCGCGCATTCCGCGCCGCTGCAGGAAGCCGCCATCGACCCCTCACAACGACAAGGACAACACCATGGGCCTGCTGGGAAAGCTGTTCGGAAAGAAACCGCGTGACGAAGCGGCATCGCCCGCGACTTCGGCGCAAGCGCCAGACGCGCCGGAAGCGCCCGACGCGGCCGGGCAGGACGCCCCCGACATCGCACCGGAGCTTGCGCCCGCGCTGAAGGCATTCCAGGCCGGGCGGCACGAAGCCGCGATCGCGGCCGCCGCGCCGCATGCGGAGCAGCTCGCCGATGCGGCGCGCCTGTGCGCGCTGTCGTACTCGGCGATGAAGCGTTACCCGGACGCGTTTCCGTACTGGCTCGCGTTGTTCGACCACGAGCCGAGCGCGCACAACGCGGTGCAGCTCGCGACGACATCCGTGATGTGCGACGAAGTGGAGCGCGGCGAAGCGTGGCTGCAGAAGGCCGCCGAGGTCAATCACGACACGCACGAGCAGTCGGATGTCGCCGCGCGCGTGAACTTCATCTCCGCGCTGATGCAAAGCGGCCACCTGCGCGAGGCGCTGCCGCATCTCGCCTGGGTGCGCGACGTGTACGGCCACGTGCACATCACCGACTCGACCTTCCTCCACCTGCGCGGCATTCCGTTCTTTTCTTCATTCCTCGAGAACAGTTTCGAGATCCTGAAGGCCACGCAGCCGGCCGACGCGATTGGGCCGTGGTACGGCGAACTGAAGGGCAAGCTCGATGAAGACGGCGAAGCGCAGCTTGCCGCATGGGTCGGGCGGCTGCCGGCATAACTGGCGGCTCACCCTGCGTCGCGATGCCGGCCGCGGGTTGCCGGCACGGCGTCGCGACGCACGCGCTCAGCGCGTGTTGGTCTTGCGATCGACTTGCCGGATGCAGGCGATCCGGTACACGCCGTCCTCGACTTCGACGCCGTGCGTATCGTGCGTGAAGCCGGGGAAGCGCAGGTCGAATTGCTCGAGCGCCCGCAGGTAGCCGAGCAGCGGCCCGCCGGCCGGCCCCGCGTTCTCGCCGGGCATCAGCAGCGGAATGCCGGGCGGATAGGGCACGACGCCCGTCGCGACGGTGCGGCCCGCCATCTCCGACAGCTCCAGCATCTCGATGTCGTTGTGCACGAGATGCTCGAACGCCTCGGCCGGGCTGAAGTCGGGCTGCGGCAGCGTCGAGAAGCCGCGCGACATCATCTCGGTCGTCTTCAGGTCGCTCATTGCGCTGAACATCAGGTCGCACAGCTCGCGCAGGCCGAGCTTGCCGTAGCGGTCCGGATAACGCGCGACGAGGTCCGGCAGCGCCTGTTCGAGCGGCGCGTTCGCGTCGTAGTCGCGCTTGAAGTCGAGCAGCGTGTTGACGAGCGTGCCCCACTTGCCCTTCGTCACGCCGAGCGAGAACAGGAACAGGATCGTGAAGTCGGTCGTCTTCTCGACGACGATCCCGTGCCGGTCGAGATACGCCGTGACGACCGACGCCGGAATGCCGACCGGCATCAGGCCGCCGTGCGGCGCGACGCCCGGCGTGACGATCGATACCTTGATCGGGTCCAGCATGCAGTAGTCGTCCTCGATCTCGCCGAAGCCGTGCCAGGTGTCGCCCGGATGCAGCACCCAGCATGACGGATCGGTGGCGAGCAGCGTTTCGTCCGCTTCATGGAAGCGCACGCGCCGGCCTGTCTTGCGATCAACCACGGTGTCCGGCTGCCAGCCGTTGAAGAACCAGTCGTTGTTCTCCTCGCATTCCGCGTGCAGCCGCGCGAGCATCCGGCGAAACGACACGGCCTCGCGGATCGCGTCGGTCGTCAGCGCCTCGCCGCCGGGGCCGTCCATCATCGCGGCGCTCACGTCGTTCGACGCGATGATCGCGTAGTTCGGCGACGTCGACGCGTGCATCATGTACGCCTCGTTGAAACGTGCATGCTCGATCGGGTTGCGGCCGTTGCGGACATGGATGAACGATGCCTGCGACAGCGCGGCGAGCAGCTTGTGCGTCGATTGCGTCGCGAACACGGTCGGCTTGCTCGCGTCGTGCTGCGACGGATCGCCGTGCATCGCGTGACGGTCGCGGTAGATCGGGTTGAAGCGCGCATAGCCGTACCAGGCTTCGTCGAAATGCAGCCGGTCGACGCTCTGGCCGAGCAATTCCTCGACGCGCGCGACGTTGTAGCAGAGGCCGTCGTAGGTCGAGTTCGTGATCAGCGCATGCACGGGCGTCGGATCGATGCCGTCGCGGCCGCGCACGAGGGGATTCGCGTCGACCGCGAGGCGCACGGCGGCGGCCGTGAGCCGTTCCGGCATGATCGGCCCGATGATCCCGTAATGGTTGCGCGACGGGATCAGGTAGGTCGGAATCGCGCCCGACATCGTCATCGCGTGCTCGGCCGACTTGTGGCAGTTGCGGTCGCACAGCGCGACCTGATTGCGCGTGACGCTCGCCATCAGGATCACGCGATTCGACATCGACGAGCCGTTCGTCACGTGATACGTGCGGTGCGCGCCGAACACGCGCGCTGCGTAGCGTTCGCTTTCGCCGATCGGGCCCGAGTGGTCGAGCAGCGAGCCGAGTTCACCGACCGAGATCGACAGGTCCGAGCGGAACAGCGCTTCGCCGAAGAATTCGAAGTACGCGCGGCCGACCGGCGATTTCAGGAACGCGGTGCCGCCCGTGTGGCCCGGCGTGTGCCACGAGTATTCGTACACGCGCGAGAACTGCGCGAGCGCGCGGAACATCGGCGGCAGCACGGTCTCGCGATAGCGTTCGATCGCGGCGACGATCCGCCCGCCGATGAACGCGGTGGTGTCCTCCAGCATCCAGATGAAGTCGTCGGCCTTGCGCATCGCGTCGACGGGAATCGCGGCCGCGCTCGCGCGGCTCGCGAGCAGGAACACCGGCACCGTCGCATTGCGCGCGCGCATCGCGTCGAGCACGGCCCGCGCGGGCGCATGCTCGGGATCGTTGCCGAGCTCCCAGTTGAGCAGCAGGCACTGGATCGCGGGATCGGCGTCGACCACCGCGCGCGCGTCTTCGGCGGACGTCGCGATCACGACGTCGACCAGCCGTGCGCGCAATTCTTCGGCGAGGGCGGTGGCCGCGCGCCCGGTGGCCGTGCGTTCATCGATGTCGTGCTGCACGAGCAGCGCCTTCATGCCGAGGCGGCGAAACGCCGGTTGGGTCAAGGTAGCGGTCATGGTTATTCCCCCGTTTGCTGGGTTGCCTGGACGCCCGCGGCCGGCGAGCGGGCGTGAAGAATGTCGGCTTCGTGTCGGCCTACCGAGATCCAGAAGGTGGCGACGAGCGCGACGATGGTCACGCCGAGCGCGAGATAGCGCACCCAGCGCGGCGAACGGCCGCCCGGATGCACATGGGTTTCCTCGATTTCGCGCTGGCGGTTGATCGACAGCTCGTAGAAGACGATCGTCGCGATCACGAAGATCAGCGACCAGCGCGTCTGCTGGCCGTCGGAGCCGACCATCGCCCACAGCGCGTAGACGGCGCCGATCAGGCCGACGATCGTGTAGAAGGTGAACTGGTGCGACGGCATCTTGCCGTAGCCGAGCACCTTGATCGCGATGCACGAGTAGATGTACGGCAACAGCGTCATGATCACGGCGATCGACGCGATCTTGCCGAACTGCTCGCTCGCGCTCGGCGACATCGTCGCGAGCACCTGCACGGACATGATCACCGCGACGATCGCGAGGCCGGCCGACGGCACGTTCTTCGAGTTGACGCGGGCGAACACGCCGGCGAACAGGCCGTCGTCGGCCGCGGCCTTCGCGGTCTGGCCGACCAGCAGCGTCCAGCCGGCGAGCGAGCCGAGGCAGCCGAGCGCCGCGCAGATCGCGACCGCGTTCGCGGCGGTGTCGCCGAGCGCGAGGCGCGCGGCATCCGCGAACGGCGCGCTCGACGCGAGCAGCGCCTTGTTCGGGATCATCCCCATGATCACGGTCGAGCTGAGCACGTAGCACACTGCCGCGAGCACGACGCCGCCGACGGTTGCGATCGGCACGTTGCGCGACGGATTCTCGACGACGCCGGCCGACACCGACGCGCTCTCGACGCCGATGAATGCCCACAGCGTGAAGTTCAGCGTCGCGCCGATCGCGCTGAAGCTGCTCGCGCCCGACACGTTCCAGCCGGCGAAATACACGTCCTTGCTGAACCAGAACCAGCCGAACACGGCCATCCCGAGGATCGGCACGAGCGCGAAGATCGTCGTGACCGACTGCACGCGGCCGATGACATTCGGCCCGAGGATGTTTGCGTAGGTGAACAGCCAGATCACGAAGATCTGTGCGAGCGCGAACACGAGCGGGTCGCGCAGCACGGGGAAGAAGTGCGTCAGATAACCGAGGCCGGCGACCGCGAGGCCGACGTTGCCGAGCACGTTCGCGAGCCAGTAGATCAGGTTGGTCTGGTAGCCGATGTACGGGCCGAACGATTTGCGCGCGTACGCGTACGGGCCGCCGGCGGCCGGGTCGATCGCCGCGAGCTTCGCGAACACCAGCGCGAGCGACACGGCGCCGACCACGGTGATCAGCCAGCCGAAGATCGCGATGCCGCCGGTGGCGGCGAGGTTCGCGGGCAGCATGAAGACGCCGGAGCCCATCATGTTGCCCGCGACCATCAGCGTGGCGGGGACGACGCCGATTTTCGGCGCGGATATCGCGGCCGGCGCGGCGGCGGAGCGGGAGGAGGACGAGCTGGCATCGGACATGCGGGGCTCCTTGAATGGACTTGATGCGGTTGAGGTGGCGCGGCCCGGCGCCGGTCGACGATTCCGGAATGGATCGCCGTTTTATTAAACGACGTCATGGTATATCGCTAGTCGATTTTTTAATGGTAAACGCTGACATTTAATGAGTTAAATGTTGATCGATGTCATTGAAATGTGTTGGCTGGCGTTGGGGCACGGGGCGGGGCGCGATACAGCAGATTTCGCAGGATTCGGCGGTAGTGGGCGGGGAAAGTTGAGTTCGGGCGGGTCGGCAGCGATGGGCAATCCGTTTTTTTTGCCGAATTGGATTGAACATTTCTCGACGTAAATGTTCGATCTTTCGGGCGCGATTTTGTCGGCTATTATCTGGTGCGTTGAATATATGAGCCATGCAAGCGCGCCGCCGGTGCGCATGACGATTTTTCCTTTCGAAGGATGATGCCGATGCTGCCTTCCCGTTTGCCGCTGATTCAGGCCCCGATGGTCGGTTCGCTGAGCGCGCTTGCAATCGCAGTCTGCGAAGCGGGCGGGCTCGGCTCGCTCGCGTGCGCGGCGCTCGGCCCGCAGCAACTGCGTGACGAGATCACGGCGATCCGCGCACGCACGCAGGCCCCGTTCAACGTGAACTTCTTCTGCCATACGCCGCCCGCGCCGGACGCCGAGGTCGACGCGCGCTGGCGCGCGGCGCTGGCCGGCTACTACGCGGAAGCCGGGCTCGATCCGGTCGGTGTGAAGGGCGGCGCCGGCCGCGCACCGTTCGACGACGCGATGTGCGCGGTCGTCGAGGAGATGCGGCCGGCCGTCGTGAGCTTTCATTTCGGATTGCCGGACGATGCGTTGCTGGCGCGCGTGCGTCGTACCGGCGCGTGGATCGTGTCGTCCGCGACGACCGTCGAGGAGGCGCGCTGGCTCGATGCGCGCGACGTCGATGCGATCGTCGCGCAGGGCGCGGAGGCCGGCGGCCATCGCGGGATGTTCCTGACCGACGACATTCACGCGCAGCCGGGGCTGTTCGCGCTGTTGCCGCAGATCGTCGACGCGGTGCGCGCGCCCGTGATCGCGGCGGGCGCGATCGCCGACGGCCGCGGCATCGCGGCCGCTTTCGCGCTCGGCGCCCGTGCGGTGCAGATCGGCACCGGCTACCTGCTCACGCCGCAGGCGGGCCGCTCCGCGCAGCACCGCGCGGCGGTGCGGGCGGCGCGCGATGACGGCACCCGCATGACCAACCTGTACACGGGTCGGCCGGCGCGCGGCCTGCTGACGCGCTTCATGCGCGAGCAGGGGCCGATGAGCGCGCTCGCGCCCGCGTTCCCGCTCGCGACGGCCGCGGTCGATCCGCTGCGCGGCGCATTCGAACGGCAGGGCCGCGACGATTTCTCGCTGCTGTGGTCGGGCGAGGCCGCGGCGCTCGCGAGTGAAGAGGATGCCGGGGTGCTGACGCGACGACTGTGGGACGACGCGCTGGCGTGCGCGGCGGGGCTGCGCGACACGTTCCCGCCGGGCGACTGAACGGGCGCGGAAGCGGACGCGGAAACGGATGCCGGAAGGGGGCGGAAGGCAAGCCCGAAGCCGGCAGCGGAAAGAGCCGCGGAAAGGCCCCGGGGCGGGCCCATCGGCGTATCATCCGTTTTTTCATCAGCCCGATCCAGGCACCCATCATGACCTCCGTCGACACTACCCCCGTCCTCGACCATGACAAGCTCGTTACCTTCGTCGAGCGCAAGTGGAACGATGAAATCCTCCATGCCCTGACCGACTACATCGCGATCCCCGCGAAGAGTCCCGCGTTCGACCCCGACTGGGCGCAGCGCGGGTATCTCGAACGCGTCGTCACCGATGCCGCGCAGTGGGCCGAACGCCAGCCGGTGAAAGGCCTGAAGCTCGAGATCGTGCGCCTGCCCGGCCGCACGCCGGTGATCTTCTTCGAAACACCCGCGACGCGCGCGGGCAGCACCGACACGATCCTGCTGTACGGACACCTCGACAAGCAGCCCGAATTCGACGGCTGGCGCGCGGACCTCGGGCCGTGGACGCCGAAGTTCGAGAACGGCAAGCTGTACGGCCGCGGCGGTGCGGACGACGGCTACGCGATCTACGCGAGCCTCGCGGCGCTCGGCGCGCTCGACGAGCAGGGCGTCGAACGGCCGCGCTGCGTCGGCCTGATCGAAACCTGCGAGGAGTCGGGCAGCTACGACCTGCTGCCGTACGTCGACGCGCTGCGCGACCGGCTCGGCCAGGTGTCGCTCGTCGTGTGCCTCGATTCGGGCGCCGGCAACTACGACCAGATGTGGCTCACGACGTCGCTGCGCGGGCTGGTGTCCGGCGACCTGCAGGTCGAGGTGCTTGAGGAAGGCGTTCACTCGGGCGTCTTCGGCGGCATCGCGCCGTCGAGCTTCCGCGTGATGCGTCAGCTGTTCGAACGCCTCGAAGATGCGAAGAACGGCAACCTGCTGCCGGGCGTGTTCCATTGCGAGATTCCCGACAGCCGCGTGCGCGAAGCCGACGCGGCCGCCGCGATTCTCGGCGACACCGTGTGGAAGGGGCTGCCGTGGGCGTGCGGGATGGACGGCAAACCGGTGCTGCCGACCACGACCGATCCGCGCGAGGCGCTGCTGAATTCGACGTGGCGTCCGTCGCTGTCGGTGACGGGCGCGGCCGGCCTGCCGGCGCTTTCCGACGCGGGCAACGTGCTGCGTCCGCGCACTGCGTTCAAGCTGTCGCTGCGCCTGCCGCCGCTCGTCGACGCCGCGCAGGCCGTGCAGCAGCTGAAGGAATTGCTCGAACTCGATCCGCCGTACAACGCGAAGGTCACGTTCAAGCCCGACGCGGGCGCCGCGACCGGCTGGAGCGCGCCGGATCTCGCGCCGTGGCTCGCGTCGTCGCTCGACGCCGCGTCGCGCCGCCACTTCGGCGCGGACTGCGCGTACATGGGCCTCGGCGGCACGATCCCGCTGATGAACGTGCTGCAGGAAGGCTTCCCGTCCGCGCAGTTCATGGTGTGCGGCGTGCTCGGGCCGAAGTCGAACGCGCACGGGCCGAACGAGTTCCTGCACGTGCCGTACGCGAAGAAGCTGACCGCGGCGGTCGCGGACGTGATCGCGACCGCGCGCTGAGCGTTCGCGCTGCCTGTCCCGATTCGACCCGATTCGAGCCGACCGGATCCCGCCTGACCTAACGGAGCCTTGCCGATGACCGCGCTGCCGACCCCCGCCACCGACCCGCTGCGCATGCGCGCCGAACCGCTGCATGCATTCGTCGCGGCGCTCTGGGAGCGGGCCGGCAGCAGCGAGCGCGAGGCGCGGCTCGTCGCCGATCATCTGGTCGGCGCGAATCTGGCGGGGCACGATTCGCACGGGATCGGGATGATCCCGAACTACGTCGCATCGTGGCGGGAAGGGCAGCTGCAACTGAACGGGCACGCGTCGATCGTTCGCGACGGCGGCGCGGTGCTGACGATCGACGGCGGGCGCGGCTTCGGCCAGGTGATCGCGTTCGAGGCGATGGTCGAAGGGATCGAGCGGGCCCGGCGCATGGGCATCTGCGCGATCGGGCTGCGCGACGTCCACCACCTCGGCCGCATCGGGCACTGGGCCGAGCAGTGCGCGCGCTCGGGCCTCGTGTCGTTCCATTTCGTCAACGTGCCGGGCGACCTGCTCGTCGCGCCGCTCCACGGCACCGACCCGCGCTTCGGCACGAATCCGTTCTGCGCCGCGTATCCGCGCGCGGGCCGCCCGCCGCTGCTGCTCGATTTCGCGACGAGCGCGATCGCGTACGGCAAGACGCGGGTCGCGTACAACCAGCGCAAGCGCGTGCCGGCCGGGGCGCTGATCGATCATCGCGGCCAGCCGACCGACGATCCGGCTGTCATGCACGAGCAGCCGTTCGGTTCGTTGCTGCCGTTCGGGCTGCACAAGGGTTATGCGCTGGCCGCGATGTGCGAGATCTTCGGCGGCGCGCTGGTCGGCGGGCATACGACCTACGGCGACACACTGCAAAAGACGAGCGCGATCGTCAACGGGATGCTGTCGGTGCTGATCGATCCGAACGCGTTCGATGCGGCCGACGCGGAGCGTGAAGCCGATGCGTTCGTTGCCTGGGCGAAGGCGTCGCCGCAGGCGGGCGATGCGCCGGTGCGGATGCCCGGCGAGCCGGAGGAGGCGAGCCGCGCGGCGCGCGGCGCGGATGGCATCCCGGTCGATCGTGCGACGTGGCGGCAGATCCGCGAGAGCGCGGCGGCCGTCGGCTTCGACGACGCCGAACTCGACGTGTGGACGCAGCGCTGCACGGAGGCCGCATGAGCTGGCAGGCGGAGAAGGCGCACGGCGAGGAGATCGCGTACCAGCTCGCGCCGCTCGGCAAGGTGGAGGTCGTGCGGTTCTTCAGCGGCGCCGCGATGCGGCTCGATGGCGTGATGTTCGGCTTCATGTCGCGCGGGTCGCTGTTCCTGCGCGTCGACGACGTGAACCGTCCGGCGTTCGTGGCGGCCGGGATGGGGCCGTTCTCGTACGAGCGACCCACGCGCACCGTTGCGCTCGAGGGCTATTACGAAACGCCGGCCGACGTGCTCGAGGACGCCGGCGCGCTGTTCGACTGGTGTCGCGGCGCGTATCGCGCGGCACTGCTGGCCGGGGCGCCGAAGCGCAACGCACGGCCGAAGCCGGCGCCGAAACCGAAGCCGGAGGCGACGCGCAAGCGCACGCAGCGTCGGCCGTAAGACGGCGCTTTTTCCTTTCTTGTCCTTTCTTTCGAGCCGCGGCGGGTACGTGCAAGCGCCGGGCTTGACGCACCGCATGGTTCGCCGGCTTCACAACGGCGGCCCCGGCGTTTATGATCGGCGCGGTTGCGTCCGTGCCCGGCGCAACCCGAGCCGGTGTCGCCGCCGGCCTCGCGAACGGCGCATCGAAAGCCGCGCGAATGCTTCCCCCCACTCATCGTTCCAGACGGAGATAACCGATGCTCGTCCTGATTCTCGGTTTAGCGATCTTTCTCGGCGTGCATTCGATCCGGATCGTCGCGGATGGCTGGCGCGCCGCAACCATCGAGCGGATCGGCGAGAAACGCTGGAAGGGCCCCTATGCGATCGCGTCGATCGTCGGCTTCGTGCTGATCGTCTGGGGTTACGGGATCGCACGCCAGAACGGGACGCTGCTGTGGGTGTCACCCGTCGGCGTGCGCCACCTCACCGGCATGCTGACCGCGATCGCATTCGTGCTGATCGCCGCGGCCTACGTGCCGCGCAACCGCATCAAGACGCTCGTCGGCCATCCGATGGTGGCCGGCGTGATGGTGTGGGCGGTCGCGCACCTGCTCGCGAACGGCACGCTGCATGCGGTCGTGCTGTTCGGCGCATTTTTCGTGTGGTCGCTGGTCGATTTCGTCGTGTGGCGCGCGCGCGATCGCCGCGACGGCGTCCGCTATCCGGCCGGCAGGCTGTCGGGCGATGCCGTGACGATCGCGGCCGGGCTCGTCGTATGGGCCGTTTTCGCGCTGTTCCTGCACGGGCCGCTGATCGGCGTGCGGCCGTTCGGTTGAATGTGCGCGCCTGCAACGATTGACGAGCGGGGCGCATGAGCCGCCCCGGGGCGCCCGCGACATCGACGCGGGCGCATTCCCCGCTACCCACTTTCCCTTCGAGCGTGCGTCAGATCGGCTTGACGAACAGCCCGATGGTCAGCGCGATGCCGATGCAGACGATCGCGATCCGCAGCACGCGCTCGTTCACGCGGTGCAGCGCCCACGCGCCGAGCAGGCCGCCGACGATCGCGCCGCCGCCGAGCGCGATCGCCGCCTGCCAGTGCAGGTGCGGCGACGTCAGGAACAGCACGACCGCCGATGCATTCATCACGCCCGCGAGCGCGTTCTTGGTCGCCATCGCGTGACGCGGCGACAGGCCGGCCATCGTCAGTGCCGCCATCATCAGGAAGCCGATGCCGCCGCCGAAGTAGCCGCCGTAGATCGCGATCAGGAACTGCGCGATCGCGGCCGTCACGGGGCCGAGATGCTGCGTGTCCGCGCCGGGCTTGCGGAAGAAGCTGCCCCACGCGAACACGACCGTCGCGAACAGCACGAGCCACGGCACGAGGTGCGAGAAGATCGACGACGGGGTTTTCAGCAGCAGCAGCCCGCCGAGTGCACCGCCGGCAACGCTGATCGCGAACAGCGCGCGAAACGGCAGCTTGCCCGCGCCGCGCACCATGTTTCGGCTCGCCCAGCCTGTCGTGACCTGGCCGGGGAACAGCGCGACCGTCGACGTGATGTTCGCCGCGAGCGGCGACATGCCCGACAGGATCAGCGCGGGCAGCGTGACGAACGAACCGCCGCCCGCGAGGGCATTCTGCAGGCCGGCCCACAGGCCGGCGATGATGATGAGAGCGAGCATCGGTGATGGAGCGCGGAGGTGGCGGGGCGCGCGGGCCGGAAGCAGGCGCGCGCGATGATCGCCCGATGGTAATGCAGGATCGCGGCGGCGCAAACCGTGGCGAGCGCGCGGCGTGGTGGGGGCACAGGGGCGGAGGCTGACCGATGGGGAGCGCTGCCGTTGTGCCGCGCGTCAGGTCATCGCCGCCATGCGCACGAGCACGACTCGCGCCGCGTTACTCGTTCGGTTGCCCGGAGGTGCCGTCGTCGGCCGCATCGCTGTCGACGTCCGGATAGACGATCGTGCCGTCGTCCCGGATCACCGCGCCGGCCGTGAGACGCGCGGGCTCGACGCGATTGCGGCCCATGATGTGCAGCACCGTTTCGCCGCGCGCGATCAGATAGTCGGACACGATGCGCCGGTGACACCGCCACCATACGGCTTCCGAACACATGATCGCGCAGCGTTGCTGGTGCCCGTGTTCGATCAAGCGGTCGAGGCCGGCTCGAAACTCGGGCGACAGCGCGTAGTCGGCATAGCGATGGAAGCTGCGGTTGGTCCAGAAGTCGTTGACCTCGTCGGGCACGTCGCGCGACTTGCCACGCAGGCCGCCGAGCTCCGCGATGTGCTCGTACGCGATATCGACGGCGGCCAGCGCGTCGGGCAGCGTCGCTTCGTTGAACTGCGGATTCGTGCGCGAGCGCGTCATCTTCCGGATATCGGCAAGCAACGCGATATCGGCCGCGTCGAGCATCTCGACGAACTCGTCGAGCGTGCGGTTCGAATGGCCGATCGTGTAGAACGGGAGCGTCATGCGTCGTCCTTGCCCGCCATGCGTTCGAGCACGCGGCCGCGATGCGCGGCGATGTGGTCGGTCCGGTCGCTCTTGATCTCGTATTGCGGATCGTCGGGCGACGCGCGATGGCGATGCCCTTTGTAGTCGAAATCCTGCGTGTGGATCGCAATGATCGTGCCCGTCACGTAACCGGCTTCGGAATTCCAGCGGACGTGGTCGCCCAGTCTGAATGGATGCGTCATGCGGGAAGCCTCCTTTCGATGGCGTGTTCGCTTGCGGTTGCAGCGCGGTTTTGCCCCGGACCGCGACGGCAACGCGTGCAGGGGTTCATTATGCGTCGGGACCGGATGGGGAAGAAGCGACGCGGCCGCAGGCCGACGAACTAAGGTTGCGCTCTTTTGGAATGCTGGGAAAGCCAGCGTATCAAGCTTCGCCGGGGCTGCTCAATTCAATCTACGCCTCCTTGAGAAGTTCCGGTATGGGCGCGAAGGAAGCGATGAGTACCGCGGCCGAGCGTGCTAATAGACCGGCGGCTCAAACGACACGTTGAAAAGGGGTTGCGGGCAGCAGCACAAGCGCATCTGTCGGCGTGACGCCGAGCGGCGCTGCGCGACGGACGAACCGAACAGGAGCCGAGGTCGGCGGCGCACATGCCGGGCCGCGCCGCGCGGCGAAGTCTGCTGTTCCGATCGCACGGCGGCGCTCCCGGGCCGTCTTTCGGACCGCCGAAGTGACTTACGGCGTCACGACAAGCGCCGTGTGCATGCCCGCAACATAATGTCCCCGCTTGTTGCAGATCAGCACGTAGTGGCCGGGCATGAGCTTGAATGACGCGCGCTTGCTCGTTCCCGGGGCAATGTCTTCGACTTCGCCGACCTTTCTCAACCTGTGCTCCAGCACCTGCCCTTTGCGGACAGGAAGTGCATCATCCGAGAGATTGGTCCTGAGCAAGACGAGTTCGTGCTCCATGTTGTTGTCCACGGCATTTTTGACATCGAACGTGACGCGACCCGCTTTCATGTTGTGTGTGTCGAGCTGGATCGAGTTCGAATGCAACGTCGCGTTGACGGTTTGCTCCGCCCAGCCGGGATGCGATGTCATGCCGAGGGCAGTCACACTGGCGACGACGGCGATTCTGTGAGTGGCGTCCATGGGGGCCTCCTTTGCATCGAAACGACGCGCCTATCCGGCGTCGAGCGATTGCCGCAAGCAATCCCGGCGAGAACGCTCACGGGCCGACGTCGATGCGGCCATAGACACCGTCGGCTTCGTCGTTGGGGCCGGCAGCAAAAAACAGCGTATTGACAGGTTGATTGTTGAGGCCGTTGCCGAATGCGATGCCCCAGAGCCCCGGCTCGACGATCGCCTTGCCGTCGGGTTGCTGCAGCGTCCCGCGCAGCATGCCTGACGTCGCATCGAACGCGTGGATCATGCCGTCACCGAAGTTGCCGATCAGAACGGTGTTGCTGAAGCGGCCGAAATTCGCGGGTGCAGGCGCCATGCCCCACGGTGCATTCAACGGTTCGCCGGAGGCGAAGCGTTGAATGAATTGTCCCGATGGGCTGAACACGTCGATCAAACCCAATCCTGCACCAGCGACGTCGTCGTGTGCTGCCGCATCCTGCTTCGCATAAGCAACGTAAAGTTTCGAGTTGATGGCCTGAATTCCAAACGGAGCAAACCCGGCCGGCAAAGCGGGATCTTGAAATGCACCGGTCGTCGTCACCTTTGTGAAGGTCCTGTCGAAAACATCGATCCTGTTGTTGTGGAAGTCCGTTGCGTATAGGAAGTTCGCGCCGTTGTTGCTGGCCATGGCGAGCCCTTTGTAGACGGCGCTGCCGCCGCTGTCGAACACGGTGACGGCCGAGGTCGGATTGACGGCTGGCGACCACGCCGTGATCGTTCCGCCCTCGCCGACGAAAATGAAGGATGCCGGCCCCGATTTTGTGCCCTGGGTCACCATGAAGTCCGACGTGCCATTGAATACGATGCCCGTGGGAGAGGCGTCGCCTTGCGAGCCGGCGGGGATCGTCACGACGAGCGATTGCGGTACGCCATTGCCGTCATAGAGCGTTGCGCGCTGCGTCCCGTTATCCGCGACCCACACAAAACCCTTGGGATTGAATGCAACGCCCCACGGATTCTTCAGGTTTGTATCCACGTGAGCAGCGGGCAGGGCACCGTCGGAAACCAGTACATCGACCTTGTACTGACTGACATGGGATGAATTGCCGCACGCTACGACGCTGGTCAGCACGAATGCGATCATCGCAGCGCCGAGCGTTGTATGGACCTGTTTCATGACTGGGCTCCGAACACGATTGGGACGTTAGTAAACGGAGCGGCCGATGCATTTATTCCGTTCGTTTCGTTTGACTTCAAACACCAGAACCCGCCATCGCAGCTGATGCTGGCGCACGCCGAGCCAGAGAATCTCCGGCATGCGGGGCTCGAGACAACGGAGCGTTTCGAACACCAGTCGTTGTTCCATCACGGCGATGACGGCGCCATTGCCGGCGCCGGACAGCGTCAGATCGTGTGACTCGGTTCGGGCAAAAGCCGGCCGGTCGACGCCTGCCTCCAGTTCGTCGACAACCGAGGCCCCGTAAGCGCGCCGAACATAGGCCGACGAACTAAAGTTGCCCTATTTTGGAATGCTGAGGAAGGCCGGCGTATCAAGCTTCGCCGGTGCCGCACACTTCCTGAAAGCGCAACTTTAGTTCCAAAATTTCGGAACTAAAGTTTGGACAAAGTTGATGCGTGAACTAAAGTTGCGCGATTTCTGCCATGCAGGCGAATGTGTTTGGCGAGAACTGGATTGTCTTGTGTGACGACATGTATCAGTTGAGGACACCGGCAACGCATTCACATTCGGTGAACGGTCCTTTGGTAGTTGGATTGGGAACATCCTATTTGTCTGATTAGTGGGCGCAACGTCTTGCGACGAAACGAGTCAGTCAGGGCCATCTGACTACTGACATTGGTCTAGTTGACCGTTGCGGCGCGACTCGCGGAATTGACTTGGAGGTAGCGGCGGGCGATATCGATGCCGCTGAGGCTGTGCGGACTTTGCGGCCCAAAAGATCAATCTCGAAGCTAAGCCCTCAGGAATGCAGGCGGGATATTTCAGTTTCCCTTCGTCATAGCAGCGGTCTGGCCACCTTGTCTGCTCCACTAACGACGTTTCGCTTTTCTCCAGTTGATGCGTTTTCCGCATCACAGGGAGGTCCATAAAGGCGAATTGGCGGCAATTGCGGATCGCGTTGATTCGAATTATTCACGGAGCAGACTTTGCTCCGACATTGTAGAACAAAGAAGAAATAAAGCCGTAGCGTCAACTAAAGTTGGATAACGTGTGCATTGCAGACGCATCGGTTCCTGACCATTGGAGGCGCCATGGCATCTCATCCCACGCTGTCATCGCAGCAGCGCGCGAACGTCTTGCGCGCGTATCAGTGGGTTCACGGTGTGGTCGCGGTCGTTGTCGGGCATACACCGGTTCAACGGCCGACTGCACGCGCCAATGTCATCAACGTTGATACCGGGGCGGCATATGGGAGACCGTTGACAGTTTTGGATCTTGCAGATGTGCCCCGAATACTTGCAGCGCAAGAGACAGTGCTATAGCTCGTTACCGTCACAAATTGCGACATTCACTGCGATCCAACTCATCGCCGTGGATTGCGCCATCGGTCTGAGTTGCGTACTCAACCACCTAGGATGTTGTACGCAGCAAGTATTCGCGGCCGCGAGCCGGTCCGGTAAGTGGCTTGCGTCGCAGAAAGTTTGCACAATTGCAGTTGTCTCCGAACCTATGTTCCAGTGCCATACCGCGGCGTTGAATCGCACGAAATGAAGGGGTGCGCTGCCGACAGATCGCCGGCGCGCAACGCACACGCGAGCTTCACCGCATCGCGCCGGTCCGTCTTGACGCGATCGCCGGGTTTCTGGGGAATCAGTGACGGCGCGCAGACCATGCATTCGAAGCCTCGTTCCACGAGCTGCCGGTACAGTCCATAGCCGCACGGGCCGGCTTCGTAGACGATTTGCACGTGCGGAGCCTTCGACTGCAGCCGCTTGCACAACCGATCGATTTCCGTCTTCGTCGTGCCGATCTTGCCGAGTGATTCGAACTCGCCAGCGTCGACCGCATACGCAACCGTGATCGATTCCTTGTGCACATCCAGTCCGACGTATAGCGTGCTATCGTTTCTCATGCTGGCCTCCGTGGTGGAAATCACCGGGGTGCGGCTTCGGCCTCATCCGTGCGGCTCTGGCAGCGATGCGAACCTGCGTTGAATGCGCCACTCCAGGCCAGCCTCCGCCCCACGGAAAGTCGTACTGCCTAAAGTTGTGGCTATGTTTCAACAAATGTTGTGTCTCGGGTCCCACGCCAGCCGTCCAATCGGAGAACGGCCGAGGAGCGGGCCGTCGCCGTCCTTACTGCGCAGTCGGCAGCGTCACGGTAAACGTGGTTCCCTGCCGCGACGACGCAACCCGGACCTCGCCCCCATGGGCGTGCGTGATGCTCTGGCAGATGTACAGGCCGAGGCCGATCCCAGCCGCATGGCCAGCTCGATTGGGCAACCGGCCTCGCGTCAACGGGTCGAACAAGGTGGGCAGTAGTTCCGGTGGAATCGGCGTGCCCTCGTTGAACACGCTCGGCGTGACCTGGTCGCCGGCCTCGTGGGCGTTGAACACAATCCGGCCGTCGCCATAGCGGGTCGCATTGACCAGCAGGTTTACCAGCAACTGCAGCACCCGCCGGCGATCCCAGGAGCCGGTGAGCGCACCGTCGAGCTGCAGATCCATCTCAACACCCGGAAATGCGGCTCGAAGCTCGTCGGTTGCGTCGCTCAAAAGCGTGCGCAGGTCGGCCGGCTCGCGCCGCAGCGGCAAGGTGTCGCTCAAGCGGGATTGCGTGAACACGAGCAGATCGTCGAGCATCGTCTGCATCCGGGTGGTTGCCCGGCCCACCACGCCGACCATTTTCTGCGATGGCTCGAGCGCGCCCACGCTGTGACGGAGCACATAGGCGCTATTGGTAATGGCGGGGAATGGGGAATGGGGGATGCGGCGTCGCGCTGTCGTCGATGCGGATCAAGGATCGCGAGGCGGAAAGGCGTCTATCGCCGCGCTTGGTTGTTCGTGAAAGGAAATACTTTGATACCCTCTGGCGACAACCTCCAACCTGAAGGCAGAACCCATGTTTGTCGTCTCTAGTCCGCTTGCTGCCTGGTCGATCGTTGTCGCTTCCGGTTTATTGGAAGTTGTCTTCTCCGTGACGATGAAGCTCTCTGACAGCTACTCAAAAGCACTGCCTGGCGGGATATCGATCGTGGCGGCCGTACTGAGCGTGTGGCTAATGAGTCTCACATTAAAAATTCTCCCACTGGGAGACGCTTACGCCGTATGGGCAGGAATTGGTGCGGCGGGAACGGCGTTGGTCGGCATCGTCTGGTTCCATGAGCCCGTCCTGCTCGGGCGGCTGTTCTGCATTGCTCTCGTCGTCGTGGGCATCGTGGGTTTGCAACTGCAGGAAGGCATCTAGCTCAGCGTATCGATGTAAGCGGAATAAGGTATCAACTCATTGCCGACACGCATGCTCGATGGATGGCCTGCTGTGAGCCCTCTATCACCCGATACCCGACTGAGCGTGGCGGCGCAAGCGGCGCGTTCCCTTCATGATTGCGGGCTGCCTCGGCGACCCGATGCTCAGGCAATCACCGTACTCGTTGGGATGGCTTCATGGTTTGAGTCACCCGTGGCCGATAGCAGATTCGTCGCACGCCATCGGGCGGCCGCCGAGCGTGTTGGCCTGCGCCCCGGATGTCGTCATCTTCCAGCCCGTACCCGCCACCGGAGCTGGCGAAACCGGGTTGGATGCCAAACAGCCGGCTGCACGGCTTTTTTGACGCTTTTCATCGAAATTTACGGATGTTGAGATTTTTTCGGTCGCATCACCGAGATATTATTTTCTCAGACCCGAACATCTCAGCCAATCCACGAAGTGCGCCAGCATCCCTACGACGCGGCCCCTCAAGCACGAGAGAGTTGTATGCCGGACACGCCAATCGTCATTGTTGAACACGCCCGCCGGCGAACCGCTCAAGTCCGGGCCGGCGACGTTCCGGCCGCCTTGCAGGATGGTCCCAAGTGGGTGTGCAGGATCGTCCCGGAGCACGCGCAGCAGTCCCGCGAAGGGCGCAGGTCCGCTGCAAGCGCGGCTGAAGTGCTCGGCCGACTGAAGCCTGCGAACGTCGTGTTGACGGACCCTGTCCCGACCGCCGGCGGCTGGCTGGCGCGCGCTTCGACAGACGGGGCCGGCCGATGTCGCGCCTATGCGCATCTCGGTGCGGACCGGATCCTCGAGATGGTCGGAATGCCGGGCGTCGGCCCGTGGCTCGACGAGCACGACACCTGGTGGCCCGGCGCGTACGAGTTGCCTCTGCTCGAACAGTTGTCCGCGAACGAGCCGCCTCTGCGCGACTTGCTCGGTGCGACTGCATCCGTCCATCTGATGATGAGCCTGACCGAAGTCGACGGCACCGCACTCGTGACCGAATCGGACGATGGCATCGAGCGTCCGTTCCGAATTCCTGCGGGTGTGGATACGATCCATTTCGCACCGGTACGTATCTGCGGGCCGGCGGCGCAGTGGCGCGAAACGCTCGTCACCGCGTTCGACCGTGTCCGGCATCTGGTCGGGCTCAGATCGGCCCGCCCTTTCTATCTTTGACGCAAGCACCCGTTCTCCGGCAGGCCACGCCATGACCGACGCACTCGACTCCTTCGACCGCAAGATCCTGAATATCGTCCAGCGCGATTGCACCGCAACTGCGGATGCCATTGCCGAACGAATCGGCCTGTCCACGTCGGCCGTGCAAAAGCGGCTGAAGCGCATGCGCACCGAAAAGATCATTTCGGCGGAAATCGCGGTGGTCGATCGCGCGGCGGTCGGCAGGCCGATGACGTTCATCGCGGCAATCGAGATCGAACGCGAAAACTACGAGACGGTCGCCCGGTTCCGCGAGTGGTCGAAGGCGCATGACGAAATCCAGCAGATCTACTACGTTACCGGCTCCGTCGACCTGATCGCGATCATCACCGCGCACGACGTCGAGGCGTACGACCGGCTGTCCGCGCGGATCATGCAGAGCAATCCGATGATCCGCCGGATCAACACGAATGTCGTGCTGAGCGCGGTCAAGGTCGGGCTGTTCGTGCCGGTCGACAAGGACGGCGACGACGAACCGCCGGCCACCTGACGTACTTGTTTCGCGCGGGACGGGCGATCCGTCCGTCCCGCACGACAAACCGCAACGGATGATGACTTGAATCGGGCGAAACGCCTAATTTGAAAATCGATTCGCATAACTAACCTGTGTCGTGTCGTCAATGAACAGGAGAAGATCACGATGGAACTCAAACTGGCACTGGTCGGTTTCGGCGGAGTCAATCAGGGACTGGTCGATTTGCTCAAAAAGAAGCGTGCGATGCTGGGTGCGGCGGGACTGGACGTATCGGTGACGATGGTCGCCGACCTGCGGCTCGGGATCGCGACGAATCCTCGCGGTATCGCGCTGGACGTCCTCGACGAAACCGCTCGGCGGGGCGTCGATGCCGAAGCGCTGCGTCGCGATCCCGGCACGCTGGTGTCGCCGGACGTCGGCCTTGGCGCCGTGCTGAAGGCCATCGCGTCGGAACACGTGGATGTCGTCATCGAGGCGACCTTCACCGATCCGAACACCGGTGAGCCCGCGCTGTCGCATTGCCGTACCGCGCTCGAATGCTGCAAGCACGTGATCACGACCAACAAGGGGCCGATCGCGCTCGCGCAGCCGGCACTGGCGCGGATCGCCGCGCAATCGGGTGCTTGTGTGATGTACGAGGGCACGGTGATGAGCGGCACGCCGGTGCTGCGGCAACTCGCGACCTCGCTGCGCGGCTGCGACATCCACGGCTTCGCCGGCATCCTGAACGGCACGTCGAATTACGTGCTCGGTGAGGTCGAAGCCGGCGCGAGCTTCGATGCGGCGATCCGGGATGCGCAGCAGCGCGGCTATGCGGAGGCGAACCCGGCGGCCGACGTCAACGGTTCGGACGTACAGCTGAAGGTCGTCATTCTGGCGAACGCACTGTGGAATGCCGGCCTCAAGCGTGGCGACGTGACGTGTCGCGGCATCGTGGAACTGACGGAGCACGACGTGCGCGCAGCGGCGGCGGAGCGCACGTCCTGGCGGTTGATCGGATCCGCCATCCGCCATCCGGACGGCACCGTTACCGCGAGCGTCGAACCGCGCAAGCTGCCGGCCGGCCATCCGCTGCTTGCCGCGAGCGGCGTGACGAATGCGATCACGTTCGACACCGACGTGCTCGGCGGCGTGACGATCAGCGGGCCGGGTGCCGGCCGCGAGGAAACGGCGTTCGCGATCCTCTCCGACCTGATCGAACTGGCGGACAGGATTGGCGCAGCCTCGCACGAGGTGGCGGCATGAGCGCGCGCGATGCGGTGATGAGCGACTGCACGGCAGCCGGCGTAGCCGATGTTCGGTCGCCGTATGACGGCTCGATCGTCGGCCAGGTTCGTCTGTCGCGAGCCGATGCGGCGCCGGTCCTCGTCGAGCGCGCGCTCGACGGCGCGCGCGCGGCCGCAACCATGCCGCGCAGCCAGCGGGCCGACATCCTGTTTCGCGCAGCCGTGAGCGTCGAGGCACAAGCGGAGACGTTCGCACGCACGATCGCGCTCGAAGCGGGCAAGCCGCTGCGGCAGGCCCGCAAGGAAGTCGCGCGCTGCGTGAACACGCTGCGCCTGTCGGGCGAGGAAGCGAAACGACTCAACGGCGAGACGATCCCGTTCGACGGGTATCCCGGCTCGGAGGATCGCAGCGGCTACTACACGCTGGAGCCGCTGGGCGTGATTCTCGCGATCACGCCCTTCAACGACCCGTTGAACCTCGTCGCACACAAGCTCGGGCCGGCGATCGCGACCGGCAATGCGGTCATCCTGAAGCCCTCGTTGCTCGCACCGCTGTCCGCACAGGCGCTCGTCGAGGTTCTGTGGGATGCCGGTGCGCCGCGCGCCGCGCTGCAGATCGTGCACGGCGGCGCGGATATCGCGTCCGCTCTGGTGCGCGACCGGCGGATCCGGATGGTGACCTTTACCGGTGGCCCGCAGACCGGCGAGGCTATCACGCGCGATGCGGGGCTCAAGAAGATCGCGATGGACCTGGGCGGAAATGCGCCGGTGATCGTCATGGCCGACTGCGACCTGAAGGATGCCGCCGAATCGTGCGTGTCGGGCGCGTTCTGGGCGGCGGGACAGAACTGCATCGGCACGCAGCGGATCTTCGTCGCCGAGGCCGCGTACGAGCCGTTCGTGCGGTATTTCGTGGAACTGACCGGCAGGATGGTCGTCGGCGATCCGCTGGACGATGCGACCGACATGGGGCCGATGATCGGCGAGGAGCAGGCGATGCGCATCGCGCGCTGGGTCGACGAAGCGGTCGCGGGCGGTGCGACGGTGCTGACCGGCCATCGGCGGCGCGGGGCGCTGTATGAACCGACGGTGCTCGCGGATGTGCCGCACGACGCGCGTGTATGGACCGACGAGGTATTCGCGCCGGTCGTGACCATCGAGAAATTCACCGACCTGCAGCAGGCGCTCGACGCGGCCAACGCGTCGGAGAGCTGCCTGCATGCAGGCGTGTTCACCAACCGCCTGGAGGTGGCGCTCGGCGCGGCCGAGCGCCTGCAGGCGGGCGGCGTGATGATCAACGATTCGTCCGATTACCGCTTCGACGGCATGCCGTTCGGCGGATTCAAGCATGGGTCGCTGGGTCGCGAAGGCGTTCGATTCGCGATGACGGAAATGACGCAGCCGAAGGTGGTCTGCTTCAGGCGCAACCGGCGGCTGTCGAGCTGATGCGCAAGCGCGGGCCCCTCGCGGGCCGGCGCGGCGCGAACCGGAGCGGTGTGAGCAACGTATCGAAGAAGGAGTCGAGGATGCCAGCAGCAATTCCTGCATGCAAACCGGCGGCGGACGCGCTGGTGGTCGAGGATATTCACAAGTCGTTCGGCGGTGTCGAGGTGCTGAAGGGCATCTCGCTGACCGCGAAGAATCATGAGGTCGTGTCGATCCTCGGCAGCAGCGGGTCGGGAAAAAGTACGTTCCTCAGGTGCATCAACTTGCTGGAAATGCCCGACCGTGGCCGGATCTGCGTGAATGGCGAAACGCTCGCGCTGAAACGGGCAGGCCGCGACGGCGTGCTCGTCGCGGCCGACGCGCGGCAGGTGATGCGCGTGCGCCGCAAGCTCGCGATGGTGTTCCAGCAGTTCAACCTCTGGGCGCACATGACCGTGCTGCAGAACGTGATGTTCGTTCCGGTGCGCGTGCTCGGCGTGCCGAAGCGCGACGCCCGCGACAAGGCGATCGCGATGCTCGAACGGGTCGGGCTCGCCGGCAAGTGCGAACACTATCCGAACCAGCTGTCGGGCGGCCAGCAGCAGCGCGTCGCGATTGCACGAGCGCTCGCGACCGACCCCGACGTGATGCTGTTCGACGAGCCGACATCGGCGCTCGATCCGGAGCTCGTCGGCGAAGTATTGAAGGTGATGCGCTCGCTGGCGGACGAGGGGCGCACGATGCTCGTCGTCACGCACGAGATGGGATTTGCGCGCGAAGTCGCGAACCGCGTCGTGTTCGTCCACCAGGGACGAATCGAGGAAGACGGCAGTCCAGACGAGGTGTTCGCGAGCCAGAAATCGCCGCGTTTCCAGAAGTTTCTGTCCAGCATCATCTGATGCGGATTCAATGTCAACCGGAGGGGGAAATCATGAAAAAGCTGCTTCAGTCGCTGTGCGTGGGCGCGGCATTGCTCGGTTCGGTCGCGCATGCCGAGCAGGTCGTGCGGGTCGGCACGCTCGCCGATTACGCGCCGTTCGAATACAAGGATGCATCCGGCAAGCTGCAGGGCATGGAGATCGACATCGGCAAGAAGATGTGCGACACGATGAAGGTCAAGTGCCAGTGGGTGACGATGGATTTCGACGCGCTGATTCCGGCACTCAAGGCGAAGCAGATCGATGCGGTGCTCGCGCAAATGTCGAAGACGCCGGAGCGTGAGCAGTCGGTGGACTTCACGCGCATTTTCACGACGGCGCCCGTGCAGCTCGTCGCGAAGCAGGGCTCGGGCATCACGGACAACGCCGCCACGCTGCGCGGCAAGACGATCGGCGTTCAGACGGCATCGACGCACGAATCCTATCTGCGCCGCCGCCTGCCGGCGAGCAAGTCGGGAATCAACGTGAAGGTCTATCAGACGCTCGACGAAGCCTGGCTCGATCTCGAGGCCGGACGCGTCGATGCGGTGTTTGCCGACAACACGGTTGCGTACGACTGGTTGACGAAGGCCGGCAGGAAGGAGGGCTTCGACTTCGTCGGCAAGCCGATCGCCGATGCGGAGATCTTCGGCGACGGCACCGCGATCGCGGTACGCAAGGGCGACGCGCCGTTGAAGGCGCTGTTCGACAAGGGCATCGCGCAGGTGCAGGCGGACGGCACGTTCGCCGCGGCCAACAAGCGCTATTTCCCGTTCAGCATCGCGCCGCAATAACCGCGCATCGGCACCGCGCGGGCGCCGGACGGCGGCCTGCGCGATCCGCGTCTTACACGGAGCGATATGACGATGGACATCTTGATGAACTACGGCGCGCAGATCGCGGCTGGCGCGCTCGTCACGCTGGAGCTTGCGGTCGCCGCGCTGTGCGTCGGCATGCTGCTCGGCATCGCCGGTGCGTCGGCAAAACTGTCGAGCCTGGGGTGGCTCAGGCATGCGACCTATGCGCTGACCAATTTCCTGCGCGGCATTCCCGAGTTCCTGATCCTGTTGATCTGCTACTTCGGGCTGTCGCATCTGCTCAACGCGCAATTCGATGGCGCCATTGTCATCAGTCCGTTCTCCGCCGGCGTGATCGCGCTCGCCGTGGTGTTCGGCGCCTACTCGTCGGAGATGTTCCGCGGCGCGTTCATCGCGGTGCCGGCCGGACAGATCGAGGCCGCGCGCGCGTACGGGATGACACGCCTGCAGACACTGTGGTACGTGCGGCTGCCGCAGGCGTGGCGCATCTGTCTGCCGAGCCTGAACAACATGTGGCAGAACCTGCTGAAGGACACGTCGCTGGTGTCGATCGTTGGGCTCGAGGACATGTTGCGCAAGGCCAACATCGCCGCGCAGTTCACCAAGCAGCCGTTCGTCTTTTACGTGACGGTCGGACTCGTCTATTTCGGCTTTCTCGCCGCATCCAACCCCGTGTTCGCGTGGCTCGAGCGCATCGCGGGCCGCGGTTACGCAAAACGCACCTGAAGAGGGCCATGTGATGAACGACTTTCTTTCCCTCATCGAGCAGTCCGGCCCGGACGTCGCGCGCGGCATATGGATCACGCTCGAGCTGCTGGTGCTGTCATGCACCCTTGCGTTCGCGCTCGCGGTGCCGCTGGCTGTCGCGCGCACGTCGGCGTGCCGGTGGTTGTCGATACCGAGCCGCCTGTTCATGTCGGTGTTTCGCGGCACGCCGCTGCTGGTGCAGATTTTCGTGCTGTATTACGGGCTCGCGCAGTTCTCGATCGTGCGTGCGTCGCCTCTGTGGCTGCTGGTCGGCGGATCGTTCTCGTGTGCATTGTGCGCGCTGACGCTCAATCTCGCGGCCTACATGGCGGAGGACATCCGTGGCGGGATCGCCGGCGTCCCCGTCGGCGAGAAGGAAGCCGCGCTCGCATTCGGGATGAGCCGCTTCATGCTCACCTGGTTCGTGATCGTGCCGCGCGCGATCGGCATCGTCGCACCGACGCTCGGCAACGAGATCGTGCTGCAGCTGAAGTCGACCGCGCTTGCCAGCACGATCACCGTGCTCGACCTGACCGGTGTCGCGCGACGCATCTCCATCGAAACCTATACGACCGACGCGCTGATGCTGGCCGGCATCGTGTACGTCGGTATCACGGCTGTGCTTTCGACCGCGCTCAAACGCGTCGAAGGTCTGCTGAATCGCCATCTGGGCAGCATGCGTGCCTGACGGGCGCCGCATGAACGCGACACAACGAACGATCCGAGGACGACATGGGATACAAGCTTGAAACGCTGGCGCTCGCCGCTGACCGCGACGTGACCGACGAGAAGTCGGTCGCGCCGGCGATCCACTATTCGGCGGTATTCAAGGCAGCCGGCAGCGAGGAATTCGCGGAGATGTCGAGCGTGCCGCAGCATCCGCGCAACTACACCCGCTACGGCAATCCGGTTCACGAGCGCGTGAAGGCGATCATGGCGGAGCTCGAGGGCACCGAGACCGCGCTCGTCACGGCATCCGGAATGGGTGCGATCGCAACCGCGATCCTCAGTGTCGTGAAGGCCGGCGATCACGTCGTCGGCCAGACGCGTCATTACATGAGCACCACGAAGCTACTCGACGACATGCTGCGCCGGTTCGGCGTCGAGGTGACGTTCGTCGACCAGACGGACGTGGCCGCGTTCGATCGCGCGATCCGGCCGAACACACGGCTGATCGTGCTCGAGTCGCCGGTCAATCCGCTGCTGCTCGTGACCGACATCGCCGCGGTGACCGAAATCGCAAGAGCCCGCGGCATCCTCACGCTTGCGGACAACACGTTCGCGTCACCGATCAATCAGCAACCGCACCGGCTCGGTGTCGACATCGTCGTACACAGCGCGACCAAGTATCTGGGCGGCCATCACGACCTGACTGGCGGCGTGATCTGCACGAGCCGCGTGCTCGCCGAGCAGATCTGGCATACGCACATCACGCTCGGGGCGGTGCTGTCGCCGATGGACGCGTGGCTGCTGCTGCGCGGGCTGCGCACGCTGCCGATGCGCGTCGAGCGGATCAACGCGAACGCTCAGGCGCTCGCCGAATTCCTCGAAGCGCACGAGAAGATCGAGCGCGTGTTCTATCCGGGCCTGCGCAGCCATCCGCAGCATGGGCTCGCATGCCGGCAGATGCGCGGTTTCGGCGGCGTGGTTGCGTTCGGTGTGCGGGGAAGCTACGGCGAAGCGCAGCGCTTTGTCGAGGCGCTGCGCTTGCCGCTGAATGCAGGCAATCTCGGCGGCGTCGATTCGCTCGCGATCCATACGGCATCCATGTGGGCGGGCACGATGTCGGCGGAGCAGATGCGCGCTGCCGACATCCCGCTCAATTTCATCCGCTATTCGGTTGGCATCGAGCACATCGACGACCTGAAAAGCGATATCGCGCAGGCATTGGAGCAGATCTGACACGGACCCGCGCGCACGTTCGATCGAAGCCCGACGCGCGTCGCGCCGACCTTTGAATCGATTCGCGCACGAGATGCGCGGATTGCAACGACGGAGCACGGACTATGCATGACATCACGGTACTCGACGGCGGCATGGGCCGCGAACTGGCGCGGATGGGCGCGCCGTTCAGACAGCCGGAATGGTCGGCGCTCGCGCTGATGGAAGCGCCGGATTACGTCGGCCTTGCGCACGACGCATTCATCGCGGCGGGCGCTGACGTGATCACCGCGAACAGCTATGCGGTCGTGCCGTTCCATATCGGCGAGGAGCGGTTTCGTCGCGACGGTGTCGCGCTCGCGGCACTTGCTGGGCAACTCGCGCGGCAAGCGGCGGACCGCGCAGGGCGG
The DNA here is from genome assembly GCF_005937855.2 of Burkholderia sp. KBS0801. Taxonomy (NCBI): domain Bacteria; kingdom Pseudomonadati; phylum Pseudomonadota; class Betaproteobacteria; order Burkholderiales; family Burkholderiaceae; genus Burkholderia; species Burkholderia sp. KBS0801. The sequence goes on from NZ_CP042178.1 coordinate 786,103, forward strand.
CCCGTGCGCGTCGCAGGATCGCTTCCACCGACCGGCGGTTCCTACCGACCCGACCTGTTCGACGCAGCGCGCGCGGATGCGATCCTGGCGACGCTCGTCGATGGGCTCGATCCATACGTCGACCTGTGGCTGGCCGAGACGCAGAGCCTGACGGACGAGATCGGCGCGGTCCGGCGTGCGCTCGATGCGAATCCGAAGCCGCTTTGGGTCTCGTTCACGCTGCGCGACGACGTCGACGCAGGCGCCACGCCGGTACTGCGATCGGGACAGACGCTCGACGAAGCGATCGACGCCGCCGTGTCCGCGCGCGCGACCGCGCTGCTGTTCAACTGCAGCCAGCCGGAAGTGATGGGTGCGGCGATCGAGACGGCGCAGCGCACGCTCGCGAGAGCGGGAACGTCGCTCGCGATCGGCGCCTATGCGAACGCGTTTCCGCCTCAGCGCGCCGATGCGCGCGCGAACGAGGAGCTCGACGGCCTGCGCGGCGACATCGATCCGCCCGGCTATGCAGGATGGGCAGAGCAGTGGCTTGCGCTGGGCGCGCGGATCGTCGGCGGGTGTTGCGGAATCGGCCCCAGCCACATCGCGGCATTGCGCGACGCGGTCGATGCGCGCGGCGCCGGGTACACCGGATTCGGACAATGAAGATCGACGGCCTGGACCAGAAGATAATCGACGCGTTGTGTGCCGATGCGCGGATTCCGCTCGCGGTATTGGCCGACAGGATCGGCCTGTCCAGGCAGGCGGTCCGGAACCGGATCGACCGGCTCGAAGCGCTGAACATCATTGCAGGTTATACGGTGCGGCTCGCAGTGCCCGACGATGTCGTGCCGGTGCGCGCCGTGATGCTCGTGTATCGCAAGGACCGGATGCGCGGCGCGGACGTGCTTGCCGCACTCGGGCGGATCGCCGAGGTGCGCGACTGCGCGGTCCTCAGCGGCGAGGTCGATTTGCTGGTGCAGATAGAGGCGGCCACGCATGAGCGCATCAGCGACATCTGGGCGACGATCAGCGCATTGGACGGCGTGCAGAACATGACGACCAGCTTCGTGCTTGACTCGGTCGTTCATAAGCGGTGACGGCCCGGCGCCGTGGATGAAGACTGACCGACGCCGCCTGCCATCAATACGGCGCGAGCCGATCACAACCGGGCATCGTGCACCGACGTTGCGGGGCAGCGAGCTTGCCGTCGACTCACTGCCCGTCGAGTCTCGCCGCTTCAGGCGCCGAGCAGGCCGCATGTGACCAGGTTGGCGTACAGGGCGCGCACGCCAAAGGTCCAGGGCGCAATTTCCGTGTAAAGCCGCACGGTATTGACGAGTGCGCCGAGCGTGGGCGTCGAGATGGCGACGCGGTCGCCATAAGCCGCTCACTCGGAGGCACCAATCCTTCTCCCCGTCAGGGAAGTAGGGAATGCAAATCAACAACCGGCAAGCTACGAGTTCGCGTGGCGGTGCTGGCTGTCGAAACTCCGCCTCGCTTCCCGGAAGCGGTCCGCATTCTCGACGATCCAGGTCCACAGCGGGACCATGCGAACGAGCAGGTCCATGCCCGTATCGGATAACTCGTATTCGACTCTAGGGGGCACTTCTTCGAAATCGTGACGGAGCACCAGGCCGTCACGTTCGAGTTGTCGTAACGTACGCGTCAACATGCGCTGAGTCACCCCGTGCATGCGCTTGCCAATTTCGGCATGACGCAGCCTGCCGTACACGCCGAGCGTGTGGACGACACCGAGCGACCAACGACTTCCGGCGTGTGCGAGCACCTCCCGCCGCAGCCCGTCATCATCATCTCGCAGGCCGTCGCACACGGTCTGCGAATATTGGAGAAGTTCGTCTCGATCCAACTATCTGGCTCCCAGTATCACGCATGTACCTTCTTTCATACACGTCCATGCCCCGCTAGACTGCGTGCAACACATTCCTCAGCAGGCTAGACGATGAACCAGACAGATCTTAACGCTACGTCTCAAAACATTCTCGTGCTCGGTGCCGGCGAACTCGGCCTCCCGGTGCTACGCAATCTTGCGCGTCGAGCGAAGGACATCGCAGGCGCGAAGATCAGCGTGCTGCTGCGCGCCAGCGCCGTCGAGTCCAGCGCCCCAGCCAAGCGGCATGATATCGCAGAGATTCGAGATCTCGGGATCGAGATCGTCGTAGGCGATCTCGTGAAGAGCTCCATCGATGAGCTCGCCGTCGTATTCGCGCGATATGACACGGTAATCGGTTGCGCGGGCTATGCAGCCGGAATCGACACGCCGATGAAGCTGGCGCGCGCTGCATTGCAGGCGCGCATCCCGCGGTACTTTCCATGGCAGTTCGGGGTCGATTTCGACGTGATCGGCCGCGGCAGTCCGCAGGACATCTTCGACGCACAGCTGGACGTGCGCGAGTTGCTGCGCAGTCAGCACGAGACCGAGTGGGTCATCATCTCGACCGGCATGTTCATGAGCTACCTGTTCGAGCCGGACTTCGGCGTCGTCGACCTGCAAAACGACGCCGTCCACGCGCTGGGCAGCCTCGACACCGCCGTGACGCTGACGACGCCCGATGATATCGGTGCGTTGACCGCCGCGATCGTGTTCGCGCAGCCCCGTATCCGGAACGAGATCGTGTATCTCGCCGGCGACACCGTGACTTACGCGGAGGTTGCCGACAAGCTGCAAGCGGGCCTCGGCCGACCGTTCAGCCGTTCGGTGTGGAGCGAGCAGTATTTGCTGGATGAGCTGGCGCGCGACCCGAACAATATGATGCGCAAGTATCGTGCGGCTTTTGCTCAAGGGCGAGGTGTCGCATGGGACAAGCGTGGGACGTTCAATCAACGCCACGCCATTCCGGTCACCGACGTGGCATCGTGGATCAATGCAAACCTTGTTTCGGGCCGCGGCAAGTAATCGTGAATCCAGCCATCCAGGCAAACCGTATCGAGGACCGTTCCCCCGAGCACAAAGCCGACCCCGGCCGATGGGTGCGGGCCTCTGTATTCCGTACTGACTTCAGCCGAATTCTGCTCGGCGAAGTCGGCGTGTGAAAGCAATGTGGCAACTGGCGGAAGTTGCTTGTCGCCGGTCGCTGACGGCGCTGAGGATTGGATGACAGGCTAGGGTCGTTGACCGTCGTTCGCGGCGCTGCGGAACCGCCATTCGCGGTCGTGTGCCAATTCTGATACCAGGATGGACGCGTCAGCGAGAAAGGCCTTGTTATTGTGATGGCACGATTGCCGGTTCAAGCTCGGGCCTCGAACAACGTGTGACCGCGACTACCGGTGCTGCAACGACGTCGCGCGGGAGTCGACACCGGTCTTGGCGGCACCGCGCTCGGCGACAACTTTAATGCGCGGCTCCCCAATCCTTGAATTCACGAGGTTTCGCGGCTCTCGGATGGCTGCGAACCGGCGAAGTGACATCTTTACTTCGCAAACGGTGACAACGTTCCTTTGGTCTACGTGAGCCGGCTCAGCGAGCGTCATGGCGCCCTTCGTCCATCTTCGCGACAGCCTCTTTCAGCAGCCCGCGCAACCAGGTGAGCCCGGGGTCGGAGGTCCGGTGCTTGTGCCATTGCATCGCCTGCTCCAACGTCGGGACCGGCACCGGTACCTCGCGCAGCACGATCGGCAGGCTGCGAGCGGCATCTTCGGCGAGCCGCCGGTGCATGGTGGCGATCCGGTTCGTGCCGACCAGCAGGTGGGCCGGCGACACGAAGCTGTATGTGCTCGCCTCGACGCGTCTCACAACGCCGAGCCGCTGCATGAACCAGTCTTCGAGCGCCGTCTGTGCGTCGCCGACCTGCACGACGACATGCCCGGCCGCCATGTAGCGCTCGTTCGTCATCTCGCCTTGCGAGAGGGGGCTATGGCTCCACATCACACAGCAGTAGGTTTCCTCGAGCAATACCTCGGCTGGATGCTCGGTCGAGCAATACTCCTTGGGGATGATCAGCAGATCCGCTTCACCGCGTTCCAGCACGCGGTGGGGATACGCGATTTGCGGGCGCAGCTCGAATCGGATGCCGGGTGCTGCCTTGTAAGCGAGCGCCAACAGGTGCGGCATGAGCGTCGTCATCGTGTAGTCCGAAACGAATAGACGGAACAGCCGGTTCGCGTGCTCCGGCACGAATTCGGGCTGAGCCGCCACCGTCGCGTCGATGCGCACAAGGATGTCGCGCACGGCGTCTTTGAGCGCCTCGGCGCGCGGCGTCGGCTCCATCTTGCGACCGACCTGCACGAGGAGTTCGTCGTTGAAGAATTCCCGCAGCCGCGAAAGCGCGTTGCTCATCGCCGACTGGCTCAGATGGATCTTTTCGGCCGCCCGGCTGATGTTCTGTTCGCTCAGGAGCGCGTCGAGCGCCACGAGCAAGTTGAGGTCGAGCTTGTTGAACCTCATGCGTGCTGTCTCCGTTTTCCTCTTCGCTACCGCGGGACTCGCCCTATGCAATATCAGGGTTTAACCTGAAAGTATTGACGCCGTCGATATCGGCAATGGATCGAATCCATTTTTAGGATACGTCGGCCTATCTTAACCTAGCCACATCTCGACGCGACGGCAGCCGACGCATCGCGTCGGGAGGCTGGCGTCAGGGCATTTTCGGATCGAACGTACCGCTGCACCTCGGCCGTATGCACCCCGCTTTCCATTATTAAAAGAGATGACCGGCGGCGCAAACGCGCCCCCGAGGAGGAGACAGCATGTCCACGAAACTGATCGCAGCCGTTGTCGGTTGCGCCGTGTTGGCGACGGGTTCGATGAAAGATGCACAGGCGTTCGAAGGCGGCGTTTCACCGTATCCGGCCGGCGCGGTGGGGACGAACATCGCGAACCTGCCGCCGATCCCCGGCCTGTTTGCACTCGAACAGTTCAACTACAGCTTTGCGAACGGCCTCTATGGCAACGACGGCAAGAAACTGCCGATTCCGTTCCATTTGTCGGTGTTTTCGGAAACCACGCGTCTGCTGGCCGCGTATCCGTTCCACCTACTCGGCGCAAACGTCTATACGCAGCTGGTCATTCCCGTTGTGTCATTGCATAGCACCGTGTTCGGGCAGTCGAGCACGCAGAACGGCCTCTCCAACATCACGCTGACGCCTGTGTTGCTGCAATGGAATCTCTCGCCGAATCTGGCGATTGCGTCGGGCATCGACGTTGCATTCGAGACGGGCTCCTATAGCCCGGTCAAGTCGAGCGTCGCGGTGGGCTACACCTCGGTGCAGCCGGTGATCTCGATTCGCTACAACGTTCCCAACGGAATCGACGTCGCGCTCGCGAACCGCTTCCTGCTCAATCTGAAGAACGGCGCGACGAACTACAGCTCGGGCGACGGTTACGTCGCCGAGTTCGACGCCGGCTGGAACTTCGGTCCGTGGAAGCTCGGCGTGGTCGGCGCGTACCTGAACCAGTTCAGCGACGACAAGGCCGGCGGCGTGAGCGTGGGCAATCGCATGCGGACTTTCGGCATCGGCCCGTCGATCGTGTACGACGCGGGAAGCTGGAACGTCAATCTCAATTATCAGCAAGGCATCTATGCCGCAAATACGGCCAAGAGCAGCAGCGTTTGGCTGAACATCGCCATCCCGTTGTGGGCCGGCTTCGGGCGCAAGGGCTGAGCACCGTGTCGCGCGCCGGACTGCACGCGAGAACCGGTCATCAGCACCGTCGTCAGGCAATACGCAATTTCAATCAAGGCAATCAGCATGTTCCGATACTTTCCTACCAACTATGTCTGGAATCTATCTGTCAATCTCGCCATCGAAATGGGCGCGCGCATCGGCGAAATCGAGGATATGTGCGGGCCGCTCCAGGAAGCGGCCAGGCAGCCGGACGCTGACGGCACGCGTGCGTTTCGCGAAGCGTGGGTCGAGAAGGCCGATCGCCTTTGCGATCTCGCGCAGGACGACGAGGCACTGGGGCGGCGGCTGTCGGCGGGCGAGAAGTACAAGCGTGCCGTGATCTATCTGATCACGGCCGAGCGTATGCTCGCGCACGACGCCCCAGGCCGTCTCGAACTCTACCGACGCTCGCTCGATACGTTCGACAAGGGCATCGCGCTCTCCGGCGAGAACTGCGAGCACGTCGCCATTCCGTACGGCGACCAGCATCTGTCCGGACTCCTTGTGAAAGCGAAGAACGCCGACGCGCGCAGTCCGCTGCTCGTGCAGGTCAACGGACTCGATTCGACCAAGGAAATGAAGTACTTCGTGGGCTTGCCGGCATGGCTGGCCGCGCGCGGCGTATCGTCGTTGATCGTCGACCAGCCCGGTACCGGCGAAGCGTTGCGGCTGCACGGCCTGAATGCGGTATACAACTCGGAGGTCTGGGCAAGCAAGGTCGTCGACTGGCTCGAGGGCCGGGACGACGTCGATCCGAAGCGGATCGGCATGGAGGGCGTGTCGCTCGGCGGCTACTACTGCCCGCGCGCAGTCGCGTTCGAGCCGCGCTTCGCCTGCGGTGTGGTGTGGGGCGCCAACCACGACTGGCGCGACGTCCAGAAAAAGCGCCAGCAGCGCGAAGGCAACTTCCCGGTGCCGCACTACTGGAAGCACGTCTGCTGGGTCTGGGGCGCGAAGGATGTCGACGACTTCATGCGCATCGCCGAAAACGTACATCTCGACGGTGTGCTCGATCGTATCAAGGTGCCGTTTCTCGTCACGCATGGCTCGCAGGACTCGCAGATCCCGGTCGCCTGGGCTCACCGCACCTACGAGCAACTCGTGAACAGCCCCAAGCGCGAACTCAAGATCTTCACCGAGCGCGAAGGTGGCGTCCAGCATTCGAGCTTCGACAACTCGATCAACGCCGGGCACTTCATCGCCGACTGGGTCGCCGAAACGCTCGGCGGACGCACCTCGCTCTGACACTTTCACCCATCTCAAGCACGCACACCTCATGAACATCATCGGACTCGAAACGCTGGTCTTCGGCGTGGACGACGTCACCGCCTGCAACCAATATTTGCTTGACTACGGGCTGCTGCCGATGCGCAGCGACGAAACCGGCGGCCGCTTCGAGGCACTCGACGGAACGGGCATTGATATCGCGCGCCGCGCCGATCCGGCGTTGCCGCCTGCGCTCGGGACGGCAAGCATGCTGCGCAAGACGATTTACGGCGTTGCCGATACCGCGACGATCGACGCTATCGCGGCGGAACTGTGCCGCGACCGCGACGTGAGCACCCTCGCCGACGGATCGATCGAATCGCTCGACGACATGGGTTTCGCGATCGGCTTCCAGGTCACTACGCGCCGTTCGCTTGCCTTGCCCGCCGAACCCGTGAATGCGCCTGGCGCGCCTGCACAGCGCGCGCCGAACGTCGTGGCCGTGAGCGACGATGCGGTCTTGACTCCGCGCACGCTTTCGCATGTCGTCTACTTCGTGCCGGATGCCGCGAAGGCCGAAGCGTTCTATGTGGAGCGTCTCGGCTTTCGCTGTACCGATCGATTCACGGGCGTCGGGCCGTTCCTGCAGCCGGCCGGCACGCTCGACCATCACACGCTGTTCATGATTCAGACGCCGCCTTTCATGAAGGGTTGCGAGCATTTCACGTTCCATATGGGCGGACCGACCGAAGTGCTGCAGGCGGGCACGCGTTTCGTCGCGAAGGGCTACCAGTCGTTCTGGGGGCCGGGGCGTCATCGGTTCGGCTCGAACTGGTTCTGGTATTTCAACAGCCCGCTCGGCTGTCACGTCGAGTACGACGCAGACATGGATCTGCACGACGACGCATGGAACGCGCGCGAGGCGCCAATGGGCGCTGACGCGTCGCAACTGTTCCTGTTCCAGCATCGCGACAAGTGGGCACCGGGCGGTCCTCCGCCGGGGGCGGCGGCGAAGTCGGATTGACGGCGAGAATCGTTCCGTCATGTCCGAGACATATCCCGATCGCATTCGTCTCGCAAGCGTCGACGATCTGCCCGATCCCGGCGCGCGCGGCTTCGATCCCGACGGGCACGGGCACGACACGCTTTTTGTCGTGCGGTACGGCGCGCAGGTGCGTGCCTATCGCGACGCGTGCCCGCACTTTTTCGGCGAAACGCAGATGGCCTGGCGCAAGGACGCATACCTGAACGGCGACGGCACCCGCATCGTCTGCCACGCGCACGGTGCGCAGTTCGACATTGCAAGCGGCGAGTGCGTACTCGGCCCGTGCCTCGGTCAGCGGCTGACGCCCGTCGAGATCGACGTGACGGGCGACGGCACCATCGTGCTGATCGCGACATGACACACCCACACCAGACATAACTAGGAGACACCCAGATGGCAGCCCCTCTGCAACACGTCCTCGTCATAGGCGGCGGTTTTTCCGGTATGGCGACGGCGATCCAGTGCGCGAAGCTCGGCCTCACTGTCGACCTCGTCGAGATCGACCAGGGCTGGCGCTCGTACGGCGCCGGCATTAGCATTGGCGGCCCCACGTTGCGCGCGCTGCGCACGATCGGCGTGCTCGACGCCTTCTTCGAACGCGGCCACGGCGGCGACGGCGTGAATCTGTACACGGCCGGCGGCCAGTCGATCGGCGTGCTGCCGACTCCGCGAGTGGCTGGCGAGGACGTTCCAGGCGGCGGTGCGATCATGCGCCCGGCGCTGGCCGATATTCTCGCCAAGGCGACACGCGCCGCCGGCGTGCGCGTGAAGCTCGGCTGTACCTTCGCTCGGATCGAGCCGCGCGGTGAACAAGTGGACGTGGCGTTCACGGACGGCACGCACGGTACCTACGATCTCGTGGTGGGAGCGGACGGCCTCTACTCGAAAGTGCGCGCCGCTGCGTTTCCCGATGCGCCGAAGCCGCGCTATACCGGCCAGGGCGTGTGGCGCGCCGTGGTGCCGCGACCGGCGGAGATCGCTTGCGCGACGATGTGGCTGGGGCACCGGATCAAGGCGGGTGTCAATCCGGTTTCCCGGGAGGAAATGTACGTCTTCGTCACCGAGGACAGGCCGACCAACGACTACATCGATCCCGCCGAATGGCCGCGCATGCTGTCCGAGTTGCTGGCCATCTTCGACGTGCCGCTGATCCAGTCCATCCGCGCGCAGATCGGCGCCGAATCGCGCGTCAACTACCGTCCGCTGGAAAGCCTGCTGCTGCCGGCGCCCTGGTTCAGCTCACGGGTGGTGCTCGTCGGTGATGCGGTGCACGCGACCACGCCGCACATGGCGGCGGGCGCGGGCATTGGCATCGAGGATGCGATCGTGCTTGCCGAAGAGCTGGGGCGCGGTGTGACGGTGGAAGCTGCCTTGCAGGCATTCCAGGCGCGCCGCTGGGAGCGCTGCCGCATGGTGGTGGAAAACTCCGGGCGTCTTGGCGAGATCGAGATTGGCGGTGGCGACAAAGAGGAACACCGGCGCATCATGCACGAGACGCATATGAGTCTCGCGCGGCCTATCTGACGCAAGCGGAGGCACGATGGAGACGAACCTTTCCCCCACGACGCCGGCAAGTGCCGACCTGTCGATATCGACCGACACGACGCGGCTTGGCGCGTTCGGCACCGTTGCGTTGATGGTTGCGCATTGCGCCGGCATGGTCGATCTGGTGGCCTTGCCAGTCTGGGTCGGCACGTTGATCGGTGCGTATCGGCTAGATCCCCAGAAGGCGGGCCTGCTCGCCACGCTGTTCCTGGCGGGTGCCGTTCTGAGCAGCGTCTTTTTCTCGCCGCGCTTGAATCGCCTGCCGGCGCGCGCGATGTCGACCGTCGGCTTCGGCATCGCGGCGGGCGCGTTCGTCTGCATCACGTCCGTGCCGGTTGATCGCTATCTGATGTTGGCGACCCTGCATGCCGTCGCGGGCATCGCTGTCGGATGCGGCCTGAGCTTCACGCACGGCACCGTCGGGCGCAGCGGCAATCCGCATCGCCTGTTCGCGATCTCCGGCCTCGCGCTCGGCATCTTCGCGATCGCGTTTCTCGGCATCGTGCCGGGACTGATCGCAACGCATGGCGGCCCGATGCTGTTTCACGTTTTTGCGAGCGTGATGGGCGTTGCCGCGATCGCATGCGCGCTCGCGTTTCCGTCGATTCAAGCGCGCCGCAGCGCGGCAGCCGGCGACGAGCCTCGCTTCGAGCGCGTCGTCTGGTTCGGCATGGCGGGCGTCGGCTGCATGGCGCTGACGCAGTCGATGCTGTTCAGTTTTGTCCAGCGTATCGGCCTCGATCGCGGATTCGGTTTGAGTGCCGTGATCGCGACGCTGATCGCGCTCGGCATCGTCAACCTGTTTCCCGCTCCCGTCGCGGGACTGCTCGAAACGCGCGTGCCGGGCCGCAAGGTCGTGCAGGCGGGCCCCGTTGTGCAGGCCGCGCTGGCACTGGTCATCACGCAAAGCGCGGCGTTCGTGCCGTACGCGGCGGCCACTTCGGTCTTTGCCGCCGTGATGATCTTCACCCACACCTTCGCGTTCGGCATGCTGGCGCGCATCGACCGCACCGGCCGCGCCGTTGCCGCGACGCCAGCGATGCTGATGACGGGCGCCGCCATCGGCCCGGTGCTCGGCGGCACGCTCGTCAAGCAGTCTGGCTACGGCAGCCTCGGGTTCGCGGCAGTGCTGATCGCTGCCGCTGCGGCGATCTGCTTCTCGCGGCTCGATCGCCGTTCCCCATCCCAAGGAGTCTGAACATGAAACCCGTTCGACGGTTCGTCGATCTCTCCATCTATCTCGAGAACGACGTTCTCTCCGATCCGCCGCCGCTCGCGCCGAGGATCAGCTATCAGAAGCACGGCGACACGCTGCCCGAATTCATGGCGATGCTGCCGGGTACAAAACCCGAGGACTATCCCGATGGTGAAGCTGCCGCCGCGGAGTGGGTCACGTTGACGACCCACAGTGGCACGCACCTTGACGCGCCCTGGCATTTCCACTCGACGATGGATGCGAGCCTGGGTGAGGCCCGACCGTCTATCACGATCGATCAGGTGCCGCTGGAATGGTGCTTCCAGCCGGGCGTGAAGCTCGATTTCCGGCACTTTCCGGACGGCTACGTCGCGACGGCGGCCGACGTCGAGGCCGAACTTGCGCGCATCGGCCATGAACTGCAGCCGCTCGATATCGCCGTCGTGAACACGCGGGCCGGATCGCGCTACGGGCACGACGACTACGTCAATGCGGGCTGCGGCATGGGCTACGAAGCGACCATGTACCTGTTGGAGCGTGGCGTGCGCTTGACCGGCACCGATGCATGGAGCTGGGATGCACCGTTCTCCTACACCGCCAGGAAGATCGCGGAAACGGGTGATACGTCGCTGATTTGGGAAGGGCACAAGGCGGGGCGCGATATCGGCTATTGCCATCTGGAGAAGCTGCACAACCTCACGGCCTTGCCGCCGACCGGCTTCACGATCAGTTGCTTCCCGCACAAGATTCGCGGAGCGTCGGCAGGGTGGACGCGCGCCGTCGCGATTTTCGATGACACCGACGTGGAGGCAGCAGCATGAGCTTTCCAGCGATTCGTCGCGTGGTGACCGGACACGATAGCGACGGTCGCGCAGTCGTCGCATCCGACGGTCCTCTGCCGACCGTGGTGGAAATCGCCGCGATTTCCGGCACCGTATTCCACGAAGTGTGGAGCACGTCGTCGAGCCCCGCCATGGTCGACAATGGCGCCGATCCCACGGTTGGCGTGCTCATGCTACCGCCGCCAACGCAAGGCACCCGTATGCGCTTCGTCGACATTCCGCCCGATACGCCGGAATTTCTCGCACATGGTGCGAGGAAAATGCACGACGCGTTCAGCCAGATCGGCGACGCCGCTGCTTCGACGGTGAAGGCCGGCTCGCCGCATCCGCTGATGCATCGCACCGAGTCGATCGACTACGGCGTGGTGATCGAAGGCGAAATGACCCTGATCCTTGACGATGCTGAAGTCGCACTGGCGCCGGGGAGCGTGGTGATTCAGCGGGGGACCAACCATGCTTGGGCGAATCGCTCGGGCCGTCCGTGCCGGATGCTGTTCGTTCTGGTCGACGGTGCCTACGATCCGGCGGTGGCCGCCATGCTCGACACACCCGCACGCGGAGGCGCACGATGAAATTCGCCACCTTGCCCGATGGCGGCGCCGATGGCCGCTTGCTGCTCGTGTCGCGCGACCTGCGCCATGCCGTCGAGGCCACGCCGATCGCAACGACGCTGGTTGATGTACTTGATCGCTGGGACGCGCTCGCGCCCGGCCTGCAGGCGCGTTACGACGCGTTGAATGCCGGTAGCGTGCCCGAGGCGTATCCATTCCATCCGGCCGCATGCGCTGCGCCCTTGCCGCGCAGTCCGCAGTGGTGCGACGGTTCGGCGTTTCTGAATCACGGCCGCCTGATGGAGCAGGCGTTCAATACTCCGCCGATTCCCATGTTCGATACGGTGCCGGTCATGTACCAGGGCGCCAGCGACGACTTCCTCGGCCCGGCCAGCGACGTGCCCTTGCCTGAAGAGGCCGACTGCATCGACTTCGAAGGCGAATTCGGTGTGGTGGTGGGGCACGTGCCGATGGGCGTATCGGCCGCCGGTGCGCTGCGCTGCATCCGCCTGATCGTACAGCTCAACGACTGGAGCCTGCGGGCGTTCGGCCCGCGCGAAATGAAGACGGGCTTTGGTTTCCTGCAGGCCAAGCCCTCTACGAGCTTTGCACCGGTTGCCGTCACGCCCGACGAACTCGGCGAGCACTGGCGCGACGGCCGCGTGCATCTGAGCCTGCACGTCGAATGGAACGACCGCTGGTTTGGTCATCCGCATGGACGCGAGATGAACTTCGGCTTCGGTGAACTTGTCGCGCATGCGGCCCGCACGCGCCGCCTGTCGGCGGGGACGATCGTCGGGTCCGGCACGGTGTCGAATGCCGATCGCAACGCGGGCTCGGCGTGCCTCGCCGAACGCCGCGTGATCGAAATGATCGACGAAGGGGCCGCGCGCACGAGGTTCATGCGCTTTGGCGACCGGGTCAGGATGACGGCGCGCGATGACGCCGGCAACGCACCGTTCGGTACGATCGATCAACGGGTTGTGCGCGCGCCGCGCGCCGACGACGAGGAGGCTCGGCCATGAGAGTGCTGGTGACCGGGGCGGGCGGATTTGTCGGAATGGCGTTGGTCGAACGGCTGCTGCGCGACGGCATCGTGGAGCCTGGCGATGTGTCGGAATTGTTGTTGGTCGACCGGCAAGCGGAGTGGCCGTACGACGATGCGCGAATCACGGCACTGGTCGGCGATTTCAGCAGCCCGGAGATTCTTGAGCCGCAGCTGTCGAAACCTGTCGACGTCGTCTTTCATCTGGCGAGCATGCCCGGCTCGCAGGCGGAAGCCGAACCGGCTGAAGGCGACCGGGTAAATCTGTCGGGGATGCTGGCGCTGTTCGAACGCCTGGCGAAGCAAACGACGGAGCAGGGGCGTGCGGCGCGCGTCGTTTATGCCAGCAGTGTTGCGGCGTTGGGCGAGTCGTTACCCCCGTCCGTGGACGAGCACACCCTGCCGCGCCCGACGATGAGCTACGGCGTGCACAAGCTGGTTGGCGAGCTGATCCTTGCCGACTGGACGCGACGCGGCAAGCTGGATGGCCGTGCGTTACGCCTGCCGGGCATCGTGGCTCGTCCGGCGCTTTCTGCGGGACATGGATCCGCTTTCATGAGCCAGATCTTCCGCGCGGCGCAGAGCGGACAGTCTTATACGTGTCCCGTTTTGCCTTCGGCCACCGTGTGGTGGATGTCCCGCAGATGCTGTGTCGACAACCTGCTGCACGCCGGACGCATGTCCGCAGAGGGGTTGCACGTTGGCCGAGTCTGGACGCCCCCAGTGCTGCATCTGTCGGTTCAAGAGATCGTCGATGCGCTGGTCCGGCGGTTCGGCTCGTTCGACATCGACTACGCTCCGGTGGAGCGGATCGAGCGGTTTTTCGGACGACAACCGCCGCTGACCGATCGCCGTGCCATCGAGGCGGGATTTCGGAACGACGGTACTATCGACGCGCTTGTCACGCATGCGCTCGAGCGCGAGTAAGTTCCAGTGCGAAACTCGTCATCGTGATCCGTTCAGTTTCAACCATCGTAGCCTCCGGCGCCGGACACTCGGCGGCCCGAAAGTGGACGGCGGAGTTTTTTGGACTGGGTCATCTCGTTGAGGCAATGCTGATTAAGTCCACCACCGGCGAGATCCAAGCGTTATGGATCGGTGGACATGATCTGAGAAAGGCAAGCGACGATGAAGCAGCAGGCGCTGGCGGTGGCAGCCGCTGAAGGCGCGGGCTTCGAAATGAAGCGCAAACGCACGCGGCGCGACGAGTTTCTGGACACGATGGAGCCGATCGTGCCGTGGGCTGAGTTGTGTGCGCTGGTGGAGCCGCACGACCCCGAAACGCGGTAACGGTCGGCCGCCGATCGGGCTGGAGCGCATGTTGCGAATCCGCTTCGTTCAGCACTGATTCAACCTGGCGGATCTTGCCTGCAGGAAGCGCTGTACGACAGCACGACGCTTCGAACTCTCGACGACATCATGAAAAGAGCCGCTTGTTCAGCATTGTCTTAACCCCTCCTCACCATATTGAGCGCGAAGGTCAGAAGCGATCCCACCACGCCTACTATGGTTGCAAAGACCAGCGCTAGCTGATAGCTGCCACTGGCATGGAGCAGATACCCTGCGATCAACGGCCCAATGATCTGGGCTACGCCGAAGCCAAGCGTGAGCCGCGCCATCGCTTTTGCGGGATTGGCGGGGAAAATACGTCCAACGATCGACAACGTCAGGCTGACGGTCCCAATTATGGTGCTGCCAAACAGAAGCGCGCCCGCTACCAGGAGTGCAGGGTGACTGGCGGAGATACTCAAGCCGATCGAGAGTGCCTGGACGCTATACGCGAAGAAGAGCGCCTTCAGTTCTCCGACGATGGATGCGATGCGATCCCAGAGAAAACAGGATGGAACTGCGATGCAACCCATTACGATCCAGACTGCGTTCGCAGGAATCTGGACCGCTCGCACTCCATGCACGATATCGACGATGAACGTCGAGGTGATCACGTAGTCGATGCCTCCGCAAAAATAGGCTGCGTAGAAAATCATCATCCATTTCGACGGCGGCGCCCTATCCGTCGAGGCGTGGCTGGCCGGCGATGCTTTAGGAGGGCGAGGCATCCAGTGCCACGCGGGAATTAGGAAAATCACCCCAATAACGCCGAGCAAAATCCACTGCTGGCTCCACGAAAGCCGACTCGCGATCAACGCGACGGTCGTACCCGATAGCAACATACCAAGGCCGAATCCCGAAAAATGAATGCCGAGTTCCGCGCGATGGCCTTGACGAATCAGCCAATTCAGAACAATGCCAGTGGACAGCAACATACCGGCAGTGCTCGCCCAGCCTGCAAGCAGGCGGAGCACGAGCCAGGTCCAGAGGTTATCGGTGAGCCCCATCGCGATGGTGGATAGAACCGCTGTGATCAGGCCGGCACGATACAGCACATACTTTTGATGCAGCGTGGGAATACGCGATGCGACCAACGCGCCGCCGAGATAGCCGACGAAATTGATCGATGCCAGCCAACCGGCAGCCACACCGCTCAGGCCAGCGTGCTCTCTCATGACCGGCAGTAGTGGCGTGTACGCAAAGCGCGCGATTCCGATGGTCAGGATGATCGCGCAGATGCCTGCGAAGATCACCTTTGCGGCAGTCAAACTGCCGTCCGTCGGACTGAGACGTGTAACAGGTGCATCCATGACGCGTGCTCGTTGTGACTTGATGTGTTGAGAAAAGAGTTCGGTGTGCGGAAGCGGTCGGCGCACCATGAGTTGCAGGGCATTTTGACGATATCTAGCACGTCCACGCTTTCGGTTACCTCAATTGAATCGCACCGAAAACTCAGTGCATAGAAGAAAAGCGTCTTAATAGGAGAACGTGGGTGCCATTGACTGGCAGCAGTTCCTTGAGGGGAAAGCCGCTGCCGGACGACGGCACATCGCTTCAGACGCGCGCCTTTTCATCAAGGCCAAAACAAGTGGGGTCGGGGGGGGCAGCGACGCGGCCGACGAGGTTGTCGGCCGTTCATGCGGTTGGCAGTATTCCGAAGCTGATTAGACGCTGGACTCCAGGCCGATGTCGGCTTCGCGAGCACGACGGCGGTCTGCATCACAGTCGAGTGATCTGCAGGCCATCCAGTACACAACGGACGATACGATCAGCCCGATCACCATGCCGATGTCGATGTTGCCCAACAACCTTGCGAAGGGCCCGACGTAGAAGCCCGTCGAGGAGAACGGCAGCATTGCGGCGAAACCGATGAAATACGCGCTCAAGCCGCGCCAGTTCCAGCGTCCGTACATGCCGCGCGGATTGAAAATCTCACGGACGGAATACTCGGTCTTGCGAACGAAATAAAAGTCGACGAGATTAATCGCGGTCCAGGGGGTGAAGAGATAGAGCAGGATGCCGAGGAAATCACCGAACCTCGTCATGAAGTTGCCCGACGCGGCCAATGCAATGCCGGTGGCGACGATCGCGACGAATGCGAGGCTGATGAAGCGGGCTCGAACGGTCGGTTTCGACGGTTTCAACGAATCCGCGATGCTGAGCAGCGTCAGCGATGCACCGTAGAAGTTCAAGCTCGTCATAGTGACCAGGGTGGCGAGCGACAACACAAGCGTCAGGGCACCAAGCCCCGGAAAGATCGAATCGCCGATCATCTTGACAGCTGCACCAATATCGACCTTCGAATGAACCGCAGCGGCCGCCGTGCCAATCAGCATCATCCATGCGCCACCGATGAACGCACCGAGGTATGTCCACCAGAACGACGTACGCACCCGGACGTTGGCTGGCATGTAGCGTGAGTAGTCGGAGACGTAGATCGCCCAGCTCAACTGGTAAGCCGCGGCCGCGAAGAATTGCATGAAGAAAGGCACCGCGCGGAATTCGTGAACACTAAACTGCGTTGCGTCGAAGTGAACCGTGAGGACGATGCCAACCGACAGGACCGACAACACGATAGTCATCATCACGGCAAGCCACTGTTGTGCCTGATGAATCCAGTCATGGCCCAAGAAGGCGACGGCGAGCGACAGCACCGTAAATGCGATCAAGCCCGCCTTGGCATCGACATGCAGCAACTGGTGGACCGAGTCACCGGCAAGAACCTGGTTGAACGCGTTGTAACCGACGTAGGTGACCAGGGCGACGACCCATACCAGCAACGCGCCCATGTACCCGAACTGCGGGCGCGACTGAATCATCTGAGGGAGCCCGAGCTGGGGCCCCTGTGTCGAATGAAACGCCATGAAGAAGGTGCCGAATGCCGCGCCCAGGACGGCTGCGATCGCTGTCCACAGCAAATTCGCGCCCATCGCGCCGCCGAGCGCACCGACCGCCAATGTCGCGATCTGGGTGGATCCCGAGAACCAGATCGTACCGAGTTGCCAAATCTTGCCGTGGCGCTCCTCATGCGGAACGTAGTCGATCGAGCGACGCTCGACGCCAAAGCGAGACTTGGTCTGCTCCGCGACGACGGACGCACTGCTTTGTTGCATCGTTCTCTGCTGCATCGTTGTCTCCTGATTTTTTCGTTGTGACCGGTACTTCCGACGCGTCGTCCGGTCAGGCGTGACGCATCGATCCTGTGCGCTTGCTACTCGCTGGCCGCGTGCTCATGGCGGACCGTTTCGGGATTGCGGCCGGGCCCAATCCTCTCGGATCAGGTCGCTCGCGTGTTCGGCAATCATCAAGGTCGGCGAGTTCGTGTTGCCGGACGTGATGGTGGGCATGATCGACGCATCGGCGATGCGAAGGCCCGGTACGCCGATCACGCGCAGTCGCGAATCGACAACGGCATCCGCGTCGTCCAGGCGCCCCATCCGACAGGTTCCGACCGGATGGAAGATCGTCGTGCCGATGTCGCCTGCTGCTTGACGGAGTTCGTCCTCGCTCTGGAACGCGATACCGGGCAGGATTTCGCGCGGCTTGAACGGCGCCATGGCGGGTGCCGCCACGATACGTCGCGTGAGGCGTAAGGCATTGGCCGCAACCGCGCGGTCCAATTCGGTCGACAGATAGTTCGGAGCGATGCGGGGCGGTGCGAACGGGTCCGCGGATACCGCGTGAATGGTGCCTCGGGAGGTGGGCCGCAACTGGCATACCGAGGCCGTGATCGCGTCGAACTTGTGCAGGGGCTCGCCGAAGCGGTCGAGCGACAGCGGCTGCACGTGGTACTGAACATCTGGCCGGATCTTCGCGTGGTTCGGATCCACCGAGGTGAAAATGCCGAGCTGCGACGGAGCCATCGCCATCGGGCCGCTGCGCTTCGCCGCGTACTCCATGCCGATCCGCAGCTTTCCCCACCAGGACGCACTGAGCGTATTGAGTGTCTTCGCACCGTCGATGCGAAACACCATGCGGAGTTGCAGATGATCCTGGAGATTTTCTCCAACGCCTCGACGCGCGACCCGCACAGGGATGCCGAGCGCGCCCAGGCGATCCGGATCGCCGATGCCGGACAGCTCGAGCAGCTTCGGTGAGTTGACCGCGCCGGCACACGAGATGACCTCCCGATTCGCCGTGGCAAGCATGGGTTCGTCGCCGACCCGCACGTCGACTCCGACACATCGCGTTCCGTCGAATCGAAGGCGCTCGGTCTGCGCGAGGGTGACGATGGTCAAGTTGCGGCGAGCGGCGGCGGGTCTCAGAAACGCCTTGGCTGCGTTCCAGCGAACGCCGCGTCGCTGGTTCACATCGAAGTAGCCGACACCGTTGTTGTCGCCGCCATTGAAGTCCTGCGTTGCCGGGATGCCGATCTGTTGTGCGGCCTGAGAGAAAATCTCGAGAATCGGCCAGTTCAGACGCTGTTTTTCGACCCGCCATGGCCCCCCGCTTCCGTGCAGATCGCTTGCGCCGCCGTGGTAGTCTTCGCTGCGCCGGAACAGAGGCAACACCGAATTCCACTGCCAGCCCGCATCGTCGGTAAGACGGGCCCATTCATCGTAGTCTTCCCGTTGGCCGCGCATGTAGATCATGCCGTTGATCGACGAACAACCTCCCAGCACGCGACCACGCGGGTAACCGAGGGCGCGGCCGTT
The DNA here is from genome assembly GCF_005937855.2 of Burkholderia sp. KBS0801. Classification (NCBI taxonomy): domain Bacteria; kingdom Pseudomonadati; phylum Pseudomonadota; class Betaproteobacteria; order Burkholderiales; family Burkholderiaceae; genus Burkholderia; species Burkholderia sp. KBS0801. Next base: position 805,120 of record NZ_CP042178.1, read on the forward strand.
CAGCCCCGCTTCGCGTTCCGTGCGGAAACGCCAGTCCGTGCGCGGGTTGTCGATGCAGTAGAGGTAGCCGACCGGCACGTGAATCCAGTGATAGTCATCCTTGCCACCTGCCTCCAGCAGGAGCACCGATGTTCGAGGGTCCTCGCTGAGTCGGCTGGCCAGCGCGCATCCTGCCGTGCCAGCGCCTATCACGATGTAATCGAATGTTCCGATGGACTTGCGATGATGCGTCATCTCATTTCGCATGACTGAGTAATTTGAATCCGTGATACAGAGCTAGAAAGATCGCCGTCTGTCACCGCGGCAGGTAGTCGTCGGACCAGCTGACGCCAATCGCGCGCTGGTCTATCAGCGAGTCGATGCGGCCTTCCGCGTAGCCGAGCGAACGCATGACGGCGCGCGTCGAGGCACCGAACTTTTCGGCGGGTGACAGTGCGCGGATAGCCGCAGAAGCGGGCCGCACCGCGATGGGATCGAGTTGCGTGACTCGATGGCCGCTGGGATGCGAATCGAACACGCTGAACGCGAAGCTGCCCAGATCGATGCCGGGGCGACCGTCGGCAGGGCGGCTGGCCTCGCGGCGAATGTTCTCGAGGTTGTCCGGCACGGCCGCGGCCACATTCGCCGCTTGCAGACGGGTCTGCCACAGCGCGGCGGGAGCAGACGCAATGGCGCGTGTGAGAAACGCAACCGGGGTCTCGGAAGCTGCAATGCCGCGCAGTCCCTCAACGTGATCGAGCTTGCCGAACTCGTCCGGCCCGGTATGGATGTAAAGCCACCCATCGGCAGCGCGGAAGAAGCGGGACAGCGGGCCGAACCCGGTCGCGTCGCGGCCCGAGGGCTCGTCGAACGGTGCGCGGCCCGAGTAGTCGTAGCAATATGGAATCTGCACGAGGTTACCGAGCGCCGCCAGGGACGTGCGTGCGCGTCCACCCTGGCCAGTCCGCGCCTTGCGGTACAGTGCGGCAGCAACGCCGAGCGCGGCAGCAAAGCCGCACATCACATCGATGGTGCCGACATGCGCGTGTTCTTCTGGCGTCGCCATGCCGCCGCCGAACCTGACCATGATGCCCGTGCAGGCCTGGATCAAGTCGTCGTAGCCCAGATAGTCGGTCCGGGGGCCGCGTCGGGGACCACCGAAGCAATCGAGCTGACAGAACACGACGCCCGGGTTGAGTTCCCTCAGGCTGGCCTCGTCGAGGCCGAGTGGAGCGAGCTGCCGATCGGGGGCGTTCATGACGATCACGTCGACCGAGCGCGCGAGCTGACGGAACACCCCCTTGCCGTCGTCGTTGTTCAGATCGACGAGGATGCTTCGTTTTCCCCGACCGGACGACATCCCGAACACCACCGTGTTCCAAGGGTCGTAATTCGGCGCCACCGGGTCGAGTTTGATCACGTCGGCGCCGAAGCGTCCGAGAAACGAGGTGGAATGCGGACCGGCGATGACGTTCGTCAGGTCGAGAATCTTCACGCCTTCCAGCCATCCCTGGCCAGGTTCGCCGGCAGCAGCGGCGGGTTTTGCGCGTGGCGACGCGGCGAGCATAGCGATGGCCTCGCTCGCCATGACCGCGCAACGCGGTGTGGGGGGCAGCATCTCGTCGACGCTGTCCTCCAGCCACGCGATGGGGCCCGGCTGCTTCATCGAGCCGAATTCCGGATCGTAGGCAGTCACCACCAGTCCGGAGGCATTCGCATGCTCGTCGTGCAGCCATTCCTTGGTGGTGCGATGGGGCGCGCCGGGGAAGCCGCCTTCACCGAAGATGCGCTCCCATTCGGCGGCCGTCTTCGTCAGGAACACCTCTTTCATGCGCGCCGAAATACGGCTGGCCCAATGGGCCGGCAGCGGATACACACCGAGCGAGGCATCGGCTTCCCATTCATCGACGGGACGATAGCAATCGGCAACGGCTGGCAGTCCAGCCGCGACCATTTCATCGTAAATGCCCATCGCCTGCAGGCAGCGTTTCGCATGGGCATTGTGCGACGGACACACGGCGTAGAATTTGCGGCCATCGGCGCAGTCGTACGTGCGATAGAACGGGTCGAGATATTCCTGTAGCGCTTCGTACGACAGATCCATGGATTGCCCGCTGGCCCGCCGGCGTTCCACCTCCTTCTCGCGAAGCGTTTTGTAGCGCTCCGGATAGCCGTCGATCTTGATGGAGTTGTAGGACAGCCCTTCGAGCACGGCCGACGACAGCGGCACTTCGATCTGATCGCCATGGCCGGTGCGCTCGCGCGCCTGAAGCGCGAGCACGACCGACGAGACGCCAAGCATGGTGCCGTACGACGAAGCGAGCGGCAGGGGCGAGAAACTCGGGTTGATGCCCATCAGCACGCGGTTCTGGCCCATGTCGGTAAAGACACCGGAAGCCGACGCAATGATGGGTTCGAATGCTCGCCATTCGCGCCGCAGTTCGTCGTTGCTCGCAAAGCCCGGCAACGACAGCGTGATGAGTTCTGGTCGTGCAGCTCGCAGCGCGGTGAAATCGATGCCCAGGCGAGCGAGTACGCCGGGCCGGAAATTCTCGATTACGATGTCGGCGTGCTCGATCATCGTGAGCGCGTGCTCGACGCCGTCGGCTGTTTTGAGGTCCAGTTTGACGGTGAGCTTGTTCCGGTTCAGCACCGCATTGGCAGGGCTGTCCCAAAGCGGGCCGTTCGGTGGATCGATGTGAATGACCTTCGCACCGAGATCGGCGAGGATCATGGCGACCGCCGGTCCCGCGATGTACTGACCGAAGTCGATGACGTTCACACCATGGAGTGGTCGTTTGTCTTGTGCTGCTTTCATGCTGTCTCGCCTCCAGCGCAGCGGCGCGCGGCCGTCTGCATTTTTTATCGCGTTCCTTCATCGCGTCATCCGCATCGCCGACGCGGATAACGTTCCCAGAGCGAACTGTCGATCAAGGCGGGAAGGCGGTAAAGCGATAAAAAAAGCGGCGATGGGGCGTTTTTTTTTATGGCTGCGGCGGCGTCAAGACGGACTGTCGGTTGCTGCGGCAACGAGCCAGTCGACAAACGCCTTCGCATTAGGGTTAACGATCGCGTGTGGGGAATAGACGAGCCAGAAGGCTTCCTGGGTTGGAAGGTGCGGCAGGAGCGGCGCGATCAGTTGGCCATTTGCAAGCATTTGCTCGACCAGGGACGAGCGGGCGAGCGCGACGCCCTGACCGAGTTCGGCAGCCTTGAGGGCCGAAATCAGCGTGTCGAAGTAGATGCCGCGCGATGAGTCGACCTTGGCTGCGCCGGCCTTGCGTAGCCAATAACCCCAACCTTCCTCGTAACCGAGTACGTGCAGAAGTTCGTGACCGGCGAGATCTCTTGGGCGTTCGAGCGGTTGCGATGCGGAGGGTAGATTCGGCGAACAGACGGGCACGAGCTTGTCGTACGTGAGTCGCTCGGCGCGTAGCCCGGCCCATTTGCCGTGGCCGTGGCGAATTTCCAGATCGGCTTCGACATCCGTCACGCAGCTGTCGCCTCCCCAGATGTTGCTCGTGATCCGCAGATTGATGTCCGGGCGCAGCCGACGGAATTCGGGCATTCTCGACGCCAGCCATTGTGTGTAGAACACCAGGCTGACGCGTACTGTCAGTACGCGCAGATTAACTTGACCGAAGATTTCGTCCGTCGCGATAGCGAGGCGCTCGATCGCTTCGTGAACGACTGGGAGATAGGCCAGACCCGCTTCCGTCATTTCGATGCCGCGGGGGAGCCGACGAAACAGGGCGGCGCCGAGTTGCGATTCGAGGCCTTTGACCTGCTGGCTCACGGCGGCCTGCGTGAGATTCAGTTCGTTTGCTGCGTGCGTGAAACTCAAATGCCGTGCGGAAGATTCAAATGCGCGCAACCAGTTCAGCGGTGGCAGTCTTTTCATCGAGTACCCGTGTAGTGAGCAGGGGCACGGTCGAGTGACGCCCTCTCATCCAAGTCTATCACTCGAAACAGATTGCTCAACGGCCTGTACAAGGCAGAGTTGTTCGCCCAACCGCGTATCCAGAACGAGATCGTGTATCTAGTCGGCGACACCGTGACTTACGGGGAGGTTGTTCCTTTGTGATTTTGGGGGGATGTCGCTCGTCGTTACGAGCCTGTTTGCGGGAAGTCAGGCCTCGACGCGTACTTTCCTGCCCGCGAGCAGCCCGGCCCATGCCCCGAGGAGCGCGACGCCTGCTGCCATGAGTAGCGCAACCGACCAGCCTCGTTGCCAGTCGTGGATTGCACCGACGACCATCGGGCCAGCCGCCGCCATCAGATAACCGATGCATTGCGCCATGCCGGAAAGCGCCCCCGCCACCTCGGCGGAGCGGGTGCCCAGGCCGACGAAGGTCAGGCCGAGAATCATGCTTGCCCCACTTCCGAAGCCCAGCAGCGCAGCCCAAACCACAGCCAGGCCCGGCAAGCAGATCAGCCCGAGCAGCGACGCGGCCGATATCAAGCTGACCGACACAGCGGCCGGCCGCTGATCCGGCATGCGTCGAATGACGGGCGCGAGAATCAGTCCAGGGATGGCTGTCGCGAGTTGCAGGACGACGTTGCGTTCGTCGCTCGCGACCCCGTGCGTGGCAAAGCAATAGACCAGACCCGCCCTTACGTCCTGATCGAGGGTGCCTATCTCGTGCCCGAGGTCTCTCCTATCCGGTCGAATGACGAGGTAGACGCAATCGGCACCCGTGTCGTCGTTGGCAACGGTAGCGCGTACGATCTCTACCTCACGCGCGTGCTTCATAATGCGATGCTCGTGAGAGCGGCGACCTCGCCGGCAGTCGTCGATACGATGCTGGCGCAAGGGTGCGAAGTCGCGGCTGGCGTCAGGCAGCAACTCGAATTCGATGCAAACAGGTTGTCCGGTTTGCGAATGCTTCCCGGCCAATTCATGGTCATCGAGCAGGCGATGGGAACACCCAAGGGCAGACCGGCCGCATTTCGCCTACTGAATGAATTTGTCGTGAAAGCGATCGAGTTCGGCTTCGTGTCGCACACTCTGGTCGAGCACGGCATTCTGGGCGCCACCGTCGCGACGGCCTGATCGCCGGAGTATGCTCGACCTCAAACCCCTGGCATCAGAAAAACTGAACAATCTGGCGCAGGCTACGCTTTTCTCATCATTGTCTGCGTCGTGCACGGCCATGTATCGATTCATCAGAGTGGCTGCGGGCATACCGCCGCGAACTGTCCCAAAGAGCGAGGCGCGAGACTCTGACCAGCTCAGTCTGTTCAACGAAGCCGATGCACTCGGCGCGAAAGCGACGCCCGCTCAGGAATACATCCCGGAAACGACCATCGCCGCGCAAACGCGCAAGAAGCGCGGTCACGGCAAACCACTCGATCCCAGTCTGCCACGGGAAGTCGTACGGCACGAACCGCCCAAATCCCTGCATCACCGATGTGACAAGTGCGTGTCATTTGTGAATATGTTTTTTTTCGCTTGATTACATCCCTACCGCACTGGATAGAATGCTACGCGTTCCTGACGAATACGGAACGGTTCGTACATTTTTGTCGCTTCGACCATAGCTAAAAAACTGGGGATCCAGACATGCGAGACAACGGAGCACCGACGATGCTACCCGAGGAAATCGTCCCACTCGGCGACATCGAAAATATTGCACGACGCCATTTCGTGATGGGGCTCGGTGCAACGCTTCTGGCCGGATGCGGCGGCGACGGAAGCAACGCGGTTACAGGCGGTGAGCGACCAACGGCAAACGGCACCGGCCAGGCGTCCGGAGTGGCTCCAGCTTCGGGCGGTATCGACGCAGGGGCGACGTCGGCAGGCATTGCCCAGACCCGCGCCTTCACGCATCCCGGCTTGCTGCATACCGAGGCGGATTTCGAACGCATGCGCGCTAAAGTCGGGGCCCACGCTTCCCCGTGGATCGACAGCTGGAACGTGCTCGTCGCCAACGGTCACACGCGCCTGACGAACAAGCCGAACCCGCAGGTCGGCATCTATCGCGGCAATGATCCCACGCACGGTCAGAACTACGGCGCGCTCTACAACGACATCGCCGCCGCCTATGGCGACGCGCTGCGCTGGAAGGTGTCGGACGACAAACGCTATGCCGACAAGGCCGTGGAGTATCTGGACCAATGGGCCGCGACGCTGACGACGCTTGGCGGCAGCGACGTGGCGCTCGCCGCCGGCATCTACGGCTACGAATTCGCCAACGCAGCCGAAATCATGCGCGGCTACAGCGGCTGGAGTCCGGCCGGGCTCGCCGCGTTCCAGGCAATGATGCGCAACGTCTTCTACCCGGTCAGTCACGCTTTCCTGACCCGTATCGACACCGCGATGGACACGCACTACTGGGCCAACTGGGGCCTTGCCAACATCGCTTGTGTCCTGGCCATTGGGGTGCTGTGCGACGATGCCGAGCTCGTCAACGAGGCCGTCACTCATTTCAAGACCGGTGGCAGTAATGGCTGTATCCGGCAAGCCGTGTACTACATGCACCCCGGCAACCTCGGCCAATGGCAGGAAGCCGGCCGGGACCAGGGCCACAGCACGCTCGGCATTGCATTGACGGGCGCCATTTGCGAGATGGCGTGGAATCAGGGCATCGATCTGTACGGCTATGACAACAATCGCTTTCTGGCGGGCGCGGAATACGTGGCCAAGGCCAACCTGAAGCAGGCAGATGGCGCGTTCTACACGGTGCCTTTCGTCACGTACCAGAACAGCGCCGGCGTCATCCAGACGCAGTTCGCCGCCGGCGGGCAAGGCGGCGCCCTGGGGCGGCCTTGCTGGGCGCTGGTGGCCAACCATTACATCAACCGCAAAGGTCTGGCGGCGCCTTACACCAAGCGCGCTGCCGAGCTTGTGGCACCAGAAGGCGGCGGCGGCAACTACGGCCCCAACAGTGGCGGCTTCGACCAGCTTGGCTACGGCACGCTCACCTGCACGCTCGACCCCGGCACCCCTGCAGCAACGCCGACCGGCCTGACCGGCTACGCCGGCGCGGGCAAGGTGGTGCTGTCGTGGTGGGGCAGCAGCAACGCCGTCAGCTACAACGTCAAGCGCGCCACCATTGCCGGCGGACCGTACAGCACCATCCAGAGCGGTATCACCGATCTGCTGACCTATACCGATATGCCCGCCGGTGCCGGCACGTATTTTTATGTCGTGACCGCGCAAACGATTGCGGGCGAATCGGCGCTCTCCAACGAAGTGAAAGTGATCACGGCGCAGCAGCTGCTTGCGCACCTCACGTTTGATGAAGGCAGCGGCATCACGGCCGCCGATAGCTCGGGCAACGGGCGCAATGGCACGCTCAACGGCGCAACGTGGGCGGCGGGGCACAGCGGCAACGCGGTCTCGCTCAACGGCTCGGGCGCGTATGTGGCGCTGCCCGACGATCTGCTGGCCGATGTGTCGGACTTCACCATCGCCAGCTGGGTGTTCTGGAACGGCGCGCAAACGTGGGCACGCCTGTTCGACTTCGGCACGGGCTTCCACCGCTACATGATGTTCACGCCGCGCGGGCAGTTGCGCAACGGCTGGGCCGGCATGCGCTTCGCCATGACGGCCAACGGCCCCGGTGACGGCCCTCCGGAACAGATCATCGACGCCCCCACCGAGCTGCCGAGCAAGCGATGGGTGCATGTGGCCGTCACGCTATCGGGTTCGACCGGCACGATATACGTGGACGGCACGCCCGTCAGTACCAACACGGCGATGTTCCAGGCGCCGTTCCGCCTTGGCAGTACCACGCAGAACTGGCTGGGCAAATCGCAATACAGTGCCGACGCCACGTTCCACGGCCTGATCGACGATTTCCGCATCTATCGCGGTGCGCTCAGCGCTGCGCAGATTGCATCGCTCATGGCGAATTGATTGCGCGGGGCCCGGTGGCGGGCCCTGCGATGAACCTCTTCCTTTCAGGATTTCTCCGATGACCGTGTTTTCTCGACGATGGATTGCCGCTGCGGCGATGGCGTGTGCGTTATGGGGCTGTGGTGACGGATCCGATAGCGCGACAGGCGTGACCAATGTGGGGGCCAATCTAGCCGCCAATCGCGGCCAGATCGGCGGAAATGGCAGCGGCAGCAACCTGCCGGCGGCCAGCTGGACCAGCGTCAAGTGGGGCGGCGGCGGCTACGTCACCGGCCTGATCTACCATCCAGCCAACGCGAGCCTGCTGTACGCACGCACCGACGTCGGCGGCGCGTACCGCTGGAACGCGACCAACTCGACGTGGACGCCCATCACCGACGGCATCGGTTTCGGCTCAGGCGAGGGCGATTTCCACGGCGTCGAAAGCCTCGCGCTCGACCCGAACAACGATCAGCTCGTCTACATAATGACCGGCATTACCGTGACGCAGGGTCACAACGGCCGCATCTACATCTCGAGCAACCGCGGCGACACCTGGACGCACTACGATCTGCCGTTCCCGGTGGGCGGCAACGACAACGGCCGCGCCACGGGCGAGCGCCTGCAGGTCGACCCCAACAATCCGTCGACGCTGTTCTACGGATCGCGCACGGCTGGCCTGTGGAAGAGTGCCGATTCGGGCCGCACCTGGACGCAGGTCACGGGTCTGTCCTCCACCACGATCAGCGGCGGCAGTTCCCCGATCGGCGTCGAACAGGTGATCTTCGACACGTCGGGCACGGGCGGCGGCCAGCCGACCTGGATCATGTGGGCCACCGTCGCCCCGGATTACGCCAACGCGGCGGGCCTGACGTCGACCCTGTACAAGTCCACCAACGGCGGCTTCTCGTGGACGCCGGTGCCCGTCCCGCCGACGGTGTCCGGCTACTACATCCCGCACGTCGTGCGCACGTCCGACGGCAACTTCTACGTGGTGTTCAACGCGGGCGTCGGCCAGGGCATCGGCGGACCGAGCTATCTCTACAAGTTCGGCGGAAGTAACAACGGCAACTGGACGCTGCTCAACAGCTCCAACAGCAACGGCTTTGGCGGCCTGTCCGTCTCCGGTCTGGGCGCGTCCGCCCGCATCGCACTGGGCATGACGGGCTGGAGCGACACCAGCAAGACCATCCAGCTATCCGACGACGGCGGCAGTACGTGGCGCGAAATCGAGGCCGGTATGCCGCATACCGGCACTGCCTCGGGTGGCTGCGCCGGCTGGGTCGAGGGCGTTACCATCGACCCGGCCAACCGCGATCACGTCATGCACGTCCACGGCGGCGGCATCTGTGAAACCATGAACGCCTCGTCGCCCACGCCAACCTGGAGCGCCAAGGTCGACAACCTCGAGGAAACCGTGACGCTGGCCCTCGTCACGGCGCCGCCCGGTGCGTCGTACAACTTCATCAACAGCGCCGGCGACATCGGCACGTGGGTCAATACGGACCTCTCGACGAGGCCGACGAAAGGCCCGTTGAACACGTGGAGCAGCGGCAATTCGGCCGACATGTCGTGGTCCGATCCGGCGTACATCGCCGCCGCAGGCGTCGACAACGCCAACGGCCATGCGACCAAGGGCTTCTGGTCCGGCGACAGCGGCAACAGCTGGTCGACGTTCGCGTCGCTGCCCAACGGCGCAGCGGCAAGCCAGAGCAACGTGGGCAACCTGGTCGTCCCGTCCCGCAACAACGTGACCTGGGCACCGCCGGACTCGGTGCCGTCGTACACGACCAACAATGGCGCCAGCTGGACGGCGACCAACCTGCCGGCGTTCAGTGCCACATGGAACGGTTTCCCGCGTGCCTACCGCCTGGCCGCGGACCGCAAGAACCCGAACAAGGTCTATGCCTACGACTCCGGCGGCGCATCGTGGAGCTGGCAGCGCGGCAAGATCTACGTCTCGAACGACGGCGGCCACACGTTCGCGCTGAGCCAGGGCTCCGTGAACGCGAACCTGGCCTGGAATTCGTGGCGGGATACGTCGATGGCGGTCAATCCGAACGCCGAGGGCGACCTCTGGCTGGCCGACGGCACGGCCGTGTACCACTCGGTGGACTCGGGGGCGACCTGGGCGAAGCTCGGCGCCTTTGCGTCGACTAACGACACACCGGGCGCCACCGTGATCACCTTGGGCAGGGCACCGACCGGTTCGTCGTACTCGGCCGCGGTCTACGTGGAAGGCACATTGAACGGCGTCTGGGGCATTTACCATTCCGATGACGGGGGTGCAACGTGGGCGCGCTTCAACGATGACGCGCACCAATTCGGCGACTCCGGCGTGATGGCCGGCGACTGGAACACGTATGGCAGGATTTACGTCAATGGCGCCGCTCGCGGTCTGATCTATAGCAATTGAGGTTGATCGACCGTAAGGGATCCATTCTCGACGTCTACCGCACGGCGCTCTGACCGAGGAGCATAGGTGTCCACCGATTGGGGAGGTGGGCACCTATGGCTGACAAAGACGCTGAGTTGATCTTCTACCACTACGGTACGATCGCCTGCTCAAACTCTGATTTCGTACAACGCGCGATAGGGGCTGCTGGCGCTGCTCGGGAGTAGAGAGGTGGCCCTGCTTGTTCGGACAGTATTCTGAGATTCTTAAGTGGAACGTCCGGGGCGATCATGCTCTGCCGATTTGATCGCAGGCAGCGTCGCGAACCGAGTGACGTGACGAGCCCGGTGACGTCTGAGCCAGTATCAAGCGATCTTGTCTGCGAATTTCTAGCTCGGGATGCTACTAACGTACTTTCGCTCTCGCCCCCTCAGACTGCTCGACGAGAGTTTGCGGCAGTCCATCGCGTGCTACCACGACGGGTAATTCAAAAAGTGCGACATCCTTCCGGATGCCGCACCAAACCCAAGCTCTCGCGACGGAGCCCACTCAGGAAGACGAGTAGGGCCCGCTGTTACGGGGCCTGACATTGCTGGCTCGACCAACCAGCAAATACACTGCACTTATTTCGCGGTCGGCATTGCGAATTCCGCACCCTTGCCGATGCTCGACGACCAGCGCTGCATGATCGACTTCTGCTTCGTGTAGAAGCGCACGCCTTCTTCGCCGTATGCGTGCATGTCGCCGAACAGGCTCTTCTTCCAGCCGCCGAACCCGTGCCACGCCATCGGCACCGGAATCGGCACGTTGATGCCGACCATGCCGACCTGGATGCGGCGTGCAAATTCGCGCGCGATGCCGCCGTCGCTCGTGTAGCACGCGACGCCGTTGCCAAACTCGTGCGCATTGATCAGGTTCACGGCTTCGGCAAAATCCTTCACGCGCACGCACGCGAGCACCGGCCCGAAGATTTCTTCCTTGTAGATGCGCATGTCGGTCGTTACGTTGTCGAACAGCGTGCCGCCGGTGAAGAAGCCTTCCTCGCGGCCCGGCACCTTCAGGCCGCGACCGTCGACGACGAGCTTCGCGCCTTCCTGCACGCCGATGTCGATGTAGCCTTCGATCCGCTTCAGCGCCTCGCCCGTGACGATCGGGCCCATTTCGACTTCCGGCGACATGCCGTCACCGATGACGAGGGTTTGCGCGCGCTCGGCGAGCTTCGCGACGATGCGATCGCCGATGTCGCCGACCAGCACTGCGACGCTGATCGCCATGCAGCGCTCGCCGGCCGAGCCATAGGCGGCGCCGATCAGCCCGTCGACCGCTTGATCGAGGTTCGCGTCGGGCATCACGACCATATGGTTCTTCGCACCGCCGAGCGCCTGCGCGCGCTTGCCGTTTTGCGATGCGCGCTGATGGACGTAGTGCGCGATCGGCGTCGAGCCAACGAAGCTGACCGCTTGCACGTCCGGATGATCGATGAGCGCGTCGACCGCGTTCTTGCCGCCTTGCACGACGTTGAATGCGCCCTTGGGCAGGCCCGCCTCGGTCAGCAAATCGGCGATGAACAGCGCTGCCGACGGATCGCGCTCGCTCGGCTTCAGCACGAACGTGTTGCCCGTTGCGAGTGCGACCGGGAACATCCAGCACGGCACCATGCACGGGAAGTTGAACGGCGTGATGCCCGCGACGACGCCGAGCGGCTGGCGCATCGTCCAGTTGTCGATGCCGGTGCTGACCTGATCGGTGAAGTCGCCCTTGAGCAGTTGCGGCACGCCGGCAGCGAATTCGATGATGTCGATGCCGCGCGCGACTTCGCCCTGCGCGTCGGAGAACACCTTGCCGTGTTCGGCGGTAATGATCGCGGCGAGCGTGTCGCGATGTTCGTTCATCAGTTGCAGGAAGCGGTGCATCACGCGCGCGCGGCGGATCGGCGGCGTCTCGGACCACGCCGGGAAGGCGGCTTGTGCGGCGGCGACCGCCTGGGCGACCTCGTTGTCATCGGCAAGCGCGACACGGCGGGCGGCCTTGCCGGCTGCCGGATTGAATACGTCCTGGAAGCGGCCGCTTGCGCCCAACACTCGGGCGCCGTTGATGTAGTGGCCGACGTCGTCGGACGAGGTGAAGGCGGGAACGGTGGTCATCAAGTCGTCTCCTGATCTGTGGTCCTGATAGAGAAGGCCTCAGTCTAGGCAAATGGCGGCGGCTGGAGAAGACCACTACAATTGATTCACTGTTCAGAATATTGAATAATCGAGCGATGAATTCTGAAAATGCCCAGGCCCTTTGGCCGCACATCCATTCGCTGACGGTGCTCGCCGTGACCGGGAGTTTCACTGCTGCAGCGCAGCGGCTCGGTATCAGCAAGGCGGCAATGAGTCAGCGCATCGCCGATCTCGAAGGGGCAGCCGGAGTGCCGCTTGTGCGGCGCACAACGCGCAGCGTGCGGCTCACGGAGGCGGGGCAGACGCTCGTCGACACTACGCGCGAGGCATACGAGACAATCGAAATGAATTTCGCGCGTGTGAAGGATCTGGCCGGCGAGCCGCGCGGCCTCGTACGCGTGACAATGCCTGTTGCGCTCGGCCGGCAGCAGATCGTGCCGCTGTTCCCGGCCTTCATCGAGCAGTATCCGGGGGTGCGTATCGAGCTGGAATTGTCGGACCGGTTGTTTTCATTGTCGCAGGAAGGTTTCGACCTTGCGATTCGTCATACAACCACCGCGCCGCAGACGCACGTGGCGTGGAAGCTCTGCGAGACGCGATCGCTGCTCGTCGCGAGCCGCGAGTATCTGGCGCGACGCGGCACGCCCGAGCATCCGAACGCACTCGTCGATCACGATTGCCTGTGTTATTTGCGCGGTAACGAGCCGACCGCATGGAGCTTCGAGCCGCGCGATCGGCGGCGCGCGCGCGTGAGTGTGCCAGTCCGCGGCTGTTTCGCAGCGAACAACAGTGAAGCGATGCGGGAGGCGGCGCTCGGCGGCCTCGGCATCGCGTTGCTGCCGGATTTCAGCGCACAGCGCGACATCGACGAGGGCCATCTGGTGCCGCTGCTCGGCACGTGGCGTCCGTCGGGCGCATTCGGAGACTATATCTTCGCGATTCGTCCTTACAGTCCAGTCGTGCCTAGTGCAGTGCGCGCGTTGGTGGAGTATCTACGGGGTGAGTTGAGCGGAGGGTTCTCGCCTGCTGTGGCGGCGTCCCGCTAACTCCTGAGATTGCCTCCGATCGCGCACCGGCACGACAGGCGGTGCCTTACCGCTTGCGCGGGGTACGAAATGAGTGGTTAGCGGAACATTTGCCGTCAGTTTCGTTCCTGCCGTGAAGATTGGCGACGCCGGAATCGTCGTCGCTAAATCGACTTTGGATATGACTGAGCTGTAGCCTGGCCATCATGCAGCAGTGCGCCTAATCGGCGACGTGTTCGCGGTGGCAGAACGGACGGTATCACTGTATCGCCGCCGAGATATCTTCGGCTAAATTTCTAACTTGGCATAATTAACACTCGCGCCAGAAAGTCTGTGGTAACTATAGGGAATCTCAAGGTCGGCAAGCGTGCCAGTTCCCTGTCAAGCGATGTACCCCCGATTGCTTAGGCCGGGCGCTGGAATCCGGAAGCGCCGGCCTGATGCAGCCAACAGTCCACACGCTGCTCGAGCACGCAACTGCCACAGCGTGCGAGAACATCGAAAGCACGAGGCTTTGGCGTGTGCTGCGGCGATTCTTCGTGCTGGTCGCCGACGCGATCCAAGACGAGCGCCCGGCGACGGCCGATAAGTTGCGCCGCGCGAGTCCCCATTGGATGCGGCACACGCACGCGTCGCACGCGCTGGCGCGTGGGGCTGAGTTGCTCATGGTCCGCGATAACCTGCGCCACGCGTCAATCTCGACGACGTCAACTTATCTGCATAGCGACGAGGTGCAGCGAGCCAAGCAGTTCGATCAGGCGTTCAGCATGGTTGACTTTAAGCGGTAGTCTGTTCGCGCATTCCGACGCGGATTCTGAGGGGAGATTAGTTCGTGAGACGCCTTGGAATCGTAAGGCGAGCGGGCTGCTCTTGCCCGTTGTCTCTAAAACTAATCGACTGGGACACGATGCTGGATCATCCGCGGTAGAACTCGCAATCGAAGTCGCTAGCATCCTTGGGAAAGGGACGTTAGATTCGATGACGCGCTGCGTAACAATTCGCACGCGCGTCATGCAGCGCGTGATGCCGCCCGCCATGCTCTTTGAAATAAGCTTCCATTTGTTGGTGGTCCAATGTGTCGTCACCGAGATAGCATGCCTGCCAGCCCGACGGTACGTCACCGAGCAAATCGACCAGCAATTCCCAGTCACCGCCATAGTCGAAACATAGCATTCGCGGCTTGTCCTCGATGGCAAACTGGTCTAACCAGGACAGCAATGCGGTACGCAATTCCTCGCGTGTAAATACCCGCCCCGGGTACTGTCCAAGCTGAGGCAGGATCGCTGCCCGTACAAATTCGCTGCAGCTTCCCTGATCGAAATCCGACCGCTCCCCATAGAATTCACGGCCGTCTGCGGCAACGATTGCAATGCTGATGAGGTCGCAGTTCAGAAAATCCGTGAACTCGGTGTCCACAAATAGGTGCAATGACATCGCGAATTTCTCCATCGGGCTGGCGTCAGTGTGCAGACGCCAGGCTGTAGTTTTGCGGAAAATACCGGCGCCAGTGCCGTGTGTAATCTTCGGCGGTAGGACGCGTTATTCGAGCGTTCCTGCCTCAATGGAAGGGGTGTCTCGCAGGGAAGTGAGTGTGATTTTAGGTTCACACCCTGCCGCCGCACGCAGTTGAGCCAAACACATAGTCGGGACGGTGCGCGGCGAATCCTAGCTTTCTTGCGAGGTCGAGTTTGGCAGCCGAAGTTGCTCGATTCGTGCGAATTGTTAAATCGCACCGCCCCCCCTGAAAAGAGCGCAACTTTAGTTCGTCGGACTATTACCCCGACGACCCGCCGCACGATCCCCCCTTGCTTCCGTGAAATTGCCGTGCTAATTTTTCATGAAATTAACCGGCGAAAATTTCACGGGAGCCCGCATGTTCGTGCAGTCCGACCGTCACGTCGCAAGCTACTACGCCGGTACTTATCCGTCGCCGATCCCGCGGCGTCCCGAACTGGACGAACGTATCGACGCCGACGTGCTGGTCGTCGGCGCGGGCTTCAGCGGGCTGCACACGGCGTTGCGCATCGCGCTCGCGGGCAAGCGCGTGGTCGTGCTCGAGGCGAGTCGCGTCGCGTGGGCCGCCTCGGGCCGCAACGGCGGTCAGGCGTTGCTCGGCTGGTCGTGCGACATGCAGCCGCTCGAGGATTCGCTCGGCCGCGACGGCGCGCGCGTGCTGTGGGACAGCATGCGCTGGGCCGCGGCCGAAGTGCGCGAACTGCCCGCCCGTCACGGCTTCGACATCGACTACCGGCCCGGCAGCCTGTGGGCCGCGCTGCGCCCGCGTCGCGTCGCGATGCTCGCGCAGGCCCGCGACGAAGCGGCGCAGCGCTGGGGCTACGACCGGCTGCGCGTGATCGGGCAGGACGAGATACCGGAGTGGATCGGCAGCGCGCGCTATCTCGCCGCTCTTTACGATCCCGAGGCCGGCCATCTGAATCCGCTGAAGCTCGCGCTCGGTCTCGCGCAGACGATCGAGCGGGCCGGCGGCCGCATCTTCGAGCAAAGCCGCGTGCTCGATTGTCGCGAGACGGCCGGCGGCCACGTCGCTCGCACCGCGCACGGCGAAGTGCGCGCGGACGTGCTCGTGCTCGCATGCAACGCGTACGTCGACCGGCTCGATCCGGAGCTGTCGCGCCGGCTGCTGCCGGTCGGCACCTATCAGGTCGCGACCGCGCCGCTCGCGCCGGACCTCGCACGCTCGCTGCTGCCGCGGAACAGTTGTGTGATCGACAACCAGTTCGTGCCCGACTACTTCCGCCTGAGCCCCGACAATCGCCTGCTGCTCGGGGGCGGCTGCACGTACCTCGGCGGCATACCTGCCGACATCGCGGCGGCGACCCGCCCGCACCTCGAACGCGTGTTTCCGCAACTGGGCGGCGTGCCGCTCGACTACGCGTGGGGCGGCCACATCGACATCAGCATGCGACGCACGCCGGACATCGGCCGCCGCGGCCAGCGCTTCTGGCTGCAGGGCTTCTCCGGACACGGCGTGCTGCCGACACTCGCCGGTGCCCGCGCGGTCGCCGATGCCGTGCTCGGCGACGATCGTCTGCTCGCGCAGTACCAGCGCATCCGCAATCCGCGCTTTCCCGGCGGCGACCGCCTCGCCGCGCCGCTGGAGGCGATCGGCAAGGTTTGGTACCGTCTGCGCGATACCGTTTGACGCACCGGAATCCCACATGAACGAACAGGAAGAGATAGAAAGTCTGGCGATCCTGATCCGCGACCTGCGCAAGCATCGCAAGGTCACGCTCAACGATCTCGCGGAACGGATCGGCCGCTCGGTCGGCTTTCTGTCGCAGGTCGAGCGCGGGCTGTCGCGCCCGACGGTGGCCGATCTCACCGCGATCGGCGAGGCGCTCGGCGTGCCGACCACGTATTTCTACAGCCTGAGCAAGCCGCGCAGCGTGCCGTGGGTCACGCGGCCCGACGAGCGGCGCACCGTGTATTACGCGGCCGGCATCACGGACATCCTCGTGTCGCCGAACATGCGCTCGCGCTTCTCGATCCTCGAGAGCCATCTCGCGCCCGGCGCAAGCAGCGGCGAGCGCTCCGTCGACGACAGCGACGAGCAAGGCGGCTTCGTGCTCGAAGGCGAGCTGACGATCTGGATCGACGGCGACGACACGCCCGTCACGCTTGGCCAGAACGACGCGTTCCAGTTGCCCGCGCACCAGCGGTTTCGTTACGCGAACCTGGGCGACACGCCGACGCGCGTGATCTGGGTGTTCACCTGAGTCGCTGGCGCGGCGGTCTGCCGGGCCGTTACGCCGCGCCGCCGGTTTGCAGTACTGATCGACATCGCGCATGTGACGTGCCGCATGCCGATGTGTCCGGTTCGCCGCGATGCGGCACCGTCATACGAGACATGGAAAGGATGAGACATGGCTGACGTCGTTCCCGTGCTGGTCGATGAAGTCCGCGCATTCCGGCAGGCGCATCCCGAGATCCGTTATGTCGACCTGATCTGTCTCGACCTGCCGGGCCACTTCTACGGCAAGCGCTATCCGATCGATGCGCTCGAGAAGGTCGCGTCCGGTGCGCTGCTGAAGCTGCCGCAGAACTGCGTGCTGCTCGGCACGCAGGGCGGCCTCTACAAGATCGGCGATTACTGCTTCAACGACGGCGACCCCGACGCGCCGCGCCGTCTGATCCCCGGCACGCTGAAGCCGGTGCGCTGGGAGCGGCAGCCGCTCGCGCAGATGCTGATCAGCTCCGACGGCACGGATGCGCCGATCGAGTTCGAGCCGCGTGAAGTGCTTGCGCGCGTGCTGCGGCGATTCGCGGCGCGCGGTATCCGGCCGGTCGTCGCGTTCGAACTCGAGTTCTATCTGTTTGCCGCGCAGCTCGCGGACGGGATGCCGCAGTATCCGCGCGACCGCCTGAGCGACGACCGCGACGATCAGCCGAACATGCACATCGAACGCCTGTCGCGGTTTTCCGACGTGCTGCACGAGATGGTGGAGGCCGCGCGCGAGCAGGGTGTCGACGCGACGGTGATCACGGCCGAGCTCGGGCCCGGCCAGTTCGAGATCAACTTCGGCCATACCGACGATGCGTTGCGCGCGGCCGACTGGTCGGCGCTGTTCTGCCGCAGCACGCGCGGCGTCGCGTTGCGGCACGGCTATCGCGCGAGCTTCATGGGCAAGCCGTACCTGCATGCGCCGGGCAGCGGGATGCATGTGCACGTTAGCCTGTACGACGAGGCGGGCCGCAACCTGCTCGCGGCGGACGGGCAGCGGCCGCTGCGGCATGCAGTGGCCGGCTGCCTCGCGCTGCTGCCGCACTGCATGCCGGTGTTCGCGCCGAATCACAATGCGTTTCGCCGCTACGGATCGATGGTGAACGCGGCGAGCCGTGCAAGCTGGGGCTTCGAGGATCGCGACGCGTGCATCAGGATTCCGGATTCGGATGCGCGCAATCTGCGCATCGAGCATCGGCTCGCGAGCGCGGACGCAAATCCGTATCTGGTGCTCGCGGCGATCCTGGCCGGGATGGAGCACGGGCTCGATGCGCGGCTCGAGCCGATCGCGTCGCTCAACGACGATCGCGGCAGCGGGATCGATTTTCCGAAGGAGATGCTGTCGGCCGTCGCGGCGATGCAGGATCACGCGGCCGTGCGCGACGGGCTCGGCAGCGAGTTCGTGATGGTGTATTGCGAGAACAAGCGGCAGGAGGAGCTGGATTTTCGCAACGAGATCGGTGCGCGCGAGTATCGGTGGTTTCTGTGAGCGCATGACGCGTGACCCCGCTGCGGGTCACGCGCGATCGGCATGGGTCGTCGCGATCGAATGCGCTCAATACTCGGACAGCGGGATCCAGCGATCGCCGTCTTTCACGTCGATGGCCGGCGTCGCGACCGGCGTCATGATCAGCAGTTCGGTCGGGCGTACCGACCAGACGACGGCGATCAGCGTCGAGTCGTCGACCGACGTTCCGTTCAGGTAGAGGCTCATGCCCTTGACGTTGGCCTTCATCACGCTCCAGTCGACCTTGTTCAGGCCGTCGATCGCGAGACGATAGAAGAAGTCGTAGTGGTCGTAGGCCGTTTGCACGTCGGTGCCGGTGCTGAAGAACCAGCCATTCTCCTTGTTCTTGTACATGCACCAGCTTTGCGCCTGTTCCGCGAGCGTGCCGTTCGCGACGAGCGTCACGAGGTTGCTTCTCGCTTCGTCGACGGTCTTCGCCAGCCACGGCGTGAAGCCGCCCGCTGCCTTGACCTGCGCCGGCGTGCGGCCGGGTTTGCCCGCACGGGCGTTGTCTTCACCACGATATGCGTATTGCATGATGCGCCTCCGGTTCGATATGGATCGGTCTGGATGTGTCCGCGATGGGAGTGGACACGAGCACGATATCGGCGTCGAACGCGGGGAGAAATGGACCGAAGGTATGCGGGGCGTTATGGGGAGGGCGGCACGGGCGGAATGGCCCGGCTACGGTAGCGCGCGCCAAAAGCGGACCTCTTCGATCGGCACGCCGTCGATCTCGAACGTCTTGATGTCGCGCTCGGCGACGAAGCCCTCGCGTTCGTAGAACGCCTTCGCGCGACGATTCTCGACGAGAACCCACAGCGACACCCATTCGTGGCCGGCGTCATGCAGCAATCGGCATGCGTGAGCGATCAGCGCGGCGCCGATTCCCTGTCCGCAATGCGACGGATGCAGGTAGATCGCTTCGACCTCGCCCCAGGTCACGTCCTTGTCGGCGTCGCGTGTCGGGCCATAGGCGATCCAGCCCGATGGCTTGTCTTGCGTGAAGGCGAGCGCGACACGCGGCCGCCCCGCATCGAGCGCATTGCGCCACGCGGCGGTGCGCTGTTCGACGGACAGCGCGGCGAGGAATGACGCAGGCATGATGCCCGGGTAGGTCGCTTGCCACGATGCGACGTGGATGTCGGCGATGATCGGCGCATCGGCGGACGTGGCGGCGCGGATGTTGATCGTCGTATTCGGTGCCATGCGTACTCCGCAACGAATATGGCGGGAAAGCGGGTGCCGCGCCGCGAAGCGATTCACGGCACGACACCCAAGCAGCGCTTACTCCCCGAGCTTCGCCGTCACGCACCCGGTGCTCGAGCATTCACGCTCGCGTTCGCGCAGGAACGACAGGCGTGATTGCGTCGCGTCGATCGCGCACTGGAGGTTCACGAGGTAGCCGTCGTCGCGCGTTTCGCTGCAGCGGTCGTCGCGCTGCTTCATCCACGCGAGCTGGCTCGTCTTCAGCTTCGCCTGCTGGTCGCCGCTCAGGTGCTTGCGCACGCGGCCGTACTGGTCGTTCAGTTCGCGGTCGAGCTGCGAGAACTCGTTGCTGCTGCAGTACACCTGATCGAACGCGCTGCGCGGTTTCCCGCAGCCGGCTGCGTGCGCGGCGAACGGAACGGCAAGCGCGAGCAGCGCAAAGGATGCAAGCAGATTCTTTTTCTTCATGGTGGTGCTCCTCACTGGGTGAAAACCGTTGAAACCGCCGGCGCCAGCTGCTACCTGGCCGCCGCACACGCATCGATCCCGCCCGCGATCGCGGTGGCGAGACGCTGGATCGTCTCGCGCTGCGCGAGACGCTTTTCCTCGTCGGGATTGACGATCACGCCGGCCTCCACCAGCACGGCCGGAATCGGCGCGGTGCGCAGCACGACGAGATCGTCGAAGCGGTGGATGCCGAGTTGCGGATCGATCAGCGGACGGTTCTCGCCCTTGATCGGCTGCGCGTGATACAGCGACGGCCGTTCGCCGGCCGAGATCATTCGTTCGGCGATCGACTTCGCGCAACGCAGGCTTTCCGCATAGTGCGGATTGCGTTCCGACACGAACACGGCGAAACCGCGGAATTCGCGTTGCCGCCCCGCGTCGATGAACTGCTGCTGCATCGAATCGTGATGGATCGACACGAACAGGTTCGCGTCGGGCGCCTGCGTCGAACGCTGATCGAGCGTGATCTCGCGGCCGTCGGCTGACGTGCGCAGCACGCGATCGCCATGCGCGGCGAGCTTCTCGGCGACGGAGGTGGACAGGTCGAGGTTGTACCGGTATTCGACGCGGCCGCTCGCACCGGTTGCACCCGGGCGGGCCGGCGTATGGCCGGTGTCGACGACGATGTAGCGGCCGGACGCGGGCTGCGCGTCCGGGCTGGCGGCATCGGCCGCATGCAGCGCCGGCGGCGCGGCCAGCAGCGGGGCGCACGCGAGCAGGCGCGCGGCGGCGCGAGCGAACGGGCGAAGGCGTCGAACGGTTCGGTGTGTCATTGTTGTTGTCGAGGAGGGGGCGGTGCGGCGAATGGCCCGCCACCGTCGGCCTGCTCAATGCAGTCGGAATGTCGCGCGATTATAGCGGTTGCCGGCGGCGCCGCAATGACGGAATGCGCGCCGCCGCGTGCGCCGGCGGCCGGCGCTCAGGCGAGCACGCGCCGGGCCGCGAGTACGCCCCAGTACGACGCTTCCTCGAACAGCGACAGCCCGGACAGATCCGCATGCGCGAACACGACGGGGCCGTCGGCCTCGCGCAGCGCGAGCAGCCCCGGCCGGCTCAGGAAGCCGACATCGGGTGTCGCCATCGCATGACCGCGCACGGTGATATCGAGCGCGCTCGCATGCTTCCACAGCTCGCGTCCGTACACGGCCTGCAGGTCGATCGCCGCCTGTTCGCGCAGCGCGTCGGGTTTCGCCTGCGCGAGCCAGCGGCGCGTGTCGTCCGGCGTGCGCGTGCTCAACGCCTGGTACGCGGAGAACACCGAGCGCGTCGGCGGCGACATCCGGATCAGCTGGTGCGTCGACACGACATAGCCGAGCCCCGCGCCGTCGTAGACGACGTTGTCCCACGCGAGCGGCACGCCGGCTTCCTCGGCCGGCATCCCGTCGAGCAGGAAGTTCGACACGAGCCACGGCGCGCGCGGTGGCAGGTCGCGCGCGGGATCGAAGCCGTACGCGTGCAACTGCGGAAACACGCGCGTCGCGACGAACAGCGGCATCGCGCTGACGACGCGTCGCGCCTTCAGCGTGAACGTCGACAGCGTGCCGTCGTCGGCGACGCGTGCGCACAGCACGTCGACGCCGCCCGCGCGCTCGGTCGCGCGAACGGCGAAGCCGTCCCGCGACCACGCATTCGAACCGGTGCGCGCGGTGATCGAATCGCTCAGCTTCGTCACCATCGCATGCAGCCCGTCGGGCCAGGTCAGCACCGCGCCGTCGCTCGCGTTGCGCGCATGGCCGCCGCGTGCCGAGAAATAGTGGAGGCCGGCCCACGCCGATACATGCTCGTAGCCCGCGCCATAGTCGTCGCGGCAGCAGTAGTTCAGATACCAGTGCAGCGCGCTCGCGGTGTAACCCTCGTCGAGCAGCCACTGCTTGAACGAGCGCCGGTCGAGCGCACGCCAGCGCGCGTCGCGTGACGATTCCGCGATCGGGATGCAGAACACCTTGCGGCCGTCCGCGCCGCGCGCGGTGCGCAGGTCGTCCGTGTACGCGAAAAAGCGCGTTTGCTGCGCGAGGGCGTCGGCGTCGAGGCCGGTCGCCGGCACGATGCCGTCCTGCCACTCGCCGCGGATGAACAGCCGTTCGTCGGGCGCGTGCACGAGCACGCGTTCGTCGTACACGGGTTGCGCGGAGAACGGCGCCGACTCGATCACGCCGAGATCGGCGAGCATGTCGCGCAGATGCGCGGATTCGAGCGACGGCAGCGGCAGGTAGTGCGCGCCTTTCGGATAGCCGAGCTCGCCGAAGCGGCCGCCGGCCGCGTTGCCGCCGAATTCGGGGCCCGCGAGCACGACGAAGCGCGTATGACCGGCGCGCGCGAGCTGCCACGCGCACGACAGGCCGGCCGCGCCGGCGCCGAGGATCGCGACGTCGGTCTCGATCGTGCCGGACGGCGGCGGCAGCGCCGCGTGGTCGCGCAGCGCATGGCCTTCGCGCATGCCGGGGTAGCCGACGCGCGGCGTCGTCTCGATCCAGCCGGTGCGGCCGCACGCGGCGAGCGACGCGGCGGCGGACGCGACGATGAAGGTGCGGCGATCCATCAGCGCAGCACGTGCTTCCAGTCGTCGTCGAAGCGGCGCACGAGCGGCTGGTCGTTGAGTTCGTTCGGCGACATCGGCCGCGCCGGCATGTCGGCCGGGAAGTGGAACATCTCGACGGCCGTCTGCGCGTCGAGCCAGCGCGTCGGCACCGAATAGTGCGTCGGCACGGTGAAGTCGCGGCGCTTGCCGGCGATCACGAAACCCCAGTCGCCGAACGACGGCACGTAGCAGTGGTACGGCCACGTGTTGAGCCCCGCTTCGTGCAGCGTCGCGACGATCGTCCAGTATGCGTGCGGCGCGAAATACGGCGACGTCGACTGGATCACCGCATAGCCGTTTTCCGACAGGTGGCGCGCGAGCAGCCGGAACACCGGCACCGAATACAGCCGGCCGAGCCCGAAGTTGGTCGGGTCGGGGAAGTCGACGACGATCGCGTCGTACACGTCGGTGCTCGCTTCGAGCCAGCGCACCGCGTCGGCGTTGATCACCTGCACGCGCGGGTCCTTCAGCGAACCCTGGTTCAGCTTCACGAGCGGCACGGAGGTGGAGAACAGCTTCGTCATCGCCGGATCGAGATCGACGAGCGTGATCTGTTCGAGGTTGCGGTGCTTGAGCAGCTCGCGCACCGCGAGGCCGTCGCCGCCGCCGAGCACGAGCACGCGCTTCGCCCACGGCAGCGCTTCGATCGTCGGATGGATCAGCGCCTCGTGATAGCGATGCTCGTCGCGCGACGAGAACTGCAGGTTGCCGTTCAGGTACAGCCGCATGTCGTCGTGCCATTGCGTGAGCACGATGCGCTGATAGGGTGTGGTTTCCGAATAGACTGTCTCGTCGCCGTACACGCCGTGTTCGGCCCAGTGCGTGATGCGCTCCGACAGCGCGAAGCCGGCGACGAGCAGCCCGATCACGAGCGACGCGCGCATCAGCTTGCCGCGCACGTTGCGGATCTCGTCGCGGAACAGGTGCGTGGTCCACAGCGCGACGAACGCGTTGAGCAGCCCGAACAGGAAGCTCGTGCGCAACAGGCCGAGACGCGGCGCGAGCACGAGCGGGAAGATCAGCGACACGGCGAGCGAGCCGAGATAGTCGAAGGTCAGCACCTCGCTGACGGTATGGCGGAACGCCTGGCGGCGCTGCTGGAACGCACGCATCACGAGCGGGATCTCCATCCCGATCAGCAGGCCGAGCGCGAGCACGAGCGCGTAGAGCGCCGCGCGAAACGGCGCGGCCAGCCAGCCGAACACCGCGAACAGCAGCGCGGCCGACACGCCGCCGAGCAGGCCGACGAGCAGCTCGATGTCGACGAAGCGGTCGAGCACGTCGTCGTCCTCGACGAACTTCGCGAGCCACGAGCCGATCCCCATCGCGAACAGGTAGCAACCGATCACCGACGAGAACTGCAGGATCGAATCGCCGAGCAGGTAGCTCGCCAGCGCGCTGCTGATCAGTTCGTAGCCGAGCCCGCACGACGCGAGCACGAGGATCGACAGGACGAGCGCGCGCTTATGCAGCATGGCGCGTCCGTTGTGCAGTGTTCGTCAATGTGGATATACTGGCGCGGCCATCCGTGGGGCGGCCGGGCGCGGGGCGGCGCTCCATGGGCCGACCGGAGAGGGGGCGGCGAAGCGAGCACAAAATCCGAGGAAAAGAATGAATAGTGCCTATCTTTATGCGGTCCATTTACTGTCGGCGTTCGTGCTGCTTTTTGTGTTCGCGGCAGTGTACCTGAAGGTCACCCCGTTCGACGAACTGGCACTGATCCGCGCCGGCAACCCGGCCGCGACGCTGTCGTTCGGCGGCGCGCTGATCGGCTTCTGCCTGACGCTCGCCTCCAGCATCGCGCACAATTCGACACTCGGCGAAGTCGTGCTGTGGGCCATCGGCGCGATGGCCGTGCAGCTCGTCACCTATGCGGTGCTGACCCGCCTGATTGCCGGCATGAACCACGCGATCGAGGATCGCAACGTCGCGATGGGCGGCCTGATGGGCACCGCATCGCTCGTCGTCGGCATCATCAATGCCGCCTGCCTGACCTGACGCGCCACGCGTTCGAGGAGACCGACATGAGTCTGGGTTCGTTTATCCGCAAGCAGTTCATCGACGTCCTGCAATGGACGGAAGACACCGACGGCGTGCTGGCCTGGCGCTATCCGATGGAAGACCAGGAGATCCAGTACGGCGGCCAGCTGACCGTGCGCGAAACGCAGGTCGCGATCTTCGTCAACGAAGGCAAGGTCGCCGACGTGTTCCAGCCCGGGCTGTACAAGCTGGAAACGCGCACGCTGCCGGTGCTCACGTACCTGAAGAACTGGGACAAGTTCTTTCAGTCGCCTTTCAAGTCGGACGTCTACTTCTTCAGCACCCGGCTGCAGCTCGGCCGGCGCTGGGGCACCGCGCAGCCGGTGACGATCCGCGATCGCGAATTCGGCTTCGTGCAGCTGCGCGCGTTCGGCATCTACTCGTACCGGATCGTCGATGCGGCCGCGTTCCACCGCGAGGTGAGCGGCACGCGCGCGCAGTACACGGTCGACGATCTCGAACAGCAGCTGCGCAACCTGGTCGTCACCGCGATGAGCACGACGTTCGGTTCGGCCGACGTGCCGTTCGTCGACATGGCCGCGAACCAGACGCTGCTGTCGCAACGCGTCGCCGAGGCGCTGGTGCCGGTGTTCACGCGCTACGGCCTCGCGCTCGATGCGTTCGCGGTCGAAAGCGTGTCGCTGCCGGCCGAGCTGCAGAAGGCGCTCGACCTGCGGATCGGCGCGGGGATGGCCGGGGATCTCGGCCGCGCGACGCAATACCAGACCGCGCAGGCGATCCCGCTGGCCGCGCAGAACCCGGGCGGCATCGCGGGAGTCGGCGCGGGGCTCGCGGCCGGCGCGGTGATCGGCCAGGCGATGGCCGGCCAGATCGCGGGCGCCGCGCACGCGGCGCCGCCCACGCCCGCCGCGGCACCGGTTGCGGCTGCGCAGCCGGCCGCACCGGCCGCCCCGACAGCATCGACCGAAGGGACCGACTACGTGCAGCGCCTCGAGCAGTTGAAGGCCCTGCTCGACAAGGGTCTCGTGACCGAAGAAGACTATTCGCGCGCGAAGGCGGAAATCCTCGCGAAGCTCACCCGGTAAGCGTCACGCATGTTCAGTACTTCGTGCCCCCAGTGCGGCGCGCCGGTCGAGTTTCGCTCGGCGGCGGCGGTGATGGCCGTCTGCGCGTTCTGTCGCAGCACGCTGCTCAAGCGCGGCGCCGACGTCGAACGCATCGGCGAACTCGCCACGGTGCTCGACGACGCGTCGCCGATCCAGATCGGCACGGCCGGACGTTACGGCAAGCGCGCGTTCACCGTGCTCGGCCGGATCCAGATGACCTACGACGCCGGCACGTGGAGCGAGTGGTACGTCGTGTTCGACGACGGCGCATTCGGCTGGCTGTCGGATGCATCCGGCCAGTATGCGATCACGGTGCGCGAGCCCGACGATGCGTCCGGCGGCGCGTGGCCTGCGTTCGGCACGCTCGAACCCGGCATGCGGATCGATCACGGCGGGCGCGCCTATCTCGTGTCCGACGTGCGCACCGCACGCTGTACGGGCGGCGACGGCGAGTTGCCGTTCCGTGTCGATGCGGGCTGGGAGGCGCGCGTCGTCGACCTGCGCACCGGCAACGCGTTCGCGACCTACGACTATTCCGACGCCGATGCGAACGGCGGGCGCCCCGCCGTCTATACGGGCGAGGCACTGGCGTTCGACGCGCTCGCGTTCACCGGGCTGCGCGATGCAGAAACCGATACGCGCGAGAAACGCGGCGCGGCGATGGTGCCGTTCGCGTGCCCGAGCTGCGGCGCGCCGCTGTCGTATGCGCCGAACCTCGCCGACTACGTCGTGTGCGGCAGCTGCCACGCGGGCGTGCAATGCACGGCCGAGCAGCAGACCGTCTTCGCCGCGCAGCGCACGCTCGATGCGGTGAAGGGCGCGCTGGAGCTCGGTGCGACCGGCATGTTCGACGGCGTGAAGTACACGGTGATCGGCATGATGCGTTGCCGCGTGCCGGGCGACGACGAGACGTGGGACGAATACCTGCTGCTGAACCCGAAGCGCGGCTTCCTCTGGCTCGTGCAGAGCGAAGGGCGCTGGGAGCGCGTGCAGGTGCTCGATCACTGGCCGACGATCGGCGGCGAGTCCGACGTGACCGACGACGGCAAGACCTATCGACTGCGCGACACGTACGACTCGGAAGTCGTGTACGTGGTCGGCGCGTTCAACTGGCGCGTACAGGTCGGCGACCGCACGTCGATCGCCGACTACGGCTGGCAGAAGGACAAGCTCACGCGCGAGCGCAGCGCCGCCGAGATCGTGTGGTCGCGCGCGCGCCCGCTGTCGGCCAGCGCGCTGGCCGAACGCTTCGCCACGCCGGCGCTCAAGACGACGGCCGTTGTGCCCGCAACGGGTTCGGCCGGGAAGTCGACGGGCTTGTGGGATGAAAAGTACCCGCACAGCTTCGCGCCGCTGCCGTTCGTGTTCAGCGCGTTGCTCGTGATCTTCAACATCGGCTCGCTGTTCTCGTTCAGCGGCCGCTCCGTCTTCGTGCTGGTCGGCCTGCTCGTGCTGTGGCTGCCTGAATGGCTGTGGAAGGGCTTCGCATCGGATGGGGGCAACACCTGATGCGTCATATCCTCTATGGGCTCTACGGGCTGATCGTCGTCACGTTGTTCAGCTGCACGTCGCTGGGCGGCAGCGGTTCGGGAGGCGTGAGCTCGGTCGGCAGCGGGTGGGGCAGTTCGTCGGCGCGCAGCGGCTACTCGTCGTACGGGTCGCACAAATGACGGCGCGCGAGTGCATCGCCCCGCCGCGCGCGACGCTCGGCTCGCACGTGCTGGCCGATCTCGCCGGCATCGACGCGGCGCTGCTGCGCGATGCCGCGCGGCTCGAAGCGATTCTTGCCGACGCCGCGCAGCGGGCCGGCGCGCGCGTGATCGGCGCGCACTTCCATCATTTCGGCGGCGAGCACGGGGTGACGGGTGTCGTGCTGCTCGCGGAGTCGCACATCACGATTCATACGTGGCCCGAGCATGGCTTCGCGGCCGTCGACGCGTTCATGTGCGGTGCGGCGCGCGCGGCCGATGCAGTCGACGCGATCGCCGCCGCGCTCGGCACGCACGCGCAGGTCCGGCAGCAGGTCGCGCGCGGCGTCGCGTAAGCGGCGCTCAGCGCGGCAGCGCTTCGGCCTCGGCCTCGGCCCAGCGCTTGAACGAGTCGAGACGCCGGCGCGTGTGCACGAGATAGAACGCGCCGATCAGCGGTTCGAGCAGCCAGCGCAGCCACGCCGGCTGCGCGCGGAAGTGGTACGTGAACTTCACTTCCGTCGTGCCCGGGGTGCGCTCGGTGAAGTTCCAGCTGCCGCTGAAGCGTTCGAGCACCTTCGGCCCGTCGATCATCTCGACGGCCGCGACCTGCGGCGGACGGTACGAGATGTAGCGCGACACCATCGTCGCACCCGACTGGCTGCGACAGAATGCGTCGACGCCGACGTCGGCCGTCATTCCGTCGGGCAGATAGGCGTCGGTGAGAAAGCTGTCCCACACGAGCCGCCGCGCGTAGTCCTGCGACCACGTGAACAGGCGCCTGCGATCGACGCCGACGATCCGACTCACTGAAATCCTCATGATGGATGGCGGGCGCACCGGCGCGGATTAGGATGAAATCGAGTGTAACGCGCCAAAACCGCGCATTTCGTCAGACTTCGTCAAGTCGAGTGGGTGCTCGATTGACCTTCTCCGGGAATTCCCCTACGATCGAATCCATGCCTTCGGGAAAGACCCGAAGCGTTTCAATCTCTTGAGGGAGCCTCATGAGTACGCAACAGAACCGGCGCTTCGACGCGCTCGTTTTCATTGGTCGTTTCCAGCCTCCGCATCGTGGTCACCTGAACGTGCTGAAGTCGGCACTGAGCCGGGCCGAGCGCGTGTGCGTGCTGATCGGCTCGACCGACAAGCCCCGCACCATCAAGGATCCGTTCTCGTTCGACGAGCGCCGCCAGATGCTGGCCTCGCTGCTCGATGCGTCCGAACGCGAGCGCGTGACGATCGCGCCCGTGCAGGATTCGACGTACAACGACGGCGACTGGGTACGCTGGGTGCAGGATGCCGTGGCCGACGCACTCGGCAGCATCGCGCAACGCAAGGTCGGGCTGATCGGTCACGAGAAGGACGCCACGTCGTATTACCTGCGGATGTTCCCGCAATGGGAGCTCGTCGACGTCGATGCGACCGAAGACATTTCCGCCACCGAAATCCGCGACCAGTATTTCGCCGAACGCACCAACAGCTTCGTGCAATGGGCAGTGCCGGAACCCGTGTTCGGCTGGCTCGAGCGTTTCCGCACGCAGCCGGAATTCGCGCAGCTGAAGGCCGAGGCCGAGTTCATCGCCGCGTATCGCAAGGCATGGGCGGCCGCACCGTATCCGGTCACGTTCGTGACGGTCGACGCGGTGGTCGTGCACTCGGGCCATATCCTGCTCGTGCGCCGGCGCAGCGAACCGGGCCGCGGCCTGTGGGCGCTGCCGGGCGGCTTCGTGGAGCAGGACGAACGGCTCGACGCGGCATGCATCCGCGAGCTGCGCGAGGAAACCGGCCTGAAGCTGCCGGAGCCCGTGCTGCGCGGCTCGATCAAGGACCGCCAGGTGTTCGATCATCCGACCCGCTCGCTGCGCGGCCGCACGATCACGCACGCGTGCCTGTTCAACTTCCCGACCGGCGAGCTGCCGCGCGTGAAGGGCAGCGACGACGCCGACAAGGCGCGCTGGGTGCCGCTCAACGAATTCGCGCAGATGCGCAACGTGATGTTCGAGGATCACTTCGAGATCGCGTATCACTTCCTGGGGAAGCTGTGATCCGCTGATTCCCCGGATACCGGTCCGCTGCGACAGACGCGGCGGCACTTCAACGGCCTAGAGGAGCTCTAGCCATGCAAAACGATCCCGGCGGCTTTGCCGCGGTTCTCGCCAATCCGATCCTCAACACGGATTCGTACAAGGCTTCCCACTTCCTGCAATATCCGCCCGACGCGCAGGCGATGTTCTCGTACATCGAATCGCGCGGCGGCCGCTACGACCGCACGCTGTTCTTCGGTCTGCAGATGCTGCTGAAGGAATATCTGTGCCGGCCCGTCACGCACGCGATGATCGACGACGCGCGCGACTTCTTCGCGGTGCACGGCGAGCCGTTCAACGAGGACGGCTGGCGTCATGTCGTCGACCACTACGACGGCTATCTGCCCGTAAGGATTCGCGCGGTGCCGGAGGGTTCGATCGTTCCGGTGCACAACGTGCTGATGACCGTCGAATGCGATGACCCGAAGGTGTTCTGGCTCGCGTCGTATCTCGAGACGATGCTGCTGCGCGTGTGGTACCCGGTGACGGTCGCGACGCGCAGCTGGCACCTGCGGCAGACGATCCGCCACTTTCTCGAGAAGACCGACGACGATCTCGCGCAGTTGCCGTTCAAGCTGCACGACTTCGGCGCGCGCGGCGTATCGAGCGCGGAATCGGCCGCGATCGGCGGCGCAGCGCACCTCGTGAGCTTCATGGGTTCGGACACGGTGCTCGGCGTGCTGGCCGCGAACCGCTTCTATCGCGAGCCGATGGCCGCGTACTCGGTGCCGGCGGCCGAGCACAGCACGATCACGTCGTGGGGGCGTGAGCACGAAGCCGATGCGTACCGCAACATGATCAGCCGTTTCGGTCTGCCCGGCGCGATCGTGTCGGTCGTGTCGGACTCCTACGATCTGTTCGCCGCGCTTGAAATGTGGGGCGGTCCGCTGCGCCAGGCGGTGGTCGATTCGGGCGCGACGCTCGTCGTGCGTCCCGATTCGGGCGACCCGGTGACGATCGTGCTGCAGACCGTGCGTGCACTCGACGCATCGTTCGGCTCGACCGTGAACGGCAAGGGACGCCGCGTGCTGAACCACGTGCGCGTGATCCAGGGCGACGGCGTCGACGAGCTGTCGATCGGCGCGATCCTCGCCGCGCTCGACGATGCGGGCTACGCGGCCGGCAACGTCGTGTTCGGGATGGGCGGCGCGCTGCTGCAGCAGGTGAATCGCGATACGCAGCGCTTCGCGATGAAGTGCTCGGCGATCCGGCGCGACGGCGTCTGGCACGACGTCCGCAAGGATCCGGTCACCGATCAGGGCAAGCGCTCGAAGAAGGGGCGGCTCACGTTGCTGCGCAATCGGCGCACGGGCGAGTACCGGACGGTCGCGCTGCCGGTTGCGTGGGACGATCGTGCGCTGGAAGGCGACTGGGACGACGCGCTCGAAACGGTGTTCGACACGGGGAGGATGCTGGTCGATACGACGTTCGCCGAGGTGCGGGCGAGGGCGCACGCGGCGGAGCGATGAGAGCGGCGGCGGGGCGGTCATTCGCCCCGCCTTCGGTGTTCATCGTTGGTCGGCCAGCGTGCGGCCGCTGCGTTGCGCCGCCCGCGCCGCGTCCATCGCCCGCGCCAGCGCATCGAATACCGCCGGCCCCTTGCAGCGCGACACGTTGAAGCGCATGAACGACGTCGCGCTGTGCGACGCGCTGAACACATCGCCTGGCGCGAGCACGACGTCATGGTCGAGCGCATGACGCGCGACGCGCGCCGCATCGAGCCCGTCCGGCAGCTCCGCCCACACGAACAGGCCGCCGCGCGGCTCCGTCCAGATCCCGAGCCCGGCGCGCGCGAGCCGCCGGATCGTTTCGCCCATCGCATCGGCCAGTTGCGCACGCAGGCTGTCGAGATGGCGCCGGTACGTGCCGTCGACCAGCAGCCGGTGCACGACGTTCGCGCCGATCTGCGCATTGCCGAACGACGTCGCGAGCTTCAGGTCGACGAGCGCGTCGATCCACTCGGGGCGTGCGGCGACATAGCCGCAGCGGATCGCGGCCGACAGCGTTTTCGAGAAACTGCCGATCGACACGACGCGCGACAGCCCGTCGAACGCCGCGAGGCGCGGTGCGGGCGTGCTTTCGAAATCCGCGAAGATGTCGTCCTCGACGATCAGCAGGCCGTGTTCGGCCGCCAGCGTCAGCAGCCGGTGCGCGACCGGCGGCGCGAGCGTCGCGCCGGTCGGGTTGTGCAGTGCCGAGTTGGTGATGTACAGGCGCGGCCGGTGCTCGGCGAGCACCTGTTCGAAGCGCGCGAGATCGGGGCCGTTCGGTGTGTACGGCACGCTGACGATCCGCGCGCGATGCGCGCGCAGCAGCGCCTGGAAGTTGAAGTAGCACGGGTCGTCGAGCACGACGGTGTCGCCCGGCTCCAGCAGCAGCCGGCACACGAGATCGAGCGCATGCGTGCCGCCGTCGGTCAGCATGATCTGGGCGGGCTCCGCCTGGACGCCGTGCTGTGCGAGCCGCCACGCGAGCTGCTGGCGCAACGCGGGCAGCCCGAGCGGCGTCGCGTAGTCGGTCAGCGCGTCGGGTTCGTCGCGCGATACCGCGCGCAGCGCGCGGCGCAGGCTCTCGTCCGGCAGCCACGACGACGGCAGCCAGCCGCAGCCGGGCTTCACGGAGTTCGGCGCCGCCTCGAGCGACTGGCGCGACAGCCACAGCGGATCGAGCTCGCGATCGAGGCGCGGGCCGAGCTCGGCGAGCGCGAGCGGCGGCGCATGACCGGACACGTAGAAGCCGGAGCCGCGCCGCGCGACCAGCACGCCTTCGCTCGCGAGCCGCTCGTACGCATCGACGACGGTCGATTTCGACACGTGCAGCCCGTCGGCCATCATCCGGATCGACGGTACGCGCGCGCCGGGCATCAGCGCGCGGCTCGCGATCCGCGCGCGCAGCGTGTCCATCACGGTTTCCACGCGCGTGCGCGACGGCGCGGGCGGAGCAGGGCTTGGTACGGAGCGGCTCATGGCGGGAAGGAACTGTACGGTGGGTTGTCCAGTACAGTTTGTCGGAATTGTATTGGGCTGTAGCTTACGCGCTTTTCGCCGACGGCGGATCATCGGTCATCCACCCATTTTTCGACCAGGATTTCCCGTGCAAAAGACGACCGACGGATGGCTCAGCGGCCTGCTGGGCGTGATCATCTTCAGTGGCTCGCTGCCGGCGACGCGCATCGCGGTGCAGGGGCTCGACCCGCTGTTCCTCACGTTCGCGCGCGCGACGATCGCCGGCGTACTCGGCCTGCTCCTGCTCGTCGCGCTGAAGCAGAAACGGCCGACGCGCGCCGAGACCGTGTCGCTCGTCATCGTCGCGCTCGGGGTCGTGGTCGGTTTTCCGTTGCTGACCGCGCTCGCGCTCAAGCATGTGACGTCCGCGCATGCGATCGTGTTCGTCGGGCTGCTGCCGCTCGCGACCGCGCTGTTCGGCGTCTGGCGCGGCGGCGAACGGCCGCGGCTGCCGTTCTGGATCTTCTCGCTGGTCGGCAGCGGCGCGGTGGCCGCGTTCGCGCTGCGCAACGGCGGCAGCGCGTCGGTGGTGGGCGATGCGCTGATGCTGGCCGCGATCGTCGCGTGCGGGCTCGGCTATGCGGAAGGCGCGCGCCTGTCGCGCCAGCTCGGCGGCTGGCAGGTGATCTCGTGGGCGCTCGTGCTGTCGCTGCCGGTGATGCTGCCGCTCACGTGGTTCACGTGGCCCGCGACGTTCGACGGCGTCGACGCTGCCGCGCTGTGGGGGCTCGCGTACGTGTCGTTGTTCAGCATGCTGATCGGCTTCGTGTTCTGGTATCGCGGCCTCGCGCTCGGCGGGATCGCGGGCGTCGGCCAGTTGCAGCTGCTGCAGCCGTTCTTCGGCTTCCTGCTCGCGGCCGGGCTGCTGCACGAGACGGTGCCGCCGTCGATGCTCGTCGTGACGGTCGTGGTCGTCGCCTGCGTGGCCGGTGCGAAATATTTCTCGAAGATGGCGCCCGTGCAGCGCGCGGGCTGACGCGCGTGCGCGCGACGACGTGACGGGTGCCGCCCGTTCGCTGTCGCGTGCATGCGCGGCTTACCCCATCACCACGTTCGCGAGCCGGAACTGATACGCGGTCGCAGTCGTGCCGCCACCGCCGCCCGTCATCACGATGTCGGCGCGCTTGATCCCGAGCAGCGACAGTTCGGTGTTGATGTCGGACAGCACGGCCGAATTCATCACCGCGCCCTGTTCGATCTGCGACGCGGTGCCGATCCACAGCGTCGGCTTGAACTCGAATACGGCCTTCTGGCCCGGCACGATACCGGTCTTGTGCGCGAGCAGCCGGTTGTCCTTGAAGACCGACGCGGTGATCGCCCCCTGGCTCAGGTCGTTGCGCAGCTGGATCTCGCGCGACGTCGGCGCCGGGCCGGCCAGCGCGAGCACGTTGCCCGACGTCGAGCGCGACACGTTGAAGAGCTGTCCGTTGTCCGCGCGCTTTTGCGGCATGTAGTTCCCGTCGGCATCGCTCGCGGAGACGGTCGTCAGCATCGGGAACACGAACGGATGGTTGTCGCCGCGTCCGCAGTTGGTGATGACCTTCCACGCGATCGCGAGCTCGTCGAAGTCCGTCGACACGTTCTTCTGGAAGATCACGATCTGGCTGTTGTTGACGTCGTTCGACAGGTTGACGAAGTTGAGATTGATGTCCATGAGTCACCTTGATTCGATTCGGATAACTGATTGATAAGGCGCCGGCCATGCGTTGCCGGCGCACGAACCGTTACGCCATCACCACGTTTTCCAGCCGGAACGTGAACGGCAGCGAGCGCGGGCCCGGGCCGCCGCCGGTCATCACGATGTCGGCGCTCGCGATGCCGAGCAGCGACAGTTCCGTGTTGATGTCGGAGATCACGGCGGAATTCATCAGCGCGCCCTGTTCGATCTGCGACGCGACGCCGATCCAGATCGTCGGCTTGAACTGGAACACGGCCTTCTGGCCCGGCGCGACGGACGTCTTGCGCGCGAGCGCGCTGCCGTCCTTGTAGATCGTCGCGTTGATCGCGCCGGCCGGCAGGTCGTTGCGCACCTGCACCTCGGCGCTCGCGCCCGGATCGCCGCCGAGCTGCAGCACGTCGCCCGAGCTGGAGCGCACGACCTGGAACACCTGGCCGTTGTTCGCGGTCTGCTGCGGCATGTAGTTGCCCCAGCTGTCGCTCGCGCTCACGCTCATCGTCATCGGGAACTTGAACGGATGGTTGTCGCCCTGGCCGCAGTTGCGGATCACCTTCCACGCGATCGCGAGTTCGTCGAAGTCGGTCGCCACGTTCTTCTGGAAGATCACGACGCTCGAGTTGTTCGCGTCGTTCGAGCGGTTGATCAGGTTCAGTTGGATATCCACGTCGTTGCTCCTTGAGTTTGAAAAAACGGCAGTCGGTCTGCCGCACACCTTTCCCGCCGGCCCGGCCGCGAGGCCGTGCCGTCAAGCCGGTCCAAACGGTATCGGGCGGCGCTACGCGCGCACGATGTGCTCGAGCGCGAACGCGAACGGCTGCGCGTCGGCGCCGGTGCCGCCGCCCGTCATCACGATGTCCGCCGCGGCCACGCCCGCGAGCGGCAGCTGCGTGTTCACGCTCGACATCACCGCCGCGTGCAGCGCGCGGCTTTCCTGCACCTGCGACGCCACGCCGATCCACAGCGTCGGCGTGAAGCGGAACACGGCCTTCTGCCCGGGCGCGACCGCTTCCTTCACCGCGATCAGCCGGCCCGCGCTGAACGCGTTGACGTTCACCGCGCCGCGCCGCATCCGGTTGACGACCTCGATGTCGCCCCCCGCTGCGTCGGCAGGGTCGGGCACGAGCCGGCCGCGTCCGGTCGGCTGCGGGTCCACGACGAAGCGCACGCCGGCGGGCGCGGTGACGCGCGGCGAGAAGTTGCCGTGCTCGTCGCCGAGCGCGACGTCGATGTCGGTCGAGTAGTCGAACGGGTGAAAGCAGTCGCGTCCGCAGTAGCGAATCACCTTCCACGCGATCGCGAAGGCGTCGAGATCGGGAATCACGTCGCGCTGGAACAGCACGACTTCGCTGTTGCCGCGGTCGTTCGAGCGATTGATGAAGCGCAGCTTGATGTTCATGGCGCTTGCTCCTGATCGGGCGTGCCGCGTTCGTCGCGCAGCGTGCGGTCGGCCCACTGCGCAAGCGCGGGCGGCACGCCGTTCGCGAGCGACGCGACGTGCAGCGCATGCGCGCGCGCCTGGGCCTGCAGGTCGCCGGCGAAGCGGCCGAGCGCCATCGCGGCATCGGCCGGCCCGCGCGTGCGGCCGAGATCGTCGAGGTATTGCGCGGCGGCATCCGCCATCGCGCCCGCATGCTGCAGGTGGCTCTGCGTGAAGCGCGTGGCGAGATCCGCATTCAGCGCCGCCAGCTCCTTGACCGCGGCAGCCGAACCGCCGAGCCCGAGCCGTTCGAGCTGGCCGCGCCACAACGCGTCGGTCGCGGCCTGGCAGGCATCCGAGTAGCGGTGGCCGGCGAGCAGCGCGGTGTGCGCGAAGGCGCGCCACGCGGGGCCGCCGGGCGTGCCGCCGGGGCTGGTCGTCTGCGCGGCGAGCTTGCCGAACAGCTGGAGCGCGTCGGCGTGCGCGCGTTCCCATTGGGCGATGAACGTGGAGAACATGGCGATTCCTCGTGATGAAGGCGCGATGAAGGAGCAATGACGGCGCGATGGCGGCCGGGACGCGATTACTGACGCGCGGCGCCGAGGCGCTGCACCATCCGCATCACGGCGGCCATCTGCGGCGCGTCGCGGCGGTAGAAGCCCGGGTTGAGCGGATCGGCGCTCGTATAGCCCCAGAAATCCCAGCAACCGAGCGGATTGACGGCCGATTTCTCGACCTGCGGATAGAGCACGATCAGCCGGTTCGTATCGGCGATCTCGTTGTAGCCGACGCCGCGAATCATCCTCTCGCCGACCGTCGCGACGTTCTGCACGCAGCCGTGGAACACCACGTGCACCGCGCAGGTCACGCGCTCGCAATCGGCCGGCACGTACGCATAGCCGGTATCGCCGAGCGACGCCGCGCGCCGCGGATCGAACGCGCGCTGGTCGAACGCCAGCAGCTTGCCGCCTGCCTGCGCGGCCGGCGGATTGAGCGGCTTGTCGGGCGTGCCGTAGATCCAGCGCACGATGTCGTGCGCCTGTTCGAAGCCGCAGTTGTCGATATACGGGCTCGCGTTCGCGCTGCACGCGTTGTCCTCGGGGCGGTTCGTGATGAACGCATGCCCGGCGTCCGGCGATGCGCGGTACTGGAGGTTCGCGGCCGGCACCTGCGCGAGCGTGTAGAAGCGCGCGGTCTGGTCGACGACGCGCGTCGACACCACCGTATCCTTCGCGCCGCTGAACACGTAGACGCGCTGGCCGCGCAGCGCGGCCGGATCGTCGATCTCGCCACGCTGCGCGAAGGTGCGTGCGGCGCGCCACGCATCGGCCGCGGACGGCGCGGGGCCGATCGGCTGCATGCACAGCGTGGTCGCGGCCACCGCCGGCGGGATCAGCGGGTTCACGCCCGCGCAATAGAACGGCCCACCCGCGACGATGCCCGCGCCGATCAGCCGGCTCGAGAACGCGACGTCGAACTGCGCGGCCATGAAGCCGCCGGACGACAGCCCCGACACCGACGTGCGCTGCAGGTCGGCCGCATAGGCGGGCAACGGATCGGCGGAAGCGGCGACGGCGTACGGTGCGCCGGAAGCCACCGCGGCTGCGGCGGCGAACGCGACGCCGACGGTGCGCAGCGTGCGGCGCATGGCGAGCGAAACGGCGAAGCGGGGCGGCATCGTGCGGCCGGGCGAGCGGGTGATGTTCATGCGAGGCTCCTGTTGTCGTGGCGAATGGCGGATGACGAATCGTTGTAACGGATCGGGTGCGGCAAGACCGGACTTCAGCGACGGTTTCAGCTTACGGGTACGCGACGACTGGCGAAATGGCGCGAACGGCATGCGCGGCGACCCGTGACGTTCGGCCGGTGCGGCGTCACGGCGCTCAGGACAGAAACAGCGCGCGCTCGGCCTGGCGGCGCTTCGTGAGCCCCGCGAGCGGCTTGCCGCCGGCCTTGTTCCACACGAGGAACTGGTCGGCCGCGCGCGCGCGCGCGCCGGCGTTCAGGTAGCGCAGCAGCGTCGACGAGCGCAACCGTCCCGCGCCGAGATTGAAGACGAACGACATCAGCGCGTCGAACTGCTGCTGCGTGACCGGCACGTGCAGCAGCTTGCGCAGGTTCAGCTCGGCGCCGCGCAGGTCGCGGCGCAGCAGCGCCTCCGCTTCGGCGGGCGTGAGCGGGCGCGTGAAGCGCTCGTTCGGCAGGATCAGGTGCCCGTAGCCGATCGTCGGCTTGCCGACCGCGTCGAGATAGCGCGCGAGGCGCAGTCCCTCGAACTGCTTGATCAGCGCGATGCCCTGCGCACCGGTGCGTTCAGGCTGGTTCGCCATCGTCGTTCTCCTTGCTGCCCGGCCGTGCGCGCGGCACCAGGCGATGCGTGTATTCGTCGATCACGCGCATGATCGCTTCGGGCGGCGCGAGCGCCACGAACTGCATTTCGATGTCGATATGCTCGGTGTCGCGCTGCCGCGCGTTGCCCTGCGCGTCCTTTTTCGCCGAACGCGGCGCGAACGTCACGTAGAAGCGGCTGCGCTGGTCGTCGTTGCCCGCGACGCCGCCGGCCGGCAGCGCCTCGGTGAAGTCGCCGCGCACGGTCAGGTGCACGACCATCCGGTCGAGCGCGAGCCCGCGCGGCGTGGCGAGCGCGACGAGCGGCACCGGCATCGTGTGCTCCGCGTCGAGCGCGACCGTGACCTCGCGCGGCGCGAGCAGGCCGTCGTCGCGCAGGTCGAAGAACTGGTCGAGCACGGCCGTGTACTGGTGCGCGAGCAACTGGTTCGCGGCGGCGGCGGCGTGCTGCATCCCGCGCGCGATCTCGTCGAGCGCGATGCCGCGCGGCGGCGGGCGCGCGTCGTCGGCCGGCATGCCGGGCGGAGGGGCGGGTGGCGCTGGCGGGG
The DNA here is from genome assembly GCF_005937855.2 of Burkholderia sp. KBS0801. NCBI lineage: Bacteria > Pseudomonadati > Pseudomonadota > Betaproteobacteria > Burkholderiales > Burkholderiaceae > Burkholderia > Burkholderia sp. KBS0801. Next base: position 843,946 of record NZ_CP042178.1, read on the forward strand.
CAGGCGGCAGGCTGCCGGCGGACGCGTCGGGCGTGGTGGCCGCTGGGTCATGCGTGCCCGCTGCGGCGCCGGCCGGCCAGCCGGCGCCATCGGGCGGCACGTGGCGCGTAGGATCGGCGCCTATCGCCGCCGGTGCGGCGGCACCCGCGCCCGCGTCGGCATGGTCCGCTGCCGGCGCGGCCGCCGGCGGGACCGGCCCGTCGGGTTCCTGCCGGACGCTGCCGCCGCCCGGACGCGGATTCCCGTCGTCGTGCGTGCCGCCTTCCGCGCGGCGCGACCGTCTGAAGAGCCTGAACATGGCCGGCCCGCGCGCTTACGCGTGCGCCGGCTGCCGGGCATCCGCACCGGCGGCGGCCGGCGCGGCCGCGCCGCCGCCGGATCCGGACGCGTCGCCGACCAGCTTGCCGTCGGTCGGCGTCGCCGGCAGCGGCTTCACGTCCTTCGCGTTGCCTTCGGTGACCACCGGCTTGGTCGCGGCTTCGGTCAGGAAGTCGATCACGCGCATCAGCGCTTCGGGCGGCGACTGGCGCTTCACCTGCGTATGGATCGAGTATTTCGCGCGCGTGTCGGTGCTGCGCGTCTGCTCCGCCTTGTGCGACACGCGCCCCGACACGCTCACGCTGATCGGCCCCCAGCCGAACTTCGCCTGGAATTCGCCGCCGGCCTCGGTCGACGACGACGACTTCTCCGACTGCGTGATCTCCATCTCGAAGTCGATCGTGCCTTCCTCGATCGCGATGATCGGGTGGACGATCGCCGCGAGCAGCGGGATGCGCATGGTCTTCTGCACGACGCCTTTCGACACGCCGCTTTCGTCCACCAGCGTCTCGTCGTAGTCGAACTGGACGGCCACGGCCTTGCCGCCCTGGATGCAGACCTGCATCAGGAAATCCGCGTAGCTCTTCGCGGCCTGCGTCTGCGCGCTGATCATCGCCTTTAACGGGCCGGCGATCATTTGGTCCATGGGTAAAGCGTTAATGACCGAGCCGATGAAATTCGCGTCCATGAATAAACTCCTCTTCGTGTCGAAGACAACGGAAATTCGTTGTCGTTATTCACGTTAGGAAATTAAAAACGGTTACCCAATATGACGTCCGTCACGGCCGGCGGCCCGGGCCGGCCCGCGACGGGCATCGGCGCGCGTGGCGGGGGCCCGGCGCGGACGGATTAGGCCATTCGTCACGGAGCGACGAGCCTAGTGCGCGGTGCGTGAAACAGCGGTAAAAAAACGCCGGGTAGGGAAGTAAAAAAAACAAACCGAGCAGCCCGATTTCGAGGAAACCGCGCAATGAACGTTCTAATGATCGATAGCCCGCCGTTATTCGTCGCGGGTGTGGCGGACGTACTGTGTAAACGCGATGTCAACTGGCATGTGTGGTCGGCTCGCTGTCCCGAGGACGTCTTGCGCCTGCGCGATGCGTTGCTGCCCGAGACGGTGGAGGCAATCACGATCGAATGCGACGAGCACGCCGCGCGGCCGAGCTGGCCGAACGTGCTGCACGAGACGTTCGCCGGTGCGCCGTGGCTGTGCGTGGCGACGGCCGTGTGCCGCCGCACGATTGCCGATGCGCTGCTGGCGGGGGCCGCCGGCATCATCGACCGGCACGCGAGCGCCGACGAGTTCGCGGATGCGCTAGGCCGGGTGGCGGCCGGCGCGATCTACGTGCCGCCGAACGACGGCGGCGCGACGCAGGCGCGCCCGGGCGGCCTGCCGGCCGGCGACGATCGTGCGTTCGAGCGCCTCACGCCGCGCCAGCGCGACGTGCTGCGCCTGTTGGCCGAAGGCAAGTCGAACAAGCAGATCTGCCGCGTGCTGAACGTCGCGGAGGGCACGATCAAGAATCATCTGTATGCGCTGTTTCGCCAGATCGGCGTGAGCAACCGGACCGAGGCCGCGTTGTGGCTCGCGCGCCACGTGTCGTCCGATTCATCCGGCTTCCCATTTGCGCCGGCCTGCCATGCGCCCGGCTGATGCGTGTGACGGGCGCACCGGCCGGGCCGGCGCGCGAGTTCGGCGTCGCGCTACGGCCGGGGCGCCTCGGGCGGGAGCGGATCGTCCGCGGCCGAGGGGACGGGATGGGCCGCGAGCATCGCGCGCGTGAACTCGGCGAGGCGCGCCCGGACGACGTCGGCGGACGCCGCGCCGTCGAGCGATTGCTGCAGGTCGAGCAGCCTCGCCGCCAGTTCGCCCTGCCATTGCGCGCGTTCGCCGGCCGCGCGCGCGCGATTCGCGGCGAGTGTCGCGCCGACCTCGGCCGAGCGATCGCCCTGCACGAGCGTCTCGAGCGTTTCGACGAGCCGCTGCAGCACGCGGTGCACGGCCGTCGCCGAGAAGCCGCCGAGCATCGCGAGCGCCGGCCGCCCGAAGCTGTGCATGCTGCCCTGCGCGAACAGTTGCGCCGGCAGCATCTCGACGAGGATCAGGCCGGCGATCACGCCGAGAATCAGCCGTGCACCGTACGATGCGTCGTACTTCGGATCGTAGGTTGACGCGGCGACATAGTGGTGCGCCTGGAACAGCGTCGCGAACGAGGCGCCGAGGCCTGCGCAGCACAGCAGGAACGTCGTGTTCCACAGCAGCTGCATGCCGTTGGATTGCAGGAAGCCGCGCTCGATGTTCTCGCCCGACACCTGCGGCGACAGGCTCGTCAGCACGACCGCGAGCAGGAAGCCGAGCGCCGAGCCAGTCAGCAGCCGGATCAGCGGGACCGGGCCGAGCCACGCGAACGGGTGCGCCTGGCGCCGGTGCATGTCGAGCAGCGTGACCGCTTGTGGCGTCGCGGGCGCGACGAGCGTCGCGAGCTTGCGGTGGATCGCGGCGAGCGCGTGCTGCTGCGCGGGCGCCAGCGGCGTGGCGGCCGATGCGCCGGCCGATGCGCCCGCCGAACAGGCGGCCGCGATCAGCGCCGCGAGCCGCGCGACGAGTTCGGGCTCGATCGGCAGCCCGTGATGGAGCGCATAGCGCGCCATCGCCTCGCATTCGTCGCACAGCTGCGCGGCGAGATCGTCTGGTGCGCGTGGCGCCGCCGGCATCGCCTGCCGTGCGCGCCAGCGGCCGAAGCGCGAGGCGCCCATGTCACGGTGTGCCGTCCGCGCCCGGCACGTCCACGTCGAACGCGTGGATTGCGACGCGTTCGCGATCCGAGCTCGACAGGTGACGCACGCACGGCGCTTCGGCGATGCGCTGCCAGCGCGTTCGCGTGCGGTCGACCGCGAACACGACGACTTCCTTCCGGCTGCGGCCGTCGTTGTGCGCGATGTATTGCAGCGAGTCGGGCACGTCGAACGCGCGATCGGTCGGATTCACGCCGTACGACAGCACGAAGTCGAGCACGAGTGCGCCGTCGTCGAGATGCGGCGGCTTGACGTCGTTGCCCGGATGCCGGCGCCATTTCAGGAAGTCGAGGCAGATGTCGATGCCGAACGGCGGCGCGTCACCGAGCCGGTTGTCGAAGCTGTCCGACAGGCGCGGGCCCTGGTACGGCGACGATGGCGGCGGCTCGGCCGTCGCGCTTTGCGGTGACACGTCGCTCGTCTTCAGCACCGTCACGAGCGTGCCGTCGTCGAGCCGGAACGTGTGGGCGAGCGGCGTGTCGGGCGCATCGACCGATTTGCCGTAGTCGATCCACGATGTATGCCGCTTCGGCCAGAGCGCGGCGCGGCGCGGCGCGTCGCCGTCGCCGTCGTCGTGCGCGAGCGGCGGCAGGAAATTGGTCGTCGCGAACGTGAAATTGAGCGATACGTATGGGCCGACGAGCATGCCGTTATCGGGCACGTCGGCCGCCGCCTCGTGCTTCACGAGCATCGCGACGGTGCCGGGCAGGAACACGATCGGCCCGTACTGTTGCACCGGAAAGCGATCTGCGATCGCGCCGATCGCGCGCCGCACCGGATCGAGCTGCAGGTCGACGAGCGCGTGGAGTTCGTCGACGTCGCGCAGCTCGTCCCACCGCACGTTCCAGTAGAACTCGGGCGCGGTCACGAACGTGACGGGCGGCGCATCGCCGTCTTGCGCGTCGCGACGCACGGCTTCGAACGCGCTCGACAGCGCGCCGCTCAGGTGATCGAGCGCGACCTGCTGCACGCGCGCCGCATAAGCTTCGAGATCTTCGTCGGGCGCACGCTTGGGTTTGCTGTCGCACGCATAGCGCACGGAAACGACTCGGACAGGCTGTTTCATGATCGGTTTCCTCTTTCTTCATGGCGGCGGCGCGGCGGGGCCACGCCGCCGCGGCTTCAGGTGGACGTGATGTCGGTGATCCAGAACCACGGGTTCGCGTACGGCCCGTCGACGACCTTCGCGACGGTTTGCCCGGGGCCCGGATCGAGCGTGCCGGGCACCCAGGTTTCGTAGTGGATCGGCGAGAAATACAGGCGGCCGAACACATAGTCGAACGCGATGCGCGCGCGATTGCCGCCGCGGAACAGCGTGTTCGTGCCGGCCGTGTATTCGACGTAGCCGGTCGTTTGCGTGTCGCCGCCGCGTCCGTTCGAATTCGCCTTGAACGTGCGCGCGTAGCGTTCGTACAGCTTCGCGCGCTCGGTGAGCCCGTCGAATGGGTCCGTCGACGTGCCGTATCCGAACGTCGGCAGGTAGCGCGGCGCGTTCTGGTGGATCTGCCGCATCGCCCCAAGCACGTCGCTGCCGATATGGCGCCCGGGCGGACCGCGATCGACGACGCGCGCGGACGTAGCGATTTCGGAAATCAGCGCCCGCAGCTCGGGCGGTGCGTCGAGCCGACCGAACGGAATCACGTACATCGGCAGCGTACAGCCGGTCTGCTGCTTGCCCGCGCGCGGCGTATCGCCGGCATTCGCGATCAGGCTCAGCACGAACGTTTCCCACCGCAGCGACGCATTGAAGTCGAGGCTTGACATGGCGTGCTCCGTCGTCGGCATCAGGCCGGATCGCCGAGCGGGAAGCCCTTGGCCGCCCAATTGTTGAAGCAGGCCGTGCGGTCGTCGTTCGGCGCGTAGGTCGCGAGCGTGCCGTCGAGCAGGCCGGCGATCGCGTGCGCGGTGCGCGCGAAGCGCAGCGCCTCGGACAACGCGATCACGAGCCGCGTGAGATCGGGCTTGAACGGCGCGAACTTCGATGCGTCTGCCGGCCGGACCTTCGACAGCGTCCACACGGCCTGATGGAGGTTGCTCGGATTGATCGCCGGCAACGGATCGGTCGCGTAGCCGAGCCAGCCGTACGAACCGTCGCCGCCGAGCGCCGTCGCGCCGGTCGGCGTGCCGCCCGGAAACGGCCGGATGTCGAACACGAAGGCCATGCCGCTCTGGCCGACGAAGCCGAGTGTGTACAGCGACGCGTCGACGGCGGGGCCGTCCTTCGCGGCTTGCCATGCGAGGTTCAGCAGCAGCGACACGCGCGGCGCGCCGGCGTCGTCATCGATCACGAGGTCGACGGCATGCCGCGTCGCGCGCGTGCCGTTCCGACGGATCGTGTCGCGGAGCGCCGCGAGATCGTCCTGGTAGTCACTGCCGGTGGTGAGTCGAAGTTGCACGATGTCCACTCCTGTCGATAACCCGGCGTCGCTCGGCCGTCGAGACGGCGCGCGGATCGAAGCGGACGCGCAGCCGTGTGGCCACTGTGCGCGGCGCGCGGCGGGTGAACAATGCGGCGGAAGTCATGGCCATCGGTGTGACCGAACACCCGGGAATCAGGCACCGGATGCGGCCGACGCAGGCGGCGCAGGATGTGCGGCGGCGTCACGCGACGCGCATGCGTCGTGTGACTGCGCATGAAGGCTTGGCAACTTCGACGGCGTGCTTCATGCGTCGTCGAGCAGCACGCCTGCGCCGCGCCGAAAAACACAACGGCCAGGCTTGCCGGCAGCGGCAAGCCTGGCCGTTGGCGTTGCTGCCGCCGAACGCGTGTTGCTCGAATGTGTCGAGTGCGATCAGGGTACCGATCGCCTGCCGGCGGTGAATCAGCCGCGGCGTGCTTACGCGACGTGCGCGACGCCGTATTGCGACGACAGATAGCGCCGGATGTCGGCCGGCGAATCGATGAAGCGGCGGCCGTCGTGTTCGCGAATCGCGACTGCGTCGTCCTTCGGCGTGCGCCCGTCGCCGAGCACGAGCACCGGCGCCGACTGGTTGTCCTCGCCGATCAGCGCGACGATCGGCTGGCGCGGCCGCGGCGCGTCGATATACTCGATCGCGACGGCGTCGCGCAGCTGCGGATAGAAGCTCAGCAGCCCTTCGACGGCGACCGAGTCGCCGCAGTAGAAAGGACCTTCGGAGTCCTTGAAAAAGCCGGGACGGAGAATGAACAGCGTGTCTTTCATGATGATCTCGCTATCGGTGGTGGTTGAACGTTGAAGTAAAAGGGTCGTGCGCGGTGAAGCAGGTGGCGCACGTGGCGTCGTCAGAATTCAGGCTTCCGCGAGCGCGGCGGCGGCCGCGGCGGCGCGCATTCTCGCGAAGCCGGCGTCGAGGTCGGCGATCATGTCGTCCGGATGCTCGAGCCCCGCGTGAATGCGCAGCAGCGGGCCGGCCGCGTTCCATTGCGTCGCAGTGCGCTGGCGCGACGGATTCGACGGGATGATCAGGCTTTCGAAGCCGCCCCAGCTGTAGCCCATGCCGAAGCACGTCATGCCGTCGAGCAGCGCGCGCACCGCATCGCCGGGCTGCGGATGCAGCACCAGGCCGAACAACCCGCACGCACCCGTGAAATCGCGCTGCCACAGCGCGTGGCCGGCGTCGCCCGGCCGCGCCGGATACAGGATATGCGCGACTTCCGGCTGCCGCGCGAGCCAGTCGGTCAGCACCTGCGCATTGCGCTGGTGACGTTCGAGGCGCACCGACAGCGTGCGCAGCCCGCGCAGCGCGAGATACGCATCGTCGCCGCTGACGGTCATCCCGAGCTGCCGGTAGCAGCGCGTCACCTGCTGCGCGAGCGCCTCGGTCGTCAGGATCACGCCCATCAGCACGTCGGAGTGTCCGGCGATGTATTTGGTCGCCGCGTGGATCGACACGTCGACGCCGTGCGAGAACGAGCGGAAATTCAGCGGCGTGCCCCACGTGTTGTCGAGCAGCACGACCGCGCCGTGCCGGTGAGCGACGCGGCAGATCGCGGGGATGTCCTGCACCTCGAACGTCAGCGAGCCCGGCGATTCGGTAAATACCGCGCGCGTGTTCGGCCGCATCAGCGCCGCGATGCCGGCGCCGATCGACGGATCGTAGTAGGTCGTCTCGATGCCGAGGCGGGCGAGCGTTTCGTCGCAGAACGAGCGGGTCGGGTCGTACACCGAATCGGCCATCAGCAGGTGATCGCCGGGATTCAGCACCGCGAGCAGCGCGGTCGTGATCGCGCTGAGCCCGCTCGGCGTCAGCAGCGCGGCATGTGCGCCCTCGAGGCGTGCCAGCGCCTTTTCGAGCGCCCGCGTGGTCGGGCTGCCGTGGCGTCCATATGCGAGCGGCGTGCCGCGCACGGCATCGAGCGCGTCGGTGCCGTGAAAGAGCAGCGTCGACTGGCGGTACACGGGCGGGTTCACCGGCGAGCCGGGCTGGCCGTGCGAGCGGCCTTCGTGAGCGAGCAGGGTGTCGGGCGAATGGAGGGAGGTCAAGATGGCGTCCTTTGAAGTTCGGTGGAATCGGAGCGAGGCCGTCGCGCGGTCAGTGCAGGATCTTGTCGAGGAAGTCGCGTGCGCGTTCGGAGCGCGGCGCGGCGAAGAACGCATCGCTCGCCGCATCCTCGACCACCGCGCCCTGGTCCATGAAGATCACGCGATGCGCGACCTTTCTCGCGAAGCCCATCTCGTGCGTGACGCACACCATCGTCATGCCGTCGCGCGCGAGCTCGACCATCACGTCGAGCACTTCGTTGATCATCTCGGGGTCGAGCGCGGAAGTCGGCTCGTCGAACAGCATCGCGACGGGGTTCATCGACAGCGCGCGTGCAATCGCGACGCGTTGCTGCTGCCCGCCGGACAATTGCCCCGGATACTTGTTCGCATGCGCCTTCAGGCCGACGCGATCGAGCAGCTTCATCGCGTTGTCGAGCGCTTCGTCCTTGCGGCGGCCGAGCACCTTGACCTGCGCGAGCGTCAGGTTGTCGGTGATCGACAGGTGCGGGAACAGCTCGAAATGCTGGAACACCATGCCGACCCGCGCGCGCAGTTGCGCGAGTTTCGCGGCGGGATCGCCGAGCCGCGTGCCGTCGACGACGATGCTGCCTTTCTGGAACGGCTCGAGGCCGTTGATCGTCTTGATCAGCGTCGACTTGCCGGAGCCCGACGGCCCGCAGACGACGACTACTTCGCCTTTCGATACCGCCGCGCTGCATGCGGAAAGGACCTGATGCTTGCCATACCACTTGGAAACGTTGTCGAGCGTGATCATGGGTTGTCCGTGGTGGAGGTTCGGGTTGAATGAGATGCGCAGGCTCAATGCGCGGACGGCAGCGACAGGCGCGTTTCGACGCGGCCCTGCAGCCGCGTGAGCAGCGTGCTCAGCACCCAGTAGAGCGCGGCGGCGGCGAGGTACAGCGGCAGCGGCTGGAACGTCGCGGCGATGACTTCCTGCGTCGAGCGCAGCAGCTCGGTGACGGTGATCACCGACACGAGCGACGTGTCCTTGATCAGGCTGATCAGCGTGTTGCCGAGGCTCGGCACCGCGAGGCGCAGCGCTTGCGGGCAGACGATGTAGCGCAGCGTCTGCACGTGCGTGAGGCCGAGGCTGTGCGCGGCCGCCCATTGCCCGCGGCCGATGCCGAGGATCGCGCCGCGCATGCTTTCCGACAGGTACGCGCCGGCGTTGAGCGTCAGCGTGAAGATGCCGGCCGTCGTCGGATCGAGCGTGATGCCGAGATCGGGCAGCCCGTAGTAGACGACGAACATCTGCACGAGCAGCGGCGTGCCGCGCATCAGGCTGACGTAGCCCTGCGCGAGACGGGATGCGAGCCGGTTGCTGCCGATGCGCATGATCGCGACCACGAGCCCGACGACGAGGCCGAGCGCCATCGACGCCACCGCGAACTTCAGCGTGAGCAGCGCGCCCTTCACCATCACGGGCAGGGTATGAATGACCAGATCGAATGCTTCCATCGCGTGTCTCCTGATTGTGTGTCGTGTGCCGCCGAGGGGCCGGGCCCGCGCGTTCGGGCGCACGGGCGCGTGACGGCTGCGTTATTGCGCGACCGGCCGCGTCGTGTCCGTGCCGAACCACTGCATCGAGATCTTCTTCAGCGTGCCGTCCTGCTGCAGCGACGCGACTGCGTCGTCGATCGCCTTCGCGAACTTCGGATTGCCCTTGCGGAACGGGATGCCCATCCGGTCCTCGCCGCCGGCGAGCACGGAGCCGGGCCGCAGCGGCAGGTGCGAGTTCTTGATCAGGTAGCTCAGCATCAGGCGGTCGTTGACCGCCGCGTCGATGCGTCCCGCCGCGAGGTCGCGCAGGTTTTCCGGCGTGCCCGGATAGACCTGCAGATCGATTGCGGGCACCGTCTTCACGAGATCGACGTAGTTGCTGCCCATCGTCACGCCGACCTTCTTGCCCTTCAGCTCGTCGAGCGACTTGAACGCACGCGTGTCGTTCCGGCGTTGCAGCAGCTGCGCGGACGAAAACACGTACGGCATGCTGAAGTCGAGCGCCTGCTGGCGCGACGGCGTGATTGCGACCTGGTTCACGATCACGTCGAACTTGCCGGCCTGCAGCCCGGCGAGAATCCCGCTCCATTCGGTCGTGACGAACTGCGGCTTCACGCCGAGCCGCGCGGCGACCGCCTTCGCGACGTCGACGTCGAATCCTTCGAGTTGTCCTTCTGCATTGCGGTAGTCGAACGGCGGGTAGGTGCCTTCGAGTGCGATCTTCAGCACGCCGGCCTGCTTGACGGTGTCGAGCAGATCCGCCGCGTGCGACGCCGTGGCCGCCACGCAGAGGAGGGCGGCGGCGAGGCCGTGCTTGAGCGTCGGGGTGAAGGGTTTCATGGTTGTCTCCGGGTGTTGTCGAAACGTCGTTGTCGAAATTTTTGGGCGTACGTATCCGCGGCGACGGGCGGTGTCGCCGTTGGGCAGCAGGCCGCAGTGGAAGGCGGCGCGGGAGAGGTGCGGCGAGAGACGGCGCGAGCCGTTTGCCGCGATGCGTTACGGCATGCGTTCGCGCACGGTGGCGTAACGGTGCGCGGCGAGGAGTTCAAGCATCGTGTTCATGAGTGCCCGTGCGGCTTGCGAGTGGGGTAGACCGGCGGCATCGTCGATGCGTATCCGGTGACGCAAATGCTGAACGACTGAGGGCAATCTTAGATTTGTCAAAAAGGAAAGTGCTTCCAAAAATGCACGGACTTTCCACGCGGCGTGGAATGTTTTTCTCCGTGCATCGAACACGGTGCAGGCGATCTGCTGCGGTTGCACGGGATGCGCAGCATCAGGTGCTACGCCGTGCTCGAGCGGTTGCTCCGAGCACTCATCGCCGAAAAGCAAAACGGCCAGGCATGCCGGTAGCGGCAAGCCTGGCCGTTGGCGTCCGGTCAGTCGAACGCGGCGCGAAGGCGCGTGCGTGTTACTCGAACGTTTCGAGCGCGAGCAGTTCGCCGATCGTTTGCCGGCGGCGGATCAGCCGCGGCGTGCCGCGATCGACCAGCACTTCAGGCGCGAGCGGCCGGCTGTTGTAGTTCGAGGACATCGATGCGCCGTATGCGCCCGCATCGTGCAGGAACAGCAGGTCGCCGATCTGCGGTTGCGCGAGCTTGCGGTGCGTGACTACGCCGCCCGCGTCCTGCGTGAACACGTCGCCGGATTCGCACAGCGGCCCCGCGATCGCGATGTCGACGAGCGGCCGGCCGGCCGGCAGCGCGCCGTCCGGCGCATGTACGGACACCGCGTGGTAGCTGCCGTACATCGACGGACGCATCAGGTCGTTGAAGCCCGCATCGATCAGCACGAAGTCGTGCTTCGGCCGATGGTTCACGGCCTGCACTTCGGTGACGAGCGTGCCGGCCTCGGCGACGAGGAAGCGGCCCGGCTCGATCTCGATGCGCACCGCATGGCCGAGATGCCGTTCGATCCGCTTGCGCGCCGCATCCCACTGGCTGAAGTAGTGGCCGACGTCCACGCGCGGCTCGCCGTCGCGATACGGAATCGACAGCCCGCCGCCGGCGGAAATCGCTTCGATGTCGTGGCCGAGCGACGTGACGAGGTCGACCATCGCGTCGCACACCTGCGACAGGTGGCCATAGTCGACGCCCGAGCCGATATGCATGTGGATGCCGACCAGCTTCAGCCCGTACTGGCGCACGATCTCGATCGCGCGCGGCACGTCGTCGATCCAGATCCCGTGCTTGCTTTGGGGGCCGCCGGTATTGGTCTTGTTGCTATGGCCGTGGCCGAAGCCGGGATTCACGCGCAGCCACACGCGATGGCCGGGCGCATGCTCGCCGACGCGTGCCAGCATGTCGAGCGAGCCGGCGTTCACGGTCACGCCGTGCTTCAGCACGGCGGCGAGCGTCGGACGGTCGATCAGGTCGGCCGTGAACACGACGCCTTCCGGATCGCCGGAAGCAGGACCGCCTGCCGGACTGAACCCCGCCGCGAGGCTGCGCTCGATCTCGCCGAGCGACACGGCGTCGACGCACACGCGTTCATCGCGCATCAGCTTCAGGATATGCAGGTTCGAGTTCGCTTTCTGCGCGTAGCGGATCACGTCGAACTGACGCAGTTGGGCGATGCGGTCGCGAATGACGTCGGCGTCGTACACCCACAGCGGGGTGCCGTATTGCTGGGCGAGCGTCGCGAGCTGGCGGGAATCGAGGGACATGGCGGAGGAACCGGAGCGAATGAACGAACAGCCTGAATGATGCGCCTGTTCGTCTATCCAGTAAAATGCCTGATTATCGATATTCGATTCATTTATGATATAGACGGCCATGCTTACACACCGGCACATCGAGGTTTTCCGCGCGCTGATGGTCACCGGCAGCACGACGCGTGCGGCCGAGATGCTCTATACGTCGCAGCCCACGATCAGCCGCGAGCTCGCGCGGATGGAGCAGGTGATCGGCTTCGCGCTGTTCGAGCGCTCGCATGGCCGGCTGCGGCCGACGATGGCCGCGCTCACGCTGTTCGACGACGTGCGGCTCGCGTATGTGGGGCTCGAGCGTGTCGCGGCGACGGCCGCGCGGCTGCGCGAGTTTCGCGACGGGCAGCTATCGGTGATCGCGTTGCCGGCGTTTTCGCACGCGATCCTGCCCGGCGCCTGCCGGCGCTTTCATGACGCGCATGCGGGCGTCAGCGTGTCGGTCGCGACGCAGGAGTCGCCGGTGCTCGAAGAGTGGCTGACCGCGCAGCGCTACGATCTCGGGCTGACTGAACACGACGTCGCGCCGGCCGGCACCGTGCTTACGCCGCTGCTCGAAGTCGACGAGGTGTGCGTGCTGCCCGACGGCCATCCGCTGCTCGCGCGGCGCGCGATCGATCTCGCGGATCTCGCCGATCGTCCGTTCGTGAGCCTGTCGCTGAACGACCCGTACCGGATCCTGATCGACGAGGCGTTCGCGCAGCTCGGCGTCGCGCCGCGTTCGGTGGTCGAGACGCCGTCGGCCGTGTCGGTGTGCGCGTTCGTGCGGCAGGGGCTCGGCGCCGCGATCGTCAATCCGCTGACCGCGCTCGATTTCGTCGGGCGCGACCTGCACGTGCGGCCGCTCACGCGCTCGTTTCCGTATCGCGTCAGCGTGATCGTGCCCGAGCACCGGCCGAAGAGCCTGCTCGTCGACGCCTTCGCCGATGCGCTGCGCGGCGAAGCGAAGGCGATTCGCGAACGGCTCGCCGCGCTGCCCGGCTGACGCCGGCCGTATGATGGGCGTTTCGATGTGCGTTCGATGTGCGATTTGCCGCGCACGGCGTCCTCCTCCTCGTCACCTTCACGGCAACGGAACCCGTCATGACCGACGCTTCGTATTCTCTCGAACAACCGACGCTTATCGGCGAGCGCATCGTGTTGCGGCCGCTCGAGGCAACCGACCGGCAGGCGCTGCTCGACGCTGCAGCGGACGGTGAACTATGGAATCTGAAGGTCACGGTCGTGCCGGGCCAGGACACGGTCGACGCCTATATCGACACCGCGCTGCAAGGCCGCGCGGCCGGCACGGTGATGCCGTTCCTGATCGTTGAGCGTGCGTCGGGCCGCGCGATTGGCAGCACGCGTTTCTGGAAGATCGACCGCAACAATCGCAAGCTCGAGATCGGCCATACGTGGCTGCGCGAATCGGCGCAGCGCACGCACGCGAATACCGAAGCGAAATGGTTGTTGCTCGCGTATGCGTTCGACACGCTGCACTGCGTGCGCGTGCAGTTCACGACCGACGAACTGAACGAGAAGTCACGCGCGGCGATTCTGCGGCTCGGCGCGAAGCAGGAAGGGATCGTGCGTCACGAACGGATCATGCCCGACGGCCGCAAGCGCAATTCGGTGCGCTTCAGCATCATCGATGACGAATGGCCCGAGGTGAGCGAGCGGTTGCGGGCGAAGCTCGCGACGTAACGCGAAGCGGGTGCCGCAGGCGTCGCGCCGCCGGAGAGGGGAACGGCGACGCGACGAGCGGGAAGCGGAGTGCCGCGCAGGTTGCGCGGCGGTTATCGCGTGACTCGCGTGACCGGCGTTACTGCGCCGATGCGAGGTGATGACGCTGCGCGAGCTTCTGCGCTTCCGCGTAGTGGGCCTGCAGGATCGGCAGCGACTGGCGTGCGACTTCCTTCAGCTTCGTGTCGCGGCCCGATGCGATTTCGGCCTGGAATGCCGAGATCGTTTTCTGCTGGCCGGCGAGCGCGACCTGCTCGATGTACGCCTTGTCGAATTCCGCGCCGCGCAGCGTCTTGATGCTGTCCAGCACGGTCGTGTCGGGGTCGTTGGCCGGCACGTCGATGCCGCGCGGGCTGGCCGCGCGCATCGACTGGATGATCTTCGCGTCGTCGGTCGACACGCGTTGCGCGAACGCCTTCACCTGGCTGTCCGACGTGCGCGAATCGGCGATGCGTGCGGCGTCGCGCTGCGTCGACACGGTTTTCGTGCCGTCCGTGATGAAGGTCTGGTCGGCTTCGTGGATACGCGTTTGCGTGGCGGCGGTCGGTGCGGCCGGCGCCGGTTGCGCGGTTTGCGCGGTCGCCGTCACGGCGACGAGAAGCAGGCCAGCGGCAGACAATGCAAGGCGCGAGATTTGGGGAAAGCGGTTCATGGGACCTCCTGTCGATCGGGGCTCTGATTAATGGGCGGATCGCGTGATCCGCGGCTGTGCGAGAGACCGGGCGCGCCCGGGCCGGACTCGTTCGCCGCTCTGCCGCGGCGGCGTTCGAAGTGTTTCCCGGCCCGACTGATTCTAGGAGAGCGCTCCCGTAGCAGGTGCAACCGCGCTGTGGTTTGTGTAACGGTTGGTAAGACCAATCGAGGGGTGTGCGCGCGGACAGGTAGGGCGTACCTGTCGAGCGCATCGTGGCGGCAATTTTTGCGTGCGCGACGCGCATGCAATGGATGCGATGTGCGCACGTGTCATCGGCGTTTCATCGATCGGTGTTTCATCGTCTTGCGGGCAGGGGATCGGGTGGGTGCGTCGCGATGCGTCGAATCAGAGCGCGCCATTCGCACCACACCGTCAAACGCGATCGAGCAGTGCGTCGAGACGCGGCAGCAATGGCGTTGCGCAATGCGCCTGCAACGCGTCGGGGGCCGTGTAACCCCATGCGACGCCCTGGAATGCGATGCGCGCACGACGCGCCGCTTCGGCATCGCGGATTTCATCGCCGACATACAGCACGTCGTCGGGCTGCATGCCCGCTTCGCGCACGAGCGCACGCAGCCGGCGCGCCTTGCCGAACAGCGGAATGCCGCAGGCGAACGTATCGACGCATCGGCTCGCGTGCGGGCCGAGCCGGTCGCGCACGATGTCCTCGGTGTTCGACGTCGCGATCGCGATGCGGATGCCGCGCGCGGCGAGTGCATCGAAGGTCGCGTCGACGCCCGGGAACAGCTTCACATGCGCGATGCGCGGCCGCATCAGCCGGCGCATGTCGATCGTCACGCGCGGCACTTTCCACATCGGCACCTCGAGCGCGCGGATGATTTCGCGCGCCGACATGCCGCGCAGCGCGGGGCGCAACTCGGGCGTCGCGTCGCGAAAGCCGTGCATGCGCGACGCTTCGGTGAGCGCCGCGAGAAAGCAGTCGAGCGAATCGGCGAGGGTGCCGTCGAAGTCGAACGCGATGAGTCGATAGGGCATGAAGTGATGCGGCAGGTTCGTCGAGCCGCCGACGATATCACTGAATTCAGCTTCGTTGCCTGCACGACGGGTCGCGCATGATGCGGGTGATCGGCAGCAGGAAGGTGGGGCGATTGACGCTACGCGTAGTGATAGCGGCAGGACACGATGCTGATCTGAAGATCGTCCGCTTCGTAGACGAGACGGTTCGTATCGTCGATGCGGCGTGACCAGAAACCGGACAGATTGGCCTTCAGCGGTTCGGGTTTGCCGATGCCTTCGAACGGCGTCCGTTGGGCTTCGCGAATGAGCTGGTTGATGCGCTTGAGCGTCTTGCGATCTTGCCCTTGCCAATAAACGTAGTCGTCCCACGCGTCGGAAGTAAAGAGCACGCGGCGTACGCTCATTCATCGTCCTCCGCCAGCTTGTGCTCTTTCGCCTTGCCCTTGCGCAATTGCGCGATCGAGCGTTCGAGGTGGGCGACGTTGGCCGGCGAGCGGAGCAGGTGAACCGTCTCCATCAGGCTGTCGTAGTATTCCTGCGACATGATGACGGCGTTCGGCGCGTCGCGACGTGTGATGAGCGTCACATCCGCGTCGTCGACGACCTGGTCGATGACCGTCTTGAGATTGCCGCGGGCATCCGAAAAGTGAATCGTGCGCATGATTGACTCCACTTGTACTCTAAACCGTACAAGTATAGCACGGGCGAGTTTACTGTACAGAATGGTGTACATGTCGAGTTAGGCCTCGCTTGTCGCGTACCCCGCGCCGCGCTATCGTTGCTGCTCCACCCCGACCCGACCGGAGAGCCGACGTGCCCGCAGCCCCAACCGCCACGCTGAGATTTTCCACCGACAAGCGCGAACTCGACATCGATGCGATCTTCGATTTCCTGCATCGCGACGCGTACTGGTCGCAGGGTATTCCGCGCGACGTCGTCGAGCGTGCGATCGACGGCTCGCTGTGCTTCGGCGCGTATGTCGGCGACCGGCTCGTCGGGTTCGCGCGGCTCGTGACCGATCACGCGACGTTTGCGTACCTCTGCGACGTATTCGTGTTGCCGGCCGAGCGCGGCAACGGCTACGGCCGCGCGCTGATCGATCACGTGTTCGCGCAGCCGATGGTGCAAGGCCTGCGCCGCATCATGCTCGCGACGACCGATGCGCATGAGCTGTACCGGCCGGTCGGGTTCGGGCCGCCCGCGAATCCCGAGCGGCTGATGGAGATCCGCCGCACCGACATCTACGCGAAGCGCTGACGCGCGGCGAGCGCATACAATACGCGCTTTCGTTTTTGCCGAAGGAAAGCAGATCATGACCGAACAGGAAGCCGAACAGCTCGCCACGCATCGTCACTACAAGGGCGGGCTGTATCGCTACATCGGCGTCGCCCGTCACTCCGAAACCGAGGAATCGGTGGTCGTGTACGAGCATCTGTGGCCGCACGCGCGCGGCCTGTGGGTACGCCCGGAAGCGATGTTCAACGAGAACCTGCCGGATGGCACCCCGCGTTTTCGCAAGCTGCGCGACTGAGCGGTAGGCGGCTGGCAACGAGCGCGTCGCCGCACACGCGGAAGCGGCAAGCGGCAAACCCCACGCGCATCACCGACGCTCGGCGCTCAGCGTGAATCCGCCGGCCTCAAGCGCCGGCCAGCGCCTTCGTCAATTCGGGCGGCGCGTGCGCGACCGTCACGTCCGGCGTGCCATGCCACGCCGCCAGTCGCTTCACGGCCTTCGCGACGTCGGCAGCGATTCCCGTGCCGAACCGCACGCCCGGCTCGACATGCACGGCCTTCAACTCGAACGTGCCGAGCATGCGATGCGCTTTCGCGTCGACGCGCCCGATCAGCCGGCCGCGATGCAGCACCGGCAGGCAGAAATAGCCATAACGCCGCTTGTGCGCCGGCGTATAGCACTCGATCGTGTAGTCGAACCCGAACAGCGTCGACGCACGCCGGCGGTCCCACACCACCGGATCGAACGGCGACAGCAGCGTCGTGACCGTCGAGCGCAGCGTGTCGGCCGCGGCCGCCGGCAGCAGCGCTTCGAGCGAGCGATGCACGTAGGCCGGCTCCTTCCAGCCGGCGATCTCCACCGGAATCAACTCGCCCGCGCCAGCGAGGTGCTCGAGCTCCGCGCGGTACGAACGGCGCGGCAGCCGGTAGTAATCGGCCACCCAGTCCGCGCGCACGACGCCGAGCGCGCGGCACGTGTAGTCGAGCAGCGCGGGCAGCACCGCGTCGCGCGGCGGCAGGTCGCGCGCATCGTCCCAGCCGGGCAGCACGCGCTCGCGCACGTCGTAGATGCGCTGGAAATTACGGCGTTCTGACACCATCAGCTCGCCGGTCGTGAACAGCACTTCCAGATGTTTCTTCTCCGGCTTGCGGTCCCACCATCCGTTGCCCTTCACGCCGTCCTCGCGAATGAAATCCGCCGACCGAACCGGGCCTTCGTCGCGAATCCGCGCGAGCAGCCGTTCGATGTCGGCGCGGTTCTGTTCGTGCCATTCGGCCGCGTATTTCCAGCCCATCCCCGACGGATCGAGCATCTTGTAGCGCATCAGCCCGAATTGCTCGATCGGCAGGAAGCACGCTTCGTGCGACCAGTATTCGAACAGGCGCGCCTCGGCGAGATGTTCGTCGAGCCATTGCGGGGCAAAGTCGCCGAGTCGGCTGAACAGCACGAGATACGGGCTGCGCGCGACGACGTGAATGGTATCGATCTGTAGCTGCGCCATCCGGCGGATCGTGTCGAGCACGTCGGCCTTGGTGGCCTTGCGGCGGGGCGGGGTCAGCAGGCCCTGCGCGGCGAGATGCAGCGTGCGGGCGGCGGCAGGCGAAAGCGTAAGCATCGGAGCGGCGGCTGAGGGTGACGGTCGGGCACCACTTTAGCGCGAAAGCGGCGCACGTGTGCGGCCCGCCCGCGCCCGGCGTCTGACAATGCTTGACAGATGCGCGGCGCGACATTCCTTATAGTGCGGACATGGCGCGACGAATGATGCGCGCAACGATTCCGCTTCCGACGCACATATGTCCATGGCACGCAGGAAGCAGATCCGGGATTCTCAATCCCCAACGAGAGACCCGGAGCCCTGAGCGGACATCCATACGGCCATGCACCGGCCCCGTGTGGATGTCCGCTGATTTTTTTGGTTTTCCGGTTTCTTTAGCCGCCTGCCCGTTCCCGCCCGCCTTGCCCGTTCATTGCCGCTTGCCGCGCGCGACTTCGTCGCCGGCGCCCGGCGGCAGCCGCCGCGTGATCGGAATCGATGCGAACGAACACAGCCCGACCACGACGAACGCGGGCCAGAAATCCGACCACACCATCGTCTGATGGCCCTGCAGCCAGTGCGACACGTGCAGCACGAGGCCGGCGACGGTCACGCCGAGCCCGAGCGACATCTGCTGCACCACGCTGCCGAGGCTCGTCGCGCGGCCCGCGTCGGCCTGCGAGATATCCGCGTAGATCATCGAATTCAGGCTCGTGAACTGCAGCGCGGGGAAGATGCCGCCGACCAGCACGATCATCCAGATCGCCCAGGTGGCCATGCCCGGATGGAACACGCCGTATGCGGCGATCGCGAGGCCCGCGAACGCGGCGTTGTAGATCAGCACCGTGCGAAAGCCGAAGCGGCGCAGCGTATGGGTGGCCGTCGAGCGGCTCACCGCGCCGCCGAGCGCGGATGCGCAGGTGATCAGCCCGGAGTGGAACGCGCTCATGCCGAGGCCTTCCTGCAGCGCGAGCGGCAACAGGAACGGCACCGCGCCGAGGCCGATGCGGAACAGCGATCCGCCGACCACGCTCGCGTGATAGGTCGGAATCTTCAGGAAACTGAGGTCGAGCACCGGCCGCTCCTTGCGGCGCGCGTACGGCACGTAGAGCGCGAGCATCACCGCGCCGGCCGCGCACATCATGAGCGCGTTGCCGCGCGACGTGAGCGAGCCGTCGATCAGCGTGAGGCCCATCAGCAGCAGCGCGGCGCCGCTGGCCGACAGCAGGAAGCCGAACCAGTCGAGCGGGCCCGGGTCGGGCTCGTGCGTGTTCGCGATGTGCTTGCTCGCGACGTAGATCCCGTAGATTCCGATCGGCACGTTGATGAAGAAGATCATCCGCCAGTGCAGGTAGGTCGTGATGAAGCCGCCGACGAGCGGCCCGAGCGTGGGCCCGAACAGCGCGGGAATCGCGAGGTAGTTCATCGCGCGCACGAGATCGGAGCGCGGCACCGCGCGGAAGATGATGATCCGGCCGACCGGCACCATCATCGCGCCGCCGACGCCCTGCACGAAGCGCGCGAACGTGAGCACGCCGAGGGAGTTGGAGGCCGCGCACATCAGCGAGCCGACGACGAAGATGCCGATCGCGGTGCGGAATACGGAGCGCGCGCTGAAGCGGTCGGCGAGCCATCCGCAGATCGGGATGAAGACGCCGAGGCCGACCACGTAGGCCGTGATCGCAATGTTCAGTGTGACGGGATTGTGCCCGAAGTCTCTCGCCATCGCGGGGAGTGCGGTGACGATGATGTTCGCGTCGACGCTTTCCATGAACAACGCACAGGCAACGATGAGCGGTGCTAGAAAGACGGGCGACATGAGCAGGGCGCGCGGTAAAGACGCCATTATGCCCACAATGTGGTCGTTGCGTCACGTCAGGCAACGCCTGTTTCGCATGTTGCAACAGTCGTTCCTGTTACCGTGTCCGGCAAAAGAGACGACTGCGGCGCATGACGTCACCGATGACGCGCGTGTGCGGCCCCGGCAGCGAAACTTGCGTGCGATGCGCGTTTCGTGCGACAGTCGGAACTCATCTGCGACATACAACGACGCGCATCGATCGACGGCCATCGAGACGAGCGCCCGCGCGAACGAGACCCCTGCCGATCCACTCATCATAGAAAGGAGGGGACACGTCATGACGTCACGTCGTGCCGCATCGATCGCATCGCATCCTGCTTCGCACTCGCACTCGCACTCGCACTCGCACTCGCACTCGCACTCGCACTCGCACTCGCACTCGCACTCGCACTCGCACTCGTTCGCGCCCGCGCCCGCGCCCGTGCCGCGCATGCGTTGGGCCGCCGTCCTGGCCGTCGCGTACCTGGCCGTGGCCGGGTGTGCGGCGCAAGCCGACAGCGCAAACCACGCAGCCACGCAGCCGGCCGTGCCAGCCTCGGCGGCGCTCGCGAGTCCGGCCTCCGGCAGCTCGCTGCTGCCGCCGCCGAGCCAGCTCTACGGCGACCTGTTCGTCACGGTGCAGACCGCGCAGCTCTATCCCGACCAGAAGACCTTCGTCGATGCGACGCCCGATACCGATCCCGCGACGATCATGCAGTTGTATCAGCAACAGAAGTCGCAGCCGGGCTTCTCGCTGAAGGCGTTCGTCGACCAGCACTTCACGCCGCCGCCGTCAGGCGGCGTCACGCCGCCCGCGAACCAGACGCTGCGCCAGCACATCGACTGGCTGTGGCCGCAGCTCACGCGCACCAGCACGACGGTGCCGCCGTACAGTTCGCTGATCCCGATGCCGAAGCCGTACGTGGTGCCGGGCGGCCGCTTCCGCGAGGGCTACTACTGGGATACCTATTTCACGATGCTCGGGCTGCAGGTGTCGGGGCGCGAGGATCTCGTCGACGACATGCTCGACAACTTCGCGCATCTGATCGACACGATCGGCCACATCCCGAACGGCAACCGCACGTACTACGCGAGCCGCTCGCAGCCGCCGTTCTTCGCGTACATGGTCACGCTCGCCGCGCAGGCCGAAGGCGACAAGGTCTACCAGAAATACCTGCCGGCGCTGCGCAAGGAGTATGCGTACTGGATGCAGGGCGAGACCACGACGCCGCGCGGGCAGGCTGCGCGCCACGTGGTCGCGATGCCGGACGGCGCGGTGCTGAACCGCTACTGGGACGCGAGCGACACGCCGCGCGACGAGTCGTATTTCGAGGACGTGACGACCGCGAAGGCCGTGCCGGACCGCCCCGCGAACGAGGTGTACCGCGACCTGCGCGCGGGCGCCGAAAGCGGCTGGGACTACAGCTCGCGCTGGTTCGGCGACGGCAAGACGCTCGCGACGATCCGCACGACGTCGATCGTGCCGGTCGACCTGAACAGCCTGATGTTCCATCTCGAGACGACGATCGTGAAGGGCTGCGCGGTCACGCACGACATCGCGTGCGTCGCGGACTTTTCCGCACGGGCGGGCCGCCGCGCGGCCGCGATCAACCACTATCTGTGGAATCGTCACGGCTATTACGGCGACTACGACTGGCAGTTGCGCAAGCCGCGCGACGGCATGACGGCCGCCGCGCTGTATCCGCTGTTCACGAGTGTCGCGTGGCCCGAGCGCGCGAAGGCGACCGCGCGCGAGGTGCGCAAGACGCTGCTGCAGCCGGGCGGCCTCGCGACGACGACCGTGAACACCGGCCAGCAGTGGGATGCGCCGAACGGCTGGGCGCCGCTCCAGTGGATCGCGATCGAAGGGCTGCGCCGTTACGGCGACCCGGCGCTCGCGAAGGACATCGGCACGCGCTTCCTGACCGACGTGAAGCATGTGTATGCGACCGAAGGCAAGCTCGTCGAGAAGTACGTGGTCGAGGGGACGGGCGCGGGCGGCGGCGGGGGCGGCGAATATCCGCTGCAGGACGGCTTCGGCTGGACCAACGGCGTCACGCTGAAACTGCTCGGGCTGTATGGCGAGTGACGGCGCGCGCGCGTCGCGCGCCAGCAGTTGAATGCACAGCGGGCCGGAGCGCCGCGCAAGCGGCAGTCCGGCCCGTGTCGCATGCACGGTGCGTCAGAACGTGATCGTCGTGCGCACGCCGACCACCGTTTCGTCGCCGATGCGCGCGCCGGCCGCGTTCGGGTTCGGGATGCCGCCGCCCGGCCGGAAGAAGTGCTGCAGGTCGGCCTGCAACTGCCACCACGGCGTGACCTGGTACTGATAGGTCGCCTCGATCACCGTTTCCGCGCGGCGCACCGGATAGCCGGGCGTCGTGTAGGCGCCGGTGTCGCCGTCGAGCCCACGCGCGTGCGAGCCGATCTTCGCGTAGCCGATCGCGATGCCGGCCGTATCGTTGTCGCGTCCGGCGAACGGCGCCTTCAGCGTGATGCCGGCATTCGCCGCGAAATCGACGACGTTGCGATCGCCCGGCGAGCCCATCACACGCGCGAACACGCCGACCGAGCGGGGGCTGTCGGCCGACGGCCGCCACACCATCTGATCCGCGACCGCATAGAAGCCGTAGTTGCCGCGATGCGTGGCGGCGATCCCCTTGCTGTCGGGATTCGCGAGCGACAGCCCGTCGGTGCCGAAGCGCGGATCGTTCGCGTGCTGCGACTGATACCAGAAGCCGAGCTTGTACGTGCCAGGCAGGCCGGCCGGTTGCGGCGCCTTCGGATCCGCGGGCGGCGCGTTCAGCGCGTACTGGAGTTCGCCGATCACGAACGCGCCGCTGCGCAGGTTGAAGTTGGTGCCGTGCGCGTTCAGCGACTGGGCGTCGCCGTCGCTGCGGCCGGCCGGGTTGCCGTCGAACACGCCGACCATCGCGGTCCACGCGTCGGCCGGTTTCACGCGCAGCCGCACGCCGAGCGACGACAGCGGATACGCGGGGCCGCCGGCCGGCAGGTCGGTCGCCGGCAGAACGGGCCAGCCGAACGTCGCGTTCATGAACGTCGCCGCGTACTGGCTCACCATGAACTCCTGGTCGACGCTCTGCTGGCCGACCTTCACGTCGGCCTTGCCGTCGAGAAACGCCTGCTGGTACCAGAGCTCCCACAGCCGCGTGGTCGAATTCGCCTCGATGCCGGTCGCGGTCTGCAGCGTCTGCAGGTAGCGCTGCGTGAGGTTGGTGCCGTGGATCTGCAGCCCCGACACGTTGAACGTGCCGCCCGGCAGCCCGATCGCCTTCTCCGTATCGACGTTGAAGCCGAATTGCGTGACGCCCTGGTACGCGCCGCCGCGATTCGTGCCGCCCGCGGTGTTGTACAGGTATTCGCTGGTTTCCTGCAGGCTCAGCGTGACGCCGTGGTCGCCGAGCACGTCGCGCAGGCCGCCCATGTTGCCGAACAGGTTCGAACGGTCCCAGAAGCCGGTGGGGGCGGGCGTGGCGGCATCGGCGGGCTGGGCGGGGGCGGTGTCGCTGGCGGTGGCGCCGGCCGTCGATTCGGCAGCGGCTGGCGACGCCGATTGCGCGAACGCGGGTGCGGCGGCGAGCGACAGGAGCAGCGCCGTGAGCGCATCGAGACGGCGCGTGCGCGCGGGTTCGAAACGATTCTTCATCAGAATTTGCTCCGAGAAATCCCGCCATTTCCCCCAAGGGGACTTCCTTCGGGGCGGATGGCGGGAGGGAAAGGAGTGCTGTTGACAGGCAGCTTCTTCCACGGGTTAGGATCACCGGCATGATTCTTGTCTACCGCTACCGCGTGAAGTCGCTCAACGGACTGCTCAACAAGCAGAGCCGTGCGGTGAACTACGTCTGGAACTTCTGCAACGACACGCAGAAGCACGCGCTTAAGTGGAGCAAGAAGTGGCCGACGGGATTCGATCTGAACGTGCTGACGACGGGGAGCAGCAAGGCGCTCGGCATCCACTCCGGCACGATCAACGCGACGTGCGAGCAATATGCGAAGTCGCGCAGTCAGCACCGTCGGCCCTACCTGCGCTATCGCGGCAGGAAATCGCTGGGCTGGGTGCCGCTGAAGGGGCGTGACCTGAAGCGCGAGGGTGACGCGTTCCGTTTCGCCGGCAACACCTTCCGCGTGTTCAACAGCCGGGCGCTTCCCGAAGGCAAGATCAAGGATGGGACCAACTTTGCGCAGGATGCGCGTGGCAACTGGTTTCTCAACATCGTGATCGAGATGCCCGATGTTCAGGTCCGCCCGATCCGTTCCGGTGTCGGCATCGATCTCGGCCTGAAAGACTTCGCCACACTTTCGACCGGCGAGAAGCTGCCCAATGACCAGTTCGGTCGACGCGCGACGGAAAAGCTGGCGAAAGCGCAACGGGCGCGAAAGCACAAGCGGCATATCGCGAAGCTGCACGCCAAGGTCGCGAATGCCCGTGCCGATTTCCAGCATAAGCTCGCGCTCGATCTGGTGCGGCGTTTCGATTACATCGCGGTCGGCAACGTGTCGGCCGCGAAGCTCGCCAGAACCAGGATGGCGAAGAGCGTCTACGACGCGTCCTGGTCGTCCTTCCGAAACAAGCTCCGTTACAAGGCGATCGCGCACGGGGCCACGTTCGAGGAAGTCGACGAAAGCGGTTCTACCCAGTCCTGTTCGTCGTGCGGATCGAAAGACAGCACGACGCGGCCGAAAGGTATCGCGGGACTGCGAATAAGAGAGTGGGCCTGCAGTGGATGTGGTGTCGTGCATGATCGAGATACCAACGCTGCGCTGAACATTCTCCGATGCGGACGTGCATCGCCAGGTGTGGGAATCACCCGCCTTTAGGCGGGTGAGGACGTCAAGTGTGTTCCGTTATTCGAGTGCTGGGTCGGGCTGGACAGAGGGCGGCGTGAGGCGATCGCATGTGTGCGGGCGGCGCATGGGCACACGGCCGCGCAGCGCCGCGCTGCCCATTACGGCAGCCAGCCGCCGATACGCCATGCCTGGGTGAAGCCGAGGCGCGA
The DNA here is from genome assembly GCF_005937855.2 of Burkholderia sp. KBS0801. NCBI lineage: Bacteria > Pseudomonadati > Pseudomonadota > Betaproteobacteria > Burkholderiales > Burkholderiaceae > Burkholderia > Burkholderia sp. KBS0801. The sequence goes on from NZ_CP042178.1 coordinate 868,768, forward strand.
CGCGGCCGTGCAGAGCAACACGACGAGCGCGACGGCGGCCGCCATCGCGCCGGCCAGCATGCAGTCGAGCGGGCGCGGGGCCGCCGGCCTATGCGCGAGCGCGCTGCCGCGCCGGTTGCCGAGCGCTTCGGCAAGCGCTTCGGCAAGCGGTGAAACCGACAGGCGATCGCACGTGACGTGCAGGCGCCGCTTGAGTTTTGCGGCGAGCGATTGAAAGAACATGGCGTACCTCCGTCCGGTCCGGAGCATACCGGACGACGTGATCGAGCGCAGGCACGACGCGGCCTGCGATCGGCGGTTGGAACGTAACGGAGCGTGCGACTGACGAACCGGCGAGGCCGGTCCGGGAGGAAGCGCGCTAACCCGACGAAGCGAGCTAGCGGCGAAGGACATGCGTCCGGCTGCTATCTCGCGATGGCTTGGCCGGCCTGAGCCGGCATCGAACTACAACTAGAGCATGTGTCCACGGAGGGACTCCCTTGATGATCCGGAGCGGATTGTAGTCGCGCGTTTTGGTGCGGTGCAAGCAAAAAACGTCGGCTTTACGCACATCGCCGCAGTGTCGCAGCGGCGGGTGCGGCCCGGGCGGCGCGCGCTACAGCCGCCCGCCGCCCGCTTGTGGGGACTGTTGCTCGCACGCATCGGAGGCACGCGCCGGCCCGTGCGTTGAAAGGTTGCGGCGCGCCATTCCGGGCGCAAATCTTTCAGCGTCCGGTGCCGGAAAAAATATTCCCCGAACGGGATGGCAGAGGGTTGACTTCCGTTTCGGCCGGTCCATAGAATCCGGCATCTTCACTCTTGGGGCCGCCGCCTTGGACGCCTGCAGTAGTCGATCTTCGAACGAAATTTCCGCCTGAGCGACCGACGTCCGCGCCTCATCGAAGCCGCCGTTTGTCCCCCAGGCAAACGGTGCGCGCAGCAGTATTTCGCAGTAACCCCCTACGTGCACCCTGATTCGCGCCGGTCAGCGTGATGCCTTTGCGCATGCGCGATCCGGATTCGCCGCCGCCTGGTGCGCGGCCGCGTTCGCGCATGCGTTTCGCATGCAGCCGAACCGCGGTCGGCGCGTCGGACGGCGGTCAACCGTGTTTTCCGGAACACCGCACAGGAGCCGCCATGAACGACAGTGACAGTTGTCCCTTATGCCCGTTGCGTCAACAGACCCTTTTGAACCCGGGTCGCAGGGACATGCCGGCCGACTAGCCTGACACGTCGTTCAGGCCCCGGACTGGCCCCGCGCCCACCACGCGGCCGGCACGCATGCCGTCGCCGCCCGGAGCCAGACCATGAACTTCGGCCTTCTGCTGTCGAATCTTCCGCAAGTCACGCAATCGCGTTCGCACTACGACGCGATGCTGACGTTCGACGCCCGTCCGCGGGTGTTCTCCCGGTTGTTGAACCAACTCAAGTCGTTGTTCCACTGACGCACCGAGCGCGTCTCGGCATGCGCACGTGGGCCGTTCCGCGCGCGTATGCCAAGGCCACACGCTTGGCCGGATAAAAAACCAGCCGTACGGAATTCATCATGTCCACGCCATCCAACGTCTCTCCACCGATCGCCGTCGAGCGCAGCGCCGTGCTCGACGAAGCCCATCTGGGCGACATCCGCGGTGCCCTCGGCACGATCGCGCATCACGACACCGCCGCGCGGCGCACGTGGTGGGCGCGGCTGCGCACGCTGCTCGCGATCATCGGCCCCGGCCTGATCGTGATGGTCGGCGACAACGACGCGGGCGCATTCGGCACCTACACGCAGGCCGGCCAGAACTACGGCACGACGCTGCTGTGGACGCTGCTGCTGCTGGTGCCCGTGCTGTACGTGAACCAGGAAATGGTGCTGCGCCTCGGCGCGGTCACGCGCGTCGGCCATGCGCGCCTGATCTTCGAGCGCTTCGGCCGGTTCTGGGGTGCGTTCAGCGTGATCGACCTGTTCCTGCTCAATGCGCTGACGATCGTCACCGAGTTCATCGGCATCACGTTCGTGCTGGCTTTCTTCGGGCTCCCGAAGGTTGCGGGCGTGTGCGTGGCGGCCGCGCTGACGATGGCCGCGGTGAGTACCGGCGACTTCCGGCGCTTCGAGCGGTTCGCGATCGTGCTGTGCGTGCTGAGCCTGCTGCTCGTGCCGGTGCTCGTGTCGATCCACCCGCCGGTGTCGCAGATGTCGCGCGACTTCTTCGTGCCGACCTGGCCCGCGCACGCGAAGCTGTCCGACGTGATGCTGCTCGTGATCGGCATCGTCGGCACGACGGTCGCGCCGTGGCAGCTGTTCTTTCAGCAGAGCTACGTGATCGACAAGCGCATCACGCCGCGCTTCATGAAGTACGAGAAGGTCGACCTGTGGATCGGCATCGCGTTCGTGCTGATCGGCGCGGTCGCGATGATCGGCTTCAGCGCCGCGCTGTTCGGCGGCCATCCGGAAGCCGGCAATTTCACCGACGCGGGCGGCGTGATCGCGGGCCTCGAGAAGTATGCGGGCCGCACGGGCGCGACGCTGTTCGCGGTCGCGCTGCTCGACGCGTGCATCATCGGCGCGGCGGCGGTGTCGCTGTCGACGGCATACGCGATCGGCGACGTGTTCAAGATCCGTCATTCGCTGCATCGCGGCGTGTCCGATGCGAAGGGCTTCTATCTCGTCTACTTCGGGATCGTCGCGGCTGCTGCCGCGCTCGTGCTGATCCCGGGCAGCCCGCTCGGCCTGTTGACCGAAGCGGTGCAGACGCTCGCGGGCGTGCTGCTGCCGAGCGCGACGGTGTTCCTGCTCGTGCTCTGCAACGACCGCCAGGTCCTCGGCCCGTGGGTCAACTCGACGAAGCTCAACGTGTTTACGGGCGCGGTGATCTGGGTGCTCGTGCTGCTGTCGATCATCCTGACCGCGTCGGTGATGTATCCGGACATCAGCGGCGAAGCGATCGTCGACGTGCTGGTCGGCGGCACGGTGCTCGCGATCGCCGGCTATCTCGCGACGGTGCTGATCCGCCGCAACAAGCGCGTCGTCGAGCCGGGCATCGATCGTGCGGCGCGCGACACGTGGCGCATGCCGCCGCTCGACTCGCTCGAGCCGCAGAAGATGACGGTCGCGACGCGTGTGTGGATGGCCGTGCTGCGCGGCTATCTGGTGGTCGCGGTCGGTCTCGTGATCGTCAAGGTCGTGCAGATGACGCTGATGAAGTAGCGGCGCGCGTCATCCTCGCTTCAGCACATGCAACATGCCGGCCCGCGAGGCCGGCATGTTGCATGTGCGGGCAGCGCGTCAGATCAGCTCGAGCTTCGACGTGAGGTACGTGAGCTGGATCCGGTTTGCGACGCCGAAGCGCTTGCGCAGCTTGCGCAGGTGATAGTCGACGTTGTGCGCGCTGGTGTCGAGGCGCCGGCCGATCTCCTTGTCGGATGCGCCTTCCGCGATACCCAGCAGCAGTTCCTGCTCGAACGGCGTGAGCCCGTTGACCGCGCGCTCGCGCGACGTCGCGATCAGTTGCGGCGACGCGAACTTGTGCACCGACAGTCCGATCGACAGCGCCTGCTCGATCGTCGCCGGCGTGATCCACTCGCGCGTGCGGCGCGGTGCGGTGAAGCTCATGAACGCGTGCAGCCGCGTGCCGGGCACGGCCATCGAATACATGATGCCGCTGCACATCCCGTCGTCCTGCATCGTCTGCAGGAAACCGTCGAGCGCGGCGGGCGTCACGCACGGGCCGCTGTCGCGCTCTCGGTGTTCGCGGCGCAGCTGCTGCAGGTCCCACACGATCGGCATGTTGCACACGCGCGCGTCGAGCGTGCGCGGATCGATGTCGTGGTGGTTGTGCCGCACGTAGTCGCCACGGTAGGTGTTCGGCGTGAACGCCTCGTGCAGGTAGAGACTTTCGACGCGCTCGCGCGAGAATTCGAGCGCGAAGTACGCGAACGTCGAGAAGCCCGTCAGGTGCAGCAGGCTGGCGACGATCCGGTTGCGTTCCGCCGTGCTCTGCGCGTTCGCGAGCGTATCGGCGACGCCGAGCTTCGGCGCATGCGGCTGCGTGATGTCGCCGCGCTTCAAGTCATCGCACCAGACGACCTGCACCGGGCGCTCTCTCGACGCGTCGGCGCAGGCCACCGTCCGCCGGGGCGAACGGGGTACGGTTGGGGCGACCGCTTCTTCTTGCAATGCAATATCGGACATGAGCCATCCCTCGGAATCGACGCGCATCGCGTTGCGGCGGCCGTGTCGTGCACGGCGCTCGCGACGGTGCGATCGAGCATCTTTATGATATGCGCCGATCGTCATCCAGACGAAACGCGGGGGCATTGTACAAAAATGCCTGTGTGCGCGTAATATGCCGTAATACTAATGCGGACGAAAGGTTCATATCCGCACCCGTATAGAGACAACCAGAAAATCATAAAGAAAAGACCAGGTAGTGACGGGGCACGTTCACATATTGGGAAGGGGTGGGCTGCTCATGACATATGCTGACGACGCGCCACGCGTCGAGTGGTTTTCGCAAGCCGATATCGCGGCCGCTGCCGCTTATTCGAAAGAAATTCATGCATTCGAGCGCGACGTTTTTACCGGTATTCAAATCGCGCCCGGTAAGTCCGACCTGAGTCTCGTCGACTTCGCCCAATGCCATGCGCGATTGCGGCAAATCGGTTTCAGCACGCTCGGCTACGGCGCCTACGAGATGATCGGGCGGCGCATCCTGTGCGCGCATCTGCTGCGCGACCTCGCGCCCGCGACGTTCATGCAGCCGTATATCGACGGCATGCTCTACGAGAGCGACCCGCGTTTCGCCGAGGTGCGGCAGAGCGGCTTTCCGGTCGCGTGGCGGCTCGACGAGATCGAGTCGGCCGCGCAGGGCAGTGGCGACCGCAAGGTGCTCGCGCTGGCCGGCCATTTGCGTGCGCACGCAATGAACAGCGGCGTGATCTTCAGCCTGTCGGCGCCGCGGCTCGACCTGCGCGTCGCGGTGAACGTCACGTCGGAAGCCCACGGCACCGAGTGGATCGACGATCGCGTGATCGGCGGCGCGCTGTCGGTGAGTCTTGCCGTGCACCGCATCGCGCTGCCGTTTCTCGAGGCGCGCATCGCGCGCATGCGCGGCTTCGCGCTCGGCGACGAGCAGCAGCAGGTGCTCGAGCGCCTCGTGCACGGGCTGTCCGACCAGGAGATCGCCAGCGCGTTGCGCACGTCGCTGCACAAGGTCGGTCACCATATCCGCTCACTCGAAAAACTCTTCAACGTCCAGAACCGCGCGCAGCTCGCGTACCTCGCCGCGCGCCGTCTGCAGTCCTGACCCCTTCCGTGCGCGCGGCGCCCGCCGCGCGATGGAAGCGGTTCCGACGACGGGCCACCGCACGCGCCACCGGGTTTCGTAGTCCGATCCGATCGTTGCCGGAAAACCGCCGCGACGCTACGAGGCGCGTCCCTTTTCACGCGGTTTCCCGTCGCTACACTCGTCCCATTCAACGGTCCGAGCGACGCGGGGCATGACGGCCCGCGCCCGCCGGCAACAACGACAGGACGACGGCACGATGGCAGAACCGAAGGCGCTCCCTCGCGACTGGCAGCGGATCTTTTCCGCCGGCCGCAGCGTGTCCGGGCGGCGCCTCGGGGCGTCGCCGCGCGCCGACCTGTTTCTCGCCGGCTTCATCGTGTCGGTGGTCGCGCTGTTCATCCTGCCGCTGCCGCAGGCCGCGCTCGACGGGATGATCTCGCTGAACCTCGCGGCGAGCGTCGTGCTGCTGACGGTGTCGACCTACGTGCCGTCGGCGGTCAGCTTTTCGTCGTTTCCCGCGCTGCTGCTGTTCACCACGCTGTTCCGGCTCGCGCTGAACATCGCGTCGTGCAAGCTGATCCTGCTGCACGCGAACGCGGGCCACGTGATCGACGCGTTCGGGCGGCTCGTGGTCGGCAACAACGTCGTGGTGGGCGGCGTGGTGTTCCTCGTGATCGCCGTCGTGCAGTTCATCGTGATCGCGAAGGGCTCCGAACGGGTCGCCGAAGTCGGCGCGCGCTTCTCGCTCGACGCGATGCCGGGCAAGCAGATGAGCATCGATGCCGACCTGCGCGCGGGCATCATCAGTGCAGACGAAGCGCGCGAGCGCCGCGAGAAGCTCGAGCAGGAATCGCAGATGCACGGCGCGATGGACGGCGCGATGAAGTTCGTGAAGGGCGACGCGATCGCCGGCCTCGTGATCGCGTTCATCAACATCGTCGCGGGGATCGCGGTTGGCACGCTGATGCACGGCATGGATATCGGCGAGGCGCTGCAGCGTTACGCGATCCTGACGGTCGGCGACGGGATGGCGTCGCAGATTCCGTCGCTGCTGGTGTCGATCGCGGCCGGCATCGTGACGACGCGCGTCGCGACGCGCGACACGCGCCAGCGCCAGCTCGGCGAACAGCTGGGCGAGCAGCTCGGCGCGCATCCGCGTGCGCTGCTGATCGCGGCGCTCGTGCTCGCGGGCTTTCTCGTCGTACCCGGTTTCCCGAAATGGTCGTTCGCGTTGATCGCGCTCGGCCTCGGCGCGTTCGCCGTCACGCAGTTGAAGCGCAAGACGACCGCGCCGAGCTTCAACCTGATTCATATCGCCGGACGCATCGGCGCGACCGACGATGGCCAGCCCGCGAAGGTGTCGCATGCGGCGGGCGTCACGTCGCTGATCGCGGTGTCGCTGTCGGACGACCTGCGCACGACGCTGAATCTCGCGCAGCTGCAGACCGCGCTGTCGAGCGCGAAGGCGCGCGTCGATGCGGACATCGGCACGGTGTTTCCGCGCATCACGCTGAACGACGACGAGGGCGCGCCGGCCAGTACCTACCGGATCTATCTTCAGGACGTGCTCGCCGCGCATGGCGCGCTGAAGCCGGGCTGGCTGCTGTGGGACGGCGTCGCGCCGCTGCCGGAGCGCGCGGAGCGCCAGCCGGCCGAGGCCTTCGGCCCGTTCGCGACCGCGCTGTGGATCAAGCCCGACGGCCCGGCGCCGGACGGCAAGTGGCTGACGAGCGAAGGCGCGCTCGCCGCGCACGTCGAGCAGATCGTGCGCCAGCACGCGGACGAGCTGCTCGGCATCCAGGAGACGCAGGCGCTCGTGCACCTGGTGCGCCGCGAGCACCCCGAACTGGTCGGCGAACTGACGCGGCTCGTGCCGCTGCAGCGCGTGACCGAGGTGCTGCGCCGGCTGCTCGCCGAACAGGTGCCGATCCGCAACCTGCGCGTGATCTTCGAGAGCCTGATCACGTGGGCGCCGAACGAACCGGACGACGTGATCGCGCTGGTCGAGCTGGTGCGCGTCGACCTGCGCCGGATGATTACCGATCGCCATGCGGGCTCGGCGCGCCAGCTGCGCGTCGTGCTGTTCGAGCAGAACCTGCAGGAGCGGATCGAGAACGCGGTGATGCGCACCAAGCAAGGCAATTTCCTCGCGCTGTCGAGCGCGATCAAGCAGGACATCGGCGAGCAGGTGCGCGCGATCGTGCAGGCCGCGCAGGCGAGCGGCGCCGGCGGCCACGGCAACCCGCAGGGTGCGCCGCGGCTCGCGGTGATGGTCGCGCTCGGCGCGCGCCGCTACGTGAAGACGATCCTCCAGCCGGTGCTGCCCGATCTCGCGGTGCTGTCGTACCAGGAGGTCGAGGAAGACGTGCAGCTCCATACGGTCGGCTGGGTGAAGAACCCGCCCGACGACGGCACGCTCGGCGCGGGCGCCGGCGTGCGCGCGCCCGGAGTCGTGCAATGACGAGCTCGACGATCCTCGACCTGACGCGGCAGGCGCTGATGCTGGTGCTGCTGCTGTCGCTGCCGATCGTGCTGATCGCGACCGTTACCGGCCTCGTCGTCGCGATCCTGCAGGCGGTCACGCAGGTGCAGGACGCCAACATCGGCATCGCGGTGCGGCTGATCGCCGTGATGGTCGCGCTGGTGCTGCTGTCGGGCTGGCTCGGCAGCGAGGTGCTGCGCTTCGCGCAGCAGGCGCTTGAACGCATGTTCGTTTCTTCCACAGGAGTGCTTTGATGCGTCAACGCGTCGCCCCGATCCGGTTTCAACCGCGCCGCCTGCAACGGGTTGCGCTCGCCATGTGCGCGACCGCGCTGCTCACGGCGTCGCTGTGCATGACGATCGCGCAGCCGGCGCGCGCGGCCGACCTGCGCTGGCGCAACAAGCCGTTCACGATCGTCGCGAACGGCAAGAAGATCGGCGACTTCATTCGCGAGCTCGCGTCGTCGCAGGGCGTGACGGCCGTGGTCGACCCGAAGGTGGACGGTGTCATCAGCGGCCGCTTCTCGGGCACGCCGCAGCAGACGCTCGATACGATCTGCTCGACCTACGGGCTCACGTGGTACTACGACGGCTCGTTCCTGTACGTCGATCCGGCCGACCAGTCGCAGACGCAGATGATTCCGATCCCGCCGAACGCGGCCGGCGAGATCGGCCGCTCGCTGCAGGCGATGCAGATTCCCGACAAGCGCTACACGCTCGTGATCAACGACCGCGCGAACAGCGTGTACGTGGCCGGCCCGCGCCGCTATGTCGAACTCGTGCGCCAGGCGGTCGGCTCGGTCGGCGATCCGTCGGCGAACGGCGCGCATGCGGACATCCGCGCGTTCCGGCTCAGGTACGGCTGGGCGTCCGATTTCACGATCAACCGCTCGGGCAAGGAAGTGACGGTGCCGGGCGTCGCGACGATCCTGCGCCGGCTGTTCGGCAAGGGCGGCGGCACGAACGAGCCGCCGTCGAGCACGCCGCTCGGGCAGGCCGCGCGCCAGGTGAAGCTCGGCTCGGGGCTGACGATCGCGGTGCCGCGGCTCGACTTCCCGGACATTTCCGGCGGCGCGCGCCAGGGCAGCTATGGCGGCGCCGACGGCGCGGCCGGCGGCTTCTCGCCGTTCTCGAACGCGGGCGGCGACACGCTGCCGCAGATCGTCGCCGATCCGGCGATCAACGCGGTGATCGTGCGCGACCTGCCGGAGAACATGTACCGCTACCAGTCGCTGATCAACCAGCTCGACGAGCGGCCGCGCATCGTCGAGATCAACGTGACGATCATCGACATCAACGAGGATTCGCTCGACAGCCTCGGGATCGACTGGCGCCTGCACACGACGCACGGCGATGTGCAGATCGGCAACGGCCAGAACCCGCTGAACGGCAACACGCAGTACAACGGCGCCGGCAACCCGCCGCTGACGTTCGGCATTGGCACCTCCGAAACCGGGCAGACCGGCGCCTTCCTGCCGACCGGCATCGCGCTCACCGCATCGATCGGCGGCTCGCTGCGCAACTACCTGCTCACGCGCGTGAACGCGCTCGCCCAGAAAGGGCAGGCGCAGCTGCGCTCGAAGCCGAAGGTGCTCGCGCTCGACAACACCGAGGCCATTCTCGAGAACCTCACGCAGTTCTACGTGCAGGTGCAGGGCTACCAGGATTCGTCGCTGTACAGCGTGACGACCGGCACCAGCATCAAGGTGACGCCGATGATCGTCGACGAGGCGATCCGCAATGCGGCGGCCGTGTCGGGTAATCCGCAGAGCGTGATGATGTCGATCGACATCCAGGACGGCAACATCGTGCCGGGGCAGGCGGTGTCGAACGTGCCGGTGATCCAGCAGCGCAACATCGTCACCAAGACGATGATCGACGAAGGCAAGAGCCTGCTGATCGCGGGCTTCAACGACGACGAGGTGCGGCTGAACAAGAGCGGCGTACCGTGGCTGTCGGACATTCCGCTGATCGGCAACCTGTTCAAGTACACCGACAAGTCGGGCAACCACATGGAGCGGTTCTACCTGCTGACGCCGCGCGTGGTGACGACCGCGTCGATGTACGCGCCGGACGGCTCGCCCGTGAACCCGGGCGCGGACGGGCCGGCCGATCCGAGCGGCGCGTCGATGTATCGCCCGCCGGACAACGACATCGCGGTGCCGCTGACGCCCGCGCCGCTGCCCGGTACGAAGTTCGGCCCGCCCGCGCTGCCGCCGCCGTCGGATGCGGTGTCGCGGCCCGTGGCGACGACCGCAGGAGCGCCTACCCATGTCGACGACCATCATTGAGCCGCACGGCGACGGCACGGTGCCCGGCGGCGCGGCGGGCGGGGCGGCCGCACTCGCGTCGCCGTGGAACCTGTGCTTTCTCAGCGGGCCGATGTACGGCCGCACGATGTCGCTCGCGCGCGGCGCGAACTGGGTCGGCACCGCGGCCGATTGCGAAGTGATCCTGCCCGATCGCGAGATCGGCGCGAAACAGGTATGCCTGCAGGTCGGCGCGCTTGCGGTGACCGTGCAGAACCACGGCGGCGACGGCGGCGCGCCGGTGCTGTTCAACGACGAGCCGCTCGGCGCCGGCCGCCGCTCGATGACGCCGCAGGACGTCGTGACGGTCGGTTCCATCAAGCTCGGCATCGCGCGTCACGCGCAGGCGAGCGTCGCGGTGCCCGACGAGGCCGACGCGCCGGACGCCGCGCGCGAGGCCGCATGGCTCGGCTGGCTCACCGGTGGCCTGCGCCGCCTTGGCAGCCGGCGGCTCGTGATCGCGCTCGTCGCGTTGTGGATCGGCGTGTTGCTCGGCGCGCTCGGCTACGGCTTCGTCGCGTGGTCGGGGCGCCTGCCGTGGCAGCACGAATCGGTGCTCGCGCGCACGCACCGGCTGCAGCAGCAGCTGCATGCGTATCCGGAACTCGCCGTCGCGCCGCGCGACGACGGCGTGATCGTGTCGGGCTACGTGAGCGATGCGGCCGCGCGCGAGCGCGTCGCGCAGATCGTCGCGGGCGTCGACAACGCGGCGCTCGGCAACATCTACGTCGTGAGCGATCTCGTCGCGACCGCGCAGACGTATTTCAGCGACACGGCGCTGACGGTCACCTATCTCGGCCGCGGCCGGATCGAATTGACGGGGGCGGCCGAGCGCGCGCAGATCGAGCCGCGCATCCGCAACTACATGAAGGATGCACGCCCGGCGCTGGAGGTGGTCGACCACGTGCGCGACGCCGATGCGGCCGCGCCGCGCACCGCGACGACGCTCGGCGGTGTCGCCGGGATTCCGGAGATCACGACGGTCTTCGCGGGTGACGGCGACCAGCGTTATATCGAGACCGTCGACGGCAGCCGCTATTTCGAAGGCGCGCGGCTGAAGGAAGGGCCGACGGTCGTGTCGATCGGGCCCGACGAAGTGGTGTTCGAGCGCAACGGGCAGCGCATCACGATGCCGCTCGGCGGCTCGTCCGCGAGCGCGCCCGCGCAGGCGCCGGCGCCGCCCGTGCCGCCGCTCGCGAGCGGTGCGGCGGCCGGGGTCGCGCAGCCGGTGCCGGGGCCGACGCTGTTGCCGGATGCGCCGGCGGCACCGGCAGGCGCGTCCGTCGCGGCCGCCGGCGCATTGAAAGGGGCGGCGCACTAGCGCCGCGACGGGACATGACAGGCGCATCGCGTATCGCGCGGTGCGCGCAGGACGCGACGCGCCGCACACGAGCGGCGCGTCACGGTGCCGGCGGGGCATGGGGCCGCGTCGGAAAGTGGGTGATGTTCATCACGTAAAGGAGCGAATCATGGGTGCCTCGGCAGCGGGTAGTACGGGTGGTGCAGACAACACGCAGCAAGTCCAGCAACAGGCGGACGACCTGACCAAGACGCAGCTCGAACTGACGAAGATCAACTTCCAGGTTCAGCAGTCGACCGCGACGTTCGAAACCAGCAACGCAGTGACCGCGCAGGAAGGGACGGCGAACGCCCAGGTTGCGCAACACCTGAGTTCCGCCGGCCGCGCATGACGCCGGTCGCCGGCCGTGCCGCGCGACGCCACATGCCGGGGCCGCCCGTGTCGGGCGCCCGGTGGGGCGTGGGTGCGTGCCGGCCGGCTTATTGCCGGCTCTGCCGGTCAAGGAGGACACGATCATGTCGGTAACAGGCGTAGGCGCGGCGCCGCCGGGCGCGGCCGCGCTGGCGGGGGCCGTTCAGCAGGCGGGCACGGCGTCCGATCCGGCGCAGGTGCGCCAGTTCGATACGTTGATGCAGCCGGGCGCGGCCGCGGCGTCGCCGTCGGCATCGGGCGTCGCGATGTCGCGCGTATCGGCCGATGCGGCGCCGGCGGTGCAGATGACGCCCGCGACGCCCGCGCAGGCGAACCATTCGTCGCTCGTCGAGCGGTTGCGCACGTATGGCAACGATCTCGACACGCGGTACGCGAACATCGACAAGCATCGCACCGAGATGCTGACGTCGATGGCGGACAACCGCCGCGATCCGTTGATGACGATGGTGCAGGCGATGGATTTCCAGTGGACGGCGACCACCACGATTTCCGAATACCAGTTGAGCCTGTCGGTCGCGCAGGCGGCGAACGGCTTCACGCACACGGTGCTGAAGACGCAGGAGTGACCGGGATCCGTTCCTGCTCGTGACGGGCTTGCGCCGGCCGCCGGACGGGCCGGGCGCGAGGCATGGGACGATCCTGAGGTGCGTGTGCCTGAAACGGGCCGCGCGCCCTGAAGTGGACAAACGATGACGACGATCGATTCGACGCCGCGCATGCATGCGTGGCGCAGCCGGGCGGCGCGTGCGCTGCTCGCGGGGCTGCTCGCGCTGCTGGCCGGCTGCCAGAAGGAGCTTTACTCCGGCCTGTCGGAGCGCGACGCGAACCAGATGGTCGCCGTGCTCGGCGACGCGGGCATCAGCGCGTCGAAGGATAACGACGCGCGTGACACGTCGGATCGCAACGCGTGGCTCGTGAGCGTCGCGGACGGCGACATGCAGTCGGCGCTGACCGTGCTGCAGGCGAACGGGCTGCCGAAGCCGAGCTATGCGAGCCTCGGCGAGCTGTTCCAGAAGCAGGGGCTCGTCTCGACGCCGGCCGAGGAGCGCGTGCGCTATCTGTACGGCGTGTCGCAGGATCTGTCGCGCACGTTGCAGGACATCGAGGGCGTGGTGGTCGCACGCGTGCAGGTCGTGATTCCGGAGAACGATCCGCTCGCGGACAAGATCAAGCCGTCGTCGGCGGCCGTGTACATCCGCTACCGGCCCGGCGTGGACCTTCGCGCGATGGCGCCGATGGTCAAGGATCTCGTCGCGCACAGCATCGAGGGGCTGCAGTACGACAACGTATCGCTGTTCCTGCAGCCGGCCGCCGCGCGCACGACGCGCGTGGACGGCATCGGCAGCGCGGTATCGGACATCCTGCGGCTGCGCTCGCCGCTGGGCTGGCTGGTGTTCGCGCTGATCCTGCTGACCTGCGCGGTGATCGCGCTGTCGGCCGCGCGGCGCGGAATGTTCGGCGCCCGGCTGGCCGGGCTGGTCGGCACGCCGCGCGGCGCGAACGGGGCCGGCGGCGGGGCCGCGCAGTCGGGCGGCGGCAGCCTGCGCACGCCGGACGGCGCGCGCGACGGCGCATGAGCGAGCCTCAGGCGTTGCCGCCGGGCGTCACGCCCGACGCCGCGTCGCTGCCGTGGCTGCACCCGATCGCGCCGCCGCCTGCCGGGCGGCGCGCGGCGTTTCACGCGCTCGTCTGCGAATTCAACCTGCGGCCCGACCGCTATCTGCACGTGACGCGCGTGCCGGCCGAGTGGCCCGCGCGCTATCGCTCGCCCGACGCGTTCGGCCCGGCCGGCCGCAAGCTGCTTGCCCGCCACCTGCTCGACGCGAACGGCGTGGCCGCGCACCACGACTTCGACGTCGCCAATCCGTGCGCGCGGCTCGCGCTGCTGCCCGGTGCGGCGCTCGAGCAGCTCGCGTCGTATGCGGGGCTGCTGCTGCATCGCGACTGGCTGCGCGACGCGCTGACCGTGCGCCGCATCCGCGCGGAGGTCGCGGCGAAGCTCGGCGGCGATGCGCTGGAGCTCGCGCTCGAGCGCGCGCCGGAATTCGGCGCGCTCGCGGAAACGCTCGAACCGTGGCGTGCCGATCCGGCCGTGCTGCCGGTCGTGATCCGGGCGCGCGGCGGCCGGTTGCTCGCGGATTTCATCGGCGTGGCCGGCGACGCGGTCGCGCGGCGCGTGCGCCTGAAATTCAACCGCGCGATCGATGACGAGGCGCCGTACTGGCTGAACCGCGCGCAGCGCGACCAGTTCGGCGAATTGCTGTTCCTGTTTCTGATTCCCGAGAGGCTTGCGTCATGGGACTGGCTTTTCTGATCACGAGCGACAACCTGCAGCTGCTGTCGGAGCGCAAGGTGCTCAAGGAGCGCGAATACGCGGCGCTGCTCGATGCATCCGCGGTGATCGCGACCGCGCGCGACGAAGCCGCGCGCATCGTCGCCGACGCGCAGCGCGAGTTCGACAAGCGCCAGGCGGCCGGCTACGACGAAGGCATGCGCCGCGCGCAGCGCGAGCATGCGGCGCAGACCTATACGCAGGCGCTGGCCGCCGCGCGCACGATGGAGTCGATGAAGGATTCGATGGCCGATATCGTCGTGAAGGCCGTGCGCGCGATCGTCGGCGAGATGCCCACGCAGAAGCTGTACGAGGCCGCGCTCGCGCGGATCGCGCCGCTCGTGCGCGACGAAGCATTCCTGATCGTGCGGGTCGCGCCAGGCCGGCAGGACGAGATGCGCGACGCGCTCGAGCGCGCGTTCGCCGGCCAGTCGAACCGGCAACGGATCCGCATCGTCGAGGATGCGCAGCTCGAACGTCACGCGTGCACGGTCGAGACGCCGTCCGGACGCATCGACGCGAGCCTCGACCTGCAGATCGACGCGCTGCGCCAGGCGATCCGCCGCGACGCGCTGAAGGGCACGACGCGATGAATGGGCCGCTCGACGATCCGCAGCCGTTCGGTGGCGATGGTGACGACGATGCGGCGCCGTTCGATCGCGGCCGCCTCGTCGGCGACTTCGATGCGGGGCTCGCGTTCTTCTCGCCGGTGTCGGTGCAGGGCCGCGTCAATCATGCGGTCGGACAGATCCTCAACGCGACCGGCATCCGCGCGCGGCTCGGCGAGATCTGCGAGCTGCGCACGCCGAACCAGCCGACGCTGCTCGCCGAAGTGGTCGGTTTCTCGCGGCAGACCACCTTGCTCACGCCGCTCGGCGACGTGGCCGGCCTGTCTCCGGAGACGACCGTCGTGCCGTCGGGCCGCGAGCATGTGTTTCCGGTCGGCGAAGCGCTGTTCGGCCGCGTGCTCGACGGGCTCGGCCGGCCGCTCGACGATCGCGGGCCGGTGACGGGCGCCGCGTGGGTCTCGACGCAGCAGGACCCGCCCAATCCACTCGCGCGCAAGATGATCGACACGCCGTTTCCGACCGGCGTGCGCGTGATCGACGGCCTGATGACGCTCGGCATCGGCCAGCGCGTCGGCATCTTCGCGCCGTCGGGCGTCGGCAAGAGCACGCTGCTCGGAATGATCGCGCGCGGCGCGCAGGCCGACGTGAACGTGATCGCGCTGGTCGGCGAACGCGGCCGCGAAGTGCGCGAGTTCATCGAGCACAGCCTGTCGCCCGAGGTGCGCGCGCGCTCGATCGTCGTCGTGTCCACGTCCGATCGTCCGGCGATGGAGCGTGTGAAATCCGCGCTGGTCGCGACCGCGATCGCCGAGCATTTCCGCGATGCGGGCAAGCGCGTGCTGCTGCTGGTCGACTCGCTCACGCGCTTCGCGCGCGCGCAGCGCGAGGTCGGCCTGGCGAGCGGCGAGCCGCCAACACGGCGCAGCTTTCCGCCGTCGACGTTCGCCGTGCTGCCGCGCCTGCTCGAACGCGCGGGGCAGGGCGCGACGGGTTCGATCACCGCGCTGTACACGGTGCTCGTCGAAGGCGATGAGGAATCCGATCCGATCGCCGAGGAAGTGCGCTCGATCCTCGACGGCCACATCGTGCTGTCGCGCAAGATCGCGCTCGCGAACCGCTATCCGGCGATCGACGTGCTCGCGAGCCTGTCGCGCGTGATGCCGCTCGTCGCGAGCCGCGCGCATCAGCAGTCGGCCGCGCGTGTGCGCGAGTTGATCGCCAAGTATCAGGAAATCGAGCTGCTCGTGCAGATCGGCGAGTATCGCGAAGGCAGCGACCGGCTCGGCGATCTGGCGCTGCGCGCGCGCGATGCGATCGGTGCGTTCTGCGCGCAGGGTTCGCACGAGGATGTGCGCTTCGACGCGCTGCTCGCAAAGCTGACGAAACTCGCGAACGACCATGTCTGAAGCCGACGACCGCCTCGTGCTCGCGACGCTCGCACGCCTGAAGCGCGTGCGCGAGATGCGTAGCCAGATCGCGCGCGTCGCGGCCGCGCGCCAGCAGGGCATCGCCGCGCAGAGCCGTCGCGCGCTCGACGCCGCGCAGGCCCAGCTCGCGCAGCAGGTCGCCGCGAAGGCCGCGATCCAGACCCGGCTCGCCGACGACGTGCGCGAGGCGCGCGCGCTGCAGAACGCGGCGGCCGACACGCGCACGTTCGACCGTCATATCGGCGTCGCGAACGCGTCGGTCAGCGAGGCCACGCACGTGCATCGCGATCACGAGGCGACGCTCGCCGACCTGCAGCGCGCCGCGCGCAAGGCGAAGGCCGCCGAGGACAAGCTCGACAAGGCTGGCGAGAAGGCGCTGCAGGCCCGCGCGGCGCGGGTCGAGCGCGATGCCGACGAAGTCGCGGATGCGCACGCGGTGCGGCGCTTCGCGACGGCCGGCGTGTGGGCGGGCGACGCGGAGAGCCACGCGGCGGGGCAGCCGGACATGGCCGCCGTGTTCGATGCGCAGATGAGGTCGCGACCGGCGGATGCGGAGGCAGAGGCAACCGACGCGGCCGAGGCGAGCGATTCGGTCGATTCGGCCGACTCTGCCGCCCCCGCCGACGACACCGCCCCCACGGCCGCGGAGCGCCGATGCTAGACCACGCGGCGAACTTCAACGACATCGCCGGCACGCTGCGCCCGTTGCTCTACGTGATGCCGCGCCTGCTGCCGATCATGTTCGTCGTGCCGGTGTTCAACGAGCAGATCATCACGGGCCTCGTGCGCAACGGGATCGCGGTCGTGATCGCGGCGTTCGTCGCGCCGGTGATCGACCCGGCGCAGGTCGCCGCGCTGCCGTTCCTGATGTGGTGCCTGCTTGTCGCGAAGGAGGCGGTGGTCGGCATGCTGCTCGCGGGTGCGTTCAGCGCGGTGCTGTTCGCGATCCAGGGCGTCGGCTACCTGATCGATTTCCAGACCGGCAGCGGCAGCGCCGCGTTCTTCGATCCGATGGGCGGGCACGAAGGCGGCCCGACGTCGGGATTCCTCAATTTCGTCGCGATCGCGCTGTTCGTGACGGCGGGCGGCCTGCAGGTGCTCGTGCAGCTGTTCGCGCAGTCGTATGCGTGGTGGCCGATCGGCTCGCTCGGCCCGGACTTCTCGTCGATGCTGGAGACCTTCGTCGTGCGGCAGACCGACACGATCTTCGAATGGATGGTGAAGCTCGCCGCACCGGTGATCATCGTGCTGGTGCTCGTCGAGCTAGGCATCGGCCTGGTCGGCCGCGCGGTGCCGCAGCTGAACATCTTCGTGTTCGCGCAGCCGGTGAAGAGCGCGCTCGCGGTGCTGATGATGGTGCTGTTCCTGCCGGTGGTGTACGCGTCGCTGCATGCGCTGCTGAGCCCCGACAGCGGGTTGATGGCGCTGCTGCGTGCGCTGTTCGCCGCGCACGGCGGCGCGTGACGGGCCGCCGGAGCCGGAGCGACCATGGCCGAAAAGGACCAGAAGCCGACCGCGAAGCGCTTGCGCGAGGCACGCCAGAAAGGCGATGTGCCGAAGAGCGCGGAGACGATCTCGTCGGCGTTCTTCGTCGGCGTGTGCGTCGCGCTCGCGGTGGGGCTCGGCACGCTGTTCGCGCGGCTGCAGGCGCTGTTCCGGCTGGTGTTCGACGCGGCCGGCGCGGCCGACCCGTCCGCGCGGCTCGCGGCGCTGATCGACGGCGCCGCGCGCGACTGGGCCATGCTGTCCGCGCAGATCGTCGCGGCCGGGTTGCTGGCCGGCCTGCTCGCGGGCTTCGTGCAGGTGGGCGGCGTGATGGCGTGGAGCCGGCTCGTGCCGCAGCTGTCGCGGCTCAACCCGGCCGAGGGGCTGAAGAACATGTGGTCGATGCGCAACCTCGTGAACCTCGCGAAGATGCTGCTGAAGACCGTGCTGCTGGCGGCGACGCTCGGCTGGCTGATCGTCGAGTCGCTCGATCCGTCGGTGCAGTCCGGCTTCACGCGGCCGATGTCGATTCTCGCGCTGATCGTGAAGCTGCTGATGCTGCTGTTCGGCTGGGCCGCGCTGATCTATATCGTGATGGCGCTGATCGACATCGTGCACCAGCGGCACGAGTTCAATCAGAAGATGAAGATGTCGATCGAGGAAGTGCGGCGCGAGCACAAGGAAGACGAAGGCGACCCGCATATCGAGGCGAAGCGCCGGCAGCTCGCGCGCGAAGCGCAGTTCTCGTCGCTGCAGGACCGGATCGGCTTCGCGTCGGTGGTCGTCTATTCGTCGAGCGTCGCGGTCGCGCTCTACTACGGCGGGATCGGCACGCTGCCGTGGGTGCTCGCGCGCGGCGAGGGCGAGGCGGCCGAACGGATCGTGCGGCTCGCGCGCGACGCGCTGCGCCCGACGCTCGCGAACGCCGGCCTCGCGCATGCGCTATACGACAGCACGCCTGAAAAGGGCACGATCCAGCAGCAGCATTTCCGCGAGGTCGCGCAGTTGCTGAAGTGGGCGACAGGCGCTGCCTGACGCGGGCCAGGTATCGGGGCCGGAGCGCCGGCCTGCGCGCTTCGCTGCGATGTGGTCCTGCTTCTCGGCCAGCCGGTCGCGCCCGCCGCGCTTGACGCCGTTTTTTTTCCAGGCTCGTCTCACATTCACCCATGAATTATTGCTGATTTATTTCTTCGTAATATGGCTCGACCGTCAGTGGGACGGCGGGCCGCGAAGTCGCGCCGCCGCTGACGGGACAGGTCAACAGGGGCAGACAAATCAAATGTGCGGAATCGACGGCTTTTTGAATAGCGTCGCCTTCGATGAGGAGACAGCGCGCGGCACGCTCGCGCGAATGACGACGAGCCTCGCGCATCGCGGGCCGGACGGGCAGGGCCTCTGGGTCGACCCGGAAGCCGGTATCGCGCTCGGCCACCGGCGGCTGGCGATCGTCGATCTGTCGGTCCATGGCCGGCAGCCGATGGCATCCGCGTGCGGCCGCTACGTCATGGTCTTCAACGGCGAAATCTACAACCATCGCGAGTTGCGCGCGGAGCTCGAGCGCGCGGGTCGCGCACCGGCGTGGCGCGGCCACTCCGACAGCGAGGTGCTGATCGCGGCGATCGTCGCGTGGGGCGTCGAGGCGACGCTGCGGCGCGCGACCGGCATGTTCGCGTTCGCGCTGTGGAATCGCGCGTCGCGGGTGCTGACGCTCGCGCGCGACCGCATCGGCGAGAAGCCGCTCTACTACGGCCGGATCGGCGACGCGCTGGTGTTCGCGTCGGAGCTGAAGGCGCTGCGCGGCTATCCGGGCTTCGACGGCACGATCGATCGCGACGCGCTGTGCCTGTACCTGCGCCAGTCGAGCGTGCCCGCACCGCATACGATCTATCGCGGCATCAGCAAGCTGCCGCCAGGCACCTTCATCCAGTTCGAGCATGCGCGCGACACGCCGCCCGTGCGCGCGTACTGGTCGCTCGAGCAGGCGATCGAGGCGGGCCGCGAGCGGCCGTTCGAAGGCAGCGCCGACGAGGCCGTCGGGCAGCTCGACGCGATCCTGCGTCAGGCCGTCGCGCGGCAGATGGAAGCCGACGTGCCGCTCGGCGCGTTCCTGTCGGGCGGGATCGATTCGTCGGCGATCGTCGCGCTGATGCAGGCGCAGTCGACGAACCCCGTCGACACGTTCACGATCGGCTTTCACGAGGCCGGCTACGACGAGGCCGGCTATGCGAAGGCGGTCGCGCGCCATCTCGGCACGCGGCATACCGAACTCTACGTGACGGCCGACCATGCGCTCGGCGTCGTGCCGAAACTGCCGACGATCTACGACGAGCCGTTCGCCGATGCGTCGCAGATCCCGACCTTCCTCGTGTCGGAGCTGACGCGCCGGCACGTGAAGGTGAGCCTGTCCGGCGACGGCGGCGACGAGCTGTTCGGCGGCTACACGCGCTACTTCCTGACGCCGCGCCTGTGGCGCAAGCTGCATCGCGTGCCGGCGGCCGTGCGCGCGCGGATTGCCGCCGCGCTGCATGCGCTGCGCCCCGATCATGCGGACCAGCTCGCGGCAGTCGCACAGGGCGCATGGAGCGGCGTGGAAGCGCGTGAATCGGCGTCCCGTATCGGCGACCGGCTGCACAAGCTCGGCCATGTGATGACGGCCGAGAGCCGCATCGGGCTATACCGGCTGCTGATGTCGTCGGTGCATCATCCGGAGCGCATCGCGCTCGCCGGGAAGGAGCCGCCGACGCCGCTCGATACCGTTTCCGCATGGCCCGCGCACCTGAGCTTCGCCGAGCAGGCGATGGCGATCGACACGCTCACGTACCTGCCGACCGACATCCTCGCGAAGGTCGACCGCGCGGCGATGGCCGTGAGCCTCGAGACGCGCATGCCGTTCCTCGATCATCACGTCGTCGAATTCGCGTGGCGCGTGCCCGCGTCGGTGCGCTTGCCGGAAGGACAGTCGAAGGCGCTGCTGCGCCGGCTGCTGGACCAGTACGTGCCGTCGTCGCTGATCGACCGGCCGAAGCAGGGCTTCTGCGCGCCCGTCGATCACTGGCTGCGCGGCGCATTGCGCGACTGGGCCGACGCGCTGCTGCAGCCGTCGCGGCTGCGCGACGAGGGCTTCTTCGATGCGCAGGCGGTCGAGCGGCTGTGGCGGCAGCACCAGTCGGGCCGGATGAACTGGCAGCACCAGCTGTGGACCGTGCTGATGTTTCAGGCGTGGCTGGAGGCCCAGCGCGCCGCATGATGCGCGATGACGCGGCGTGCCGCGTCATGTCCCCTGCGCGTCACGCCGGTGTCATGCCGGTGTCGTGTCGCCGGTCACTGATCGAGACACCGCACGCACAGCCGCTTCGCCTGGCTTGCCGACAACCCGCGGCACATCATCACGACCGGGCGCGCATGGCACGACGGCGCGTCGGCCGATGCCGCGGGCGACGCGAGCCGGCGCGCGCGTTCGGGCGGCGTGGTGGCGGCCGCGTCCATGCGTCGCTGCCGCGCCGGCGGCGGCACGTCGCGCACCACCGGAATCGGCTCGACGCCGCCTTCGCGCGCATTGCGCTGCGCGCTCGCGACGACCCGGCTCACATAGCCGCTCGAGAACCCGGTCGTGAAGTTGCCGCTGTAGTAGCACGACAGCGCCGCGCGCAACGCGGCCTGCGCGGGGCGGCCGGTGTTCGACGAGCGCGCGAAGCATTCGGTCAGGATTGCGCCGCCCGCCCGCAGGTTGCGGCACGGCTCGAA
The DNA here is from genome assembly GCF_005937855.2 of Burkholderia sp. KBS0801. Classification (NCBI taxonomy): domain Bacteria; kingdom Pseudomonadati; phylum Pseudomonadota; class Betaproteobacteria; order Burkholderiales; family Burkholderiaceae; genus Burkholderia; species Burkholderia sp. KBS0801. The sequence continues at coordinate 890,099 of NZ_CP042178.1, forward strand.
CATCGTCGTGTCGTCGAGGCCGTATTTCGCGAAATTGCGCTCGTTCACCTGCGCGAGGCCGACGCTGTAGCTGAAGCCGCGCGCGGCCAGCTCGCTCGCGGTCGCGCGCGCTTCGTCGAGCGACGCGGGCTGGCGCGTCAGATGGCCGCCGACCACGCCGATCGCATACGGATTGAAACCGGATTCGGTGCGCACCAGCGCGGCGAGCGTGTCGGGATCGATGTTCGGCGCACAGGCGCGCGCGAGTTGAGCGAAGCCCGCGGCGCTGCCGGCCGCGTGCGCGCTGCGCGGCTGCAGGCCCGCGCACGCGAGCGCCAGTGCGAGCGTCGTGACCAGCGCGCACAGGCTCGCTACGGCGGAGCGCGGGCCGCGCGGGTTCATCCCGCCCCCGCCACGCGGTACGACAGCACGAGCCCGTGCACCAGCAGCGACCAGCCGTCGAGCGCGACGAACAGCAGCAGCTTGAACGGCACCGAGATCGTCGTCGGCGAGATCATCTGCATCCCGAGCGCGAGCAGGATGTTCGCGACCAGCAGGTCGACGACGATGAACACGATATAGATCACGAAGCCGATCTGGAACGCCTTGGTCAACTCGGCGAGCGTGAAGCTCGGCACCAGCACGAGCAGGTCGTCGTCCTTGATGCCGTCCGCGCGATTTTTCGGCCAGACCGACGTCGCGGTGCGCACGAAGAATTCGCGGTCGCGCTGCCGCGTATGCGACACCAGGAAATCCTTGATCGGCGGCAGCGCGGCATCGGCGAGCACGCCGATATCGGAAGTCGACAGTTGCCCCGATGCATCGAAGTGGCGCGACTGCAGCGCATCGCGGATCGACATCCCGACCGGCGCCATGATGAACAGCGACAGGATCAGCGCGATGCCGTTCAGAACGAGGTTCGGCGGCACCTGCTGGATGCCGAGCGCGGAGCGCAGCAGGCCGAGCACGACCACGAGCTTCGTATAGCTCGTCACCATCAACGCCGCGAACGGCGCGATGCCGAGCGCGGCGATCACCGCGATCAGCGCGACCGGATTCGGCAGGTTGCCCATCGTTCAGCGCTCGCGCGGCGCGGGCTGCGTCAGCGTGACGACGCGCACGCCGAGCTTCTGGCCGACCGCGATCAGCTGGCCGGTGCCGATCAGCATCCCGTTCGCGACGAGATGGATCACGCTCTGGTTGATCCCTTGCTGCAGTTCGATCACCGCGCCGGGCTGCAGCGTGCCGAGCTCGCCAAGCGGGATCGACGTGGGCGGCAACTCGAAACGCAGGTCGACCGCGAGGCTGTCGAGCGAGCGCGGCGCATCGTCGGCCGACGCGTCGTGCGTGGTCGCGGACGGGGTATCGGTGCGGGTCGGTTCCAAAGGCATCTCCCTGATTCGTTCGACGGTCAGCCGGTTGCCCGACGGCCGTCCGGTGATTTCCCACGCCGGCGCGGCCGGCACCCGTGCGACGCACAGCAGGTTCTGCTCGTGCGCGCGCCAGTGCTCGATCGCGATGATGTCGCCGCCGACGACGTCGGCCAGCTCGGCCATCGTCAGCTCGGTCCGGCCGATCTCGAACACCAGCGGCACCGGCAGGCCCGCGTACGCGGCGCGCGTATCGGCTCGCGTGGCCGCCGGCGTCGCGAAGAACACCGCGAGCGCGTCCGGCGCATCGAACAGCAGCGCGCCATGGCAGCGCCACGCGCCGTCGGCGCGACGCAGCTCGAAGCGCAGTGCGGCCGGCGCGGTGCGCCATGCGGGCACGCTCGCGGGCGGTGGCAGCAATTCCACGCGCTGCCGCGTCGCAGCCTGCAGCGCGGCGGTGAGCGGCGCGGCGAGATCGGCGAGCAGCGCCGCGCGGATCACGGCCGGCACGGCCGGGTCGGCTGCGTCGCCGAGCCACTCGTGTTCCGCGAGCGGATCGATCCATAGCGTGCCGGCGGCCGGGCCGATGACGAAGCGGTACGCATGCGCGTCGGCGGCCGGTTCGGCATCGACGCGCCAGCGCACCTCGTACGCGTGTTCGCCGAGCGTGACCGGAACCGCAGCCGTCGCGCCGTACGCGTGCGACAGCCCGCGCGCGGCGGCGGCGGACAGGCGCGGCAGATAGGGCGACGCGTCGAGCGCGACCGCGGCGGCGGCCGGGGTGGCGGCGGCGGGCGTAGCCCGGTTCGCGGCGTCGCCGGCGTCGGCATTCGTCAGGGACAGCGCAGGCACGGCGGGATCGGGGCGGATTCGGCGTTGGTTCGACGGGTTGTTGTGGCCGGCGGCGCCGGGGCGCGCGGCTGCTGCGTCGATTGTAGGGACGGCGCCGGGCGTGTGCCGTGCCGGAATCCGTAGTCGCACGTGTGCGGTGGCCGCGCGGGCGGCGGCGTGCTACGAAGCGTGTTGCGCGGCGGCGTGGCCGTGCGCTGTGTCGCCCGCGCAAAATGCGGCCGCCGCCCGGAGGCGGCGGTCGTGTTGTTTCGTTTCGTTTTGCGGCGAGGGACGCGTGCCGGCCCGCAGGGCGCTGCATGTCGCACGCGCGGCACGCAACGGCCGGCGCGCCGCGCGATGGCGGCGCGCGGGTGAGCCGCTATGCGTTACGCGTAATCGGCGGCCAGCGCCGACTGCGGCGCGGCGCGCAGGATCGGCCCCGCGTCGTGGCGCTCGACGTGCGTCATGGCCGCGCCGAACAGCACCAGCCGATAGCCGACCGCATAGATCGGGATGATCCGCAGGTTCTTGTCGTGATCGAGCTGCAGCTTCGAACGGATGCGCGAGATATGGGTGTCGAGCGTGCGCGACGACACGCCGAGCTCGCGGCCCCAGACCGCTTCCTGGATCGCCTGCCGCGGCACGATCTTGTTCATGTTGTCGAGCAGGAATTCGACGACATCGAATTCGCGCGGCGTGACGTCGACGATTTTGTTGTCGATTTCGATCGTGCGGCGCACGAAGTTGATTTTTATGTTGTCGATGTACAGGTATTTGCAATCCATGGTGGCCCTCGCATGTCCGTAAAGGAGTGTTTGCGGGTCATGTACCGCAACTTCCGGGCCAGGGAGGGCGTGTGGGCCAGTGACGGCCGGGGGGAGCGGGGCGGGCGGCCCGCCGGCATTGAATCTAAAAGAATTTTTAACGCGGGACGCGCGGCGGGGTCGGGAAGGGCCCGGCCAATATTGAAGGATTGTTACGTAGCATCGCTCGGGAACGTTACGGGCGTTACGGGTGGCGTAACGTGGGGACGAGCCGATGACGAGGTCACCGCAGTGCAGTGTGGCGCTGCTCAAGATCGGGCAAGATAAACACGACACGGAACCCTACATTAAACCCAACTCTGATCGGGAAATCTCCCGGCCGCACGACGTTCCCGTCGCACGGCCGGTTTTCTCACCCGCCCGTCAAGCCTTCGCGCTATCGCCCGACTCGAACGGCAGCACATAATGCCGCTTGCCGGTCGCCGCGAAGATCGCGTTGGCGACCGCCGGCCCGATCGGCGCGACACCCGGCTCCCCGACGCCGGTCGGCGCCTCCGCCGACGGCACGATATGCACCTCGACCTTCGGCATCTCCGCCATCCGCAGCACGTGGTAGCCGTCGAAGTTGCGCTGCTCGACGTGGCCGTCCTTCAGCGTGATCGCGCTGTGCAGCGCCGCGCCGAGCCCGAAGCCGATGCCGCCTTCCATCTGCGCGGCGACGATATCCGGGTTGATCGCGATGCCGCAGTCGACCGCACACACCACGCGCTCGACCTTCACCTTGCCGTCGGCGTCCACCGACACCTCGGCCACCTGCGCGACATAGCTCTTGAACGCCTCGGCCACCGCGATCCCGCGACCGCGGCCCTTCGGCAGCGGTTTCGCCGGATCCCAGCCGGCCTTCTGCGCGGCCAGCTCGAGCACGGCGCGCATCCGCGGCTCCTTCGCGAGCAGGTCGCGCCGGAACAGGTACGGATCCTTGCCCGCCGCGTGCGCGGCTTCATCCACGAATGCCTCGACCGCATACGCGGTGTGCGAGCTGCCGACCACGCGCCACCACAGCACCGGCAGGCCGACCTTGGTGGTGGTGAGCTCGACCGACACGTTCGGCACCGCGTACGGCAGGTTCGCCGCGCCCTCGACCGACGTCGCGTCGATCCCGTTCTTCACCATGAACGCCTCGAACGGCGTACCGGCGAGGATCGACTGGCCGACGATCCGGTGGCGCCAGCCGACCAGCTTGCCGTCCGCCGTCAGCCCTGCGTCGAGCTTGTGGAAGTACATCGGGCGATAGAAGCCGCCCTGGATGTCGTCCTCGCGCGTCCACTGCAGCTTGACCGGCTTGCCGTCCGCACCGAGCGCCTTCGCGATCGACACGGCCTCGACCACATAGTCCGACCACGCGTTCGCGCGCCGGCCGAAGCTGCCGCCCGCGTACAGCGTGTGGATCCGCACCTGCTCGGGCTTCAGGCCCGCGACTTTGGCGGCGTTGCCCTGGTCGACCGTCTGGAACTGGTCGCCGGCCCAGATCTCGCAGCTGTTCGCCGTCAGCTTGACGACCGCATCGAGCGGCTCCATCGGTGCATGGGCAAGATACGGAAACTCGTAGGTCGCGCTGATCTTGCGCGCGGCGCCCGCGATCGCCGCGTCGGCATCGCCGTCCTTGCGTGCCGACGTGCCGGGCTTCGCGGCGAGCTGCCGGTATTCGCGCATGATCTCGTCCGAGCCGCGCTTCTCGGCGTTCGCTTCGTCCCATTCGACCTTCAGCGCGTCGCGGCCCTGTTTCGCGGCCCAGAAGCCGGTCGCGACGACCGCGACGCCGCCCGGCACCTGCACGACCGAGACCACGCCCGGCACGGCCTTCGCGGCCGTCGCGTCGAACGACTTGACGGTCGCGCCGAAGCGCGGCGGGCGCTGCAGCAGCGCGACGCGCATGCCGGGGAAGGTGGTGTCGAGCGTGAATTGCGCGGTGCCGTTCGATTTGGCCGACCCGTCGACGCGCGGAATGCGATGGCCGATCAGCTTGAAGTCGGCCGGCTGCTTCAGCGTGACCTTGTCGGGCACCGGCAGTTTCGATGCATCGGCGACCAGCGTGCCGTAGGCCGCCGTCTTGCCGCTCTTCGCATGCGTGACGACGCCGTTGGCGGTGGTCAGCTCGCCGGCCGGCACCTTCCAGCGGGCCGCGGCGGCCGACACGAGCATGGCGCGCGCCTTGCCGCCCGCTTCGCGCAACTGCTGCCACGAGTTCGACATGGCCGAGCTGCCGCCCGTGCCCTGCATCGTGCCGAACGCGAGGTTCGCATAGCGCTTCGCATCGGCCGGCGCGCTTTCGACGCGCACGCTCGACCAGTCGGCGTCGAGCTCCTCGGCGACGATCGTCGCGATGCCCGTATACGCGCCCTGGCCCATTTCGACATGCTTGGCGATCACGGTGACCTTGCCGTCGGGCGTGATGCGCAGGAATGCGTTCGGCGCGAAGTCGGCGGCGGGCGCCGTCGCGGCGAGCGCGCGGCGGCCGAGGCCGGCCCATTCGAAGCCGATCGTCAGGCTGACGGCGGCCGCGGCGCCCGCGGCCTTCAGGAAGGTGCGGCGCGACGGGCGCACCGAATCGGGGTTGTCGAGTTCGATCGTCATGGTCAGGCTCCCAGCGTCGCTGCGGCGTCGTGGATCGCGGCCCGGATGCGGGCGTAGGTCGCACAGCGGCAGAGGTTGCCGTTCATCGCGGCGTCGATGTCCGCGTCGGTCGGCTTCGGATTCTGTTCGAGCAGCGCGGTGGCCGACATGATCTGGCCGGACTGGCAATAGCCGCACTGCGGCACCTGCAGCTTCACCCAGGCGGCCTGCACGGCCTGCGCGGGCTTGCTCTGCACGCCTTCGATCGTCGTGACGTGCTTGCCCGCGACGCCGGCGAGCGGCAGCACGCACGAGCGCACGGCCTGGCCTTCCAGGTGGACCGTGCAGGCGCCGCATTGCGCCATGCCGCAGCCGAACTTCGTGCCGGTCAGCCCCGCATGCTCGCGGATCGCCCAGAGGACGGGCATCGACGGATCGGCATCGAGCGTGACACTCTTGCCGTTCAGGACAAACGTGGTGGGCATATTTTTGTCTCCGTGGGGAAAACCCGGCATGAGCCGGATCAGGTGGCAGTGTGCGCGAACGGTCGGTTTTTACGTCTACCCAATCCTGCAAATTTATTGAACAATCCTGCAAATCCCCGGCACGGCGGCAAGCGATTCGCTATGCTCCCGCGATCCAGGGAAATGAAGCGAGGAATCCGTCATGGACATGACCGATATCGCGCCGTCGCGCGAATCCGGACGGCGCGAACTGGCGTCGCTGATCGGCCGTTTCGCGCCGGCGGACGGCTCCCACACGACCGCGGTGCCCGCGCTGATGCTGCACCGGCATGCGCATCCGGTCGATCTCGGCTGCGGCGTGTCGCGCGCCGCGCTCGTGATCGCCGCGCAGGGCGCGAAGCGCGTGATCGTGGCCGGCCAGACTTACGAATACGACACGCAGAACTGCCTGATTACGTCGATCGACTTGCCGATTCTCTCGCGCGTCACGCGGGCATCGCCGGACGCGCCGTACCTGTGCCTGTCGCTGACGCTCGATCTGCAGCGCATCGTCGAACTCGCGGCCGAGATGCGGTTGCCGGAGCCCGAGGCGGGCCCCGAAGGCGAGGGCATCGCGCTCGCCGAGCTGACGCCGCCGCTGCTCGATGCTGCGCTGCGGCTGTTGCGGCTGCTCGATACGCCGGCCGATATTCCGGTGGTCGCGCCGCTGATCGAAAAGGAGCTGCTGTACCGGCTGATGACGAGCGGGCAGGGCACGCGGCTGCGGCACATGGCCGTCGCGGGCAGCCAGACGCACCGGATCGCGCGCGCGATCGAGTGGATCCGCGATCACTACGCGGAGCCGATGCGCGTCGACACGCTCGCGCAGGCGGTCAACATGAGCGTGTCGTCGCTGCACCATCATTTCAAGCACGTGACCACGCTGAGCCCGCTGCAGTACCAGAAGCAGTTGCGGCTGCACGAGGCGCGGCGGCTGTTGCTGCGACAGGGTGGCGACGTCGGTTCGGTGGCCGCGGCAGTCGGCTACGAAAGCGCGTCGCAGTTCAGCCGCGAATACAGCCGGCTGTTCGGCGCACCGCCGATGCGCGACGTCGTGCATCTGCGCAAGACGGAGTTGCTCGGCACGTAGCCGGCGGCGCCGGTCATTGCGGTTGTGATGAGCCCTAGTCCCCGCGGGCCGAGCATGAACTTCGGTTTCACGCGTGTATCCCCCACGCGGGCGGACCGGACAGATGTGGCAATTGCCGGCCGGATACGGGCCAGATGCAGACCGACCGCTCAAGTCGAGCAAAAAAATCGCGCAATGACGGACCTTCGGCGTAGATCTCGCGTGGCACGGATAGGTTTTCGGCGACGGGATGCGCGACCGATATCACTTCGGGAATGTTCCTCGCACGTATAACGCGCCGTCGCCTTTTCGATATGCAGACGGTTTGCCGGCGCCGAGGCGCAAGCTGCCGACGGTTGCCGCGATACATTCCTGAAACAAAACAGGCGATTCCCGACGATAGGTCGGGCTTTGCGCACGGTATGCGACGCGCAACCGTCGATGGAATCACGCATGGCATGCCGCTTGCGATATTGGATGTACCGGCGAGCGGTCGATCCGACGCAACCAGGATGGCGCGTGGCCAACTCGTCAATAAGCACTCGGGGACACGATGATGAAGACCAGAAGCCATGACTTGATCCGCGCATTCCTTGCGCATCCTTGGAGTAGCCGGACCGCATGTCGTACGACTCGCGATGCAGTGCGTGCGTCGCGGGTTCGTCGCCACCGTTTTCCCGGCATCCGCGCGTTGCGCGTGCTGGAACGCCTGTCTTTCCGCACGACGACCTGTGGACCGCAGTGGGCCCCTTCATCCGGATGGGCCACGCTGTTCGTGCCGGTCAGCTTGACGCCGATCCCGCTTCGGTCGTGCAGGGCCGTATCGATTGCGCCGGACACATACCGGCGTTGGCTGGACTAGCTCGAACGCCCGTCCATTCGAGCATTTTCAGTCGTTGAAGCGGATGCCGTGTGCCGGCATGCCACGGGAGTGAATGTCGAAAACGATTGACCCGGGAAGGCGAGTGCCGTGAACCATTACTGCCCGATCAGACTGTCCGGCCCGCACGACGGTGAACGGGCCGCATGCATGCCGCCGTTCGTCCCGGGCCGGCGTCGCCCTGCCGCGCTCACGCGCCCGCTCGTCTATCTGTCGCAGCATCCCGATGCGTGGCTCGTCGACTGTCTCGCATCGCGCGGCTGGAACGTGTGGCGGGCGAAATCCGTTGCGGACGCACTCAATCTCGTGAAGGCGAACCGCCTGCACGCGGGCATCGTCGATTTCGACGGCTTCGCGTCACCCGACGTCGCGTCGTTCGAGGCGCTGCTGCGCGATCCGCGTATCGGCTGGGTCGCGCTCGCCGACGACGAGCGGCTGCGCGACGCCACCGTCGCACGGCTGATCCGCCAGTGCTGCTTCGACTACGTGTGCAATGCGACGGCCTGCAGGACGATCGGCTATCTCGTCGGCCATGCGTACGGGATGCTGAAACTCGTGGACAGCGAAAAACCGGCCGTCGATGCCGCGCCGCCCGGCGGGGCGATGATCGGCGCATGCGGCGCGATGCGCCGGCTGTTCGCGACCATCCGCAAGGTCGCGAACACCGACGCATCCGTGTTCATCGCCGGCGAATCCGGGACCGGCAAGGAGTTGACCGCGGCGGCGATCCACCAGCATTCGTCGCGCGCCGATGCGCCGTTCGTCGCCGTGAATTGCGCGGCCATCCCGTCGACGCTGCTGCACGCCGAGCTGTTCGGCCATGAACGCGGCGCGTTCACCGGCGCGCACCAGCGCAAGATCGGCCGCATCGAGGCCGCGCACGGCGGCACGCTGTTTCTCGACGAAATCGGCGACATGCCGTTCGAAAGCCAGACGAGCCTGCTGCGGTTCCTGCAGGAGGGCAAGATCGAGCGGCTCGGCGGGCGCGTGTCGATTCCGGTGGACGTGCGGATCGTGTCCGCGACCCATGTCGATCTCGAGGCCGCGGTGCAGGCGGGGCGGTTCCGAGCGGACCTGTATTACCGCGTGTGCGTGCTGCGCATCGACGAACCGCCGCTGCGCGCGCGCGGCCGCGACATCATGCTGCTCGCCGATCACGTGCTGCGGCGCTATCGCGACGATGGTGCGCACCGGATTCGAGGCTTCACGCCGTGTGCGATCGAGGCGATCCACAATTATGCGTGGCCGGGCAACGTGCGCGAACTGATCAACCGGATCCGCTTCGCGGTCGTGATGACGAATGGCCCGCTGATCTCGGCCGTCGATCTCGATCTGAGCCAGTACACGTCGCATCGACCGCCGACGCTCGCCGAGGCGCGCCGGCAGGCCGAGCGCCGCACGATCGAGGAGACGCTGCTGCGGCATCGGCACCAGCATGCCGACGTCGCGGCGGAACTCGGGATTTCGCGCGCGACGCTGTACCGCCTGATGATCGCGCACGGGCTGCATAGTCTGCACGGTTGATGCGAATTGGGCTCGCCGCGGCGCGGCCTCGCGCGGCCGTCGGCTCTGTAGCTTATCGGCCCGCTACCTCATCGGCGCGCTAGCACGTCGGCCCGCGAAGCCCGTCGGCCCGCCCGCAGCAGGCAGCCCGTCAGCCCCTCAGCCCCTCAGCCCCTCAGCCCCTCAGCCCCTCAGCGCCCACCCATGCGCATCAAGCCGGCCGTTCGAAGCCCGATTCGACCCAGCGCCCAGCGCTGGCCTTGTTGAGCTTGAACCCGGCCGACACCTTCGCGTCGGCCAGCAGCTCGCCGTACGGGTCGAACGCCTTCAGTTGCGCATACGGCTCGAACTCGTCCGGCACGATGTCGAGCGTCACCGATACATCCTGCCCGTCGTCGTCCTGGACCGTCACTTCCTTGTGCAGCATCGCGCGGCGCTGCTGCTCGTGACGCATCAGCACCTCGGTCGCGGTCTTCACCAGCGTGCGGAACGCGTTCGCGTCCATTGGCTTCGGGTTCTTCTTGTCGCGGCCCATCGTCCACGGGCCAACCAGCGCGGGCTCGGCTTCGCCGTCCTTGATCATCTCGACGGCCCAGCCGTCGTCGTCCTCGTTCTTGATGATGCGGGCGGTCCAGCCGTTGTCGTGCCAGAGGCCGTCCTGGTGGATGGCGGTGTCGTCGGATTGCAGATCGGATTCGGTCATGGAGGAAGCGCGGCGAACGGGCGGGCGCGCGGCCGGGAGCGGCGCGCTGCCCGCGGCCGGTCGCCCGGAGTGGCATGCAAAGGCCGCAATTTTACCCTGCGGGCCGTTCGTGCGGCCCGCGCCGCCCGCAATGTCGGCCATTCGGCCGACTCAGCCTGCCGCCGAATGGCCGGACCGACGCAAATATCAAACTCGTATTACGTCCCCGCGGGCCAATCTATACACAGTCCGATATCCCGACCGTGCGTCGCTTCCTAGAATGACGTCAGAGATAAAAATATCTCGAACGTTATTCAACGCCGATCCGGCCGCGCACGCATTCCGCGTCGCGCGGCCCGGCGAACCTTCTGGAACTGCGCATGGGGAAATTCAGTATTCGCACTGTTTTCGCGTACGATTCGCCGCTGACACTCGCGGGCATGGAACACATTGCCGGCGACGCGTGCGCGATCGATCTCGTCGGCGTCTCCCGGACCCCGGACGAACTGGTCGAAGCGCTCGGCCGCATCGACTGCGACATCGTGCTGGTCGACTATGCGATCGGCCAGGACGCGCGGATGGACGGCCTCGCGCTGTTCGACTGGCTGCGCCGTTCGCGCCCGAACGTCGGCATCGTCGCGCTGGTCGGCAACGAGAATCCGGTGATCTTCCGCTCGATCCTCGCGCAAGGCGGCGCGAGCCTCGTCAGCAAATTCGACGATGTTGGCCACATCGTCACCGCGATCCATTCGAGCTACAGCGGCGGGCGCTACCTGTCGCCGCTCGTCCGGCGCGCACTCGAGGCGCTCGCCGAACACGACCAGCCACCGGTGAAGCTGTCGACGCGCGAAATCGAGGTGATTCGCCTCTATCTGGCCGGCGTGCCGATCAAGACGATCGCGCAGCGGCTGAACAAGGGGAAGCAGACGGTCAGCGCGCAGAAGATCAGCGCGATGAAGAAACTCGGCGTGACCAACGACATCGAGCTGGTCCAGCGGGCGGCCGGGCTGGGCTTTGGCGGCGGCGGGGGCGCGAGCCAGCCGGTCGGCGCGGGGTAAGCGCGAAAGCAGCGCGGGCCGGGCAGGGGCCGGCACCGCGTGGGCGCCGGCCCGTCAGGGGGAACCGGCAATCGCCGGAAATCGCTGGAATCGACGGGAATCGACGGAACCGCCCGAACCCGCCCGAACCGCCCGAACCGCCCGATTCCGCCCCCCTCAGGCCGGCAATGCGAATCGCGTGACCGCGTCGCGCAGCGCTTCGGCCTGGTCACGGAGCGAATGCGCGGCGGCCGCGGCTTGCTCGACGAGCGCCGCGTTCTGCTGCGTGACCTGATCCATCTCGCCCACCGCGCGGTTGACCTGCTCGATCCCGGCGCTCTGCTCGCGCGACGCATGGCTGATCTCGTCGAGGATTTCGTTCACGCGCCGCACCGACTGCACGATCTCGGCCATCGTCTCGCCCGCGTGCGTGACGAGCGTCGCGCCGTGCTCGACGGTTTCGTTCGACGACACGATCAGCGACTTGATCTCCTTCGCGGCCGTCGCCGAGCGTTGCGCGAGCGAGCGCACCTCGGCGGCGACCACTGCGAAGCCGCGGCCCTGTTCGCCGGCGCGCGCCGCCTCGACGGCCGCGTTCAGCGCGAGGATGTTGGTCTGGAACGCGATCCCGTCGATCACGCCGATGATGTCGCCGATCTTGTGCGAGCGGTCGGTAATCTCGTTCATCGTGCGCACGACATTGTCGACCACCTCGCTGCCGCGCGACGCGACCTGCGCGGCCTGGTCGGCAAGCGTCGCGGCCTGGGCGGCGCTGTCCGCGTTCTGCTTCACGTTCGCGGTCATCTGGTCCATGCTCGACGCGGTCTGCACGAGCGCGGCTGCCTGCTCCTCGGTGCGCTGCGACAGGTCGGTATTGCCCGATGCGATCTCGCCGGCGCCGACGTTGATGTTTTCCGTGCCCATCCGCACGCGCGACACCATGTCGATCAACCCGCCCTGCATCGTATGCAGTGCATGCATCAGGCTGCCGCGATCGTCACGTTTGACGTGCACGCGCGCGGTCAGGTCGCCCTGTGCGATACGCTGCGCGGCATCGAGCGCGACCTCGAGCTCGCCGCCGAGGTTCGCGCGCACGCTTTTCAGCACCATCACCATCACGACGGTCGCGATCGCGCCGAGCACGGCCGTCATCGCGAGCCAGCGGCCGACGCTCGCGAGCACCGCCGAACGCACGTCGTCCATGTACATGCCGGTCACGAGATACCAGTCCCACGGCGCGAAGCGCTGCACCGCGCTGGTCTTGTCCTGCGGCTTGTCGGCGCCCGGCTTCGGCCACAGATACTCGACGAAGCCCTTGCCGCCTTCCGCGTTGCCGGCCTTCACGATCTCCACGAACAGGTGCTTGCCGTTCGGATCCGCGAAATTCGACACGTCCTTGCCGTTGAGTTCGGCCTTGATCGGATGCATCACGATCACCGGCTTCGAATCGTTGACCGAGATATAGCCGTCGGTGCCGTGGCGCATCGCGGCGATCGCCTCGAGCGCCTTCTGCTTCGCGTCGGCCTCCGGCAACGCGTTCTGTTGCGAAAGCTTGTAGTAGTGGTCGGTCACGCTCGTGGCCTGCGCGACCAGCGACGCCAGCTGGTCGCGGCGGTCCGTGATCATCGACGCGCGCGTCTGCCACGCGCCGATGCCGGCGATCACGAGCAGGCCGAGCCACAGAACGACGATCATCGAGGCGAGTTTCTGATTCAGGGAAAGGGTGCGCATGGGTAAGTGAGGTCGGTCGGTCGAACAAGCGCGCCGTAACGGCGTGACGGGATAAGTCTTTGACGGCACGCCACGCGCATGACCGTAGGCGGGAAATCCCTTAGAAACGGCAGCCGCTCGATACCAGCGAGTGCGGTGCGGTCATCTATGCATATACATATTCACCGTCGCTATACTGTCGGGCGATGACGGTGGCGTGTCGTGCCCGATGGTCGGGCGAAGCGGCGGCGTCGAACGAACCTGAAAGGAGGCAACGGATGCGAATTCTGGTAGTGGGAGCCGGCGCGGTCGGCGGATACTTCGGCGGCCGGCTCGCGGCGGCGGGGCGCGACGTGACGTTCCTGGTGCGCGACGGCCGCGCGGCCGCGCTCGCGCGCGACGGGCTCGTGATCCGCAGCCCGCGCGGCGACCTGACGCTCCCGAACGTGCAGACGGTGCGCGCGGGCGATGCGGCCGCGCCGTTCGACCTGGTGCTGCTGAGCTGCAAGGCCTACAGCCTCGACGATGCGATCGCGTCGTTCGCGCCGTTCGTCGGGCCGTCGACGCTGATCCTGCCGATGCTCAACGGGATGCGCCATCTCGACGTGCTGCGCGACCGGTTCGGCGCCGCGCAGGTGCTGGGCGGCCTGTGCGTGATCGCGGCGACGCTCGATCGCGAGCAGCGGATCGTGCACCTGAACGATACGCACGGGCTGTCGTTCGGCGAACTCGCCGGCGGCGAATCGGCGCGTGTGCGCGCGCTGGCCGACGTGCTCGGCGGCGCGGGCTTCGATGCGACGCTCAGCGACGACATCGCCGCACGGATGTGGGACAAGTGGGTGTTTCTCGCGACGCTCGCGGCGAGCACGTCGCTGTTTCGCGGTTCGGTCGGCGACATTCTCGCCGCGCCGGACGGCCGCCGTCTGCTCGAGACGATGCTCGACGAATGCAGCGCGATCGCCGCGCACAACGGTTACCGGCCCGATCCGGCCGCGATCGAGCGGATGCAGCGAATGGTGCTCACGCCATCGCCGCTGACCGCGTCGATGCTGCGCGATGTCGAGAACCGCGCGCGGGTCGAAGCCGACCACGTGATCGGCGACCTGCTCGCGCGCCGCGACCCGCAGGCGGCGGATGCGTTGTCGCTGCTGCGCATCGCCTACAACCACCTGAAGACGTACGAGGTGCGCGTCGCACGGGAAAGCGCGGCTGCGTCGTCGCGGTAGCCGCCGGCGTCGAGCCTCATTGCCGGATCCGCACGGCGGCCGTTCGTTGCCGCCGGGCGGCCGGCCCGCATTCCGCGCTGCACAATTTTGCTATCCGGCGTAGTTTCCATCCACAAACCGCAAAAAAGTATCGAAAATCAGGCGTAAAGTTGGTGGAGCCGCGCGCGCGATCGACCTACATTGCTTTCCATGCGACCGGTCGCGATGCAGAACGGCCCGGCCAGCGACACATGGGAATGGAGACGCCAGGATGATGCACCCCGATCTGGAAGTGGTCGAAGTGCGACGCGACGAGTCGTTCAAGGTCTGGTCGCACGGCTATCCGTATCGCACGATCCGCTGGCATTTTCATCCCGAATTCGAACTGCATCTGATCGTCGCGACGCGCGGCAAGTATTTCGTCGGCGACCATATCGGCTCGTTCGGCCCGGGCCATCTCGTGCTGCTCGGCCCGAACCTGCCGCACAACTGGGTCAGCGACATGGCGGAAGGCGAAACCGTCGAGCGCCGCAATCTGGTGATCCAGTTCGATCCGTCGTTCGTGCGGCGCTGCATGGACGCGTTTCCAGAATGCCGCGACGCGCAGGCGTTGCTCGACGACGCGCGGCGCGGCGTCGGCTTCGATGACGCCACGAGCGCGGCGATCGCGCCGCTGTTCGACGAGCTGCTGGGCGCGCGCGGCATGCGCCGCATCGCGCTGTTCATGACGATCCTCGAGCGGCTGTGCGGCGCGGCGCAACGCACGCTGCTCGCGAGCCCCGCCTACGACCAGGCGCACGTGACGCCCACGCGGCTCAGCCACGCGCTGTCGTACATCGGCAAGAACCTCGCGTCGGAGCTGCGCGAATCGGATCTCGCGCAACTGACCGGGCAGAGCGTCAGCGCGTTCTCGCGCGCGTTTCACCGCCATACGGGCATGCCGTTCGTCCAGTACGTGAACCGCCTGCGCATCGAATCCGCGTGCCAGATGCTGCTCGCCGACGACGCGAACATCACCGACATCTGCTTCCAGGCCGGCTTCAACAACGTGTCCAACTTCAACCGCCAGTTCCGCGCGGTGAAGGGGATGGCGCCGTCCGAGTTTCGCGCGCTCCAGCGCCTGAACGCGCGCAGCCGCGAGCTCGCGCTGCACGCGGCGCCCACCGGCAACCCGATGCCGCCGCGCGTGGTCACGCCCGCCGCGCCCGGTCTCGTACCGCAGCCCGGATGATCGCCGGGCATTCGCCCGACCTTTTCTCGCCGTTTTACCCAGCCAATCGCGCCGTTCGCGTCGCGAGGGGCTCGCTTACCCACGAAAAAGCCGCACACACAACCGGAGACACCGTCATGACGCACGCATCGCCCACCGCATCTCCCGATTCCTTCCCGCGCGGCCGCCACCGCCTTGCGGCGCTCGCCACGCTTGCCGTCGCGGCCGTGCTGCCGGCCGTCGCGCACGCCACGCCGCTGCGCATCGGCATGACGTTCCAGGAGCTGAACAACCCGTATTTCGTAACGATGCAGAAGGCGCTCAATGACGCGGCCGCATCGATCGGCGCGCAGGTCGTCGTCACCGACGCGCATCACGACGTCAGCAAGCAGGTGAGCGACGTCGAGGACATGCTGCAGAAGAAGATCGACATCCTGCTCGTGAACCCGACCGACTCGACCGGCATCCAGTCCGCGATCACGCAGGCGAAGAAGGCCGGCGCGGTGGTCGTGGCCGTCGATGCGAACGCGAACGGCCCCGTCGATTCGTTCGTCGGCTCGAAGAACTACGACGCCGGCGTGATGTCCTGCGAATACCTCGCGAAAGCGATCGGCGGCAGCGGCGAGGTGGCGATCCTCGACGGCATTCCGGTCGTGCCGATTCTCGAGCGCGTGCGCGGCTGCAAGGCCGGGCTCGCGAAATTCCCGAACGTGAAGCTGGTCGACACGCAGAACGGCAAGCAGGAGCGCGCGACCGCGCTGTCGGTGACCGAAAACATGATCTCCGCGCATCCGAACCTGAAGGGCATCTTCAGCGTGAACGACGGCGGCTCGATGGGCGCGCTCGCCGCGATCGAGGGTTCCGGTAAGGACATCAGGCTGACGAGCGTCGACGGCGCGCCCGAGGCGATCGCGGCGATCCAGAAGCCGAACTCGAAGTTCATCGAGACGACCGCGCAGTTTCCGGCCGACCAGGTGCGCATCGCGCTCGGCATCGCGATCGCGCGCAAGTGGGGCGCGACGGTGCCGAAGGCGATTCCGGTCGACGTGAAGGTCGTCGATCGCGGCAACGCGAAGGGGTTCAGCTGGTGAGCGACGTGCGACGCGACGCGAAGGGCGACGGCGCGGCCGGCGCCTTTCGTACGGAGAAGCCGATGGACACGATACTCAGGCTCAGCCACATCACGAAAAGCTTTCCGGGCGTGAAGGCGCTGTCGGACATTCATCTCGAGATCGCGCGCGGCGAGATTCATGCGTTGCTCGGCGAGAACGGCGCCGGCAAGTCGACGCTGATGAAGATCCTCTGCGGGATCCATCAACCGGACACGGGCACGATCGAGATCGACGGCACCGCGCGGCATTTCACGAGTTATCACGACGCGGTCGCGGCCGGTGTCGGTATCGTGTTCCAGGAATTCAGCCTGATTCCGCACCTCGATGCCGTCGACAACCTGTTCCTCGGCCGTGAGCTGCGTACGCGCTGGGGCGTGCGCGACCGCCCGCGGATGCGCCGCGCGGCGGCCGGCATCTTCGCGCGGCTCGGCGTGTCGATCGATCTCGATGCGCCGCTGCGCACGCTGTCGGTCGCGCAGCAGCAATTCGTCGAGATCGGCAAGGCGCTGTCGCTCGATGCGCGCATCCTGATCCTCGACGAGCCGACCGCCACGCTCACGCCGGCCGAGGCCGAACACCTGTTCGCGATCATGCGCGAGCTGAAGCGGCAAGGTGTGGCGATGATCTTCATCTCGCATCATCTCGACGAAATCTTCGCCGTGTGCGATCGCATCACCGTGTTGCGCGATGGCCAGTATGTCGCGACGACCGACGTCGCGCGCACGGACGTCGAGCAGCTGGTCCGGATGATGGTCGGCCGCCGGCTCGAGAGCAGCTTTCCGCCGAAGCCGGTGCGGGCTGCCGATGCGCCGGCCGTGCTCGAAGTCGACGCGCTGCAGCTCGAACGCGATGGCCCCGTGAACCGCTTCGCGCTGCATGCGGGCGAGATCCTCGGCTTCGCCGGCTTAGTCGGCTCGGGCCGCACCGAGACCGCGCTCGCGGTGATCGGTGCGACGCGCGCGCATCGCAAGACGGTGCGCGTGCGCGGCACGCCGGCGAAGCTTGCCGATCCGGCCGACGCGCTGCGTGCGGGCATCGGCATCCTGCCGGAAAGCCGCAAGACGGAAGGGCTTGTCACGTCGTTTTCGATCCGCGACAACATCTCGCTGAACAACCTCGGCAAGTACCGGTCGATGCGCTGGTTGATCGACCGCCGCGGCGAGGCCCGCACGACGCACGACGTGATGCGGCGCGTCGGCGTGAAGGCGCCGTCGATCCATACCGAGGTGGCCACGCTGTCCGGCGGCAACCAGCAGAAGGTCGTGATCGCGCGCTGGCTGAACCATCACGCGAGCGTGCTGATCTTCGACGAGCCGACGCGCGGCATCGACGTCGGCGCCAAAGCCGAAATCTACGGGCTGATGCGCGAACTCACCGCGCGCGGCTACGCCATCATCATGATCTCGTCCGAACTGCCGGAGATCGTCGGCATGTGCGATCGCGTCGCCGTGTTCCGGCAGGGCCGCATCGAGGCGACGCTCGAAGGCGACGAGATCGATCCCGACACGGTCATGACCCATGCCACGGCCGGCACGCGAGGAGCGACCCATGAATCTGCCTGAATCTTCTTCCACGCCTTCCACGACGCTTGCGGCGGCTGCCGTCGATGCGCCGCCGCCGCGCGCGATGTGGACGCAGTTGCGGCGCTCGACGCTGTTCTATCCGCTCGTCGGGCTGATCGTCGTGTGCATCGCGATGATGATCGCGAGCCCGAGCTTCCTGTCGGCGGCAAATCTGGAAAACGTGCTGCGCCAGGTGTCGATCAACGCGATCATCGCCGTCGGCATGACCTGCGTGATCCTCACGGGCGGGATCGACTTGTCGGTCGGCTCGGTGATGGCGTTGTCCGGGACGCTCGCGGCCGGGCTGATGGTGGCCGGTGTCAACGCCGTCGCCGCGCTCGCGATCGGCATCGCGGTGGGCTTCGGATTCGGCTTCCTGAACGGCGTGTTTGTCGCGTTCGCGGGGATGCCGCCGATCATCGTCACGCTCGCGACGATGGGCATCGCGCGCGGCCTCGCGCTCATCTATACGGGCGGCTATCCGATCGACGGGCTGCCCGACTGGGTCGCGTTCTTCGGCAGCGGCAAGGTGCTCGGCATCCAGGCGCCCGTGCTGATCATGCTGATCGTCTATGCGATCGCGTGGCTGCTGCTCGATCGCATGCCGTTCGGCCGCTATGTGTATGCGATCGGCGGCAACGAGCAGGCGACGCGGCTGACCGGCGTGCGCGTCGCGCGCGTGAAGCTGATCGTCTATACGCTGGCCGGGCTCACGTCCGCACTTGCCGCGATCGTGCTGACCGGGCGCCTGATGAGCGGACAGCCGAACGCGGGCGTGGGCTTCGAGCTCGATGCAATCGCGGCCGTCGTGATGGGCGGCACGTCGATCTCGGGCGGGCGCGGCGCGATTCTCGGCACGCTGGTGGGCGCGCTGCTGCTCGGCGTGCTCAACAACGGACTGAACATGATCGGCGTGAACCCGTATGTGCAGAACGTGATCAAGGGCGGAATCATCCTGCTCGCGATCTACATCAGCCGAGAAAGATCGCGGTAACCGGCTGTTCATCAGAAATCCGAATCATCACTAACGGAAGAGACAACTCATGACGACACCCGAAGCCCAGCCGCGCATGACCGCGGTGGTTTGCCACGGCCCCGAGGATTACCGCGTCGAACAGGTCGCGAAGCCGCACGCGGGCGCGAACGAACTCGTGATCCGCATCGCCGCGTGCGGGATCTGCGCGAGCGACTGCAAGTGCTATACCGGCGCGAAGATGTTCTGGGGCGGCCCGAATCCTTGGGTGAAGGCGCCCGTGATTCCCGGCCATGAATTCTTCGGCTACGTGGAAGCGCTCGGCGACGGCGCGGCGGAGCATTTCGGCGTCGCGCCGGGCGACCGCGTGATCGCCGAGCAGATCGTGCCGTGCGGCAAGTGCCGCTACTGCAAGTCGGGCCAGTACTGGATGTGCGAGGTGCACAACATCTTCGGTTTCCAGCGCGAAGTCGCCGACGGCGGGATGGCCGAGTACATGCGCATTCCACCGACCGCGATCGTCCACAAGATTCCGCTCGGCGTGTCGCTCGAGGATGCGGCGATCATCGAGCCGCTGTCGTGCGCGATTCATACCGTGAATCGCGGCGACCTCCAGCTCGACGATGTCGTCGTGATCGCCGGCGCAGGCCCGCTCGGGCTGATGATGACGCAGGTCGCGCACCTGAAGACGCCGAAGAAGCTCGTCGTGATCGATCTGCTCGACGAGCGGCTCGACCTCGCGCGGCAGTACGGGGCCGACGTGACGATCAACCCGACGCGCGACGATGCGCGCGAGATCGTCCGCGCGCTGACCGACGGCTACGGATGCGACGTATACATCGAGACGACCGGTGCGCCGGTCGGCGTGAACCAGGGGCTGGAACTGATCCGCAAGCTCGGCCGCTTCGTCGAATTCAGCGTGTTCGGCGAGGACGCGACCGTCGACTGGTCGATCATCGGCGATCGCAAGGAGCTCGACGTGCGCGGCGCGCACCTGGGGCCGTACTGTTATCCGATCGCGATCGACCTGCTCGCGCGCGGGCTCGTCACGTCGAAGGGCATCGTCACGCACGGCTTCGCGCTGGAGGACTGGGACGACGCGATCCGCGTCGCGAAATCTCCCGAATCGATCAAGGTGCTGCTCAAGCCGGCCCGTTGAACGCCGGCGCGTGCGCCTCACCGGAGACATCATGGAATACGTCATAGGCGTCGACATCGGCACGCAGAGCACCAAGGCGCTGCTCGTCGACCGGCACGGCACGATCGTCGCGCGGCGCTCGGCCGGCTACCAGCCCGATACGCCGCGCCCGCTGTGGGCCGAGCAGTGGCCGCAGGTGTGGTTCGACGCGGTGCTCGACTGCATCGCGGGCTGCGTGAGCGACGCGCGCGCGAAGGGCGCGCCGGCCGATGCGATCCGCGCGGTGTGCGTGAGCAGCCTGTATGGCGGCTCCGGCATTCCGGTCGACAGCGACATGCGGCCGCTCCATCCGTGCCTGATTTGGATGGACCGGCGCGCGACCGCGGAAGTCGACTGGGTGAACGCCAACGTGAACGTCGAGCGGCTGCGCGTGATCACGGGTAACGGCGTCGACAGCTACTACGGGTTCACCAAGATGCTGTGGCTGCGCGAACGGCGCCCGGAGGTCTGGGCGAACGTGCGCTACTTCCTTCCGCCGAATGCCTACGTGATCTACCTGCTGACCGGCGAGGTCGCGGTCGATCACAGTTCGGCCGGCAACATCGGCGGCGTGTATGACGTCGCGCGCCGCGAGTGGTCCGACGACGCGCTCGACATGCTCGGCATCCCCGCGACGATGATGCCCGAGCGGCTGGTCCAGTCGACCGATATCGTCGGCGGGCTGCTGTCGCAATGGACGGAGCAGCTCGGCTTGCCGGCCGGCACCCCGGTCGTCGCGGGCGGTGTCGACGCGGCCGTCGCGACCTTCGCGGCCGGCGCGACGCGCGGCGGGCAGCATGTCGCGATGATCGGTACAAGCATGTGCTGGGGCTATGTGAACCAGCACGTCGATGCTCGGCACGGGCTCGTCAGCATGCCGCACGTGTTCAACGGGCAGCGCGACCTGTACGTGTTCGGTGGGGCGATCACGGCCGGCGCGTCGGTCGCCTGGTTTCGCGACCAGTTCTGCCATGCGGAGATCGATGCGGCGAGGTTGCTGCCGCACGTCGATCCGCACGTGCTGCTCGAGGAAGCGGCCGAGAGCGTGCCGCCCGGCGCGGATGGCGTGCTGTTCCTGCCGTACCTGATGGGCGAACGCAGCCCCGTGTGGGATGCGCAGGCGAGCGGCGCGTTCGTCGGGCTGAGTCTCGCGCATACGCGTGCGCACCTGTATCGCGCCGTGCTCGAAGGTGTCGCGTTCGCCCTGCGGCACAACATCGAGGCCGGCCGGCGCGGCACGGTGGCGCTGGACGACCGGTTGATCGTCGTCGGCGGTGCCGCGCATTCGGCGCTGTGGATGCAGATCATTGCGGACGTGACGGGTTTTCCCGTGTGGACGATCGAGCAGGACGTCGAAGCCGCGATGGGCGCCGCGCTGCTCGCGGGCGTCGGGGTGGGGCTCGTGTCGCACGACGACGCGCAGGGCGGCTGGGTCACGCTCGTCGAACGCGCACGGCCCGATGCGGCGCGCGCGAATGCGTATGCGGCGCGCTTCGCGCTCTATACGGCGCTGTATCCGGCACTCAAACCGACCATGCACGCACTGCGCACGTCATCATGAAGACGCGATTCGATTTCAGCGGTTCAAGGGTGCTCGTCACCGGCGCGTCGAGCGGGATCGGGCGTGCATGCGCGGTTGCGCTGGCGCATGCGGGCGCACGGGTCGTCGCGGCGGGGCGCGATGCGGCCGCGCTCGACGTGCTGGCCGGCGAAATTGCCTGCGAGACCTTGCGCGTCGATATCGGCGGCGATGAACAGGCGATCGATGCGGCGCTTGCCGCGTACGACGCGTTCGATGCGCTCGTCAATTGCGCGGGCATCGCGTCGCTCGAGCCGGCGCTCGAGGTCAGCGCCGATCATTTCGATCGCGTGATGGCCGTCAATGCGCGGGGCGCTGCGCTCGTCGCACGGGCCGTCGCGCGGAAGATGATCGCACGCGACGGGCGTGGCGCCGTGCGTGCGCGGGGCAGCATCGTCAACGTATCGAGCCAGGCCGCGCTGGTCGGCTTGCCCGAGCATCTGAGCTATTGCGCGTCGAAGGCGGCGCTCGACGCGATTACGCGTGTGCTGTGCATCGAACTTGGCGCGCACGGGATTCGTGTGAACAGCGTGAACCCGACCGTCACGCTCACGCCGATGGCGCAATTCGCGTGGAGCGAACCGGAAAAGCGCGCGCCGATGCTCGCGGCGATTCCGCTCGGGCGCTTCGCGGAGCCGGACGAGGTGGTCGAGCCGATCCTGTTCCTGCTGAGCGATGCGGCGTCGATGATCAGCGGGGCGTCGCTGGCGATCGATGGCGGGTATACGGCGCGGTAGCGGGCGATCGGGCGACGACGGGCGACAGCGGGGTTGCCGTTCGTCGTCGCGATGTCGTCGCACGTCGTCCCGCATGCCGGCACAGGCCGCATGATGCGGCCGAATGCGCTGCGCGGGTCGATGCCGCCTACACAGGATCCTTGCTCGGCGGCCCGTCGGGCTGCTGCGGGTTGTCGTGCGGATGTCCCGGCGGCGGTGGCGACAGCGGGTCGTCTTCCGGATCGCGGTTCGGATCGGCCGGGGGCTCGGGCATCGGGGTCGTGTGGTCCATGGAGCGCTCGTGCATTGCGTGACGACGGTGGCGCAGAGGGCGCGCCTCGTCTTCGTTATAGGCAATCGGGCGAGCGTTTGCAGCGGGATTCTCGCGGCGGCATCCGGATCCCCGGCGATAGTCGAGTGTCTGCAGGTATCGCGCCGGATCTCGCGGTGGCCCGTATGGGCAATGCGCTACGCGGCCGGCGCGCGCCGGTATCAGCGCAGATCCGCCGGCGTATCGACGTCGCGCAGGATGCCGGGATCGTCGACGTCGAGCAGTTTCACCGGCGCGCTGGCGAACAGCGCGCGGGCGCCCGTATCGCCGTCGAGTGCGGCGAGTGCATCGTAATGGTGCGCGGCAAAACCGACCGGATGGCCGCGCATGCCGCGATGCATGGGGGCGACGATCGACGCGTCGTCGGCGTCGAGCGCGCGCGTGAGCGTTTCGTAGGTGGACGCCGCGATCCACGGCATATCGGCGAGCGCGACCAGCCAGCCGGTCGCTTCGGGCGTCGTGCGGACACCGACCGCGAGGCTCGCGCCCATGCCGCGGATCGCGTCGGGTGCGTAGACGACCTGGCAGCCGGCTTCGTTCAGCAGAATCGCGAGTTTTTCGGCGCCGGGGCGCACGACGGCGATCACGTCCGCCGTGGCTGCGGCGAGACGACGGGCGGCCGCGACCGCAACCGGCGTGCCGTCGGGAAGCAGCGCGAGCAGCTTGCTGTGCAGACCGCTTGGGTCGAAGCGTTGACCGAGACCGCCGGCGAGCAGGACGCCGGTGGCGAGTGACGCATAGGACATCGGCGCGGGGGGAGGAAGGCAGGTGGGCCGATTGTGCGGGAGTGGGCGGGGATCGGCAAGTGCCGATGTTACCGACAACGTGCGCATTGCCGCCGGAAAGAATGTCCGCGGGCTGCTTCGTTGAGCGGAGTTTGCGCGACAGGGCTGGATAGGGCGAGCGATTCGCTTTGCATCACGACGCAATGGCGGTCGCGGGACTGCCAATGCCACCATTCGCACCGGTAATGCGTGAAAACGGTATGGGGCGGCGCGTTGCTGGGTCGTTGACGGTTTCGCGCGATCGTCGTGCGGCGGTTGCAGGTTGCCAACACGTCCTTTCGGGCGGGTAATGCGTGAAACCGGTATGGGATGGCGCGTTGCTCGGTAATTGACGGTATCGACCGTCGCGCTCGGTTAGGTCAGACGAATCGCGCGTCGACTGGCATCCGGCTTTGTCGGTGTCGTGATTCGGTCGATGCGTCGATGACGATCACCAAAGCGTCTTCACATGGGCATACGCCCGAATCTTTTCGTCACGGGTGACGAGCGGCGCGCCGAGCCGCCGCGCGGTGGCGACGATCATGCGATCGGCCGGATCCTTATGGAACGTGCCGGGCAGGGCGGTGGACTTCGCGGCGATGTCGGCATCGACGGGCACGAAGCGCATGCCGTCGATTTGCGCGACCGTCGCGAGCCACGCATCGACGTCCATCGTCAGCACGAGGCGTTCGTTGCGCACCAGCATCGCGATTTCCCATGCGGAGATCGCGGACGCGGCGAGCGCACCTTCGCCGCGCGCGCGATCGATCGCGCTGCGGGCCTTCTTGCTGAGCGACGGATCGCCCGCCACCCACCACACCAATGCATGCGTATCCAGCACGATCACCGCGACGCCTCCCAATCATCTTCCGCAATCGGATCGAGAGGATTGTCGTAGCGCATGACCGAGCCGCGCAATATGTCCAATGGCTGGGCTTCGCGCGCGTGGTACGGCCGGATTTCCAGCGTCGGCTTGCCGTGGTCGGTGACGATGAGGCTTTCGCCCGACGCCTCGACGAGCCGGAAGTATTCGAGTGCGCGAGCCTTGAATTCGGATTTCGATACGGGAGCGTGGGGCATCATGATATGAGCATGGTCATTTGACGATGGTCATTTTAGATCGGCGTGGGGACATGATGCAAGCGACGAGCGGGACGGTCTCGGCCGACGTTTTTCGTGATGGCACGGCCTTACCGGAGATCGCCGACGGGTGATGCCGCAAGCGGTCGGTCGTGCGAGCGGCAACGCAATGCATGATTGTCCCGGTTGCATGCGCACGGTTCTCGGAGATGCGGCGCGATCGGGACGCGCTCGACGTGGCAAGCAGAGCCCGTCAGAACAAGGCGCTGGCCGACCTGGATACGGTGAATCATGGCGAACGCCAGGAATTCTGACGCCGCTATCGCGATGCTCACCCGAAGCCGACGTGCGATAGCGGAAATGGCGGAACTTCGCGCGATTGTTCAGGCAAGTTGGAACGAATTAGTGAATGGATCGCAATGAGTGGCGCTCCCTCTCCGCGGTGAAGAATGAGCGCCACGGAATGAACTGTAGTCCGTCAACTCGTCGTGATTGATATATTGCACTGGTAGTAACCGGTCTGTCGGCCTTCGCGCCCAACTATTACGAAGCGAATCCCGCATGTGACTTGTCCCTTATTGGCCGCGGTGGATTGCCAGCGCCACATTTTTACATTGTTATTCACGGTTGGCTCACTCGGGTTATCTGGGTTTGGGGTGAGAGTTGTTCCGTTAAGCGACTCTAATCGTGGCTGCGTGATTACTTCGCCGGTGCCGACGAAATCATAAATTTCACATGGGTCACCAAGCCCCATCGCAGAGGCCCGCCAATAGACCGGATCCATTAAGTTGAATAAAAGGTTGTTATCCTTGGCACTCTGGCCACTTCCGGCAATGGAAACATGCGAGGGATCCACGGTAGAAGGATTGGAAGCGCTATTGTTGAATCCAACCGAGTTTGCGATTGACTCCGTATCGATTGCCACCAAAACGTCGATCACGTCCGTATGCATAATCGTCTCCATAAAAAGGGATGCGCTGAAATTGCCAGGCAGGATTTCGGCGTCATGCAATTTCCCCTGACTGGCGCTAGTTCTTGATATTTAATAGTCATACCATAAGAACATAGCTCAGATTCGGAGGGCGTGCTATCTCGATTTTGTAACTTCAGATATGTAATCGATTACGCTGCCAACGCTCGGGGGCTACTCGCGTGCACGCGCATTAATTTCTACCGAAAAGCCACCCTACGCATCCGCCCACTTCCTCAACAGGTTGTGATAAATCCCCGTCAATGAAATGACCATCGGATCCTTCGCGCCTTTTTCCGCCGACAGCGCCTGAATCTGCGTATCGAGCTGAAACAGCAGCGTGCGGTCCCCATCGTCGCGCACCATGCTCTGAATCCAGAAGAACGACGCAACGCGTTCGCCACGGGTAACGGGCGTCACGTGATGCAGGCTCGACGCCGGATACAGCACGAGATCGCCGGCCGGCAGCTTCGCGCGATGCACGCCGTACGTATCTTCCACGCACAGCTCGCCGCCGTCGTACGCATCGGGCTCCGCGAGAAACAGTGTCGCCGACAGATCGCTGCGCACGCGGAAATCCGTGCCGCGCAGCAGCCGGATCGCGTTGTCCACGTGCGTGCCGAACGTCTCGCCGCCTGCATAGCGATTGAAGAGCGGCGGAAACACCTTCAATGGCAGCGCTGCCGAAAAGAACAGCGCATGACGCGCCAGCGCATCCTGGATCGCGTCGCCGACCGCGCGCGCGACGGGCGATCCTTCCGGCAACTGCCGATTGCGTTTCGCGAGCGCCGACTGCGAGCCGGACGTCGCATTGCCGTCGACCCAATCGGCAGCATCGAGCAGCTCGCGGCATTGCGCGACCTGCGCGTTGGTCAGCACGCCGGGGATATGAAGCATCATGATTCGAATTCCATGCCGTGAGACGGCAGCCGTAGCGCCGCCGCGCGCAACGCAGCGAGCGGCGACGACGCAAGATACGCACGCATCTTCGCGACGAACGCCGGCGTAGCGGTGGCCGGCACGCGCGCGAGCCAGACGAGTGCTTCGTCGATGCGCCCGCGCTCGACGAGCAGCCGCGCATAGTTGAACTGGCCGCGGAAGTCGCCGGCCTCGGCGGCGCGGCGATAGTGATCGAACGCGGTGTCGACATCGGCGGGCACGACCCAGCCGTCCTCGTAGAATCCGCCGATCAGGTTGATCGACTTCGCGTGTCCAAGCGCGGCCGCGCGGCGAAACCAGTCGAGCGCGTCGGCGCGGTTCTCGTCGACGCCGTTGCCGAGCGCGAGCGCCGTCGCGTAGTTGTACATGCCCCAGTCGAGGCCAGCCTGCGCGGCGAGCCGGTACCAGTACACGGCCACCGGCGCGCACGCGGCCGTGCCCCAGCCGAACTCGTAGCAGCGCCCGAGCATGTTCATCGCCATCGGATGGCCGGCCCGCGCCGCATGCCCGAACCAGCCGAACGCGGCGGCCGGATCGCGCGCGACGCCGTGTCCATCGAGCAGATACTGCCCGTAGACGGCCTGCGCGTCGACGATCCCATGATCGGCCGCCGCCGCGACCCACGCGGCGGCGCGCTCGGGCGGCCCGGCCAGGATGTCGGCGAACGCGCGCGGCGACACCGACGCGAGCGCCTTCAGCGAGACGACTTCCATCGATCAGTAGCGCGCATTCAGCGTGATGAACGCCGAGCGGCCCGGCGCAATCGACGCGTAGTGCGCCGGATACGCCTGATCGAAGTACGTGCGGTTGAACAGGTTGTTCACGTTCAACTGCAGGTCGAGCTTCTTGTTGATCCGGTACTGCGCCATCGCGTCGAAGCGCCAGTACGACGGCACCGCCCGCAAGTTCGCCGGATCGCCGAACACTTCCGACATGTAGAACGCGCCGCCGCCGACGGTGAACTTCGGCGTCACGTCGTAGTTCGACCACATCGTCAGGCTGTGCTTCGGCGTGTTCGGGAAGCGGTGGCCGTTGTTCGCGGCGTCCTTGCCGTTGTCGCGCAGCTCGCTCTTCATGTACGTGTAGCCGCCGAACACCTGCCATTGCTTCGTGATCTGGCCGGCGACGCCAAGCTCGAGACCCTGCACGCGCTTGTTGCCGACCATCGCGTACTGGTTGTTCGGCAGCGTCACGCGCGCATTCGTCGTATCGATCTGGAACAGCGCGGCGGTGAGCGCGAGCTGGTCGTTCAGCACGTTCCATTTCGTGCCGAGCTCGATGCTGCGGTTCTTTTCCGGCGCCATCTGGTCGGCGTTCGGCCCGACGCCGCCGCGGCCCGGCGTGAGCGACTGCGTTTCGCTGCCTTCGCCGAGCAGCATGCCGGCCGGCGTCGACGACGTCGCATACGACGCGTAGATGCTGCCGTTTTGCGCGGGCTTGAACACGAGGCCGGCCTGCCAGTTGAAGAGCGTGTCGTCGCGCGTGTAGGTCTTGCCGCCGTTGGCCTTGGTGTCGGTGAAGCGGGTCGAGTAGTCGTCGACGCGCATGCCGGCGTTCACTTGCCAGCGCGGCGTGATCTCGATCGTGTCGAAGCCGTAGATCGACTTCGTCGTGGTGCGCGCATGCGCGTAATCGTTGTTGCGCGTGACCGAGCCGGCCCACGGATCGCTCGGGTTCGGCGACCACAGGCTCGTGCAGTTGTAGCCCGATGCGGCGCCGATGCCCTTCTGGCAGATCTTGCCGGTGTCGGTCGCCACCTTGTACGAATCGCGCTTGCCCCATTCGCGCGACAGTTCGATGCCGGTCGTGAAACTGTGCTTGAACGGGCCGGTACGGAATTCGCCGAACAATTCGGTCAGGTTCGCGAGGCTGTTGATCGAGCTGTCGCGGTTGTTGTTGCGGCGCCAGACCTTGCCGTTCACCACGTTGCCCTGGCTGTCGTCGGGCTGCGTCCAGATGTAGTCCTGCGTCGATTCCGTATAGCGCGTGGTGTTGCGCACCGTCAGCCCCGGCGTGATGTCGTGCTCGATCCGGATCGTGCTGATGTCGGACGTGGTCTTGCGGAAGTCGCGGTCGATCAGGCCGTAGAAGTTGTGGCGATCGACGGGCGCCGGATAGATCGAGTCGACGTTCGCGGGCTTGTTCGACGTCGTGTAGAAGTACGGAATGCCGCCGTCGGGCATGTCGTCGGTCGACAGGTGGTAGTAGCTCGCGGTCACGCGCGTCGGCGTGCCGAGACCGAACGCGATCGACGGCGCGACGCCCCAGCGCTCGTTGTTGACGACGTCGCGGCCGGCGACGTCGTTGTTGTGGCTCATCAGGTTCAGGCGGAACGCGGCGTGATCGGCGAACTGCCAGTTGCCGTCGGCCGTGAAGCGGCGATAGCGGTCGGTGCCGAGGCCCGCGCTCGCGGCGGCCGTCGTGCCGAGGTGCGGAGCCTTGGTGATCAGGTTGATGCTGCCGCCCGCGCCGCCGCGGCCGCCGTACGCGCCGTCGGAACCCTTGGTGATCTCGACGCGCTCGGTGTTGAAGATCTCGCGGGTGGTCGCGCCCGTGTCGCGCATCCCGTCGACGAACATGCTGCCTTGCGAGTCGTAGCCGCGGATGAACGGACGATCGCCGAGCGGGTTGCCGCCTTCGCCCGCGCCGAACGTGATGCCGGGCACGGTGCGCAGCGCTTCGGTCAGCGTCGCCGCACCGCTGTTCTGGATCAGTTCCTGCGGGATCACGGTCACCGACTTCGGCGTGTCGACGAGCGGCGCGGTGAATTTCGCGGAGGCGGAAAAGTCGGCCTTGTAGCTGTGCTCGGTCTTGCCCTGGATCTCGATCGGCGCGAGATGGCCTTCGGTGCTGACCGGAGCGGGCGACGGCGTGCCGTCGGCGAACGCGGGGCTCGCGGCGAGCACGCTGCACAGGGTGGTGAATTTGCCGAGCTTCAGCTCGTCAGGACGGGACTTCATGGTGCGCTTCGACCTCGCGGTGTGGCCCGGGAACGGCGCGTTACGCAAACGTGCATGCCGCCCGGAATTATTACGATTTGTTTTCAGCCGGGCATTCTATGTAATTTTTTAGTTAATGAGAAGCGTTCTTGTTCGCATTTGTCGGAAGAACGTTGACGAATGTCACGGAGGCCGGCAGGGCTTGCTGGGCGGGGAAGATGGCCGAATGGCCGAATGTGCAGGGCATGTCGACCGGGCTACAGTGGTTGCATTTTTTCGTTCGTCCATCGTGACAGCAAGGTGATAATATGAATGCATTGAAAGCAATTGTGGCGGGGTGCATCATGCCGGTTATTACCGTTCGAAATTTGCCCGACGAGGTGCATCGCGCGCTTCGCATCCGTGCGGCGCAACATGGTCGGAGCACCGAAGCGGAGGTGCGCGCCATCCTCGAGGAAGCCGTTCGGCCCACCGGCCGGGCGAAGCTGGGGACGCTGCTGGCTGATATCGGGCGGGAGGCGGGTGGTATCGATTTCGAGATTCCGCATGTGAGCTCGCCAACCGATCCGATGAGCTTCGAATGATCCTCGTCGATACCAACGTTATTTCCGAGCCGCTGCGGCGCGAGCCGAGTGCGGCCGTGATCGAATGGCTCGATGCGCAGAATGTCGAGACGCTGTTTCTTGCCGCGATCAGTCTCGCGGAAATGCGTTTCGGCGTGGCCGCGTTGCCGGAAGGGAGAAGGCGGGACTGGCTGCACCAAAGCATCGAGCAGCGCGTCGTGCCGCTGTTTCGCGGTCGGATCCTGCCGTTCGACGATGCGGCCAGTAAAGCCTATGCGAGCCTTTGTGCGAAGGCTCGTGCCACCGGCAACGCGATGGCGTCTGCCGATGGATTTATCGCTGCAACGGCCGCGGCGAACGGGTTGATCGTGGCGACGCGTGACGTCGCGCCGTTCGAAGCGGCGGGCTTGCGCGTGATCGACCCGTGGGCCCGGTAACGCGGTGCCGGCCGCTTCCGCGTTTCCCGCGCCGAAAATGAAAACGCGCCGTGCGAGGCGGCGCGTCGTGCGTCATGTCGGCGCGCGGCCCCTGAACTGAAGCAATCAAGGGCGGCCGCGCGGCACCGGATGCGGTTCAATCGATCCCGTGAAACACCGCATCCTCCGGCCCGAGGTACGCCGGCGGGCGCCATGTCGCGTCGCGCATCGAGTGCTGGACGAGATTCTCGACGCCGAGCAGCACCGCGAAGATCGCCATCCGCACCGGAATGCCGTTGTCGGTCTGCCGGAAAATCGCGAGACGCGGGTCGCGGTTCAGGTCGACCGACAGGTCGTTCGCGCCGGGCCGGCTGTCGCGCGGCAGCGGGTGCATGATCAGCGTGTCGGGTTTGCAGACGGAATCGACGAGTGCCTGGTTGATCTGGAAATCCGGCGTGTAGCCTTCGAACGACTCGTCAGTGAAGCGCTCCTTCTGGATCCGCGTCGCGTAGACGACATCCGCGCCGCGCAGCCCGGCCGCGAGGTCGTTGGTCTGCTCGATCGCGTGGCCGTTCGTCGCGATCTGCTCGATGATGTACGCGGGCATTTCGAGCGTCGGCGGCGATACGAGCGTGAACTTCAGCCCGCGGTACAGCGCGAGCAGCTTGACGAGCGAATGCACGGTGCGACCGTATTTCAGGTCACCGACGAGCGCGATGTGCGCGCCGTCGACGATCTTGCCAAGTCGCGAGAATTCGCGCTGGATCGTATAGAGGTCGAGCAGCGCCTGGCTCGGGTGTTCGCCCGGGCCGTCGCCGCCGTTGATCACCGGCAGGTTGGTCGCGCGGGCGAATTCGGCAACCGAGCCTTTCTCCGGGTGGCGGATCACGAGCGCGTCGACATAGCCGGCCATCACGCGGCTCGTGTCGTAGATCGATTCGCCCTTGGCCATCGACGAGAACGTGAAGCCGGTCGTGTCGCATACCGAGCCGCCGAGCCGGCAGAAGGCCGCGCCGAACGACACGCGGGTGCGCGTGCTGGCTTCGAAGAACAGGTTGCCGAGCACGGCGCCTTCGAGCACGCGCGAAATCTTGTGGCGGCGCGCGATCGGCTGCATCACGTCGGCCACACGGAACAGCGCCTCGACCGAATCCCGCGAGAACTGGTCCACCGAGATCAGCTGCGGCTTGCCTTCGAACAGGAATTGCCTCGAGAGTCCTTGTTTATCTACGCTTTGCGTATAGTCGCCGCCGTCCGGGGCCGAGCGTTCGACGATTTCCGACACG
The DNA here is from genome assembly GCF_005937855.2 of Burkholderia sp. KBS0801. NCBI lineage: Bacteria > Pseudomonadati > Pseudomonadota > Betaproteobacteria > Burkholderiales > Burkholderiaceae > Burkholderia > Burkholderia sp. KBS0801. Next base: position 921,862 of record NZ_CP042178.1, read on the forward strand.
AAGCGCTCGACGATCTCGGGCATTCCGCGCGATTCCTGCGAGTCATCGGGCAATAGCCACGTATCGAGCGCGCGACGGCTTACGCCGATGCGATTCGCGAACGCTTCGCGGGTCATGTTGAGGCGGCGCATCGCGTCGCGCAGGAAGGCTTGCTGGGGAACGGTCATCGGCAGCACCTGATGGAAAATGTACGCGGTGCGTATATTAGTTTGCGAGCGGGCGAAGTCAAGGAAAATCTGCGCGCTACCGCTGTGTGGCCCGCATGACAGCGGCTGGAGCGGCTACTGGCGTGCGGCGGCCGTCTCCGTATAATCAGGTCAGGCCCCGTGTCCTGCGCGGTGCAGGGCGCCATGCCGCATACGATTCGCCCGGTCGGGCTTGTTGATTCGAAGGAGAATGAGAATGACGCGTACGATTGCTGCAGTGCTGCTGGTGGTGACTGCCGCGCTTGCCGGTTGCAATACCGTTGCGGGCGTGGGGCAGGACATTTCGAAGGGTGGCCAGGCGATCAGCGACTCGGCTGAAAAGGCGAAGTAAGCCACCGGGTTCCGGAATGCAGAAGGCGCCGGGCCGTCCTGCGATTGCGGGGCGGCCCGGCGCCTTTTTTCATGGTTTGCGATGCGGGCGGACGCGGCGTCAGGCGCTTTCAACGAATGCGTAACGGCCGTCGACCTTGCGGGGCGTGAACCAGCCGAAGTCGGGGAACATCCGGTTGCGGACGAACCAGACGTAGCCCAGCAGGATGACCGTCACCCCGAGGCTCGGCAGCGCCGACGACGGATCGTGTGCGAGATCGGCGATGGTCTTCGGCAGTTGCAGCAGCGAAAGAGCGATGAACGCGTGATATGCGCCCACGCGATGGGTCGCGAAGCCCCAGATGAACAGCAGCGACAGCGGCACGGTCAGCGCGAGGAACAGCACCGCAAGGCCGTTGCCGAGCATGCCGGTGCTGCCGGAATCGCTGGCGGCGGCCGCGATGAGATAGCCGAGTGCGAGGCTGATCAGCAACTGCGCGATGCCGAGCCCGATCAGGATCCAGGTGTGCACCTTGTTCTTTCTGCACAGCTCGGGGTCGGGCCGCGACGCGATCAAGCGCGCGAGTACTTGATCCTTGAGGCCCTGTCCGGCCAGCTCGGCCAGCACGTCGGCCTTTCTTGCGCCCGCGGACAGCAGCGCCGCGATTCTCGTTCTGGCTTCCTTCTTGTTCATGGCGATGCGAATTATTGTTCGGTGGTTGTCAAATGGCACGGCCCCGCGAATATTGCATCTTGCGCGACGGTGCGCAACGGTTTTGCCGCGCGCGGACACATTCCTACAGTCGTCGCTCGGGCGGATCAATCGCTGGCGGTCGACGTGGATGCCGCCGGCCCCGTCGGCAACGTCGGCCGTGTGTCCGTTTCGCGTGGTGGCGGTTCACGTCGCCGCGTCGCGCCCACCAGCATCCCCGTGACGACGAGCGCGATGCCGAACAGCCGCGTGCCGCCGAGCGTCTCGCCGAACATCGCGACGGCGAACAGCACGGCAGAGACCGGCGCGACCGCCGTGAACAGCGCGGCTTCGGTGCCGCTCGTGCGGGCCGAGCCCGCATACCAGCAGAGATAGCCGAGCACGGTCGGGACCAGCGCGTAGTACACGATCGCCGATACCGCGCCGGCTGTCCAGCCAGTCGCCAGCGCGTGCCATTCGAACGCGGCCGGTACCAGCGCGAGCATGAAGCCGAGGCCCGACATCGCCGTCGACAGCGCGAGCGGCGGCAACGGCGTCGACAGTCGCCGGTTGAGCAGGATGAACACGGCTTCGCATGCGACGGCGGCCAGCACCAGCGCGTCGCCGGCGAGCGTCCGCAGCGACGGAAGGGCCTGGCCGGGCGCGAACGTGACGAACAGCACGCCGGCGGTGGCGAGCACGGCCGCGCCCCAGTCGCGCGGCGTCTGCCGCTCGCGCAGCACAAGTGCCGCGATCAGCGTCGACATCGCCGGCAACGTGCCGAGCATCACGCCGGCATCGATCGGCGACGACAGCTTCGTGCCGCTGATCAGCAACACGGTATAGCCAACCCCGCCCGCCGCGGCCTGGACGACCAGCAGGGCAGCGTCGCGTGCGCGGATACGCGGCCATCGCATCCGCTGCGCCCGCATCAGCGCGTACAGCAGCGGCGTTGCGATCAGGAAGCGCAGCGCGGTGGCCGCGAACGGCGGCAGGCCGCCGGCCGCGAGACGGCTCGCGACGACGGTGCTGCCGACGCCCGCCATCGCGGCGCCGAGATAGAGATAGCCGATCAGTCGTGTCTTCATGCGCCGCATCGTGCCGTGCGGTGGCGCGAGCGTCTTGAACGAAATTGCAGCGAGGCCGGCGAGGGGGAGGGCGCGGGGTGGGGTGCTGCGTCCACGGTCGCGGGGTGGGCGGTCACGCAGGCATCGGGCGCTGCCGCTGCGGAATGCTGCAGAATGGGAGCGATCCGCGCCGCGTCGTGCCGTGTCGCGCCGCGCCGCGCCGCGCGGTGCCGCAGCCAGCATCGCCCCGTAACCGTTCCGTAGGGACAAGCAAGCCCGTCAGCCGGCCTGCATGAATCGTCCCGGCGTGATGCCGAACTGGCGCGCGAATGCGCGCGTCAGGTGGCTCTGGTCGGCGAACCCGGCTTCGGCCGCGGCATCCGCGATCGGCCGGCCGCTTGCAAGCAGCGCACGAGCCAGTCGCGTGCGCGATTGCAGCAGATACGCGTGCGGCGTGATGCCGAGCTCGCGCGCGAACCCGCGCAGCAGCTGGAAGCGGCTCACGCCGCTCAGGCTGGCCAGTTCGGCAAGCAAAACGGGTGCGGCGGGCGCCCCATCGAGTCGCTCGCGGGCCATGCGGATCGCCGGCGCGACGCCGGCGGCCGGCAGCGCGCGGTTCGAATGCCGCGCGAGCAGCCCGGCGACGAGCGTCACGAGGGCCTCGTCGCGGGCGAGCGGCAGTGTTTCCCCCGCGACGATCCGCGCATGCAACCGGCCGAAGGCGGCGGCGAGCCGTGCGTCGCGCACGGCCGGATGCGTGAGCTCGACGCCCTCGAGGCCTTCTTCCGTCGCGACGCCCGCGACCAGCGCGGGCGCAAGGTACAGCATCCGCCAGCGCCGGCCCGTGCCCGCATCGATCGGCATCCCGTCGTGCATTTCGCCCGGATTGACCATGATCGCGTCGCCGGCCAGCGCGTCGACGTGCCCGCGGCCGCTCCACGACCGGTGCGCGCCGCTGACGATCACGCCGACCCCGAATTCGTCATGCGCGTGCCGCGGAAACGCGCGATCGGACTCGAGGCTGATCGCCTCGATTCCTTCGTCGGTCCGTCGGTAATGGGTGATGCGATGCATGTGCGCTCCTTGCGCCGGCAGCGGTGCGGATCACGTGCACTCTAGCGCGTTCCGGCGCCGCGCGCCCTTCATCCTTTTGGCCGATACCGCGCGGCGCGCGCAGCCCGCACCATGTGCACATCAGCAGCGTACATGGCCCGCCGGGCCTGAAGCTGCGCGGGAGACAGCAGGTGGAACGACAGGATCCGGTATTCATTCAGGTTGGCGCGCTCGCGGACGGTTTCGCGCCGGATGCACACGTCCTCGCACCCGTGAACGCACTCGCCGGGCGCTCGCTGGCCCTCGGCGACGCAGCCGGTGCATGGCGCGTCTATACGTTCGAGGCGGGTGCGCTTCAGTGGCGCCACGCGGCGACCGATACGGGCGGCCGCGCACCGTGCCGCGTGACGCGGTTGCGCGACGCGCTGTACTTCGTCGACTACATCGATCCGGCAGCACGCGCGACGTCGGTCAGCCTCGTGATCGACGTCGGCAACGGCGTGTGGACGTCGGTGATCGGCACGCTGCCGACCGAGGCCGACACGCATATCGACGCGTTCACGCGGGTCGCCCGCGGGCTGCCGCTGACGGGCGTCGACGCGGCGTTCCGGCACGGCACGCTCGGCGGCCACGCGCAGCCGGGCCCGCTGCACGGCCCCACGCGCGAACTGATCGGCAAGCGGACGATGTATCGCTACAGCCCGACCGAATGCTACGAGCACATCTACCTGAACGAAAACTTCTACGCATGGCAATGCCTGCAAGGCGTCGAAGGCGGGCTCGCCGACGTGGACCGCTGCCATTACTTCAGGATCGCCGATGAGCTGTATCTGTTCGTGTGGCGCGAGAAGGTGGTGCCGACGCTCGGCGTCGTGCTGATCGACCTCGCGCAACGCAAGACCGACGGCAAGATCTTCGGCTATCAGGGCGGCGATTTCGGCACGCTGTCGAACTTCCCGATCGGCGCGCATGCGCAGGTTCTGAACGAAACCGTGCATCCGCTCGGCGGCGAGGCGCAGCGATGAACGCCGTGCCGGGCAGCGGCCGCCTGCGTGCTGATTTCAGCGGACGCGTCGTGCTAGTCACGGGCGCCGCGCAGGGGATCGGTGCCGCGATCGCGCGTCGTTTCGCGCAATCCGGTGCGTTCGTCGCGCTCGCCGATCTCAATGTCGATGCGGCTGCCGCGCAGGCGGACGCGCTCGTCTGCGCGGGCGGCAAGGCGCGCGCGTATCGCGTCGACGCCGCGAGTCGCGATGAACTCTGCGCACTCGTCGCGGCGGTCGAACGCGATGGCGGCCGGCTCGACGTCGTCGTCCACAACGCCGCGTATTTTCCACGGACGCCGTTTGCGCAGATCGACGAGCCGACGCTCGCGCGGACGCTGTCTGTCAACCTGTCGGCGCTGTTCTGGCTCGCGCAGGCCGCGCTGCCGGCATTCGAGCGCGCGGGGGCGGGGCGGCTGCTCGTCACGTCGTCGGTGACGGGGCCACGCGTCGTCTATCCGGGGCTCGCGCACTACGCGGCGTCGAAGGCCGGCGTGAACGGCTTCATCCGCGCGGCGGCGCTCGAGCTCGCGCGCCGCAACGTGACGGTCAACGGCGTCGAGCCAGGGATGATCCGCACGCCGGCGGCCGGCAATCTCGGCGATGCGTCAGTCGCCGCGCAGATCGCGCGCGACATTCCGCTTGCGCGGATGGGCGAGCCGGAGGACATCGCGAACGCGATGCTGTTTCTCGCGTCGGCCGACGCGGCGTACATCACCGGGCAGACGATCGTCGTCGATGGCGGCGCGACGTTGCCCGAGAGCGGGGTCGTACTGGGGGACGCGTAACGCGAGCGTCGACGATGGCGCGATTGCGGCCGTCGCGCGGGCCGGCAGGCGCGGCGACGGTCGGCCTGCACATCGTCGCGTGTGCTGCGTTTACAGCCAGCCGTTGTGAATGAACTCGACGATCGAATACCGGCGAGGTTCGAGCGCGTGCTGCCGGACGGCCTCGACGATCCGCGACACGCCGTCGGCGTAAGGCGCCGCGCCGTACACGCGGGATTCGAACTGCAGGGTGCACGCGTCATCCTCGATGCGAATCCGGTGGAACGCATGGCGGCCGAGCTGATCGTCGGGGATCTGCAATGCGTCGCGCTGCTCGTTCGGGTCGCGTACCGAGCGGATCTCATTCGCTGGAATGCCGAGCGATTGACCGATGCCGACGGCGGTGCCGGGCACGGATGCCTTGCTGGCCTGGTGCGACTCCGTCACGCTGATGCGGCAGTCACGAAACAGGTGGCCGCTGGTTTCCAGCATGCTCATGAACTTGAGCATCAGGATGTTCGTATTCGGACAGAGCACGATGGGGAAGTCGTACGATCCGGTTTCGAGGTCGGAGCCGGTGGACAGCTCGACGAGCGGCGAACCGGTTGCCTGGCAGAATGCGATCGCGGCGGGCAATTCGCGGCCAGACCCGGCGTGCACGACGATCGATCGGGCGTCGCTACGTCGGGCGTCGCTACGTCGGGCGTCATCGCTACGTTGCACCTCGGTGCGCGCATGTTCGGACCAGGCCATCACGTGACAGGTTGACGGATCGAGCCGGTGCGAGCCGAGCAATTCGGTTGCCAGCTTGCCGGTGCCAACGACGATTACTTGCATGGGATAGACGGGTTGAGGTTCGGGTTTCGATACGGAAACGGCGCAGGCTGTTCAACGGGCCGGCGCGATCATGATCCATCGCGCGGCGCACCGTGATCGGGCATTATGCCGCCCGAGCGCGGCGCACGCATGCAGTGCCGGCGTGGCCGGTATCCACGCATGCGTCGTAGTGCCCCACGCATGCGTGAACGGCGCTACGCTGTCGACACGCCAGCCGGGCGCGTCCGCGTCGCGGCCGGCATTGCCCCCTAACTACGCATCATCAAACACCCCTGGACCCAAGGAGAGCACATCGATGGAACACGACCTGAAAGGCAAGGCAGTCGCGATCACCGGCGGATTCGGTCATCTCGGCGTCGCCACGGCCGCATGGCTCGGCCAACGCGGCGCCCGCGTCGCGCTGATCGGCCGGGGCGCGGCGCCGGACGCGCAGGCGTTGCCCGGCGTGCCGGCCGATGCGCTGCGCATCGGCGGCGTCGACCTCGTTGATCCGCCGGCGGCCGCGCGCGCGCTCGACACCGTGAATCGCGAATTCGGCCGGGTCGACGCGCTGCTGAACATCGCGGGTGCGTTCACATGGCAGACGATCGCCGACGGCGATGCAGCCACGTGGGACCGCATGTACGAACTGAACGTGAAGACGGCGCTGAACGCGTCGAAGGCCGCGCTGCCGTATCTGGTGGCGAGTCCGGCCGGCCGAATCGTCAACATCGGGGCCGGCGCGGCGTTCAAGGCCGGCGCGGGAATGGGCGCGTATGCGGCGGCGAAGGCGGGCGTCGCTCGGCTCACCGAGGCATTGGCGGCGGAGTTGCTCGATCGCGGCGTGACCGTGAACGCGCTGCTGCCGAGCATCATCGACACGCCGCCGAACCGCGCGGACATGCCCGACGCGGACTTCTCGCGCTGGGTCCGGCCCGAACAGCTCGCGGCGACGATCGGGTTTCTGCTGTCGACCGATGCGCAGGCGATCACGGGCGCATCGATTCCGGTGAGCGGGCGCGTGGCGTAGCGGGTGGCGCGCTATCGCGCCCGGGCACGACATCAACGCATGCGGAATCGCGCGCGCGGAATTTCCGCGATCGCCGCGATTTCGATCAGCAGTTCGGGGCGGTAGAGACGTTCGACCTGGACGGTCGTCGTCACCGGATAGGGTTCGGCGAAGAACGTCTCGCGGATGTCGCCGGCCTGCATGAACGCGTCGATATCGGTCGCGTAGTGAACCAGCGAGATCACATCCTGCATCTGCCCGCCCATCGCGGCGAGCACGTCGCGAATGTTGCCGAGCGTTTGCCGGACCTGCGCGCGCATGTCGGCGGCACCGACGACGTGTCCGTCCTTATCGAGTGCGACCTGTCCCTTCAGATGGACGATCCGGCCGTCGCCCTGGACCACGGCCATCGAGAACGCGCCGAACGGCGCCCAGAGTTCCGGCGGATTCACTGCTTCGGCCATGACGCGGCTCCTGTTGGTCGGTCGTCGACGCGCGAACGCATGGCCCCGCGCGGGCGGGGTGCCTGCATGTCGCAGTCCATCACCGTATACTGTTCGTTCAGCATCATGTGATCGAATGAAGACGTGACCAAGCCTGCCTCCGCGGATACGCCGGACGACGATCCGCGTCCCACCCCGCCCGAACAACCTGAACTGGAAGACTGCTGCAACAGCGGCTGCTCGCCGTGCGTTTTCGACCTGTACGACGAAGCGCTGGCGCGCTATCGCGTCGAACTGGCCGAATGGGAAGCGCGCCACGCGCCGCTCAAGCATCACGAGTAAGCCCGCCGCCGGCGAACGGTCGCGCATGCACCGATTCGGTGTCGCCGCTGGCGATGTGCGACGCGCCCGCCGCCGTCACGCGCCGGCCTGCGCCCGCCGATGCATCGGCCCCAGCGCGGCCGACAGCGCGACGCACACGAGCAGCACGACCGTCAGCGCCCACATCGCCGTCCTGAATCCCTGCACGTAGTCGAGCGCCCCCGGCTGCGCGCCGAGCCGCGCGAGGAACAACCCGCCGAGCGTCGCCGCACCGACGGCCGCGCCGATCTGCAGCATCGCGGTGACCATGCCAGAGGCGACCCCGGCGCGCGCCGGGTCGACTTCCGCGAGCACGATCCGCACGACCGACGGCAGCACGAGCCCTTGGCCGACGCCGATCGCCGCGATGCCCGCATAGAAGCCCGCGCCGGGCGCATGTTCGCCGGCCAGCGCGGCGGTGGTCGCGACGCCGGCCGCGAGCAGCGCGAAGCCGAGCGTGAGCACGCGATAGCCGCCGAACCGGGCGACGAGGCGCGGCATCAGCAACGGGCTGGCGAGAAAGCCGATGCCGAGCGGCAGGATCGCGAGCCCCGACGCGAGCGGCGACCAGTTCAGGCAGCCCTGCAGATAGATTCCGTAGCTCAGGAAGAACGCGCTCAGCATGTAGAACAGGAACGCGAGCGTGAGCCCGAGCGCGACGACCGGGTTGCGCAGCAGGCGCACGTCGAGCAGCGCATCGCGGCCGCCGGCGAGCCGGCGCACTTCGACCGCGAGCAGCGCGCCGAGCATCGGCAGCGCGCCAACGATGCACGCGACCATCCACAGCGGCCAGCCCGCCTCGCGCCCGTGCGTGAGCGGATAGACGAGCATCAGCAGGAACAGCGACAGCAGTACCGTGCCGGGCACGTCGATGCGCTGGCCGCGCGGCGGCCGGCTCTCGGGGATAAAGCGCCAGCTGCCGAGCAGCGCGAGGACGCCTATCGGCACATTCACCAGGAAGATCGCGCGCCAGCCGAGCCCGAACGGATGCAGGCTGATCAGTGCGCCGCCGCCGAGCTGGCCGATCACGGCCGCGAGGCCGAACACGAAACCGTAGAAGCCCATCACGCGCACCTGCTCCTGCGGGCTGAACACGCTGCGGATCGTCGCGAGCACCTGCGGCGCGAGAATCGCGGCGAACAGGCCCTGCAGCACGCGGCCGCCGACCAGCACCGCGCCGCTGCCGGCGAGCCCGCACAGCGCCGATGCGACGACGAAGCCGGCCATCCCGACCATGAACATCCGCTTGCGGCCGTACAGGTCGCCCAGCCGCCCGCCGGTGATCTGCACGACCGCGTTCGCGCACGCGTAGGCCGACACGACGAGCTGCAGCTCGGCCGGGCGCGCACCGATGCCGTCGCGGATGGCCGGCAGCGCGAGGTTCACGATGAAGTAGTCGAGCGGCGGCAGAATGGCGCCGATCAGCAGGACCACGAGCGCCCAGCCGTGATGGTTGCGCGGCGATGCCGCTGCGGCCGCCCCGGCCGGGGTGCAAGGGGCGAGGGTGTTATCGGTCATGAACGCAAGTCCGAAAAGAATGAGGGCCGCATGCTGAATCCGGTCGAAACGGGTGTTCAGACGCGCCGGTGAACCGATATTCTGGCCACCGCCAATGGTTCGGAAAAGCGGGAATTGGTGGTAGTATCCATCGCGTTATCCGATGGATGGAGAGGGCGATGCGCGGTTTCGATCTGGATCAGTTACGCACATTCGCGGCGGTGGCGGACGCCGGCAGCCTGACGGCGGCCGCGCCGCGGCTGCACCTGTCGCAGTCGACGGTCAGCGAGCAGGTGCGCAAACTCGAATCGCGCGCCGGCGTGCCGCTGTTCGTGCGCAGCAAGCGCGGCGTCGAGCCGACGCCAGCCGGCGCGCGCCTGCTGCAGCATGCACGGCGCATCGTCGCGCTGAACGAGGCCGCGTTCGACGAACTGCGCGGGCAGGCGATCAAGGGCGAGTTGCGCGTCGCGATCACCGACTACTACCGCACGCATGAAGTCGCGGGCCTGCTCGCGCGGCTGCGCGAGTGCTACCCGCAACTGAGCCTGCACGTGAGCGCGATGAAGAGCGCGGAGATCGAAGCCGCCCATGCGCGCGGGCAGATCGATCTCGGCGTCGTGATGAACCTGTCGAGCGGCCCGTTCCGGCCCGCGTCGGCCGATACGCGTTGGGTGCTGCGGCGCGAGCCGCTGTCGTGGGTCACGTCGCCGGCGCTCGCCGAACAGTTGCCCGAGCCGTTGCCGTTAGTGCTGCTGCCGGACGACTGCATGATGCATCAGATCGCGGTGCGCTCGCTCGACGAGCAGCACGCGCCGTACGTGCTCGTGCACAGCGCGTCGGGCGTCGCGGGATTGCAGTCGATGCTCGCGGCGGGGCTCGGTGTCGGCTGCCTGTGCGCGTCGGCGATCGGCGAGGGCCTCGTGCGGCTCGGCGGGAAATACCGGCTGCCGGCGCTCCCCGACGCGGTGTTCTCGCTGACGCCGCCGATGCCGGGCGAGCGCGAGACGGTCACGCAGGCGCGCGAGGTGCTGTCGCGGCAGTTGCTGATGTGAAGCGTGAAGCGGGCCGTGCGCGGCGGGTTTGAGCGGCCTAGTCGGCCGTCCCGTCGGCATACGCGCGCAGCCCGTTCGCCAGCGCATCGAACACGGCCCGGCAACGCGGGCTCGTGCGCAGATCCTCGTGCATGACCACCCAGGTTTCCAGTTTCATCGTGGGCCCGTCCGGCAGCACGCGCACGAGCCGCGCATCGCGTTTCGCGAGCCCGTTCTGGCAGAAACCGATCCCGTAGCCCGCGCGAATCATCGCGAGTTGCGCGAGATTGCTGTCGGTGCGCAGCGCGAACGCATCGCGCTTCCACGACGGCATCCCGCGCCCGGCCGAGCGGATGAACGGCGTGACCGTATCGAAACCGATCAGCGCGTGATGGGCGAGTTCGCCGGTGGTCGATGGTGTGCCGTTGCGCGCCAGGTAGTCGTCGCGTGCAAACAGCCCGATGTCGATCTCGCCGACGCGCCGCGCGACGAGCGCGTCCTGCGCGGGCGGTGCCATCCGCACCGCGATGTCGGCCTCCCGGTTCAGTACGTCCTGGATGCGGTCGGTCGGCACCAGCTCGATCACGAGGCCCGGATGGTCGCGCCGCAATTGCGCGAGCATCGGCGGCAGCACCTCGACCGCGATCACGTCGCTGGCCGAGATCCGCACGGTGCCGCGCACGCCCGCGCCGTGGCTCGCCGCTGCCCGCTCGAACGCGGCCGCCGCGCTGCGCAGCGCCTCGGCATGGCCGCGCAGCGCGAGCGCCGCGTCGGTCGGCAGCAGCCCCGATGGCGAGCGCGTGAACAGCGTCTGGCCGAATGCGGCCTCGAGCGCCGCGACGTGGCGGCCGGCCGTCGGCTGCGTGATGCCGAGCGCGCGCGCCGCGCCCGACAGCGAGCCTTCCGTCAGCACGGCGAGGAAGGTGCGGTAGCGTTCCCAGTTCAGATCGATGGTCATGCATAAATGTATAGCCGATCCATCGGGTTCGGCAATTCCATATTAGGTGGCCGAGCGCCAGAATGCGTGCTGTCAACGGTTCATACACGGAGAACGGCAATGACGGCGAACGCAGGCGTGACGCAACGACAGGCACTCGTGCTCGGCGCGAGCGGAGGCATCGGCGGCGAGGTCGCGTGTCAGTTGCGCGATGCCGGCTGGCAGGTGCGCGCGCTCAAGCGCGGGCTCGACGTCGCGACGGTGGAGCGCGACGGGATCGCATGGATGCGCGGCGATGCGCTCGACCGCGAGACGGTGGTCCGCGCGGCGCGCGGCTGCAGCGTGATCGTGCATGCGGTGAACCCGCCCGGCTACCGGAACTGGAGCGGGCAGGTGCTGCCGATGATCGACAACACGATCGCGGCGGCGACAGCGGCGCAGGCGACCGTCGTGCTGCCGGGGACTCTCTACAACTACGGTCCCGACGCGTTTCCGGTATTGCGCGAAGAGGCCCCGCAGCATCCGACGACGCGCAAGGGCGCGATCCGCGTCGAGCTGGAGCGGCGGTTGCAGGCGGCGACCGCGCAGGGCGTCCGCACGATCATCGTGCGGGCCGGCGATTTCTTCGGCGCGCACGCGGGCAACAACTGGTTCGGGCAGGGACTCGTCAAGGCGGGGCGGCCGGTTGCGGCCATCAGCGTGCCGGGCCGGCCGGGCGTCGGCCATCAATGGGCGTACGTGCCGGACGTCGCGCGCACGATGGTCGAGTTGATCGAGCGGCGCGACACGCTGGAGCCGTTCGCGCGCTTTCATCTCGGCGGTCACTGGGACGCGGACGGCACGCAGATGGCGCAGGCCGTGCGCCGCGTCGCGCAGCGGCACGGGATGCGGCCGACGGTGCGGCGTTTCCCGTGGTGGCTCGTGTGGGCGGCCGCGCCGTTCGTCACGACGATGCGCGAGATGATCGAGATGCGTTATCTGTGGCGCGAGCCGCTCCGGATGGACAACGCGCGGGTGACGGCGGTCCTCGGCCGCGAGCCGGTGACGCCGCTCGATACGGCGGTGGAGGCGGCGCTGACGGGGCTCGGGTGCTTGCGATGACGGTGGGCGGCGACGGCGAGTGGCAGGCCCGCATGCGGTTGATGCCTTTCATTGCCGGCGCACTCGCCACCCTTCGTCACGCCACGACCGGCAACGCCTCGACCGCATACCGGTGCCGCAGGCTGCGTCCGAGCACCGGATCGTGCAGTTCCATCTCGAACGCGTCACCGTCGCCCATCGCCGCGATCGTGCCGTGCACGGCGACGGTGCCACCAAACATCGCGCTGCGTGCAGGCATCGTGCGCCGGTCGTCGAAGCGCTGCCACAGCACCTCCGGCGCGAGCAGCGTGCTGAGCGCGCCATGCTGATACGCGACGCGTTTGCCGCCGGGCACGACCAGCCACGAACGCATTTCGATCGCGTCCCAGTGATCGGCGATGTCCGCATGGCGCCACGCATCGCGGCCGAGCGGCTTCGCGCATACCTGTTTCGACACCGCGACGCCGTAAGCCTCGACTTCCCGATCCGTATGATCGGAACCGACCGTCACCAGCGTGCCGGCCGGGCTGTCGATCAGCACGCACTCGATCTCGCCGCCCGAGCGCGCACCGAGCACGCCGATCGACGGCGCCTGCGTGAGCAGCGCGGACGTTACGCGATAGAAACACGGCGTGGTCGACGGTGGCGCGACGCCGAGCGCCGCGAGTTCGTCGATGTGCGCGCGGATCGCTTCCGGATCGCGGCCTGCCCAGCCGGCGATCACGACGCGTTCGATCTCGACGTCGACCTGTGCCGACACACCTTGCAGGGACATCACGTTGAACGACAGGGCTTGCATGCGGGTATCCGTTTGAAGTGCGAATGAATGAAGCGAATGAGGCGGTCGGGCGGGACGTTCAGTCCGCGAGCGGACGGTGGGCGGTCTCGCGCGCGGCGAGCAGCGCGATCGAGGTCACGACGAGCGCCGCGGTCACGTACAGCGACACGGCCGTGGTCGTGCCCGTCTGGCGGAACAGCGTCGCAATCACGAGCGGCGCGAAGCCGCCGCCGACGATGCCGGCGAGCGTGTACGCCAGTGACGAGCCCGCATAACGGACGCGCGTCGGGAACTGCTCGGTGACGAACGCGCCTTGCGGGCCGTACATCACCGCATGGATCACGAGGCCGATCGCGACGGCCGCGACGATCGCGCCCGGCCGCGCGGTGTCGAGCATCGTGAAGAACACGAACGCCCACACGATGCCGGCGATCGCGCCGGCGAGGTACACCGGACGGCGTCCGAAGCGGTCCGACAGCGCGCCGAAGAACGGCACCGCGAGCGCGTTGCAGGCCGTGCCGACCATCACTGCCGTCAGCGCGACGGGGCGCGACAGGTGCAGCACGGTCGTCACGTAGGTCAGCGTGAACACGACGATCAACGCATACAGCACGTCGGAGCCGATGCGCGAGCCGCCGGCGATCAGCAGGCGCCGCCAATGGCATTTCAGCACTTCGGCGACGGGCACTTCGGCGGTCGCGTGCGACTCGGCGAGCTGCTCGAATTGCGGCGTTTCGTCGACGCCGCGGCGCAGCCAGAAACCGAACACGACGAGCAGCGCGCTGGCCGCGAACGGCACGCGCCACCCCCACGACAGGAAGGTGTCGGACGTGGTGGACAGCGTCACGAGCGCGATGCAGCCGGTGCCGAGCAGCGTGCCGAACGACGGGCCCATCTGCGTCCAAGACGCGGACAGCCCACGTCGCTTCTGGTCGCCATGCTCGACCGACAGCAGCACCGCGCCGGCCCATTCGCCGCCGAGCGCGACGCCCTGCACGAAGCGCAGCGCGACGAGCAGGATCGGGCTCAGGATGCCCGCCTGCGCATAGGTCGGCAGCGCGCCCATCAGCGCGGTCGTGACCCCCATCAGCACGAGCGTGAGCATCAGCACCGCGCGGCGGCCGATGCGGTCGCCGAGGTTGCCGAACACGAATCCGCCGAGCGGGCGCGACACGTAGCCGACCGCATAGGTCGAGAACGCGAGGATCGTGCCGGCCAGCGGATCGACCGACGGAAAGAACAGATGGTTGAAGACGAGCGCGGCGAGCGTGTTGTAGATCGTGAAGTCGTACCACTCGAGCGACGTGCCGATCATGCTCGCGGACGCGAGTCGGCTGTTGCGGACACGGCGGGGCGCGTGGGCGGCGGGCTGGGCGAGAGTGCTCATGGTGTCGGGCATGTCGTGAAGGATGAGTGGGGACGCGCGGGGCCGATGCGCCGGCCGCGTGCGGATGACGGACGCCGCGGCCGGTGACGGAGCCGGCGTTCAGGCCGGCAGGGCGGCGGCCGGCTGCGTTTCCGTGTTTGCCACCGGCAGCGGCGCGGCGGCGCGCCACATCAGGTCGAAGGTGCGCACGTCGTCGTGACCTGCGATGGCGGCGGCGACCCGGCGCGTGGCTGTGGCGTCGCTGCCTTCGATCAGGACGAGCGCGTCGGCGGCCGGACGCGCGGCCGCATCGGCGCCGATCGGCGCGGACAGGTTCGGCGCGGTGCGGAACAGCCGTGCCGCATGGATGCCGGGTTCGCGCAGCGCCGCGTCGAAGCGCTCGCGCAGGTGCGGCACGTCGATGCGTTCGGGCGGCAGCACGAACAGCGCGAGATGCATGCCTTCGCCATCGCCGGCCTCGATCGTCAGGTCGCCGACCCGCCGCTGCGTGCCTGTCATGCGCTCGAAGTTCGCGAGCGACCATGCGGTCTGCTGCGTGAACGCGCGCCGATAAACGTCGCTCCGGAACACGTCGAGCGTGTCCGTCACGTACAGCGCGAGATACTTGCGCGGGCCGCCGTCGGTCGCGCGAAACCGCCGCGCATGCGTGAAGCCGGGAATCGCGACACGCTCCTGCATGTGCTCGCGGTCGTACCACGCGTTGAAATCGGCTTCGTGCGCGGGGTCGATATCCGTCCAGACGCAGAGCTGGCCGTGCGGAAGGGAAAGGCGGGTCATTGCGGGTTCCTCGTGACGGGGTGTGTCAGGAACCGCAGTGTCCCGAAGACGGGCCGCGCCCGTCCAACAAGAAAACAAATTCGCGGTGAACAGGTTTTCTTATGAGCGGCGCGGACGGCGTTTCGCCGCGGCGGCGGCGGGCTGCGCGGATTTCGGCGTGCGTTTTGCCGCCGCGGTTCCGGTCTTTGTCGCCGGCCGGGTAGCGGCCTTGGCGATGGAATCGGCTGCGGCCTTTGCCGATGCGACCGCCTTCGGCTGACTCGCTGCGGCCGGCATCGCGCGCGCGACTTCGCTCGCCAACTCCGCGATGCGCGCGGCGACCGGCAGGCCCTGCGTGCGATGCGACGCGACGAGTGGCAGCGCGGGGAATTCGGGTTCCACGTCGAGCAGTTCGAGCGCGCCTTCCTGCAGTTCGCGCCCGATGATCGCGGGCGGCAGCGCGGCCACGCCGAAACCGTCGGCGACGAGCCGGATCATCGCGGCGACCGACGTGATGCAGTTGATGCTGGCCGGCCGCTCGACGGCGGCGAACAGCCGCTCGATCGTCGCGTGCGGCCCCGAGTGGCGCGAGAAGCTGATGATCGGATACGCGGCAAGCCGCGCGACGTCGAGCCGTTCGCCGCCGAGCCCGAGACGCGGGCTCGCCGCCCAGCGCACCGGGAATTCGCACAGCGGCAGGTTCGTGAAGTCGGGGCCGGGCACCGGGTCGGTCTGCAGGATCAGGTCGACGCCGTCGGTGCTGAGCAGGCGGATCAGGTGCAGCGTCGTGTCGCTCGTGATCTCGACGTCGAGGCGCGGATAGCGCTCGCGCAATTGCGCCATCAGCGCCGGAAACCAGCTGTGCACGATCGACTCGATCACGCCGATCCGGATCAGGCCCGCGTCGCTCGCCGCGTCGATGTCGCGCCGCATCTCGCCGTCGAGCCGCACGATCCGCTCCGCGTACGCGAGCATGCGCCGGCCCGCGGGCGTGAGCGTGGCCGAGCGCGTGTTGCGGTCGAACAGCCGCACGTCGAACGCCTCTTCGAGCGACGCGATGCGGCTCGACACGGCCGCCTGCGTCGTGTGCAGTTTCTCGGCCGTGAGCCGGAAGTTCTCCAGCTTCGCGAGCCAGACGAAGGTTTCAAGAAACCGGATGTTCATCGAATTCCGAACGGTGAGGCGGTGCCGCACGAAGGCGGCGGGATCGGTCGATGTTAGCGGATTTCCGGGGCGGGAAACGAGCGGGGCGTGCGCGGGGCGTACGCGGGGCGTGCGCGGGGCCGGGCGCGGGCGAGGCCGTGCCAAACGACGTATGCGGCACGGGCACGTCGCGCTCGCATTCGGGAACGCATCGTGCGGACGCTTTGCCCCTCGAAGTCAAAGCTTGTCGAACGCGAGCGTCGGCACATCGACGACCATCGCGCCGCCGTCGGCGACGAGCGTCGCGCCCGTCACGAACGACGCGTCGGGCGATGCGAGGAATGCGCACACGGCCGCGATTTCGTCCGGATCGGCCGCGCGCCGCAGCGGCACGTCGGCGCTCACACGGGCATACGCGCCGTCGAGCGTGTCGCCATACGCGGACATCAGCGGCGCCATTTCCGCATCGGCCATCGGCGTGCGGACCCAGCCCGGGCACACCGCGTTTGCACGCACGCCGTGCGGCCCGTAGTCGCGTGCGAGCGAACGCGCGAGCCCGAGCAGCGCATGCTTGCCGACCGTATAGCCGCACACGCCCGGCCCAGCCGCGAGCGCGGCGATCGATGCGACCAGCACGATGCTGCCGCGCTGCGCGATCAGGTCGGGCAGGCACGCGCGTGCGCTGACGAATGCGGTGTCGAGATTCGCGTGCATCGCGTCGCGCCATTGCGCGTCGTCGGTTTCATCCGCGCGGCCGATGCCGTGGCCGCCCGCGCACGCGACGAGCGCGTCGACCGGGCCGAACCGTCCGGCGATCTCCGGCAGGAGGCGGGCCCACTCGGCCGTGCTCGCGGCGTCGCCGGCGAGGGCGAGGCCGCCCGTCTCGGCGGCGAGCGCGTCGAGCGGTGGCCGGCGTCGTCCGATCAACACGACGCGCTCGCCGCGGGCGGCGAAGCGGCGCGCGCACGCGGCGCCGATGCCGGTGCCTGCGCCGGTGATCGCGATCGTTCGGGGTTGCGGGTGCGTCATGTCATTCTCCGGAAGGATGTCGTTTCCGGTCACTTTAGGCGGCGTCGACGCACGCCGGTATCCGCCGAAAGGATGAACCTGCACCGGCCGCACGGCCGACGGTTGCGCGCGGCACACCGGGCCAGCCGCAGGATCCCGGCCATTTTGCAAAGGCTGACGATCGTCGGCGCCGAATCGCTCTATCCTCCGTATTTTTGCGATAAGTCGCAAAAGCCCGGCAAAATAGTACGGGCGTAGCGCGGGCGAGCCCGCGCACCGGCGCGCCGCGCTGGCCGATTCCGTCGTGCAAGCGGAACGGCCGGGGGCAACCGGCGTGAGCGTGCGCCAGATACGAATCCAGCGCGTCCGCCGATCGTGCGTGGTGCGGCGGCGGATCGCCCGGTTGCGCATCGCGGCCGGACCGTCGACAAGAGCAGGGAGGAGCCGGCAATGAGGCTGGACGACGAAACAGAAAGCGCGAACGTCGAGGATCGACGCGGTGGCGGCGGGTTCGGCGGGCGCGCGACGATCGGCATCGGCACGATCGTGGTGGCGCTGGCCGCATCGTATTTCTTCGGGATCGACCCGCGCGTCGTGCTCGAAGGCGCGTCGGCGCTGCAGGGCCGCCAGCAGCAGGCGCAGCCCGCACCCACGCAGCACCAGGGCGCGCCGGCGAACGATCCCGGCGCGGTGTTCACGCGCAAGGTGCTCGGCAACATCGAGCGCACGTGGACGGGCGTGTTCAACACCCAGTTGCATGCGCAGTACGAGGCGCCGAAGCTCGTGATGTTCACGAACTCGACGCCGACCGCATGCGGCACCGGCCAGACCGCGATGGGGCCGTTCTACTGTCCGGCCGACCACAAGGTGTATATCGATCTCGGTTTCTATGACGAATTGCGCAAGCGGTTCGGCGCGGGCGGCGATTTCGCGCAGGCCTACGTGATCGCGCATGAAGTCGGCCATCACGTGCAGAACCTGATCGGCATTTCCGACAAGGTCGATGCCGCGCGCCGCCGTTCGAGCCAGGCGCGCTCGAACGCGCTGTCGGTGCGGATGGAACTGCAGGCCGACTGCTTCGCCGGCGTATGGGCGAACAACGCGGAGCGCGCGAACCAGCGGCTGATGGAACCCGGCGATTTCGAGGAGGGGCTGAAGGCGGCGGCCGCGATCGGCGACGATCGGCTGCAGCAGCAAGGCCAGGGCTACGTCGTGCCGGAAAGCTTCACGCACGGCACGAGCGAACAGCGCATGTACTGGCTGCGGCGCGGGATGGAAGCCGGTGAAGTGAGCGCCTGCGACACGTTTGCCGCGAACGCGCACTGAAAGTCGGCGCGCGCCCCCCGTCGCGCGAGCGCATCGTCCCCCGGTCGAATCGGCTGAACCAGCCGAACCGGGACGATTTGCCGATTTGTGCTCACCGGCGCTTTTCGGCGCCGGTAGGCTGGCCCGAACTTCGACGCGTTCGGCCGCCGGCCGCTTCCATCATGCCGACCCCATCCGTTTCCGCCGACCACGAAGCCGCCGACTGGCAGCGCGCGCTGCGCGCGTGCGTCGCGGCGTTCGATGCATTCGCGAGCCCGTCCGCGATCGTGTTCTACCGGCTCGACCTGAACGGCGAGCCGGCCGATTTCGAGTTGTTCGGGATGCCGGAGTCGATGCATCGCACGTACCTCGCGCGTTACCGGATGCTCGATCCGCTGCATCCGTCGCGCTGTGCTGCGGGCGTGCGCGCGGTCGTTACACTCGCTTCCCAATTGCCTGACGAAAGACGCGCCGCGTCCGCATACTGGACTCGTTTCCTGCGGCGGCACGAAGTCGCCGATGTCGTCGAGATCTGGCTGCGCGACGACGCGGGCCGCACGGTCGGCGCGTTTTCGCTGCTGCGCTTCGGGAAAGGCGATGCGGAAGGCACCAGCACGGCGGGCCGGTTCGCGCCGGGCGAGGTCGACGCGCTGGCGCGGGTGCAGCCGGTCGCCGAAGCGGCGCTGGTGCCGCTGCTGCGTGCGCGGCGCGGGATCTGCCGGATCGACTGCGAGGAGCGGTTGACCTACCGCGAGGAGCAGATCGCACGCCTCGTGCGCGACGGTCGCTCGAACAAGGAGA
The DNA here is from genome assembly GCF_005937855.2 of Burkholderia sp. KBS0801. NCBI lineage: Bacteria > Pseudomonadati > Pseudomonadota > Betaproteobacteria > Burkholderiales > Burkholderiaceae > Burkholderia > Burkholderia sp. KBS0801. The sequence continues at coordinate 941,349 of NZ_CP042178.1, forward strand.
TCGCACGCGATCTCGCGCTCGGGCAGCCGACCATCAAGACGCACTTGATGCGCATGTACCGGAAGCTCGGCGTGTCGAACCGCACGGAGCTGGTCGGCGCGTTGTTCCTGTAATTTTGGAGGTATCCGGAATTTCGTGTGTGAGGCGGATTGAGTTTCAGACTCCAATGTTGAATCGTTCCGGGTAAAGCAGCGCAAACTGGGTCATCGCGCTCTTCCAATCGTGCCGGGAACCGGTCCACTTGGCTACGACGTTGCGCAGCGCTAGCCAGATCAGTTTGAGCGCGGCCTCGTCCGACGGGAAGTGGCCGCGCGCCTTGATGATCTTTCGAAGCTGCATGTGCAGCGACTCGATGGCGTTGGTCGTATATACAATTTTCCGGATATCGGGCGCGAAGGCATAGAACGGAATCACCTGATCCCAGGCTCGTCGCCAGAGGGCGGCAATCGGTGGGTATTTCGTACCCCACGGGCTCGTATCGAACGCATCCAGCGCCACGGCGGCCGCTTCGGCCGACGGTGCCCGATAGACTTCCTTGAGCGCCGCCGCGACGGATTTCCGGTCTTTCCAACTGGCGAAGTCCAGCGAGTTCCGGATCAGATGCACGATGCAGGTCTGGACCGTCGTTTCCGGGAACACCGTGTTGATTGCTTCCGGAAAGCCCTTCAGGCCGTCGACCACGGCAATCAGGATGTCCTGCACGCCACGCAGCTTCAGGTCGTTCACCACCCGCAGCCAGAACTTGGCCCCCTCGGTCTGCTCGATCCAGAGGCCCAGCACGTCACGTGTGCCGTCGCGGCGCACGCCCAGCGCCAAGTAGATCGCCTTGTTGCGGACCACGCCTTCGTCGCGGATCTTGACGCGCAAGGCGTCGAAGAACACCACCGGGTACATCGGCTCGAGCGGCCGCTGTTGCCACTCACGCACTTCGTCGATCACCGCGTCGGTGACGGTGCTGATGAAGTCCGGCGACACCTCAATGCCGTACATCTCCAGCAAGAAGCCCTGAATCTCCCGCACGCTCATGCCGCGTGCGTACATCGCGATGATCTTGTCGTCGAAGCCGGTGAAACGCCGTTCGCCCTTGGCGATCAGCACCGGGTCGAAGGTGCCTTCGCGGTCGCGCGGAATCTCGACGTCGAGCAGGTCGTCATCGGTCGCGATGCGCTTGCGGCTGGTGCCGTTGCGATGGTTCGTGCGGCCGCCCGGTTTGGCTTCACCCTTCTCGTAGCCAAGGTGGTGCGTCAACTCGCCACCCAGCGCGCGCTCGAAGATCGCCTTCTTGAGCGCAGCGAGCTGCTCGTTGATCGTTGCGCGGTCCAACGTCCCGGGCACCAGTTGCTTGATCAGTTCCGGGTCCAGGTTCAAGCCCTTGCCCGGCTCAATCGTCACTTCTTCCTTGCGTTTGCGTGGCATAAAGTGGCTCCTTGGCCATCAGTTTATGCCTCACACACAAAGGTTCGGATAGGCTCGTAATTTTGCGCCTCCGCCTCCGCCTCCGCCTCCGCCTTCCACCTTCCGCCTTCCGCCTTCCGCCTTCCGCCTTCACGCCTTCACGCCTTCACGCCTTCACGCCGCGCCATTCATCCGACGATAGCGCGCCATTCGCACGCAGCGCTTCCACGTTCCCGAGTCCCCCGCGTGTCGATCCCCCACGCGCTGCCAATTTGCGCTCACCGGGCGCGATCCCCCGTCGATACAGTGGTTCGACGCCCGCGTGCCCGCGCACGCGGCCCAGCCACGATAAACATCGAGAAGACGCCCATGAGCACCACGAACTTCGTCGCCGTCAGCGACACCGTGCGCACCTTTGTCGCACGCGACTTCGGCCTTTTCATCGACGGCGCGATGCAGCCCGCGCACTCGGCCGCGCGGCTCGACGTGTACGACCCGGCCACCGGCGAGCGGCTCGCGACGGTCGCGGATGCCGACGCGCACGACGTCGATCGCGCGGTCGCGAGCGCGAAACACGCGTTCGACACCCGCGTATGGAGCGGGCTGCGCCCGGCTGAGCGCGAGCGCATCCTGCTGAGGCTCGCCGACCTGATCGAAGCCGACGCCGAGACGCTCGCGCAGCTCGAAACGCTGAACCAGGGCAAGTCGATCCACGTGTCGCGCGCGATCGAGGTCGGCGCGAGCGTCGAATACGTGCGCTACATGGCCGGCTGGGCGACCAAGATCACCGGCCAGACGCTCGACGTGTCGATCCCGTTCCCGCCCGGCGCGCGCTATACGGCCTATACGCGCAAGGAGCCCGTCGGCGTGGTCGCCGCGATCGTGCCGTGGAATTTCCCGCTGATGATCGCGGTGTGGAAGCTGATTCCAGCGCTCGCGGCCGGCTGCACGATCGTGCTGAAGCCGTCGCCGGAAACGCCGCTCACCGCGCTGCGCCTCGCCGAACTCGCCCGCGAGGCCGGTGTGCCGCCCGGCGCGTTCAACGTCGTCACCGGCGGCCGCACATGCGGCGCCGCGCTGTCGAGCCACCCGTCGATCGCGAAAATCTCGTTCACCGGCTCGACCGCGACCGGCAAGCTGGTCGGCGCGGCGGCCGTGCAGAACATGACGCGCTTCTCGCTCGAACTCGGCGGCAAGAATCCGATCGTGATGCTCGACGACGTCGACGTCGCGCAGGCGCTCGACGGCGTCGCCGCCGGCGCGTTCTTCAACCAGGGGCAGGTGTGCGCGGCCGCGTCGCGCATCTACGTGCACCGCAGCAAGTTCGCGCAGCTCGCGGACGGCCTCGCCGGCGTCGCGCAGTCGATGAAGCTCGGCGCGGGCCTCGACACGACCGCGCAGATCAACCCGCTCGTCTCCGCGCACCATCGCGACAAGGTCGTCGCGCACATCGAAGGCGCGCGCCGCGCGGGCCTCACGTTCCTCGCGGGCGGCACGCCGGCCGACGATCTGCCCGGCTACTACGTGAAGCCGGCCGTGATCGCCGATCCGCATCCGGACAGCGCGATCGTGCGCGACGAGGTGTTCGGCCCGGTGATCGTCGTCGTGCCGTTCGACGACGCGGCCGACGCGGTGCGGCTCGCGAACGCGTCGCCGTACGGCCTCGCCGCGAGCATCTGGAGCAACGACCTGAAGCGCGTGATGAACCTCGTACCGCAGATCGAGGCCGGTACCGTGTGGGTGAACTGTCACATTCCGCTCGATCCGTCGATGCCGTTCGGCGGCTACAAGCAGTCGGGCATCGGCCGCGAGTTCGGCCAGTACGCGATCGAAGGCTTCACCGAAACCAAATCCGTCTGCATCGCGCACTGACGCGCGGCGCCGACGCCGACAACCTCGAACCCGGGCGATCGAGGTTCAACCGATCCGAAAGTGGAGATTGCAATGAGCTACAACGAAGCGAAGTTCTGGCACCCGATGCTGCACCCGAACGAAATGAAACAGCGCAAGCCGATCCGCATCGTGCGCGGCGACGGCTGCTACGTGTTCGACGAAACCGGCCGGCAACTCGTCGACGGCGTCGCGGGCCTGTGGAACGTGAATGTCGGGCACAACCGCCAGGAAGTGAAGGACGCGATCGTGCGTCAGCTCGACGAACTTGAATATTTCCAGCTGTTCGACGGCATCTCGCATCCGCGCGCGGAAGAGCTGTCGAAGAAGCTGATCGACATGCTCGAACCCGAAGGGATGCGCCGCGTGCTGTACAGCTCGGGCGGCTCCGACTCGATCGAGACCGCGCTGAAGATCGCGCGCCAGTACTGGAAGGTGCGCGGCCAGGCCGACCGCACGAAGTTCATCTCGCTGAAGCAGGGTTATCACGGCACGCACTTCGGCGGCGCGTCGGTGAACGGCAATACGGTGTTCCGCCGCAACTACGAGCCGAACCTGCCCGGCTGCTTCCACGTCGAGACGCCGTGGCTGTACCGCAACCCGTTCACGCAGGATCCGGAGGAACTCGGCCGGATCTGCGCGGAAATGCTGGAGCGCGAGATCCAGTTCCAGAGCCCCGACACGGTTGCCGCGTTCATCGCCGAACCGGTGCAGGGCGCGGGCGGCGTGATCGTGCCGCCGGCCAACTACTGGCCGCTCGTGCGCGAGGTGTGCGACCGCTACGGTGTGCTGCTGATCGCCGACGAAGTCGTGACGGGCTTCGGCCGCAGCGGCAGCATGTTCGGCAGCCGCGGCTGGGGCGTGCGTCCTGACATCATGTGTCTCGCGAAGGGGATCTCGTCCGGTTACGTGCCGCTCGGCGCGACGGCCGTGAACGCGCGGATCGAGGACGCATTCTCCGCGAACGCGGACTTCGGCGGCGCGATCATGCACGGCTACACGTACGCCGGGCACCCGGTTGCGTGCGCGGCCGCGATCGCGAGCCTCGACATCGTCGTGAAGGAGGACCTGCCGGCGAACGCGGCGAAGCAGGGCGCGTATCTGCTCGAAGCGCTGCGGTCGTTTCCGGAACGCTTCGCGGCGGTGGGCGAGGTGCGCGGCAAGGGGCTGATGCTCGCGCTCGATCTCGTCGCGGACAAGCAGACCCGCGAGCCGATCGACCCGCTGTCCGGCTATGCGAACGCGGTCGCCGAAGTGGCGCGCGAGCACGGCGTGCTGGTGCGTCCGGTCGGCACGAAGATCATCCTGTCGCCGCCGCTCGTAATCCAGCGCGAGCCGCTCGACCGGATCGTCGACGCGCTCGCGGCGGGCTTCGAGGCCGTGCCGTTCGCGTGAGGGCGTAAGGGCGTGATGTCGTAACCGCGTGAGCGCGTGAGCGCGTGACGACGAACCGGCGGTGGAGGGCGGGATAACCCGCTCCCCACCGCCGTTTTGCCGATTTGCGCTATGACCGAATTATTTTGCCTGCGTATTTTTTCGACATCGGATCGAGTTTGATCGACAGTGGTCCGGGGTCGAAGCGCTGACGCGCTGCCCCGGGCCGGCCGCGAAGCACGGAACGGGCGCCGCAGTGGCGGCGCCGTCCGAAACAGGAAGGAGACGACGATGTCGGGATGGTCTGGAGTGACGGGCGCCGCGGGCGAAACGCCCGCCGGTGCGCCGGCTGAAGCGGGCGGCGGCACGGTGTTGACGGCGGGTGCGGTCGGTTTTCCGACCGCGCTGGCGAGCGCCGTCGGCCTCATCATGGCGAGCCCGGTGATCCTCACCGCGACCTCGGGCTTCGGGATGGGCGGCTGGGCGTTCGCGGTCGCGATGATCATCGCATTCGTGATGATGCAGGCGCAGGCGACGACGTTCTCCGAAGCCGCCGCGATGCTGCCGACGGCCGGCTCGGTTTACGATTACCTGTCGTGCGGGCTCGGCCGCTTCTGGGCGATCACCGGCACGATTTCCGCGTATTTCCTCGTCCACGTGTTCGCCGGCACGGCGGAGACGATCCTGAGCGGCATCATGGCGCTCGTGAACTTCGAGTCGCTGAACGCCGCGCTCGAGAAGCACAACAGCTCGTGGCTCGTCGGCGTCGGCCTGGTGGTCACGTTCGCGATCACCAACATCATCGGCATCAAGGTGTTCAGCAAGCTCGAGATCGTGCTGACGGCCGGCATGTGGCTGTCGCTGATGATCTTCGGGATTCTCGGCCTCGCCGCGGCGCCCGCCGTGCATCTCGACGGCTGGTTCGGCGGCTCGGCAGTCGGCACGTCGGTGCCGGCCGTGCTGTCGCTGGTCGGGATGGCGATGTTCATGTTCGTCGGCTGCGAGTTCGTCACGCCGCTCGCGCCGGAAATGAAGGCGCCGGGCCGCACGATTCCGCGTGCGATGGCGCTCGGCCTCGTCGGCGTCGCGATCTGCATGTTCCTGTATGGCGCGGCGATCCGCCGCCAGGTCGCGAACGTGCCGGTCAGCCCCGACGGCCTGACGCACCTGCTCGACACGCCGGGCGCGATTCCCGCGTTCGCGCTGCAGGTGCTTGGGCCGTTCGGCCGCGTGTGGTTCGGCATCGCGTTCCTGTGCGCGGGCGCCGCGACGATCAACACGCTGATGGCCGGGCTGCCGCGCATCCTGTACGGGATGGCGATCGACGGCGCGCTGCCGCGCTGCTTCGCGTATCTGCATCCGCGCTTCAAGACGCCGGTGGTCGGCATCGTCGCGGCGGCGATCGTGCCGATCGCCCACGCGTGGCTGATCCACGGCAACCTCGACAGCATCCTGCACCTCGTGCTCGCCGCGACCTGCGCATGGGGTACCGCGTACCTGCTCGTCACCGCGTCGGTCGTGATGCTGCGCATTCGCCGTCCCGACCTGCCGCGCCCGTACCGTTCGCCGCTGTTCCCGCTGCCGCAGATCGTGTCGAGCGTCGGCATCGTGCTCGCGATCTGGTACATCACGCCGCCCGGCATGAACGCGCGCGACATCTACGTGCCGTTCGGCGCGATGCTCGGGCTCACCGCGCTGTATGCGCTGTTCTGGACGGTCGTCGTGCAGCGCCGGCATCCGTTCAAGCCGGTGCCGGTCGAGGAAGTGCTGCGCCGCGAGCACGTCGCGTCGTGAAGCTCGCCTTTAACCGGTGGCGCGCGGCGCCCGACACTCCGCCGCCCGGCCACCGGGCCGGCGGGATCGCGGCGCGCGTGCTGGCCGATCTCGGGGCGGTGTGCGATGCGACCGGCGCTGCGGCCGACACGATGGCCCGGCTGCCGAACGGCGTGCGCGTGCGCGTCGACGAGCGCGTCGAGCGTCAGTTCCTGATGCATACGGTCAGCGTGCAGGTGACGGTCACCGTGCCCGGTCCGGCCGGGGACGGCCGCGCACGCGTGCTGCAGACCGGCTGGCTGCGACGCACCGGCGTCGCGGCCGAAGCCGAGCGGGGATGCGACCCCGGGTTTGCGCGCACCGTGGCCGCACTCGTCGCGCAGCCATCGCTGGCCGACGCGCTGCGCCCGCTGCACCTGACTGACTGCACGATCGCCGCGCACGACGGGCGCTGGACGCTGGCCGTCGTGCCGTTCGGCGGCAGCGAGACCGTGAACCGGATGCCGTCGTTTCGCCGCTATGTGCGCCTGACCGGCGAGCAGGCCGCCGCGCTGTCGGCGGCCTGTCTTGCCTTCGAAACCGCACTGCGCGGAATTTTGCGGGGGTAAGCTGTGGCGTTGCGAGCCGCGCGGCCGCAACGTGGATTCAGGGTTTTACCGGAGACGCCGATGCTGTTCCAGTCACGCTCACACGAGGACGTGCATGACCACGGGCTCGCGATCGCCGGTTGGCATCAGGTCTATCGCCAGATGACGCCGGGCCGGTTCAGGGGCACCGTCACGCAGGTGCTGTACGACGACTTCCATTTCTTCCGCGAGACGACCAACCGGCGAGTCGCGCAAACCGGCCTCGCGCCGGCCCGGCGCACGTCGCTCGCGGTGCCGTTGTCGGTGCCGCTCGCGGGCACGTTCCAGGGCCAGCCGGTCGACGGCTATGCGCTGCTCGCGCTGCGCGCCGGCGAGGATTTCGAATTCCATACGCCGGAAGGGATGGGGCTGGTCGGGATCAGCGCCGCATCGGACATGATCGACGAGCTATGCGAAGCCGAGTTCGGCGCGGCCGGCGCGCGCAAGCTGCGGCACGTCACGCGGCTGTCTGACGAGCAGGGCGTCGCGCTCGGCGCGCGGCTGTCGTCGCTGATCGACGACGCGCAGCGCAATCCCGGCTGCCTCGAATACGCGGCCACCCGCAAGATGTTCCGCGACGCGATGCTCGGCATGTTCCTCGATGCGCTCGACCAAGGCATCGGCGTCGAGCGCCGCGACATCACGCACGCTACCTACAGCGATATCGTCAGCCGTTGCGAGAAGCATCTGCGCGACCGGCCCGAGGAACCCGCGACCGTGCTCGAACTGTGCCGCGCGCTGCGCTGCAGCCGCCGTACGCTGCAGACGAGCTTCCAGCGCGTCGCCGACGTCACGCCCGTCGGCTATCTGCGCACGATCCGGCTGAACGCGGTGCGGCGCCTGCTGCGCACCACTGGCGCGCACCAGCTCGGCGTGGGCGAGGCCGCCGCGAGCTGGGGCTTCACGCATCTGGGCTATTTCGCGCGAGAGTATCGCGACCTGTTCGGCGAGCTGCCGTCGCAGACCTTGCGTCCCGAATGACTTCTTCGTGCCGTGACGGTGACGCCGCGCGCCCTCGTGTGTTACCCGATCGCTTCACCGTTTGCTGATTTGGGATAGAGGTTCCGAATTTTCGCTGGATAGAGTCCTGTCACCCATATCGACAACTCCATCGATCTGCACTGCGAATCGATGACAACAGAGGGGCGGGACATGAAGATCGCACGACGACTGGCCGTGGCCGCGGCCACGCTGGGTTGCATGCACGCACACGCGCAGACTTCCGGCAGCGTGACGCTGTACGGCACCGTGGACACCGGCATCATCTATTCGACAAACCAGCAGTTCACGCGCGCCGACGGCAGCACGGGCGGCGGCCATGCGTGGCAGATGGGCGGCGGCAACCTGGTGCCGTCCCGCTTCGGCTTCCAGGGTGCCGAACCGCTCGGCGGCGGGCTCGATGCGGTGTTTTCGCTCGAGCAGCAGTTCCTGTCCGCGAACGGGCAGGCGCTGCAGGGCGGCACCGCGTTCAGCCGGCAGGCGTGGGTCGGGCTGCGCGAGGATGGAATCGGCACGCTCGGCCTCGGCCGGCAATACGACTCGTACACGGACATGCTCGGCGCGTATGTCTCGAGCAACAACTGGGCGACGCCGTACGGCTCGCATCTCGGCGACGTCGACAACCTGAATGCCGCGTTCAACTTCAACAACGCGGTGAAGTTCACCAGCGCGGACTTCCACGGCCTGACGGTCGGCGGCACGTTCAGCTTCGGCGGGCAGGCCGGCGACTTTTCCGCGAAGCGCGGCTATGCGGTCGCGGCGACCTATACCCGCGCGCCGATCGCGTTCTCCGTCGGCTATCTCGACCTGCACCAGCCGCTCGATGCGGCGCTCGGCGGCGCGAGCGGCTATATCGGCGATTTCGCGTGCAGCAATCCGGGCGCGATGTATTGCCTGCTGCAGGACGCCGGCTCGATGCGCGCGTTCGGCGCGGGCGGCTCGGTGACGTTCGGCGCGGCGACGGTCGCACTCACGTACACGCACACGCGCCTCGGCGACAGCCGCTATTTCTCGACTGCCGCACAGCCGCGCACGCAGGCGTTCACGTTCGACATTGGCGAGCTGAACGTCACGTACATGTTTACGCCGGCGCTGCAAGGAGGCGTCGCGTACATCTTCAACGCCGCGCACACCGACGGGCGCGGCACGACGCGCTTCCATCAGGTGAACGTCGGCACGAACTACAGCCTGTCGAAGCGCACCGCGCTGTACGCGGTCGCGATCGGCCAGATCGCGAGCGGCGCGGGGCTCGGCACCGACGCGAACGGAAACGCGGCGAACTACGCGCAGATCCCGGTGCTCGCGAACAGCAATTCGAGCCGCCAGCTCGCGGTGATGGCCGGGATCCGCGTGAACTTCTGACGGCGCGCGCGCCGGCCCGGGCGGGGGCGGCCGGCTGTGCCGGCGGCCCCTTCCGCCGTGTGCCACAAATTCTTAACGATCGACGTGAACAATGGCGTTCGCTTCAGGCCGCCCGAAGCGTCGCCCGCGTTGCACACGTGTGCAACGCGACGCCGACCCGCCACCACGCCGATCGAGAGAGACCTCATGACCCTGTTGAGCCGCCTGCGCGCGCTGTCCGCCGTCGTTGCGCTGTCCTTTGCCGCCTCGCACGCCTTCGCGGCGGATCTCGTCATCGCGGGCCGCGACGACATCTACGGCAAGGGGCTGGCCGACGCCGTCGCCGGCTTCACCAAACTGCATCCGGGTACCGACATCGAACTGCTCAAGCTGCCGAACGCGAACCTGTACCAGAAGCTGAAGCTGTCGATGCGCGAAGGCACCGGCACGTACGACCTCGTGATGATGGACGACACGTGGGCGCCCGAATTCATCGGCAACGGCTGGCTGAAGCCGCTGCCCGCGTCGCTCGCCGATGCCGATCTCGTGCCGTCCGCGGTCGCGCTCGGCCGCAACGCGGCGGGCGCACTGTACGCGCTGCCGATCGTCGGCAACGTCGAGATGTTCGCTTACCGGAAGGATCTGCTCGCGAAGTACAAGCTGCAGCCGCCGCGCAACTGGGACGACGTGCTGAAGATCGCGCAGACCGTCGGCGGTGCGGACAAGAGCGTGTCGGGCGTCGTGTTTCGCGGCACGAAGGGCAACCCGGTCGTGACGGGTTTCCTGCCGATCCTGTGGGCCTACGGCGGCGACGTGTTCGACCGTGCCGGCAACGTGACGATCGATTCGCGCGAGTCGCAGGCCGCGCTGAAGACCTTCCTCGCGCTGAAGCCGTCCGCGCCGAAGGACGTCGACGTGTACGGCGCCGCCGAAGTGCGCGACGCGCTGCAGCGCGGCACCGCCGCGCAGTCGATCGAAGTGTGGCCGGCGTGGATTCCGGCGCTCGACGATCCGAAGCAGTCGCGCGTGGTCGGGCAGATCGCGCTGCAGCCGCCGCCCGGGCAGACGGCAGGCCCCGCACCGATGCTCGGCATCTGGCAGATGGGCATTCCGAAGGATGCGCCGCACGCGAAGCTCGCGCAGGATTTCCTGATCTACCTGAGTTCGCGCGACACGCAGACGCGCCTCGCCGGGATCGGCATTCCGCCGACGCGCCGCAGCGTGTTCGCCGATCCTGCGCTGGTGCGCCAGTACCGTTGGTATCCCGATCAGCTGAAGGCGCTCGAAGCCGGTCGTGCGCGGCCGCGCGTGAAGGACTGGCAGCAGGTCGAGAGCATTCTCGGCGACCAGCTGCAGCTCGCGCTGACCGGCCAGGCTGCACCCGACGCCGCGCTGCGTCAGGCGCAGCAGAAGATCGCTCAGGCGATGGCCGCGGCCGGCAAGTGACGGCCCGCCGTCACGCATCGCCCGGAATCCGCGCATGAAAGCCCTCGGTCGCAGCCTGCCGTTCGTCGCGCTGCTCGGCCCGGCGCTGCTGGTGCTGGCCGCGCTCGCGCTGTACCCGGTCGCGCAGGTGCTGGTCGACTCGTTCTGCCAGGTCGACTATGCGGCCGGCCGGCGCACGTTCGCCGGGCTCGCGAACTATCGCGCGGTGCTCGGTGACGATGCGTTCACAGCCGGCTTCGGCAACACGCTGCGCTTCACGATCGTGGCCTCGCTCGCCGAAGTCGTGCTCGGCTTCGGTCTCGCGCTGCTGTTCGTGCGCGCGTTTCCGGGGCGGCGCATCGCGCTGCCGCTCGCGATCCTGCCGATGATGCTGTCCACGCTCGTGTGCTCGGCGATCTGGCGCAACTGGCTCAACTTCGACGGCTTCCTGAACGCGCTGCTCGCCGCGTTCGGCATCGAAGGCGTGCGCTGGCTGTCCGATCCGCATCTCGCGCTGTGGTCGCTCGTGCTCGTCGACGTGTGGCAGTGGACGCCGATGGCGTTCCTGATCGTGCTTGCCGGGCTGCAATCGATCCCGCAGGAACTGTACGAAGCCGCGCGCACCGACGGCGCGAGCGAATGGCAGTGCCTGCGCGACATCACGCTGCCGCTTGCGGCGCCGCAGATCGGTCTCGCGCTGCTGCTGCGCTCGATCGACACGTTCAAGCTGTTCGACAAGGTCTATGCGCTGACGGGCGGCGGCCCCGGCAATGCGACGCAGACGCTGTCGACCTATATCTACGACACGGGCTTCCGCTTCTTCAACGTCGGACCGGCGAGTGCCGCGTCGGTGCTGATGCTCGCGGCGTCCTCGCTGCTGGTTTCGGGGTACGTATGGCAGACGGTTCGCAAGCGGCGCGCATGACGGCGCAACCCTCGGGCATCTCACGCACGCGAACGGGCGCCGCATTCGATCGCGCGGTGCCGTGGGCGCTGCGTGTCGCCGCGCTCGCGCTGTTGCTGTTACCGTGCCTGTGGATGGCCGGCGCGGCCTTCATGCCGACACTCGAGCGCCTCGATCATCCGTTGCGGATCTGGCCGGCCGCGCCGACCTTCGAGCATTTCGCGTCGGTGTGGTCCAACGGCATTGGCGCGCCGCTCTTCAATTCGCTGCTGGTCGGATTCGGCACGACGCTGCTCGCGCTGGCGCTCGCTTTTCCGGCTGCGTATGCACTCGTGCGGCTGCGGTTTCCGGCACGGCTCGACCTGCTGTTCCTGGTGCTGGTACTCGCGTTGAAGCTGATGCCGCCGATCACGATCGCGGTTCCGCTGTTCGCGCTCGCGAAGCGGCTGCACCTGCTCGATTCGACGCTCGGCCTGATGCTCGCTTACCAGATCTATGCGCTGCCGATGGCGATCTGGATGCTGCTCGCGTTCGTGCGCGACGTGCCGGTCGAATACGAGGAAGCCGCGTGCATCGACGGCGCGGGGCTCACGCGGCGGCTCGTGCAGATCGTGCTGCCGCTGTGCGCGCCGGGGCTGATCGCGACCGCGATCTTCGTGTTCATCGCCGCGTGGAACGAGTTCCTGATCGCGCTGCTGTTCGTATCGACGCCGAGCCGCTTCACGCTGCCGCTCGCGATTGCCGGCTACGTGACGGAGAACGGCATCGACTGGGGCGACCTGATGAGCGCGGGGCTGCTGGCGTCGCTGCCGACGCTCGCCGTGGCCGGCTACGTGCAGCGCTATTTGCTGCGCGGCTTCGCGGGCGGACTGAAGTGACCCGACGCGTTACGCGCAGCTATGCCGGACCACGTGCGTAACCGGGACGACGCGCGTGCGCGACGCACCGTCGAACGTCCGGATCCGGTCGGCGAGCAGGTCGACGGCCGCGTGCGCGAGGCCTTGCGTATACTGGCGCAATGTCGTGAGCCGATAGGCGTCGTATGCGGCGGCGGGGATGTCGTCGAAGCCGATCACGCGCAGATCGTCGGGCACGCGCAGGCCGAATGCGTCGCGTGCGGCGTCGATCACGCCGAGCGCGAGCAGGTCGGACGAGCAGAACACGCCGTCCGGGCGCTCGCCAGATGCGAACAGTTGCCGCGCGGCATCGATGCCGCAAGCATGCGTGTCGGAGCGCGTATCGATCACGCGGACGAGCGCCGCATCGAATGCGTCACCGCGTTGCAACCCCTGCTCGAACGCATCCGCGCGCGAGCGCGCGCTGTAGCTCGCGGTACACGGCCCGATGAACGCGAGCCGACGCGCGCCGGCCCGCACGAGCCGTTGCGCGGCGTGGGCGGCCCCCGCCGCGTTGTCGCTGACGACGACATCCGCGCCCGGCAGGTTCGCTTCGCGATTGATCATCACGACGGGAATCCGGTGGTCGAGATACTGCCGCGCGACCGACAGCGGCGGCGATGCGGACGTCATCACGAGGCCCGCGATCCGGTAGCTGAGCAAACGTTCGAGCGATTGCCGGACCTGATGCGGGTCGTCGGCGTTGGTCACGAGCGGTGTGAACGCGCGCTGGCCGAGCGCGGCCATCAGGTCCGACAGCAGCCGCGCACGGAACGGATTCTCGAACCCGGCCGTCACGACGCCGATCATGCTGCTGCGCTGCGTGATCATGTCGCGCGCGATCAGGTTGACCTGGTAGCCGAGCGCGCGCGCGGCCACCATCACGCGTTCGCGCGTTTCGGGCGCGATGCTTGCCGTCGGCGAGAACGCGCGCGACACCGCGGAGCGCGACACGCCGGCCCGCACGGCGACATCCGACGCCGTCACCCACGTTTTTCTTTCCTTGTCAGTCATCGATTCATGATCCCTTCGCGACTCGAAGCCCCCACGCCGCTGGCCGACTGGATGTCGGCGCTCGACGACGCGCGGCCGCTGCCTACGCTGACCCTACCGGGCAGCCATGACAGCTGTGCGTATACCGTCGACGATCCGCTCGTGCGCACCCAGCGCGCGCCGCTTGACGCACAGCTCGCGCACGGCGTGCGCCTGCTCGACATCCGGTGCCGGCATCGGTGCGATACGTTCGACATTCATCACGGCGGGATCGCGCTCGGCATGTCGTTCGACGACGTGCTCGCGGATTGCACGCGCTTTCTCGATGCGCATCCGCGCGAATGCATCGTGATGTCGGTAAAGGACGAGTGGCCCGCGCACGCATGCACGCGCGGTTTCGAGGCGACGTTCGATGCGCATTGCGCGCGGCATTCGCGGCTGCGCTGGCACGCGGGCGGCGCGCTGCCAGCGCTCGGCGACGTGCGCGGCGCGGTAGTGTTGTTGCGGCGGTTTCGCAGCCGCCGACCGCTCGGCATCGACCTGACCGCGTGGCCCGACAACGCGACCTTCACGATCGATCATCCCGGTGCGGCGTTCGTGATACAGGATGAATACCGTGTGCCCGTCGCCGGGTCGATCCACTACAAGTGGCGCGTGATCGACGCGCTGCTGACCGGCATGCCGTCGCCGGAGAGCGGCCGCTGGGCGATCAATTTCTGCAGCGGTACGGGGATGGGTGCGAACCCTTCGGTGGTCGCGCGCGGCGATGGCAGGGTGCAGGGGATTCAGGCTCGGCTCGCGGAGCGGTTGCGCGAGCTGCGTGGCCCGTGTGGCGCGGTGCTGCTCGATTTTTGCGACGACGATGACTGGGCGTTGGTGCGGGCGCTGGTCGAATGCAATGAGCATGTGCGCGAGCCGGGTGGTAGTCGCAGGCTGAGCGGTTGTTAGGTGCGCGCGGGTCAGCGCGCGGGATATCGCGGGCGCGTCGATGCCGTATTCAACGCGTCGCGATCGCCACCGCCGCACCCGCCATCGCGGTCGCGCTCGTGCGGTTCGCGATCCGCTTCGCGCGTGCCGAAGTGAGGAACGCGCGCGCACGTGAAGCGAGCAGCGACCAGAAGCAATCGGCGAGGATCAGGATCGCGAGCATCGTGCCGACGAGCTCGGCCCACGCGACGACCCCGACATGCGTCAGGTCGACGATCGTCGGCAGCAGAGCCAGATAGAACAGCATGATCTTCGGATTACCAAGGGTCACAAGGGTGCCAGCGACGAACATGCGCCACGGCGACTGGCCGCGCGGCAGGTCGTCGGCCTGCGCGTCGGTCGGCGCGGTCCACATCTTCCACGCGAGGAACAGCAGATACGCGACGCCGAGCAGCTTCAGCACGAGCAGGCCCGTCGCGAACGTGCGCGCGAACGCGGACAGCCCGGCGACGGCCAGCGTGAGCCACAGCGCCTCGCCGATCCACATCGCGGCGAGGAACGGCAGCACGTCGCGCACGCCGTTCGTCAGCACGCGCGCGACGAGCGCGGCGACGCTCGGGCCGGGCGTGCCGGCGGTGACGAGCAGGGCGATGGCGAACACGGCAAGCGCGGACAGCGTCATGACGAACCTCGTGGGCAGGGACGTTCGAAAGGTATGAGGTTTCGATTATAGTGACGGCCGTTCCAGCCCGCTTATCTCGTCGTGATGACAGCATCGATCCGGATTCGTCCCGCCACGCGGGAAGACGCGGCCGCCATGGCCGCCGTGGAAGTGGCCGCCGCCCAGCGCTTTCGCGCCATCGGCATGGTCGACGTTGCCGAAGGCGAACCGACCGATGCGGCCGACGTGCTCGTGCGCATCGACGACGGTCGAGCGTATGTCGCGACGGATGATGAGGGAGCGTGCGTCGGCTTCGCGTTCTACCGGCTGCTCGATGCGCGGCGGCTGTATCTGGAGGAACTGGATGTCGCGCCGTCGCATGCGGGGCAGCGGATCGGCGCGCGCCTGATCGAGCGGATCATGACGCGCGCCGCGCAAGACGGCATTGCCGAGGTCGTGCTGTCGACGTTCCGCGATGCACCGTGGAATGCGCCGTACTACGCGCGCCTCGGTTTCCACATCGTCGACGACGCATCGCTTGACCACGCACTCCACGCGATCCGCGCGCATCACGTTGCGCGCGGCCTCGACGAGACGCAGCGCGTGTTCATGCGCGCCGACGTGCGCGCATGAACGTGTCGCCGGCCGTCAGGCCGCGTCGCTGAGCGCCGGGTAGTCGGTGTAACCCGTTTCGCCTTCGGCGTAGAACGTCTCCGGTACCGGCTTGTTCAGCGGTGCGCCGAGTTCGAGACGGCGCGGCAGGTCCGGGTTCGCGATGAACAGCTTGCCCCACGCGATCGCATCGGCGTTGCCGCTCGCGAGCGTGTCCTGCGCGGATTCGAGCGTGAACTGCTCGTTCGCGATCAGCGGGCCGCCGAACGCTTCCTTCAGGCGCGGGCTCAGGTGGTCGCCCGAATACGACTCGCGCGTGAAGATGAACGCGATCTTGCGGCGGCCGAGTTCGCGCGCGACATAGCCGAACGTCGCGGCCGGATCGGAGTCGCCCATCGTGTGCGCATCGCCGCGCGGTGCGAGGTGCACGCCGACACGGCCCGCGCCCCACACGTCGATCGCCGCGTCGACCACTTCGAGCAACAGGCGCGCGCGATTCTCGATCGGGCCGCCGTACGCGTCGGTGCGGTGATTGGTGCTGTCCTGCAGGAACTGGTCGAGCAGGTAGCCGTTCGCGCCGTGGATCTCGACGCCGTCGAAACCGGCCTTCTTCGCGTTCTCCGCGCCCTTGCGGTATG
This sequence comes from Burkholderia sp. KBS0801, assembly GCF_005937855.2. Taxonomy (NCBI): domain Bacteria; kingdom Pseudomonadati; phylum Pseudomonadota; class Betaproteobacteria; order Burkholderiales; family Burkholderiaceae; genus Burkholderia; species Burkholderia sp. KBS0801. The sequence goes on from NZ_CP042178.1 coordinate 957,803, forward strand.
CGGCGACGATGCCCGGAATTTCATCGAGTTCGAGCGCGCGCGGCGTCACGTACGGACGCTGCGGGCGCACGAGGCTGACGTGGCCGCCCGCGGCGATCGCGCTCGGCGCGACCGGCAGGTCGCCGTTCAGGAACATCGGGTCGGAGATCCGGCCGACGTGCCACAGCTGCAGCACCATGCGGCCGCCGGCCGCGTGCACGGCCTGCGTCACGCGCTTCCAGCCTTCGACCTGCTCGTCGGACCAGATGCCGGGGGTGTCCGCATAGCCGACGCCCTGCGGCGTGACCGAGGTCGCTTCGCTGATGATCAGGCCGGCCGATGCACGCTCGGCGTAATAGCGGGCCATCAGGTCGTTCGGCACGCGCGTCGCGCCCGCGCGGGAGCGGGTGAGCGGTGCCATCACGATGCGGTTCGGCAGCGTTAGATCGCCGAGGGTAACGGGGTCGAACAGAGTGGGCATGGCAGATAACCTCTTCACGAAAGGCGGGATGACCGTCGCGTCGTGCGCGGCGGGTGGCCCGCATGGCCTGGGTCAGAGTTCGCGGCGCAGAGCGTCGAGAAATGCGTCGATGACGGCCTCGTTGCGCCGGAAGAACGCCCACTGGCCGATCCGCGTCGATGTCACGAGCCCCGCGCGCTGCAGCGTCGCGAGGTGCGCGGAGACGGTCGACTGCGACAGCCCGCAGCGCGCGTCGATCTGCCCGGCGCAGACGCCGTGGTCGTACGGCAGCGTCTGGTCGGGGAAATGCGCGCCCGGCGTTTTCAGCCAGACGAGAATTTCCCGGCGCAGGGGGTTCGAAAGCGCTTTAAGGATCGCGTCGATGTCGAGTTCGGTCGGCATGGAAGGGGCGTGGTATTCATTCCGGCGTTCTGTCGGAGCGCCGGCGCAAGCGGGTATCGTCGATGGGCGAATCATATATCGGGAAAAGACGATATGTACGAAGGCACTGTCGCGAGTGGGGTTGTTTATTGTCGGCATTCAAAAATGATCGCACTTTTGAGGCGATACATTTTGCGCACAAAATAGTTGGTACTTTATATTTCGTATCGTGAGATTGTGTTTATATGTGTATGTTTATAAACGAGATATTTTTGTTTTTGACTGCGCTGACCGTGAGTCCGATCAACGCAAAAGTGCTCCTTGGGTACGAGACGCTTGTTTTGCAAGAAGAGGCCGACCCGGAAATCGTGGCTTCTGTCTTAGCGAAGGGCTACGCTCCCGACCTCGACGAAACGGAGCTCGAAGAAGTCGGGAGGGACCCATTCCTGATCGCGTACGCGGTAACCGACCCGGGTCACCGTGTCGTCGTGTCGATCGAGGTATCTGCGCCAGCCAAAAAACGGGCAAATCGCCGCGTGCCGGACGTGTGCCGGGACAATGGTGTTTCTGTCTGCAACACATTCACAATGTTGAGAGAGCTTGGCTTCACGACCACGTGGCTCAAGCCGACGGCATAGCCGCATGTGGCCTTTTTCGGGCTTAGAGCAAAATAGTTGCGTCACTCCAGAATCCTCGTGTTGCGGCGGTAACGCCCTGATTTCTAGACCGATTTTCCGAGGCAGCGCACGGCCGGTCGAGACGCTGAGTGCAGACGGGGCGCTCTCTGCCTCAAGCTCAGCCTGTGAACACGGCTAGCGCTAATTGTGAACGCCTACAACATCTCTAAGCGAACACGTTGCGGGCATTGTGGAGCGTGGCGGCGAGCGTTACAACTTGTGGCGGATCGGCCGTCCACACCGGTTCGACCGGGTCGACATCCGCACGTGTTGAGATTAGTCCGATTATTGATCGGAAATCAAAAATGATTCGTTCCGACTTATGGTTATCAACGGAACGAAGTCACACTATCGTAGCGGCTTACGATTGGTGCTCGACTCTCTTCTCATGAAGACCACACTAGACGAAATGCTCGCGTTCGTAACGATCGCAGACACGGGTTCGCTGACGGGTGCGGCGGACCGGTTGCATCAGCCGACCTCCGTGATGAGCCGAATCCTGCGGCGGCTGGAAGATAAACTCGACACAACGCTGATCAGGCGCACGACACGCCGGCTGGAACTCACGGAAGAGGGCAACGTCTTCCTCGACTATGCGCGAGACATTATTGCGTCGGTCGAGTTTGCCGAAGACCAGATCGCCCGGCAGCGCGAAACGCCGGCGGGCCGTCTGCGGATCAACGCTGCGATGCCGTTCATGCAGCACGTGATCGCGCCGATGATGCCGGGGTTTCGCGAAGCCTATCCGGCGATCGAGGCCGAGCTTCATACGAGCGACGAGATCATCGACTTGCTCGAACAACGCACCGATGTCGCGATCCGGATCGGTGAGTTGCGCGACTCGACACTGCACGCGCGCAAGCTCGGCAGCAGCAGGCTACGTATTCTTGCCAGCCCGGCCTATCTGGAGAGGGCCGGGATACCCGAGAGCGTGGACGATCTTGCGACCCATACGCTGCTCGGCTTCGTCCAGCCGGAGACGCTGAACCACTGGCCGTTGCGTACTGCGGCTGGCGATGGGTACCGGGTACAGCCTGCGCTGCAGGCGTCGAGCGGCGAGACGCTGCTGACGCTCGCGCTCAATGGCGCCGGCATCGTGTGCCTGGCGGATTTCATGACGGGTACGCATCGCCGCGACGGCAGTCTGGTCGAACTACTCGTTGACGACACCACAGAATTTCGCCAGCCGATTCATGCGGTCTACTATCGCAACGCGACGCTGTCGTCACGCATCGTCAGCTTTCTTGACTACGTCGGTGCACAGTTGAAGGAAAGCGGCGACATCGACTGAGCGAAGTCGGTGAACGGCGGGTCATGCCGCAGCGTAAGGGCGGCCTGTTCGATCGGTATCGGACAGGCCGCCCTTTTTTCCATCGACCGATCCGCCGCCTCGATCGAATTCTGGGAGCGGTGTCTACTGCCCCAGCGCACTCATCAGCCTGACGTGGCTGAGCACTTCGTCGGTCCGTGCCTGCGCGAGTGAGTCTTCGGCCGCGAGCAGCGAACGCTGCACTTCCAGCGTATCGATGAACGCCGATTCGCCGCTGTGCCACGACTGGTTGATCTGCGTATAGGCGCCGCGCGCATTCGCCACCGCGCGTTCGAGGCGCTCGGTGCGACTGTGATCGCGGGCAGTCGCCGCTACCGACGTCTCGACATCGCTGACCGCCGTCAGCACTGTCGCACGATATGCAGCGAGCGCCTGATCCGCCTGCGCACTGCGTAACGCGACGACGCTGCGCCGCCGCCCGCCGTCGAACAGCGGTGCGCTCGCGCCGGCGCCTGCCATCCACGCCAGCGACCGCGCGAGTGTGGCACCGGAGAAGCCGTCGATCGCCGCGCCGATCACGCCGATCAGTTGCAGGTGCGGCTTCAGGTCGGCCTCGGCCACGCCGATTCGCGCATAGGCCGCGACGACGCGTGCCTCGGCGGCGCGGACGTCCGGCCGTCGGCGCAGCAGGTCGGCCGGCGTGCCGATGCCCGGAGTGGAGGCCGTCCACACCGGCCCTGGCGCGGGCGGGTCGAGTTGCGCGTAGATGTCCTGCGGCGTCGACGCGGTGATGATCGACAGCCGATGAATCGCGGTCTGCCGCTGCAGTTGCAGCGCGGGCAGTTCGGCCAGCGTCGTCTCCGTCTGCGCGGCGGCGCGGTCAACGTCGGCGACCGGCACGACACCCGCATCGAACAGACGCCGCGTCGATTCCTCGGTGCCGCGCTGGCTCAAAGCGTTGGCCTCGACCAGTGCGAGCCGCTGTTCGAGTCCGCGTACCGTCACATAGGTGCGCACGGTTTCGTCGATCGTTGCGATCCGCACGGCCGCCGCATCGTTTTGTGCGGACGCCATGTCCGCGTCGGCAGCCGAGACGCCCTGGCGGATGCGGCCGAAGATGTCGATTTCCCATGCGAGGCTCGCGTTCAGGTCGAACGCGTTGCCCGTCGTCGGCGTATCGGTCGGGAACGCCTGCGACGCGGACAGCCGCTGGCGGCCGGCGCTCGCATTCAGGTCGAGCGACGGGAACCACTGCGACGCCGCGCCGATCCGCACCGCGCGTGCCGCGTCGATGCGCGCGACTGCGGCCTTCAGGTCAAGGTTGTTCGCGAGTGCCGTGTCGACCAGCCGGTCGAGAATCGGATCGTGAAAGCCGTGCCACCACGCACCGGTGTCGGCGGCCGGGCCGCTGGCCGCGAGGTCGGCATTCGCATAGGTCGCGGCCAGCGGCGGCGGCGAAACGGTGGCGACCGGGGCGCTCGTGCACGCAGTCAGGACGGCCGCCGCGGACAGCGCGGCCACGAGTCGAACGAATTTCATTGCACCACCTCCGTCGCGACGGCCGCGACAGCGGTCTTGCGCATCGCGAGCCGGCGAACCATCACGTAGAAGACGGGCGTAAACAGCAGCCCGAAGAACGTCACGCCGATCATCCCGAAGAACACGGCCGCACCGACCGCCTGGCGCATTTCCGCGCCGGCGCCCTCGGAAATCACGAGCGGCAGCACGCCGAGAATGAACGCAAGCGACGTCATCACGATCGGGCGCAGCCGCTGCACGCACGCTTCGACGACGGCCTCGACCAGATCGATGCCGTCGGCCTCCAACTGTCGCGCGACCTCGACGATCAGGATCGCGTTCTTCGCGGCGAGCCCGACCAGCACGATGAAGCCGATCTGCGTGAGGATGTTCACGTCCTGGCCGAGTGCGCGCACGCCGAGCGATGCGGCGAGCAGGCACATCGGCACGATCAGCAGGATCGAGACGGGCAGGCTCCAGCTGCCGTACTGCGCGGCGAGCACCAGATACACGAGCAGCACGCACAGCGGGAATACGAGCAGCCCCGTGTTGCCGGCGGTGGTCTGCTGGTACGAGAGATCGGTCCATTCGAACGAGATGCCGGGCGGCAGCACCTGCTTCGCGAGCGTTTCCATCGTCTTGATCGCGAAGCCGGAGCCCAGGCCCGGCGCGGTGTCGCCGTTGATTTCGGTGGCCGGATACAGGTTGTAGCGCGGTGCGCGATCGACGCCGAGCGTGTCGTCGATGCGCGTGACGCTGCCGATCGGCACCATTTCGCCGTCGCGGTTGCGTACCTTCAGCCGCGCGAGATCGGACGCTTCGACGCGGAACGGCAGGTCGGCCTGCGCGGTCACGCGGTAGGTGCGCCCGACGATGTTGAAGTCGTTGATGTAGGTCGAGCCGAAGTACGTTTCGACCGCATCGTTGATTTCCTGGCTGGGCACGCCGAGCATCTCGGCCTTCTCGCGGTCGAGTTCGACATGCACCTGCGGGCTCGTCGCGGAGTAGGGCGTATAGACGCCGACCATGCCGGGCGTGCGGTTTGCGGCGGCCACCAGATCCCGCGTCGCCTTCGCGAGCGCGGCGGTGCCGAGGCCGTTGCGGTCTTCCAGCCGCATCGCGAAGCCGCCCGTGCTGCCGAGGCCTTGCACCGGCGGTGGCATCGCGACGACGATCGACGCTTCCGTGACGCTCGCCAGCCGTTGACGCATCTCGGCTGCAATCTTCTCGATCGTCAGGCCCTGCTTCTTGCGCTCCGGCCACGGCTTGAACACCGGGAACAGGCCGGCGCTGTTCGCCGAATTCGTACCGGTCGCCGCATTGACGCCGGAAAACACCGGCACGCGGGCGACACCGGGCACCGACAGCGCGATGTCCTCGATCTTGCGCGCGACCGCGCTCGTGCGTTCGAGCGTCGCGCCGTCAGGCATCCGCACGAGTACAACGAGGTAGCCGCGATCCTGCGCCGGAATGAAGCCCTTTGGGCTCGATACGAGCAGATAGCCGGTCGCGGCGATCAGCACGACGTACATTGCGGCCATCGCGGGGATAATCCGCACAACTTTCCGGACCAGCCTGCCATACGCGTCGGACAGGCGCTGGAACACGCGGTTGAATGCGTTCGCGAAGCGCTGCACGACACGCATCGCAGGCGCGAACAACGCGGCAACCCGCGACACGGGCGCGGCGGCATCGGGTTCGTCGGCATGCGCTTTCAGGATCATCGCCGACAGCGCGGGCGCGAGCGTCACCGACGTGAAGAACGAAATCGCGGTCGACACGGCGATCGTCACGCCGAACTGGCGGAAGAACTGGCCCGAGATGCCCGGAATGAACGAAGTCGGCACGAACACCGCGCAAAGCACGAGCGTAATCGCGAACAGCGCGCCGCCGACTTCCTTCATCGTCAACAATGTCGCGTCGCGCGGCCCTGCACCGGTCGACAAGTGCCGCTCGACGTTCTCGACCACGACGATCGCATTGTCGACGACGATCCCCACCGCGAGCACGAGGCCGAACAGCGTCAGGTTGTTGATCGAGTATCCGAGCACGGCCATCGCCGCGAACGTGCCGACGAGCGACACCGGAATCGACAGGATCGGGATGATCGACGGCCGCCAGCCCTGCAGGAACAGCAGCACGACGAACACGACGAGCACGACCGCCTCGTAGATGGTCTTGACGAGTTCGTGGATGCTGTCGCCGATGAACGCGGTCGGGTTGTAGCCGATGTTGTAGACGATGCCCCTCGGGAAATCCTGGCTCAGCTCGGCCATCTTCTTCTCGACCGCAGCCATCGTCGCGACCGCATTGGCGCCGGGCTGCTGCAGCACCTGCAGCGCGATCGTCGGGTGGCGCAGCATGTAGCTGTCGGTCGCATAGGCGAGTGCGCCCACTTCGATGCGCGCGACATCCTTCAGCCGCACGAGCCGCCCGTCCTTGCCCTGCTTCACGACGATGTCGCTGAAATCCTCAGGGCGCTTGAGCCGCCCTTCGAAGATCAGGTTCGGCTGGAAGGCCTGGTTCGTGATAGGCGCCTGCGCGACCACGCCGCCCGCGAGCTGCGTGTTTTGCGCGCGCACCGCGGCGATCAGGTCGCTCGGGCTCAGGCCGAACGACGCGACGCGCTCGGGATCGAGCCAGATGCGCATCGAGTATTCGCGCGCGCCGAGCGGGTTGATGTCGCCGACGCCTTCGATCCGCTTGAGCACGTCCGCGACGTTGCGGATCGCGTAGTTCGATACGTACAGTGGGTCGTAACGCTGGTCGGGCGAGTACAGGAAGATCGTGCCGAGCTGCGTCGGCGACGATTTGCGCACGGACACGCCGCTGCGCTGCACGGGCTCGGGCAGGCGCGGCGTCGCGAGCGCGACGCGGTTCTGCACCAGCACCTGGGCTTTGTCGACATCGGTGCCCGGCTTGAACGTCACGGTGATGTTCAGGCTGCCGTCCGACGTCGCCTGGCTGTACATGTACAGCATGTCTTCCACGCCATTGACTTCCAGTTCGATCGGCGTCGACACCGTCTGGGATACCGTTTCCGCGGAGGCGCCCGGATAGGTCGCCTGAATCACGACAGTGGGCGGCGCAATGTCCGGATACTCGGACACCGCGAGCGAGAAATAGGCCAACGCGCCGGCGATCGTCAGCACGATCGACAGGACGATCGCGAGCACCGGCTGCTGCACGGACAAGCGGCCGAGGTTCATTGCGCGCTCCCTGTCGTAACGGTTGCAGGGCCGGCGGCATCGGCCGTCGCGATCGCGCGCGGAACGACCTTGACCTTGTCGCCGGCCTGCACGCGCTGGAAGCCGTCGACGATCACGCGGTCGCCCGCATTCAGCCCCGCGTCGATCTCGCGCAGGTTGCCGTACAGGCGGCCGGGCGTCACCGGGCGGATCGCGACGACGCTGTTCGCGTCGACGAAATACAGCACGCGGCGTGTCGCGTCGGTTGCGACGGCCGAATCGGGAACAAGCAGCGCGTGATGCGCGACGCGGCTCGACAGAGACACGCGGCCGAACTGACCGGGGCTCAGGCGCCGGTCAGGATTCGCGACGCGCGCGCGCTGCCGCAACGTGCCCGTCGAGTTGTCGAGGCGGTTGTCGACGAAATCCATCGTGCCCGTCAGCGATGGCTGCGTATCGCCCGGCAGCGCGATCGCAACCTGCCGCGACGACGCGTTGCCGCCGCTTTTCTGCGATTCGCGCGTATAGCGCAGGTAGCTTTCCTCGTCGACGTCGAAGTAGATGTCGATCGGATCCTGCGACACGATCGTCGTCAGCACGGTCGCATCGCTGTCGCCGCCTTTCACGAGATTGCCCTCGCTCACGAGCTTGCGGCTGATGCGGCCGGACATCGGCGCGACGATGCGCGTGAACGACAGGTCGAGCCGCGCGCGTTCGAGCGCGCCTTGCGCGCTCGTCACCTCGGCCTGTGCGCTTTGCACGGCCTGTCTGCGCTGGTCGTAGAGGCTCTGCGCGATGGTGTCGGTCTTGATCAGGATGCTCGCGCGCTCGAAATCCTGCCGGCTCAGCTTCAGTTGCGACTGCGCGCGTTCGAGCGCGCCCTGTGCAGCGGTGACGGCCGCCTGGTACGGGCGCGGATCGATGACGAACAGCAAGTCGCCTTTGCGGACGGTCGCGCCGTCCTGGAATGCGATCTTGTCGAGATAGCCGCTCACGCGCGGGCGCACGTCGACCGTGTCGACGGCTTCGAAGCGGCCCGTATAGACGTCGACATCGTTGACGTCGCGGGCGACGGGCGGGCTGACGATCACGCTCGGCGTCGCGGCCGGTGCGGTGTCGTCCGACTTGCAGCCGGATAACGCGAGCAGCGCGGCCAGCGGAACGGCGGCCAGCACGGCCGGTAGCGCGATGCGCTTCAATCCTGGATTGCGGTTCATGTGCGTGCGAAATATCGAGTGAGGCGCATCGCGCCGGATGGTGCGCAGTATCGTGCGCGGCGCACGGCGGATAAACAGATGAAGCGGCATAAGAACTTGTACTGCGCAGTCACGAATCGCCGCGCGGGGCGACGATGCGCGAGCCGGTTGTGCAGGATGGCGGGACAGGCGGGAGGTTCGGTGACGACGCGCGGCCCGAATGCCTGTTCAGGCGGTTCGGGCCGGCAATACGGAGGGACGGGGCAAGCGTATGCGCGTGTCGAGAGGCCGGCTCTCTTGCGCGTCGATGCGAATCAATGGCCGCGATAGATCGAGTCGCGGCCGTTGATCATCACCGCGCGGCCGGATTCGCTGGTGGAGCGGCCTTCGCTGCCGTAGCCGGTCGTCGCGGCGGCCGGTGTGGTGTGCGGCGCATCCTGCGCGACGGTGTTTTCGCGGACACGCTTTTCCGCGGCGAGGATCGCCGCCGGATCCTGGTTGTGATCCATCGCCGGACGATAGCCGGCGGCGACGAGTTGCGCTAGTTCGGCCTTCACTTCCGCACGGGTTGGTTGACGGTCGGCCTGTTGCGCGAAAGCGAGGGCCGGGACGAAAAGAATCAGCGAGGCAATGGTACGAGAGCGGAACGATTTCATGACAGGAACCTGTATTGGTTGAGAGGGCCGCAGCGACCTTGTTGTCGCTGCGGTGATGCCAATATAGGGCGGGTGCCGTCGATGAAAAACGGCAGATCGACAAATTGACTTTTGATCTTATGTCATGAGTCGGGCATCAGGTTTCACATGTGCCTCCCTGGATTTTTAGGCAGTGCCTTGTTTAATCGACTGGCCGTTTGGAACCGCATCCAGGCTCATTCAATATCGTCCAGCTTTACTCCGGTGTTGTTCTTCCATGTCAGCACGGCGCAACTCGCGACTACCGCCACCACGATGAGATAGACATTGAATAGCTGCCCCTTGTCGAAGGAATACAGCCATGCATTCAGATATGAGGCGGTGCCGCCGAAGAATGCGACCGCCAGTGAAATGAAAAAGCCGAAGAGACGGGTGCGGTAGCGTGTCGGCACTTGTTCCGAAATGGCCGCAGGCTTGCTCCCGGTGATAAATGCAACGAGCACGAGCCCGACCGACTGCGTGACGAGCAACGTCCACGGCTCGCTGGAAATCAGGCTCCAGAGCGGAAAGATGGTGATCGAGATGCCGAGCAGCGAGATGAGCGTCGTAACCTTGCGTCCGGTGAAATCGGAAAGGCGACCAATGAGCGGAAGCGCGATCAGATAGATTACCTGGGCAATGCAACTCATTGTGAACGCGCGGTGCGCATCCATGTGCTTGACACTGATTGCGTAGATGGCTGCGGACGTTACCCACGTATAGTAGGTAAGCGTCGAACCGGCCTCGTACACGAACAGCTTCAAGCCTTCGCGCACGACCTTGGCCCGCGGCCACGGCTTGTGACGAGCCTGGGTCGAGGCGTCAACGATGACGCTTTCCACCATATTGCGGCGCAGCCATAGCGCGAATATCGCGAGAAACCCGCCCGACGCGAACGGCACCCGCCATCCCCAGTTCTGCATGGCGTCCGGTGAAAGGAACGCCGTGAGCGACGCAAGAAAAAAAGTGGCAATCAGCGAGCCGGCGCCGACCGACATGAACACGGCACTCGACCACAAACCACGCTGCGCGGGCGGAGCGATTTCGGCAACGTAGGCATAGGACGCCGTTGTTTCGCCGCCGTGCGCCGCACCCTGCACGAGGCGCGCCACCAGCAATGCGGCCGAGGCCCAGCTGCCGATTGCGTCATATGGCGGGATGATCGCGATCAGAAGGCTCGCAAACGCCATGAGGAGCATCGTACTCAGGAGTACCGAGCGGCGTCCGATGCGGTTGGCGATCGCGCCGAATACTATGCCACCCAACGGGCGGGCGAAGAAGCCTGCAGCGAATACGGCCAGCGTACCGAGCAGCGACGATGTCTTGTTCGTATTGTCGAACAGCGCGCCGGCAATATAGACCGATGCAACCGTATAGACCGTCCAGTCGAACCATTCGAGCAAATTGCCGAGACTGGACGCGATCAGGGATCGCCGATGAGATGAAGGTTGCGACGCGGCACGTCGCGACGACGAGGAAAGATGAGAAAGGTAAGTCATGAAGTCTCCGATTTTTTGTCGCGGGACATGCTTTCGCGCCCGGTTCGCGCAACCTGAGGGCTCAGGCAATAGCGTGGTCGATGGCTTCCATCGCCGCGACGATGTCCTCGATGCCGAGCGTGCGCTCGAAATGTGCCGAATAGGGGGCTTGTAACGTGAAGCGGGCGACTGTCTCGTAGTGCTCCCGAGTGACGACGCCAGCGCCCAGGTCGCTCAAGCGGACCGGCAGGCCAATGCGCGCATAGAGGCCGATCATGTCGCGCATGAAATCGGGGGCTCGACGTTCGAGATGGAGTTGAACTAGCAGCGCGTACGCGACCTGCAAGCCGTGTGGTGCCCGCGCCGACGTTTCGAGCCGGGACAGGCCACGCGTCATCGAATGAGCGATCGAGAGCCCCGCGCTTTCGAAGCCCAGGCCGCTCATCAGAATGACGGCTTCGACGAGCCGGTCGAATGCCGGAGCAGTGCGGCCGTGCTGGAGCTCGGCCAGCGCCGTCTCCGCATGGGCCTGGATGATCGAAAAGCACTCGCGCGCGAGCACGTACGCCGAATAGGACGGCCTCGCGCCGAACATGTTTTTGCCGCCGCTTTGCAGGCACTGCTCTGCTTCGAAGTATTTGCTGATCGCGTCACCGATCCCGGCAAGCAGGAAATGCGTCGGCGCCTGGGCGATCAACGTGGTGTCGACCAGCACATACGTGGCGCTGCGCGGCAAGTGCCTGACCGCCGCGAGTTGATGATCGTCGTCGTACACCACATAGTTTTTTGACGTGGGGGAGTCGTTCGATGCAACGGTGGGCACGGTGATCAACGCGCAATGAGCAGCATCGACGAGCGCCTTGCCGGCGTCGAGCGTCTTGCCGCCTCCGATCGCAACAACGACGCCATAGTCGAACGATTGCGCGGCATGCTCGAGCTCGCGGACTTTGCGATCCGTGAGTTCACCGCTGAACGCCAGCCAGCGCACGTCGATTTCGTGCGCGGCGCACGAGGCCGCGATTCGCGAGCCGAACTGCTCTTTCACGAAGCTGTCGCAAAGGACAAGCGCGCGCTCCGAGCAGTCGCGAATGTATTGACCGATATCGCCAAGGAGTCCATCGCCCTGGATGTAGCGGCCCGGAGAGCCAAAGATAAGTGCAGTCATGATTTCGAGTGACAGGTGGAGAACGTTCGGTACGGGGTCTTGAACAGATACATCACGTCCGATGCGTCAGTGATCGGGATGAAATACGCGCGCCCGCGTCACCGGTCGATCTGCTGGCACGGGCCGCGTGTTCGGGCAGCGAGCTCGCTGAGACGTTGGGTGACAAAGATGCCGGCCTCAGGCCTGCGGATTCACGTTGGGGAGCAGGAATTCGACAAAGTGATCGAGTTGCGACGTAACCATGTGTTCGCCACGGTGAGTGCGAGCGCCACGCGCTTCGGCTTCTGTCAGAAGCCGCGTGACCGCGGGCTGCATGACCACCTCGGCGACGACCATTGCAGGCGTCAGCTTCGACGTGTCGCACGGCAGCGCGTCGTCAAGTTTTAGCCCGAGCGACGTTGCGTTGATCACGATGTCGTGATTGCCCGGTTCGTCGCTGCCGGCTCTTACCTCACAGTTCGGCACCGCCTTTCCGACGAGTGCCGCCAGGTCGTGTGCTTTTTCCGGACTGCGGTTGGCGATCGTCAGCCGTGCAATGCCCGCGCGCGCCAGTGCCAACGCAAGGGCAGTCGCCGCTCCGCCGGCGCCTAGCAGAAGCACGTGCTTGCCCGCGAGCGCGATGCCCTCGCGCAGCATGCCGGCGACAAAACCGGAACCGTCATACATTCGCCCCGTATAACTGCCGCTCGCGTTGCGGCGGACCGCGTTCACGACGCCGAGCAACGATGCGTCGCCTTCGAGCTCGTCACACAGTTCTGCCGCCGCCTGTTTGTGCGGAATGGTGAGCACGACACCGGCCAGATTGGCGATGTGCCGCAATCCGTCCCACGCCTGCGTCAGATGCTCGGGACGCACGGCCCACGGAACCATGATCGCGTTGATGTTCTTCCTGGCGCAAAGGGCATTGAACAGGGTGGGCGTCCGGACGTGAGCGGCCGGCCACGCCATCAAGACAATTACCTGTGTTTCGCCATTGACCGCGGGCGAGGAGGGTGGAGTGGTCAGCATGCGTGTCTCCGCGTTGTTTGAAAATATATGATGCATCACGTGATGGCGATACGGCAAGGTCAATTTGCGGACCGCGATTCATGATGGCCGAAATGCCACGCGTACACAGCGACAGAAGACGCCGGGGCGCGTCGATCATTGCGCCAATAAGATATATGATGCATCATGCGTGAAACGAAGGCGAGATGCCGGATCTTGCCGCGCTCGCCTCGTTCCCTTCAGGTTCCAACAGGAGACTCTATGTCGACAGCATTGCAGGAGAGCGATCAGGCGCTTTCCAGGGAGACTCTCGCGCAGTTGCGCGAGAAGGCGCAATTCGTCCGCCTCGAGACGATTCGTCTGATAGAAATCGCGAAGACGGGACACTACACGTCGGTGTTTTCCGCAGCCGAAATCTTTGCTGCGCTTTACTACGACGTCATGGCGCTGCGTGCCGGCAATCCGCAATGGAAGGATCGCGACCGGTTCACGATGGGCAAGGGGCACGCGGCCGTCGGACTTTTTCCCATTCTTGCGGACTACGGTTTCATCGACCGGGAGACGCTCGATGGCTACACCCGTCTCGGCAATCCGCTCGGCGATCATCCGGACATGACCAAGGTTCCGGGCATCGATTTCAGCTCGGGGTCGATCGGCCACGCGCTGTCGAACGGTGCCGGCATGGCCAAGGCGGCGCAGATGGCAGGCAGCCCCTTCAAGGTTTTCACGTTGCTGGGTGACGGCGAAATGCAGGAAGGGCAGGTATGGGAAGCCGCGCTGTTCGCCGCGCATCACCGCCTCTCGAACCTCATCGCGATTGTCGATCGCAACGGCTATCAACTCGACGGCAAGGTCGACGACGTCATCGGCATCGAATCGCTTGCGGAGAAGTGGCGCGCCTTCGGCTGGGAGACGCATGAAGTAGACGGCCACGATCTGACTGCCCTCGTGCCGCTGCTGCGTCGTGTGAAGGCCGACCCGGTGCGCAGCAAGCCGGTCTGCATCATCGCGAAGACGGTCAAGGGCAAGGGCGTGTCGTACATGGAAACCGAACCCGGCTGGCATCTCGGCTATCTGGCCCCCGACGACGCGCAACGGGCGAGCGAAGAAATCAAGAGCAAGGTGATCTAAGCATGTCTACTCCGCAAAATCCCGATTCGTGGCAGTACCGCGCGCTCAACGCGCGCAATCCCGGCCTCGACTATCTGTCCGATGCGCTCATCGATCTCGCGCGCGAAGGTCATCCCGTCGTCGCCGGCTCCGCCGATCTCCAGTATTCGAACGGCTTGAACAAGTTCGCCGGCGAATTCCCGGAGCGCTACGTGCAATTCGGCATCTCGGAGCAGAACATGGTTTCCGCCGCCGCCGGCATGGCGACCACGGGCCTCATGCCGTTCGTCGCGACCTTCGCATCGTTTCTCGGCCTGCTGTGCTGTGAGCAGATCCGCATGGATGTCGCGTACTGCAAGCTGCCGGTGCGGCTCGTGGGTCACCATACCGGCATCTCGCTCGGCTTCTACGGTACCTCGCACCATGCAACGGAAGACATCTCGACGATGCGCGCGATTGCGAACCTGACCGTCATTTCGCCCGCCGACGGCGCGCAGCTCGCCGCCGCGATCCGCGCGTCGGCCACGTGGCCCGACCCGATCTACTTCCGCATCGGACGCGGGCGGGATCCGAAAGTCTACGAGGATGGTGTCGAGTTCACGATCGGCAAAGCCATCGTTCATTCGGTGGGACGCGATGTCACCATCATCGGCTGCGGATTGCCGGTCGCCGGTGCACTCGAAGCGGCTGACAATCTGAGGGCGGAAGGCATTTCGGCGGGCGTGATCGACATGCCGACCATCAAGCCGCTCGACCGCGACGCCATTATCGCGGCGGCGCGACAGTCGAAGGTGCTCGTCACGGTCGAGGAGCACAACGTGATTGGCGGGCTGGGCGCGGCGGTGGCCGAGGTCCTGGCCGACGAGGGGCTCGGCGTGCGACTCGTGCGGCACGGAATCTACGACGAGTACAGCCTGATCGCACCGCCGACGCATCTGTATGCGCACTACGAACTCGACGGCCCCGGGATCACCCGCGTTGCGCGAGCCGCGCTCGCGAAGGCGAGCTGACGTGCCAGCCGCCCGCGAAACAGCTCAGCGTCTCGCGGGCGGCACACGGTAATCGAGGTGTTTACGGTACGCGAAGGGTGGCAGCGACGCGCTGGCTCGCGAAGCCATCTCCCGACATCGGAGCTCGGGCGCCACCACTTCGCGCCAGTTCTGATAAACGGGAGTAACGATGTTGAATGACGATGGCTGGCGCGGCGCGGAGCTGCGCGATATGGATCTGTTGAGAGACGCGTGCCTGATCGGCAGCGAGTGGGTCACAGCCGATGACGGCACGACCATTGACGTGTTCAATCCGGCAACCGGCGCGTTGCTTGGCACGGTCCCGCGGATGGGCACGGTCGAGACACGCCGGGCGATCGATGCGGCTGCGCAGGCGCTGCCGCATTGGCGTGCGAAAACGGCAAAGGAGCGCGCCGCGTTGCTGCGCCGATGGTATGAGCTGATGCTCGAACATCGCGACGACCTGGCGAAAATCATGACGCTCGAACAGGGCAAGCCGCTGAACGAGAGCCGCGGCGAAATCGACTACGCGGCGTCGTTTGTCGAGTGGTTCGCCGAAGAGGGCAAACGGGTTTATGGCGACACGATTCCGTCGCCGGCCGGCGACAAGCGAATCGTCGTACTGAAGCAACCCATCGGTGTCTGCGCGGCCATCACGCCATGGAACTTCCCGGCCGCGATGCTCACGCGAAAACTCGCACCGGCGCTGGCCGCCGGCTGTACGATGGTACTCAAGCCCGCGAGTCAAACCCCGTTCAGCGCGTTGGCGCTGTGCGTGCTCGCCGCACGCGCCGGTATTCCGTACGGCGTGATTTCGTGCGTGACGGGCAAAGCGAATCAGATCGGTGCGGAACTCACGTCGAATCCACTCGTGCGCAAATTGTCGTTTACCGGCTCGACGGAAATCGGCAAGCAACTGCTGGCCCAGTGCGCCGCAACGGTCAAGAAGACGTCGATGGAACTGGGCGGTAACGCACCGTTCATCGTGTTCGACGATGCCGACCTCGATGCGGCAGTGCGCGGTGCGATCGCGTCGAAATATCGCAATGCCGGCCAGACCTGCGTGTGCGCCAACCGCCTGCTCGTGCAGGATGGCATTTACGACCGCTTCGTCGCGCGACTCGCGGAGGCCGTCGGCAAGCTGGTGGTCGGCAACGGCCTGGACGAACGCGTCACGATCGGGCCGCTGATCGATGCCGCTGCCGTTTCGAAGGTCGAAGAGCATGTGCAGGATGCGCTCGCGAAGGGCGCACGCGTCGTGGCCGGCGGCAAGCGCGCCGCGCAGGGTACGAATTTCTTCGAGCCGACTATCCTGGCCGACGCCACGCGCGACATGCGCATCTTTGACGAAGAGACGTTCGGCCCGGTCGCGCCGATCTTCCGGTTCACGACGGAATCGGAAGCCATCGCGCTCGCAAACGATACGCCGTTCGGGCTTGCTTCGTATTTCTACGGGCGCGATATCGCGCGGGTGTGGCGTGTCGCGGAGGCGCTCGAATACGGAATGGTCGGCATCAACGACGGTATCGTGTCGACCGAAGTCGCGCCGTTCGGCGGCGTCAAGGAAAGCGGCCTCGGCAGAGAAGGATCGCGTTACGGCCTCGACGACTATCTCGAGATCAAGTACCTGTGCTTTGGCGGCATCGCCTGATCGCCGGCCGTGCGGAAAAGGAAACGGCCGCCAATGGCGGCCATTTTTGGCTGATCGGCTTCGAACGCCGTATCGAATCGGCCTAGAAGCCGGACACATATCCTCCGTCGACGGGCAGTGTCACGCCGGTCACGAAGGCCGCGGCGGGCGACGCGAGAAACACCGCTGCGCCCGCGAGATCCCCTGCTTCGCCCCAGCGACCGAGAGCGGAACGCGACACGATCTTGCGCGACAACTCTTCCGATTCCCAGAATATCCGCGTCATGTCGGTTCGGTGATAACCGGGAGCGATCGCATTCACGCGCACGCGGCGCGGCCCGTATTCATGGGCCAGCGAGCGAGTCAGACCGACCACGCCGGTCTTGCTGGCGCAGTAGGCCGGTACATCGGCGTCGGCGAGGTAGCTGAGCATGGACGCGATATTGACGATCGAGCCGCGCGACTGTTCGAGGAGCGGGCGTGCGGCCTGCGACACGCGCATTACGCTACGCAGGTTGACGTCGAGTACATCGCCGAACACATCGTCCGCGTATTCGTCGCGCGGGCGAGCGACGCCCGCCGCATTGACGAGCACGTCAAGGCGTCCGAGGCTGCCGAAGAATGCGTCGATTTCGCCATGGTTGCGCACGTCCAGCGCGGCAAAACGCAGGCCGGTCAGCGACGCCTCGTTGCGTAGCGCGTCGAGCTTCGTTGCGGACGAGCCCGTGGCGATGGTATGCGCGCCGAGTCGGTGGAACGCCCGCGCGATGGCAAGCCCGATGCCGCTCGTCGCGCCGGAAACGAGCACGTGCCGTCCTGCAAAAAGGTTGTCGCGAAAACTGTCGGTGTCAAAGCTCATGAAGTGAATCTCCAGTGAAAGCACGCGGCGTGCGGACCAAGGCAGTGCACGCCTTTGCATTGCAGGCGGAACAAAGCGAAACGAATCAGTTGCTTGCGCCTTGCGCCCGAATCTCCGAAATCGACCGGACGGGCGGAATCGTGTACTTGTAGAAGAGGTTCGCCGGATTCGGATCGATCTTCTGGTCGACGTTGCCTTGCGTGATGATTGCCGGCGGGAAACCGGAGCCCATGGGCAGATTGTTCGCGTCGACGCGCCGCGTGAACGCGTTGTGGATGAATTCGATGGCAGCCACACCGGTCTGCTCGCCGGAGTTTTCGCCGGACACGAGGATGTTGCCCTTCTTGATCTGATCGAGCTCTCCACGGTAACCACCGGCTGCATCGGCGATGCGTATCTTCCCCTGCTTGCCCATGTTTCGTACGGCGCGCAATGCGCCGAGCCCCATGAAGTCGTTCTCGGAGAGGATGAAATTCAGCTTGCTGCCGTGCGCGGAGAGAATATCTTCCGTTGCTGCGAGGCTGCCTTCCTCGGTCCACTTGCCTACGCCCAGCGCGAGTACGTTGAACTTGATGTCCGGGGCGCTCAGCTTGCCGGTTTTCTTCAAGGTCTGGAACAGTTCGAAGCCGCGCAACATGGCGTCCTCTCGGCTCGCGCTTGTGTTGCGCTCGCGCATGCGCTGATCGACGATGCCCGCGATCAGTCCGTTGATGCGGCTTTCCGACGTCGAGTTTCCGAGCACGCCGATGACGACGGCTGCGTCGATCGGCGTGTCTTTGCCTGCCTCCTTCGCCACGTACCGGCCTACCTCGAAACCGCTTGCATAGGGGTTGCCAAGCAGTGTGGTGAGCACTCGGGCGCTCGCGTCCGGCGTGGTGCCGACGGTGACGACTGGAATGCCGGCATCGACGGCGCGATTGATGCATGCGGACACGCCCAGCGTATCGGTCGGATCGACCACAATGACGTCCATTTTGCGCGTGACGAAGTTGTCGATCTGCGCGCATTGGCGCTGCAGGTCGCCGTCGGCCACCTGCACGTCGATCGAGTAACCGTATTTCGCCGCACTCTGCCGTGCCCCCTTGATGAGCTCGACGAACCACGGATTGCCCAGCGTGATGTCGGTCCAGCCTATTTTTAGCTGGTTCGGATTGGCCGGCTGCTTCGGCCATGCCTTGCGGACCGCCGTTCGATCGGGCAGGGCTGGATCCACCACACCCGACAGTGCCGTATTCGGCAGCAGCGTGTAGATCTTTGCCTTGGCCTGGCTGTGGACAGGGGCGGTGATGCCGAACGCCAGCACGGTGGCAACGGCGAGTGCTCTGCGAGCAACTTTCATTTCAGTATCCTGAATAATATTATTGGATGAAAAAAGGGAGGCGGAAGGGCCGCGTGGCGGCCCGGGTGGATGGAGAAGTGGTTTAGCGTTGGCCGATGCGTTGAACCAGCACGGCAAGAACGATGATGGCGCCTTTGATGATCTGTTGCGGATAAACAGGCACGCTCAGGAGATTCATCACATTGCCGATCAGGCCCAGCACGAGCACGCCGATCACCGTGTTGAGAACTGAGCCTTTCCCACCCGAGAGCAACGCGCCACCGATCACGCACGTCGCGATGCCGTCGAGTTCCAGGCCGACGCCGGTGATCGGCGTGCCAACACCCGTGCGTGCCGTGAAAACGATGCCGGCGACGGCGCTCAGCGCACCGGAAATCACGTAGACGCAGAACTTGTAACCGCGCTCGGAAATACCTGCCAGCCGCACGGCCGTCTCATTGCTGCCCGTGGCGACGACCATGCGTCCAAACGTGGTGTAGGTCATCAGGAAGTAGAACAGCAGCGCGACGACCACGCCGAGCACGACCGGCCATGGCACGTTGATCCAGGGAACGCTGCCGCTGCCGAATTCATTGAGCAATTCCGCCGCCGGCAGATCGAGCGGCAGCATCGTCGGCTGGCCATTCGACATCATGTATGTGATTCCGCGTGCGATGGTCATCATGGCAAGCGTGACGATGAATGGCGCGAGCCCGAAGGCGGTCACCAGTACACCGTTGAACGCCCCGAAAAGCGCACCGAGCATCACGGCCAGCACGACCGCGATAAGGAGCCCGGACGAGCCGCCGAACGGCATCACCGGGACCAGCATGGCTACCAGCAGGCCGCCCGCTGCTGCAATCGACCCCACCGACAGGTCGATGCCGCCCGTATTGATCACGAGTAACATGCCGAGGCTGACGAACAGCAGGGGTGTCAATTGCCGTAGCAGGTTATAGAGGTTTTCCTGGCTCAGAAACGCGGGTGACATGACGCTCGATACGACGAACAGCACGATCAGCATGATCAACGCGTTATGGCGCAACAGACCGCGGAGCAGCGGAACATCGGTGCGCTGCGTTTGCATGATTCCTTCCATTACTTGACTCCCATGGCCAGCGATATCAGCGACTTTTCGTTGATGGCGGGGCCGCTGAGTTCGCCCGCAATACGGCCTGCACGCATGACGAGTACGCGGTCGCACAGGCCGATGATCTCCGGCATGTCGGAGGAGACCACGATGACGGCGACGCCGGCGCGTGCGAGATCGTTGATGACGTGATAGATCTCGATCTTGGCTCCGATATCGACGCCCCGCGTCGGCTCGTCAAGGATCAGTACCCGGCAGCCGTTCGAGAGCCACTTCATCAGCGCGACTTTCTGCTGATTGCCGCCCGAGAGCGTCGATACGTCGACCTCGGTATCGCGCGCCTTCACCCGCAGCTGTTTGATCAGTTCGCGCGTGCGCACGCGCTCGGCGCGATGATCGAGAATGCAGCGCAGGCGCGCGAGCGTGTTGCGCGGTGTCATCATCGCGTTTGCGCGGATCGGCATGTTCAGGAGCACGCCTTGCTGTTTGCGGTCCTCGGGCAGCATCCCGATGCCGCTCTCGATGCCGTGGCGGGGACGCTTCAGCTTTGCGACCGGACGGCCGTCGACCCGTATTTCGCCGCTGCTCCTGCGATCCGCACCGAAGATCGCGCGCATCGTCTCCGTTCGGCCTGCGCCGACGAGGCCGCTGAAGCCCAGCACCTCGCCCGCGCGCACGTGAAACGAGACGTCGCGCACGCGTTCGCCTGCGCAAAGGTCGCGTATTTCCAGCCGAGTATCGCCGATGCACGCGTCGCGCTTCGGAAAGAGATCCTGCAGCTCGCGGCCGACCATCAACTGAACGAGGCGGCTTTCGTCGATGTCGGCAATGCGCACCGTGCTGACGAAGGCGCCGTCCTTGAGCACGGTGGCGCTGTCGCACAGCCGGAAGATTTCTTCCAGCCGGTGCGAGATGTAAATGACGCATACGCCATCGCGCTTGAGCCGCTCGAGCAGGGCGAACAGACGCGTCGTTTCGCGCGCGGTGAGCACGGCCGTCGGTTCGTCGAATACGAGGACACGCGACGTGCGCGAGAGCGCCTTGCAGATCTCGACGATCTGCTGCTCGGCGACCGACAGCGTTGATACGGGCCGCGACACGTCCAACTCACCGAAGCCGAGCGCATCCAGTTGTTCGCGGGCGCGCGCCTTCAGTTTCGACCAGCGGATGATCGATGTTCCCGCGCCGAGGTCGTGCAGAAAGATATTTTCCGCGACGGACAAATGCTTTGCGAGCGAGAACTCCTGATGAATGACGGAGATTCCGTGCGCCTGCGCGGCGTGCGGGCTGTCGATCGGAAGGGGGCGACCGTCCAGCAGGATCTCGCCTTCGTCAGGCGTGTGCGCACCCGCCAGTATTTTCATGAGCGTCGATTTGCCCGCACCGTTTTCGCCCATCAGCGCGTGCACCTGACCGCCGTGCGCTTCCAGGCTGACGTTGCGTAGTGCCTGGACGCCGCCGAAGTGCTTGCTGATGTTGCGCATGATCAAATGGTTGCTCATCGTCTCCTCTGTAATCCTGTTTGCCTCGGGCGGTGTTCATCGCTGCCCCTAAGTGAACGCGTGTCATCTTGCGACGAGTGAAGATGGATGATGCATCATATATTCAAGATGACGTGACTTAGATGGGTATTTCCCCTAGGCGCTGCGAAGCCATACGGACACGGTCGTTGTTGTTCAATTGAGATGCATCATATATCATTGGTCGGCGGGATGTAGCGATGTGCAGTGCAGCGATGTGTAGTGCAAAAGAAGTCGCGCCCGTTCAATCGACCAGAAGCAGACACTGGAGACACCCTTGACATACGACTACATCGTGATCGGAGGCGGTTCGGCAGGCAGCGCGGTCACCGGCCGACTGATCGAAGCTGGCGCAAGCGTCCTGTTGCTGGAGGCGGGGCCGCGCGACAGGAATCCGCTCGTGCATATCCCTGCCGGTTTCACGCGACTGCTCTCGACGGATCTGCTGTATCACTACGAAACCGAGCCGCAGACCGGGCTCGACTCCCGGCCGCGCATCGTGCCGCAAGGCCGTGTGCTGGGCGGTGGCAGTTCCGTGAACGCGCTCATCTATATCCGGGGGCAACAGGAGGACTACGACGAATGGGCTCGCCTGGGCAACTCGGGATGGTCTTACGACGAGGTGTTGCCGTATTTCAAGCGCGCGGAGGACAACGAGCGGCTCGACGATCGCTATCACGGCGTCGGCGGGCCGCTTGGCGTGTCGGATCTCTCGCAACGCTGCGAATTGTCGACGGCGTTCGTGCGCGCCGCGCAGCAAGCCGGCATTCCTTTCACGCACGATTTCAACGGCGCGCGGCAGAATGGCGTCGGCTTCAATCAGATCACGACACGCGACAAGAGGCGTTGCAGCGCAGCCGTAGCTTATCTGCGCAACGCCGAGGCGAGCGGGCGTTTGACGATCCGTACCGGTGTGCGCGTGGACCGCATCTTGATCGAGGCGGGTCGCGCGATCGGTGTGGAATACGTCAGCAACGGCCAGGTCGTACGCGAGAAGGGCTGCAAGGAGGTGATCCTGTCGGCAGGAGCCTTGCAGTCGCCGCGCCTGCTGTTGCTTTCCGGAATCGGCGCGACGGAGGAACTCGCTCGGCATGGCATCGAGGCCGTGCAGGATCTGCCGGGTGTCGGTGCGAACCTGCAGGACCATATCGAGTTTCCGGCGGTGTCCTACTGTACGGGAAACTACGGTTACTACGGCCAGGACAGCTTCACCAACACGCTGAAGAACGGGCTGCAATATTTGCTGTTCAAGAGCGGACCCGTCACATCGAACGTGACCGAAGCCTGCGCGTTCGTGAACGTCGACGCGCCGCAAGAGCGTCCCAATATCCAGATGCACTTCGTGCCGATCGTGTTTCTCGACCTTGATCAGGATCACGTGAAGTCGGCAGGCGCGACAATCAATCCTTGCGTGCTTCGTCCGCAAAGCCGTGGCGAGATTCGTCTGCGCAGCGCGGATCCGGGCGCCGCGCTGTGGATCGACCCGAAATACTTCCAGCATGCCGAGGATCGACGCGTCGCTGTAGCCGGCCTGAAAAAGGCGCGCGAGATTCTCGCACAACCGGCTCTGCGCACCTATACGAGCGAGGAGGCGCTGCCGGGCGCGGGCGTCGCAACCGACGCCGCGCTGATGGACTACATTCGCAAGCGCGCGAAAACCGTCTATCACCCGGTCGGCACGTGCAGGATGGGCGTGGACGGGCACGCAGTGGTGGATCCCGAATTGCGCGTGCGCGGCATCGATGGATTGCGCGTGATCGATGCATCGATCATGCCGAATCTCGTGTCGGGCAATACGAACGCCGCTTCCATCATGATCGGCGAGAAGGGCGCGGACTACGTGCTCGGCAAGACGGCCCTGAGCGGCGCAGCACTTGACGCGGTGGTGTAGCGATGCTGGAAGATAGCGTGACGATCGGCACGAACAACACGACGGACACGATGGGCGCCTGGACCTGGCAGATCGCCGGCGCGCCTTCCGCGCTCGCATGGCGGCGTGCGGCGAGACCGGTGCCGGGGCCAGGAGAAGTGCTCGTGCGCAACCGCGCCGCGGGTCTGAATCCCGTTGACTGGAAATTCATCGAATGGGGCTCGCCGGCATGGCGGCCGGACCACATACCAGGGGTTGACGGGGCGGGAGAGGTGGTCTCGGTAGGCGCGGGCATCCAACAGGAATGGCTCGGCGTGCGCGTGGCCTACCACCAGTCGCTCACGCGCGACGGCAGTTTCGCAGAGTACACCGCAGTGCCGGCGCGCGCACTG
This sequence comes from Burkholderia sp. KBS0801, assembly GCF_005937855.2. Classification (NCBI taxonomy): domain Bacteria; kingdom Pseudomonadati; phylum Pseudomonadota; class Betaproteobacteria; order Burkholderiales; family Burkholderiaceae; genus Burkholderia; species Burkholderia sp. KBS0801. The sequence continues at coordinate 981,575 of NZ_CP042178.1, forward strand.
TTGCGCTTGCCGCCGGGCCTCGGTTTTGCCGAGGCGGCGGCGTTGCCGTGCCCCATGCTGACGGCGTGGCAAGCCATGCAGAAAGTGCCGCACCGGGCCGGCCTCGAGGCACTGGTAATGGGTGCCGGCGGTGCGGTCGGCACGCTGTTGGTCCAGCTCGCAGTACGGGCACGCTGGCGAGTGTCGGTGATGTGCAACTCACGTCATTTCGAGCGCATGGCGCGTCTTGGCGCTTCGACGTGTCTGTTGCCGGACATCGGAAGCAGCGCCTTTTCATCGCATCGGCCGTTCGACGTCGTGTTTGACACGGTGAGCGGCCAGCATGCCGCCCGACTTGCGCGTTTCGTCGCCGTGAACGGCCATCTCGTCTGCATCCAGGACCGTCTGGAGACATCCCCGGTCGCGCCGTTTACGACGGCCATCTCGTTGCATGAAGTGGCCCTGAATGCGCTACACACACACGGCTCGGCCGCGCATTGGCGCACGCTGGTCGATGCGGGAGAGCGTCTGCTCACTGACGTGCTGTATCGCGCACTGGCGCCGCTGCCGATCGAGCCGATGCCGCTGTCGCGCTTGCCAGAAGCATTGGAATCGTTGAAAGCCCATACCGGGCACGGCCGGCCCGTCGCCGTAGTCGACTGAGCCGCCGCCGGGTTATCGGCATCGGCACCGCCTGTTGCGACGATGGAGCGTGATGTATCATGCATGAAAACATTTTTCGTCCCGTTATCAGAATGAAGCCACTCGCCCGTGTCGAAAAGAGCAATCTCTCGTCACGCATCTACGAAGAGATCCGCTCCCGATTAATGAACGGTCAGTACGCGCCTGGCGACCGACTGCGTATCAACGACCTTGCCGAAAAGCTCGGCACGAGCATCACGCCGGTGCGCGAAGCGATTTTCCGCCTGGTCAGTGAACAGGCCCTGGAAATGACTGCGGCAACCTCGATCGTGGTGCCGGTGCTCGACGCCGATACCGTTGCGGAGATTCAGCTCATGCGGCGCCTTCTCGAGGGTGCGGCGGCCGAACAGGCGGCGCAGCGCATTACCCCAAAGGAAATCCGCCATCTGAGCCTGACGCACGACGAGTTCATCGAGGCCGTTGCCGCGAGCCCTTCAGAGGCTGCGGAGCGCAATCGCGACTTCCATTTCGAATTGATGGCGGCAGCCAGGATGCCCACGCTCAGCGCCACCGTGGAAACCATGTGGGTCCGGATGGGGCCGCTGCTGCACACGTTTCATTCGCATCTGCCACGGCGCGAGATATCGAATCGTTCGCACCCTCACTATCGCGTGCTGGCCGCGCTGCGCAAGGGTGATCCAGAAGGGGCATCGCGAGCGATCCAGGAAGATATCGAATGGGGCCAGCGCGTGCTGCTCGAATGGATGGCCGAGCGGGAGCATGGCGAAGTCGCCGCTACGTAAGTAGCCGATCACCCGATCCGATTGCGATGCTACCCACGCGGGTAGCACATGCATGCGGCGGCGCATCGCCGCCGCCTATCCTTACTTCTTCGTCACGCGATGCTGAATCCGCCGTCGATCGGAAGGACGACTCCCGTGATGTAGTCCGCATCGGCCGAGCAAAGGAATTTCACGCCCCTGGCGACATCCGAAGGCTGCCCCCAGCGCCCGAGCGGCAGACGTGCGCGAATCGAACCGCTGCGCTCGGGGTTGTTCAGCGCTCCGGCAGACAGTCGCGTTTCGATCCAGCCGGGCGCCACTGCATTGACGCGCACCCCGCGATCCGCGAACGCAGCGGCGTGCGCGCGCGTCAAGCCAACGAGGCCGGCCTTGCTTGCCGTATAGGCAGGATTGCGGGCCGAGCCGAAAAAGCTCCACATCGATGCGATATTGACGACGCAGCCGCGCACCGCGGACAGCTTGTCGAGCGCGACTTCGGTCGTGAGCTGGCAGGCGTTCAGATTGACGTCGACCACTTTTCGAAAGCCCGCTGAATCGAACTCCGCGCGGTCGTGGAGGATGATTCCGGCGGCGTTGACGAGCACGTGAATCTGCGCAAGATCGCCGAATGCGTCGCGAACTTCAGCGGCTGACGTCACGTCGACTCGCCGGAACGCGATCGCCGGATCGAGATCCTCGTCGGCGTCCTTTCCGACGGACACGGGGCGCAGGCCCGCACGCAAGAATTCTTCGGCGATCGCGCGACCGATGCCGGTGCCGCCCCCCGTTACTACAGCAACTTTCGTCATGGACTTTCCTCCTGTGGAAATAAAATATATGATGCATCATATGCCCGTATGCGGATGGGCACAAGCGTCCGGGTCGATCGTGGCGGTGGAGGAGGAAAGCTACGGGCATTTCTCGATGCGATGCAGCAGATGCAGCAGATGCGGTGACGATGACGGCAAGGCTGAATCCCCTTTTTAAATTCAACAATTGGAGACTCGAATGACCAATGCGAAGCGGTTTTACATTGCGGGAAAATGGCAAGCGCCTGAGTCGAGCGCGCAGATCGAAGTGGAAAACCCGGCTGACGAGTCGATTATCGAGACGATTGCCGCTGCTACCGCGTCGGACGTCGGTCGCGCGGTAGCGGCTGCAAAAGCTGCGTTCGGCGAATTTTCACGGACCACCGTCGAACAGCGGGAGCGATGGCTCGTCAAACTACTGTCGATCTACAATCGGCGCTACGACGAGATGGCGCGCGTGATCTCGCTCGAGATGGGTGCGCCGATCGATTTCGCTGTAGCTGCACAGGCCCGCACGGGGCAAGGGCACATTGAGGCCGGGATCCATGCCCTGCGGACGTTTCGCTTCCAGCACGCAGTCTCTGGCGGGACTGTGGTTCGCGAACCCATTGGCGTGTGCGCATTGATTACGCCGTGGAACTGGCCCATCAACCAGATCGCGTGCAAGGTGGTGCCTGCCCTCGCAACCGGGTGCACGATGGTGCTCAAGCCGAGCGAGGTGACGCCGCTGAGTGCGCTTTTGTGGGCCGAAATGATCGATGAACTCGATTTGCCGCCTGGCGTGTTCAACATGATCAACGGCGACGGTGCGACTGCGGGCGCGGCGCTTGTGGCGCACCCTGACATCGATATGATTTCGTTTACGGGTTCGACCCGCGCGGGCAGCGCGATCGGCGCGGTGGGTGCGCAAATGATCAAACGGGTAACCCAGGAACTGGGCGGCAAATCGCCGAACATCATTCTCGAAGGCGCTGATCTGCGCCAGGCCGTGGAGAGAGGCGTGCGCCATTGCATGGCTAATAGCGGACAGTCCTGCAATGCGCCGACACGCATGCTCGTGCCCGAGAACGAATACGCGGCGGCTGTCGAAATCGCTCGTGAGGTGACCAACGGCATTCATGTTGGACGTCCCGAGCAGCACGGCAGCCATATCGGCCCTGTCGCGTCGCACGTTCAGTTCGAAAAGGTCCGTGCGCTCATCCAGGCGGGGATCGATGAGGGCGCCACGCTCGTCGCCGGCGGTCCGGATGCGCCGGCGGGTCTCGAGCGCGGCTACTATGTCAAGCCGACGGTGTTCGCGGATGTGCATAACGATATGCGTATCGCGCGCGAGGAGATCTTCGGCCCCGTTTTGACGATGATCCCGTACCGGAGTCTCGACGAAGCGGTCTCCATCGCGAATGACACGCCGTACGGACTTGCGGCATATCTGCAGGGCGATGCGGAATTGGCACGGTCCGTCGCAAGCGAGCTGCGTGCCGGTATGGTGAGCCTCAACGGCGCCGATCAGTCTTTCGATGCACCGTTTGGCGGCTATAAGCAGTCGGGGAACGGGCGCGAGTGGGGAGCGTTCGGTTTCGAGGATTACCTGGAAACGAAGGTCATTAACGCGGTCGGATGACATGAATGCCGAGTCGATGCTCGTGAACGTGTGAGGACCAGATTCAATCAGCCTGGCTCCATCGAGATTCGTGGAACGCTTGAACGATATCGATGATGCCAGGCATCCGCATGCGGAGATGCCCGCGCATATCCGGACAGTCAGATCGATGATTCCTGCTGGATTTGAGCTGCTCTAGAATGGGTCCGGAAAGCTCAAGCGGCAGCAGCCCCATCTTAGTGACCAAAAGACGCCGTGCTTCACCTTTTTCGAATGCGTGACGCCGCCCAGAGCTCTCACTGGTTCCCCCTTCACTTTGCACTGGACGACCGCAATCGGAGCTTCCCGCTCATCCTTGTATAGGGTGGCAGTTGATACTGCCAACTGACGCTTCCGAGCACGCAGATAGGCTAGCACCCGAAGAAAGGCAAACATCGTTGCCGGAGCCGATGCAAAGTAGAACGAATGACAGGGTCGGCCTATGACATGCCGGGTGCCAAGAGTGAGAGGGGGCCGTTGTTGTCTCACACCTGCCGTTACGCTGTAATCGGCTTGTGCATAGGCAACGGTTCGCTCTGCGGTGGTCGTGCGGTGCAGAACGGCGACCGGTTGAATCCAGCGTCGTTCAGAGTCGTTCGCGTCGCCCCAGAACCGCCATTCGCGGTCGCGTGCCAATCCTGACGCCGGGATGAACGCGCCAGCGAGATAGGGAACCTTACCACGACAGAACGATTGCGAATTCAAACTCGGATTCAACCGGGGCCGTTATCCAAGATTGAAATGGCCCGAAGAAATCAGGCAGGTCAGGGAAATAGATGGCAAATTCTAGACTGACGATACGTCCTCCTCGCGCCCGAGTACTGAGGCTGGCACATTTCAGCCTTCAGAAGATCCGGGGATGCCGCGTCGCCATCGGCGCTTCGGGCACGTGCACTTCGAGGTTACGCCTTGAAGGATCGCGGTAGCGCCAATCCGTGCTTCCGGAACAGGCGCGCGAGATAGGACGGTGAATCGAGACCTACCGCTGCCGCCGCCATAACGACCGTCATGCCGGGTGATTGCAATAGCTGCGTGGCGTGATGCACACGCTGCCGCGATTGATAGTCGACGATGGATTCGCCAGTGACGTCGCGAAACAGGCGCGTCAACGTGCGCCGTGACAGACCGAACTCGTAGGCAATGCGATCGAGCCCCATCGATTGATCGAGTGTCGCGTCGAGAAATCCCCGAATGTCTTTCACGAGTTCACGGCGCGCGTCGATGGGTGTCAACGGCAGATGGCCCGCGATCAGTCCCGCTTCGATGCACGTGGCCGCCAACGTCTTGTTAGTCAGTTCCCGCCGATAGGCCGCGAGTTCGCCGACGTCGTGCTGACCGGTGTCGGTGGCGAGACGCACCGCGTTGAGCAGCGCCAACGGCGCGGACCGGATGGCAATCTTCGCGCACGACAGGCTTCTTTGCGCCTTGCGCTCGCAGAACGCGACGAAATCACTCGCCACATAGACGGCGACGTGTTCCTGCTCCTTCCGATAGCCGTGCGTATCGTGCAGGCGCTGCGGCGGCACCACGACAAACGACTTGGGCGCCAGGCGCAAGGGCGAGGCGTTCGATTCGACGTTCAGGATCAGTTGGCCGGTGCGCGGCAGCAAGAACATGTACTCGTCATGTTCGTGGGGCTGCGTGCGGTAATCGCCGATCGAAACCTGCCGAACATCGGCAATGCGATTTTCGGACAAGTGGGTATTGGCGGTCGGATAGTGCTTCACGAATTTACCCTTGGGCGCTCCATGCGGTGGGTAGCGACTGGCCATAGCGGGCCTTGTGGACCGCCGTATCAATGGGATGTCCCAGTATAGCGGTACAACCTTCCGTGCACGTAGCCGGGCACTCACGCAGCCAGCCAAGCCCGGTTCTCAGGGAAAACACGGGTGTGCGCGGACTCCCGCGCGGTGGGCCGGACGCCCGATTGGCCCAGTTGTGTGCTTGTCGTGGCCCAACAGGCGGCGAAACTTTGGTTCCCGTTCGGCATGCTGGCGTCACTTACACGCTGGAGCCAGTTCATGTCGGTCGAGAATGTCCCGTCCTTGTTGCCTCATTCCCCCAATGCCACATCCCGGTTACCCCCGTACGGTGGCATGCATTTCGTGCGCGTCTTTCCCGCAGGGCAGGGCGGCGGCAACCCCGCGCCCGTCGTACTGGATGCGGATTCGCTGTCGGTGGACGAGATGATGGCGATCGCCGCGCGCTACGGTCACGAAAGCGCATTCGTGTGCGCACCGCGTGATACGGGCAGCACGTATCGTCTGCGCTTCTTCGTCCCCCGGCACGAGATGGAGATGTGCGGTCATGCGACGCTCGGCGCATTGTGGCTTCTGCGGCGGCTTGGCCGCTGGACATCCCGCGTCGCGACGCTCGAGACGTTGAGCGGCATCGTCGACGCTCGCTTTGACGAAAGCACGCAATCCATCGAAGTGAGCCAGCCCAAAGGCATCGTGCAATCGATCGGAGACGCGCGGCAGCACGTCGCGATATGCGATGTGCTGCGCATCGATGCTGACGATCTGGATGCTCTCGGCATCGTCAACGCCACGACGAGCCGGACCAAGACGCTGATACCGATTCGCTCGGTGCAGCGACTTCATGCACTGACGCTGTCCTTCGAAAAGGTGCAGGCGCTATGTGACCAGCTCGAATCGACGGGCCTTTATCCGTTTGCGGTCGAGCGTAGACAACCTCTCGAGGTGCACGCGCGCCAGTTTCCGCGCTCGTCCGGGTATCCGGAAGATGCGGCGACGGGTATCGCCGCGGCCGCGACCCTCTACGGTGCGTTGCACTACGGCCTGCTCGCGCACGGCGCGTCGGGCATGACCGTGCATCAAGGGTACGCGATGGGCAAGCCGTCCAGCATCCGGGTCGAAATGCGAGACCCCGACAACGCCGACGCGGGCTGCTGGATCAGCGGCGCAGTCGAAAGCATGATGCTGGAGCCGCAGCAATGAAGATCTTTACCAACGACCAGATCGCGGCAGTGCTCGACGTGCGCCTCGCATCGGACGCCATTCGCGATGCCTATCTCGACCTGCAGAACGGCACAGCGGCCGTTCAGCCTCGCGCACGCATCGGCTTGTCCGACGTGAAGTTCAGCGCAATGAGCGCAATGCTGGGCCTGGCCAAGGTCGCGGCGATAAAGATGTACACGACGATCGACGGCCAGTTCCGCTTTTACATCGCGCTGTTTTCGCTCGTCGATGGCGGGCTCCTCGCGATGCTCGAGGGCGATGCGATCACGGGCGTGCGCACGGCCGCGACCACCGCGCTTGCGGCCCGACATCTGGCGCGTCCTGGGAGCCGACGCCTCGGACTGTTCGGCAGTGGCGTGCAGGCGCGGGCTCATGCCGAGGCCTTGGCCGGACGAGCCGGATTGCGCGAAGTGATGATTCACAGCCGCGATGCCGTATCCGCGCATGCACTTGCCGACAGCCTCGGGCATCGGTTCGGTCTCAACGTATCGGTGGTCGATGCCGAAGCGTGCGCCGCCGCCGACATCGTTGTCGTCGCAACGCGTGCATCCGAACCGGTCATACGCGGCGAATGGCTACGACCGGGTGCATTCGTCGCGAGTATCGGCGCGACGCGTCCCGATCAACGCGAACTCGACGACGCGTCGTTGCTCGCGGCCTCGCGCATCGTCGTGGACTGGATGCAGCAGACGCCGTTCGAAACGGGTGACCTGCTGCGCCCGTCACGTGCTGTGATCGACAGCAGGACGATGGTGGACCTTTCGACCGTCATCGGCGCCGACGAGCAGCGCGCACGGGACGCCCCCGACATCGTGATCTACAAGGCAGTCGGCATCGCCCTGCAGGACGCGGCCGTCGCGCATATGGCTTACCTGCGGCTTGGCGCGTGACGCCTCTCGTCAATGTCGTTTGTCAAAGATACGCTTGGAGTCACTCATGAAATTTCCTCTTGCTGCACGCATTGTTGTCGGGATGGTGCTCGGCATCGCAACCGGCGTTGCCTGTCACGCGATGCTGCCCAACGCGGATGCAGCCAACCAGGTCGGCGGCTATTTCTCGCTTCTCGCCGACGTGTTTCTGCGCCTGGTCAAGATGATCATCGCGCCGCTCGTGTTCTGCTCACTCGTCATCGGTGTGACGAAGATCGGCGATGTGCGCGCGGTGGGCCGCATCGGGATCAGGACGCTGGGCTGGTTTCTCTTCGCGTCGTTCATCTCGCTCGCGCTGGGCGCGCTGATCGCCAACTGGTTGAAGCCCGGCAGCGCGCTCAACCTGCCGTTGCCCGTGATCAACGCCTCGACCGGGTTGAGCACGAGCGGGCTGTCGCCCAAGGAATTCGTGGTGCATCTAGTGCCCAGCAGCATTGTGGGGGCGATGGCGAACAACGAAATCCTGCAGATCGTGGTGTTCGCCGCCTTCTTCAGCGTCGGGCTTACGACGCTGGGCGACAAGGCGCAACTCGTCGTTCGCATGCTCGACCAGGTCGCTCACGTCATGCTGAAAGTGACCGGCTATGTGATGGCGCTCGCGCCGTTCGCGGTGTTCGGTGCGATCGCGAACGTCGTGACGACGCGCGGCGTGTCGGTTCTCATAACCTTTGGCCGGTTCATGGGCGAATTCTACGGAAGCCTGATCGTGCTATGGCTTCTGATGGTATTGGCCGGTGGCGTGTTGTTCGGGCGCAGGGTATTTTCGCTTGTGCGTTTCATGCGTGTGCCGATGCTGATCGGCTTCAGTACGGCCAGCAGCGAGTCCGTTTATCCGAAGATGCTGGAACAACTGGTCCGTTTCGGTGTCCCCGAACGTATCGCGAGCTTCGTTTTGCCGATCGGCTATTCGTTCAATCTCGACGGCACGATGATGTACTGCACATTTGCCACGCTGTTCATTGCGCAGGCGTATGGCGTTCATCTGTCGTTCGTGCAGCAGTTGTCGATGCTTGCCATCCTGATGCTGACCAGCAAAGGCATGGCCGGGGTGCCGCGCGCCTCCTTGGTCGTCATCGCCGCGACACTGGGCCAGTTCAATATCCCCGAGGCCGGGCTGCTCCTTATCATCGGCGTTGATCATTTCCTGGACATGGGGCGCACGGCGACCAATGTGCTGGGTAATGCGGTCGCCTCGGCCGCCGTCGCGAAATGGGAAAACGTGCTCGCGCCGTCGTCCGCGGATGTTTCGGTCGATGATGCCGGCGGACATCACAAGGACGGGATTCGCCCGGACGACGAAGGGGCTATTGCGGGAGTGTGAGGCGCTGCTCCAACCGCTCTATAAGCGTAGGCTGCCGAAAAGGCTGCGTTGTGATCTGCTGTTGTTGAAGCCCTTAAAAACTGCTAATCGTGTCCATAGATTACGCTAATGTAAGACACGGCCCCGGCCCCGCGAGATAAGGCATTGCTGACCTGCCCCCTTCAATAGGGCCAATGGGCTTCTAGCAAAGTCCCTTTAAACCAACTCCTGGAAAGCGGCAGGAGCATCCGCGGTTGCCCGATGTTTCGCCGCAAACTCTGACGGCGCAAGGTAGTTCAGTGCGCTGTGCGGCCTTTGCTCGTTGTAGTCCTGACGCCATGCCGCGATGACAGCCCGAGCGTGCGCGAGCGTCGTGAACCAGTGCTCATTAAGGCATTCGTCGCGGAACTTGCCGTTGAACGATTCGATGTACGCATTCTGCGTTGGCTTGCCCGCCTGAATCAACTTCAGTGTGACGCCGTTCGCATACGCCCACTGGTCAAGCGCGCGGCTCGTAAATTCGGGGCCCTGGTCTGTTCGCACTGCCTTGGGATAGCCACGGAAGCGAGCTGCACGGTCCAATGCCCGAGCGACATACAAACCTGAGATGCCATGGTCGACGACGATGTCGACAGCCTCTTTCGTGAAGTCGTCGACGACGGTCAGGCACTTCACGCGCCGGCCGTTGGAAAGCGCGTCCATCACGAAATCGATTGACCACACCTCGTTGGGCGCGCCCGGCAATGCCAGTTGCTCGCGCTCAATCATGACGCCCTGGCGCTTGCGACGGCGCCGCACAGCCAGCCCTGCCTCACGGTACAGGCAATAGATGCGCTTGTGATTGGCGTGCGTGCCTTCGCGTTCCACCAGGGCGTGCAGTCGGCGGTAGCCGAATCGACGACGTTCGTGCGCCAACTCCACCAGACGCGCCGCTAGCACCTCATTCTCGTGGTCCGGCTTTGCGTCGTAATGCAGCACGCTGCGAGATAGCCCGACAAGCCGGCAGGCGCGGCGCTCGGAGATGTTGACCTTCTCCCGAATCGCCGACACTGCTTCGCGTTTGGCTTGCGGGCTCAGGGCTTTCCCTTGACGACGACCTTCAACGCTTCCATGTCGAGCATTGCTTCGGCCAGCAGTTTCTTCAGCCGGGCATTCTCCACCTCGAGGTCCTTGAGCCGGCGGGCTTCCGAGACTTCCATGCCGCCGAACTTTGCGCGCCACGTGTAGAACGACGCGTCACTGAACCCGTGCCTCCTGCACAGTTCCTTGACCGGCATGCCGGCTTCCGCTTCCTTCAGAAACCCGATGATTTGCTGTTCCGTAAAGCGCTTCTTCATGTTCGTCTTCTTCTCCGAAAACGAACTTTACTAGACTCCGGCTGGCCCTGTTTGTAGGGGGCAGGTCACAACAAATTAGCCCCCATGCAGTGGGATACATGGGGGGTGTCCAGCACTTGACGGTTACGGCACCTTCAGCCTATTACCACCGACAAGGAAAAATATCACTGGTAGTATTTCTAAATTACCGATCACCAACCGCCAGTGCAATAGCCAATGCAAGCGTTGGCCGCTTGGGAAAATGACAAAGCTGCTACAGCCGATGCAGCCAAGAGAGAGGAGATAATCAATTTGGCCTTGGTGTTGAACATGAGTCGCTCTCCAATAATTGGTGGTTAATCAGGCATGAATATTGCAAGTAAATTGCGACCGCGAGCATCAACGCGTTTTTGTGTTGTGCTCAGGATTAGTCTACCCGAACCCGGGACAGACATTTTCGTATTCGCACGACTCTTTTAAATAACCACTAAATCATAACGCTAGTGTTTCTCTGAAAATATCTCGACGTCGCCAATGGTATGCTTGGAGGTGCAATAGGCGCTTTTGCATTCATCGCATCCAAGCTTCGGGACGATGAGCGATTACGCCTGACCGTGCTCGGCAAAGAGCGGGCATCGAAGGATGCATGTCAGCTATCTGCGTCGTCGCCTGTTGTCGGGGATCCCATCCGGCTTTGTACTCTCGGCCTTGCTTGCGACATATCTTCCGAATTCGAACGATGTGCTACTTGCTCCGGCCGGGATCATTAGGGGAGCGTCCGACGTATTCGAATCTCGCATGGCCAAGGGCCGACGTTCGGGATAACGATGTAGCTCCTACCCCGACCTCGATGCTCGTGCGGAGATCGACCGATTTGCCCATTCGGATGGTACCTACGTCCAGTCCTTTGCGTCGTCAACACTCGTCGGGTAACAGGGAGAATGGTGGAGCGGTTCCTGTCGGCGAGTGACGACGCGTTTCGGCCTTCGTGACGAAGCAACTCGTGAGGGGCTCGATGGCTCCATAACGGTCCTCCGATCCTTCGAATCGGCATTGCCTGCGATCGTGCACACGAGTCGACCATCGGTCGAGATCCGTTCCAATGGCGTGACCAGATCCGTTTCAACCTCGGTCATCGCATCTGAAAAGCGCGGGGACTGTGCCGCATGGCCGAAGCCAGTCGCGCACGCGAGCAGGGCAGCCACGCAGGCTACGCGAATCTGGATCGCGTTCATCGATTTCATCGGACTCGCTCCCTGGTTGTTTGCGCAGATGGACGCCGAACTCGGTTGAGCAGCTACGTACGGCGCATGAGCACGGTTGACGAAGCTTGCCTCGAATTCACTGCACGACGTTGCGCAATGGCGCGCGGTGCTTCGGAAACGCACGCTCATGTGTTCCAGATGCATGCGTTCCGGTACGTCAGGCAGGCATGGGCGAACTGCGCGTGTCGATCTGCAATCGGCCGTGCGAACACCAAACGGATTCCGGATATTTCCTGACATAGTCGCTCCGCCTGCTGCGCAACCTTTGCAGTTGCGGTGTCGAGGCGCCGTTGCGCGTCGCGGCCATCTACTCGATCGTCTCAGGAGCATATCCAATGGTGTCTCCCGGCCCTTCCCGCCGCCCATTTCTCGCGATAGCGGCCATTGTGCTCATCGTTCTATCGTTCGCATCGGCATTCGCATGGACAGGCGGCTGGCTCGTGCCCGCCCGGCTGAGCGGCGCCGTGCTGATCGATTCACTTCAGTCCAATACGGGCAAGGTGTTCCCCGGGTTTCGACGCGCCCATACGAAGGGCATTTGTGTCGCAGGCCACTTCGATTCGAACGGCGCGGGTAGAGCGCTGTCCACGGCGGCGCTGTTCCGCACCGGTTCAGTGCCGGTAACCGGTCGCTTCAATACCGGCGGAAGCGTGCCGACCGGCGCGGACAGCGATCAGATATTTCGTGGGCTCGGCATGCGATTCGCGCTGGCAGACGGTGAAGAGTGGCGCATGGCGCTCGATCAAACGCCCATCTTCGTCGTATCGAATCCAGCCGATTTCGTCGCGCTACAGGTCGCATCGACACCTGATCGCGCTACCGGACAGCCCGATCCCGGCCGGATGAAGGCTTTTCTTTCCACGCATCCCGAGACGCAACGCTTCTTCGATTATCTGGAGAAGACGCCAATGCCCTCCGGCTTTGCAAACGGCACGTATTACAGCATCAACGCGTTTCGCTTCATCGACGCGCGTGGCGTCGCACGGTTTGTGCGCTGGCAATTCGAGCCGAAGCAGCCGTTCGCTGCACTGGACAAGCGCACGGCAGGCACGCTGCCCACAAACTTCCTGTTCGACGATCTGCTCGAGCGTGTCCATGAAGGGCCGGTGAAGTGGCATCTCGTGCTCGTGGAGGCCAATCCCGCGGATCGCACCGACAACGCAACGATTGCGTGGAGCGGGCCGCATCGACGCATCGACGCGGGCACGCTCGTGTTCGATGCAATCGCGACGGAAGCGGACGGACATTGCCGGGACTTCAATTACGATCCGCTGATATTGCCGAAAGGCATCGCACCATCCGACGATCCGCTATTGCCTGCGCGCTCCGCGGCCTACTCGGTATCGTTCAATCGACGTGCGGCGGAAGGTCCGCGCCCGGATGCCATTACGCTCGAACACGACCATGGAGCTGCGAAATGACGAGCCAGAACCCGAGCTTTTCCGTGCCGGCCCGTGTCCTGCACTGGCTGATGGCCATGCTGATCATTGCCATGCTGTTCGTCGGAGCAGGCATGGTATCGACAGTCAGCGCGCGATACCCGCAATTGCTGGCGCTGCATCGGCCGCTCGGCATCGCGATCCTGCTGCTGGCGCTGATCCGGCTTGGCGTGCGTGTGACGCACCGGCCGCCGCCTTTGCCGTCGGGCATTCCGCCGTTGCAGGCTACTGTCGCGAAGCTATCGCATTACCTGCTTTACGGCTTGATGATTGCTATGCCGCTGATCGGTTGGGCGATGCAGTCCGCAGGCGGCTATCCGATCTCGATGTGGAAAGGTGTCGAGCTGTTTCCGATCTTGCCGCACGACATCGTCGTCTACGGTCAGCTGCGCCGCTTGCACGGGCTGCTCGCTTATGCATTTTTCCTGTTGATCGTCGGCCATCTCGCTGCTGCGCTCTTGCACGCATGGATCCGGCGCGACGGCGTCTTCGAGAGCATGGCCGGCGGCCGATAGTGCCGAGCTGGGTTCGTGCGCGGGGGCGGCCTTCGAATCACGGCCCCGGCGATCGTGCTTGCCGGCGCAAGCGCGCTCCCGAGGGCGCTTGCGCGGAAGCGTCATGAGCGACGGAGCCATAAGTCGAAGGTATGTGACGTATGCGAAGTATGTATTTTTCGTATGGATCGCACCTACCTACATTGTCGATATTCAATCCGTTCCGAGAGAACAGCGATGAAAACGACAACGCCTGGCACGACGGTGGCTCATAGCCGACAAAAGCTCGCCGAGAAGATTCGGCAATTCACGCCGAACTGGTTCGCGATGACGATGGGCAACGGAATCGTGTTTCTCGTCATTGCCGCATTGCCATGGCACTTTGCAGCGCAGATGACGTTGGCGCACACGCTGTGGGTGGCCGATAGCGTGCTTTACATCGTGTTCGCCGGCATGCTGCTGGCGCGCTGGATCTTCTATCCGGAAACGATCCGCCCGATGTTGCATCACCCGCTGCAGTCGATGTTTCTCGGCGCGGTGCCGATGGGGCTCGCACCCGTCATCAACGGCCTGGTGATATTCGCCGGCCCGCATGCGAGCGAAGCAGTGAGCCAGCTGGCCTACGGCTTGTGGTGCGTCGATGCGGTACTGGCACTCGCCGTCGCCGTCGGTGTGCCCTACATGATGTTCACCGCGCAGGACCACGCGCTCGAGCGCATCACGGCCGTGTTGCTGCTGCCCATCGTCGCGCCTGAAGTGGCCGCGTCGAGCGCCGCCGTACTCGCGCCGCATGTCGACGCACAGACCGCGCGCTTTCTGGTGGCCGCCGGTTACGTGCTGTGGGCCGTGTCGGTGTCGCTCGCCTTTACCGTGCTCACGGTCGTGTTCTTCCGGCTGGTGATCCACAAGCTGCCGCATCGCGATCTCGGCCCGTCCAGCTGGTTGACGCTGGGGCCGATCGGAACCGGCGCGCTGGGCTTGCTCGCACTCGGCCACGTTGCACCGGATGCGTTTGCCGGCACGTCGTTCGAGGCGACTGCGATCGTCGCGCGCGACATCGGCTTGATCGGCGGCTTGCTGCTTTGGGGTGTGGGCTTGTGGTGGCTGGCCATGGCGATGCTGTTCACGCTGCGGTATTCCCGCGACGGGCTGCCGTTCAATCTGGGATGGTGGGGATTCACGTTTCCGCTCGGCGTCTACACCGTCGTGACGCTCAGCCTCTATCGGACCACGGACTTTATCGCGTTTGCCGCACTGGGAATGGCGCTGGCGGCGCTGCTCGGCGGACTGTGGTTGGTCGTGCTGTCCCGCACGCTGCGCGGCCTCGCCCGAGGCGAACTGTTCCACGCCCCCTGCCTCGTCGGCCGGGCACGATCCGCACTCGGCTGAACGAATCGTCGAACCCGCTCCGGCCGGCCGCACGTGCACCACGCGGTCGGTCGGAGTTGAGCGATGTCCATGTCCGTCATCGAACCTTCGAAGGAGATCCAGCATGTCCAAACCCGCCCGCCGTGTGGCCGTGACCGGGGCGGCCGGTCAAATTGCCTATTCGTTGCTGTTCCGAATCGCCCGCGGCGATTTGCTCGGCGACGATCAGCCCGTCATCCTTCAGCTCCTGGAACTGCCGCACGCGTTGCAAGCGCTGCGTGGCGTAGTGATGGAACTGGAAGACTGCGCATTCCCGCTTCTGCAGTCGATCGAAATCAGCGACGATCCGCGCGTGGCGTTTCGCGACGCCGATTACGCGATGCTCGTCGGCTCGCGCCCGCGCGGCAAAGGCATGGAGCGGCGCGATCTGCTGGCTGCGAACGCCGCCATCTTTCGTGCCCAGGGCTATGCGCTCAACGAAGTGGCGAGCAGGCAGGTCAAGGTGCTCGTCGTCGGCAACCCGGCCAATACCAA
This sequence comes from Burkholderia sp. KBS0801, assembly GCF_005937855.2. Lineage (NCBI taxonomy): Bacteria > Pseudomonadati > Pseudomonadota > Betaproteobacteria > Burkholderiales > Burkholderiaceae > Burkholderia > Burkholderia sp. KBS0801. The sequence continues at coordinate 997,052 of NZ_CP042178.1, forward strand.
CGCGTGGGTGGCACGCTACTACGCGCCCGACCTGCCGGCGGACGCAATTACCGCGATGATCCGTCTCGACCACAATCGCGCCGTGTCGAAGCTGGCCGCCCGATGCGGCGTAGCGGTGGACGCCGTCACCCGCATGGTTGTGTGGGGTAATCATTCGCCGACCATGTTTCCCGACTATCGTCATGCGCTGATCGACCAGCAGCCCGCGCCAATGCGGGTCGGCGACGAGCGCTGGTATCTCGACACGTTCATTCCGGAAGTCGCACGCCGCGGCACCGCGATTATCGAAGCGCGCGGCGCATCGTCCGCGGCGTCGGCGGCCAATGCGGCGATCGACCAGATGCGCGACTGGATTCGCGGAAGCGACGGCCGGTGGGTGTCGATGAGCATCGTGTCGGACGGCGAGTACGGCATTCCGCGCGGCCTGATGTTCGGGATGCCGACGATCTGCAGCGACGGCCGCTATCGTGTCGTGCCGGATCTGGAGATCGACGCGTTCGCGCGCGCCCGCATCGATGCATCGGTTGCGGAACTGATGGACGAAATGCAGGCCGTGCGAGCGATTCTTGCGCCGTAGGACGATCCGAATCGGATCGAAACCGATCAATTCCCGAAGCAACTCACTTAAAGGGCCACATCGTGTTCAGCACCTTGAGAAAGAAGACAGTCGTATCATTGGCAATCCTCACGTTTTCGTGCGGCGCGTTCGCGCATGAGACGCCCGATCCGACGATACGGCGCGATGCGCGAGACGGCATCGTGCGTTTGTACGGCGCAGGCGGCCCGGATACCGCATTCGCGAAAGTCGCGAAGGTCTTCACTGACGAAACGGGCATCAGGGTGGAGGTGACCGGCGGACCGGAGCCGACGTGGAGCCGAAAGGCGCAAGCCGATGCCGATATTCTGTGGGGGACGTCGGAAGAAGATATGGCCGGCCTCCTCGAAACCTACCAGGTGTTTCGATGGAGCGACGTGACGCCGATCTATATCCGGCCGGCCGTCATCGCCGTGAAGAAAGGCAATCCGAAACACATCCGCGGCTTCGACGATCTGCTCGCGGATGGCGTGCGTATCGTCGTCACGGAAGGCGCGGGCGTGGCGAATACGTCGGGCACGGGCACGTGGGAAGACATCGCCGGCCGCATGGGGCGTCTTGACGACGTCAGGCGGTTCCGCCGGAACATCGTCGGATTCGGCAAGGGCAGCGGGCCGAGCTTCCGGATGTTCGTCGACAAGGACGCGGATGCCTGGGTCACGTGGCCCGACTGGCCGATCACGCATGCCGACAAAGCCGATTACGTCAGCCTGCCCGCGAACAGAGCGATCTGGAGAGACGTCAATGTTGCGCTCGCTCCGGATGCCGATCCTGAGGCAACGCAGTTCCTCGATTTCCTGAACAGCGATCGCGGAGCCGCAATCATGAAGACCGAGGGATGGGTGCGCTGAGTGCATGACGGAGCGGAACGGCCGACCCTCGGTGGTCATCCATCAGAACGAGCCGGCCGGGTGCGGGCGCTTTCGGAAGAAAGCGCCCGTTGCAATGCGCGACCTGGAACGGCATCCGTACGGCGTCCGCGACGGATGCCGTTCCGGCCGCGCGATTCAGCACATGCCGCCGTTCGCACGTACGATCTGGCCGTTGATCCACGCGCCTTCGGGGCTGGCGAGAAACGCGACGACGGCTGAAATGTCCGACGGCTGCCCCAACCGTTCGAGCGGATTCATCTTCGCCATCCGATCGATGAGCTCGGCGCTCTTGCCGGCGAGGAACAGCTCGGTGGCAACGGGGCCCGGCGCCACGGCGTTGACGCTGATGCCGCGTCCGCGGAGCTCCTGGGCGAGCACCTGAGTCAGTCCCTCGACCGCGCACTTCGTCGCGATATAGACGGCATACGTCGGCAAGCGCACGCCGGTCACGCTCGTCGTCAGGTTCATGATCCGGCCGCCGTCGCGAACGCGGCGCGCGGCTTCGCGCGACACGTTGAACGCGCCCTTGAAGTTGATGGCGACCGTGCGATCGAACGTTGCATCGTCGAAATCCGCGATCTTTGCCTGGTTCATGACGCCTGCGCTGTTGACGACGACGTCGACGCCGCCATAGGCCTTCTCCGTCGCGTCAAACATGGCGATGGTCGCGGCCGGATCGGCGATGTCGGCCTTGACGAGCAACGCGTCGCCGCCGTTCTCGCGAATCGTTGCGGCGACTTCCTCGGCCGGCGTCGCGTTGCTGGCATAGTTCACGACGACCTTGAAGCCATCGCGCGCGAGGCGAACCGCGATATCGGCGCCGATGCCGCGCGAGGAACCGGTAACCAGGGCAACCTTTTCGGAAGTTTGGATCATGTCATGCTCCTGCGATGTGCCGGGCAGCCGTGAACGAATGTTCGTCGTACGGCGTGCCCGGACGGTGGTGAAAGATATCGGTATCGAAACGACGCGTCGGTACGCCGCTACGGCTGCGCCGTCAAATCGATCTGGTGTGCCGGCTCACGATGACGGGCGGAGGCGCGGCGCGAGAAGGTCGGACAGTCCGACGCGATGCAGCATCTCGGCGCGCAGCCGGTCGAGCACGGCGAAACCGACGTTCGCGCCGTCTTCGGTCGGATCGACATGCACGCGGAACGGGCGTTTGCCAGCCGGCTTCGCGACTACGTCCACGATCGCGTCGGCGACGAGATCCGCGCGGGCGTCGGGTGGGACGATCGCGGCGAATGCCTCCTGGACTTCGCGGCCGAAGTTCGCGTAAGGGCCTGCGTCGTATTCGGCGGCGCGGGCGGTGTCAGCCGGGAGCCCGGCATGAGCGAAATGATTGGTGCCCTGCGTGAACGCGCCCGGGACGATGATCGACGTCTCGATTCCCCAGCGCGACAATTCGCGCGCGTACAACACGGCAATCGCATCCATCGCCGCCTTCGCACCGAAGTACGGCGCGAGATAGGGCGGTGTGCCGCCCGCGGCGCTGCTGCTCGATACCCACACCAGCAAGCCTTGCTGCCGTTCACGGAAGTGAGGGAGGACCGCCCGGTTCACCCGTTGGGTACTCACTACGTTGATGTCGTACAACTGCGCATACTGCTCGGGCGTAAACGCTTCGGCCGGGCCGAATGCCATGTGCCCGGCATTGTGGATCAGCACGTCGATGCCGCCGGCCTGCTCCAGAACCGTGGTGACCGCGCGCGCGACCGACGCGTCCGACTGCACGTCGAGTTCGAGCGTGCGCAGGTCGATGCTTGGCTCGCGCGCGAGTGCGCTCATTTGCCCGGTTACCGCTGCGTTACGCCCGGCCGTATCGCGCATTGACGCGTAGACGATGTGACCGGCATGTGCGAGTGCTTCTGCCGTGAGCCTGCCGAAGCCGCTCGACGCGCCGGTGATGAGTATGACCTTGCTCATGATGGGTTTCCTTGGTGGTGAGTGAACGTCAAACCGGTGAAGAATCATGCGTCTCCACCGCGTGCCCAGCGTCGTTCGATTCGTCCGAACTTCCATATCGCGGCGGACACCGCCCATGTCGCGACGAACAGGCCGACGATCGCGAACCCCATGTGGTTGAGGTCGAGTGCCGGCAGCCACGCACCTGACGTGCGGTGCGTGTGGAAAGCATTGCCGAGCAGGCCGAGCATCTCGATCGTTCCGATGATGAGCGCGAAGCCGATGGAGAGACCGGTGACGACGAGGTTGTAGTAGATCTTGCGGATGGGTTGTGCGAGTGCCCATCGGTACGCAAGCGTCATGAACGAGCCGTCGATCGTGTCGAACAGCAGCATACCGGCGGCGAACAGCACGGGCAGACAGAGAATCGCGTACCACGGCAGGCCCGACGCGGCTCCTGCGCCGGTCAGCACCAGCAGTGCGATTTCCGTTGCAGTATCGAAGCCGAGTCCGAACAGGACGCCGACGAAGTACATCTGGCCGGGCTTGCGCACGATACGCATCAGCGGCGCGAGAAAACGGCTGATCAGGCCGCGCGATTGGAGGCATCGTTCGAGCTGCGCTTCGTCGAGCCGGCCGCTCCGCATGCGCCGAAATGCCGTGCAAAGATCGTAAAACGCGGCGATGTTCAGTATCGCTATCGAATAAAGGAACACGCTGGAGACGATCGCGCCAACGGTGCTTGTCAGCATGCGCAGCGGCGAGCCGGCGTCGAGTACATGCGCCGACAGGGAATGCATGCCGAGCGCGATGAAGATGGCGAGCCCGAACACGACGCTCGAATGACCGAACGAGAACCAGAATCCGACGCTCGACGCCCGCTGGCCTTCACCGAGCAGTTTGCGCGTGGTATTGTCGATCGCCGCGATGTGGTCGGCGTCAAACGCATGCCGCATGCCCAGCGAGTACGCCGTCACGCCGGCGCCGATGCCAAAGGCTCGGGAGCCGACACTGAGATGGTGCGGAACGATGAACGCAAGCAACGTACCCCAGCCGACGACGTGCAGAACGACGATGAACATGGCGACTGCGGCCAGTGAAACGGTTGCCGACCGGTGATGGGAAAAACGACGAATGTCATGGCTTGCAGACATGGAAATCTCGTCAAAAAGATCGGGAGAAACGGGTCGGCCGACGCAGCGCCGTCATCTGCCGTAGGGAAAGTCGGCGGCGCCGCGCGCCGCCGACTTGCTTCAGGCCCTGGGCACGTACGGGAACGTCGACGTCGGTTTCGACGTGACCGATTCTTTCCCGATCCCGAGACTGATCGGCGTATTTGCGGCGATCGAGAACATCACATCCGGTGCGTTGTCGGTCATGGATCGCCCATTCCATTGCGCGAAGCCGAATACGGCCGGCGTCCCGACCGTGTACGGCAGAACGTTCGGAAGCAGGCGGTGTGCGACGGCTGCTGCATAGCCGTCCGGGTCTTCGGCCGTTCCGTTGGCTCGCACCGCGCCGGCGATCGACTGGATGAGCGTTGCGCCGTACGTTTCGAAGTCGTCGGCGGGGCGGCCGCCGTTCAGCCGGTCGCCGAGGTCCTCGTTGTACTGGGTGAAGAGCGGATGAATCATCGGGAGACCGACACGATTGATCGGTCGCCAGCCGCCGCTGTCGGTCGCGAGGGTCGCGACCGCCCACACGCCGATTCTCCGGTTGCCGTTCGCTGTGGCGAGCAACTCGGCGTCAGGCACTTCCAGAACGATCGAATACACGGTGTGACCGGCGAACAGATTGCGCGCGTCGCCGGGCTGCCACGTACCGAGATCGAGCGGCTGTCCGTCCTGGAACGCGTGGCCGACTGCGTGAAGGACGTCAGGCTCGATCCAGAACGGATCTCCTGCGCGTCCTGCCCACACGCGCAGGCCGGACGGCGCCGTAATCGTCTCGTCGGTGTCGCCTTGCGCAACGACGTCGCCGGCTGCATGCGGATCCGTAGCCGCGGCGCCGACGATGCGGCGCACGACGAAATGCTGCTTGCCGCCGGCGTCCCGCTCGTCGAACGTGATGCGATAGGTCACATCCTCGACTGCGTCCTGATCGAGGTCGATCTTGAATTCATAGAACCCCTCGGGGTGGTAGCCGGGGGTCGGCACGTCGCCGGCAATCGAATGGCAAACGTTGATGACGAATACGGTGCCGGTCTCGCCTCGAAAGCAGTACAGGTCGGTGATGTCGAGACGGATGTCCTGCCGGGCGAGCGGGGAGTCGAGATGGTGCGACATGGTTCGATCCTTTCCGTAAGATCAATGAGGATGGCGGCGGCGCGGTGTCGTGGACACCGGCCGCGATGCATCGCGCTGGATGACGGAAAGGAGTGTGGCGCGCCAGGCGAACGGGCGCTGTCAGGAAAGGCAGTGCCGTTTCCGATTTGCACGGCATCGATACCATGCACGTGTGCCGACGGCTGCGCAGGCGTGCGGACCGGCGGCTGGACGTTATGCGTTCGCGCTGCGCACGGTGCGAACCTGGAGAACCGCAATCAGCGTAATCGCGGCGGACACGCAGACATACCAGCCGGCGGCGGTGTGCAGGCCCGTCCATGCGTCCACCGATGCAACCACGAACGGGGTCGTGCCGCCAAACAGCGCGACACCGGTCGCATACACGACCGACATCGCGACGGCGCGGCCCCGCATCGGGAACATCTCGAGGATGACGACGATGCTCGGTGCGCCGGCGATGGCGGACAAGCCGGCGAACAGCGCGACCACGCAGAGCAATACGACGGGTTGCGGATGCGTCGCCGCGTAATGGAACGCCGGCAGCACGGCCAGCATGGTGACGGCGCGCGACAGGCCGATGGTCCGCAGTCGGCCGATTCGATCCGCGAGCCAGCCGCCTGCCAACGACAGCGCCAGCGTGACCGCGCCGACCGCCACCGTCGTCACAAAGGCCGCGTATGCAGTCGGTGGCGGACCGGCGACGCCGGCCGTGGTCGCGTAGGTCGCGACATAGGTCGGTACGGTGCCGCCGAAGATCAATGCGATCGCGAGCAGCCACTGCGACCGATACCCGACGAGCATGTTGCGCACCGCGTGTCCGTCGCGCGGCACCCGCCACGTCTCGTCGATCTTGCGGCGCAAATAGAGCTGGACGGGTATGAGCATGCCCGCTAGCGCGAACGGTATGCGCCAGCCCCAGTGCTGAATTTGCGTGGTCGTGAGCAGGTTGAAAATCGCAATACCGCAACTGCCGGCGGCGATCAGCGCGAGTCCCTGTCCCGCCATCAGCCATCCCGCATAAAAGCTCTTGCGCGCGGGCGGACAACGCTCGATCAACAATGCGCCCGACGATCCCATTTCCCCGCCGACTGCCAAGCCCTGCAGGATCCGGCAGATGAGCACGGCTATCGGTGCGCCGATGCCCAGCGTCGCGTAGTCCGGCGTCACCGCGACACCGACCGAACCTGCGGTGACGAGCGCCGCGCTGAGCAGTAACGCCGGCTTGCGTCCGGCAGTGTCCGCGTGGAGGCCGATCGCCAGCGCGCCGATCGGGCGGGACAGGAATCCGGCCGCAAAAGTGCCAAGCGACAACATCCGGCCGTATGCGGCCGATGCGTGCGGGAAAAAAGCATGGGCGATGAACGCGGCGAAGACCGTATAGCAGAAGTAGTCGAAGAACTCGACAGCGTTGGCAAGCACAATCGTGGCGAGGGTGCCCGCCGTGAGCCTGTGTGCAGACGCTGCGTCGGCATCGTTCCAGGATCGTCTCATGCGGCCTGGTCGCCTCGAGGTGCGGACGCTTGCGGCTTACCGGTGGCGAACGCATCGGGAAAGCTCGGCACGGTGAAGCAGAAAGTCGTTCCTCGTGGGCCGGTTTGCTCGATCCATATCGCACCGCCGTGCGCTTCGACGATCGACTTCGAGATCGGCAGACCCATCCCCATTCCGTTGCTCTTCGTGCTGGAAAGGGGTTGAAAGACCGAGTCCGGTTGAGCAGCCATGATGCCGCATCCCGAATCGCAGACTTCGAAAAGTATCTGCATGGTGTCGTGGCGGCGCACGCTCACGGTCAGTTGCGGCGCGCGATCCTTGAGCTCGACGGCGGAAATCGCATGAATGCCGTTGATCAGCAGGTTGGTCAACACCTGCTGAAGCTGAATGCGGTCGGCATGCGCGCGTATGCCCGGCTCGATATTCATCGAGACGGCGATTGCATGCGCATTCGCCTCCGACGCGACCAGCAGCATCGCGGATTGCACGATTTCGGCACAGTCGACTTCGACCGCCTCGACCGGCGCGCCGACGAGGAACCCGCGCAAACGCTGGCAGATGGCCGCAATATCGTCGGTCCACCGTGCCGCGTACCGGAACGCGGCCAATGCTTCGCCGATATTCGGCTCGGCGCGGTCCATCCAGCGGGCGGCTGCGTCGAGCGCGGTACGGACCGCACCGAGCGGCTGGCCGATTTCGTGCGTAATCGACGCGACAAGTTGCCCGACCATCGATACTCGGGCCGTTCGTGCCATCTGCGCGCGTAACGCCTCCAGGCGCTCGCTGTTTTCCTTGTGCTCGGTCACGTCGAACGCATAGAAGTGCAGACGACGATATTGCGCCGGCTCGGTCGGCAGCGAGCACCGCCACACGATGGGTACTTTTCTGCCGGTGAGGGTCGATAGCAGGCGTTCGCCCTGGCAGAACGCGTGCCCGTCGAACATCGCACGCAATACCTGCGAGTTGCTGATGCGATTCGCCGGAAGCAACCTGCGCGACTGTTCGAAAAACAGCGCCTTCGATTCTGCGTCGAACAGGGCGAGCGCGGCGCCGTTTGCGTCGATGAACGCGTGTCGCTCGCGCAGCTTGTCGATCACGTGCGGATGGTCGTCGATGTAGGCATCCAGATCCGTCACGCCGCATGCCTTGAGCGAGTCGACCCACGCCTTGATGCCGGACCAGTCCTCTATGAGGATCGGTATGGGCGCGTCGCGAAACACCGAGTCGGTTTCGACGCGCGCTTCCGCCGCGGATTCCCCCGCCGGGCCTGACGGTTTCCGTGTCGATAAGCTCGGCGACTTGCCGTTGGGTCCGTTCATGGGGCGAGTTCGAATACGTGCGAAGTGAGGTCGAGCATCGCTGTATGTCGTGGACGAAGGCGTCTCGGGAAAAGTGCGGCGATTATACAAAACCATAATGTCCTGCGAACAAGGCATTCGGCATGTCGGCACGATACGACGTGGCTGACCGCGCGTCGCGAACCTTCTCGTATTTCATCTGCTTGGCGCCTGCTCCGGCTCAACAAACGTGCGAATCGAAAAAAACCGCATCGGCGGCCACTGCATAGTGACGCGAGCATCGGACTGTGCCGGTGCGTCACATCAACTGCAAGGAGCCAATATGTCGGATAGGGTGAAAGTTGCGCTCGTCACCGGCGCGTCGGGCGGCATCGGCAAGGCAGTCGCGCTGCGACTCGCGACGGACGGATTTGCGATCGTGGGCCACTACGCCGGAAACGGCGCCGGGATGGACGCCCTCGTGTCGGACATCACCGCCCGAGGCGGGCGGGCTATCGCGGTCAAGGGCGATATCAGCGCGGCGGACGATGTCGCCGCGCTCTATGACCGTGCGCTGGATGCATTCGGCCGGCTCGATGTGGTCGTCCATTGCGCGGGCATCATGCCGCTCGCACCTGTCGGCCCGGACGGTCTGGACGTATTCGACAGGACGATTCAGGTCAATCTGCGCGGCAGCTACCTCGTCATGGCGCATGCCGCGTCGCATCTGCGCGACGGCGGCCGTATCGTCGTCTGCTCCAGCAGCGTCGTCGCCAAGTCGTTCCCCGGCTACGGCGCCTACATCGCGTCGAAGGCCGGCGGCGACGGGCTGGTGAGAGTGCTGGCCAACGAGATGCGGGGGCGGCGGATTACGGTTAACGCGGTCGCACCCGGGCCGGTCGCGACGGAGTTGTTCCTGAAAGGAAAGACGGACGAGCAGATCGAACGGCTTGCGCACCTTGCACCGCTCGAGCGGCTCGGCCAGCCGGACGATATTGCGGGAACGGTAGCGTTTCTCGTCGGCGAGGACGGCCAGTGGATCAACGGTCAGATTCTTTATGCCAACGGCGGTTTTGCCTGATCGGGTTCGGACGCCTTCGGCGTGAGGTCGCGAAGGTGTCGTCCCGCTTTCTGCCCCGCGCGCAGGTCAGCCCACGCGCGCGGGATGGTCCAGGCAAGCGGCGGGGTCCGACGTACCTGCGGCAGTGGGGCACGACGGCGCCTGAAGCACGTCAATCAGGCGCGCCGCCATGAAATCGACGAACGTTCGGATCTTCGCGTCGACGTGACGCCGCGACGCGTAAAGAACGAACACGGGCGTGCGCTCCAGGCGATGGTCGGGGAACAGCCGCACGAGCGCGCCTTGTCGAATGTCGTCGATCACGCAGTGCAGCGGCAGCGCGGCGACGCCCGCGCCCGCAAGAACGGCGAAGCGCGTGGCGTCGACGTCGTCGATGACGAACGGTCCGTCGTTGTTCGCCGATGCCGGCTTGACGATGGTGAGCCTGGCGTGGCGCTTCGGCGTCGCAACGCGCGCGGGTATGGGCGTCAGCGCGTGCGGGGCTATCTGCTCGAATGTGTCGATTCGGCAGGCCTGAAGATACTTCGGTTCGGCAACCAGCACATGCTCGATCTGACCGACCATCCGGCTCACGTTCCCGGAATCGGGCAGTGACGCCGTGGGCACGATCGACACATCGACGCGGTCGTTGATCAGATGTGCGGCGCCGGGTATGAACGTCACATGAAGCTTGACGCCCGGATGCTGGCGTTGATATTCGACGAGGCATTGCGTGAAGCGCCGGAGTCCGAGTTCGGGCGAACAATGGACGTGCAGGGTGCCGTGCGGCACGGTATAGGCGCCGCCGGCCTGCGCTTCGGCATCGTCCAGATCGGCAAGAATCTGCTTGCATCTGGCGTAATAGCGCTGCCCGGACTCCGTCAACGACAGGCTGCGTGTCGTGCGGTTCAGCAGTCTCGCGCGCAACCGGTTCTCGAGCGTGGAGACCGCCCGCGACACGCATGCCTTGCTGAACTCCATATGGTCGGCAGTCGCACTGAAACTGCCCGTTTCCACCACATGCGAGAAGATCCGCATGCTCAGTAGCGTGTCCATGAATACCTCGTCGTGTCCAGGAATCTCGACTGTCCGACAGCAGGAGACGGGATCGACGATCGCGCGCTTCGGAATGCTGTCACGAGATCAAAAGATAGCGGGACGCTCCGTTGCGCACCATCGTACGTTGGGATACGCAGGTACCCGATAGGCACTTTCGACTCATCCTCGCGTATAGCGCGTTGCCGATTTCGGTTCTGTCGTCCGGATGTTCGACCGGCGTCAAGGCCCGATCGTCGAAATGGGTGCACCGGGCAACGGCCAAGCGGTGACGGCGCGAAAGGCCGACCGGTTTCGCATCCTTTCTCATACCTTGGTATAGGTCGGGCCATCGGTTCGTAGCCGCGGAACGCGCCGGCGATGGTGCCGCAGCGCCGGCCGGAAGGCTTCCGTCGAGTCGACCGATTGCCCTCGCGCCGGCTTGCAGCGGGATGGGGATCAGCTGCCGCCATGTCGACGGAACGCGCCGACGGCTGCGCTGCCGCGATTCGTGGATTAAACCTCGATATGACCGGCCCCACCCATCGACAAGTTCGCGCAACTCCTTTGTACGGCTGGTGCACCGTGCTTCGTTTCGATACCGTGTATTCACCGCACTGGTCGTGCGCAACGCTTCATGTTCCCAGGTAGCTAGCCATGATTCTTTTGTCATCGAGTCCTTCCAAGACAGCCACCGATTTCGACGCGTTTGCCGGTGTGCGCGCGTCCAGCCCGATTGCTGCCGAACACGCGTGGCGCGACCCGGGCGCCGGCCGCGATATCGACATCGCGCTTTCGCGCTGGACCCGGAATGGTACCGAGACGCTCGAGGTAACGAACGACTGCAGCGAGAACTGGCACTGCATCGGCATCAACCTCAAATGTACGTTGCTGACCTTCTCGCACGCGGGCCGCACGCTTGTGCAGGGCCGGTTGACGGCGGGTGCCGCGCAAATCACCGCGCCGGGCATCGCGTGTCGCGCCGTGTTCGACGCGCCCAGCGACGTGCTGCATTTGTTTGCATCCCAAACGGTATTGGCCGAATGCTACGCCGACCTTTTCGGTCGCGCCCATGCCGGCGGCATCGTCATCGACGATCCGCGCCTCATGCGGGATCCGGCGCTCGAGCGGCTCGGTCAGGCGCTCGCGGTGTCCCACACGCAGGACGCGGCATTGGGCAAGGTTTTCGCCGACAGCGTCAGCCTCGCGATCGTGTCGCGTATCGTGGCTCGCCACTTCGCGACGAACAGGAGCGAAGTGCGCGGTGCGGCTGCACTGCCGTCGTGGCGCATGCGCCGCGTGGTCGACTATGTCGAAGCGCACCTTGCGGAATCGATCGGGCTCGCCGATATGGCACACAGTGTCGGGCTGACGCGGATGCACTTTGCTGCGCAGTTCCGCCGGGCCACCGGATTGCGGCCTCACGAATATCTGATGCGGCGGCGCATCGAGCGCGCCCAGCAGCTCCTGCTCGAATCACGCCATGGCTTGCTCGATGTCGCACTGGGTTGCGGCTTCCGTTCGCAAGCCCATTTCACGACGGTGTTCAAACGCTTCGTCGGAGAGACGCCTTTTTGCTGGAGGGCGAAGGCAAATGTCGATCGATGAACGGGTACCGGTTTTCCTTGCCATTAGTGAGGGATTTCTTCGTGGCGCTTACCTGCGCGACGGCCGCGACGCGGTCTTTCATGTCCCGCATGTGTTGCCGGGTTGTAGGGGCGCCGGCGCGCGCTCGTCGAATGACGCCCGCGAGATGGCGGAGCAGGCTCTCCGATGTGACGAGCCAGGCGGGCCCCGATAGCCGCGGCGCCGGCGCCGCTTGCGGCGCACGCTTGTCGAAACGGTGAAACCTATGACGCAACGAGGACGATGATGAGCTTCTCGACCGACGTAATGGCGATGGATCCATGGCAGCAGACGCTGAGCCTGCTCTCCCAATTGTGCCGAAACGATGTGCGGCCGGTGGCGCCTGCGATGGAGCCGCTGCATGATCGCGGGACGGCGCCTCATGCGCGGCCGAGAACGGCCGGTGCGGGGCGCCGCGCCGTTTCCGTGAGTTTCGTCGATCGTGTGAGCTCGACAGCGGTGACGATCGCATGGCGCGACTCGACGCACTGCTCGTATGGCGACCAGACCTGGCATGTGACGCGCGCCCGCACAGGCGGGACGTGCGCAATCAGTGGTCGGCCCGTCCGGACTGGCGACACCGTCTATCAGCCCCGTGGGCGTCCGAGGCCGCTCAATGCCGGAGCGATGATTCTCGAGTCGGTGCTGCGCGAAGTGGAAGCCGATCGCTGACCTCGGCGACGATGCGGCAAGCGGCGAGCCGCGCGCTAGTCTGCGCCCACTGCGATCGCAGTGTTCAGCGCGCCGCTCGCCACCAGGTCGAACAATGCCCGGCTGCTGGGCGACAGCGATCGCCCTTTCGCCCAGACCATGTGTAGCGGCCGCACGATCCGCATGTCCTCGACCTCGACAATGGCCAGTTCGCCGCGTCGCAACTCGTCCGCTACGCTGAGCGTCGAGATGTAGGCCAGCGCGTGCTGGGACAGCAGCATCCGCTTGATTGCTTCGGTATGGCTTACCGACATCAGCGGCTCGATCTCCAGCCCGGCGCGACGATACGATTCTTCGATGATCGCGCGCGTGCCGGACCCCGGCTCGCGCATGATCACGGTCCGGTCCACCAGATCCCGTGCACGTACTTTCGTCCCCGCAAGCGGGTGGCCCGCCGCCGCGACGACGGTGATCTCGTCGGAGCCGATGCGTCGAGCATGGAGAATGGAGTCGTCAAAAGGGCCCTCGATGAAGCCGATCGTGAAGCTCAAGTCGTGCAAACCCGCTTCCACGCGCTCGGTGTTCGTGACCGTAAGATCGATGGCGACACGGGGATGGCGTGCATTGAACGCCGCGATTGCTTCCGGCACGAAGAAAACGCCCAGTGTGCCGCTCGCACCGATCTTCATATGACCCGAGCCGAGGCCCGCAAGCTCCGCGAGCTCTTTCTCGGCAGTATCCGCGAGCGTAAAGATGCGGCTTGCATACTCGTAGAGCAGCTTGCCGCCTTCCGTCAGTGCCACGCCGCGCGGCAGCCGATCGAACAGCACGATGCCGAGGCGATCCTCGAGCTCGCGGACCTCCCGGGTGACGGCCGGCTGACTGACGTGTAAACGCTCCGCGCCGGCACTGATGCTGCCGGCGCGTGCGACTTCATAAAAGGCGAGAAGATGAGTGAAGTTCATGGGGCGGGGGAGAGGCGATGGGTGCTGCGCGCTACGCATACCCGGCTGAACTGCCGAGCGGGCGGGCTCGGCTGAACAGTGCGCGGCGCATCAGCGGTCAACTGCCGAAATAGGGATTGCAGAAGCTGGCCGGGCCGACGCACGATGCGGCTGCGTGCGTGGCCACGTGAGCGCGATTGCCGCTTGCCGAGGTGCCGTCCGTCGGTGCGCCGCCGAAACCGCTCGCTGCCTGCTCGGCCGCGACCTTTGCTTCGGCTGCTTGAATGTCCGCCGGATACTGCGGATCGTTTCCGGTCGCCGGATTATAGCCAGCGCGCTCGACGCGGACCAGATCGGCGCGTACTTGCGCGCGCGTGAGCGGCGTGTTGCTTTGCGCGAAGCTGAGCGCGGGCGCGGCGAGGGTGCCGAGGACGAGGGCGATGCATGCGAGCGTTTTCATGATGAAGCTCCTTGAGTTGAGTTGAATTGAAGGCGACACATCTTTCACTGTCGATCGATCCCGCCGTTGTCCAGCAGCGTTTGCCTTTGCCGGGTTTCGGCGGCCTCGCGATGGATTGCGAGTCGATGAAACAAGGATATCGGCGCACCTCGCTCACGAAAAATGCATTGTTTCGATGCGTGCCATACACCGCGGTTATGGCTTTCAGCTCGCCTGATTGTCGACGCCGGACGGGCCCGCCTGAGGCTTGCGGCCATCGATGGCGTTCAGGTAATGCGCCAGTGCGTCGATCTGGTCCGGTGAAATGGGTGCGCCGAACGCACTGCGCATCTTCGTGATCTCGACCTTCCATTCGCTGGTGGTGAGCGGCGGTTGCCGCAGCACCATGCCCGTGGAGTGGCACATCACGCAATTCGCGTTGGCGATGTCCGCACCGGGCCCGGGCGGAAACACCGAATGGCCGGGCGGCAACGTCACGTTGAGCGCGCTCAAGTGCACCGGCGGCGCGATGGCGTCCTGGCGCGCCGCCTGCGCCGCAATGGACTCGGGAAGGTAGTGCCGGCCCACGAGGCCAAGCAACGCACCAACGGAAACGGGGACCATCAACATCACCGCCATGCGCTTCAGTCTTGCGTTCATGTTGTCGCTCCTTGTCAAGCCACGTCGAGCTGAATCGATTCGATGACGTTGCGCATGAAACCTGCACCGTTCCAATTCGGTGTGGCCGGCTGGGCCTGCCCGGTCGCGTCGATGGCGCGCACCATCAGCATCTGCGGGCCGCGTTGAGCGAAGCGCACGTTCGTCTGCCACTGGCGGAAGCTGTATTTGCCGTAGTCGTGTCCTAGTTGCGTATCGGCCCAGCTTCGACCGCCATCTGTCGACAACTCCACGCGCGCCAGTGCGTTGATGCCGCCGAACGCAATACCGCGGACGAGCACCGGTTGACCGGCGCCCACTTTGTCGCCGGTGCTCATGTTGGTGAAGAACGAGCGCGGCAGCATCCGGTTGATGGGAACCTGCGGCACGTCGGTCTCACCGGGCCGCACGTTGGCGAAGTGATTGGCCGGCACCTTGTATGCCTTGGCGGTCCAGAAGTTGTCGTCGGGTGTGTCCAGCACTTCGATGTCGGTCACCATCTTCACCCAGTACGTCGCATACCAGCCCGGTACGACGAGCCGCAGCGGATACCCGTTGAGCAGCGGGAGCGGCTCGCCGTTCATCGCGTACGCGAGCATGACCTCGCCGTCGCGGGCATGGTCGATCTCCACGGACTTGAGGAACTTCGGCGTTTGCGGAATCACGCCTGAATCGAGCCCGTTGAAGCGAACGCAAACGGCATTGGCGCGCACGCCCGCATGGTCGAGCACGTCCTTCAGGCGAACGCCTTTCCATAGCGCATTGCCCATCGCGCCGTTGCCCCACTGGCCGCCCGGCACACGCGGGCTGAAGAAGCCGCGCGAGTTGCCCGAGCATTGATTGACCGCGGCGATCTCGTAGCGCGGGAACCTGCGCATCAGGTCGTCGAGCGAAAGATTCAGCGTCCGCTTGACGGCGCCGTGAACAGCAACGCGGTACGTGGCCGGATCGATGGAGTTCGGAATGTTGGCGAGGTGCCAGCGCACGTAGAAGCGGTCGTTCGGCGTGAACACGCCTTGGTCGAAGACATCGAACGGTGTTTCGAGCAGCGGTGGACGCGTGCGCTGCAGGATCACATTGGATTTTTGCGGCAGGTCCGACGTGAGCGGCCGGCTGCCGTTCTCGAACGGCAGCTCGATGGTGCCACTCTGCGTGCCGCGCGCGAGCGTGGGCATCATGAATGCCGCCGCACCCAGCGCGCCGAGGCCGGCCAACAGGCGGCGCCGGTGCAGCGAGACGGGATCGTAATCGTGTTGGCTCATGAGGGGCTCCAGGTCTGTTCGGTGGACAAAGCGCGCGCGGGGCGCGACGTGCCGGTGGGGGCCGGCGGCCTATCAGTGCGGACCGCGAGTCGGCCGGCGTTCAGCGTGACGGACATCGAGCTCGCGACCATCAGCGCGGCAGCGGTGGCGGGCGACACGCAGCCGAACACGGCCGCGGGAATCGCGAGCGCGTTGTAGACGACCGCGGCGGCGAGGTTCTGGTGCATGACGCGCGCGGTGCGGCGCGCGAGCCGCAACGCGAGGTCGAGCTTTTCAATGCCCGCATCGACGAGCACGATGGATGCGGCGGCCATCGACGCGGGCGACGCGCTGCCGACCGCGATGCCGACATCGGCCGCGGCCAGGGCCGGCGTGTCGTTGAGCCCGTCGCCCACGAACGCGACCGCGCCGCGACCCGCGGCCTGTGCGTGAACGATGTGTGCTGCCTTTCGTTCGGGAGACTGCGCCGCGAGGATGGAGTCATCGGCCAGGCCCACGGCCTGCGCGATGGCGCGCGCGACGATCGGCCGGTCGCCGGTCAGCATGGTCACCGTTGCGCCGTGCGCGCGCAGCGAAGCCACGGCGTCCGTTGCGCCCTCGCGCGGGCGGTCGGCGAAGCCCAGCATGCCGCGCCAGCAGCCGTTGCGGGCGACATGGACGGCGGTGTTCGCATCGTCGATGTCGGGTACCTGAACGTCGTGGCTGCGCAGGAATGCGGCGGTGCCGGCGAGAATGCATTCGCCATCGGCGCCTTCCCATGCCACGCCGGCGCCCGGCACCGCGCGCGACGTGCCGCGCGGGGCGTCCACCGCACCGGCGAGCCGGTCGGGCGCGACGAGCGCGCGAATGGCGGCCGCGATCGGATGCTCGCTGCCGCGTTCGGCCCGCGCCGCTTCCTCGATGAGTTCGGCTTCGCGCACGCCGCTTGCCGCGCGTGCGCTGACAAGCCGTGGCTTGCCCTCGGTCAGCGTGCCGGTTTTGTCCAGGAAGAACATGCGAAGTTTGCCGGCCTTCTCGATGGCCTCGACGTCGCGAAAGAGAATGCCTTCGCGGGCCGCGCGTCCGACGCCGGCGCTCAGCGCGAGCGGCACGGCCATGCCGAGCGCGCACGGGCAGGTGACGACGAGCACCGCGACGGCACGCTCCAGCGCATCCGCCCATCCCATGCCCAGCAGGCCGCCGCCGACGAACACCAGCAGCGCGACCATCGCGATGGCCGGGACGAGGCGGCGCGTGAAGCGCTCGGCGATGGCCTGCGACGCCGTCTTGCGCGCGAGCATCGCGCGCACGCTCGCCGCGATCGAATCCACGCGGCGCTCGCCCCATCCGTATTTCACGCACACCAGCAACTCGCCGTCGGCATTGAAGGCGCCGGCCTCGACGAAGCTGCCGCGCTCCACGCCGACGAGCTCGCTTTCGCCCGTCAGCAGCGAACGATCGAGCGACGACCGGCCGTCCGTGACGACACCGTCGAGCGGCAGACGTTCGCCCGGCAGCACGCGAATGATGCTGCCGGTTGCGACGCGCTTGGCGAGCACGACCGTCTGCGCGCCGTCACTTGCGAGCACGCGCGCGGTTTGCGCGGGCAAATCGAGCAGCGCGCGCACGGCGTCCGACATGCGGCTGCGCACGCGCAGTTCGAGCCAGCGGCCCGCCAGCAGGAACGTGACGATCATGGCCGCCGAATCGAAATAGACCGTCGATTCGCCGTACGCGACCCGCCACAGGGAAAGCAGGAACGACGCGCTCGTACCCATTGCGACGAGGCAGTCCATCCCGGGCACGCGTGCACGCAACGTTCGCCACGCGGCCTTGAAGAACGGTTGCGCGCAATAACCGACGACAGGCAGCGTGGCGATGCCGGCCAGCACGGCGAGCCCATGGCGAACGGGCTCCGGCACCGTGGCGGCCGTCGTGAAGTACAGCGTCGTTTGCGCCGTCATCACCCACATCGAGCAGAAGGCGGCGATGACGAGCCGCAGCGTCAGGTCGTCGAGCAGCGCGGCCGTATGCGCGCGACGATCGGGCGTCTCGTTTTCGGGCGCGCATTCGTAGCCGAGTTTCGCCGCAGCAGCGAGCAGATGGTCGAGGGAGGTGCGGCGCGGATCCCACTCGACGGTCGCGGATTCCGACGCGAAGCTCACCCGCGCGTCGAGCGCGCCGGGCTGGCGCTGCAGCACGCGTTCGAGCGCATTCGCACAGCTCGTGCACCACATGCCGCGCACGTCGAGCGTCGCGCTGTCGGGCGTGCCCGATGCCATTACAGCGGCCTCGCTCATGGGCGCTTCAGCTCGTCTTCGCCGGCCCACGGCGCCGTGCGGTTGCCGATGGCCGCGCGTTCGGCCTTCACGACGTCGGCCGTCAACGCCGGCGAGTGATTGCCGAAGCTCGACCGGACGTGCGAGGCGACGGCGGCAATCTCGTTGTCGGTCAGCGTCGTGCCGAACGCCGGCATCGACCCGTTGAACGTGCTGCCTGCCACCGTGATCTTGCCCGTGACGCCCAGCAGGAGGATGCGCGCGACGAGCTTCGGATCGCCGTTGACCCACTCCGAGCCGGCGAGCGGCGGGAAGACGCCCGGCAGACCCGCGCCGGTAGCCTGGTGGCACGACGCGCAGCGGCTCGCGAAGAGCAGGGCGCCGTCGGCCGCCGCCGGCGCCGCGGCAACGGCGTCGGTGCCGCCCGGCGCGGCTTGGGATTTCGCGTCCGAGTTCGGACCGAGTGCGGGATTGAGGAGGAAGTAGCTCACGCCCCAGACCGCCAGCGCGGCGGCCACGAGGCCGAGCAGCCAGGGCACCGGGTTGCTGCGCTCGATCGGTTCCGCGTGTTCGCGCGCGCGGACGGCACGCGCGTTGTCTTGTTCGCTCATTTCATTGTTCCCGACGGATCGGCCGGTGCCGGATAGGTGTGATTGAGGGCCGTGAGATAGGCGACGAGATCGAGCGCGTCTTGCGACGCGATCACCTGTTTGCCGTCGGCCGGTGCGTACTTCGGCGGCAACTGCACGACGACGTCACCCGGCTTCGCGTGATCGACCACCCTGAACAGGAACGGATAGGCCGGCATCACGCTGCCTGGCGTCACCGCGCGCGGCTGATAGAGATGCGCGAGGTGCCATGCGTCGCTCGGCTGCCGGGCGCCGATGTTGAACAGGTCGGGCCCCGTGCGCGATACGCCGAGCAGGTGCGGATAGTCGTAAACGTAGTCCGCGGGCACGGACGGGCGTCCCCATCCGCGCAGTTGATCCGGGCCGAGCGACGGCGCGTGCGGCTGTTGTGAATGGCAGTAGACGCAACCCATGTTCACGTAGGTCGCACGTCCGCGCAGCTGCGCGACGGTATAGGGCTTCAGCGGCTCGGGCGGCGCTTCGCCGCGTAATTGCCGATACGGAAGGGCGACGAGGACGAGCGTCGCCATCGCGAGCATGATCAGCGAGCCGATTACGACGGTCAGGACGCGGTTCATGTCATGCCCCCAGCGAGATCGCGTGGCGCGCCGGCGCCGCGTCTGAGCGCGCGCCCTGCCGACCGAAGACGAGCGCGAAGAAGTGATACGCGAATACGAAATGGCCGATCGTCATGAGTGCGCCGCCGAGCGTGCGTGCTTGCAGATATGGCGTAAGGACTTCAACGGATGCCATGAACGGCCGCGCGGGATCGAGCAGTGCGATGCCTTGCAGAACGCCGCCGATCGTGAGCGAGACGAAGTAGATGGCAAAGCCGACGGCGGCGAGCCAGAAGTGGAGCCAGACGAGCTTCGGGTACGGCCATTCGCGTTCGAGCACGCGTGGCATCGTGAAGTAGATCGAGCCGAACATGATCATCGAAAAGAAGCCGTACAGGCCGAGATGGGCATGGGCCACCTTGTACTGCGTGAAATGCACGAGCCGGTTGAAGAACGGCAGCGCCTCGAGCGACCCCTGCAGCGACACGAGCGTGTACAGCACGGCGCCCAGCACGACGAAGCGCAGCGTAGGCGAGTGTTTCAGCGCGCCGAAGTGGCCGGCCACCGTCATATGGTGGTTCACTCCGACGGCAAGCACCGGGACGATCATCATCACGCTCTGGACGACCGACACGCTCTGCAGCCATTGCGGAACGGGGCCGCCCAGCAGGTGGTGAATGCCGGCCTGGCTGTAGAACATGGCCAGGGCCCAGAAGCCGACGAGCGAGAGCGCGTACGAATAGATGGGCCGCCCGAGCACCTTCGCGATGAAGTAGTAGGCTGCTGCCAGCCCGATCGGCGTGAGCCACAGCCCGAGCACGTTGTGCGCGAACCACCAGTTGACGATGGCCTGCTCGACGCCGAAGTGCACGCCCGGCACCTTGGCGACGATGTAGAGGATGGGGAACCACAGCAGCGCGGCGGCGAGATACCACACCGACACGTACAGATGGCGCGTGGTGCGCCGTGCGATGGTCATGAGGAGCGGCACCGCAGCGAGCGCACCGCCCGCCGCGAGCAGGATGCCGATTTGCCACGGAATCTCGAGCCATTGCAGGCCGTCGGTCCATCCCGACAGAATGGCGGCGATGCCCGCGGAGAGGCCGGCATTCCAGAGCCACGCGCCGGCGATGGCGAAGCGGCCGCCCGCCAGCTGCGTCTTGAGCAGACGCGGCAGCATCCAGAGGGAAATGCCGATGCCTGCCATCGACGCCCATCCGTATACCACCATGTTCAGATGCGCGGTGCGCACGCGGCCGAACGTGAGCCAGGCCGACTGCGTGAGAAAGTCGGGGGCGGTCAGCTTCTGCGACGCGACGAGGCCCGCGACGGAACCCAGCAGTAGCCAGAACACCGAGGAGCTCAGAAAGACGAAGGTCGGCCCGCGGCTCGACGCGTCCAGCCGCGCGCGTTCCGCGAGTTCCCGGCCGAGTGCCGGCGAGTCGCCCGATGCGCCGGAACGTGTGCCGGGCGCCGCATGCGCGGCGGCTTGTTGGAGGCGCTCGCGTTGCGATGCGGACAGGGCCGGCTCTTCGGTCTGCCCGACTTCCCCCGCGGCGAAGATGACCTCGGCTGCATCGGGGCCGGCCCGCATCAGGCCGTTCATTTGCGCCCAAAGGAACAGGAACAGTCCGAGCACGGAGATCAGAAACGACAACGCGAGCAGCGTGCCAATCGTGAAGTTCATTTCGACAAAGCTCCTCGGTGAATGGAATATCCGCGCGAACCCGTAAGGTGTCCTTCATGACGGGAAAACATTCGGGTGCACGACGTCAACGGATGATCGATCTGCAATTGATGTTGTCGAAATCGGTGGTGAGGGCGGGAGCCAGTATAAGTAGCCCCGGCGCGCCCGTAATATTCAAATTCATCATCGCCGGCATGCCTTTTTCGTATGCCTCGCCGGTCGGCCATACTGAGCGCCTTACCCGCCGATCGCGCGCGCAACGGCGAATGCCGCGGAATCCGGGCCTACCGTGGCCGCACGCATCACCTTCACGGGGACGGACTTGTACGCGGGTGTGCGGCTTTGCGCATCGAACGCATCGAGCGGCACGAGCGGATTCGCTTCGGGGTAGTAGGCGCCACAGCAGCCGTCCGGTAGCGAGTAGTCGACGATCTTGAAGCCGCGCACGATACGTTCGATGCCGTCCGTCCAGAGCGCGACGATATCCACGCGCTCGCCCGGATGCAGGTTGCGCCTGGCGAGTTCGCGCGGATTCATGAACAGCACGTCGCGCTGCCCGAATACACCCCGATATCTGTCCGAATGAGAATAGAGCGTGGTGTTGTACTGATCGTGGCTGCGCATCGTCGTGAGCATCAGCGCTTCCGGGTCGCCATGATCGAAGTCTTCGTCGAGACCGGCGAAGACGAGGAAATTCGCGCGGCCGGTCGAAGTCGCCCACACCCTTTCGCGAGCAGTCGACGCGAGATGAAAGCCGCCGGGTATGCGAATGCGCTGGTTGTACGCCTGGAAGATCGGGAATACCACTTCGATCGCGTCGCGAATCCGGTCGTAATTCGCGACGAGATGTTCCCATGGCACGCGCGATGCACTGCCGAGCGTTGCACGGGCGATACTGGCGACGATCGCCGGTTCGCTGAGCAGGTGCTCCGACGCCGGTGCGTTGCGGCCAGCCGACGCATGGACCATCGACATTGAATCTTCCACGGTAATCGATTGCGGTCCGTCCGCCTGGATATCGATTTCGGTGCGTCCGAGGCAAGGCAGAATCAATGCGGCCTTGCCGTGTACCAGATGGCTGCGATTGAGCTTCGTTGCGATATGCACGGTCAGGTCGAGCCGGCTTATCGCCGGCTGCACGCGGACCCAGTCCGGTATGGCTGCGGCGAAATTTCCGCCCAGCGCGATAAACACCCGTGCGTGGCCGCGCATCATCGCGTCGATGGTGGCAAGCACGTCATGACCGTGTGCGGCGGGCGGACGAAAGCCGAACGCGCGCTCGATGCCGTCGAGCAGCGCAGCGCTCGGCTTCTCGGTGATGCCGACCGTCCGGTTGCCTTGTACGTTCGAGTGTCCGCGCACCGGACAGATGCCGGCCCCCGGCCGGCCGACGTTGCCCCGCAGCAGCGCGAGATTTGCGATCTGCTGCACGTTTTCCGTCCCGCGGCGGTGCTGAGTGAGCCCCATGCCGTACACCAGGATCACGTTGTTCGCCGCCATGTAGATGCGCGCGGCATTTTCGATGTCGGCGCGCGCGAGCCCCGATACGCGCTCGATGGCGTCCCACGACGCGGCGCGCAGGTCCGCGACGAGCTCATCGATGCCGTGCGTATGGCCGGCGATGAACGTCACGTCGAGGATTCGGGGTTGGTCGGCCGCGACGGCCGCGTCGTCGGCCTCGACGATGGCCTTCATCATCCCCTTGAGCACGGCCGCGTCGCCGCCGATGCGCACCTGGTAGAGAAACGTGCTGATCGGCGTCGAACCGAGCGTTGCCATTTCGAGCGGATCCTGCGGCGCGGTGAAGCGCTCGAGCGCACGTTCGCGAAACGGGTTGAACGAGACGATCTTCGCCCCGCGGCGCGATGCCGCGTGCAGGTCGGTCATCATCCGGGGGCTGTTGGTGCCGGGGTTCTGACCGAAGATGAAGATCGCGTCGGCCTGCTCGAAGTCCTCGAGCAGCACGGTCCCTTTGCCGACGCCGATCGACTGGGGCAGCCCGACGCTGGTGGCTTCATGGCACATGTTCGAGCAATCGGGGAAATTGTTCGTGCCGAATTCGCGTACGAACAGCTGATAGAGGAACGCCGCTTCGTTCGATGCGCGCCCCGACGTATAGAAATCCGCCTGATCGGGATGATCGAGGGCGTTCAGGGCAGTCGCGATCGTCGAGAAGGCGGCCTCCCAGGTGATCGGGATGTAGCGATCCGACACGCGGTCATAGGTCATCGGGTGAGTGAGACGTCCTGCCATCTCGAGATCGTAGTCATCCCATGTCGAAAGCTCGGACACGCGGTGCGCGGCGAAAAACTCGGGCGTGCAGCGCTTCGACGTTGCCTCCCATGCCACCGCTTTCGCACCGTTCTCGCAAAATTCGAACGATGACGTATGTTTCGGGTCCGGCCACGCACAACCCGGGCAGTCGAATCCCTCCGGTTGATTCATCCGCAGCAGCGTCTTCGCGCCGGACACGGCAATGCCCTGTACCGCGAGCGCCGCTCCCGTCGCTTTCAGCGCGCCCCAGCCGCCCGCGGGTTCGCTATAGATTCGAACGGTCTTTTTCTCGGCCATGTCGGGTTCCTCCATCGATTCGGTTCGATCTTGATGCGCGCATGCGCGGCGGCATTGCACCGCGACGGCGCGAGTTTCGAATTCGCACGCAAGAATTCGCACGGCAGGAAAACGATCGTCGCGGCGGCGATGCACATTGGCCTGCTGCATCGGAACCGTGAACGCCGCGGACGACCGTGCGGAGCCGAAAATCCCGGTCCCTGTCAAAAAGAGCCGGGCATGGTCGTTTCGATAATCGTGGCAGTGCGTGAGTTTTGCGGCCGCGAGCCGCGGCCGCAGGGCGACGCGTAACGTCGCTTCTACCGGAGGACCGGATGGAAGCGGCATCGTCAAGGAGAGAACGAAGATGGCAACGCTCGTATTGAAAGACGGGACCGAACTGTTCTACAAGGACTGGGGCTCAGGCCAGCCGGTGGTGTTCTCGCATGGATGGCCGTTGAATGCCGATGCATGGGATGCACAGATGATGTATCTCGCCGAGCGAGGCTATCGTGTGATCGCGCACGACCGGCGTGGGCACGGCCGCTCCAGTCAACCCTGGGGCGGAAACGAGATGTCGCGT
This sequence comes from Burkholderia sp. KBS0801, assembly GCF_005937855.2. Taxonomy (NCBI): domain Bacteria; kingdom Pseudomonadati; phylum Pseudomonadota; class Betaproteobacteria; order Burkholderiales; family Burkholderiaceae; genus Burkholderia; species Burkholderia sp. KBS0801. The sequence continues at coordinate 1,021,415 of NZ_CP042178.1, forward strand.
TACGCGGACGATCTCGCCGAACTGATCGAATATCTCGATCTGAAGGACGCGGTGCTCGTCGGTCATTCGACCGGAGGTGGCGAGGTTGCCCGTTATATCGGCCGGCACGGCACCGGTCGTGTCGCGAAGGCCGTATTGATCGCCGCGGTGCCGCCGCTGATGCTGAAGACCGACGCCAATCCCGGCGGCTTGCCGTTGTCGGTGTTCGACGACATCCGAAAGGGCGTCCTCGCGAACCGCTCGCAGTTCTTCAAGGACCTGGCGGTGCCGTTTTACGGCTTCAACCGCGACCACGCAAAGGCGTCGGACGGGACGGTGGATGCCTTCTGGTACGCGGGTATGCAATGTTCGATCAAGAGCGCGTACGACTGCATCAAGGCGTTCTCGGAAACCGACTTCACCGCCGATTTGCGCAGCATCGACGTTCCGACGCTGATCCTGCAAGGCGATGCCGATCAGATCGTCCCGCTGGACGATTCCGGCCGGCTGTCGGCAGAGATCGTTCGCGGGGCGCGGCTGACGATCTATCCCGGCGCGCCGCACGGCTTGTGCACCACGCATGCCGATCAGGTGAACGCGGATCTGCTCGCGTTCATCCGCGCATGACGTTCCGGCCGCGCGTCGCGTCGTCGGGCGGGATGGCGCGAAACTATACGTATAGATGATTTCCGCGGGTTGTCGATTTCTCTAATATTGGGTTCGACAGGGCGGCCAATGTCGGGTCGCCCGAAATGGAATTCCGTCCGAGGGCCCGGGTTTGCACAATTTTCCAATCGTTTCGATTGTTGACGATGACGAATCCGTCCGTGTCGCCACGTCCAGTCTGGTTCGCTCTCTGGGGTGGAGCGCGAAACTTTATGCATCGGCGGAGCAGTTTCTGGCGTCCGACGACGTTCGGGAAGTCTCGTGCATCATTTCAGACGTCCAGATGCCCGGCATTTCAGGTCTGGAGATGTATCGACAGCTGGTGGACAGCGGCGTCACGGTGCCGATCATCTTCATTTCGGCATTCGTGTCCGAGGCCGTCCGGCGCCAGGCGGTCGGTATGGGGGCGATCAGCGTGTTGAGGAAACCCGTGGATGCCGTACAAGTCGCCCGTGATCTGGCATCCGTGAAGGAAGGTCGGGGGAACCCGGCTTCGTAAGCGCATTCATGAAGCCGGGTATCGCCGCTCGTAACGTCAACGCGCCGCCGTGGGAACGGGAGATACCGACTGGCAATTCCCTACATTTCATTTCCTTCGGGCACTGCAAAACACGACGACGATGAGCAATCGGACAATAGGCAAGCCATGGCGAGAAGACGCGCGTGTGTTGTACACGTTGGCCGGTGCACTGACGGCGCTTATTTTCATTATCGACGTGACGCCGCTCGATACCGCGATTGCCGTGCTTTACGTGGCGGTGGTGCTGCTGGCCGCGTCAGCCGGCTCGCGTCGGGCGACGTATGTCGCCGCATTCGGATGCGTGGGACTGACGTTGCTCGCGCTTGCGCTGTCGCATGACGCACGATATTCCGGCGGTGCGCTCGCCCGCTGCGGCGTAAGCCTGCTCGCGATCGTGACGACCGCAGTGTTGTCGCTACGCAATCTCGCCAACACCGGCATTCTGCGCGAGCGGCTTCAGTTGCTCGATCTGACTCATGACGCGATCGTCGTTTACGACTTGCAGGACCGGATCGCATTCTGGAATCAAGGCGCGGAGGCGCTTTACGGCTGGACGGCCGAACAGGCGCTCGGCCAGCCGGTCCATATGCTGACGCAGACCGTCGCGTCGGTGCCGCTCGACGACATTCACCGTGCCGTACTCGAATGCGGACAGTGGCAGGGCGAACTGCAGCGTGTCCGCAAGGACGGCAAAAAGGTGATGATTTCGAGTCGACTCGCGCTGTGGCGCGATGCCGGCGGAAAGCCGGTTGCGATACTCGCGACCAACAATGACATTACCGACCGCAAGCGCCTGGAAGGCGAAATGCGGCGGCAGCAGGACGAGTTGCGCGCGATGATCGACGCAATTCCCGCAATGGTGTGGAGCTCGGACAGTAACGGCAAGATCGACTACGTGAACCAGCGGTGGACGGAGTTCGGTGTGTACATGGCCAAGCGCGAAGAAGATATCTGGCGTGCCGTCGTCCATCCCGACGACTTCGATACGATGCAGCACGCGTGGGAGCGCGCCGTGGGCAACGAGTCACGGTTCGAGAGCACCGTTCGGATCAGGCGCGAGGACGGCGTTTACCGGTGGGTGCATATCCGCGCGGCGCCGCTTCGCGACGAGAGCGGGCGTGTCGTTCGCTGGTATGGCGTGAATACCGACATCGAGGCACGCAAGCAGGCCGAACAGGCGTGGCGCCGCGGCGAGGCATTTTTATCGGGCGCGCAGCGGCTGAGTCATACCGGCAGTATTGCGATGAGGCTTCCCGACTGTACGATGTGGTGGTCCGACGAGACGTATCGCATCTTCGAACTCGATCGCCACAGAGTGCCGGATTTCGAATCGATTGCGTCGCGCGTCCACCCCGACGACGTATCGCTTGTCCGCGATGCCTGGCATCGCCAGATCGCAGGCGCGTCGGATCCGGACATCAAGTTTCGACTGCTGATGACCGATGCCCGCGTCAAACACGTCCATTACGTCGCGCATCCGATCCGACATCAAAAGGAAACGGAATACGTCGGCGCATTGATGGACATCACCGAGCGCGTCGTCGCGCAGGAAGCGCTGGATCGATCGAATGCCGAACTGGCACACGCGACGCGGGTAACGATGCTGGGCGAACTGGCCGCATCGATTGCGCATGAAGTCACGCAGCCGCTTGCCGCAATCGTCACTGCGGGTGACGCTGCATTGCGCTGGATCGACCGTCCGGAGCCCGATCTGGGCGAGGTACAGCAATCCGTCGCCCAGATGATCCGCGACGCCAAGCGCGCCTCCGACATCATCCGACAGATCCGGGCGATGGCGAGAAAGCGCGCGCCCGAGCAGGTGCCGCTCGACCTGAACGACGTTGTGCGAGAATCGCTCGAACTCGTCGCGCGCGAGCTGGAAACTCACCGGGTGGACGTAGAGGCCGACTATTCCGCGTCGCCACAGCGTGTGTGCGGCGACCGCGTCCAGTTGCAGCAAGTCGTCATCAATCTGGTGATGAACGCGATACAAGCGATGTCGGGGCTCGCCCCCGGCACGCGACGCTTGCTGCTTCGCACCCGGGCGCGGGACGGTCATGCTCACATGATGGTGGAGGACCAGGGAGCGGGGGTGAGCAACGAAGACTTCGACAGATTGTTCAGCGTATTCTTCACGACGAAACAGAATGGGATGGGTATGGGGTTGTCGATTTGCCGGTCGATAGTGGAAGCGCATGGCGGCCGTATCTGGGCCGAGATCCCGGAGCGGGCCGGAATGGTCATACAGTTCGTATTGCCACTGGATGAGGAAATGTGTAATGAACACTGATACGCAAGACCCCGCCCAGCAATCAATCGTTTATGTCGTCGACGACGACGAGTCGATGCGAACGGCGGTCGACATGCTGCTTCGTTCGGTAGGGTTCCGCGTCGAAGCGTTCGCATCGGCGCAGGAGTTTCTCGCCTTTGACAAACCCGACGTGGCGAGTTGCCTGATTCTCGACGTTCGCCTGAAAGGCCAGAGCGGGCTCGCGGTTCAGGAGCAGATCGCGGCCGCCGACCTGCATCTGCCGATCATCTTCATGACGGCGTACGGCGATATTGCGATGTCGGTGAAGGCGATGAAGGCCGGTGCGATGGATTTTCTTCCGAAGCCATTTCGGGAGCAGGACATGCTCGATGCGGTCACGACGGCACTCGAGCGCGACGCGCGCTGGAGAAGCGAGCATCGTTCGCTCGTCGACCTGCGTGCGCGCTATGCAACGCTGTCCGCGCGCGAGCGCGAGGTCATGGCATTCGTGGCGAGCGGGCTGATGAACAAGCAGATCGCGGCAGAAATGAATCTGAGTGAAATCACCGTGAAGATTCACCGCGGACAGGCGATGAAGAAAATGGAGGCGCGTTCGTTGGCCGACTTCGTGAAGAAGGCGGAGGCGCTGGGTGTCGACCGGCCGGCGCAGGCGCCTGCGGCAGCCAGAATGCAGCGCAGCTAGCGGGCGTCGAAGCCCGATGAGTCGGGACGTTCGGCCGCTCATCCGATTCGCGTTCCCGGACGACGACGGTTGCGGCCGGGACTACGCCGAATGCACGACGTCTCGGCCCCGCGAATCGGCGCGTTACGCGCATCAGCTCAACTTGTACGACGCGGCACCGACCCCGGCGAGTTTTCCGGCGTCGACGATAAGGTACTCGGGACGAATCGGCCGACCCTCGAGATGGCACTGCAGGATCTCGAGGGTGCCTGCCGCATAGCGAGCCTGCGCGGACAGCGACGTGCCCGAGATATGCGGCGTCATTGCTTCGCTCGACATGTGGCGCCACGGATGGTCCGGCGGCGCGGGTTGCGGAAACCACACGTCGCCGCCATAGCCTGCCAGGCGACCGGATTCGAGCGCTCGCACGACCGCGTCTCTATCGCACAGCTTGCCGCGCGCGGTATTGATGAGATAGGCGCCGGGCTTCACGTGGCTGAACATTTCGTCGTCGAATATATGTTCGGTGGACGGATAAAGCGGGCATTGCAGGTTTATCACATCGCTGACCTCGACGAGAGATCTGGCGGTGGCGTGGTAAGAGAGGCCGAGTTCGCGTTCGAGGTCGGCCGACAGGCGATGACGACTGTGGTAATGAAGATGTACGTCAAACGGTTTCAGCCGCCGCAGCACGGCCAGCCCGATGCGACCTGCCCCGATCGTTCCGAAATGCATGCCTTCGAGATCGTAGCTTCGGCTCACGCAATCGGCGATGTTCCAGCCGTTGTTGGTCGCGAACTGATGAGCGGGAACGAAATTCCGGACCAGCGCCAGCACCGTCATGACCACGTGTTCCGCGACGCTGATGCTGTTCGAAAACGTTTCTTCCGCGACGGTAATGCCGCGCTCCGCCGCAGCCTGGAGATCGACGTGGTCCGAACCGATTCCGGCGGTGAGCGCGAGTTTGAGCTTGCGTGCTTTCGCGATTCGCTCCCTCGTCAGATAGGCCGGCCAGAACGGTTGCGAAATCACCACGTCCGCGTCGGGCAGGTGCCGCTCGAACGCGGAATCGGGTCCGTCCTTGTCGCTCGTCACGATTAGTTCGTGACCGTTTGCTTCCAGATAGGGCCGCAGGCCGAGCTCCCCCGACACGCACCCGACGAGTTCGCCCGGCGCGAAACCCAGCGTACCTTGCGGGGAAGGCAAGCGCTGTCCGCCGGGATATGCCGCGATCGCCGGGATTCCATCACGTACGTACCGGGGCGGATAGCCGGACGTCGGATCCGGGTAGAGCACACAGAGAACTTTCGCCATTCATCGTCTCCTTCCTGAGTTGACGGGTCTACGCGGTGAAGCGTCGTCGCAGATTAGGAGAGACGGACCGTGGCGAGTTCTATTGCGGCACGGCTTTTGCCAAATCGCATGAAGTAGCCGCGGGGTCCTTTCGCCCGTTGGAAGAAGCGCTTGCGTCAAGTCATGCGTTGCCATGCCGGCAATCGATGCCGCGATGTGGCTACGATGCCGACGATGGAAGCATGATGTGAAATGTCGTGCCGGACGGTTCGTGGAGGGTTGCCCGCAGTTGTCCGTCGTGGGCCTGAACGATCGAATGAGCGACCGAGAGGCCGATGCCCATTCCCGTATCCTTGGTTGTGAAGAATGGCTCGAAAAGCCGTTCCATATGTGCGGCCGACATACCGGGGCCCGAGTCCTTCACCTTTATGTCCACCGTGCCCTCGCCGCTGCGCGATGTGGAGATCGACAGTAGCCGGCGTCCTTCGTTGACGGCGTGCATCGCCTCGATCGCATTGGCGACGAGGTTGAGCACGACTTGCTGAAGCTGTACCCGATCGCCGGTCACGGTCGGAGGCGGGGCGGCAAGCGTCGTTTCGATGCTGATGCCGTTTTTCTCCGCGTCTCGCCGTGTCATGAACAGGACTTCGAGGATCGCCTCGTTGAGGTCCACCTGCTCCTTTCGCACCGGAGATTTGCGCACGAGGTTCCTGATGCGGTCGATGATGTCACCGGTCCGCAAGGTATCGCGCACGATAAGTTCGAGCGCTCTGGCTGCGCGGTCGACGTTTGCCGGGCGAGCAGATAGCCACCGTAGCGCGGCGTCGGCATTCGCGGACATCGCGGCGATCGGCTGTTTCACCTCGTGGCTGATCATGGCCGTCAACTGTCCGACGGTCGATACCCGGTTCGCGTGCGCGAGTTCCTGCTGCATTTCGCTGAACCGGATTTCGCTGTCTCGCGCACGTGCGTCCGCGCGCTTGCTTTCGCTCAGATCGAGAACGAATGCGACCCCTTGATCGCCCGTCGGCGAGAACATCGCGGCCCCGACAAGGACAGGCGCGCGGCTCCCGTCCTTGCGAAAATACTCTTTCTCGATCGGTGCAAGCACGCCGGTCGCGCGAAGTACCGGTTCGTGGATCTGGAAGTCGACCTGAATCCATTCCGGTGGCGTGATGTCCCTCCAGTTCAGCTGGCGATGGTCGAGCTCGTCGCGACTGTAGCCGAGCAACTCGAGAAAGGCGGCATTCGCGTCCAATATCGTGCCATCCAGCGCGTATATGAAGATGCCGATGATGTTCGCGTCCACGAGGCGTCGAATCCGCGCTTCGCGGTCGGACAGCTCCCGATACAGGCGCGCGTTCTCCAGCGTAATGGCGACCTGCGAAACGAGAACGCCGAGCGAGGCCAGGCGGGCAGGCGCGAATACGCCGGTGGAAAGCCTGTTTTCCAGGTAAAGCGTGCCGACCAATGTGTGTCGACGAACGAGAGGAATGCACAGGATCGAGCGCACTCGATGTGTGACCGTGTAGGCATCGGTCGCACATATCGGATCCTTTGATGCATCGGGTATCGACAGCACTTCCCGAGTCCGCATCACGTAATTGATCGTCGCCGTCGGGACCCGGTCCGGGTCGAGCGGCGAGCTTTCCTGCTGAATGCATACCGCCTCGCCGCGAACCGTCGCCTCGGCCTGGATCTTCGCGGCACCATCGTCCGCGGTGAGAATGAGAATGGCGCGATCCGCGCCGGAGTGAGTCAGCGCAGCTCTCATGAACGTATCGACGACATTCTCGAGAACGATCTCGGACGACACCCGCTGCGAAACGTCGATCAGCATCCAGTAGTCGATCTCGCCGGCCGTCGACCGCATCGTCTCGTGCGCGTTGCTGCCACGTGGGTCGGCGTTCAGATGCGGGTATGCGTCGTCGAGTTGCCGGACTTTTCCCGGCGCCTCCCAACGCAGGTACCCGTAACGCGCATTGCGCAAGTAGGCATCGCTGATGATCGAAAAGCCTCGGGACTGGTAAAAACGCGCAGCCAGTTCGCTCGCAATCGCTTCCTGATGCGGAAAGTCGCTCGCCCGTGCGGAATTGATCGCCTGTTCATAAAGCCGCTCCGCATCGAGTATGCGCGATTCGATGCGCGCGATTTCGGCATTCACGAGCGCCGCGCGATTGTCGAAATTCTGCGGAAAGTTGCTCGCCAGCACATTCAGCTTCGCCTGGTGCCGGGTGAGTCGCTCCAGCTGGCCGGCCCGCATCGCAGGCGTAACCCGCTCCAGCGTCGAGGCCAACGTGAGCGCGGCGTAGAAATGAAATTCGGCCTCTTCCAGGAACATCGAAGAGGTCCATATCAACGGCTCGGCACGGAGCAGCGACGCGAGAGCGGTGTCGTGGTCGCCTGCCAGATAACGCGCTTGCATCTTTCGCGTCCAGTACCAGCACTCCGCGATGGCAAGCCCGGGACGATTCGAAAGCCGGAATTCGAATGCCTGTTCATTGAAGCGCTCGCTGTCGAACGTCCCGAGCTTTCTCGTCCGCCCTCGCAGGCTGTCGATGAGCGCGAGCTGTGTCGAGATGATGTCGACGACCAGACCATGTTGAGCGTTCCGGGCAAACGCAAGGCCGCGTTCCGCTTCATTGTGGACGGCGGAAAGCGGATCGCCCGCGAACAGCAATACCGTATTCAGACAATTCAGAGAATACGATGCGTACAACAGGTCCCCGGTCTTGTTGGCTGCGGAAAACGCATAGCGCAGTGTGTCCTCGGACGCGCGAACATGTTCGGCCCAGCACCTCGTGAAGATCGCGAACACCATGGACGTGCTGGCATGGAAGCGGTGCTGTGCATTGCGTTCGGCAATGCGATAGCCCGCGTGGCTGAAGCGGATGCCCAGGTCGAAATCGCCAAAACGCGGGCCCGCAGTCCGGCTAAGCGTGCCGAACGCAACGCAAGATGCGTCACAGTTTCCGCTGGTCAGGCTGAGGTTGATGGCCTTGCACGTAATCTGGGAGTTCAGATTGAAATCGGTGAAGCATGCCGCGGAAAGCAGGCGTGTCAGTACCTCAAGCGTAGTCAACGCCAGCGGGTCGACCATGGCCGGCAATCCGGCGATGTCGTCGACTGTCAGGTTGGCTGCACGCCGGTGGAGTTGCGCATATTCGTCTTGCACGTCCTGATCGGACGGATGTGCCGACGACGTGATACCGACACAACGTAGATATTCGAGCGCGACGGCGATCGCATCGTCGCTTTGGTCGAGAGCCGTGTACACGTCCATCCGTTGTACCGTGACGCGACCGAGTTCGACCGGGTCCATCTCTTGTGTCGGCAATGCGGCCAGGCGCCGTTCCGCCAGCTCGAGTTGTCCGGTCAGGAATTCACATTCGGCAAATTCGAGTTCGAACTCGAAATGGATACCGGCTGGGTCGTTGGTTGGTGTAGCGCTTAGTAGCGCCGCGCCGGCATTGAAGTAGCGAAGCGCGGTATCGTACGCGGCGGAACGCTTCGCTCGAATGCCGGCTCGCAAATTGAGCATGGCGACTTCGTGCCGTTCTTCCGGCAAGATGAGTTCGTCTCCGGCGCGATTGAATTGGCCGACGATTTCAAACAACAGCCCTTCGTCGGCCCCTTCTACGAGATGCGGCAACAGGTGCCGCGCAGCCATCAGGTGTATTTCCGCGCGCGAGCAAGCAGGGATGAGCGAATATGCTGCCTCGTGAATCCGGTCGTGAGCGAATCGATAGATATTTCCGACGCGTTCGACGAGCTGTTGACGGATGGCGGCCTGAAGCTCGCCGTGCAACGCTTCTTCGCTGGTGTTCCGCACGATCGCCAGATTGCAGGTCGTCGCAGCGCTGCCCAGGCACGCAAGGTCGCGGAGCGCGTCCTTGCAGTTTGGTGGAAGCCGGCCGAGCCGGATAGCCATCAGGTCCGCGACGTTGTCCGTATAGCGGGCGCTCCGGACGTCTTGAACGTTCCATGACCAGCGTCCGGCGGCCGGATCGATGATGAGCACGTTCTCTTCCGCGAGTGCATGCAGGAACTGAACGACGAAGAACGGGTTGCCTGCCGTCTTCGAATATACGACTCTCGCAAGCGGCTCGACCAACTTGTCGGTGGAGTGCAGGATGTCGCGAAGAATGGGCGCGACATCCTTGGCAGTCAATGGCAGCAGGTCAATTTCATGAACGGCGATTCCCGCTGCTTTGGCGGTGGAGATCTTTCGCCTCAGTGGATGATTGGCATCGACTGCATTGTGGCGATACGCACCGATCAGCAGCAGGTGCCGGATGTCGGAATGGTGCGCGATATGTTCAATGAGATCGAGCGTTGCGGCGTCTGCCCATTGAAGATCGTCGATAAAGAGCGCCAGGGGAGGGCTCAGCGTCGCGAACACCTGCATGAGGTCCCGCAACACCCCTTGGAAACGGACCTGTGCCTGTTGCAGCGGCAACTCCGGTACGCTGGGTTGCTCGCCGATCAGCAGTTCGAGATCCGGCACGAGGTCCGTGACGAGGCTTCCGTTCTGCCCAAGTGCATCGAGAATCGCGCCGCGCCATCGGCGTACATCGTCTTCGCCTCTGGCGAACACGGACTTGATCATGCCTTTCAGCGCAAGCGCCACCGCGGCATACGGTACGTCGCTGTTGTACTGGTCGCACTTTCCGCTGGCGAAAGTCCCTTGAAACGTGCCGACCGCAGTTTGCAGCTCGCGCGCGAGACACGATTTGCCGATACCGGCATAACCGGAAATCAGCACCAGCTCGGTGGATCCCCCCAGCATGGCCCGTGAAAATGCGCCGGTCAGTCGCGCCAGTTCCTGGTCCCGACCGTACAACTTGACCGGTCCGGAAAGTCGCTCAGGCAGATCGGCGACGCCCAAGTCGAACCGAGATATCGTCGCGCTCGCTGACCACTCCGCCATGCATCGACGCAGGTCCCGCTCCAGTCCTGCCGCGCTTTGATAGCGTTCGTCGGGGCATTTCTCGAGCAATTTCATGACGATCGCCGACAACTGGGGATCGACGAGTCCGTGGCGCAGATGGGGCGCGACGGGCGTGCGCGACGTGTGACTGTGTATCCACTCCATCGGAGCGGTTGCGGAAAATGGCAGTTGCCCGGTCAACATGCGATAAAACACGACACCCATGCTGTACAAATCGCTGCGCGTGTCGATCTGCCAATTCATGCGGCCCGTTTGCTCAGGCGCCATGTAGGCCATCGTACCGGCAATGATTTCCGGGTGATCTGCCATCTCGAGACGATCCTGGCCGCCAAGCGCGATCCCGAAGCCGGTGAGCCGCACACGGCCGCCGGGTTCGTCAACGTACAGGTGAGAGGGTTTGAGATCGCGGTGAACGATCTTGGCGGCGTGCATATGGCCGACGGAGACGACGCTCTGAAGAGCGATATTCAGAAAGCGTCGGATGTCCAGCGGCTCGCTCAATAGCTGCGCGAGGCTGACGCCGGCGGCGTTCTCAAGAATGAGCGCGACGCTGTCGCCTTGTCGCTGCAATTCGAGCGGGCGCAACGCCCACGCGCCGTCCAGCTGGTCGCGCATCCGGTATTCGTTCAGTAGATGTTCGACGGCGATCGTGCTGGATGCGCCGCGTCGCGGCCGGGCGACGACGACCGGGATGCGCCGCCCTTCGGCGTTCGTGATGCATGCGCGGGAGTGAGAGATGCCGTCGTCTTTAGGGATGACGGAGGGGGCGGTATCGGTCATGCCGGTGATCGCTGTTCCGGGAGAGATATAGCTGACGGAGTCGTCATGACGATCGGCAACCCTTGGCGACCTGACGCGGCGCCGTCACGATCGCCGCGGCTCGTTTATCGTTGCGCGCTCAGGCCTGTGCGGCCAGACGCTCGTCGCGGCTGATCAAACCCAGCGCTTCCGCTTTCAGAACGAAATCGGCAATCGACGGCGACTTCATTTTCTTCATTGCTTGCCCGCGGTGCAGTTTGACCGTGATATCGCTCAACCCCAGTTCGGTCGCGATTTGCTTGTTCAGCAGCCCGTTGGCGACCATCGTCATGATGGTTCGTTCTCGCGGCGTCAATGTGTCATAGGACGCACGCAATATCGCCATCGATCGATCGGACGTGCGGCGCTTGCGATCCGACTCCAACGCGTGTGTCACGGCGTCGATCATGTCCTGTCCGCGAAACGGCTTCGGAAGAAAGTCGAGCGCACCGGCCTTCATCGCCTGAACCGACATGGGGATATCTCCGTGCGCCGTCATCAGGATCACGGGCAAGCGCATGTTCCGTACGATGTGCTCCTGCACGGCGAGTCCGCTGTGCCCCTTCAAGCGAACATCGAGGACAACGCAACTCGGTCGGTCCGGCAAGCTGGCGGCGAGGAACGCGTGCGCACTGTCGAACGAAACGACATGCAAGCCGACGGAATCGAGCAACGTTTCGACCGCTTCACGCACGGCGCTATCGTCATCTATGACAAAGACGACCGGGTCCGTCGTATCACCATTCAGGTCCGTCATCACCGCTCCGCCACTGAGATCCATAGGAATTGCACTTGATTGATGCTTTTGCTTAACAATCTGGCACCCCGGCCATATAGCGCCACATTTTAGAGCGAAACAAGTCGCCGGAACCGGCAGAGGGCATCCTGATCGGACGACGGCGACGGGTCGCGGGCAATATGATGGTGCGCGTGAAATCGTCATACCATTAGCGTTCGGCATTCTTCTCCGGAGCTTTCTGCAATGTCATCGCCCGTCGACGTTCACTTCTTCCGCGTCCTTGCGGACAGCTATCAGCGATTGCTCGACAAGTCGCTCGTTCCCGCCGGGATGAGTACGTCCGAAGCCGCGACATGGCTGTACGAGGAAGCGCCTTTCGGGATTCTCGCGCACGGTGTAGCGGTAGATCCCGTGTTCGTCTACGGCAACAAGCGCGCGCAGGCCATTTTCGGATATGACTGGGATGAACTGACCGCACTGCCTTCACGGTTCTCGGCGGAGCCGATGGAGCGGAGTGAACGCCAGTCGTTTCTCGAGAAAGTCGCGCGAGACGGCTTCGTGTCGGGATATCGCGGGATACGCATCACGAAATCGGGCACACGCTTCTGGATCGATCACGCGACGGTGTGGCAACTCACCGATTCCGCCGGGAATCACTGCGGTCAGGCAGCGATGATTCCGGAGGTGCGCGCCATTGGGTAGTTTCCGCGACGCTGACGCGAGTGCCGAACCTTGACCAGTGTGACGCCTTGATCGACAGCGTGGGCTACTTCGCTGCGCTTCAACGTCAAGATCTGTACGCAGATTACGGCTGGAGCGTGCACGGTAACATCATGGCCTCTCCCGTCCGATGAACTGGGGGGGGCCGGTATTCGACGTTTCCGCCAACTGCACCACGACCTCGAATGGTTTAGCGGTTCGTCTCGCCTCGGCACGCCAGTTCGAGGTTCACGGCGATTTTTCGGTGACGTACCGATACAAAGTACAAGCTGCTGACCGCGCCCAGCTAAGGGCCAGCCGCTGGGTGGCGATACGTAGCTCGTCCTGTGGGACACGGCAGACGACACGTGCGCTATCCGCTCGGTCAACAGTGGCAATCGTCCTGTGTAGTAACGCATTGCGAGGTCAACCGCGCATTGACTTTACATAATTACCACTGACGCTTTTTAATATTGTAGCGGCTAAGTTGTAATGTCCGCTTCTGGCTAAGTTCAAATGTCCGCTTTTCGACCCATCGTAAGCTGACCGGCCGCTGGGAATCCAGCGCTGGAGGCTTCGATGGCTGCAACGGAACGGATCACGATGACGATGTGCGAGCTGGACAGGTTCAAGGTCATTCAGGACGTGGCGGACGGTAAGCTCCAGCCGTGGCGCGCGGCCGAACGACTCGGGTTGACGACGCGGCAGATCCGGCGACTGGTCGGCCGATTGCGTGAGCACGGGCCGCAAGGTCTCGTGTCGCAACGGCGCACGAAGCCCAGCAACAACCGACTGGATAGCATGATGACTGATCGGGTGCTGTCGATCATCCGGGATCGCTACGCCGATTTCGGACCGACGTTGGCCTGCGAGAAGCTGTACGAATGCCACGACATTCGGCTGGCCAAGGAAACGGTTCGCAAGCTGATGACCGACGCTGGCCTATGGGTGCCGCGCCGGCAACGCCCGCCCAAGGTCTATCAGCCGCGAGCACGACGCGCGTGCCTGGGCGAACTGATCCAGATCGACGGCTGCGATCATCGGTGGTTCGAGGAACGGGCGCCGGCCTGCACGCTGCTGGTGTATGTGGACGACGCGACGAGCCGGCTGATGGGGCTGCACTTCACGCAGACCGAATCGACGTTCAGCTACTTCGAGGCGACGCGTGCGTACATCGAGCGCCACGGCAAGCCGAGTGCGTTCTATAGCGACAAGTACAGCGTGTTCCGCAATACAACGCCGGGCAAGACTGGTAATCGGGTGACGCATTTCGGTCGAGCGATGTACGAGCTGAACATCGACACGTTTTGCGCAAACAGTAGTCCGGCCAAGGGGCGAGTCGAGCGAGCACATCTGACGTTACAGGATCGCTTGGTCAAGGAGATGCGACTACGCGGGATCAACACGGTGGCCGACGCTAACGCTTACGCGCCCTCCTTCATGGCTGCTTACAACGCGCGCTTCGCAAAGCCGCCGAAGAGCGACTTCAATGCACACCGGCCGCTGCGCGCCGATGAGAATCTCGACTTGGTGCTGACGTGGCGCGAGCCGCGGAAAGTCACGAAGTCGCTGACGGTGCAGTACGACCGAGTGATGTATTTGCTGGACGATACGCCGGAGAATCGGAAGCTGATCGATCGAACGATTGAGGTTTGGGAGTACCCGGACGGGCGCATCGAACTCCGAACAGAGGGTCGCGTGTTGTTCTGCAGGCAGTACGACCGGCTGGCCGAGATCGATCAAGCCGCTGTTATCGAACACAAGCGCCTGAGTCATGTGCTCCAGGTTGCTCAGGCGATCCAGGCGCAACGCGATAACAGCAGGATCGGTAAAGCTCCATCCAGAACGCATCGAGGCGACTCGACCAAGACGAACCGCAACACCTCTCAGCCGAACAAAAAGAAGCAGCGTGAGTTCACGCAGGCCGACGTCGAGAAAGTGATCGTGGATCTCGCTGAACGCAGACAGAACCAACAGCCCGCACGCAAACCTGGCCGTCGGTCTGCAAGGGACAGCGACGCAAGCGTAAGCACCCTGCCCGTTCAGGATCCACTCTTCGACACTGCGTGATCTGTAACCCAAGAGAAACACACCTCAAGCCCGCAAACCCGGACATTTCAACTTAGCTGGGAAGCGGACATTTGAATCTGGCCTAGACAAATATGTGCAGCCGTATCCTAATGTCGCGATCTGGCTATTTACAGGTGTCGTGTTTTTAACTGCTGGCGTGCTAGAGGGCTCATACGACTACCGGGCCGGGCGGGGAAGGTACTGGCGACACGATCCACGCTGCGGACGCCGGAAGGCTGCGCCGACTTGTCGCGCGCGTTTCGCCTCTTCCCCATGGAGATAGGTCGAGGTGGTGGCCACTGACGCGTTGCGCAAGTTGTCACACACGACGACCAGTTCGACGCCGGCGTCCAGCGCGTGGGTTGCATGTGTGTGACGTAGCCAGTGGGGGCTGGCGTGCCGTAGCTTCGCGGCGAGGGTTGGATGGCGCGCGTCCACGCTCTCCGCCGCCGCCTGGAAAAATCCCCCGAGCACCTGCCGCAGGCGTGCCGCGCTGATGCCGGCTCCGGCTGGCTGGGCTGCGCTTCGTTCGGTGTCGAGGGCCGCCACCAACGGCGTGGCCGGATGCCAGCGGGTACGCCTGACCGGCAGACCCCGCGCCTTCAGCGCGCGCCGCAATGCATCGCGCGCGAGCGGCGGCAGCGCTACGCGTCCGGGCTTCGCGCCTTTGCCGGTCACCTCGAGCCACAACATGCCCCGGGCATCGGCCGCGATGTCGCCCAGTGTCGCGGCCACCAGCTCCTGCGCCCGCAGCCCGGTTGCGACGCCGAAGTCCAATACAAAACGCAGCCGTTCCGCGGCCTGGGCGGTCCAGCCGGTCCGCTCGAGCCGGTCGGCTACGGCCCTCACGATGTTCCACTCACGATCGGTCAGCGCCCGGCGACATCGAACGGCATGCGCGTGGCGCCGCCGCGCACCGTTACCCCAGCAAAGGGATTGAGCACGACATAGTGCTGGTTTATGAGCCACCCGAACAGCGCGCGCAGGACTGCCAGCGCATAGGCGGTTGACCGCGCCGTCATAGGTCCTGCGAACGGACGCCAGGCGGATGTGGTACGCGGGCGCGGCGGCCCGGTCCAGCGGGCGTGGGGCGTTGGATGCCGCAGAAAGGCGCGATAGGCGATCGCATCGTCGGTGGTCAGTGACGAGAGGGGCTGGCGGCGCTCGACAATGGCCCACAGCAACAGCCGTTCGGCCTCGCGCCGGTACGCGCGGGCGGTGTGGGGTGACTCGTGCAGCGCGAGCCATGCCTCGATCGCCTGGTAATCGTTGGTCGCGGCGAGGCCGCAGCCATCGCGCGGGGCGCGGAAGCGGCCCCGCGAACCGTCGAGGTCGGCGGGCAGCGCATCTAGGGACCATCGCGGGACCGACTGAGCCGTCACTGCCTCGTAAGGAGCCAGCGAGGCGGCCCGCCGGCTCAGGTCCGGGTACGCCGCGACAAAGGTTTCGACGTGGTGCGCACCCTGGCGCCCCAGATTCGGGATTGGCCGCCACCAGCCAGGGCGGTGGGCCATCCGCACCAGCAGGTCCGCGAGCGAGTCGATGCCGGCGGCAGCCAGCGCGCGCGATGCGCGGCGGCAGCCAGCGGTTCACCGGGTCGCCGCGATCCGTCAAGGCGATCCAGTTCGCGGGCGTGCGCGTGTGCGAAGTGCGCGAAGGCGACGCGCTGCCGCTCTTCGAACTCAGCGCGATCTGGCCGCATCGTTCGCGTCCGACACTGGCCGACAAGTTTGCGGCGCTGCTGAACAGCGGCTGATGCAGGGTCGCGGCCGGCAGGCGCCGGATCGGCACGATCGCATGCGATGCTTCCTTGTCGTTCGTCAATCGCTGCGGGTGCCGGGCGATCACGCTTTCCCATACTGCGCAAACAGCCAGCGCCGCATGGCCTGCAACGCTTCCGAATGCGCATTGGCCTGCGGGAAGACGACGTAAAACCCGAGCGACATCGGAAACGAAAAATCGAACACGCGGCGCAGCCTGCCTTCCGCGATGTCGCGCTCGACGAGCGGCTCGCTGGTCAGCGCGATGCCTTGACCCGCGACCGCGGCGTCGATCGCAAGCAGCGACTGGCTGAATCTCGGCCCTTTCGTCGGATCGGCGTGACCCGTTCCGCCGAGCTTCTCCAGGAATTCGGGCCACAGATCGTGCGCGTCGTGCAACAGCGCATGCATCGACAAGTCCGCGGGCGTGCGGATCGGCGGGCCGCTGTCGAGCAGCTTCGGGCTGGCGACGGCGAAGATGTCGAGCGGAGCCAGCAACTCCGCAGCCAGGCCGGCCGGGAATGGCGGCTTGCTGAGTCGAATCGCGATGTCGACGCCGTCGGCCCGAAACGACGCGAGCCTTTCGTCGGCGATGACGCGAACCTCGATGTCGGGATGCAGCCGGCCGAAGTCCGCCAGACGCGGAATCAGCCACTTCGACGCGAACGACGGCGTCGTGCTGACCGCCAGAACCGTGGGGCGCTGGCCAAGGGCGTCCGTGGCGTCGGAGATGATCTGCAGCGCGCGCTGGACCGACGAAAAATACTCGAGCCCTTCGCGCGTCAGCGCAAGCCCCCTGGGCAAGCGTCGAAACAGCTGAACCGCCACGACGTCCTCCAGATGCCTGACCTGCTGCGCGACCGCACCCTGGGTCACGCCGAGTTCGTCGGCGGCCAGCCGGAAATTGAGGTGACGTGCCGCCGCCTCGAACGCGCGAAGCGCATTGAGCGGCGGGAACCGGCGGGTACGCAACAGAGAATTCATTCAGTAGAAATTCTACAGAGTGGATGGAGAAATCATCGTTCGACAAGCCGATTATAGAGTCCTACAGTGGCGCTTTGGATCGACGATCGCGGCGCTGAGCCGACCTCCGGGAGAGTGGAATGACTGTAGAGAAAGTGGCTTTGGTGACGGCGGCGGGCAAGGGCATGGGCGCCGCAATCGCGCGCGACCTCGCGAACAACGGTTATCGCGTCGCGCTGATGTCGCCGTCCGGCAGCGCGGTCGAGCTGGCGCAGGAACTGGGTGGTTTCGGCGTTGCAGGCTCCGTTACCGAAGACGCCGACATCGAGCGTTTCGTGAACGAGACGCTCGCGAAGTACGGCCGTATCGACGCGGTCGTCAACAACACCGGACATCCGCCGAAGGGCGACTTGCTCGCCATCGAGGACGACAAGTGGCACGAAGGGCTCGACCTGATCGTGCTCAACGTCGTTCGCGTGCTGCGCCGCGTGACGCCCGTCTTCCTGAAGCAGGGCGGCGGCGCGGTGGTCAATATTTCGAGCTTCGCGGCGGACGCGCCTGAGCAGGCGATGCCGGTGTCGTCCGCGCTGCGCGCGGCGCTGAGTTCGGTCACGCGCCTGTACGCCGATCGGTATGCGAAGGACAACATTCGCATCAATTCGGTGCTGCCGGGCTTCATCGACAGCTGGCCGGAGACGCCCGAGATCGTTGCTCGCATTCCGGTCGGCCGTTTCGGCAAGACGCAGGAGATCGCGCAGACCGTGAGGTTCCTGCTGTCGGACGGCGCCGGCTACATCACCGGGCAGAACATTCGGGTCGACGGCGGCATCGTGCGCGCGCTGTAAGCCGGATCCACGGCAGGACGATGTGCGCGCTGGCGGTCCGCCCGCGGCATCAGTTGTGCCGTTCGCCGATCCTGTTCTCTTCCGGACTCCAGACGCTGAGCCCTTCCGTCGGGTCCAGCGGCAGCTCCCACGGGCGCGCGGCGATCGCCTGCATCGTCGCGTCGAACCCGGCCTGGCGGCGCGCCGCGATGCCGTCCGGCGTGAAATCGATGTCCTTCCACTGATCGTCGCCGTCGAGGCGCGGCGCCGCGAGCTTGATCACGTGCATCGTGGTCTGGCAGCCCCACGCGGCGAGCGCCTGCACGTCGGGCGACTTGCGCTCGGCCTCCGGCAGCCGCATGACCAGTTCCTTGATCACGTGGCGCAGCCCGTGAATCTGCTGTTGCCGCGCGATGTTGCTGTCCGTGCGGCTCGCATACTGGATGTCCTTCTGCCGCTCCGACACCTGCCAGATGCTTTGCGGCTCGGGCCCGACCGGATTCCACATCTGCACCGAGAAGATGATCGAGCTGCGGCGCGGCGCGTCGTCCAGCACGACCTCGACCGGCGTATTCGAATAGATGCCGCCGTCCCAGTAGGGCGCGCCGTCGACCCGCACGGCCGGGAACGCGGGCGGCAGCGCGCCCGAGCTCATCACGTGGTCGAGGTCGAGCGGCCGGTCGCGTGAATCGAAATAGCGCATCGTGCCGGTGCACGCGTTGACCGCGCCGACGGTCAGCCGTGGCCGGCGCGCGTTCAGCAGGTCGAGATCGACCAGAGACGCGAGCGTGTCGCGCAGCGGCTCGACCAGATAGTAGGACGCGTGCTCGACGCCGACGCGCGCGAGCGGCCCGAGCCATGCGGCGGGATTCGGCCGGAAGAATCCCGGGATCCCGGCGCCGATGACTGCGAGCTCGGCGCCGATCTTGTCCCAGGTGGTCGGGAAGCCCGGCACGTTCACGGCGGGCCGTTCGGTCACATGGCGCCAGAATTCGGCCATCCGCTGCGCGCGGTGTCCGGGTGCGTTGCCGGCGATCAGCGCCGCGTTGATCGCGCCGATCGACGTGCCGATGACCCAGTCGGGCTGAATGCCCGACGCGTCCAGAGCCTCGAATACGCCGAGCTGGTATGCACCCAGCGCGCCGCCGCCCTGAAGCACGAGCACGACCTGGCCCGGCAGTTTCGGATGTGCGGGTTGACTTGCCGTCATCGCTTTCCTCGCAGTCGGTGACGGCCGGCGGGTTCCGGCCGAATGGAACCAGTGTAGGCGATCGACGCGCACCGTCCGTCATGCCGGATCGTTGCGCGTCTCCCCCGGGGTCGTGTCATTCCACGGTGATGGTCTCCTTCATGTACGGATGAATTCCGCAGAACACCTTGTAGACCCCCGGCTTGTCGAAGCGGAACGAGTAGGTCTCGTCCTGGTCGAGCGCTTTCGAATGGAAGATGCCCGCGTCGTTGACGACGGTGTGCGGTTCCGCGTCGAGGTTCTTCCACGTGATCGTCGTGCCGGCCTTGATCGTGGTCGACATCGGCGAAAACATGAAATTGCGGATCGTCACGAGCGGGCCGGCTGGAGTTTGCGCGAACGCGGCGAGCGGCGTGCCGGCGGCGGCCGCGCACAGGATCAGCGCGGCCGGCAGCATCGAGGGCTTGAAGAAGGTCATGTCGGTCTCCTTGCGTATCCGGATCAGGCGAGCGTCGTGTCGCGCAGTGATGCTGTCGTGGGATGGCCGGCGAAATCGACGGTCGTCACGCCGAGCATCGCGGGCAGCCGGTCGCGCGGCACAGTGAGCGGCACGGGGCCTGGGCCGTTGCCGGCGGTCGGCTGCGGAAACGCGGTGGAGCGCGCGGTATGAAACGTCACGTTGCCCTCGACCTTCGACACGATCTGGTGGATGTGTCCGTTCAGCACGGTGACCGAGCCGAAGCGGCGCAGCAGCGCCATCGTCTGCGGCGCATCGCCGGTGCCCCAGCCCCACGGCTCGTAGATGGTCCACATCGGCATGTGCGAGAACACGACGATCGGCGTGCTCGACGACTGCCCCTTCAGGTCCTGCGCGAGCCATGCGAGCTGATCGTCGCCGAAGCTGCCGAGCCCGTTCGGCTTGAAGTGCATCACGTTGACGAGCGCGACGAAGTGAACGCCCGCGTGATCGAAGCTGTAGTAGCCGCGGTTGTCCGACGCCTTGCCGAACCGGCTGAAGTATTCGGCGCCGGAACCGTCGGTCACGTCGTGTTCGCCGGGTACCGTGTGCAGTTCCGGCACGCGTAGCCCGGACAGCAGCTGCGACGCGTGGTCGAATTCCTCCGGTTTGGATAAGTGCGTGATGTCGCCGGTATGGATCGCGAGCGCGGGCGCGGTGGACATCCCGTTGACCAGATCGATGGTTTGCCGCAGCGTGGCCGCGACGTCGGGATTCGCGTCCTTGTTGAAACCAATGTGCGTGTCGCTAATCTGGACGAACAACGGCCGGCCCGCCTTCGCGGGGACGGCGGCGCCGCTTTGCGCGAGCGCGAGATCGAACGGCGTCAGGATGCCGCCCGATAGCGTAAACAGCGTGCCGAGGCCGCCGAACGCCATGCATTGCAGGGCCTTGCGGCGCGACGGACGAGTAGGGGTCGATGAAGACATGGGAGCCTCGCAATCGTATGACGTAACCGGACGGCCGGATCGTCCAGGAATAAGCCGGCGCATTCGCATGCCATACCGGCGCGGCGACGGATTTATTCCCGCGTGTTACGAGGTTGGGCACCGCTGCTCGCGGCTTGCGGCGCGAGGACGAAGCGCAGGCGCATGACGTGTCAATGTCCTGTAAGTGACACGTCACAGTTGCGTCATCCGCGCCCGATAGCCTGCGACACCGAATCACCTTCTCCGGAGCCCCTCATGCTGAATCTCGCGGCAACGGAAGCCAGCGGTGCGGCCAGTCATCGGACGCACATCATCAGCCTGGCGCTGCCTTGTCAGGCTGCCGGCCATCGTCCGCCCGACGCCTGGGAATTTGTTCCGGGCCGCACCCGCTGACGCGGCGATCGGCCATCCCATCGATTTTCAATTCGACCAAGACGCTACCGATGGATATCCGTTTCTTCGACCCGAATCGCACCGCCAACGCATCCGCGTGGCGCGTGCTCCCCAATCGCTGGGACGCGGTCGCGTTTCCGTTGATCATCGGCATCCTCGCGATGGCGATCGTCGGCTTCCATCAGACGCTGGCGCCGATCGCGACCCTGCAGGCCCAGAAGATCTCGCTCGATCCGTCGAACCTGCCCGAATACGCGCTGCGCACGACGCTGCGCATGCTCGCCGCGATGGCGGCCTCGCTCGTGTTCACGCTGGTCTACGGCACGCTGGCCGCGAAGAGCCGCCGTGTAGGCATGGTGTTGATCCCGATCCTCGACATCCTGCAGTCGGTGCCGGTGCTCGGCTACATCTCGTTTACGGTCACGTTCTTCCTCGCGCTGTTCCCCGGCCGCGTGCTCGGCGCCGAGCTGGCCGCGATCTTCGCGATCTTCACGAGCCAGGCGTGGAACATGACGTTCAGCTTCTACCAGTCGCTGCGCACGGTGCCGCGCGACCTGAGCGAAGTGTCGCGCGGCTTCCACCTGACGTCGTGGCAGCGCTTCTGGAAGCTCGAGGTGCCGTTCTCGATGCCCGGGCTGATCTGGAACATGATGATGTCGATGTCGGGCGGCTGGTTCTTCGTCGTCGCGTCGGAGGCGATCACCGTCGGCAACCAGACGATCACGCTGCCGGGAATCGGCGCATATCTCGCGCAGGCGATCTCGGACAAGAACCTCGGCGCGGTGGGCTGGGTGATCGTCGCGATGTCCGTCGTAATCCTCGCGTATGACCAGTTCCTGTTCCGTCCGCTCGTTGCATGGGCCGACAAGTTCCGGATGGAGAACACCGCGTCGGGCGATGCGCCGCAATCGTGGCTGCTCGACATGATGCGCCGCACGCACCTGATCCATCAGTTGCTGGTGCCTGCCGGCTGGCTGCTGTCGCAGGCCGCGCGGATTCCGTTGCGCGCGCCGTCGCGGAACGGCGCTCCCTCGCGCGCTGCGTCGGCGCGTGGATCGTCGCGCCTCGGCGATATCGTGTGGGGAACGTTCGTGATCCTGATCACCGTGTACGTCGGATGGCGCGTCGTCGGCTTCGTCGCGACCGGCGTGACGATGGGTGACGTCGGCCACGTGCTCGTGCTCGGTCTCATCACGCTGCTGCGCGTGCTGGTGCTGATCGCGATCGCGTCGGTGATCTGGGTGCCGCTCGGCGTGCTGATCGGGTTGCGCCCCGCCCTCGCCGAGAAGATCCAGCCGCTCGCGCAGTTCCTCGCCGCGTTCCCCGCCAATCTGCTGTTCCCGGTGTTTGTGATCGTCATCGTCCACTTCCACCTGAACGCGGACATCTGGTTGTCGCCGCTGATTGTGCTCGGCACGCAGTGGTACATCCTGTTCAACGTGATCGCCGGCGCGATGTCCTATCCGAACGACTACAAGGAAGCGACGAAGAATTTTCGCATCCGCGGCTGGCAGTGGTGGCGCCAGGCGATCCTGCCCGGCATCTTCCCGTACTACGTGACCGGCGCGATCACCGCGTCGGGCGGCGCGTGGAACGCGAGCATCGTGTCCGAGTTCGTGCAGTGGGGCGACACGAAGGTCGTCGCGCACGGCCTCGGCTCCTACATCGCGCAGACCACCGCCGCCGGCGACTTCCCGAAGATCATCCTGGGCATCGCCGTGATGTCCCTGTTCGTTACCTTGTTCAACCGTCTGCTGTGGCGTCCGATGTACGCCTATGCGGAATCCCGGCTCCGTCTCGATTGAGAGTAAGCGCGATGCAAAATTCGACCGTTATCAACGCCCCCGTCAAGACGTCCCAGCCGCTGCAGCCGCCGCGCCTCGGCGAGGAAATCCTGCGTGTCGATCACGTCTGCCGCGGCTTCAACAAGACGCAGGGCGAATTGCTCGTGCTCGACGACGCGAACCTGTCGCTGCGCGAAGGCGAGATCGTCGGGCTGCTCGGCCGTTCGGGGTCGGGCAAGTCGACGCTGCTGCGGATCATCGCCGGGCTGATCGAGCCGACCGGCGGTGAAGTGACGTATCTCGGCAAGCCGCTGCGCGGCCCGGCCGAAGGCGTCGCGATGGTGTTCCAGACCTTCGCGCTGTTCCCGTGGCTGACCGTGTTGCAGAACGTGGAAGCCGGGCTGGAAGCGCTGGGCGTCGGCGCACGCGAGCGGCGCGAGCGCGCGCTCGCCGCGATCGACCTGATCGGTCTCGACGGTTTCGAGAACGCGTATCCGCGCGAGTTGTCGGGCGGCATGCGCCAGCGCGTGGGCTTCGCGCGCGCGCTCGTCGTCGATCCGACGATCCTGCTGATGGACGAGCCGTTCTCCGCACTCGACGTGCTGACGGCCGAAACGCTGCGTACCGACCTGCTGGACCTGTGGACGCAAGGCCGGATGCCGATCAAGTCGGTGCTGATCGTCACGCACAACATCGAGGAAGCGGTGTTCATGTGCGACCGGATCCTGGTGCTGTCGTCCAACCCGGGCCGCGTGATCGCCGAGATCAAGGTGCCGTTCAAGCATCCGCGCAACCGCCTCGATCCCGCCTTCCGCAAGCTGGTCGACGACATCTACGCAAAGATGACGGCGCGCCAGACCGGCGAGGCGACGAAAAAGGGGCTGGAGCTGGGCAGCTGGCTGCCGCAGGTGTCGACCAACCTGATGGCCGGCCTGATCGAGACGCTCGCGATGGCGCCGTACCACGGCCGCGCGGACATGCCGGAAATCGCGCGCACGCTGCATCTGGAAGTGGACGACCTGTTCCCGATCGCCGAAGTGCTGCAGTACCTCGGTTTTGCCGACGTGCGGGAAGGGGACGTGTTCCTGACGCCGTCGGCGCGCGTGTTCGCGGAGTTCGGCACGCAGGAGCGCAAGCTGATGTTCGCGGATCATCTGCTCAAGCACGTGCCGCTCGCCGCGCGGATCAAGAAGGTGCTGAACGAGCGCCCGGGCCATCGCGCGCCGCGCGTGCGCTTCGAGCAGGAGCTGGAGGATTTTCTGTCGGACGGCGCGGCCGAGGAAACGCTCGATGCGGTGATCGATTGGGGGCGTTACGGCGAAGTATTTTCGTATAACGACAAGACGGAAGTATTCAGTCTTGAGGATGTGGAGTCGTGAAGCGTGCAAGTAGACACGTACGGGTCGATATTTATCTGCCATCGATGTCGCGATCGGCGCCTGCCGCACTGCCGGCAGCGCTGCCGATGAAGCTGTCCGCGCCAATGCCGGACGACGTGTGCAAGCAGTGGGTGTCGCGGGGTTCTTTCGTGATCAGGGCGGTGCCGAGTGGCAACTCGTGATTCCGAAGTCGCATTGGAAGAAGACGGATCCCGTCAAGCTGATCGTGACCGGCAACCGGAGGGAACTGATGCCATGAGCACGGTAGCGCGACGATGGCCGGAGCCGCACATTGAACGTCTGGATGTTGTTTTTCGATTCAAGTCGCAAGCCCCGCGACGTCGATAGCTGAAAGCTCATGCCCGAATGACGATCACCGCTACTCCGGCAAATCCCACTGATTCGCATCCCGCTCGACCCCACCCGTACTCAGCCGCTCGATCTTCTCCATCCGCTGCCGCGCCAGCTCGGGAAGCCGGTTCGTCACGCCGATCACCAGCGCTTCGGCGAGCGCGAGCGCGGGCACGTTCGTCTGCAGCATCGCGAACGGGCGTCCCTGAATCCGCAGCACGATCTCGGCGAATGCGCTGATCGGCGAGCGCCATTCGTCGGTAATCAGCAGCACCTTGACGCCGAGCTGATGCGCAGCCTGCGCGAACCGGATGCTGTCCTTCTGATAGCGGCGAAAATCGAAAATGACCAGCACGTCGGCGGGCCCCATGTCCGTCAGCGTGACCGACGCGAGATTCACGTTCGGCTCGACGTACTGCACATGCGGACGCGCATACGCGAGCGTGAAGGAAAACAGCGACGCGAGCGGCGCGGTGTAACGACCGCCGCCGCAGAACACGCGAAGGCCCGGATCGGCCAGCAGCGTCACCGCTTCGTCGAACGCCGCCGCGTCGAGCTCGTCGATCGTCGTGGCGAGCGCTTGCGAGAGCCGCTGGAAGATCGCCGAATGACTGTCGCGCATCCCCGATTCCGAGTGGAACGCATCCATCCGCGCGAGCGGCGAATTCATCGCGGTATCGATCTCGTCGTGCAACGCCTGCTGGAACGACGAGTAGTTCGGAAAGCCGATCCGCACGACGAAGCGAAACACGGTCGGGTCGCTGACTTCGGCTTGCTTCGCAAAGCTCGCGATCGGCCCGAGACCGAGGCTCGGATAGCGATCCAGCAGCGCATGCGCGACCTTCTGTTCCGACGGCGTGAAGCTATCCATCTGGGATAGCAGCAACGCCCTGATGCTTGTCCCCATCGGGCACTCCGGCTTGCTCGTATCTGAATGACAAACGGCAGACATATGTCTGCCGGCGACTCCACGCATGTTAGCCGATCGACGGCCCGCGGGCCGTGTACGGCTCGAGATTAGAGGGTCGCATCGCCTCCACTCCAATCATTCACATGTGTAATAAAACAAACATTCAAAGCGACTGCAAATCCATCAGGCATAGCGGAATAGTTCAGTGATAACCCTAGGTTTTTGAACAAAAACCTCGATGATATGATCGCGGCCTCGCCGGAATGTACTGTTCATTACATGTCGGATCGCATCACGGCGTTGCCGGTTTATTCGTCAGGAGGATTCCGTCATGAGGCGGCTCGTAGTACTCACCCTGTTGTCTGCCATGAGCGCGTGCGTGCTCGCCGCTTCGGAACCCGCGGTGGAAGCGAAGAACGGCATGGTCGTGTCGTCGCAGCATTTCGCGTCGCAGATCGGCGTCGACATCCTGAAGAAGGGCGGCAACGCGGTGGACGCCGCCGTGGCGGTCGGCTACGCGCAGGCGGTGACCAATCCGTGCTGCGGCAACATCGGCGGCGGCGGCTTCATGACCGTGCATCTGGCCGACGGCCGCGACCGGTTCATCAACTTCCGCGAGACGGCGCCAGCCGCGGCATCGGCGAACATGTATCTCGATGCGAAGGGCAACGTCATTCCGGACGACAGCCTGTACGGCTATCGCGCGGTCGGCGTGCCGGGCACGGTCGCCGGTCTCGACCTCGCGCAGCGCAAGTACGGCAAGCTGACGCGCAAGCAGGTGATGGAGCCGGCGATCCGGCTCGCGCGCGACGGCTTCGTGCTGACGCGCGGCGACACGGACATCCTCGACACGACGATCGAGCGCTTCAAGAAGGATCCGGAAGCCGCGCGCATCTTCCTGCGCCCGGACGGCACGCCGCTGCAGCCGGGAGACCGCCTGGTGCAGAAGGACCTGGCGCGCACGCTCGAGCGCATCGCGGAGCACGGCCCCGAAGCGTTCTATCACGGCGAGATCCCGAAGATCGTCGAAGCGGCCGCGAAGCGCGGCGGCGGCCTGATCACGGCAGCCGATTTCGCGTCGTATCGCGCGCAGGACGTCGCGCCGCTGACCTGTACGTATCGCGGCTACGAGTTCGTGTCGGCGCCGCCGCCGAGCTCGGGCGGCGTGACGATGTGCGAGACGCTGAACGTCCTCGAAGGCTATGACTTGCGCAAGATGGGCTATCAGTCGGCGTCGGTGGTCCACTACATGACCGAGGCGATGCGCCATGCCTACGAGGATCGCAACACGCTGCTGGGCGACCCGAACTTCATCGACAATCCCGTCGCGAAGCTGACGAGCAAGGCGTATGCGGCCGAGATCCGCAAGCAGATCAGCGGCGAGACGGCAACGGCGTCGGTCGACGTGCAGCCGGGCGTCGGCGTGCACGAGAAGCCGGAGACGACGCACTATTCGATCGTCGACCACGACGGCAACGCGGTGTCGACGACGTACACCGTCAACGGCCGCTTCGGCGCCGTGGTGATCGCGCCGGGCACGGGCCTCTTCCTGAACGACGAGATGGACGACTTCACCGTGAAGGTCGGCGCGCAGAACCTGTTCGGCCTCGTGCAGGGCACGCGCAACTCGATCGCACCGGGCAAGCGCCCGCTGTCGTCGATGGCGCCGACGATCGTGAAGAAGGACGGCAAGGTGTTCATGGTGGTCGGTTCGCCGGGCGGCTCGCGCATCATCACGATCACGCTGCAGACCGTGCTGAACGTGATCGACTACGGGATGACGCCGCAGGATGCGGTCGGTGCGCCGCGCGTCCATCATCAATGGCTGCCGGACGAGGTCTATTACGAGACCCGCGGCCTGTCGCCCGACACGCTCGCGATCCTGCACAAGATGGGCTACAAGATGGTCGAGCAGACGCCGTGGGGCGCCGCCGAGCTGATCATGGTCGGCCTGCCCGGCACCGAAGCGGCGAGCCACCAGAGTTCCGGTAACGACTCGTCGGTATCCGGCAATGTACGCGTCGGCTACATCTACGGCGTCAACGATCCGCGTCGCCCGGCCGGATCGGCGATCGGTTACTGACCGGTACTGACCTGATCCGATTTGATCGCATCATGCTGAACCGTTGCAACCGGCGTTCGCCATCGCGCGAGCGCCGGAGCAGCGACAGGGCGCACGACCGGCCCGCAACGCGCACCGTGGCACGGCACCGGCGCGGCGTTTTCTTCCATTCCTGCACCGTGCGTCGAGTACCGTTATGAACAAACGAATGTCCGCGGCAGTCTGGATCCTGCTCGCAATGGCGGCCGGCATCTTCATCGGCTACATGATCTATACGCAGTTTCCGGACAAGCAGTCCGCGACGGAAATCGCCGGCTACATCTCGCTGGTGTCCGACGTGTTCCTGCGCCTGATCAAGATGGTGATCGGCCCGCTGGTGTTCTCGACGCTCGTCGTCGGCATCGCGCACATGGGCGACGCATCGTCGGTGGGGCGCGTGTTCGTGAAGGCGTTCGCCTGGTTCGTCACCGCATCGCTGATTTCGCTGCTGCTCGGGCTGCTGATGGCGAACCTGCTGCACCCGGGGGAAAACCTCGGCCTGCCGCTGCCGGACGTTGGCGCATCGGCGCATCTGGCGACGTCCAAGTTCACGTTGAAGGATTTCGTCAGTCACATGGTGCCGAAGTCGATCGCCGAGGCGATGGCGAACAACGAGATCCTGCAGATCGTCGTGTTCTCGATGTTCTTCGGCGTCGCGCTGTCGGCGCTCGGCGAGCGCGGCAAGATCCTCGTGGCCGCGATCGACCAGCTGGCGCACGTGATGCTCAAGATCACCGGCTACGTGATGAAGCTCGCGCCGCTCGCGGTGCTGGCCGCGATGGCGTCGACCGTCGCGATCAACGGACTGTCGATCCTGCTGAAGTTCGCGGTGTTCATGGGCGACTTCTACGTGAGCCTGTTCCTGCTGTGGAGCACGCTCGTGGCCGCCGGCCTGCTGTTCCTCGGACGTCGTGTGTTCAAGCTGCTGGCGCTGATCAAGGAAGCGTTCATGCTGTCGTTCGCGACTGCCAGCTCCGAAGCCGCGTACCCGAAGATCCTCGACGCGCTCGACCGGTTCGGCGTGCGGCGCAAGATCTCGAGCTTCGTGATGCCGATGGGCTATTCGTTCAACCTCGACGGCTCGATGATGTACTGCACGTTCGCGTCGCTGTTCATCGCGCAGGCTTACAACATCCATCTGTCGCTCGGCACGCAGATCACGATGCTGCTGGTGCTGATGCTGACGTCGAAGGGGATGGCCGGCGTGCCGCGTGCATCGCTCGTCGTGATCGCGGCGACGCTGCACCAGTTCGACATTCCGGAAGCGGGGCTGCTGCTGATCCTCGGCGTCGACACGTTCCTCGACATGGGGCGCTCGGCCACCAATGCAGTGGGCAATTCGATCGCCAGCGCGGTGGTCGCGAAGTGGGAAGGCGAGTTGATGTCGGAGTCCGAAGCGAAGGCGCATGCCGCGCATCTCGACGCGGAACTGGAACGGCAGAACGGCGATCCGGCCTATGGCGCCGGTCGGGCGACGTCCGCTTAAGCGGCGCAGGCCTCGTCGAGGGACGCCGCCAGCACCATCGCGGCGGCGTTGCCCGGCGCCGAGCCGAGCAGCTGCGGCGCATAGACGCTGTCGCCGGGCGCGATCGGCCGCCCCGACAGCGCGCAGACGCCGCGCTTGCGCGTCGTGAACAGCCGCCACTTCTGATAACCGTAGTGGCCGGTGCACGCGTCGCGCCACGAAATCATCACGGTGTCGGCGGTGGGCCGCTCCAGCACGCTGATGGTCGGCTGGCTCGTCGCGTCCCACGACGGCAAGCGGTCGCGCGTGACGCTGCGCCTGCGCGGCGCGGCCCATGAGACGGACGGCATGTCGAAGCTGCCGATCGCGGCGACGGTCCTGAGCCAGGCGGCTGCACTGTTGCTCATGTCTGCTTTCCTCGAAACGTTACGCAATGTGTCAAGACAGGCGGATGCGCGGCTGCACGCAGCCGTTGATCCGTTCGGCGATCCACAGCAGCGTCGCCTTGGAGAATCCGTGCAGCGCCTGCTGGTGCCGCCGGTACAGCATCAGATGGCTGAACTGGGCGAAACGCCCCTGGATGAAGCCGCCGCGGAAGAACCCGAATTGCCCGAGCGTGCCGAATGCGTCGTAGTCGCTGATCGACACGAGCGCGCCGAAATCGTGGAACGCGAACGGCGGCAACGGCTTGCCGTCGAGCCATGCGGGCAGGTGTTTCGCGAGATGCTCGGCCTGCTGGGTCGCCACCTGCGCGGTCGGCGGCAGCGGCCGCTGCTGGCCGTCGGGTTGCAGGCTCGCGCAATCGCCGATCGCGAACACGTGTTCGTCGGCCGTGGCCTGCAACGTGGGCCCGACCATGATCTGGTTCGCACGGTTCGTATCGAGCCCGCCCAGCGCCTGCATGAAATCGGACGCCTTCACGCCGGCCGCCCACACCATCAAATCCGCCTCGGCAAACGAACCGTCTCCATAGTGGAAGCCGTTCGCATCGGCCGCCGTGACGCGCGTCGACGTCAGCACGTGAATGCCGATCTGTTCGAGCCGGCGCTGCGCGGAAGCGGAAATCCTCGGCGGAAACGCGGCGAGGATGCGCGGGCCGCTTTCGAGCAGCGTCAGCTGCAGCCGCTCGCGCACCGTCTCATCACCATACGCCTGCGCGATTTCCAGCAGCCGGCTCAGCTCCGCTGCCAGCTCCACGCCCGTCGCGCCCGCACCGACGATCGCGACGCGAAACGGCTCGTCGCGCGCGATGCTGCGGAACACGCGCATCCGCAGCGCTTCGTTGAAGGTTTCGGCCTGCTGCTGGCTGTCGATGAAGTAGCAGTGCTCGCGCACGCCCGGCACGCCGAAATCATTGGCCTGGCTGCCGAGCGCGAGGATCAGCACGTCGTATTCGAGCTCGCGCGCGTCGATCAGGAGTTCGCCGTCCGGCGAGCGGATCTCGCGGAGCTGTACGCGGCGGCGCGCGCGATCGAGTCCTTTCAGTTCGCCGGGCTGATACGTGTAGCCGTGGTCGCGCGCGTGGGCGAGGAAGATCACCTGCTGTTGCTGCACGTCGCGCGTGCCGGCCGCGATCGTATGCAGCATTGGCTTCCACACGTGGGTCGGGCTGCGGTCGACGACGGTGACCTGCGCGCGCCCGCTACGGCCAAGGCGTTCGCCGAGGCGGGTCGCGAGCTGCAAGCCGGCGATTCCGCCGCCGACGATGACGATGCGGGCAGGGCGAGTAAGGGTTGTCATGGATAAATCATCACGTGATGAATAAGGTATGATCCTAGCGCTTCCCGGCTTCGCGTGTCAACGGAGTGGGCAGGCGGCCCGGCCCGGGCGACGCGAAACCGGGGCACGAACACGGGCGTTCGAATCAATCAACAGGAGCAGGAATACGTGGCTGAAGTCACTGAGTGCGCGCCGTCGAAGCGGCGCACGCGCGGGCGGCCGCTGGCGGACGCGTCCGTCGGTCCGGACGTGATATTGCGAGCCGCGCGCCGCACGTTCGCGAAGCGCGGCTATGATGCGACGAGCGTGCGTGAGGTCGCGCGCGAGCTGGGCATCGACGCGGCGCTGATCGCCCATCATTTCGGCACGAAGGAAACGCTGTGGCTGGCGGTCGTCGAGCAGATCGCCGAGCTGGCCGAGCCGATGTTCGATGCGTTGCGCGCGCTGCGCACGTCGTCATTGCCGCATCGCGAGCGCATGCGGCGCGCGATCGAGCTGTGTGTCGATCACGAATTCGACGAGCCGGACATCGGCATGTTCTTCTCGACCGCTGCGACCGAGGAGGGCGCGCGGCTCGACCGGCTGCGGGAGCGGCTCGTGCGGCCGTATCACGACGCGATGTTTCCGCTGCTGGCGGAGGCTGTCGACGCCGGCGCGATCCGCCCGGTCGATCCCGATGTGCTGTTCTTCATGATCGCGAGCGCGGTCGGCACGACGGTGTCGTATAGCCACCTGATTCTGGAGTTCACGTCGTTGCCCACGCGGCAGGATGCGTTCCGGCAGGCCGTGCTCGACGTCGCGCTCAACTTCCTGCTCGACTGAGCGCCGTGCGCGCGACGCGCGCGATCTCGTCGCCGTCACGTCGCGGTCACGTCGCGGTCACGTCGCGGTCACCAGCCCCAGCGTGCCAACCGCGTGCCGCGCGGTGTCGCGCAGCGCGTCGACGAGCGACGACGGCGTCCGGTACGCGATTGCCAGTTCGTACGCGAGCGGGCTGCCCGCGCCCGTCAGTTCGCAGAACGTAATGCCTTGCGGCTGCATCGGCACGAATAGCCGCGGCATCAGCGCGACACCGATGCCGCCCGCGACGAGTCCGGCCGTCGTCTGCATCTGGCGCGGCTGCTGGACCACGCGCGGCGCGAAGCCGGCCTGCGCGCACGCCGTCACGATCCGCGCATGCATGCCGGGCCCATGATGCGCGGCAAACAGCACCCATGGTTCGTCCGCCAGCTCGGCCAGCGCGATGCGGCGGCGGCGCGCAAGCTGGTGGCCGTCGGGCAGCGCGGCGACCATCCGGTCGCGCAGCAGCGGCTCGACGTGCACGTCGCCGGCATCGGCCACCGGCAGCACGACGAGGCCGACGTCCGTGCGGTCCTGCCGCAGCGCGAGCACCTGCTCGGCGGTCGTGCCTTCTTCCAGCTGGAAATCGACGTCCGGATGCCGTTCCTGGAACGCGCGGAGGATCAGCGGCAGCAGCGCGTTGACCGTGCTGTCGACGAACCGCAGCCGCAGCGTGCCGCCCAGGCCGGCGCCCGCGCGTCGCGCCACGGCCACCGCCCGCTCGGCCTGCTCGAGCGCGCGGCGCGCTTCGAGCAGGAAGGCATCGCCGGCCGGCGTGAGCGTCGCGCCGCGGTTGTCGCGTTCGAACAGCGCGACGCCCAACTGTTCCTCGAGCTTGCGGATGGCCGCGCTGAGCGGCGGCTGCGCCATGTGCAGGCGCTCGGCGGCGCGCCGGAAGCTGAGCGTTTCGGCGACGGCAATGAACTGCCGGAACTGGCGCAAATCGATCATTGCGATACCTTTCGCGTATCGGATGGTCATCGAATTCGTATTTTACCTATCGCCATGCGTTGTCCAGACTGCCAATGTCATCAATCGTCAACACCGAGGAAAGGAGGGCAGCACATGACAGGCAGCGAACGGCAACGTACCGCGATCGTCACGGGCGGGTCGAGCGGAATCGGCTTCGCGATCGCAAGCCGGCTGGTGGGGGACGGGTATCGCGTCGCGATCATCGGGCGCGATGCGGGGCGGCTGGACGCGGCCGTCGCGCGGCTCGGCACCGCGGCGATCGGGCAGGCGGCCGATCTGAGCGTGCGGCGCGACGCGGCATCGGCGGTCGCGGCGATCGTCGCGCGGTGGCCGCGCATCGACGTGCTGGTCAACAACGCGGGGCTGACGGGGCGGGTGGGCGCGGACACCGAGGCGGGCGACGCCGAAACCGTATGGGATGCCGTCCTCGCTGCGAACCTCAAAAGCACGTTCATCACGACGCTGGCCGTGCTGCCGCACCTGGCCGAGCGCGCGGCGCGAATCGTGAACATCGGGTCGATCGCGGCGCGCGCCGGCAGCCTCCTGCCGGGCGGCCTCGCGTATGCGGCGGCGAAGGCGGGCGTCGAAGGGTTCACCGTCGCGCTGGCGCGCGAGCTCGGGCCGCGCGGCGTCACGGTCAATACGGTCGCGCCCGGCTATATCGCCGATACGCGTTTGTTCGGCGATGCCGGCGTCGCACCGGCCATCGCGATGACGATCCGCGAGCAGACGCCGGTCGGCCGCGCCGGCCATCCGGACGACATCGCGGACGCGGTCGCGTGGCTCGCCGGGCCGCGCGCGGCATTCGTCACCGGCGCGACGATCGCGGTGAACGGCGGCTGGCGGGTCGGGTGACGCGCAAAGGCGGCGCGGGGCGTCGCGCCAGCCGCATGCGTCAGTCGAGATCGGGCGGCGTATCGCCGAGCCAGCGCCGCGCGCCGGGGCCGTTGCGCCCCGCGCGATCCTGGGGATTGGTCAACTTGCAGCGCTTCAGCGACAGGCAGCCGCAGCCGATGCATTCGTCGAGGTTGATGTAGAGCCGCTGCAGCTCCTCGATCCGGTTCGCGACGCGCTGCTTCCAGCCGCGCGACAGCCGCTGCCAATCCTTGTTGGTCGGCGCGGTGTCTTCCGGCAGGCTCACGAGCTGCTCCGCGATCTCGTCGAGTGAATAGCCGATCTTCTGCGCGAACACGATGAACGCGATCAGCCGCAGCACCGCGCGCGAATAGTGGCGATGGCTCGAGCCGTTACGGTGCGACTTGATCAGCCCGCGCATCTCGTAGAAGCGCAGCGTGGACGCCGGCACGCCACTGCGCGCGGCCACTTCGCGGATCGACATCAGCGGCCATTGCGGAGTTTCATCGATACCCATGCGCCCTCCGGAAAAGCTTGACTTGAAGTTAACTTCAACTTTTATGCTGCGCGGCAGTTTAACCCGTCGCGAGGCGTCATGCTTCCCTTATCCCTACGCAGGACGTCGCCTTTCGGCGCGGCCTGCGTACTGCTGCCGGCGTTCGTCGGACTG
The DNA here is from genome assembly GCF_005937855.2 of Burkholderia sp. KBS0801. Classification (NCBI taxonomy): domain Bacteria; kingdom Pseudomonadati; phylum Pseudomonadota; class Betaproteobacteria; order Burkholderiales; family Burkholderiaceae; genus Burkholderia; species Burkholderia sp. KBS0801. Next base: position 1,055,684 of record NZ_CP042178.1, read on the forward strand.
CTGCATTTCGTGCTCCTGAGGTATATCCGGAAGCGGAAGGCATGTACGGTCTGCGCGGCCGCTTCGTTGTGCGCGGTGGCAAGCGGGCGGCGAGCGGTCTCGGCACCCCGGTGATCCAGCCGAAGGGTACTGAACGCCGCGTCGCGTGTCGGCTGCGGTGCGGATCAGTGGAACGTACTGCCCGCGAGCATTCCGCCGTTGACGATGAATTCCGAGCCCGTGCAGTACGCGGATTCGTCGGATGCGAGGAACAGCACGAGGCTCGCGACTTCGTCGGGTTTGCCGATGCGTGCGATCGGCAGCCCGCTATAGATCGACGACGGGTCGAAGTCCGCGTATTCCGGCGGGCGCGCCATCACGGTGTCGATGCCGCCTGGGTGGACCGAATTCACGCGGATTCCGTAGCGGCCGAACTCGAGCGCGGCGGCCTTCGTCATCCCGCGCACCGCGAACTTGCTCGACACATACGCGCTGCCGCCGGCCACGCCTTCCATCCCGGCCGTCGACGACACGTTGGCGATCGAGCCGCCGCCCGCATCCTTCAGCGCGGCCAGCGCCGATTTCATGCCGAGCCAGCAGCCGACCTGGTTCACGTCGATCACCTTGCGATAGTCGTCGAGCGAACAGGACTCGATCGGCACGAGCTTCAGGATCGCCGCGTTGTTCACGAGGATGTCGAGCCGCCCGAAATGCGCGAGCGTTGCAAGCACGGCGGTGTGCCAATCGTCTTCGTTCGTCACGTCGAGATGCTGGTAGCGCGCGGCGTCGCCAAGTTCGGCCGCGACGCGGCGGCCGGCGTCGTCCAGCACGTCGGCGATCACCACGCGTGCACCTTCGGCGACGAACCGGCGCGCCTCCGCCTCGCCCTGGCCGCGGGCGCCGCCCGTGATCAACGCCACTTTGCCTTCGAGTCGTTTCATCGTGTTTGCTCCTTTGAGTGAAGGGGCGGCGGCCGATGTGTCGATGATGCGGACCGGATCGGCGCGGTCCCATGCGCGCGCTTGGGTGATGCCAAGCGCGATCATGGCGCGCATGCCGGTGCCTTCGTTCACTTCGTGGCGGGGTGCGCGAATGCGCGCGGCGTCGTTCGGTGCGGGACGTGGCGCGCGATGAATGACGGCCATGATGGCAACAAAGCGGGCGCTGCGTGCCGTCCAAACGGATGAGCTGCGGTCTCCGGAATGTGCCGGATGTCGTACGGCGCAGCGACGATGCGTGCGGGAGAGGTGAAGGCCGGAAAGCGGGAGGAGAAGGGAGGGGTGACCCGCGCGTTACCCCGCGCTGGGCCACGGCTGTATGTATGTGCCTCGGCGGCATCGGATGACTTCGTTATCCGAATGTTTCGAGCGTGCTGCTCGTACGCGTTGTTGCGAAGGGCGCAACGTATGCGGGACGATCGCGGCTTGAGGCGAGCGGTCCGCCGTGATCGGGGGCAGTTGCGATCGGTGGCCGTCCGGGGCCGATTCGGGTGCCGATTAGTCGCCTCGCACGCCGGCGCGTGGTCCTTCTACCGTCCACCGCCGCCGGGCCGTCCGCCGTACGGCGTTGCGCCCACCGAAAGCCGGCGCGGGCGACTGCCTATCGCCAGGTGCCGTCGACGTAGATCCACACCGGCCCCTGGCGCCGCCAGTAGCCGGGCACCCACCGACGCCCCGGGCGCCGCGCGACCCAGCGGCCGGACACCCATATATAGTGGCCGCGCTGCCAGCGCCAGTAGCCGTCGGTCCAGACATAGCCGTGCGGCCGCGGCGGCGGCGGACGGCGATCGTGCCGCGGTGCCGGCGGCGCGAAGCCCGGGCGATCGGGATAAGGCGGCCTGCCGGGCCCGTGGTGCGGTCCGGGCGGCCGGTATCCCGGCGGGGCGGGCTGAGCCGAGGCGGTACGCAGCCAGCCGCCGGTGGCAGCGACGGCGGCGGTCAGTCCGATGGCGCGCAACAACGAGCGTCGATTCATCGCGGGTCCTCTTATATGTAAGCGGGTCTGCCGTACATTAGCTTCCCGGTCTCGTGGCCGGGTTACGCAGGCCGTTAAGGCTGTTACTGCATGTCACGAGGGCCCGCCGGTCGTCCGGTGGAGCGGGCCGACCTCCCGTTGCAGCCCGGCGCCGACGGAGCAGGCGCCAGCAACGGCCGCGCGGGTGTGTGTTTACCGCTTGGCCGCTTGGTTTTTAGGCGGCGCGGCTCGGTATTTGAGATTTGCTTGGGTAAAAGTTACCGATTTTGGGCGATTTGCCGATTCCGCTTGTTGTTTCTATGCAACCGTCAAGACGCTGACACGAAGGAATGGTGGGATAGAAGTGTCCAAAAAACAGTCGTCAAGAAGTCAAAAAAAGACGTCAAAACAAATACTTATAACTCGTCCCCACTTTCATTATTTCTAGTTCTGGAAAAGGTTATTTCTTTATTTGCAGATCGCGCCCCTAGGGTACACCCCTAAACTCACGGTTCCCAAACGGGCAACTATCCGGGCGCCGCCAGCAGGATCGATGGCGCTCCCGGGCGGTTGAGACCGTTTATGAACAAGGTCGCGAGACCTGCCTCTTTTTAGAAGGGAGCTCCACGAATGAACAAGACTCTGATCGTTGCAGCAGCTGCAGCATCGTTCGCTACCGTCGCTCACGCGCAAAGCAGCGTCACGCTGTACGGCGTGCTGGACGCAGGCATCACCTACACGAGCAACGTCCAGCCGGCACTCGGCCAAGCTGGCAAGTCGCGTTGGGCGATGGGTTCGGGCATTGACCAGAGCCGTTTCGGCCTGCGTGGCTCGGAAGACCTGGGTGGCGGCCTGAAGGCAATCTTCACGTTGGAAAGCGGCTTCGGCATCGGTAACGGCAAGCTGGGCAACAACGGCGGCATGTTCAACCGTCAAGCATTTGTCGGTCTGTCGAGCCAGTACGGCACGGTCACGCTGGGTAAGCAGTATGACGCAACGCAAGACTACCTGGCGCCGCTGACGGCAACGGGCTCGTGGGGCGGCACGTACTTCGCGCACCCGCTGAACCTCGACCGTCTGAGCACGACCGGTGACGTCGCAGCGAACAACACCATCAAGTTCACGAGCGCGAACTACGCTGGCCTGCAATTCGGCGGCACGTACTCGTTCTCGAACAACACGAACTTCGGTAACAACCGTGCGTACAGCGCAGGCGTTGCATACCAGTTCCAAGGCCTGAAGCTGGCGGGTGCATACTCGCAAGCGAACCTGGGTGACGGTACGAACGCAAACGGCGCGACGTCGTCGGCAATCGGTGGCATCGCTAGCCAAGGCCGCGTCCGCACGTACGGTGCTGCTGCTGGTTACGCATTCGGCCCGGCACAAGTCGGCGCTGCATGGACGCAAGCACGTCTCGACAACAACGCAGTTGGTCTGGGCACGCTGCGTACGGACAACTACGAAGTCAACGCGAAGTACAACCTGACGCCGGCTCTCGGCCTGGGTGCTGCTTACACGTACACGAACGCGAAGATCAACAACGGCAGCACGCACTGGAACCAGTTCGGCCTGCAAGCTGACTACTCGCTGTCGAAGCGCACGGACGTCTACGCACAAGCTGTGTACCAGCGTGCAGCGAAGAACGGCATCGGCGCGTCGATCTACAACGGCGACAGCTTCAGCAACAACCTGCCGAGCTCGTCGATCAACCAAACCGCAGCAACGGTTGGTCTGCGTCACCGCTTCTAAGCGTGACAAGCGGGGTAACCCGCTTCGCAGTATCGAAAAGGCGCCTTCGGGCGCCTTTTTTTCGCCTGTCGAATACGACGACGCGGGTCGCGACGACGGTGCGTCTCGTCCGGACGCAAAAAAACGAGGCTCAGGGCCTCGCTTTTTGTTTTGGGCTGGCCGAGGTACGCTGCCGGCCCGCAGCGGCGTCAGCGCGTGTATTCGCCGTTGGCTTCCGGCTGGAACACGATCGCCGCGACCTTCATCAGCTTTTCGGCGCCGCTCGGCTGCAGCACCTTCACCAATTGACCGCGTTGCGTGCCCAGCAGCGCCATGCCGACCGGCGAGAACACGTTCAGGCGCCCGAGTTCGAGATTGGCGGCATCCGGATAAACAATCGTCCAGGTGGTCTGTTCCTGGGATGCTTCGTCGAGCAGCGTGATCTGCGAGTTCATCGTGACGACGTTCGCCTTGATGGCGTCGGGCTGGACGATGTCCGCGCGCTCGAGCAGCGTGTCGAGCATCGCCTGGAAGCGCGGGTTGTGTTCGGCGTGCTTCTCGAGGCGAGCGACGTCGACTTCGCTCAGCTGGTAAAGGCGTTGTTTCATGGCAGTTCTCCAAATGATCGGCGGGGGCAGGCGTGGCATGCCTATGAGGATCGCCCGGAGCCTGTCTGACCTGGCTCCGGGAGGAGACCGTGCCGTCAGATCAGGCGCCGGGCAGGGGCGAGCGGCGCCTGGGCCGTGCGTCGAACGCAGGTGGGCGCCGGATGACCGGCGCGCATGCACACGCCGGCGGGGCCGGACGGCAAAACCGAAAGAGGCGTGGGCGCGTGCATGGTGGATAGGGTACCAACGGGTGAATAAAGCCTTACGATTCTACAACACAACCTTCCGGATCGGCGATTCGGTTGTCGGCCTTCCGTCAGGCATTGTTGTGGAAATGCTTTAAGTGATGATGATGCAGTGACGCGACGGCGATGGATTTTTTCCAAAAACGCAACGCTGTATGTTCAAACCAAGGGTTTCCCCTTGGTATCGCGAGCACTACACTTGTTTCCATCGCTTCAGACAGTCCAGCCGGGAGCGACGCCAAAAGAGAACATATTTCGGAGGTCCATCATGAAGTCGATCATCTACGCAGCGATCGCTGCATCCGTCCTTGCCACCCCGATCGCATCGTTCGCACAGTCCGAGCAGGGGTTGACCCGTGAGCAGGTCCGGGCCGATCTCGTGCAACTCGAACAGAACGGCTACAAGCCGGTCGCGAGCGATTCGCAATATCCGCAGGATATCCAGGCCGCGGAACAACGGATTCAGCCGAGCCAGCCGATGCTCGCCCAAGCCGATACGAGCGGCTACGGTGCGGCGGCGATGAGCGCAGGCCAGTCGGGCCGCCGCGTCACGCGTGAAGCCCCGAATCCCGTGAACTCCGTCTACTTCGGCAACTGAATATCCCGGGTCTGCCCGAGCACAGCATGTGACCGACGGGACGCGCGCCGCTAGCGCGCGTCGGCGTCAGCAGAGCAGAACCTCCGTCGCCGCATTCCGGCGGCTTTCCCGCCCAGACGCTCGCGCGTTTGGGCCTTTTTCGCTGGGGTGGATCAGACGGACGTGACCGACGGGGTGCCATGGATATAGTGTTCCAGCTGGCTGATCGTGAATTGCTGGTCGGCAATCACGCTCTTCACCAGGTCGCCGATCGAGATCAGGCCGATCAGCTTGCCGCCGTCGAGGACGGGCAGATGGCGCATCCGGTGTTCGGTCATCAGCGCCATGCACTCGTCGGTGGATTGCGATGGTTCGACGTAGCGCACCTTGGCCGTCATGATTTCCTCGACGCGGGTGGCTTTCGACGAACGCTCCTGCAGCACGACCTTGCGCGCGTAGTCGCGCTCGGTGACGATGCCGGCGATGTCGTCACCGTCGACGACCAGTAGCGCGCCGATTCCCTTTTCGGCCATCAGCTTGATGGCGTCGTAGACGAAATCGTTTTTCGTGACGGTGTAGATCGTGCGGCCCGAATCCGGCTTGGCCTTGAGAATTTGCGCGACAGTCGTGCTCATTTGCTTTCTCCGTGTGCGGGACGATGCAGGGAAGGCAGGGCGTGATGCGCGGCACCCGATGGGCCCAGTATAGCCGGGCCGACCGAGGCAGTCGCGTGACGTTTCCAGATTAGCGGTAAACTCCGGTCACGCACTATCCACACAACTCCTACATTCCTGATCGTTTCGACTCAATTCATGATGTCTTCGCGTCCCCAATCGCCCACGCCGGGCAATGGCCAGGCCGACGAGTGCGTGACGCTCGTCGCCACCGCGTCGCTGCCCACGCGCTACGGTACGTTCACGTCGTACGCTTTCCGCGTATCGGGCAGCGATGCCGAACATCTCGCGCTCGTGATGGGTGACGTCACCGGCGAGCAGTCCGTGCTTGCGCGGCTGCATTCCGAGTGCCTGACGGGCGACGTGTTCGGCTCCTACCGCTGCGATTGCGGCGAGCAGCTCGATCTCGCGCTGCGCTACATCGCGGCGGAAGACCGCGGCGTGCTGCTGTATCTGCGTGGCCACGAAGGGCGGGGCATCGGCCTGAGCAACAAGATCCGCGCATATGCGCTGCAGGAGCAGGGGCGCGATACCGTCGAAGCCAATCTCGACCTCGGCCTGCCCGACGACGCCCGCGAATACGATTCGGCCGCCGCGATCCTGCGGATCCTCGGCGTGACGTCGGTGCGCCTGATGAGCAACAACCCGAAGAAGTTCGACACGCTCGTGAAGCATGGCATTCCCGTCTGCGAACGCGTGGCGCTTGCGGTGCCGATGCGCGAGGAAAACGAGCGCTATATCCGGACCAAGCAGGTGAAGTTCGGGCATTACTTCGAAGAAAACGAGTAAGCGCATTCGACGCGCGGGTGCCCGAATGGGCGCCGCGTGCATTCTGCGAGCGCCGGGCGGGGCGATGCGTTCCGCTGCATTCAATTCTCGTCGTCGGTGCTGGTGGCCGTCGACGCTTCTTGCCGGTTCAGGCAACGATCGCGATTGCGTCACTCCTTCGCTTTGCGTTCGGGCTCGTTACTGCGCTATCGAAAGTGCACACGGGCGGGCTGACGCATCCCGCGCTCCCTGTACATCCCGATCACGGTTGACCGTGCCATCGAAGATCGACACCGAACGTTTGACGTTGCGTCGTCGGCGCCCGGACGATGCAGGCGCGCTGGTGGCGATGCGCGCAGATCCCGCCGTGACCGCATGGCTCGCGCGTGGCCGATGTGGGTTGCCTGCCGATGCACGGGCAACCATCGCACGCTTCGAAGCGCAATCCGACGCACATCCTGCGTAGCCGCAAGGACATGCGCTGCGACGGCACATGTTGTTTGTCGCGCACGCGATGACCGTTCGCCCCGCCGCCGATCTCAGCGCATAACGATTCGGGCATGCTTGCCCGTCAACGCCATTCCGCGTTCTGCAGGACGATCCGGTAGCCATCGGGGTCCTCGAATGTCTTTCGGAGGCATCCCAATATGGATTGAACGACGTCACGCGCATGAAGCCGTGCGCGGCGGCGCGTGCGCATGCGGCTTCCCAGGCACCGTGGTCGGGTAGATAGAAGACGATCAGGTCTTCGGGCGTGGGTGAGGGTGCGACCGGATGCGCCGGGAAGTGCGTGAACTCGAAGTGGTCGTCGAGCCCTTCGCGTCCGAGCATGACGCCGGAGAAGCCGTCGTGATCGTCGAAGCGCGCGAGTACCGACAATTCGAACGCGTCGCGGTACATGCGCTCGATTCGGGCGAGATCGGCGACGGGGCGGGCGATGCGCAGATGGGCGTGCATAACGACGTCGGCTCGGCGTGACGGTTCGCCGATGATAAGCCGCCGGGCCACGGTGAATGTGCCGGAGGCTCCGATTTTTGATATGTCCCCGCTAAACCACGCAGGCAAGAAAAAGCCCGCTCCTGGGAGCGGGCTGAATCCATGTTTGGAGACATGGAGGAGACAGATGCAACTTTAAGGGAAAACCCGAGGGATGGCAAGCCCTAGTTGTAATTGTGCAACGCAGCGCGAACTGTTTTTCCCGGCAAGAGCAGAGCACGGCGTATCGCGGACCTTCCCGCAATCCGACATTACGCAATGTCCTGCCACGGAACATTTGCCATGCGACCCACCGGCCGCCGTGTATCCACCGGGCCGCGGTCATTCTCACATGTTCACATCCCGCCAGCCCGCGCGTTCGCAGCAAATGCACCAAACCGCTCCTGCGCAACCGGCACCGCGTACTTATCGCGCATTTCCATCTCGATCCACGCGCAGGCCTCGCGCGCGCAGTCGGTCAGCGCGTGCCGCGTCGCATGTCCATCGATGTCGTAGAGGAAGCGCACGCCGACTTCGTCGTCGGCGACCTGCCGCTGCAACTGGTTGAGCTGCAGTTGCGGCCCATGCCGCTGCGACAGCGCGCGCAGCTCGTCGAAGTGATATTCGAGCCAGTCGGCGAAGAACAGCGCATCGCTGTGGCTGCTCAGACGGAACGCCGCGCTGCGCGACGGACGTTGCGCGGTGTCCCCGGCGACCTGCGGCTCGCCGTTCGGTGCGATGGCCGCGTCGACGGGTGCGAGCGGCTGCCGGATCTGCCGGTACGGTTCGCGCTCGCGTAGCGCGTGCCACAGCAGTTCGTCGCCGGCGGCACCCGACGGCTGCATCGTGAGGTCGTGCCGGCCGTCGCCTGCAGCGGCGATGTCGCGGATCACGAGGCGCAGCGAGCAGAGCGGCTCGTCGGCGACCAGCAGCGTCGCCGCACGCGGCAGCCCGCACACGAGCGGCGCGGCGCCGGCTGCCCGGAACACGAGGCCGCGGCGATCGAGCCGCACGAGCGGCAGCGGCCGCGGGAACGACGGGTAGGCGACTGCGATGCGGGCGCCGCCGGCACCCGTCAAGCCGGGCATCATCGCGCGAAAGACCTGAGACTGGTCCAAGGTGGTTCTCCTTCGTTACGATGCCGCGGCCGGACTACGCGCGTTCCGGCTCAGGCGGCGATGGCTTGCCGGGCGGCCCGTCCCGGCTCGATTCCAAGTGCAGCAAACGTTTGCGGATCGATGTCGATCCAGCACGCGACAACCAGACGACCGTCCACCTGCTTCGGCGGCCCTGCCCGGTGCGCGTGCACGCCGATGCGGCGGAACAGCCGCTCCATGCTCGCGAACGTCACGCCGATCAGCTGCCGCGCGCCCAGCTGCGCCGCGCATTCGACGACCGCCGCGAGCATCGGGCGGACGGCCCACTCGGCATTGCCCGGACCGCCTTCGTCGCCGGACGCCGCGAACCGTGACAGCTCCCAGACGGCAGCCGATTGCGGCAGCGGGACGTCTTCGGCGACCAGGTCGGCGAACAGCGACTTCAGCAGATACGGGCGGGTGGTCGGCAACAGGCGTGCACATCCGCACACGTCGCCGCCGGCGTTTCTCGCAAACACGTAGACGGTATCGTCGCGATCGAACTGATCGCGCTCGAAACTCTCGTTCGCCGACGGAAGCGCCCAACCGAGCTGTTCGACGAATACACGGCGCCGATAGCGCCCTAGATCCGCTGCAAGTTCGTGCGGCAACCGCCCTTCCTCGTGAACGAAGGTTCGCATGGTGTCCTCGGATTGATCTTTGTATGCACGCATTACAGCGCGCGTCCCGAGGAGGCGGTAACTGGTAACTCTTACAGGTAGACGCGCGCCGACGCGATTTGACCGGTGGTAACGGTTTCTTGATCTGCGGGATTGAAATACGGGCGGCTTTTGCTTATAAAGAGCGCCAGTCTTGAGGAAATGTCAGAGGAAAGCGTGGCAGATTGTCACTGGAGCGTGGGACCGGCATCATAGGTGGCATTGCGGCCGAGCAGCGCCGATGCGACGGCGGCGGGCCAAGCGATGCCAGCGAGCCGCGCGACGAGCGCGGCGGCGGTGCGGAACATGCCGAGGTCGGCGCCGTTGGTGTCCACAGCCATGATGTTGCTGCGGACGTCGCCGCCCGCGATCACGAACGTGCCGGTTGCTCGTTCGAGATACCAGTCCCAGCCGACCGTCAGGTATGCGACGCCGGTACTGGCCGGGCGGTGCCATTCGGTGTAGCCGGCCAGGCGCGCGTCGATGGCGCTGTCGCGCAGTTCCGCGAGCAGCGATGCATCGAGGTCGCTGGCGACATGGTCGAGCGCGAGCGCGGCCAGTGCGTTTTCGGACAGCCGTACGTAGCCGTCCGGAGACGGGCCGCGGACCGGGTGCAACAAAGGTGAAGTCATGCGCGGAATGTATCAGCCCCGAACCGGCGCTGGCACCTGACAGGTATGACAGCGTGACGTTGTCGGAGAAATAATGGAATTACGCTGGCAGGATGCCTACCAACAATTCAGTGCCGCGGAAGACGAGCAGCAGCTCTTCCAGCGGATCGCTGCCTATTCTAAACGCCTCGGCTTCGAATATTGCTGTTACGGCATTCGCGTGCCGCTGCCCGTATCGAAGCCGGCCGTCGCGATCTTCAATACCTATCCGGACGGCTGGATGGCGCGCTACCAGGCGCAGAACTACATCGAGATCGATTCGACGGTCCGCGACGGCGCGCTGAGCACCAACATGATCGTGTGGCCGGACGTCGACCGGATCGATCCGTGCCCGTTGTGGCAGGACGCGCGCGACTACGGGCTGTCGGTGGGCGTCGCACAGTCGAGCTGGGCGGCGCGCGGCGCGTTCGGGCTGCTGAGCATCGCCCGTCATGCGGACCGGCTCACGCCGGCCGAGATCAACATGCTGACGCTGCAGACGAACTGGCTCGCGAACCTGTCGCATTCGCTGATGAGCCGCTTCATGGTGCCGAAGCTGTCGCCGGAGTCGAGCGTCACGCTCACAGCGCGCGAGCGCGAGGTGCTGTGCTGGACGGCCGAAGGCAAGACCGCGTGCGAGATCGGCCAGATCCTCAGCATCTCGGAGCGCACGGTCAACTTCCACGTGAACAACATCCTCGAGAAGCTCGGCGCGACGAACAAGGTTCAGGCAGTCGTCAAGGCGATCGGGGCCGGACTCATCGACACGCCCTGACGCGACACCGGCGGCGCGGCAGTCCTGCCGCCGGTCGCATGAACGGCTGCTGCCGCTCACTCCATCAGCGGCTCCGCTTCCTTCGCGGTCCAGCTCACGCTGGAAATGCTCTTCTCCATGCTCATCCGGCTCGCGATCTGCTCGAGCTTCTGCTGATCCTTCGGATGCAGCTTCAGCGTCGCGGTGACCTTCAGCCGATCCGGCTGCTCGGGCACGTCCTCGCTGGTCAGGCTCTGGAACGACAGCGGTTTCGCATACATCGAATTCGACAGCAGCGTGCGGATGTGCACTTCGTCCGCGGTGAGGCAGATCACGGTGATCTGGTATTCGCGCACGAGATCGGCATTCGATACGGGAGTCGCGTTGATCGCCTGGCTGACGCCGCGCAGTACCGTGTTGGTGAGCAGCACGACGCCCGTGCCGGCCAGCGCCGGCACGAAGTGGCCGGAACCGGCCAGCACGCCGACGGCGGCCGAGCACCACAGCGTCGCGGCCGTGTTGATGCCCTGGATCGACCCCTTGTCGCGCATGATCACGCCGCCGCCGAGAAAGCCGACGCCCGACACGACGTAGGCGGCGATCTGCGTGACGCCGGCCACGCCGTTGCCGGTCAGCACGCCGAGCGTGACGAACAGGCACGCGCCGCTCGCGACGAGCGTGATCGTGCGCAAGCCCGCCGTGCGTTGCCGCATCTGGCGTTCGAGGCCGATCGCGACGCCGCAGGCGAACGCGACGAAAAGACGGAGTGCGAAATCGAGAGTCATGAGTGTCCTGCCGTGCAATGAGCGCATGCCGGCCCGCGTCGCGTCGGCGCGATGCCGAACGCGGCACGATGGCCGTCATCGCGCGGCACTGTACCGCGCGAATGCGTCATTCAGTGTGAAACGGGAGGCGTGCGGGCTCGCGGAACGCGAGCCGCGGCAGGAGAACTGCGTCGGACGGGCGTTCAGGCGGCAAGCGGCGCACGCAACGGAGTGCTGCAACTGTCCACGATGGTTCCTGAAGGAAGAATGGGCGGCATTCTAGTCGGCCGCCCGCGCACCCGTCAACCGGTCGGGCGGCCGGCCGCGCACGGCCGGCGCCCTCCGTGCGACGGTTACTGCGACGACCCGATCGTCCCCGTCGCGAGCGCGAGCGCGGCGGCGGCCGACAGCGCGCCGGCGTAGCTGTCGACCTCCGCGTTGCGGGCCGCGAGCAACTGGCTCTGCGCGATCGTCGCATCGGTGACCGAGCCCACGCCGTTCCGGTACGCGGTCAGCGCCGCGTCGTAGCTCGTCTGCGCGGCATCGACGAGCGCCTTCGCCGCGTCGTGGGACGCGAGGCTCGTCTGCACCGCATTCTGCGCGGCGACGACCTGGCGGACGGCTTCCTCCTTGGTCCGCGTGAGGCGCGCGGACGCGCTCTGCGCATCGTTGCGTGCCTGCATCAGCACCGCCGAGCGCAGGCCGCCATCGTATAGCGGGATCGTCACGCCGAGGAACACGCCGCCGCCATAGCGGCTGCCGTTCAGGTTGACGGTCGGCGCCTGGTCGCCGATCGCGGGCAGCGCGGTGATCGCCGTGCCGCCGCTGGCATAGGATGTCGACGCGGACAGGAAGACCTTCGGCATGAACGCGGCTTCCGCGGCCTTGATCTTCGCGCGGTTGGCCTGCTCGAGCGCATATGCGCCCTGCAGGTCGGGACGGCGCGCGATCGCATCCGACACGATCGCATCGACCGACGAAGCGAGCGCGGGCGGCAGCGGCCGCTTCGGCAGCGCGGCGATCGGCGGCTTCGACAGCGGCGAGATGCCGAGCGCGGAAACCAGTGCGAGATAGCTGTCGCTTTGCGCGCCGTTCGCCTGCACCAGCGCGAGATTCGCCTGCGCGCGGTTCTGGGTCGACTGGGCGAGTTCGACGACGGTGCCGACGCCTTGCTTGAGCCGTGCGCGGGACGCCGCGAGGATCGCGTCGGCGTTCGTCAGGCCCTGCTGCGCGCTGGCCGCGCGCGAGCGGGCGGCTTCGTAGCGGTAGTACGCGACCGTCACGTCGTGGATCACCTGCTGATGCACGGCCGTGAATGCGACGTTCGACGCGACCGACACCTGCTCGGCCGCCTCGACGCGCGCCGCGCGGCCGCCGAAATCGAACAGCAGCCATTGCAGCGACAGCGCCGAGATCGTGCCGTGCACGGTCGTATTGCTCGACGCGTCGCCGAGGATCGTGGATGTCGAGCCGTGGCTCGTCTGGTACGCGCCCATCGCGGTCGCGGACAAATTCGGCAGGTACGCGGCCTTCGCGATGCCGACGGCGAGCGCCGCGTTGCGCGCGTCGTTCCACGCGATGCGGGTCAGCGGATTCGTCGATTCGGCGAGATCGATCAGCTCGGGCAGCGTGTACGGATGCGCGGTATCGAGCGCGGCGGGCGGCGACACCGATGCGAGCGCGGGCGATGCCGGCAGCGTGTAGTCGTGCGGTGCGCGTTGCGCGGACGCGAGCGGCGGGGCCGCCACGATGTCGCCCGCGGCCGACGTTTGCGGCTGCCACGGGCGATCGGGTGCGTCCGGCGCCAGATCGATCGACGACGTTGCGCAACCGGCCAGCGCGACGGCAGTCGCGAGCGCGGCGGCGGCGATCGACGCGGCCGGCGGTTCAGGGACGCGCATGAGGGAGAGGCTCCTTCGGGGTGGCTTGACGCGCGGCGTCGGCGATGTGCGCGAGCCGCGTGTCGATCAGGTTCAGCAGCGCGTCGCGTGCAGGGTCGGCGGGCGCGGCGGCCGGCGGCGGGGCCGGCATGGATGCCGCGCTTGCTGTCGACGGCGGCGCCGGCGCAGCAGTGTCGGCGGCCGGGCCGCCGTCACGCAGCGCGACCACGCGCGCGAGGCGCGCGCCGATCGCCGGGTCGCCCGGCGTGCGCTCCGCGAGCAGGAACAGCGGGCCTTCGAGCGCGCCGAGTTCGGCGAGTGCGCGGCGCCGGGTGGCGAGCCACGTCGCGGCGGGGCGTACCCACGACGGTTCGTAGTGGACAAGGCCGAGCTCCTGCGCGATCGCGCCATGGCGCGCGAAGGCTTCGGCAGCGAGCGTGCGGCGTTCGGCCGGCTGCGCGATCTGCACCACGCGGCGCCACTGCTCGAGCAGCGCGGCGAGCGCGACGTCGATCTGCTTGCCGATGCTGACGGGCCAGATGCGCGTGAATACGAGATACACGACGACGTTGCCGAGCAGGATGCCGATCGTGCGATCGCGCGCGATCGTCAGGTCGAAGCCGGGGCCGGCGCCCTGGATCACGCACAGGAAAAACGCGAACGCGATCTGGAAGCCCGCGTACCCGATGCGCGGCGAGCCGAACGCGACCCACGCGGACAGCCACGCGCCGGCGAACACCAGCGCCATCAACTCACCGACCGACGACAGCGCCGGAACGACGAACACGAGCGCCGCGGTGCCGAGCAGCGCACCGACGATGCAGCCGACGATCCGCAGCGTGAGCTTCTCGACCGTCTCGGCGGTCGAGCCGAGCGACACGATGTAGCAGGTGACGACGCACGTATGGATGCCCGACCAGTCCAGCTGCGAATACAGCAGATAGCAGAAGATGGCCGCGGCGGTCGTCTTCAGCGCATAACGGATGTGATCGGGATTGCTGCCCGCATCCGGCAGGAAGAAGCCGCCGCGTGGCGCCGGTGCGGGCGAGGCGACAGCGGAATCGGGGCGAGCGGCAGCGGACGCGCTGACAGGTGCGGCCGGCGCGGCTGCAGTCGGATCGGCCGCCGCGCCCGGTTCCGCGAAGCGCGTAATCGCCGCATGGAGATCCGTCGCGGCGACGCGCGCGAGCGGCGGCAGTGCATCGACCGGCGGCAGTGCGAGCGTCACGTCGACCGGATAGCCGCCGCGCTCGAGAATGGCCGCCATCTCGTCGAGCGTGGCCGCGATCGCTGCGCCGAACGCGGCGGGCAGCCGCGCGTCGGGTTCGCGATCGGCCAGCGCGACGCCGACCATCAGCGCCGTGCTCGACGCAATCGCCTGGCGCAGTGCCGCAACGTCGGCGGCGCTCGACGAGCCTTCGAGTTTCGACAGCTTGAGCCACGTCAGCAACTGCTTGTCGCCTTCGCGCAGGCTGGCGTCGAATGCTGCGCGCGCGTCGTCGTCGTCGTCGCCGCGCAGCCGCCGCGCGGCGAGCCGCAGGCGCTTGGCGATCTGCGCGAGCGCGAGCCGGCGCGGCGACGGCGCGATCAGCAGATTGACGACGATCGCAACGCCGACGGGAATCGCGATCGTCAGCCAGATATACAGTAGCGCGCGGGTCGCGGCTTCGCCGAACGGCGCGAGGCCGAGCTGGTCGAGCCCGAAGCCGACGATCATCGCGAGGATCGCGCCCACGGGGCGCAGCTTGCTGGCCGACGTCAGGTACAGCAGCCCGACCGACAGCACGGCCATGCACGCGACCCGCAGGATCGAATAGTCGATGCTGAAGATCGCGATGCCGAGCACGAACCCGATCACGATCGTGACGATCAGCAGCAGCGCCGCCGCGAGCACGATGCTCGTCACGCGGTCGGCGCGGATCATGAAGAACACGACGTAGGCGGACAGCGCGGCTTCGGGCGTACCGTACGCGCTCGTCACGAGCACGCTTAGCGCGCAGATCAGCGCGACCCGCACGGCGATCGACGTGCGCCCCGGAAACGGCGCGAGCAGTCGCAGGATTTCGCGCGGGCCCGGCGCGCGGACGTCAGCGGCAGGCCGAGCCATGCCGGACCTCGACGATCGCGCTCGCGCCGACACGCACGAGCTTGCCGTCGGGTTCGTCGAGCTTCACGCGCACGGGGAAGCGCTGCGCGACATGCACCCAGTTCACCGAACGCTGCACGATCGGCAGCGCGCGCGGCAGGTTGATGCGATCGCTGTCCGCGATGCCCGCGCCGATGCCGACCACCTTGCCTGTCAGCGCGCGGCTGCGGTCGATCATCGAATAGACGGTCGCGCAATCGCCGACCGCGATGCGATTCAGCGACGTCTCGCGGAAATTGCCGACCGCGAACCATTCGCTTGCGTCGATCAGCGTGAAGATCGACTGGTTCGGCGCGAGGGTTTCGCCGGCGAGCACGGTCAGCCCCGTCACGAGCCCGTCGTGCGGCGCGCGCACGACCGTATCGTCCAGCGCGTGCTGCGCGCGGGCGAGGGCGGCTTCGCGCGCATGGAGCGTCGCGATCGCGTCGGCATCGTCGCCGATCGTCTGCGCGGACGATCGCTGCTGTTCCTTGGCCTGCGCGAGCGACACGGCCGCATCGCGCTGCCGCACTTTCGCCTGGTCGAACTGCTGCGCGCTCACGTAGCCCTGCGCGGCGAGCGGCGCGAGCCGGTTCACGTCGCGCGTCGCGAGATCGTAATTCTGCGTCGCGCGCTTGACCTGCTCCGCGGCGACCGCGGCGTTCGAATGCTCGCCGATCAGCGACCGGCGGCGCGTGTCGAGCGATGCGCGCGCGAGCTCGACATCGGCCTGCGCCTGCGCGACCGTCAGCCGGTACGGCACCGGATCGATTTCATACAGCAGGTCGCCTTTCGCGACGCGCTGGTTCTCGTGCACGGCGAGCCGCACGATGCGGCCGCCGACGGGCGACGCGACGTGGACGAGGTCCGCGTCGATCGACGCGTCGTCGGTGGACGGGTAGGCCGACGTGCGGTGGTACGCGTACGCGAGCGCGGCGATGCCGAGCGCGACGATCGCCAGCGCGATCACGCGGCCTTTCGTGGACGGGCGGGTGATGCCGGCGGCCTTCATGCAAACGGCCCCGTGCCGGTGAGCCATACGATCACGGCGACCACGAGCCCGATCGCGGTGCAGACGGCGAGCTGGTAGGGCACCGTGGCGGCCCAGCCGGTCGCGACGAACACGCGGTGCGCGACGATCGCGCCGACGATGCCGACGATCGCGCTGACGAGCCAGAGCGGGAAATACGCGCCGAACAGGACGTACGACGGTGCGCCGCGCGACGTGCAGCCCGCGAGCGGCAGGGCAGGCACCAGGACGGCGGCGGCGCGCAGGGGTACGCGCGGCGTTGTTTTTCTCATGGTGTGACGAGCTCGACGTTGGGGGTGGATGCCGGGCGCGGCGCAATGCGGTTCGTTGCCGCGACGACGATTCCGCGATACGGAGCCGATCATAAATCAGCGCGATGCGGACCGCCAGCGATGCGGCGTGCCCCGGGGGCACGCGTCTGAGCGCCCGGCGGGCGCTCGGGTACGGTCGTGGCGCGGTCCGCGATTCTGCCAGCGGATGCTTTCGCATGGGTGCCGACGGACTGTAAAGGATCGTCAGACGGAACCCCGCTGCCGACGTTTGTTCGCGGATGTGCGGGAATCGAAGCAGCGATTGCCGGATTGCTGCGCGAGTGGTTGCGAATCGGTGTCCGGTCGAGCCGGCGGTATCTGTGTACCATCGTGCGAAGGACGCGGCGCGTGGCGCGGGGCATGACGAGACTTGACGTCACGATCCCGGCCGACGCGCCGCGCGACGGTGGTAGCGCAACGAGGATGAGTGTTCCATGCGAAGTTTCTTTGTCCGGTTCATCGCAATCGGCGTGCTGTTCCATTTGTATGTCGGGCTACGGATCATTCCCGGCGCATTCGCGTCGCCGCTCGCGCGCACGATCGCGGCGCTGGTCCTGGCGAGCTTCGTCGTGCTGATCCCGGTCGGCATGTTCTCGCGCCGCTTCGACGAAGGCTGGGCCGCGACGCTCGTCGGCTGGGCCGGCGCGCTCGCGATGGGCTTCTTCTCGTCGCTGCTGGTGCTGACGTTCCTGCGCGAGCTGGTGCTGCTCGGCGTCGTCGTATGGCGGCATTTCGGGCATGACGGCGCCTGGCGCGGCGCGAGCGCCGACACGGCGCTCGGCGTGCTGGTGGCCGCGGTGCTGGTCACCGCGATCGGATTCGTCGGCGCGCGCCGCACGGCGGCGGTCAAGCGCGTGTCGATTCCGGTCGACGAGCTGCCGGCCGCGCTCGACGGGCTGACGATCGTGCAACTGTCGGACATTCACGTCGGGCCGACGATCAAGCGGCCTTATATCGAGCGGATCGTGCGGGCGGTCGACGCGCTCGATGCGGATCTCGTCGTCATCACGGGCGACGTGGTCGACGGCTCGGTCAAGCGGCTGCGCGAACACACGGCGCCGCTTGGCCGCATGCAGTCGCGGCACGGCAGCTTCCTCGTGACGGGCAACCACGAGTACTACGCCGGCGCGCACGCGTGGATCGACGAATTCCGGCGAATCGGGTTGACGGTGCTGCTCAACGAGCACGTGGTGATCGAGCACGACGGTGCGCGCGCGGTGCTCGCGGGCGTCACCGATTTCACGGCGGGCGGGTTCGATCCCGCGCATCGCAGCGACCCCGAGCAGGCGCTGGCGGGCGCGCCGCGCGACGTCGCGACGAAGATCCTGCTCGCGCACCAGCCGCGCAGCGCGGAAGCGGCGAGCCGCGCCGGCTTCACCGTGCAGCTGTCCGGCCATACGCATGGCGGCCAGTTCCTCCCGTGGCCGCCGTTCGTGCGTCTGCAGCAGCCGGTGATCGGCGGGCTCAACCGGTTCGGCGCGATGTGGCTCTATACGAGCCGCGGCACCGGCTACTGGGGGCCGCCGAACCGCTTCGGCGTGCCGTCCGAAATCACGCTGATCCGGTTGACGCGCGCGACCGGGTGACGGGCGCGATAGCGTCGAAATCGACGCGCGCCGCGATGATCGCGTGACACGCCGGAAATGCATCGGCTTCGCGGTTCACGGTTCGCACGGATGGCCCCGTCACGCCGCGGAATGACAGCGCATGGCGGCGCGTGTCGCCGTTGTCTACCATGCAGACATGGTTCGTTTGCACCGTTCATTTTCTGCCTGATTTCGACATGTCGACGCCCGATCTTTTCGCCGATGCGCCCGCGCCCGACGTGGACTGGTACCCGGACTGGCTCGCACCGTCCGACGCCGATCGCGTGCTGGCCGCGCTGATCGATGAAGTCGCATGGCAGCAGGACACGATCCGCACGCCGCGCGGCCGCATTCCGCTGCCGCGGCTCACCGCGTGGCAGGGCGAACCGGACGCCGTCTACGTGTATTCGGGAATCCGCAACGCGCCCGCGCCGTGGACGGCGACCGTGCTCGATCTGAAGCGTGCAGTCGAGCTCACGTGCGGCGAGACTTTCAACAGCGTGCTGCTCAATCGTTACCGCAACGGACAGGACAGCCTCGGCTGGCACGCGGACAACGAGCCGGAGCTCGGCGACGCACCGGTGATCGCGTCGGTCAGCCTCGGTGCGATGCGCGTGTTCGATCTTCGTCATCGTGCGACCGGCGTCGTGCATGCGTACCGGCTGACGCACGGCAGCCTGCTCGTGATGCGCGGCCGCACGCAGGCCGAATGGCAGCATCGCGTGCCGAAGGCGCCGGCCGTGCAGGGCGAGCGCATCAATCTGACGTTCCGGCGGGTGGTGTCGGCGGCGGCGACTCGTTAGTCGCCGGCTATGCGGGCCCGGCTGCGCGGTCGCGTTCGATCGTGACCCGTTTTTCGACCGATACGATCCCTCGGTCGTCCATGCGGCACGTTGCCGCACGAGTGGGGCAGCAGGCGGCGCAAATATGCGGGGGAGGCCCGTGCCATAAGGGTTTCAGGCGGATTCGATCGACCGTCTGGTTCCGATAGGCGAGTGTAAGCCCTGATGGTGCGTCGCAACATTCCTTGACTAGACTGTCGAATAGCTGAAACGCGCCGCGAACCGGCGCATTTTTTCGACATGCCCGACGCGGGGCCAATGGGACGCGTAGGGCAGGAGCATAACCCGTGACCGTACTGGACTCATCCCTCGAATCGTCGCTGCACGTCTTTGAACAAGACGGCGGATGGCAATGGGCGCTGACGGTAAAGCGGGCGTCCGGCGTTGGCGTGAAAGTCGTCGCATTCAGCACGGACGGCTTTCGCGGCGAAGCCGACGCCTATGCCGCCGGCCAGCGCGCGCGCGCCGAGTATGACGACACCGTGACGGCCTGACGCCGTCGCGCCGATCGCGTTCGCGGATCGGCGTGGTCGTTCGTTTTCACGCGTCTTCCTGTTCCTTTTCCTTTTCCATCCTTTCCGACTTCCCCGAATCGATCCGTATGCGACATCGCGCGCGGTGCGCTCGCATGCGTCCGCCGCACCCCTACGACGTTCCGATGGGCAGTCCTGTCTATCACTGTTATCCTTTCGATCGCATCAGCCTATATGACACTCGGCTGTCCGATCGCGCGCGCCGGGCCGTCGGCCGCCTGCGCCGGATCGTGTTGATCCGACTCGGTCGAAAATCCATAATCAAGCATTGCGGGTCTTTCGTGAACGCTTCCATTCCGTCCATGTGCACAGGGTCAATCCAACGATGAGCGGTGCACCGAAACCGCCGGCGAAGCCGGCAAGCGCGCCGCGCGCGACAGCCAGCGACGACGTCGATCACGACGCGTCGAAGCCGGCCGCGGGCGACGACGAATCGTCCGGCGGCGCGTCGTCGTATCTGGTTCCGGGCCTCGAACGCGGGCTGCGGATCCTCTCCGAATTCTCCGCGCGCGAGCCGGTGCTCGGCGCGCCCGAGCTGTCGAAGCGCATCGGCATCCCGCGCACGACCACCTTCCGTCTGCTGCAGACGCTCGAAGCGCTCGGCTTTCTCGAGCGCGTGAACGGCGACCGCTATTTCCGCCTCGGTGTCGGCGTGATGCGGCTCGGCTTCGAATACCTGAATTCGCTGGAACTGACCGACCTCGGCGCGCCGGTGCTCGAACGGCTGCGCGACGCGACGGGCCTGTCGACGCACCTGCTAATCCGCGACCAGCGCGATGTCGTGTTCGTCGCGAAGGCCCAGAGCAACACGTCGATGTTCGGTTCGGTAAAGGTGCACGTCGGCACGCGGCTGCCCGCGCACGCGACCGTGCACGGCCATGTGCTGATGGGCGACCTCACGCGCGACGCGCTGCGTCAGCTGTATCCGGAAAAGCGGCTCGAGCAGTTCACCGAGCGCACGCCGGGCACCGTCGACGAGTTGTACGAGCGCGTGCGTCATTACGCGCGGCTCGGTTATGCGGTGAGCGAAGCCGCGTTCGAGAGCGGCATCTCGGCGGTGACGGCACCCGTGCGCGACCATTCGGGCGCGATCGTCTCGGCCATCACGGCGACGGTGCCGCGCTCGGAAATCGGTGAGGCCGGCGAGAAGGAGCGGCTCGTCGAAGCGGTATGCGGCGCGGCGGTCGACCTGTCGCAGCGACTGAACTATCGGCCGCTCGAAAGCGATCCGACGTTCGCGCACGCGCGCCATCGGGTCGCGATGTTCTGACCCGTCGAGGAGGCCGCGTCGCGCGGCTTCGCCAGCAAAAAAGAGCAGCCCACGGGCTGCTCTTTTCGTTTGGCCATCGGGCGCGTGCGCCCGTCGCCGCTCAGAACGAGTGATGAATGCCGGTCAGCACGATCACCTGGTTCGCGGTGCTTGACGTGCCGGCCGTGAAGAACGCCGCCTTCGCACCGCCCGAGCCGTGCTCGAACAGCACGTTCGCATAGAGCTGCGTGCGCTTGGACAGCGAATAGATGTCGCCGAGCTCGACCTGCGTCCAGCGGCGGCCGGCCAGCGTCGTGGTCGCCGCGCCGCCCGCGATCGTGTTGAACGCGCTGCTGCGATAGTTCACGCCCGCGTCGTAGCTCTGGAACGTGTCGGAAAACCCGTTCGACTGCATCTTCACGCGCGTGTAGAGGCCATGCACGAGGAAGTCGCCGATCTGGTACGACGCGCCCGCGCCGATGTTCTCGACCTTGTTCGCCAGATAGCCATTCGCGGTATTTTGCCCCTGGAACGACGTGATCCCCGTCTGGCCGATGAGGATCGCGCGGTCGTGCTCGTTCGAGTAGACGGCCGACGCCTTGAACGGCCCGTTCGCATAGTTCAGCGCAACGCCGACCGACTTGCCGGTCGAGAAGTTCGTCGTGTTGCCGAGGGCCATCGTCGCCGCGGCCGAGAAGCCGCCGAAGCTCGGCGAACGGTACTTGACCGCGTTGTTGTACGGCACGTTGCCGGTCGCGGCGAGCCCGTCGATGTTGCCGGGATGGAACGCATACCAGCTCATCGCGAGATATGCGGTACTGAGCGGATCGAGATAATCGAACGTCAGCGGCGTCTGGCGGCCGAGCGTCAGCGTGCCGTAGCGGTCCGAACTGAGCCCGACGAACGCCGCGCGGTTCCAGATCGTGTTCGCGGTCGCGAACTGGCCGTTGTTCGTATAGAAGCCGTTTTCCAGCTGGAAGATCGCCGACAGGCCGCCGCCGAGGTCTTCCTTGCCTTTCAGGCCCCACCGGTCGGGCTGCGTGTTGCCCTGGATCATTGCCCACTTCGCGTGGCCGCCGACGTTGTTCACGTACGCGACGCCCGCGTCCATGCTGCCGTACAGCACCACGCTGCTCTGCGCCCACGCGCCGGACACGGCGCTCATTCCGATGACTGCTGCTGCTACCGCTTGCTTGACCATTTGATCTCCTGACTCTCCAAACCTGACGGAAAAACATGCCGTGGCGGCGGGCGCGGGGACGGCCGGCCGTCGCGCGTTTCCGCCACCGGGGCGGGCATTCTGTTGTGTTCCATATAAGGAACAATGTGCCTCTGATGGAATGGAGTATAGAGGCGTCGTGCGCCGTATCAAAAATAAATTTATCGGGCCGGATGGAGATGGCGGCGATCCGCAACACGAGTTCGACAATCCAGAAAAACAGACTTAAATACCCGCCGACAAACAAAAATTTACAGTGGTCGCGCGTTGCGGCGGAACTCGCCGACTCAACGGTCAGTGTTTTCCCTAGGACATGCAGCTTTTTGTTTTGCTCGTGGAAAGTCGCTTCTATAATCACCATCCATAAACTGCTGTTCCGGATATGGAACAATTCCGGAGCGAACCGAGAGTCGATCAGAAGGAAGGGTTTGAGATGTCTGAACAATGGATTTGCGCCGGACACGCCGGCGCGCTGTCGGAAGACGCGCCGATCGAGTTCAAGCGGACCGACGGCGTCGAAATCGGGATCTACCGCGTCGGCGACGAGGTGTATGCGCTCGAGAACGTGTGCCCGCATGCGTACGCGCTGCTGACGCAGGGCTTCGTTGACGAGGGCACGGTCGAATGCCCGCTGCACGAGGCCGTGTTCGACATCAAGACGGGCGAATGCCTGAAGGGCCCGGGCGGGCGCGCGCTGAAGCAGTACGCGGTGCGCCTGGCCGGCGAGGAAATCCAGATCAAGGTGGAATGACATGAAAGAAGCGACCGTCAACTTCAATCCCTTCCTGAAGCCGTGGGTGGCGCCGCAGCCGAACAACGTCGCCGGCAAGGGGCAGATCGAGATCCCCGGCCAGGTCGAGAACCAGGTCTGGCAGAACCGCAAGGCCGCGCCGACCCAGTACGAGAACGATCTCGGCGATGCGCTCGAACGCGTGTTCGAGAGCGGCGCGACCGAGCTGGACGATGTCGTCGCGGGCCTGAACCGCATCGGCTTCCGTGCGCCCGACGGCACGGCGTGGACGCCCGAGCGCTTCCGCGCCGAAATGGCCTCGCTGGCGGAATGAGCGCGCGAGCCGCGTGACCGCCGACCCGACGACAACCGCATCCGGAGCACACTGATGACGTCCCCCGCACAACACGAAGTCCAACACGACCCGGTCCGCGCCTACCTCGACCGCGGCATCAAGAACTACTGGTATCCCGTCGCTCCGAGCTGGCAGGTGTCGAACGCGCCCGTCGGCCTCACGCGCCTGTCCGAGCAGATCGTGCTGTGGCGCGATCACGAGGGCAAGGTCCACGCGCTGGAAGATCGCTGCCCGCACCGCGGCGCGCGCCTGTCGCTCGGCTGGAACCTCGGCGGCAACATCGCGTGCTGGTATCACGGCGTCGAAATCGATGGCGGCGGCACGGTCAACCGCGTGCCGGCCGTGTCGAACTGTCCGCTCGAAGGGATGAAGTGCGTGAAGTCGTATCCGGTCGAGGAAAAGGCCGGCGCGATTTTCCTGTGGTTCGGCGACGAAGCGCACGGCGAGCCGGCGCCGCTGAACCTGCCGGAAGAACTGGTCGACGCCGAGTACGGCCACTTCCTGTGCGTGTCGAACTGGAAGTGCAATTACCAGTACGCGATCGACAACGTGATGGACCCGATGCACGGCGCGTACCTGCACGCGACGTCGCACTCGATGGCCGAAGGCGACAAGCAGGCCGACATGCGCGTGCGCAAGACGGAAACGGGCCTGATGTTCGAGAAGATCGGCCAGCGCGACGTGAACTTCGACTGGGTCGAGCTCGGCGAAACCGGCTGCCTGTGGATGCGCCTCGCGATTCCGTACAAGCAGAAGTTCGGCCCGGGCGGCAACTTCGGGATCATCGGCTTCGCGACGCCGGTCGACGACGACAACTGCCAGGTCTACTTCTGGCGCACCCGCAAGGTCAGCGGCTGGCAGCGCGACGTGTGGCGCTTCATGTACCGCAACCGCCTCGAGGGCCTGCACTGGGACGTGCTCGAGCAGGACCGCTACGTCCTCGAAAGCCTCGCGCCGCATGCACGCGATCACGAATACCTGTACCAGCACGACGTCGGCATCACGCGCGTGCGCCGGATGCTGCGCCAGCGCGCGCAGGAACACCTTTCAGCGCTCGACGCGCACCGTGCGGCGCACGCCGCGGCGGAGCCCGCGAATGGCTGAGTTCGCTCCGGTCGTGTCGCTGCCGGGGCGCCGCGTGCTCGTCACAGGCGGCGCCCGCGGTCTCGGCGCGGCGTTCGTGAAGGCGCTGGTCGCGGCGGGCGCGCAGGTCGCGTTCGGCGACGTGCTCGCCGAAGAGGGCCGCGCACTGGCTGCGGAACTCACACAAGCAGGCCACACCGCGCATTTCTTGGCGCTCGACCTGGGCGATCCGGCGAGCGTCGACGCATTCGTCGCGCAGAGTGCGGCGGCGCTCGGCGGCCTCGACGCGCTGATCAACAACGCGGCGATCACGAACTCGGGCGGCAGGCTGTCGACGGAACTCGACGTGCCGACCTGGGATGCCGTGATGAACGTGAACGTGCGCGGCGTGTGGCTCGTCAGCAATGCGGCGCTGCCGCACCTCGCGCGCTCGGGCCGCGGCGCGATCGTGAACCTCGCGTCGGACACCGCGTTGTGGGGCGCGCCGAAGCTGCTCGCGTACGTCGCCAGCAAGGGCGCGGTGATCGCGATGACGCATGCGCAGGCACGCGAGTTCGGCGCGCACGGCGTGACGGTCAATGCGATCGCGCCGGGGCTCACCGAAGTCGAGGCGACCGCCTACGTGCCGGCCGAACGGCATGCGTTCTACATGCAGGGCCGCGCGCTCACGCGCGCACAGGTGCCCGACGACGTGACGGGCCCCGTGCTGTTCCTGCTGTCGGACGGCGCGCGCTTCGTGACGGGTCAGCTGCTGCCGGTGAACGGCGGCTTCGTGATGAATTGATTTGAATTGAAGTTTTCACTCTGAATGAAGGAGAGGACGATGGCGGACGCAGATCTCGAACGCAAGTCGTGGGACCAGCCGGAAGACGCAAGCTTCGGCGACTGGATGGAAGGGCGCGTCGCGCGCTACGCGACGCGGCGCTACGACTGGGACGCGCTGAAGTTCCAGGCCGACTACGACCCGAAGTACCGCCGTGCGCAGATGCGCTATGTCGGCACGGGCGGCACGGGCGTCGCGAAGGACGTCAACACGGTGCCGGCCGGCAACTTCACGTTTTCGACGATGGTCATCCCGGCCGGCAACATCGGCCCGAGCCACATCCACACCGACGTCGAGGAAATCTTCTTCGTGCTGCGCGGCAAGATGAAGGTGATCTGCGAGCGCGACGGCGAGACCTGGGAAGCGATCCTCGGCGAGCGCGACCTGATCTCGGTGCCGCCGGGCGTGTATCGCACGGAAATCAACATCGGCGAGGAAGACGCGCTGATGTGCGTGATGCTCGGTTCGGCGAAGCCCATCACGCCGACTTATCCGCCGGATTCGCCGCTCGCGAAGATCAAGCGCTGAGACGGGGCGGAGCCAAGCAATGAGTGTCATCGACAAACGTGAACGCGACCGCACCGCGGCATTCGCCGCGCTGCTCGGGCAGTTTCCCGAACAGCGCTGCGCGGCCGGCGCGGCGGGCACGATCGGTTACCGTGAGGCTGGCGCAGGCGAGGCCGGCGCGCAGCATGCGGGCCACGCGCTGCCCGTCGTGCTGCTGCACGGGATCGGCTCGGGCGCCGCATCGTGGGTGTGCCAGCTCGACACGCTCGGCGCGTCGCGACGCGTGCTCGCGTGGGATGCGCCCGGCTACGGCGTGTCGACCCCCGTGCACGGCGCGTCGCCGACCGCCGCCGATTACGCGGCGTCGCTGAACGCGTGGCTCGAGGCACTCGGCATCGAACGCTGCGTGCTGGTCGGGCATTCGCTCGGCGCGATCATCGCGGGTGGCTTGTGCCGCCTGATGCCCGCGCGGATCGCCGGCCTGCTGCTGATCTCGCCTGCGGGCGGCTACGGCCGCGCGCCCGTCGAAACGCGCGACACGCGCCGCGACGCGCGCCTCGCGATGCTTGACGAACTCGGTCCGGCCGGGCTCGCCGAGCAGCGCAGCGGCAACATGCTGTCGGGTTTCGCGAGCGAGGATGCGCGTGCGTGGGTGCGCTGGAACATGGCGCGCATCGTGCCGGCCGGCTATGCGCAGGCCACGCATCTGCTCGCGAACGCCGATCTCGCGACCGATCTCGCCGGCTTTCGCGGCCGCGCGGCCGTGGCCGTCGGCGCGAACGACGCGATCACGCCGCCCGCCGCGTGCGAGCGGATCGCCGCGGCCGCGCAGGTCGAGCTGCAGGTAATTCCGCAGGCTGGCCATGCCGGCTACGTGGAAGCGCCGGCCGTCTATTCATCGCTGATCGACACGTTCTGTCGTCAGTGCGACACGCAGCGAGGCATGGCATGAGCGAACCGCTGCAACAACCAGAATCCGACAGCACCAAGGCCGACGCCGGCTATGTGGTGCCGGGCCTCGAACGCGGCCTGCGGATCCTCGCCGAATTCTCGCCGCGCGAGCCGGTGCTCGGCGCGCCGGAGCTGTCCAAGCGCCTCGGCATTCCGCGCACGACGGTGTTCCGTCTGCTGCAGACGCTCGAATCGCTCGGCTTTCTCGAGCGTGCGGACAAGGATCGCAACTACAAGCTCGGCATCGCTGTGCTGCGGCTCGGCTTCGAATACCTGAGCTCGCTGGAGTTGACCGATCTCGGCCTGCCGGTGATCGAGAGCCTGCGCGACGCGACCGGCTTCACGACGCACATCGTGATCCGCGACGGCCGCGACGTGGTGTTCGTCGCGAAGGCGCAGTGCCAGTCGCCGGTGTTCAGCGCGATTCGCGTGAACGTCGGCACGCGGCTGCCCGCGCATGCGACGACGCACGGCCACGTGCTGATGGGCGACCTGTCGCTGAAGGAGCTGCGTGCGCTGTATCCGGAAGGCACGCTGAGCCGGATGACGAGCGCGACGCCGGAAACGGTCGATGCGCTTTACGAAGTGATCCGCGAGGATGCGCTGCGCGGCTACGGCGTGAGCAATTCGTCGTTCGAGCGCGGTATCTCGGTGGTCACGGCGCCGGTGCGCAACGACACGCAGAAGATCGTCGCGTGCATCACGGTGACGGTGCCGCGGCCGGAGATCGACGAGGCGCTGATCGCCGACGGCCTGTTCGACAAGGTGCAGCGCGCGGCGGCGGAACTGTCGCGGCGGCTCAACTACCGCTCGGATGACGAGCACACGTTTCTGAAGGCTTTAGGACTCCGATGATTGAGATCGATCTGACCGGGCAGGTGGCGGTGGTGACGGGCGGTTCGTCCGGCATCGGACTCGCGACTGCCGAACGGTTCCTGCGGGCCGGCGCGTCGGTCGCGATTTGCGGCCGCGACGGCGAACGCCTCGCGCGCGCCGAAGCGATGCTCGGCGGGAAATACCCGGGCGCGCAATTGCTCGCCGTGCGTTGCAACGTGCTCGACGAAGCCGACGTGGCCGCGTTCGCGCAGGCCGTGTCCGAGCGCTTCGGCCGCGCCGACATGCTGGTCAACAACGCGGGCCAGGGGCGCGTGTCGACCTTCGCCGACACGACCGACGACGCGTGGCGCGAAGAGCTCGAACTGAAGTACTTCAGCATCATCCGCCCGACGCGCGCGTTCCTGCCGCTGCTGCGCGACGCGCAGGCGCCGACGATCACCTGCGTGAACTCGCTGCTCGCGCTGCAGCCGGAGCCGCACATGGTCGCGACGTCCTCGGCGCGTGCGGGCGTGCTGAGCCTCGTGAAGTCGCTCGCGACCGAGCTGGCGCCGCAGCGCATCCGCGTGAACTCGATCCTGATCGGCATCGTCGAGTCGGGCCAGTGGCGCCGCCGCTACGAAGCGCAGGCACACGCCGGCGAAAGCTGGGAAGACTGGACGGGCGCGCTCGCCCGCAACAAGAACATTCCGCTGAACCGCTTCGGCAAGCCCGACGAGGCAGCCTGGGCACTTTTTTATCTCGCAACGCATCTGTCGTCGTACACGACGGGCAGCCATATCGACGTTTCTGGAGGCTTTGCACGCCATGTCTAAAAAAACCACGGTTGGCGAGCTGATTGCCGCCTTTCTCGAGCAGTGCGACGTCAAAACCGCATTCGGTGTCATCTCGATCCACAACATGCCGATCCTCGACGCGATCAACTCGCGCGGCAACATCCGGTATGTCGGCGCGCGCGGTGAAGCGGGCGCGGTGAACATGGCCGACGGCCTGGCCCGCGTGTCGGGCGGCCTCGGCGTCGCGTTCACGAGCACCGGCACGGCGGCGGGCAACGCGGCCGGCGCGATGGTCGAGGCACTGACGGCAGGCACCGCGCTGCTGCACATCACGGGGCAGATCGAGACGCCGTACCTCGACCGGGACCTGGCCTACATCCACGAAGCGCCGGACCAGCTGACGATGCTCGATGCGATCTCGAAGGCCGCGTTCCGCGTGCGTACCGTCGAAACCGTGCTGCCGACGATCCGCGAAGCGGTGCGTATCGCGCAGACCGCGCCGACGGGCCCGGTGTCGGTCGAGATTCCGATCGACATCCAGGCCGCCGAAATCGAATGGCCGGAAGACCTCGCGCCGGCGCACGTCGCGGTGCGCGAGCACGACGATGCACGCGTCGCGAAGCTCGCCGACGCGCTGGCGGCCAAGCGCCGTCCGCTGCTGTGGCTGGGCGGCGGTGCGCGCCATGCGCGGGCGGAAGTCGAACGCCTGGTGAAGCTCGGCTTCGGCGTCGTGACGAGCGTGCAGGGCCGCGGCGTGCTGCCGGAAGATCACCCGGCGACGCTCGGCGCGTTCAACGTGCATGCGTCCGTCGAGGCGTTCTACAAGACTTGCGACGCGCTCGTCGTGGTCGGCTCGCGCCTGCGCGGCAACGAGACGCTGAAGTACAAGCTCGCGCTGCCGCAGCCGCTGTTCCGCGTCGACGCCGATGCGCTCGCCGACAACCGCGGCTATCGCAACGAGCTGTTCGTGCATGGCGATTCGAAGCGCGTGCTGGCCGAGCTGGCCGATCGCCTCGAAGGCCGGCTGTCCGTCGATCCGCAGTTCGCGCTCGATCTCGCGGCGGCGCGCGAGCAGGCCGTCGCCAGCGTGGCGGAAGGCCTTGGGCCCTACAAGAAGCTCGTCGACACGCTGCAAGGGGCGGTCGGCCGCGACTACAACTGGGTGCGCGACGTGACGATCTCGAACAGCACGTGGGGCAACCGCCTGCTGAAGATCTTCGAGCCGCGCGCGGGCGTGCATGCGCTGGGCGGCGGCATCGGCCAGGGCATCCAGATGGGCATCGGCGCGGCGCTGGCCGGCTCGGCTGCGAAGACGGTCTGCCTGGTCGGCGACGGCGGCCTGATGGTCAACGTCGGCGAGCTCGTGACGGCCGTGCAGGAAAACGCGAACGTGATGATCGTGCTGATGAACGACCAGTGCTACGGCGTGATCCGCAACATCCAGGATGCGCAGTACGGCGGCCGCCGCTGCTTCGTGCAGCTGCACCAGCCCGATTTCGCGCAGTTCTGCGCGAGCTTCGGCCTCACGCACTACCGGATCACGTCGCTCGACCAGGCCGAAGCGATCGTGCGCGAAGGGATCGCGAAGGAAGGCCCGGTGATGGTCGAGGTCGACATGCTGTCGGTCGGCGCGTTCGCATCGAACTTCGCGGGCCCGCCGGTGAAGAAGGAAGAGCCGTCGGAGCGGCAATATGCGTAACGGACACGCACACGGGCATGCGCCCGTCGACGTCGCGATGATCGGCTTCGGCGCGATCGGTGCGGCCGTGTATCACGCGGTCGAGCACGATGCGTCGTTGCGCGTCGCGCACGTGATCGTGCCGGAGCACCAGCGCGACGCGGTGCAGCGTGAGCTCGGCGGTGCGGTGGAAGTCGTGTCGTCGGTCCACGCGCTGGCCCGCCGTCCCGAGTTCGCGCTCGAATGCGCGGGTCACAGCGCGCTCGTCGATCACGTCGTGCCGCTGCTGAAGGCCGGCACCGACTGCGCGGTCGCGTCGATCGGCGCGTTGTCCGATCTCGCGCTGCTCGACGTGCTGTCGCAGGCCGCCGACGAAGGCGACGCGACGCTGACGCTGCTGTCCGGCGCGATCGGCGGGATCGATGCGCTGGCGTCGGCGAGGCAGGGCGGCCTCGACGAGGTGCTGTACGTCGGCCGCAAGCCGCCGCTCGGCTGGCTCGGCACACCCGCCGAGGAATTGTGCGACCTGCGTGCGATGACCGAGGAGAAGGTGATTTTCGAAGGCACCGCACGCGACGCCGCGCGGCTGTATCCGAAGAACGCGAACGTCGCGGCAACCGTCGCGCTCGCGGGCCTCGGCCTCGACGCGACGCGCGTGCGCCTGATCGCCGATCCGGCCGTCACGCGCAACGTGCACCGCATCACCGCACGCGGCGCATTCGGCGAGATGTCGCTCGAAATGAGCGGCAAACCGTTGCCCGACAACCCGAAGACGTCCGCGTTGACCGCGTACTGCGCGATCCGCGCGCTGCGCAACCGCGCGGCCCGCTGCGTGATCTGAGCGGACGACGCGGCCATTCCGGCCATCCGGGCCATTGAACGGCCGCCTGCGCCACGGTGCGGGCGGCGGGCAGAGACAGATTTGTGGGACTTGTGACATGACTCCATTCGATACGAGCCTCGTACCCAACGGCGACATCCTGATCGGCGGCGAGTGGCGGCGCGGCCGCGGCGCGCCTTACACGAGCATCTATCCGGCCGACCAGTCGCCGAACATGGAAGTATCGACGGCGAACGCGGACGACGCGGCCGACGCCGTCGTGGCCGCCGACGCGGCCTGGCGTCGCGCCGACTGGGCCGGACTCAAGCCGCACCAGCGCGCGCTGGTGCTGTACCGGATCGCCGAGCTGATCATGCAGCGTCACGAGGCGCTCGCGAACCTGCAGCGCCGCGACAACGGCAAGCCGATCGGCGAGACGCGCGTGCTGGTCGCGAGCGCGGCCAACACGTTCCGCTATTTCGCGGCATGCCTCGAGACGCTCGACGAGGAACTGACGCCGTCACGCGGCGACTACCTGACGATGAGCGTGCACGAGCCGATCGGCGTGATCGCGGCGATCACGCCGTGGAACTCGCCGATCGCGTCCGACGCGCAGAAGCTGGCCCCGGCGCTCGCCGGCGGCAACGCGGTGGTGCTCAAGCCGGCCGAAGTCACGCCGCTCGTGTCGCTCGCGCTGGCCCGCATCTGCGAGGAAGCCGGCGTGCCGAAGGGCGTGCTGAGCGTGCTGCCGGGCAAAGGCTCGGTGATCGGCGACGTGCTGGTCCGTCATCCGCTCGTGAAGAAGGTGTCGTTTACCGGCGGCACCGAAGTGGGCCGCGGCATCGCGCGCATCGCGGCGGAAAAGCTGATGCCCGTATCGCTCGAACTCGGCGGCAAGTCGCCGACGATCGTGTGCGACGACGCGGATCTCGATCACGCGGTCAACGGCGTGCTGTACGGCATCTTCAGCTCGTCGGGCGAGGCGTGCATCGCGGGTTCGCGGCTGTTCGTGCAGCGCGCGGTGTACGACGAATTCATGCGGCGGCTGGTCGCCGGCGCACGCAAGCTGCGCGTGGGCGACCCGACGCGGCCCGACACGCAGATGGGCCCGCTGATCAGCGCGAAGCATCGCGAATCGGTGGAGCGCTATGTTGCACTCGGTCTGGAAGAAGGCGGGCGCCTGCTGTGCGGCGGCGAGCGGCCGTCGGGCGACGGGCGCGAGCGCGGCTTCTTCTATCAGCCGACGATTCTCGAAGGCTTGCCGAACAGCGCACGCATCTGCCAGGAAGAAATCTTCGGGCCGGTGCTCGTCGCGATGCCGTTCGACGACGAAGCGTCGCTGATCGCGCAGGCGAACGACAGCGTGTTCGGCCTCGCCGCCGGCATCTGGACACGCGACTACAAGCGCGCGTGGCGCATCGCGCGCGCGCTCGAGACGGGCACCGTGTGGATCAACACGTACAAGCTGTTTTCGATCTCCACGCCGTTCTCGGGCTGGAAGGAGAGCGGGATGGGCCGCGAGAAGGGGCGTCTCGGGATCCGCGAGTACATGCAGCAGAAGAGCCTCTACTGGGGCTTGAACGACGCGCCGCTGCCGTGGGCGAACTGAGCGAAGGGGAATGACGCAATGAGCATCTTGGGTATCGAGCAGATCACGTACGGTGTCGACGACCTCGCGACGTGCCGGCGCTTTTTCGCCGACTGGGGGTTGAAGGAAGTCGCGCACGACGACACGCGCGCACGTTTCGAGACGATGAACGGCTGCACCGTGCTGGTCGTGAAGGCCGACGATCCGTCGCTGCCGCCCGCGTTCGAAGCCGGCCCGACGCTGCGTGAAGTCACGTGGGGCGTCGCGACGCGGCAGGAACTCGACGCGCTGCGCACGAAGCTGGCCGGCCAGCCCGGCTATTACGCACAGGACGATGCGGTGGGCTGCATCGATCCGAACGGGATGGCGATCCGCATCGAGGTGACGCGCAAGCGCGCGCTCGACATCACCGGCTCGCCGTCGAACGTGTGGGGCCAGACGGCGCGCGTCGATCAGCCGAGCCCGATCTATGCGCGCGCCGAGCCGGTCGAGGTCGGGCACGTCGTGTTCTTCACGAACTGCCTCGACGCGCAGGAAACGTTCTATCACGACCTGCTCGGCTTCGAGACGTCGGACCGCTATCCGGGCCGCGGCGCGTTCATGCGCTGCGCACCGCACGGCGGTCACCACGACCTGTTCCTGCTTGCGCTGCCGAATGGCAAGCGCGGCCTGAACCACGTCGCGTTCGCCGTGCGCGACATCCACGAAGTGTTCGGCGGCGGCATGCACATCGACCGTTGCGGCTGGGAAACGCAGCTCGGCCCGGGGCGTCACCCGGTGTCGTCCGCGTACTTCTGGTACTTCCAGAATCCGGCCGGCGCGCTGATCGAGTACTACGCGGATGAAGACGTGCTGACACCGGAATGGCAGCCGCGCGAGTTCGAACCGGGCCCGACCGTGTTCGCCGAATGGGCTGTCGACGGCGGCCTCGACGGCAACACGCGCCGGCAGAAGAACGCGAAGGCGCCGGAAGGCAAGTTCATGACGGAGCGCAAATCGTGACCGAAGCGAACACACAGGAGCAGCCCGCGCCACGCACGGTCGTCGTGATCGGCGGCGGCCAGGCCGCCGGCTGGGTGCTGAAGACGCTGCGCGCGGAAGGGTTCGCGGGCCGCCTCGTGATGATCGCCGACGAGCCGCACCTGCCGTACGAGCGTCCGCCGCTGTCGAAGGCCGTGCTGGCCGGCGAAGCCGACATCGAGACCGTGCGCGTCGTGCGCCCGGACGAATTCGACACGCTGAACGTCGAGGCATGGCAGCCGGAACGCGCGGCGTCGATCGACCGTGCGCGCCGCGTGGTGAAGACCGAAAGCGGCCGCGAGATCGAATACGACCGCCTCGTGATCGCGACCGGCGGCACGTCGCGCCGCTTGCCCGATGCGCTCGTCAACACGTCGAACCTGCACTACCTGCGCACGCTCGACGAGGCGGCCGCGCTCGGCGAGAAGCTGCGTGCGAGCCGGCGCGTGCTCGTGATCGGCGGCGGCTGGATCGGCCTCGAGGTCGCGGCGACCGCGCGCAAGCTCGGTGTCGAGGCCGTCGTCGTCGAAGGCGCGCCGCGTCTGTGCGGGCGTTCGGTGCCGCCGATCGTGTCCGACTTCCTGCTCGACCTGCATCGTTCGAACGGTGTCGACGTGCGCCTCGGCGCGGCGCTCGCGTCGCTCGACGCGCAGCCGGACGACGCATCGAAGGTGCGCGCGACGCTTGCCGACGGCACGACGATCGACGCCGATTTCGCGGTGGCCGGCATCGGCCTCGCGCTGAATGCGTCGCTGGCGAGCGACGCGGGGCTGGCGCTCGACGACGGCATCGTCGTCGACGAATTCGGCGCGACCAGCGACCCGGCGATCTTCGCGTGCGGCGACGTCGCGAATCATCACAACGGCTGGCTGAAGCGGCGCGTGCGGCTCGAATCGTGGGCGAACGCGCAGAACCAGGCGATCGCGGCCGCGAAGGCCGTGCTCGGCGTGCGTGCGCCGTACGCGGAAATTCCGTGGTTCTGGTCCGATCAGTACGACGTGAACCTGCAGATCCTCGGTGATCTGCCGGCCGATGCGCAGCTCGTCGTGCGCGGCGATCTCGCCGCGCGCCGCGCGACGCTGTTTTTCTTGGGCGATGGGCATGTGAGAGGTGTCATCGCCATCAACAACGCACGCGAGCTGAAGCTCGCACGCAAGTGGATGAACCAGGGCCGGGCAGTGGATACGGAAGCCCTGGCGGACACGACCAAAGCGCTTGCCTGACCGGCGAACGATCCAGGAGACTCCCCGCATGAGCACTTTCGACAACGTCGTGGCCGGCAGGGCCACGATGGAAGCTGCCGCCTCCACGCCCGGCGCGATCATCGCGCGGCTCGAGCGGCTTCCGGCCAACGCGATGCAGATCCGCGCGCGCGTGCTGATCGGCACCGCGACGTTCTTCGACGGCTTCGACGTGATCACGATCGCGGCGACGCTGCCGCTGCTGATTCACAAGTGGGGGCTGTCGCCGACGCAGATCGGCATGCTGATCGCGTCCGGCGCGATCGGCCAGCTGATCGGCGCGTTCCTGTTTCCCGCGCTCGCGGAGAAGCATGGCCGCGTGAAGGCCATCGCGTGGAGTTCCGCCGTGATCGGCGTCACCAGCATCGCGTGCGGCTTCGCGCCGACGTTCGAGATCTTCGTGCTGCTGCGGATCCTGCAGGGGCTCGGGCTGGGCGGCGAGCTGCCGGTCGCCGCGACCTACATCAACGAGATCACGCGTGCGCACGGCCGCGGCCGCTTCGTGCTGCTGTACGAGATCGTGTTTCCGATCGGCCTGCTGGTGTCGATGGCGCTCGGCGCGTGGCTCGTGCCGCGGTTCGGCTGGGAAATCATGTACTTCGTCGGCGGGCTGCCGCTGATCCTCGCGCTGGTGCTCACGCGCCTCGTGCCGGAATCGCCGCGCTGGCTCGCATCGCGCGGGCGCCTCGCGGAAGCGGGGCGTGCGGTCGGCGTGTTCGAAGCGTCGGTGCGCGGCGAGCTGCCGCCGGCGACTCAGGCGGCCGCGTTCGACGAGATGGTGCGCCAGCACCCGAAGCGCCGGATGAGCGACCTGTTCAGCGCCGCGTATCGCAAGCGCACGCTCGCGGTGGCGACGCTGTGGGCGACCTGCGGGTTCATCCAGTACGGATTGTCGACGTGGCTGCCGACGATCTACAAGAACTTCTATCATGCGCCGCTGCAGCTCGCGCTGAACCTCGCGGTGATCGGCTCGGTGATGGGCGTGCTCGGTTCGCTCGCGTCGGCGCTGCTCGTCGACAAGCTCGGCCGCAAGCCGGTGATCGTCTGGTCGTTCGTGCTGTGCGCGCTGTCGCTGGCGCTGGCGGGTGTCTACCACGCGTCGTCGGTGTATGTCGTCGCGACCTTCTGCTCGCTGTCGCTGGGGCTGATGGCATCGGGCTTCATCACGGCCTACGTCTATACGCCGGAGCAGTATCCGACGAGCATTCGCGCGTCCGGCTGCGGGCTCGGCAGCGCATGGCTGAAGATCGCATCGTTCGCGGCGCCGATGATCGTGCCGCACGCAATCATCGGCGGCAACCTCGCGCCGGCGTTCTACCTGATCGGCATCGTGCCTCTGATTGCGGCGCTGACCGTCCACTTCGTCGGGATCGAGACGAAGGGCAAGGTGCTGGAGGCACTGGAGGCATAAGCGCGGCGGCCCGATACGGCTGCAACCGCTGATACGGAAAGCCCGGACGATGTCCGGGCTTTTTTCGTTTTCGGAGCGACACCGGCAGCGGTGCGAACGAATGCCGCATCGACGTCGCTTCCCGGTGCACTAGAGTCGAACGGTAGCGAATGAACCGATACCGGGACGACCACGCATCATGGCCAAGAAATTTCCGCTGCATCCCCTGCATCCGGAGCGGATCTGCTGGGGATGCGACAACTATTGCCCGACGCAGGCGATGCGATGCGGCAACGGCTCCAGCCGGACCCAGCACCCGAGCGAGCTGCTCGGCGACGACTGGTATCGATACGGCGACTGGGGCATCGCATGCGCGGATGCCGACGACGCAGGCGCACCGTCCGCACCGTCGCCTGAAGCCGGCGGGCAATCCTAGCGACAAGTTGCCTCACCGGCCGGCATTCCGTTTGTTGATCTGCATCACGGTCGCGAAGCGCGTGCCGAAACATCATGAAAAAGATGCATCAGAGAAGCATCTTGAAGCGGGCGAGCGGCCCGGCGACCGGAACACGCGTCCGGCCGCCCTTCGCACCGACCCGCGCCCCCATGATCGACAAAGGAGAACACCGTGTTTTGCTATCAATGCGAACAGACCGACCGGACCGGCGCGCGGCCGGGCTGTGCATCGGCGAAAGGCAATTGCGGCAAGGATTCGACGACGGCCGACCTGCAGGACCTGCTGGTTCATGCGGTGAAGGGCATTGCGCAGTACGGCGCGATCGCGCGCACGATGGGCGTGCCCGACCGCGAAGCCGAGCGCTTCGTGCTGTACGCGATGTTCACCACGCTGACCAACGTGAACTTCCATGCGGTGCGCTTCGTCGCGCTGCTGCGTGAAGCCGCGCAGACGCGCGATCGCGTGAAGGCCGCCTGCGAAGCGCACGCACGCGCCGCGGGCACGGCGGTGCCGGTGCTGCACGGGCCGGCCGAGTGGCAGCCGGCGGACGATCTGGCGGGCTTGCTGAAGCAGGCTGCGAGCGTCGGCATCGACGCGGGCCTCGACACGGTGGGCGCGGATATCGTCGGGCTGCGCGCGCTGGTGCTGTACGGCCTGAAGGGCGTGTGCGCGTATGCGCATCATGCGCAGGTGCTCGGCTACGAGCGCGACGACATCTACGAAGGCGTCGACGCGGCGCTCGCGTTCCTCGCGGGCAATCCAGCCGACGTCGACGCACTGCTCGCGCACGCGCTCGATCTCGGCCGGCTGAACCTGACGGTGATGGAACTGCTCGACAACGCGAACACCGGCCGCTTCGGCGTGCAACAGCCGAGCGCCGTGCGCGTGTCGCCGGTGGCGGGCAAGGCGATCCTCGTGTCGGGCCACGATCTCGGCGATCTGCACGCGCTGCTCGAACAGACGGCGGGCACCGGCATCCAGGTCTACACGCACGGAGAAATGCTGCCGGCTCACGCGTATCCGTCGCTCAAGGCTTTCCCGCATCTGGCCGGCAACTACGGCGGCGCGTGGCAGGACCAGCAGAGCGACTTCGCGCGTTTCCCCGGGCCGATCCTGATGACGTCCAACTGCATCATCGAGCCGCTGCCGCAATACCGGCAGCGCATCTTCACGACGGGGCCGGTCGGCTGGCCGGGCGTGCGCCATCTCGAACATCACGATTTCCCGACGCTGATCCGTGCCGCCCAGGCGCTGCCGGGCTTTCAGGCCACGGCGCCGGAGCAGACCATCACCGTCGGGTTCGGCCGGCATGCGGTGCTGGGCGTCGCCGACAAGGTGATCGACGCGGTGAAGGCCGGACAGATCCGCCACTTCTTCCTGATCGGCGGCTGCGACGGCGCGGCGCCGGGGCGCAATTACTACACCGAGTTCGCGGAGCAGGCGCCCGACGATACGGTCGTGATGACGCTCGGCTGCAACAAGTACCGGTTCAACCGGCACGCGTTCGGCGATATCGGCGGCATTCCGCGCCTGCTCGACATCGGGCAGTGCAACGACAGCTATTCGGCGATCCGCATCGCGACCGCGCTCGCCGATGCATTCGAATGCGGCGTGAACGACCTGCCGCTGTCGCTCGTCATCTCGTGGTTCGAACAGAAGGCAGCGGCCGTGCTGCTGACGCTGCTCGCGCTCGGCATCCGCAATATCCGGCTCGGGCCGACGCTGCCCGCGTTCGTCACGCCGGGCGTGCTCGCGGTGCTGGTCGATCAGTTCGGAATCCAGCCGATCGGCGACGCCGGCGCCGACCTCGCCGCGGCGCTCGCGCGCCGGGCGGCATGAGCAGGATCGTTCGATGAGCTACCGGATCGAGATCACGACGCGCGACGGCGCGCCGTTCGGCTTCGACTGCGAGCCCGGCCAGGATCTGCTCGCGGCGGCGGCGCAAGCCGACATCACGCTGCCGTCGCAATGCCGGCGCGGGAGCTGCGGCGCATGCCAGGCGACCGTCGTCGACGGCCCGTACGCGATGCAGTCGCACAGCGCCGACGCGTTGCCGGCCGGCCAGCCCGGCGCGGTATTGCTGTGCCGAACGACGCCGCTCGGCGATCTGCGGGTTGCGGCGCCGTACGACCGCGCCAAGGTGCTGCTGCAGCCGGTGCCCGTGCGCACGGCGCGGATCGCCGCGCTCGACGCGATTGAGCGCGACACGATGCGCGTCGAGCTGCAGATCGAGCCGGACGACGCGTTCGGCGTGGCCGCGGAGTTCGAAGCCGGCCAGTTCGCGGAACTGGAGGTGCCGGGCAGCGGCCTGCGCCGGCCCTATTCGCTCGCGAACACGAGCAACTGGGATGGCCGGCTGGAGTTCCTGATCCGGCTGCGGCCGGGCGGCTGGTTCTCGACCTATCTGCGCGAACGCGCGCGGCCCGGCGATCGGCTGACCGTGCGTGTGCCGATGGGCGGGTTCGGCCTGTTCGCCGACAGCCTGCGGCCGCGCTGGTTCGTTGCGGGCGGCACGGGGCTCGCGCCGATCCTGTCGATGCTGCGGCGCATGGCCGAGTATCAGGAGACGGGCGACGCGCGGCTGTTCTTCGGCGTCAATGAGGAAAACGAACTGTTCATGCTCGATGAACTGGCGCGCTTGCGGGCCGAGCTGCCGCAGTTGGTGGTCGATGTGTGCGTCTGGCGGCCCGGCGTGGAATGGACCGGGCTGCGCGGCACGCCGGTCGACGCGTTGCGCGCGGCGCTGGCGCACGCGCCGTTGCTGCCGGACGTCTATGTCTGCGGGCCGCCGCCGCTTGTCGAGGGTGCGCGGCAAGTCGCGATCGCCGCCGGCGTGCCGGACGCGCAGTTCGCGAGCGAGCGGTTCACCGTGTAACGCGAGCGCCGCGCGCTGCGGCAACGGCGTTCCATCCGGCAGGCGGCGACTTGCCGGATTGCCTGGTCGAACGTACGCTTTGTCGACACCCACGCCCATCAGCAGGTGATCGACCATGCAAGCCCATCCTCTGCGTCTTTCCCCCGGCGACGATCTGCGCGCCGCCATCGAGCACGCGTTGCGCGGGCTTCGCGCACACGCGGCATTCGTGATCCAGGGCATCGGCAGCCTGAACGTCGCGCAGTTGCGCTATGCCGGCGTCGACTCACCGACCGAACTGCGCGGCGACCTCGAAATCCTGACGCTGGCCGGGTCGGTCTCGCCGGACGGCGCGCACCTGCACATGTCGGTTTCCGACGCGCAAGGCCGCGTATCGGGCGGGCACGTCGCGAGCGGCTGCGTGGTGCGTACGACCGCCGAGATACTGCTCGTGCTGTTGCCCGCGCATCGTTTCTCGCGTGAACCCGACGCGGGCACCGGTTTCAACGAGCTGGTGATTCGCCCCGACACCGGCTGATCGCGCGGAACCTTCGCAGCGCATGACGGCTGCGGCGATTCAGCGGACCGCCTTGCCGAGCACGTGGCGCCGGCAATGCTCGAGATACGCTTGTTCATGCGCGGCCATCAGTTCGATGATGCTTTTCCACAGCCATGAAGGCGCATCGAGGGTCTTCGGACGCTGGCGCCGCAGCTCGGCGCGCCACGCGCGTTGCGTCGCGTCGTCCATCTGGGCGGCATGCGCGCGGCCGATCACCAGCGCAAGGTAGCGGGCGACGTTCACCGCGTCGGCTTCCGACAGCCGTTCCGCTTCCAGTTTCAGATCCTGCGGCATCAATTCGCGCATGACGACGGCGCGCCCGTCGAGGCGCGCCGCGCACATCCGGCTGCCCAGCATCGGCGACACGTGCCGCGCGCCTTCGAGCACCCGTTGTGCCGCATCGCCCGGCATGCGTACCCCGGGGTATTTCGGCGCCTTGGCGGCCGTGGCTTCCTTGATGTCGATCAGGTAGGGCGGATGTCCGTCGGAACATGCGTCGTCGATATCGAGCATCACCGCGTAGCGGCGTCGGCCCAGCGAGCTGCAACCCTTCACCCAGAACGCGGCGTCGAGCACCTTCATGCCGGCGTCGCAGCGCGCCGTGCGGCTGAGCGCAGCGCCGATCGTGGAAACCGGCGCGGTTTCGAACAGGGTGAGGATGGCGCCGCGCTCCCGTTCCGACAGCGGCCAGAAGCGTTTGCCCAACGGGATGTGCGGCGCGGTGTTCCGGATCGTCTGCCGGTCGAGTTTGCGCCACGAGCGATGCAGCGCCGCCTTCATCGCGATCTGCACCTCGTGAGGGCGTTGCATGTGGCTGAGTTCGTCGCGGCGCCGGCTGTCGAACGCCTGCTCGTATCCGTCGACCAGCGCCTCGATCATCCGCCACGTGATGATGCCGGGCAGATCGGAGCTGCGCGCCGCGGTGGCGAGCGACAACCCCAGACGCAGCACATCGTGGACCGGATTGCCGATCACGCTCTGGTCGAGATCGCGAATCTGCACGGCGACTTCACCCGTCTTCGACGCGACGGGCCCCAGATTGCCGAGATGGCAATCGCCGCCGATCCATATCGCGGGACCGTCGGGCACGGTGCCGGATCGATGGTCCGCCAGCCATGCGTAAAAGCGCTCGGCGCTGCCGCGCGTATAGGTATGGATCGAGCGCGCCATCTTGCGGCTGCGCAGGCTGGCGAGAATGGGCGCGCGCTGGTCGCAGGCCGGCAGCTTTGCCGATCCGGCGGTTTTCTTGGCCACGATGCGTCCTCCTTCCATCCGCGGCATGCGTTCCCGGTGCGCGTGCACCGCGCGATGCCGGTTTATTCCGGCGAGGCGAAGCGCCGACAGGGCGGCGCGGCGATGCGATTCAATCCGGCACGAGCACGCCCATCGCCGCGATCACCATCGCGGACGTCGCGAGCCAGCCGCCCCATGCCAGCACGCCCCTGACGGCGAATTCGCCCATGATGCGTCTGCTTCCTGCCATCAGCATCATCACGAACATGATCGGCACCGCCGTCACGCCGTTGATGACCGCACTCCAGTAAAGCGCCCGGATCGGGTCGAAATGCATGAACGTGATCGCGACGCCGCCAATGGTCGCCAATGCGATCACGCCGTAGAACTCGGGCGCGACACCCAGCCGCAACGCGAGGCTGTTGCGCCAGCGGAAGGTGCCCGCGGCCGCATACGCGGCGGATCCCGCGAGAACCGGCAGCGCCAGCAGGCCGGTGCCGATGATCCCGAGCGCGAACAGCACGTACGCGAAGTGCCCGGCGACGGGCTCGAGTGCCCGTGCGGCATCCGCCGACGTCTTCACGTCGATGTGATGCATGTGGAGCGTCGCCGCGGCAGTGAGCGTGATGAAGAACGCGATGATGTTCGACACGCCCATGCCGACCCAGGTGTCGACGCTGATCCGGCGCAACTGCGCGGGCGCCTGGTGAGGCATGATTCGCAGCGGTCGCTGGTTCGGCGCCGCCCGCAATTCCTCGACTTCCTGCGACGCCTGCCAGAAAAACAGATAAGGGCTGATCGTGGTGCCGAGCACGGCGATGACCGTCGTCAGGTACGCGGCGTTCAACTGGATATGCGGCAGCACGATCGCACGGCCGACCTCGTGCCA
The DNA here is from genome assembly GCF_005937855.2 of Burkholderia sp. KBS0801. Taxonomy (NCBI): domain Bacteria; kingdom Pseudomonadati; phylum Pseudomonadota; class Betaproteobacteria; order Burkholderiales; family Burkholderiaceae; genus Burkholderia; species Burkholderia sp. KBS0801. The sequence goes on from NZ_CP042178.1 coordinate 1,097,717, forward strand.
CGGGACGGGCACGATCAGCGCGACCGCGACATAGGCGAGCAGGGTCAGCGCGGTCCATTTGAGCAGGCGGGCGTAGCGGTCGTACGGCACGAAAATCTGCAGCACGACCGACACGCCGCCCAGGCAGACGACATAGAGCTCTTGCGGGCCGTGCAGCAGCAACTTGACCGCCGCGCCCATCGCCGACAGGTCGGCTGCGATGTTGATCACGTTCGCGATGGTCAGCAGCGCGACGGTCGAATAGAGCAGCCACGGCGGATAGTGCGTGCGCATGTTCGACGCAAGGCCCTTGCCGGTCACGCGGCCGATGCGCGCGCTGATCAGCTGGATGGCCGTCATCAGCGGATAGGTCAGCAGCAGCGACCAGAGCAGTTCGAAGCCGAACTGCGCACCCGCCTGCGAATAGGTACCGATGCCGGAAGGATCGTCGTCGGCGGCGCCGGTGACGAGCCCCGGCCCGAGGCGGCGGAGCCACGTGGTCGCGCGAGGGCGCGGTTGTTGTGCGGAATCGATGGACTCGTTGTCGTTCATGTCGGCGGCCCGTTAGGAAGGCCAACGGAGTCGCAAGCGGCATGCCCGGGCGCGATTGGCGGGGCGATGGGCTTCGGTTGCGGAGTCGAGCGCAGCGGAAAGCCGCTGCGGGCGGCGCGCGGGGAGGTGAGGACAGGGGAAGGTTGGACGGCCGGCGCCCCGGGGAATCAAGCCGCTCCAAATCGGGACATCGACGGGCGTTGGCCGGCGCTTTTTGCCGCGGCCGCTATGGCATGGACTTGCGTGGAGTGGCCCGCAGGGCGCTCATCGATTCGTCGCGCGCGGGGTTGACGGCGTATTGCGGCCTAACGGCAGGTCAGGGCCGGTCCCACGGAGCACTAAGCGCCGCGGCCGCTATGGCAAGGACTTGCTTGAAGTGGCGCGCAGACCGCTCATCGATTCGTCGAGCGCGGGATTGACGGCGTATTGCCGGCTACCGGCAGCTCAGGGCCGGCGGCGCCGAGCACAAAGGATGGAAAGCGCCGGTCGCGACCGCTCCCGGCCATGCGGCGCGACACGGACGCAGCCGGCACGGCGGCGCCCGTTCGACCTCAACGCGCGGCCATCGCGGCATCCTGATGGCCGCGTCCGGTCACGAGGCAGCCGGACATGAATGCTTCGCTCTGGCTGCTGGCTGCCGCGTTGCCGAAGCCGCGGCTGAGTGCGTCGTATTTCACCTGCTCGGCGCCTTGCGAGCACGCGGTCGGACTGGCGTCGCGGCCTTGCGCATGCAGCAGCGCCCGATCGCCGATCAGGTAGGCCAGCAGCGCGAAAAAAGCGATGTGTACCACTCGTCTCATGATTCGTCTCCTCGTCGCTCAAGCGTAACGCGGACACGTTGTGCGAAGCATTGGGGCTTCCCCGGGTAATCGTCTGCTGAAATGCCCATGGGCCGACGTAATGACGTCCCTTTTTGCCCATCGTGGCGGGGAAAGGAGTGGCAGGCGGCCGGACCGGCGCGCAATCGATGCGAGTTTGACGAATGTCAGGATGCGGGCAGGGCGAGTCGGTCGCGCGACCGGTCGCAGCGATAGCATGAATGCATGTTCTGGCGGAACGCGATGCGCGGCAAAGCGATGGGCGCGGCGGTTCCGAATGCAGCAGGTACGTGTTGAACATCGCTATCGAAATAGTGAGGAATCCAAATGCTTAACGTCTCTTCGGTCCTGATCAGCATGGCGCCGTTGTGGGTCATTCTGCTGGGCGCGTCTTCCGCGGCGGCCTATCTCGTGTTCTGGCGCAAGGCGATCAAGTAAGCCGGTCGATGCCGCGCGACGGCGCACGCGTGCGCGTCGCAGTATCGTTACATGGCACACCACGGCTTTGCGCCGTGCTGCGCATCCTTGCATCGACGCGAATGAAACGACCCGCCTGAGCGGGTCCATGGCGACGTCGTCATGCCGGTGCGCGTCGAGCTTGACGGCGCGGGGCCGCACGACGCGACGGCGACACGACGGCGACGGGGCGGCGATCAGCCGCTTATCGTACCGCCGTCACCGGCACATTCGAAATCCGCACGAGCCGGCTCATCACGCTGCGGCGGAACATCGACAGCATCGTATGAACCGGATCGAGCCGCGGCGCGACGACGACGATTTCGTCGCAGCCCATCTCGGCCGCGACGGCCGCGATCGTGTCGGCCACCGGCCCGACCTTCTTCACGACGCTGTACCGGACTCCGGCTTCCCGCAGCACCCGCTCGGCCATTGCCAGATCCTCGCACGCGAACTTGTCTTCGATCGAGCGCAGCCGCGACAGCGGGTGAAACGCCTCGAGCCGCGTCGCTTCGAGCGGCGCCTGTACGTTGATCAGCACGATCTCGGACGCGCAGCGTTCGCGATACAGGAAGGTCGCATGGCGGACCGCCTGCAGCGAACGGGGCGAATGACCGACAGGAACCAGCAGCTTGAGCATGGACGATGCTCCGAAGTCGAGATGTTTCCAGCGTAGCGCGCCGCCGGATCGCTCGATCTAAAGAAATCGGGCGGCCACGTAAAAATGCCGTCAACGCCGGCCGTCGCGTTGTGTTGCGCCTATTAGAAATATAAGAAATTTAAGTTTATGCGCATAAACGTTTTCATCGGCCGGTCGGCGAACCCTGTCCTGCCGCCGTGCGGCATGCCGATTTAGTCGGATCCTCAATGAATCGCGGCGGAAAATATCGAAGGTCAGCCAGCGGGCGTCGCGTAGAGTAGGGCATCGGTCGCGGCGCGGCCTCTCCTGCCCATTCCAGGCCCATTGCCGGCCGCTCGGGACGGAGTGCGGCCCACCATGCGGCTCGCCATTCCCTTCCAGTTCAAGGAGACCTCGCATGCCGCACGGCGCCCCGCAGCTTCTCGCTCCCGCTTCCATCACCGTCGACCCGATCGTGCGCCTGTCGGCCGGCGAGCTCGCATCGGCGATTCGCCGCAAGGCGGTCTCCTGCGTCGAGACGATGCGTGCGTATCTCGATCACATCGAGCGCGTGAACGGTGCGGTGAACGCGCTGGTCTCGCTGCGCGATCGCGCGACGCTGCTCGCGGAAGCCGCGGAAAAGGACGCGGCGCTCGCCCGCGGCGAATATCACGGCTGGCTGCACGGGATGCCGCAGGCGCCGAAGGATCTCGCGATGACGAAAGGGTTGCGGACGACCTACGGCTCGCCGATCTTCCGCGATAACGTGCCGCAGGCCGACTCGGTCGGCGTCGGGCGGATGCGCGCGGCGGGCGCGATCTTCATCGGCAAGACGAACACGCCGGAGTTCGGTCTCGGCTCGCACACGTTCAACGAAGTCCACGGCGCGACGCGCAATCCGTACGACCTGACGAAGAGCGCGGGCGGCAGCAGCGGCGGCACGGCGGCGGCGCTCGCCGCGCGCATGCTGCCGGTGGCGGACGGCAGCGACTTCGGCGGCTCGCTGCGCAATCCGGCCGCGTTCTGCAACATCTACGGCTTGCGTCCGTCGCAGGGCCGCGTGCCGCGCTGGCCGGCCGTCGACGTGTTCATGCAGCAGCTCGGCATCGAAGGGCCGATGGGCCGCACGGTCGGCGACGTCGCGCACCTGCTGTCGATCCAGGCCGGCTACGACCCGAACGATCCGCTGTCGCTCGCGGACGATCCCGCGGTGTTCACGAAGTCGCTCGACAAGGACCTGCGCGGCGAGCGCATCGCATGGGTCGGCGACTGGAACGGTTATCTCGCGACCGAGCCGGGCGTGCTCGCGCAGTGCGAAAAGGGGCTCGCGACGCTGCGCGAGATCGGCTGCGACGTCGATGCGGCGCTGCCGGCGTTCGCGCCCGAGCGGATCTGGCGCCTCTGGCTCACGCATCGGCATCTGCTGTCCGGCGGCGGGCTGCTCGCGCACTATCGCGACCCGGCACGGCGTGCGCTGCTCAAGCCCGAGGCGATCTACGAGGTCGAAGGGCTGCTCGCGATGCAGGGCGCCGACGTGTTCGACGCGAGCATCGAGCGCACCGCGTGGCATCAGGCCGTGCTGAGCTTCTTCGATCGCTACGACTTCATCGCGGCGCCGACCGCGCAGGTGTTCCCGTTCGACGTCGAGCAGCGCTGGCCGAAGGAAATCGCGGGCCGCGCGATGGATACCTACCACCGCTGGATGGAAACGGTGGTGCCGTGGACGCTGGCCGGCTGCCCGGTGATCAGCGTGCCGGTCGGATTCAACGACGCGGGGCTGCCGATGGGGATGCAGCTGATCGGCCGGCCGCGCGCGGATCTCGCGGTGCTGCAGCTCGCGCGCGGCTACGAACAGGCGGCCGACTGGGTCGGCCGGCGGCTGCCGGCCTGGATGGCTGCTTGATGCACGTGGCGGCTTCGATCCCGGGCGCCCGCGACCAGCAATATTGATGCAGGCAAGGAACGAATCCCGATGTGCGCTCGAGATCGCGCGGCAAATGCGGACGAATGCGCGCGGCGAGCCGGAGCGGCGGCGGAATTGCAAGCGGCCGCGGCGCGCGATTTCGTTTCGATGTGTTTCAGTCGTTGCGGCGGCGCGCGACGCGCTTCGACAATATCCGCATCAATAATTCGGGCACGAGGGAAACAGATGAAGCACATTCGCGCGACGGGCAAGCACCTGGCATCGGCGGGCATCGCATTCGGCATCCTGCTGGGCGTCAACGGCAGCGCGCATGCGCAACTCGACCTCCAGGCGATCGGATCGTCGCTGCTCGGCGGCGGGCAGCAGCAGGCCGCGCCGTCGCAGGGCGGCGTCGCGCAGTTGCTGCAGGCGTACGTCGGCGCGAACCAGCAGGTGTTGGCCGGCCAGTCGTCGCTCGCGTCGGCGATGGGGCTCACCGGCGCGGCCGGGCAGGCGCAGCAGGCCGCCGGCCTGCTCGGCGGCGGCAACGCATTGACACCGGCCGCGCTGTCGCAGATGGGCGGTGCGCAGCAGTCGGTGTCGCAGGCGCTCGGCCAGGCGTTCGCGAGCGGCGGTGCGACGCACGGCCCGGTCGACAAGCAGGCGTTCAGCAACGGCCTTGCATCGCTCGGCCAGGGCCTCACGCAGTATTCGCAACTGCAGTCGGGGCTCGGCAGTCTCGGTTCGACCAGCGCCGCGTCGCTGCTGCAGGCGGGCCTGAATCCGCAGAACATGCAGGCAGCGTCGTATATCGCGCAAAGCGCGCCGAGCCAGTTGCAGTCGCTCGCGTCGACGCTCAGCCAGGCCGTGCAGTTCGCGACGAGCCAGGGCATCTCGGTGCCGGCGGTCGCGTCGTCCGCGCTGAAGCTGCTGCCGTAACGTTGCCGGCGCCGCGCGCGTCGGGGCCGCTGCCGCGCGCGCAGCGCCGGGAAGGCCCCGCACAACATGGGGATTGCGCTCGATGCTATCGTGCGTGTTCCCCGTTTCCGGTGCCGGTTCATGACTGACTCGTTCGACCTCCCGCGCTATTTCGCCCGCATTGGCTACGACGGCCCGGCCCAGCCGACGCTCGACGTGCTGCGCCGGCTGCATCTGCTGCACCCGCAGGCGATCCCGTTCGAAAACCTCAATCCGCTGACCGGCGCGCGCGTCGCGCTCGACGTGCCGGCGATCGTCGACAAGGTGATCGCGCACCGCCGCGGGGGCTACTGCTTCGAACTCAACAAGCTGTTCTACACCGCGCTCGCGCACATCGGTTTCCGCGTGACGCCGTTGATCGCGCGCGTGCGCTGGATGCGGCCGCCCGAGGTCGTCACCGCGCAGACGCACATGCTGCTGCGTATCGATCTCGACGGCGCGACGTGGCTTGCGGACATCGGCTTCGGCAGCGCGACACTCACCGCGCCGCTGCGCTTCGTGCCCGAAGAGCGGCAACTGACGCCGCACGGCGCGTTTCGCGTGGTCGGCGCGCCGGTCGACGGCGAGTTCGACATGCAGTTCGAGATTCCCGACGGCTGGCAGACGACCTATCGCTTCTCGCTGAAGCGGGCCGAGTGGATCGATTACGAGGCCGCGAACTGGTTTACGTCGACGTATCCCGAATCGATCTTCGTGAACGACCTGATCGCGTGCCGCGTGCTGCCGGGCGGCCGCGCGGCGCTGTTCAACACCGTGCTGACGCTGCGTGACGCGACCGGCGCGGGGCGCACCGTCACGTTCGACGACGCGGCGGCGTGGGGCGCATGCCTGCGCGACACGATCGGCATCGACACGACCGGTTTCGATCTCGACGCGCTGTTCGCACGGGCGGCGGCGCGGGCCAACATGACGTGAGTGCGTAGCGAGCGGCGGCATGGCCGGCGTCGACGTCCGCCGCACGCCACGCCGCCGATTCCGTTCCCTGTTTGACTTTTGCTATTTTGCTAGCATACTAGTATTCATGAGCGACGAAGAAGTGAAGCAGTTCAACGTGTACCTGCCGCTGAGCCTGATCCGGCAGGTCAAGCATCGCGCCATCGAAACGGAGCAGTCACTGTCCGCGCTGGTGGCCGACGCATTGCGCGCGTATCTGGCCGCTCCGCCACCGGGAGCCGGGCCGTCCATCAAGGAGGAATGACATGTCATCCGGGCGAATCGAAGCCGTGTACCTGACGACGCACAACTGGGGCAAGTCGGCGAAGTTCTTCCAGGCGCTGGGCTTCACGCTGGAATTCGAAACCGATCACGCGTCGGGCCAGTTCAGGCGCGGCGACGGCCCGTATCTGTTCATCGCCGAAGTGCCGACGAGCGAGACGCCGGACATGCAGGTCGTGCTGACGGTGCCCGACGAACAGTCGGTCCGGCCGCAGCCGATCGTCGACGTGGTCACGCCGTTCGAGGATACGCACTGGGGCACGCGTGACATGACCGTGCGAGACCCCGATGGCCGCGTGTGGCGCCTGCAGGCGCCGGGCACGCCGGCTGCGTGAGGCCGCGGCGATGACTGGCCTTCATCAGGACCAGCAAGACCATCAGGACGCCCCCGACAGCACCGCCGCCCGCGTCGCGCTGTGGCGCGCGCTGCACGTCGAACTCGATGCGCCGCCGCACGTGCTCGCCGATGAAGTCGGCCTGCGCCTGCTTGCACCGGCGCCCGGCTGGCAGCAGCGCGGCGACATGGATCCCCAGTTCACCGGGCCGTTTCGCGCCTCGATCGTCGCGCGGGCGCGCTTCATCGAGGATCTCGTCGTCGAGCAGGCCGCGCAGGGCGTGAGCCAGTACGTGATCCTCGGCGCGGGGCTCGACAGCTTCGTGCAGCGCCGGCCGGAGATGGCATCGCGCCTGACCGTCTTCGAAGTCGATCCGCCCGCGCCGCAGGCGTGGAAGCGGCGCCGCCTGACCGAGCTCGGTTTCGGCGTGCCGGACTGGCTACGGTTCGTGCCGGTCGATTTCGAGGCAAAGCAGTCGTGGCGCGACGCGCTCGTTGGCGCGGGCTTCGACGCGGGCAAACCGGCGGTCGTGGTGTCCACCGGCGTCAGCATGTACCTGACGCGCGACGCGAACGCGGCGGCGCTGCGCGAAGTCGCGTCGCTCGCGCCGGGTTCGACGTTCGCGATGACTTTCCTGCTGCCGCTCGAGCATGCGGATCCGGACGTGCGCCCGGGGCTCGAAATGGCCGCGAAGGGCGCGGCCGCCAGCGGCACGCCGTTCATCAGCTTCTTCATGCCGACGGAGATCCGAACGCTCGCGACGGACGCCGGCTTCGCGCGGGCCGAGCATGTGTCGGCCGCGGAGCTTACGCGCCGCTACTTCGCCGATCGCACCGACGGCCTGCGTCCGCCGAACAACGCGGAAGAGCTGCTGGTCGCGACGGTGTAACGCCGCGCTCAGCCGTCACGCGCGTTCCAGCACGGCCATCTCGCGCACGATCACGAGCAGCACCGCGAGGCTCGCGCCACCCGACGCGCGCAGATCGGCGAGCAGGTGCTCGTAGCGCTCCAGCGCGGCTTCGCGGCGTTCGCGCCACGCGTGGACGATCGTCTCAGGCGCCGTCGAGTCGGCCGATTCCGCGAGCGCGCTGGTGGCAAGCGTGCGCTTGAGCCGCGCAATTTCCGCGAGCGCGGCCGCGCGCGCCAGCATGTCCCAGTGAGTAGGCGCCGGCAGCGTGGCCGCGCGTTCGCCGATCCACCGATAGTTCAGCAGCGTGCCGAGCGAGAAGTACACGCCCGCGACCAGCTCGAGGCTGCGATCGCAGGTCGCGGCCACTTCGGCGATGTCGAGCAGCGCGGCCGAGATGTCGCCGTTCGCGACGCGCCCGGCGAGCGCGCTGTCGACGCCGGCATCCACCAACACGCGCTGCCGCTCCGACAATGCTTCGAGATCGCTCGTCGGCAGCAGCGACGGCAATTGCGGCGCGAGGCGCTGCACCGCGTCGCGGCAGCGCGCGATCAAGCCGGCGACGCCGCCGTTGGCGACCGCGCCCGATTGCAGCTGCCGCAGGAACCACAGCGCCGCGCGCTCCAGCAGCCGTGCGACGTCGACGAACATGCGCGCCTGCACGTCGTCGGCGACGCGGTTGTCGAGCGCGTCGATGTCGCGCCACACCGCATCGAGATCGAACACGTCGCGCGCCATGATGCACGCGCGCACGATGTCGCCCGGCTTCGCGTCGGTTTCCTCCATCAGCCGGTGCACGAACGCGCAGCCGACGCGGTTGACGAGCGCGTTGGTCAGGTGCGTCGCGAGAATCTCGCGCCGCAGCGGGTGGCGCTGCATCGGTTCGTTGAAGCGCTGTTGCAGCGGCGTCGGGAAATAGTCGACGAGCATCGCGGCGACGAGCGGATCCTCCGGTACGTCGGAGTCGAGCAGCGCGTCGTACAGCCACATCTTGCTGTACGCGAGCAGCACCGCGCGCTCCGGCGACGTCAGGCCCTGTTTCGCGGTTTGCCGTTCGGCGATCTCGTCGTCGGTCGGCAGGAACTCGATCACGCGGTTCAGGCGGCCCGCGCGTTCGAGCCAGCGCATCAGCCGCGCCTCGGCGTCGAGCAGCTCGACGCTGTAGCGGCCCGCGATCGACAGCGCCTGCGTCTGGTAGTAGTTGTCGCGCAGCACCAGCAGCCCGACTTCGTCGGTCATTTCCGCGAGCAGGGCGTTGCGCTGCTTCTCGGTCATCTCGCCGTCGCTGACGACGAGGCCGAGCAGGATCTTGATGTTGACTTCGTGATCCGAACAATCGACGCCGGCCGAGTTGTCTATCGCATCGGTGTTGATGCGCCCGCCGCGCTGCGCGAACTCGATGCGGCCGAACTGCGTGCAGCCGAGGTTGCCGCCTTCGCCGACCACCTTGCAGCGCAGGTCCGCGCCGTTCACGCGCACTGCGTCGTTCGCCCGGTCGCCGACCTGCTGGTGGGTTTCGTGCGCGGCCTTCACGTAGGTGCCGATGCCGCCGTTGTACAGCAGGTCGACCGGCGCCTGCAGGATGGCGCGGATCAGCTCGGTCGGCGGCAGCGCATGCGCGTCGATGCCGAGCGCGGCCTGCACGGCCGGCGACAGCGGGATCGTCTTCGCGGTGCGCGGATACACGCCGCCGCCCTGCGAGATCATGGAGGTGTCGTAGTCGGCCCAGCTCGAGCGTTCGAGCGCGAACATCCGCTCGCGCTCCGCGAAGCTCGTCGCCGGGTCGGGGTTCGGATCGAGGAACACGTGCCGGTGATCGAAGGCCGCGACGAGCCGGATATGCGGCGACAGCAGCATCCCGTTGCCGAACACGTCGCCCGACATGTCGCCCACACCGACCACGGTGAAGTCGGTCGTCTGCGTATCGACGCCCATCTCGCGGAAGTGCCGCTTCACCGATTCCCATGCGCCGCGCGCGGTGATCGCCATTTTCTTGTGGTCGTAGCCGACCGAGCCGCCGGACGCGAACGCATCGTCGAGCCAGAAGCCGTATTCGTGCGAGATCGCGTTCGCGTAGTCGGAGAAGGTGGCCGTGCCCTTGTCGGCCGCGACGACGAGATACGGATCGTCGGGATCGTGCCGCACCACGTCGGGCGGCGGCACGATCGTGTTGCCGGCGAGATTGTCGGTCAGGTCGAGCAGGCCGCGCAGGAACGTCTGGTAGCACGCGATGCCTTCGCGCATCCACGCTTCGCGATCGCTCGGTGGTGGCGGGTTCTTCACGACGAAGCCGCCTTTCGAGCCGACCGGCACGATCACGACGTTCTTCACCATCTGCGCCTTCATCAGCCCGAGCACCTCGGTGCGGAAATCCTCGCGGCGGTCGGACCAGCGCAGCCCGCCGCGCGCGACGCGCCCGCCGCGCAGGTGCACGCCCTCGACGCGCGGCGAGTACACCCAGATCTCGAACATCGGTTTCGGCTCGGGCAGGCCGGGCACCTTCGCCGGATTGAACTTGAACGACAGGTACGGCTTCGCTTCGCCGTTCGCGTCGTGCAGGAAATAGTTGGTGCGCTCGGTCGCGTTGATCACGCCGAGGAATTGGCGCAGGATCCGGTCCTCGTCGAGGTTCGGCACCTGGTCGAGCGCCGTCTCGATGGCCTTCAGCAGGTGTTCGGCCTGCACGTCGCGCGTGCCGCCGATGGCCGGGTCGAAACGCAGCAGGAACAGCTCGACGAGCTGCCGCGCGATCGCCGGGTTGCCGGTCAGCGCACGCTCGATATATGCGTCGCTGAACGTCGAGCCGACCTGCCGCAGGTATTTCGCATACGCACGCAGGATCGTGACCTCGCGGGCGCTCAGGTGGGCGCGCAACACCAGGCGGTTGAAGTCGTCGTTCTCGATCCGGCCGCTCCAGATCCGGTCGAACGCATCCTCGAACAGGCCCTTCACGCGCTCGATGTCGAACTCGGTGTCGTCGGCGAGTTCAAGGCCGAAGTCGTGTACCCACGCGGGCGCGGCATCCTGCGTCTGGATCCGGTACGGCCGCTCCTCGTCGACGCGCACGCCCAGATGTTCCAGCATCGGCAGGCTGCGCGACAGCGCGATCGGGTCGCCCGCGCGATACACCTTGAAGCGGAACGCGCGCGGCCCGGCCTCGATCGGGCGGTACAGGTTCATCGCGAGCTGGCCCGACTCCTTCACGCGCTCGATCAGCTCGATGTCGCGCACGGCCGTGCGCGCCGGATAGTCATCGCGATAGCCGGCCGGGAACGATTCCGCATAGCGCTGCAGCAGCCGGTTGCCTTGCTCCTCGCCGAACGCGTCGAGCAGCGCGTCCGCGAGATCGTCCTGCCAGCGGCGCGCGACCTGCACGAGCCGCGCTTCGAGCTCGCGCGTGTCGACGTCGGGCATCGTGCCCGGTTCGGCATGGACGACGAAATGAATCCGCGCGATCGCCGATTCCGACAGCAGCGGCGTGAATTCGACGTTCACGCCGTTGTATGCGTCGACGAGCAGCTTCGCGATGCGGCGGCGCAGGTCGGTGTTGTACTTGTCGCGCGGCACGAACGCGAGGCACGACACGAAGCGGTCGAAGCGGTCGCGCCGCACGAACAGGCGCGTGCGCTGGTGTTCCTGCAGGCGCAGGATGCCGAGCGCGATGTCGTAGAGCTGATCTTCGTCGGCCTGGAACAGTTCGTCGCGCGGATAGGTTTCGAGCACCGTCACCAGCGACTTGCCGAGATGGCCCTTCGGCAGGAAGCCCGCGCGCCGCACGATGTTCGCGCACTTGCGGCGCACGATCGGAATCTCGGCGCTCGACACCATGTACGCGGTCGACGTGTAGAGCCCGATGAAGCGGCGCTCGCCGGTCACCTTGCCGTCGGCGCCGACCAGTTTCACGCCGACGTAGTCGAGGTAGCCGGGCCGGTGCACGGTCGCGCGCGAGTTCGCCTTCGTCAGGAAGATCGGCCAGGGGCCGGTGATGATCTCGGCGGCGGCCGGCGGCAGCGGCGTCACGTCCGGCGCGCCGGACGGCCGCAACGATTCGCGCAGCAGGCCGAAGCCGGAGCCCTCGACGCCGCGCAGCCCGAAGCCCGACGCATCCGATACCAGCGAGTAGTCGCGCTGGCCGAGGAACGTGAAGTGGTCGGCGGCCATCCATTCGAGGAACGCGCGCGCCTCGATGTCTTCCGCGGTGGATTCGCGGGCTTTCATGTCCTTGATCGTCGCGCGCGCGATGTCGACGATCTTCGGCCAGTCCTCGACCGACGCGCGCACGTCGCCGAGCACGCGCGCGATGTCGTCGCGCAGCGTGTCGAGCAGCGCGGCGTCGCCGCAGCGGTCGACTTCGAAATGGATGAAGGACGCGAGCTGCGACTGGCCGTCGGGGGCCGTCGCGCCGCCGGCGTCGACGCGCTCGATCCCGCCGTTGCCGCCGCGCCAGATGCGGAACACCGGGTGCAGCGCGGAGTGCAGCGCGAGCCCGAGGCGGTTCACCGCCATCGTCACCGAGTCGACGAGGAACGGCATGTCGTCGTTGACGATCTCGATCACCGTGTGGTCCGAGTGCCAGCCGTGCTGCTCGAGGATCGGGTTGTACACGCGCAGCCGCTCGCTGCCGGGCACGAACTTCTGGGCGGTCTGCCAGTGCGCCATCGCGGCGCCGTACAGGTCGGCGATGCTGCGATCCTGCAGATCGTCGGCGTCGACGAAGTCGTAGTAATGACGCAGGAACGGTTCGACGATCCGGAACGTGGCTTCGGGCAGGCGCCCGCGCGCGAATTCGACGACATCCGAGAGCAGGTGTGCGACGACTTCCTCGTTCTTCGCTTCCATGGCGGTCTCCTGATCGGCTGGCCATTGGCTGCTGCGTTGTGTGTTCGGCATTATGCGCCGATTGCGTGACGGAGCGATGTGCGGGCGCACAACGGGGAGCAGGGAAGGAAGGGGCGCACGCAGCGCGCGTGGGCGGCGCTGCGCGGGAGGGTCAGGCGAGGTCCGGCGGCTTCAGGTCGGGATGCCGCGCGTAGAGCGGGTTCATGAAGTCGAGCAGCATCGTGGTCAATACTTGCGACACGAATTCGCGATAGGCGACGAATTCATGAGGCGGGCAGGTCTCTTCGACCCGCCGCAGCGATTGATCCAGTTGCCCACCCATCGACACGATCATGTCGTTCAGTGCGGTGGCGATACGTTTGTCGTCGATCATGCGGTCTCCTTCTGGCGCCGCGGCGTGCGGCGCATTCGGTTGGGTGTTACCGCGGTTCGAGCGCGTATCGCCCGGGAGGTTCCGGCGACGCCGAACGGGCCGGTGTCGGAGCGCGGCGCTCCACAGCTTCCCGGCCGTCGCCCAGTTCTCCTTGTTCACGTCGGCGAGGATCATGTCGACCGAGCCCGGGTCGCAGCCGAGCGTTTCGCACGTGACGCGCGCGATTGATGTGTCCGTGACGCATTGCACTGATCGACGGCACGCCGGCCGAACGCATCGGCACGGATATTGCGGCGCCGCACATCCCCGCTATTGCGGTTTCCTGCAACGGATGCCGTTCACCTTCGTCGTCACGCGCGTGCCGGCTCGACCCGCGACGATCGCGGCGATATCGGCGAGCGAGCCGATGGCCGCGTCCCGGCCCGTCTGTCGTACGAACTCGATGGCGGCCTGCACCTTCGGCCCCATCGAGCCGGCCGCGAAGCCGAGCTCATCGAGCGCGTCCGGATGGGCGGCTTCGATCAGCGACTGGGTCGGCAGGCGCCAGTCCACGTATGCGCCGTCGACGTCGGTGACGATCAGCAGCAAGTCCGCCTGCAATTCGCGCGCCAGCAGCGACGCGCACAGATCCTTGTCGATCACGGCTTCGACACCCGCGAGCTTGCCGTTCGCATCGTAGCGCGTCGGGATGCCCCCACCGCCCGCGCAGATCACGATCGCGCCTTTTTCCAGCAGCCATTTGATCGGACGGATCTCGAAGATGCGGTGCGGTCGGGGGCTTGGCACGACCCGGCGAAATGCGTCGCCGTCGGGCGCGATGTGCCAGCCATTTTCGTGCGCGAGCCGTTCGGCCTCCGCGCGCGAATAGACCGGGCCGATCGGCTTGGTCGGCCGGTCGAACGCCGGGTCGGCAGGGTCTACTTCGACTTGCGTCAGCAGCGTGGCGAACGGCATGTCGGCGGGCAGCAGGTTGCCGAGTTCCTGCTCGATCAGATATCCGATCATCCCTTCCGTCTGGGCGCCGAGCACGTCGAGCGGGTACGGCTCGACCGGTGCGTAGGCGGCAGCCTGCAGCGCGAGGAGCCCGACCTGAGGGCCGTTGCCATGCGCGATCACGAGTTCGTTGCCGGGGGCGATCCGGGCGATCTCGGCGGCGGCGATTCTCACGTTCTGTCGTTGCCGGGCTTCGGACATCGGCTGATTGCGTTGCAAGAGCGCGTTGCCGCCCAATGCGATGACGATGCGCATCGTGTTTCTCCTTGAAGTGCGGACGGTGCGATGCGATGCACCATCCGGTGGCGCGTGCGGGTCGTCAGATGCCGCCGAGTGTCGAGACGAGGACGGCCTTGATCGTGTGCATGCGGTTTTCGGCCTGTTCGAACGCAATGCAGCGCGGCGATTCGAACACCTCGTCGGTAACCTCGATGCCGTCTTTCAGGTGCGGATAGCGTTCGGCGATCTGCCGGCCGACTGTCGTGTCGCTGTTGTGGAAGGCCGGCAGGCAGTGCATGAACCGCGTGCGCGCGTTGCCCGTCGATTCGAGCAGCGTGCGATTGACCTGATACGGCAGCAGCGCTGCGATCCGCTCGTCCCATGCTTCGACCGGCTCGCCCATCGACACCCACACGTCGGTGTGAATGAAATCGACGCCCTCGACTGCCGCATGCGGATCTTCGGTCAAGAGGATCCGCGCGCCGCTTTCGGCCGCGAACGCCTCGCATTGCGCGATCAGCTCCGCGGCCGGCCACAGCGACTTCGGTGCGCCGATCCGCACATCCATCCCGAGCTTCGCGCCGATCAGGAGCAACGAATTGCCCATGTTGTTGCGGGCATCGCCGAGATACGCGTAACTGATGTCGTGCAACGCCTTGTCGCTGTGCTCGCGCATCGTCATCACGTCGGCCAGCATCTGCGTCGGATGGTATTCGTCGGTGAGTCCGTTGAACACGGGCACGCCCGCGTAGCGTGCCAGGTCTTCGACGATCTCCTGGCGGAAACCGCGATACTCGATGGCGTCGTACATCCGGCCCAGCACGCGCGCCGTGTCCTTCATGCTTTCCTTGTGGCCGATCTGCGACGACGTCGGATCGATATAGGTCACGTTGGCGCCCTGGTCATATGCGGCGACCTCGAATGCGCAACGCGTGCGGGTCGAGGTCTTTTCGAAGATCAGCGCGATGTTCTTGCGCATCAGGCGCGGCTGTTCGGTGCCGCTGTACTTCGCACGCTTCAGGTCGCGGGCGAGATCGAGCAGGTAGCGCAGTTCGCGCGCGTTGTGGTGGATCAGGCTCAGCAGATTGCGGTTGTGCAGATTGAGGCTCATCGGGTTTCTCCGTGAAAAGGTGGCGGTGCGTCGCGGTGCGCGCCGGTTTCAGAAATCGACCGGATCGCGCAGGACCGGACAGGTCATGCAATGGCCGCCGCCGCGCCCGCGGCCGAGCTCGCTGGAGCCGATCGTGATCACCTCGACCCCCGCCTTGCGCAACTGCGTGTTTGTATAGGTATTGCGGTCGTAGCCGACGACGGTGCCCGGTTCGAGGCAGATCATGTTGTTGCCGTCGTCCCATTGTTCGCGTTCGGCCGCGAAATCGTTGCCGCCCGTCTCGACGACGCGCAGCGATTTCAGACCCAGCGCCTGCGCGACGACGTCGACGAACGCCTTGTCTTCCCGCTCGATGTCGATGCCGTTGCGCGCGTCGTCGCGCGGGCGCAACGTGAACGGGACGATGCGGTTCACGACGTCGGGGAATACGGTCACGAGATCGCGATCGCAAAAACTGAACACGGTGTCGAGATGCATCGACGCACGCGAGTTCGGCAGGCCCGCGACGATCACGCGTTCGGCCGCGCCCTTCGCGAACAGCGACTGCGCGAGCTGGCCGATCGCCTGGTGCGTGGTGCGTTCGCCCATCCCGACGAGCACGACGCCGCGACCGATCGGCATCACGTCGCCGCCTTCGAGCGTCGCCATCCCGTGGTCGCGGTCGGGATCGCCGTACCACACGTCGAATGTCTCGTCGGCGAACTGGGGATGGAACCGGTAGACCGCGGCGACGAGCAGCGTTTCCTGCCGGCGGGCCGGCCAGTGCATCGGATTCAGCGTGACGCCGCCGTAGATCCAGCACGACGTGTCGCGCGTAAACATCATGTTCGGCAGCGGCGGCAGCACGAACGACGACCGCCCGAGGTAGTCGCGAAACAACGTGAGCGCCTTCGACTGGCTGCCGCCCGGCACGTCGCTCGCCGCGACGCCGCCGATCAGGAATTCGGCGAGCGTGCGCGGTGCAAGGCCGTCGAGCCATGCGCGCACTTCGTCGACGAGACCGATGCCGACGGTGTCGGGCGTGATCTTGCGATCGAGAATCCACGTGCGTCCGGCCGGGTTCGCGACGGTGTCGGTCAGCAGATTGTGCATCTCGAGCACCTCGACGCCGCGCTCGCGCATCTTCGATACGAAGTCGAAATGGTCGCGCTTGGCCTGGTTCACCCACATCACGTCGTCGAACAGCAATTCGTTGCAATTGCTGGGCGTGAGGCGATGATGGGCGAGCCCCGGCGAGCAGACGATCACCTTGCGCAGCTTGCCGACTTCGGAGTGGACACCGACTTGAGGCGTGACATGGGTCATGTTCGTTACCTGTTTGATCAAAGGGAGATGAGACCGCGATGGAGCGCATAGGCCGCGACAACGGCCGCGACGGCGGCCGCCGCAAAAACGATTTTTTCGGCGGTCGTGAACACCGGCTTGCCGAGTTCGCGCTTCGCCTTCGCGAACAGCAGCGCGCCCGGCACGTAGAGCAGGGCGGACAGCAGCAGGTACTTGACGCCTGCCGCGTAGAGCAGCCACATCGTGTACGTCACCGCGAGCGCGGCGATGCAGCCGTCCTTGCGGCGTGCGCGGGCGTCGGCTCCATAGGTTTCGCCGCGCACGACGAGCAGGAGCGCGTAGGCGGCCGACCAGAAGTACGGGATCAGGATCATCGACGTCGACAGATAGATCAGCGACAGATAGGTGCCCTGGGCGAACAGCGTGATGATGAGGAAAATCTGCACCATCACGTTCGTGAGCCACAGCGCGTTGGCCGGCACGTGGTTCGCGTTCTCCTTGCGCAGGAACGCGGGCATCGTGCGGTCCTTTGCGGCCGAGAACAGGATCTCCGCGCAGAGCAGCACCCACGACAACAGCGCGCCGACGAGCGACACCACGAGGCCGACGCCGATGACGACGGCGCCCCAATGTCCGACCACATGCTCGAGCACGGCGGCCATCGACGGGTTCTGAAGCTTCGCGAGCTGCGGCTGCGTCATGATGCCGAGCGACAGCAGATTGACGAGCACGAGCGCGAGCAGCACGCCGGCGAAGCCGATCACGGTCGCACGGCCGACGTCGCTGCGCTTCTCGGCGCGCGCCGAGTAGATGCTGGCGCCCTCGATGCCGATGAACACCCACACGGTGGCGAGCATCATGTTGCGGACCTGGTTCGTCACCGAGCCGAGCGACGGATTCGCGTGGCCCCATATGTCGGCTCGGAACACGTCGAGCCGGAACGCGAAGAAGCCAATCGCGATGAACACCACGAGCGGGACGATCTTCGCGACGGTCGTGACGAGGTTGACGAACGCCGCTTCCCGGATGCCGCGCAATACGAGGAAATGGACGGCCCACAGCAGCACCGAGGCGGCCGCGATCGCGGCGCGCGTGTTGCCTTCGCCGAACATCGGGAAGAAGTAGCCGAGCGTCGAGAACAACAGCACGAAGTAGCCGACGTTACCGACCCACGCGCTGATCCAGTAGCCCCATGCGGACGAGAAGCCCATGTAATCGCCGAACCCGGCCTGCGCATACGCGTAGACACCGCCGTCGAGCAGCGGCTTGCGGTTCGCGAGTGTCTGGAAGACGAACGCGAGGGCAAGCATGCCGACCGCGGTGATGCCCCATCCGATCAGGATCGCGCCGGCGTCGGCTGCGGCAGCCATGTTCTGCGGCAGCGAGAAGATGCCGCCGCCGATCATCGAGCCGACCACGAGGGCGGTCAGCGCGCCGAGCTGCAGCTTGCGCGTGGCGGGTCGCGCAGTATCGGTGTGAATCAGTTCAGCCATGAGGCTTCCTTGTAATCGAGTGTGCGTGAAGTCGTCGCGCGCACGTGGCCGCCGCGCGTACGGCGGTGCGTACGGCGCGGGGATGCGTTTTACTGCTGGGGGCGACCGTTATCGGTGCAGCGTGATGGCCGGCGTTTCGCGTGACGGCTCGTTCCGGCTTTCCCGTTGACGCCGGGCTTCGGCGGCGTCGCTGTGATCCCAGAATGAAAAGGTCCAGATGCGAATCCGGCGGCGCTTCCAGTACATGCCGTTCAGGCGTCTGCGGATTTCCCCGAGCGCACCGCGGTTGGCGCCTTCGACGTTGATCAGCGCACCCGGCCTCGAGCTCGCTTGCCCGATGAACAGGATGTGCGTGAAAGTCTCTCCGGTGTATTTGCGAAGAAAACCCTGAAGCTCGTTCCGCGTGGTGTCCGGATTGAGATTGTCGACGAGCATTCTCATTGTTTCTCCAGGGTGGTTGCTTGAAACCGAAGTGAGTCGATTTCGATCATCGGGTGTCAAACCGGACATCGGAAAATCGAAATGAAAATCGCGCGAATCCATTGAGCGGCGGTGCGCGGCAGGTCCGGCGTTTTCCCTCGGTTCTCTCTTTTCGGTATTGCTCGAACGAATTAAATTCAAGCGCAATTGTCCGTCATGCACTGCAATCGATTTTGATCGACGTCAATGGGTAATTTTCGGGATAAGACGCAGGTGTTTGACGGCAGGAGGCAGGCCGACGGGCTTGCCGATGTGGCGGGGAAGCGGGGAGAGCGGGCGGGGCTGGGACGCGTTGCGTCCCTTCAAGCGGTGGATCCGAACGGTTCGCGGCAGCGGCTTATTCGCGCTCGCTCCACAGCTTCCCGGCCGTCGCCCAGTTCTCCTTCTTCACGTCGGCGAGGATGATGTCGACCGAGCCCGGGTCGCAGCCGAGCGTCTCGCACGTGACGCGCGTGATCGCTTCGACGAATGCGCGTTTCTGCTCGACCGTGCGGCCTTCGAATAACTGGATATTGAAAGTCGGCATGACTGGATGCTCCGATGGTTGGGGTGAATCGGTTCGTGTTCGTCGGGACGCCGGCGGCGTCAGTCGCGATACGACGGATCGATGCGGTCGAGGCGACGCAGCAGCGCAGGCCATTCGAGTTCGCCCTCGATCGCGCCGCCGTCGCGCAGTTGCTCGGCGGTGCGCGCGGCGACGGCCGGCGCAGGCAGCACGAGCGCCCCGCCGCCTGCCTGCGCGCGCACCTGGATGTCGCACGCCTTGATCAGCGTATCCATCAGCACATATGCTTCGGCGACGGTCCGGCCGACCGTCAGCGTGCCGTGGTTGCGCAGCAGCATCGCTGATTTCGCGCCGAGACTGGCGGTCAGCCGCGCGCCTTCGGCCGGCGAGAAGGCGAGCGCCTCGTAGTCGTGATACGCGAGGTCGCCGTGAAACCGCAGCGCGTGCTGCGATGCCGGCAGCAGCCCGTCGCGCTGGATCGACACGGCGATGCCGGCCGTATTGTGCAGATGCATCACGCACACGGCGTCCGGCCGCGCGGCATGGACGGCCGCATGCAGTGCGAAGCCCGTCAGATTGACCGCATGCTCGCTGTCGCCGATCCGGTTGCCGGCCAGGTCGATCTTCACGAGATTCGATGCACGGACTTCGTCGAACGTGAGGCCGAACGGATTGATCAGGAAATGGCCGGGTTCGCCCGGCACCGTCGCGGAAAGATGCGTGTAGATCAGGTCGTCCCAGCCGTTCAGCGCGACGAGGCGATACGCGGCGGCGAGATCGACGCGCAGCCGGCGCTCGGCGTCCGAGACCGGGCCGCCGGGCTTCACGACGTCAGGACGGTGTGCGAATGACGACATCGGGTTCTCCGAGGGTAAAGCGGCGCGCGACGGCCACGGTGATCCATGACGCCAGAGCGAACGGCGCCGTGAGCGCGGGGATGCCCGCGTGCATCGCGAGCCACTGGATCAGCGCGGCCAGTGCGGCCGCCGCGAGCGCCGCGCGCGTGCCGCGCGACATCAGCGCAAGCGCGGCGAGCGCGCCGTTGAAGCCGAGCAGGCCGTCGGTGAATCCGGTATCGCCTGCGCCGAGTGCGACCAGCAGCACGGTCGACACGATCGCGCCGCCGAGGGCGAACGCGGCCGCGCGACGCGATGCGACCGCGATGCCGGCAACGATCAGCATACCGGCCCATGCGCCTTGTGCGAAGGCGGTTTGCGCGACGCCCGACAGCAGTGCGGCGGCGACCGAGGAAAGCGTCGGCGCCGCGTCCGTCGCGGCACCGCTCGCATGCTGCATCGTGACAAACGGCAGCCACAGCGCGGTGGCTGCAAGGCACGGACTCGAATACGGGCATTGGCGCCATTTCTCGAGCGGGACGCGCATCGCGCGCTGCACGAGCGCGGCGCCGATCGCGGCGAGCGGTGTGAGCACGAGCGCCAGCGGGGCGGGCGCAAAGACGACGGCAACCAGCGCGGCGAGCGCGCCGTTGAAGCCGTGCAGACCCTGTTCGACGGCGCGGCGTTCCGCGCGGGTCAGCACTGCGGTCACGTTCGCGGCGGCCGCGCCGACCAGCGCCGCGCACGCGAGCCGCAGGTCGGTGAGCGCGAGTGCGGCGACCAGCATCGCGCCGGTGAACGCGTTCGCCTGCAGCACGATCTGTCCGATGCTGCGCAGCAGGATGCGCAGATCGATCGACGGCGAGGCAGGGCGGGCGGTAGGCATGGCGGCGGTGGAGCAGGACGAGCCGCGAGCATAGGACACTATCCTGTGCACCGGAATAGGGAATTCTGGATACTCGGGATTTGAGGGGGATGCCCTGAATTGGGGCGGAGACAGGGGCCCGGCAGCCTATTTGTAGCGGCCGTTAACATTTTCGCGCGATGTGCCCGGTTTGGTAGTAAATTTGGGCGGCTGTTATCATTTTCGCGCGGAGGCTGCGTCGTTAGCGTTTTCGGACAGAATCGCGGAATCGTTAGTGTTTTTAGAGCTTCGGTAGGAGATTCGTCCATGCAAGTCGGGTTCAAGGCGCTGGCTGATCGCTACGGCATTACGCTGGCGCAACCGTTGCGCGTCGATTCGAGCATCGCCAGCAGACGCGCGAGCCGGGAAAACGACGATCAGGTGGAAAACCAGTACCCCCCCAGTTATCGGCCCACCGATGATTTTGCAGGGCATTTTGAGTTCGGCCTGAAGTATGAAGAGCTTCACTTCGAGTTTTTTGCCCGCCTGTTTGCTGTCGTCGGACCAGAACCAATCGAAAGTTGGTGCCGGAACGCTCCGTTCGGCCAATACGCTCGGCGCGCGGGTTTTTTGTATGAGTGGCTGACCGGCCTGCGTCTGGACGTACCTGATGTGGCGAACGGTGGCTATGTCAATGCGATTTCTGCAACTGAATACCTGACCCGCACACAGCCGCTTCGCAATCGTCGTTGGCGGTTGTACGACAACTTGCCCGGCACCCCTGCGTTCTGTCCGCTGGTTCGCCGAACTGCGGGGGTGCAGGAAGCCCTGCGGTTCGATTTGAGCACGGCGTTGAGCGAGTTGGATCGCGTCTTCGGGGCGGACATCTTGATGCGGACAGCCAGTTGGCTGACATTCAAGGAATCGCGTGCGAGCTTTCTCATCGAGAAAGAGGCGGACCAGGTGGACCGCATCCAGCGATTTGCGCACGTCATCGCACAGTACTGCGGCCGCATCGATGCTCCACTAAGCGCGCCAAGCCTGCATACGCTGCAGGCCGCCATTCTGGGCCACGATGCGTTTGGTTTGGGAGTGCGTCGTTCACCCGTCTTCGTGGGGCAGGCTACGATGCGCGAAAACATCGTGCATTACATTGCCCCGGCGTTCGAGGACGTGATGCCGATGCTGGCGGGGCTTGAAGAATTCGAGGCAGCGACCCGAGGCGCCGAGCCGCTGGCACGTGCTGCAACGTTGGCGTTCGGCTTCGTTTATATCCACCCCATGCGTGACGGCAACGGCCGGATTCATCGCTTCCTGATCAATGACTCACTGGTGCGGGACAAGGCGGTGCCGGATGGCGTGATATTGCCGATTTCGGCGACCATCATGAGTTCCACGGAGTTTCGTGCCGGCTACGATCGCACGCTCGAGGTGTTTTCTCGCTCTGTCATGCGGCGCTACGCAACGTCCTATCGGTTCGGAAACCTCGTGACCTATGACGACGGAACGCGCAGCAACTTCGATTTTGACAGCTACGACGATGCACGTTTCGTCTGGCGCTATCCAGATCTGACGGCTCACGTCCTGTATACCGCGCGAGTCGTCGAGCACACGATTCGCACCGAGATGGCCGATGAGGCCAGAACGCTGCTTATCTTTCAGCTTGCCCAGGAGCGACTCAAGGAGGTTGTGGAGATGCCAAATCTGGACGCAGACCGGATCATTCGCTCCGTTAGGGAAAACGGCTGGCAAATCTCCCGCAAGCTCAAACAGCAATATCCGCAGCTGGAGGACGAGCATAGAGCGGCGCGAGTCGTGGAAGCTGTCCGATCAGCGTTTGAGAGGCCGGACATCGATATCGAGCACGGATGATGCGCGCTGGACTCGTCGACGGCGGCATTCTGGCTAGTCGGGATTTGCGGGACGACACCCGGGTATTGGGCAGCGAGGAGCGAAATGATGCGAGAAGTCCGCTGGGCGTCGCTCGAGGGCGATGGAATCGAGCACCTGACGTTCGACCGTGCTGAAACCGGCATCGTCGTCGAAAGTGCCGTGGTCGGCCAGCGGTACGGCCGCGCGTACGGGCTTGCGTACCGGGTCGAGTGCGATCCGCGGTGGCGGGTCAGATATGCGGTGCTCAAGGTGATGGGCGGCGGCACGCTCGAACTGCACGGCGACGGCGCCGGCCACTGGCGCGACGGTTCGGGCAGCGCGCTGCCGGAACTGGATGGCTGCGTCGACATCGACATCGCGGCGACGCCATTCACGAATTCGCTGCCGATCGGCCGCCTCCGTCTCGCGCGCGGCGAGCGGCGGCCAATCGACGTCGCGTACATCTCGACGCCGGATTTGACCGTCGCGCCGGTCAAGCAGGCCTACGCCTGCATCGAGCCCGGCCGGCGCTACCGCTACGAAGGAATCTTCCGGAATTTCACGGCGGAGATGGACATCGATGCCGACGGGCTCGTGATCGACTACGAAACGCTGTTCAAGCGCCTGCCGGCGTTGCGCTGAACCGGGGCGCTCGCCGTCGCGGGTGCCGCCGCCGGGGGCGCCGCGGCCGCCGGCCTTTCGTGCGTCGCGGCAAACCGGTCGATCCGCGCCGCGATCAGCTCCGGGTCGCGCACCACGATCCAGTGCGCGCCGTCGATTTCCTCGCGCACATGCTCGCCGAGCCAGCGCTCGAGATCGACCGACATCTCGGGCGTCACGTAGCGGTCGCGCACTGGCACGAGGATCTGGACCGGCGCCTGCGCATACCGCTCGCGCGGCCGTCTCGCCCGTGCGAGAAAATTCGCGCGGTAAAGCTGCAAGCCGTTCAGCGCGTTCTTCAACTGCGCGGGATCGCGCTCGGGCCGCACGCGCTCGGTCAACTGCAACCAGCGCGGCCACAGCGCGGCGCCGCCGAGCCGCCACACCAGCGACGGCACGACCGGTAGATGGAAGAACGCGATGTACCACGACTTCAGGCTCTGCTTGACCCGCATCTTCGCGCGGAACACGTGGTCGAGGCACGGCCCGGAGATCGACGTGTACGACGCGATCCGGCCGCGGAACGCGGGATCGGTCACGGCCTCCCAGCACTGGATCGACCCCCAGTCGTGACCGACCAGATGGAACGGCCGGTTGCCGCAGGTCGCGTCTGCGACGGCCTTCAGGTCCTCCGCGAGCCGCGCGAGCGTGTAGTCGGCACGGCGGCGCGGCGCATCGGACGCGCCGGCGCCGCGCACGTCGTAGGCGATCACGCGGTAACGCTTCGCGAGCCGTGCGCGGATCGGCGCCCACACGGCCGCCGAATCGGGATAGCCGTGCACGAGGATCAGCGGCGGCGCGCGACGCGATCCGCTTACGTAGACGGCGAGTTTCACGTCGCCGGACTGGACGGTCAGCATCTCGTGCTCGCGCGCCATGACGTCATGCCTGCGCAACCGTATGCAGCGGCACGCGGCGCGGGGCGGCCTGCGCCGCGTAGCGCGCATTGGTCGCGTCGATGTTATCGAGCAGCGTGTCGAGCCCCTGCAGGTACTGGTGGTTGTCGTGGTCCCACGGGTGGAAGCCCGGACGGAAGTAGTCGAGCCATTCGCGAGCGATGCTCGGGAACACGCCGTGCTTCGGGCCGTACAGGTATTTCACGAGGCGCCACATGCCGCCGAACTTGCCGTGTTCGCGACGGTGCGCGCGCATCAGGCGCACGTGGAAGTCGAACACGATCGCCCAGAAGAACACCGTCGTCGTCAGCATCGTGCCCGTGCGCAGCAGGTAGCTGCCGAGGCCCGGCTTCATCACGGTGGTCCATACGTCGTACGACACCGCCTTGTGCTCGGTTTCCTCCATCGCGTGCCACATCCACATCTGCTGGTAGCCTTCGACCGATCCGTCGATCCGGTGCTCGTGGCCCGACAGCAGTTGGTTCGCGAGGATCGCGGTGTAGTGCTCGAGCGCGATCGTGATCGCGAGCTGCATCGAATGCGGCAGCACCTTCTTGAACCAGCCGAGGATCGCCCAGAGGCGCTTGTCGAGCTTGTGCGCGGGCAGGCCCGACGCCTGCAGCAGGTCGTTGTATTCGATGTGCTCGCGCGTATGCATCGCTTCCTGACCGATGAAGCCGAGCACCTGCTTCTTCAGCTCGGGATCCTCGATCCGGTCGCGGTAGTTGCGCACCGAATCCATGAAGAAGCGCTCGCCGGCCGGGAACAGCAGCGACAGCGCGTTCATGAAGTGCGTGACCGGCACGCCCTGCACATGCCAGTCGCGCGCGCGTTCGGGCGGCAGCGCGAAACGGATGTCGCGCCGCACGGGCATCATGTTCGGGGTCGTCATGATTGTTCTCCTCCCTGATTACCTGCGTTGTTGTAGGTGGCGTGCAGCGGGGCGGGCGCCGGCGCGCCGCGTGCGGCGTCGCGGCGGGCCCTGGCGGCCTCGCGGCGCGTCGCGAGCACGACGAGCGCCTGATACACGGACGGCAGGATGCGCGCCATCCAGTCCCCGGCCTTCGCATCGCGGCCGATCAGCACGCGCCGCTTGTTCCGGCGCACGCCGGCGAGAATCGTGCGCGCGGCGGCGTCGGCGGTCGTGATGAAGAACTTCTCGAACGTGTCGCGGCCTTGCTGCTCGCTCGCGACCATGAAGCCGACCATGTTCTTCGAGACTCGGCTCGCCTGCGCGATGTTCGTGCGGATCCCGCCCGGATGCACGCAGGTTGCCGACACGCCGCACTTCATCATGTCGAGTTCCTGGCGCAACGATTCGGTGAAACCGCGCACCGCGAACTTCGTCGCGTTGTAGCCGCTCATGCCCGGTTGCGCGAAGATCCCGAACAGGCTCGACGTGTTGATCACGTGACCGTCGCCCGATGCCTTCAGGTGCGGCAGGAACGCCTTCGTGCCGTGCACGACGCCCCAGAAGTTGATGTTCACGATCCACTCGAGATCGCTGTATTCCATCCCTTCGATCGTGCTCGACAGCGCGACGCCCGCATTGTTGAAGATCAGGTTGACCTTGCCGTGCTCCTTCGCGGTGTCGTCGGCCCACGCGAACATCGCGTCGCGGTCGCCGACGTCGAGCACGCGCGTCGACACGCGTACGTTCGGCGCGATCGCGCGGACGATCCGCTCGGTTTCGGCGAGGCCGACGCCGTTCTTGTCGGCGAGCGACACGTGGCAGCCGGCCCGCGCGAGCTGGACCGCGAGCGCGCGGCCCATGCCCGAGCCGGCGCCCGTGATCGCGGCGACCTTGTTGGTGAAAGCTCTCATGTCGGTGGCTCCTAGTCTGGTTCAGGCCGCTTCGGCGGAAGGGGAAGTTGAAGCGGAAGCGGCGGACGCGGCGACGGGCTGTGCGGTCGTGTCATGCCGCGGCGCGCCATACGCGTGGTAATCGGCGATCGAGAAGCGTGCGGTCGCCTGGCGGAAGCGCCACGTGAAGCCCGGCCACAGCGTCGTGTTCTTGCCGGTGCGCGGATCGAGATACCAGCTCTTGCAGCCGCCCGTCGACCAGATCGCCTTCTTGAGCTTGCCCTGCAGGTCGTTGTTGAATTGCGCCTCGACAAGCGGGCGCACCTCGATCGCATCCGCGCGTTCGCGTTGCATCGCCTGCAGTGCGCCGAGGATGTATTCGATCTGCGACTCGATCATGAACACCATCGAGTTGTGGCCGAGGCCCGTGTTCGGGCCGACGATCATGAAGAAGTTCGGGTAGCCGGGCAGCGTCGTGCCGAGGTACGCGTGCGCGCCGTCGCGCCACGCGTCGACGATGTCGAGGCCGCCGCGGCCGACGATCGCGCCGCGCGGAAACGGATCCGCCACCTGGAAGCCGGTGCCGTAGATCAGGCAGTCGACTTCATGACGCTTGCCATCGGTCGTCACGACCGCGTCGGCTTCGATGTGGTCGATGCCGGTCGTGATCACGTCGACGTTCTTGCGCGACAGCGCCGGGTAGTAGTCGTTCGAGATCAGCACGCGCTTGCAGCCGAGCGTGTAGTTCGGCGTGACGGCCTTGCGCAACTCCGGATCGGGGATCTGCTTGCGGATGTGACGCAGCGCGAGCTTCTGCACGTTCTTCATCAGCGACGGATGGATCGCAAAGCCGAGCACGCGCGATTCGAGCATCCAGTAGATGCCGCTGCGTACGGCCTTCTGCGTGAACGGCAGCGTGCGGAACAGCCATTTCTCGAATCCGGTCAGGTTGCGGTCGGGCTTCGGCATGATCCATGGCGGCGTGCGCTGGAACAGCGCGAGTTCCTTTACGCGCGGCGCGATCCGTGGCACGAACTGGATCGCGCTCGCGCCGGTGCCGATCACCGCGACGCGCTTGCCGTCGAGCGGGTAGTCGTGATCCCACTGCTGCGAATGGAATGCGCGGCCCTGAAAACTTTCGACGCCGGGGATCGCCGGCAGCGCGGCGCGCGACAGCCCGCCCATGCCCGACACGAGCACGCGCGCCGACAGCCGCTTGCCGTTCGCGAACGTGAGGCGCCAACGCTGCGCGGTTTCGTCGTACTCGGCGCGCCGCAGTTCGTGATTCAGGCGCAGGTGCGGGCCGACGCCGAAACGCTGCACGCAGTCTTCCAGATACGCGCGGATCTCCGGCTGCGGCGCGAACATGCGCGTCCAGCGCGGGTTCGGCGCGAACGAGAACGAATAGACGTGCGATTGCACGTCGCATGCACACCCGGGGTAATGGTTGTCGCGCCACGTGCCGCCGACCGACGCGGCCTTCTCGACGACGACGAAGTCGGTCACGCCTGTTTGCCGCAGGCGGATCGCCATTCCCAGCCCCGCGAAGCCGGTGCCGATGATGGCGATGTCGATGGTTTCGTCCGGGCCATCATGGCCGGGCGGGCCGAAAGGCAACGTGCGAGCATTCATCCGGGTGTCTCCGATTTGGCTCATTTTTTAATGTTACATTGGTTGATGTAACGATAGTGGGTGAGCCCGGAAACCGCAAGCGGCTAGAAGCGACGCTCTAACGGCGGGAAACCAGACGGGAAAAGGCTGAGCGGGGTTTGGAACGGCCTCCTTTCCGCATTGCGGGAGGCGCGGAAAGGGCCGTCGGCGCGGCGAGCCAGGTGATGAACGAAACCGCCCATGCGCGGCGGTCTGTTTGAAACAGTGTCAGGGGCGGATCGAGCGGGCGGCCGTCTCATGGAAAACCCCGGCCACGATGAGGACCTGCGCGAGCGCGTAGAGGCCCCAGATCAAGTAGTCGATGCCGGGAAAGCCGCCGAGGAACCGGCCGACGCCGATCAGCGTATCGGAGCCGACGAAGATCAGGCTGCCGATGGCGACCAGCGCGCTGCGCGTGCGCGCGGCGAGCGCGAAGCTCGCCATTACGCACAGCACGAGCATGTAGACGGCGACCGGCGCCAGCAACTCGCCGAGGTGCGGGAAGAACGCCACGTAGAACGCCGGCGCGGCGATCCACAGCGCGACGAGCGCGACGATGCGCCAGCCGTGCGGCCGCGCGCGCCACCGGAAGAAGATCGCGCAATAACACACGTGGGTGAGCAGGAACGCGCCAAGGCCGAACACGAACGACAGCGGCCAGTCGGGCAGTGCAAGCAGCACGTCGCCGAGCACGGCGGTCGCGAGCGCCGCGCACAGCCACGCACGTTCGCGCGACGCACCGCAGGTGCTGCCGGCCGCGAGCAGCAGGAGGCCCATCGCGGCTTTCGCGGCGGCCTGACCCGGATAGGGCGCGGCGGCGAGCGACAGCCCATACAACAGCGCGGCGGCGATGGCGAGCGGCCAGAGCCGGCGATAGGCGGCGGGAAGCGTGGCGATCAAGGCGAGTGTCTCCGGCTTGTGGTCTTTGTGGCGGATGGCGCGCCGTCGCGGGCGCGGCTGCCGGCCATTATCCGGAAGAACGGGGGCGCAAGAACCGGCGAATCCTTCTAGGAAACGGTAGCGATCGGAGGCGATGGGCGGCGATGCCGCCGCCGGATTTTTCCGCGCGTTGCCCCGGCTGAACCGGGGCAGCGCCTTCCATTCGGCTTGCTATGATCGCCGCGGTATTGCCGTTGTCGATGTCGTTGTCCCGTCCGGTTGCGCGACGATGCGCAAGCCGGTAGTGCCCGATGAATCCATGCCGTGTCTGGCCCGTGCGCCCATGCCAGGCGACACGGGCGGCCCGGCCGCCATGACTACAGGTCCGACCATGACCGAACTTCTCCACGGTGACGGTGCGATCCGTCGCACGACGCCGTATGGCTCCTCGATCGAAAATACTTATGCGGGTGTGCTGTCGTTCATGCGCCGCAACTATTCGCGTGCGCTCGACGGTGTCGACGTCGCGATTTCCGGCGTGCCGCTCGATCTCGCGACGACCTATCGCGCCGGCGCAAGGCTTGGGCCGGCCGCGATCCGCGCGGCGAGCGTGCAAGTCGCGGAGCTCAATCCGTATCCGTGGGGCTTCGATCCGTTCGACGATCTCGCGGCCGTCGATTATGGCGACTGCTGGTTCGACGCGCACAATCCGCTGTCGATCAAGCCGGCGATCGTCGAGCATGCACGCACGATCCTGCGCTCGGGCGCGAAGATGCTGACGCTCGGCGGCGACCACTACATCACGTATCCGCTACTGATCGCGCACGCGGAGCGCTACGGCGAGCCGCTGTCGCTGATTCATTTCGACGCGCACTGCGATACGTGGGCCGACGACGAACCGGACAGCCTCAATCACGGCACGATGTTCTACAAGGCCGTGAAGGAAGGGCTGATCGATCCCGCGACGTCGGTGCAGGTTGGGATCCGTACGTGGAACGACGACTTTCTCGGGATCGAGCGGCTCGATGCCGCGTGGGTGCACGACCACGGCTCGCGCGCGGCGGTCGAGCGGATCGTCGATATCGTGGGCGCGCGGCCCGCGTACCTGACGTTCGACATCGATTGCCTCGATCCGGCGTTCGCGCCCGGTACGGGCACGCCGGTCGCGGGCGGGTTGTCGTCAGCGCAGGCGCTCGCGATCGTGCGCGGGCTCGGTGCGGTGAACCTGATCGGGGCGGATGTCGTCGAGGTGGCACCGGCCTACGATCACGCCGACATCACCGCGATCGCGGCCGCGCATGTCGCGTGCGATCTGCTGTGTCTGTGGCGACAGAAGAAGGTGGCGGGTGCGTTGAAGTAAAGCGGGCCGGCGCAGGCGGCCGGCGCGTCGCGGGAACGATGGCCGGGCGCTGGCATCAGCCGCGCGTGTCGATCCAGTTGCGTGCCCAGCGGCTCGAGTGCTGCAGTGCCTGTTCTTCGCTCACGAAATAGTCGAGCGAATAGAACTGGTAACGGCCTTCGGCGCGTTCGAGCAGCAGGTTGGATGAGAAACTACCGTCGGGCAAACGATGGGCCGAGGGTTGAACGGCATAGCCGTTGTACTGTTGAATTCGTTGGTTTTGCATTTGCGTTTTAATTTTAATGATGTTCGAGTGCGCGCGTGCCGTGCGAAATGTGCACAGGTGCGCCGATTCAAAGCCATTGCGAGCTGAATCCGAAGCAGTCGAAAAGCAGAAAAGGGGCCTTGCAGCCAGAGGGGGATGAAGTGCAACGAGGCGTGTGGCGCTCGGCAAGCTGCTGAACAATCAGATGCAGCTAAGAGCAGTCGCGCCAACTTTGGGAGTCGAAGCTCCGCGAGGATGTCGCTGCAACCCGGCGTCCGTTACCGGAGGCCGGGTCCTTCAAACTTTACAGCGGCTTGATGTTGGCCGCTTGCAGACCCTTCGGGCCTTGCTTCGTTTCGAAGCTCACCTTCTGGTTTTCAGCCAGCGTCTTGAAGCCGTCAGCGCGAATTTCCGAGAAATGCGCGAACAGGTCGTCGCCGCCGTTGTCCGGGGTGATGAAGCCAAAGCCTTTGCTGTCGTTGAACCACTTGACGATACCGGTATCCATGAAGAATCCTTGATGAAAAAAATAGAAAGATGTGCTCTGCGAGAGAGCGTTTGAAGCGTCAAGGAGGGAGAGGACCACGAATATCGCTGGGTAGCGACAATTGATGAACAGCAATCGAACTTCTTGAACTTCTGGCGACACACTACGCGCCGCCCGTGCCGCCGTCAATCGTTATGTTGTAACTGTTTCATTGGGTTATCCGTTTGGCGGATGAAACGATGCGACCCTGCGGGGCTGCGCGGCCGACCCGTGCGGTGCGCAGGCGCCATCATACCGCGGCACAACCCCAAGGCCTGCAGGGCGGCGCGCGCCGCCCACCTGGATTTCAGCCGATCCGAGCGCGTCCTGCCCGGAACTGTGCGGCGATCGTTGCGACGCGTTCGCCATACCGGCGTGCCGTCTCGAGATCGCCCGGCGACATCTCGTCGGGCGACGCGTCGGCCGGCGTCTGTGCCATCGGCGCGATATAGGAGCCCATGCGATTCAGGTCGTCACGCAGCGAGGCCTTCACGTTCGCCGGCTTGATGTCCATGCTCGCCCACATCCCGCCATGCTGGCCGGCGAGCAGAACGAAGTATTCGAGCGTATTGAGCTTGTCGCCGTTGATGCTTGCGCTGTTGGTAAAGCCGCCAAAGATCTTGTCGCGCCAGCCGGCGTCGAACCAGACCTTCGACGATGCATCGGCGAATTTCTTGAACTGCCAGCTCGGGCCGCCCATGTAGGTCGGCGAGCCGAACAGGATCGCATCGGCGCCGGCGAGCATGTCCCACGCGTGCGCTGCAATATTTCCGTCCGCGCCGATGGCGACGAGTTCGGCGCCGGCCCCTTCGGCGACCGCCGCTGCCATACGTTCGGTGTGCCCGTAGCCGGAGTGGTAGACGACGACCGCTTTAACCGAAGAAGTGTGTTGCGTCATGATTGTTCCCTTTCGTTCAGGTTGTCGTCGGGTGACGACATGGGAAAGCACTCTACTGAGTCGCAACCGGGTTATAAATGATGACCGATTGAACGTGCCGTTACTTCCAGGGTGAACAATGCAAAACCTCGACGCGCTCCTGATCTTTGCCCGTGTCGCCGAAATGACGAGCTTCACGCGGGCGGCCGAAAGCCTGGGCATCCAGAAAGGACGTGTGTCGATGGTGATCCGCAAGCTCGAGCGCGACGTGGGGGTGGCGCTCCTGCATCGGACCACGAGGAGCGTGCAGCTCACCGAAGATGGCCGCGCGTTCTATTCCCGCGCCCGCGACCTGCTGGCCGAAGTGCAGGAATTGCAATCGATGTTCTCGGGTAACGGCACACGCCTGCGCGGACGGTTGCGCGTCGACATGCCGACCGAGCTGGCACGCAGCGTCGTGGTTCCGGCTCTGCCGCAACTGATGGCCGCGCATCCCGAGCTCGAACTGGAACTGTCGAGCACCGATCGGCGCGTCGATCTCGTCCAGGAAGGGTTCGATTGCGTGATCCGGCTGGGCCCGATCACCGACGACACCCTGATTGCCCGACCGCTGGGCAAGCTGCGCATGACGAATGCGGCGAGCCCCAGCTATCTGGCGCGGCACGGCATACCGCACACGCTCGACGATCTGCGCAGCCAGGGGCACCGGATGGTCCACTACACGCTGACGCTCGGCGCCCGGCATCCCGGATGGGAATATCCGGATGGCGACGGCTATGCGTCGCTGCCGTTGCCCAGCGCGATGCAGGTCAACAGCGTGCAGACCTATCATGCAGCCGGGCTCGCCGGCATCGGGTTGATCCAGGCGGGGTATTCGGCGCTCGCGCATCACATTGAAAGCGGCGCGCTGGTCGAGGTTCTGCCCGACCTGCGTCCCGAGCCGCTCGCCGCGTCGCTCGTGGTGGCCCATCGGCGCAATCTGTCGCCGCGCGTGCGGGCCTTCATGGACTGGATCGAGGGCGTCTTGGCGCCCTATCTGGATTAGCCGCGAGAGGAGCGGCCGGGGTTCCCGCAAATTCGAGAAAAAAAAGGCCGACGGGCAGCGTGTCTGTCGGCCTCGTTCGAGTGCGTTGGCGTTACTTCGCCGCGAGCGCACTCGCGACGTTCGTGTCGATCCACGCATTCTCCGCGACGCTCAGCTTTTGCGGAATCAACTTCGCCGTATGGAACGCATCGGCAACCCGCTGCTGCGCCGCGACGATCCGGTCGTCGAGCGGCACCGCGCCGAACGGCACGCGCTTGATCCACGTCTCGACGAGCGGTTGCGGCAGGCCGACCTTCGGCGCGAGCAGCGCGGCCGTGTCGGCCGGATGCCCGGTGACCCACTGGCCCGTTTCGCGCGCCTGCTTCAGGATCGCGCCGACCACGTCCGGATGCTGCTGCGCGAAGTCGCGTGTCGCTTCGTAGAAGTTGTTGGTCGCCGCGAGCCCCGTGTAGTCGGACAGCGTGCGCACCTTCAGCGCATTCTGCGCGGCCGCATAGTACGGGTCCCATACGACCCACGCGTCGACGTTGCCGCTCTCGAACGCCGCGCGCGCGTCGGCCGGTGCGAGATACACGGGGTGGATTTCGTCGTAGCGCACGCCGGCCTTCTTCAGCGCTTCGAGCAGCAGGTAGTTCGCGCTCGAGCCTTTCTGCAGCGCGACCTTCTTGCCGCGCAGCTCGGCGACCGAACGGATCGGCGAATCGGCCTTCACGAACACGGCTTCGTTGTGCGGGGCCGGCGGCTCCGCGCCGACATAGACGAACCGCACACCGGCCGCCTGCGCGAACACGGGCGGCGGCGCGCCGGTATAGCCTAAGTCGATGCTGTTCGCGTTCAACGCTTCGAGCAATTGCGGGCCGGCGGGGAATTCGAACCACTGCACGCCATAGCCGAGCGGGTTGAGCCGTGCTTCGAGCGAGCCTTGTGCCTTGATGATCGACAGCAGGCCGGCCTTCTGGTAGCCGATGCGCACGACCTTGTCGGCGCCGCCCTGCGCGAAGGTCGACGTGGCGGCGAGCGCCACGAGCGCGACGGCGGCGGTGCGGGTGATCCAGCGGGTGAAACGAATCATCGAACGAACTCCATGCGAAACATCTTCTGGCGAGCGGCCGGTGCCGCCCGGTTGGAAGAATCGTCGCATGGGCGATCGCGCCCGCAAACGAAGCATTGCCGATATGAATATGACGGCGACGGCCCTATGCTTTGCCGCCGTCGCCTGGCGGATCGGACGTATCGGTCGCGCCGGATTGCCGCGCCGCCTCGTCGCTGAGTTTCTTGTCGAGGATCGTCGCGACGCGCCCGCCGAGATAGGCGCTTGCCGCGTTCTCGAGCGCGCGGTTCGTCTCGCCTTCGACGAACACGGCCGCGAGCGGGCGCAGGCGCCAGATCGCATCGACGAGCGCGGGCACGTCGGTCACCGGCGGCAGCGTGCCTTCGTCGTAGCGGTCGAGCCGCTTCACGACGAGATCGACGAGCAGCCGCGCGATCGCGTCGAAGTGCGGCCGCGCGAGGCTGATCACGTCGAGCAGTTCGCGCGGCGGGATGCCTTCCTTCGCCATCGCGGCCGCGGCCTCGAGCAGCGCGGGGCTTTTCGCGACGAACGACAGGCCGTGCCGTTCGAGCAACCCGAGTTCGGTCACGCGCGACAGTTGCGACGCCGTCTGCGGGCCGAACATCTGCGCGAGGGTGGCGAGCGAATAGGTTTTCGGCAGTTCGTGCGACCAGCGGCCGCCGATCGCGTTTTCCAGGCCGAGGATCGAGCGCAGGTCGTGACCTTCGTCGATCGCCTTGATCAGGTCCTGGATGTTCGCCAGCGTGTAGCCGCGTGCGAGCAGATGGTTGATCAGCTTCAGGCGGGCGACGTGCGTGTCGTCGTAGATGCCGACGCGCCCGCGCTTCTCGGGCGGCGCGAGCAGCCCGCGATCCTGGTACGCACGAACGTTGCGCACGGTCGTGTCGGACACGCGCGCGAGCTCGTCGACCGTGTACTCGTTGCGGGAATTCGCGGCGGCCTCGTCCGGCATGGTGGGAGTCTGTTTTGACATGCGGCCATTCTAGCGCGACGCGACAGGCTCGGGCGAGGCGGGGAGCGTGCGTGCGCCGTCGCCGAGCGCGCGCTGCATCAGCGCGGTATCGATCCAGCGGCCGTGCTTGAAACCGACCGCCTTCAGCACGCCCGCCGGCTCGAAACCAAATGCGCGGTGCAGCGACGTCGAGCCGCCGGTGCCGCCGTCGGCGATCACTGCGATCATCTGCCGCCACGGGCCGGTCTCGCACCGCGCGATCAGCGTCGCGAGCAACGCGCGGCCGATGCCGCGGCCGCGCTGTGCGTCGTCGATGTAGATCGAGTCCTCGATGGTGTGGCGGTATGCGCTGCGCGTGCGATACGGCGTCGCATACGCGTAGCCGGCGATGTGGCCGTCGCATTCCGCGACGAGATAGGGCAGCCCGTGACGCAGCACCGCGTCGCGGCGCCCGCGCAGTTCGCCGACGTCGGGCGGCGTCTCCTCGAACGACGCGACGCTGTGGCGCACGTGGTGCGCATAGATCGCGTGAATGGCGGCGAGATCGGCGTCGGTCGAATCGCGGATGACGCAGGCGGCTGGCGTGGCGGACATGGTGGTGGGGCGACAGGGGGCGATGCGGGGAAGCCGCTACTATGCGGGCGATCGCCTGATCCGTAAAGCGGCCGCCGCGCGGCCGGCGGCGCGGCGTTCAGTTCGCCGTGCGCGCCTTCTGCGTGTCGCGTGGCAACTCCTTGAAGCGGGCGAAGTAGTACGCGGAAAAACGGCCGAGGTGCCCGAAGCCGAACGTCAGCGCCGTATCGGTGATGCTGGCCGTCTGGTCGGTCAGCAACTGCGCGCGCGCGGCGTCCAGCCTGATGTTGCGCAGCAGTTCCATCGGGGTCGCGCCGTGGTAGCGCCGGCACAGCACGTTCAACGACCGCAGGCTGACGCCGGCCGCCTTGGCGAGGTCTTCGAGCGAGATCGGCGCGCAAAGCCGCGCGTGGATGAATTCGTGCAGCGCATCCATTTGCCGGATGCCGCCGCGCGATCCGGACTCCGCCGGCGCACCGCGCGCCGACGGCGCTCCGTTGGCCTGCGCAGCGGCGGGCGACGGCGGGCAATGCACGAGCAGGAAGAGCGCGAGGCTTCGTTCGAAGTGGTCGCGCCATTCGGTCCGGATGCTGCCGTC
The DNA here is from genome assembly GCF_005937855.2 of Burkholderia sp. KBS0801. Taxonomy (NCBI): domain Bacteria; kingdom Pseudomonadati; phylum Pseudomonadota; class Betaproteobacteria; order Burkholderiales; family Burkholderiaceae; genus Burkholderia; species Burkholderia sp. KBS0801. The sequence continues at coordinate 1,133,463 of NZ_CP042178.1, forward strand.
GTCGGCAACGGCGAGCACGTTGAGCAGCGACTGCGCGATCAGGTCCCATTGGGACGCCAGCGCCGTCGGCAACAGGAATCCCGGCGCGAGGCCGGGCGCCGCGTCGTCGGGTGGACGGTCGCCGACTGCGCGCATCAGCGAATCGGGCACCTTGACGATGAGTTGCCGCGTGCCGGACCGCCAGCGCAGGCGAATCCGCGACGTCGGCGCCAGCACGGCGGTGCGCCCCGCGGACACGCCCATCACGTGCCCGTCGCACTCGATTTCGGCGCCGCCCGCGAGCGACGTGTGGACGAGCGAAAAGCCGTCGAACGGGCGGGGGGCAACCTCGACCTCGGCGCCGTACTGCAGCGCGTAGACGGTCAGCTGATTCAGTTGCCCCTTGAACAGCGCTGCATCGGGCACGCCCTGCTTCCAGCGCAGCGCATGCTCGGCCAGTTCCATGGAGACGTGATCGTGCGCATCCGTGCGCAGTCCGGATCGGAACAGGCAATTCCGATACAGCACGGACAGCACTTCCGCATTCGGGGTGAGGGGCATGGGGCGTCTCCTGTGTGGCGGTATCCGTGCAGCGCACCCGGCCGGCTGCGGATGCGCGTCGTGCCACATCGGTTTCTCTTGTGAACGAGATATCCTGAACGGATGATATTGAGCTTTGCCAGGCTTGTCGAAAGTTTTGCAAGAATCGGATAGTCCCGTTCTTCGCGGGGAAAAATCCGGATAGCGGACGGCATGCGGAAAAAACGGATCGAGTTCGCGTGGCCGGCTGCAAATTCCGGATAGTGAGAATCATTGTGGCTTCCTACACTGCGCCGGCATCCGGACGGAAGCGGCGTACCGTACGACGATATTTCGGACAGCTATAAATCCATTGGCTGGGCGATCGTATTGATTCGAACGTGTGCGACGCGGAGGCTTCCGCCGGGCCCGAATTCCCATTGGAAAAAGGAAGTCCCATGCGTCAAATCAACCTGCAGGCGCTCTCCGACGATGCGCGGCTGGGCACGCTGCACGGCGTCGTACTGTTCTGGTGCGCGCTGATCATCGTGTTCGACGGTTACGACCTGGCGGTGGCCGGCATCGCGCTGCCGGCGATCATGAAGGAGATGGACATCAACCCGGCGCAGGCGGGCTTCATGGTCAGCTCGGCGTTGTTCGGCATGATGTTCGGCAACATCGTATTCGGGACCGTCGCCGAGCGGATCGGGCGCCGCTGGGCCATCGCGGCCTGCCTGACGCTGTTCAGCGTCTTTACCGCGGCGGCCGGGCTGGCGTCGTCGCCCGTGCTGTTCGCAGCTTCCCGCTTCCTGGCGGGCATCGGCATCGGCGGCGTGATGCCGAACTTGATCGCCCACATGACCGAATACGCGCCGCGGCGCATGCGCAGCACGCTGGTGACGCTCATGTTCAGCGGCTATTCGGTCGGCGGCATGCTGGCGGCCGTGATGGGCAAGGGGATGATCGAGGCGTACGGATGGCAGTCCGTGTTCGCCGCCGCGGGTGCGCCCGTGCTGCTCGTCCCGCTGCTGGTGAAATGGATGCCGGAATCGCTGCCGTTCCTGATCAGGCGCGGCAGGACGGACGAGCTCGCGCGCATCGCACGCCGGCTCGATCCGACGTACCGGCCTCAACCGGGCGACTGTTATGTCGTCCCGCAAGAGGACAAGACGGGCGGCGCGCCGGTTCGTCGGCTGTTCGACGACGGTCGCGGATTCAGCACGGTCATGTTCTGGATCGCCTGCTTCATGTGCCTGTTCATGGTGTATGCGCTCAGCTCGTGGCTGACCCGGCTGATGGCGGGCGCCGGCTACACCCTCGGCTCCGCGCTGACCTTCGTGCTGGTGCTGAATGCCGGCGCGATGATTGGCGCGGTCGGTGGCGGCTGGCTGGCCGATCGCTTTCCGATCAAGACGGTGCTCGTGTCGATGTATCTGCTCGCCGCGGTGTCGATCACGCTGCTCGGCTACAGGATGCCGACCGCGCTCCTGTTCGTACTGGTCGGCCTCGCGGGCGCGTCGACCATCGGCACCCAGATTGTCAACTGCGCGTATGCAGGGCAGTTCTATCCGATGGCGATCCGCTCGACCGGCATCGGCTGGACGCTGGGCGTGGGACGCAGCGGCGCGATCCTGGCACCGATCGTCATCGGTGCGCTGGTGGGCATCGATTTGCCGCTGGAAAGGAACTTCATGGCGATCGGACTGCCCGCCCTCGTGGCGGCCGTCGCGGTCGGCCTGATCGATCATCGCCGCTCGGCCTCGCATCACGGTCTTTCGGCTTCGGCCGGCGAACGGCAGGCGTCGCCCGTCCGGCAGTCCTGAGCGGCAGGGCGCGGCGTCAGAGCCGCCCGTCCGCCGCCCGCACCGCGTCGGCGATCGCGTCCGCGACGCGCTGCACGCGCGGCGATCGGCGCACGTCCGGATGGACGACGAGCCAGATCTCGCGTTCGATGTCGCAGCGCGGCGCGGCCGTAAGTTCGACGAGCGGCGCACCGGCGTGCGCGGCCGGATCGTCGACGAGAAACCTCGGAAGCAGCGCGACACCGGCCCCGGCTGCGCAGGCCCGATGCTGCGCGGCGAGATCGTTGGCGACGAACGCAAAGCGGCGCCCGGCCGCGAAGCGATCGAGCCATTGCTGCTGCGGCGTCTGCGCGAGCGCGTCGTCGTAGCCGACGAACGGCCAGGTGTCGGACGGCGCGTCCGCCCATTCCGGCGACGCGCACAGCGCGAAGCGCATCGTGCCGAGCCGGCGCGCGGCGAGCCCCGGTTCGCTCGGCCGCGACAGCCGTACCGCAAGATCGGCTTCGCGCGCGTACAGGTTCGCCGCATGCATCTCGCCCATCAGATCGATCCTCAACGCCGGCCACGCGCGCTGCGCACGTGCAAGGCGCGGCGCGAGGAAATGGCTGGCGAACACCGGCGACGCCGATACGCGCACCACGCCGTCCAGCGCCGCGGCGCCCTGGGCGGCGCGCGCGAATGCATGCGTGTCGGCTTCGAGACGCGCGGCGTGATCGGCGAGGTGCAGCCCTTCGTCGGTCGGCGGCCAGCCGCGCGGTAGCCGGTCGAACAGCCGGATGCCGAGCGCGGATTCCAGCGCGTCGATGCGCCGCGCGACAGTCGAATGCTGGACCTGGAGTGCCCGCGCGGCAGCCGAGAGGCTGCCGCCGCGCATCACCGCAAGAAAATAGCGGATGTCGTCCCAACTCGTCGGCAATACGGGCGCGCCCGCAGGAGGTCGATCGGTCGAATTTTGCACAGTAGATGAGCGTGTAGCGGGAATTCCGCTCGATTATGCACGATGGGATGATCGTGTCACTTCATTCGATAGCGAGAAACGTCATGACCCAAATTGCCAACGCCATTCGGATCGGAATCGACCGCTACGGCGACGCCGGGGTCCTGCGCCGCGTCGATGCGCGCGTCGGGCCGCCCGGCGCCGGCGAGGTGCGGATTCGCCAGACCGCCGTCGGCGTGAATTTCGTCGACATCTATTTCAGGACCGGCGCGCATCCGTTGCCGGCGCTGCCGGACGCGCTCGGTGTCGAGGCGGCCGGCGTAATCGACGCGGTCGGCCCCGGCGTGACGGCACTCGTTCCGGGCCAGCGTGTCGCGTATGCGGGGCTGCCGACCGGCAGCTATGCGAGCGTGCGCACGCTGCCCGCCGAGCGGGTGGTGCCCGTGCCCGACGGCGTGAGCGACGACGCGGCCGCGGCCGGGCTGCTGAAAGGGATCACCGTCTACATGCTGCTGCATCGCGTCCGGCAGGTCGGCGTCGGCGACACCGTGCTCGTGCATGCGGCGGCCGGCGGCGTCGGGCTGCTGGCGACGCAGTGGGCCCGCGCGCTCGGCGCGCGTGTGATCGGGACGGTCGGCTCGGCCGCGAAGGCCGCGCTGGTGCATGCGCATGGGGCGGAAGCGGTGGTCGACTATCGCGAGGAGGACTTCGTCGCGGCGGCCCGCGCGTTCGGCGGCGGCGCGGGCGTCGACTATGCGATCGACGGGATCGGCGGCGACGTGCTGACGCGTACGCTCGGCGCGGTCCGGCCGTTCGGGATGGTCGCGAGCATCGGGCAGGTTGCCGCGATCGGCGCGCGGCAGACGATCGATCTCGACGAACTCGGCCCGGCCCGCTCGATCGCGCTGGCGCGGCCGAGCGTGCTCGGCTTCATTGCGCGTGACGTCGCGGGGTATCGGGAAGCGGCGCGCGCGACGCTCGAGCGGCTCGCGGACGGGATGCACGTGGAGATCGGCGCGCGGCTGCCGCTAGAACGGGCGGCCGACGCGCATCGGTTGCTGGAGTCGCGGCAGACGACGGGCGCGGTGGTGCTGGTGCCGTGACGGCCGAGCGAGCGGGCGCCGAAAGTCGGGACGAGGGGCGCGTCGTGATGTCGACCGGCGGGCAGGCGGCGGTGCCACGCCGCCGCCCGCCGATCAGTGATGCGTGCGCAGCGGCGCACTCTGGACGAACCACGCGAGCACGAAGGCGATCGCGATCACGCCCGCCGCCGACAGATACACCACATGCAGCGACCCGGCGAACGCGTGCAGGTACGCAGCGCGCACCGCCTCCGGCAACTGGTGCACGGCCGCCGGGCCGAGCGCGGGCGGCAACTCTGTGCCGGCCGGCAGCGCCTGCGCGAGGCGCGACTGCAACCCGTGCGAGAACAGCGCGCCGAACGCGGCGACGCCGAGCGACCCGCCGATCGAGCGGAACAGCGTCGCACCCGACGTCGCGACACCCATGTGCCGGAATTCGACCGTGTTCTGCACGGCGAGCGTCAGCACCGGCATCACCATGCCGAGCCCGATCCCGAGCAGCGCCATGTATGCGTACATGGTGTGCAGCGGCGTGTCGAGCGACAGCGTCGACAGCAGCGCCATCGCGATGCCGCCGAGCAGCGTCCCCGCGATCGGAAACGGGCGATACGTGCCGAACCGCGAGATCAGCCGGCCGCTCGTGACCGACATCGCGAGCATCCCGCCCATCATCGGCAGCAGCTGCATCCCGGCCTGCGACGGCGTCGAGCCCTTCACGACCTGCAGATAGAGCGGAATGAACGTGACCGAACCGAACAGCGCGATGCCGACGACGAAGCCGATCAGGCTCATCAGCACGAAGGTGCGCTGGCGGAACAGTTCGAGCGGCATGATCGGCTCGGCCGCGAGCCGCTCCTCGTAGACGAAGCCGCCGAGTGCGACCAGCCCGAGCACGAGCGTCATCCAAAGCTGCGGCGACGACCACGGCAGCAGCGAACCGCCTTCGCTGGTGAACAGGATCACGCAGGTGAGGGCCGTCGCGAGGAACGCGGCGCCCATGTAGTCGATGCGGTGCTTCACGTGCTCGGTGTGTGGCCGGAACACGATGCCGATCACCGCGAGCGCGAGCGCGCCGAGCGGCAGGTTGATCGTGAAGATCCAGCGCCACGACAGATGTTCGACCAGGAAGCCGCCGAGCAGCGGCCCGACGATCGTCGCGAGGCCATACACGCCGCCGAACATCCCCTGGTAGCGCGCGCGGCGGTCGGGCGGCACGAGGTCGCCGATCGCGGCCATCGTCACGACCATCAGCCCGCCGCCGCCGAGCCCTTGCAGCGCGCGCAGCACGATCAGCTGCGTCATGTCCTGCGCGATGCCGCACAGCGCGGAGCCGGCGAGAAACAGCACGATCGCGGCCTGCAGCACGATCTTGCGGCCGTACAGGTCGCCGAGCTTGCCGTACAGCGGCAGCACGACCGTCGACGACAGCAGGTACGCGGTGACGACCCAGGACAGCTGATCGAGGCCGCCGAGCTCGCCGACGATCGTCGGCAGCGCGGTCGACACGATCGTCTGGTCCAGCGCGGACAGCAGCATGACGAGCAGCAGCGCGGCGATCACCAGCCCGGTCGGCGTGTCGCGGCGGGCCGCTTCGGCGGCCGGCGGAGCAAGGAGAGTATCGGTTCTCATGGAGCTATCTGCCATGGCAGGGAATTGACCGAAATATAGAGACAATTGATTGACTGGTCAATTTCTGCCCCGGCTCGATTTGTTGCACCGGTAACAGAAGATTGCGGGGCGGAAATTTGATCGCGATCAGCCCGAAAGAGGGCCGGGCTCAAGTTTTTTGCAGGCAAACCGTAATCCAGAGTGCCGCGCGCCGAATGGCGCGGCACCTTTCATCGCTCACGTGCCGTCATGAACCTGAACGCCCTGTTTTCCCGTTTCTCGATCCGTACGCGGATTTTTTCCACGCTCGGTCTCGTCGCCGTGCTGCTCGTCGTGTCGGGCCTGATCGGCCTCACCGGCATGCAGAGCTCGAACCGTGCGCTCGACGAGGCCTATACGCGCCAACTGGCCGCGAAGACCGCGCTGTCCGCCGCGAGCCTGAACCTGACGATCGTGCGTACCACGCTCGACCGCGCGCTGCTGCATCCGGAGGCGCCGGACGTGCCGGATCTCGTCAAGAAGGCCGACAGCTATCTCGCGAAGGCCGACGCCGCGTGGCGCACCTACGCGGGCATGCCGCACGACGGCGACGAAGGCCCGCTCGCGACCCGCCTCGACGCCGCGCGCCAGGCGCTGATCGGGCAGGCGTTGAAGCCGCTGATGGACGCGATCCGCGAGGGACGTCGCGACGACGCCGATCGGCTGCTGATGACGGTCGCGCCGCCGCTGTCGGTGGCGCTCACGCAGGCGACCGATGCGCTCGATGCGTACCAGGCCGCACGCGGCAAGGAGGTCTACGACACGGCCCAGACCTATTACGGCTGGATGCGCGCGGGCGCGCTCGCCGGCATTGCGTTCGGTCTCGCCGCGTGTTTCGGCTGCGCGGTCGGCCTGCATTTCGCGATCACGCAACCGGTGAACCGGCTGCTGTCGCATTTCCGCCGCCTGTCGGAAGGCGACCTGACGTCGGAAGTGCGCTGGTCGTCGCGCGACGAGATGGCCGAACTGGTCAAGGGCGTGACGGGCATGCAACGCAGCCTCGCCGATACGGTGCGCCAGGTCAGCCAGGGTTCCGAAGCGATCTCGACCGCGACGCACCAGATCGCGGCCGGCAACACCGACCTGTCGCAGCGCACCGAGGAGCAGGCATCCGCGCTGCAGGAGACGGCCGCGAGCATGGAACAGCTGACGGCGACCGTGAAGCAGAACGCCGATCACGCGGTCGAGGCGCAGGCCTGCGCGGACAGCGCGAGCGAGATCGCGACGCGCGGCGCGACGGTCGTCGGCGAAGTGATCGGCACGATGAACGAGATCGACCAGAGTTCGCAGAAGGTGGCCGACATCATCGGCACGATCGAGGGCATCGCGTTCCAGACCAACATCCTCGCGCTGAATGCGGCGGTCGAAGCCGCGCGCGCGGGCGAGCAGGGCCGTGGGTTCGCGGTGGTCGCGGGCGAAGTGCGCACGCTCGCGCAGCGCTCGGCCTCGGCCGCGAAGGAAATCCGCACGCTGATCGGCGAGTCGGTCGAGCGTGTCGCGACGGGTTCGCGGCTGGTCGGCGTGGCTGGCGCGACGATGCAGGACATCCAGCAGGCGATCGGCCGCGTGACGGGCATCATGACCGAGATCGCGGCTGCGTCGAACGAGCAGCGTGACGGGATCGAGCAGGTGAACCGCGCGGTGTCGCAGATGGATCAGGTGTCGCAGCAGAACGCGGCGCTGGTCGAGCAGGCGGCGGCAGCGGCTGCGTCGCTCGAGGAGCAGGCCGACGGGTTGCGGCGGGCGGTGGGGGTGTTTCGGGTGGCTTGAGCGAAGGGGGCGCAAGGGGCAGCAACGCGGCTGCGCCTTGCGCCACCAACGACATAGTTCACCGGCTCGATCCATGGCGTGTATTTAGAATGTCGCCATGATCGAGAGGTCTTATTTCGTGGGGCTCAAAACAGCGGCAGTCGGGCACGAAGCCAGTCCCACTTGGTTGGCGGAATCGACAGGTATTTTTTTTCAGGGCTCGATTCATCGATCAAGTCGATATAACGGACCCGATTGCCCTCGTAATTCAACGGTCGATGAAAAAGTGCACCGTGATACCAGTTGACCGCGAAATATCGTCTTGCAAGAAGTTCTCCTTTATCACTGAAAACTTCCAATACTATTTCGTCATTGGTCGCGTCTTGATCGTTCCCCCCGGTACCGCACATTTTGAATCGATATTGAACGCCATTCATATTTTTCGTGCCGCCATCCAATGTGTCTGGCCTATCATAGAAATCGCATCGGCCATAGATAGGGCGGCTGAGATGGACGATAAAACCTGCGCTGATGAAAATGATAATGGCTAAGCCAATGTATTTGATGGCTCTAGTCTGCATATCTCGCCAAGCTCAAAGTTAATGGGTTTATTTAACTTCAAATAGACTGGTTTGGAATATATCATGAAGTCCATGCCGCGGCGGTGTCTTTCTCTCCAACGATTGTAGTCTGCATTGTAGACTGGAAAGTAGACGTCCGATTCTTTGAATTTTCCAAACAGACTTCTGCGCGTATCCACTGGCTTGTTGATGCTCTTTGCCAAAATATCGATGTCGGAATCCCGCTTTGGTGAGCTTGATTCCGTGAGTAACGCTCCCGGGGCGGTAATGACCCCTCGTTTATTCCAGTGCCCCAAATATTGCTTTCCGTTGAATGAGTAACTATCTTTCACGTAAAGATAAATGTGCGTGATTTTTCCGGTCACGTTGAGGTAGTACGAATTTCCCGATTTTTCATATTTGAAATATTTCTCTCTTGAGGAGATTTCTACGTTGCCTATGGCGACGTAGATGTTGAAGTTGGCCAATGCCCCCGTGAGATCCGTGGGAGTAAGATTATGGAGGGTATCCCAATTTCTTATTGGTAATAGCTGGAATTGCCAATCGTTGTGGAGTTTTCGCAAATCGCCGGTGAGTCTCGACGTATTGATGTTGAGCGTTGAATGTCGTTCGAGAAAAAGCTTTTTGACGAAGGGCTCGATGATATCTGTGGCTGCGCGGATGGACCGCTCGCTATAAATATCTCTATCGATAAGCCTTTTATATTTTTTCTTGACGCTTCCGAATTTCAGTACCCAGTCAAGGGTGACGTCAACTTCGTTCGATGGTTGGCTTGAGGTCGGGGCGTCATTGTATGTATGCGCATGACCCGCAAACCATATCCGCGCAAGTCTGGCTGAAACCTTCCAACCCAAATTGTCCATCGCAATTGGCACGTCCTGAAGGTCGAAAGGCGGTGGATTTTCGCAAACTTCCGATTCCGCTTGTTTCGGCGGCGCTTTAGGCGTTGCCTGATCAGCCTTGGGCTGTGATTGACGCGCAGCCGGTTGCTTCGGCGTCTGCGAGGCTTGCGAAATCGCATCGAGACGAGCGGGTGGTGGTGGCTTTTCCCCCGGGGCATGTCTGTCGATCGACACGCTCTTTTGAGTCTCGAGAGGAACGCATCCGTGGCGCCCCTTGTACTCCTTCAGTTCTGGTCCCCACCATCCCTTTTGCGGCTTGTAGTACGGCGCTTTTTTTACGTCGGCCATCGAATATTCCGCTTGCAACGAATGACCTGACATCGTAGTGACAGGCCGCAAGCGGATAAATCATCGGGTATGGCCGGAACAGGACGAAACGCGAGCGCACAAGGGGCCCGGACAGAACGAAATGTTCCCAACTGTTGCAACAGGCATCGCGACCGAGATCGCCGTCATGCCGGGCGCGCCGTGCCGCGGCATCAACCGCTCGTGAGCTGCGCGGCCGAGCGCGCCGACGCGACGAGCAGCAGCTTCATCGTCGCGCGCGTCGCGCCGACGAACAGCTTGCGGGCCGCGCGCGCATCCAGCGTGTCGAAGTCGATCTCGGTGAGGATCACGCACGGTGCGGATTGCCCCTTGAAGCGGTAGATCGAATCGAGCAGCACGTCGCCTTCGCGATATTCAGGGTTGCCGAACAGATCGTACTTGCCGGTGAAGCGCTTGATGCGGTGTGGGCCGAGCTGGTCGAGCTGCGCGAGCACCGAGCTTTCGCGGCCGCGATAGGACAACACCGCGATGTCCTGCTTGCGAAAACCGAGCGACAGCGCGTGCGTGATCGCGCGCTTGGTCGCGTCGATGCAGGCTTCGGCGAGCGAGTCGCCCGATGCGCCGTCTTCACCGTATGACGACACCGACGGATCGGAACCGTCGAACGGGCTGCCCGAGCGCAGTTCCGCCGCGAGCGGCTCGACGCGGCCGACGATGTCGCGCACGAATTCGAGCAGGTCGCGCGGGCTGCGGTAGTTGGTCAGCGCCTTCAACGTGACCCAGCCGGGCAGCGCGACGGGCTCGCGCAAATAAAGGTTCTGCAGCGGGTCTTCCAGCCACCACCAGGCCCCGTCCGGCGCGAGCAGGCGCTCGAGCGCCGTCGCCCACGGCGCGTGGAAATCCTGGCCTTCATCGACGATCAGCACGTCGCAGCGCCAGCGTTCCGGAATCGGCGCTTCCGCAAAGCGCGCCTCGAGCCGTTCGAATGCACCCGGCACGTCGAAGTCGGGCGTATAGCCGCCGTCGCGCGCCACCCAGTCGCACAGCTGATGGTAGTTCGCGATCTTCGCGCCGGGCGGCGCGATGCGTGCGATGTAGTCAGCGAGCGGCCGGTTGAAACAGACGTAGAGCACGCGCTTGCCGGCCGCGACCGCGTCGCGCATCGCCTGCACCGCGAGCTGCGTCTTGCCCGAACCCGCGGTGCCCGTCACGCGCAAGCGGAACGGCGTGAACTCGAGCTGCCGCGCCCATTCGGCGAGCCCGCCCGACAGCCGCGTGACGAGCGTGCCGGCCTGCCCGACGAGCGCACTCGTGTCAGGCGTGAGCGCCAGCTCGTCCGCGAGGAAATGATGCAGCTTCGCCGCGTTCGGCAACGCTTCGTCGTGCTCGGGCAGGATCTGCAGGATCACCTGCGCGAGCTGCGTCTTGCGCGACGCGTCGACGATGCGGTCGGCCGCGACGCCGGCAATTGCCGTCTCCCGGATCGAGTAGTCGGGGCAGTACAGCAGCGCCTCGACGCCGTAGACGCCCGCACCGAGCGCGGCGGTCAGCCGCCGGTGCAGCGTCTCCTGCGTGCGCGCGAGCTGGATCGGGACGTTGCGCTCCTTCTGCAGGTAGACCTTCACGAGCCCCTTCGGTGTTTCGCGCAGGAAGCCGGCCTTCTGTTCGATCAGCAGCACGCGCCCGGCCGGGCTCACGACGACGAACGCCGCTTCGCCGAACACCGAAAAGCCTTGATCGGCACGCGTCCAGTGCACGCCGTGATAGACGGTGTAGGTGTCCGGCAGCGCATGTTCGAGGGCGGCAAGCGTCTCGCGCTCGCGTTCGGCCGCGCCGGTGGCGGCGAGGCTTTTCCAGTCGTCGGGAATGAGGCGGGCCATGGAGGGGCGGCGGATGCCGGTCGTGAACAGGGTCCGGCTATTGTACTGAGGAACCTGTTCGCGACCGCTGCGCCGCGCGGGCGCCGGCCATGCGAAGGCGGGCGGCGCGGCCGGCGGGCGTTACCCGCGTGCGAGCCGTTTTGCGAGATCGGCGCTGAGGATCGCCATGCGCGCGGGTTTTTCGTAGCAGACGACGTCGAACGCGCGGATCACTTCGCTGATGTCCGCTTCGCTCGCGCGGCCCGTGAGCAGATCGCCCGTCAGCACGAAGATCGGCGCGCCCGGATTGTCGGACGTGCGCACCGCCTTGATCGCGGTGGCCGCCGTGCTGCCGTCGAAGAGCCATTCGGTGACGACCGCGTCGAACGCCTGGCCCTGCAGCGCATCGACGAACGGCGCGAGGCCGTCGAACGCGGCCGTCGCGAAACCCTGCCGTTCGAGATAGCGGCACAGCTCGGTCGCGCTGACGCGATCGGGATCGATCACCGCGACGACGAGCTTGTCGCTCTCCGCGCGGCGCGGATAGATCTCGATCTTGTGCACGTCGTAGGCGTTCTGGTACAGCACGCCCGTGTGGCGCAGCACGCGCCAGCGGCCATTCTGTTCATAGGCGACGAACTCGGGGCGCGCGCCGGCTTCGAGCGGCGCACCGATCCATGCGGTGCACGGAATTTCGGCGACGCCGGCGTACAGCACGGCCTCCTGCGAATAGGCGCCGACCATGCCGGGGTCGAGCGTTTGCGCGCCGAACAGTTGTGCGGCGGGCTCGCCGTAGGCTTCGGCGACTTTCTTGATTTGCGCGAGCGTCCAGGGGCTGCTGCCGCGCAACTTTCGGTGACCTTGCGAAAAGCTCAGGTCGAGGATGCGGCACAGCTCGGTGGTCTGCTGGCGCTTGCCGATGCCGTTGCGGGTCATTAGCTCGCGCACGCGCTCGGCAACCGCGAGGGAATCCGTGGTGATTGCTTCAGTGGTCATGCTACGGGAACGGATCGTGACGTTCAGAACGACGCCTTGCGGCAGTCTCGGCGGACAGTCTTGACGACGTCCAGTGGCGAGCCGACCGGCCACGCGCGGAAAAGATAACTTTACCGCAAAACGACGGCCATTCCATGTCGCGAAAGGTGCGTTTGTGTGAAAGGTGTGTCACGACGTTACGGCGGCCCGCCGGCTTCCATCGCGCGGCGCTGGCCCGTTCGCAACCGTCGGGCGCGGATCGCGCGGTGCCGGGACACGATTCCTCGCAGGGCGGCGCCTAATCTTACGATGCGGCCGGCGGGATGCACCAGCGCAGGGCGTTTCGCGGTCCGGAGCGCGGCATCGGGCCGCTTTCCGTCGACAAATATTTACATCACTTGGCGCGTCACGCGGTCGGGCGGAACCGCATCTTATACGCGGATCGTTTGATGGTTTAGTCTAATGAACTCCCTGCGGATACCTTTTCGGGAGCGTGCGTGCATGAACGCGGCGGGGCGCCATGCTACGATTTCGCCGTCTCAAAAAAAAGCGTTGATGCGATGCAGAAGAAGTTTGTGATGCGCGGGTACGAGATGAACTGCGACCCGCGCGTGACGGAGGACGGCAAGTACGCCGCCCAGGTCGAGGTCACGAAGCTGGGTTTCAGCCGCGAGGCGGCCTTCCGCAAGCTGGGCGAATTCGATACCGAAGCCGAAGCCGTCGCCTATGCGAAAAAATTCTCCGAAGAATGGCTGAGCCGCTACGCGTAGCGCGACATTTGCCCGTGCAAGACGGGCGTCGACCTGACCGGCGCGTGCCTGCGCGTTGAGTTCCGCGGCCCCCACGCGGGCGGCCCCATTCACAGCCAAACCACGACGGACGCCACCGATTGCGCGGCGTGGACGACGCGCGCCGTTCGCGGATGGCGGCGCGTGACCGTCTTCGATTCATCTCTGACGGTTGTCAATATTCGGGGAAGTTTGGAGATTCATTCCCCACAATGTGAGGTATCGTTTGACGATCGATTGACGGCAACGCAATGGGAGACTGCGAATGAGCACGTTGTGCATGCAGACCGTCGTTCACGGTAAAACTGTGCGGGTCATGTTGTCGCTGGAGCGTCGTACCGCCAGGATCGACATCGTCGATGGCGAAGCGGGCAGCCATCCGCCCCGCACGATGAGCATCGAACAGTACCTCAAAGCCGGTATGGCGGACGACGAAATCGCCCGGCATATGCTGGAAGTCGTCGCGATGTCGCTCGAGCAGCTTGCTCGGCTGCAGCCGTTCGATCGCGCGGCGCGCGCACGAATGCGCTATTCACACTGATTACACCGATGCCGGTGGGGCGGGGCTGCCCCGACGCGAGCCGCGCATTTCGACCTTCCGTATCGATCTCGGGTTGCGATTTGCAACGGGCTGCTGCGCGCGAGCGCGATCGTGCGCACGTAGCCTCGCTTATCGCGCCTTCAGCATTTCGTCCGCGAGCCGATACGCGGTGACCGCGCTTGGATTCGCAGTCGGCGATCGTCGATACGTTGCGGCCGGCGTCTCGTGACGGCAATGACGTAAGGGCCTTGATTACATGGCGAGCAGCGGATCTTTTATGTTGTGAAGTACTAATGAGATGCGCATTGCGCTCCATCGCGATCATTGATCCATTGCGGCCGAATTCAATCGCCTTACGCCGGCATATACATGAACGGCTCGCCGTCCTCCCGCTCCACGGAAAGCAGCCGCTGGAGTTGATCGAGCGCGAACAACTGCTTTCCTTCCGCCGCCGCTTCGGCGATCGCGGCATCCACCAGTTTCCTCGCTCGCGCGAGAATCACGGATCGCTGACGCGCGATCTCGAGCACCATGCGTTGCTCGATGTTCTGACGGCTCGATTGCTTGTCGCTCAGGTGACGCCAGCGATCGCGAAGCTCGGCCCACGTGACGCGCTGAAATTCCGGAATCGGGCGTGGGAGCGTGCCCGCTGCCGCGGGCTCGGGCTCGGCGCGCAATACGCAGCGCAGTGCTTCGCGGGCGCGCCACTCGTCTGAAAACGGCGCATACATGTCACGCGAGCGACCGATCGGATTCGCGCGCGCGATTTCGTTTTCGAGCAGGTAAGTCAGCCGCCGCAGCGCGGAGCCATGCGCGAGCATGCCCGGGTCGAGCACGCGGATCCGGCGCGATGCGTCCGCGACATGAGCCTTCAGTTCCCACAGCGTCAGGCGAAGATGCTGCACTTCGAGTATCAGGCGCTGCACGTCTGCATAGGTGCACTTCGTCCACCACCCGGTAAGATCGTTCAGCTTCGGGGGATCGAATGGGGGGAGGATCATTTCGGTTGCAGCGATACTGTATGGATATACAGTTTATCGCGCGGTAACATAGCGCCGTCAAGGCGAAAAAATGGGGACGGCCGAGCGGCGACAAAGACGGGCAGCCGGGCCGCGGCCGGCGGGTTGAACCGCTCACCGGCCTTCCCGCGCGTTCGCCAGCCACCACCTTCCGGAACCCGACAGCCTGATCCGGTGCCCGCCATCGCGAACGTCGATGGATGCGCCGGATGGATCGACGCCAACAGAGAACAATGACGACAACTTATCCGCTGCACGATGCATTGACGCACGCCGACACGGCGTTTCCGGCCGAAGCCGACATCGTGATCGCCGGCGCCGGCATCATGGGCTGCGCGGCCGCGTACTACCTCGGCCTGCGCGGCCTGAAGGCCGTGGTGCTCGACAAGTCGCGCATCGCCGGCCAGCAATCGACTCGCGCGTGGGGCTTCGTGCGGCAGCAGGGCCGCGAGTCGGCCGAAGTGCCGCTGATGATGGCCGGCATGCGGATCTGGGAAGGGCTCGAGCAGGCGCTCGGCTTCGACCTCGAGTGGCGGCAGGGCGGTTGCCTCTACATGGCGGACAACGACGACGACTGGGCGTCGTTCCAGGCGTGGCTCGCCGTCGCGCGCGAGCACGGGCTCGACACGCGCACGCTCACGCGCACGGAAATCGACGAGCGCGTGCGCGGCCTGTCGACGCAGGCGCGCACGCTCGGCGGGCTCTATACCGCGACCGACGGGCAGGCCGAGCCGCGTCGCGTGGCCGCCGCGTTCGCGGCGCGCGCGGCCGAAGCCGGCGCGCGCTTCTTCGAAGGCTGCGGCGTGACGGCGATCGAGACGGCCGGCGGCGCGGTCGTCGGCGTCGTGACCGAGCGCGGCACGATCCGCACCCGGCGCGTGATCTGCGCGGCCGGCGCGACCAGCTTCCGACTGCTCGACGGCGTCGGCATCCGGCTGCCGCAGCAGGCCGTGCGCGGTACCTGCATGCGTACCAACGTGTTGCCCGACGTGTCCGCGTCGACGATCTGGGGCCACGGCCTCGGCATTCGGCAACGCAGGAATGGCACGATCAATCTCGCCGACGACATGCAGGTCGACGTCGACCTGACGCTCGGCCATCTGCGCGGCTTGAGCCTGTTCTGGCCGCAGTTCTGGTCGCAGCGCGAGAAATTCCGGCTGCATCTGAATGCGGCGGCGTGGCGCGATGCCCGCGCGCGCATCGGCGGCCCGGCCGGGCCGATCGAGCCGCGCGATCCGCAGCCGCAGCCGAATCGCACGCATGCGCCGCGCGCGCTCGCGAAGCTCAAGGCGATCTTTCCCGCGCTGAAGGACGCGCAGATCGTCGAGGCATGGGGCGGCCTGATCGACGTGCTGCCCGACGGGATTCCCGTGATCGACGCGCCGGGCACGCCGTCGGGGCTCGCGATCGCCACCGGCTTCTGCGGGCACGGCTTCGCGATGGGACCGATCGTCGGGCGGCTGCTGGCCGAATGGGTCGATACGGGTGAGCCGTCGCTCGATCTGTCTGCGTTCCGTGCCCGGCGTTTCGTCGACGGAACGATGGTCCGGCCGCGCAGCATGCTGTAGCGGCCGTTGCGGAGGGCCGGTAGCGGACGGCCGGTAGCGGAGGGCCGCTTACGGACGCGCCCGCGTGTTCCCGTCGTAGAATCGAGCCCGCATCCTTCAGGAGAATCCCCCGTTGGCAACGCCTTCCGCCAAACGTCGCCCGTTGCGCTCACGCCTGCGTCGTACCCGTGATCCGTGGCGGGCGCCGCGCGCACGCACGCTGTTCACGCGCCCCGCGACGTCACCGCACCACACGCTGCTGTTCCGTCTCGGCGCGGTCGTGGCGCTGTGCATGCTCGCGTTTCTCGTGCTGTATCTCGATCGCGACGGCCTGCGCGATTCGACCAAGAGCACGCCGATGAACGTCGCCGATCTCGTGTACTTCACGATGGTCACGGTCGCGACGGTCGGCTATGGCGACATCGTGCCGGTCACCGCGCGCGCGCGTCTGATCGATGCGTTCTTCATCGTGCCGATCCGTATCGGCATCTGGTTCATCTTCCTGGGCACGGCGTATCAGTTCGTGATCCAGCGCGTCATCGAGGAATTCCGCATGAAACGCCTGCAGAAGCAGCTGTCCGATCACATCGTCGTGTGCGGCTACGGCCTGTCGGGGTCGATCGCCGTGCGCGAGCTGCTCGAGAGCGGCGTCGATCCGTCGACGATCATCGTGATCGATGCGCAGCAGCAGGCGCTCGAGGCTGCGACGTCGCTCGGCGTGACGGGGCTGCTCGGCGATCCCGCGCATGAAGACCTGCTCCAGCAGGCGCAGGTGCGGGCGGCGAAGGCCGTGATCATCTCGGTGACCGACGATCCGACCGCGATCCTGCTGACGCTGTCGGTGCGCAGCATCGCGCCCGAGACGAAGATCGTCGTGCGGATCCAGGAGAACCTGTATCAGCGGCAGTTGCGGCAGGCGGGCGCGGACGTGATCGTGTCGTCGACGAAGATCGGCGCGCTGCTGCTCGCGGATGCGGTGCATAGCCGCTACATCGTGCCGTTCGTGAACGACATGTTGTCGACGCGCGGGCGGGCGACGCTGGTCGAGCGCGAGGCGTTGCCGCACGAGATCGGCTGCATGACGAACGTCGTGCCGGGCGCGATCGTCGTCGGGCTCGATCGCTGCGGGAAGATTCATTCGTTCTACGAGGATCCGCCGTGCCGGATCGAGACGGGCGATACGCTGGTCGTGATTCAGTCGGCCCGGATTCCGGATCCGGATGTGTGACGCCCGGGTGCGAAACGACCCGCTATCGACGTCCCGACGCCCCGATGCCGCGCCGTGCTCGGTGCATCCCCCGCTTGCCATGCCGTTGCGCCTTTTTTAGTATGAAGTAATCATGTGGTGCGCCCGCGCACACGCTTGATCATCGAGGAGACACATGCAATCCAGGTCGGCGGCTCCCCATACCATCGTCGTGGTCGGTATCGTGATCGCCTGCGCGCTGATGGGTCTGTGCGTGCTGCAGCTGTTCCAGAGCCGCAACGACGCGCGGGAACGGGCGAGCGAAACCTCCCGCAATCTCGGCCTCATCGCCGAGCGCGACATCGAACGCAACTTCGAACTCTACGACCTTTCGCTGCAGGCGGTCATCAACGGCCTCAAACGTTCCGACGTGATGAATGCGTCTCCGAGCCTGCGGCGCTCGGTGCTGTTCGACAATGCGATGACGGCGGAATTTCTCGGCTCGATGCTGGTACTCGATGCCGGCGGCAATATCGTGCTGGATTCGGCCAACGACGTGCCGCGCCGCGGCAATTTCGCCGACCGTAAATACTTCACCGTCCATCGTGACAATCCGGATGCCGGACTCTTTATCAGCGACCCGTTCACGTCGCGCCTGCGTGGCGGGGCGCCCAGCATCGGGCTCACGCGGCGAATCTCGAATCCGGACGGCTCGTTTGGCGGCATCGTGCTCATTGCGGTCAACCTCGAGTATTTCCACAATCTGTTTGCCGGCCTGTCACTGGGGCAGCACGGTTCGATCTCGCTGATCGGCAGCGACGGCGTCATGGTGATGCGTCAGCCGTACGACGTCCATACGATCGGCCGAGACATCAGCCACGCCGCGACCTTCAAGCGGTTTCAGACCGCGCGGGAAGGCGTGTTCTCGGAAACCTCGTCGCTCGACGGAGTGCGCCGGCTCTACTACTTCAGGCACCTGCCGAAGCTGCCGCTGGTGATCATGGTCGCTGAAGCGGAGCAGGACATTTATGCGGCGTGGCGGCACCGGGCCGCGACGATCGGTGGGTTGGTGGCGACGTTCGGCGCTGCCTTCATCGCGGTGTCCGTCATGCTCGGCACGCAACTCCGGCGGCGGATGCGCGCCGAGTCGGAACTCGTGTTGCTCGCCCGCACCGACGGTCTCACCGGGTTGAACAACCGCCGCAGCTTTGGCGAAGTACTGGATCGCGAATGGCGGCGCGCACGGCGATCGCGATCGGTATTTTCGTTGTTGTTCGTCGATGTCGATCGCTTCAAGGCCTATAACGACACCTACGGCCATCAGGCGGGAGACGACGCACTGGCCGCGGTTGCGCGCTGCATCGGCGAGAACATCCGCCGGCCCGCCGATACCGCGGCCCGCTACGGCGGGGAGGAATTCGTCGTGCTGCTCCCCGATACGCCCGAGACGGGCGCCGCCCAGATCGCCGAGCGAATTCGCGCGGCGATCGACGAGCTGGCGCTCGAGCACGCCGGCAGCGAACACGGGCATGTGACCGCCAGTATCGGTCTCGCGAGCTGGACGCCCGACGACGACGTGGAGGCCGGCAGCGTGATCAAGGCCGCCGACGAGGCGTTGTACTACGCGAAGGCGACGGGCCGCAACAAGGTCGCCGCGTTTCAGCCGCCGGCGTGACGCATCGCAGCATTGCCGCCTGAATGTCCGTCTCGTCTGGGGAGGCAAACGAGTTCGCCGCAACGGCGGCCGCCGCGCTACAGTTGACGTCAACCGCAGTCGAACGGCGCGCGACGAGAGGGTCCAACCATGCAACTTCAAACCGGCAACCTGTTCAGCACCGAAGCGGCGCGCGGCGACGACGAACGGATCGACATACTCGTCGCGGGGCCGCGCCTGAACGTCGAGCGCATCGTGTCGATGGGGCACGCGAGTCCCGACGGATTCTGGTATGACGATCCCCGGGCCGAATGGGTCGTGCTGCTGTCAGGCGCGGCCGTGCTCGAATTCGAAGCGGACGCGACGCTGCATGACATGCGCCCCGGCGACCATGTGCTGATCGAACCGCATTGCCGGCATCGCGTCGCGTGGACGCATCCGGAAGAACCGTCGGTCTGGCTCGCGATCTATCACGATCGATGAATCGTGCGGCGGCTTATCGGCTTAGCGGCCTTAGCGGCTTGGCCCGCACCGGCTGAAGCGCTGCTCGATGACGTGGGTTCCCCATTGCGCACCCTCCGATTCGCTGGTCAGCGTAAAGCCGAACGATTCGTACAAATGACGTGCCGAATCCAGGCCCTTGAACGTCCACAGGTAAGTCTCGCCGAACTGCTGCTCGTCGACGAAATGCATCGCGCGCGTCATCAGTTGCCGCCCGATACCGGCGCCGCGCAATGCGTCGTCGACGATGAACCATCGCAAGTGTGCGATTCCCGTGGCCTTGTTCCCGTCTATTGCGACAGAGGCGAGCGCGCGGCCGTTTTCGACATGGAGCCACAGAGCCTTGCCTTCGGCGGGCAGCGTGCCGGCAAATTGCGCGAGTTCGGTCGCGACTTTTTTCTCGAAGAAAGCGCCAAATCCCCAGTGTTCCGAATAGAACCGCGCGTGAAGGCTTGCTATGTCGCCGATACAGCCGGGTTGGTAGCCGTCGACAATGTGCCCGGTGCCCGGATGCCCGGCGCCCGGATTCGGTGCGGGTGGTGCCTCGGCACCGTTGTCTTGCGCGAGCGCATCGCTATACAGCGCGAGCGCGCGGACGAGGGTTTGCTGGTCCGCCGGCACCATCCGGCGTAACGCATTCGACACCTGACGCGTCGCAAACTGGTCGATCTTCTTGCGAAGCTTTTGCCCGTCGGCAGTCAGGCACAACTCGGTCGCACGCGCATCGTCGGGCGAGATGCGGCGCGTCACGAAGCCGGCCGTTTCGAGCCGGGAAAGCTGCCTGCTCGTATTCGACTTGTCCAGACGAAGAATGCTGCCCAGATCTTTCGCGCTGATGCCGGGTGCCATTCCGATTTCAAGAACGGCGTGAACCGCGGAGGGCGCCAGATCGCTATCGGCCAATGTCGCGCGCATGAAACCCAGTTCGCGAACCAGCTTGCGGGAAAAATCGCGCAGCTCGAGGATCGTGGCGTCGCGAGGCTTTGCCGGAATATCGATGAGGTCCATGAGCAGTCCGCGAAAAGTTGCGAGTCGCAAGCAATATTAGTTGCGCCTCGCAACTTGTCAAGGACGATTTTACGTTTCGCCGGTGCGCCGGGAAGCGGGCGGGCTGCGGAGGCCGGCGTGCCGAAACAGCTCGCGGCGCCCCGACTTATCCGCGTCCGACGAACGGCATCGTGGTCGCCATGATCGTCATGTTCAGGATGTTCGTATCCAGCGGAAGGCTTGCCATCTGAACGACCGCGTTCGCGACGTGCGTGACGTCCATGCGCGCCTCGGGCGCCATGCGTCCGTCGGCCTGCAGCACGCCGTCCGTCATCCGGTCGGTGAGCGACGTCGCCGCGTTGCCGATGTCGATCTGACTGCACGCGATGTTGTACGCACGGCCGTCGAGCGCGAGCGACTTGGTGATGCCGGCCACCGCATGCTTGGTGGCCGTATACGCGATCGTGTTCGGGCGCGGCGTATAGGCGGAGATCGAGCCGTTGTTGATGATCCGGCCACCCTGCGGCGTTTGCGTCTTCATCAGGCGCCATGCTGCCCGCGCGCACAGGAAGACGCCCGTCAGGTTCGTCGCGACGACGTCGTTCCACACGTCGAGTTCGTATTCGTCGAGCGGAACGGCCGGCGCGTTGCGGCCGGCGTTGTTGAAGAGGACATCCAGCCGGCCGAACTCGTGCGCGATCCGCGAGAACGCCTGTTCGACCGACGCTTCGTCGGTGACGTCGGCCGGCAGCGCATGTGCGTCGCCATGCCCGGCGGCGATCGTCTCCTTCGTTTCACGCAACGACGCTTCGTTGCGTCCGATCAGCGCGACCGTAAAGCCGGCGTTCGCGAGTGCGATGGCCGCGGCACGACCGATGCCGGATCCCGCGCCCGTGATGGCGGCGAACTTCTGCGAGGCAGACATGGCTTGATTCCTGCGGGTTGAGGTGAGGAAAAGAGGCGACATCGTGCGCCGGGTGAAGCGCCATCGTACCGCGCGTTGCGGGTTGCGCCGCTCGCGCCGCTATTTTTTGCGGGCCGGCGCGGCCTTTCGCGCGCGCGTGCCGGTGTCCGCGAACAGGCTGACCACGACCTCCCGTAGCCACCGGTTGCCTTCGTCCTGGTTCACGCGCGCATGCCACAGCATGTGAATCGGCGCGCCCGGCAGCGTGACCGGCAACGCCCGCCAGCCAAGCGAAAACGGAGCGGCCAGTTGCAGCGCAAGATGTTCCGGCACGGTCGCGATCAGGTCGGTGCGCTGCAGGATATAGCCGACACTCATGAAATGCGGCACCGTCAGCCGCACGCGGCGCTTCACGCGGCGCCGCTTCAGCCAGTCGTCCACCTGCCCGTGACCGGTGCCGGTCGACACCACGACCAGATGCTCGGCATCCCGCCATGCGTCGACCGTCAGCGGCGCGTCTTCGAGCGGATGCCCGCGCCGGAACAGGCACACGTAGCGCTGATCGAACAGCCGGCGCTGATAGAACCCGCCCTGCAGTTGCGGCAGCAGCCCGATCGCGAGGTCGACGCGGCCGTCGGCCATTTCGTCGCTGAGGTTGATACTCGTATTGCGCACCGTGTTGAGCGCGATGCCCGGCGCCGTGCGCGCCAGATGTTCGAGCAACGCAGGCAGGAACACGACTTCGCCGATATCGGTCATACCGATCGTCATCGTGCGCGACGCGCGCAGCGGATCGAAGCCGGTCTCCGGATTGAGCGCGGCATGCAGTGTCGACAGCGCCTGCGCAACCGGTTCGGCCAGCCGCAACGCGAAGGGTGTCGGGACCACGCCGCCCGGCCCGCGCACGAACAGCGGATCGCCGAGCCGGCGGCGCAGCTTCGCGAGCGCGTTGCTGACGCCCGGCTGGCTCATGCTCATCTGCTCGGCGACGGTCGACACGCGCCGCTCCTGCATCAGCCGCTGAAACAGCAACAGCAGGTTGAGGTCGATCTCGCTCAGCTCCATGGTTCGGCGTTGCCTCCCATCATTGCGTTCAGTGATGAAGAAGATTCCCGGCATTTTATTGTGGGATAAGGGTGCTCTGCTGAAAATACCGACACGGCGCCTGCGTTCGACCGGCGCGCCGGGCAGGTCACGCGCGCCGCGGCCTCGACCACTCATCATTTGAATATCGGAGACACGTTCATCATGCAGGCGAACTTGAGGATCGCGATCGTCGGTGCCGGCATCGGCGGCCTGACACTGGCGCTCGCGTTGCGCGAGCAGGGCATCGACGCGCAGCTGTACGAGCAGACCGACGTGCTGCGCGAGGTGGGGGCGGCCGTCGCGCTGTCGGCCAACGCGACGCGCTTCTACGAACGGATGGGATTGCGTCCGGCTTTCGATGCGGTGTGCGCGGAGATTCCGGGTCTCGTCTATCGCGACGGGCGCAGCGGCGCGGTGATCGGCCATCATCGCGGCGAGCCCGACTATCGCCGGCAGTTCGGCGGCTCGTACTGGGGCGTGCACCGCGCGGACCTGCAGGCGATCCTGTCGAAGGCGGTCGGGGTCGAGCAGATTCATCTCGGCCATCGGTTGGTCGACCTCGCGCAGCATCCGGATCGCGTCACGCTGACCTTCGAGAACGGCGAGCGCGTCGACGCCGATCTCGTGATCGGCGCGGACGGCGCGCGTTCGCTCACGCGGCGCTGGATGCTCGGCTACGACGACGTGCTGTATTCGGGTTGCTCGGGCTTTCGCGGCGTGGTGCCGGCCGAGCGGATGAACCTGCTGCCCGATCCCGAGACCATTCAGTTCTGGGTCGGGCCGCACGGGCATCTGCTGCACTATCCGATCGGCGACAACGGCGACCAGAACTTCCTGCTGGTCGAGCGTCATCCGTCGCCGTGGCCGTCACGCGACTGGGTCATGCCGGCGCAGGAGGGCGAGCAGCTGCGCCTGTTCGGGGACTGGCATCCGGCGGTGGTGCAGATGATCACGGCGGTGCCGATCAGCCAGCGCTGGGGGCTGTTTCACCGGCCGCCGCTCGGCCGCTGGAGCCGCGGGCGCGTGACGCTGATCGGTGATGCCGCGCACGCGCTCGTGCCGCATCACGGTCAGGGCGCGAATCAGTCGATCGAGGATGCGATGGTGCTGGCCGCGCAACTGGCGAAGGCCGGGCCCGGCAACTGGCGCGAGGCGCAGGAAGCGTACGAGCGGCTGCGGCGCGGCCGCACGCGCAAGGTGCAGTACGCGTCGATCTCAGCGGCCGACGTGCTGCATCTGCCCGACGGGCCGGCCGCGCAGGCGCGCAATGCGCGTCTCGGCGAGCGCGACAGCGTGCTGCATCACCTGGACTGGATTCACGATTTCGACGCGCTCGCCGATGAACCGGACGAGCGGCAGGGCGGTACGTGGCTTTGAGCTGAAAGACGCGGTGCGATTGGCGCTCGTGTCGGGTGACCGACTGGTATGGCGATTGTGCGGTCGTTCGTCGGGAATTTCGGCGTCCCGTGCGGGCCGGTCACCCGTATCGCGCTCACGCGTGGTCGGCCGCCCGTTCCGCATCGCGCTCGACCGGTTCGATGTCGAGACATCGCGCGGCCGGATGCGCGCACGCATACGCTGCACGATCCGGTGCGGTAGAGGTATCTGCCTCCGTTACTTCACGCACTCCAACGCATACTTCAACCCCTGCCCGAGCAACCCGCGCCACACCTCCCACGTATGCCCGCCGTCGACGATGCGCAGCTCGGCCGCATTCTGCGCGCGGCGCAGGTGCGTGTACAGCACGCTCGACTCGGCCTGGATCGTCAGATCGTCGTCGCCGGCCGCGATGAACATCGGCACGCGCCAGTTGCGCGCGAAATAGCCGCGCATCAGCGCCGGATAATTGAGCTCGTGCCACACGCGCGGATCGAACTGCCGGTCGCCGAACACACCGACATAGCGCGCGGCGGAATTGAGCGGCGGCTCGTTCGCGTAGATCGCGGGGCTCAGCAGCATCGCGCCGCAGAACAGGCCCGGTTCGAGCAGCGAGAAACGCAGCGCGCCGAAGCCGCCCATCGACACGCCGCCGATCGCGCGGCCCGCGCGCTGGTTCGACACCGCGAAGTGCGCTTCGACTTCCGGCAACAGGTCGTTCAGGAACGCGCTCTGCATCTTCTCCTTGCGGTCGACGTACCAGTCGGTGCCGCCTTGCGGCATCACGATCACGACGGGCGGGATCTCGTGGCGCTCGATCAGCGTGTCGGCCGTGGCCTGCAGCCGGCCCTGCGTGATCCAGTCGTTCGCATTGCCGGCATTGCCGTGCAGCAGATACATGACCGGATAGCGCGCGCCTTCCGGGTTGTAGCCGGGCGGCAGATAGACCGTGTACGACCAGTCGCGCTTGAGCGACGCCGAGCGGAACGCGCGCAGCACGACGCTGCTGCCGGGGTTGAGCGGCGGCTCCTGGGTGGCCGGCCCGACGGTTGCGGGCGGAACGATCGCGCCCGGGGGCGCGGACGACCCCGGCGAAACCACGGGCGCGCCCGGCGTGGCGTGGGCGGTGGCGAGGCAGCCGGCGAGCAGGGCGACGGCGAACGGAAGGGCGAGTCGGCGCATGGCGAAACGTTTCAGGAAAGGCGCCCGCTATCGTAGCAGCGGCGCATGACGGCGCGGCGCGTCATGGCCGCGAACGGAACGGGAACGGCAGCCGCGACACCAGCGGCCCGTAGAGTTTTGCGACGAGATACAGCAACCCTGTCGCGACGACGTCGGCGGTCAGGCCGAGCGGCACGTTCAGATAGCCTTCGGTCGCCTGGTAAAGCAACGAGTCGACGGCGAGCGAGATGCCGGTGCCGGCGACGAAGCACAGCAGCCCCTGGCGGCCGATCGTGCCGATCCACGGCATCGCATGCGCGACCTTCTTCATCCACCCGAGGTGCACGAGCTTGGCCGCGAGCCACGCGATCGCGAGAAAGTTCGCGAGCCGCAGCGCGCCGAGGTTCTGCTTGATCGACGGATCGGTCGGGAACGGCTCGATGCGCAGCCGGTAGTACGCGCCGGCCACGACGATCGCGAGCGACGCGGCCGTCAGCAGCCAGCCCTGCGGCTTCGGCGCGAGCGTCTGGTAGACGGGCTGGCAGCGCGCGATCACGCCGAGCACGAACAGGAACTGCCACGCGAACGGGTTGAAGTCCCACGGTGCGCCCTCGACGGTCGGCAGGAAGCGCGCGACGTGCGGCGCCGCGTACCAGAGCGAGCCGCTGAACGCGAGCATCAACCACGGCTGCGTGCGCGCGAGCGGCAGTGCGAGCGGGACGAGCAGCGCGAAGAACGCATACATCGGCAGCACCGACGCGAGATACGGCTGGCGGCGGAACAGCAGGATGTCGCGCAGCGCGGCGAGCGGCTTGTGAAGGAGGCCGTCGAGATCGTTGGTCGGCATGTTCGGACCGTCGATCGAGAACGCGTTGAGCACGGCGGTGATCAGCAGCATCAGGCCGGCCGTCACGAGAAAGGCACGGTAGATCTCGAACGCGCGGCGGATGAAACGCTGACGCGCGGCGGCCTCGTCGTGGCGCTCGGCGAGCGAGTTGTACGCGATGGCGGTGGCGAAGCCGCCGAGGAACACGAACACCTCGGCCGCATCGCACAGCGCGTATGCATGCAGGGTCACGCGCGACAGGATGCTGCCGCCGATGTGGTCGACGACGATCACGAGCAGCACGAGGCCGCGGAAGAAATCGAGCTCGGCGTAGCGGCCGGCCCGGGCTGCGGCGGTCATCGGGCCGCCTGCCGGCGCGTGCCGCGTGCGCGCCCGGCACCGGCCGCGCATGAATCGGGGTGAAGCATGACTTCGTGAAGAAATGACGAATGGATGCGCATTGTGCCACCGATGCGACGCCGTCCGGGTTTACGCCGATGGCGGGCCGATCTGCCGTTGCCGACAAGCCTGATCGGGAAGTCCGCCGAGCAGGGCAGTTGGACCAGCGCAACGCTTTGTGCGCCGCGCCCACGCCCCGATGGACGGGTGGTTTGCGACGTGACACCATTTTGTCCTCGCGGCCGCACACCGCGCAGTCCGCCCTGCGGGCCACCTCTATAAAACAGACGAAACAAGCGCCGGGCGCAACGCCTGCCCGGCAACGGCTCCGGAGAATCCGTCATGAAGAAGCACGTCATTTTTGCCGCCGCGCTGGCAGCGTTCGCCGCGCCGGCCTTCGCGCAGGACAGCGTGACGCTGTACGGCCTGATCGACGAAGGCTTCAACTACACGAACAACGTGAATGTGCATGGAGTCGGAAAAACGGATTACCAGCTGGCGAGCGGCTATGCGCAGGGCAGCCGCTGGGGCCTGAAGGGCAGCGAGGAACTGGGCGGGGGCCTGAAGGCGATCTTCACGCTGGAAAACGGCTTCGACGTGAACAACGGCCGGTTCAACCAGGGCGGCCGGATGTTCGGCCGCCAGGCGTTCGTCGGGCTGAGCGCGTCGCGTTTCGGCACGCTCACCTTCGGCCGCCAGTACGATTCCGTCGTCGACTATCTCGCGCCGCTGACCGCGAACGGCAACTGGGGCGGCACGCTGTTCTCGCACCCGTTCGACAACGACAACACGGACAACTCGTTCCGCGTCAACAACACGGTCAAGTACGCGAGCCCCGACTGGAACGGGCTGTCGTTCGGCGGCACCTACAGCTTCAGCAACAGCACGGGCTTCGCGACCAACCGCCAGTACAGCCTCGGTGCGCAGTATTCGCTCGCCGGGCTGCAGGTCGCGGCCGCGTATCTGCAGGCGAACAGCCCGGGCGTCGGCAACGCGGGCGCGATCGCGGCCGACGACGCGAATTTCGTCGCCGACCGCCTGCGCATCTTCGGCGGCGGCATCAACTATACGTTCGGCCCGGCGACGGTCGGCTTCGTCTATACGAAGACCGACGTGAAGAACCCGGTGTCGACCGTCTACCTGCCGGCGTCGACGTTCTCGGGCCTCGGGCTGACCGCGACGAAGTTCCAGAACTTCGAGATCAACGGCAAGTACCAGCTCACGTCCGATTTCTATCTCGGCGCGCAGTACGTGTACACGGACGGCAAGTTCGACGCCGCGACCGGCTCGTTCAAGCCGAAATACCATACCGTCGGGCTGATGGCCGACTACAGCCTGTCCAAGCGTACCGACGTCTATCTGCAGGGCGCATGGCAGAAAGTCGCCGGCGACAAGACGGGCACCGCGGCCGACGGCGGCTACGTGGTCGGGACGGACGGCCCGTCGTCGTCGTCGAACCAGTTCGCGGTGCGCGCCGCGATCCGCCACAAGTTCTGAGCGCGCGACATCGGGCCGGAGCCTGATCGCCCCGGCGCCGGCTGCGGTCATTCGGCCGGGTGCATGTCGCCGAGCGTGTCCGCGAGCCAGTCGACGAAGATCCGCACCCGCGGCGCCAGATGCCGGCTGTTCGGGAACACGACCGACACCGGCAGCGGCTCGGCATGCCATTCCGGCAGCACCTCGACCAGCGAGCCGTCCTCGAGCAGCGGCGCGAGCCCCTCGCGCGGCGCCTGGATCAATCCCAGTCCCGCGAGACAGCACGCGAGATACGCCTGCGAGCTGTTCACCGCGACGACGCTGCGCATCTTCACGGTCTGCGGCGCGCCCGTATCCATGTCCGCATATTCCCAGTCGAGCTCGCGGCCCGTGCGGCTCGAGAAATAACCGACCGCGACGTGGTCGGGCAGATCGTCCGGCGAGCGTGGCGTGCCGTACCGCGCGAGATACGCGGGCGACGCGCAATTGATCTGCGAGAGCTCGCCGATGCGCCGTGCGACCAGCGACGTGTCCGACAGCACGCCGACCCGCACCGCGCAGTCGATGCCGTCGGCGACGAGGTCGACGAAGCGGTCGGTCGTGCTGAGCACCACGCGCAGGTCGGGATAGCGTGCGTGGAAATCCTGCAGCGCAGGAATCACCTTGTTCAGCGCGAAGCGTTCGGGCAGGTCGACGCGGATCACGCCGCGCGGCGCCGCACCGGCGTCGTCGAACAGCGTCTCGGCATCGTCGAGATCGGCCAGCAGCCGCGTACAGCGCTCGTAGTAGGTGGCGCCCTCGGCGGTCAGCGCGACGCGCCGGGTGGTCCGTTGCAGCAGCCGCACGCGCAGGTGCTTCTCCAGATACTGGACGGCATTGCTGACGGTGGGGCGTGGCAATTGCAGCTGTTCGGCCGCTTTCGTGAAGCTGCCGAGGTGGGCGACGCGCGCAAAGATGCGCATTGCATGCAGATGGTCCATGCGGGATGGGTACGGAGGGGGAATAGCCTCCATTGTTAATCAGCGTCGAATGATTTGGTTGCGCGTTTCGCGTTTATCGCGCGCCGCAATGCGCCGAGAATCCGGTTCATTCACTCACCACCGCAAGGAAACGGACATGGACAAGCGTCAACTGGGCCGCACGGGCCCGCGGGTTTCGGCGATCGCACTCGGCTGCATGGGGATGTCGGATTTCTACGGGCCGGCCGATCGCGACGAAAGCATCGCGACGCTGCATGCGGCGCTCGACAGCGGGATCACGTTGCTCGATACCGGCGACTTCTACGGGATGGGCGACAACGAGATGCTGATCCGCGACGCGCTGCGCGGCCGGACGCGCGACCAGGTGCTGATCAGCGTGAAGTTCGGCGCGCTGCGCGATCCGGCCGGCGCGTTCGCCGGCTACGACGCGCGGCCGGAGGCGATCCGGAACTTCGTCGCGTATTCGCTGAAGCGGCTCGGCACCGACCATATCGACATCTACCGGCCGGCGCGCGTCGATCCGGCGGTGCCGATCGAGGAGACGGTCGGCGCGATCGCCGATCTCGTGAAGGCTGGCTATGTGCGCCATATCGGCCTGTCGGAGCTCGGCGCCGACACGATCCGCCGCGCGGCGGCCGTCGCGCCGATCGCCGACCTGCAGATCGAGTACTCGCTGCTGTCGCGCGGAATCGAGGCGGACATCCTGCCTGTGTGCCGCGAACTCGGGATCGGCGTGACGGCGTACGGCGTGTTGTCGCGCGGGCTGCTCGGCGGCGGCTGGAGCGCGGCACGGCAGGGCGAGCGCGATTTCCGCGCGGCCAGCCCGCGTTTCCAGGGCGAGAATCTCGCGCACAACCTCGCGCTGGTCGACGCACTGCGCGCGATCGCGAACGAGAAGGGCAGCAATCCGGCGCAGGTCGCGATCGCATGGGTGCTGTCGCGCGGCGACGACATCGTGCCGCTGGTCGGCGCGCGCAAGCGCACCCAGCTTCAGGACGCAGTACGCGCCCCTGAGTTGCAACTAACGGTCGATGATCTCGCTCGCATCGAAGCGGCGGTTCCCGCCGGGGCGGCTGCCGGCGAGCGTTATCCGGCCTCGCAGATGGCGCACCTCGACAGCGAGCAGGGACGGGGGCCGGCCCACGGCGCGTGAGCGCCCGGGCGGCGCGCATGGCGGGGTCAGGGCGAACGGGCCCGGATGGACGGGCCCGAGCCAGCCTCAGGCAAAACCAGATGGCGGGCGGTGGCACGGTGGTTCACCATCGGCGCCGTATTCGACCGGACGGAATGCCTTCCATGCAAATTCATACGCTGACGATCATCGTGCTGGTCTTTCTGCTGGCCGGCGCAGTCAAGGGCATGATCGGCCTCGGGTTGCCGACGATCGCGATGGGGCTGCTGACGCTCGCGATGCCGCCATCGGCCGCCGCGAGCCTGCTGCTCGTGCCGTCGTTCATCACCAATGTGTGGCAGTTGTGGCTCGGCCCGGCGTTCGGCCCGTTGCTGCGACGTCTGTGGCCGCTGCTCGCCGGCCTGACGATCGGCACGCTGACGGGCGGGCTGCCAGCGCTCGCGGCCGGCAGTACGTGGACGCACGCGGCGCTCGGCATCGTACTGGTCGCATACGGCTGCTGGGGGCTTGCCGCCGCGCGGCTACCCGCGCCCGGGCGTCACGAGAAGTGGCTGTCGGCCGCAGTCGGCTACCTGACGGGCGTCGTGACGGCCGCGACCGGCGTGTTCGTCGTGCCGGCCGTGCCGTACCTGCAGGCGCTGCGCTTGTCGAAGGACGAGCTGATCCAGGCGCTCGGGCTGTCGTTTACCGCGTCGACGATCGCGCTCGGCCTGCAGTTGCGCGTGACGGGCGCGCTGCAGACCGTCGACCTCGGCGTATCGGCGCTGGCGCTCGTGCCGGCGCTCGCGGGAATGGTCGGCGGGCAATACGCGCGGCGCGTGATGAGCGAGCAGGCGTTCAAGCGCTGCTTCTTCGTCGGGATGATCGCGCTCGGTGCTTACATGGCCGTGACCGGATTGCGGTGAGGATCGGGACGGCCCGTATCGGGACGGCCCGCATCGTCACAGCTGCGCTTCGATCGCGGCCTTGTCGATCACGGACCAGACCTGCCGGATCCTGCCATCGTGAAATTCGTAGAACACGTTCTCGGCGAACGTGACGCGCGTGCCGTCCACGGCGAGCCCCATGAAGGTCCCTTTCGGTGCACAGGCGAAGCGAAGCCGGCAGGCGACGCGCGGCGGTTCGCACACGAGCAGCCGGATTTCGAAATGGAGATCCGGAATGTCGCGGAAATCCTGCTCCAGCATCGCGCGGTAACCGGCCAGGCCGAGCGGCCGGTCGTTGTGGATCACGTTGTCGGCGACGTACTGGCCGAGTGCCGCCCAGTCCTGCCGGTTCAGGCAGTCGATGTATGCGCGGTAGCGCATCGCGAGGTCAGTTGCGGTCATGGCTGCGGTTTCCTCCTCATGTTTCGCGCGGTGGTTCCGGATGGTGATGGTGCGCGCCGTTCAGCGCGGCGGTGTCTCGCCCGACAGATACGACACGAACGCCTGCGTGTATTTCGGCAGCGCATCGAACGATCGCGCGCAGAGCGTCAGCTTGCGGTGGCTCCACGCGTCGGACAGCTCGACGAGCCGCACGTCCATCGTCTGCATCGCGCGCTCGGCCGCATGGCGCGACACGATGCCGATACCCACGCCGCTTTCGATTACGCGGCAGATCGCATCGAAACTCTTCAACTGCACACGGTAGCGAATCCGCTTGCCGAGCGCACGCGCCTGGTCCGCGAGATGGACCTGCAGCGCGCTGCCGTCGGTCAGCCCGATGAAATCCGCATCGGCGATCTCGTCGAACGCGACCTTGTCGCGCGCGGCGAGCGGATGCCCGGCCGGCACGACCGCGATCAGCCAGTCCTCGCGGAACGGCTTCTGTTCGAGCCCGCCGAGCCCGACCGAATCGGCGACGATGCCGACCTCGGCCGTCCTGTTCCGGATCGCATGGACGATCTCCTGGCTCGAGCGCTCCTCCACGCTGATCGACAGTTTCGGATGATGCGGCAGATACGCGGCGAGCGCGTCGGGCAGGTATTCGCTCAGCGACGCCGTGTTGCACAGCAGCCGGATATGCCCGCGCAGCCCCTGGCCGTATTGCTGCAATTCGCCGCGCATGTGGTCGATCTGCTGCAGCACCGTGCGCGCGTGGTGCTCGAGCGCGCGGCCGGCGTCGGTCACCTGGGTGCCCGACTTGGCCCGGTGCAGCAGCGGCACGCCGAGTTCGTCCTCCATCCCGCGGATCCGCTCGCTCGCGGCCTGCAGCGTGATGTGGGTGCGCTCGGCGCCGCCCGTGATCGTGCCGGCCTCGCAGATGTTCAGGAAGAGCCGCAGGTCGGTCAGGTCGAAGCGCATGGTGGGAGCAGGGGGCGCGTAACGATTGGAATGGCCGATACGTTAGCAGGAACCGTCGCGCCGGTCTCAGGCTGGGCTTGAGGCGCCGTTCGCCGCTTCCGCATTTTCGGGGCGGGATCGAAGCCGGATCATGGCCGCATATCACCGGAGGAGACTGTCATGCGGATCGATTCGTCGTGGGG
The DNA here is from genome assembly GCF_005937855.2 of Burkholderia sp. KBS0801. Classification (NCBI taxonomy): domain Bacteria; kingdom Pseudomonadati; phylum Pseudomonadota; class Betaproteobacteria; order Burkholderiales; family Burkholderiaceae; genus Burkholderia; species Burkholderia sp. KBS0801. The sequence continues at coordinate 1,165,793 of NZ_CP042178.1, forward strand.
CGTGTCGTTCAAGATCGCGTTGCACGTGCTGTTCCTGTGCATCGGTGTCGCGTGGGCGTGCGCGGAGTTGGTCGACTGGCTGCGCTGATCGGGCGGGCGGCGCGGGGCGGCTCGGCTGTCCGCTGCGGCCACGCGCGCATCGAAAGCCGTTCGAAATAATGGCGTGATGCGAAATTTTTGCCGCATCGGTCGCCCAAAGCCGTCAAGTTTTTCCGAATTCGACCGTATTACCGGTAACAAGCGTCTGCCGACGCCCGGCGCGTGATCGTTTGTCATCATTGTTTGCATCCGGTTACACGTCGGCCGTTCCGTTTTTGAGATGCTTGAAAGATTGTCAAACCGGAGTCGATCGTCCATGAAACTGCACGAGATTTGCCGCACGTCGGCGTGGCTGTCGGGCCTGGCCGCGGTGCTCGTGATGGCCGGTTGTGCCAGCGCGCCGCCCGTCCCGCCGAGCGACACGCTGGCGGGCGCGCCGTCGGGCCAGCCTGCCGCCGCGCGCGCGGCCACGCCTGCGACGCCGCCGCCTGCGCCGATTCTCGTTGCACAGAAGTACGTGGTGAAACGCGGCGACTCGCTGTCGGGGATCGCGTCCGCGAACGATTGCAGCGTCGCCGACTTGCGCACCTGGAACAAGCTCGACGGGCGCGGCAAGCTGCGCATGGGGCAGGTGCTGCGCATCGTCCGGCCGCAGCCGTTGCAGGCGCCGGCGGCGAGCGTCGGCACGCAGGTCGCCGCGAATAGTTCGACGGGCGCGGGCCAGGCGAGCGCGTCGACGGCGAGCGACCGGCAGGTCGTGAAGGAAACCAAGCGGCATGCGGGCGGGGTGGCGCTCACGTGGCCCGCGCGGGGCAAGATCGTCGACGCGTTCCGGCCGGGGCAGAACCGCGGCATCCAGATCGCCGGCCGCCCGGGCGACCCGGTCCGCGCGGCGGCCGACGGCCGCGTGATGTATGCGGGCACCGGCCTGAACGATTACGGCAGCCTGATCATCGTCCAGCACAACGCCGATTTCCTGACCGCCTATGCGCACAACCGCAAGCTGCTCGTGAAGACCGGCGACATCGTGCGCCAGGGCGACGAGATCGCCGAAATGGGCGACCTCGACAACTCGCGTGTCGCGCTGCTGTTCGAGGTGCGGCGCGACGGCAAGCCCGTCAATCCGATGCCGTACCTGCCTTCGTCGCAAGGCTGAAGCGGGCCGCGTCGCTGGAACGCGGCCGCGCTCGCTGCTACGCTAGGGCCTGTTTGTTCATGCGAGTCCCGCGTCCGCGGGGCCGACGGTCGTCTTTGGGGGATGCGCGGCCCATGCCGTCGCGAGCTGGCCGTCGGCGTGAACGCGTGCGTATCGACGATGCGTACGTTGCTCCGTGCCACCGTTTCCGACAGAACACCACTCATCCATGGAATATTCTCCGACACGCCGCTCGCTGTTGCTCGCCGCCGTCGCCGCGCCATTCGTCGCCGCGTGCTCGTCGGCGCCCGTCGCCGACCAGGTGCACGCCCATGCCGCCCAGGCCGAACTCGCCGCGCTCGAAAAGGCATCGAACGGCCGGCTCGGTATCGCCGTACTCGATACGTCGAACGGCACGCGCATCGCGCATCACGCGCGCGAGCGCTTCCCGCTGTGCGGCACCTATGCGGTCGTTGCGGCCGCCGCGATCCTCGCGCGCGGTTCGCTCGACGCATCGCTGCTGCCGCGCCGCATCCTGTATCGCCGCTATGAAGTCGTGGCCGGCTCGCCGGTGACGGAAAGTCATGTCGACACGGGGATGACGATCGCGCAGCTGTGCGCGGCGATGCTGCAGTCGGGCGACAAGGGCGCCGGCAACCTGCTGATGCGCGTGCTCGGCGGCCCGCAGGCCGTCACGTCGTTCGCGCATGAAAGCGGCGACACCGTGTTCCGGCTCGACCGCTGGGAACCCGAACTGAACCTGGCCGCGCCCGGTGACGAGCGCGATACGTCGACGCCGGTCGCGATGGTCGACCTGCTGCAGCAGCTGCTGCTCGGCGATACGCTGCGCGAGGCGCAGCGTGCGCAACTCACCGAATGGATGACCGGCGGCGCGCGCGGCGCGACCGCGATCGCGGCCGGCGTGCCGCCCGGCTGGCGTGTCGCGGACAAGGCTGGCACCGGCGGCTACGGCACGACGACCGACGTCGCCGTGCTGTGGCCGCCGTCGCGCGCGCCTATCGTGCTGGCCGTGTCGTTCACGCAGCCGCGTGCCGACGCGGCGGCACGCGCGGATGTCGTCGCGTCGGCGGCGCGCATCGCGACGGGCGCGCTCACCGCAACGGCCTGAGCGTCCGACGCACCTCGCGTAAAGCCGGCGTTTGGCTTATCGTGTCGATCAGCGCGCGCCGGTGCCGGCGCGCGGCCTTGCCGCGCCGTGCTTCGGCGCGGTTGTTTCGTTTACCCGCCTCGTCATGCGCCGACTTCCGCCCCTGCACGCGCTGCAGATCTTCTCGACCGTGGCCCGCCACCGCAGCTTCACGCGCGCGGCCGAGCAGCTGTGTCTCACGCAAGGCGCGGTCAGCCGGCAGATCCAGACGCTCGAAGCGCATTACGGATTCCCGTTGTTCAAGCGGCACGCGAAGGGCCTCACGCTGACGGCGGAGGGCGAGCAATTGCTGCCGGTGGTCGACGAGAGCTTTTCGCGGATCGAGGACATCTCGATGAAGCTCACGCGGCAGCGCACCGATCTCGCGCTGAAGGTGCCGACCTGCGTGATGCGCTGGATGCTGCCGCGGATCATGCGCTTCCAGGGCGAGCATCCCGATCTCCATGTGCAGATCACGACCGCGTGGCAGCACGTCGTCGATTTCTCGACCGAGCCGTTCGATGCGGCGGTCGTCTACGGCACGTCGCCGGGCGCCGGCGTGTGCGCGCTGCCGCTGTTCGACGAGCGGTTGACGCCGGTGTGCGCACCCGAGTTGCGACAGGCCGCACCGCTCGATGCGGTCGGCGATCTCGCGCGCCATACGCTGCTGCATCCGACGCGCGACCATCGCGACTGGCGCGCGTGGCTCGATTACGCGGGCGAGCGCGCGGTCGATGCGGAGCGCGGGCCGACCTTCGATACGCTCGACCTCGCGACCAACGCGGCGACGCAGGGCTTCGGCGTCGCGATCGGCGACGTGACGCTCGTCGACGACGACGTCAGTGCGCGCCGGCTCGAACGGCCGTTCGACATTGTGCTCGAGACCGGCGCCCGCTACTTTTTCGTCTATCCGGAGAACCTCGCCAGCCAGCAGAAGATCCGCGCATTCAGCGACTGGATCGCCCGTCATCGCGACTGATACGACGCTCCGGCAGCACGTCTCACTGGTAGGAGACGACCGCGATCATTCGCGCAGGCGCGTTGCCCGGACGGCCAGGTAAAACGATTGCGCGCGAGGCCTGCGTAAAGTTCGTGGTCTTGATCGTGCGCAGGCTGGCCGCGTCGACGAACGCGATTTGGCCCGTGGCCGGGCGCGGGCAGTCGGGGCGCACATGCGCATGCACGACGTCGGCCGTGTCGAGTGCGAACGAGCACGGTGGTTCGACGATCATGCCGGTGAAGTGGATGATGCCGGTCGCGCCGGCGGAAAATGACGAGGACGAGGCAAGAAGCGAGACAGCCAGGACAACCGAGGCGGCAAACGGGCGATGCTTCATGACGGGCTCCAGAGGGCAAGCGCGTCGCAGCCGGGCCGCTCGAATGGCAGTCCGTCAACGCTGCGATGCTGTATGCGTAAACGGCAAATCCATCGGTCCTCTTGAATGAAAAATCGGAAATAACGGACATAGGCAAACGACGCCGTATTCCTCCAATCAATTTATCTCAAATTTGTGGGGGCGCAAGGCAGGGTATTGCCGGGGGCGTACGCTGGCGGGAAGGGCGGAGATGGCTGCGGAGGCCGCCGCTCGATCGTTGAGGACTCAACGAGCCGCCGATCCGGTGATTCGCGATCCCAAACGAAAACGGCCGCTCATGACGAGCGGCCGTATCGCATCGCAGCGAGATGTGGCGATCAGCCTGCGCGCTTGCGCACCGCGCCGACGACCACGAGCAGCACGATCGCGCCGATGATCGACGCGATCCAGCCTGCGCCCTGGCCCGGCGCATACCAGCCGGCGGCGCGGCCGATGTAGCCTGCGGCGAGCGAGCCGACGACGCCGAGCACGACGGTCATCAGGATGCCCATCTTGTCGTCGCCGGGCTTGAGCGCGCGGGCGAGGAGGCCGACGATGAGCCCGACCACCAGGGTTTCGATGAATTGCAGCATGAACGCCTCCCTAATGCTGTTGAGTTGTTGACGAAAAGACATGGACCCGCGCGGCGCACGAGGGTTCCATTGCTCGGCACCCCCACGCCGGCATGCGAGCGTGCGAGCGTGCCGAGTATCGCACGCCCGCGCGTCATGTACGTGTCAGGCGACCGGGTCGAGCCGGCGATAGCCTTCGGTCGCGCGCAGCAGCGTGCGCGTGTAGTCGCGTGCGACCTGTCCGGTCCGCACGTCCTCGATCCGCAGCTGTTCGACGATCTCGCCGTGTTGCATCACCGCGACGCGCTGGCACAGGAAGCCGATCACCGCGAGGTTGTGGCTCACGAGGATCATCGTCAGGTTGCGTTCGCGATGCAGGCGGCGCAGCAGATTGAGGATCTCGGCCTGCACCGATACGTCGAGCGCGGACGTCGGCTCGTCGAGCAGCAGCACGCGCGGCTCGACGATCAGCGCGCGCGCGATCGCGACGCGCTGGCGCTGCCCGCCCGACAACTGGTGCGGATAGCGGAAGCGGAACGTCGGGCCGAGCCCGACCTCGGACAGCGCGCGGGCGATCCGTGCATCGGCGTCGTCGATCCCATGGATCGACAGCGGCTCGCGCAGCGTCTGGTCGACCGTGAAGCGCGGATGCAGCGACGCGTACGGATCCTGGAACACCATCTGCACCTGGCGGCGGAATGCGCGTTCGGGCGTGCCGCCGACCGGCCGGCCGTCGATCGACAGGCTGCCGCTCGCGAGCGGCACGAGGCCCGTCAGCGCGCGCAGCAGCGTCGACTTGCCGGATCCCGATTCGCCGACGAGCCCGAACACCTCGCCGTCGCGCACCGCGAAGCTCGCATCGCGCACGGCGTCGACATGACCCGTGCGGGTCGGAAAACGGATCGAGGCGTGATCGACGTCGATCATCGTGAGGCATCCTGCGGTATGTGAGCGGTCAGCGCGGGCGCAGCGGCGTCGAGCCACGCCGGATCGCGACGCAGCACCGGCAGTTCGTCGGGCGGGTTCGCGAGCGGCGGATTCGCCGCGAGCAGCCCGCGCGTGTACGGATGCGTCGCATCGCGCAGGTCGCGCGCGGCGCAGGTTTCGACCACGCGGCCCGCATACATCACCGCGACGCGATCGCAGAACGACATCACGAGCGGCAGGTCGTGGCTGATGAACATCAGGCCCGTGCCATGCCGCGCGATCATCGCGTCGAGCACCGCGAGCACCTGCATCGACACTGCGACGTCGAGCGCGGACGTCGGCTCGTCGGCGATCAGCAGGCGCGGGCCGGTCGACACCATCATCGCGATCATCACGCGCTGGCCCATGCCGCCCGACAGCTCGTGCGGATACGCTTCGGCCACGCGCGCCGGATCGCGAATCTGCACGGCCGCGAGCGCATCGACGATCCGCTCGCGCAGCGCGCGGCCGCGCAACTTCGGCTCGTGCCGCCGGAACGCCTCGCCCATCTGCTTCGCGACGGTCATCACCGGGTTCAGCGAATACTTCGGATCCTGAAGGATCATCCCCATCTGGCTGCCGCACAGGCGCCGGCGCTCATTGGCCGACATCGCGAGCAGGTCGTGGCCCGCGAAGCGCATCGTACGGGCCGACCAGCGTGCGGCGTCGGGCAGCAGGCCGAGCAGCGCGCGGCCCGTCAGCGACTTGCCGGAGCCCGACTCGCCGACGATGCCGAGCCGTTCGCCCGGCGCGAGTGTCAGCGACAGGTCGCGTACCGCGTCGGACACGACGCCGTCGTGCCCGCGAAACCCGATCTTCAGGCCGTCGATCTCGCAGAGCGGCGTGGCGGTGTTGGCGGAATTCAATGGCATGTCACGCTCCATGACGCGGATCGAAGACGTCGCGCAGCCCGTCGCCGAGCAGGTTGAACGCGAGGCTGACGAGCAGGATCGCCGCGCCGGGCAGCGTCGCGACCCACCACGCGTCGAGCAGCACGTTGCGGCCCGATGCGACCATGAACCCCCATTCGGGGCTTGGTGGCTGCGCGCCGAGGCCGAGGAAGCCCAAGCCCGCGACGGTCAGGATGATGCCGGCCATGTCGAGCGTCGCGCGCACGATCACCGACGACATGCACAACGGCACGATGTAGCGCAGCAGAATCCGCGGGCCCGATGCGCCTTGCAGTCGCGCCGCATGGATGTAGTCGGCCTGCGCGATGCGGATCGTTTCCGCGCGCGCGAGCCGCGCATATGCGGGCCACGCGGTGATCGAGATCGCGACGACCGCGTTGATCACGCCCGGCCCGAGCGCGGCCGCGAACGCGAGTGCCAGCACGATCTTCGGGAACGCGAGCGCGATGTCGGTGATGCGCATCAGCACGCTGTCGGTGAAGCCGCCGCAATAGCCGGCCGTCGTGCCGATCATCAGGCCGATCGGCACGACGATCACGACGACGAGCAGCGCGATGCCGAGCGTGAGGCGCGAGCCGCCGATCAGCCGCGAGAGGATGTCGCGGCCGAGCTGGTCGGTGCCGAGCCAGTGCGATGCCGAGCCGGGCGGCAGCAGGCGGTCGGACAGCACCTGGCGCAGCGGATCGTGCGGCATGATCAGCGGGCCGACGATCGCGACGACGATCAGCGCGACCAGGATCGCCAGTCCGAACAGGTTGAGCGGATTGCCCGCGAAGCGGCGCCAGCGGCGGTACGCGAGGCCGAACGCGGCCTGCGAGCGCGACGCGGGCGCATCGGAGAGAAGCCACGCGCGCAGCGTGAGACGCTCGGCATTCATGATCGAACGACCTTCGGCATGGACGGGGAAAGAAGCAGGATGGATGCGGTCATGTCGAAACGGCCCTCAGCGCGCACGCGGATCGAACACGCGGTACAGCGCGTCGGTCAGCAGGTTGACGGTGATGAACATCACGCCGATCACGAGCGTCGCGCCGAGCACCGCGTTCATGTCGGCGTTCAGCAGCGCGCCCGTCAGGTACGAGCCGAGCCCCGGCCACGCGAACACGATCTCGGTCAGCACCGAGCCTTCGAGCAGGTTGCTGTATGTGAGCGCGATCACGGTGAGCAGCGGCACCGCGATGTTGCCGAACGCATGCCGCCAGATCACGCGGCGCTCGGACAGGCCCTTCGCGCGCGCGGTGACGATGTATTCCTGGCTCAGCTGGTCGAGCATGAACGAGCGCGTCATCCGGCTCAGGTACGCAACCGAGTAGTAGCCGAGGATCGCGGCCGGCAGCGCGATGTGCGACACCGCATTGCGGAACACATCCCACTCGCCCGCGAGCGCCGAGTCGAGCAGCAGGCTGCCGGTGCGCGGGTCGACCATGCCGTCGTACACGGGATCGAGCCGGCCGGGGCCGCCTACCCAGTGCAGCCGCGCATAGAACAGCAGCAGCCCCATCAGCCCGAGCCAGAACACCGGCACGGAATTGCCGATCAGGCCGACGAAGCGCGCGATGTGGTCGATCGGCCGGTTGTGCCGCACCGCGGCCGCGACGCCGAGCGGCACGCCGAGCGCGATGCCGATCAGGGTCGCGATCGTCGCGAGTTCGAGCGTGGCGGGGAAGACGCGCCTGATGTCGTCGAGCACCGGGTTCGACGTCAGCAGCGACATGCCGAGATTGCCGTGCAGCACGTCGCGCGCGTAGATCAGGAATTGCGTGACGAGCGGCTTGTCGAGGCCGAGCGCGATGCGCTCGGCCGCGTACGCCTCGGCCGACGCGCGATCGCCGAGGATCGCGAGCACGGGATCGATCGGCACCTTGCGGCCGATCACGAACGTCAGCGCGAGCAGGCCCGCGAACGTGACGGCGAGCGTGAGCGCCCAGCGCAGCACGCGCAGCGCCCAGCGCACGGCCGGGCGCCGCGCGGGCAGCGTGCGCAGTGCTTCGAGGGAGGAGGCGGGAGTCGACATGCGGCGAATCTTAAGGCTTCTTCAGGTTACGGTACGACACGAGATCGTTGATCGGTCCGACTTCGAGCCCGCTCACGCCGGGCCGCGTCGCGACCTGCGCGACTTTCTCGAACATGATCACGAACGGCGAGCGCGCGAGCATCTCCTTCTGCATCGCCTGATACCGTTGCGCGCGTTGCGCGGCGGTCGGCTCGGCGAGGGCGGCGTCGGTCTCCTTCGTGAATTGCGGAATGTCCCAGCTGTTGCGCCAGGCGAGCATTTTATAGCTCGACTTGTCGGAGTTGTCGGGGTTCCACGCAAAACCCTGCGCGTTGCTGTGCGGATCGATGTAGTCGGCCGACCATTCGCCGATGTAGATGTCGTGCTGGCGCGCGCGGTATTTCGCGAGCGTCTGCTTGTTGTCGCCGGGAATCAGCTGCACCTTGACGCCCGCCTGCGCGAAGTTCGCCTGCACGGCCTGCGCGATCTCCGTGTACGGATAGTCGTTGCGCACGTCCATCGTCACGGAGAAGCCGTTCGGCACGCCGGCCTTCGCGAGCAGCGCCTTCGCCTTCGCGACGTCGAGCTTGTACGGGTTCGCCTTCAGCGTGCCGAGGAAGCCTTCGGGCAGGAAGGTCTGGTGCACCTTGTAGGTCGTCTTCACGACGTTGGCCTGGATGCCGGAATAGTCGACCAGCCACTTCAGCGCTTCCTGTACGTCGGGCTTCGCGAGCGTCGGGTTCTTCGTGTTCAGGCCGAGATACAGCAGCGTCGCTTGTGGCGATGCCGCGACCTTCGCCTTGCCGGATTTCACGACCGCCGCGAGATCGTCGGGGCTCAGGTCGCGCGCCGCGTCGACGTCGCCGTTTTCCAGCAGCAGGCGCTGGCTCGCCGCTTCGGGCACATGGCGCAGCACGATGCGCTTCATCGCGAGCGGCAGCCGGTAGCCGTCGAAGCGCTGCAGCACGATGCTGTCGCCGGCGCTCCACTTGACCAGCTTGTAGGCGCCGGAGCCGGCCTCGTTGGTCTTCAGCCATGCGTTGCCGAAGTCGTTGCCCTGCTGGTGCGACAGCAGCAGCTTCCTGTCGACCACCGACGCGGGCCACGAGCCGAGCACGTTCAGCACGAAGGTCGGCGCGTATTTGTGGTCGGTCGTGATCGATACCGTCTGGTCGTCGAGCTTCTTCACGTTCGCCGCGACGTTCGCCTTCGTGAGGCCGATGCCCGTCAGCACGGCGGCCGGGCCCTTGTCGAGCAGCACCGCGCGCTGGATCGACCACGCGACGTCGTCGGCCGTCAGCGGGTTGCCCGAATGGAACTTGAGGCCCGAGCGCAGCTTGAACGTGTAGGTCAGCCCGTCGGGGCTCACCGTCCACGACTGCGCGACATCGCCGTTGAATTTCGACGGATCGCGCAGGTCGACGCGCACGAGCCGGTCGTAGGTGTTCGCGACGTATTCCTCCGGCACCAGTTCGTAGATCTCGCCGGGATCGAGCGTCGTGAATTCGTCGAGCAGCGTGGCCATCACGAACATGTCCTTCGGCGTTTCCGCGTGCGCGGCGCGAAGCGGAACGGTGGCGAGAACGGACGCGGCGGCCAGTGCCGCGACGAGCCGGAAGGTCGGGAGTTTCATGGGCGCTTCTCCGTCTGTCGTTGACATCGTTGAGGTTGTCGAAGTTGTCGAGGGTGAACGGTGAGGGGAACGTGCATCGTCGTCACATCAGACGCCACGGGCCGCTCGCCGCGTTGTCGATCGGCGGCAGCGCATGCGATCCGGGCAGTTCGTAGTGCCACCATTCGCTGTCGATATGCGCGAAGCCGGCCGCATGCATCACGCCGAGCAACAGCAGCCGGTTGCGTTGCACCTGCTCGGGCAAGCCCGCGTGGAAGTGGCCCGATGCGGCCACCATCTCGTCGAAGCCGGTGCCCATGTCGAGCGGCTCGCCGTGCGTGCCGACGAGCGTCAGGTCGAGCGCGGTGCCGCGGCTGTGATTCGAGCCGCGGCCGAGATCGGCGATGAAGTTCGGATCGGGCAGGAAATCCCACAGCACCTGCTGCGCCTGCGGCGGCCGGTACGCGTCGTAGATGCGCAGCGTGAAGCCGGCCTGCGCGGCGACGTCGACCGCACGGCGCAGCGCGGCCTCGGCCGGTTCGAGCAGGAGACAGTGCGCGCGGCGATAGATCGGCTTGCCGGTCAGGTTGCGCTCGGTCGCGTAGACGAGATCGATCTCGACGCGATGCGTGGCGGGCGTGATTTCGACGAGGCGGGGCGGATTCATCGGCAGTCGGGTGCTCAGGATTCGAATTGGTCGAACGTGTGCTGCAGTTCGCGGTTGCGCGCGACGCGTCGGTCGATCGCGGGACCGAGGCGATCGACCACGGCGGTGATCAGCAGGTTGAACAGGCAGGTGAGCGGCGCGAGCGAATCCCAGAACTGGCCGACGTCGGTCTTTACCTGCAGCAGGTCGGCCGGCCATTCGCGTGCCCACGGGCAATAGAGATCGGTGACCAGCGCGAACGGCTGGCCGCGCTCGGCGGCCGCCTGGCAATAGCGGCGCGCGCTGCGCGAATAGGCGCGCACGTCGGTGACGATGCAATACGGCCGCTCGAACTCGGAATTCAGCGAGTCGACGTACGAGCCCGACTGACCGTCCGAATAGAACACACGCGGGCGCAGGTACTCGAGATAGCTGCTGAACGCATTGCTGATGCCGCGGGTCGACTGGATGCCGAGGATGAATACCGCGTCGGCATGCGCGATCCGGTCCGCGACCTGCGCGAACACCGGTTCCTCGGCGAGCCGGTACACGTGGCGGATCGCGTCGAGTTCGCGATCGAGCGACGACGCGAGCGCGCGGTCGCTGCTGTTGGTGGCGGCCGCCTGGGGGCCGGGGGTGCCGTTGGTGCGGCGGTATTCGTCGAGGCGGTCGGTGATCATCCACGGCCGGTCGGCGCCGCCGCGCAACTCGCGTTTCAGGTCGTCGAGGTTGCGGTAGCCGACGCTGCGCAGGAAGCGCCCGACCGAAATCCCGCTGGTGCCGGCCTGCTGCGCGATCTGGTCGGCCGTCTCGAGCCCCAGCCGGTCGAGGTTCGCGAGCATGTAGCTCGCGATGCGCTTGGCCGTCGGCGTCAGCTCGGCAAAGCGGGATTCGACGGTACGGGCGAAGGCGCAGGTCATCGACTGTTAGATCTTTGTCGTTTGCGGAACGAATGTCATCTATCTGACAGAGCCAAAAAAAGCGACGCCAGATAAAAAAAGCTATGCGATCGGCGCTGCGAATAGCCTGTCCACGGACGTACGCCCCGCGCCGGCCCAGCCATTTGCCGATTGATGGGGCGCTTGCAACCTCCCGAGCGGCCCGACATTCGCCGCACTGCGCTTCATCGACATGCCCCCGTAGCTGAACCGCAGGACGAGCATGCTGGGGCGCTTGCAATGCTTGCGCGTCGGTTGGCGAGTATCTCGTCTGCTCAGTTGATAAGCGATGCGAATAGATGGCAGTACTAGCGAGTGCGCTTGCGCCGAGATCGGACTGCGCCGCGCCCCGGCGGTCGTGTGCGCAGCAAACCAACTGGCTTGTCGGCACCGACATCGCAGCTCACGTCCTTGCGCCGCAATAATTACAAAACCCCGACTCGATCACCTTTACTCATTAATTCAGGTTAATAATTCATTTAATTTTTAAGTCGACTTGTATTTAACTTGCGTCACGGCATGCCGATTTTCGAAAAACGAAAAAGCGGTGAACGTCGGTAGTGAATATTCGATTAATTGAAATGGTGAAGAGGGAACCATGACGAATCTTTCTCGACGCAGGATGTTGACGAGTACAGCCGGCGCGATTGCCGCCGCGGGCATTGCGGTAACGGCCAAGGCGGCTTCGTTCGGCAATCCGGACAGCCCGCCGGAAGGGGCGATAAACGCGCGCAACAAGCAGGGATTGACCGATCCGGGGCCGAAGAATCCCACATTGGCGAATCAATTCCCGTCTTTCCAGGATCCGCCGGCCACCGATATCAACGGCATGCCGTTATTCTGGGCGTCATTCAATAACGCGCATAAACGTATTCAAAACGGCGGATGGGCACGCGAAGTCACGCAGGACGATTTCGCGATTTCGGAAACCATTTCCGGCGTGAACATGCGATTGACGCGCGGCGGCATTCGCGAGATGCATTGGCACCAGCAGGCCGAATGGGCAATCATGCTCGACGGCCGCTGCCGGATTACCGTGCTCGACGAACTGGGACGCCCGTCGGTGCAGGACGTGAAAACCGGCGACCTCTGGTATTTCCCGCCCGGCCTGCCGCACTCGCTGCAGGGAATCGGCACCGACGGCGCCGAATTCATGCTCGCCTTCGACAACGGCCGCGCGTCCGAATTCAACACGCTGCTGCTGACCGACTGGGTCGCGCATACGCCGCCGGACGTGCTCGCGCTCAACTTCGGCGTACCGGCCGACGCGTTCAAGAACATTCCGCTCGACAACCTGTGGATCTTTCAGGGCGACGAGCCGGGGCCGCTCGCGGACGCCCAGCGTGCGGCCGCGTCTTCGGCCGGTGCGCCGCCGCATCCGTTCATCTTCTCGCTCGGCGCGATGAAGCCGTTCAAGAAGACGCGCGGCGGCGAGGTGCGGATCGCCGACAGCACGAACTTCAACGTATCGCAAACGATTGCGGCGGCGCTCGTCACCGTGCATCCGGGCGGCATGCGCGAGCTGCACTGGCATCCGAACGCCGACGAATGGCAGTACTACCTGCAGGGCGAAGCGCGGATGACCGTGTTCGACACCGGGCCGAAGGCGCAGACGGCAGACTTCCGCGCGGGCGACGTCGGTTACGTAAAAAAGAGCCTCGGACACTACGTGCAGAACACCGGCAACTCCGATCTCGTGTTCCTCGAAATCTTCAAGACCGACCGCTATGCGGAGGTGTCGCTGTCCGACTGGCTCGCGCACACCCCGCCGAAGCTCGTCGAGGCACACCTGAATATCGCGCCTGACGTGCTCGCGCGGTTTCCGCGCAATCGTCCGGACGTCGTGCCGCTGTAACGCCGCAGCGGCCGGCAAGCGGCAGGCCGGCCGCCGGCCCGCTCCAGGGCCAGCCTTCCTCATTCGAACGGAAACCCGACCATGATTCCCGTCACGAGCAAATCCAGCAGCGGTTTCGCGCTGCCCGATCTGTCCACCGATCGCGCCGATCGCGCCGAGGGCGCGGCGCGCGCCGCGCTGGAAGGGCGTCGCACCGGCATCGCCGCGCTGTTGCCGTTCGTCGGCCCGGCCGTGATCGCATCGATCGGCTATATGGATCCCGGCAACTTCGCGACCAACATCCAGGCCGGCGCCGCATACGGCTACCGGCTGCTGTGGGTCGTGCTCGCCGCGAACGCGATCGCGATGCTGTTCCAGGCGATGTCGGCGAAGCTCGGCATCGTGACCGGTCGCAACCTCGCGGAGCTGTGCCGCGACCATTTTCCCGCGCCGATCGTGTGGGGCATGTGGATCGCGTCGGAGATCGCCGCGATGGCGACCGATCTGGCCGAATTCCTCGGCGGCGCGCTCGCGTTCGCGCTGCTGTGCCATCTGCCGCTGTTCGCGGGGATGATCGCGACGGCGCTCGCGACCTGCGCGATCCTCGCGCTCGAGAAGCGCGGCTTCCGGCCGCTGGAAGCCGCGATCGCGGCGCTGGTCGGCGTGATCGGCGCATGCTATCTCGGCGAGCTGATGATCGCGCCGCAGGACTGGCACGCGGCCGCGTTCCATCTGGTCGTCCCGCAGATTCCCGATCGTGCGGCGCTGACGATCGCGGTCGGGATCATCGGCGCGACGATCATGCCGCATACGCTGTATCTGCATTCGGGCCTCACGCAGGATCGCATCGCGCCGCGCGACGATATGGAGCGGCGCCGGCTCATGCGGTTCTCGAACCGCGAGGTGGTCGTCGCGCTCGGCCTCGCCGGCTTCGTGAATCTCGCGATGGTGATGATGGCGTCGTCAGCGTTCCACGCCAGCGCGCCGGGCATGACCGATATCGGCGACGCTTATCACACGCTGATCCCCGTGCTCGGGCCGGCGGCCGGCGTGCTGTTTCTCGTCGCGCTGCTGACGTCGGGGGTGTCGAGCTCGGTGGTCGGCACGATGGCCGGGCAGGTCGTGATGCAGGGCTTCATGCGGCGCCGCCTGTCGGTCTGGACGCGGCGCGCGGTGACGATCGCGCCCGCGTTCGCGGTGGTCGCGTGCGGCTGCGACGTCACACGGGCGATGGTCGCGAGCCAGGTGGTGCTGAGCTTCGTGCTGCCGATGCCGATGATCGCGCTGCTGATCCTGTCGGCGCGCAACGACGTGATGGGACGCTACGCGATGCGGATGCCGTTGCGGATCGTCGCGGGCACGGCCACGGTCGTGATCGTCGGGCTGAACGCGTATCTGGTGTGGGCGGCGTTCAACTGAACGCCGCGCGCGGCGCAGGTGGGGCGACGGCGCTCGCGCCCGCGCAGCGGCCCCGAGCGGCCGCGCGGGCAGCGCCGTGAAGCTATTTTTTCAACGTCCGGTAGGACACCAGATCGTTGATCGGCCCGATCTCCGGCCCGGTCGTGCCGGGGCGCGTGGCGACCTGCACGACCTTCTCGAACATGATGATGAATGGCGAGTTCGCGAGTACGGACTTCTGCAGCGCCTCGTAGCGCTGCGCGCGCTTCGCGGACGACGGCTCGACGAGCGCGGCCTCGGTATCCTTCGTCAGCTGCGGGATGTCCCAGCTGTTGCGCCACGCGAGCATCTTCGTCTTGGACTGGTCGGAATTGTCAGGATTCCATGCGAACCCGCGCGCGTTGCTGTTCGGGTCCATGTAGTCGGGCGACCATTCGCCGATGAAGATGTCGTGCTGGCGCGCGCGGTACTTGCCGATCGCCTGCTTCGCATCGCCCGGGATCAGCTTCACGCGGATGCCGGCCTGAGCGAAGTTCGCCTGCAGCGCCTGCGCGATCTCGATGTACGGGTAATCGTTCGGCATGTCCATCGTCACGTCGAAGCCGTTCGGCAAGCCGGCCTTCGCGAGCAGCGCCTTCGCCTTCGCGACGTCGAGCTTGTATGGGTTCGAATTCAGCGTGCCGAGGAAACCTTCGGGCAGGAAGGTCTCGTGCACCTTGTAGGTCGTGCTGACGATGTTGCGCTGGATGCCGTCGTAGTCGACGAGCCACTTCATCGCCTGCTGCACGTCCGGCTTCGCGAGATTCGCGTTCTTCGTGTTCAGGCTCAGGTACAGCAGCGCGGACACGGGCCACGACGCGACCTTGATCTTGCCGGCCTTGGTCAGCGCGGCAAGGCTGTCGGGGCTCAGGTTGCGCGCGGCGTCGACGTCGCCGTTCTCGAGCAGCAGCCGCTGCGCGGACGCCTCGGGAACGTGGCGCAGCACGACGCGTTTCATCGGGTACGGCGCGCGGTACTTGTCGAAACGCTGCAGCACGATGCTCTCGTTCGGCGACCACTTGACGAGCTGGTACGGGCCCGAGCCCGCGTCGTTGGTCTTCAGCCAGCCGCTGCCGAAATCGTTGCCCTGCTGGTGCGACATCAGCAGCTTCTTGTCGAGCACCGACGCCGGGCACGCGCTCAGCACGTTGAGCACGAAGCTCGGCGCGTACTTGCGGTCGGTTTCGAGCACGAAGGTCTGCGGATCGATCGCGCGCACCTTCTGCATCACGTTCGCCTTCGTGAGACCGAGATCGGCGAGCACGCCGGCCGGGCCCTTGTCGAGCTGGATGGTGCGCTGCAGCGACCACGCGACGTCGTCGGCGGTGACCGGGTTGCCGGAATGGAACGTGAGGCCGGGGCGCAGCTTGAACGTGTAGGTGACGCCGTCGGCGCCGACCGTCCAGGATTGCGCGATCTGCCCGTCGAAGCGCGTCGGGTCCTTCAGGTCGACCCGCACGAGCCGTTCATAGGTGTTCGCGACGTACTCGGACGGCACGAGCTCGTAGATTTCGCTCGGGTCGAGGGTCGTGAATTCGCCGAGCTGGGTGGCGACGACGAAGATGCCGGGCGGCGTCGCGGCCTGCGCCGGCAACGCCGGAACAAGCGCGACGAGCGCGGCGCTGACGAACAGCCGGGACAGCAGATGCTTCATGCGGGCTCCGTGGAAAGGGAATCGTGGTGCGATTCTCTCATCGACGGCGGCCCGGATGAAAATATTCGACGGGCACGCATGACGGCGCCCGCGGTACGGCTTGCGGGCCGGGCGGGGCGCCCGGCGCCGGCGGCGCTCAGATCACGCAGCGCGCGATCGCGAAGCGCATCGCTTCCTCGGCCGGCTCGTTGCCCGAGCCGCGCACGACCTTGACGACGGAGCCGCGGCCCGACGGCGTGAGCGTGACGAAGTACGAGCGCGAACCGACGGTGATGTCGGTCACGCCGTTGTGCTGCGACTGCTCGGTGCCGGACAGGCGGCTGTCGAGGCAGTTGGCGATCGCGTGTGCGGGGCGCGCCGACGACACGTAGATCATCGGCGCCGAGCCGGACGCGGCCGAGTCGGACGAGGGCGCGGAACCGCAGGCGGCGAGCAGGGCGGCGGGAAGGAGCAGCAGGAATCGTTTCATGATCGGAATCGTCGTGTGTGTCGTGTCGAGGCTGGGGCGCGGGGTACGCGAAACGCGGAGCTTCGCGACGAAACCGCCGGGATCGTGCCTTTTTTGAGATACGGGCGGCGGCTGACGTCGGAGTATACCCGCGGCACTTGACGCATACGGCATGCTGAAACGATTCGATACATAAGCGCCCGCTGTCGCGAGGCGGCAGCGGGCGTTTCAAAGGATGGCGAATCGACGCTTGCCGGCGTTACTGGCCGGTCTTGTGGCTGACCGCGTTGTCCTGCCGGTTCAGCACGTGCTTTTCGCTCTGCGTAATGTGGCCGCGACCTGCGCGGCCCTGTCCCGCTCTTCCTGGCGGATCCTGCGGTCGTCACGGTGCAGGCGCGCGGCCCGGGCGTGCGACTTTCTCCTGTCGTTGCGCGCGAATTGTCGGCGCTTGTCGAAACAACGCTGTGCGGGCCCCGGCTGTTGACGTTTCCGCCTGTATCGATTGCAAGTCTTTATTACGTCCTCGAACGGCGATGACGCCGGCGAGCAAGCCAACGATAACGGCGCGCGATCAATGAGCGCCCGCCGCCGCCGCGCCCGCATCGTCGCCGCCCGAGCGCGACGGCCGGGTGATCCAGATCAGCGGAATGATCGCGATGAACATGATCGCCGACACGTAGAAGATGTCGTTCAGCCCCATCACGGCCGCCTGCGAATCGACCGACGTATTGAAGAACGCGAGCGCGGAATCGGGACTCAGGTGCAGCAGCGAACGCGCGCTGTCGAGCTGCCGCGCGAAGATCGGGTTGCCCGGGCTCGCCTGTTCGGTGAGCCGGACGTGATGCAGGATCGTCCGGTCGTTCCACGCATTGCTGATCAGCGACGTGCCGACCGCGCCGCAGAAGGTGCGGCCGAAATTCGACAGGCCGGCGGCCGCGGGAATCTTCTCCGGCGGCAGCCCCGACAGGATGATGGCCGTGAGCGGCACGAAGAACATCGCCATCGGAATGCCCTGCAGCAGCGTCGGGAGCACGAGATCCCAGTGCGACACGTCGGAATAGAACGTCGTGCGCATCATGAACACGACCGCGAAGCCGACGAAGGCGAGCGTCGCGAGGTAGCGCGGATCGGTGCGCGGCAGGATGCGTCCCATCACCGGCGTCAGCAGGATCGCGAAGATCCCGAGCGGCGCGGTGGCGAGCCCGGAGTCGATCGCGCGATAGCCGAGATAGCCCTGCATCCACTGCGGCAGCAGCACCAGCGTGCCGAAGAACATTCCGTACGCGACCGAGATCGCGATCGTGCCGCCCGCGAAATTGCGTTGCGTGAAGAGTCGCAGGTCGACGATCGGATTGGCCTCGGTCAGCTCCCACACGAGAAAGAACGCGAAGCCGACCAGCGCGACGATACCGAGTGCGACGATGACGGGCGAATTGAACCAGTCGAGATCCTTGCCCTTGTCGAGCATGATCTGCAGCGACGCGACCCACAGCACGAGCAGCAGGAGGCCGACCGTGTCGATCGGCAGGCGACGCACCGGCGATTCGCGATCGCGGAACACGAACCACGTGACCGCCGCTGCGAAGAAACCGACCGGAATGTTGATGTAGAAGATCCACGACCAGTTGTAGTCGTAGGTGATCCAGCCGCCGAGCGACGGCCCCGCGATCGGGCCGACGAGCGCGGTCATCGACCACAGCGCGAGCGCCGTCGCCGATTTCTGCCGCGGCCATGCGCCGAGCAGCAGCGCCTGCGACAACGGCGCGAGCGGCCCGGCGACCGCACCCTGCAGGATGCGTGCGGCGAGCAGCGTCGGCAGGTTCGGCGCGATCCCGCACAGCCACGACGCGAACACGAACAGCAGGATCGACGTGACGAACAGGCGCACCTGGCCGAAGCGCTGCGTGAGCCAGCCCGTCAATGGAATCGACACGGCGTTTGCGGCCGCGAAGATCGTGATCACCCACGTGCCTTCGTCGACCGACACGCCGAGCTCCCCCGAGATCGTCGGGATCGCGACGTTCGCGATCGACGAGTCGAGCACGTTCATGAACATCGCGAGCGATACCGCGATCGTGCCGATCGCGAGCCGGGCGCCCGTCAGCGGGCCGGGTGGGGAGGAAGAGGACATGGCGTTCCTGCGTGATGAAGGGGGGTCCGCGCTGCGCGTCGCACACGCGTACGCGCGCGACGCCTGCGCGGGGGCACCACGAAGCGGACGGACACACGCTGCCCGCGCGCCGCCGGCCAGACGGCGGCGACGCGTTGCAGCGTGCGGTTCAGGCGTTGAATTGGAGGCGCGAAGCCGTGACGGGCTCCGGCAGGCGGGCTAGTACCGGTCAGGAAGGCGCGACGCGCGTGACGCGTCGGCGCGCAGCCGGCCCATGGCTGCCGTGGCGTGCGGTGTGTGTAGTGTCGTTTTGCATCGCAACAGGCTAACGATGCGACGAGCGGCGATCAACGCTCGCCTACTCATTAATTCCTTTCGTGTGCCGCAATAATCTGGACGGTACGCGTCGATTGCCGGTCGTGCGATGCCGATTACGCCGCGTTCCGCCAACCGGTGAACACTTCCGTCAGGAACTCGACGAAGATGCGCACCTTGCTGTCGAGCGTCGCGCGGCGCGGATAGAGCGCGTGCAGTTCGACGTCGTCGGTGCGGTGCCAGTCGGGCAGCACGATCTCGAGTTCGTTCTTCTCGAGCCGCCGCGCGATGTAGTGCGTGGAAATCAGCGCGATGCCGCCGCCGCTCGCGGCCTGGCGCAGCACGGTGATCGATTCGTTCGAGATCAGCACGGGGCGGATCGGCACGTCGGCCACGTCGCCGGCCGCGTTGGTGAGCCGCAGCGTCAGGCCGGGCGCATCGCGCCCCACGTACAGGATGTCGTGCTGCGCAAGTTCGTGCGGTGTCTGCGGGCGCCCGACGCGCTCGAGGTACGCGGGGCTCGCGGCGAGCTTCGCGTGCGACCAGCCGAGCGAGCGCGCGACGTAGCCGGAATCGGTCAGCATGCCCGCGCGCAGCGCGACGTCGAAGCCATGCTCGACGAGGTCGAGCGGGCTGTTGTCGTAGATCAGCACGAGCTGCACGCGCGGGTAGCGCCGGTGAAACTCCGCGAGCGCGGGCTCCAGTTCGAACAGTCCGATCGAGTAGGGCACCAGCACGCGCAGCGTGCCTTCGGGATCGGTGCGCAGCGCGCGGGCCTGGCGGTCCGCGTCGAGCAGGATTTCCTCCGCGCGCAGGCAGCGCTCGTAATAGTCGCGCCCGCCTTCGGTGACGGACACGCGGCGCGTGGTCCGGTACAGCAGTTGCACGCCGAGATCGTCCTCGAGCTGCTTGACCTTGCGGCTCACGCGGCTGAGCGGCATGTCGAGTTGCACGGACGCGGCCGTGAAGCTGCCGCGTTCCACCACGCGCAAGAATATCCGGATGCTGTCGAAGTCCATACAGGTTGTTTCAGTGTTCGGCCTGCGCGCATCTTACCGTCGCCAGCGGATTGGCTTCATGTCGGTCATGCCGATTATCCCGTCCGCTGCAATAACGCATCCCGTGGGGCCGGTAGTGGCGGCCGTGGCGCGATCGTATGCTCGTCGCATGAAATTCGCTTTCCCCAGCCTGCCGCCGTTCGCGGTCGTGCGCACCGCGCTGCGCGACGCATGGCCCACCTTGCCGCCCGGCGCGCTCGGGTTCGCGTTGCGCAACACGGCCGCATCGCTGCTCGCGCTTTACATCGCATTCCGGATGAACCTCGACGACCCGAAATGGGCCGCGTCGACCGTGTGGATCGTCGCACAGGGCACACGCGGAATGGGGCTGTCGAAGAGCCAGTACCGGATCCTCGGCACCGCGATCGGCGCGGCCGTCGCGCTCGCGCTGACCGGCGCGTTCGCGCAGACGCCCGAGCTGTTCCTGACCGCGCTCGCCGCCTGGATCGGCCTGTGCGCGGGCGTCGCGACGTTCCTGCGGAATTTCCGTGCGTACGCGGCGGTGCTCGCCGGCTATACGGCCGCGATCGTCGCGATGGATGCGGCGTCCGCGCCGCTGCACGCGTTCGATATCGCGGCCGCGCGGTTCCTTTACGTGATGGTGGGCATCCTGTGCGCCGCCGCGTTCGAAACGGTGTTCGCGCCGGGTTCGCCGCTGCGCGACGTCCGCACGCGGCTTGCGCGCTATCTCGGACGCGCGGTGGCCGTCGGCGCGGCCGCGCTGCGTCGCGAGCCGAACGCCGCGGCGGTTCACCGGTTGTTCGCTGAGGCGCTCGATCTCGACACCGCGGCCGAGTATGCGGCCGCCGGCGCGCCGCCGGTGCGCAACGCGATCGGCCATTTGCGCGCGGCGGCGCTGGGCGTGCTGTCCGCGCATGCGGCCGCGCAGGCGATCGAAGCGCATGCGGCGCGCAGCGGCGACGCGCCGGATCCGCTGGTCGCCGAGGCCGCGCGGGTGCTCGACGGCGTCGCTGCGTCAGGCGAGGCAGGGCCGGAGATGGCGGTGCTGCGTGCGCGGGTGGATCAGGCGTTGCACGTCGAGGCCGCCGAGCCGACCGGCTCGGATGACTCGCGCCTGCTCACGCTCGACCGGCTGAGCACACTGCTCGCCGGATTCGACGACGCGTTCGCCAACAAGGCGCGGGTCGACCTGCCGGTTCCGCCGCCGTCGCGGGTCCGCTATGCGTTTCATCGCGACGCGGTGCTCGCGTGTCACAACGGCATCCGCG
Organism: Burkholderia sp. KBS0801; assembly: GCF_005937855.2. NCBI lineage: Bacteria > Pseudomonadati > Pseudomonadota > Betaproteobacteria > Burkholderiales > Burkholderiaceae > Burkholderia > Burkholderia sp. KBS0801. The sequence continues at coordinate 1,187,192 of NZ_CP042178.1, forward strand.
CGTTCATCGCGGTGCTGGTCGCGTCGGCGATCTGGATCGTCACCGCATGGCCGTCGGGCGCCGGTTTCGTTGCGATCACGGCCGTGGTCGGCGCGCTGTTCTCCACCCGGCCGAATTCGGCCCGGGCCGCGATCGGGTTCCTCACGGGCACGGCCTGCGCGGCGGTGGCGGGGATCGTCTGCAACTTCATCCTGCTGCCGGCGGTGTCGGGCTTCGAGACGCTCGCGTACATCATCGGCGTGTTCATGATCGGCACGGGGCTCGCGATGCGCCATCCGCGCACCGCCGCGCTCGGCAGCGCGTTTGCGATCTTCTTCTGGAATTTCACGTCGCCGGACAACACCGCGCGCATCGGCGATGCGGCGTTCCTGAACAGCGCACTGTCGACGCTGCTCGGCATCGCGTTCGGCGTGCTGGTGTTCGCGCTCGTGTTTCCGGGTGATCCGGGCACGAGCCGGCGGCGGCTGCATCGCGCGGTGCGCCGCGATCTCGCGGCGATCGCGCGCAACCCGCGCGGCTGGTCGGCAAGCGCGTGGCTCAGTCGTACGGCCGACCGGCTCGGGCGCGAGCTCGGGTTCGCGGGCAGCCTGCCGCAAACGCTGATCGAGCGCGACATGCGCGATTTGCTGGCGATCTGGGGCATCGGCGACAGCCTGCTGGCGCTCGCGGAACTGGCGGCCCGGGAGCCGGCCGCGCGTCGCGCGGTTGCCGTGGTGCGCGGCCGCGCCGCGCTCGCGGATTTCGCCCGGCTCGAGCGCAGTTGCGATATGGCCGCGCGGTTGCTGCGGCGGCGCGTGGCCGATGTCGACAGCGACGGGGCACGCGCGCTGCTGCGCGGCATCGTGTTGCTGAGGCGGATCGCGGACGCGGTTGCCGGGCACGGCCACTTCCTGCGCGGCCGCCGCGACTGAACGAGCAGCGTCCGACGGGGGCGTCGACGGTGCCCGGCCCGTCAGGTGAGCCGATACGCCGGGCCGGGCGTCGCTTCCGCCGGCAGCGGCTCGCGGTTCAGTTCGAGCAGCGTGCGCTCGATCATCCGCGTCATCGCATCGAGCGCGAGCTGGTTCGGCCCGTCGCCGAACGGTTCGGCGATCGCATGGGCGATCGCGTCGAGCGCGATCAGCGTATACGCAACGAACACGGTGACGAACGGCGTCGCCGCGCCGATCGAGTCGACCAGGCCGAACGGCAGCAGCACGCAGTATGCGTAGATGGTCCGGTGCAGCAGCACGTCGTACGAGAACGGGATCGGCGTCGATGCGATGCGCTCGCAGCCGCTCACCATCGACACGAGATCGTCGAGGCGCGCGTCGAGCATCCAGAGCCGCGTATCGGCGAGATGCCCGGCGTCGGCGCGCGCGGCGAATGCCTCGCGCAGTTCATGAACGATCGCGATCGGCGCATACCGCGCGGCGACGATGCGCGCATGGGTTCCGTCATCGAGCAGCGCGCGCAGGTCCGACGCCGGGTCGGTGCCGCGCAGCTGATGCTTCAGCGCATGGACGAACGCGATGACCTTGCGCACGAACGCATGCCGCGCGGCGTCGTCGGCGTCGATCGCGCCGTAGCAGAGTGCTTGCGACACCAGCGTGCGCGTGGCGGTCAGCACGCCGCCCCACAGCTGCCGGCCCTCGCGGTAGCGCTCGTAGCTCGCGTTGTTGCGAAACCCCGCGAAGATCGCGAGCGTGAGGCCGATCAGCGTGAACGGCGTCGGGTTCAGCGGAACCTTCTCGCCGAGCACGCGGCCGCCGCCCCATACCGCGACGAGGCTGATCGCGAGCGTCAGCACGAGCTGCGGCAGGATGGTCGGCAGCACCGATCCGTTCCAGACGAGCAGCATCCGCAGCCAGTGCTCGCGCGGCCGAACGATCATCGCGGCGCTCCGTCAGGCGGCAGCCGACGCCGGCGCGGCCGCGCGATGCAGCAGGACCGGCACCGACTTCGACGTCGGCGTGTTGCACACGTCGCCGACACTGTCGAGCGGCACCAGCGGGTTCGTTTCCGGGTAGTACGCGCCGATGCAGCCGCGCGGGATGTCGTATTCGACGAGCAGGAAGCCGTTCGCGCGCCGCTCGATGCCGTCGTGCCACACGGTTTCCATGTCGACCCAGTCGCCGGCCTTCAGGCCGAGCATCGCGAGGTCGTCGCGGTTGACGAACACCACGCGGCGCTGGCCGAACACGCCGCGATAGCGGTCGTCGAGCCCGTAGACGGTCGTGTTGTACTGGTCGTGCGAGCGCGTCGTCATCAGCGTCATCAAGCGCTCGCCGTGCAGCGCGCGGGCGCGCTGGATCGGCGTGTCGGTCGGCAGCGCGTGCGCGATGAAGTTCGCCTTGCCCGTCGGCGTCAGCCATTCGCGATCGCGCGACGCGACGCGCAGGTGGAAGCCGCCGGGCCGCGCGATGCGCGCGTTGTAGTCGTAGAAGTCGTCGAAGGTCGCTTCGATCGCGTCGCGGATCTTCGCGTAGTCGTCCTTGTAAGCGAGCCAGTCGATCTTGCCGCTGCCGAACAGCGCATGGCCCATGTGCGCGACGATCGCCGGCTCCGACATCAGGTTCGCGGAAGCCGGCTTGTTCATCCCGTACGACACGTGGACCATGCTCATCGAGTCCTCGACCGTCACGCCTTGCGGCACGTTGTCCTGCAGGTCGATCTCGGTGCGGCCGAGCGTCGGCAGGATCAGCGCGTCGCGGCCGTGGATCAGGTGGCTGCGGTTCAGCTTCGTCGTGATGTGCACGGAGAGCGCGCAGCGGCGCAGGCCTTCCCACGTGCGCGGCGTGTCGGGCGTCGCCATCGCGAAGTTGCCGCCGAGGCCGATCAGCACCTTCACGCGGCCTTCGAGCATGCCTTCGATCGTCTCGACGACGTCGTAGCCGTGATGGCGCGGCGGCTCGAAGTCGAACACGCGGCCGAGCCGGTCGAGGAACGCCTGCGACGGCTTTTCCTCGATGCCGACCGTGCGGTTGCCCTGCACGTTCGAGTGACCGCGGACCGGACACAGGCCGGCGCCGGCGCGGCCGATGTTGCCGCGCATCAGCATCAGGTTCGTCAGCATCTGCACGGTCGCGACCGAATGCTTGTGCTGCGTGATGCCCATTCCCCACGTCGCGATTACGCGCTCGCTGCGTGCATAGCGCTGAGCGAGCGCGTCGATCTGCTCGTACGACACACCGCTTTCGGCCGTCAGCGCCGGCCAGCTTTCGTTGCGCAGATCGTCGGCGAACACGTCGAAGCCGGCCGTGTGTTCGTCGATGAACGCGATGTCGAGCACGCGCGGCGCGCCGGCGGCGCGCGCGGCGTCGTCGAGTTCGAGCACGCGCTTCGCCATCCCCTTGATCAGCGCGAAATCGCCGCCGATCGTCGGCTGGATGAACGTCGACGCGATCGCGGTGCCGGACATCGTCAGCATCTCGAGCGGGCTTTGCGGATCGGCGAAGCGCTCGAGCCCGCGTTCCTTCAGCGGGTTGATCGACACGATCGTCGCGCCGCGCTTCGTGCATTCGCGCAGCTCGCCCATCATCCGCGGATGGTTGGTCGCCGGGTTCTGGCCGAAGATCAGCAGCATGTCCGCGTGCTCGAAATCGTCGAGCGTGACCGTGCCCTTGCCGACGCCGACCGAATCGGGCAGCCCGCGGCTCGTCGCCTCGTGGCACATGTTCGAGCAGTCCGGGAAGTTGTTCGTGCCGTACCGCCGCACCAGCAGCTGATACAGGAATGCCGCCTCGTTGCTCGCGCGGCCCGACGTGTAGAACGCGGCCTGGTTCGGATCCGGCAGCGCACGCAGATGGCGCGCGATCAGCTCGAACGCGTCGTCCCACGCGATCGGCACGTAGCGATCGGTGCGGGCGTCGTACACCATCGGGTCGGTCAGGCGGCCGTGCTGTTCGAGCTCGAAATCCGTCTGTTCGAGCAGCTCGGTGACCGTGTGCGCGGCGAAGAATTCGGGCGTCACGCGCTTGCTCGTCGCTTCGGCGGCCACGGCCTTCACGCCGTTTTCGCAGAATTCGAACGTCGACGCATGCTGGCGGTCGGGCCACGCGCAGCCCGGGCAGTCGAAGCCGTCCGGCTGGTTCTGGCGCAGCAGCGTGCGGTAGTTGCCGCCGGTGACCTTTTCCTTGATCAGGTTGATCGCGACGGCTTTCAGCGCGCCCCAGCCGGCGGCCGGGTGGTGGTACGGTTCGATGCGCGGGGCGGCGGATTTCTTTTTCATGATGCAGGTGTTCAGGGTTGATGCAGCGAGAGTACGCGCGGCGCCGGGGCTGCTGTGTGTACACCTTTCGACTTCAAAAAAGAGTACAGTTTCGGCCATCCAGGCGGTGCGGGCCGCAACTGTGTTTTTGAAGGGAAGTTGAAAGGGAGGCGCGTGAAGCGTTACGAACAACTGGCCGACGAGCTGCAGACGCAGATCGAGCGCGGCGTATACCGGCCGGGCGAGCGGATTCCGTCGGTGCGGCAGGCGAGCAGGCAGCAGCAGCTCAGCGTCACGACCGTGCTGCGCGCGTATCTCGTGCTGGAGAGCCGCGGCCTGATCGAGAGCCGGCCGCAGTCGGGTTATTTCGTGCGGGCGCGGGTCACGGAGCCGGCCGAGGCCGAGCTGCACACGTCGGCGCCGGCGGCCGAGCCGTCGGCGGTGGACGTGAGCCGGCTCGTGCTGTCGACGCTGCGCTCGATCGCGCGTGACGACGCGGTGCCGCTCGGCTCGCCGTATCCCGACGCGTCGCAGTTCCCGGTGCAGCGTCTTGCGCGCTACGCGCAGGCGATCGGACGGCGCCGCACGCGCTGGGGCGTGATCGACGACCTGCCGCCCGGCAACCAGGAACTGATCCGCCAGATCGCGCGGCGCTACGCGGAGCGCGGGATCGCGGTCGAGCCCGCCGAGATCGTGATGACGATCGGCGCGACCGAGGCGATCAACCTGTGCCTGCAGGCTGTCGCGCGGCCGGGCGATACGATCGCCGTCGAGTCGCCGACGTTCTACGCGATGCTGCACGCGATCGAGCGGATGGGCATGCGCGCGCTCGAGGTTGCGACGCATCCGGGCGACGGCATCGATCTCGACGCGCTCGAACGGATCCTCGAGCGCGAGCGCATCGCCGCGTGCATGGTCATGCCGAATTTCCAGAATCCGCTCGGCTTTCAGATGCCCGATGCGCGCAAGCGCGCGCTCGTCGAACTGCTCGCGAAGCACGGCGTGCCCGCGATCGAGAACGACGTCTACCACGAGCTGCATTTCGGCGACACGACGCCGAGCGCGCTGAAGTCGTACGACCGCGACGGGCTCGTGCTGCATTGCGCGTCGTTCACGAAGAGCCTGTCGCCGCGCTACCGGATTGGTTGGGCGATGCCGGGCCGCTATCGCGACCAGGTCGAGAAGCTGAAATTCCTGAATACGCTCGCGACGCCCGCGATCGAGCAGCTCGCGATCGCCGAATACCTGAAGCACGACGGCTACGATTTCCACCTGCGGCGGATGCGCAAGCAGTATGCGCAGCAGGCGAGCCTGATGAGCGCGATGGTGCGGCGTTTCTTCCCGGCGGGCACGCGGCTGTCGCAGCCGCAGGGTGGGTACGTGCTGTGGGTCGAGTTGCCGCCGCGGGTCGACGCGATGAAGCTGTATGCGCTCGCGCTCGCGCAGGGCATCACGATCGGGCCCGGCCACATGTTCTCGGCGAGCGCCGATTACCGGCATTTCATCCGGCTCAACTACAGCTATCCGTGGTCGCGGCAGATCGAGGACGCGCTGAAGGTGGTGGGGCGGCTCGCGTCCGAGTGCGCGGGGCGGTGAGCGGCGCAGGGCGCGCCGCGCGCCGCGCTGCGGGGTGGCGAGCGGCGGCCCGTTGCGGGCCGTCGCGGCAAGCATTACAGCGCGTGCGGTGCCTGCAGTTCGCCTTGCGCCGCGCCGGCCATCCGGCGCATGTCGAAGCCTGACGGGTGCTGGTACACGCGCAGCCCGAACTCCGGCAGCACCGCGATCATGTGATCGAACAGGTCGGCCTGGATCGTCTCGTAGTCGACCCAGCTCGTCGTGTCGGTGAAGCAGTACAGTTCGAGCGGAATGCCTTCGGCCGTGAGCGGCAACTGGCGCGCCATGCACGTCATGTCGCGGCGGATTCGCGGATGACCCTTCAGGTAGTTCGCGACGTACGCGCGGAACGTGCCGAGATTCGTCAGCTGGCGGCGGTTCGCCGGGCATTCGCCCGCCGTGCCGAGCGTGCCGTTCCATTGCGCGATCGCGTCGACCTTGTCTTCCAGGTAGTCCTTCAGCAGTGTCAGGCGTTCGAGCCGTGCGATCTCGTCGTTGTCGAGAAAGCGGACGCTCGTCGCGTCGATGAACAGCGCGCGCTTGATGCGGCGCCCGCCGGCTTCGGTCATCCCGCGCCAGTTCTGGTAGCTCTCGGTGATCAGCTTCCATGTCGGCACCGTGATGATCGTGTGATCGAAGTTCGCGACTTTCACCGTGTTCAGCGTGATGTCGATGACGGTGCCGTCCGCGCCGGCCGACGGCATCGTGATCCAGTCGCCGATCCGCAGCATGTCGTTCGACGACAGCTGCACGCCGGCCACGAGGCCGAGCAGCGTGTCCTTGAAGATCAGCATCAGCACTGCCGACATCGCGCCGATGCCCGACAGCAGCAGGCCGATCTGCTTGCCGGTCGCGTCGCCGATCACGACGAGCGCGGCCGTGATGAACATCACGAGCTTGACGAGTTGCATTGCGCCTTTCAGCGACAGGCGCGGCTGGTCGCGATGGCTCATGCGATGCGTGTGTTCGAGCGCGGACAGCGTCGCGCTGATCGTCATCGACACCAGCAACACGATCAGCGCGAACAGCACCTTGTCGGCGGCCTGCGCGGCCGCGGCCGGGATCCCGGGCACGGCCGCGAGCCCGAGCTTGATCACGACGAACGGCACGATGCGGTTCAGCCACTTGAATGCGCCGAACTCGAACAGCGCGTCGTCGATGCGCGTGGCCGACAGCCGCGCGAGGCGCGCGACCACGCGAAACAGCAGGAAATGGACGGCGGCGGTGATCGCGCCGGCGGCGGCGAGCAGGATGAGGAGGCCGACGAGCGGCGCAAACCAGGATTCGTTCAGGGTCATAAGGGCAGGCAGGGTCTTTCTCGTGCGTTGAATCTGCGCCGCGATGCGGCGCGCGCCCAATGAAGGGCATATGAAAGGGACCGTGATTGTGCCATTGGGTTCCGGACGGATGGGGCGAATGCATGACGGGCTCGCGTCGATGGATATCCCGCAGGCTCGGTTATGCGCGCATCGCCGGCATGCCTGTCGTGACGGGTCTCTCTCTATACCGTGTTCCTGCCGCTGATCGCGTGCGCGTGCTTCGGCGCGTCGTCCATCTTCCCGACACTGGATCAGACGCTGGAAGCGGCAGGCATGACGCTGGCACAGCAAGTGCCGCGTGCCGTGTAACGGCACGCCCCGTCACTCAGCGCGCACCGACCCGCGCACCCCCGTCGGCCGTGCGCCCGCGCCGCTCGACCATCGCGGCAGCCGCAGCGTCGTCACGAAGCTCGCCGCATGCAGCGCGCAAAGCAGGCCGAACGCCCACGCGTAGGCGACCCCATGCGCGCCGCCCGTCGACACCGATTCGGCCTGCAGCCGCCATGCGAGAAACAGCGTGCAGAGCGTCGTGAACGTCGGGCCGCCGAGGCGCTGGACGATATTGAGCGACGTCGTCGCCATCGGCAGATTGCGCCGTTCGACCGACGCATACGCGGCGGACATCGACGGGATGCCGATCGCGCTCTGGCCCATCCCGCGCACGAACAGCGCGGGCACCAGCACGTAGGGATCGTAGCCGGTCAGCGCGAGATACACGATCGGTAGCGTCGCGACGAGCGCGAGCATCGCGCCCGCGGCGGCCAGTCGGCGCACGCCGAACCGGCTCGTCAGCGCGCCCATCAACGGATACGTGACGAGCATGCCGAGCCCGAGCGGGGCCAGCAGCCAGCCCATCTCGCCGGGCGAGCGGCCGCACGCCTGGATCAGGAATACCGGAATCAGCATCTGGCCTGCGTAGATCGCGCCGTTCGACAGAAACTGCGTGGCGGCGGCCGCGCCGAACACGCGCGCGCGAAACAGCGCGACGTCGATCAGCGCACGCTCGCCTTTGCGGCGCTCGACGCGCAGGAACGCCGCGAGCAGCAACACCGAACCCGCGATTGCCGCGATACCCGGCGCGGTGTCGATCCGCTCCGCGCCATACAGGAACAGCACGAGCGCGGGCGACAGCAACGCGAGGCCGACCCAGTCGAGTTCGCGCCGCTGCGTTTCGTCGCGATCGCCGGGCAGGAACCACACGGCCAGCGCAAGCGCGAGCGCGCCGACCGGCAGGTTCACGAGAAAGAGCCAGCGCCACGACGCGTGCTGCAGGATCGCGCCGGCGACGACCGGGCCGAGGATCGGTGCGATCAGCACGGGCACCGCCGCATAACCGATCACGCGTGCCATCTGCTGGCCGGCCACGCGCGCGATCATCATCTGCGCCATCGGCGCGAGCAGCCCGCCGCTGATGCCTTGCAGCACACGGAACGCGATCAGCGACGGTGCGGACCACGCGAGCCCGCACAGCGCCGACGTCAGCGTGAACGCGGAGAAACACCACAGGTACAGCGCCTTCGCACCGATGCGGTCGACGAGCCAACCGTTCAGCGGCAACACCAGCGTGAGCGCGAGCAGGTAGCCGCTCGTCACCCACTGGATCGTCGACAGGCTCGCGTGCAGGTCGGTCGCGAGGCTCGACAGCGATACGTTGACGATCGTCGCGTCGAGCTGCGACAGCAGCCCGCCGAGCGTCGCGACCGCGCTGACTTTCCAGATCGCCGGATCGAGCCGGCCGGACGCATGAACCGGCGCCGGCCGAGTGCGCGTGTCGTTCATGCGCCGCGCCGGTCGAGCAGCGCGAGAATTTCTTGCGTCGAACCGGTCTCGCCGAGACGCGGGAACACCCGTTCGACGCTGTTCGTGTGCGCGTCCGCGCTGAGGTCAGTCATTGCGTCGACCGCCAGCGTCACGTTGTAGCCGAGCTCGTGCGCCTGGCGTGCCGTCGATTCGACGCCGATGCTGGTCGCGACACCGGTCAGCACGATCTGCGTGACGCCGGCTGCTTTCAGGTACGCGTCGAGGTCGGTGGCGGTGAACGCGCCCCAGGTCTTCTTCGTCACGACGTGGTCGCCCGGCTGGCGGTTCAGTTCGGGTACGAGGTCGGTCCAGTCGGCAGGAAGGGCATCACGACGCGCCTGCTGCTGCGTGCGGCCCGGCGCGCCGCCGGCGACGTTGACGAGTACGACCGGCAGCCCGCGCTCGCGGAATGCGTCGAGCAGTTCGCGCGTGCGCTCGATCACCGGGGCGACCGGGTGGGACGTGGGCAGCGCGACGATGCCTTTTTGCAGGTCGATGACGACGAGCGCCGTGTTCGTGTCGAGACGGGTTGTGCTCATGGTGCTGATGCTCCGTGAATTGGGCAAAGGAACGCGTGCACGCGGATGCCGCGCCGCACGCAGGTGGCGGTCATTGTTCGCCGATGCGCCGGATCAGCGGAATCGCGGCGGCGAGCGTGCGGATCTCTTCAGGGTCGAGCTTGTCGATCGCGGCGCCGAGCCACTTGTGCTTCGCGGTGTCGCGCTTGCGCCGCGCTTCGCGGCCGGCCGCGGTCAGCAGGAACAGGATCTGGCGGCCGTCGGTCGGATGCGGCTGGCGTTCGACGAGCCCGTCTTCCTCGAGGCTCGCGAGGATCGCCTTCATCGACTGCGGCTTCATCGCCTCCGCGCGGGCGAGGTCGGCGGTCGTCATCGGGCCCTGTCGTTCGAGCCGCGCGAGCGCGCTCGTCTGCGACATGCCGAGCCCTTCGGAGTCGATCTCGGAGCGCAGCCGGCGGATCAGCTGGCCGACTGCGAGGGTCAGGTCGGTTGCGACGGTGTCGGCGGAAACGCCGGGTGTGCGTGGTGGTGTCATGCGGTGGAGCATAGAACACGACAGTTAAACTTGCAAGTTTGACTGTCGAATTGTATGGCGCCGCTCCTTTGAAGGTACGCGCCGGCCGCGCGCGTCGTGCTTACTGGATCGAGCAGTTCAGCCAGCGATGGATTTTCACCGCATCGCTCGACACGCCGGCGCGCGTCGGTGCGCCGAGCAGCACGATCGTTTCGCGGCGGCCCTTCACGCGCATGCGCATCACCACGCCGTGCCCCGATTCGTTGATGAAGCCGGTTTTCTGCAGCCGGATCGGCAGGCTGCCGTTGCGCACGAGCGGATCGGAGTTCACGTACAGCAGTTCGCCGTCGCCGGCCTGCACGGTGGTCGACGTGTCCGTCGAGAAGTAGCGTATCAGCGGATCCTGCGCGGCCGCGCCGACGAGCCGCGCGAGATCCTCGGCGGTGGACACGTTGTGCGGCGACAATCCGGTCGGTTCGCGGAAGTGCGTATGACGCATCCCGAGCCGGCGCGCCTCGCGGTTCATCGCCTTCACGAACGCGGCACGGCCGCCCGGATAGTCGCGGCTCAGCGCGGCGGCCGCCCGATTTTCCGACGACATCAGCGCGATATGGAACATCTGGCGGCGCGACAGTTCGGCGCCGATCGGCAGCCGCGAACCGGTGAACTTGATCGTGTCGCGGTCGCGTGAGGTGACGCGCAGCACGCCGTTCAGCGGCCGGTCCGCGTCACGCGCGACCACGGCGGTCATCAGCTTAGAGATCGACGCGATCGGCCGCACGGTGCGTGCGTTGCGGGCCAGCAGCGGCGTGCCGGAATCGACGTCGAGCAGGTAGGCCGCGCGTGAGTGGAGCGAGCGCACCGCGCGCGGGCTGTAGCCGCAGCTCGCGAGCAGGCGCGGCTTCGCGGCGGGGCGCGGGCGCACCGCGTTCGCGCGTTTCGCGCGCCGGTGCTGCGGCGCGGGCGCGGCGTGACGCTTGACCGAGGAATGCTTGACGCGCGGGCGGCGGTGCTTGACGGCCTTGTGCTTGCGGTGGGCGGGCGCTTTCTTGACGACTTTCGTATGCGCATGGGGCGCCGCGGTGCGATGCGGCTGCGTGCGCTGCGCGGACGCATTCGTTGCGAACGCGAGTGTCAGGAACGAGATGGCGAGGATCAGGATGGTCCGGGCGCGAGGCAGGCGCGCGATGAGGCCGGTCAAGCGAAAGTCTCCTTTTCACGCGCGTTGCGGCGGCGCGAAATGCGTGGGCGGTGAGCGGGTGCGGGAAATTATAAGGTCGATCGCGTGGCGATGACGATCGATGTGCACGCAATGATGCGTGATGCGGGCGGATTCCTGCTGTTTTTTTGCGGATGATCGACGATACCCGTCCGACGGAAGGCGCGCGACGAGCAGGCTCAGCGCGGCCAGTTCCGCCGCGACACGACCGCGAAGCTGATCGCGATCGAACCCGTGATGGCGCGCGGCGGTGCGTCGTCCAGCGCATCGCCGAAGCGGACGCGGCGGCTGCGTCCGTCGACGCGTGCGACACGTTCGGCACGACGCTCGGGCGTCGGCGCATCGGGCCCGACACGGCTTTCGTTGGCGACCACCGTGTCGCACGAAATATCGGTCAGGCATTCGGCCGCATGATCAACGGACATAAAGTGAACTCCAGAAGAGGGCATGCCCGTATTGAACGTCACCCCGTTCGATCAGTAAAATGAATGTTTCGATCGATACGATTCCTTTAAAGAATGGAATTGAAACTGCTGCGCACCTTCCTGACGGTCACCGAGCTCAGCCATTTCAGCCGCGCGGCCGACGCGCTGCACATGAGCCAGCCGGCGCTGAGCAAGCAGATCGGCGCGCTCGAGGCGAGCCTCGGCGGCAAGCTGTTCGAGCGCGGCCGGCACGGCGCGGAACTGACGCCGTTCGGCGAACGCTTCCTGCCCGATGCGCAGGCGCTCGTGCGCGATGCCGACGAAATCCTCGCGCGTGCGCGGGAGGCGACCAGCGGACAACGCGGGCATCTGCGGCTTGGCATCTGCCTGTCCGTGCTGACGCTCGTGCCGAAACTCGTAGCGGAATTCCGTCGCCGCAATCCGGGTATCGCGGTCACGCTGAGCGACCTGTCGTCGTCCGAGCAAACACGCCGGCTGCGCGCCGGCAAGCTCGACGCCGGCTTCCTGCGTTTGCCGTCCGATGAAGGGCTGTCGTCGTTCAAGGTGATCGACGAGGCGCTCGCACTCGCGGTGCCGCCGCATCTCGGCTTCAAGCGCGTGCCGGCCGATCTCGACGTGCTCAACGAGATCGGCTTCATCGCGCTGCAGCGCGCGCGCGGCCCGGGGCTCGCCGCGCAGATCGACCGGTGGTGCGTCGAGCGGCGCTTCGTGCCGCAGGTCACGCAGCAGGCGGAGGACGTGCAATCGGTGCTCACGTCGGTCGCGGCCGGGGTGGGCGTCGCGTTCATTCCGTCGGGCGCGCAGTACCTGCTGCGCGACGCGACCGTCCTGCCGCTCGACGGCAGGGATGCGAAATGGCGCGTCGGGCTCGCATGGCTGTCCGAGCGCGACGATCCGGTGACCACGCGTTTCGTGTCGTTCATGCGCGCGGCGATCAAGGGCGCGTGACGGCGGCGTATAGTGCTCGCGACGGCATCCTTCCTGCATTCCGGCCCGGCGCCGGCTCACGAATCCGAACCGATGACTTCAGAATCCGACGACGCCCCGCTCGATCCCGCACTCGTCGCGACGCTCGCGACGCTGCACGAAGCCGCGACCGATCCGTCCGGCAAGACCTGGTCGCTACCGAAGATCGCGAAGCGCACGCAATTGCCGATGAGCACGCTGCGTCGCGTGCTGACGCAACTCGACGCCGCCGGCCTGAGCGCGACGACGCTGAGCGACGATGGCACCGGCAGCGCCGCGTTGACCGAAGAGGGGCGCGCCGTGTGCGCGCAACTGTTCGGCGCGAACGACGCCGAATGAAAAAACGGACCGCCCGAAAGCGGTCCGTCGCATGACGGTTCGACACGCGGCATCGGCCGCATCACCGTGGTATCACCACCGCACCGTCAACCCGCCCATCACGGAGTGACGGTAAGTCTGGTCGTTCAGTCCGTGCCGGTAGCCAATGTCGAGATCGAGCCAGGGCTTGGGCGAATAGATCGCACCGGCGATCACGAACGCCGGATTCGCGCCGGCGCCACGTTCCGCGTTGCGCGACGTGCCGATGTCCGCCACGATCTGCAGCGTGTCGGTCGCCTTGTAGATCGCCGCGCCCGAGAAAGCCCAGATCGCCGTCAGGTCGCCCTGGCGATTCGGTTGGTACGTCATGCCCGCATTCGCGAGAAACGAGAACCGCGACACGTCGATTTGCGCGAGCAGCGTCGCGCCAGTTCCGACGCGGCCGGTGCCGAGCCCGCGCCGGTCGTTGCCTGTTGGCATCGTCGCCATCGGCTTCAGCGCGAGCGACAGCGGCCCGCGTTCGACAAACCGCCACTTCATGCCGATCTCGACATCGCCGAACCCGGCGCCGCTCTCGTCGGTGCGCGTTTGCAGATGCGTGTACGGCGCGTTGACGTAGAGATCGACGCGTTCGCCGAAGCCGCGCGTGAGCGTCGCGTTCCACATCTGATGGCGGCCGTTTTCGTCCTGTTTCGAGGTTTCCTCGGCATTGAGCTCGAACTGCCAGTTCGCGTTGCCCTGGGTGCCCGGGTCGTCGCTGACGAGCGGGTGGGCGGCAAAGGCGTCGAGTGGCGCGAGCAGCGCGCTCGCGGCCGCGAGCGGGAGCATTCTTTTCATCACGTCATCCTTGGTGCGTCGGCGGCGGCCGGCCCCGTGCGGGCCGGCACGCCGTCGTCCGGAGGAAATCAGAACCACTGCTTGTAGCGACGCACATAGATCGTCTTGACGATCTGCGCGAGCAGGATGTAGCCGACCATCGTCGCGGCGAGCCACAGCCAGTAGGTGCCCGGCAGGTGCATGAAGCCGAGCGAATCCGCGAACGGCGAGAACGGCAGCCAGCAGCCGATGGCGATCGCGGTGAACGTCGACAGCAGCACCGGCAGTGCGGCCGTGCTCTGCAGGAACGGGATCTTCTGCGTGCGCAGCAGATGCACGACGAGCGTCTGCGACACGAGGCTCTCGATGAACCAGCCCGAGTTCATCACGACCTGGCCGCCCGTGCCGCCGTGCAGGTGATACATCGCGCCCGCGCCGAACACGGTCCACATCAGGATGTACGTCGTGATGTCGAACACCGACGACGTCGGCCCGACCCACAGCATGAAGCGGCCGATGTTGCCGGCTTCCCACTTGCGCGGCTTCTTCAGGAATTCCGGATCCATCCGGTCCCACGGCAGCAGCATCTGCGACGTGTCGTAGATCAGGTTCAGCACCAGCAGCTGGGTCGCGAGCATCGGCTCCCACGGCAGGAACGCGCTGGCGACGAGCACCGAGAACACGTTGCCGAAGTTCGAGCTGGCGGTCATGTTCAGGTACTTCAGGATGTTGCCGAACGTCTCGCGGCCCTTGATCACGCCTTCCTCGAGCACCATCAGGCTCTTTTCGAGCAGGATGATGTCGGCGGTTTCCTTCGCGATGTCGGCGCCGCTGTCAACCGAGATGCCGACGTCGGCGTCGCGCAGTGCGGGCGCGTCGTTGATGCCGTCGCCGAGGAAGCCGACCGTGTGGCCGTTCGCCTGCAGTGCCTTCACGATGCGCGCCTTCTGCAGCGGCGTGAGCTTCGCGAACACCGTCGTGCGTTCGACGACCTGCGCGAGCGTCGCGTCGTCGAGCGCCTCGATTTCGGCGCCGAGCACCGGCTTGCCCGGCTGGAGGCCGACCTGGCGGCAGACCTTCATCGTGACGGTCGGGTTGTCGCCCGTCAGCACCTTCACCGATACACCGTTCTCGCGCAGCGCGGCGAGCGCCGGCGCGGCCGATTCCTTCGGCGGATCGAGGAAGGTCAGGAAGCCGCGCACGACGAGGTCGCGCTCGTCGGCGGTACGGTACTGCTCGCGTTCGTCGCCGCGCTGGATCGTGCGCGTCGCGAGCACCAGCACGCGGAAGCCGTCCTCGTTGTATGCGTTCGCCTGTTCGAGCAGCCGCTTGCGCGCGACGAAGTCGAGCGGGCGCACGCCGTCCTCGTCCTGCACATGGGTCGACACCGCAAGCATTTCCTCGACCGCGCCCTTGCAGATCAGCAGGTGCGTGCCGTGCGTGTCCTCGACGACGACCGACAGGCGACGGCGCACGAAATCGAACGGCAGCTCGTCGATCTTCTTGTAGCCCTGCGGCTTCACGCGCTCGCCGATCTCGTCGGCGCGCGCGACCACGGCGATGTCGATCAGGTTCTTCTGGCCGCTCTGATGGAAGCTGTTCAGCCAGCCGAGCCGCAGGATGTCCTCGTTCTTGTGGCCGGACAGGTCGAGATGGTGTTCGAGGATGATCTTGTCCTGCGTGAGCGTGCCGGTCTTGTCGGTGCACAGCACGTCCATCGCGCCGAAGTTCTGCACGGAGTTCAGCCGCTTCACGACGACCTTGCGGCGCGCCATCGCGATCGCGCCGCGCGCGAGGTTCGCGCTGACGATCATCGGCAGCATCTCGGGCGTGAGGCCGACGGCCACCGCGAGCGCGAACGTGAGCGCGCTCAGCCAGTCGCCCTTGGTCAGGCCGTTGATCATGAACACGATCGGCACCATCACGAACATGAACTTGATCAGCAGCCAGCTCACGCTCGCGACGCCGCGATCGAAGCTCGTCTCGATCCGCTTGTGGCTCACGACGTTGCGCGCGAGCGAACCGAAGTAGGTGTCCTCGCCGGTCGCGACGACGACGGCCGTCGCGGTGCCGCTTACCACGTTGGTGCCCATGAAGCACACATTTTCGAGATCGAGCAGCGACGTCGACGCGTCGTTCGCCACGCCCGGCGTGCCGGCCATGCCCGCCATGCCCGTGTGCGCCGACTTGCCGGCGACCGCGCCGAGCGTGTCGTACTTCTCGACCGGCAGTGCTTCGCCGGTCAGCACGGCCTGGCTGATGAACAGGTCGCGCGACGCGAGCAGGCGCACGTCGGCGGGAATCATGTCGCCGGCCGACAGGTGCACGATGTCGCCGACCACCACTTCGCGCATCGGCACCTCGCGGCGCGCCGGCTCGGACGTGTCGGTCATCGCGCGCTGCACGGTCGCCGTCGTGCGGACCATCGCCTTGAGCTTTTCGGCCGCACGCAGCGAACGGAATTCCTGCACGAAGCGCAGCAGCGCGCTGATCGTGACCATCGTCAGCAGGATCGTCATGCCGACGTAGTCGCGCTCGCCGGGCGCCGCGAAGTAGACGTCGGTGCAGAAGCTGATCGCGGCCAGCACCAGCAGCACATAGACGAACGGATTGTGGAACGCGTGCAGCAGCTGGCGGGCCCAGTGCGGCGGCTTGTCGTGCGCGATTTCGTTCGGGCCGTGGTGCTGAAGACGATCGGCGGCCTGGTCGAAGGTCAGGCCGCGCGTGCTGGTGCGCAGCGACTTGAAGGTTTCTTCGAGCGGGCGGGCCGCTTCCTGCGCGGCGCGCATGATGCGTGGTTCGTTCTGCTGACCGGGGCCGGCGTGGATGAAGCCGCGCTGTTTCTTTTGCGTGGTTTTACGTTGTGTCATGAGTCGCTCCATGCGCACGAGGCGGCGGGCGGGGAGCGACCGTGACGTTATCGACGCACGAGCGCTCCCCGCCGCGTCGCGTCAGGCGCGATCGGGTGTGGATCGGTGAAGGGGGGAACGCTCGCCGGCGCGCGGAGTGTTGCGGTCGGAGGATCGATGCGCGGCGGCGCACCGGCGAGCGATAATCGACTACTGTCGTCCGGGTTCATCTGCACTCCTGTCGGTTGCGGGTAGCGGGCACGGGCGATCGGCAGCCGCGCACGCACGAAGGCGCGCGGCGCGATGGCACGCGAACGGAACACGCGCGCAGCTCGCGCGGCGCGCAGCACGAATACACGCGCGGCAGCGTACCGTGACGCGGCGCGGGCATTCGGCGATATCGAAAAAATTCGGCGGGGGATTCTGGCCGGTAATCAGGCCGGAAGGACGCCGCATCCTGCTTCCCGGGATGCGGCAGAAGACGAGGCTCTGCGCGGTTTCCTCAGGCAGCAGTCAAGTTGGTCGAGGACCAACTACAACTCGCATCGGTGTTCACAGAACACTCCATGTAATCAGACGGGGCGATGGTAATGGCTCGTCGTGCGAAGCGTCAACCTTTTTTCCGCCCTTTATTTTCCGGCAATTCTTGCAGAACGTTAGCGCGACTTGGCGCGACGAGATCGGCTGCGCGCATGAAAAAACCGCGCGCATGGCAATGCATGCGCGCGGTCGTGTCGACGCAGTGTGGTGCTTACTGGATAGCAGCCGTGACGGCGGCGCCTGCATCGGCGATGCCGGCGCCCGCCGGCAGCGCGGTGCACGACGTGCTGGTCGGCAGCATCGCCGCACGCGCGCCGCCTTGCAGCTTCTGCTGGATCTGCGCGGGCGTGAGGTTGCCGTTCATCGACAACATCAGCCCGACGATGCCCGATACCTGCGGCGTCGCGAGACTCG
This sequence comes from Burkholderia sp. KBS0801, assembly GCF_005937855.2. Taxonomy (NCBI): domain Bacteria; kingdom Pseudomonadati; phylum Pseudomonadota; class Betaproteobacteria; order Burkholderiales; family Burkholderiaceae; genus Burkholderia; species Burkholderia sp. KBS0801. The sequence continues at coordinate 1,204,714 of NZ_CP042178.1, forward strand.
TGCCGCTCGCGGTGCCGTACGTGTCCGCGCCCGGCGTCGTCGTGCCGCCGTTGGCCGTCGACAGGATGCTGACGCCCGGTGCGCTCAGCGCGACGTCGGAACCGAAGTTGCTGAACGAGGCGCGGCGGCCGGTCGCGTCCGTCGCGCCGACGCTGATCACGCCGCGGCAGTTCGCTGGCTGGTCGAACGCGGTCGACAGGCCGTCGTTGCCGGCGGCGACGACGACGGTCACGCCCTTCGCGTTCACGTCGTCGATTGCCTGCTGGAACGTCGCGCTACATGCGCCGACACCGCCCAGGCTCAGGTTGATGACCTTCGCGGGATTCGGATTGGTCGCCACGCCGGCGACCGGAATGCCGGCCGCCCAGCGCATCGCGTCCGCGATGTCGCTCGTCTTGCCGCCGCACTTGCCGAGCACGCGCACCGGCAGGATCCGGCCGAGCCACGATACGCCGGCGACGCCGATACCGTTGTTGGCGTTCGCGCCGATCACGCCCATCACGCGTGTGCCGTGCCAGCTGCTGGTGCTCGGTTCGCTTGCGCAGTGATAGTACGGGCCGTTGGCATCGTCGAGTTCCTGTTGCGTGACCCAGTCGCCCGGATCGGTCGCATCGGTGCCCCGCGTCTGGCCGTTGTTGCTCGTGTTGATGTTCGAGATGAAGTTGTAGCCGGGCAGCAGGTTGCCGACGAGGTCGGGGTGCGGCCGGTAGCCGGTGTCGAGCACGGCGGTGACGACCGTCGGCGAACCCTTGGTGCGCGTCCAGGCGGGCGGGGTGTTGATGCCGACGCTCGCATCGGACAGATACCACTGCTGGTTGTACGCGGGGTCGCTCGGCGTGTCGCGGATCCGCATCGGGTGATCCGGTTCCGCGTAGTCGACGTCGCCGTCGGCCGCGAATGCCTGCGCGAGCGCCGCCGCGTCGCCGGACGCGATACGCTGGCCGATCGACAGCACGGCCGCGCCATCCGACAGCGTCCGCTCGACCTGCACGTTCAGCGATGCCTGCGACGCCGTCACGGCGGCATACGCACGTGCGGTGCCGCTCGTCGTCGGTGCCGACCAGCGCGTGATCGAGCGCTGGATCACCGCGTCGAGCCGCGTGCCGGTGTCGAGGGCCGCCATCGCGCGCGTCGCCGTCAGTGTCTTCAGCTTGACGATCAGGTGGTCGACCGGCGGCTCGGCCGGTGCGGTGGTCTGGGCGGCCATCTGCGCGGCGGCTTGCTGCGTCGTGCAGGCGTTGCCGCCGCTGGTGGTGGGCGGGGTCGTCGGGGGCGTCGGTGTCGGGGCGGGCGACGGCGCGGGGGCCGGGGCTGCATTGGAGGAAGACGGATTGCTGCCGTCGCCGCCACCGCCGCCGCAGCCGGCGAGGGGAAGCAGGGCCGCGGCGGAGAACATGCCGGCAAGCATGCGCGCGTGAGCGGAGCGGGCCAGCGCGATATTGAAACGTGTGGCTCTCATGGTGAAGCGATCCTCGTGGATAACCGTCGTGCTGGCGGTCGTGCCTGGTCCGGAGGAACACCGGACAATGTCGTTTTTGTCTGACGTCTGCCGCAAGGTTGCTGCGACGCGCCATGGATTGGGTAACGGCTACTGCGGACGCTTCTTGAGTCGTTGTAGGAGAAAAAATCGGATTACCGCAAACGATTGCGATGTTGCGGCGCAGCACAATTGCGGGTCGGATGGCCAGAAGCCGGCAGGCAGGACGCGACCGAATGCCGCCGGCCGGGCGCGAGGCAGGATTCGCGCCCGTTTGCGCGCCACGGAAAATGGGGCTGCCGCGCGGGCAAGCTCCTTACGCTTTCCCTGATGCGACGCGAATTTTGTCGGGCGTACGATCGCGATTCGATCAACGTTTCGTCAGGAGAAAAGCATGGATCGCCGCTTCCGTTGGCTGGCCGTCGCGCTGACCTGCGCACTGGCAGGCACCGCGCATGCGCAGGCGCTCACCGGCACGCTGAAGAAGATCAAGGACACGGGCATCGTATCGCTCGGTATCCGCGAATCGTCGGTGCCGTTCTCGTATTCGGACAACCAGCAGAAGAACATCGGCTACTCGCGCGACATCGCGGCGCGCATCATCGACGCGCTCAAGGCGGAGCTGAAGGCGCCGAACCTGACTGTGAAGGAAATCCCGATCACGTCGCAGAACCGGATTCCGCTGCTGCAGAACGGCACGATCGACTTCGAGTGCGGGTCGACGACCAACACGCTGGAGCGGCAGAAGCAGGCCGCATTCTCGAACAGCATCTTCCTGTACGGGATCCGCTTCAGCACGCGCAAGGATTCGGGCGTGAAGGACTTCGCGGACCTGGCCGGCAAGACGGTCGCGACGACGGCCGGCACGTCGGACGAGCGCCTGCTGCGCAAGCTCAACGAGGAGAAGGGGATGAACATGACGATCATCAGCGCGAAGGACCACGCCGAAGCGTTCATGAACGTCACGACGGGGCGCGCGGTCGCGTTCGTGATGGATGAGCCGCTGCTGTACGGCGAGATCGCGAAGGACCGCAACCCGGGCGCGTACACGGTGGCAGGCACGCCGCTCGTCCATGAAAACTACGCATGCATGATGCGCAAGGACGATCCTGCGTTCAAGCACGTGGTCGACGGCGTGATCGCGAAGCTGCAGACTTCCGGCGCGGCCGAGAAGCTCTACGACCAGTGGTTCATGCAGCCGATTCCGCCGAAGGGCGTGAGCCTCAACTATCCGCTGTCGCCGGAGATGAAGCAGCTGTTCAGGAATCCGACGGATCAGGCGCAGTACTGAGCAGGGCGTCGAGTCAGCGTGCGGGCCGACATGTAGCGTGATCGGCCCTGCACGATCGAGTCTGTCCGGCCTGCGGGCCGGCGTCGCGGCGCGCATCCTGCGGCCGTAGTGGGGTCCGTGCGCATCGCGCCGGATTCCGAAAACCCGTTCTCTGATCCCTCGCCGCACGCGTCGCGCGTGCCGTGCCGCACTTCGAAGGGCCTCGATCCGGGGCCCGTCTCCACCGGTCTTTTCCCTCCTTACCGCAACGCATGCTCGTGCCGGCGCGTGGTGCGCGCGTTCGTGCCGGCTCGCGCCCGGTGATGTCGTCTGCCGCGTAAACCCGAATTCAGATTTCAATTTGAACTGGTCAGAATCGGCCGAAATTGTTCAACAATTTTCGGCGGAAAATCCCGGAAAGCCGCATACGGCGGCCCGCGGGAGGCGTTGCGACGTTTCAGCGCCGGAGCCGAACAACCCAGGAGCTTCGCCATGTCCGCTCGTTTCCCGCTTCGACATTTCCTCCGCGGCGCGCTCGTGCCGCTCGCGTTCGCGTGCTCGCTCGCGGCCGCTGCTCCGCTGCAGACGGTGCGGCCCGGCACCTTGCTGGTGGGCTCCGACCTCACGTATCCGCCTTACGCGTACCTGGAAGCCGGCAAGCCCGCCGGCTTCGACGCCGAGTTCGCGCGGCTGCTCGCGCGTCACCTGAAGCTGGAGCCGGTGTTCCTCGATACGCGGTTTCCGGACCTGATCCTCGGCATGAAGGCGCGCCGCTTCGACGTCGTCGCGTCCGCGCTGTACGTGACGCCCGATCGCGTGAAGCAGGTCGATTTCGTGCCGTACCTGAAGACGGGCGCATCGCTGCTCGTCGCGAAGGGCAGCGCGTTCCTGCCGAAGACGCCGCAGGATCTGTGCGGCAAGCGGGTCGGCTCGATCAAGGGTGCGTCGTGGACGCCGAAGCTGCGTGCGGTGTCGCAGGACACGTGCAAGGCGGCCGGGCGCGGCGAGATCGCGATCCTCGAGTTCCCGACGTCGCCGGAAGCGACGTCGGCGCTGATGTCGAAGGCGGTCGATGTCCAGATCGAGGACGCGGCTGTCGCGCAGGGGATTCCGAAACAGACGAACGGGCGTGTCGACATCAGTTCGACGACGCTGTTGTATCCGATCGTCATCGGCCTCGGCATGACGAAGGGCGATAGCGGCCTGCAGGGTGCGCTACAGGGCGCATTGAACGATGCGAAGCGCAGCGGCGAGTACGGCAGCCTCGTGAAGAAATACGGATTGCAGGAGCCGACGCCCGCCGACGTCGCCAATGCGCTCGGCACCGCGAAGTAGACACGCAGCAAGCACGTAGCAAGCACGACCCGACCACCGCGCGCAGCGCGGCCGCATCTCCATTCGCGGTTGAGGAGTCATCGATGCAGTTCGATTGGCACTATGCGTTTCAGCTCTTGTGGGACAAGGATTTCTGGCGCGCCTGCGTCGTGGTCGTCGAACTCAGCGTCGTCGCATGGCTGCTCGGCGTGTTGCTCGGGTTTCCGGTGGCGCTCGCGAGACAGTCGCACCGGCCGCTGCTGAAGCGCGCGGCGGCCGTCTACATCTGGTTCTTCCGCAGCCTGCCGCTGCTCGTGCTGCTGGTCTTCATCTACAACCTGCCGCAGGTCTTTCCCGCAACCAGCGCGGTGCTGTCCGATCCGTTCACGGCCGGCCTGATCGCGATGGTGCTGAGCGAGACCGCGTATTTCGCGGAAATCCATCGCGGCGGGATCCTGTCGGTGCCGCGCGGGCAGCTCGAGGCCGGCCGCGCTCTGGGTATCCGCTTCGCCGGCATCCAGCGGTTGATCGTGATGCCGCAGGCGATCCGCATCGCGCTGCCCGCGCTCGCGAACGAGTTCATCACGATCGTGAAGCTCACGTCGCTGGTGTCGGTGATTTCGCTGGCCGAGATTCTGCTCGTCGGACAGCGGCTGTACACGCAGAATTTCCTCGTGTTCGAAACGATGCTGGCCGTGGCGTTTTACTACGTGTTGATCGTGACCGTGTTCAGCCGGCTGCTCGGCTATCTCGAGCGGCACCTCGACGTCAGTCGGCGCACGCCGATCCAGGCCGACGAGATCGATCTCGCGCTGCCGCCGTCGGCGCCGGCCGTCGCGCCGAGGCAGCGGGCGAATGCCGAATTCGCGCTTCGCCTGAAAGGCGTGCAGCAGCGCTACGGCCGCCACGAAGTGTTGAAGGACATTCATCTCGACGTCGTGCCGGGGCAGGTCGTGTCGATCATCGGCCCGTCCGGCTCGGGCAAGACGTCGCTGATCCGCACCATCAACGGGCTCGCGCCGGTGAACGCGGGCGAGATCGACCTGTACGGCGAGCCGTTCATCCGCGCGTCGGGTTCGCATCCGCCGCGCGTGTCGCACGAGCGCATCCTCGATATCGGCATGGTGTTCCAGAGCTTCAACCTGTTCCCCCACCGCACCGCGCTGCAGAACGTGATGATGGCGCCGTGCTATCACCGGCATGCCGATGCAGTCGCGATCCGGCTGCAGGCGCTGTCGCTGCTCTCGAAGGTCGGCATGCTCGAGCATGCGAACAAGTATCCGCACCAGCTTTCCGGCGGCCAGCAGCAGCGTGTCGCGATCGCGCGCGCACTCGCGACGCGGCCGTCGATCATGCTGTTCGACGAGCCGACCTCCGCGCTCGATCCCGAACTCGTCGGCGAAGTGCTGAAGGTTGTCGAGACGCTGGCGAAGGAAGGGATGACGATGATCATCGTGACCCATGAAATGAACTTCGCGTTCAAGGTATCCGACCGGATCGTGTTCATGGAGAGCGGGCGCATCCTGTACGACGTGCCGCCGGAGCGGATTCGCGCCAGCGGCGACGCGCGCGTGAAGGATTTTCTGAAACACGTTCACATCGCATGACGAACGACTGGACGGGAGCACGAATGGACCCGACGGGCTTTCGGCTGGGCGACATGAACGCACGCTCGTGTGCGCAGCGGCTGAGCGCGTGTCTCGCACGTGCCGATGCGTATCCCGGCGACATCGGAACCGCGTGGCTCGCACGGCGCGACGCCGCCGCGCTTGCCGACGCGCGTGCATGGGATGCGTCGCTGCGCGGCGGTGCGGCCGATGCGCCGCTGGCCGGCGCCGTGCTGACGGTGAAAGCCTGTTTCGATTGCGAAGGCTGGGTCACGCATGCCGGCTCGCGTGTGCTGGCCGACGAGCCGCCGGCACGCACCGACGCCGCGATGGTGTCGATGCTGCGCCGGGCCGGCGCGGTGCTGGTCGCGCAGACGGCGATGACCGAGTTCGCGTATGGCGCGCTCGGCGTGAATCGTGCGTACGGTACGCCGACGACACCGCTCGATGCGCGGCGCGAGCGGGTGGCCGGCGGATCGAGTTCGGGCGCGGCGGTGTCGGCGGCGCTCGGTGCGGCCGACCTGTCGCTGGGTTCCGATACGAGCGGGTCGGCGCGCATTCCGGCCGCATTCTGCGGGGTGACCGGATTCAAGCCGTCGCGTGGGCGCTATGCAAGCGACGGCATGCAGTTCCTGTCGACGAGCTTCGACGTGCCGGGCCTGCTGGCCGCGACGGTCGAGCTTTGCCGGCAGGCCGATGTTGCGTTGCACGGCCGCGATGCGCGGCGACGACGACCGGCGACGATCCGCGATCTGCAGTTCGTCGTGCCCGAACCATTCGCCACCGACGACGTGGATCCGGTCGTGGCACACGCATTCGACGCGTGGCTGTCCCGACTGTCCGCGCACGGCGCGCGCATCCGGCGCAAGCGGCTCGATTGCGTGGCCGAGGCCGGCGCGGTCGCCCGTGCGGGCGGCATCATCGCGGCCGAGGCGTTCATGCTGCATCGTGCGCGGCTGGCGACGGCGGCTGACCGTTACGATCCGCTGGTCGGCGCGCGCATCGCCGCGGGCGAGCAGGTGCGCGCGCACGATTACGCGGCGGCGCTGCTGCGTCTGGCTGCACTGGCCGACACGTACCACGCCGAACTTGGCGACGCGGACGCGGTATTGACGCCGACGGTGCCGATGCTGCCGCCGCGCGTGGCCGATCTGGCCGACGAAGCCGCGTACCTCGAGCAGAACGCGCGTGCGTTCCGGCTGACCGAGTTCGCGAACCGGCTCGACCTGCCGAGCATCAGCGTGCCGGGCGACCTGCGCAACCGGCAACCCGTCGGGTTGCTGATCACCGGGCGTCGACACGAAGACGCGCGGCTGCTCGACGTCGCGGCGATGGTCGAGCGCGCGCTGACCGATTCCACATGACAGGTTTCCCGCGGCAGGGCTCGCCTTGCCATTTTCGCCATTACTCGTTACTAATCAGAGGTGCTTATGATCGTCGTGAAATCGGCCGATATCACCAATACCGAACGCCACGCGCGAGGCCCGGGCTGGGACAGCAAGCGCATGATCGTGAAGCAGGACGGCGTCGGCTATTCCGTCCATGAGACGCGTGTGCATGAAGGCGCGGAACTGCATCTGCATTACAAGAATCACTTCGAGACCAACTACTGCGTGGCCGGGGAAGGGGAAGTCGTCGATACGGCCACCGGCGACGTGCACCGGATCACGCCCGGGACGATCTATGCGCTGAACCTGAACGATCCGCATATCCTGCGCGCGACGCGCGGCGACCTGCACCTGGTGTGCGTGTTCAATCCGCCGTTGACTGGGCTCGAGACACATCGGGAAGACGGCAGTTACGCGTTGCCGACGGAACAGCAAGCGTGACGGGCCGTTGCGCGCCGCTTCGGGCGGCGCAATGGCCACACGGTGTTCGGGTTCAGGCCGCCTCGCGGTGGCTGCGCTTGATCGCGTCGACGAGCATCCGCTCGGAATCGTCGAGATAGCGCGTGAGCGCGGTAACGGCTTCGCTGCGACGGTTCTGCGTGAGCAGGTCGTAGATCTGGTATTCGCGCTGGATCCAGTCGGGCGTTTGCACGCGCTTCTCGTCGGGATCGGCGGCGAAGACGAGGCGCAGCTGTGCCGAGATGGTCCGGAAGAATTCGTCGAGCAGCGCCGACTTCTGCAGCGCGACGATGTGCTGGTGGAATCGCAGGCTGTGCGTGCCGACGGCCTGCCAGTTTTCCTTGGCGAGCTCGCGTTCGGCCGCGCGAATCGCGCTCTGCATTTTCTCGAGCAGGGCCGGCTGCGCGAGTTCCGCCGTGTTCAACGCATGCAGTTCGAGCGTGCGGCGCGCGACGTAGAGATCGCGCACGTCCTGGCGATTCAGCGTGCGCACGACCACGCCCTTGTGCCGCACGAACGTGACGAGCCCTTCGCGGCCGAGCTGATGCAGGACTTCGCGAAGCGAGTTGCGCGACGTGTCGTATTCGGCCGCGAGGTCCATCTCGATCAGCGCGGTGCCGGGCGGCAGCTTGCCGCTGATGATGTGTTCGCGCAGTTGATGGCTGATCCGGTCGGCGACCGACTGTCCTCGCGCTTTTTCGCTTGCCATTCCTTTCGTTCGCTCCTCTCCTGATCGTGCGCCGCCGGCGTGGCCGGCCGGCGGCGTTTCGCCATTCTACGGGCTATGGGCGTCGTTACGCCGTCTTGTCGTGCTGCCAATCCGCGTGCGGCGGCTGCATCCCGTGCAGGCCGCGGTACGGCGCGACGGGCGGCGACGCCCAGCCTTCGAGCAAGCTCGGATCGAGCCGGTACACCTCGACGCCGAGCGGCCGGCACACGTCGATCGGGTCGCGTGCGTCGGGCCCCCACATCGGGACGGACAGGTCGCCGCCCGGGCACGTCGACATCGCGCACAGCACGTCGATTTCCGCGAAGAACTCGAGGTAGTCGCCCGGCTGCGCGGGGCAGGCCTTCATGAAGTACTTGTCGTCGTCGTTCAGGCCCGTGCACTGGAATACGTTGAGCACGTCGTGCACGTCGAATTCGGTCAGCCCGTACGGCGCGACTGCGCGCACGAGGTTCGAATGACAGTGGAAATGAAAATCCTCGCCGGTCAGCAGCTTGTTCACGTACGGGTCGCAGCGCGTGCCGAGCAGGTCGTGCACGCGGCCGCCGTCGCCGTCGACGCCGTAGCCGGCGAGCGTGTCGTCGGTGATCGTGACCATCGGACGGAGGTACGGCAAGGTCGACCAGAGCCGGTCGAACGTCGTCACGTGGGCGGCCTGCAACTGGCGCGTGCGCGATGCCCACATGCGTTCGCGCGGATTGTGCAGGTTCCACATGTTGAAGTCGGCGACTTGCGGCCCTTCGAGCGTGACAATCCGGAACACGTGACCGGCCGGCACCGTCCACGCGAAGCCGCTGCGGATCGGCACGACGTGCGACGCGATCCGTTCGCGCGCGTCATGACGCCGGGCGATCGTGGAATAAAAGGCTTTATCGACATTCAGGACGGAACCCTTGGTGACCTGGTAGGCGGCAGGATAGTTCGACATGACGCGGTACTCTCGGGGAAGGTTGTCAGGTGCGGCGATCCAGCTGTAGCCCTTTGTGGTGGCCGCTCACGCGTCAATTTTCATGCTGGATTGTTCAACAATATATTGGCGCTTCGCGGAGTATAGGGTGAAGGCGGGGAGGTGTGTCAATCGGTGGAAAGCACCGAGTGTCGGGGGAGGCGGCGCGATCGCGGCGGCGCGGGCGAACGTCCGGCGCCGCCAATGAAAAACCGCCGGCACATGCCGGCGGTTTCGGTTTTCGGCCCGGTCGCTCGTGCGACGGAACCGGGCGTCAGGCCTTGATTTCCGGCCCGCGTGCGGCCGGCCGGGCCGGAGCCGACGGTGCCGGCGCCAGCGCCCGCGTGGACGGTTGCGCCGGCACGATCACGACGACCGGTTGCGGCATGGCCCACATCGGCATCGCGAACCCGACCGGTTGCGGCATCGGCATCGCGAACGCGTTGGCGAGCGCCACGTGCTGCAGCGCCATCATCTGCTGCTGCATGGCGACCATTTGCGCCTGGGCCGCCTGCATCTGATACTGCGCGACCAGCATCTGCCGCAACGCGGCCGCGGGCGGCATGGTGCCCGACGACGACGCCTGCATCTCGAAGCGCGCACCGCCATGCGGGCTGTGCCAGCTCCACGTGCGGACCTGCATCGGGCCGACCGCCGTCTGGACGACGCGCGTATCGGCTTTCACGGGCACGGCCTGCCCATTGACATTGACGAACATCGGTTGTGCTGCCGGAGCGGCGTCGGCCTGCCCGGCCAGGGCGAGCACGGGCATCAATGCCAGCGTGGCCGCCGCCATATACGAACGGAATCGCATGTTCGGATCTCCATCAAACGAGACTGATCGAATCAACAATGCACGAATCGTGCGGCTCACGGACTGAGCCACGAAGGACTATGCGAGCGCCGGCTTAAATCTGGCTTAAAACCGGGGCGGGACCGCGGAATGAGGCTGGGTGGGGCGCCCGGGGTGAGTCGCCGACGCCCGCGAATGGCCCATTTTGTGTGTTTCGAGATATGCCGCAATCGGCATTTCAACCTCGCCCGCGCCATGGTATTGCCGTTGCGCCGCGCCACAACAGGCACAATACGCGCTTCGCTTCGCCGCGCACCGCTGTTCGAGATTCGAACAAGCGGGCGCGTGTCCCCGCTGTCGGAATCCTTCCCGGTTGTCATGAACGTCTCGCTCACTCCCGCGCGCGAATCGAACTCGCCGCGCTTCCTGTTGTTTCTGATTTGCCTGTTCTCGTCCGCCGGCCAGCTCGCGATCGACATCTACGTGCCCGCGCTGCCCGACATGGCGCGCTCGTTCGCGACCACGCCGCAGGCGATCCAGTCGAGCGTGTCCGGCTACATGGCCGCCTATGCGCTCGGCCAGCTGATCTTCGGCCCGGTCGCCGATGCGTACGGACGCAAGCGCGTGCTCGCGTTCGGGCTCGTCATCTACACGATCGGCTGCCTGCTGTCGCTCGGCGCGCCGAACCTGGAGACGTTCATACTGGCGCGCTGCCTGCAAGGCTTCGGGATCGCGACCACCAACCTGCTCGCGAAGGCGATCATCACCGATTCGTTCTCGGGTCAGGCGCTGATGCATGCGTTCACGTACATGTCGATCGCGTGGGGGCTCGCGCCGATCATCGCGCCGGTGATCGGCGCGCACCTGCAAGAATGGTTCGGCTGGCGCGCGTGCCTCGTGTTCCTGCTGGTGTATTCGCTGGTGATGTGGGCGCTGTGGTGGCATTACCGGGAAACCTTGCCGAAACCGGTGCATCTCGAGCCGCGTACGCTGATCGCGAACGCGGGCAAGGTGCTCGGGAGCCCGGTGTTCCAGAGCTGCTTCCTCGCCCAGGGGCTGTGCTACAGCATCCTGCTGGTGTTCAACATCGTCGGGCCGTTCATGGTGCAGACCACGCTGCACAAGCCGCCGACCTTCTTCGGCTATCTCGCGCTCGGGATCGGGCTGATGTATTTCCTCGGCGGCCTGTCGAACCGGATCCACGGACGCGGGCTGCCGAGCGCGGAGCAGCGGCTGCGCATCGGCGCGCGCGTGATGGCGGTCGCGGCGGTCGTGATGCTCGCGCTGGCGCTGACCGTCGGCCTGCGCGTGTGGACCCTCGCGACGCCGGTGCTCGTGATGGGCCTCTGCGCGGGTGCGATGTATCCGACGCTGATGGCGAAGGGCAATTCGCTGTTTCCGCATATCGCGGGGCTGACGAGCGCGATTCTCGGGTGCGCGCTGCTGCTCGTGTCGTCCGCGATGATGGGGCTGGCCGGCTTCGTGTCGGTGCAGGTGCTGACGCCGCTCGCGGTGTTCTTCGTCGCGCTGTCGTTCATCGTCGTGTGGATGGTGACGAAGCTGCTGCGCTACCTGAGCCAGCAGCAAGCCGCGAGCGTCGCTTGCGGAAGCGGGGAGGCGGCGTAAGCCGCATCAATCACTACCGCGCGGGAGCCTTGCGCTTATAGCGGATGCGCGGCGCCGGCCTGCGTCAATAGCGAAACGGCAACCGGATCCGGCATCCCGTTCGAATCGATCGCGCCGGCCTTGGCCAGCGTCCCAAGATCGGCGTCGACGCCCGGTTGCCCGACCACGAACGGCGTGGTCAGAAACGCCGGCGTCGCGAGCGTGACCGCGTAGCGCTGCTGGAGATTCGTCACGACGGCCGACTGCGCGGCCTGCACGATGCCCGGATCGCCCATCGCCTGCTGGAAGCGCCGACTTCCCTGGAAATTGCCGGTCAGCCCGGCCGTGTTCGTGCCGAGCTGCGCGGCGAGATAGACGAGCATCAGCTCGGTTTCGGGCGTCGTGTTGAAGGTGCCGGCCGCGTACGCGAGCGAATGCAGGCTCGTGCCGCCCGACGCGACGCTGATCACGCACGGCAGCACGGCGTTGACGGTCACGCGGTAGTTGCCGCCGCCGTCGGTCAGCGTCGTCGCCGACCCCTGCGCGCAACTCACCGTCACCGATGCGCTCGCGAGCGCGCCGCCCGTGGCGGCCGTGCCGGATAGCGCGACGGTCTGCGTGTTGTTGTCGTTGAAGCACGCATCGACGCCGAAGCAGGCCTCGCCGTTGCAGCCCGCCAGTGTCGCGAGCGCGGCGGCGCAAAGTGCGCCCAGCGCGGGGCGGGTGAAGTGCGGCGGGCAAATGTTCATGGTCGCGGGCGATCGGGGAAGAAGACAACCGGTGAGCGCAGGGCATACGGCCCTGCTCACATTCTAGGTGCCGAATTGGCGCGTTGCTTGCCCGTTTGACGCAGGCGCGCGAATTTTCCGAGCGCACCGGCAATCGGTTTCCCGCCCGGCCGCCGAACGCGAACGCGGCCGGCGCACCCGCTCAGGGCTTGCGCGCGGCCGGCTTCGCGAACGCGCCGCGCACCTCGAAGCCGATCGCATCCGCGACGTTGCCGCGCGCGTCGACGAGTTCCAGCCGGTGCCGCCCCGGCCACGGCATCCATGCGATGCGATCGGCGTGCCCGATCACCTTGTCGTCCAGCCGCCATGCGAAGCGCGCGGCATGCCCGGACGACCGCTCGAACCAGATCCGCTGGTTCTTCGGCGGAATGTCCGGATCGATCGCGAAGATCGTGCCGTCGGTCGGCGCGCCGATCGCCAGCGGCGCGCGCGCGCCGTCCTTGCCCGGCGTGACGGGCGCCGCGAGCCGGATCGTGTCGAGCGCCGTGCCGGCGACGAACCACTCGTTGCGCGACGGCTCGACGTCGCGCTCGAACGCGATGCGGCGCGTTTCGACGCCGGCCGGCGCTTTCGGCGCACGGCTCGGCAGGTCGCGATGCAGATAGCCGACGACGGCCGACCACACCGGCGACGCGCCCGTCACCCCCGACACGTCCCACATCGGCGAGCCGTCCGCATTGCCGACCCACACGCCGACCGTATAGCGCGACGTGAAGCCGACGGTCCAGTTGTCGCGCATGTCCTTGCTCGTGCCGGTCTTGACCGCCGAGAAGAAGCGCGTCGCGAGCGGGTTGTCGAAGCCGAACGTGCGCACGCGCGCGTTGTTGTCGGAGAGGATGTCGGTGACGACGAAGCTGGCCGCTTCGCTGAATACGCGCGTGCCGTTGTCCGCATGGCCGGGTGCCGACGCGCCGGAAGCGGGCGCCGGCGCCGGCAGGTCGACGACCTTGCGCGCGACGCCGCCGTTCGCGAGCGCGCGATACGCATTGGTCAGCGACAGCAGCGTGACGTCCGCGCTGCCGAGCGCGAGGCTGAAGCCGTAGTAATCGCCTTCCTGCGCGAGCGGCAGGCCGAGCGCGGTCAGCGTGCGCGCGAAGCGGTGCGGCGTGACGAGCACGAGCGTGCGCACGGCCGGCACGTTCAGCGAGCCGCCGAGCGCGGTGCGCACGCTCACCCAGCCCTTGAAATCCTTGTCGTAGTTCTGCGGAATGTAGAGGCCGCCGCCGGCGGCGAGGTTGATCGGCGCGTCATCGAGCAGCGATGCGGCCGTCAGCCGCTTCTCGTCGATCGCCTGCGCATAGAGGAACGGCTTGAGCGTCGAGCCGGCCTGGCGCGGCGCGAGCACGGCGTCGACGTCACGTGCGCTCGACAACGCCCCCGACGAACCGACCCACGCGCGAATCTCGCCGGTCGCGTTGTCGATCACTACGACCGCGCCGTCCTGCACGTTGCGCCGGTGCGCGGGCGCGTTGAGCTCGGTCAGTGCGCGCGTCAGCGTGTCGCGTGCGAAGCGCTGCAGCGGCGCGTCGAGCGTCGTGCGCACCTGCGTGCCGGCCGCGGGGCGGACCTCGGCCGCGATGCGGCGCGCGAAGTGCGGGGCGAGGGCGGCGCCGTCGTCCCGCACGGCGTTGGCCGGGCGCGCGATCACGAGCTGCACGTAGCCGTCGAGCGACGCGCAGGCCTGTTCCGCATGCATGTCGCGCAGGATCCGGCAGGCCCGCTCGGCGACCTTCGCGGGCGCCGCGTTCGGCGCGCGCACCAGCGCCGCGGCGATCGCGGCTTCGCGTGCGTCGAGGCCGGACGGCGCCTTGCCGAACAGCACCTGCGACAGCGCGGCGAGCCCGACCGTCTCGCCGCGAAACGGCACGAGATTCAGGTAGGCCTCGAGGATCTGGTCCTTGCGCCAGCCGCGCTCGAGCAGCAGCGCGTTCATCGCCTGGGTGGCCTTCTGCGGCAGCGAGCGCTGGCCCGAGCGGCGCGGCGAATCGCTGAGCAGCCCGGCGAGCTGCATCGTCACGGTCGACGCGCCGCGCGTGCGCTCGTTCCACAGATTGCCCCACGCCGCGCCGGCGATGCCGCGCCAGTCGACGCCGCTATGTTCGTAGAAACGCTTGTCCTCGGACACGACGATCGCCTCGCGGAACGCGGGCGACACGTCGGCGAGCGACACCCAGTCGCCGCGCCGTTCGGTGAGATCGACGCGCGTGCGCTGCAGCGGTGTGCCGTCGCGCGCGAGCAGCACCCAGTCGGAACTGCGCCAGCCGCGGCGCACGTCGTCGTAGCCGGGCAGCGCGTGCGCGACGAGCGGCGCGGCCAGCACGACGGCGACGAATACGCGGCCGGCGAAGCGCGCCGGCCGCGGCAAAACCAGATCGATCATCGCGTACTCACGACTTGCCCGCGTCGGCCGGCTTTACCGTCATCGGCGGGTTCGGCCAGAGGCCGTACACGGACGGTGCATACAGTGCCTCGACGCGCGTCGGCGGCAGCCCGAAGGTGCCGACGTTGTTCAGCCGCACCGTGTATTCGACCGAGAGTTTGCCCTTCGGCAGATAGTCGTAATACGCGCGGTAGCCGTCGAAGTCGCGCTCGATGAACGCCGGCCATGCGCCGTCCGGGGATTTCTCGCCCTGCGTCGCGGCTTCGGAGTCGCGGCCGAGGCCCGAGCCGAGAATCGTCGCGCCGGACGGAATCGGATCGTTGACGACGACCCACGTCATGTCGCTCTGCGCGTCGATGTCGAGATGCACGCGCACGACGTCGCCGCGCGTCAGCACGCCCTTGACGGCGGGCGACACGGGCGTGACGGTCTTCGTGATCCGGTAGCCTGCCGCGAACGGCGCGCGCAGCGGCACGGCCGCGAGGCTTTCGACCGTTGCCCACGGGCGGCCGGTGCCATCCTGCATGACGGACAACGTGGCCGGCGCCTGCGACGCACGCGGCCACGGCATCAGCACGCTGCGCGCGGCGGCGGCGCGGGTCGCGGGCGTGGCCGACGCGGGCGTATCGGCGGGCGCGGCCGAGCCTGCGTGCGACCACGCGATCGCCCGCTCGTTGCCGCCGAGGGCGACCTTCGTCGTGCCGGCGACCGGCACGCTCTCGTACGTGCGCGAGAACCGCTCCACCGCGAGCTGGCCGAGTGCGTTCGACGTCGTCGTCTGCCATGCGCCCTGGCGTTGCAGCGCGAGCAGGCCGGCCGTCACGCGCGGCATCTCGTCCTTCCACGCCGGGTCGCCCGCGAATTCCAGCGCGAGGCGCGCGGCATTGGTCTCGTTGCTCGTCATCAGCCACCACAGGTCGTCGTCGCGCGCGGTCGAGAACACGAGCTGCGTGCCCTGGTACGTGAGGCGCGCGCGCAGGATCTGCTCGACCTGCGCGCGTTTCTCGTCGCGCTGCGGGATGTCCTTCACGCGCGTGAGGATCGCGTGATAGTCGATCACCGCCGACGTCGGCCACTGGTTCGGCGCGATCTCGATCGAGCCGAGCATGCGGCCTTGCGCGGCACCGTGACGCGACAGCGCCTCGATCGCGGCCAGCTTGCGCAGGTCGCGATCCTGGCGCGGCGCCCATGCGTTGCGCTCGATGCGGCCATCGATGAAGCGCGCGAGCCCGGCTTCGAGCTGGGTGCGCAGGTCTTCCGGCAGCGCGAAGCGCGGGTCGAGGCGGCCGGCTTCGTCGGCGACCACGAGCAGGTACGACGACAGCGTCGGGCTGCCGTAGTGCGCATCGTCGGACGACGGCGGGAAATAGCTCGCGAGCCCGTCGCTGTCGAGGTAGACGGGCATCCGCGCGACCAGCGCCTGCCATTGCGCGGCGTCGTGCAGGCCGATCGCGCGCGACGTCTGCTGTTCGAGGCAGCGGTACGGATAGCGCTCGAACCAGCGCCGCACGCCGGGCAGGCCGTCCGCGAGCTTCGACTGCAGCGACACGGCAATGCCGCCGCGCGGCGCGCCTTGCGCGTTGTTGACAGCGCCGGCCGGGGCCGACACGGGCACCGTCAGCGTGCCGTCGACCTGCGTGAGCGTGGCCTGCTGCACGGTCACCGGCAGTGCGGGCACGACCTTCTGCGCGACGGCCAGCGCATCGGACGCGCGCTTGCCGCCTTGCTCGGCCGCCTCGATGCGCCAGTTCAGCGCGCCGGCCGCGTCGAGCGCCTGCTCGGGCACGGTGATCGTCCACGCGACCTCGGTCGCCGCGTTGGCCGCGAGCGACACGGTTTGCGGCGCGACGTCGAGCCCCGTCACGCGCGGCGTCACGACCACCTGCATCGCGCGGTCGGTCGTGTTGCGCAGCGTGACCTGCGCGCGGAACGCATCGCCTTCGCGTACGAGCGGCGGCAGGCCGGAGATCAGTTGCAGGTCCTGCGTGCTGCGGATCGACGTGCTGCCGGTGCCGAAGCGGTCCGGGCCGACCGCCGCGACGGCGACGATCCGGAAGCGCGTGAGCGCGTCGTTCAGCGGCACCTCGACGTTTGCGCTGCCGTTCGCGTCGAGCGTCACGCGCGGATTCCACAGCAGCAGCGTGTCGAACAGCTCGCGCGTCGGCGCGCTGCCGCCGCCGCCGCCCGCCGGCACGGCCTTGCGGCCGAAGTGGCGGCGGCCGACGATTTCCATCTGCGCGGTGGCCGTCTCGACGCCGTACGCGCGTCGCTGCAGCATCGCGTCGAGCAGGTCCCAGCTGTTGTTCGGCATCAGTTCGAGCAGCGCCTCGTCGACGGCCGCGACCGCGATCTGCGTGCCGGCAGGCGCGGGCTGGCCGTTCGGCAGCGTGACCTTCACGTGCGCCTGCGCCTTGCCGCGCACCGTGTAACGCGTCGCGTCGGTCGTCACGGTCACGCCGAGACGATGCACGCCGGCGCCGACCTTGATCTCGCCGAGGCCGTAACGGAACGCGGGTTTCGACAGGTCGACGAACGCGGTCGGCGCTTCATGGTGACGGCCTTCGCGCCAGAACGCGCGCGCCCATTCGACCGGCGCTTTCCAGCCCCACGTGAAGAACGAGTACCACGGCACCTCGCGAATCCGGCCGCGCAGTGCGAGCACCGACACGTAGACGTTCGGCCCCCACGATTCGCCGACCTTCAGGTCGACGGTCGGATTCTTGCCGGTCAGTTCGACGATGTGCGTTTCCATCACGCCGCCGCGCTCGACCGCGACCAGCGCCGTGGCATAGCGGAACGGCATGCGCACCTGGAAGCGGGCCGTTTCGCCCGGTTCGTAGGACGTCTTCTCCGGAATCACGTCGATCCGGTCGGTGTTGTCGCCGCCGAACCACAGTTCGTCCTCGCGCGTGACCCACACGGACGTCGACGCGTTCGACGTGCGGCCGTCGCCGTCCTTCGCGACCGCGATCAGCTGGACGTTGCCGGCCTGTTCGAGCGTCGCGTCGCAGGCCATGCGGCCCTTGTCGTCGGTCTTGCCCGAGCACAGCACGCCGAGGTCGCGCGTGTCGCTCTTGTTGTCGTACGCGTAGAAGCCGCCGACCATCCGCTTGCGCGACGACGTCGTGACGTGCGCGACGCCCTTGATCTCGATCGACACCGACGCACGCGGCTTGCCTTGCAGATCCACCGCGAGCGCCTGCACCGGCACGCGCTGGCCGACCGACACCCAGCGGCCGGCCTTGATGCCGGCCACCACCGCGGCCGGCCACAGGATCGTGTCGCCGCGGATCGTCTGCACTTCGCCGTTCGGGTCCGCGAACGTCGCTTCGAGCGCGATGCGCTTCGGCGCGTCGACGTCGGGCAGGCCCTTGAGCGTGACCGAGCCCGCACCGTTGCGGTCGAGCGTCAGCGGCAGCTTGTCCGCGATCAGCTTGGTCGCATCGGGGTCGTTGTTCGCGGCCGATGCGTTGTCGCCGTCCTGCGCATCCTCGTCGGCGTTGCCGTCGCTGCGCTCCGGACGATACGGCGTGAAGCTGAAGTCCTCGAAGCGATCCGCGAACGGCGGCGACGCCCACTTCATCAGCGCCGACACCTGCACGGGCAGGTTCGATGCGCCGCCGCCCGACACGTAGTCGATCTGCACCGCGAGCGGCGCTTCCTTGACCGCGACGAGCGGGCTTTTCTGCGCGTCGCGCGCGCCGATCGACCCTTTGAGCACCGGCAGGCGGAACGCCTCGACGCGGAAGCTGCCGCTGTAGTAGCTGGTGGTCGGCGCATCGTCCGGGCCGCCTTCGAGCGTGACGCTGTATTCGCCGAGCTTGGCCGCGGGCGGCAGCGGGAACTGCGTGTCCGCGCTGTGGTCGGCCGACCACGTGAGCGGCAGCTTGTAGGTCTGGTCGGAGCCGAGATGGCGGATCTTCACGCGCGTCGGGTACTGCGCCGGGAACGCGAGGGTCTGCAGCGTCTCGGTGCGCAGGAAGTGCTTCATCGACACGGTTTCGCCGGCACGCAGCAGCGTGCGGTCGAACACGGTATGCGCACGCATGGTCGGTTCGCTGCTGGTGTCGGTCGGCACGTTGAAGCGCCACGATTCGATCCCGCGGTTCCAGTTCGAGCTGACGAACGCCATGTCGGGGCCCGTCTTCGGATCGTCGACGCGCGCCGACACGAAGTAGTCGCCGAAGGTTTCCGACGAGTTGCATTCCTGCTTCGGCTCGAATT
This sequence comes from Burkholderia sp. KBS0801, assembly GCF_005937855.2. Classification (NCBI taxonomy): domain Bacteria; kingdom Pseudomonadati; phylum Pseudomonadota; class Betaproteobacteria; order Burkholderiales; family Burkholderiaceae; genus Burkholderia; species Burkholderia sp. KBS0801. The sequence goes on from NZ_CP042178.1 coordinate 1,223,692, forward strand.
GACCGTCGATCTTCAGCAGGCCTTGCGCGTCGGTCTTGCCGGTCGCGATCTCGTCGCCGTTGCAGTCCGACACGCGGATTTGCGCGTTCGGCACGGGCTTGCCCTTGTCGAGCGTCGTGACCCACACGAGGTTGTTCTCGCGGCCCTGTTTCAGGTGCACGCCGAGGTTCGTGACGAGCACGGTGGTGCGCACGTACATGCTCGACGGCTTCGCGAGCAGCGAGCGGCCGAGCGCGGGCGACGCGAGTTCGAGCACGTAGAAACCGGGCTTGTCGATCGGCACGCCGACGACCTCGAACGGACGCAGCGCCTTCGGATCGGCCTTCGGCAGCGTGAGCGCCTGTGCCCCCGGCTCGCCGGTGAGCAGCGACAGCGAGCGCACGTCGATGCGGCGATTCTGCGGTGCGGGCATCTTTTCACCGGCCTCGAGCGGCACGTAGACGGGGTGCTGGCCCGTGCGCCGGAGCAGGCCCGGCATGCGCGCGTCGATCGTGCCGGCTGTCATCGCCCAGTTGTCGAACTGCTCGACGGTGCGCATCCATTGGCGGATCGCGGTGTCGTCGTCCACCTTCAGGTTCGCGAATTGTGCGCCGCGGGTGTTGAGGCCCGCGATATGCAGGTCGGCCTCCACGTTGCGCAGCGTGACGGGCACGAGCGCGGGCGTATCGGGTTCGGCGAAACGCTCGACGATTCCGAAGGTGCCCGACGAGAATTTCGCGAGCGGTGGCATTGGCGCGGTGCGCGTCGCGAGCGGGAACAAGTCGGCGTTCGCGAGCGCGCGGTCGGTCACGTCGCGCAGTCCGGACGGCAGCTCGATCGTCAGGTTCGCCTGCGCGGGCAGCGGCGGGTTGAACGTGACGGTGGTCACTTCGTCGCTGTGGTCGTCGGCTCCGAAGGTCGGCGAAAGCGAACCGTCAGGACCGCGCAGCTTGATCGCCTCGGCGTTCTTGCGCGAGATCGGCGCATTGAACGACAGCGTCAGCGGGCGCAGCGGCGTGCAGGGCGCTTTCGCGTTCTCGCGTTCGCACGAGAAGCTCGCGGTGAAAGGGGCGCGCACCGTGAAGTCGAAGCGGCGCTCGGTGTCGTTCGCGATGCCGCTCGGGCTCGCGACGCCCTTGCCGTAGACGAGCTGCATCTTCGCGCTCGCGGGCAGCGCCTGCGCACACGACAGCGTCAGCACGCGCGCGGCGTCCTTCTTCAGCCCGAAGTGGTCGAGCAGCGCGCTGCGGGTAGCGTCGTCGGTGGCCGTGACGGGAATGCGGTTGCCGATGCCGGCCGCCTCGCACCAGATGTTCGCGAGCGCGGAACGCGGCTCGGCCGGGCCGTTCAGCTTCAGCACGAAGACCTGGTGCTCCTCGATCTCGCGCGAGCCGGGGCGTACCGTCACCGGGAACGGGCCGCCGGTCTGGAACGTGAAGCGGCGCGGGCCGCTCACCGCATTGCCGGCGACCGAGCGCAGCGTGTCGTTGAGCGCGACCGAGCAGCGCACGCCCGGCGGCAGGTCGTTCTCGAAATCGTAGACCCACGTCTTGTCGTCGAGCCAGTGACCCTGGCCGCGCGCGGCGGTGGAATCGTTGCAGGTCATGCGGGCGGGGTTCGGCGCGGATGCCGAGCCGAACGCGACCATCGGTTCGTCGAACTTGACGACGCTTTGCCGGACTTCGGTGACCGTGCCTTGCGGCGACACGCTCACCGTGCGCGCCGCGAGCGCATGCAGCGACAGTGCCGCGGCGGCGCCGAGCGCCGCGATCGCGCCGATGCGCCAGAGCAGCCGTGTGGTGTGATTGGATTGATGCGTGTTGTTGTGTTTATCGTGCTGCTTCATCGCTCGATGCCCTCGGAGGGAAGCTTTCTGTTTGATTGCACGGGATTCTAACCGACGCGCATGCGAGCGGATGACGGGACGGGGCGGCGCGTGTCGTCGGCTTGCGACACACTTCGCCGCGATGCAGAATTGTCGCGTCGACGACACAAAGATGCCGCGAAATGTCGATTGTCTCGGCTTGCGGAACATTTAATCGACTATAAAAGCATTGTCCGATTCGAATTGTGCGCGTACATTTCAGGGCCGCGCGAAAGTTTGAGAAATATCAAGCGTGGTTTTCCCGAATCCGGTGTTCGAGAGAAGGAAACATGCACAACGACAACACCCCCCACTCGCGTCGCGCAAGCGACGCAACCGTATCCGGCATCACGCGGCGTCAATGGCTGCAGGGCGCACTGGCGCTGACGGCGGCCGGCCTCACCGGCTCGCTGGCGTTGCGGGCCCTGGCCGATAATCCCGGCACCGCGCCGCTCGATACGTTCATGACGCTCTCCGAAGCACTGACAGGCAAGAAAGGGCTGAGCCGCGTGCTCGGCGAACGCTTCCTGCACGCGCTGCAGAAGGGTTCGTTCAAGACGGCCGACGGTCTGTCGCAACTCGCCGGCGCGCTCGCGTCCGGCTCATTGGATGCCGATCAGGAAAATGCCGCGCTGTCGATTCTCGGTGCGTGGTATCTCGGCATCGTCGACAACGTCGTGATTACTTACGAAGAAGCATTAATGTTCAGCGTCGTGTCCGATACGCTCGTGATTCCTTCGTATTGCCCCAACAAACCCGGCTTCTGGGCCGAAAAACCAATCGAGAGGCAAGCCTGATGGCGGATACCGATACGCAAAAGGCCGACGTCGTGGTCGTCGGGTCCGGTGTCGCGGGCGCGATCGTCGCGCACCAGCTCGCGATGGCGGGCAAGTCGGTGATCCTGCTCGAAGCAGGCCCGCGCATGCCGCGCGGCGAGATCGTCGAGCGCTTCCGCAATCAGCCGGACAAGACGGACTTCATGGCGCCGTACCCGTCGAGCACGTGGGCGCCGCATCCCGAATACGGCCCGCCGAACGACTACCTGATCCTGAAGGGCGAGCACAAGTTCAACTCGCAGTACATCCGTGCGGTGGGCGGCACGACGTGGCACTGGGCCGCGTCGGCGTGGCGCTTCATCCCGAACGACTTCAAGATGAAGACGGTGTACGGCGTCGGCCGCGACTGGCCGATCCAGTACGACGATCTCGAGCATTACTACCAGCGCGCCGAGGAAGAGCTCGGCGTGTGGGGCCCCGGTCCCGAGGAAGACCTGTACTCGCCGCGCAAGCAGGCGTACCCGATGCCGCCGCTGCCGTTGTCGTTCAACGAGCAGACGATCAAGAGCGCGCTCAACGGCTATGACCCGAAGTTCCACGTCGTGACCGAGCCGGTCGCGCGCAACAGCCGCCCGTACGACGGCCGGCCGACTTGTTGCGGGAACAACAATTGCATGCCGATCTGCCCGATCGGCGCGATGTACAACGGCATCGTGCACGTCGAGAAGGCCGAGCAGGCGGGCGCGAAGCTGATCGACAGCGCCGTCGTCTACAAGCTCGAGACCGGTCCGGACAAGCGCATCGTCGCGGCGATCTACAAGGACAAGACGGGCGCCGACCATCGCGTCGAAGGCAAGTACTTCGTGGTGGCCGCCAACGGCATCGAGACGCCGAAGATCCTGCTGATGTCGGCGAACCGCGATTTCCCGAACGGCGTCGCGAACAGCTCCGACATGGTCGGGCGCAACCTGATGGACCACCCGGGCACGGGCGTGTCGTTCTACGCGAGCGACAAGCTGTGGCCGGGCCGCGGCCCGCAGGAGATGACGTCGCTGATCGGTTTCCGCGACGGCCCGTTCCGCGCGACCGAAGCCGCGAAGAAGATCCACCTGTCGAACATGTCGCGCATCAACCAGGAGACGCAGAAGATCTTCAAGGCCGGCAAGCTGATGAAGTCCGACGAGCTCGACGCGCAGATCCGCGATCGTTCCGCGCGCTACGTGCAGTTCGACTGCTTCCACGAAATCCTGCCGCAGCCCGAGAACCGCATCGTGCCGAGCAAGACCGCCACCGACGCGATCGGCATTCCGCGCCCGGAAATCACGTATGCGATCGACGACTACGTGAAGCGCGGCGCCGTGCATACGCGCGAGGTCTACGCGACCGCCGCGAAGGTGCTGGGCGGTACCGATGTCGTGTTCAACGACGAGTTCGCGCCGAACAACCACATCACGGGCTCGACGATCATGGGCGCGGATGCGCGCGACTCGGTCGTCGACAAGGACTGCCGCACGTTCGACCATCCGAACCTGTTCATCTCGAGCAGCTCGACGATGCCGACCGTCGGTACGGTGAACGTGACGCTGACGATCGCGGCGCTGGCGCTGCGGATGTCGGACACGCTGAAGAAGGAAGTCTGACCGTGCGGAAATCTACTCTCACCTTCCTCCTCGCCGGCAGCCTCGCGCTGCCGGGGCTCGTGCGCGCGGCCGATTCGGCCGATCCCGCGCAGATCAAGCGCGGCGAATATCTCGCGGTCGCGGGCGACTGCATGGCCTGTCACACCGCGAAGGGCGGCAAGCCGTTCGCCGGCGGCCTCCCGATGCCGGTGCCGATGCTCGGCAAGATCTATACGAGCAACATCACGCCGGACCCCGACACGGGCATCGGCAACTGGACGTTCGAAGACTTCGAGCGCGCGGTGCGTCACGGCGTGTCGAAGAACGGCGCGAACCTGTACCCGGCGATGCCGTACGTGTCGTACGCGAAGATCAACGACGACGACGTGCAGGCGTTGTACGCGTACTTCATGCACGGCGTCGAGCCGGTCAAGCAGGTACCGCCGAAGAACGAGATTCCGCCGCTGCTGAGCATGCGCTGGCCGCTGAAGATCTGGAACTGGCTGTTCCTGAAGGACGGTGCGTACCAGCCGAAGCCGTCGCAGAGCGCCGAATGGAACCGCGGTGCGTACCTGGTGCAGGGCCTCGCGCACTGCAGCACGTGCCACACGCCGCGCGGCATCGCGATGCAGGAGAAGTCGCTCGACGAGACGGGCGGTAGCTTCCTGTCGGGCTCGGTGCTGGCGGGCTGGGACGGCTACAACATCACGTCGGATCCGCACTCGGGGATCGGCGGCTGGACCCAGCAGCAGCTCGTCCAGTATCTGCGTACCGGCAGCGTGCCGGGCGTCGCGCAGGCGGCCGGTCCGATGGCCGAGGCGGTCGAGCACAGCTTCTCGAAGATGACCGACGCCGACATCGGTGCGATCGCAACCTACATCCGCACGGTGCCGGCAGTGGCCAGCGGCGACGCGAAGCAGTCGCGTTCGTCGTGGGGCAAGCCGGCGGAAGACGGGCTGAAGCTGCGCGGCGTGCCGCTCGCATCGTCGGGCATCGATCCGGCGCGGCTGTATCTCGGCAACTGCGCGAGCTGTCACCAGATGCAGGGCAAGGGCACGCCGGACGGCTATTACCCGTCGCTGTTCCACAACTCGACGGTGGGCGCGTCGAATCCGACGAACCTCGTGCAGGTTATCCTGAACGGCGTGCAGCGCAAGGCCGGCAGCGAGGACGTCGGGATGCCCGCGTTCCGCCACGAGCTGTCTGATGCGCAGATTGCCGCGCTGGCGAACTACCTGACCGGGCAGTTCGGCAATCCGGCCGCAAAGGTGACCGAGCAGGACGTCGCGAAGGCGCGTTGAGGCCGGGCACGAAGCGGCAGGAAGTCGTACCAGGCAGCGCAACAGTGAAAGAGGAGGAGCACAGCACATCGGGCGGGCCCCGATGCCGGTTGTTGCAGAGCGGGGCGGGCGGCACTGGCGGCCGCCTGTCCTGGTTCGTTGGCAATCCGGTGCGTGCGGTTTGCGCATCGCTTTCGTTGATCACACCATGACACCGAATCAACCGTTTCTCGCGTCCCAGCGCGATGTGCTGCTGCTGCTGTCCCGAATCCTGCTCGTGATCCTGTTCGTGATGTTCGGCTGGAAGAAGATTGTCGACTTCTCCGGTACGATCGCGTTCATGGGAAGCGAGGGCGCGCCCGCGCCGATCATCTCGGCGGCGATCGCCGTCGTGATGGAGCTGTTCGTCGGCATCGCGCTCCTCATCGGCTTCCAGACGCGGCCGCTTGCGCTGCTGCTTGCGCTGTATACCATCGGCACCGCGCTCATCGGCCACCACTACTGGACGATGACGGGCGGCGAGCAGATGAACAACATGATTCATTTCTACAAGAACATCGCGATCTCCGGCGGCTTGCTCGCGCTGTGCGCGGCGGGCCCCGGACGTTTTTCGATCGATCGCGGGTGAACGGATCGCCGGCGCGCGCATGGGGCGCGTGTCGGACGGTCCAGACTGCGAGGGGGCATGACTTTGCGACTCAAACATCTAGGATGGCTGATCGCGGCCGCCGCACCGGTGGCCGCATTCGCACAAACCAGCGTGACGCTGTATGGCCGTATCGACGGCGGCGTCGAATACCTGAACCACATCGCGACGCCGAACGGCAGCTCGACGCGCTGGAGCGCGGAAGGCGGCGACTGGGGCACCAGCATGTTCGGGCTGAAGGGTTTCGAGGATCTCGGCGGCGGGATGTCGACGGTCTTCAACCTGGAAACCGCGTTCCAGGTGATGAACGGCACGACGGGCGGTGGACGCCTGTGGTCGCGCCGCGCGTATGTCGGGCTGAAGAGCGACACGTGGGGCCAGCTGCAGGCCGGCCGCAACCTGTTCATCGACAGCGACGGCGTGTGGGAATTCGACCCGTTCGTGCAGCAGGCGTTTTCGTCCGCGTCGCTCGTGCGCGGCCGCAACTGGCAGCAGAGCAGCAACAACATCGAATATCACAGCCCGGTGATCGGCGGCTTCGACGTGCAGGCGCAGTATGCGTTCGGCAACCAGTCGCGCGGCTTCAACTACGGCGCGGCCGACGACTTCGGCCGCTCGGACGGGATCATGATCTCGTACCACTCGCCGGTGCTCGACGTGCGCGGCATCTACGACGAGCTGCGCGACAACAACGGCAAGTTCAGCAACATCTTCACCGCGTCGCGCGAGTATTTCGTCGGCGCGAACGTGAAGGTGTCGAAGTTCAAGATCCAGGGCGCGTATACGCATTACCAGGCGCCGGACAGCCCGGCGGGTGTCGCCGATCGCGCCGATCATTACTGGCTCGGCGCGACTTATACGGCCACTCCGCAATGGGCCGTGACGGGCGGCGGGTATTACGTGAAGGTGGGCGATGGCGGCGGCGATGCGTCGCACGATCCGTCAGGCCACGCGATCATGTATGTGCTCGGCACCACGTATAACTTGTCGAAGCGGACGTTCCTGTATGGGACGGTTGCTTATGTGCGGAATGGCGGGAATTCGAACTTCTCGCTGATTGCGTCGCCGCGGGACGCGACGTCGGGGACGAGTCCGATGACGGGCGAGTCGCAGACGGGGGCGTATGTGGGGATGATGCATACGTTCTGAGCGGGAAGGGTTGCGTTGGGGAAGGCACGGGCGGTGAAAGGCTCGTGCTTTTTTGCGTTTACGGGGCTTGGTGGGGTGGTGAGGTGCGTGTGCGTTGGTGGCGACGCGGGATTACGGGGAGGGGGTGGACTTGGGAAATTGATACTGTATGGAAGCGGCAGGTTGGTCGTCCGCCGTTTTGTAGCCGATCTGGTGGCCGGATGACCGGCTGTGTGGTATCGCACCACTACCGATACACCGATAAAGCGCGCTTGGTAGATTCACATTCGTTGACGTTTTCACCGGCTGGAAATTCAGGTGTCTGCACGCCGCCGTTGATTCAGCAGTGTGCGATGCTGAGAAGGTGCTGAGGTGCACGCGGCTACTGGGGTGTCTTAGAACGGCCAGGAAGCGCCGTTCATTAGCGCCGCATGGTGGGGTGCACAGGCGTCCGACTCTATTCGGAAACCCCGCCACTCGAATCATAGATCGAGAAGTGCTAGTTAAAGTACGATTTCCGCGTTCTAAATCTTGAGAATCTCTTTTCGAAGCGAACCTATGAGCACATCAGAAAATGACATCCCAGTCGTCGCGGAACCGCCCCGTGGCGATCAACAAGGCTACGCCGTCGAAATCCCGACCATGAAGTCGCTTTTTATCGAAATGTGTTTTGGACAAACCGTCCTTGCCAAAGGTACAGCGTTCCTTGTGGCAAATAATCGAGAATCGCATTGTGCGCTAGTGACGAATCGCCATAACGTGACCGGCAGACATCAAATAACTGGCGAATGCTTGAGTAAGACGGGTGGTGTGCCGGACAACATTGTCATTTACTTCCATAAGAATGTTGACCATAACGGCGAATGGCTATCCATTCGCCTTCCACTCTACCGTGACGACGGATCTCCATACTGGTTCGAACATAGCCTCTTGGGCAAGGAAGCCGACGTCGTCGCACTTAACTTGCGATGGGGAAGTGATGTCTGCAAGATGCCGTACTATCTCGAAACGACGCTTGATCGTTGTGATATGGTTGTCGGTCCTGCAGAACCTGTTAGCGTAATCGGTTTTCCGTTTGGTCAGACATCCGTAGAAAAATTCCCTGTTTGGGCGACCGGATTTTTGGCACAGGAATTGTCGTTGGTTACGCCAGCCCATCCAACTTTCATGATTGACTGTCGAACGCGACAAGGTCAATCAGGGTCGCCTGTAATCGCCTACCGGGTTGGAAACCATCGCGTACGTCAAGGGGAAAAATGGGCTTCCGTGGTCTCACCTCATCCGATTTGGGAATTTCTTGGGATTTACGCGGGACGAGTTAATCCGGAGTCCGACTTGGGGCGTGTTTGGCACGTTAGCGCAATTGCCGATGTCTTGGGAGTTGCTACAGCTGACGCTGCGCGGCGAAAGGCCAATAGAGACGGAGAATGAGGTCGCAGCGGCTCGCATCACCGTAGTGGGTCCGGAAGCAGACAAGGAAAGAACCCATTGCGGTCCGAACGGCCGCTCCGGGTCGAAACGCGTCCGTCGCGCTACTAGCGTGTCTTTTTTTGCAATACTGTTGCGAAAACTGGCATCAAAAATTTCGGATGTAAGGATAATATAGGGTTAAACATCTGTTCCATTGCGGGTGGATCTGATCGAAAGAATTATCTTGAAAACCAAGAACAAGGTACTTGTCTATCTTACGTGGCGAGATGGATTGCTGACCTTCACCCAACCTAGGTTTCCGGAAGCCGGAAGGCAGGTGGTCGCCGGCACGCTGGAGCCGGGAGAAATGCCAGTGGCCGCCGCGCTACGTGAGTTACGCGAGGAAAGTGGCATCGACAATGCCGAAGTTGTGCGTGTTCTCGGCAACTACTTCTACTCGATGACGAAATTCGGAAGAAGCGAGATCCAGCACAGGCATGTCGTGCATGTCCGGGTGAGAGACGCTATTGCAATGAAGGCGCGTTGGACGCATTTCGAGGCCACTCCAAGCACCGGCGGTGAACCCATCGAATTCAACTTCGAGTGGCATCCCATTTTTGAAGCAGAATGCGCGCTGATCGGCGGGCATGATTTCTTCGTACCCATGCTGAAACACTTCATGCGCGAGCATGCAGATGCGTGATTGAAGCGAGACTAAAACATGAAGGTGTGCATCGTAGGCCCGTCGGGCGCGGGGAAATCGACGATCGCCATGCAATTGGCACGCAAGTTCAATGTCGTCACGCACGAATTCGACCATGTCTACTGGGACATGAGCGGTACGGAGTTCGTGAAGAACTCGGATGCGTCGATGGCAGCGGCCATTGAGAAGATCATCGAGCAGGAAAGCTGGTTTGTCGAAGGTGCATACGACAAGCGAATGTATCCGCTGCTCGTCGCAGTGTTCATTGATCTTGAGGTTGGAGGTTTCGTTTAGCGTGAGAACGATGGAGGTATCCGGAATTTCGTGTGTGAGGCGGATTGAGTTTCAGACTCCAATGTTGAATCGTTCCGGGTAAAGCAGCGCAAACTGGGTCATCGCGCTCTTCCAATCGTGCCGGGAACCGGTCCACTTGGCTACGACGTTGCGCAGCGCTAGCCAGATCAGTTTGAGCGCGGCCTCGTCCGACGGGAAGTGGCCGCGCGCCTTGATGATCTTTCGAAGCTGCATGTGCAGCGACTCGATGGCGTTGGTCGTATATACAATTTTCCGGATATCGGGCGCGAAGGCATAGAACGGAATCACCTGATCCCAGGCTCGTCGCCAGAGGGCGGCAATCGGTGGGTATTTCGTACCCCACGGGCTCGTATCGAACGCATCCAGCGCCACGGCGGCCGCTTCGGCCGACGGTGCCCGATAGACTTCCTTGAGCGCCGCCGCGACGGATTTCCGGTCTTTCCAACTGGCGAAGTCCAGCGAGTTCCGGATCAGATGCACGATGCAGGTCTGGACCGTCGTTTCCGGGAACACCGTGTTGATTGCTTCCGGAAAGCCCTTCAGGCCGTCGACCACGGCAATCAGGATGTCCTGCACGCCACGCAGCTTCAGGTCGTTCACCACCCGCAGCCAGAACTTGGCCCCCTCGGTCTGCTCGATCCAGAGGCCCAGCACGTCACGTGTGCCGTCGCGGCGCACGCCCAGCGCCAAGTAGATCGCCTTGTTGCGGACCACGCCTTCGTCGCGGATCTTGACGCGCAAGGCGTCGAAGAACACCACCGGGTACATCGGCTCGAGCGGCCGCTGTTGCCACTCACGCACTTCGTCGATCACCGCGTCGGTGACGGTGCTGATGAAGTCCGGCGACACCTCAATGCCGTACATCTCCAGCAAGAAGCCCTGAATCTCCCGCACGCTCATGCCGCGTGCGTACATCGCGATGATCTTGTCGTCGAAGCCGGTGAAACGCCGTTCGCCCTTGGCGATCAGCACCGGGTCGAAGGTGCCTTCGCGGTCGCGCGGAATCTCGACGTCGAGCAGGTCGTCATCGGTCGCGATGCGCTTGCGGCTGGTGCCGTTGCGATGGTTCGTGCGGCCGCCCGGTTTGGCTTCACCCTTCTCGTAGCCAAGGTGGTGCGTCAACTCGCCACCCAGCGCGCGCTCGAAGATCGCCTTCTTGAGCGCAGCGAGCTGCTCGTTGATCGTTGCGCGGTCCAACGTCCCGGGCACCAGTTGCTTGATCAGTTCCGGGTCCAGGTTCAAGCCCTTGCCCGGCTCAATCGTCACTTCTTCCTTGCGTTTGCGTGGCATAAAGTGGCTCCTTGGCCATCAGTTTATGCCTCACACACAAAGGTTCGGATAGGCTCAGAACGATCCGCCTGATCAAGCGCTTCCTTCATTCAACGATGACGGGCAAGCTGCCCAAGGAAACCTTCCGGAACACCATCGACCTGATCAAGTTTTCATATCACTTCGACCAGAGTCTCAGCAAATTTCTGTCCGAGGACATGGCGCTCTCGCGGAAGGTTGTTTCAGTTCGCGACGCATCGTCGTGTATCGAGGCGATGCGCGCGAACGGGCTTTGCTGAGGCGAGTGCCCTCACGTTTTACGGTCCGTCTCGCGCGTTGCATCAGAACCCACACGCCTCAGTCGTCGTCAGCACCGCGAACGGCCCGCCAAGCGTCGCATTGTGATGCGCGATGATCCGCTCGGCCGGCAGCGCGGGCGTGTCCATGCAGGTGTGCGCATCGGCGACGAGCACCGCGCGAAACCCGAGATCGGGGGCCGCGCGGCACGCGGTATCGACGCAGTACTGCGTCTTCATCCCGGCAATCACGATCTCCCCGATACCAGCCGCGTGCAGCCACTCGGCGAGCCGCGTGCCCGCGAAGCAACTCGGCCGGGTCTTGTCGAACACGATGTCGCGTGCCGTATCGATCGCGAGTTCCGGCAGCAGCGCGGCCAGCGGCGCACCGGGCGCGATCGGCGAGCCGGCCGGGCCGGTGTGGCGCACGGCGAACACGGGCGCACCGGCTTCGTGCGCGCGACGAATCAGCCGGTTGATGTTGGTCAGCACGCGTTCACCGTCATGCGGATGATCGGGGCCATGGAACAGCCCGACCTGCATATCGATGACGAGCAGTGCGCGTTTGGGGGAAGGGACTGCGGACATTGTGTTTCTCCTGAATGGCCGATGCAGACGGAGAAACGACTAGACCCCGTCCGGAACCGGCGAGGCCTGTGGGATTCGGTGACGCTACGATCTTGCGCGCACTCGCCGCACGGGCCCGCCGAAGGCGGTCGTGCGCGTGGTCGTCGAAAGGGTGATCGTGGCGTTATGCATTGAACGATCATGCCTGATGCGCGGGCGCGACGTCAATGACGCACCACCAATCAATCAAGCGCCTTCCCCGCCTTCTCATCCATGCACCGAATCGCAAGCAGCGTGAACGCGCCGCAGCCGATCGCATACCACGCGGGCGCATTCGGATTCCCGGTCGCGGCGATCAGCCACGTGACGAAGAACTGCGCGAAGCCGCCGAAGATCGCGACCCCCACGCTATACACCAGCGCACCGCCGGTCGCACGCACGGCCCGCGGGAACAACTCGCCGAGCATCGCGCCCGTCGCGCCGATGTTGATCGCGTGCACGATCGACAGCGCTGCAATGATCGACAACAGCGACGCGGCGCCCGGCCAGCGGTTCAGCGCGATGAACGCCGGATAGACGGCAGCCATCAACGCGATGCGCGTCCACCAGACGATCCGGTTGCGTCCGTAGACATCGGACAGGTGGCCGCCGATCGGCGTCACGAGCATCAGGATTGCGCCGGCGACGCAGCCGGCCGTCATCGACAGCCAGGTCGGCAGGTGCAGCACCTGCACGCCGTAGATGGCCATGTAGAACACGATGATGTAGTGGATCGACGTGCCGCCGATCGTCACGCCGAGGCCCGCGAACACGGCCTTGCCGTGATGGCGCAGCACGGCGGCGAGCGGCAGCGACGCGACCGGCTCGTCGTGCGTGGCGGCGGCAGCGGGCGCGGCAGGCGGCACTTCCTCGACGGTGCGGCGCAGCCAGTAGCCGAGCGGCACGAACAGCGTGCCGATGATGAACGGCACGCGCCAGCCCCAGCTTTCGAGCTGCGCGGCATTGAGCGTCGACGTCAGCGCGACGCCGGTCAGCGCGCCCGCGAGCGCGGCGAGCCCCTGGCTCGAGAACTGGAACGACGCGTAGAAGCCGCGGCGGTGCTGCGGCGCCTGTTCGAGCAGCAGCGTGGTCGACGCGCCGACTTCGCCGCCGGACGCGAACCCTTGCAGCAGCCGCGCGAGCACGAGCAGCAGCGGCGCGGCGAGGCCGATCTGCGCGAAGGTCGGCGCGACCGCGATCGTCGCGGTGCCGAGCGCCATCAGCAGCAGCGTGAGGATCATCGCCTTCTTGCGGCCGGCGCGGTCGGCGTACATGCCGATCACGAGCCCGCCGAGCGGACGCGTGACGAAGCCGACGCCGAAGCTCGCGACCGCGAGCATCAACTGCCCGAACGACGAGTGCACCGGAAAGAACAGCTTGCCGATCAGGATCGCGAAGAAGCTGTAGACCGTGAAGTCGTAGAACTCGAGCGCGTTGCCGACCGCGGCGGCCGCGATCAGGCGGCGCTTCTTCGCGGCGGCGCGGGCATCGACCGGCGTGCCGGCGAACGAAAGGGCGGACGTTTCCATGGGGTTCCCCTGCTAAGGCGCGGGACTGCGTGATGAAGGGCCGTCAGGCCGCGAGCCAGGCTTCGGCGACGCGAACCCAGTAACTCGCGCCGATCGCGAGAATGTCGTCGTTGAAGTCGTAGCCGGGGTTGTGCACCATGCAGCCACCCTTGCTGCCGATCCCGTTGCCGATGAACGCATAGCAGCCGGGGCGTGCCTCGAGCATGAACGCGAAGTCCTCGCTGCCCATCAGCGGCGCGGCGTCGGTTTCGACGCGCTCGGTGCCGAGCATCTGGCGCGCGATGTCGGCGGCGAACGCGGTCGGTTCCGGATGGTTGACGAGCACCGGATAGCCGTAGTCGTAATCCACTTCGGCTGCGACGCCGAAGCTTTCCGCCTGGCCCTTCACGAGCGCTTCGATGCGGCGCGCGAGGAGCGCGCGCACGTCGGCGTCCAGCGCCCGCACCGACAGCTTCATCATGACGGTTTCCGGAATGATGTTGAAGGTCTCGCCGGCCTGCACGCTGCCGACCGTGATCACGGCCGCATGCTGCGCATCGACCTCGCGCGCGACGATGGTCTGCAGCGCGACCATGATGCTGCCCGCGGCCGACATCGGGTCGCGCGCGAAATGCGGCATCGCGCCGTGACCGCCGACGCCGCGCAGCGTGATCGTCACGCGGTCGGCCGATGCCATCGCGGCGCCGGTGCGGAACGCCATGTCGCCGGCGGCGCGGCCCGGCATGTTGTGGATCGCGAAGATTGCGTCGCACGGGAAGCGCTCGAACAGGCCGTCGTCCATCATCGATTTCGCGCCGCCGAAATTTTCCTCGGCCGGCTGGAAGATCAGGTTCAGGGTGCCGGAGAACTGGCGCGTGGCTGCCAGGTGACGCGCCGCGCACAGCAGCATCGCGGTGTGGCCGTCGTGGCCGCACGCGTGCATCTTGTTCGCATGGCGGCTCGTGTACGGCAGGCCGGTGGCTTCGGCGATCGGCAACGCATCCATGTCGGCGCGCAGCCCGACGGTGCGCGTGCCTTGGCCTTCGCGCAGCACGCCGACGACGCCGGTCTTGCCGATGCCGCGATGCACTTCGTAGCCCCAGCCGGTGAGCAGCTCGGCGACGAGGTCGCTCGTCAGCGTTTCCTCGAACGCGAGTTCCGGGTGTGCGTGGATGCGGCGGCGTACTTCGATCAGATCGGGGGCGATCGCGGCGATGCCGGGGATGACGGGGATGACGGGGTTCACGGCTTGCAGCATGGTGTCTCCAGTGGGGCCGGTGGGCGTTTGGCGCGCATATGACGAGCAAGCATATAAACTTCTTTTGCGCACCAGAAGCTGCTAAATTGCTTTGGTGCACACCACTGGTTGCCGCTCGGGAATACCCTCGGCCGGCAAGCGTCGCGGCGCACAGGGTTTCCACGGATCACGCATTGCCCCCCATGAAATACCATCAGCTGAAAGCGTTCGTCACCGTCGCGGAAGAAGGGAGCATCCGCGCGGCCGCGCGGCGCCTGAACGTGTCGCCGGCGGCGCTGACGAAGGCGGTCAAGGAGCTCGAGATCGCGCTCGGCGTATCGCTCGTGGTGCGCACCGCGCGGGGCGTGCAGCTGACCGCGTTCGGCCAACAGTTGCAGGTGCGCGCGCGGTTGATCGTCGCGGAAATGCAGCGCGCCCGCGACGACATCGAGCAGGCGCAAGGCGCGATGACGGGCTCCGTCGCGGCGGCGATCACGCCGGCGGCGGCGGTGACGATCCTGCCCGATGCGTTTCGCGCGTTCCGGCGGCGCTTTCCGGTCGCGCGCGTCAACCTGATCGAAGGGTTTCCGGGCGTCGCGCTGCCGCGGCTGCACGACGGCTCGCTCGATTTCGCGGTCGCCGTCGTCGTGCCCGAACTGCTCGCGGCCGAGTTCGATCACGCGGAACTCTATGCGAGCCGATCGCTGATCGTTGCGCGCAAGGGGCATCCGCTCGCGTCGGCCACGTCGCTCGCCGATCTCGTCGACGCCGACTGGCTGATGAATCCGTCGCCCGAAAGCTCGACCCAGGTGCTGTTCAATTCGTTCGTCGCGTACGGGCTGCCGGTGCCGCAGCGGGTCGTCGAATGCCCGAGCTTCGGGCTCGCGCACAGCCTGATGACGCGCTGCGACCTGATCGCGTCGATGCCCGAGCAACTGCTGCACGGCGAGTGGGCGCGCGACCAGCTCGCGGTGCTGCCGATCCGCGAGCGGCTGCCGGGTGTATCCGTGCAGGTCGTCACGCGCCGCGACAGTCCGCTCACGCCGGCCGCGGCGATGCTGCTCGACTGCCTGCGCGATTCCGCGCGACGCAAAGGGCTCGGATGACCGGTGCAGGCGATGGCATGCGTCGCATCAAGTAGTGATCCTGACTATCTGCCGGGCATTCCCGGCAGGGCCCGCTCGCGGCTCGCTCGCCGCGAGCCGGTATCATAGCGGCCGGCCTGCCGCCACGGCCGGCTTCCGACAACACGCCATCCGGCATCCAGCAATCAGAGGCATCACATGACCAGTGCAACCCAATTCGACAACGTATCGGTCGTCAAGCGCGCGAACGTCTACTTCGACGGCAAGTGCGTGTCGCATACCGTGCTCTTCCCGGACGGCACGCGCAAGACGCTCGGCGTGATCCTGCCGTGCGCGCTCAACTTCGGCACGGACGCGCCCGAATTGATGGAAGTGCAGGCCGGCAAGTGTCGCGTGAAGCTCGACGGCAGCAGCGAATGGCAAACCTATGGCGCCGGCGAATCGTTCTCGGTGCCGGGCAAGAGCCGCTTCGACATCGAAGTGCTCGAGACGCTCGACTACGTCTGCAGCTACCTGTAAGCGCGCGGTCCACGCGCCAAAACAAAAGCCCCGCCTAAGCGGGGCTCGTCGCATGCGGACGGCGCAATGCCGTCCGGTGCGGGCCTTACAGGCAGGCGTTGATGTCGCCGGCGGAAGCGGCGTCGCCACGCATGCCAACCCACGTCTTCGCGCCCGGCTGCCCCGACGGGCGAACCATCGCGGCCGCGCCGTTTGGCGGTTGCTGGCCCGGTACGTAAACATCGGTCGCGAGACCGTTGGCGAGCACGTTCTGCGAGACGACCTGCTGTTGCGACTTGTCGGCCCAGGTCTTGGCGATGCATGCCGAGACGTCCTGAGCGGATTTCTGACTTTGTCCCACATTCTGCATGGCCGGATCGGCTGCATGAGCAGAAATTGCCACGGTCAATGCGATGAGCGGTAAGTATTTCATGTTCACGTTTTATCTCCCTCGAGTCGTGATTGATTGAGTGGGATGCGCAGCAGAACTGCGTCTCTGTGAGATTGCATCGGACCCATGCGGTTCCGGCGATTCCGCAACAAGTTGTTAACGCGCTTGCCAAACGGCGATCCGGATGCTGTGTGTTCTGCTGCGCCGCGGCATGCGTCGCGTGCGGCCCGCATGAAGGCGGGGACGCGGCAACGATGTCATGCTTCGTGAGGTCGGCTCGCTGCCCTGTGGTGTGGCGGATTGACGGCCGCGGCGTGCTGCATGTGTCTGCATGTCGCGCCGCGACGCTTCTGTATTGGATGGCGAAGTGGAATGGCTGAATGGTGGCCCCGTCGCATGAGCACCATGATGACAAACTTTCGTCCGGTGAATTGTCAACGAAGTTCAAACGTCGGACGCGCCGTTTCGGCCCTCGGGAGACGGCGAAAAGTGCGGTGCGCGGCCGGCGTGCCGCGCATCGCTGCAAAGATCAGCCGGCCTTGCGGGCGCCGATATCGCGCAGGTTGACGGGCACGATAGGGCGGAAGCGCTCGCGTTTCTGTTCGTCGTCGAAGTGCTGGAGCGCGGGTTTGATCAGATCGCTGCGCGACACGATGCCGGTGACGCGCAGCGATTGCGGATCGTCGACGACCGGCAGGCGTTCGAGGCCGAGCATCGCGAGTCGCGATGCGACGACGCGGCAGGTCTCGTGTGCCTGCGCGACGGCCGGTGCGCGACCGGCGAACGCGCTCGCGATCGATGCGTCGGGCCCGGCTTGCGCGCGGTGCGCGTCCAGCGTCGCGCGATCGACGAGTCCGAGCAGGCGGCCGTTCTGCACGACCGGGTACGCCCGGTGCGTTTGCTTCGCGCCGAAGTATTGCGACTCGACGGCGTCGAGCGGCGTGGCGCCGTCGATCGCGACGAGCGCGTCGGCGGACGTCATCACTTCAGCCACGTCATGACGTTCGAGCGGATCGACGCCGTATTCGCGGTAGATGTGATAACCGCGGCGCGCGATCTTTTCCGTCATGATCGAGCGCTTCATCACGATGGTCGCGAAGCCGTGCGCGACGAGCGTCGCCGCGAGCAGCGGCAGCAGCGCGTTTGCGTCGTGCGTGAGGCCGAACGCGAACACGATCGCGGTGAGCGGTGCGCCGAGCGTGGCGCCGAGCGTCGCGGCCATGCAGACGAGCGGCCACAGCGCCGGGTCACCGCCGGGCAGCACCGGCGACAACACGGTGCCCAAGCCCGCGCCGAGCATCAACAGCGGGGCGAGCACACCGCCGGACGTGCCGGAGCCGAGCGCGATCACCCACATCACGGCTTTCACGATCAACAGCGCCAGCGCGATCTTCAGCGCGATGTGCTGATGCAGCAGGTCGCCGATCACGTCATAGCCGACGCCGAGCGCGCGCGGCTCGAGCCAGCCGCCGATGCCGATCACGACCGCGCCGAGCGCGGGCCACCACATCCAGTGCACCGGCAGCTTCGCGAAGGTGTCCTCGACGCGGTACAGCGCGGCCGACAGGCCGCACGCGAGCATGCCCGACAGCAGGCCCGCGACGATGCACGACAGCAGCGCGACGGGCGTGGGCGATGCGGTGGTCAACGGAAACAGCGGTTCGACGCCGAAGAACACCGCGCGTGCGAAACCGGCGACCGCACAGGCGAGCGCGACCGGCAGGAAACTGCGCGGACGCCATTCGAACAGCAGCAGTTCGACCGCGAGCAGCACGGCGGCGACCGGCGTGCCGAACACGGCGGTCATGCCGGCGGCCGCGCCCGCGACGAGCAGCGTCTTGCGCTCGGCGGCAGTCACGTGCACGCATTGCGCGATCAGCGAGCCGAGCGCGCCGCCCGTCATGATGATCGGGCCTTCGGCGCCGAACGGGCCGCCGCTGCCGATCACGACGCCCGACGACAGCGGCTTGAGGATCGCGACCTTCGGCGACATGCGGCTCTTGCCGAACAGGATCGCCTCGATCGCCTCGGGAATGCCATGGCCGCGGATCTTCTCCGAACCGAAGCGCGCCATCAGCCCGACGATCAGCCCGCCGATGACCGGCACGACGATCACCCATGCACCGAGCGTATGGTTCGCGGGCGAACGTTCGGTGAACGAAAACTGCTGGAAGAAAAACAGGTTCGTGAACAGGTGAATCAGGCTCAACAGCACGAACGCCGCCAGCGTGCTGAGCAAGCCGATCCCGGCGGCAAGCAACGCAATCCTGGGCAGGCGTTCGTTGGTCGAGAAATCGCGTTTGTGTGGTGCGTTCATCGGCGTGAGGAAAGGTCGGTAAAGCCTGGGTCAGTAATCGATCTGCGGAACCTGGAACGCGCCCTTGAGCGATTTCAGCTCGGCGCGATGCATGGCCGCGAGGCGGGCGAGCAGCGTTTCGCCGGCCTCTTCGAGGTGCACCTCGACCTGCCGGCGGTCTGCTTCGCTCGTCTTGCGCTTCACGAGCCCGAGCGCTTCGCAGCGCGTCACCAGCGCGACGACGCCGTGATGCTGCGCCTGCAGGCGTTCGGCGATTTCCCCGATGGTTGCCCATTCACGGTGCGGGTAGCCTTTGATGTGCAGCAGCAGCAGGTATTGCAGCGGCGTCACGCCTTCACTTTGCGCGGCGCGTTCGGAGAAGCGCTCGAAGCGGCGCATCTGATAGCGGAATTCGGACAGTTGCTGGAAATCGCTTTTGGTCAGAGAGCGTCGGTTATCGGTCATTGCAGTCGGTCGGACAGGCGGTTTGGGTAGCGGTTAATATATCACAACATGATATAAATGGCCGATTTTTGGCGGAATGACCAGCATTGTGCCGTGCGTCGGCGTCGTTCGCTCGGGTTACGCGGCTTCCAGCATCTGCGTCTGCCGGTACAGGCCGGTGACGAGATCGGTCTGCGTAATGATCCCGACGAGCCGGCGCGATGCGTCGACGACCGGGATGTGGTGGTGGCCCGAGTGCGTAAACAGCGGCACCAGCGCGGTAAGCGGCATGGTCTGCGGCACGGACGCGACGTCGCGGGTCATCACGGTGGCGACGCTCGGCGGCTGGCCGCCGAACGACTGCGGCAACCGCGCGGACAGCCGTTGCCACAGCGGCGTCGGGCGGCGCGCCAGGCGCGTGAGGTCGGCGCGCGTGACGATGCCGATCAGGCGGGCGTCGCCGTCGACGACGGGCAGCGCCTTCACGCGATGGCGCTCGAGCAGCGTGAGCGCGGCCGCCACCGACGTGGACGGCGCGACTTTGATTGCGTTCTTCGTCATCAGGTCGGCGCACGTGAGCTGGCCGAACGTGCGCGTATACGCCTGCATCTCGGTTTCGCGCAGCAGCATTTCTAGGTCGTCCGGATCGACGTCGAGCCATTCGCTGCGGTGCTTGAGCACCGCGTCGAGATCGGCGCGCGTGAAGCCGCCGCGCGCAGTCGCGGCGCTGCCCGCTTGCGGTTTCGCGTCGGGACGCACGCCGCCGTGCGGATAGCGATGGCCCGTCAGCGCGTGATACACGAGCGCGGCCGACAGCAGGATGCCCGATTGCAACGCGATCGGCTCGACCACGAAGCCGAAGCCGAGCGCGTGGATAGCCGGGCCGCCGAGCACGGCCGTCAGCGCGACCGCGCCCGACGGCGGATGCACGCAGCGCAGCGCGAACATGCCGCCGATCGCGAGGGCAACCGCGACCGCGGCGGCCGTGATCGGATCGGCGATCCATTGCGCGCACGCGACGCCGACGGTCGCCGCCACCAGATTGCCGCCGATGATCGACCACGGCTGCGCGAGCGGGCTCGCGGGCACCGCGAACAGCAGCACGGCCGACGCGCCCATCGGCGCGACGAGCAACGGCACGAGGCCTGGCACGCCGGGCAGCAGCCGCATCGTGACGCCGACCGTCGCGATGCCGACGAGCGCGCCCGCGCACGAGCGCATGCGCTCGCGCCAGCCGAGCGTCATCGGATGGGGAATGAAGCTGTGCAGCCATTGGCGGAACGTGCGGCGCGACGGGGAGGAGCCTGACGACATGGACAGTAAGCGGTAAAAAGGACGGCGCGGATGATCCGGCGCAAGAAAAGCGGAATTATATCGTGTTGTGATACAAATTGTCGCGCCGCATCAACACGTTGCCTGCGCACGACGCGCAGGGCTTGCAAGAACCTTTCATCGGATGAAAGCGTGGCGGCTGCGCGATTGCGCAATTTTGCGTGCGGCGGCGTACAATTCCGGCCACCGAATTCCCCGATATGCCACAGCCACGCACGCGATACCCGCTCTCCCGCCCATTCCCCGGCATGGCGATCGCTTGCGCCGCGTTGGCGCGCACGCGTCGATTCCCGTCTGACGCGAGCGTCGCCGACGTTTCCCCACCGACCCTCCCCAAGCCAATTCAATGGACATGCTCGAAAACATGCGCCTGTTCGTGCGCGTTGTCGAAGCCGGCAGTTTCACCGCGGTCGCGAAAGAAATCGACGCGACCACCGCGCAGGTGTCGCGCGCGGTTTCGAATCTCGAAGCCCACGTGCAGACACGCCTGCTGCATCGCACGACGCGCCATCTCGGTCTCACCGAAAGCGGCGAGCGCTATTTCGAGCGGGCGAAATCGATCCTCGCCGAAATCGACTACGCGAACGCCGAAGCGCGCAACGCGCTGCTGCGGCCGAGCGGCAAGATGCGCATTCATGCGATGACGGGGCTCGGGCAGAGTCATGTCGTGTCGTCGATCGTGCGCTATCAGGAAGACAACCCGGACGTGTCGGTCGAGCTGACGCTCGCGCAGCGGATGCCGAACCTCGTCGAGGAGGGCTACGACGTGTCGATCGTGACCGCGTCGCAGTTGCCCGATTCCGGCTACGTCGCGCAGACCTGCGGCACGAGCTGCAGCGTGCTGGTCGCATCGCGCGACTACCTCGCGCGGCACGGCACGCCGAAGACGCCGGACGACCTGCCGAACCATGTGTGCCTGCGCCTCGATACGCCCGCGTCGCCGGCCAGCGAGTGGCGGCTCGAGCGCGGCGACGACGAGGAGACCGTCTACGAACTGCAGCCGGCGCCGTTCCAGGTCAACGTGCCGGATGCGCTGTGCGTCGCGGTGCGGGCGGGGCGCGGCATCGCGTGCGTCGCGCTGTACACGGTGCTCGACGACCTTCGCGAAGGGCGGCTGATCCGCGTGCTGCCCGAGTACCGGCTGCAGACGGTCAGCGTGTACGCCGTCTATGCGACGCGCCGCTATCTGGACGCGAAGATCCGCACCTTCCTCGACCATCTGCGCACGACGCTCACGCCCGCGCTGGAGAACGACCTGCGCGAACTCGACCGGCTCACGGTCGAGCACACGCCGGGCAAGCGCCAGCGCGCGTGACGCCCCGGACGTCGGTTCGTTCGCCGGGCGTCGCGGCGCCGCGCGTCACGCGGCCGGGCGTGATGCGAATCCGCTCGAAGCGGCCGGCGAGCCCCTTGCCGAAGAAGCGATCGTCATCAGCGCGATCACGACGGCGTTCGAGCCGGGGCAACCGAGTATGGGAATCGTATCCATATCGGGCTAACATCAAAAGACGACCGATTGATTCAAGATTTGAATGATTGAACTGAACCAGCTTCGCTGCTTCGTCGCCGTCGCCGAGGAACTGCATTTCGGGCGCGCGGCCAAGCGGCTGTTCATGACGCAGCCGCCGCTCAGCCGGCAGATCCAGTTGCTCGAGCACGCGCTCGGCATCGCGCTGCTCGAGCGCAGCAGCCGGCAAGTCAGGCTGACCGCGGCCGGCGAGCGCTTTCTGCGCGATGCGCGCCACATCCTCGAGTTTTCCGCGCGGGCCGAACAGGCCGCGCAGCGCGTCGCGCACGGCGGGGCCGGCCGCATCACGCTCGGCTTCACGGCGGTCAGCGCGTACCGGATGATTCCGGTGCTGCTCGCGCATGCGGCGCACGCGCTGCCGGACGTCGATGTCGAATTGCGCGAAATGGTGTCGACCGTGCAGATCGACGCGCTGGCGTCGCGCATGCTCGATGCGGGCTTCGTGCGCCAGCGCGCCGCGCGCCATCCGCTCGAATACCGGCTCGTGCAGCGTGAGCCGATGCTCGTCGCGGTCGCGCAGGGCTCAGCGCTCGCCGCGTACGAACGGATCGGGCCGGACGAGCTCGACCGCCAGCCGTTCATCGCGTATTCGCCGAACGAGGGGAAGTACTTCCACGACATGATCTCGGGGATGTTCGCCGGCGCCGGCCGCTTGCCGAACTACCTGCATTACGTCGGGCAGACGCATACGATCCTCGGCCTGGTGCGCGCGGGGCTGGGCGCCGCGCTGGTGCCGGCGTCGGCGCGCGAGCTGCATGTCGACGGCGTGGTGTTCCGGCCGCTCGCGGGCGTCGACGTGGCGGCCGAGCTGTATCTCGCCTGGCGCGCGGACAACGACAATCCGGCGCTGCCGGTGTTCAACGCGATGGTCGAGCGGTTTCTGACGGAAGGGGCGGATGGTGGCGGCATATAGCCAAAGGCCGTAGTCTGACGCCGCAACGAACTGGCGAACCCGAATCTGATCCTGGCCAGCCGGCATCTCGCGATTCCGGTCCGCCAACTGCGGTGTGAAGCGGGGAAGATGAAGCAGAGAAAATGAAGCGACGCGCGGCACGGTGGAAACGATCCGTCGTGCCGCGCGCTGTCGGACATCAGTGAGTGATCGACAGGAACAGATAGGCGGCGAACAGCGACAGGTGCACGACACCGTGCAGCACCGTCGTGCGCCCCTGGCTGAGCGTCAGCGTGCTGACGAGCAGCGTGAGCGCCAGCAGCACGGTTTCCATCGCGCCGATGCCGAGCGTGAGCGGCTGGCCGACCCAGATGAACACGGCCGCGACGGTCGGGATCGTGAGTCCGATGCTCGCGAGCGCCGAACCGAGCGCGAGATTCATGCTGGTCTGCAGGCGGTTCGCGCGCGCGGCGGTGACGGCCGCGAGCCCTTCGGGCAGCAGCACGAGCGCGGCGATCACGATGCCGACCGCCGCGTCGGGCGCGCCGAGCTTCATCACCGCATGCTCGACGGCCGGCGACAGCAGCTTCGCGAGCAGCACGACCGCGACGAGGCTCGCGAACAGCAGCACGAGACTGATCACCGCGGTGCGGCCGGTCGGCGGCGCGGCATGCACCGATTCGTTCGCACTGTCGTGCGCGGTGAGGAAGTAGTCGCGATGACGCACGGTCTGCACGAATACGAATGCGCCGTACAGCACGAGCGACGACACGCCGGCGAACGCCAGCTGCGATTTCGAAAAGAACGGACCGGGCGCGGCGTTCAGGTAGTTCGGCATCACGAGCGACAGCACCGACAGCGACGCGAGCACCGCGAGCGCCTTGCTCGCCCCGCGCCCCTGGAAGTCCTGTTCGCCGTGCTTCCACGCACCGACCAGCAGGCAGAGGCCGACGATGCCGTTGCAGATGATCATCACCGCGGCGAACACGGTGTCGCGCGCGAGGCCCGATTTCTCGGGACCGGCGCCGAGCATCACCGACACGATCAGTGCGACTTCGATGACGGTCACGGCGACCGCGAGCACCAGCGTGCCGAACGGCTCGCCGACGCGGTGCGCGACGACTTCGGCGTGGTGGACGGCGGCGAACACGGCGCCGGCGAGCGCGGCGGCCAACACTGCGATGACGAGGCCTTCGGCCGGCACGACGCGCGACAGCGCGAGTACCAGCCACGCGGCAAGCGGGGCCCAGAGGGTCCAGCGCGGGAGCTGGTTGGACGAGATCGGCATGGACGGTTTTCCTATGCGAGTGGCGGCGCGCGACGCGCCGTCACGGATTGACGAAGCCCGGCCGGATGATCCGCCGAACGAGGACGATGATGCTGATGGGCGGCAGCGCGCAACGGCGCTGCCTCCGGTTCGCCGCCAGCAGGCGGCGAGGGCGCGGGCGGGCCGAAGCCCGTCGCTGGATGAAACGGTTCAATGCGACCGGGTGCAGATGGCGGGGCGCGTCGGCGTGCCGGCTGGAGGCCTTGCGGTTCGGAACCGGCCCCGAAAGGGCGGTGGGCGACGGGCGGCGGCGTGACACGCGGTTTCCCCTGAAATCCGGCGATTTGTCGAATTTTATCAGGCGTTCGGGGGTCGCTATCTCATATTCGAACCCTTTCATTGACCTTTCGGTTTGCAAAAAGTGCCCCGATCGTTCGATTCTTTTGTTTTTGCAGTTTGCGTAACGCTCTATTGCCCGACAAATTCGGGCTCGCCCCGACATAAATCTACCGACCGGTCGGTTTATAATCGCTCGCACTTCCACTTCATTGACGGATCGCAAGCGATGGCTGGTTCTTCTGCACATTCGGTGAATTCGGGCGCGCTGGCGCCGTCGGCGGTCGTCGGCGTGATCGGCGCGGGCGCGATGGGCGCGGGCATCGCGCAGGTCGCGGCGGCCGCCGGTCATACCGTGCTGCTGTACGACCTGAACGAGGCGGCATGCGACAAGGCGCTCGCCGGCATCCGCGCGCAGTTCGCGCGGCTCGCGGAGAAGGGGCGGATGGAGCCGGCGCAGGCCGACGCGGCCGGCAACCGGATTCGCGCGGTGCGCGCGCTGGCCGAGTTCGCCGGCGCCGCGCTGATCGTCGAGGCGGCGGCCGAGCGTCTCGACGTGAAGCGCGAGATCTTCGCGACGCTCGAACGCCATGTCGACGAGACCTGCGTGCTGGCGACCAACACGTCGTCGATCTCGATCACGTCGATCGCGGCCGGGCTGCGCGCGCCGCAGCGCGTGGCCGGCCTGCACTTCTTCAATCCGGCGCCGCTGATGGCGCTCGTCGAGGTGGTCAGCGGGCTCGCGACCGCGCCGGAAGTCGCGCATGCGCTCTATGCGACCGCCGCCGCGTGGGGCAAGCAGCCCGTGATGGCGAAATCGACACCGGGCTTCATCGTGAACCGCGTCGCGCGGCCGTATTACGCGGAGGCACTGCGCGTGCTGAACGAGCAGGGCGGCACGCCGGCCTCGATCGACGCGGTGATGCGCGAAGCCGGCGGCTTCCGCATGGGGCCGTTCGAGCTGATGGACCTGATCGGCCACGACGTGAACTTCGCGGTGACCGAGTCGGTGTTCCGCGCGTACTTCAACGATCCGCGCTACACGCCGTCGCTGATCCAGCAGGAACTCGTGAATGCGGGCTTCCTCGGGCGCAAGTCGGGGCGCGGATTTTATTCGTATGCGGACGGCGCGACGCCGCCCGCGCCGGAGCTCGAAGCGCCGCGCGACGCGCCGGCCGACGTCGTGCTCTTCGCGCAGGACGGCCCGGCCGCCGCGCTGCATGCACGCTTCGCCGAACGCATCGCGGGCGCGCGGCGCGATGGCGCGCACGCGGACGAACTGCTCGCCGTGGCCGGGCGCGCGTCGATCGCGCTGACCGACGGTCGCACCGCGACGGTGCGCGCCGCGCAAACCGGCGTGGCCGATCTCGTACTCGTCGATCTCGCGCGCGACTACGCGCAGGCCGGGCTGGTCGCGCTGACGCGCGCGCTCCAGTGCGGCGACGCCGCCTACGCAGATGCGGTCGGCCTGTTCCAGCAAGCCGGTTTCCGCGTCGTCGGCGTCGCCGACGTGCCGGGCCTGGTTGCGATGCGCACCGTCGCGATGCTCGCGAACGAGGCGGCCGACACGGTCAACCAGGGCGTGTGCTCGCCCGCCGATCTCGATCTCGCGATGGAGAAGGGCGTGAACTACCCGTGCGGCCCGCTCGCGTGGGCAGATGCGATCGGCATCGGCCGCGTGCATCGCGTGCTGTCGAACCTCGCGGCGAGCTACGGCGAGGACCGCTATCGCGTGTCGCCGCGCCTCGCCGCCCTGCACGCGGCCGGTCGCACGTTCCGCTAGACGGCGGCCCCATCACCCCGATCACGATAACGACATCACTCCACTGGAGGAGCACCCCGATGACTCACCCGACGCATCCCGCCGCCGCCCTCGATCCGATCGAGACCGCCAGCCGCGACGAACTGCAGGCGCTGCAGCTCGAGCGTCTCAAGTGGTCGCTGCGCCACGCGTACGACAACGTCCCGCACTATCGTCGGACGTTCGACGCTGCGGGCGTGCACCCCGACGACCTGAAAACGCTCGCCGATCTCGCGAAATTCCCGTTCTCGACCAAGAACGACCTGCGCGACAACTATCCGTTCGGGCTGTTCGCGGTGCCGCGCGAGCAGGTCGTGCGCGTGCATGCGTCGAGCGGCACGACGGGCAAGCCGACGGTGGTCGGCTATACGGCGCGCGACATCGACACCTGGGCGAACGTGACCGCGCGCTCGATCCGCGCGGCCGGCGGCCGCCCGGGCGACACGCTGCACAACGCGTTCGGCTACGGGCTCTTCACGGGCGGCCTCGGGATTCACTACGGCGCGGAGCGGCTCGGCTGCATGGTCGTGCCGATGTCGGGCGGGCAGACCGAGAAGCAGGTGCAGCTGATCCGCGATTTCGAACCGAAGATCATCCTCGTCACGCCGTCGTACATGCTGAACCTGATCGACGAGATGGTGCGGCAGGGGATGGACCCGGCCGCGTCGTCGCTGAAGATCGGCATCTTCGGCGCGGAGCCGTGGACGCAGGCGTTGCGCGAGGAAGTGGAGACGCGCGTGGGCATCGACGCGCTCGACATCTACGGGCTGTCGGAAGTGATGGGCCCCGGCGTCGCGTGCGAATGCGTCGAGACGAAGGACGGCCCGGTGATCTGGGAAGACCACTTCTATCCGGAGATCATCGATCCCGTGACCGGTGAAGTGCTGCCGGACGGCAGCGAGGGCGAGCTCGTGTTCACGTCGCTGACGAAGGAGGCGATGCCGGTGATCCGCTATCGCACGCGCGACCTCACCGCACTGCTGCCGCCGACCGCGCGCGCGATGCGCCGGCTCGCGAAGATCACGGGCCGCTCCGACGACATGCTGATCGTGCGCGGCGTGAACGTGTTCCCGAGCCAGATCGAGGAAATCGTGGTCGCGCAGCCGAAGCTGTCGGGTCAGTTCCAGGTCACGATCTCGCGCGACGGCCACATGGACCGGCTCGACCTCGCGGTCGAGCTGCGCTCCGAGGCGGCCGCATGCGTGACCGACGGCGAGCGCGCGGCGATCGCGCGCGAGCTGCAGCACCGGATCAAGACGATGATCGGCGTGTCGGCCGGCGTGACGGTGCTCGCCGCCGGCGGCATTCCCGCGACCGCGACCGGCAAGGCCCGGCGCGTGATCGACCGCCGGCAGGCCGCCTGAGTCTGGCCGTTCCCTGTTCTACCGCGAGGAAACCTGTTCGATGGATGAATTGAAGACCCTGGCCGTTGCCGTCGATGCGCGCGGCATCGCGACCGTCGCGCTGCAGCGTGGCGACGTGCTCAACGCGTTCGACGAGACGATGATCGCCGAGCTGACCGACGCGTTCACGACGCTCGGCCGGCGCGACGATGTGCGCGCGATCGTGCTGCGCTCGGACGGCCGCGCGTTCTGCGCGGGCGCCGACCTGCAGTGGATGCAGCGCGCGAGCGCGAACGACGCGGCCGCGAACCTGCGCGACGCCGAGCGGTTCGCCGCGATGATGCGCGCGATCCGGCAGTGCCCGAAGCCGACGGTCGCCCGCGTGCAGGGCCACGCGTTCGGCGGCGGTGTCGGCCTGTGCGCGGCCTGCGACATCGTGATCGCGAGCGATCATGCGCGCTTTTCGGTCAGCGAGGCGCGGTTCGGAATCCTGCCGTCGGTGATCGGGCCGTATCTTGTCGAAGCGGTCGGCCAGCGCCAGGCGCGCCGGCTCGCGCTGACCGCGACGCAGCTCGCGGCCGGCGAAGCCGTCGCGATCGGGCTGATCCACCAGGCCGTGCCGCTCGACGCGCTCGACGCAGCACTCGACAAGACGCTCGCGGAACTGAGCCGCAACGGCCCCAATGCGCTGATGGAGATCAAGCGCTTTTTCGACGAGATCGGCGAGTACCCGCCGTCGGACGAACGCGCGGCGTTCACCGCGCAGACGATCTCGCGCGTGCGGGCCACGCCGGAAGCGAAGGAGGGCTTCGCCGCGTTCTTCGCGAAGCGGCCGCCCGCGTGGGAGCCGGGCACCGACTGAGGCCGACGAAGGCTGTGGCGCGGCCCGCGGGGCGCGGGTCGCGAATTGCATCTCGGGCGCGGGCGCTTGCTCTACAATGCGTGACCTCCGGCGCGCCGCCGGCCCCAGCCCTGATCGTTTCCTCGCCCCGATGATCGTCGACCGCCTTATCTCCGAGATCCTGTTCGGCTTCACCGGCCTGATCGGCATCATCAATCCGATCGGCATTGCATTCCTGTTTCTCGAACGCACCGAGGCGCTGACCGAGCCCGAACGGAACCTGCTCGCGAAGAAGGTGGCGTTCAACGCATTCATCGTGTTGCTGGTCGCATTCTTCGCCGGCACGCCGGTGCTGCATTTCTTCGGGATCTCGATGGAAGCGCTGCGGATTGGCGGCGGCTTCGCGGTCGCCGTCGCGGGCTGGCAGATGCTCAACGAGCCGGACGGCCCGGGCGGCGGCGACACGCCGGTCAAGCCGATCGACGCGAACGCAATCATGACCCGCGCGTTCTTCCCGCTGACCGTGCCGCTGACGGTCGGCCCCGGTTCGATCGCCACCGCGATCGCGCTGAACGCGAACCGCACGCACAAGCTGTCGGAATTCATGCTGTCGAGCATCGTGTCGATCGCGGTGTCCGCGCTTGTCGCGGTCGTGATCTGGCTGACCTACAGCCGCGCCGCGCTGCTGTCGCGCTATCTCGGCATCGAAGGCACCAAGGTCGCGAAGCGCGTGTCCGCGTTCCTGCTGCTGTGCATCGGCGTGCAGATCATGCTGACCGGGTTCTCCGAGTTCCTGCGGCCGCTCGCCGACCAGATCAAGTAATCCGTTCGTTCTTCGATGTGGTGGCCCGGCCCCCCGCGATGCGTGCGGGTCGCGGGTTGCGTTCGTCTTTCGTCCGTTCGACCCGGTTCCGCCCGGCGGCGCGCGAGCGCGGCGCGACGCGTTTGCGCGCCGCGGGATACCATGCGACGTCCGGCGGATGCACGCCCCGGCGTCCGTGGGCAGTGCACCGACGCGCGGCGCGCATCCGGCCGCAACCCTACTTCAATGACGAGGCGAGCGATGGAATACGTAAAATTCGGGTCGACCGGGATGGACGTGTCGAAGCTGGTGCTGGGCTGCATGACGTTCGGCGAGCCGTCGCGCGGCACGCATCCGTGGACACTGCCGGAAGCGGAAAGCCGCCCGATCCTCCAGCGCGCGATCGAGGCCGGCATCAATTTCTTCGATACCGCGAACATGTATTCGGACGGCACGTCGGAAGAGATCGTCGGCCGCGCACTGCGCGACTTCGCGAAGCGCGACGACGTCGTGATCGCGACCAAGGTGTTCTACCGGATGCGGCCGGGGCCAAACGGCGCGGGGCTGTCGCGCAAGGCGATCATGACCGACATCGACCAGAGCCTGAAGCGGCTCGGCACCGACTACGTCGACCTGTACCAGATCCACCGCTGGGATTACGGCACGCCGATCGAGGAGACGCTCGAGGCGCTGCACGACGTCGTGAAGGCCGGCAAGGCGCGCTACATCGGCGCGTCGTCGATGTTCGCGTGGCAGTTCGCGAAGGCGCTGCACACGTCGACACAGAACGGCTGGACCCGCTTCGTCAGCATGCAGAACCACGTGAACCTGCTGTATCGCGAGGAGGAGCGGGAGATGCTGCCGCTGTGCGAGGCCGAGGGCATCGCGGTGATTCCGTGGAGCCCGCTCGCGCGCGGCCGGCTGACGCGCAACTGGGACGAGTCGTCCGGCCGGCAGCAGAGCGACGACGTCGGCCAGCGTCTCTATGACGCGACGGCCGATGCCGACCGCGCGATCGTCGAGGCCGTCGCGGTGATTGCCGCCGCGCGCAACGTGCCGCGTGCGCAGGTCGCGCTCGCGTGGGTCGCGCACAAGCGTGGCATCACCGCGCCGATCGTCGGCATCTCGAAGCCGCATCATCTGGACGATGCGCTCGGTGCATTGGAACTGAAGCTGACGGACGACGAAATCGCGGCGCTCGAGGGCCCGTACGTGCCGCACGCGGTGGCCGGTTTCAACTGAGTGCAACCCGGGTGAAACCGGCGGGCGCCGCCGCCGTACGCGGCGCTCAGCGCGCGGCGGCGAGCATCGGGTACGTGAACAGCCCGAAGTGGATCACGTTCAGCCCCGCGTGCGCGACCGCCGACGCGAGCAGCCCGCCGCGCCGCCATGCCAGGCCGTAACCGATGCCGGCCACCGTGCCGAGCACGATCCACTGCCAGCCGGCGGCCGCGTGCGCGGCGCCGAACAGCAGCGCGCCGATCACGAGCGCGACCCACGGCCCCCAGCCGAAGCGGCCGAGCACGCGCGTGAGCCCGCCTTGCACGTAGCCGCGGAACAGTGCTTCCTCGGCGAGCGTGACGAGCAGCACATTGTTGACGAGCCACATCCAGCCCGACGCCGGCCATTTCGGCGCCCAGCCGACCATCCCGAACGCGAGCGCGCCGACGAGGCAGACCGCGGCCGTTACGATGCACGCCACGGCACCAGTGCGCAGCGCGCGCGCCGGCGGGACGTCGGGCATGACCCACGGCAGCACCCACAGCAGCCAGAGGCCGACCAGCGGCTTGTCGAAATTCACGTACATCGTGAACGGCACGGCGTCCGGCGTGAAGCGCGTCGGCTCGATCACGCGCGGATTATGGAAGCCGGGAATCAGGTGCAGGCTCAGCGCGATCGCGAGCGCGGCAAACACGACGTGCGCGGCGATCCGCACCGCGAGCGGGCGGCTTGGGGCGACACCCCAGGCGGCGGCCACGAGTAGCGCGAGCGGTGCGAGCACGATCGGAGCGAGCTTGCCGACCGCCAGCGCGCCGGCATAGCCGAGCACCGCGACAGCGATGCTCGGCCCGTGCAGCGGACGCAGCCACGCGAATGCGGCGGCGGCGAACAGGGCGAGGCAGATCGTGGCACACGGGAGAAGAGAAAGAGACATGGGGCGATGCATGGGTCGAACGAGACGCCGCGCATCATACCCCTAGCGACAGTGACATGCCGCCGGGCGGGGCCGGCGCTCAGCGACCGGCTATCTCGGTGATGCCGTCGCGGGTCGGGATGTCGACGCTGTTGCGCTCACGCATCCGCCGCCGGTACCAGAAGGTCCACAGCAGCAGCGTGCCGAACACGGTGTAACCCATGATCGGCGACACGACGAGCACGCGCTCGACGGGCCACGCGACGACCATCCACAGGCGCAGCAGCATCTCCAGCGTCATGCATGCGCCCCACACGAAGGTCATCAGCCGAAGCATCTGGCGCAGCCCCGGCTGCTCGGCCCACACCGTCTCGAAACGCGCGGCGCCACCGGCCATCTCGCGGGCGACCGTCGCGCGGGTGAGGTAGAAGATCAGCGGGCGATCGCGGAACAGCGACAGCAGGAACACGACGCCGATCGTGCCGGACGCGAGCGATTCGCGCATCAGCAGCGTGCGCGCGCTGCCGCCGAGCGCCATGCCGGCGATCGACAGCGCGATGCCGAGCAGCACGACGGCGGCCACCGCATCGACGCGGCGCGAGCGGATGAATTCGACGATGGACCAGACGATGGGCGGAATCGCGGACGCGTACAGCGCGCCGGTTTCGCCGAAATACGGATGCGCGACCCGGTAGGCGACCCAGGGCAGCACCAGGTTGACGAAGAGTTCGAGGATCAGGCCGGCTCGTGGTTTCACGGAAGCGCGCGCGGGTGGCGCGGGGCGGTGAGGTCGGTTCGAGTATATCGAAGTCGGACCCCGCGCGCCGCACCCGGCGCCGTTGTGCATGCACCGAATCCGGGCGGATGTGCGGGTCGGGCGACGGCGAGCCGCGCCGAGGCTGGCTGGGGCCGCTCGGCGCGGCTTCGGGCCGTCACGCGGCGATCATCGCCCGGTTGACCGGTCGCCCGGCCATGGTTCGTCAGGCCGTCGCGGGCTGGACGATGATCTTCACGTTCCGGTCCTTGTGGTTGACCAGCTCCTCGAAGCCGTGCGTGACGATGTCGCCGAGCGTGATCCGTCCGGTGATCAACGGCTGCACGTCGATGCGGCCGTCGGCGATGAAGCGGATCACGTCCGCGAATTCGCCGTTGTACGCGAGCGAGCCGATCACTTCCTTCTCGGTCGACACGATGTCGAAGAAGTTGAACGACGTCGGCTCCTCGAAGATGCCGACCATCACCGACTTGCCGGCCTTGCGGATCACGTCGATCGCGAGCTGCGCGGTGGCCGTGTGCCCGATGCACTCGAACGACACGTCGGCGCCGTAGCCGCCCGTCAGCGCCTTGATTTCCGCGATCGCGTCCGACGCCTTCGGATCGATCACGACCGTCGCGCCGACTTCCAGCGCCTTCTGCTTGCGCGCGGCCGACATTTCCAGCGCGATCACGCGTCCGGCGCCCGCGGCCTTCGCGCACATGATCGTGCACAGGCCGATCGTGCCGGCGCCGACCACGACGACGGTCTGGCCGACGATGTTGCCGGCCTTCTTCACCGCGTGCAGCCCGACCGCGAGCGGTTCGATCAGCGCGCCAGCCTCGGTCGGGAAGTTCTCGGGCAGCTTGTACAACAGCTCGGCCGGCACGTTCACGTATTCGGCGAACGCGCCGTTGTTCATCAGCCCGGTGAACGCGAGGTTCTCGCAGATGTTGTACAGCCCATGCTTGCAATACCAGCAGGTGCCGCAATGCTGGCACGCGTCGGCCGTCACGCGGTCGCCGACGGCGAAACCCGTCACGCCCGCGCCGAGCGCCGCGATTTCGCCGCTGAACTCGTGGCCGAGGATGCACTGGCCCTTCAGGCCCGTCAGCGGGTGCGGCGCGTCGACCGGGATGAACACCGGCCCGGCGACGTATTCGTGCAGGTCGGAGCCGCAGATTCCGCACCAGTGCACGCGGATCTGGACCCAGCCGGCCGGCGGGTGCGCCGGAACGGGAACCTCTTCGACGCGGATGTCGTTGCGGCCGTGCCAGACGGCGGCCTTCATGCTGGGTACGGTGCTCGATGCCGGTGTGCTCACGTTGCTGTCTCCGTCAGGTTGTCGTCGGGACGCGCGGCAAGTGGCCGGTGCGTCCGTCGCGCGATTGCGCGAGCGATCGATATGCAGGAACGGGGCCAGCTTGAATCGGCGCTCGGGTGGCGAGCGGGGGCGGGCGATGGTGTGCGATGCAGCAGGTGTGCCTTCCATTGGCACCCGGCGATGCCGCGTGAATCGCTCGCGGAATTTGCTGCGTTTGCGATGGCGTGGTCCGCATGAGACGCCGGGACATTCGTCTCAGCCGTTTGAGACGAAACGCGAGACGGGTAGCACGGCGGCGGACGCCCTCGCATGTCGTTATGAGAGCCCATTGTGCCGATCAGTGAAACGCATCGTTGCGTACGTTTTCCTTTACTTGAAGTTAACTTCAATTTGTATGATCTGCGGCAGCCCGATCGCGCGCGGTGCGCGGCCCGTTTCAATCTTCACGGAATGTCGTCAAGCATGCCGAACTTCATCGAAAGCCTGATCTGCGAATACGTGTCGTATCACATGCTGGTAGCCGACGAGAGGGACGTCATACCGTCGGCGAGCGACGATCGCGTACCGGTGCCGAAGCCTGTCGCGGCCGGCGTTTCACCGTTGCGGCCGCAACTGTTCGTCACGGTCCTGGAGGCCGGCGACAACGGCTTGCTGGTGCGCTGGAGCGAAAGCGGGCGCTGTCATTACGGCGAGCAGCGCTGGCGCTTGCGCGCCGCATCGCAGCCGGGCCGCTGCGCGATCTCGGGGCAGCCGATCGAGCCGGGCGAGCCGGTGTACCGTCCGGTGCGGCGGCCGGTGCCGGTCAACGGCGACGAGATGATCCACCCTGCGTCAGTGCTGGACGCGGCCGGCATCGTGCGTCACGTTGCGCCGGCCTGCGGCGAGGCGGCGGACCCGGTCGACGCCCTCGGCTGAACGCGGCCGGTTGCATCCACGCGTTACTTGAGATCCTTCCGGTACTGGATGAACCCCGCGTTGTTCGCGAGCTTGTCGTACAGCGCGCGGGCGGCCGTATTGGTTTCGTGCGTGAGCCAGTACACGCGGCTCGCACCGGCTTCACGGGCCCGCTCGTACACGGCCTCGATCAGCGCGCCGCCGGCGCCTTGCCCGCGTGCGTCGGCCGCCGTGAACAGGTCCTGCAGGTAGCAGTACGGCCCTTCGGTCCAGCACGAGCGGTGGTAGATCGCGTGCACGATGCCGATCAACGCACCCGACGCGTCGAATGCGCCGAGCACGAACATCGGTTCGGCGGGATCCATCAGGCGCGCCCACGTCGTCGCGAACACGGCTTCGCTCAGCGCGGTTTCGTAGAACTTCTGATAGCCCTGCCACAGCGGGCGCCACGCGGCTTCGTCGGCGGCGACGAGCGGCCGGACCGTGACGCGCGTCGCGTCGTTCGCACGGCCGGCCGCGTCGCGGGCGCGCGCCTGCGCGTGGCGGATCGCGACGAGCGACTCGCGCTGCGCGCCGCCGGCGTCGAAGTTCTCCGGCGCGAGCCAGGCTTCGAACGCGGTGCGCACGGCCGGCCATTCGCCGTCGACGATCGAGAACCAGGCGGTGTCGCGATTGCGGCCCTTGTAGATGATCGCCTGCCGGAACGTGCCTTCGTAACGGAAGCCGAGCCGGGCGGCGGCCTTGCGCGACGGCTCGTTCAGGTCGTCGCACTTCCATTCATAGCGCCGGTAGCCGAGCGTGTCGAACGCGTACTTCATCAGCAGGTACTGCGCTTCGGTCGAAATCGGCGTGCGCTTGAGCAGCGGCGAGAACGTGACGGAGCCCACCTCGATCACGCCGTTGGCCGGATCGATGCGCATCAGCGCGAGCGTGCCGACCGCACGGTTCGTCGCGCGGTCGATCACCGTGTAGTGCAGCGGATCGGCGCTCGCCGCCGCGCCGCGCGCGTAGTCGCGGTAGCTCGACTCGTCGGCGTACGGACCGTGCGCGAGATAGGTCCAGTCGGCGCCATCGAGCGCCTGCGCGTACGCGGCGTACAGGTCGGCGGCGTGGCGGTCGGCGTCGAGCGGTTCGAGGCGGCAGTAGCGGCCCTCGAGCACGATGCGCTCCGGGCGTGGGCACACGGACCAGTCGGGAACGGGGCGGCCGATCGGCTGCTGGAAGTCGTTGGTGAGCGTGGACAAGGTCGATCTCGCTTCGGTTGGCGGCCGGCGACATGCCGGCATGCAGACGATCGTAGTCTCGGCGAGGTACCATGAGAAGTGCCAGGTGACGACGAATTTATGGTGCCACGGAGGTGCCGCAGTGGCGCCATGTCGGTGTCCGCGACGGTGTCGTGATCGCGCCACCGATCGCCGCGCCATGCACCGAGACCTCCACGCCGCTATACGCTGATGACGACAACCCTTCCATCCGGTACAGCGCCGCTATTGCCGCTCGACGCGCCGCTCGCGCGCACGGCCGGTGCGCCTTCGTTGCAACGGCAATTGCTGCGCCGCGTGCGCGACGCGATTCTCGGCGGCGCGATGCCGGCCGGCACGCGGCTGCCCGGCACGCGCGCGCTGGCCGAAATGCTCGGCGTGTCGCGCAACACGACGGCGGCCGTCTACGAGCAGCTCGTCGCCGAAGGCTTCCTGCAATCCGATCGGCGCGGCACGCGCGTGGTGGGCCTGTCGCGGCCGGCGCCGCCGCGTCGGCGGGCCGCGCCGCCGGTCGTCGCGCAGCGGCTCGGCCGGATGCGTCCGAGCCTGATCGGCACCGGCGAGTCGGACGCTTTTCGGCCGGGCGTGCCCGCGCTGTCGCATTTTCCGATCGATGCGTGGCGGCACGCGATCGACCGCGCGCTGCGCCGCGCCGGCCGCGACCTGCTCGCGTACGGCGACCCGCTCGGCGAGCGCGCGCTGCGCGAATCGATCGCGCGCCACCTGGCCGTGACGCGCGGCGTGCGCTGCGATCCCGAGCAGATCGTGATCACCGAAGGCGCACAGGGCGCGATCGCGCTGTGCGCGCAACTGCTGACGAATCCCGGCGATACGGTCTGGGTCGAGGAGCCCGGCTATCGCGGCGCGCGCACCGCGATGCAGGCGGCCGATCTCGATGTCGTGCCGATGCCGGTCGACGCGGAGGGGCTGCGCGCGGAAGACGCGGACTGGCGCGAACGGACGCCGCGGCTCGTCTATACGACGCCGTCGAACCAGTTTCCGACCGGCGCGGTGCTGTCGATCTCGCGCCGGCTCGCGCTGATCGACGCCGCGCGCCGGCATCGCGCGTGGATCATCGAGGACGACTACGACAGCGAGTTTCGTCACACCGGCGAGCCGATCGGCGCGTTGCAGGGGCTCGCGGCCGATTCGCCGGTCGTCTATCTCGGCTCGTTCAGCAAGACGATGTTTCCGGCGCTGCGGATCGGTTTTCTCGTGCTGCCCGACGCGTTGCTGGCCGCGGTGCGGCCGGCGCTGCCGGAGATGCTGCGCGGCGGCACGCGTCACGTGCAGCTTGCGCTCGCCGATTTCATCGAGTCGGGCGAGTACGGGCGGCATCTCGGGCGGATGCGCCGGCTGTATCGCGACCGGCGGCGCGCGCTGCTCGCCGCGCTGGACGACGCGTTCACCGCGCCGCATCAGGTCGAGGGCGGGCCGTGCGGGCTGCATCTGGCGCTGCGGCTGCCGGCGCGCTATCGCGACCGCGCGATCGTCGAGGCGGCGCGCGAGCATGGGATCGGGCCGTTTCCGCTGTCGGGGTTTTCGCTCCACGCGACGTCGGCGGCCAATGGGCTCGTGCTCGGGTTCGGCAATACGTCGGCCGATGCGTTCGCGCCGACGCTGCGGATCTTGTCGGCGATCGCGCATCGGGTCGCGGGGGATTGAATGACTGCGGCGCGAGCAGCGGGTGGTCGGCCGGCACAACGACCGCGTGACGCCACTGGAAGCAGGGCAGCGACACGCGTTCCTGGTAGTCGGCGATCGCCTCGGTCGCGATCGCGAGAGGGTGCGGATTGCCGAACAGCAGATGGCGGCGTCGAGCCGCAACTGGCAGACGGCCGGCCCGCGCGTGACGTGACGTCGCTTACCGCACGCGTTCCGCGCGAATGATCCGGCGCGCGGCCACCAGGCTCAACGCGAGCAACACCGCGACATACGCGACCACCGCACCCCACGCGCCGTGTTGCCACACCGTGCCGCCGGCCGAGCCCAGCACGCTCGACCCGAGGTAATAGGCCAGCAGATACAGCGACGCTGCGTGCCCCTTCGCCGATCCGGCAAGTTGCCCGACCCAGCCGCTCGCAACCGCATGGGCGACGAAGAAGCCGATCGTGATCAGCACGATCCCGACGATGATCGCGACGAGCGAATGCGACAGCGTCAGCGCGAGGCCGGCCGCGAACACGAGAATGCCGCTGACGAGGACGGGCGCGCGCCCAAGGCGATCGGCGAGGGCGCCCGCGCTCGACGACGACACCATCCCGAACAGGTAGGCGCCGAAGATCAGCCCGCACGCGGTCGCGCTCAGGTTGAAAGGCGCGGCCGTCAGCCGGAACGCGGCGTAGTTGTACACCGTCACGAACGAGCCCATCACGAGGAAGCCGATCGCGAACACGAACGGAAGCCGCGCGTGATGCAGTTGCACGTTCCATAGCCGCAGGTGATGGCGCAGCGTCAGGTCGGTTCGCTTCACGAAGCGCCGCGATTGCGGCAGCAGCATCACGAACGCGATCGCCGCGACGAGGTCGACGACGCCGATCGTCAGCATCGCGGTGCGCCACGAGAAATACTCTTCGAGCGCGCTCATCCCGATCCGCCCGACCATGCCGCCGAACGCGGTCCCGCCGACATAGAGCCCCATCGACAGCCCGAGCCCGTCGGGCGCGATTTCCTCGGCAAGATAGGCCATCGCCACGGCCGGGACGCCGCCGAGCGCGAAACCCTCGAGCGCGCGCCAGATCAGCAGGAGGTTCCAGTTCGGCGAAATCGCCGCCAGTACGTTGAACAGCGCGGCCAGCGTCATCGACGCGAACATCAGCCCGCGCCGCCCGACGCGTTCGGACAGCGCGCCGGCGCACAGGATCGAGACCGCCAGCAGCCCGGTCGACAGCGACAACGACAGCGAGCTCGACGCCGCGCCGATATGGAATTCGCGCGCGAACGCGGGCAGCAACGGCTGGACGCAGTACAGCAGCGAGAAGGTGGAAAAGCCGGCCAGGAAGAGCGCCAGCGCGATGCGCTTGTAGGCCGCCGAGCGCGGCGACACGCCGGCGGGCAGCGCATCGGGCGTGGCGTTCGGGATGCGGGTCGCGACGGGCGGAATCGCAGGGGAAGACATGGTTTGCACCTGATTGTCCAGGGAATACCCCGAATTCTTGCGCACGCTCATACATATGTCCAATATATGAAAGAAACCGCAGCGATATGTTTTACGACTGACCTGGACGCGCACGCCGCGCTTCCATCCCCCCGGGATCACATTGCACATGGAACTTCGGCATCTCCGATACTTTCTGGCCGTGGCCGCCACGTCGAACTTCACGAAGGCCGCTGAAACGCTCGGCATGGGGCAGCCGCCGCTGAGCCAGCAGATCAAGGCGCTCGAGAGCGAACTCGGCGTGGAACTGTTCAAGCGGACCGCACGCGGCGCCGAACTGACCGTCGCCGGCGAGGTGTTCGCGGAAGAGGCGCGCCGCGTGCTCGACGACGCCGAGCGCGCGGCGCGGGCGGCAAAGCGGGCCGCGCGCGGGGAAATCGGGCAGCTTCGAGTGGGTTTCACCGGCACGGCCGCTTTCAATTCGAAAGTGGCCGACCTGATTCGCCGTTTTCGCGAAGCGTTTCCGGACGCGGAGCTGACGTTGCAGGAGGCGACCTCCGGCGTGCTGCTCGAGGCGCTGGAGGCCGGGCGGCTCGATGTCGCGATCGTGCGCCCCGAGCGGCGTATCGCCGACACGTTGGTGGCGGCGGACTGGGACGAGGAGCCGATGTTCGTCGCGTTGCCGGTCGGGCATCGGCTCGCGCAGCGGCGTCGGATCGATCTGGCGGAGCTGGCCGACGAAGCATTCGTGCAGGTGCCGCGCGAAGCCGGCAGCGCGCTGTTCGACGACATCGTCGCCGCGTGCAATGCCGCCGGGTTTCAACCGCGCATGGCGCAGCCCGCGCCGCAGATCACGTCGGCGGTGACGCTCGTCGCGGCCGGGCTCGGCGTGTCGATCGTGCCGAAGGCGATCACGCAGGTGCAGGTCGCGGGCGTCGTGTATCGGCCGGTCGCGGGCGATGGTTTGCGCGCGAGGCTCGCGATCGCGTCGCGACGCGATGATCCGTCCGCGGTGGTGCGCAATTTTCTGGCGCTTGCGTGGTAGCGCGGGAAGGTGGTGCGGGACCTGTCACGGCCACGCGTACTGCATGCAATGTGTGGTGAATATTCCGATTGACGAACCGCGAAACTTGTCCGCAACGAACGCCGGGGCGGTTTTGCCGCCATTCGACCGCCGGCATGCGGGTTTCCGAATCGTATATGGCCGACGCGGCGTGGACTATAAATGGATGCGTGTACCGGCGCCTGCCGGGCGTCCGCGTGTCTCGCGCGAGACGTCGCCGCGACTGCCGGGGGAGGTGCACCGTGGTTCGCCAGACGCTTGCTCGCGCCGTGCTTCGCACCGCGTTGATCGGGGGCGTATTCGCCGGCATTTTGTCGTCGTCGCCGCCAACCCGTGCGGGGACCGTCGCGACGCCCGCCCCACCGCCTGTCATGAAAAGCAGGCCCGCCGCCCGCGCTTACTCGATGCCGGTCGACTTTCCGGCGATCGTCGACCGCTACGGCCCGGCGGTCGTGACCATCATGACCACCGGGCCCGATCAGCAGCCCGGTGGCCCCGCCTTCGCAATCCTCGAACCCGACGATCCGCTCGCCGGGTTCTTCCGCCGCGGCGCGCAGCCGCCTGCGCCGCCACCTCCGCTCATGCCCGGGCAGGGCCCGCAGGCGCCGTTGCCCGATACGTCGCCGCGCGCGATCGCGGGCAGCGGCTCGGGCTTCATCGTCAGCCCCGACGGGTTGATCCTGACGTCCGCGCATGTCGTCGCCGACGCGACCGACGTCACGGTGCGACTGGCCGATCGTCGCGACCTGAAGGCGACGGTGCTGGCGGTCGATCCGCAGAGCGACGTCGCGGTGCTGCGCGTCGACGCGACGAAGCTGCCGTTCGTGCGCATCGGCGATTCGGCGCGGGTGCGCGCCGGCGAACCGGTGATGACGATCGGCGCCCCCGACGGCTCGGGCAATACGGTGACGGCCGGCATCGTCAGCGCGACGGCGCATTCGCTGCCGGACGGCAGCGCGTTTCCGTTCTTCCAGACCGACATCGCGGTGAATCCCGA
The DNA here is from genome assembly GCF_005937855.2 of Burkholderia sp. KBS0801. Lineage (NCBI taxonomy): Bacteria > Pseudomonadati > Pseudomonadota > Betaproteobacteria > Burkholderiales > Burkholderiaceae > Burkholderia > Burkholderia sp. KBS0801. Next base: position 1,264,709 of record NZ_CP042178.1, read on the forward strand.
CAACTCGGGCGGCCCGGTGTTCAACCGTGCGGGCGAGGTGATCGGCATCGCGGTGCAGGTCTACACCGGCGCCGACCGCTACGCGAGCACGACGTTCGCGATCCCGATCGCGTTCGCCATGAAGGTGCGTGCGCAAGCGCAGGCGCAGATGCGGACCAACGCGCAGGCGCAGCGCATGTCGTCCGTGTCGTCGGGCAACGCGCTGGGCGTCGACGTACAGGATGTCGGCGCCGGGTTGGCCGCCGCGTTCGGGCTGCCGCGTCCGGTCGGCGCGCTCGTCAACGGCGTCGATCCCGGCTCGCCGGCCGCCGCGGCCGGCGTGAAGCCCGGCGACGTGATCGTGCAGTTCGGCGACAGGCCGATCGGCCAGGCTGCCGAGCTGAACGACCTGGCCGCCGCGTTGCCGCCTGGCGGGAAGGTGCCGCTGCGGCTGATCCGCAATCGCACGCCGATGCGGCTGACGGTCACGGGAGCGGCGACCGGTGACGCGATCGACAACGCGACTTACAACGCGCCCTACAACGCGCCCGCGACGGGCAGCGCAGGCATGGTCGGTACGGCCGGCGCCGCCGGCGTGGCGATGGCCGCCGCGCGGCCGGCCGATGGCGGCGATCGGCTCGGGCTGACGATGCATCCGCTAAGCGATGCCGAACGGCGTTCGACCGGGCTCGCGGTCGGGATGATGGTGGACGCGGTGCGCGGGCCGGCCGCGCGCGCGGGCATCCGGCCGGGCGATGTCGTGCTGGAACTCAACGACACGCTGCTCGAAACGCCGGAAGACGTGCCGGCGCTCGAAGCGAGCGGCGGCGTGATCGCGGTGCTCATCCAGCGCGAGAACGCGCGCAAGTTCGTGTCGGTGCGGGCGCGGTAGGGCGTTGACGGGAGCGGAGGCGTGCGCCTAACATCGTCCCACATCGCTGCCCGTGATTCGGGCGTTCAGGAGCCATCCGGCATGAAAGCGGCAAACTTCAACGTGGTAGTACGCAGGCGCAGGGTCCGGTAGCGGCACCGCGCCGGCACCCATGCGCCCCCGACTTGCTCGGGGGTTTTTTTTGCATTGCGCACGGCCTCGCGGCGCGTGCGAGGAGGGCATCCGCTTGCAACCGAACCTGCCGATCGCTTCCGAACCGGCTTCGCCCCGACACGCGACGCTGATCCTGTTGTGCGCATTCTCCGTGCTGCCGTTGAGCATGTTGCTGCCGTCGCTGCCCGCGATCGCGCGCGACCTGCGCGCCGACTACGGGCTCGTCGCGCTGGCGCTCGGCGGGTACGCGGCGGTTGCCGCGTCGCTCGAGTTCGTGATGGGGCCGTTTTCGGACCGGTTCGGGCGACGGCCGATCATGCTCGCGAGCCTCGGTGTCTTCACGCTCGGGTCGCTGGGCTGCGCGATGGCGACCGATATCCAAATGTTCCTTGCGTGCCGGCTGATGCAGGCGGCGATCACGTCGGTCTATCCGGTGTCGATGGCGACGCTGCGTGACACCGCCGGCGGCGAACGCGCGGCGAGCCGCATCGGCTATGCGGCGATGGCGGCCGCGTTCGCGCCGATGATCGGCCCGACACTCGGCGGCGTGCTCGATCAGACGGTCGGCTGGCGGTCGAGCTTCTGGCTGCTCGGCGCGGCGGGTATCGCGCTGCTCGGCTGGTGCGGGTTCGATCTCGCGGAAACCCATACGAAGCGCGCCACCACGCTGGCCCATCAGCTTCGCGCGTATCCGGCGCTGCTGCGTGCGCGCCGCTTCTGGGCGTATGCGCTTTGCATGGCCTTTTCGACCGGCGCGTTCTACGCGTTCCTGGCCGGCGCGCCGCTCGCCGCCCAAGCGAAGTTCGGCATCCCGCCGGCGGAAATCGGCGTGTACATGGGGACGATCACGGCCGGCTTCGTGTGCGGCAGCTTTCTGGCCGCGCGTCACGCGCACCGCTATCCGCTCGCCACGACGATCCTGTGCGCTCGCGTGATCGCCTGCATGGGGCCGGTGATCGGGCTCGCGCTGTTGTTTGGCGGTGCGACGCATGCGATCGCATGGTTCGGGCCGTGCGTGCTGATCGGCGTCGGCAACGGGCTGTCGAATCCCGGTGCGCATGCCGGCGCGATGTCGGTGCGGCCGGACCTGGCCGGTAGTGCATCGGGGCTGGTCGGGGCGATGACGATCGCAGGTGGAGCCGCGCTGTCGTCGCTGACGGGCGCGGTGCTGACCGTGCGCAACGCGGGTTATGCGCCTTTGGTCGTGATGTTGCTGTCGGCGGCAATCGCGTTGGCGGCGGCGGGGTGCATCTGCATCTTCGACGCACGCGAACAGGATGCGTGATCGACGGCACGCATGAACGGCATGCCGATCCGGCGCGATGGCTTCGCCGCGCGGATCGGCAGGGATCGACGCGACGGCCGGCGGATGGACGGTCGCGTCGCATGGGCATGGATATCCCCTTACGGCTTCGCTCCCATCACGAACTCGAATGCCGCCACCCCATCGACGCCGCCCGTCACGCGATCGCCCGGCTGAAGTGCGCCGACGCCGGCCGGCGTGCCGGTGAAGATCAGGTCGCCGGCCTTCAGCTCGACCGAGCGCGACACGTACGCGATCACGTCCGGCACGGCCCAGATCATGTCGGCGAGATCGCCTTGCTGGCGCGTTTCGCCGTTTACAGCGAGCCAGATCCGCCCGCTCGCCGGATGGCCGGTGACGCTCGCCGAGCGCAGCGCGGTCACGGGGCCCGACGCGTCGAAGCCCTTCGCCCAGTCCCACGGCCGGCTCAGTTTCTTTGCCTCGGCCTGCAGGTCGCGGCGCGTGAGGTCGACGCCGACGCCGTAGCCCCACACGTGCGACAGCGCGTCGGCCGGGTCGATCGACCGGCCGTCCCTGCCGATCGCGACGACCAGCTCGACTTCGTGATGCAGATCGCTGGTCAGCGGCGGATACGGGACGGTGCCGCCGGCCGGGACGATCGCGTCGGCCGGCTTCGTGAAGAAGAACGGCGGTTCGCGGTCGGGATCGGCGCCCATTTCGCGCGCGTGATCGGCGTAGTTGCGGCCGACGCAGAACACGCGGCGCACCGGAAAGCGCGCGGACGACTGGTCGACTTCGACGGAAGGACGCTCGGAAGCGTCGATGACGTATGCGGACATCGGATGGCCTCGTTCGATGGAAAGACGGATGCCGCCGCCCGCGCAGTGCGCCGCGGGCCGGCATGCATGGAACGATACCCGACGCATGCGCGCCCGGATGCGACGCAACTGCGTTTTAACCGGACAAATCTACGCGTCGCTTGCCACCGGCGCCGCGTCGGCGTCCGGCAACGCGGCATTGGCGTCCCGGTACGCCTTCGGCGACACGCCGACCCGCGCGCGGAAGCGCCGCGCGAAATACCCTTCGTCGCGAAAGCCGACCGAGCGCGCGATGTCGGCGATGCGGCGGCTCGTATGCGCGAGCAGCGATTGCGCGAGCGCGATCCGGCGCTCGGTCACGAGATCGGTGAAGGTGCTGCCGGTTTCCTTGCGCACCAGGTGCGCGAGGTAGTTCGGCGACAGAAATGCGGCCTCGGCGGTGGCCGCGAGCGTCAGGTCCTCGCGGGTCAGGTTCGCGCGCACGTGGCGCAGCACGCGCGCGAGTGCGTCGCGCCGGCCCGCGCGCTGGGCGCCGCGCTGCGCGAGCTTGTCGAGCGCGCCCGCGTACTGCGTACAGACGAGCCCGATCAGCTGCAGCAGGTAGCCGCGCAGCAGCGTGGTCGAGCCGAAGGTGCGCACGCGGTCGGCGTCGAGCATGCACAGCGCCAGGCGGCGCGCCTCGTCGAACGCGTCGCCGGTCAGGATGAAGTCGAGATGCTCCTGGAAGCGGAACGGCGTGAGCTCGGGAAAGCGGTGCGCGGGGACGTCCTCGAGATCGAGCGGATCGACGTCGAGATCGGCGCGCAGAAACGCCTGGCTGAAGTTGATCACGATGAAGTGCGCGCCGTCCGGATGCGGAATCAGGTGCTCGCGGTGCGGCAGCACGAACGCGAGCGCGCCGCGCGGAAACGGCCGCGTGACGCCGCCGATCCGCTGCTCGGTGTCGCCGCCGAGGTTGAACTGGATCTGGAAATACGCGTGACGGTGCGGCTCGGTGATCGCCTGGCGCGACGCCTGGTCACGGATGTAGAAATCGAGCCGGTCGCTGCGTTCGGGCATCCCGTACAGGCGCGGCGGGGCGGTGGAGGGCATGAAGGATTGTGCTGTTCGTGACGCGGTTGAGCCGCGATGGTACAGCGAACCGCGCGCGGCCGGAATCCGCCGGTCGATCCGCGTGGGCCGGCCGGGTTGGTGGGGTGCTCGGCGCGGCGATGACGAATCAGGCCGCCGGATGAAAGCCGAGGTAGCCGCAGCGCGTGCCGGCCTCGTCGTTCGCGAGCAGGCTTGATGCGCCGACCGAGCGGAGCGTGTCGGCAGTCGCGGTGCGATTCGTCAGCAGTGTCCACGCCGGAGTCGCGCGATCGTCGGCCACCTCCGCCGGCGCCGTGTACGGATCGGGCAGCGCGCTCAGTTCGCGCAGCAGCCTGTCGGCGGGCGGCGCATGAATCGCGAAACCTTCGTTTGCAACGGCGGCGACGTCGATGCCGAGCGCCGCGCACAGTCGCGCGCGCAGCGGCGTCTCCGCCGCACTGGCTTCCCGCGAGCGCGCGATGTTCTCGCGCGTTTGCACATCGACGATCGTTCCGTGGCGCGCGAGCGGCGCGTGCTGCCACGCGTCGGGCGGGCACTGCTTGCCGTCCGGCATCAGCGGCACGAACGGATTGACCTCGGCCGGGTAGATCCGGCACACCAGCGGTCGTTCGTCGTAGATGCCGCAGCGCAGGTCGTCGCGCAGGTTCGGGCACGGCCCCGCATGCGACGCGGTGAGCAGGGCGGTCACCCGTATCGGCAGCGTGCCGCTGAGCGCGGGCGACGAACGTGCCCGCTTGTACGCGGCGAACGCGTCGTCGGCGGCCGGTTCGACGGGCCATGGCATGGCGTCGCACAGCAGCTCCACGTGGCCGCCGCGCCGCAGCCACGCAGCGGCCTCGGCGACGGTCAGCGGAATGCGCAGGTCGTGGCAGCAGCGGCCGCAGCCGGTGCATGAAAAGTCGATGTCGTGGTGATTCATGTCGATGGGGAGCGCGATGCGTGCGGCTGCCGTCAGCCCGCCACCAGCGGCGCGACGCGCCGGCGCAGCTCGGGCACGACCTCGGCGTCGAACCACGGATGATGCTTGAACCACGCCTGGTTGCGCGGCGATGGATGCGGCAGCGGCAGCACGTCGGGGCCGTAGTCGCGCCATGCGTGGACGGTGTCGGTCAGCGTCGCCTTGCGCGTGCCGCGCAGGAAATGCCGCTGCGCGTACTGGCCGATCAGCAGCGTCAGCCGGATCGACGGCAGTTCGGCGAGCAGCCGGTCGATCCACAGTGGCGCGCATTCGGGGCGCGGCGGGTTGTCGCCGCTCGCGCCGCGGCCCGGGTAGCAGAAGCCCATCGGCACGATCGCGAAGCGCGTCTCGTCGTAGAAGGTGTCGGCGTCGACGCCCAGCCAGTCGCGCAGCCGCTTGCCGCTCGCATCGTCCCACGGGATCCCGCTCGCATGGACGCGGGCGCCGGGCGCCTGCCCGACGATCAGGACGCGTGCGTCGCGATGGGCGCGCACGACGGGCCGCGGGCCGAGCGGCAGCTCGGCTTCGCAGGCGCGGCACGCGCGGATTTCAGTGAGCAGCACGTCGAGCGGCGTGCGCGTTCGTTTCGGCATCGATTCTGAACGGGGACGGAAGGGGCGGTGCGGATATCACGGCGTCCGGGCGGCGCGGGGAGCCTGGGCCGCCCGGCGCATCGCGTCAGGCGTTCCGCAGGGCGCGGCATCGCGTGGTGCGTCGACCCTGCGGCCCTATGGCGCCGGCATCCTGCGAATCGGAAGGATCACTCGCCCGCTGAACCGCCTTCGGCGACCGCAGCATCATACAACGCCGTCTGCGCGATCGCCGCGGCGATCCCCGCGTCGTCGCGCGCGCCGTCGAGCATGCCCCATCGCCGGTACTGCGACAGGAACCACTGGCCGTCGCGCGGATCCGGCCGGTTCACGGCGCCGCCGTCGTGGAAGCGGATCGGCAGCGGCGGCTGCGCGAACGGCCCCGCGCCGTAGTCGCCGAGCAGGCGCGGCGCGATCAGCCGGGCCGGCACGCCGAGCGCGTCGGGCGACGCGAGCCAGCCGGCCGCCTCGCGGCGGTGCGCGGGATCGTCCAGCCACGCGCACGCATCGACGAGCGTGCGGATCAGCGCGCGCGCCGTGGCCGGATACAGCGCGACGAATTCGCGCCGCGCGGCGAGCACCTTCTCCGGATGATCGGGCCAGATCTCGCTCGTGACGGCGACGGTCCGGCCCGCGCCGCAGGCCTCGGCCACCGCGTGCCACGGCTCGCCCGCGCAGAAGCCGTCGAGCTCGCCGCTTGCGAGCGCCGCGACCATCTCGGGCGGCGGAATCACGACGCTGCGCACGTCGCGCAGCGGATCGACGCCGTGCGACGCGAGCCAATGATTCAGCCACATCGCATGCGTGCCGGTCGGAAAGGTCTGCGCGAGCAGCGGCTTGCGGCCGAGCGTCGCAAGCGCCGCGCGCACGTCGCCGCTTTCGCGATACGCGTCGGCGAGGCCGCGCGCGAACGTGATCGCCTGGCCGTTGCGGTTCAGCACCATCAGCGCGGCCATGTCGGTCTGCGGGCCGCCGATGCCGAGCTGCAGCCCGCACACGAGCCCGTACAGCGCATGCGCGGCGTCGAGCTCGCCGGTCAGCAGCTTGTCTCGCACGGTGGCCCACGACGGCTGGCGGCTCAGTTCCAGCGTCAGGCCATGGCGTGCGCCGAGGTTCAACTGCTGCGCGACGATCAGCGGGGCCGCGTCGCTCAGCGCGACGAACCCGAGACGAAGATGCGCGCGTTCCGGCGCGGCGGGAGGCGAAGGTGTCATGGCATTCAAGATTGGGATGACGCGTCGTGCAGTTGACGGGCGACGTCGACGATGCGCAGCCCCTGATCCATCGCGCGCTTGCGCAGGAACGCATACGCATCGTGTTCGGACAGCTTGCGCTGGTCCATCAGCAGGCGCTTCGCGCGGTCGATCAGCTTGCGCTCGGCGAGTTCGCGCTCGACGTCGGCGAGCCGGCGGCGCAGCGCATCGTCGTGCGAGAAGCGCGCGAGCGCGACTTCGAGGATCGGCGCGAGACGCTCGGCCGACAGCCCTTCGACGAGATACGCGCTGACCCCCGCGCCGACCGCCGCGTGAATCAGGTCCTGATCGGCATCGTGGCTGAACATCAGCACGGGGCGCGGCGCCGTGGCGTGCATCACGGCGAGTTGCTCGAGCGTGTCGCGCGACGGCGAATCGGTGTCGATGATCACGACGTCGGGGCGCTGCTCCTCGACGGCGGCCGGCAGGCGCGCGGGCGTCGCGACGTCGTTGAGCATTTCGTAGCCGAGGCGCGCGAGCGCGTCACCGAGCTCGCCGATCGGCTTGTCGGTGTCGGTGACAAGCAGCACGCGCAGGCGGAGGGGAGGAACAGGCGTACTCATGAGGCGAACGGCGGCGGCGAAATCGTGGTGCGATGCGCGGATCGGGCGCGGCGGCCTCGTGCGGAAACCGGGCCGCCGCAGCACGCGGCGGTCCGGCGGCCGGCGCCATCGGCACCGCTGTTTTCATGATAGGCGGGCGGCCGGTGCCGCGTGGCGTCGAACATGCTACGCGGCACGGGAGAACGCCGTCTCGATCGCGGTGCCCGCATCCGGCACGCGCTGCACGGCCGCTTCGCCGATTGCGCCGCCGACGAGGATCACCGCCGGGCTGCCGAGCCCGGCTGCCGCGACGCCGCGTGCGAGGCCGCCGAGCGTGCCGGTCCAGCGGCGCTCGTGCGGCGTGCCGGCCCATTGCACGGCGGCGGCCGGTGTCGACGCAGGCAAGGCGGCGAGCAGGCCGGCCGCGATGCTGTCGACGCGGCTCATCCCCATGTAGATCGCGAGCGTGGTGCCGGTGGCCGCGAGCGCGGCCCAGTCGGGCTCGCCGTGGTCCTGGCGGTGCGCGGTGACGAACGTGACGCCCTGGCAGTGCTCGCGGTGCGTGAGTGAGATGCCGAGGCTCGCGGCGGCCGCGAATCCCGACGAGATGCCGTTGATGATGTCCACCGGAATCGCGGCGGCGCGCAGCGTCGCGAGCTCTTCGCCGGCACGGCCGAACAGCAGTGCGTCGCCGCCCTTGACGCGCACGACGTGTGCGCCGCGCAGCGCGTAGCGGCGCATCAGTTTCTCGATGAACGCCTGCGGCGTGGAGCGGCAGCCGCCGCGCTTGCCGACGCGGATCACGCGCGCGTGCGGCGCGAGTTCGACGATGCCGGGCGCGACGAGATCGTCGAGCAGCAGCACGTCGGCGGCCGCCAGCGCCTTCACGGCCTTCAGCGTGAGGAGATCGGGATCGCCGGGGCCGGCGCCCAGCAGCGTGACTTTGCCAGTCGTCATGTCGTGTTCCTGTACCGCGTGCGTGCGGCGGTCGAGTGCGTATCGGTGCGCGCGGCGGCGGCGGGCGGTCGAAGCGACCACGGCATCCGGCCGTGCCGTGCACGGGAGGGACGTCGTTGTCCGGTCTGCTGTACCTGCCTGCGACGGCGCGCCCGCGTTGCGGGGGACCGCCTACCGGCTCCGTTGCCGGTGTGTGCATTCGATTCAGCAATATCCGGGCCACCCTGCGCGAACGGTACGGCGCGCGTGCCGCCATGCGCCCGCCCGATGGCTGCGCCGGTGCCGCGCACGCATGCGGCCGAAGGGTCAGGGCACACGCGCTGACGCATCGGCGTGCATCACGCCCCGTCCGCGCGCACCGCGATGTCGCACGGCGACAGTGCTGCAGCGCACCACATCTGTGCCTCGATGCATTCCAACGAATCGCACGCGGCGCGCCGCAAAGAGCCGAGCGGCGGGCGTCGAGCGTTGTGCGGCGGGGCTTTCGGCGCGATTCGGGCCGACATGGCACGGCGCTTGCGTTAGGTGGTCCGGGCGAATCAACGGCGATTCGTCTGCAGCACCGATTACTGAACGCGCCCGGCAACGGGCTTCTTCATGGGCAACGGCGTCCTACGCATCAGGTCTCTCGACGAGACCGGGTGCGCAGGACGCCGTTTTTCGTTTGGCGGATGACATGACCGACAAAGCTACCCGTATCGATCTCTTCTCGTTCCGCACCGCGCCGATGCGCGCATTCCACATGACGTGGATGGCGTTCTTCGTGTGCTTCTTCGCATGGTTCGCATGCGCGCCGCTGATGCCGCTGATCGCGCGCGAATTCCACCTCACCGCGGCGCAGGTCGCTAACATCAACATCGCCGCGGTGGCCGCGACGATCGCCGTGCGGCTGCTGGTCGGCCCGTTGTGCGACCGCTTCGGCCCGCGTCGCGTGTATGCCGGGCTGCTCGTGCTCGGCGCGATTCCCGTGTTCGCGGTGTCGTTCACGCACGACTATCTGTGGTTCCTGATCTGCCGCCTCGGCATCGGCGCGATCGGCGCGGGCTTCGTGATCACGCAGTACCACACGTCGGTGATGTTCGCGCCGAACGTGGTCGGCACCGCGAACGCGACGACGGCCGGCTGGGGCAACGCCGGCGCGGGCGCGACGCAGGCGATGATGCCGCTGCTCGTCGCGGCCGGCCTGATCCTCGGCTTCGGTGACAGCGCGTCGTGGCGCATCGCGCTGATCGTGCCGGGCGTCGCGATGCTCGCGATGGCATGGGCGTACTGGCGCTTCACGCAGGACTGCCCGCAAGGCGACTTCGTCGCGCTGCGCAAGCAGGGCGTGACGGTCGACAGCGGCAAGAAGGGCGGCTGGGCGAGCTTCTTCGCGGCGTGCGGCAACTATCGCGTGTGGATGCTGTTCGTCACGTACGGCGCGTGCTTCGGCGTGGAGGTGTTCATCCACAACATCGCCGCGCTGTACTACGTCGACCACTTCCACCTGTCGCTGAAGGATGCCGGTTTCGCGGTCGGCCTGTTCGGGATGCTCGCGCTGTTCGCCCGCGCGCTCGGCGGCTGGCTGTCGGACAAGATCGCCACGCGCCGCAGCCTCGACGTGCGCGCGGCGCTGCTGTGCGCGCTGATCATCGGCGAAGGGCTCGGGCTGATCTGGTTCTCGCATGCGCAAGGCATCGGCATGGCTCTCGTCGCGATGCTGACCTTCGGCCTCTTCACGCACATGGCCTGCGGCGCGACCTATGCGCTCGTGCCGTTCATCGACCGCAAGGCGCTCGGCGGCGTCGCGGGGATCATCGGCGCGGGCGGCAACGTCGGCGCGGTGGCCGCGTCGTTCCTGCTGAAGGGCGTCGGCGACGTGCAGCACACGCTGAGCCTGCTCGGGCTCGCCGTCACCGCGACCGCATTGTGCGCGATGGCCGTGCGCTTCAGCGAAGAACACAAGGCACGCGAGGCCGAGCTGCGCGATCGCGCGCTGGCCGCCGCCCAGGCCGCGAACTGATCGACCGAGGAAACGCCATCATGAAACTCATCGTCATCGGCCACGGGATGGTCGGCCACAAGCTCCTCGAATGCGTCGCGGCGCAAGCCGGCACGGCGGATGCGCTGCAGGTCACGGTGCTCGGCGAGGAGCCGCGCCCGGCGTACGACCGCGTGCACCTGTCGGAATTCTTCGCGGGCAAGTCGGCGGACGACCTGTCGCTCGTCGAGCCCGGCTTCTTCGAACGCCATCCGCGGTTCGACCTGCGCCTGAACGCGTGCGTCGCGTCGATCGACCGCGCCGCGCACACGGTCACGCTCGCGTCGGGCGAGACGCTCGCGTACGACAAGCTGGTGCTCGCGACGGGCTCGCGTCCGTTCGTGCCGCCGGTGCCAGGCCGCGATCGCGCGGGCTGCTTCGTGTACCGGACGATCGAGGATCTCGAGGCGATGCAGGCGTGCGGCGCGCATGCGAAGCGTGGCGTCGTGATCGGCGGCGGGCTGCTCGGCCTCGAATGCGCGAAGGCGCTGCGCGACATGGGGCTCGAGACGCACGTCGTCGAATTCGCGCCGCGGCTGATGGCCGTGCAGGTCGACGACGGCGGCGGCCGCATGCTGCGCGCGAAGATCGAGGCGCTCGGCGTGACCGTGCATACGGGCAAGAACACGCTCGAGATCGTCGATGGCGAGGAAGGTACCCATCGGATGGCGTTCGCCGACGGCTCGCATCTCGACACCGACATGATCGTGTTCTCGGCCGGCATCCGCGCGCGCGACGAACTGGCACGCGCGTGCGGCCTGGACATCGGCCCGCGCGGCGGCGTCGCGATCGACGACGCGTGCCGCACGAGCGACGCCGACATCTACGCGATCGGCGAATGCGCGGCCTGGAACGGGATGGTGTACGGCCTCGTCGCGCCCGGCTACGACATGGCGCGCGTGGTCGCGAAGCAGCTCGCGGGTGACGCTGACGAAGCGGCCGCGGCCGCGTTCGCCGGCGCCGACATGAGCACGAAGCTCAAGCTGATGGGCGTCGACGTCGCGAGCATCGGCGACGCGCACGGCACGACGGCCGGCAGCCGCACCTACCAGTACGCGGACGAGCGTCGCCAGGTCTACAAGAAGCTGGTGGTGTCGGATTGCGGCAAGTTCCTGCACGGTGCGGTGATGGTCGGCGACGCGGCCGAATACGGCACGCTGCTGCAGATGATGCTGAACCGGATCGAGCTGCCCGAGTCGCCGGAGTTCCTGATCCTGCCGTCGTCGGACGGCGCGGCGAAGCCCGCGATCGGCGTGGATGCGCTGCCGGAAGGCGCGCAGATCTGCTCGTGCAACAACGTGTCGAAGTCGCAGATCTGCGCGGCGGTGGCCGATGGCGCGACGAGCCTCGGCGCACTGAAGTCGTGCACGGGCGCGGGCACGTCGTGCGGCGGCTGCGTGCCGCTCGTCACGCAGATCATGAAGGCCGAGATGAAGAAGCAGGGCCTCGCGGTCAACAACCATCTGTGCGAGCACTTCCCGCATTCGCGCCAGGAGTTGTTCCACCTGATCCGCGTCGAGCGCATCACGACCTTCGACGAGCTGCTCGCGAAGCACGGCCGCGGCCTGGGCTGCGACGTGTGCAAGCCGGCCGTCGCGGGCATCCTCGCGTCGTGCTTCAACGAGTTCGTGCTGAAGAAGGAGCATGCGGGGCTGCAGGACTCGAACGACTACTACCTCGCGAACATCCAGCGCGACGGCACGTACTCGGTCGTGCCGCGCATGCCGGGCGGCGAGGTGACGCCGGAAGGGCTGATCGCGGTCGGCCAGGTCGCGCGCAAGTACGGCCTCTACACGAAGATCACGGGCGGCCAGCGCGTCGACCTGTTCGGCGCGCGCGTCGAGCAGCTGCCGTCGATCTGGGAAGAGCTGATCGCCGCCGGCTTCGAATCGGGTCATGCGTACGGCAAGTCGGTGCGCACCGTGAAGTCGTGCGTCGGCTCGACGTGGTGCCGCTACGGCGTCGACGATTCGGTCGGTCTCGCGATCGACATCGAGAACCGCTACAAGGGCTTGCGCGCGCCGCACAAGATCAAGTTCGGCGTGTCGGGCTGCACGCGCGAGTGCGCGGAAGCGCAGGGCAAGGACATCGGGATCATCGCGACCGAGAAGGGCTGGAACCTGTACGTGTGCGGCAACGGCGGGATGAAGCCGCGCCACGCGGAACTGATCGCGTCCGACCTCGACCGTGCCACGCTGATCCGCTACATCGACCGCTTCCTGATGTTCTACGTGCGCACCGCCGACCGACTGCAGCGCACCAGCGTGTGGCGCGACAACCTCGAAGGCGGGCTCGACTACCTGACCGACGTCGTCGTGCACGACAAGCTCGGTATCGCGGCGGAACTCGAGGCCGACATGCAGCACGTGGTCGATACCTACGAATGCGAATGGAAGAAGGCCGTCACCGATCCGGAAACGCGCAAGCGCTTCCGCCACTTCGTGAACAGCGACGCGCCGGACGCGAACATCGCCTTCGTCGAGACGCGCGGCCAGATCCGTCCCGCGACGCCCGACGAACGCGTGGGCGGCAGGCCCGTGCGGATTCCGGTCGTCGCGGAAGCGGCCACCGAATCTGCAACCGTTTGATCCTGACCGACACCTGCGTCTTTTCAAGGAGCCCATCATGAACGATCGTCTTCCCCTGTCCTGGACCCGTGTGTGCCCGCTCGACGACATCGTGCCGAACACCGGCGTGTGCGCGCTCGTCAACGGCGAGCAGGTCGCGGTGTTTCACGTCGCGCATGCTGAAGCCGGCGGCGTGTTCGCGATCGACAACGTCGACCCCGTGTCGCAGGCGGCCGTGATGTCGCGCGGGCTGATCGGCAGCCTCGGCGAGCGCGTCGTCGTCGCGTCGCCGCTGTACAAGCAGCATTTCGACCTGCGTACCGGCGAATGCCTCGAAGCGCCCGAGAAGTCAGTGAGCGCGTATCCGTCGCGGGTCGAGGACGGGTTCGTGTGGATTGCCGCCTGAGCGCGCCGGAGCACGCATGAGCGCCACCCCCGTCAAGAGCGTGTGCCCGTACTGCGGCGTCGGCTGCGGAATGGTGCTGCACGTCGAGGATGGCGAGGTCGTCAAGGTGTCCGGCGACTCCGAGCATCCGACCAACTTCGGGCGGCTGTGCACGAAGGGCTCGTCCGCGCACGTCGCGTTGCGCCGCTCCGGGCGGCTCGATCGCGCGTTCGTGCGGCGCGCGCGGGAGGACGATCTCGTGCCGCTGCCGGCCCGCGACGCGATCGCCGAGACCGCGCGGCGGCTGCGCGCGGTGCTCGACACGCACGGGCCCGATGCGCTGTCGTTCTACGTGTCGGGGCAGATGTCGATCGAGGCGCAATACCTCGTGAACAAGCTCGCGAAGGGCTTCGTCGGCACCAACAACATCGAGTCGAACTCGCGCCTGTGCATGGCGAGTGCGAGCACCGGCTACAAGCAGTCGCTCGGCGCGGACGGCCCGCCCGGGTCGTACCAGGACTTCGATCGCGCGAACCTGTTCTTCGTGATCGGCGCGAACATGGCCGACTGCCATCCGATCCTGTTCCTGCGGATGATGGATCGCGTGAAGGCCGGCGCGAAGCTGATCGTCGTCGATCCGCGCCGCACCGGCACCGCCGACAAGGCCGACCTGTTCCTGCAGATCCGGCCGGGCACCGATCTCGCGCTGACCAACGGGTTGCTGCACCTGCTGCACGCGAACGGCCGCACCGATGCCGCGTTCATCGACGCGTACACCGAAGGCTGGGACGCGATGCCCGCGTTTCTCGCCGACTACACGCCTGAGCGCGTCGCGGAAATCACGGGCCTTGCCGAAGCCGACATCCGCACGGCCGCGCAATGGATCGGCGACGCGCAGGAGTGGATGAGCTGCTGGACCATGGGGCTCAACCAGAGCACGCACGGCGTGTGGAACACCAACGCGATCTGCAACCTGCATCTTGCGACGGGCACGATCTGCCGCCCGGGCAGCGGGCCGTTTTCGCTGACCGGCCAGCCGAACGCGATGGGCGGGCGCGAGATGGGCTACATGGGCGCGGGCCTTCCCGGCCAGCGTTCGGTGCTGTCCGACGACGACCGGCGCTTCGTCGAGAACCTGTGGCGCGTGCCGGCCGGCACGCTGCGCAAGGAAACCGGCAACGGCACGGTCGACCTGTTCGAGCGGATGGCGGCCGGCGACATCAAGGCGTGCTGGATCGTCTGTACGAATCCGGTCGCGACCGTGCCGAACCGGCAGAACGTGATCGCGGGGTTGCAGGCCGCGGAGCTGGTGATCGCGCAGGACGCATTCCTCGACACCGAGACCAACCGCTATGCGGACATCCTGCTGCCCGGCGCGCTGTGGGCCGAGGGCGACGGCGTGATGGTCAACTCCGAGCGCAACATGACGCTGATGCGCGCCGCGATCGCGCCGCCCGGCGACGCGCTGCCCGACTGGCGCATCGTCGCGGAGGTCGCGCGCGCGATGGGCTTCGGCGATGCGTTCGACTATGCGTCGGCGGCCGACGTGTTCGACGAGATCGTGCGCTTTTCGAATCCGGCGACCGGCTACGACCTGCGCGGCGCAAGCCACGCGGCGCTCCGCGACGGCCCGGTGCAATGGCCGGTCGCGCCGGGCACCGCGCGCGAGCGGCACCCGATCCGCTACCTGAACGACGGCGTGAGCCAGACGGCGCGCGCGGCCGACGGCGGGCACGACGCGCCGCGCATCGCGTTCCCGACGCCGTCGGGCAAGGCGCGCTTCTTCGCGCGGCCGCACGTCGCGCCGGCCGAACTGCCGGACGACACGTTCCCGATCGTGCTGAACACCGGGCGGCTGCAGCATCAATGGCACACGATGACGAAGACGGGCAAGGTGCCGATGCTGAACAAGCTCAATCCGCGCCCGTTCGTCGAACTGCATCCGGACGACGCGCTCGCGCTCGGCATCGCGACGAAGGACAGCGTCGAGATCCGTTCGGCGCGCGGCCGCGCGGTGCTGCCGGCCGTCGTGACCGAGCGCGTGCAGCGCGGCAACTGCTTCGCGCCGATGCACTGGAACGACGTGTACGGCGACGACCTGTGCATCAACGCGGTGACGAACGACGCGATCGATCCGGAATCGCAGCAACCTGAACTGAAATATTGCGCGGTCGCGCTGACGCGCGTCGACACGGACGCGTTTGCGTCCGACGACGACAGCACGGCGCAGCCCGATGCCACCGCTGCCGATGCCGATGCGCGGCCCGCGCCGGCGACGGTGCAGATCACGGCTTCACAGGAATCCGACATGGCAGACCTCGACACTTTCGCGGCGGCGCTCGGCGTGGCCGATCTCGCGCCGCCGCCGCTCACCGAGGCGGAGCGCCTGTACGTGGCCGGCCTCGTCAGCGGGCTGAAGGCGAGCGCCGGCCGGCGCGAAGGCGGCGTGCCGGTGCTGCCGGCCGGCGCGCCGCTCGCGCCGCCGGTGCGGTTCTGGCTCGACGGGATGCTCGCGGGGCTGTTCAGCCGCTCGCTGCCCGCCCACCCGACGGACGGTGCGGCGCCCGCGCTGCCGGGCGAGGCCGCCGCGCCCGGCGGCGTGCGGATCGTGCGCACGCGTCCGAAGGTCGTGCTGCTGTGGGCGTCGCAGACGGGCAACATCGAATCGCTGACCGAGGACTACGCGACGCAGCTGATGAACGCGGGCTTCGAGATCCGCACCGCGTGCATGTCCGACTATCCGGTCGCGTCGCTGGCCGGCGCGCAATACGTGCTGCTGATGACGAGCACGTTCGGCGACGGCGATGCGCCCGACAACGGCAGCGAGTTCTGGGATGCGCTGCAGGCCGACGGCGCCGCGCGCCTCGATGGCGTGCACTTCGCGGTGCTCGCGTTTGGCGATCGCAACTACGACCAGTTCTGCGGCCACGGCCGCCGGCTCGACGCGCGGCTCGCGGAGCTGGGCGCGGCGCGCTTGTGCGCACGCGTCGATTGCGACGTGGAGTTCCAGCGCGATGCGGACCAGTGGCTCGAGCGCGTGGTCGCGCGGATCAAGGACGCGGATGCGGCGCTGCACGCGGTGCCGTCCGCCGGATTGAGCGCGTCGGGGCTGCTGCCGACCAAGGCGCGTCCGGCGCCGTCGAAGCTCGTCGCGAACCTGCGGCTCAACCGGCCGGGCGCCGCGAAGGACACGCGCTACGTGTCGCTGTCGACCGAAGGCGCGAACCTCGAATACGAAGCCGGCGACGCGCTCGGCGTGTGGCCGACCAACTGCCCCGAGCTGGTCGACGAGTTGCTGTCGGTCACCGCGCTGAAGGCCGACGCGCCGGTGTCGATCGAGGGCGTCGGCGACATGCGCCTCGGCGACGCACTGGCGCGCCACTTCGACATCACGCGCCCGCACCCCGATACGCTCGCGTTCATCGCGTCGCGCAGCGCGAACGGCGCGCTGAAGGCGCTGCTCGGCGACGATCGCAAGGCCGACCTTAAGCAATGGTTGTGGGGACAACAGCTTGCGGACGTGCTGCACGAGTTTCCGGTCGAGCTGTCGGGCGCGGAGCTGGTCGCGATGCTGAAGCGGCTGCAGCCGCGCCTGTATTCGATCGCGTCGAGCCCGAGCGCGCATCCGGGCGAGATCCATCTGACGGTGTCGGCCGTGCGCTATCACAACGGCCGGCGCGCGCGCAAAGGCGTCGCGTCGACGTTCCTCGCCGATCGCGCGGACGACGGGCGCGTGCCGGTGTTCGTGCAGAAGTCCGCGCATTTCCGGCCGCCGGTGAACGGCGACGTGCCGGTCGTGATGGTCGGCCCCGGCACGGGCGTCGCGCCGTTCCGCGGCTTCCTGCACGAACGGCAGGCGCGCGGCGCGCGCGGACGCAACTGGCTGTTCTTCGGCGAGCAGCATGCGCAGACCGACTTCTACTACGGCGACGAGCTCGAAGCGATGCGCGACAGCGGCTTCCTGACGCGGCTCGATCTCGCGTTCTCGCGCGACCAGGCCGACAAGATCTACGTGCAGGACCGGATGCGCGAGCAGGGCGCCGAGCTGTACAAGTGGCTGGAGGAGGGCGCGCACTTCTACGTGTGCGGCGACGCCGCGCGCATGGCCAAGGACGTCGATACCGCGCTGAAGGCGGTCGTCGCCGAGCACGGCGGGATGTCGGACGAAGCCGCGAACGACTACGTCGCGCGGCTCGCGAAGGCGCGGCGCTACATGCGGGACGTGTATTGAGCGTATCGGCGTCCCGGCCGGATCGTGCCGGCGCCACGGCCGGCCCTGCAACGATGCGCCGGACGGCGCATGATGGCGGCTTCACTCACGCAGCCCAGGAGTCGCGTCATGACGGCACGCCGGAATTTCCCGCTTCGAACTCTCGTGATGGCCGCATCGCTGGCCGCCGCCGCACTCGGCTGCGCGCCGGCTGCCGCCCAGACGTCGACCGTGCCGACGGGCACGGCTGCCGCGACGCCCGACAACGCGGTGCTGCTGACGGTCTTTCTCAAGCACGACCAGTCGCGCCCGCTCGCCGAACTCAACGCGCAACTTGCGAAGCAGGGGTTCTACAAGGCGTTTCCGCCGCCGGGGGTGGAGGTGGTGAGCTGGACCGTGACGATGGGAATCGGGCAGATCGTCGTGCTGCGGCTACCGGCATCGCGCGTGCGGGAGGTCAATCGCGTGCTCGAGGACACGGCGTGGGGCGCGTACCGGACCGAGTTCTACCCGACCTACGACTACAAGGCGATTGGGCTGGCAGAGCACGAGCGGGCAAAGTGACGATGCGTCACGATCCGTCCCCTTTCCCTGAAACCCGCTCGGGCTCGCGGTTTTTGCTCATTCGGGCGGGGCGGCCGGGAGAATTCTTCCCGATTGCGCGATTCGTCATTCAACTGACGAAAAATCACCGGCGGTTCCCGGTATGATGCGCACCGTGCGCATGATTTGATGCGCCATTGATGCGGCCGGCGCGCCCAAACCGCCCGGTGCGAGACCGAAAGACTCTGTAACATAAATTCCGTATACTCGTCGGTTCTGATTCAGGCGCCCGTGCTTCGGACCTAGGCCGGCCGCCCTCGCACAACAACCAGATTCGTCGCCGCCCGGCCGTCCCGCGCCGCGACAAGCTATGCACCGCCACTGAACAATCTATGTCTTCCCGCCACTCTGGTCCGCCCGGCCGCGCCGCGGCGGCGATCGCCCGTGTGTCGACGCTGATCCGCAACGAGCGCGTGCTGTCGCCGCTGCTCGCGCTCGGCATCGGCCTGCTGCTGATCGTGGTTTTCCAGCACCTGTCCGAATCCGTCGACTACCGGTCGGTGATCCGCCAGCTGCGCCACATGTCCGTCGGCGAATGGGGCGCATCGCTCGCCGCGACGGCCCTCAGCTATCTCGCGCTCGTCGCCCGCGATGCGGTCGGCCTGCGCTACGTCGCCGCGAAGGTGCCGCGCGCCGCGCTGTGGATCGGCTCGATCGCCGGCTCGGCGCTCGGCAACGCGACCGGCTTCGGCGCGCTCACGGGCGGCGCCGTGCGCGCGCGCGTGTACGGCGTGTCGGGCGTCACGCCCGCGCAGATCGGCCGGATGACGGTATTCACGAGCGGCACGCTCGCGCTCGCGCTGGTGCTGATGACGGCGGTCGGCATGGTCTGCGTGCCGCAGACGCTCGCCGCGATGCTGCATGTCGCGCCGGGCGTGCTCACGTGGAGCGGCGGCGCGCTGCTCGTGCTGCTGGCCGTCGTGGTCGCGATGTGCGGCAACACCGCGCGTCCGGTCGTCACGCGCTTCAAATGGCTCGCGTTCGACGTGCCGGCACGGCGCGACCTCGTCGCGCAAGTCGTCTACGCGGTGCTCGATGTCGTGGCCGCCGGCCTGACGCTGTGGGTGTTGCTGCCGGTCGCGCCGGTCGGCTTCCCGACCTTCATCACGGTCTACGCGGCCGCGCTGCTGCTCGGGATGATCGGTCATACGCCGGGCGGGATCGGCGTGTTCGAAGCCGCGATGGTGTTCACGCTGGGCCGCGAAGTGCCCGCGCACGCGATGGTCGCCGCGCTGATCGCCTATCGCGCGATCTACTTCGGCGTGCCGCTCGTGCTGTCGGCCGGCCTGCTGGCCGGCTTCGAGGGCCGCGCGCTGCGGCGCCGGCTCGTGTCGCGGCAGGCCGCGCGCGTGTCGCAACTGGCGCCGCTGTTCCTGAGCCTCGTGACCTTCGCGGTCGGCGGGATGCTGGTGATCTCGAGCGCGACGCCCGCGTTCTGGCACCGTATCGCGATCCTGCGCAACATCGTGCCGCTGTGGGTGCTCGAAGGCTCGCAGGTGATCTGCAGCGTGCTGGGCGTCGCGCTGCTGTTCGTCGCGCGCGGGCTGCTGCGCCGGCTGGACGGCGCGTGGTGGATGACCTTCGCGTTGACGCTCGCGAGCCTCGCGCTGTCGCTGGCGAAGGGCCTGGCGTTCGTCGAGGCCGGCGTGCTCGGCACGCTGCTGGTGCTGCTGCTCGTCAGCCGCCGCCGCTTCAGCCGGCATTCGTCGCTGCTCGCCGAGCGCTTCACGGTGAGCTGGTTCGTGTCGGTGACGATGGTGCTGATCCTCGCGGTATGGGTGCTGTGCTTCGCGTTCCGCGATGTGCCGTACACGCGCGATCTGTGGTCGCATTTCTCGTTCGACGCACGCGCGCCGCGCGCGCTGCGCGCCACGCTCGCGGCCGGCGTGTTCGTCGCGCTGTTCGCGCTGTGGCAGCTGCTGCGCCCCGCGCCGGGCCGCTTCGTGAAGCCGGTCGCGCAGGACTTGCTCGACGCCGAGCAGATCATCCGCGCGCAGGAATGCAGCGACGCGGGCCTCGCGTTGATGGGCGACAAGTCGTTCCTGTTCTCCGAATCGCGCCGCGCGTTCCTGATGTACGCGAAAAACGGCCGCACGTGGGCCGCGCTGCACGATCCGGTCGGCCCGCGCGAGGAATGGCCGGCGCTGATCAGCAAGTTCATTGCGCTGGCGCACGCGCACAGCGGCCGCGCGGCGTTCTACCAGGTGCGCGCGAACGCGCTGCCGCTGTACCTCGACGCGGGGCTCACGCTGATGAAGCTCGGCGAGGAAGCGCACATCGCGCTCGACCGGTTCGACCTGAAGGGTTCGAACCGTTCGCATCTGCGCTACGCGCTGCGCCGCGGCGACAAGGACGCGCTGACGGTCGAGGTGATCGCGCCGTGCGACGTGCCGGCCGCGCTGCCGTCGCTGCGCGACATCTCGGACGGCTGGCTCGACAGCCGCGATGCGCGCGAGAAGAGCTTCTCGGTGGCCGCGTTCCACGACGGCTATCTCGCGACGCAGTCGGTGATGCTGGTGCGCCAGGCCGACAAGCCGATTGCATTCGTCACGTTCATGACGACCGACCTCAACACCGAGGCGACGGTCGGCGTGATGCGTCATCTGCCGGAAGCGTCGCCATATGCGATGGAGTATCTGTTTACGCAGCTCGCGCTGCATCTGAAGGAAGCGGGGTTCCGCAAGCTGAGCCTGGGTATCGCGCCGTTCTCGGGGATGGGGGCGGCGAAGATGCCGTCGCCGTGGCACCGGCTCGGGCTGATGGTCTGGCGCTTCGGCGGCCGTTTCTACAACTTCCGTGGCTTGCGTGCATTCAAGAGCAAGTTCGAGCCGCACTGGGAGCCGCGTTATCTCGCGGCCTCGGGCTCGGTCGGCGTGTTCGTCACGCTCGCGGATCTATCCCTGCTGGCTGGAGGTCGGCGCTCATGATGTTGAAGAAGGGTATCGCGCAGGCGGCAGTCGCCTGCGCGGGAATGATGCTGGCCGGCGCCGCGTTCGCGGCGCAGCCGGCGGCGGCGAAACCGGAAACCGTGTCGGGCGGCCGCTACGGCCCTGTGACCGTGACGAAGCCGAGCGGTCCGCTGCGCGGCTTCGTCGTGCTGTTCTCGCGTGAGCGCGGCTGGGGCGCCGCCGACCAGCAGGCGGCCGACGCGCTCGCGAAAGCGGGCGCGATGACGGTCGGCGTGGATTCGGCGCGCTATGCGGCGAATCTAGCCGCGAAGCAGGAAACCTGTCACCACCTCGACGGCGACGCCGAGGCGGTCAGCCACCAGCTCGAACGCCTCGCGCAATCGGCGCGTTACTACACGCCGATCGTCGCGGGCGTGGGCCAGGGCGGCGCGATCGCGACGCAGATCCTGTCGATGGCGCCGGAGAATACGATCGCCGGCGTCGTGTCGGTCCAGCCGGCGGCGAAGCTCGATGCGCGCTTCAAGCCGTGCCCGCCCGATCCGACGATCGTGCGCCGCGCGATGCCGGGCTTCGTCGAAACGGCCGCGGCCGGCGACACCGCGAAGCTCGTGTCGCTCGTCACGTCGCACCTGCACGACACCAGCAGCAACGACGAGCTCGACGTGTCGGATCTGCCGCTCGTCGAGCTGCCGGCGAAGGGCGGCAGCGACCGCCTCGCGATCGTGATCTCGGGCGACGGTGGCTGGCGCGATCTCGACAAGACGATCGCCGAGGCGCTGCAGCGCGACGGCGTGTCGGTGGTCGGCATCGACAGCCTGCGCTACTTCTGGAGCGAGAAGCCGCCCGCACAGGTGAGCCGCGACCTGGCGCGCGTGATGCGCACGTACATGGCGCGCTGGCATGCGAACCGCGTGGCGCTGGTCGGCTACTCGTTCGGCGCGGACGTGATGCCGTTCGCGTACAACCGGCTGCCGGCCGACCTGCGTGACAAGGTCGCCGTGATGTCGCTGCTCGGCTTCGCGCCGGCCGCGGATTTCCAGATCCGCGTGACGGGCTGGCTCGGGATGCCGGCGAGCGACAAGGCGATGAAGGTCGCGCCGGAAATCGCGAAGGTGCCGCCGTCGCTCGTGCAGTGTTTCTATGGCGCGGAAGAGCAGGACACGATGTGCCCGGCGCTCGCGAATACCGGCGCCGACGTGATCAAGACGGGCGGCGACCACCACTTCGGCCACGACTACATCGCGCTCGAGAAGAAGATCCTCGGCGCGTTCGGCAAGCCGGTGGCGGCGCGCTGAACGCCGGCGTCCGCTTCGCGGCGGGCGCGGTGCTTGCGGCTCATCGAACGGGCGGCCTGCGGGCCGCCCGTTTTCATTTTTTCGTTTCCTTTTCCGCTTGCGTCGCGGCGTCCTGCCGCGGCGTCGCCGTTCTCGCGTCGCGCTGATAGAAGCCGGGAAACCGGTCGAGCTGACGCTGCGCGGCCGCGAGATCGGCATCGGCAGCCAGCACCGCGCTCGAAAACCCGGTGCGCTCCATCAGCAGCAGCTGATCGATCAGCACGTCGCCCGTCGCGCGCAGGTCGCCGGCGAAGCCGAAGCGCTTGCGCAGCAGGTACGCCTGGCTATACGCACGGCCGTCGGTGAAGGACGGGAAATGCAGGTCGATGCGCGCGGCCTGCGCGATCCGTGCGGCGAGCGGCGGCAGTTCCTCGTCGTTGCCGATCGTCAGGATCGTCAGCGCAGTGGTGCCGGACGCGTTTGCGTCGTCGGCGTGTTCGGCCGGTGTCAGCAGCCGGATGCGCGGGTGCGTGCCCGCGCGTTCGTCGGTCGGTTTCATGCGTGCTCCGCGTGGTGACGTGCGTCGTTCGCCGCGGCCTTGAAGGGCTCGGCGCCGATGCGGCGCACCGTGTCGATGAATCGCTCGCAGCGCCCGTCGGCGTCGAGCCGCGCGTCGAGATACACGTTGACGAGCGCATCCACGACGTCGACGATCTCGTCCGCCGAGAACGACGGTCCGATCACCTTGCCCGGCCGGGCGGTGCCGCTCGCGCTCGAACCGTCCGAGCCGCCGAGCGTCACCTGGTACCACTCCGCGCCGTCCTTGTCGACGCCGAGGATGCCGATGTGTCCGCTGTGATGGTGGCCGCACGAGTTGATGCAGCCGCTGATGTGCAGGTCGATGTCGCCGACGTCGTGCAGCATGTCGAGATCCTGGAACCGTTCGGCGATCGCGTCGGCGATCGGGATCGAGCGCGCGTTCGCGAGCGCGCAGAAGTCGCCGCCCGGGCACGCGATCATGTCGGTCAGGAGTCCGACGTTCGCGCTGGCCAGGCCGATCGCGCGCGCGTGTTCCCACAGCAGGAACAGGTCGTCGACATGCACCCACGGAAGCACCACGTTCTGCGCATGCGTGACGCGCGCCTCGCCGGCCGAGAAGCGGTCGGCGAGCTCGGCAAGTGCGTCGAGCTGCTCGGGCGACGCGTCGCCGGGCGCCTGCAGGCGGCGCTTGAACGACAGCGTGACGATGCGCAGCGCGCGGTCGCGGTGCGCGGCGACATTGCGCGCGAGCCAGCGCGCGAACGCCGGATGGCGATTGGCGTGGGCGGTCATGCGCGCTTCGGCGGCGTCGAGGTCGAGCGTGCGCGACTTCAGCCGCGGCGGGACGAACGATGCCGCGATGCGGTCGA
Organism: Burkholderia sp. KBS0801; assembly: GCF_005937855.2. NCBI lineage: Bacteria > Pseudomonadati > Pseudomonadota > Betaproteobacteria > Burkholderiales > Burkholderiaceae > Burkholderia > Burkholderia sp. KBS0801. The sequence goes on from NZ_CP042178.1 coordinate 1,288,584, forward strand.
ACTCGGCCTGCGGGATCGTGTGCGGGCCGCCGTCATGCTCGACGATCTGGCGGAACTCTTCCTCGACGTCGTCGATATAGCGCTGCCCCTCGCTCTTCACGAGGATCTTGATGCGCGCCTTGTACTTGTTGTCGCGGCGCCCGTAGCGGTTGTACACGCGGACGATCGCCTCGATGTAGTTCATCACGTGCTGCCACGGCAGGAACGTGCGCAGCAGTGTCGCGACCAATGGCGTGCGACCCATGCCGCCGCCGACGCTCACGCGAAAGCCGAGTTCGCCGGCGTCGTTGCGCACGAGTTTCAGCCCGACGTCGTGCCAGTCGGTCGCCGCACGGTCCTCGGCCGCGCCGGTGATCGCGATCTTGAACTTGCGCGGCAGAAACGCGAATTCCGGATGCAGCGTCGTCCACTGGCGCATCGCCTCGGCGAACGGACGCGGATCGGCGATCTCGTCCGGCGCGACGCCCGCGCGTTCGTCGCACGAAATGTTGCGGATGCAATTGCCGCTCGTCTGGATCCCGTGCATGTCGACGGTCGCGAGCAGGTCCATCACGTCAGCCGCCTTCGCGAGCGGAATCCAGTTGAACTGCACGTTGGTGCGGGTCGTGAAGTGTGCGTTGCCGGTCGGCAGGCGCAGCGTGCCGAGCAACGCCTGCGCGTCGCAGGCGGCGCGATAGGTGGCGTCGTCGGGCACGTCGTAGTCGCGTGCGATCCGCGCGAGCACGCGAAGCTGCGCGCTCGACAGTTCGCCGTACGGCACGGCGACGCGCAGCATCGGCGCATGGCGCTGCACGTACCAGCCGTTCTGCAGGCGCAACGGCCGGAACGCGTCCTCGCTCAGCGTGCCGTGCTGCCAGCGCTCGAGCTGGTCGCGGAACTGGGCGGCGCGGCTGTGCACGAGCGCCCGGTCGAAATCGGTATATCGGTACATGACGTGATACGCGAGATGAGCGGCGACGCAGGGACGCCGCTCGGAAGGGGACGTTGCGACGGGTGTCGGGCAACCGGAGACAGCGTAGGGAACGCGGCGCGGCGGGACAAGCAGCAGATCGGGACGAAAAGGGCGCAGCAGATCGATGCCGCGCGGGCGAACGCGGGGCATGCGCGGCGCATGCCCGGGTGAGACTCAGGCTTGCGCGGGTGCGTCGACGATCAACGCCGGATCGAGTGCGCGGATGCGCTGGTCGATGAAGTAGCCACCACCTTCCTGGTAGCGCAGATACAGCCGGCCGCACGTCACGCAGCGGCTGACGTTGCAGCGGTTGTACGGGAAGTGGCGCGGCGCGATCGGCGCGTCGTCGGACGCGTAGCGCGTGCCGGCCGGATGGTATTCGTCGTAGGTCGGCTCGGGGTCGTCCGGTGGCACGAGCGTCGCCACTTCGGCGAGCTGCGCGTCCGGCAGCGACAGCGGCAGGCTCGTCCAGCCGGCCAGCGACGTCTTCGTGCAGGTGCATGGCTGCGTGACGCCTGCGGCTTGGGCCGCGAGCTTCAGCAGCGCGGCGTGATCGAGGTAGGGCAATGCGCTCATCAGAGGGGGCTCGTGAGAAGGAGCGAAGGGGTTCGCAATGTAACCCGGATGCGCTCCTGCTGCACGGCGGCGGCGTGCGTGCAGCTTGCGTGGGCTTACCCGGCCTTGCGTACGGCCGGTTCGGCGACCAGCTCGCCGAGCACGCGAATCGCGCGTTCGATGTCGTGGCTCCACGGATGGCCGAAGTTCACGCGCACGCAGCGCTCGAAGCCGTGCGCGGCCGAGAACAGCGGCCCGGGTGCGAAGCTGATGCCGCGCGCGATCGCCTGTCGATGCAGTTCCATCGCGTCGATCGCGTCGGGAAACGACAGCCACAGGAAATATCCGCCGTCCGGCCGCACCCATTCCACGCCGGGCGGCAGCCAGCGCCGCAGCGCGTCGTCCATGCGGGCGAGCTGCGTCTGCAGCGCACCGCGCAGCTTGCGCAGGTGACGATCGTAGCCGCCATGCTCCAGGTAGTTCGCGATGCCGGCCTGCGCAGGAATGCTCGCCGACAGCGTGGTCATCAGCTTGAGCCGCTGCACCTTTTCCGCGAAACGGCCGGCGGCGGCCCAGCCGATCCGGTAGCCGGGCGCGAGCGTCTTCGAGAACGAACTGCAATGCATCACGAGGCCGTGCCGGTCGTAGGCGCGCGCGGGCAGCGGGTAGTCGGCGCCGAAATGCAGCTCGCCGTACACGTCGTCCTCGATCAGCGGCACCTCGCGCGCGGCGAGCATCTCCACGAGCGCGCGCTTCTTGTCGGCCGACAGCGTGACGCCGGTCGGATTCTGGAAATTGGTCATGAACCAGCACGCGCGGATGTCGTGTCGCTCGAGCGCGTTCGCGAGCGCGTCGAGATCGAGGCCCGTGTGCGGATCGACGGGAATCTCGACCGCACGCAGGTCGAGCCGCTCGATCGCCTGCAGTGCCGCATAGAAGCCGGGTGACTCGACCGCGACGATGTCGCCGGGCCGCGTGACGGCCATCAGGCATAGGTTCAGCGCTTCCAGCGCGCCGTTCGTGACGACGATCTCGTCGACGGGCTGCGCGATGCCGGTCGCCAGATAGCGTCGCGCGATCTGCTGGCGCAGCGCCTCGTTGCCGGGCGGCAGATCGACGACCGTGCTCCACGGGCTGACGAGCCGCGTCGCCTGCGCGAGCGACTTCGCGAGGCGCTGCAGCGGAAACAGCTGCGGCGACGGAAATGCGGAGCCGAGCGGCACGATGCCGGGCTGCGTCGCGGCGTCGAGCACCGAGAACACGAGATCGCTGATGTCGACCTTGCGGGTCGCGCCGGCGCGGCTCGCGCGGCGTTTCGCGGGCGCGTTCGCCGCGGGGCTCGCGCCCGGCGCGACGTAATAACCGGAGCGCTCGCGTGCGCGGATCAACCCCCACTGTTCGAGCAGGTAGTACGCGCGAAACACCGTCGACTGGCTCACGCCATGTTGCGCGATGATCTGCCGCAGCGACGGCAGGCGCGTGCCGACCGCGAGGTTGCCGTTGCGGATTTCGTCGGCGATCGTGTGGGCGAGGGTTTCGTAGCGTTTCATCGGTGCGGACGGGAGCACGGGGCCGCCGTGCGCGAGGTGGGTGCGACGCCGCGCCGGCGGGGGGAGGTCATTGTCCGACGGGCGCTCCGAAAAGGAAAGCGCGACGGCGGCTGCCGGTCGTGCTTGCGTGGCGCTTCCTGTGCTTCCGCGTTCGGGTGTGTCGGGTGCGGGCGTGCCGATGACCCACGACGATGTGGTCGGGGCGATCAACATACTCGCGCGAGGACACCCGCATCGACTGCACGGAATGCGTGCGCAGTACATGCCGTGTGCCGCCCTCGTTGCAACTGCAACTGCAACCGCCGACATCGTGTAACGACTTTCTCCTGATCATTCTTCATTCGCCGACACGGGATCGTTTGCGTGCGACGACACGCAATCGAACGAACGCACGTATGCCGTTTCGGCTGCGCGGACACCGTATGCGTGCGGCTTCTTCCAATTGCGCGGCTATATTTTTTATGGTCTTGTTGCACGATCGCGCATCGACTCGAAAAAAGGAAAGTCGAATGCATACGGGGAATTCGGACGGGGACCGATTGGTCAGGGGAATCGGCGCGCACCGGCGTGCGCGCCGTGCCGTGTGCGGGTTGTTTGTCGTCTTGACACTGGGCCTGCCGGGCCTGCCTGCGTGTGCCGCGTCTCCCGAAACTGTCGGCGACAACGTGCTGCGTGTGCTCGCGTGGCCCGGCTATGCGGACAGCGATGTCGTCAATGCATTTGAGACGCACTTTCATGTACGCGTCGAAGTGACGTTCGTCGATTCCGACGAAGCGTTGTGGACGCGGATGCACAGCGCATCGCCGCCGCCGTACGACGTGCTCGCGGCCAACACGGCCGAGATCCAGCGCTACGCGCGCGAAGACCTGCTTACACCGATCGACCTGTCGCAGATCCCGAACCGCCGGCGGCAACTGCCGAATTTCCAGCAGCTCGCGACGATCGGCGGGCTCGTGCGCAACGGCTCGACCTACGCGATTCCGTTCACGTATTCGTCGATGGGGCTGATCTACGATCGCAAGCAGGTGCCGGCGCCGCCGCGCTCGATGCTCGAGCTCTGGAACCCGCGCTACCGCGGCAAGGTGCTCGACTTCAACAGCGCGCAGCATAATTTTTCGTTCACCGCGCTCGCGCTCGGCTATGCCGATCCGTTTCACCTGTCGCCCGCGCAGACGCTTGCCGTCGCGCACAAGCTGATCGACCTGCGACGCAACCTGCTCACGTATTACACGCTTCCCGAAGAAGCGACCGCGCTGTTCATCCGGCATCGCGCGGCGCTGATGTTCGGCAACTACGGCACGCAGCAGGTCGAGCAACTGCGTCGCGCCGGCGCGGATGTGGGCTACGTGATTCCGGACGAAGGCGCGCTCGCGTGGCTCGACTGCTGGGGCGTCACGCGTGGCGCCGAGCATCGCGAGCTCGCGTTCGCATGGATCAATTACATGCTCGAACCGGTGATCGGCGCGCTGCTGACCGAGCGCCAGGGGCTCGCGAATACGCTCGCGCCGCCAGCCAGTCTACAGACCGGCCACCAGCACCTCGTGTGGCTCCAGCCGGTCGAGGACATCGCGCGGCGCGAGTCGCTGTGGAGCCGCATCGTGTCGGGCGACCGGCCGGAGTGGTTCGAAAAATGATCAGGCTCGGGCTCACGTCGAAGCTGTCGGTGCTGTTCGCGTGCATCGGCGTGATCGCGTCCGGCACCACCGGCTACTACACGTACCGCGCGAACCGGACGATGCTCGTGCAGGAAGCGCAGCACAGCCTGCTGATGTCGACGCACTTGCTGGGACAGCGCTTCACGACCGCGCTGTCCGACGTGGCCGACGATGCGCTCGTGCTCGCGCAGTTGCCGTCGTCGGCGCTCGTCGCCGGCGGCGACAGCGCCGATCGCGCGCCGCGCACGCGGCTCGAGCAGGTGTATCGCAGCTTCATGAGAAATCACCCCGAGTACCTGCAGATCCGGTTGATCGCACGCGGCGACTACGGGCTCGAACGGATCCGCGTTGATCGCGACGCGCGCGGCATCGTCGTGCTGCCGGAGAATGCATTCCAGGAGAAAGGGCAGTTTTCCTACGTGATCGATACGCTCGCGACGGCGCCCGGTCATATCTACCTGTCGCCGATCGAAATCAATCACGAGACCGGTTCGCATGCGGCCGAAGGGTTGCCGATCCTGCGCGTGGGCACGCCGGTCGTCGACACGGCCGGCCAGGTCGTCGGCGCGCTGGTCGTCGACATCGAACTGTCGCGCGTGTTCGACCGGCTCGAGCGCGATCTGCCGCAAGACTACGCGGTGTATCTCGCGAACGAGTGGGGCGATTTCATCGTGCATCCCGATCCGTCGCAGACGTTCGGCTTCGATCGCGGGCGGCGCGTGCTGATGCAGGACAGCTTTCCCGCCACGCGGCTGCTGTTCGTCGGCACGCGCACGAACGTGACGCTCGACGGTCTCACGCAGCCCGACGATGCGCCGGGCCAGATGTTCGCGTTCGTGCGCACGCCGTTCGGCAACAGCGAGGGCAACCGCTTCGTCGTGCTCGGCATGGCGCGTCCGCTCACGGACGTGCTGGCCCCGGCCGCGATTCTCGGCGAACGGATCATCCGGATGGTGCTGTTGCTGAGCGTGGCGGCGGTGATTCTCGCGATCCTGTTCGCGCGCGCGATCACGCGGCCGTTGCAGATGCTCGCGCGCGCGGCCACCCACGTATTCGACGATCCGGCCGCCGAACGGCTGCCCGTTGCACGGGCCGACGAGATCGGCGTGCTGGCGCGCTGTTTCGACAGCATGCGCGTCGAAATCCGCACGCAAGTCGCGATGCTGCGCGCGAAGCAGCTGGAGCTCACGCACCTCGCCGGTCACGATCCGCTGACCGGTCTGCCGAACCGCCTGTTGTTCATGGAGCATCTCGATGCCGCGATCCGGCATGCGGCCGCGGTGGGCGAGGGGCTGGCGGTGATGTTCGTCGATCTCGATCGCTTCAAGCAGATCAATGACCAGCATGGACATGCGGCCGGCGATCGCACGCTCGTCGCGGTCGCGAAACGGCTGAGCCAGGTGCTGCGCAGCGGCGACATGGCCGCGCGGCTCGGCGGCGACGAATTCATCGTGCTGCTGTCGGACGTGCGAGCGTCGGCGGTGATCGGCGATATCGCGTCGCGTATCCAGATCGTGATGGCCGAGGAACTGGAGTTCGGCGACCGGCTGCTGGCCGTGGGGGCGAGCATTGGCGTCAGCGAATATCCGGCCGACGGCGCGTCCGCCGAGGAACTGCTGGTGAAGGCCGACGCGGCGATGTATGCGGCGAAGGCGTCCGCGCAGTGCGCGTGCGTGCGTTATCAGGAGCTGCTGGGTGGCGGCGGCGGTGGCGTCGATGCAGATGCGGCCGGCCGCATGGCAGCGGGTGGCAGCCGTTGACGGCAGGCCTGCCGTTGGGGCGGCACAAACGCGTCGAGCCCGTCGCGGGACGGGCTCGTTGCAGCTTGCGCGGACGGCGCGCGATGCGCGCAGCGGCGGGGTTAGTGGCCGAAGTAGACCGAGTCGCGCGCGTTCTGCGGCTTGACTGCCGGTGCGCCGCCCTGGACGGCCGGGGCCGCTTGCGCGCCGTAGCCGCTGCCGTCGGCGGCGCGGACACGTGCTTCGGCTGCCAGGAGGTCGTTCGGGTAGTGCGGGCTCGACTGGCTCGGCTTGTAGCCGGCCTTTTCGAGCTGGACGAGTTCGTCGCGCACTTGTGCGCGGGTGACGGTGCTTTGAGCGAATGCGCCGAACGAAGCGGACAGGGCGACAGCGGCAACGACTGCGGAAACGAGCGATTTCATGATGACCTCCAATGTTCTCTACTGACTTCGCTGTCGACACAATGTCTTAAGCGATTGATTACATCGTAGGCTTCGGATGATCGACGGTAAACGCGGGTTATAGCGAAAGATCCTTGCGAGCGCGGCAATAATTGCGGGAGAAATTCGTTCCGTCCCTATTCCAGGTTGCAGGAATTGCAAAACGAGTCGGTGTACAAGATGGGGAAGCGTTCTGTCGGGCGGGCGCGAACGCCTGGCGGCATGGCGCCAGAAGAGGGAAGGACGAAGGCGTTGCAGAATCAGACGCCGTCGTCGTCGATTTCCTTGCGCTCGCGGCGTTCCTCGTTGCCGCGACGCGCGCGCAGGCGCTGGCGCGACAGGACCGCGATTACCTGCTGGGTCGGCGCGCCGGACGGCAGCTCGTTGCGGATGCGATCGGGCACCATCGGCAGGCCCGCGCGCTGCCGGCGCAGTGCCTTCGCGATCGCCCGGCGGCATTCGTCCCCGTGGCAATCCCATTCATCGCGGATTCTCTGGCAATAACGGCATTGTTCCATTCGAACAGTCTAACGCGTCTTGCGGATCGCGGCTGAGCGCGGGAGCGGGCGCGCCACCCTATCATGTGAAAAATACATGACCCGAAACAAGGAGGCGCGATGACGCTCGCGCAATTGCAGGCCCTGGCGGCCGTGGTCGAACTCGGCTCGCTCACGGCCGCGGCCGACCGGCTCAGTCGCAGCCAGTCGGCGATCAGTCACGCGTTGACCGAGCTGGAGGACCTCACCGAGGTCAAGCTGCTGTTGCGCGACCGCCAGCCGGTCGTCCTGACCGCCGCCGGCGAACGTCTGTGGCCGTATGTGCAGAACGTCGTCCGGGAAGCGCAGACATTGCGCCAGCAATTCGGCCTCGCGCGCGGCAAGCTCGAAGGGCGGCTGGTCGTCGCGTCGCTGCCGAGCGTATCGCTCGCGTTCGTCGTCCCCGCGCTCGAGGCGTTGAAAGCGGCGCACGAGGGCGTGACGGCGGTGCTGCTCGAAGGCACGGACGCGGAAGTCGAAGGGTGGCTCGAGGACGGCACCGCCGACATCGGCGTGGTCGCCGGCGCGAAGACCTTCGCGCACAATCTGCCGCTGCTCGACGAGGATTTCGTCGCGGTGGCGGCGGACGGCATGTTCGACGGCCGCAAGCGCGTGTCGGCGAAACTGTTGTCCGCGATGCCGTTCATTTTCTCGAAGGCCGGGTGCGGGCCGGTCATCGCCGATTACTTCGAGCGCAACGGTGCGTCGCTTCGCGCGGCGTTCAACGTGGTCGAGATGCGGACCATCCTGTCGATGGCCGAGGCGGGAATGGGCGTGTCGATCGTCCCGCGCATCACGCTCACCTATACACGGTTCGGCGGCCGGGTGCTGGAGCTGTCGCCCAGGCTGCAACGTAAAGTGCGGCTGTCGTGGAACGCGACCGGCAATGCGGTCGCCGACGCATTCGTGAAGCTGGTCGACGCGCAACGCGCGAAGGCGGGAAAGGCGATTCAGGCACGGACGAAAAAGGGCAGCCAGCGCATCGGCGGGCAATGACGCGATGAAGCGCGCTCATGCGCGGCTTGCAGTTTATTCATGCCGATAGCCATCGACATGCAATACATTGCTGACACCCGCCCTGAATTCATTGCGTCGCAGGAGACCACCGTGCCGGCCTTGCCCACCCTGATTGCTTTCGGACTCGTGTCGCTCGGCATGGTCCTGACGCCCGGCCCGAACATGATCTACCTGATTTCCCGGTCGATCTGCCAGGGGCGCCGCGCGGGGTTGGTGTCGCTCGGCGGCGTGGCACTGGGGTTCGTGTTCTACATGTTCTGCGCGGCATTCGGCATCACCGCGCTGGTGCTGACCGTGCCGTACGCGTATGACGCACTGCGTTTCTGCGGCGCGCTGTACCTGGCCTATCTCGCGTGGCAGGCGCTCAAGCCGGGCGGCCGCTCGGCGTTTCAGGTCCGGCAATTGCCGCACGACAGCGACGCGAGGCTCTTCACGATGGGCTTCGTCACCAACCTCGCGAACCCGAAGATCGCGGTGATGTATCTGTCGCTGCTGCCGCAGTTCATTTCGCCGGGGCACGGCAGTGTGCTCGTGCAATCGCTGGCACTCGGCTGCGTGCAGATCGCGGTCAGCGTCTGCGTCAATGCGCTGATCGCGAGCATGGCCGGCTCGATCGCGGGGTTCCTTGCCGATCGGCCGGGCTGGGCACGGGGGCAGCGCTGGTTGATGGGGACCGTGCTGGCTGGGCTGGCCGTGCGCATCGCGCTCGAGTCGCGAAGCTAGATCGCGGGGCGCCTTGCGGTGGATGGGGACCGGGCAAGTGGATAGCGCGTTGCCCGCAGGGTCGAACTTTCCGCCGGCCGCCGCGCCATGACGCGCGGCGGCCGGCAGTCGCATCAGTGCTCACCGCGCTTCTTGCTCAGCTCGATCGTCTCGAACAACTCGTACTGCGCGCTCGGATGCTGATCCGCGCCCGGCGCGTGGTAGTAGCGCATCGTGATGGTCGTGTGGCCGCCCGGCTTGCCCGGATCGTGATCGAACACGGCGATCCCGTAGCCCGTGCCCGTATCGCGGCGCGCGGACCAGATCGCATCCTCAAGCGCATCGGCCGGCTTGCGCACGAACGTGTTCGCCGTCGTGCCCGGCACCGGCCGGTTCGGCTTCGTGAAGACCTTGGCCTGCACATAGCCGGTCGCCGGGTTCGCGCCGTACACGTCGAGCGGCGCGCTGGTGCCACCGCCGCCAAGGATCAGGTGGATCGTGCCGTGGCTCGTATCGAACGTCGTGCGGTCGGGATCCGTCGATCCGACCGGACGCGGCTGCAGCGTCTCGACGACTTCGCCGGTCGACGCATCGACGCCCGCGCGGTGATTGCAGCCGCGCACCGGGTAGCTGCGCTCGTAGTCGTGATCGTGACCGCACAGCACGAGGTCGACGCCGTAACGGTCGAACAGCGGCAGCCACGCCTCGCGGATGCCCTTGTCCGAGCCATTGCCCGTTTTCGACGAACTCAGCGCGTCCTGGTGCATCTGCACGACGATCCAGTCGATGTCGTCGTCGTGCGACGCGTGCCGCAGCGTATGTTCGAGCCAGCGCGTCTGCTCGCCGTTGCTGTAGCCGCGCACGTAGAACGACGTGCCCGGTTCGATCGGCGCGTGGCCGGTGCTCGCTGCCGGCACCAGCGGGTCGGGGCCGCCGACGAAGGCGGCCGCGTCCTGGTACACGACATCGTCCGCGTCGAGCGAGATGAACAGCACCGAGCTCACGCGGAAGCTGTACCAGCGGCCCGGAAAGCGCGTGCCGTTCTCGGGCAGCGTATAGCGCGCGAGATACGAGTCGAGCCCCTGCGGGCCGTTGTGGAATTCGATCTCGTGATTGCCGGGGCACGGCATCCACGGGCGATTCGCGGCCGACGTCTGGTTGTTGTTGCCGAAGTCGCGCCACACCTCCGGCTGGTGCGCGGGGTTCAGGTTCGCATAGCAGAGGTCGCCGTTGAGCAGGTGGAACAGCGGCTGGAACTGCTCGACGGCCTGCACCGCGAAGCGGCTTTGCGGCGACGACAGCACCCACGCGCCGTTCGGCGTCGCGAGATCGCCGTAGCTCGTGAAGCGAAACGGCGCGCGGCCGCGCGGCGCGGTCGTGAAGGTTGCGGCAAACGGCTGCGCGGCGTTGCTGTCGTTGTCGGCCGTGAGTTCGTAGCGGTAGCGCGTGTTCGGCTTCAAGCCATGCACGCGGGCGTGATACGTGAACACGGTTTCGCCATTCAGGCCGTCGGTGTAGAGGCGCTGAACACCATGCACCGTGCGTGCCGGCTCGCCGTCGGCGACGATGCGCGCGCGCGGATTGACGGCCGGCGCGAGCGACGCCCACGTGATCACGACTTCGGACGCCGGGTCGTTGCCCCACGTCAGGTGCACCTGCTCGGGTGTGCCGTCAGGGTTCGACGCGGCGGCACGGGCGGCCGCGAGCCCGCCCGCGGCGGTGGCGAGGCCGGAGACGCCGGCCAGTTTCAGGAAGCCGCGACGCGATACGGAAGCGGCCGGCTCGTTCGACTCGGCGGGGAAGTTGTCCTGGTTCGACATGATCGTATTTTCGATGAATGACACGCGAAGTGCGGAACCGCCCGGTCGTGCGCGAGCGCGTCGGGGGCGTGGGCCGGAAACGAGCGGGATCCCGGTGACACGCATTGTCGAAGCGCAGTTTTGCCGGGTTGTGACAGGCGCTAATCACCGCACGGACCGATGCGTCGAGCGGTGCGCGGCATTCGTTTCGTTTGTTGCCGGCGCGGCGGAAATTTATTTGCCGGTGTCGCGACGGATTTTGCCGGATGCGTCGTTTAACGCATGAACGGCCGCTTCCGGGCATGAACGGTCGATACACGACGCTTCGGAGTCTTGCATGAAACTTTCCATTTCATTACGGTTTGCTGCGGGATGTGCAGCCGCGCTGGCGACGTCCGCCGTATTCGCCCAGGCCGTCATCGTCGCGCCGGTCGCACCGCCGCCGCCGCGCGTCGAAGTGATGCCGGCGCCGCGCGCGGGCTACGTGTGGGATCAGGGCCACTGGCACTGGCGGCATGGCCGCTACGTGTGGATTCCCGGGCACTGGCAAGGGGTGCGCGCCGGTTATCACTGGGTGCCCGGGCATTGGGTCGCGCGTGGCCCGAACTGGCGCTGGGTGCCCGGTCACTGGGCGTGATGCGCAGCGTGCCGCGCGGCGCGCAGCGCCCGTGTGGCGGGACTTCCACGTAACCTCATCCGTCGAGCCATGCCTTTTCGAACTCTCGTGATCCTGGCAGCAGCGGCCATCGTGCTGGCCGGCTGTGTCGTGGTGCCGGCGCGTCCGGTGTATTACCGGCCCGCGCCGGTCGTCGTATATTGATCGCGCCGGCCGGCGGGCGATCGACAGGATCGATATGCCGTTCGAACCGGATGTCGACGAAACCGCCCGGGCCGATCTCGGGCGCGTAGCCGACGCGTCGTCCTGGCGCCGTCCGGTGCCGGCGCGACGCATGCAAGGAGAGCACGACGATGAGCTTCAGCCGGACGGCGGGGATACCCGCCTGCAGCATGCGGCGTTCGCACGGCACGTTGCGGAGCGGCCTGCGTTGAGCGATGCCGATCCGGACGCGGAACTCGTCGCGCGGGTCGGCGCGCGCGACGCGTCGGCCGTGCGCGTGCTCGTCGCCCGCAAGCTGCCGCGATTGCTTGCGCTCGCGACGCGCATGCTCGGCGACCGGACCGAAGCCGAAGACGTTGCGCAGGAAACCTTCCTGCGGATCTGGAATCAAGCGCCGCGCTGGCGGGACGGTGAAGCGCGCTTCGACACGTGGCTGCATCGCGTCGTGCTGAACCTGTGCTACGACCGCTTGCGTGGACGGCGCGAGGAGCCGGTCGACACGCTGCCCGACGTGCCCGACACGCAACCCGAGCCGGCCGCGCAAGCGGAGTTGCGCTCGCGCGATGCGCGCGTGCGCCAGGCGCTCGCCGCGTTGCCGCCCCGGCAGCGGGAAGCGCTCGTGCTCCAGTACTATCAGGACATGTCGAATGTAGAGGCGGCCAACCTGATGGGCATCACCGTCGATGCGCTGGAAAGCCTGCTCGCGCGCGCGAGGCGCAACCTGCGCGCGCAACTGGCCGGCGACCCACCTAGCGAGGACAAGCGATGACACCCGAACGATTCCGTACCATCGTCGCCGCGTACGGCTCGGATGCGCGGCGCTGGCCGCAAGACGAACGCGCGGCGGCCGAAGCGTGGGCGCAAGCGCATCCGCGCGACGCGCTGGCGGCGCTCGACGATGCCGCCGAGCTCGATGCGTGGCTCATGCAGGATACGGTCGCGCCGCCCGCGCCGACGCTCGTCGAACGCATCGTCGCGTCGGCGCCCGCGCCGCAACGTGCGCGGCGACGAGGAAAAGTGTGGTGGTCGGGGGCGGCGTTCGCGGGCGTCGGGCTGGCCGGCGCGCTGGCGGGCGCGGTGGCCGTGTCGATGCTGATGCTCGGTAGCGCGCCGATCGCGCAACACGAACCGGGCTATCTGACGACGACCTTCGGCGGCCCGAGCATCGACGGAGGCGACGAATGACCGAACGCGGCTGGAAATTCATTCTCGTCGCGTCCGTCGTGCTGAACGTGTTCATGCTCGGCGCGATTGGCGGCGGCGTGTATCAGTGGTTCTCGACGCATCGCGATCTGCATGCGGCCGGGATGCCTGGTCAACGGACGGCGCTGCGGTTCGCCGCTGACCAGTTGTCTGATGCGCGTCGGCAGCAGTTCGCCGCGGCGCTGAAGGTGGCGCGCAAGGACGGTCGCGATTTCGCGCGGGAAGGGCGCGATGGGCGGATCACGGTGCTGGATTTGCTGGCCGCGCCGCAGCTCGATCGTCCGGCAATCGATGCGGCGCTCGATCGTACGCGAGCAGCGGACAGTGCGTTGCGCGGGCAGGTCGAGCGCAGCGTGGTCGATTTCGCGGCGACGTTGACGCCGGATGAACGTGCGAAGTTCGTCGACGGATTGCGGCGGAGTGGGAACTGGCGGCTGCCGGCGAGGTTGCAGAAGAAGGAGGGGGCGGTGGGAGGGTAGTGAGCGGCGTTGCGTGACGACGCTCTACGAGATACCCGTCTGCGGGATTATGATGATCCGATCGGTAGCAGCGGTCCGAGGACATGCGAATTCCGGGGCGACCGATTTCGCCGGCCCGTCTTGGTTTCGGGCCGGGTTTGCATAGCCTGTTCCGTCGGCCTGCCGGTGCCTCCCCGACATATCCACCGCAACGCGATGCGGCAAGCTCGAGGGCCGCGACAGGGGCGAACCATGAATCGAGGTGAAGACTTTATCGTGCGCACCATGTCGGCCGACGAGGTGGCCATGTCGGTCGAATGGGCGGCTGCAGAAGGGTGGAACCCCGGCTTGCACGACCCGCATTGTTTCAGGGAGGCGGACCCGGCCGGTTTTTTCGTTGGCGTCTGTCGTGGCGAGCCGGTCGCGTGCCTGGCCGCTGTCGCCTATGACGAGCGCTTCAGCTTCATCGGTCTCTACATCGTGAAGCCCGCGTTTCGCGGTCAAGGCTTCGGTTTGCGCATCTGGCAGCACGGCGTGCGTTACCTTGGAGACCGTAACATCGGTCTCGACGGTGTCGTTGCCCGGCAGGCGAGCTACGCGAAGTCCGGGTTCCGGCTCGCGTATCGCAACATCCGCTATCAGGGGCGCGTCGACGGCATCGGGTGCGCGCATGTGGCGGCAGCGGCCGATGTACCGTTCGAGCAGTTGCTTGCCTACGATCGCCGGTGTTTCCCCGCAGCGCGCGAGCGTTTCGTCTCGGCCTGGACTACTCAACCGGATGCCGTTGCGCTCGCAACGATCGATGGCGGCCGTGTCGCCGGCTACGGTGTCATACGCCGCTGCAAGGTGGGCTGCAAGATCGGCCCGCTCTTTGCCGATGATGCCGGGATCGCCACGGGGCTGTTTCGTGCGCTGGCGGCGCGGATGCCCGACGAGGTAATCACGCTCGACGTGCCTGAAACGAATCCTGCGGCCGTTGCGCTGGCGGAACGGCACGGCATGTCGAGCGTATTCGAGACCGCGCGGATGTATACGAAAGAAGTGCCCGCGATTGCGATCGATCGCGTGTTCGGCGTGACGTCGTTCGAGTTGGGGTGATAGCCGCGAACGTGCGCACGGCAGGGCAGCCGTTTCGCCATCCATGACAAAAATCCAGCGCGCGACGACCCGACTGCCCGCCGGCGTTTGAAAACCAATCGCAAGACGCACGCGCTGACACCCCAAAAAATATTTCTCACATCTCCGCGACGGATTTCCCGCCGGCGTCCGTTAAACACGGGTACGCATTGCGAGAACCCCCGTCATGGATCATCCGAACGACATCTCACCGGCTGCCATCGCGCTGAACCGCTTCGGTCTCGGCGCGCGGGCCGACGAAGCGCCGCCTGCGGATCCGAAGGCGGCGCTCATCGCTCAATTCGACCGTTACGACGCGCGGCCGGCCGCATGGGCCGCTGAACCGGACGCGGTCACGCTCGCGACGCGCTTCGCGAACGCCCGCAACGCGATGACGAGCGACGACGCGGCAGCCAAGCGCGCGACCGCGCAGTCGATCCGTCGCGACGGCTACGACGCGTATCGCAGTGCGGTCGCCGCGCGGCTGAACAGCGCGCTCACCACGCCCGCACCGTTCGTCGAGCGACTCGTGCATTTCTGGGCGAACCATTTCGCGGTGTCCGTCGACAAGGGGCAGGTCGCCGCGTACGCGGGCGCATTCGAGCGCGACGCGATCCGCCCACACGTGCTCGGCCGCTTCGAGGACATGCTCGTCGCCGTCGAGCAGCATCCCGCGATGCAGCTGTTCCTCGACCAGGCACGCTCGGTCGGCCCCGACAGTCCGGCCGCGATGCGCGCCGAAACCCGTGATCCGGCGGCGCGGCTCGGTCTCAACGAGAACCTCGCGCGCGAGATCATGGAGCTGCATACGCTCGGCGTACGGACCGGCTATACGCAAGCGGACGTGACGGAATTCGCGCGTGCGCTGACCGGCTGGAGCATCGCCGGCGGACGCGGGCCGCAGCCCGGCGATGCGGCGCCCGGCGCGTTCGTGTTTCGCCCGAAGCTGCACGAACCGGGCGCGCGCACGGTAATGGGCCGCACCTACGACCAGCCGGGCGAAGCGCAGGCGCGCGCGATTCTGAGCGACCTCGCACGTTCGCCGGCAACGGGCCGGCATGTCGCGTTCCAGCTCGCGCGCCATTTCGTCGCCGACAACCCGCCGCCCGCGCTCACCGACCGGCTCGCCCGCGCATTCGAGACGAGCGGTGGCGATTTGCCGACCGTTTACCGCGCGCTCGTCGATGCGCCGGACGCATGGTCGCCGGTCAATCGCAAGTTCAAGACGCCGTGGGAGTGGGCCGTGTCGTCGCTGCGCGGGCTTGGCTGGCGCGACGCGGGCGACCTGAAGGCCGCGCCGCTGCTCGCGCAACTCGGCCAGCCGGTGTGGCGGCCCGGGTCGCCGGCCGGCTACGACGACCTGGCCGCGAGCTGGGCCGCGCCCGACGCGCTGGTGCGACGCGTGGAGATCGCGCAGCGGCTCGCCGCACGCACGGGCGATCGGCTCGATCCACGCACGCTCGGCAACACGCTGTTGGCCGGCTCACTGAGCGAGCCGACGGCGACTGCGCTGTCGCGTGCCGAAAGCGCGACCACGTCGCTCGCGCTGCTGCTCGTGTCACCCGATTTCCAACGGAGATGAACATGGCTCGATCCATTACCCGTCGGCATTTCCTGAGCATTGCCGCGGCCGGTGCGGGTGCGATGCTCGTCGCGCCGCGTATCGTGTTCGCGAATGTCGAGACCGACCGGCGCTTCGTGTTCGTGATCCAGCGCGGCGCGGCCGACGGGCTGAACATCGTCGTCCCGTATGCGGAGCCCGCGTATGCGTCGCTGCGCGGCCCGCTGGCGATCGATCCGTCGACGGCGACACGTGTCGACGGCACGTTCGCGCTGCATCCGTCGCTTGTGCAGACCGCACGGATGGTTCGCGACAAACAGGCGCTGTTCGTCCACGCGATTGCATCGCCGTATCGCGACCGCTCGCATTTCGATGGCCAGAACGTGCTCGAGACGGGCGGCCGCGCGCCGTATCAGGTGAAGGACGGCTGGCTGAACCGCCTCGCCGCGATGTTGCCGGCGACGCGCGAGCGCGCGATCGCATTCGCGCCGACGGTGCCGCTCGCATTGCGCGGCGGCGTGCAGGCCGCGTCGTATGCGGCATCCGGTTTGCCGGCCGCGCCGGACGATCTGCTCGCGCGCGTGTCGGCGCTTTACGAGGCCGACGCGCAGCTCGGGCCGCTGTGGCAGTCGGCGATGGCCGCGCGCGGCCTCGCCGGCGATGCGCATGCGCGTCAGGACCCGGCGGGCGTCGGCAAGCTCGCGGCGACGTTTCTTGCGCGCGACGACGGCCCGCGGATCGCGATGATCGAGACGGGCGGCTGGGACACGCACAGCGCGCAGAACGCACGGCTCGCGAATCAGTTGAAGGCGCTCGACACGATGCTCGCCGCGTTGCGCGACGGACTCGGGCCCGTGTGGCAGCAGACCACGGTGCTCGTCGCGACCGAGTTCGGGCGCACAGCCGCCGCGAACGGTACGGGCGGCACCGATCACGGGCAGGCGTCGGTCGCGATGCTGGCGGGCGGGGCGGTCGCGGGCGGCCGCGTGATCGCCGACTGGCCCGGCTTGCGGCCAGGCGACCTGTACGAAGGGCGCGACCTGAAACCGACCGCGTCGCTCGACGCGCTGATCGCGGGCGCGGCCGCCGAGAGCCTGCGGCTCGATCCCGGCCGTACCGCGTCCACGTTGTTCGCGGAAAGCGGCACGACGCGGCCGATGACGGGCCTCGTTCGTACAACGGCGTGACGCGCGGCATGCGCGCGTTCGCGTCCACCAACCGATTACATGACAGGGAGAATCGACGATGAAGATCCGATCCGTATCGCTTGCCGTACTGGTGAGCGCGAGCGCCGCGCTGATGTCCGCGTGCGTGGTTGAACCGGCGCGGCCGCCGCAGCCTGCGCCGGTCGTAGAGGTGGCGCCGCCGCAGCCCGCGCCCGGTTATCGCTGGGCGAAGGGCCATTACCGCTGGGCCGGCAACCACTGGGCGTGGGTGCCGGGGCACTGGGTGGCCGTGTATTGAAGCGGGCGAAGCGTGCAAAGGGCGGGCCGTTCACCATCCGGGCCGGTGCTTTGCCTCGGTTTCGCTGTGCTGCCAGTCGTCGTCCGCATGCAGATACTGGCTCGTCGTCGGCGGCGATACGTGGCCGAGGTTGGCGCGCATGAGCTGCGAGTCGACACGACCGTCCGCCATCTGGGAGCCAGCGCTGAAGGCCCAGCGCGTACGATCCGTGTGGCAGGATGCGCGCGCATCGTCGCGCGGCATCGTGGCGATCGCATCCTTGACCGCCAACCACAGCGGCGGGCCCGGATGGCGCGTGAGCACCCACGCGCAGGCCGTCGCATTCGGCGAAGATATCCTCCGAGAGAAAATGAGTCTTCATGATCGTGCAGCGCTCATCGAGCATCGCGGTCGCGACGAGCGTGCAGACGTGAGGGGAGCGGCACGCCGGCTGTAAGCCGTTTGTGAACTTTCCCGGAGCGGCGCTCGTCTAATCGGCCCGCCAACGCTTCCTGAGGACCTCCAGATGATTCGCAACACCAGAACGCTGCTCGGCGCGGCCGTGCTTGCCGGCAGCACGCTGCTCGCCGGATGCCAGACCGACGCGGCCGCGACAGACTCGCGCGCGGCTCGCCCGGTGGACGCCCGGCCCGTGACCAGGACCGTTTATGTCGCGCCGCAGGCAGCGCGCTGTACGGGCGTCGCACCGATGGATTGCCTGCAGGTGCGCAGCAGCCCGGCCGAGCCGTGGAGCTTGTGGTACGCGGGGATCGAAGGCTTCGCGTACCAGCCCGGCTATCAATACGTGCTGGAAGTCGACGAGTACCGCGTCGCGCAGCCGCCGGCCGACGCTTCGTCGATCCGCTGGGTGCTCAAGCGTGTTGTTGAGCGGCGTCAGGTGAACTGACGGCCACGCCCACCCGCGTCGCCGCTTACGCCGACGCCCCCGGCGCAACCGGCCTCGGCGGCGCGGCAGTATCGATCCGCCGGAACACGACCGACGACAGCAGCGTGACCGAGCCCATGCAGACGAACGACAACATGAAGCCGTTCGCCATCGAGCCCCAACGCGCGGCGAACAGGTTCACGAGCCCGCCGCCGATCGACACGCCGAGCCCCATCGCCAGCATCTGCATCATCGTGAACAGGCTGTTGCCGCTGCCGGCGTCGGCGTGCGACAGCCCCTTGAGCGTCACGGCGTTCATCGCGGCGAACTGCATCGAGTTCGCGGCGCCGAACACGATCAGCAATGCCATCTCCAGCACCGGCGCGGGCCGCGCCGACACCAGCGCGAAGCCTGCGATCGCGCAGCCGACGATCCCCGTGTTCACGACCAGAAACGTCGCATAGCCGAAGCGTTTCGCGAGCGGCGCGATCCAGCGCTTCGCGATCACGCCGGCGATCGCGGCCGGCAGCATCATCATCCCCGACTGCAGCGGCGTATAGCCGAGCTGCACCTGCATCAGCAGCGGCAGCATGAACGGCACCGCGCTCGTGCCGATCCGGCACAGCAGGTTGCCGAGCAGCCCCGAGCCGAAATTCGGCTCGCGGAACAACCCGAGCCGGAACAGCGGCTGCGCGCGGCGCCGTGCGTGAGGGAGGTACGCGAGCGCACTCGCCATGCCGAGCATGGCGAGCCCGATCGCCCAGCCGGTGCGGTGCGCGGGCATCGGCGGATCGATCGCGAGCGACAGCGCGAGCATCGCGACCGACAGCAACGCACAGCCGACGAAGTCGAACGGCGGCGGCTGCGTCGCCTGGTCGTGCGGCAGAAAGCGCTGCACCGCGATGAAGCCGACCACGCCGACCGGCACGTTGACGATGAATACCCAGTGCCAGGAAATCGCCTGCGTGAGCCAGCCGCCGAGCGTCGGCCCGATGATCGGGCCGAGCTGCCCGGCGATCGACACGAACGCGATTGCCGCGACGTACTGTTCGCCCGGCACGCGGCGCAACACCGCAAGCCGCCCGATCGGCAGCAGCATCGAGCCGCCGATGCCCTGCACGGCACGCGCGACGACGAGCTGGCCGAGCGTGTGCGACGCGGCGCAGCCGATCGACGCCAGCGAGAACACGAGGATGGCGAGCGAGAACACGCGGCGCGTGCCGAACCGGTCGGCGAGCCAGCCGGACGCCGGCGTGAGCATCGCCATCGTCAGCGTGTAGACGACCACGACCGGCTGCATCGCGAGCGGCGACGCATGCAGGCTTTGCGCGATCGACGGCAGCGCGGTGTTGACGATCGTCGTGTCGAGGGACTGCATGAAGAATGCGGCGGCGACGATCCACAGCAGCGCGGAATGTGAGGGTTCGCGGGACATGACGAAGTGGGAAGTGCGTCGACCGGCATGGCGACGTGGCACGGCCGGTCTACAAGCACTGGATGGTATCGATTCCGGTGGTCATCGGGAAGCTGCCTGATGGCATTGACTGTCATCGTAATCGGCGATGACAATGCGGGATGCTCAATCCCGTCTGGCTCAAGACGTTCGCGACCGTCACGAACTGCCGCAGCTTCACCGAAGCGGGCCGGCAGCTCGGGCTCAACCAGTCGAGCGTCAGCGAACACATCCGTCGTCTCGAAGAGAGCGTCGGGCGGCGGCTGTTCGTGCGCGACACCCATTCGATCGCGATGACGGCCGACGGCGAGGCGCTGCTCGTGCATGCGAACGTGATCCTGCAGGCGCTGAACCGCGCGGAATCGCAGTTTCGCAAGCCGCGGCTGCAGGGCCGCGTGCGGCTCGGCGCATCGGACGATCTCGCGCTGGTCGCGCTGCCGGACGTGCTCGCGGCGTTTCGCACCGCGCACCCCGACGTCGCGCTGGAAATCACGACCGGCATGACGAGCCGGCTCTACGAACTGATGGATGCGGGCGCGCTCGACCTGATGATCGGCAAGCGGCGGCTCGGCGAGCGGCGCGGCACGCCGCTGTTGCGCGCGCGGCTCGAGTGGGTCGCGCGGCCGGGCACCGTGGTCGACCTGGAGCGGCCGCTGCCGCTCGTGCTGGTGGCCGAGCCGAGCGTCACGCGCGCGGTCGTGCTGAACGCGCTCGCGGAAAAGGGGATCGGCTGGGAAGTCGTGTGTTCGAGCAGCAGCCAGCCGGGCTGCATCGCGGCCGCGCGGGCCGGGCTCGGGCTCACCGCGACGTCGCAGTATCTGTCGGCGCGCGGCCTGGCGACGCCGGTAAACGGCGACGGGCTGCCCGCGCTACCCGACGTCGAATTCATCGCACTCGCCGCGAAGCGGCTCAGCCAGCCGGCCGGCACGCTGCTCGAGCTGCTGGAAACCAGCGACCTGCGCGCACCCGGCGCGGCCGATCAGGGCGTGTAGCGCACGGCGTTACCTGACAGCTGCCGATGGTTACCCGACAGCCGCCGATCGCACCGCATCCTGCCGGGCGCCCGCCGGCCGTGCCACGCGCCACGCATCGCCGCTCTCGGTATGCCGACGACTCACCTGTGCGTGTCCGGCGTGCATTGCAGCGCCCGCTGCGCGAAACCGCCGGTCATCTGCACGGCGATGATGCATCGAAAACAGATGCGTTCCTGAAACATTTCCGTCGATTCCCCCACCCGTCACGCTTCGCAGGTGAGGGCGACGCTTGTCCCGCGTGGGTTCGCGCCGCATGGCACACGCCTTGCGGTGAGCCCCGTGCCGCTCGTCACAACCGCGACTGATATTCACGATAAATCGCGGGAGCGGCACGCAACGACATCGAAACATCGGGGATCGGCTCGAGCCGCGGGATGGCGGCCCGACGTGTCGGACGCGCGCAGCGTCGTATCGGCGACACGAACGGGCACCGCACGCTCGATCCGTCAAACAGCAAGCTTGCTTGCAAGGTGTCGTGCCGGGGGACCCGCTGCGCGTGGCGGCATGCGCTGCTCGCGGCGGGTCGATGCCCAAACGGTGCACTGGCCGCCGCGGCCGGGCCCGCAGAAAGGCCGGATTCCGGTCTCCAGCGGCCTCGATGAACTGAATCGGAAGATGTCGCGGTATCGGTGGTATCCGGTCCTCCAGATCGGGATCTCGTACCGGTTCTGAGCCGCGCAGGCGTCACAGCGCGGCCGTGCTTTGCTCGCGTGCGGGTTCGACCGTCCTGCGGGCCGGGCGCGCATCGTTGCGCTTCGCGATGAACGGGTGCTCGATGTAGCGGTAAGTCAGCAGCGCACAGAAGACGGCGACCAGTGCGCACGCGAGCGACAGCGCCCAGATGCCGGAGTCGTCAACGGAATTGATCGGGAAAACGAACTTGTTGAATGCGCGGACGATCGCGTACACGATCGCCATGTGGAGCATGTAAATGCTGAAGCTGGCGGTGCCGAGCAGCGCGAGCGGTCGGGTTTCGAGCACGCCGTAGAACGTGTTCCCGCACGCCACGCACAGGAACACGGGGAGCAGCGGCAACGCGCCCTCGATCGAGTAGCGTTCGGCCGGATACGGGGCGACGGCGAGAATCAGCAGCGCGACGGTGGACGCCGATTTCGTGGCGAACAGCGAGCGGATCGCGGGATGTCGCGATGCCTCGAACGCCAGCGCGCCGAACGCGAACAGCAGGGCCATCCCGCCGGGCGGCCCGAACAGCGCGGCGCAGAACGTGACGATCGCGAACGCGAGCAGCTTGCGCCATGCGCGCGTCGCGACGAACCACGCGAGAAACGGAATCGCGACGTAGAACCGCCATTCATACGCGAGCGTCCACCAGACGCCGCTCAGATAGCCGGTGTGTTCCGCGCCGTTGACCGGGAATGCGCCGAACCAGCCGAGAGAAACGGCTTTGAGCAGATCGGCCAGCAACCGGATCGGCGCGTCGACGACATTGCGGGGAAACCAGTACAGCGTGCAGGCGACGATGACGATCGCGTAAAAGAGGTAGAGCGGGGCGACGCGCCGCACGCGCCCGACGAAGAAGCTCCGCACGTCGAGCGTGCCTCTACATGCGCGTTCCCAGAACAGGAACCCGGTGACCATGAAGAACAGCGCGACGGGAATCGTGCCGAGATTGCGCAGGAAGTCGGAAGGGGCGCCCCAGACGCCGGTCGCCAGCAAGCCCTGGTTGCACGCGAAGTGATGGAACACGACGGAGGTCGCCAGGATGCCGCGGAATCCGTCCAGGTTGGGATGGCGCATCGACAGCGATTTGTCGACGGCCGACCGGTAGAACGGTACGTGCCTCGCGACGAGCCACGCGATGATCGCGACGGCCGCAAGGCAGGCCGGGAAGTAGAGCTTGTCGGGAGTCGGGGAAAACAGGGTATCCAGAGAAGGGGTAATCAGGTCCACTGAAGGGCGTCTCGTGTCTTGGATCGCTTGGATCGGAATTTCAGGCACGGATGGTCCGCGTCGATGCAAGGTCTTCTGCGCGCTTCGTGCGGCGTTCGATCGCCGGTCTTGTGCGTTGATGGTATCAAACGGTCACGACGGCGTGCCGCTTGGAGATGCAACACGATGTTTCGATGCGGCGGGCGTCATCTGTACTTCACTGGAACAACAACGCGCGGGGTGGGGCGATGGAGACGATACGCGGGTCGGACGATCGCATGGTCGATGCGCGGCGTGTCGCAACGTATGCCGCAGCGGCGCTCGTGCTGCAATTGCTGTGCCTCGTCGTCTGGGCGGTCCGCTATTACCGGTTGCACGACCGGTCCGCACCGATGGTCGGGTCGGACTTCGCGATATTCTGGGCGACGGCGCGGGTCGCGCTGGAGCACGGCCCGACGGCGATTTTCTCGCCGCAATGGATCCAGCCGATCGAGGCCGCGCTCCGGCCGTTCGATAATTTCGCGCCCTGGCCGTATCCGCCGACCTTCCTGCTCGTCGTCATCCCGTTCGGCCTGCTGCCGTTCGTGCCCGCTCTCGTGCTGTTCGGCGTACTGGCGATCGTATGCTACGCGGCCGTCGTCGCGCGGCTGACGCGCCCGCTCGACGGCCAGTGGCGGATAGTGGTGGCCGCATTTCCGGGCTTCATCGGCGCCGCGCTCTCGATGCAGAACGCGTTCCTGACCGTCACGGCGGCCGCAGCGGCATTGCTGCTGTTGCGATCGCGTCCGGTCATCGCCGGCGCTTGCATCGCGATCCTGGTGGTGAAGCCGCAATACGGCGTGCTGTTCCCGCTGGCGCTGATTTGCGGGCGGCACTGGAAAGCGCTGGTGTCGGCGGGCTTGTTCAGTGCCGCGATCGTCGCGACCTCGGTGGCCGTATTCGGATTGCAGGCGTGGACCGCGTTTCTTGCGTTCCTGCCCGCATTCAACCGCAGTGTGGTCGAGCACGGCGAGACGCTGTGGCGCGGTATGCCGTCGCTGGTCGGGGGCGCGCGGGCCGCGGGCCTGTCGGTCCAGCTCGCGTACGGCGTGCAGATGTGCGTCGCGGTGGCTGCCGCCGCGGCCGTCGTGTACGTCTGGACGCGGCGCGCGGCGCGCTTCGAACTGCGCGCGGCGGCACTGGCCGCGGCGACGCTGCTGGTGCAGCCGTACTACATGTATTACGACCTGCTGTGGCTGGTGTTGCCGCTGACCTTCCTGTTGCTCGACTGCCGGAACGTCCGGCCGAACCAGCTCGAATCGGTCGTGCTGGCACTCGCGTGGATCGCGCCCGCCCAGGCATTCGCCGCGGTCATCGCCGGCACGATGTGGCCGGTTGCGGCCGCGGTCCTGATGGCGGTGCTGGCGATGGTCGTACGGCGCGCGTCGGATTCGACACGGTTGCGCGCCTGACGACGCGCATCTGCCTCGGCTGCCCGCCGGTGCATGGCCATTCGGCCGTCTTTTTCATCGCCTCGATTCGGCTTACCGTGCACGACAGCAGTTCGACGCGTCGGGCCAGCGGCGGAGCGAGGGGCTTTCTGCCGCCTGCTGCCGGCGGCCCGCGCCGACTTCCGGCTTCCATCTGGTCGTCACGATGATAGCAATGCTTGCAATTCACCGGCACGGCGCTATCATTGATAGCAATCTGGATGGAGGTACCTATGGCAAATCTTCTGGTGCGTAACGTGGATGACAGTATCGTTCAGAGCCTGCGCGAGCAGGCCGCGGCCAACGGCAGGAGCGCCGAGGCCGAACATCGGGCCATTCTGGCCGAGGCGCTCGGCCGGCCGAAGCGACGGACATTCGCGCAAGTGCTGATGAGCATGCCGGACGTCGGCGAAGACGCGGATTTCCAACGTGTTCAGGATTCCGGCGAGGTCAGGCGTGTTTTTGATTGATACGAACGTCATCAGCGAGATCAGAAAGGGCAAGCGAACCAACCGCGGCGTGCGCGCATTCTTCAGGCAGGCGGCGGCCGACGCGAGCCCGCTTTACCTGTCGATCGTGACGGTGGCCGAACTGCGGCGCGGCGTCGACCTGATCCGTCATCGCGGCGATCACCCGCAGGCGTCGGCGCTCGAGGCATGGATGGCGACGATCCTGTCCGGCTATGCGTCGAACATCCTGCCGGTCGATATCGAGACCGCCCAGATGTGGGGCCATTTGCGCGTGCCCGATCCGGCCCATGCCCTCGACCACCTGATCGCGGCCACCGCGCTGATCAACGATCTGACGGTCGTCACCCGCAATGTCGACGATTTCGCTCGCACCGGCGTCCGGCTGCTGAACCCGTTCGATTGATCGAAGTCGCGGGCATCGCGGCAACCGCCCAGCTTCCCGTCTTCTCCGTCGCGCCTAGCCCGTTCCACCGGGCTTGCGCGGAGCACCCCTCCGCGCCCCGATTTCCACCCGCTCCCGCCAATTCCCCCTCCGCCTCCCGTCCCAACAGACGACGTGCCGCCATCCCCGACCGGCCAGAATCCTTTCACGAACAACGGATTCTGAACCTGGAGGAGGCCGGCATGATCGATGTCCGTGCGCTCGGCTACGTCGTCGTCGAGGCGACCCGCGTCGATGCGTGGCGCCGCTACGCGCAAGACGTGCTGGGCATGCAGGTGCTCGACGCGCCCGACGGCGCGCTGTACCTGAAGATGGACGAGCGCGATTTCCGCTACGTGATCGTCCCCGGCACGACCGACCGCTATTTCGCGTCGGGCTGGGAACTACCCGACGGCGCCGCGTTCGACGCCGCGCTCGCGACATTGCAGCAGGCGGGCGTCGAAGCGGTGCGTGCCACGCGCGACGCGCGTACGTGAAGGAAGCGCAGCGCGCGTTCTACGAGTACGTCGACATCTGGCACAGCAAGACGCGCATCGACAACCCGCTGCTGTGCGAGGGCGACGGGCCGCTGTACCAGATGCGCGACTGGTATTCGAAGTTCTACCGGGACGCGGCCGACGTGCGGCCGTCGAGCGTGCCTGCAAGGCGTTCGAGATGACGATCCGCGACGGCGGGACGCCCCCGGCGCTGCATCACGTGAACCGCGGTAACGGCGGCGCGCGGCAAAAAAGGGGAGGGAATCGTTACTCTCTCCCGATTGCCGCCGAGGCCCGCCAGGCAAGGCGGACACGCTGGCACGCGCGTTGGTCGTATCGAAAAGAGCTTGACGGATCGGCCGGTACCGCGTAGTGTCCGAGACCGAAGTCTTCAAGAAGTTCGATTGCTCATCATTGGCCGCACTGCACATTGTGCGGCAGTCGTTGGTCTCTCCCTCTTTGATTCTTTCTGTGCCCGTTGCGGGCGCTGTTCTCAATCGTATTAAGGAAGTATTTGTGGATACCGGTACCGTCAAGTGGTTCAACGAAACCAAGGGTTTTGGTTTCATCTCCCCGGATAACGGCGGCGACGATCTGTTCGCCCATTTCTCTGAAATTCGCGGCACGGGCTTCAAGACCCTGGCCGAAGGTCAGAAGGTCAGCTACGAAGTGAAGCGTGGCCCGAAGGGCCTGCAAGCGTCGAACATCACGCCGCAGTAAGCCGTGTCGGCAGCGGCCGCCGAATGGCGGCCGCTGCCGGACGGAGCTCGCGCGGATGCCGGCCCTAGCCGGTGTCCTGCGCGTTCCGACGCACACGACCGATGCATCGCGGTACACACGATGCATCGGTCGTGTGCTTCCCTCATTCATCGCAGGTCCGTACGACGTGCGATTCAACGCCCTCGCGAAGCGCTCGCCGCGTCGCCAGCGGCCCATGCTGCAACCCGTAGGCCGTCGCCATGCCGCACATGGCACGGTCCCGACTTTGCGCGGTGCTGATCGCACCGCCGCCACTGACCGCCCGACCGCCGCAATGCGCCGGGCTCCGATTGCAAGACGGGCCCGTCGCCCGTCTGAACGAATTGAAACCCGGCATCCTGCCGGCGGCCGTCCCGTTGCGGGCCACGGCGCCGGTGAGCTCGCCGTGGCCGCGGTCATTTACCTTCTCTGGAGGAATTGGTTTGGCAAAAGAAGAACTGTTGGAACTGGACGGAATCGTCGACGAAGTGCTGCCGGACAGCAAATACCGTGTCACGCTGGAAAACGGCGTCGTGGTTGGCGCGTACGCGTCGGGCCGCATGCGCAAGAACCACATCCGTATTCTCGCGGGTGATCGTGTGACGCTGGAACTGTCGATGTACGATCTGACGAAGGGGCGCATCAACTTCCGTCACAAGGACGCGAATTCGACGCGTCCGCCGCGCAGCGGGCAACCGCGTCGCTAAGCAGTAACGGTCGGGCGCGCAACGCTGCTCCGATCGAAACCGTCCGGCCCGCTCATGCGGCCGGGCACACCGGATGGACGGCGTGATCAGCGCCGTTCGTCGGTCGTCGGCGGCGGTGCAGTGCCGCGGCGGCCAAGGTCCTCTTTTCCGGTCGCGCTGCGTGTACAACGCTCGAGCGGCCGCGTCCCGCAGGAACTCATCGACGAGCGTCGCGAAATGCGACCGCGCCGGCTTGCGCGTCAAGCCGCCCGCGGACCGCGACGACGCCGGCCGATGCCATCAAGCTACGCAGATTACGCCGCCACCGCCCGCGCTCGAACCATCGTCAGCGCAGCATCCTCGATCATGTCCTCCTGGCCGCCGACGAGCCGTTGCCGGCCCAGTTCGACAAGAATGTCGCGCGCCGCAGTCGACGCCGGCTACGTATCGAATGACTACCAGGTCGGCCAGACCGGCAAGATCGTCGCGCCGCAGCTGTACATCGCGGTCGGCATCTCGGGTGCGATCCAGCATCTGGCCGGCATGAAGGATTCGAAGGTCATCGTCGCGATCAACAAGGACTCAGAAGCGCCGATCTTCAGCGTGGCCGATTACGGACTCGTCGGCGATCTGTTCACGCTCGTGCCCGACGCAACCGCGGTGCTCTGAGCGATGCCGCTGTTCGAATTCAACGGCATGCGCCCGCGCGTCGATCCGTCCGCATACGTTGATTCGAGCGCGGTCGTGATCGGCGACGTGACGATCGGCGCGCGCTGCTACATCGGCCCGCATGCGAGCTTGCGCGGCGATTTCGGCGCGATCGTCGTCGACGACGGAAGCAACGTGCAGGACGGTTGCGTGCTGCACGTCGGCATCGGCGAGACGTGCCGGCTCGGCATGAACAGCCACATCGGCCACGGTGCGATCGTGCACGGTGCGACGCTCGAACCGGACACGATGATCGGGATGAACGCGGTCGTAATGGATGGCGCGACGATCGGCGCAATGGCGATCGTCGCCGCGTGCGCGTTCGTGAAGGCCGGCTACGAGGTGCCGCGCGGCGTGCTGCTCGCGGGCGTGCCGGGGCGCGTGGTGCGGCGGCTGCGCGACGCGGAGATCGCGGCGAGGGCGAATGGCACGCGGGTTTATCAGCAACTCGCAGTGGATTGCCTGAAGACGCTCCGGTAGATCGACGACGCGTAAGCGGCGCTTGTCGACGGCGCGTCGTTCAAGTCATGTCACGTCATGTCACGTCATGTCACGTCACGACCCACGCGTGCCGAACGCCCGCGATATAACCGCACGAATCCGCTCCCCGTATTCAGGATCGACGATCAGCGCGATCGTGTGAGGTTCGGACATGGGTTTCCTCGGGGTTTATGCGGATGGCGAATCGCTGTCGTGCATGCCGGTCATGACGTTCGCGCGGGATCGATTGCCTGATGCGGCGTCGTTGTCTTAAGATCGGCGTCAGATCAGCCTACCGCCTCCGGCGCCGAATGAAAACGACTATACCCCTGCGCGTCGCCGTCATCGCTTCGGCCTTCGCCGTCTATCACGTATTCATGCACGTC
The DNA here is from genome assembly GCF_005937855.2 of Burkholderia sp. KBS0801. NCBI lineage: Bacteria > Pseudomonadati > Pseudomonadota > Betaproteobacteria > Burkholderiales > Burkholderiaceae > Burkholderia > Burkholderia sp. KBS0801. Next base: position 1,317,266 of record NZ_CP042178.1, read on the forward strand.
CAGTGGGTTGTCAGCGGTTGCATCGAATTCCTCCACGGCCGGCATTGCAGCTTCGAGAACAGTGCGAATTTCGAGGCAATGATGGACTTCGACCTGCTTGTGACTTGCGCGTGGGTCGCGGGCGCGGCGATGGCGTGGTTCTCCGTCGCACGCGCACCGAAGAAATCCAGCTAGCCGCCGCGGCATCGCGCCGCCGCTCATTGCATGCGCGCCGGCGCCGGTCGGTCGTGCAGGAACGCGAGCGACAGCGCCGCTAAACCGCAGCTCGCGATGAGCATCAGCAACGCACCCTTGCCGGCGTGCACCATCACCCAGCCGCCGACCGACGGAAAGCCGAACGTGCCGATGAAATACGACGCGACGAACCACGTCAGCACGCCGTGCTGTTGCGGGGCCGGGCAATCGTTGAGCGCCTGCGCCTGGATGACCGGATACACGAGCCCGTAGCCGGCGCCGAGCAGCACCGCCGCGATCGACTGGAACGACGCGTGCGCGGACGCGCCGAACATCGCGAGCGCCCCGAGCAACATCGTCACGAGCAACCCCTTGGTCGCGAGTTCCGGACGCGCCATTCGCACCCATTTGCCGAGCAGCCAGCGCGCGGTCACCACCGTCACCGTGTAAAGGCTGAAGAATGTGCCTGGGCGCGCTTGCGTGCCTTGCATGAACGACATCTGGAACGTCATCAGGCCCGAGAACACGCAGGTGCCGAGCGCGATCATCGCGATCGGCACGGCTGCGCGCGTGCGCGAGATGGCGCGAAGGTCGCGCACCCAGCGGCCGCCGGACGCGGCGGCGGGCGGGCGCGGGCACAGGCGGCCGAACGCCTCCAGCATCAGCGACGCGAGCGCGCATAGCGCGCCGACCACGTAAAGCGTGTCGTCGATCGACCAGTGGAGCACCCGCATCGCATACGCGGCAAATGCCGGGGCTGCGCCGATGCCCGTCATCTGGAAGGTGGACGACCGGAAGAACCAGACGTTTCGCGCAGCGCCACTGGTGCGCTCGGCGAGCGACATCGGCGCGGCCAGGTGAAACGCGCCCCAGCCGAAGCCGACCAGGAAGCCGGACAGCAAGTCGGCGGACGGCGCGCGCCCCACGAGTGCGAAGCCGACGATGCCGGCACCGATGCACAGCGACGACAACGCGGCGATCCGCGCGGCGCCGATCTGCCGCGAGAACCAGCCGACCACCGACAGGCCGGCGAAGGTACCGACCGTCGCGGCGGCCAAGGCCGCACCGGTATCGAGATCGCTGCCGCCGATCATGCGAAAACGCATCGACAGCAGGAACGTGGCGCCGTAGCCGCCCGCGGTAAGCAGGGTGCCGACGAGAAAGAGCAATGCACTATGAACGCGCATGACAGCCAACCGGGGCGACGACGGTCGGGGAGTGGTCGATTGCGAGACAGTATGGACCAGGACCGATGCGGAATGCCCGCATTCGTGGCGATGCAAAAGGGGCGTCGGCTTTTGTCCGACATAGGCCGAACATGAACGATTGCACGTGTCATTGCGCGCCGCGGGGACGCTGTTTTTACCGACATTCGACGGGCATCGCACTTATTTTGCTTTCCCCCGTGGGGTGCACTAGATTCGAAACGTTACGTATGCCGACCGCGCGAGGTGAAGCCATGACGCCGTGGGAGATTCAGGGAACCGAACTAATGAACTGCAATTGCTCATACGGTTGCCCCTGCCAGTTCAATTCGCTGCCGACGCATGGCAATTGCGAAGCAATGGGTGCGATTTCAATCGACAGCGGTCACTACGGCGACGTGGTGCTCGACGGCGTGCGGATCGCGGTCGTATTCCAGTGGCCGGGGCCGATTCACGAAGGCCACGGCCGCTGTCAGCCGATCGTCGACGATCGCGCGAGCCCCGCGCAATGCGAGGCCGTGCTGAAGATCATGACCGGTCAGGATACCGATCCATTCGCGACGATGTTCTCCGTGTTCGCGTCGACGCTCGAGCAGGCATACGATCCGATCTTCGCGAAGATCGAGTTCGACGTCGATGTCGATGCGCGGCGCGGCCGGATCAGCGTCGACGGCGTATTCGACATCGTCGGCGAACCAATCCGCAACCCGGTGACGGGCGCCGAACATCGCGCACGGATCGACCTGCCGCACGGCTTCGAATACGAGCTGGCCGAGATCGGTTCGGGTACCGGCCGGTCGCACGGCAACATCGAGCTGGATCTCAAGGGCAGCTACGCGCAGTTCGCACGGCTGCATCTGAACAATCACGGGCTGATCCGGCATCGCGTCACGGCATGATCCCCGTCGACGATGTTCTCGGGCGCGAGCGCGTCGTCACGCTGCTCGGCTTGACCGCGCTCGCCGGCGCGTGCTGGGCCTACCTGTGGACGGGGGCCGGCACCGGCATGTCGGCGCTGGACATGACGGCGGTCGCACTGTTCCCGCATCGGCTCGCCGACGACATGGGCGCGATGGCCCCGTCGCTGGCGACCGTGATCCTGATGTGGTGGGTGATGATGATCGCGATGATGACGCCCGGCGCGGCACCGCTCGTGCTGCTGTACCGGCGCGTGCTGCGGCATCACGATCCGGCGGGCGGCGGATCGGCATTCACGTCGACGTTCCTGCTGGCCGGCTATCTGGCATCGTGGTTCGCGTTCTCGGTCGTCGCGGCCGTGCTGCAGATGCTGCTGCAGCCTGCCGGCCTGATCTCCGGGATGATGCTGTGGTCGAAGAGCGCTGTGCTCTCCGCGATCGTCCTCGCGCTGGCCGGCATCTACCAGTTTTCGCCGCTGAAACAGGCCTGCTTGCGGCAATGCCGGTCGCCGGTCCGATTCCTCACGACGTACTGGCGGCCGGGCATCACCGGCAGCTTCCTGCTCGGCGTGCGCCACGGTGCGTATTGCGTGGGCTGTTGCTGGCTGCTGATGGCGCTGCTGTTCGTCGGCGGCGTGATGAACGTCGTGTGGATTGTTGCGTTGTCGCTGTTCGTGCTGATCGAAAAGGTGCTGCCGGGCGGCGAGCGCATCGGCCGCGCGCTCGGCGTCGTGCTGATTGCGTGGGCGGTCGCGACGTTGCTGGTGTAGCGGCGCGCATTCGTCATTCGCCGCAGCCGGGAGAATCCCGATGAAGACACGATGCATCGTCATCTCCGTTTTTGGCGCGATGGCCGTTGTGGCCACGCCGGTGCGCGCGGCCGGCAGCATGTCCGGCATGAGCATGGGCGACATGAAGATGGCCGCGTCGAATGCGGCGCTGACCGATGCCGAAGTGAAACGGATCGATGCCGCGCACGGCATGGTGACGCTGAAGCACGGCGCGCTCGAGAACGTCGGGATGGCGCCGATGACGATGGCGTTCAAGGCCGGCGACCCGGCGATGATCGATTCGCTGCACGTGGGTGACAAGGTCAAGATAAGGGTCGAGCGCGTGAACGGCACGCTTACGATCGTGACGCTTGTGAAACGGCCGTGATGCATGTCCGGTGCGATCGGTGCCGGGGGCGACTGTGACGGATGGCTCGTCGTCGGCATGTGCACTTACCTTTCCCACTGCACCGAAGTGTCGGCCGCCGGTTCACGCATCGCCAATTCGTCACCGAAATGACCGGCGGGCTCGTGATGTTCGATTCGACGCCATTGCAGGTATCGTCGCAGTCTCGTGCCGATGCTACGTAACGTGCTCCCCGTGTTACGTGAACGTTCGGTGGCGATGCGAAGCGGATCTAACGGGTGGGTTTCAGCCCGCAAGCCGCACGTCCTGCGTGGAACGGCCGCCGGGAGGGCCCGATGCGCAGCGATCGCGGAATTGCGGCGACGCCGATCATGGTGGCATGAGAGATGCTTGTCGAATGCATTGATCAGAAAAAACCGACGAGGGCATCCATGCATCGCCATTTCACCAGAACCGGCGTCGCGCTCGCCGCGATCGCTGCGGCATGCACGCTGGCCGCGTGCGGCGGCGGCGACATCACCGCACCGACCGTGGCCGCTAATAGCATCGGCACGAGTACGAGCGTGACCGGTGGGATTAGTGGGACTAACGGAACCAGCGGAACTAACGGGACTAGCGGGACTAGCGGGACCAGCGGGACCAGCGGGACCAGCGGGACCAGCGGAACCAGTGGAACCAGTGGAACCAGCGGCACAAGCAGCGGCACCATCGGCACGACGAGCGGCGGTTGGGGCACCAGCGGCGCGCCCGGCACGAACGGTGTCGTCAGCACGGTCGGGCAGATCGTGATCGACGCCGGCACCACGGTCGGCGACGTGACTTTGCCGGGCGTCGGCAAGAGCCTCACTGCGGGCCCGGGCGCGACCATCACAGGCGTGGGCTCGATCATCCGCGACACGGCGAACGCGGTGAGCGGTGGCATCAGCCAGATCGGCATCACGCCGGACCCGGTCGGCAGGACAGTCACCGGACTCGGCACCGTCGTCAGCTCCACGGGCAATCCCGTCCTGGGCCTAAGCGAGACGGTCAGGGCGCTCGGCGCGGGGCCGCTGTCGCCGCTCGCACCCATCACGACGCCGGTCGGCGGCCTGCTCGACACGGTCGCCCACGGGCTGCAGTCGGCGGGCGCCATGGTCGGCTCGACCGTGTCGTCAGGTCCGGTGCAGCAGGCGACCCGGACGGCCGGCTCGGCGATCACGCCACTCGTGACGACGGCCGGCAACCTCACCCAACAGGTCGGCACAGCGACCGGCCTCGGTCAGCCTGCCGCCGGCCTGCTCGGGCAGGTCGGCGCGGCGATCACCTCGGCCGGAACGAAGGTGTCAGCCGCGTCGTCACAGCCGGTCGTCGGCGATGTCGGGCAACTCGTCCGAGCGGTCGGCGATACGGTGACCAACGCGGGCGGTCTCGTGAATCCGAACGGAGCAAACGGCGTCGCGCCGGTGGCAGGCCTGCTGACGAGTGTGGTTGGCGGGATACCGGCGACCGTGCACAACGGTCCCGGCACCGGTACGAGCGGCGGTGCGACGTCGGGCGGTACGAGCAATCCGCTCGCGCCGGTCACGTCGCTCGTCGGCGGCTTGCTCGGCGGAGCGGTCGGCAGGTGACGGGGCCGTACTGACCGTCAGCGCGCCCAACCGGCGCACGGCGCGTCGTCAACGCCATGGCGGCACGAACGAATCGCCGGCCCGAACCGCGTGTGCTAACCCGGTTCATTATCGGAATCGCGGTCGGGCTTGGCGAAGTTCAACTCGACGCCATTGCCGGCCGGGTCGGCGAAAAAGAGCTGGAGCTGCCTCGTGAGCGGCACGTACCTGCGCGAGTACCGGACCTGCGCATCGGTGAGACGCCGTTCCATGTCGGCGGCGTTTTCGCATGAAAACGCCATGTGGTCGAACGTATTGACGACGTGCGATGGCCGTACCTCGCCGGGCCGCGCTTCCGACAGGTGGAGGATTGCCTGCGTTCCCGCGTAGAGCCAGTAGCCCGCGCTCTGGAACGGTGGGCGATAGCCCTGCTCGAGGCCGACGACGTTCACATAGAAATCGCGCAGCGTATCGAGCGTCGCCCGATCCGTGCGCAGGTTGTAATGATTGATTCCGATCACTGACATGGCAGGTTGTCCGGTTCGTGCAAGGTGCGCAGGGCACAGCATCGCGCGGCGCGGGGCATCGTGTCACCCCCGACTACTTTGACCGCGGCAGCCGGACGCGCAAGCCCGCGCGCCGGCAGCGGCGTCGACATCACGATCGACGTGCGCGTTTCGCCGTACAGGTTGATCGACTCTCCGCTACTCACGGTGCGCCAAGACGATCGCGACGAATCGCATCCCGTAGGAACCGGTGCCGGTCACTCTTTGCTTCTATGCGATTGTTCCGGCGGGCGGCGTTTCTGTTCCGCTCAGGACCACGACACGGTGGTTGAACGACTCACCAACGTGCAGCCGCATGTCACACGATGTCCATGCAACGCAACCGGAGCGCCGCCGATCATACCGTTCGCGTCGCCCTCAGCGATCGTCTGCGTTCCATGCTCCTGACATTCGACCGTATCGCCTTTGCGGGCAATCGACTTACCGTCTATCACGTCGGCATTCGAACCTGTCGTAACGGTGCCGCCGTGCGGCGCGAGCGTATCACCCGCCACAATGACCTGACGAACCACTTGTATTTTCCTTGTGCGTGCGGCGGCGTGAAGGCCCCGTGCATTTACATTCCAATTGCATGGATGCCGGGCATACCGGTTTCGGCATTCGGACTGCCGAGGTACGTCCATTGCACGTCTGTCATGGCGACATCGAGGAAACTGTCTCCGGCATGCGGAAATGCCCCGCCTTTCTCGACGAACGTTTGACGATTCCATCGATTGTAAAGCGTTGCCATCGGGTGCTCTGCAGCCACGTGACCTTGCCATATTCCAGTTAGCGGGCAACGATGTTGACCGGTGCATTGGACTGGCGAAGCAGGCTCGGGGACTTCGCGCAGCAGCCCGGTTTCGATCATGTGCTTCATAAAATCGTACCGTTGCGGTGGGAGCGGATAGGCTTCGCCAAGGTAATGCCACTGCACCCGGTCTGCTGTCAGCCAGTCGAATGACGGCGCCCCAAAGCGTTCGCCGACTTGATAGCGCTCCGGTGTGTTCTGCCGGGCGGGAATCAAGTCGGCCTTGGAGGTCGATGCCGGACCATACAGCGCGAGCCAATAGCCGTCGAGCAATACTGGATCGTTACCCGTGACGACCATCGTGCTTTCTTCTCGTGCCGCCACGGCATACCTGCTCGGAATGAATTCCCGACCTTGCAGCGCCATACTCTTCTGCGGTTTGGCGGGCGCGGTCACAGCCTTTGCGCCGTCAATCAATGTCTGTACTTTGCCATCCCATTTCGGTAACGGGGCGGGAGGCAACGGAAGTACCTTGTCGAGATTCGGCAGCTTCAGGCGGCCCTGATAAAACTCCAGCGCATCCCCGAGCTTGCTGTAACGTTCAGCGCGTGCCTTGTCGATATGGCCGACTAAGTTGGTGCCATCAGCAAGATCCATTCCATCGAATTCAGTAAAGAGCTTATTTGCGCACTCGACAGATCCTAACTTGACGCCTTCATGAAGGACCTTGAGTGCACGCAGCCTCGCGTCGGCAGTTTGCGGCCTCGCGTAGACATGTCCTAACTCTTTCGCTGCATTTCCATATCCTTGAGTAAGCGCACATTCCAGCATTTGCGTTGCAATAGGCAGATTGCCCCAGAATTCACCGCCCGGGTCGTCATGTGCCGCATCCGTCTTTGTCCCGATAAATGTTTGTGCGGATGGACTGCCCATATCGGCAGCGCGCTGGAAGAAGGCATAGGCACTGGTGGCATCGCCGCCCTTGACCAGCCCATTCTGATGGTAGATGCCCATCATGTCGTAGGCGTCAGGCACGCCCAGTTTCATTGCCTTTTCCACCCAGCGGATGGCGGTTTCCGGATCGTGGGTTGGCGCTCCCTGACGGTCGCTCAATATCATCGAGGCGATATTAAGCATGGCCTTCCAGTGATTGCGCTCGGCGGCCTGCATGTAGAGTTGATAAATCTTCCCGTAATCTCGCTTGTCGTAATCGATGTTTGGGTTATCGAGCGCCAGCGCCTGCTGAAACCACAATTCAGCCTGGGGATCGACAGGCGGTACATGTTGGTCCTGATACACGCATGTGAAGGTCTTGCGATGCGGGTTGAACAACGGCAGTTTTTCGTAACGTGGCAGGTCGGACATGGATGCACTGACCTTGCTGGTCTGTGCTGTAAAAGGGCTGGCCTGCGAATCAGCGGCCAGCACACAGAGGCTGGCGAATAGAACTCGCAGAATGAGTCCGATGAATTTCGCGTTGGATCGATTCATTTCAGGTAAGGGTCAATGTGCCTGACGTCGACGGAATGGTCACTTGGGCGTGCATCGTGCCTGTGGCGCGGTGAGCCTCAAACGGAAGTAGAAAACCCTTGAGCGCTCGTGTCACCCCCGACCGCCTTTGCTCGCGGCAGCCGGACGCGCGAGCCCGCGCGCCGGCAGCGGCGTCGACATCACGATCGACGTGCGCGTTTCGCCGTACAGGTTGATGCGCTCGATCAGTTGCTCGAGGTGCGCCATGCTGACCGCGATGAACCGCATCACGTAGGAATCCGCGCCCGTCACGTGATGGCACTCGACCACTTCGGGAATCGTCTCGAGCAGCTTCAGAAATTTCGCCTTCGCCGGCTGCGGCACCGTGATGCCGATCAGCGCGCTGACCGGGTAGCCGGCCGCCGCCGGATTGACCCGCGCCGTGTAGCCGTCGATCACGCCGGCCGATTCGAGGCGCTTCACGCGTTCCGTGACCGCCGGCACCGACAGATGAACCTGGCGCGCCAGCTCCGTATAGCTGATGCGGCCGTTGGCCTGCAGCAGCGCAAGTACCTTCCAGTCGAGTTCGTCCATCGCGGCGGAGTTTTTAAGGTGAAGCCGCCATTTTTCCTTAAAAACCGCCTTCAGCGGCGACCGGACTTTCCCTACGATGCGGTTGAAGCCACGGGAAATCGCGAGGAGCCGGCCATGCTGTTCATCAAGTCCGTCGTGATGGGATTGTCGATCGCGGTGCCGGTCGGCCCGATCGGGATGCTGTGCATCCAGCGCAGCCTGAGCCGAGGCTTTCACGCGGGATTCGCCACCGGCATCGGCGCTGCGTGCGCCGATGCGGTCTACGGGCTGCTCGGCGCGCTGGGCGTCGCCGGCATCGTCACCGCGTTTCCGATGCTGACCGCCGCGCTGAAAATCGGCGGCGGCGCGTTTCTCGTGTGGCTGGCCTGGACCATCGCGCGGCAGGCGCCGGCCGCATCGGCGGCACGGCGCGACTTGCCGCGCATGACGGTGCTGCGCGATTTCCTGACGACGTTCGGCATGACGCTGTCGAATCCGATGACGATTCTGTCGTTCGTCGGGATTTTCGCGGCGCTCGGCCCGCTGACCGGCACGCATGAGGTTGCGATGGGGCCGACGGTCGCGCTGATGGTCGCCGGCGTGTTCGTCGGCTCCGCGACGTGGTGGCTGTGCCTGAGCAGCGCGACCGCCGCGTTGCGCACGAAGATGCCGCTGACGTTCATGCACGGGCTGTCGCGCGTGTCGGCCGTCGTGATCGCGGTGTTCGGCGCGGTCCAGTTGATTGCGGGCGTACACGGCATCGTGTGGTCCTGACGCGAACCGCGGTGCGATCGGACGCCCGAACCCGACGCCCGCGACCGCCCCGATCAGAACGTATAGCTGACCTTACCGAACGCGGTGCGGCCGAGCGTGTTGTAGCCGTACGCAGTCACGTACTGACGGTCGAACAAATTCGACAGCGACGCCGACACCGTCAGGTGCGCATTGATCTTGTACGACGCGCGCAGGTTCACGGTCAGATACGACGGCAGATACGTGGCATTGGCCGGATCGTCGAACGTCGTGCCGCCGTAGTTCAGCGATGCGCCGGTGCTCAGTGCATGCAGATGCAGTTCGTCCCACGTGTGGTCGATGTTCACGCTGACCGTCTGGCGCGGCCGGCGGTTGAGCCAGCTGCCGTTGGTTTCGTCCTGCGGATCGAGAATCCCCACCGCGATGCTCACCGGCGTCGTGCGGCCGATCGTGCCCTTGTACGACAGGTCGATGCCGCGGATATGCGCGCGGCCGATGTTCATCGGCGAGAACGTCGCCGGGTTGTACGCGATCAGGTTGTTGACGCGCGTATCGTAGATCGCGGCGCTGAACGTGCCGTACGCGGTGTTCGCTTCGAGCGCGGCTTCGACCGAATCGCTGCGCTCCGGATTCAGGTTCGGATTGCCGTAACCGGGGTAGTACAGGTCGTTGAACGACGGCAGGCGGAATGCATTGCCGTACGACACGCGCGCCGTATAGACCGGCGTGATCGCCCACGACAACGCGGCGTTGCCGGTGTTCACGGTTTTCCCCGCGATGATCTCGTGACGGCCCGCGACGAACATCGTCACGCTGCCGAGCGTCGCCGACTGATGCAGCGAGAACGCGGAATCGTTGCGCGTGCGCACGCCGTCCGGCACGTCGATCGGCAGGAACGCCTGCTCGCGCGTGAAGTCGTACGCAACCTTCGTCTCGCCCGACAGCGGCAGGCCGAACAGGTGGAAGCCGTGCGCCTGATGGGTCAGCGACGTCGACGAACTGATGCGCTGCGAGTCGATCCGGTCGGTCCGGATGGACGGGTCGCTCGCATACAGGAACTGGCGGTCGTTCGCATAACCAAACGACTGGTCGAACTGCGTGTCGGGCGTGACGTCGAGATGGAACGCGATGCCGGTCGTCAGCTGATGATCGAGCTCGCGGTTCGCAAAGCCGGCGTTGTCATAGGACAGGTCGGAGCGGTGATACAGCGCGAACGTCGAGATCGACCAGTTATCGCGCGCGTAGCCGAGGCGCGCATCGAGATCCTGCGCGTGATACGGATTGCGGCCGTCCTCGTGGTATGGCAACACGGGCCGCGTCGCGTCGATGCCGGCGGTGTTGTACGAGTGCAGGCCGAGCGAGTAAGTGAGTCCGCCGAGCGCGGCCAGCGGCCCGGTCGACGGCACGGTGCCCGACGTGCGCAGCTGCGTGTCGAAGGTCTTGTTCGAGCCGCCGCCGAACGACACGCTCGTCTGGTTGGGTTGCCCGGCGGCACGGCGCGTGAACAGCTGCACGACGCCGCCCATCGCGTTCGCGCCGAACGATGCGGCGGCCGGCCCCGAAATCACTTCGACGCGCTCGAACGCTTCGGTCGGCAGGTCGGCCCACGGCGCGATGCCGGTGGTCGGCGACCCGATCCGGATCCCGTCGATGAACACCGCGACCTGGCTGGCCGACGAGCCGCGGATGCTGACCGACGCGGACGAGCCGGGGCCGCCGGTCTGCGAGACGGTCACGCCCGGCAGCATCGCGAGCGCCTGCGTGATGCTCGGCTCGCTCGGCGACAGGCGGTCGAGATCGGCGCGCGTGAGCACCTGCGTCGTCGCATAGCGCTGGTCGAACGATTCGGGCAGGTGCCGCGTGTCGGTCACGGTGATCGCCGGCAGGTCGGTGCCATCGGCGGGCTGGCGCGGCTGCGTGAGCGCCGTGTCGCCGGCAGCATGGGCGATCGGGGAGAGCAGCGCGGTGGCGGCGGACGTGGCGAGAAGGTGGCGAAGATTCATGAGGCGGCGAGCGTGATCGTGTTGCAGGTACGGCGTGAGCGCGCAAAGACGCCGCGCATGACGGGGGCGCCACGGCGCGACGCTTCCGGCGTGGAAGCGGATGCGGAAAGGTTGGACATCTGAAGGGTCCTGAGGTCGGGCCGTCCATGCAACGGGGCGACCGCCAAAGGCGGTGCCGGCGCATCGGGACACCCCGCCCGGTGCGGCTGCTTGGACCTCGGGTCGATGGCAGGTCTCCTGGCTCGCGGGTCGTCATTCGCGCCGGCCTTCCCGGTTTCCCAGTGGCGTGTGGTGGCGCGGATTCGCCGCTTACAGTTGCGGGGGCAGCCGCAGATTCGAGGCACGGCCCCTCCTGCGTTCCCTTTTGATCCCGTTCCCGGGAACCATCAGCGCGCAAGCGTAATGGCGAGCGCTCAGGCGCGTCAATCGTCGGCGGCCGACGGGATGCGAAAAAACGTCAGTGTTCGGCGAATGCTTTCGAAGTTCTTTCTTTTTTCGACGCATTCGAACCGCCTTCACGTCTGATGAAACGGAACGTCGGCGGCGCCGCAATCGCGCCGGAACCGGCTCGGCGCGATACCCGTCCATCGCACGAACGCCCGTCGGAACGCTTCCTCGCCGCTGAACCCGAGATGAGCGGTGATCCGCTGTCGCTGCTCGCGCCCGGCCCGGTGCAGCCGGGCATCTTCAACGACCCGTTCGGCGCCACGCACGACCGGCCCGAAGTGCAGGGCTTCGTCGATACGATGCGCGCGATGCTGAACGCGCACGGACTCACGCCCGACGCATTCGCCGCGCGGGTGTTCGACGGCATTCGAGACGGGCGTTACTGGCTGATTCCGCAACCGGAGACGATCGACGGCGCGCGCTGCAGCGGCGCACCGCGGACATCCTCGCCGCACGCGATCCGTCGCTGCCGTCGTTGTGAGGTCGTTGTGATTCAGTGATGCGGGCCGGCCGTCCGACGCGGCCGGCTCACGTTTTACATATGCGAGCCGGAGCGCGTGCGGCCGTTGGGATCGCCGCCGCGATCGGGCGGCGTATTGTTCTGATCGATCTTCGCGAGCACGAAGCCGGCGGGCGGCAGCGCGGCGGGCGGACGGTGGGTGGACTGCGCGACGGGGCCTTGCGGCGACGCGGCGGGAAGGCTGGATGACGTAACGCCCGGTTGAGCGAACGCCGAAAGCGAGGCTGCCGCGAGGGCGGCGGCGACGATCGCGTGCGTGTTCATGACGACTCCTTCTTCGCGACTGAATGCGGGACACCTAATCAGTCTAGGGCGCGAAACTTAACGCGCCGTGAAGAAGCGGCGGCACGCGGATGACAGGATATTCATCCACGCCATCCGCGCGCCACGACGGTCATGCGGAGGCGGACACCAGCGCGCAGAAGTTCTCGAGATCGACGTTGCCGCCGCTGATCACGATGCCGACGCGCTTGCCCTTCAGTTCGTCCTTCATCCGGCGCGCGGCCGCGAACGACAGGCAGCCGGTCGGCTCGACGACAATCTTCATACGGGTCGCGAAGAAGCGCATGCAGTCGACCAGCTCGGCATCGGTCGCGGTCAGGATGTCGTCGACGTCGCGCCGCAGGATCGGGAACGTCAGGTTGCCGAGGTGCTGCGTTTGCGCGCCGTCGGCGATCGTGCGCGGCGTGTCGATATGGACGATCGAGCCGGACCGGAACGACTGCTGGCCGTCGTTGCCAGCTTCCGGCTCGACGCCGTACAGCTTCGCGTGCGGCGACAGCGCGCGCGTCGCGAGCGCCGTGCCCGACAGCAGGCCGCCGCCGCCGAGCGGCGTGAACACCGCGTCGAGCGGCCCGACCTCGTCGAACAGTTCCTTTGCCGCCGTGCCCTGGCCCGCGATCACGTCCGCATGGTCGTACGGCGGGACCAGCGTGAGCCCGTGTTTCTCGGCAAGCTCGCGGCCGATCTGCTCGCGGTCCTCGGTGTAACGGTCATAAGTCACGACGTTGCCGCCGTAGCCGCGCGTCGCGGCCATCTTCGCGGCCGGCGCATCCTGCGGCATCACGATCGTCGCCGGAATGCCGAGGATGCGCGCCGAGAGCGCGATCGCCTGCGCGTGGTTGCCGGACGAGAACGCGACGACGCCGTTGCGGCGCTGCGTCGCGTCGAAGCGCGACAGCGCGTTGAACGCGCCGCGGAACTTGAATGCACCCATGCGCTGCAGGTTCTCGCACTTGAAAAACACCTGCGCGCCGAGCGCTTCGTCGATCGTGCGCGACGTCATCACGGGCGTGCGGTGCGCGTGGCCTTCGAGCCGTGCCGCGGCGGCCGCGACGTCGTCGTAGGTGGGGAGGGGCGGAGTGTTCATGAAGGTCGCTCGTCGGAAGGGTCGGTCAATGGGGCATCAGGGCGCGCATCATTTCGCATCGTTGTAGACGGTGGCGCGCGACACGCCGAGGTGCTGCGACACGATTTCCATCGCGCGGCGCACCTCGAGGAAGCCGTCCGCCTTCAGCGCGTGCATCAGCTCGCGGCGCTGGTCGGTTTTCAGTTCGCGCGGCGTGGTCGCCAGGCGGGTCGCGAACGCGTCGATGCGCTGCCGGATCGCGTCCGCGCCGGCCGGGTCGAGCGTTTCTGCGACGGGTTCGCCTTCGGTGCTGCAGAACTGGTTCAGCATGCCCTGGAAGCCGCGGAACAGCGTGACGTCCGCGTTCAGGCACAGCGCGGCCACGTAGCGGCCGCTCGAATCCTTGATGCCGATCGACGTGCTTTTCGCGGTGCGGCCGTCGGCGAAGCGGTTCGCGTAGTTCGCGAGCACCTGTGGGTAGTCGTCGTCCTCGATGCGAGCAAGCCCGAGCTCGGTCGCCGGATCGCCGACCGCGCGGCCCGACAGGTTGTTGTGGATCGCGAGGATCGCGTGTTCCGGCGTGCGCAGGTCGTGCACGACGACCTCGGTGAACGGCGCGAACATCGCGCCGAGCCCTTCGGCGATGCGCAGCACCTGCTCGATCAGCGATGCCTGCTCCAGTTGCGGTCGGGGGCGTGGCGTGGTCATGCGTTGGCCTGCAGCGAGGGCGCGTTGGCGGCGTCCGGCCGCGTGATGTCGGCGAGCAGCGGGCGGGCGATCCGCACGTAGTCGGACGCGTCGAGCACGACCGAGCGATCGAGGCGGCCCGCGTTGAACGCGATTTCGTCGTTGAGTTCGATGAGAGCCGGGTCGACGACGAGCGTCACGTTCGCGTCGAACACGAACGGCGGCACGGCGCCCATCACGCAGCGCGTGACCGCGGCCGCGAGTTCGGGCGGCGCGAGCGTCGCCTTGCGGCGGCCGAGCGCGTCGGCGACCTTGCGGAAATCGATCTTCAGGTGGCCGGGGATCACCGCGAGCGCGGTGGCGTCGCCGCCGTCCTTGAATGTGCAGAGCATCGCCTTCGCGCCCTGTTGGGGACGCGTGCCGCGTATCGCGGCGATCACGTCGGATTTGCCTTCGGCCGGGTGATCCAGCACGCGGAACCGCGCGCCGGAGGTCGTCAGCAGCTCATACAGCGCGTCGAAAACGGGGTAGTCGCTCATGTCGTTCCGGGCAGAAGGGGCGCGTTCGGCGCCGTCGATGAATTGTCCAAGTATAGACGTTTTGTCATGCGCATGGCAAAAGCCCGAAGCATGGATCGCCCTGTCTGTCGTCGCACCAACTGCCGAAAGATCGTTTCATATCGCGGGATGTCAATCGAATTTCCGGCGCGGGGCTGTCCCGCCGCGTGAAAACTTGTTTTGCATCGCAAAAACGCGCGCTTATCTCATTGAAAAAACAGCGAAATTTATATCTTATGTCTTATATAAGAGTTGGTCGAAAGCGAACCGGGCGGCGGTACTATTAAGTCCATGCAGTTCGCTTCGTCACACGGAGCGGGCACGCTGAACCCTTTACTCAAATGCGCTTCGTTCCCAGGAGATAGACATGTCCCAATATCAAGACGACATCAAGGCAGTGGCTGGTTTGAAGGAGAAGCAAGGCAGCGCGTGGGATGCCATCAATCCGGAATCGGCTGCCCGCATGCGCGCCCAGAACAAGTTCAAGACGGGCCTGGACATCGCCCGCTACACCGCGAAGATCATGCGCGCCGACATGGCCGCGTACGATGCGGACCCGACCAAGTACACGCAGTCGCTGGGTTGCTGGCACGGCTTCATCGGCCAGCAGAAAATGATCTCCATCAAGAAGCACTTCAACAGCACCGAACGCCGTTACCTGTACCTGTCGGGCTGGATGGTCGCCGCGCTGCGTTCGGAGTTCGGCCCGCTGCCGGACCAGTCGATGCACGAAAAGACCTCGGTCAGCGCGCTGATCCGCGAGCTGTACACGTTCCTGCGCCAGGCCGACGCCCGTGAGCTCGGCGGCCTGTTCCGCGAGCTGGATGCGGCCAAGGATGCGGCTGCCAAGGCCGCGATCCAGGAAAAGATCGACAACCACGTGACGCACGTCGTGCCGATCATCGCCGACATCGACGCGGGTTTCGGCAATGCCGAGGCAACGTACCTGCTGGCCAAGCAGTTCATCGAAGCGGGCGCGTGCTGCATCCAGATCGAGAACCAGGTGTCCGACGAGAAGCAGTGCGGCCACCAGGACGGCAAGGTCACGGTGCCGCACGAGGACTTCCTCGCGAAGATCCGCGCGATCCGCTACGCGTTCCTGGAACTGGGCGTGGACGACGGCATCATCGTCGCCCGTACCGACTCGCTCGGCGCCGGCCTGACCAAGCAGATCGCCGTGACCAACACGCCGGGCGACCTGGGCGACCAGTACAACTCGTTCCTCGACTGCGAAGAGCTGTCGGCCGACCAGCTCGGCAACGGCGACGTCGTGATCAAGCGCGACGGCAAGCTGCTGCGTCCGAAGCGCCTGCCGAGCAACCTGTTCCAGTTCCGCCCGGGCACCGGCGAAGCGCGTTGCGTGCTGGATTGCATCACGTCGCTGCAGAACGGCGCCGACCTGCTGTGGATCGAAACCGAAAAGCCGCATATCGCGCAGATCGGCGGCATGGTCAGCGAAATCCGCAAGGTGATCCCGAATGCGAAACTGGTGTACAACAACAGCCCGTCGTTCAACTGGACGCTGAACTTCCGTCAGCAGGTGTATGACGCGATGAAGGCAGCGGGCAAGGACGTGTCGGCCTACGACCGCGCGCAACTGATGAGCGTCGAGTACGACCAGACCGAACTGGCCACGCTCGCCGACGAGAAGATCCGCACGTTCCAGGCCGATGCGTCGCGTGAAGCAGGCATCTTCCACCACCTGATCACGCTGCCGACGTACCACACGGCTGCGCTGTCGACCGACAACCTCGCGAAGGAATACTTCGGTGACCAGGGCATGCTCGGTTACGTTGCCGGCGTGCAGCGCAAGGAGATCCGCCAGGGCATCGCGTGCGTCAAGCACCAGAACATGTCCGGCTCGGATATCGGCGACGACCACAAGGAATACTTCAGCGGCGAAGCAGCGCTGAAGGCAGCGGGCAAGGACAACACGATGAACCAGTTCTCGTAATCGTCGTACCCACGGCACGACGCCAACCCGTTCAGCGCGGGTTGGCGTTTTTTTATCCGCGCACCGCGTTCACGACGTACTGGCTCGTCGGCACCACGTCGATCTTGTCGAAATCGATGAAGCGTCCGCAGCTGTCCATCATCTGCGCGACGTTGCGCTGGAACTTCTCCTCGTCGCCGACCGCATCGAAGAACGCATACGGATCGGTCATCGCCGCGGCGGGGAAGCACTCCTCGACGATCGCGTCGTAGCCGGGCGCCGCATGCGTGAGCGCGCGCACGACCACGTTCTGCACGTACAGGAAGTTGTCCTGCGTATCGATCGCGACGCGCGTGTGATGGCCGTGCCGCACGTCGAGCCACGCTTCGTGCGTGAGGCGCGGCGGGCGCTTCAGGAACGCGAGCTGCGAGAAGCCGCTCGTGCGCTCGCCGGGCCGCGCCGGAAAGCGCGTATTCGGAATCGGTTGCGACTCGGTGACGAGATACGCGGCCATGTGCGGTGCGACCGTGCGCACCGCGTCGTCGAACGGCTGGCGGAACATCGGGTTCGCGCTGTCGACCCACACCGCGACGATGCCGTCGATGCCCGGGTCCGTGTTGGTCTGCTTCAGGCCGGCGGCCGGCGCGACATCGGCGTCGCCGATGCGACCGTCGAGCAGTTCGGCCGCATCGACGTGCTCGTCAACAACGCGGCGGTGCTGATGTTCGGCGCGATCACCGACTTGTCGAAACGCGATTTCGAGCGTGCGGTGTCGATCAATCTGGTCGGCACGTTCGTCGGGATTCGCACGATCGCGTCGCGCATGATCGCGCAGCAGCGCGGGTCGACCGTCAACATTTCGTCGGTGGACGGGCTGCGCGGCGTGAACGCGCTGGCCGCTTACGTGTCGAGCAAATGGGGCGTGCGCGGGCTGACGAAGGTCGCGGCGCTGGAACTCGGCCATCAGGCCGTGCGCGTGAATTCGATCCATCCGGGCGGCGTGAACACGGCGATGTCGAACCCGAGCGGCGCACCGCTCGACGAAGTCAACAAGCACTACACGCACGTGCCGCTGCAGCGCGTCGGCTTGCCTGACGAAATCGCGCGCGCGACGCTGTTCCTCGCGAGCGACGAAGCGTCGTACTGCAACGGCGCCGAGCTGGCCGTCGACGGCGGGATGGCCGCAGGCACGTATTACCCCGGATTGCCGGGCGCGCCGCTTTGAGCGGTAGCGCACACAACGCGTTCGCGATGGATGTTTGTGTGCGCAACCTAATTCAGGGTTTGCCTGAGTAGCGAAAACGCCAATTCGGCCCCCGCCCGTTCGGGGGTGCCGCATGCGAACGCGTCGCGCCGATTTTTCCGCGTTCGCGAAACCCTTGCCGGACGGACGTTTCGAGCCGTTTCGTCCCCAAAGCGAATGCGTCGGCGCAAAAAAAGGACCGGCCGGCAAGCGGCATGCCGGCGCGTCGTCACAATTGTTTCTTGTTGCAACGCAACGCCCGCCCAATAACGGCGATGGTATGCTGGCCGGCATGGAGTTGTACGGCAGGTTGCTTGCATGGCGAAACTCGCGTTCGCACGCTCATACGAGACATCACATTCTCTCGCCCGCATCGCGGCATCGACACGCGCTCCGCTCGCGCGTCCCGCCTTGCGCGTCGCTTCAACCTGCGCTCCGACCGCATCCCCCCATCTGGCGGGCTCGCCCCGCATCCCCGATCCCTTCCAATAATCTGGAGACGTTTCCATGTCGCATAACACCATGGCCGAAGCGACGCACAGCCCGCTGATCGCTCCCCCGGCATTCGTCAAGCATCGCAAACTGATCGAGTGGGTGTCGCGTATCGCGGCGCTCACGGAGCCGGAACGCGTCGTGTGGTGCGACGGCTCGCAGGAGGAATACGATGCGCTGTGCCAGGCGATGGTCGACCAGGGTACGCTCACGCGCCTGAACCCGGAGAAGCGGCCGAACTCGTATCTCGCGCAATCCGATCCGTCCGACGTCGCGCGCGTCGAGGATCGCACGTTCATCTGCACGCCGTCGCCCGACGACGTCGGCCCGACCAACAACTGGATCGCGCCCGAAGAAATGCGCGAGACGCTGAACGGTCTGTTCCGCGGCTCGATGCGCGGCCGCACGCTGTACGTGGTGCCGTTCTCGATGGGCCCGCTCGGCTCGCCGATCGCGCATATCGGCGTCGAGCTGTCCGACAGCCCGTACGTGGTCGTGAACATGCGGATCATGACGCGCATGGGCCGCGAGGTCTATGACGTGCTCGGCGAGGACGGCGATTTCGTGCCGTGCGTGCACAGCGTCGGCCATCCGCTGGACGCGGGGCAGAAGGACGTGCGCTGGCCGTGCAACCCGGTCAAGTACATCGTGCATTTCCCCGAGACGCGCGAGATCTGGAGCTTCGGCTCCGGCTACGGCGGGAACGCGCTGCTCGGCAAGAAATGCTTCGCGCTGCGCATCGCGTCGACGATGGGCCGCGACCAGGGCTGGCTCGCCGAACACATGCTGATCCTCGGCGTGACGTCGCCGGCCGGCAAGAAGTATCACGTGGCGGCGGCGTTCCCGTCCGCGTGCGGCAAGACCAACTTCGCGATGCTGATTCCGCCGCAGGGCTTCGACGGCTGGAAGGTCACGACAATTGGCGACGATATCGCGTGGCTGAAGCCCGGCCGCGACGGCCGCCTGTATGCGATCAACCCGGAAGCCGGTTTCTTCGGCGTCGCGCCGGGCACCGGGGTGAAGACCAATCCGAACGCAATCTCGACGCTGAAGGAAAACGTGATCTTCACGAACGTCGCGCTGACGGAGGACGGCGACGTGTGGTGGGAAGGCCTGACCGACACGCCGCCCGCGAAGCTGACCGATTGGCAAGGCAACCCGTGGACGCCGGAAATCGGAAAGGAAACGGGTCGCAAGGCCGCGCATCCGAACTCGCGCTTCACGGCGCCCGCATCGCAATGCCCGTCGATCGACGCGGACTGGGAAAATCCGGCCGGCGTGCCGATCGACGCGTTCATCTTCGGCGGCCGTCGCTCGACGACCGTGCCGCTCGTGACCGAAGCGCGCGATTGGGTCGAAGGCGTGTACATGGCCGCGACGATGGGCTCGGAGACGACCGCCGCGGCCGTCGGCCAGCAAGGCATCGTGCGCCGCGATCCGTTCGCGATGCTGCCGTTCTGCGGCTACAACGTGAGCGATTATTTTGCGCACTGGCTGAAGATCGGCAAGCAGCTCGAAGGCGCGGGCGCGAAGCTGCCGAAGATCTACTGCGTGAACTGGTTCCGCAAGGACGCGAACGGCAAGTTCGTGTGGCCGGGCTTCGGCGAGAACATGCGCGTGCTGAAGTGGATGCTCGATCGTCTCGAAGGCAACGGCGGCGGCGGCGAACATGCGTTCGGCGTGTCGCCGGCTTATGACGATCTACACTGGGACGGGCTCGACTTCACGCGTGAGCAGTTCGAGGCGGTGACGTCGATGAACGCCGATGAATGGCGCGAGGAGCTGAAGTTGCATGCGGCGCTGTTCGACACGCTGAAGCTGCGCCTGCCGATCGAGCTGACCGACACGATGAAGAAGATCGAGCAGCGCCTCGGCGGCTGACGCGCCGCATCGACCACGACGTAGCGGCATATCGACGTCCCGCCGCCGGCATACGACGCCGGCGGCGGGACGTCGTCGTTTGCGCCGCGTTTTCAGCTTGGCGTGACCGTTGAACGTGCGCTTAGGCGCCGAACTGCGCGACCACTTCGTCGACCGCGCGCTGCACGTCGCCGCGCCGGTAGCGCAGCAGCGCGACATCGGCCGGATCGGGCTCATACGATACGACGTTGCCGCGGCCCGTATAGATCGCGATGTCCGGCAGCAGAGGATGCTCCTGGTCGAGCGACGGTACCGTCCGCGGATTGCCGGCCGCGCGGAAGAAGGCCGCGAAGTAGTCGGCGAAGCTCAGGTACTCGTCGCCGACGAGATACGCGTTGCCGGATTCGCCACGGTGCAGCACCGGCCATCACGCGTTCCACCAGGCCGACGACCGGATCTACCTGCTGGTCGACCAGGCGAGCTATCAGGCGCCGCCCGCGACGCGACTTTCTTCGGCCGGCAGGCCGGCCGTCACGCCGCGCGTTCGGCGAGCGAGGCGCTGCGCAGCGCCGCGTAGCATCGTGACGAAAACGACGAGGCCCTCGGGCAACCGTGTTGCACCGGGGCGTCGTCGTCTCAAGGACGCCGGTGGATCGTCAGCCGAGATCGAGCGCGTTCGTCAAGTCGCCCGGCGGCGTGGCGCCGCGCGACGCGAACGCCTTGTCGCGCGCGGCGACGCCGTCGAGCGGCGCGAGCCCGTGCACGCGGCTGATGAAACGCAGGATCGAGTTCGTGTCGTACATGGTGTGATCGACGTAGCCCTTCTTCGCGAACGGCGAGATCACGAGCGCGGGAATGCGCGAGCCGGGGCCCCAGCGATCGCCCGCCGGCGGCGCGACGTGATCCCACCAGCCGCCGTTCTCGTCGTGCGTCATCACGATCACGGTGTTCGCCCATTGCGGGCCGCGCCGGATATGCTCGATCACGTTCGCGATGTGGCGATCGCCCGATTCGACGTCCGCATAGCCCGCGTGCATGTTCAGGTTGCCCTGCGGCTTGTAGAACGTGACGGCAGGCAGGCGGCCCGCGTCGATGTCGGCGATGAAGCGGTTGGTCGACGGTTCGTCGCCGACGCCGGCGTCGCGCAGATGCTTGCGTCGCGCGTCGGTGCCGGGCGCGTAGTTCGCGAAGTAGTTGAACGGCTGGTGGTGGTACTGGAAATCGGGAACCATGCCCGTGTCGCGGTGCTCGAGCGCGTACTGCCACGCGCCGCTGTACCACGCCCAGTCGACGTTCTTTTCCGACAGGCGGTCGCCGATCGTCGCATGGCCTTGCGGCGGGATCACGCGATGGTCGGCCGGATCCGCATACGCGGCGTTGCCTGGATCGGCCGGCGGCACGTAGCTCGGCTGATACGGCGGCGCCATCGTGTTGACGCCGTAGCCGTCGGGCGTCAGCGGGCCATCGACCGCGAACTTCGGCGGCCCGTCGAGCGCGGACGCCGGCGAATCGGCGGCGAGCGTCAGCCGCGTGCCGGCCGGATCGTCGCCGTCGACCTTCGACAGCAGCTTGGCCGCGTGCGGATGCTTGTGCGCGTCCGGATAGATCGGCGGCTGTGCGGAAATCAGGAACATGTGATTCAGCCACGAGCCGCCGAAGGCCGCCATGAAGAAGTTGTCGCACAGCGTGTATTGGCGCGCGAGGTTCCAGAGCCGCAGCGTGTCGGCGGAATTGCGGTAGTGGCCCATCACGAGGCCGCCCGAATCGGCCCACGCGGCGAACTGGTCGTTGCGGCCGCCCGCGATCTGCATCTGGTTCTGGTAGAAGCGGTGCCACAGGTCGCGCGTGATCACGCCGTTCGGCAGCGGCTTGCCTTGCGCATCGGCGATCCGGAACGGCGCGTTCGGCAGCTTGTCGATGTCGCGCTCGGCGATCGCGTAGCGCTTGCCGTCCACTTCCTGCGCGCGCGGCACGAGGCCGCCCCAGATCTTCGGCAGCACCGGCAGCGGCGTCTTGCCGTCGCGATCGAGCTGTCGCGCGTCCTCGGGCCGCACCTCGCTCAGCGGATGGCGCACGCCGGGGAAGTCGCCGTACAGGTTCGCGAAGCTGCGGTTCTCCGCATAGATCACGACGATGTGGCGCACCTGCCGGCGCAGCGCGTCGTCGATCCGCAGGTCGGCGGCGGAGCGCGGCGCGCTGCCCGGCGTCGTCTCGCAGCCGCCGAGCGCGACGCCCGCGCCGAGCGCGGCGAGGCCGCCGAGCATGCGGCGGCGGTCGGGATCAACGGGAAGGTCGTCGGGGCGATCGGGGGTATCGTTCACGTCGTGTGCTCCTCGAATGGGCGATTGTCGTTCGATGCGCGGCAGCGTCGCACGGCTGGCTGCGACGCGGGACGGGACGCAACAGCGGGCGTCGCGCGGGGGCGATGCGCGGGGCTAGGCCAACTGTCACACAAATGTCACGAACGCGACTATAACGCGGCGAGCGGGGTCGATGAAAGGCGTTTGTCGGACGATGCGAGACGCCTGCGCGCGAACTAGACTGGAATCACGGGCGGCGCGTTGTGGGCGCGACGTCCGTGCGAGCGCTGCCACGCGGCGCGTTCGCGGTGTCTTTCATGCGACGAAACGAGGCGACGATGGCGCGGATGCGGTCCGTGAGCGCGTAGCTGCGGATACCGCGCGCCGACGGGGCGCGCGGGTACGCATAAGCGCGCGCCGCACGGCGCGACCGGCCGGCTCGATGCCATGGACAGGAAATTCGACTACGCAGGATTACTGATCGCGGCGGGCTTCTTCGTGCTGTTTGCCGCGCAGTTGCTGATGCTGCGGCCCGAGACGACGATGATCGCGTACAGCGATTTCCATCGGCTCGTCGACGCCCGCCTCGTCGACGATCTCGAGATCGGTTCGACGTCGATCGTGGGCACGCTGAAGATGCCGCAGGCCGGCGCGATACTGCCGGCATCCGAAGTCGCGGCCGTGAAGTCGGGCGGCACGCCGCCGCGCTTCGCCACCAACCGCGTGACCGACCCGCAGCTGATCGACGCGCTGAGCGCGGCCGGCATCCGCTTTCACGGCGCGTCCGACACCGGTTGGATCACGTCGCTCGCGTCGTGGCTGGCGCCGCTCGTGGCGTTCGTGTTCATCTGGAACCTGATGCTGCGCAGGCGCGGCGGGCTGCAGGACTTCACCGGGATGGGCAAGAGCCGCGCACGCGTGTACGTGCAGCAGGAAACCGGCATCACGTTCGACGACATCGCGGGCATCGACGAAGCGAAGGCCGAGTTGCAGCAGCTCGTCGCGTTCCTGCGCAACCCCGACCGCTACCAGCGGCTCGGCGGCAAGATCCCGAAGGGCGTGCTCGTGGTCGGCGCGCCCGGCACCGGCAAGACGCTGCTCGCGCGCGCGGTGGCCGGCGAGGCGGCCGTGCCGTTCTTCTCGATCAGCGGCTCGGCGTTCGTCGAGATGTTCGTCGGCGTGGGCGCCGCGCGCGTGCGCGACCTGTTCGAGCAGGCGCAGCAGAAGGCGCCGTGCATCGTGTTCGTCGACGAGCTCGATGCGCTCGGCAAGGTGCGCGGCGTCGGCCCGATGTCAGGCAACGACGAGCGCGAGCAGACGCTCAATCAGCTGCTCGTCGAGATGGACGGCTTCCAGGCCGGCACGGGCGTGATCATCATGGCCGCGACCAACCGGCCGGAGATTCTCGATCCGGCGCTGCTGCGCCCGGGCCGCTTCGACCGCCACATCGCGATCGATCGGCCCGACGTGAACGGGCGCCGCCAGATCCTCGGCGTGCATGTGAAGCGCGTGAAGCTCGCGGACGAAGTCGACCTCGGCGAACTCGCGTCGCGCACGCCGGGTTTCGTCGGCGCCGATCTCGCGAACGTCGTCAACGAGGCCGCGCTGCATGCGGCCGACCTCGGCAAGCCGGCGATCGGGATGGATGACTTCGACGAAGCGATCGATCGCGCGATGACGGGCCTCGAGCGCAAGAGCCGCGTGATGAACGCGCAGGAAAAGCTGACGATCGCGTATCACGAGGCGGGTCACGCGCTCGTCGCGGAAAGCCGCGCGTATTGCGACCCGGTGAAGAAGGTGTCGATCATTCCGCGCGGCGTGGCCGCGCTCGGCTATACGCAGCAGGTGCCGACCGAGGATCGCTACGTTCTGCGGCGCAGCGAGCTGCTCGATCGGATCGATGCGCTGCTCGGCGGCCGCGTCGCGGAAGAACTCGTGTTCGGCGACGTGTCGACCGGTGCGCAGAACGATCTCGAACGCGCGACCGCGATGGCGCGCCACATGGTCATGCAGTACGGGATGAGCGAGAAGATCGGGCTGGTGAGCTTCGACGACGGCGAAGCGCGCAGCGGCATACCGGGTGCATGGCATGCGGGCGAGGGCCGCTGCAGCGAGCACACCGCGCGCGTGATCGACGACGAGGTGCATACGCTGCTGACCGATGCGCATGCGCGCGTCGCGGCGACGCTCGGCGCACGTCGCGACGCGCTCGAGCGGATCGCGCGACGGCTGCTCGCGTGCGAGGTGCTCGAACGCGATGCGTTGCAGGCGCTGATCGACGGGCGCGAGGTGCCTGCGTCCGAGCCTTCGATGATCGATTGCGGGCCGTGCACGGGCGTCAATGCGCCGGGGCAGGCGTCGGCGGCCGAGCACGATTTCGTCGCATGCGGGCCGCCGCGCGAACCGGAGCGTTGAAGCGGGGATCGCTCCCGCAGTTGGCGGGCTTGCTAACGCATTCCGATTTCGGTGGCAGTGCAGAAGGTGAGCGGTGCGGCGCTCGACCGATGTGTGAGCGTGCGTCAGGACGCGGTCGCGGCCGCGACTTCCGCGGCTTCGGTGAGCGCGTCGAGAAAGCGCGTGCGCCACCAGTGCACGTCGGTCTTGCGCACGATCGCCATCAGCGCGTCGTGACGCTGGCGGCGTTCCTCGATCGGCATCGTGAGCGCGCGCTGGATTGCCTGCGCGGTGCCTTGCGTGTCGTATGGATTCACGAGCAGCGCGGGTTTCAGCTGCTCGGCCGCGCCCGCGAAACGCGACAGCACGAGCACGCCCGGGTCGGCCTCGTCCTGCGCGGCGAGAAACTCCTTCGCGACCAGGTTCATCCCGTCGCGCAGCGGCGTGACGAGCGCGACGCGACTCGCGCGATAGAGGCCCGGCAGGCGCTTGCGCGCGACCGTGCGGTGGATGTAGCGCATCGGCATCCATTCGAGTTCGCCGTAGTCGCCGTTGATCGCGCCGCACAGGCTGTCCATCTCGCGCCGCAGGTCGTCGTACGCGCCGAGATCCTCGCGGCTCGGCGCGGCGATCTGGATCAGCGTCGCGCGATCGCGGTTCTCCGGATACTGTTCGAGCAGCTGACGGAACGCATGCACGCGTTGCGGCAGCCCCTTCGTGTAGTCGAGCCGGTCGACACCGACGAGCAGCTGGCGGCGCGAATACTCGTCGCGCATCCGCTCGAACATGTCGATGCCGTCGCGATTCTCCGCGAGCGCCGCGAATTCGTCGACGTTGATGCCGATCGGGAACGCGCCGGCTGACAGCGTGCGGCCGAACGCGTGCAGGCGGCCGTCCGGCAGCCGTGCGGCACCGGCTTCCGCCTCGACGTAGTGCTCGAAGTGCAGCAGGTCCGATTCGGTCTGGAAGCCGACGAGGTCGTACGCGAACAGCGAGCGCATCAGCCACTCGTGCTCCGGAATCGCCGCCATGATCGGCGGCGGCGGCATCGGAATGTGCAGGAAGAAGCCGATCGGATTCCTGCAGCCCATCGCGCGCAGCTCGGCGGCGAGCGGAATCAACTGGTAGTCGTGGACCCAGATGGTGTCGTCGGGGCGCAGCAGCGTGCTCAGCTTGCGCGCGAACAGCTGGTTCACGCGCCGATAGCCGTCCGCGAAGCGCCGGTCGAACTGAGCGAGATCGAGCCGGTAGTGGAACACCGGCCACAGCACGTTGTTCGAGTAGCCGAGATAGTACGCATCGTAATCCTGCGGATCGAGATCGATCGTCGCGAGCTGGATGCCGCCGACGTTCTGGATCTGCACGTCGTCGCCCTGGGCGGTACGTTCGTCTTCACCGCGCAGCCTGCCGCTCCACCCGAACCAGACACCGCCTGATTCCTGCAGGCTGTCTTTCACGGCCACGGCCAGCCCGCCGGCCGCGGCTTTACGGGGATCTGCGATGCGATTGGATACGACGACGAGTCGGCTCACCAGCTCTCCTGCGAATAGTTTGGGAAGGTTCGTGCGGCCAGGGCGTGAAGCGGACGCCGCCATCGACGCGAGGCGCGATGGGGCCGCGATACGAACGGACGGGAATCAGGGGCACGCGATTCGCTGTCCGAACGTGGAGTGCTTTTTTAGGATACTCGTCATTCGGCTGATTTAAAAGTGCATGACCGAGATCAACGCAGGCTCGCATCGGGCGCGATGCGCGTCAGTGCGTGTGTTCGGTGTGCGGGACCGGAAATTGCGCAGTGGGACAACGGCCGTCGCGCATCATGTCCGCCATGACGCGCGATCGCGTTACACGGTAGCCGCCTGCCAGTGCGACGCGCTGCCGGCCGCCTGCGTGCGCGCATGCGCCGACGTCGCAGCTTCGCCGGCCGGCATGCGGAACGCGGACACCGTCTGCGACAGCTCGCGGCCCTGCGTCTCGAGCGATTTCGACGCGGCCGCCGCCTGTTCGACGAGCGCCGCGTTCTGCTGCGTCGTCGCATCCATCTGCGTGATCGTCAGATTCACCTGATCGATGCCGCGACTTTGTTCGGCCGATGCCGCCGCGATTTCACCCATGATATCGGTGACGCGCGCGACGGCCTGCGTCACGTCCGACATCGTCTTGCCGGCTTCGCCCGCGAGCGCGGAACCGTTCTGGATCGTCTGTACCGATGCGCCGATCAATTCCTTGATTTCCTTCGCGGCGGTCGACGAACGTTGCGCGAGACTGCGCACCTCGCTCGCGACTACGGCGAAGCCGCGTCCCTGTTCGCCCGCGCGCGCGGCTTCGACGGCCGCGTTCAGCGCAAGGATGTTGGTCTGGAACGCGATGCCTTCGATGATCCCGGTGATGTCCGCGATCTTCGACGAGCGGTTGCCGATTTCCGTCATCGTGTCGACCACGCGGCCGACCACCGAGCTGCCGCGCAGCGCGACGTCCGATGCATTCGCGGCGAGCGTGCTCGCCTGTTGCGCATTCTCCGCGTTCAGGCGCACCGTCGACGTGAACTCCTCCATCGTCGCGGCGGTTTCCTGCAGCGATGCGGCCTGTTCCTCGGTACGCTGGCTCAGGTCGAGGTTGCCCGATGCGATTTCACCCACCGCGTGCGCGATGCTGTTCGACGAATCGCGCACGCGGCCGACGATGTCGATCAGACGCGTATTCATCGTACCCAGCGCTTCGAGGAGGTCGCGCGTCTCGTCGTTGCCGCTCACGCTGATGCAGCTGCCGAGATCGCCGTTGGCCACCGTTCGCGCGACGTCCACCGCCGCGACGATCGGCACCGTGATCTTGCGCGTCAGCCATAGGCCGCCGCCCACCGCAACCGCGACCGCGATCAGGGAGATGGCCAGCAGCAGGTTGCGCCCGGTCTCATAGCGATCCGCGAATGCCTGGGCGATCGCGATTTCACGCTCGTGCGTATAGGTTGCATACGCATCGGTCGCGCGAATCAGTTGCGCGAGCAACGGACGGCAGCGATTGTCGATGTCGGCGATTGCTTCGTCCTTCTTGCCGGCCTGCGCGAGCCCGACGATATTCAGCGCGACGGACCCGTAGCTCGCTTCGACGCGCGCGATTTCGGCGACCAGTTCGCGCGCGCGATCGGTCACGTCGGTTCCGTTCGCCATCAAGCCCTTCAGTTTCGCGAGATCGTCCTGCACGTCCTTGTGCGCCTGCTGCACTTCGGCGAGTTCCTGCTGAAGGTCGGACGGCGTGGTCACCAGCACCAGGTTGCGCGCGGCGATCGCGCGCCGGTCGACCGCCGTGCGGATTTGCGCGGTCAGGTTCGCGCGCGCGTTGATGCCGTTCATGTACCGGGAGAACTCGTCGTTCGTGTCGGACAGCGCTTTCAGCGCCATGCCGGACACGATCACGACGACCGCGGCGAGCAATCCGAAGCCGCCAAGCAGTTTTGCCTTGATGGTTATTCTGGCGATTTTCACGATTTGCCTCTGGGCAAGTGGGTGGCGAAGGGATTTTATTGTTCGCCCGAAATGGGCTCGTGCCGTCATTAACGGGTATACCGAGTGTTTCTTTACCCTTCCAAAACCCTGATTACGGGGTTTTCATCGCCGGAAGGCCGTGATGGAAAAGCGTTTTTTTTGACCTGTCTCAAAAAATGAATTGCCGGTGATTTTTGCGTTCATACGCGCAATTCGATACCGGCCATTCAGGGAAGTTAATAAAGCAGCGGGCAATTGAGAAAATCGAATCGGTGATTGTATTTTTGATTGACGGGCGAATCGCGCATTTGGTTTGCGCGGCCGGTCGCGCGATTCGACCCCGTAAGAAGGGCGCATGGATTGCCCCCCCGGTCGAACGCCCCGCGGCCGATGCCGCGGGCCGTTCGACGATCAGAACGTCGTGCGCAGGCCGGCCATCACGCTGCGGCCGCCCTGCGGGGCGAAGCCGCGCACGACCGAAGTCGCATAGCGGATTTCCTGGTTCGTCAGGTTGTCGCCGCGCAGGTACGCGAGCCAGTGCGTCGCGCCGACGCGGAACTTGTACGTGAGCATCACGCCGAGCGACGTGTAGCCGTCCGTCGGAAAGTCGTTGTCGGGCACGCGGTGCTGCGACCACGCATGCGTGACCTGTGCGCGCGCGCCGAACGGGCCGTAACCGTAGTCGGCCGCGAGCGTCGCGCGCAGCGGCGCGATGCGCGGCAGCGGCTGGCCGGTGTCGACGTTGCGCGCATGCGTGTAGTCGGCGGTCAACTCCAGGTCGACCGTATGGCCGCGCCGCGAGAACGCGCGCCACTTGCCGTCGAGTTCGACGCCGTAGAACTCGGCGCGCACGCCGCGATAGATCGCTTCGTTGAGCGAGCCATCGGCGCCCGGTGCGACCGGTTCGCCGTCGTCGTCCACGACGCGGCCCGTGTTGTACTCGGTCAGGTAGTTCGAGAAGCGGTTGTAGAACACCCCGACGCTGCCGCGGTTCGGGCCGCTCGCATAGCGCAGCGACAGGTCGGTCGACACGGCCTTTTCCTTCGACGCGTTCGGGTTGCCGATCAGGAACTGGCCGGTCGCGTCGTGCGGGCCGTTCGAGTACAGCTCGTAGAAGGTCGGCGCACGCTCCGTGTAGGCGACGTTCGCCGCGACCGACCACACGGGCGTCAGCGAGAAGAGGGCGCCGGCCGATACGCTGCCGGCGTTGAAGTCGCGCGGCTGCGCGCCCGCGAATTTCTCGACGCCGGCCGGATCGGGATCGACCTTCACGTGCTCGAGGCGCCCGCCGAGGCTCAGCTTCAGCGCCGGGTCGACCTGCCATTCCTCGAGGCCGAACAGCGCGACGCTGTTCGTGCGCGTCGACGGCACGAGCAGTTCATCGCCGAGCGCCGAGAACGTGTTCCGGCCGAACTGCACGCCGATCGCGCCTTCGAACGGGCCGATCCTGCGATGCCGCGCCTCGATGCGCGCTTCGTAGCCGCGGTTGCGGAAGGTGGTCGCCGTCTCGCCGTTGTCGACTTCCTTGTGGCGATAGTCGGTGTACGCGAAGTCGAACTTCAGCTTCGTGAACGGGCCGTTCAGGTTGCGCACCTCGGACGCGAACGCGAGCCGTTCCTGGCGCATGCGCAGGCGCACGTCGTCCTCGGCGACGGAGCCGTAGTTCGATTCGTAGCCGCTGTACGACAGGCCCGCGAAACCGTCGGCCCACGTGTACGACGCGCCGGCGGCGCCGCCGTGCACGCGGCCGTCGCTGTTCGGTACGTTGCCGTACGGCTGCGGCGTGTCCGGGCCGTCGATCGCGCGTTGCGCGCCGCTGCGCGCATAGCCGGGAATCCGCAGCTTGCTGGCCTCGCGGTCGAATGCGTCGACATGGAACGCGAAGCGGCCGTTGCCGCCTTCGACCTGCGCGGCGCCCGCGCGCACCGAGTTCGCGCCGCCGTAGCGCGCATCCAGCGCACCCGTCACGCCTTCGATCGCCTCGCGCGGAATCCGGTTGTCGATCGTGTTGACGACGCCGCCGACCGCGTTGCCGCCGTACAGCAGCGCGGCCGGTCCACGCACGATCTCGACGCGCTCGATCGACAGCGGGTCCTGCGGCACCGCGTGGTCGTACGACAGCGACGATGCGTCGTAGGCGGCGACGCCGTTCTGCAGCAGCCGGATCCGGTCGCCGTCCATCCCGCGGATGATCGGACGGCCGACCATCGGCCCGTAGGTAGTGGTCGACACGCCGGGCAGGCCGTTGAGCGTCTCGCCGAGCGAATCGGCCTGGCGGCGCGTCAGCGCGTCGCCGGACAGTTGCGCGGTCGGTGCGATCAATTGGGTGTCGCCCAGCGGGTTCGCGGTCACGAAGATCGGCGCGAGCGGCGTGGTCTGCGTCGGGGTTGAAGTTGGCTGGGCGGCCGTATCGGCCTGCGCGTGCGCGACGGCGGCAAGCAGCATCAGCGAAAGGGGCGAGAGCGGGCGAAGCGGTAGACGAGGGAGGTCGCGCATGGTCGGTGAATCGGTTGGTTTAGGTTGGATCGGATCGGAAAGCGAGCCATGCGGGTCACGACAGGATACGATATATTGTTGCGTCAGCGGCGCGTAGTGGCCCCGCTATGACCCGTCCGGACATGACTCGGCGTCACTCGGCCACCCGGATAGAAACGGGTCCAGGTGCTTCAGGTGGACGAGAACGCGAAATGATATGTTATATCATTTCGAATTCCAAGCGAAACGGTGGTATGCCGAAGGGTTTCCGACCAACGGCCGAACTGGCTGCGTTGGCAAAAGGCGCGTCGAACCGGTACCGACACCGGCCGCCCGCGCCGCATGTTTCGCGACGAATGCGCCATCATCGCGCGCGTTTCCCGCCCCGTTGATGCGTATCAAGGCGCTCCGGTTTCGAGTCCGGATACTGGCCGGATCATCGACCACCCAGGAGCGACTCGTGACACAAACAATGAAAGCGGCCGTGGTACACGCATTCGGCGAACCGTTGCGCATCGAGGAAGTGCCGGTCCCGACGCCGGGCGCGGGCCAGATCCTCGTCAACATCAAGGCGTCGGGCGTGTGCCACACCGACCTGCATGCCGCCGACGGCGACTGGCCCGTGAAGCCGACGCTGCCGTTCATTCCCGGACACGAAGGCGTGGGCATCGTCGCGGCGGTCGGGGCGGGCGTCACGCACGTACGCGAGGGCGACCGCGTCGGCGTGCCCTGGCTCTACACGGCATGCGGTCACTGCGAGTACTGCCACACCGGCTGGGAAACCCTTTGCCATGGGCAGCAGAACACCGGCTATTCGGTCAACGGCAGCTATGCCGAATACGTGCTGGCCGATCCCGACTACGTCGGCCATCTGCCGGCGCAGGTTGCGTTCGACGAGATCGCGCCGATCCTGTGCGCGGGCGTGACGGTCTACAAGGGCATCCGCGTCACCGACACGCGCCCGGGCCAGTGGCTCGCGATTTCGGGCATTGGCGGCCTCGGCCACGTGGCGGTGCAATACGCGCGCGCGATGGGCCTGCACGTCGCGGCGATCGACGTGTCACCGGCGAAGCTCGAACTCGCGCGCCAGCTTGGCGCGCAACTGACGATCGATGCATCGGTCGACGATCCGGCGAAGGTCATCCAGAAGGAGATCGGCGGGGCGCACGGCGTGCTGGTCACGGCCGTGTCGCGCAGCGCGTTCGCGCAGGCGCTCGGGATGGTGCGGCGCGGCGGCACGGTGGCACTCAACGGCTTGCCGCCCGGCGATTTCCCGTTGCCGATCTTCTCGACCGTGCTGAACGGCATCACGGTGCGCGGCTCGATCGTCGGCACACGGCGCGACCTGCAGGAATCGCTCGATTTCGCGGCGGATGGCCTGGTGCGCGCGCATATCCATCGCGACCGGCTCGGCAACATCAACGACATATTCGCGCGGCTGCGCGAAGGCCGGATCGACGGTCGCGTCGTGCTGACCGACATGCATTGACGCGCACTCGGGCACGCTGCCGCGACGCGCGGGACGTCGCGGCAGCGCGGCGCTCACGCGCGCATCACGGCGCGAAGAACACGTCGGTGCGGTTCGTCAGGTTGCTGTTGGTCTGCACGAACAGCGGATGGAACGACGACGACGGCAGCACGTCGAGCCCCTGGTAATCGCCGATGAAGAAGCCCTCCGCGTTCGGCGCGAGCTTCATGTCGAACGGGCCGCCGACGCGCCGCTCGTCGGCGAACGTGGCGCCGTCGTCATGCGAGATCTTGCGCCAGAAGCCGGTCGGCAGCGTCGTCGTGTTGCCGGCCTGCAGATCGCGGAAGTCGTAGTAGGTCACCATCACCGAGCCTGCATTGTCGACGCGCACCGACGGATTGAACGCGGGGCGCCCGGTCGGCGTGTTCACCTGCAGCGGCGCACTCCAGCTCGCGCCGCCGTCCTTCGACGTCGAGAGCGCGATCTCGTCGTACTTGCCGCCGTTGAAGCGGCTGTCCTGCCAGACGACGTAGAGCTGCCCCGATGCGGGATCGATCGCGGGTTCCGGAATGATGTCGCCGCTGCGCACCGGTTCGCCGGTGTTCGGATCGGTCACGCCGACCGTCTGCAGCCCGGCGATCACCTGCGGTTGCGTCCAGGTCGCGCCGTCGTCGGTCGACTTGATGAACGCGACCTTGCCGGCGGCCTTGCTGAACGGCGGCTGGATCAGGTCGAAGAAGTTGTACAGCGTGCCCGTTTTCGGATCGACGACGATCTGGTTGCCGATCGTCTGCTGACGCGCCGGCACGTGGACGATGACCCGCGCTTTGGTCCACGTCTTGCCGCCGTCGACCGTCTTCGAGAAGAGCGTCGGCCCGCGGTATGCCGCGGTGTGCAGGTTCGCGTACGGGTTGCCGTTCGGCAGCTCGAGGCGGTCCCATACGGCATAGGCGGTGCCGGCCTTCACCGGATTCGCCGTCACCGATTCCTTGTCGTTGAAGAACTGCGTCGTCGGCTCGTCGTTCGCGATCAGCACGGCCGGGCTGCTCCATGTCTGTCCGCCGTCGGTCGATACCGAAGCCCCGACCGCATTGCTGTTGTTCGACTGGTTGAACGAGATCGACACCGAATATGCGGTGCCGTCCGGCCCGAACGACACCCACGGATCGGACGCGCGCTCGTACTTGAGCCCGCCCGGCGCGCATGCGCTGAACGGCTGCGGCGTGCGCGCCCAGGTCGCGCCGCCGTCGAACGTGTAGCCGGCGACGAGCCCGTGGGCGCCGCCGTTCGACCAGCGGTCCTGCTGCCACACGGCGATCATGTTGGTCGGGTTAGCCGGGTTGACCGACAGCCACGGTTCGACCTCGGCGTTCACGTAGTTCGTGCCGGGGCCGCCGATGGTGCAGGCGGCGAATGGACTCGGGCCGGACACGACCACGGGTTCTGCGTGCGCCGCGGCGGCGGCGGCCATCGCCATCACGGCGGACAGGCGGGTGACAAGCGAGTGGGACACGATCGTACGTCGCATGGACTACTCCTCGTTGACATGCGGCCGCGATGGCCGGGCACGGCACGACGATGCGACGCGCATCGGTGCGCAGCGACAAAGAGTGCCGTGCAACGCGTCGGGTCGGGGCGTTCAGGAAGCCGTTTCGGTCATCGCAATCCGCGTGTGCTGGATGCCGCCAGCACGTCGGTCAAGACTCCTCTTCGTTTTCATTGCTTGTCGGGTAGAGCCTGCAATGCGGACCCGACAGGAAGGCAGGTCGGTGCATACGGCGAATGCAGCGAAGTGGATTGCAATGTAGGCGATCCCCATGCGGCGCGGGAGGCAATTTTTTGTAACAGAGCGTAGCCGGAAAGCGTTGCCGAAGCGGCACGTCCGGAACGCAAAATTTGCCGCAGTATTGGTGCGGAAAACGAAGCGAAAATGCGAATCGCAATCGCTTTCGATCGCGGCGGATGGGGCGTGTCGTATCGATGCGGGGTGGTGTTGCGTGACTGACGTGACGCGTTGTGCGCGCCGTTCAGCGCTCAGCCGGAAAACGGTCCTGCAATGCGTGCAGCCAGCGCGCGACGACGTCGAGTTCCGCGTCGGAAAATCCGTCGCACAGCTTGCCGTTCAACTCGCGCAACACCACACGCGCACGCTTGAGCGCCGCGTGACCTTCGTCGGTCAGGAACAGGCGCGTGGCGCGCCCGTCGTCCGAATCGGCGTGACGCGCGAGCAGGCCGGCCTTCGCCATCCGGTCTGCGAGCCCGGTCATCGCGGACGGCGCCAGTTGCAGCGCCGCGCCGACTTCACCGATCAGCGCACCATCTTGCTTCGCGAGGCAGAACAGCACGCCGGCCTGCGCGGCGCTGGCGCGCGAATCGGTCTCGGCCTTGCGGTCGACCCAGCGCTGCACGCGCCGCTGGCCGATGTTCAACAGGAAAAACAGTCGTCGGTCTTCGCTCAAGCTTGGTTCCCGGCAGCAATGGAAAGGGACGGGCGGGCCGCCTCGCGCGGCGCGTCGAGCGCCTGCGCGAGCCAGTCGGCGACCGCGGGCCATAGCACGGCGCCGGGCCGGCTGCGGAAGAAGCCCATGTGCCCGACCGGCCCGCTGCCCGCGGCGTGCGGATCGATCTGGCGGCGTTCGACGGCCGCGCGGGTCAGGTAGCTTACCAGCAGGTCGATCGCGGGCGGGTTCGCCCACGGATCGTCGTCGAAGCCGAGCGCGAGAATCGGCAACTGCTGCTTCGAGAAGCGCTCGGCCGCACCGAGCGTCGGATCGTCGAAGAAGTAGCGCGGCAGCGTGGTCCAGCGGCTCCATTCGCGGAACACGCCGACGGGGAGGTCCTCGCCGAGCCCGAGCCGCTTGCCGGGCACGTAGCCGAGCAGCGCGGACGCGAGCGGGCCGAGCACGCGCAGGATCAGCCGTACCTTCAGCCGCTCCGCCGTGCGGGAAATCAGCCGCGTGCTGCCCGCGTGCGCGGCGACGAGCACGGCCGCGCGCAGGTGCGCGGTGCCGGCCGACAACCCGATCGCATGCCCGCCGACGCTGTGCCCGACCGCCAGCAGCGGCAGTCCTTCGTATGTCTCGCGTGCCCACGCGATCGCGGCGCCGACGTCGAGCTCGACCCAGTCGCGCATGCGGGCCTGCAGCGCGCTCAGCCGCGCGGGCCGCGACGCGCCGATGCCGCGATAGTTGTAGGTCAGCGCCGCGAAGCCGCGCTCGGTCAGGAAGCGCGCGAAGCCCGCGTACAGCCGTTCCGGCACGGCGGTTGCCGGATGGATCAACACCAGCGCGCGCGGCGGCGCGTCTGGCGACCACAGCGTGCCACGCAGTGGGTAGCCGTCGGCGGCGGAAAACTCGATGGGTTCGGGCGTCATGACCGTCCTCGTGTCGGGCAGTTATTTCGTATGCGAAATATAGTGCGAAAATTATTTCGCGCGCGAAATATCTATCGAGGAATCATTCGAGCGACTTCGCGGCGGGCAGAGTACGTGGCGAGTCGGCACGGACCTCCTTTCGGGACGATGACCCGCCGGTACGGGCCGGTCATGCCATTCGATGCCGGAACGGAAAGGCCGCGCGTTTCATCAGCTATTTGCATCTTTGCAAAGCAGAATATTGCGTTTGTCTCATGAAGCGCATCGACGTATCTTCACCGGTTCCATCCTGTCCGCCGGCCGTCGGGCCGCGCGGGCCAAAGGGCGCCGACGTCGCGCGGCTGCCCGCCAACCTCCGGGGAGATCACGTTGTCGAGCCGAATCGTTACCGCGCTGCTGCTCGCGCTCGCCGCGCAGCCGGGCGTCGCGAAAGACACCGTCACGCTGCGCGTCGGTGAACAGAACTACTTCAACATTCAGGCGTCGATGGAGGCGTCCGGCGTGTTGAAGGACCTGCCTTACACGATCGAGTGGAAGCACTTCCAGGCGGCCGCGCCCGTTGCCGAGAGCCTGAACGGCAACGCGATCGATATCGGCTTCCTCGGCGATTCCGCGCTGCTCACGCTGGCCGCGCGCGGCGCGCCGGTGAAGGTGGTCGCGGTGTCGCGTCAGAGCCTCGACGGCGTCGCGATCCTCGTGCCGAAGCACTCGCCGGTGCGCACCGTGGCCGACCTGCAGGGCAAGACGATCGCGGTCTGGCGCGGCGCGTGGAGCCAGCAGCTCGTGCTGCGCGCGCTCGAACACGCGGGCCTGCGCGCGGATTCCGTCAAGTACGCGTACCTGATGCCGATCGATGCGACCAACGCGCTCGCGAACGGCTCGGTCGACGCCGTGTCGTTGTGGGAGCCGTTCGTCAGCACGCTCGCGCTGCGGCAGGGCGCACGGCCCGTGACGACCGCGCAGGGGCTGATGCCCGCACTCAGCTTCGTCGCGGCGAACGAGCAGGCGGCAACCGGCAAGCGGGCGGAGATCACCGATTTCCTGAAGCGCGTGGTCGCGGCACGCCAGTGGGTCGACCGTCATCCGCGCGAGTACGCGGACCTGTGGGCGAAGCGCGCGAAGCTCGAGCCGGACGTCGCGTACCGCTGGCTCGACAACGCGCACCAGCGGGTGGGCCCCGTCGACGACACGGCCGCGAAGGATGCGCAGAACACCGCCGATTTCCTGCACAAGGCCGGCGTGATTCCGGCCGCGTACGACACGGCGAAACTACTTGACCGCTCGTATGCGGGCGCGTTCGCGGCGCCCGCGCAAAAGAGCGCCGCCGCGCAGTGACGGTGCCGCCGAGCCCGCCTATTCCGATTCCCCACCAGAAGGATAGCCAGACATGCCTGTCGACATCATCGGCATGATCACCGCGACGCCCGGCGCGGAGGTCGACGTACCGGGCGGCGCCGCCGTCCAGCCCGACTATGTGCGGCGCTTCGCGCGGGCGCACGAAGCCGCCGGTTTCGACCAGATCCTGGTCGGCCATTTCAGCAACGCGGCGGACGGCTTCATCGTCGCGTCGTTCGCGGCCGCCGCGACCGAACGAATCCGCATCCTGCTCGCGCACCGGCCGGGTGTGATCGTGCCGTCGGCCGCCGCACGGCAGATCGCGACGCTCGATGTATTCAGCGGCGGCCGGCTCGCGCTGAACGTCGTGTCGGGCGGCGACGATGCCGACCTGCAGCGCGACGGCGATTTCGTGCCGCACGACGCGCGCTACCGCCGCACCGGCGAATATCTCGACGTGCTGAAGCGCATCTGGCTCGCCGACGCGCCGGTCGATCACGACGGCGCGTTCTACCGGCTGCGCGGGGCGTCGCCTGTCGTGAAAAGCGCGCAGCGGCCGCACGTGCCGATCTATTTCGGCGGCTCGTCGCCGGCCGCGCTGGCTGTGGCCGGTCAGCACGCGGACGTCTACATGACGTGGGGCGAGCCGCTCGCCGCGGTGCGCGAGCAGATCGCGCGCGTGCGGGCCGCCGCGACGCCGTTCGCACGCGTGCCGCGCATCAGCGTGTCGTTCCGGCCAATCGTCGCGGGCACCGAAGCCGCCGCGTGGGAGAAGGCCGAGGCGATCCGCGCGCGTGTGCGGGCGGCACGCCTCGCGCACGGCCAGCCGATCGACGGCCACGCGCCGCAGAATTCCGGTTCGCAGCGGCTGATGGCCGCGGCCGCGCAGGGTGACGTGCTCGACGAGCGGTTGTGGATGGGCGTCGCGAACCTGACCGGCGCGCGCTGGAATTCGACTGCGCTCGTCGGCACGCCCGAACAGGTCGCGCGTGCGCTCGGCGCGTATTACCGGCTCGGCGTGTCGACGTTCCTGATACGCGGGTTCGATCCGCTCGACGATGCGCTGGCCTATGGGCGCGATCTGATTCCGGCGATTCATGCGCATATCGCGGAACTCGACCGGGAGGATGCGGCGCTGACGGCATAGGCGACGACGGCCGATTCTTAGTCTCGCCCCGGCATGTCGATCGCGGACCGCCGGGGCGATTTCATTTCATGCGTCGGTGTGTCGATGCATCGGCCCGTCGAATCAGAACGACGGCAACCCCGGCGGATTCGTCTGCGCGCGCGAGAGTGCCTCGCTCTGCAGCCCCCAGCGCGCGAGTGCCTGCCCGTAGCGGCCGTTGTCGATCAGCGTGTTCGTCGCGAGCGTCAGGGCGGGCGCGAGCCCGCTGCCGCGACGCGTCGCGATCGCGACATCGGCATTCGCCGGCCAGCCCGCGTTGACGACGCCGACCCGGCGAATCTTGCCGTCGCGCGCGGCCTCGTACGCGAGCGACGCGTTCGGGTTCAGCTCGGCATCCGCGCGGCCCGACAGCAGCGCGACGCGTGCCGCCGCATCGTCGTCGAAATAGAGCAGCTCGGTTGCCTTCGCTCCTTGCGCGACATTGCGCCGGCTCCATTCGAGCAGGATGCGCTCCTGGCTCGTCCCGGCCCCCGTGATGATGCGCAAGCCCGCGATGTCCTTCGGTTCGGCGATCCTCGCGATCGGGCTCGCGTTGCGCACGTAGAAGCCGTGCAGCCCGAGCCGGTAGGTCGTGAAGTCGTACTTCTCCTTGCGTTGCTCGGTCACGCCGACGTTCGAGATCACCGCATCGTACTTGCCTGACGTGAGCCCGAGCGGCCAGTCGGCCCACGCGATCGGCACCAGCCGCAGCGTGCGGCCCAGCGCGTCCGCGACGAGCTGCGCATAGTCGGGATCGGCGCCCACCACGGTGCGCGCGTCGGTCGCATAGGTCGACACCGGCGGCGCATGCGGCGAGATCGCCACCGTGAAGGCGCCGTCGCGCACCCAGCGGTAGTGGCTGGCCGCGCGAATCGCCGCATCGTCGCGCGACGCACGGATCCGGCCGCTCTGGCGCGGATCGAGGTCGGCCGTTGCAGTGGATGCCGTGGATGCATCGGCGGCATGCCAGCGCAGGCCGGCTGCGGCCGCAAGCGCGGCCGTCATGAACTGGCGTCGGTCGATCATCGTCGGTCGCCTCGCAGGTGGGAAGCGGCGTGCATCACAGCACCCGCGACAGGAACGCGCGTGTGCGCGGATGAGCCGGCGCGTCGAGCACGACGGCGGGCGGCCCCGACTCGACCACGCGGCCGCGCTCCATGAACAGCACGTTGTCCGCGACTTCGCGCGCGAAGCCGATCTCGTGCGTGACGATCACGAGCGTGGTGCCCGAGCGTGCGAGTTCCTTGATCACGTCGAGCACTTCGTTGACCAGTTCGGGATCGAGCGCCGACGTCGGCTCGTCGAACAGCAGCACCTTCGGACGCAGTGCGAGCGCCCGCGCGATCGCGACGCGCTGCTGCTGGCCGCCGGACAACTGGCGCGGGTAGGCATCGGCTTTATCCGCGAGGCCGACGCGCGCGAGCAGCGTGCGGGCGGTGCGCTCGGCGGCCTCGCGCGTGACGCCCGCGACGGCGACGGGCGCTTCCACCAGGTTCTCGAGCACGGTCAAGTGCGGAAACAGATTGAAGTTCTGGAACACCATGCCGACCGCCGTGCGCCGCTTCAGCACGTCGCGCTCCTTCAGCTCGTGCAGCACGTCGCCGTCGCTCCGATAGCCGATCAGCTCGCCGTCGATGTCGATGAAGCCGTCGTCGACGCGTTCGAGATGGTTGATCGTGCGCAGCAGCGTCGACTTGCCCGACCCGGACGGCCCGATGATCGCCGTCACGCTGCCGCGCGGCGCGACGAACGACACGTTGTCGAGCACGCGCTGCATGCCGAACTGCTTCGACACGTTGTGCACGGCGACTTCGCCGCCTGCGCTCTGCAGCGGCGCTGCCGCGGCGTCGCCGCGTGCCGTTGCGGCGACGGTCGCGTGGCGTGCCGCGGCACGCCGCCACAGCGCACCGACGCGCGCCAGCACGAACGTCAGCGCCGACGGCGGCGGGTTGCGCAGCGCGCCGCGCGCGTAGTGGCGCTCGACCTGAACCTGGATCGCGGACAGCACGGTCAGGATGATCAGGTACCAGACGGTCGCGACCATCAGCAGCGGTATCACTTCGAGATTGCGGCGATAGATCACCTGCACCGTATAGAACAGCTCGGGCATCGCGAGCACGTACACCATCGACGTGCCTTTCGCGAGCGAGATGAGATCGTTGAACGCGGTCGGCAGGATCGCGCGCATCGCCTGCGGCAGCACGATCCGCGTGGTCTGGCGACCGCGCGGCAGGCCGAGCGCCGCGGCGGCTTCGAGCTGCCCCTGGTCGACCGCGAGAATGCCGCCGCGGATCACCTCGGCGGAAAACGCCGCGTGGTTCAGCGTGAGGCCGAGCACGGCCGCGAGGAACGGGCTGATCAGGTCGGTGGTCGGCGTGTCGAACCACACGATGTCGGTGAACGGCACGCCGAGCCGCACGTGTTCGTACAGGTAGCCGAGGTTGTTGAGGATCAGC
Source organism: Burkholderia sp. KBS0801 (assembly GCF_005937855.2). Lineage (NCBI taxonomy): Bacteria > Pseudomonadati > Pseudomonadota > Betaproteobacteria > Burkholderiales > Burkholderiaceae > Burkholderia > Burkholderia sp. KBS0801. The sequence continues at coordinate 1,357,915 of NZ_CP042178.1, forward strand.
AGCAGCACGATCAGCGGAATCGACCGGAACAGCCACACGAAGGTCCACGCGCTCGCGGCGAGCAGGCGCGAACGCGACAGCCGCGCCAGCGCGACGAACGCGCCGAGCGCGAAGCCGAATACCGCGCCGAGCAGCGTCAGCAGCAGCGTGCGCGCGAGCCCGGACAGCACCGGCGGCGACAGAAACCATTCGGCGAATACCGGCCAGCCCCATTGCGGGTTGCCGAGGATCGAATGCAGCGCGAGCGCAATCAGCACGAGCGCGAGCACGGTGCCGGCCGTGCGCGAGCGGTGGCGGGCCGGCACGATGCGCAGGCGCGTGCCGGCGTCGCGGACGCGGGACGAAGGAAGCGGCGGCAGTGCGCCGCCGAGATGGGTCGTGTCGCTCATGTCGGTGAAGGTCCTCGATCGGGTCGGTCGGACGCGCCGCGCGTGACGGCGCGTCGGCGTCACGCGTGCGCTTCGGCCGCGTCGTCCTGTTTGTGCACCGCGCCGGGCGCCGCATGGCGGCTCGCCTTGCGCGGCAGGCCGAGGTGGTCGCGCAGCGTGCTTCCCGGCAGGTCGCGGCTGTAGCGGCCGCGTGCCTCGAGCACCGGAATCACGAGGTCGACGAAGTCGTCGACGCCCTGCGCCTGCACCGCGAAGCCGAGGATGAAGCCGTCGCCGGCGCCGGCGTCGTGCCAGCGGATCAGCTCGTCGGCGACATGCTCGGCCGTGCCGATGAAGTTCGGGCGCGGCGTCGCGACGGCGAGCGCCGTCTCGCGCAGCGTGAGCTGCTTGCGCTTCGCGTCGGCCTTGATCCGGTCGGTGGTCGAGCGAAAGCTGTTGCGGCCGAGGTCGCCGAGTTCGGGGAACGGTGCGTCGAGCGCGTACTGCGTGAAATCGTGGTGATCGAAATAGCGGCCGAGATACGCGAGCGCCTCGTCGATCGTCAGCAGGTCGCGGATCGCCTGGTATTTGTCTTCGGCTTCGGCGGCCGTGCGGCCGACGATCGGGCCGACGCCGGGGAAGATTTTCACGTCGCCGGCTTGCCGTCCGTGCTCGATCGCGCTCTGCTTCACGCGCCGCGTGAACGCGGCCGTTTCGTCGAGCGACGGCGAATGCGTGAACACGGCATCCGCGTATTTGCCCGCGAGCCCGATGCCTGTGTCGGATGAGCCGGCCTGGAAGATCACCGGCTGGCCCTGCGGCGAGCGCTGGATGTTCAGCGGGCCCGCGACCTGGAAGAAGCGGCCGTGATGGTCGAGCGTATGGAGCTTGTCGCGATCGAAGAAGCGCCCGGTCGCGCGGTCGCGCACGAACGCGTCGTCGTCCCAGCTGTCCCACAGCCCCTGCACGACCTCGAGGTATTCATCGGCGATCTCGTAGCGTAACGCGTGCTCGGGATGCGCCTTGCCGAAATTCTTCGCGGTGCCTTCGAGCGGTGTCGTCACGACGTTCCAGCCCGCGCGCCCGCCGCTGATCGCGTCGAGCGACGCGAGCTGGCGCGCAACCGTAAACGGCTCGCTGTACGACGTCGAGATCGTGCCCGCGAGCCCGATCTTGCGCGTCGCGACCGCGAGCGCCGACAGCACGGTCAGCGGCTCGAAGCGGTTCAGGAAGTGCGGGATCGACTTCTCGTTGATGTAGAGGCCGTCCGCGACGAACGCGAACGCGATGCCGGCGGCTTCCGCCTTGCGCGCGATGCCGATGGCGAAGTCGAGGTTGATGCTCGCGTCCGGCGGGTTGCTCGGGTGCCGCCAGGCGTTCATGTGGCTGCCTGCGCCTTGCAGCATCAGGCCGAGGGGAATCGATCGTCGGGTCGTCATGGGGGCGTCACGCGTTCTGGTCGGGGTAAAGGGAACGTTCGGCCGAAAGGGCCGCCTGCACGGGCGTGATCGACTGCGCGCCGCCGAGCCATTCGGCCGACGCGAGCCGCGCCGCGTAATCGGTCACCGGCGAGTCGATCACGAACGCGTCGACGTCGAGCCGCCGGCTCAGCGCGTCGAGCGCGCGATGCACGCGCTCGGGCGTATCGGCCAGCACGGTCGGGCGCAACTCGTCGATCCGGTAGTCGGACGCGCCGCTTTGCCGCGCGAATTCCGCCGCGGCCTGCGCGCTCGCCAGGTTGAAGCTCTGGCCGCCGGCGAACTGCAGCCGGAAGATCTTCAGCGGCCCGATCAGCTGCTCGGCCTCGTCGCGGGTCGGCGCGGCGACCGCGTACAGCGCGACGAGCGCGCGCGTGCCGCCCGCGTCGCGATACGCGGTGAGCGAGCGCTCGAGGTTCGCGTCGTCGCCGTTGAAGTGCCCCGCGTAGCAGAAGCGCCAGCCGTGGCGCGCGGCGAGCGCGCCACTGTCGGGCGAGCCGCCGAGCAGGATGCGCTCGGGCGCGTGCGGCGGCACCGGCAGCGCGACCGCACCGGCGAGCGGATGATCTTCGGCGACGCCCCAGCCAAGGAACGCGTCGAGCGCTGCGAGCTGGCCCGCGAAGTCGGGCTTGTTCGCCTTGTCGTGAAACCACTGCAGCGCGCGCGTGGTGAGCGGCAGCCCGCCGGGCGCCTTGCCGATGCCGAGATCGACGCGGCCCGGCCCAAGAGCCGCGAGCAGCCTGAACGACTCGGCGACCTTGAACGGGCTGTAGTGCTGCAGCATCACGCCGCCCGAGCCGACGCGAATGCGCGACGTGTGCGCGAGCAGGTGCGCGACCACGATCTCGGGCGCGGAACTCGCAAAGCCCGGCGCGCCGTGATGCTCGGCCACCCAGAAGCGCTCGTAGCCGAGCTGTTCCGCGCGCCGCGCGAGGGTCGTCGTGAAGCGCAGCGCGTCGGCGGCGGTCGTGCCGTCGGCGATCGGGCTCTTGTCCAGCAATGAAAGCGAATAAGACATGGTGTTCGGCGCTCCTGTGCGACGCGTGGAGGGGGGCGCTCAGATTTTCGGCAGGCCCGGCGGATTCGTGCGCGACTGGTCGATCGCTTCCGATGCGAGGTTCCAGCGGTCCAGGATCTGCTGGTAGCGGCCGTTCTTGATCAGCCCGTTCAGCGCGACCGTCAGCGGATCGGCGAGCCCGCTGCCGCGGCGTGTCGCGATCGCGATGTCGGCCGTGCGCGGCCAGCCGCCGCTGATCGCGCCGACGAGCCGCGTCTTGCCTTGCTGCGCGCTCTGGTACGCGAGCACCGAGTTCACGCTGAACACGGCATCCGCGCGGCCCGACTGCACGGCGACGATCCGCATCGCCTGGTCGTCGTAGTACTGGACCTGCACGGGCTTCAGGCCGTGCGCGACGTTCTCGCGGTCCCACGCGAGCAGGATCTTTTCCTGGTTGGTGCCGGCGTCGGTCACGATGCGCAGCCCCGCGACGTCCTTCGGCTCGCGGATCGACTGGATCCTGCTGTCGTTGCGCACGTAGAAGCCGACCTGGTCCTTGCGGTAGGTCGAGAAATCGAACTTCTGCTTGCGCTCCTCGGTGACGGTCACGTTCGAGATCACCGCGTCGACCTTCCCCGATTCGAGCGCGAGCGGCCAGTCGGCCCACGCGAGCGGGACGATCTTCAGCTTGCGGCCGAGGCTGTCGGACACGAGCTGGCCGACGTCCGCGTCGAAGCCGATCACCGTGCGCGCGTCGGTCGCATACGAGCTGATCGGCGGCAGGCTTGGCGCGACGCCGATCGTCAGCGTGCCGGCTTCGGCGAACTTGAACGACGCGGGCACCGCGCGTTCGACGGCCGCATCGACGGTGCCGCGCGGGCGGCCGCGCTGCTCGGGGCTCAGGTCGAAGGTCGCGGCGGCCGCGGCGATCGCGGTCACGCCAATCAGCGCGGCGCCTAGCGTGCGTAGCACGCGCGGCGTGAAGGGTACGGCTCGTTGCATGGATGCGTCCTGTCGTTGTGTGTCGTGGGAAACGGAGTCGGATGAAGCGGCGATTCAGCGCGGCAGCACCGGTTCGGGGAGCGGCGCCCACAGATCGGCGAGCGTCGACGTGCGCGACGGGTCGGCGAGATCCTTGCCGAAGCGCAGATGGAAATACGCTTCGGGGTCGATCGACGAATCGAACAGGCGCGTATAACCGGTGCGGTCGTACAACGCCCACGCTTCGGGCTGGCGAAAGCCGGTGGTGAGGTAGACGCGCCGATAGCCCTGCTGCGCGGCGCGCTGCTCGAGGGCGTCGACGATCACGCGTGCGAGCCCCTGGCGGCGCAGGTCCGCGCGGGTCCAGATGCGCTTGAGTTCGGCCGTCTGCGCGTCGTAGCGCTTGAACGCGCCGCCGCCGATCGTTTCGCCGTCGCGCAGCAGCAGCACGAACGCGCCTTCGGGCGGCGCGAACTGCTCGGCCGGGTAGCGCGCGAGTTCGTCGCGGGCGGACGCGCGGCTGTCGGGGCGGTACGCGTCGTAGCGCGTCGCGTATTCGTCGATCAGCGCGTCGATCAGCGGCTGGGCGCGGACATCGAGCGGCGTCGTGTCGATGATGCGGTCGTTCGTGGCCATGGGCATCGCGAAGGGCGCGCGATGCGGACATTCCTGGCGGGGGCCGGGCACACAGCCCGTCCGGTCGGTTCCGTTATCGCGACGCGGTTGTCGTGATGACGGCGGCCGCTCGGAATCCTGCGAGAGATCCGGCGTGCCGCCGCCGTTTGGAACACGTTAGCGGCGCGGCCGGCAAAGACGAACGAAGCAATTTCGATAAGGATTTCGCGGCGGAGGTCAGAAGGCTTGCAGCGAGAGTGCGGTGGGGCGAACGCGCGTCAGCGCGACGCCCCGCCGTCGCGGGGCGAGGGCCCGCGACGACGACAGAGTCAGGCTGCCGCCTGATGAATCGAGTCGTGCCGATCGCCACCCAGGATATCGACAAGATCGGTCAGCATCCGCCCCAATTCACCCGTCATCAGCGTGACATCCGAATCGAAGCGTTCATCGTCGTTCTGCGCGGTGGGATCCGCCGCTTCCTTGATCACGTCGAGCGGCGTGACACGCTTGATCGTCAGCGACGGCGTCAGCACGAACGAGATTCGGTCATTCCACGTCATCGCGAGGCGCGTGCATTGTTTGCCGGTTTCGATGTGCCGGCGCATGTCGTTCGCTTCCAGCGCGTGGCCGACGTAGCGCACCGTGGCGCCACCTTGGTCGCTCGATCGCAACTCGGCGTCCTGGTCCACGGTGAAGCCGCCCGGCGCCTCGCCGGACAGCAGCCAGTCCGTCATCGCTGCCACCGGCGAACGGGCCACCTGAACACCGGAGAGCGGCAACGAGTCGATCGATTTGACGAGCAGGCTGCGAACGTCGTCGGCAAGTGCCTGTGCAGCCGCATCGATGACGAGCCAGCCGTTCGCCGTATCGATCCACACGCGGGTATCGCGACGAATGCTGAACGCGCGCGGCAGCAGTTCGTCGGTAACCTGCTCCTTGAGTTCGCGCAGTTGTTTCCGGCCGACCTTGAAACCCTGCTGCTCCTCGACTTCAAGCGCACGCGCCTTGGTTACTTGATTGACGACCGATGCCGGGAGCAGCTTCTTCTCGGCACGAAACAGCAGCAGCATCTGCCGGTTGATCGAATACACGAGCGCGCCGTCGTCACGCGGCGAAGCCCATCCGACGCTCTGCATTTCGACGCTGCTGCCCGGCTGGAACGCGTGGGGCGCCAGCCATTTTTCCATCTGGTCGGGGGTCACGGCCCAGGGTGCCGGAAGACGGTGAAGCTGAAGATTCTTGAACCACATAGGGGGACGGGCAAAGCGCGTCATTCTATATGACGCTGACGGTTCCCGGCCAATTGGCGGGGGCCGTTCAAGGTCGACATGCAGCATCGGAGCGGAGCCGGGTCAATGTATGCGAATGCGGCGGCCGGAATTTCTTCTTCTTCCCGCATTGCCATCAGTGCGGTGCCGCGCAGGGAAATGAGTTGCCACGGTCGTCCGGCTGACGGTCGGCCTATGCACGGGCGCCGGCGTACGGCGGCTGTGACGCGTTGTCGCTACTCTCCGCGGGGGCGGGTTGCGCCAGTCGTGATCACGCGATGACACGCGGCGGCGTCGACGCCTCCGCCAGCTGAAACAGGCAATCGCCACGCTGCACCTGCGCCGGCACGCGCTTGCACACCACTTCGCCGTCGCCCTTGAAGCGATGCAGCACCGGTTCGCGCAGCGGCGTGTCGGGGAAGTGCACCCACGCGGCCGGCTGTCCGGCCTTCACCTGGTCGCCGAGTTCGACGAGCGGTTCATACAGCCCGCGTTCGTACGCATAGACGAAGTGGCGATCGCCGTCGACGCGCAGGAAGCGCGTGACGGTCGGCGGCGCGTCGGGCACGAGCGCGCCGCGCAGCAAGCCGATATGGCCGAGGTAGTGCAGCAGCCCGTGGCGGCCGAGCCGGATCAGCGACGGATCGGCCATGCCTGCACCGCCGAGTTCGGTGACGATCGAGATCGCGCCTTGTCGCCGCGCGGCCGAGGCCGAATGCACGGGGTTCGGCGCGTGCAGCAGCGCGTTCGGCAACCCGAACGCGACGAGCAGCCCGTTGAGCTTCTCCGCCTCGTCGTCGTCGAGCGGGTCGATCGCGAGCATGTTGCCGCCTTGGTACAGCAACGAGCTGCCGCCCGAATGCAGGTCGACCAGATACTGCGCGCGCGACAGCAGCGCATGCTCGATGTAGTGGGCGATCATCTGCGTCGGCGTGCCGGTCGGGTCGCCGGGGAAGCTGCGGTTCAGGTTGCCCTCGTCGAGCGGCGACACGCGCTGGCCTGCGTCGGCCGCGGGGAAGTTCGCCATCGGCAGCAGGATCAGTTGCCCGCTGACCATCTCCGGCTCGATCTCGCGGATCAGTTGCGACACGATGATCTGGCCTTCGTATTCGTCGCCGTGATTGCCGGCCATCACGAGCGCGACCGGGCCGTCGCCGTTGCGGATCGACGCGATCGGGATCGGCAGCCAGCCGTACGCGGAGCGATGCACGGAATGCGGCAGGCGCAGGTAGCCCGCATGCTTGCCTCGCGCATCGAGATCGATTTCGCAGTGGATGGGATTTCGGTGTGACGAAGAGGAGGAGGCGGTCATGGCGACATCGTTCGAAGAACGGGAGTCTGCCATCTTATCGGGAAACGGCCGTTGCGCGGCGGGACGCGGTGCAGGCGATGCCCACACCGTCAACCGGCCCATGCGCGAAGGCGCGACATGCGTAACCGGAGCGGCCGCCCGCGATGTTGCAGCGCTGATACGCATGCCGGCGTGTCAGCTGGTCGCCCGCGCACGCGGGGTCGCGCGTCAGCCCTTGCCGCGACAGGGCCGGCGCGCGTGCTCGAGTCAGCGACCCGACGTTTCAGCTTCGATACGGCCTTCTTCCCACAGCGCCCAGAAACGGCTGCCGGCGCGATACGGATTCGCGCGCCGCGCCGCGTGGTCGGTGATGCCTTGGCGAAATGCGCCGTATAGCGTCAGCGGCGGGCTGTCGACGCACGCAGCCTCACGGACGGCGGGCGGGCGGTGCTCGGAGACGAGCCGCCGGATCAGCGCGGCGCCGTCGATCACGTCCAGTTGATCGATCGTTTCCGCGCGGCTGAGGACTTCGACGGTATTCATGTTGGGCTCCCCGACGTCGTGTTTTCCAATCAAGGAGCAATAAGAGTGCCAGCGACGAAATGCCGCGCGCCGCAGCGCACCGCCGCGATCGTGCGGGCTTCTGCGGCGAACGGGGCGCGCGGCGCGAGCCGATGTTACGGAACACGTCACGTGACATGGCCGCGCGTGGCGAAACACATGCGCACATGCCCCGGCTCATGCAACCGGTTTCGGAAATGAATCGCTGGAATGAACGGAGATTCGGAGATGCGGAAATGCGGGGACGCGCTTGCTCAGTTCGCGGTCGCCGGCGCCATGCGGCGGCTTCCCGCCGAATAGAAGCGGTAGATCCCCTTGCCGCCCGACTTCGCGTCGTACAGCGCGCTGTCGGCCTGCCGGATCAGTTCGTCGGGCGAGCCGTGTCCGTCGTCGAGCGCGATGCCGATGCTGATCCCGAGGCTGACGGTCGCGCCGATCGACAGCGTGTACGGCGCCGAAATCTGCCGGATGATGCGCGCGGCGAGGATCGAGCACGCCTGCATCGTCGTGTCGTCGATCGCGACGACGAACTCGTCGCCGCCGATGCGAGCCGCCAGCTCGCCGGGCGGCAGCGTCTTGCCGAGCCGCTCGGCGACCTGCGTGAGCACCTCGTCGCCAGCCTGGTGTCCGAACCGGTCGTTGATCGCCTTGAAGCCGTCGAGATCGAGATACATGACGGCGAGCGCGGGGCTCGGCACGCGCGGCCGGTGCGCGAGCCTGCGCCTGAGTTCCGCATGCAATTCGTGACGGTTCGGCAAGCCGGTCAGCGCGTCGTGCCGCGCGAGGTGCCGGATGTGCTGCTCGGCGCGGCGGCGCGTGGTGACGTCCTCGACGATGACCACCGCGTTGCCGTCCGGGACGCGATGGCGCGTCAGTTCGAGCTGGCGACCGTCGGCGAGCGCGATGTCGAGCGGCACGGGTTCGTCGCGGTTCAGCCACACCGCGCACTGCGCGGCGAGGCCTGTCTGGCCGGGATCGGTCTCCGCGTTCGCTCCGAGCGCCGCGATCACGTCGGGCAGCGGGGTGTCCAGCATGATCTCGCGCGGCGAGCCGAACAGCTGCGCGGTGCGGCGGTTCGCGACGATCACGCGGCTCTCGCCGTCGATCATGCACAGGCCGTGCGGCATGTAGGTGAGTGCGGCATCGAAGCGCGCGACGAGCTCGGCGTTGCGCTGGCGCGCGGCGATCAGCGCGACCAGCACGCGGTAATGGCGCTGCACGACCGTGCGCATCGCCGCGAGATAGATCACGAGCGGCGGCAGCAGCAGCCACGCATCGGGCCGGCGGGCCAGCAGCGCGCCGACGCCGATCGGCAGCACGCCGAGCGTGACCTGCGTCATCGCGAGCCGCGGCAGCGCCGAATTGCGCGACGCGATCCCGCCGAACACGCCGCCCGCGACCATCACCGACAGCGTGCCGAGCTCGGCATCGGACGCATCCACGCAGCCCATCACGCCGAGACCGAGCAACAAGCACGCGGCGAGCGACACGGGCGCATAGTGCCGCGCGAAGTATTCGGCGCGATCGTCGCCGGCGGCACGGCGTACCGCATACGCGCGCGCGATCGCGAGCCGCGCGACAAGCAGGCCGACGTCGACGACGAGCCACACGAAACACCAGAGTTGCTGCAGACGGATCAGCGCGATCGCCGCGACGAACGCGCTGGCGACGCCGGACAGCGCCATCGGGCGCACGTCCTCGAACAGCGTGCCGAGCATCGACGGACGCAGTGCGGCCGTCACGCGGTGATTGCCGCTGGGGGGAGTGGCGAGAACGGCGTTCAGGAGGCGCGCCTTGACTGCCATGGCTCTTTTGACCTCGACACGATGCGACTCATTGCCGGGCGACCCGCACGGCACGTGACGGGATGACCGGCGAGCCGGATGCGCACGACATTACCATGAAACACGGGCCGCGCGTGCCGTGCGGCGGGCGTCTGCGGGTAGTCGTAAACCACGCTTGCGGGCGCGTTGCGGATTCGGCGGCGCGCGGGCAGGATCGTTGCCGACGGGACGATGTCGGGCGGCCGCCGCGACCGGGCGCCGCAGCCCGCCCGAATCTCGTTATAAGAAATTCAATAAGTAATGCATGCGAGAAATACTATAGGCGATATATCGAAAACAATGCCAGAATGCGCGCCGCTCCGAACGCCGCGACACCCGATCGCCGTACGAGCCGCATCAGGAGGTTCCCCCACATGCAAAACCACGGCCTGTCACGGCGGGGTTTTCTGAAAGCCAGCGTGCTGGCGGGCGTCGCGGCCTACGTCGCGCCCATCGGCAGCCGCGCGTTCGCGGCGCTCTTCGAAGAAAAACTCCTCACCCCGGTCAAATGGGATAGCGTCACCGGCATCCCCCAATTCCGCATCGACGGCATCGCGAAGGTCACGGGCTCGAAAGTGTTCGCCCGCGACGTGCGCGCGGCCGACATGCCGCACTGGCCGCAGCAGCAGTCGCACGCGCTGATCCTGCGCGTCACGCAGGCCGACCGTCTCTACGAGGGCTTCAACCTGTCGCTGCTCGGCGACGAACTGAAGCCGGACCGCGTCGTCACGGCCGACGATCTCGCGCGCGACGGCGTCGCGTTCCCGACGTTCTACGGCGACGACATGCTGTTGCCCGCCGGCAAGACGCCCGCCTATCTCGGCCATGCGGTCGCGATCCTCATCTACCACGACTTCGCGCGCTTTCGCTTCGCGAAGAACGCGCTCAAGTTCCGCGACGACGTGATCCACTACGGCGCGGTCACGGGCCCGCTCGAGCGCGATCCGTGGGGCACGTTCCGCTACGTGCGGGTGGGCGGCAAGACGGCCTACGACGACGATGTCTACTCGAGCCTGAAGGACGCGCCGATCTTCCCGAGCATGATGCGCAAGCATCTGCCGGTCTGGCCGGACGGCAAGGAACACGGCAGGCTCGACGAGCAGGGGATGTTCCTGGCCGGCCAGATCGCCGCCGAACTCGATCATCCGTCGGCCGACTGGCTCGTGTTCGAGCGCGAGTACAACACGCAGTCGGTCGATACCGCCGCGCTCGAACCCGACAACGCGAACTGCTGGTACGACGCCGCGACGCAGTCGATGCACCTCGTCGTGCCGACCCAGTCGCCGCTCGAAGTGGCAGAGAACGCGGCCGCGATGGTCGCGAAATGCCGCTTCCCGGTGAAGAAGTTGTTCGTGCATCCGTGCTACACGGTCGGCTACGGCTCGAAGGATCACTGCAACGTGCCGTTCTACGGCCTCGTCTGCGCGCTGTACGCGGACGGCCGCCCGGTGCGGTTCGCGAACGACCGCTACGAGCAGTTCCAGACGTCGCTGAAGCGTCACGCGTTCAAGATGCACTACCGGATCGCGGTCGATCGCAACACGGGCCTCCTGCAGTCGTTCAAGGGCGACTTCGAGGCGAACGGCGGCGGGCGCTAGAACTTCTCGCCGTCGGTCGCGATGGTCGGCGCGACGGCCGCGCAATCGATCTACTACTTCCCGAAGAGCGACCTCGCGGCGGTCGCGATCGCGTCGCGCGCGATCGACGCTGGCTCGGCCCGCGGCTACGGCACGCTGCAAAGCATGGCCGCGACCGAGATGGCCGTCGACGAAATCGCCGCGCAACTGAACCTCGACCCGATCGATTTCCGCCTGCGCAACGCATTGCGCTCGGGGATGAAGAACACGCAGGGCGCGATTCCCGCCGGCGCGCTGCGCGTGGAAGAAGTGCTGGAACGCGCGAAGCAGCATCCGCTGTGGACGCGTCGCGCGACGCGCAAAGCCGAATTCGAGGCCGCGAACCCCGGCAAGCGCTACGGCGTCGGCTTCGCGTGCGTGCAGAAGGATTTCGGCACGGGCGCGGAGGCATCGTTCGCGAAGGTCGAATTCGACGAGAACGGCAAGGTGTCGCTGCATCACACGGCCGCCGAGATCGGCACCGGGATGTCGACGTCGCAGGCCGTCGCGGTCGCGAAGTGGCTCGGCCGCCCGGCGACCGACGTGCGCGTCGCGCTGACCGAATGGCCGGACCTGCCGATCGAGACGAGCGGCGATCCGTATCTGATGTCGCAGGCCGACCAGGATCGCCTGAGCGCGAATCCGCGCTGGTCGCCGAGCTACGCGTCGCCGTCGAGCGCGACGAACTCCGCGTACTACTTCACGCACAGCACGCGCGAAGCCGCGCGCGCGGTGTTCCGCTACGGGCTGTGGCCGGCCGCGATGTCGATCTGGACGCGCGGCCTCGGCGGCGGCCAGGCCGCGCCATACACGATCCGCATCGAGGACGCGCGCTGGGTCGACGGCAAGCTGACCGCCGACGGCCTCGAGCCGCTGACGTTCGAGCAGCTCGCGAAGCAGGCGCATGCGCTCGGCCTGCCGACCGGCGCCGTCGTGCACGTGTTCAACCGCTGGCAGTGGACCGACGCCGAGTTCGAAGTGGGCGGCATGGTCGATCGTCTGCCGGTCGATGGATTGTCGTTGCGCGTCGGCGCGCCGAAAACGGGCGACGACGGCCCGCTGCCCGGCACCGCCGCGCCGGCCGGTGCGACCGCAATGCGCGGCACGCTGGCGCCGACTGCGAACGGCTACCGCGTGCTGGACCGCAAGCGCGTGTTCATTCCGCCGACGAGCCGCAACAACGCGGCCGTCACGTACTACACGGCGGTCGGCACGCTCGTCGAGCTGGCCGTGCACGAAGCGACCGGCAAGGTCGAGCTGCTCACGCATCACTCCATCATGGAGTGCGGCAACCAGATCTCGCCGCAGCTCGTGTCGGGCCAGTTGCAGGGCGGCCTTGCGATGGGTATCGGCCATGCGCTGCACGAGTCGCTGCCGCTTTACGAGGACGGCCCCGGCAACGGCACGTGGAACTTCAACCGTTATCAGCTGCCGCGCGCGACCGACGTCGCCGTATGGTCGCAGACGGGCGACATCCTGCCGCCGCTGTCCGAGACCGATCCGCCAAAGGGCGTCGCCGAAGTGGTGATGATCCCCGTCGTCGGCGCGATCGTGAACGGCATCGCGCACGCGATCGGCCATCGTTTCACCGATTTGCCGGTGACCCCGCAAAAGATTCAGGAGGTGCTCGCATGACGACCGCCCAAACCGCGGCTTCGGCCGCGAGCGCCAGCGCGGCTGCGACCGCTGCGACCGCCGCATCCGCGCCGCACGCGGCCTCTGCCGCCCCGGCATCCGCATCGGCCGCGCCCGCTGCCGCGCCGGCCGCCGTCGAGCGTCCGCTCGTCCGGTTCCAGCAGAAAGCGCTGTCGGTGAACATCAACGGCAAGTCCGTCGGTCCGATGCAGGTGCCGGAAGGGCTGATGATGATCGAGTTCCTGCACGAGTACGCGGGCCTCACCGGTTCGCGGCTCGGCTGCGGGCAGGGCGTCTGCCACGCGTGCGTCGTGATCGTCGACCAGCCGGACGGCACGAGCGAGGAGATGCGCACCTGCATCACCGGCGCGCACTTCTTCCACGGCCGTTCGATCCGGACGATCGAGGGCCACGCGAAGCGCAACGACGCGGGCGAGGTGGTCGAGCTGTCGCCGATCCAGCAGAAGTTTCTCGAGCACTTCAGCTTCCAGTGCGGCTACTGCACGCCGGGCTTCGTCAACGCGGCGACGGTGCTGATCGAGCGGCTGAAGCGCGAGCCGATCGCGAAGGCCGACGTCGAGCGCGCGATCACCGACGCGCTGAACGCACACCTCTGCCGCTGCACGGGTTACGTGCGCTACTACGAAGCCGTGAAGGACGTGATCCTGACGACGCCGGGACTCGTGAAGGACGCCGCATGAAACGCACATTCGCTCATCGTGCCGTGCGGGCCGCACGCTTGCCCGCACTCGCGGCCGTCTGCGCGCTGCTGCTCGCCGCCTGCGGCGGCCACGACGCGCCGGTCTCGAGCGCGGCCTCCGGCGCGCCCGGCGCCGACCAAGTTGCGCGCGGCCGCTATCTCGTCAAGGCCGCGGACTGCGCGGCGTGCCACACCGCGAAGGACGGCGCGCCGTTCGCCGGCGGTGCGCCGCTCGAATCGCCGTTCGGCACGTTCTATGGCTCGAACATCACACCCGACAAGGATCACGGGATCGGCAGCTGGAGTGCGGACGACTTCTACGCCGCGCTGCACGACGGCAAGGCGCCGGGCAAGCGACTGTATCCGTCGATGCCGTACACGTCGTACCGGCAGCTCACGCGTGCCGATAGCGACGCGATGTACGCGTACCTGAAGACGGTGAGGCCGGTCGCGCAGGAAAACCGCGCGCACGCACTCAAGTTCCCGTACAGCCTGCGCTTCGGCATGGTGTTCTGGGACATGGTGTTCCTGAAGGACAGCCTGCCCGACGCGTCGAGCGGCCGGTCCGCCGACTGGCAGCGCGGCCGCTACCTGGCGGGCGCGCTCGGCCACTGCGCGGAATGCCACACGCCGCGCGCGTTCACAGGTCAGCTCGACGACGCGAAACCGTTCGCGGGCGCCGCGCTCGGCCGAGTGGCCGCGCCGGACATCACGCCGGCCGGCCTCGCGGCGCGCGGCTGGACGGGCGCCGACCTGCAGACGTTCTTCGGCGTCGGCATCGCGCCGCAAGGCTCGGCGTTCGGGGAAATGTATCCGGTCGTGCACCTGAGCACGCAGACCCTGACGAAGGACGACCTGCGCGCGCTGTCCGTGTACCTGCTCGGCGATATGCCGCCCGCGCCGCAGCCGGTGAAACCAGTGTCGGCGGACGCCGCGCAGCTCGCGGCGGGCCGCTCGGTGTATCTCGCGGTGTGCGCGGGTTGTCACGGCTTGAACGGCGAAGGCAAGCCGCACGTGGCGGTGCCGATGAACGGCAATTCGACGCTGCGCCAGGGCGACTCGCGCAACCTGCTGGTCGCGATGCTCGACGGCATCGACGAGCAGAAGTTCGCCGGCTTCGAAAACCTGCAGGCGATGCCGGGTTTCGCGCATACGCTGAGCGACGACGAACTCGCGCAGCTCGCGAACTACCTGCGTGCGACTTGGGGCGGCCAGCCCGCGAACGTCACGCCGGCCGACGTGAAGGCCATGCGTCAGTAAGTCGTGCGGCGCCGCGCGCGAGCCGGCCGGTTTCCGGTTGCGCTCGCGCACGACGCTCCGCCCGCATCTGTCCGGCGGCGCTTCAGTAGCCGCCGCCACCACCTCCACCACCTCCGCCGCCTCCGCCGCCTCCGCTGCCGCCCGCGCCGCCATACCGGCTCATGCCGGCTCCTTGCGATACGCCGCCGCCCGACGACGTACATCCCGCCGACAGCACCAGCATCAGCGCCGCGAGCAGTGCCGCGGCCAGTCTTGCCGATTTCATTTCACTCTCCTTGCACCGCGCAGGCCGCGCGGCCGCGCGGTTCGCATGAACCGGCGCCGCGCGAAGACGAAACGTTTCCGGCGCGCGGTTTATTCCATCCTTTTTGAGGATCGGCCCGGATCCGTGTGCGCCGCCTGCCGGTGCCGGATCGGCTGCCCGGCACGGCGGCTTGGTACACTCCGGCTCGCCGCCATTCCGATTCCCACGACAATAACCATGAGCGCCACTCGCGAGCATCCGCCGCGCAAATCATCGAGCCCGTCCAATCCGGTCGTGTTCGGCTGTCTGGCATTTACCTTCGGCGCGCCGCTGGTCGCGGCGCTCGTGTGGCCGGCCGTGATGCTGGTTGCATGGTCCGTGATCAACGGCCCGCACTGGGAGACGCTCACACTCTGCGCAAGCATGGTGCTGTTGATCCTGGGCGCGTCGTTCTTCCTGGGCTATTTCCTGCCGGCGACGCTCGCGGGCGGCATCATGGGCGCGATCGGCACGCGCATCCGGCGGCGCTGGTTCGTGCTGCTGGGCACGATCGTCGGCACCGGTCTGATGATCGGTTACGTGCTGCTGCAGTCCTATCTGCTGAACGACGGCGAAATCGGCGGGATCAACGTGATCGCGATACTCGATTCGATCGTGACGTCGGCCGTGATGTCGCACTGGCTGCATCGAAGGCTCGAACGCGCGCGTTCGAGTTGAAGCGGTGGGCCAGTGGGCGCCGTGCGTTCGACCGGTGACGGCCGGGACGATGGCGCGCATGAACCGGACGAACCGAGATCGCACGGCAACGGGCAGCCGGGGCGCGCGGTGCGCCCCGGCGACTCGCCGCATGAAAGGCCAGGAGTGATGCGTGGCCGGGAGGCCGCCGTCGCGGCGGCCTCCGGTCAACGATAGACGAGATCGGCGCGGCGGTTCTGCGCCCACGAATCTTCATCGTGGCCGAGCGCGACCGGCTTTTCCTTGCCGAGGCTGACCGCTTCGAGTTGCGTCGCCTGAACGCCCAGCGTTTCGAGCGCGCTCATCACGGCTTGCGACCGGCGCTGGCCGAGCGCGAGATTGTATTCGGACGTGCCGCGCTCGTCGGTGTTGCCCTGGATCAGCACGCGGCGCGACGGGTGGTTGCGCAGGTAGTCGGCGTGCGACTGCAGCAGCGACTGGAATTCCGGCTTCACCGAGTACTGGTCGAAATCGAAATAGACGCTGCGCTTGGCGAGCGGGCTGTTCGGATTGTTCAGATCGTCGGTCGTCACCGTGGCGACCGCTTCGCTCGAGGGCGTCGGCGCCATGCCGGCATTCTCGGGCGTTTTCGCCGCGTGGTGACAACCCGCCAGCAGGGCGAAAGCTGCCAGGACCGCAAACCGGTTCGTTTTGTTCATTGGGCGTCTCCTGCGGTTGACTGCGGGGAAAGCGTCGTGCGTGCCAAGCGGCAACGTCACGAATCCGACCGGGACGGCACGAAAAGTGCTGGCTCCCGTGCGCAATACGACGCGCTTTCGTAAGCCGGCGATGTGTCAAATGAAAGATTGTCTCGGCCGGAACGCCGATTTCACGGCGCCGCTGCAACTAGATTAGGAAAAATGTCACAGCGTGACCAGTTTCTCCGTCTATTTCACGCAACAACGACGCGGGGACGCATTCTTGCTTGCGCGGGCGCAACAGGATCCGCTAGCGCGATGCGCGATTTCGGTGCGTGCGCATCGAGCTTGGCCGGATCGTCAGAACTTGTGCCGCAACCCGAGCGCGACGACTAGCTGGTTGCTGTTGGCAGACGGCGTCATCGTCCAGACCGTCGCGTTGAACGCGGGATTGCCGTTTCCGCCGCTCACGCTTTGATAGACGGCTTCGAGATACGCGTCCGTGCGGGGCGAGAACGCATAGCCGGCCTGCGTGACCACGTGGTTCCATTTCGGGCGCGTCTGGCCGGTGCGCGTGTCGAATCGGCCCATCGTGTACGTGTACGCGGCGGACAGGCTGAACGCCGGCGTGACGAAGAAGCGGCCGTCGACCGTGAAATTGTCGAAGGCCAGCGATTCGCCCTTCAGCGGCGTGATGCCACCGCCCTGGAGCACGCCGCTCACGCCGTCCGTGGCCGAGTGCGACCACGCGGCGCCGACCGAATGCAGGCCGAACGCATAGCGGCCGGCCATGGCCCAGATCTGCTGGTTGCCGCCGGTGATCGTCGCCGAGCCGTCGACCGTGCTCAGCGCGCCGTCCGGGTTCGGCGCGTTGCGGTCGCGGCTGATCTTCAGATAACCGGCGCCGAGCTTCAGCGGTCCGTTCGCATAGCCGAGCCCCGCGCTCCATACGGCGTTGTTCGAGAACGCGCCGGCCGTGTTCGAGAACCCGTACAGCGCGCCGAACGTCAGGCCGCGATACGTCGCGCTCGTGTACTTCACTGCGTGATTGATGCGCAGGTTGCGGTTCGAGTCGTCGTTGTCGTACGGGTGCACCGCGAGGTTGCCGCCCCAGCCGGGGCCCGACGCGCCGAGCGGCGTCACGAAATCGAGGATAGGGTCGTACTGGCGGCCGAACGTGAGCGTGCCGGCCGTGCGCGAGCTCACGCCGATCCATGCCTGACGGCCGAACATGTCGACGCCTTTCTGCGACAGCTTGCCGGTCGTTCCGGAGAAGCCGTTTTCGAGCGCGAAGACGACCGCCGTCCCGCCACCGAGATCCTCGCGGCCGCGCAGCCCCCAGCGCGATGCGTTCAATGCGCCGCTCGTCAGCGCGACGCTGCCGCTGCCCGGCGAACCGGCGCCTTGCGTACGCTGATTGGTGGCATAGGTGATCGACGTGTCGATCAGGCCGTACAGCGTCACGCTGCTCTGCGCGTGAGCGACGCACGGAATCAAGCCGGCGATGCAGGCGGCAATCGCGGTCGCGGGGAGTGCTACGGTGCGGTGGTGGCGGCGGACGCCATGCGGCGTGGCGGCGCGCAAGCGGGCGCGCCGGCCGATTTTGTAGGAATACATAGGAGTTTTTATCGTTGGTCTCCGGCCCGATCGCCGGTGGGTCGCGTCGGCGCGTGGCCGACGGATCGAGCGGCCATTATTGGAGATCGTGCGATCGTCGATTAAGGCGCTGCACAGGAAAGGTCCTCTGCGAAATCGCATGGAATCGCGACGTCGCGGCGCGGCCGGGGGGCGGCCAGCGCACGGGTCACAGGCACGAATGCGTGTGCGTGTTAACGACGGGCTACCGGAAGCGCGGCGTCGGCACCGCCGTGCCGATACGCGGCACGAACCGCGATCGCCCGCGCTTCGAACGCGTCCGCGGAGAGCGCAGGCCGTAACCGGACGGCCATGCGCGGCAGCGACGCAAGCTGGTTGCGCAGGCAAACGATCGCGTCACGGCATCGCGCGGATCATGGGTTACCGGTGGAACGCAGTACGTATTTATGACGCACGCCGGCACAACCGGCAAATTTTTCCGCCGACGGCAATCATCGACCAAGCGGCGACCAAGCACCGGCGCGTTCGTAGCAAGAGTCTCCTCGCGCCGCCGCAACCCGGCCGGCGACTACGTAATGCACGACTTTTTCGCCCGCGAGCGTTCGGCACAATGGACCATTGCGCGTGGCTCGCCTGCCGCTGTGCCGGCCCGTCACGCATGCCGCGGGAGAACGGACATGGTGTTGATGGCAGTGGGCGGGGGCGGGCCGGTCAGCGTGCCGCAGCCGCAGAATGACGACGATCCGGCGCCGAAGAAGGGGACCGGCGGCGCCCCGCCGGCCCAGACACCGGAACAGCAGGCCCTCGCGGCCGCGCAGGCCGAGACGCAGCGTCTGCTCCAGCTCGCCCAGGCCGAGATGGCGGCGCTCAAGCGCCTGCACGACCAGGGCGCGTCGCAAGCCGATCTCGACAAGCAGGTGAAGAAGGCCGAAACCGCATGGGGCGCGGTGCAGGCGGCCGTCGAGAACCAGATGCGCGTCGCGGCCGAGGGCGGCGGCGACACGAACAAGGCGATCGCCGGCGTGGCCTCGGATCTGCGCAATGCGTCGCCGAAGGATCCGGTGCTCGGCTCGGTGCTCGACGACGCGCAGAAGGCGGTGTCGGCCGAATCGGCGCCCGAGCGGGCGACCAACGTGAAGGCGTTCCAGCTCGCGATGGCGTGGCAGAAGGACCAGGACGCGAACGCCGACTTGCAGCGATACAACGCGTTGCCGGGCGGCGTCCGGCGCGCGGATCCCGACATCGGCGCGCAACTGCGCCAGACCGCCAGCACCGCCGACACGAACGCCAACAACGCGTACACCGCGCTCACCACCGCGTTGCGCCACGAATACAGCACGTCGGCCGCGACACTGCGACTGGACAACGCGAAGGCCGATTACGCGGCGTGGCAGAAGGAGCCGGGCGGCCTGCGCCGCGCCGACGAGGCCGACATCACGCGGGAACTGTCGCAGGCGCAGAACCAGTACGACAAGGTCGTGACGGGCGGCGACGACACCGCGCTGACCTACGTGACGGCCGACGAGCAGAAGCAGGTCGTCGCGTCGGTGAAGCAGAATCACGACGGCATGTGGTACACCGGCCTCGTCGACGCGCTCGGCGAGGAGAGCCAGCTCAAGCGCACGATCGCGACGATCAATCCCGACGATCCATCGCTGTCGCCGCAGATGAAGCAGCTCGCGCAGTCCGATCCGGTCACGTTCGCGCTGCTGCAGGACACCGGTGTGAGCGTCGACCCGAACGACCCGAAGCTGTCGACGCAGGAGAAGGCGCTCGCGCAGCAGAATCCGCTCGCGGAAGCGTTCGTCAAGATGACGGGTATCAAGGTCAACACGGACGGGCTGAGCGATGCGGACGCGAAGGCGCTGAACGCGAAGATCGACCAGGCGGGCGGCGTGTTCGCGTATGCGATGGCGCAGGCTCAGGCGCAGAAGAACAATCCCGGTTATCAGCAGGTCCAGACGTTGCTCGCGGCGGCGCCCGAGGTGCGGCTCCAGTACACGAAGCAGCAGGTCACGCAACTGATGCAGGGCCCGGACAGCAATCCCGGCGCGGCGCTTCAGGTGCTGAAGACCAACATGAACGCGTCGTTCTCGCTGGACGAGCGCCAGACGCTGTGGACGCAGGCCGGCCAGCCGCATTTCAACGCGAGCTTCATCCATTCGCAGATCGATCCGCTGATGCAGAAGCCCGATTCGCAGGCGACGGATCAGGCCAGCATGCAGGCGCGTGCCGACGGCAGGATGAATGCCGACAAGGCCGGCAAGTGGATGCAGGACATCCTTGCCAATGCGCCGCCCGAATTCGCGGGCGTCGTGCTCGACACGGTCGAGAAGGATTTCGGCAACAAGTGGACCCAGTCGAACACGGGCACGCCGCAGCCCTACGGCGACGGCATCGAGTTCTACAAGGGGCTCAGCACGGCGGTCGGGCTCGCCGACCAGCAGCCGACCGACAGCGGCGTGCCCGTGCAGCGCGAGGACGACGTCGCGAACTGGCTGCTCGACGACAAGGGCAACGCGAAGACGCTGATCTACACGCTGCGCGGCAGCGACACCGGCTACGGGTTCGACGGCGTGCGCCAGGCGCTGTCGTCGGGTGTCGATCCGGCGTTGTCGAAGGCGCTGCTGTCGAAGATGCAGAACGACGACCGGTTCCGCTCCGGTTTCGCGAACGATTTCCAGCTGCGTTACGACCAGGGCATCAAGAATGCCCAGAGCAAGCAGCAGAAGGAAACCGCCAACGCCAGCTACAAGCTGTTCCAGGCCGATCCTGACAAGCAGCTGAAGGCGTATTTCGACGACTTCCAGAAGAACTTCGGCGACAAGTCCTACACGTTCACGACCGGCTCCGACCAGATGACGAACTTCGTCGGCGCGGGGCTCGGGCTGCAGCCGGACGACCCCGGCGCCGTGCCGACCGACCGGAACGACGTGCCGTCGATGGCGCAGCTCGAGCAGCTGATCGTGAGCAACGGTCAGCTCCCGAACGGTACGGCCGTCAACAGCCGCTCGCTGTACGCGCAGAACTCGGCGACGACGCAGATGATCCAGGCCGTCGTCGACCAGATCCGCAAGGTCGGCGGCGATCATGCCGTGGTGTCGCTGGTGCCCATCTACTACGTGTCGAAGGGAACGGGTACCGCGCCGAGCGCACTGTTCAAGGTGCAGGTCGAGGGCCATCCGGACCAGTACAAGCTGATCGACGATCGCGGCTGGAAGTACGACACCGTCGACGATTACCAGCACAACAACGCGCTGTCCGACGACGGCAAGCTCTACGTGCCGAAGAGCCTGACGACCGATGGGGCGACCGGCGGTTACTCGCAGTACGAATCGATCGACGCGCACAAGACGGAGTGGTATCAGCACCTCGAACACTACGTCGAGATGGGCACCGGCATTCTCGCGGCGGCCGGTGGCGCCGTGCTGGTCGCGAGCGGCATCGGCGCGCCGGTCGGCGGCCTCCTGCTCGGCGCCGCGTGGACGGCGGTCGGCGCGGGCATGGCCGTCGGCGTGCCGGCCGCGATCGCCGACCTGAAGAACCTGAGCGATCACGGCCAGTCGACCGGCTTCGGCAACGCCCAGGCGCGCGGCGACTGGATCAGCCTGATCGGCAGCGGCGCGGGCATCGCGGGTGGCGGTCTCGGCGTGGCGGCGAAGTCGCTCGCGGAGGCCTCGTCGCTGCTGCGTACGACGGGGCAGGTGTCGGACATGATCACGCTGGCTTCACGCGGCGAGGGCGTGACGGCCGACGTGGCCGGTCTAGGCCGCTTCGCGCAGGAAGCCGACGCGTTCCAGTCGCTCGCGCAGACGACGGGCCGCACGTCAGGCGTGCTCAACGTGTCGGGCGGCGTGGTCGGCGGCTACCAGATGCTCGACCAGGGTGCGTCGCTGGTGAAGAACTGGGACGCATTGTCCGAATCCGACCGCGCGCAGCAACTGCTGAACCTCGGCATCGGCGTCGCGCAGATGGGGCTCGGCTCGCACACGCTGATGGAGCGGCCGATCCGCGCGATCACGAAGACGCCCGCGCCGCCGACGATCCCGCGGCCGGTCGCGTTCGACGTCGCGAACGCGATGTTCGCCAACGGGCTGGCGAACCAGCGTCTCGCGGTCGGCGAGATCGGCAACCCGTGGCAGCACGCGGAGGACCAGGCGCACACTTTCGGCGAACCGGCCGACGACGGCGGCACGGTCGCGCCGGCCGACAAGGGGCTGCGGGCGCGCTTCTCCGACTGGCTGCGCGCGCGCCGCACGCAGGGCACGCCGGACGACGACGCGATCGCGTTGCGGCTCGCGCCCGACGGTGAACCGATCGACGGCGCGGCGACGCCGGCCGTCGCCGACGCACTGGCGGGCGAGGGTGCGTCGCCGTCGGCCAAGGCCGGCGTGCCGGCCAACGGCGCGCACCCCGCGTCGTGGGAGATTCCCGCGCGCATCGCGGCCGATCGCGCGATGCTGAGCGAAGTGGTCGGGCGGATCCTCCAGAGCGGCAATCGGCTCGAGGACGTCGAGTACTACGTGTATGCGCTGGAGGATGCCGAAGGGAACGTGCGCAACCCCGAGGAAGACGGGCTGCCCGCGACCGAAAAGGGCAACCTGCTCGACGACATGAACGCGGCGAAGGCGGACGAACGGCGCGCGAAGGCGGCCGACGACGCCGCGGCGCGCGCGGCCGCTGCGCCGGACGAGGACGGCACGATCGGCGTGACACGCTACACGACGTACCACGACGCGCTGATGGTCGGCGCCGACGGCGTCGCGGGTGGCCGCTACCGGATCGCGCTGGTCGATCAGCGAGCGCTCGCCGCGGACGGCACGGTGCCGCCCGAAGCGGTCGTCGGCCATGTCGGGCTGACCGACGCCGGCGATGCGTTCATGCTGTCGATGAACGATGCGTACGACCGGACGCTGCGCGTGGTGTACCCGCGCGGCTTCGATCCGCAGAAGCCACTGATCCGCAGCGAGGACGGCCGGCGCGTCGACGTGATCAACGCGCCGTTCGGCATGAGCGAAACGCAGTGGGCCGCCTATCCGCGCCGCGAGGCCGACCTCGCGATCTATTCGAACAACGCGGGCCAGCCGGAGAACCGGCTGCCGCCGGGCGAGCGGCCGTTGATGCCGGTGCCGCCCGGTTACTTCGCCGTGTACGCGCACGCGTGGGCCGATGCATTCGCGAGCGCGACCGGCAAGGCGATGAGCGCGGAAGACCTGGCCGAGATGGTGCGTCAGAGCGGCTGGGACGGCAAATCGCCGGTGATCCTCTATGCGTGCGGCGCCGGCTCGCGCGTGAGTCCGCTCGCGCAATTGCTCGCGAACGTGCTGGGTGTCGACGTGTACGGCGCAAGCGGCTTCGTCGCATGGCGTTCGCCGCGCTATCGCGCCGACGGCAGCCCCGATTCCGGTTATACGAGCGGCATCCTGATCGAGCCCGGTGCGCCCGATCGGGACGGCGTGCCGGACCATTCGGTCAGCAGCGGACCGCGTACCTATCGGTTCTCGCCGGCGCTGGCGGTCATCGACCAGGGCGCGCATCCGGTCAACTGGAGCGGCGTCGCGCCGCGCCCGGTGTCGAATCAGTGGGGCGGCAGCGCGACGGCGGGCGACGTGCGGGTGCCGCTCGGCGTGTACGTGTGGCGCATGTTGACGAAACGCGGGTCGATCATCAATCCGCGCAGCGGCCGTTCCGCCAGCGCGCTCGAGATGACGCACGCGCTGGAGGATCTGGCGTGGAAGGGCTATACGCCGGGCACGCCGATCGCGCTGGATGGGCCGCGCAGCGGCGCCAATCCCGAATTGCTGCAGGAATTCGCGGACCTGATCCAGGCGCCGGTATTCGGCCGGCTGGGCGACGATGATACGGCCGGATGGTGGCGTGCGCTGCCCAATCCGAACCGCCGGCTCGCGCGCTTCCAGATCGAACCCGACGTGAACGGCAAGTTCTCGCCGGGCCGCGCGCAGCCGGTTCGCGTCAATCCGCTGGAACTGCGGCCCGTGCCGGGTTCGAGCGTCGTGAACCTGCTCGGCCACGCGACCGCGCGGCAGTTCCTGAAGGTGTCGGGTTTCGATATCGTCGAATCGCACGGCACGAAGCCGAGCGACGTCAGCTGGGACAGCTCGATCGCCATCATGAATGGCAAGACGATCGCGCCGAAGGAGTTCGCGCGCAGGCTGCTGGAGGATCCGGCCTATACGGAAGGCAATGGCGTGCTGCTGACGGGCTGCTATCTCGCTTCCGGCGGTTATTCGTTTGCGCAGGAGCTCGCGTATGAGCTGCAGGCGCCGGTGATCGCGTCGATCTCGTCCAACTCGGTGCGCGGCACCGGTGCGCTGGAACTCTATCCGCTCGACGACGATATCGGCGTGCCGGCGCAGGATCCCGACGTCGCGACGCGGCTCTATCTGCATGTGCCCGAGGCGCCCGATGCCAGCGACCCGCCGACGGTGTTCGCGCAGCGCGGCGGACCGCCGCCGCGCCCGCTCGCGCATGACGATGCGCCGGTCGAGCCGGTACATCCGATCGACACGCAGATCGATCCGGACGCGGACAGCGGGCGGCGCAGCGCCGGCGCTGCGCCGGGCGATGCCGGCCGGCGGGGCGTGACGCCCGGCGAGCCCGCGCATCCGCGGCTCGCGCCCGAGCCGGAGGCGGGCGAACCGCCCGTGTACGAGCCGACCCCGCTCGTGGAGGTCGGGCCAGGGCAGATCTTCACGGCGGACGAATGGGCCGCGCGCACCGAGCAGGTCGCCGAAGCCGAGGCCGACGATGGGCTGTCCGGGAAAACGCAGAAAATCTATCCGCCGACCAGCCGCGTCTATACGGACCGCAAGATCGCCAACGGCGGCGTGGTCACGACGACGATCCATGGCAAGTCGGTGTTGCAGCCCGGGTTCGACGACGTGACCGGCGTCGACGCGACGCAGCATCCCGAATTCCTGCGTCCGGCCGATACGCTGCTGATGCCGCCCGACGATCCGCTGCATCCGATCGGCGCGCGCGGGCTGATGTCGCCGCCCGGTCATCACGTGGTGTTCGGACACGGGATGTCGGCCGACGCGATGCTCGGCCCGGACGGCCGGCCGCTCGCGCCGGACGAGGTGGCCGAGCGCGTCGCGCCGCATCTCGAGCCGGGGCAGGACGTCACGCTGTATTCGTGCTTCGGCGGATCGAACAAGCACGATCCGCTGCGCGTGGCGCCGGGCCAGGTGCGGGCCGCGAGCACGACGTTCGCGGCGGCGCTGGCCCAGCGTCTGTCCGAGATCACCGGACGGCCGATATCCGTCTGGGCGCCGCCGGACATCCTGCTCGTGGAACCCAATGGTTCGACCACCGTGCGCGGAACGCGACTGACGGGGCAGGTCGACAGGGATCGTCTGCCGATGCAGAGCTTCCGTGGCGACCCGGCACGCGCGGGCCGCCCGGCGCTTCCCGCAGGGCCGCACGCGGAACCGGCGCCGACGACCACGCGCACCGCGTCGCGCCCGATCGCTGATCCGCCGCCGCGTCCCACGGTGCCGCGCGTGGCCGATCCGACGTTTGCCGATCCCGACTACGACTTCACCGCGATTCCGGACGACACGTTCGAATCGGTCACGCTCGACCATCCGTTCCGCACCGCGCTGGCCGACCGGCCGGGCGTGATCGGCGACGCGGCGCGCGTCACGCAACCCGGCGGCACCGTGAGCCAGCACTGGCCGAGTTATTTCCTCGACGGCGCCGAACCGACCCGCGTGATCGACGACGTGATGCAGGCGTTCGACGCGGCCGGGCTGACCAACCTGCGCGTCGAATTCGTGACGCACGACGGCAGCATCGAACTCGGCAGCGGTACCGATTTCGGCGCGCTCGATCCCGAGGCGGGCTGGTTCCGGTTCAGCGGGAAGGTGCCCGACGCACCGGCGGCGGCCGCCACGCACTCGCCGGGCCGCGCGGGTGCCGATGCCCCGCTCGCGTTGCCGGAAGGCGCGCGGACGGTCGCGCACGACGATCTCGCGCAGGCACTCGATGCCGCGCAAACCGGGCCGCGCAATCACGCGTACGTGCCGACCGACGCGTTGCCGGATGGCACCGCGTTCGCACAGGGCGATCTGACGCCGCAGGAGCGCGTCGCGGCCAGCGCCACCGCGAATCTCGCCGCGGTCGAGGGCGCCGCACCGACCGACGTCGTGCTGCTGTCGGCGCTCGGCCACGATCCGGCGAGCGCGCTGCGCATCACCACGCCCGACGGCGGGGAGCTGTACAAGCCGGCCGGCGTCGACATGTATGTCGTGCGCACCCGCGATCCGGCGACCGGCGACGTGTCGTACCAACTTGCCGGCGTCGATCGTTCGGGCTTGCCGGAAGGCTATACGGCCGTGCATGCCGGCGGAACGCGTGCGGTCGGCGCGGTCGACGGCAGCCCGACCTGGCCGATGATCGGGCCGGCAGGGCCGGGCAGCCGTCTCGCGAGCGCCGCGGGCGACCCGTCCGGCTCGACGCCTGCCGCCGTGCCCGGGCATTCGGCCGTGCCAGCCACACCGGAAACGAGCGCCGTGGCCGACACGCAGCAGGCGCGTGCCGCGTCATGGCTCGACACGCTCGGCCGCCGCACGCTCACGCGCGTCGACGGCCGGCATGCGCCGACGCTGGACGGGCTCGCTCGTCAGCTCGGCCCCAACGCGCATGTGCTGATCACGTCTCATGCCGAGCCGCCCGCCGGGAGTGACGAACATCCGGCACCGACATTCGTCGCCGTGCTCGAGACCGATGCGAACGGCGCACTCGGCCCGGTGCGGATGCTGGACGGCAAGCGCGTGCCACCCGCGCTGACCAAGGCGCTGGAGAACGCCGGCAGCGGCGGCCGGCGCGCACGCGGCAAGTACGATTTCTACGTATCGCCGGTCGCGCACGACGAACTCGTGCGGTTCGGCGGCCCGTCGAAGATCGAGACGCCGGACGGCAAGACGTCGTGGCCGGTGACGACGTCGGGCCAAGCGGTCGAGCAGACGCTCGCCGCCGACGTGTCGAAGCTGCAGGACGCGCCCGTCTTCAAGCGGCCGCGCCAGGCCGTGCGCGCGGTGTCAGGCGAGCAACGCTGGATTCACGTGGTCGACGACGAGACCGGCAAGGTGCTCGGCTATGCGGAACGCAACACGAACCACGAATGGAAGTACTTCGAGAAGGCGTCGGTCGGCGATACCGAGATTCCCGAGCAGAATTTGCGCACGGTGTTCCGACGCCGCCGCCGGGGCGGCATTCCGGTCGGCCGGTCGCCGCGCCGCGGCATCCGCTTCGTCGTCAGCGACGTGACGCCCGCGACCATCGAGCGCATCGGCGGATTCCGGCCGGCGAAGGAGGCACCCGCCGTCGAGAAGAAGCCATTCCGCTCGGCCGGCGACCTGTTCCAGTCGATCGTGCCGGTGCGCCGGCCGCTCTCGCGCGCGGAAGAGGGTGACGACGCGAACGCCGCGAACGCCACACCGCTGCCGCCGGTCGATCCGCACCTGTTGCCGTCGGAGAAGTCAGCGCTCAACGCGGTCGACTTCAGCGGCAACAGCGTGTCACACCTGCTGAGCGCGATCCGCAACGGCGCGCTCGACGGCGGCCGCCACGTGATCTACGTGTTCAGGACCGACGGCGCGGTGGCCGAGGCGCTCGGCGACCCGCTCGGCGTGATCGCCGAGCGCAACGGCGAGATGCGCTGGTTCGACAAGATCCCGCAGGTCAACAACCTGCACCATCGGGGCGTGCCGCTCGACGAAATGCCGATCGGCAACGATCGCTTCGGGACGGACGTGCATTTCCTGCTCACGCAACTGTCGCCGCGCGACTTCCTGAACAGCGCGCGGCCGACCCGCGTCGCCGCGCTCGAAGCGCGCGCGAAGGCGCTGCACGATCAATGGAAGGATGCGGAAGCGCGCAGCCTGAACTCGGCGCCGTTCCGCGCGCTCGCGGCCCGCACGCGGCACGGCTACAACGAGGTGCTCGGCGACCTGCGGCGCTTGCGGCGCAACGGCGCCGCGCCCGCGCCGCTGTCGATCGAACCGTATCAGCCGGGCCTGTCCTCGGCCACCGTCGTCCAGTTCGGCCTGCGCAACGGCGCGGCGAAGCCCGAGCAGTATTTCGCGACGCACGAGCAGATCGAGGCGTACAACAAGCAGGCGCAGCGGCCGGGCAATGTGAACCTCATGCTGAAGGGCGAGCCGCAGGCCGTGATGGTCGACGTGGGCATGTGGCGGACGCTGCTCAACAAGCTGTTTGTCGCGCGCGACGTGTCGACGTCGGCGTCGCGCTTCCTGCCGGTGCCGGGCAAGGTGCGCGCACGGACGCGCAACCTGGGCGCGGCGACCGTCGCCGACAAGCGGATCCGGCAGTTCTTCACGCGCTCGGACGAGGCGTTGCAGGACCGCATGGTGCCGATGGCGCGCTCGTTCTCGCTGAGCGACGATCCGGCGCTGATGGGTGCGCTCGTCGAGCGGTACGGCGGCGTGATGCCGGTCGTCACGCTCGTGATCGATCCGCATTCGCTCGCCGCGGTGCTCGGCAAGGCGCACGATCCCGACTTCCTGCGCGCGGTGCGTGCGCTCGGCGACCAGAAGAACGCGGTGTTCGATGGCGCGAACGGGATGATCCATCCCGCGCGCGACTCGGACGGCACGGCGCTCGCGCTCGACGATCTCGCGCACCTGCATCGCTGGCTCGACGAGGCCGCGCGCACCGGCTTCGCGATCCGGCTCGAGACCGCGCCGTCGCGCGCGCTCGTGTCCGGCGCCGACTACCGGTTCCAGTCGGGCACCAACGACACGTATCACGACTACGTGCGGGTCATGAGCGCGCTCGAAAGCTGGTCGAACGCGCACCCGGATACGACGGCGCCGAACGTGATGGTCACGTTCCACGGCTGGGACGCGGTGCCGGAATCGGTGCCGGGCGGCGGGCACGAGAAACTGCTGCGTGCGGTGCTCGAGCGCAAGGGGCTCGAATGGGTGCACATGGGGCTGTCGTACGGCACGCACGGCGCCGACTTCGTCGGCAACCAGGATCTCACCGGCGCGCTCGCGAAGCTGATCGTCGAAAACCGCAACCGGCCCGACATCATCAATCGCCTGCATGGCGCCGACGCGCTGACGCGCGTGTTCGAGCGCGTCGACCGGCAGACGCTCGCGAACCAGCATCAGCTGCTGTTCGCGGAAGTCGAGCGGATCGGCATCGCGGACGGGATGACGCCCGCCGAGGTGGCCGCGCTGCGCCAGAAGATCTATGAAGGCAACACGACCGTGTGGCTGAACCAGGCGCGCAAGGCGACGATCGAGCATGCGACGCAGCTGTGGGAGGCCGACGGCAACGCGCCGCGCACCAAGACTGACAAGGGCGCCCGCACGTTCGGCGGACGCTGGCTGGACGCATACGGCGGAAACGTGCCCGAGCGCGTGACGACCGGCAAGCGGCCGTCCGCCGTCGACCCGCGCGAACACTGGAACGCGGTCGTGCACGATCCGGTGCTGATCAACGACGGCACCAAGCCGATCGGTGCGAGCCGCCGTGAAGCGGCCCAGCTCGGGAAGATCGACATTCCCGACGAGAAACGCGCGCAGGCCGAACTGCATGCGCTGCGGGTGCACGACGAACCGATCGGCGAGAACACGCCGCCGCCTTCGGCACGGCGGATCGCCGGCGACATCACCGCGGCCACGTTCACCGGCGGCGCCGGCGCGGGCGTGCTCGTCTGGGCCGGGCGAGAGTCGGTGCGCACCGCGACGAATTCGCTGTACGCGGGGCTGCGGGTCGGTCGGGTATTCCAGGCGCTGCATCACGGCGCGGTGGCCAGCCTGAAGAATGGTGATCCGCGCGTGTTCGACCGCGTCGTCGACCGGCTCGTGCGCGGGCTGCAGGCGCAACTGAAGGCGAACGGCTTCGACGTGACCGCGCGCGGCACGCAGCTCGAACAGATCGCGCACGAAGGCAAGGCGATGGCCGCGCAGCTTCGCGCGCTGAACAACGACGGGATGCTGTCGTTCGACGACACCGTCGCGCATACGAAGGCGATCGCCGCCGACATGCTCGCGCAGATGCAGGGCGTGGTCGGCGGGACGTCGCTGAAGCTGCTGCACCACGGCAGCCCGCGGCATTCGATTGGGCGGATCGGTCGCGTGCTGGCGCTCGGCGGCTACGGCGGGTCGATCATGATGAATGCGAGCCGGGCGATCTGGCACGGCGACCTGCTCGCCGGCGGACAGGCGATCGGCGGCGCGTTCAGCGCCGTCTACACCGGCATCGTCTACAAGGGCAGCGTGCGCGGCGTGAACGCCGAGAACCGCAGTCAACTCGCGCGGATCGCGAGCGCGACCGGCGACTACCTGACGTCGGCGGTCAGTATCGCAACCGGGGCCCATACCGCGCTGACCGGGGATCCGATGACCGGCTCGCTGATCGCGACGTCCGGCGCGCTGCTCGGCGCCGGGCGGCTGCATTCGCATTTCCCGAATGCGACGCCGTGGATGGAGCGCCTGCCGACCGGCATCGCGCTGGCGCCGGTGGCGATCTTCGGGATCATGCAGGGGATCAACCTGTACACGTCGGCGACCGCGCCGGACGACAAGCACAAGCCGCCGGGTTCGTCGCCGCAACCGTCGGGTTCGAATGCGGGGACACCGGCGCCGGGTGCATCGTTCGCGCCGTCGCCGGGCGCGACGAGTGCGCCGTCGCAGCCGACTGCGTCCGCGACGCCGTCGCCATCGGCATCGGCGACTTCAACGGCCGGCGCGCAGCCGTCGAGTGCGCCATCGCAACCGACGCAGGCCCCGACGAACTCGCCGAGCCCGACGCCGACACCGCTGACGGTCAACGTGGTGGCCGGCGATTCGTTGTGGACGATCGCCGAACGTCACGAAGGATCGCTGCTTGCCGCGGCCCACGTGCCGGCCGACGAACAGCAGCGGATGTCCGACGGTCAGCGGATCAACGTTGCGCTCAACGAGATCCTGCAGCTCAACCGGAACTTGGCGGGCAATCCGGGCGAGATCGCGCCGGGGCAGCAGGTCATTGTCGGGTGAGCCCGGCGCGGCGAGGGCCGACCCGCGGCACCGGCGGGTCAGCCTTCGCGCTTGCGCTGCGGCAGCACCCAGAGCATGCGTCCAACGGCCTCGGCCTGGTTGCGCGAATGGGTCTTTTCGTAGATCGCGCGCAACTGCGTGCGAATGGTCGTGAGCGCGACGCCGGTACTCGCCGCGCATTCGTCCGGCGTCTTGCCGCAGAGCAGCGCTTCCGCAACGGCCGCTTCGGCACTCGACAAGCCGAACGCCTGTCAGCGCGCGGTATTGAGCAAGGTGAACGCGAACGGGCAGAAGTGGGACTGGCTGAATTCGGCGAACCCGATGACCGGCACTAACGCGCTCATCGATTCGCTGAACCTGCAGGTAGGAACCGTCGATGCGGCGGGCACCCCGGTGGACTTCGCGATCGTCAACGGCCCCGGGTTGCGCCATGGCGTGTTCCTGCAGCCGTCGAGCGGCACCTGCGATACGCTGAACATCCGCGCACAGATTGCGAGCGGGCAGACCCCGGCTCAGCTTGCCGCGCTGTTGAAGTCGCCCCAGTGCCGCAACAATTACCGCCTGGCGGGCGTCGCACAGGATCCGGCCAACCAGGGCCTGCTTTCGTGGCCGGGCGATGCGCCGCACAACAATACCGCATGGGCGAAGCCGCAATTGAGCGCCGCCGAGCTCGCCGACATCAAGCCGTTCAGCGCGTACACGATCGACGTTTACCAGAACGGAGACACCGCGGCGCCGAAGTTGCACTATACGGTCCGGCTGCGCACGCCGTCGCCGTTGCCCGATGCGTTGCGTCAATACGCATGGCACGACGTCGCGCAGTCGACCCGCGACGCGCTGACGCCGGGCAGCGCCGGCACCTTTGCGGGCGGCGCGACGTTCCCGTTGAGCTGGACGTCGAAAGCGGGGGTGCCGTTCGTCAAGCGGGGCAACGTGCAGATTCGCGCCACCGCGGCAGGGCAGCCGTCGCCGATGTTCGTCAACGGCGCCGCGCGCGCGTTGCCGGTGCAGCCGGGCGCCGCGATCAAGCTCGACGTGCCGGGTGATCAGGGCGCGGCGTTTCCGTCGGTGGCCGGGTGGACGGGAGGCACCGACTTCTCGTTCGTGAATCTGAGCTGGTCGGATACGGGCGACATGCTGTTCTCCGAATCGCTCGAATACGACCGGTGATGGGCATCTTGCACTGTACGGCCGGTGAGTAGTCGTCCGGCGGAACGGTTCGTCGTTCCGCCGGCTCGTTGTTGTCACGGTGAGGGCGAGGGTGCGCGAATCACCACTTCCTCTGTGCCGATATCGTTGGAAAGCGGCGGGACGAGCAGGAGGTCGTGCAGCGCATGCGCGATCACTTCGGTCCTGCTCTTGGGACTGCGTCAGGCACTGGAAGATCGCGCAGCCGATGATCCACACGAGCTCGCGCGGCTTACGATACGACCCGTACCGCGTGCCATCCGCGCCAGCCTCGCGGAGCGCCGTCAGCGCTCCGCTCGGATAGCGCGCTTGCCGCGCGGGGCGTTCTGCCTCGGCGAGCAATTGGCGCTACCGACACCTTCGTTCGCCTGGTTCTTCGTCCATCTCTCCCGACCGTGGCTGCGCGGTTTCTGCCGTGTCCGTCGCGGCCCTCCATAACCCGCTGCCTTCTTGACACGTCGCCAATCCGCGCTCGTTTCGTCGCAGGACGACGAATTCAAGGGAAGGGGGTCAACTCCGAAGCACAGCCCGACGACTCACCTGAACCCGAATTGTTGAGCGGGGCGCCCAATCGGCGGTCGAGCGCAAACCTCACCGCGTCCCTTCAAATTTATCCAACAACGCCATTCACGCGCGCGCCGCGCTCACGTCCAACTCAGTGCAGGCTCAATTCATCCAGGAGAAATCGATGACGACAATTTCCACCTCGGGCGGCGAATTCGAGTTCGCCGTGTATGCCCCTTACAACTCGAGCCCGGACGAACCCGTGGGCGGGCGCATCAACGTGGGCGTCGATACGGCACTCTGGTTCCGAGCCGACCGGGACAGCGACAACGTGCGGCTGGTCCAGCTGATCCGGCCGCAGGGACAGTGGATCAACGATCGCGAACGGGAGCGCGCGGCGAACGGCTGGTCGCTCGATTCCAACAGTGTGTCGCCCTGGTACGGCACCAATGATCTGGGTGCGCCCCGGCCCATCCGCGATCTGACGCCGAACATCACGCCGCAGTTACGTGACTGGATCAAGCAGAGCGGCGTCCAGACCTTGTCAGGCGCGGGCTCGCGACGCGGCAAGGGCTATCAGCGCGCATGGATCGTCGATACGCCCCGGCAAATGGCGGCGCGGGTCGGCGAGCTGGTGCAGGTCCGGCTCGTGACGATCGCGGTGGATGTGCAACACAGCGCCTATCTGGGCGGCGTGGAGTGGGGCTTCAATCTGTCGGAGGCGGGCGTGGTGACGGTGGCGTCCGCGAAGCTCGCGTTCAAGGTGAATCCGGCGGGCGATTATCTGCAGGCGCTCGACAACTGGAACCAGCAGGCCGGCAACACGTTGCTCGTGCTGCCGGCCTGAGCGGCGCGCCTCGATTCGAGTGCAGAACATTTGCGCTCTCGTCGAGCGTTATCGCGGCAAGCGCAGCGTGGTGGTCGCGTATTCGCTTGGCACCGGCAGCGTGGTGGTCGCTCGAATAGCTAGCCTCGCGCGGCCGGCTGCGCGAGGTGGATGCGGCGCTGCTGCCCGGCACGCAGCTGGCGTGGCCGGGCCGGCGCTTGCAGGTACTCGAGGGATCGTGTTGCACTCGCTTCGTTATCCTGGACAATGGCGAAGAGATGGCTCAATGTCAACGGTATTCATCCAGTCCGGCCTCGGGATCAGACGAGTGAAATTCCCCCGTCAACTCGCAGGTTGACGCCGGTAATGAAGCTGCCTTCGTCTCCTGCG
This sequence comes from Burkholderia sp. KBS0801, assembly GCF_005937855.2. Classification (NCBI taxonomy): domain Bacteria; kingdom Pseudomonadati; phylum Pseudomonadota; class Betaproteobacteria; order Burkholderiales; family Burkholderiaceae; genus Burkholderia; species Burkholderia sp. KBS0801. Next base: position 1,391,663 of record NZ_CP042178.1, read on the forward strand.
AGGAACAGCGCGGCATTGGCAATTTCTTCTGCGCGCCCAAGTCGGCCAAACGGAATAGCGCCCGCCATGACGGCTTCGAAAGCAGGGCGATCCGTTGCCGTAATGCCAAGCTTGCCGAGGATCGGGGTATCCGTCGGACCGGGACTGATGACATTCACGCGGATGCGGCGTTCCTTGAACTCCAGAGCCCAGTTACGGGCGAAAGCTTCGAGCGCCGCCTTGCTTCCGGCATAAACGGCATGCCCGTCCAGCACCTTGCTGCTTGCGATCGAGCTGATCAGCACGATTGAACCGTTGTTGCCAAGGAGTGGTGCAATCTTCTGCACGCCAAAAAAGGCTGCCCTGGTATTGGTTGCGAACTGTCTGTCGTATTCTTCAACCGAGACTTGATCAGATGGCGTAATCACGTTCATACCGGCATTCGCTACGTAGATATCGGCCTTGCCGAAGCGCTCGGCGACGAGTGACGCAACACGTTCGTGTGTCGTGACGTCGGCGAGGTCACCGGAAACACCAGTGGCATTCTCACCGAGTCGTGCAACCGCTTCGTCTACGGCGCTCGATCGGCGTCCGACGATAACGACACTGGCTCCCTCTTCGGCAAAACGTGAGGCCATGGCGAATCCGATACCGCTGTTTGCGCCAGTGACGACTGCAACCTTTCCTGCAAGCGTGTTCATGATGTAGTTGGTCAGAGCGGGTGGCATGCGCGCCACCACAAAGTTGTGTGGACGGGGTTCGAACAGCAGCGTTGTTCACATGACGTTTTCGAGCGGTTCCGCTGAAAATTGCGCACCGAACGGCGGGTAATCGACGTAGCCCTTCAGGCCGCCACCGTAATACGTTGCCCGATCGGCGGTAGCGAGCGGCAATCCGGTTTTGAGTCGGTGCACGAGATCCGGATTTGCGATGAATGGCTGTCCAAATGCAGCGAGATCGATCAGACCGTCATCAAGAAGTGCCTTCGCACGGTTGATCGTCATCCCTCCTGCGAGGATGATCGGCGTCTTGGCTGCCTCACGCTTGATGCGGGACAGCAGTTCGATCGTGCGATCGTCCGAGGCGGTGTCGTCTTTGGGCGCCACCGAGACGTTCGACTGATCCATGACGTGGATGTACGCGATGCGCCGCATGCCGAGCTCGAACGCAAGCGAACCATAGGTATCGAGAATGCCCGGGTAGTGCGGCATATCGAATAGCTGCCCATACGGTGAAATCCGGATGCCTATCTTGCCGGCGCCGATACGCTCGGCATGCCGTCAACGACTTCCAGCGCGAAGCGCAACTGATTTTCGCGCGTCGTCGCTGAATAGCGGTCAGTGCGATCGTTGACCAGCGGATTCAGAAACTGCTCGAACAGATATCCGTTTGCCGCGTGGATTTCCACGCCGTCGAATCCGGCCTCGATGGCGTTGGCCGCAGCGGAAACGAAGTCCTCGACCACGCATTCGACCTCCATTGTCGACAATGCGGACGGCGTTGACGTCTGGACGAACCCCGGCTTCCCGTTGGCGTCGTAAGCAAACACGATCGAGTCTTTTGCAAGCCGTGACGTGGCGCTGCGTGGCGCACCGCCATCAGGCTGGAGGCTTGTGTGCGATACACGACCCACGTGCCACAGTTGAGCGAAAATCTTGCCGCCAACGGCATGAACCGAGTCCGTGGTTAACCTCCACCCGGCGCGGCGCGGTCATGCTGCCCGATACCGGGCTCAGTACTTTTCCGCGGATTTTATGGTCGAGTGGTATGTCGACGTAATCCATCTCGCGGTCAAACAGCAATTGTTTTCGCCTTCGCGCAGTAAGGGCGGCCGGACCTTGGAGAACACCACAATCCGGCCGGTATGCAGCGCGTCGGGTGCCGCATGGTTTAGTCACGCGCTGACCTTCACGGGCTTTCGACATGTCGAGTTTCATTAGCAGTCGGTGATCCAGCCGCGAAAAGGTCGCTTGTCGAGCGCGGAAGCGCTGCGCGCGGTTGACGTTGCTGATGAACATTATCGAGTGCGACCGTTTCATGGTCGATGGAGTCACGGGGCAATACAGTCGTGCGCGAAATGCACCAACGGCCCGACCAAGCGGAGTTGCGACGCGACTCAGCGCGCCGCTATCGGGACGAATCTGGTTGTCGTTGTATTCGTCTCGACGTGAATCCACATTTCTGTACGTCGCGGATTGTTGTCGCCCGAGCAATATGGTGGGAACGTCCGTGGTGCTACTTATGTTGGCAGCTCGGTTCTAGAATCCGCGTCGATGATCGTTACATACGCTGTATCTCGAGTATGTCAATCCGGTCGTACGAAACGTCACACTGAACCTGTCTTAGGAGTGCGCCATGCGATTTGGTCTCTTTCTGCGATCGAGGATTTGCTCCACGATACTTTTCACAGTCGTGCCAGCAGTTGCTTTTGCTGATCCGCTTACTGTCAAGGTTGACGGTCTCGACCATGGTCAGTTTGCGAACGCGCAGGTCTACAACGGTTTTGGATGTCGTGGCGATAACGTCTCGCCTCAAGTCTCGTGGTCGCACGTTCCGCCTGGAACAAGAAGCATCGTCGTCACCATGTACGATCCTGATGCCCCGACTGGAGGGCTCGGATGGACGCATTGGGAAGTCGTCAATATTCCGCCTTCGGAAACGTCGATTCGGAAGGGTGCGTCAGGAGATGCGGGACGAATGCCGGCGGGCGCGCTCGAGACGCTGACGGATTTTGGCGAATCCAAGTACGGCGGGCCATGCCCGCCGCAAGGTGAATCCCATCGATATATCGTGACGGTATCTGCGCTGTCCATCCCGAGTGTCGAGGTGAAATCGACATCGAGTCCGGCGGTCGTTGCATATCAGATGCATGGAAACATCCTCGGGCAGGCACGATATATCGCGACCTACCACCGATCGCTGAATTGACTGTCAGCGCCGGTCGAGAGCATATCTGATCAACACTCGACCAGGGGAGCATCGTCCCCGCAGCAAGAAAGCATTGTCGGCCGATCGACCGCCTGCAAGCGCAGGCAGTCGATCGACACCCGCCCGTCATTCGCCCGTGCGGCGCGCAGCGACATACCACCACGCGATCTCCGGACGTTCCACGCGCCCACACAAGCGCGGTCAATTCACCCCGACCGCACTCCAGGCACGCGCGACCGTTGCACTTTCGACCGAGTTCGCGCCATACAGGTCGTTCGTTGCCTGGATCGACGCACGCCGTGCGTTCGGGTAGCTCGAGTTGGCGTTCAGGTACACGGTCAGTGTCCGGTACCAGATCTTGCCGGCTTTCTCCCGGCCCAGGCCACTGAAGGTCGTGTCGCCGTTGCACACCAGCTGCGTCCTCGACAGGCCGGTATCGGTCGACGGTACCACCGGGCCTTCCGACAGCAGGTAGAAGAAGTGGTTGCCGACACCCGACGTGAAATGCGGATCGTGGCGCGGATTAGACCACGAGAAGCCACCGGACGGGTAGCAGCTGAACGACCGGCCGTCGAGATCCTGCTTGTACATCTTGCGCAGGCCGCCGCTCGTCACGCGCGCACCGATCACGTAATTGCCGGGATCGTTCGGGTTGTTCGCGTAGAACTTCACGAGCGTGCCGAAAATGTCGGACGTCGATTCGTTCAGGCCGCCCGCGTCGCCCGAATAGTTCAGGTTGGCGGTGGCCTCGGTCACGCCGTGACTCATCTCGTGCCCGGCGACATCGACCGAAACGACGGGTTTCGGCAGGCGGGTGCCTGGATCGCCGTCGCCGTACACCATCACGCGCGACGACAGCCATGCCGCGTTCGCGCCGGTGGTGCCGCTGCCCGTGTTGAATACGACGTGAGCGTAGCTCCTCACGCCGCGGCCGTCGTTGAAGATGCCGTTGCGGTTGTGCGTCGTCCTGTAGTAGTCCCAAGTCAACGCGAGCCCATAGTCGATGTCCGCGGCGACCGTCTGCCGGTCGGTCGTCGTGTTGTTGCCCCACACGTTCGTGCTGCTCGTGAAGATCGGCAGGTCGGTTGCTTGCTCGACGTCGTCCGAGCTCAGGCCGCGGCCATCGTAGACCGAGCCGCCGCCGCGGCTGGGATCGAGCATCCGGTAAGCGTTCGTGCCGGTCTGGTCCGTCGTGAGCGCCAGGTTGCCGTAGTACAGCGAGCGGCCGGTGCCGGTCGCGGCGGCGGTCTTGATCAGGTCCTGGGCGTCGAGCACGGTGCCGGTGCGCGCATCGATGTAGTACAGCACGGCATCGCCGTGCGCATCGGTCGCGTTGCCGTATACGCGCACCGCGTAGGCCAGTGTCGGCGCGACGTCGCGTGCGAATACGACGAGTTCCGCGTCATCGACGCGACGCACGTTCGAGTCGAAACGCGCGGCCGCGATGAGCTTGGCCCTGGCCGCGCCTACGTCGGGCGCGTTGCGTACCACTGAGCGGTTTCCGACCTTGCCGATCGTGCCGGCGAGATTGATCGGTGCGAGCTGGGTCTGGCTCGCCTGCTTCAACTGCCCTCGGTGCGAATGGACGACGACGTCGCCGCCTATCACGGGCAGGCCCGCATGGAAGCGATCGAAGCGCACGTGCTCGGTGCCATCGGGATCGACGATCACGTCGCGTACCTGGAACTGATCTCCGTCCGTCGGCGCGCTTGCTTGCGGCCCCGCGAACTTCAACGTGCGTGCTGTGCCGCCAGTAGCCAGACTGAAGGCGGACGGATTCTGCTGGATCAGTTGCAGCGCCTTGTCGACCGTGGCCGAAGGGTCGCCGGCCTGGGCAAAAGCGCTGAGACTCGCAATGGTAATCGCGGCGATGGGCAGCAGACGAGACAATTTCTTCATGCAATCCCCCAGATTATGAATGGATGATGTTCGAGGAATGAATCAAGTGAAGACGTTGATATAAGACACGTCGCGAACCGCAGAGGCATGCTAGGAGGTCGCTTTTATAATTACAAGATATTTTCAGGGAGATTAATTTTTAATATCGAAGACGTTAATCGAGGAATGATTTGGTGAGGAATGTGAAATGATTCGGTTGGCCGCTCCGGACGTGTCGGTGAAGTTGCATCGACGGAGCGTGATTGGAGAATTTTGCGATGCCCGAGGGCGAATTGCTGCGACGTGCGCGCCCAGTCATGCTGCCCGGCGGCGCGCAGCACGTGTCGTCACGGCACGAGAAGATAAAAAACTGGCTACACGAAATTTCAAACAATTATGTCGATTATAAATTCAATCGAAAAGGCGGACTTCATTTCATTAATTTTCATATTTTATAACAATGATATAGATTGTCATATGCTTGAGTTTTCAGATTATTTGGTTTTCGCTCAGCGGGAGTGCGATCAATTTAAGATGACTCGCGGCAAGGCCTGTTGGCTTCGATTTGTAAATATTTTAAATCATAGTCCGACATGAACGGATGCTGTTTTTTATCGTGTCATGCCCGGATTCGGATCTCGTAGCGCCAGCTAAATACAGATGTCGCATGTCTCATCGGTCGTTCCCTCGTGCAGCGTTGAAGGAACAAGCCGGGAGCGGCAGGGCGCTTACGTTCGTCAGCGTGCCTTGGACCGCTCGTCCGAGTCTGCTCCTTGGCCGACCGAAAGCCGTGGCCCGCTGTGGTGCACTTGCTGCAGCGGGCATCGACGAATAGACGTCTCCTTGGCCAGCCGAATGCCGTGACACTCCCGGAGCTTCTCGCAGGCCAGCGTCGACCCGAAATCGACGTAGCGATCGCGGATGATCGAGAGCGCCGGGCCGGCGGCTCTTGGGTCCGGGTTGGGCATGGTGCGACATGGGCCCTTGGAACCATTTATAGGGTCTGATCCTTAACCCCGATTTAATGTTGATAATTCACCTTATGTAAAATCATGCTACTAGCGAAAGCGGTACTTTTGTCAGGTCTTACAGTGGACTAGTCACATAGCTCGCACGGGCTCCCCTTGAACACGAATCCTCGTTCGAATCCCTTCCTGCCGCCATGAAAATGACCATATGTGTCGGCATATCTGACGTAGAGAATCTTGCCGCCCGGCAAAAACAGCGGCGTCGCGCGCTGGCAGTTCGGGCACGGCCCATCCTTGTTGTTCATGTAAAGCACTCCCACCTTCGACGCATGAGCAGCGAGCTCCATGGCGGCCTTTGGTTCCACATGCGTCCACGCGCCACGTGCCTGCGCGCCCAGACGGTTTGCGGTTTGCTGATACAGACGGCCTTCGGCTGTCTGCCCTGATTTGTCCCGTTCCGTGCCGCTGACCAGCGCGATGCCGTTGCCGGGCAAAGGACGAGTAAAGTACAGTAGCCCCGTCGTCCACTCGTCCTCACGGTCCGGCAATATGAAAAACGGATCAATCGATTTCGCCAGCCCCAATGGATCGGACCATCGGCTGGTTTCCGGCGCATACCTGTACAGGTTTGGTCCACCTGCGAGACCAACCGGATCCTGCGTAATGAAGGAGCCATGCGCCGGATCGTAGTAGCGATACCTGTTGTAGTCGAATCCGGTTTCCTCGTCGTGGTATTGACCTTGAAACCGAATTGGAATGTCCAGGATATCTGCATGTTCTGCGCGGTCGCTGCGTGTGCCCCAAGGTTCGAAACACGCGTCCCAGACAATCAGCCCTTTCGCGTCAGTCACTCGGACAGGTGCGCCATTTGTGTCGTTATGAAAAAAATAAACCTCTGACGCATCACAAACCATCGCCAATGGCCGAACCGTCTCCGGGTAGTAAATAAACTGCCGGGTGATATCCGTGAGCAAATTCGGCGTCCGGAAGTATTGCGATGCTTTTTCGTCGTCACTCGACACGCTTGACGCCTCGACGGTCGAAAGTTCCACGGCCAGTGCATTGTCATCCCAGAAGAAACTGCTCTCGTGGCACGCTTGCGCATCGTCAAATGCTGGTACCGCCGTCCTCTCAAAATGTGCGCTCCGCCAGGTCCGTTTACCCGTCCGCCGATGAAATACGTCGTACGCATACCATGTGCGGACCGCGACTTGACCGTTGTGGGAACCGCACGGCGCTGGGTGCAGGCTGATCGTTTCGATCAACAACCCATCGCCATCCCAAAGCAGCGACAAGTCCTGCTGCGAACTCACTTTGCGCACCAAATTGCCGGCGCGGTCGAACGTATAGCGGCAGCCGCCATACTCGCCTTCCCGGCTCCACGTGTCGGTTTGCTCGCCCGCACGACGAACATCCGCATGCTTGCCCTGACTGACCCGCGTCTTCAGAAGATCGCCGGTCGCGTCATACAGGAAGCGGTGCAGATTGCCGACAGGATCGAGATGCTGCGTCAGATTGCCGACCGGGTCATGTTGATAGCGTCCGATACCAAAGCGGGAATCGCGCTTCTCTAACACATAGCCGTTCGCATCGTATGCGTATTCGTTGACAAACAGCGGGCCCGCACCCGCAAACAGCACTTGTTTCTCCAGCAGCCCCTCTGACGTGTATGAAAGGTCGCGCCGCAGATCGCCCTTGAGGTGCTCGACGCAGATCTGCCCGACTGCATCCCGTTCAAAAGTCATCGCCTCTGCATCGTCAATCCGAATCGATCTGATACCACCGAGCAGGTCATACTCGTGGCGAACCACGTGGGAAACGACATTCCTCCCCGTGTCGAGCCGAGTTCCGCAACTGATGCGATGACCTGCTTCGTCATACGCGTTGACAATGACGAAACGCCCCCCCTGCTTCTCATCCACCACGCGACCGGCTGGATCATATGTCAACTCGACGCGACTATCCGGATTCTCCGCGACCATCATGTTCCCGGCACAGTCATATACAAATGTCTCGATACGGGTGCCTTCGGGTTGTCGTGGATCAGGCACACGCTTTCGCACGATGCGGCCGAGCGGGTCCGTTTCATAGTCGATCACGCGACCAAGCGGATCGATGCTTCGACGCAAATCGTTCGTCGCCGTGTACTCATAACGTCGCGATTGGCCCCAGTAGTCAACTTCCTCGACGATACGGCCCAGGGCATCGCGTTTCAGTCGATACCATTCGCCGCGCTCGTTGACCACATCAGTCAATTGTTCCTCGGTGTCATATCGGAATTCGATGACACTTCCGTCCGGTTTCAAGCGCCTCGCTACCTGCCCGAGCGCTGTGTATTCGAGTTGCGTCACCTCGCCATTCGGATCACGATAGCGCGTCAGGTTGCCAACGGCGTCATAACAACAAGTCGTTTCCCGCTCGCCTGGCTCGACGGCGCGCGTCAGATTGCCGTTGCGATCGTATTCATAGTGGCTCGCCTGACCGAACGCATTGACGATTCCGGTCATATTGGCACGCGCGTCATGAATGTATCGGGTCCGGTTGCCGAGCGCGTCGAGCACTTCCGCCAGATTTCCGTCGCGATCGTAGTCGAAGTGCATCTTCGTACCGCCGGAGTCCCGATGCGCGATGAGTTGGCCGTATCGGTCGTATTCGTAGCGGAATCCGGCCCGAGCGGGCGCATCGTGCTGTAGCAGATTGCCGCGTTCGTCCCAGACGTAGTGCCATTGACGGCCCCCAGGAGTGCTTACGTGCACGAGTTGCCGGTTCTCATCGTATGCCGCCCGTACGGTGCTACCATCCGCCAGTGTCTGCTCAAGGGGACTGCCGTCCGTATCGAAACGCCACGTGGTCACGCAACCGGCGGCATCGGTTTCCGCGATGGTTCGTCCGTACGCGTCGTACCTGTAACTCGTTATGCCGCCAAGCGGATCGACACTGGCCACTGGCAGGCCGCGCTCATTCGCCTGAAGCGTCGTCGCGTATCCCAGCGAATCGGTAATTCGCGTTGCGCGATGCCCGACGTCGTAAACAAAGCGGTAATCGAAGAGGCCGTTGTCGCCCCATGCGTGATCGACCCGCCACACGCCGTCGTCGTGTCGACAGTGACGGTAATGGAAAGACAGGCCGGCCGCGCTCGTATGACGCACCATCCGGTGACAGTCTGCATATACGAACCGGTGCGGCTGGCTCATCGCGTCCAGCGCGGCAATCAAATTCCCGTCGTGGTCGTGCTCATATCGGACGAGCGGATGTGCCCGGGTATCCACATCAATCAGCGTCAACACTGCGAGCAGGGATTCGCTGTTCTCGGCCGAGTGGTTCGCGCGTTCATCGCACTGGATCATGCGCCCGGTTGGCCCGTCCACGTTCCATTCCATCAGGCGGGCCACGCTGCCGTCGCGTACGCGCTCGAACACCCACGCATTACCGTTAAGGTCGGCGATCCGTTCGACAGCCAGCGTCAACGCAGGCTCTGTCGTTACCATGGCACTCATGTATTGCCAAGGCTCTGGCAACACAAATTCATACTCGATCGCGGCGCGTGTGCGCAGAACCAGCCGGTTGTCGCGCCGATACAGCGCATGTCCGTGCTGCCGGTCGTATATCCGTTCCGACCACCCGGCAGCATCAGGGACTGAATCGAACGCTGTCGCGCTATCGTGGAACTCCGCCACGACACGCATCGCGCCTTCGTATCGCATCAGTTCGAGGTGAATATCGGCCGGCGTCCGCCAGCCTGCACCGATCGCGCCCCGGCGCTCGTCGTGGCTTGCATAGTAACGATTCCATTCGAGCGGCAGACGGCCCGCAACCGTGAAATCGTGCTGCTGCAAAATCACCTCGCCCGTGATTGCGTTCACCGGCTCCGCGTGCAACACCTTGCACCGCAGAAACCCCGGCTTCAAATTCAGCTTGTCCGCCAGGCTCTTCGCCCACTTGGACCCCTGAAACGCCTTGAACAACCCTTTCGCCGCAGCAGCCATATTCAACACCGGCGGCCCCCCGACCATCACCGGCCGTCCGGCCGGAATCGGCAGCATCACCGAGCTCGGCATCGACGGATAGGTACGATCGGTATGCGCGCTGTTGTGGCCAGGCGGTTCCAGGCCAATAGACCAGCAGCTCAACGCCGGCAGCGCCATGAACGACATCGGATCGTTATTGGCGAGCACCGTCCGGCTGCCCATGTACGATTCCGCATCGTCCGAAGGGATAGGATCCGGCTCCGGCGGCGGGGCAAACGACTCGCCGAGCGGAAAATGCAGCCCTGGGACATGGTATGAATGCGTCCCGGCAGTTGCCCGCATCAAGCCATTCACGAAGATCGGCCGTCCAGCGGCGCCGCCCATTCCGACACCTGCGCCGAACATGTTTCCAATGCGGCTCTGGAGCGCTGCGGCTTGCTGCTCGAGTTTCAGCCCCTCCGCGACGATCGAGTTTTCCTCGATATCAGTCAGTTTTCCCGATGCAAACTCGGCCGCGTCGTCGAGCTTCTTTGCCACATCGGGATGGTCTTCGAGATACTCGGCCGCCTTCTCCTGTGCAATCGCCATCGCGATGCTTCCGACCACGCCCTTCGCCGCCTCGATGTACTCCCGAAGATCGAGCATGAACCCGACATGCGGGTGCGGCAGAAACATGGGCGTCGGACTCGGTGCAACCAGGACCGAATGAACGTCGATACCGACAACGGGATCCAGATGCTTGACCGCCAGCAATCCCATTCAGCCCTCCCAGCTCAGCGTCCGCCACGCAACGCCGCGACCTTCGCGTTCAGCGCGTTGCGTCTCCGGTCCATCGCACCCAGCTGTGACACCATCCACTCGACAACCATCGGCAGATTACTGTTAGCCCGCATCGGCTCATCGATCATCAATCCCGCATCGAGCGCATTGAACCCGGCCTCCAGCGCATGCTCGCGCTCCCCCGCCCGCTGCCAGCACACGGCGCTCATGCGCCACGCCTCGACCGTCATCAGCCCGTCCTGAGCGGCCGTAGTCGACGCCGCCGCACGCTCGTAGCAATACGCCGAGTGCGCGTAATCCTTGTGCGTCAGATGCACGCTCGCCTCGCCGAACAACCCGTTCGCAACGAGCTTGTGCCCCGCCGGATGCCCTGCCTCGACCGCGCGCATGCCGCTGCCGGCGGCACTCCGATACGCATCGATCGCCTTCTCCCGATCACGCCACTTCAGATACGCAGCCCCTGCAATCAGATGCACGACAACGCATTGATCGAACCACTGCTCACGCTCCGCGACCTTCAACGCCGCTGCACGCAATTCCTCCAGTCGAGAAGGACTACCGCCTTCGATTATCTCGGTCAGCATCACGAAATGCCGTCGAAACTCGCCGCTCGGTCCGCGCTCGCCCGATTCCGCCAGCAGTTCACGCGGCACGCTTGCCATCGAATACTTGCCTTGCACGACGCGCACCGTTGCCCGATGCCGTTGCATCAATGCTGCGAACGGTGTGACATCCGTACGCGGCACGACGAAGCGCACACGCTCACCGAGCTCAGGCGCGACCGCAATGATCGACAGCAAATCGTCCATCCATCGCACCCATGCCGTGTCATCCCGCACTTTCGCCGGTTCCAGCACGAACACCATCGCCGGAAAAATATCCGGGTGGTGCTGCATCAGGCTGTCGGCAACCGCGAACAGATACAGCAGAGGATTCTTGCCATCGTCGTACGGCGCCTGCCAGTCCGCGCGTACGCCCTGCCCATTGGACGCCTCTCGCCGGCTGTCGTAGAACGCAATGAGCTCGTCCGTCAGCGCCTTCGCATAACGCGCTTCATTGACGAACGACGCCCGCATCGTCCTGACCGCACACGACGTCTCGTCCTGCACCTGGAAATACAGCCGCACGAGCTCCGCATCCGTCTCGTCGGTTTGCCAGATCATCAATCGCGCGTCCCGCTCCCGCGCGAAATTCATCCAGTCCGCATGCGCATCCATGAACCTGCGCTCCACCGGATTGGTCGGCTGCCAGTTCTGCATCGGGGCGAACCTCCGTCACGGATTCAGTTTCAAAACGGTGCCTTCGACCGTGTGCTCGCCGGTCGCCGACGACGTCACCGTCTTGCCGTTCACGGTGTGGCTTTCCTTGCCGGTCGAGGTCACGTTGATTCCCTCGATCGCGATCGTGCCGTCGCGCCTCATCACGATGCTCGATGCGCCGCACATCAGCACCAGCTGGTCGCCGGCCGTGACCAGCACCTGATGCTGCACGCTGGTCGTGTGGTTCGCGCCGACGTTGACGGTGTGGTCTGCACCGACCGTGAGCGTATGCGCGTTCGCGATCGTCGACGTGCGTGCGCCGATCTCTTCCGTATGCGTCGACGCAACCTGCGTCTTCATGTCCTGCGACGTCGTGTGATATAGCTGCGTCACGTTCAGTGTCTTGCCTTCGCCGATCGTTTCGGTCTTGCTTTTCGCGACGGTCTCGCTGTGCGTGCCGCCGATGGTCGTATCGCGGTTCGCGGAAATCGTCACGGTTTCGTTCTGTCCGACGGTTCGCGTGCGGCTTCCCGTAACGCTATGCGTCTCGTTTCCGCCGATCTGTGCCGTCCTGTTCTGCCCGATATTCACCGCCTCGTTCTGCCCGACGCTGCGTTGCCGGTTGTTCTTCACCTGCATCGTCTCGTCGTTCCCGACCGTATGCGTATGATTGTTCCCGACAGAAAGCGTGTGATCGGCCTCCGTCTCCGCATCAAAATTCCGTTCCGCATGCATCCACAGCTGCTCGGCGCCCTTCTTGTCCTCGAACCGGAACGCGTTCGCATGCTCGGTCGTCCCTCCCGGTGACGACCGAGACAGCAGACCGCTCTGCGTCGCACTCCCCGGCAGCCCCCACGGTGGCATCTTCTCGCCGTTGAAAACCCGCCCCGTCACGATCGGCTCGTCCGGATCGCCGTTGAGAAAATCGACCACGACCTCGTCGCCCACACGCGGAATCTGCACCCCGCCGAACCCGCCGCCGGCCCAGGGGCTCGACACCCGCACCCAGCACGACGAATCCTGGTTGCTCTGCCCATACCGATCCCACCGGAACTGCAGCTTCACGCGCCCATACTGATCGGTCCAGATTTCTTCACCCGGCGGCCCGACGACGGTAGCCGTTTGCGGCCCATTGGTGTGTGGCCGCAGCGTGAGACGGGGCGACCGATACGGCAGGCTCGACGGCTGCACGATCATCATCGTTTGATGCACGACGGCCTCCGCGCCCTGATCACTCGCGTAAGCGTTCTCCTGAAAGCGGTACTGGCACCGCACGATCAAATGCTCGCGATTCTGGTCAGCACGTGGACAATGCTCGAGCGTGAACAGATACCCGGGCCCCGCTCCCCGCACGTCCGCCTCGGCACTCGCGCGCTCATGCTCGGCCTGTTGTTCCTCGAGCCGCACGCGGCTGTAATGCGCACCCGGCGCATCGTCGCGATACCCGCCGGGCCATTCGAAAGACGCGAAGCTGTCGTGCTCGTGGCCACGCGGGTCGACTTTCTGCGTCGAAAGATCGGCGCGCGGCTTCGTATAGTCGTAGTCGGTGGTCTGATGCTTGCCGACGCTCACTTCCTGCGCGGGCAGCCACGCGTCGATGTGCTCCTCGTCGGCGATTGCCGTGCGATCCTGGGCGATGTACGGAATCGTTTCGTAACCGGGCAACGCGACGTGTGACGACATCGCATCGCACAGCACGAGCGTGTGACTGTCGGCCGAGTGCCGGAAATGGAAATAGATGCCCTCGAATTCCATCAGCCGCGACACGAACGCGGCATCGGTCTCGTTGTACTGCACACAGTACTCGCGGGGTGCATAGGATTCAGTCAGCTTGTTCTCGATCGGAAAGCCATACGGCGCCAGCACCTCCCGCACGATGTCGGGGACGGTGCGGTTCTGGAAGATCCGGCAGTCCGAGCGGCGCGTCGCGAGCCACAGCCACGGCCGCACGATCAGCTCGTAACCGTAGTGCCGTTCGGCGCGCCGGCCGGCCAGCGTCGCGCGCGCGACGATCCCGTTCAGGTAGCGCGTCGAGCGATCCTGCTGCTCGATCCGCACGGTCACGGGCTTGCCGAGCATGTCCTTCAGCGACAGGCTGTGGCTGTCCGCCAGCGCCTCGATCCGGAATTCGAACAGGCGGCCGAGTTCGTCGCTGCCGTCGAGCGTATGGAATTTCAGGTCGTCGCCGTGCGGGCTGTCGAGTGTGAATACGCGATTCAAGTCGCCTCCTCCTCGTCGAACCGGTACGCGAATTCGCCGTCGGTCGCGCTCAGCTCGATCGCCACCAGCGCGCGCCCTTCGAGCGTGGCCTCGAGAATCGCGCGGCCGATGCGCGGCATCACGGTATGCGTGAGAATCGCGTCGACCATCCGGCCGCCGGATTCGATCGTCCGACAGCGCTCGACGATCAGCGCGGTCGCCGCGTCGGTACAGCGGAGCCGGATCCCGTGATGCAGGTCGATCCGCTTCTCGAAACGCCGCAACTGCAGTTCGACGATGCGCGCGAGCGTCGCATCGGTCAGCGGGTAGTACGGCACCACGGTCAACCGGCCGAGCAGCGCGGCCGGGAACACGTCGAGCAGCGGCGCGCGCAGCGCATCGGCGAGCGCCTGCATGTCGGGCAGACGCTCGGGATCGCGACACAGCTGCATCACGCGATCGGCGCCCACATTCGAGGTCAGCAGGATCACCGTATGGCGGAAGTCGATGTCGCGCCCCTCGCCATCCTCCATCCAGCCCTTGTCGAACACCTGGAAGAAAATCTCGTGCACGTCGCGATGCGCCTTCTCGATCTCGTCGAGCAGCACGACGCTGTACGGGCGGCGGCGCACGGCCTCGGTGAGCACCCCGCCCTGCCCGTAGCCGACGTAGCCGGGCGGCGCGCCCTTCAGCGTCGACACGGTATGCGCCTCCTGGAACTCGCTCATGTTGATCGTGATCGCGTTGCGCTCGCCGCCGTACAGTGTGTCGGCCAGGGCGAGCGCGGTCTCGGTCTTGCCGACGCCGGACGGCCCGCACAGCAAGAACACGCCGTGCGGCTTGGTCGGATCGTCGAGCTTCGCGCGCGCGGTCTGGATTCGCTCGGCGATCAGTTCGACCGCATGGCGCTGGCCGACGACGCGTTCGCCCAGCGTCTCGGCAAGCTTCAGCACGGCCTGCGTCTCGTCGCGCACCATCCGGCCGAGCGGGATGCCGGTCCAGTCGGCGACGACGGCGGCGACCGCATGCGTGTCGACGGCGGGCAGCACGAGCGGTGCGTCGCCCTGCATCTCGGCCAGCGCCTGCTGCGCGGCGGTTAGGCGCGATTGAACATCGGCGCGTGCGACGGCGGAAAGTTCGTGCGACGGATTATCGTCGAGCAGCGCCGCGCGCGACTCGACGATCGCCGTCAACGCATCGCGTTCGGCCTGCCAGCGCGTATCGAGCCGGTCGAGTTCCGTCTGCACGGCGGCAAGCTCGGTGTCGATCGCGTCGCGGCGCGCGGTGTCGCCGCTGCCGAGCGCGCATTCGCGCCCGATCCGTTCGCGCTCGACGCGCAAGCCGTCGATGCGCCGCCGCGCGTCCTCGATCGGCGCGGGCACCGCGTGCTGGCTGACGGCGACGCGCGCGCAAGCCGTATCGAGCAGGCTGATCGCCTTGTCCGGCAACTGCCGCGCGGGGATATACCGGTGCGACAACGTCACGGCGGCTTGCAGCGCGTCGTCGAGCACGAGCACGCGATGGTGGGCTTCGAGCTTCGCGGCGAGGCCGCGCAGCATCGTCACGGCGGCCGCCTCTTCGGGCTCGAGCACGTGCACGAGCTGGAAGCGCCGCGTCAGCGCGGGATCCTTCTCGATGTACTGCTTGTACTCGGACCAGGTGGTCGCGCCGATCGTGCGCAGCAAGCCGCGCGCGAGCGCGGGTTTCAGCAGGTTCGCGGCGTCGCCGGTGCCGGCCGCCCCGCCCGCGCCGACGAGTGTATGGACTTCATCGATGAACAGGATCGCCGGCCGCTCGGACGACATCGCTTCGTCGATCACGCCACGCAGCCGGCTCTCGAATTCGCCCTTCACGCTCGCGCCGGCCTGCAGCAGACCAACGTCGAGCAGATAGAGCGAAACGTCGCGCAGCGACGGCGGCACGTCGCCGGCGGCGATCCGCAGCGCGAAGCCTTCCGCGACCGCCGTCTTGCCGACACCGGCCTCGCCGACCAGCAGCGGATTGTTCTGCCGGCGCCGCAGCAGGATGTCGACGATCTGGCGGATCTCCGCGTCGCGCCCGACGACGGGGTCGATCTCGCCGGCCCGCGCGCGGGCGGTCAGGTCGACGGCGAAGCGCGCCAGGGCCGAACCGTCCGCGGCTGGCACACCGTGAATCGTGGCGTCACCGGCGCGCAGGCCGGTACCCGCAGCGGCACGCGCAACCGGTTGCGCCTCGGGCGAGCCGTCGACGATCGATTCGAGTTCGTCCGCAAGCACGTCGGGCACGATGCGCTCGAACTCGCGTGTGATCGCGTACAGAACGTTGCGCAACTGCGGCGTCTTCAGGATCGCGAGCAGCAGGACCGCGCCGCGAATTCGCGTCGCGTCGTATTTCAGGGTGGCATAGACCCACGCACGCTCGACCGCGTCGTCGATGTGCACGGACAGGTCCGACACCGATCCCGCGCCCCGCGGCAGCCGGTCGAGCGCGGCGACGAGTCCGCGCTCGATGGCGGCCTCGTCGATCTCGAACCGCCGCAGCACGCGCTGGAGGTCGCCGTCGGGCCGCTGCAGCATCTGCTTGAACCAGTGTGCGAGCTCGACGTACGGATTGCCGCGCAGCCGGCAGAAGCCGGTCGCCTGCTCGAGCGTCTCGTAGAGCAGCGGATCGAGTTTTCCGAACAGGTTGACGCGGCCGATATCGGACATGACGGTTCCCGTTTAGGCGGTTTCGCGATGAAGGGCGGCGCCGGTGCGCGGCGGGCCGCCACGGCGCGCGTCGTAACGGACGACGAGATCGCGCGCGGGCCCTGCTTCGAGCCGCTGCCCGAGCCACGCGGTACGGCCGAGGCCGTGCGGTGCGCCGAGTGCGATCGCCGGCACCGCGTCGGCTGCCAGTTCGAGCTGCACGTCCCAGTCGAACTCGATGCCGACGTATTCGCGCACCCAGTGCGCGAGCTGCCGCGCGTGCGGGCCGCTGGGCAGGAAGCGCCGGTACGCGTCGAGCGACAGCGGCCCGAGCACGATCCGGAAATGCGATTGCGCATCGCGCACCGCGATGCCGAGCGCGACGCCGCCGACGCGCAGGGTTGGCCGCGTCGCCCGGATCACGCAGCGCTGCGAGCGTTCGATGGCGACCCAGCGCGGCACATGCTCGACGATGTGCGCGTCGACACCGAAATGGCGCCGCAGGATCTGCACGAGCCCCTCCGGGTTGCGCGTGTGCCGGACGAGATGACTCGCATGGAAATAGAGTGCATGCGGCGCGAGCGTGTCGGCATCCGTTGGTCCGGCATCGGCCGGCGCGGCCGGTCCGTCGCCATGCGCGGCGCGCCCGACCAGGCTCGCGACATACGCGTCGAATCGCGCCAGCCCCGGGCGATCGAGGCTCACCGTCGGCTGCGCGTCGGCCCACGCCCGGTAGAACAGCAGGATCAGCCGGTGATGGAACAGGTCCGCGAATGCGGTGAAGGTCGGGTCGTCGTGCTGGGCCGCGCGCTCGTGTGCGTATTCGGTCAGGTGGGTCGGCAGCGGTCCGTTGGGTCCGAACAACCCGAAACCATGGATCGCGATGCGCGGCCGCGCGGTGCCGCCGCCATCACCGCCATCGTCGGGTACGCCTGCCAGCATCGACGCCGCGAACGCGAGCGAAGGCTGCTGCCCGAGCCGCACCGGTTCGTCGCGCGGCCGCGCGGCATGGCCGAGCGGTGCGCGGCCGGGCGACAGCGCATCGAGCCAGCGCAATGCCTGGAACAGGTCGTAGCCATGCGGCGCGGCGCGCAGCCGCGCCCACCACGCATCGCGGCGTGCGGCTTCGGTGGCCGGCCGAGCGCCGGGCGGCGTGCCGTGTTTCATATCGCGGGCCGCCTGCCGATGCGCGCCGGCCAGTGCGCGAGCATGCCGCGCTGCGCGCTGGTCAGCATGCATTCGGCGAACGCGTTGATCGACACATGCCGCGCGAAGAACTGCTCGAGCACGGCGCCGAGCAGGAACGGGCTGTCGCCGGAGAACGCATGGTCGTCCACGGTCACGTCGACCTGCACGCCGCGTCCGAACATCAACGGCCCGAGCGCCGGCAGCCGCCGGAACACGGGCGAGAACGCGACGCGCCGCACGCCGTCGATCTGCCGGCGCATCGCGGCATCGGCCGGGTCGGCGTGCAGGCCGAGCAGCTCGCGCAGCGCATGCGCGCCCTCCTCGTCGTCGAGATCGGTCATCGTCTGCCGGGCCAGCCCGAGATGACGGATGAGCCGCCAGGCCGTCTGCGCATCGGCGATCGGCGGGCGCGGCCGCGACGGGCCGCGAATCGCGACGATGCGCTCGACGGGGGCCGAGATGCGCAGCGTGAACGCGTTCGCGTCGCCGGGCGGCAGCAGCAGCGCGAGATCGCGGTTCGTGCACAGCGTGTCGACCGACAGATAGCGCATCGTCTCGTCGTACGGCGCGCACTGGCTGTCGACGAGCGACACGTAGGTTTCGCTGCCGACGTAGCCCGTGCGCGTGCCGTTCGTGCGTGCCTGCGCGGACACCAGCCGAGGCTCGCGCCGCACCGTGTAGTACGCGCCGTAGTTGCCGTCGTCGCTCGCGAACGACGCGTGAAACGGCCGGAATTCGCGCGACTGGCCGTCGTCGCGCTGCTCGCTCGCGAGCCGCTGCACCGCATAGATCTCATGATCGAGCGGCCGGCTGCGGTCGACGACGACATGATGCTCGCGCGCGCCGGGCTGCACCCGGATGCGGTCGCCCCGACGCGCGAACAGGTTCACGGCCGGCGTGCAGTTCAGCGCCAGATGCCGCGCATCGACGGCCGCCTCGAGCGCCGCATCGTGCCGGTCGAGCAACACGGTCAGCTCGCAATCGTCGCCGGTGGCGCGCGCAAGCGCGGCGCGCAGCCCGCCGATGCTGAAAAACAGGAAGCGCGCCGGAAACGCGAAATACTCGCGTAACAGCCGATAGCCGTGGAAGCTGCGTCCGTCGTCGGGCAGGATTGCCTGCGCCGGATCGAAACCCTCGTGAACGATCGCATCGGCGTCGAGCGCGTGCAGCCAGCGCGGCGGTTGCCCGGGATCGTGGCAGACGACGCCGAGCGCATGCGCGGCGATCAGTTCGAGCAGGTGCAGCGCGTCGCGCTCGGGGCCCGCGAGATGAAAGGTCAGCCGCTCGAGCGGCAGTTGCGAGAGTTTGGCGCCGCCGCGCGCCTTCAGTCGGATGCGCAACGCACCGCGCACGTCCTGGCGCGCCGGCACGGCGCCGCGCGGCAGCCACGACGGCGCGCCGGTGACGGCCGCATCGGTCAGTTCGAGCGGCCACAACGTCAGGTCGTGCGCGGTACGGAATTCGCACGCGGTCTGCTCGGATGCGGCCGGCCGCGCGCGCAGCGCGGTGCCGGCCGGCAGCCGCCAGCCCTGCACGAGGCTGCCTTCGTTCAGCATCGGCGCGAACCGCACGATCGCCATCGACGGCAACGGCGCGAGGTAACCCGGATACACGGCATCGAGCAGCGCCTGCGTGAAGCGCGGAAACTCGGCGTCCATCTTCAGTTGCACACGCGCGGTAAGGAAGCTGAAGCCTTCGAGCAATCGTTCGACGTACGGATCGGGCGGCCCCGATTCGTGCAGCCGCAACCGCGCGGCGACCTTCGGGAACTGCTGCGCGAATTCGTCGCCGAGTTCGCGCAGGTACGCGAGTTCGCGGTTGTAGTAGTCGAGCAGGCGCGTATCCATCGTGTCAGTTTCCCGCTGACGACTGCAGCGACATCGCACCTGTCTCGAGATCGAGGTCGGAGCGCAGCACGAATTCGACCGGATGCGGGATCGACCACAGCGTGCCGCGAATCTCGAACAGCAGCATGTTGTGACGTCGTTCGCCGGCGCGGCCATCCGATGCATCGTCGATGCTGCGGACCTCGACGCTGTCGGGCGCGATGCGCGGCTCGAAGCGGACGATCGCGTCGCGGATCGACGCCTCGACCGACATCCGCTCGACGCCCGACATCGGCTTGCCGACGAACGGCCGCATCCCGTAGTTGAGCACCGATGCCTGCGCGTGCGCGAACGCGGCCCAGTCGACGAAGCCGTCCTCGGCGTTGCGCGTATTGAGCAGCCACGCGAGATCGCGCAGCACGGCCGCGCGCAGGCGCTCGGCACCGATCCATTGCGTGCCGGGCAGATCGGTCGTCCGCTGCGGCGCGTCGTCGGTCAGCCGGTCGAGCAGCGCGGGTTGCAGCCGGTCGCGCATGCCGCCGTGCCGGCCGTCGCGGGCGTTCGGGTCGTCCATCGTCATCGCTCCGCGGTCACATCTCGGTGTTTTCCTTGATGTTCCAGCCGACCGACACCTCGGCGCCCTTGCCGCCGTTGTCGTTCTGCTGCCAGTACTGCTTCTTCACCTTCGCGGCCTGGAAGCCGTAATGCATCATCAGCCGGTCGGCCGCGTCGCCGGGGTCGATGCCCGCGACCTGCGCGGACGTGACGAGCACTTCCTGCAGCGTCACCCGCATGAACTCGATCTGCGAGCCGCCGGTCTTGCACGCGGAGATCTCGACCTTCGGCAAGTGCTTGCCGCTCGCGCAGTTCTTGATGATGGCGGGCGCGCCCTTGTCCATGTATGCGGCCACGACGAGATCGTTGAAGCTCGCCTTGCCCGCATTGCCGCCGCTGCCGCTGGCCATCGCGCCCGGCTGGCTCGCGCCCCATGTGAACGATTCGATGTCGGTCCAGCCCTTGTGCTGCGCGTCCGCCGATTCGCCGGTCACGCCGTCCACCTTCATAAACATTGCCACGCCCATTGCCGTCTCCGTTTCGGTGCGAAATCAGGTTGAATGCCGGGTCGAACGCTGGATTGAATGCCCGTTGCTGCTCACTCGTTGGCCGCCTTCGCGGATGGCAGCCGCGAGATCAGCCGCAGCGACACGGTGAGCCCTTCGAGCTGGTAGTGCGGCCTCAGGAAGAACTTCGACGTGTAGTAGCCGGGGTTGTCCTCGACCTCGTCGACGACCACCTGCGCGGCCGCCAGCGGCTTGCGCGCCTTGGTTTCCTGGGATGAATTCACGGGGTCGCCGTCGACATAGTTCATGATCCAGTCGTTGAGCCAGCGCTCCATGTCGTCGCGTTCGCGGAACGAGCCGATCTTGTCGCGCACGATGCACTTCAGGTAGTGCGCGAAGCGGCAGCACGCGAACAGGTAAGGCAGGCGGCCGGACAGCCGCGCGTTCGCGGTCGCGTCGGGGTCGTGGTACTCGACCGGCTGGTACAGCGACTGCGCGCCGATGAACGCCGCGAAATCCGAGTTCTTCCGGTGCACGAACGGCATGAAGCCGTTCTTCGCGAGCTCGGCCTCGCGGCGGTCGCTGATCGCGATCTCGGTCGGGCATTTCTGATCGACGCCGCCGTCGTCGGTCGGGAACGTATGGCTCGGCAGCCCTTCGACCGCCCCGCCCGACTCGACGCCGCGGATCGACGAGCACCAGCCGAACTGCTTGAACGAACGGTTGATGTTCGCCGCCATCGCGTACGCCGAGTTCGCCCACGTGTAGCGGTCGTGGTTCGCGGCGTCGGTGTCTTCCTCGAAGTCGAATTCGTCGACCGGATTGGTGCGCGCGCCATACGGCAGCCGCGCGAGAAAACGCGGCATCGCGAGGCCGACGTAGCGCGAATCCTCCGACTGCCGCAGGCTGCGCCACGCCGCGTATTCGGTGTTCTGGAAGATCTTGGTCAGGTCGCGCGGATTCGATAGCTCCTGCCACGAATCCATCTGCATCAGTTCGGGCGATGCGCCCGCGATGAACGGCGCGTGCGCGGCCGCCGCGATCTTCGACAGCTCGCCGAGCATCTCGACATCCGGCGGGCTGTGATTGAAGTAGAAGTCGCCGACGAGGCAGCCGAACGGTTCGCCGCCGAACTGCCCGTATTCCTCCTCGTAGATCTTGCGGAACAGCGGGCTCTGGTCCCACGCGACGCCCTTGTAGCGCTTGAGCATCCTCCCGACCTCGTTGCGCGACGCCGGCAAGGCCTTGATCTTCAGCAGTTCGTCGGTCTCGGTGTGCGTGACGAGGTAATGCAGGCCGCGCCACGCGCCTTCGAGCGTCTGGAATTCGTCGTGATGCAGGATCTGGTTGATCTGCTCGGACAGCTTCCGGTCGATCTCCGCGATGATCTGCTTCACGCTGCCGTAGGCGTCGGTCGTCATGCCGACCGTATGTTCGAGCGCCTGCTGCGCGAGCGTGCGCACCGCGCGCTCGACCGACTCGCGCGCCTCGGCGGTCTTCGGCTTGAACTCCTTCTGCAGCAGCGCGGCGAACTCGCCGGGCGCGGCGGACGGTTGCGCGGCGTTGCGTGCGTCGCGGGTATCCGCGCGGGACTGGACAGGGTCATTCATCGCGGGCCTCCGGTTGGGTCGCGGCGCCGCGCGGCGCGTCGGCACTCGGGTCGCGCACAAGCGTCTTGAGCAGGTCGGGATCGTTGATCGCGCGCTCGATCAGCTGTTCGGCGCCGTGCTTGCCGTCCATGTACGACAGCAGGTTCGACAGCTCGGTGCGCGCATCCAGCAGCCGGCGCAGTGCGTCGACGTTGCGCGCGATCGCCGCCGGCGAGAAATCGTCGATCTGCTCGAACGTCATGTCGACGCTGAGCATCCCTTCGCCGGTCAGCGTGTTCGGCACCTGGAACGCGACGCGCGGCGCGACCGACTTCATCCGCTCGTCGAAGTTGTCGACGTCGATCTCCAGGAACTTGCGCTCCGGCAGATCCGGCAGCGGTTCGGCGCGCTTGCCCGCCAGGTCCGCGATGACACCCATCACGAACGGCAGCTGCACCTTGCGCTCGGCGCCGTAGGTCTCGACGTCGTACTCGATCTGCACGCGCGGCGCCCGATTGCGCGCGATGAACTTCTGTCCGCTGCCTGCCGCCTTGGTTTTGTCCGTCATCGTCTACTCCTTCACATCGATCAGATTGCGCGTACGTGGCCGCCGCCTGGCGCTCTGCCTCATTCGCTGCGCTCGCCGCTCAGCAGGTCCAGCTTCGGCAGGCTCTCCGGAGCGAGATCCCGGATGATTTCGTAGAAGTCGAGCGCGAGCAGCCGCTGCGCGCGCCGCAGCAGCAGCGGCGCCGGGTGGCTCGGCTCGTGCAGTTCGAAATAGCGGCACATCTTGTCGAGGCCGATGCGCACGTCGTCGCGGCTCGTGACCTCGGCATCGCGCCAGGCCTGTCCGTTCGATGAAACGGCCGGCGCGGATGCGGCTTGCGCGGCGCCGGATGCGGCCGGCGTGGCCGGAATCGAACCGTCAGGCGCGGACTCCTGTACCGCCGGTACCGGCGTCGGCATTGCGCGCGCGATGCGTTGCAACGCCTTTTCCGTATCGCTCGCGTCGGGCGACCATTCGCGGCCGAGCCGGTCCGTCACGCGCGCACGGATCGTGTCCAGCGCGCGCAGTGCGGCGTGCACCGCATCAATCGGCACGCGGCCGTCATCGCGTGCGGTCGACAGCGCGGCGATCAGGCCGTCGCGGCTGGCTGCCGCCGGCCCGCCCGCTTCGTCGCGACCGTCGAGCGCGCGTTCGGCATCGCGCACGCTCGGACCGCCGTCGAACAGCGGCTGGCGCCGTGCCGCGCGTGCACACTCGTGCGCGCCGACGACATCGGCGAGCGCGTTCATCCGCGGTGTCGGGTCCAGTTCGCCGTCGGCGTCGAGGCGCGGATGGAGTTCGTCCCACCAGCGCTCGAGCAGGCCCGCGACGACCGCAAGCCCGTCCGCGTAGCCGGGCATGCCGCGCTGCTCGGTCCAGCTGCGCGCGAGATACGCGGCGACGCGCAGGTCCTTCGTCCGCGCGCTCAGCGCGATCGCGAGGCGCTCGACCACGCGCCAGTCGGGCGTCTCGGCCGGGATCACGGTGTCGCCGTACTGCTGCTCGGCGCGCGGCGTCGCGCGTTCCTGAAGCTGCAGGAAATCGGCGTCGTATTCGAGGTTCGGGCCGCACGGCGCATCGGGCGCGACGTGCGCGAGCAGACGGCCGATCGGGTCGGCGCGCTGTGTCGCCGCCGGCAGGCCGGGCGACGGCGAGGACAATGCGGCGACGGCCAGCGCCGCCTGGCTGACGTCATTCGAATGCATAGTCGATGCTGACCGGTTTGCTGCCGAAGTCGATCGCCACGGTGCGGTGCAACGGCGGCAGAGAGCCGTTGCGGATCTCGATCTGATAGACGCCCGGTGTCAGCGACACCGAGCGCAGCGGCGGGCTCGCGCCGCGCCGTGCGCCGTTCACGTACACGTCGCCCCACGGGCGCACGTTGAAGCGCACCTGCACGGTTTCCTGCTTCGGCGGGCGCTGCTCGGCGGTGACCGGCGCGCTGACCGCGGCGACGGCCATGTCGGCCTCCGACGGCGATGCCCGCGCCGGAACGGACGCGTTGGCGGACGGCGCTGCGGCGGCCTCCGACGGCGGCGCGTTGACGACGCGCTCCGATGCGTCGAGGCTGCCGGCCGGCGCGATCGTCGAGCTCGAACCGGCTTGCGACGGCGTGGCGCCCGCGACGGCCGTGGCAGCCGTCGCGACCTGCGGCGCGGACGCGGCGGGCAGCGATGGCGGCGGCACCTGCGCGGACGATCCGGCCGGCAGGCTCGACGGCGGCACGACGATCGGCGTCGGACCATGCTGGGCGAGCATCGCTTCCGGAACACTGGCCGCGGACGCGACGCCGGCCAGCGGCTGGCTTGCGCCGGCGTCCGGTTCGCTCGCGACACGCGCGGGTCGCGACAGATAAGTCGCGGCGATGCCGACGACGATCAGCGCGAGCAGCACGCCACCCGCGTAGGTTGGCATGCGCCGGTTGCCGGCCGGGATGAACGACGGGCGGCGCGGGGCGCGGGACGGAGGCGATGCGCCTGCCGGGGATGCCGATGTGGATGCACCAGCAGCGCTAGCAATCGGCCCTGACGTTCCGTTCAGGTTTCCGCTAGCCGTTGCACTGCGCTGCCCGATGTTCGTCCCGTCGCTTGCCGATCGCATGCCGGCGCCATCATGCGCTTCGGGCTTAGACGCTGATTGCTGAGCCTGCTGCGCGTCCTTTGCGCGCTCCCCATCGACTTCACGCCCTTCGGGGCTGGCCGTTTTCGCGGAGGGCGACGACGCTTGCGATACGGACGAAGAAGTGGGAGAAGAAGCGAACGACGCCACCGCCGCTGCAGCTGCCTTCGACGCCGACGAGGCGCCGTCTTCCGCCTTGTCGCTTGCGGCAGTTGGCGCATCTGGCGCAGCTGGTGCGGCAGACGGCGGCACGACGGCCGCACCATACCCGCCGCCGGCCCGATCGACATCCCGCAACCCGAGTTCGGCCGCGAACGCCGCGACCGACTCCGGCCGGTCCGGAATCCGCAGTTGCAGCGCATGATCGACCGCCGCGAGGAACGCCGGGCTGTACACCTCGCCGGCCGGCAGCTCGCGCGACGCGAGCGGCCGGTACGTGTCCTTGATGCTGCGCACGACGGCGGCGGGCGGCAGTTCGCCCGTGATCATCGCGTGCATCACCGCGCCGAGCGCATAGAGATCCGTCCACGGCCCCTGGCTGAACGCGGGATCGTCGGTGTACTGCTCGATCGGCGCGTAGCCGGGCTTGATCATCATCGCGCCGTCGTCGACGAGATCGCCGATCCGTTTGCGCGCCGCGCCGAAGTCGAGCAGGATCGCGCTGCCGTTCGGGCGGATTAGCACGTTGTCGAGCGCGACGTCGCGATGGAAGCACTGCGCGCGATGCAGCGTGTCGAGTGCGCCGAGCAGCGCGCCGACGATGTTGCGCAATTGCGTCTCGCTCATGCGTATGCCGCCGTCGAGCAGCTGCTTGAGCGTGCGCCCTTCATAGAACGGCATCACCATGTACGCGGTGCCGTGGCTCTCCCAGAAGTGCAGCACCTTGACGAGCCCCGGGTGGTCGAATTGCGCGAGCAGGCGCGCCTCGTTCAGAAATGCGCCGCGTCCCGCGTCGAACGCCTGCGCGAACCGCTCGGAGCGCAGCGACACCGTGTAGTCGCCGCCGCGCGTCGCGAGCATCGACGGCATGTATTCCTTGATCGCGACCGCGCGCCGCAACGTGCGGTCGAACGCGCGATAGACGATGCCGAAACCGCCGATGCCCAGCACCTCGTCGAGCTGCAGCTCGCCCAGGCGATGACCGAGCGGCAGCGGCCGCACCGTGAATTCGGGCGCGTCGACGCGGGTTGCCGTGTCGTGCTCGTTGTCTCTCGATAAAGGGTCCTTCATGTCCACCTCGCGATACCGCATCCGTGTTGCCCGCCGCCGGCCGCTAGCCGCCGAACAGCGTCAGGAACAGCGCGTTGTCGGGTGCGCCCGTATGCGCATGCGTGCGCAGCGGCGAGCCGTCGGCGCGATTGGTCCACCAGAAGCTCGTTCCGCCGTGCGGATCGAAATAGCCGGACAGCCCGGGCCATGCCGCGAGCGCCGGCCGCTCCGGCAGCGTCGCCGGGATCCCGTCGGCGCCTTCCGCAGGCAGCTCGCGGCCCGGCGCGAGCCGCACGCGGTCGAGCGTCTGCTCGAGATCGACCGGTGCGCGGGCATGCCGGATCGCGTCGAGCAGTGCATGGCCGATCTGCCAGTAGAACGCGTCGGCCGCGTCCGGCAGCCCGTTCCAGTAATCGGCCGCCGGCATCGGCAGCGTGGCGATCACCGGGTAGTAACGCCCGACGCGATCGCAGCTCGGCGCGAGACAGCCTGCCTGCACGTACGACGCGCCGGCGCCTGCCGGCACCAGGAAATTCCAGACCGGCGCGACCGTGTAGTGGCGCGCGAACTCGTCCGGGCCGCGCTGGCGCATCGCGGCCATCCCCAGCTGAAGCCAGCGTTCCCACCACAGCGCGAGCGCATGCGGCAGCCGGCTGTTCACGAAGTCGCCGGCGCCGGGAATCTTTCCGTACCAGGCCGGTGCGTCGCGATCGGCGCGCGTGAGCGGCGGGATGCGACTCATTGCTTCGGAGGGCATGTAAAGGACTCCATCTGGGGCAGCCTGAACGGGTTGCGGACGCTGCCCGCGTTCACTTGCAGCACGAGCGGTTTGCCGTCGACGGTGAAGCGCGCGACCATCTGGTCCGAGCCGCGTCCGGCCGACACGGCCGCGCGGTCGAACAGCCGGTGCAGTGCCCACGGGCCGCCGGTCGTGAAGCCGTCGGTCGCGCCGGCCTGCCCCGACACCTGCAGCCGCACCTGGCTGCTGCCGCGCGGGCCCGGCCAGTCCACCGCGCTCTGCACGAGCGGGCCGTGCGCATAGCGGACGATCTGGCCGTCGACGTCGAGCACCATCTCCGTGATCGACGGATCCATTTCGAGCGGCTGGACCTGCACCTTCAGTTGCGCGGTGCGCGCGCCGCCGCCGAAATAGACGTCGCGGATCACCGCGGCCTTCTCGAACGACGAAAGCATCGCGGCCGCCGCCGGATCGGCGTCCGCGTTGCGGTTCGCGAAGCGCCACGGGTGCGACGTCGTATCGACGATCGACTGCAGGTTCTTCTGGAAGAAATCGTCCATCAGGCCGCCCGGCGCGAACATCTGCGCGAAGTCCGCTGGCGCGACGTCACGCGACGATCCTCGCGCGAACGGATAGCGGCCCGCGATCGCCTGCCGGCAGAAATCGCCGACGTTCGCGCCGGCCCGCGTCGTGACGCTGCGCTGCTCGACGGTCGCGACGCTGCCGTTCGCGACGTTCGACAGGTCGTCGAGCACCTCGCGGAACGGCGTCGGCAGCCGGCCGGCCTGCGCGCGCAGCCGCGCGGGCGCGTCGGACGGCGGCGGCTGCGCGCCGCTCCTCAGCGCGTCGTCGGTGGCCGTCAGGTACGTATAAAGGGCGTCGATCGACTTCAGTACCGCGTCGAATGCCTGCGCCTGGTCGCCGCTGCCCGGCGCGAACGCACGCAACCCGGCGAAATGACTGTCGACCACCTGCTCGGGGCTCGCGGGCGCCGCCGCGGACGGATTCGCGTCGCTTGCGCCCTGCCCCGCGAAGATCTGCGACAGCGAGCTGCGCGCCTCGTCGACCTTGTCCTGTGCGCGCGACGCGAGGTTGCGCGCGCCGCCCGGCGTATCGCCGAGCGCCGTGTCGCGCGCCAGCGCGATCATCAGCCGGGTGAGCGGCGAGTCCGCCGACGACAGGGCACGAGCGACCTGGATGCTCTGCGCGAGCGTTGCCGTGCGCTGCAGCTTGATGTCGGCGAGATGATCGTCCCAGATCTTCAGGTAGTCGTTCAGGTACAGCTGGCGGATGTCGCGCGCCCATGCGGCCGCATCGTTCGGCCCGGGAATCTCGGACAGCCCGAGGTTCAGTACCCACACCTCCTCGCGCCCGTACCCGTCGACTTCGCCGGCAAGGCGCAGCGAGAACACGTTGCGATAGCCGTTGCGTGTATACAGGCCCGGCACGCCTTCCGACAGCGACTTGCCGCTCTGGCGGCGGAACACCAGCGATGCGTCTGGCCCCACCGCGCGCGCGACGCTGAAATCGAACGCGGAAGTCGCCGGCCGCAGCGTGCGCGTGAGCTGGCGGTACAGCCGCTGCGAGAACGGCACCTGGCGCAGCCGGTCGCGCACGTCGGCCACGAGCCGCTCGTTCATCGGATACGGCGACACGGCCACCCGGTTGCCGAACAACGCGGCGAGATGCGCGCGCAGCGCCGAGCGTTCGGCCGGCGAGAAATCGGGCGGCAACGCGCGCTCCATTTCCAGGTCGACGACGGCCTGCACGAACGCGGGATCATAGTGCGCGCTGTCGTACAGCATCAGATAGGCCTTCAGCGCCGCATACGCGTAGTCGGTTTCGTCGGGCCGTGCATCGCTCAGCGCAGCCTCCATCCGGCGCGCGGCGATCGGCAGCAGCACATCGTCGAGCGCGCGACGGTACACGGCGTCGACGGCCTCGTCGATTTTCTCGCCCTGAAAGAGCCCCCAGCGGTACGCGAGCGGCGGATGCGACCGGTCGACGCCGCCGGCATTCGCGAGCCCGCCGAGCGCATCGAGCACCGGCAGCAGCCGTGCGATGTCGGCCGCATCCGAGAATTTCGCGCCGGCGATCTGCGCATCGACGGCTGGCACGCGCTGCGCGATCCGGTCGAGATACGCGCGATTGTTCGAATAGCTGCGCAGCCATGCGGCCAGCACGGCCACGCTCACGAGCGCAAGCAGCGCGTAGCCGGCGATCTGCAGCACGCGCCGCTTCTGATGCCAGCGCAGGTCACTGCCGGCGAGCGCGGCTTCGCGGAAGATGTGCTCCTGCAGCAGCGACTTCAGGAAGAAGCTGCGCCCGGTCGAGCCGACCGGTGCGACCGGCGGCACGCCCTCGATCTTCAGGAAGCGCTTGATGCCGCTCATCACGCGGTCGAACGCGGTGCCCTCCTGTGTGCCGCTCGTGAGATACACGCCGCGCAGCATTGGCATCGGCTCGAAGCTCGACACGGAAAACACCTCGGCGACGAACTGGCCGAGCATGTCCTGCAGGTCGGCGATCTGCTGCGGCAGCAGGTACGCCATTTCGCGCTGGCGTGCATCGGTCTGCGCGGCGAGCAGCTGGGGCAGCCCGTCGTTCAGCCGCTGGTGGAGCAGCCGGTATTCGCGGTCGAATGCGGCGCGCAGGTCGAAGCCCGGCGCCTCGCTCTGCGCGAGCGGAAACGTGAAGCCCCACACCTGCGCGCATTCCGTGCGGCCGAAGGTTCCGAAATACTCGGCGAAGCCGGCCAGCAGGTCGGCCTTCGTCACGAGCAGATAGACGGGGAACCGGATGCCGAGCTGGGCGCGCAACTCGAGCAACCGCTTGCGCAGCACCATCGCGTGCTGCGTGCGCTCGGCCTCCGACGCACCGACCAGGTCGGCGACGCTGATCGTCAGCATCGCGCCGTTCAGCGGCTGGCGCGTGCGGTACTTCTTCAGCAGCTCGACGAAGCCCTTCCACTCGGCTTCGTCGAGTGCGCGGTTGCCCTCGTGCGTCGTATAGCGGCCGGCCGTGTCGATCAGCACGGCGTCGTTCGTGAACCACCAGTCGCAGTGCCGGGTGCCGCCCACGCCGCGAATCGCCGCGCGACCGAACTGCTCGGCGAGCGGAAAGCTGAGCCCGGAATTGACGAGCGCGGTCGTCTTGCCCGAGCCCGGCGCGCCGATGAACACGTACCACGGGAGCTGGTACAGATACTGGCGCGACATCCGGTCGAACCAGCGCGCCAGCCCCTTGTGCGCGGTATCGGCCTGCCCGAAGCGGACTTTCTTCAGCAGCGTCGCGGCCTCGTCGAAGCGGCTGCGCAGCTCGTCGAGCTGGGCCTTCGCCGGATCGCCGGCGGTGGCCGGCCCGGGCGCGGCTTCGCGTAGTTGGTTCAGCAGCTGCGCGTTCAGGCGGCTCGCGTGCCAGCTTCGCCACGCGACGCGCGCGCCCCACGCGCCGAACAGCACCGCGATCGTCACCGCGCGCGCCCAGCCGCTCTCGAGCGGCCGGACCTCGGCGAACGCGAACAGCGGCCCGGCAAGCCACACGAAGCACGCGAGCACGAGCAGACCGGCAAAGGTCCAGATCTCCCGCGACGGCAACGGCCGGACGAAACGCGCGACAGCCTGGTTCATGTCAGTTGGCCCCCTGCGTCGCGCTCGCGCCGACGGCGGCGCTGCCGGGCGCCGGCAGCAGCGTGATCTCGACGCGCCGATTCAGCGCGCGGTTCGCGGGCGTATCGTTCGGCGCGACCGGATCGAGCGTGCCGCGCCCTTCGGCCGCGAGCCGCTCCGGATGATCGAGGCGCCCGGCGATCATGCTGCGCACGGCTTCCGCACGGTCGCGCGACAGATCCCAGTTCGACGCGAAACGTGCCGTGTGCACCGGCGTGTCGTCGGTATAGCCGGTCACGCGCACGTTGCCGGGAACGTGGTTCAGCGCATCCGCGACCCGTGCGAGCACCGGTGCGTAACGGTCGATCACCGACGTCGAACCTGACTTGAACAACCCGTCGCCGCGTAGCACGATCACGCTGCGATCGGCGTCGTCGCGCACCGACACGAGGCCGGCCGCGATCTCGGGGGCCAGGAACTTCGCGACCCGCGGCACCGGCGCCGGGCGCGGCGGCGCCTGCACGGGCTGCAGCCTTGGCACGTGCAGCGCGTCGATCGACGCGAACAGCCGGTCCGAATGCCCGGCCAGCGCGACGCGCAGCCCGACGAACACGCCGAAGCCGACCAGCAGCGCGAGCGCCACGCAGACCCACAGCGGCACGACGAAGCGGCGCGACGAGTCGCGCGTGACGACGTCGCGCCAGTGCGGCGACAGCGCGGGATCGAATTCGCCGCGTACTGAACGGATCGTGTGGGCCAGCTGCCAGCGCAGCGCGTCGAGCTCCGCATGGCCGTTTTCGAGCACGCGATAGCGGCCCTCGAAACCGAGCGCGAGACAGAAATACAGCAGCTCCAGCAGATCGAGGTGTTGACGCGGTTGCTGCGACAGCCGTTCGAGCAGGTGGAAGAACTTCTCGCCACCCCAGGTTTCGTTGTGGAACGACACGAGCAGGCTGTGCGATGACCACACGCTGCCGCCCCACGGCGTCAGCGCGGCCGCTTCGTCGAGCGCCGTGCACAGGCAGTAGCGCGCGCCGATGATCGCCTCCGACGGCACACCGGCTTCCTGCGCGCGCGCCTCGAACTGGCGGATCTCGACGACGAGATGCTCGCGCAGCCACGTCGGATTCGGATGATGGACGGTCGAACGGATCTGCGGCACGAGATTGAGTAGCGGGTTCGCGGCCGCGACAAGCGGGTTCGTGCCGCTCGCGGCCCAGCGACCGGGGCGCGGTTGCGTGGCCGTCGGCCCGGCCGCACCGGACGCCGCGGCCGGATGCATGCCGCCCGGATTCGGTGGCACGAATCCGCCTGCGCCGGCGGAGATCGAATCGGAGGAAGAATTCATCGCGCTGTCCCGCCGTCACCCGCGTATCGCCCAGAACTCCATCGAGAGCCCGGGGAACTCGCCGGCGAAATGAAATGCCAGACCGCCGGAGCGCGCCAGCTGCTTCCACAGGTCGCTGCCCTTGTCGATCTCGAAGTACGTATGTCCCGCGTGGTACGGGATCTGCCGCGGTGCGACCGGCAACTGGCGCATCGTGATGCCCGGCAACTGCAACTGCACCAGGTCCCGGATCCGCTCGACCGGCCCGAGCTTCGCCTGCGCGGGAAACCGCGCGCGCAGGCTGTCGGCCGGTATGTCCGCGCGCACCGCGAGCACGAAACCGGCCGTGTCGCGCAGCGCGGGATCGGCGAGCGTCGCGACCCGGATGCCGTTGCCCGCGTCGCGCAGCTCGATCTGGATCGCGTTTTGCTCCAGCACCGTCGACAACGACCGGCGCAGCTCCGTCATCAGTTCGGCGAAGCTCGTGCGCAGGTCGTCGTGCACGTAGACCGCGAGCGACTGCGGGCGCCGGCCGGCCGCCGTGAAGGTGCTGAGGTCGCACGCGAGCTTCAGCCAGTCGCGGAACAGCGCCTCCGGATGCGTCGCGACGTCCTGCTGCGCGTGCCAGGTCAGCGCCAGATAGCGGTTCACGAGCTGCAGCAGCAGGAAATCCGCGACCTCCGATACGCCGCCGCGCCCCGGTTCCGACAGGCGCTCGGCCAGCGCGTCGCTGCGCTGCGTGAGCAGTCCATGCAGTTCGCGCGTGTACGCGAGCAATGCCGAGTCGCGCTGCGCGACCAGCCGCGGCGGAATGTAGCCGT
Source organism: Burkholderia sp. KBS0801 (assembly GCF_005937855.2). Taxonomy (NCBI): domain Bacteria; kingdom Pseudomonadati; phylum Pseudomonadota; class Betaproteobacteria; order Burkholderiales; family Burkholderiaceae; genus Burkholderia; species Burkholderia sp. KBS0801. Next base: position 1,424,324 of record NZ_CP042178.1, read on the forward strand.
CGTCGACGAGCAGCCGCGCGTCGGTGCGCCGCTCGACGATCCGCACGACGCCGAGCGCATGCCAGTCGCCGGTCAGCTCGGTGTCGAGCATCAGCCGGACGTTCAGCCGCCCCGTTTGCAGCAGCGCGGGGCCGAGCGCGACCGCGTTCGCATCGGCCACTTCGTATTCGCGCACGACGTAGCGGGCGACGTCCGCGTTGCCGCTGCTGCCCGCGTCCGCGCCGAACGACACCTCCTCGCCGCCGCCGCGCCACAGCGGTAGCGCGAGCACGACGAGCCGGTCCTTCGCATCGGCCGGTACGTCGAGCGGTTCGGGGAGATCATCTGGATGCGACAGGTCGAACGGCGTGCCGTCGCGCATCACGCCCGCCGCCGCACGTAGCGCGACCTTGCCGAGCGCCAGCTGCTCACGGTCCATCTCGAGGGTATCGAAGCCCCAGTAGAACCCCTGCAGCGGCAGGCAGCGCAGCGCGACATAGCGTTCCCAGTGCCGTTCGAGTTGCTGGAAATGCTGCGGCCGCAGGAACATCCCTTCGGTCCACACCACCCGCTGGCGCAATGCGGCGACCGGCGTCGCGGACATCGTCGGTTCCGTCATGGGCGCCCCCGCGTGTCATTCAATGCGAGACCGCCGTTCCTGACCGTGATCGACAGCTTCAGCTCGCCGGGCGACGTCTGCCAGAACTTGTATACGTTGAGCTGCCTGGCGCGCGGCAGCGGCACCGTCAGGCGCCAACGGTTCCTTTCGAGCATGCGGTACTCGGCGATCACGCCGATCGCACCGGCCTCGACATTGCCGCGGTAGTGCAGCGTGCGCGACTCGCCCGGCCGCAGGATCACGCGGTCGGTGCCGAGCAGGTCTGCGCCGAGAATGTTCTCGGGCTTGTCCTGGAGCGAGAAGAAGTCGGCGCCATCGAATGCCGACGCCGCGCGCAGTTGGAACACCTTCAACACGATCGGCGACGGCTTGCGGTTGAGGTCCGGGTTGACGTCGGGCGCCACGTCGACCGCGATCGCATACGGCACCGCGGCGGCACGCTCGGTGGCGCCGCAGCCGGGCAACAGCAATGCACATCCCAATACGATGAACCCGCTGGACCGCCGACGCATATTTCACCCTCGCAGCGCAATAATTCCCCCGCCGATTTACATAAGCGAAATCGGGGCTCCGGATTAAAAAGGGACAATTAATTGACCGGTAATTACGTGGCTTGCACACTCTTCCATTGAAATTTCATGCGGCAATTTATTCTGGTAAAAAGCCGGGTCAAATCGCCCATTACGAGCCTGGATCGAAATTGGGGAGATGACAATGAATTGAATTAATTTCGGTCATTTCGAGAAGACGTGTTAATCCGACCGGTTCGCCGCGGCGGCCCGGTTCTATTGCATGGACACTTGCTGTATGGACGCTGAACCCAAGCCTGCCAGCCGTCGGCGGTGGGCGGTCCCGCCCTGTGGGTTGTGCCAGGCTGTTTGCGTTGCCCGAACGGACGGCCCGTTTTTCCGGCCATTGACGGGTGGCGGGCAAACAACTGACGAATCCAAAAAGCACAGCGAACTATAGAATCGATTTTATGGATTAACAAGTCAAAAACCGGGAATGGATTTGAGTGGTAACTCGAACGCAATTTCCCAATTGAAACAAAACGTAACGGCGACATCGGCCGGCATGATTGGAACTAGAATCCAACAGCGCTTATGCGACACCATCCAATTACGCAAGTATTTCATTCCAAAATGAAAGGCCGTTCATCGATCGTGATTTTTCTCGGCGCCTTGTTGCTGGGAATCGGCGCGTGCAGCACGTCCCCCACGCAGTCTGCGGCGCGCGCCGCGGTCGACAGCGCGCGTGCGGCCTATGGCGCGGGCGACTACGGACGCACGATCGCGATCCTGAACCGGGCGAAGGAGATCGACGGCGCCGACACCGACACGCAGGTCGCCGCGCACAAGCTGCTCGCGTTCAGCTATTGCGTGACGAACCGCATCGCGCAGTGCCGCGCCGAGTTCTCGAAGAGTCTCGACCTCAACCCGCGCTTCGACTTGTCCCCCGCCGAGAAGGGACATCCGATCTGGGGGCCCGCGTTCGAATTCGCACGTCGCAGACATGCGTCGTCATCCTGACCGAACCGGTTTCCCTGCGAGCGCTTCATTACCGAGCGACGTATGACATGCAACTGATCGTGATCGAACATGCCGGCGAGCCGGTCGGAGGCGACTCCTACGACGCCGTCGTGTTCCACCCGCCCGGCGGCACCATCGGGCGGGCCACCGACAACCATCTCGTGCTGCGCGACGACACCCGGCAGATCTCCCGGCTGCAGGCCCTGCTGCAGGTCGGCGACGATGCGTGCCTGCTGAAGAACCTGAGCAGCGTGTCGACGATCGAGGTGAATCGCGAGCCGGTCGGCTATGCACAGGAGCGGCCGCTCAATAGCGGCGACATCATCCGCATCGGGCCGTACGTGCTGCGCGCCGAACGTGACGACGGCCATGAGGCGCCGGTCGTCGACATGCCCTCCGCTGCCAACACGAGCGCTGACCCGCGACGCGCGCCGGAGCCTGCTGCTCGTGCAACCGACGAGACGAAAGGCGCCGGCAACCGCTTATGGAGCCTGCTGCAGGATCGCCTCGCCCCGCGCGGCAACGCGGCGGACGCCGGCACCCGGTCCGGCACGGCGCGCGGGGACGCTGCGCAGCCGGCAAGCCGCACCGCGCCATCGGCGCCATCGGTGCCATCGCCGCGCGACCTGAATCAGCTGTCGATCGATCCGCTCGACCTGTTCACGCAGTCGTCGCCCGATATCGCTGGATCGGGTTCGGCATCACCGGCCGAACGCGGCGATGCGGATCGCGGCGCACCGTCCGCGACGCAGGCCGACCACGCGCCCGAGTGGACGCAGCACGTGCGCGTGCAACCGGCGGCAGCGCACGCCGGGGCGCGGCCGGCCGACGCGCCTGCACCGCAGGATGGCCGCGTGCCGACGCCCGACGAATTGCTGAACGCGTTCTTCGAAGGCGCCGGACTCGATACCTCCGCCGAATCGCATCAGTGGTCGGCCGAACAGCTTTACATCGCGGGACAGTTGCTGGCGCTGTTCGCGCACGGCACGGTCGAGCTGCTGTCGTCGCGCAGCATCCTGAAGCGGGAGGTGAAGGCGCACATGACGATGCTGCTCGATCGCGAGAACAATCCGCTGAAGCTGCTGCCGGATGGCGGCGCCGTGCTGCGGCAGATGTTCGGGCTGCCGCTGCCGGGCTTCATGTCGCCGCAGAGCGCGGTCAGCGACGCGTTCCAGGATCTGCACGCGCACCAGATCGGCATGGTCGCGGGCATGCGCGCCGCGCTGATGGACCTGCTGACGCGCTTTTCGCCGCAACGGCTGCGCGAGCGCGACGATGCGTTGCGCTGGTACGAGAAGCGCGTGCCGGCGCTGTACAAGGCGAGGATGTGGGATCGCTACGCGGCGACCCATCGCGACACGGTGTTCGCGATCGAGGACGATTTCGCGTCGGTGTTCGGCAAGGCGTTTCTGGCGGCGTACGACGCGGAAGTGGAAAGCTATCGCGGCAGCAACCGGCATTGAGCGAAGCAGAAGGACCCGAAACGACAAGGCCGGGCAAAAAGCCCGGCCTGCGGCAACACAGCATGCGCGCCGCACAACCGCCGGCACGCACGCACTCCAACGATCGTCAGGCCGCCATCACCGTCACCGACTTCGTGACGAGATACGGCTCCAGCGCTTCCGGCCCGCCCTCCGATCCGTAGCCCGAATCCTTCACGCCGCCGAACGGCATTTCCGGCCACGGTGTCGCGGGCTGGTTGATCCACAGCATCCCGACCTCGAGGCGCTGCGTCAGCAGGTGCACGTTTGCGAACGAGCGCGTGAACGCATAGCCGGCCAGCCCGAACGGCAGACGGTTTGCTTCGGCGATCGCATCCTCGAGCTTGTCGAAGCCGCGGATCGCCGCGACCGGACCGAACGGCTCGTTGTTGAACACGTCCGCTTCGAGCGGCACGTTCGCGATCACGGTCGGCGCGAAGAAATTGCCTTCCGAGCCGATCCGTTCGCCGCCGGTCTCGATGCTCGCGCCGACCTTGCGCGCGTTGTCGACGACCGACGCCATCGCGGTCAGCCGGCGCGGGTTCGCCAGCGCGCCGAGCGTCGTGCCTTCCTCCAGGCCGTTGCCGATCTTCAGCCCCTCGGCGTGCTGCACCAGCGCGCGCGTGAATTCGTCGCGGATGCTGTTGTGCACGAGAAAACGCGTCGGCGAAATGCACACCTGGCCCGCGTTGCGGAACTTCGCGCCACCGGCGGCCTTCACCGCCAGCGCGACGTCCGCATCCTCGGCGACGATCACTGGCGCGTGGCCGCCCAGCTCCATCGTCGCGCGCTTCATGTGCTGGCCCGCGAGCGCGGCAAGTTGCTTGCCGACGGGCGTCGAACCCGTGAACGTCACCTTGCGGATCACCGGGTGCGCGATCAGGTACGACGAGATTTCCGCCGGATCGCCGTACACGAGCCCGATTACACCGGCCGGCACGCCCGCGTCGACGAACGCGCGCAGCAGCGCGGCGGGCGACGCCGGGGTTTCTTCCGGTGCCTTCACGAGGAACGAGCAGCCGGTCGCGAGCGCGGCGCTCAGCTTGCGCACGACCTGATTGACCGGGAAATTCCACGGCGTGAACGCCGCGACCGGGCCGACGGGCTCCTTCACGACCATTTGCTGCGCGCCGAGATTGCGCGGCGGCACGATCCGGCCGTACACGCGGCGGCCTTCGTCCGCGAACCATTCGATGATGTCGGCTGCCGACAGCACTTCGACACGCGCTTCCGTCAGCGGCTTGCCCTGCTCCTGCGTCATCAGCTGCGCGATCGTGTCGGCGCGCTCGCGCACCAGCGCCGCGGCCTTGCGCATCGTCGCCGCGCGCTCGTTCGCGGGCACCTTGCGCCATGCCTCGAAACCGCGCTGCGCGGCAACCAGCGCCCGATCGAGATCGGCGATGCCCGCGTGGGCCACCTTGCCGATCGCCTTGCCCGTCGCCGGGTTCACGACGTCGATCGTCTTGCCGCTCGCGGCGTCGATCCACTCGCCGTCGATCAGCAGTTGCGTATCCGTATAAGTCACGTTAGCCATCCACACACCCCTACTTTGCGTCGATAAAACGCGCGCTGCCGCGAATGGCCGCGCGCCGGTTGACAGAAAGCGCTGCGTTGCCGGGCGCGATGCACCCGGCAATGTTCGACGACGGGCAAGCGGCACGCATGCCCGTCGTCATCCGCCACGGTCGGCCGCGCTCAGCGCGTGGCCGCCGTCGCCTTGCGGAGTTTCGCGACGTCCGCCGGCTGCACGGCCGGCGCGCCGTTGTTCCAGCCGGCGCGCATGAACGTCAGCACGTCGGCGATCTGGCGGTCGTTCAACTGGTTCGAGAACGCCGGCATCGGATACGCGGACGGCACGCCGCCGATCACGAGCGACTCGCTGCCGTTCAGCGTCACGTTGATCAGCGACGATGCATCGGCCTCGAGCACGTTCGGGTTGCCGGCGAGCGGCGCGAGCAGCGGCGCGTAGCCGCGGCCGTCCACGCCATGGCAATGCAGGCAGTAAGCGTTATACACCTTTGCGCCAGGATCGTTCGCCGGCCGGCCAAGCGAGACCTGCGTCGCCTTCGGATCATAACGGTAAGGCGGCGCACCCGTGCCGCCTGCCGCCGGCAGCGATTTCAGGTAACGGGACATTGCCGTCAGGTCGTCGTCGGTCAGTTCCTGCGTGCTGTGGTTGATCACGCTGACCATCGAGCCGAACGCGGTCGCATGGCGGTTCGCGCCGGTCTTCAGGAACTGCGCGAGTTCCGCATCGCTCCAGCGGCCGAGCCCCGTATTGTGCTCACCGGTCAGGTTCGACGCGAACCAGTTGTCGATCGCCGCGCCCGACAGGAACGCCGCGCCGCCTTCGTCCAGCGCCTTCTCCTGGAAGCCGACGCCGCGCGGCGTGTGGCACGACCCGCAATGCCCGAGCCCCTGCACGAGATACGCGCCGCGGTTCCACGCCGCGTCCTTGGCCGGCTTGTCGGCGTACGGCTTCGTGTCGAGGAACACCGCGTTCCACAGTGCCAGCGGCCAGCGCATGCCGAGGGGCCACGGAATCTCGGACGCACGGTTCGCCTGCTTCACCGGCTCGACGCCGTGCATGAAGTACGCGTACAGCGCCTTCACGTCGTCGTCGCGCAGCTTCGCATACGACGGATAAGGCATCGCCGGATACAGGTGATGGCCGTCCTTCGCGACACCCGCGCGCAGCGCGCCCGCGAACTCGGCTTCCGTATAGCCGCCGATGCCGGTTTCCGGGTCGGGCGTGATGTTGGTCGTGTAAATCGCGCCCATCGGCGTGACCATCTTCAGGCCGCCGGCGAACGGCGCGCCGCGCGGCGCGGTGTGGCACGCCACGCAGTCGCCCGCCTTCGCGAGATATGCGCCGCGTGCGACCAGCGCGCTGTCGGCCGGCGCCGTTTGCGCGGCATCCGCAGCGGTGCCGGCCGTCAGCGCGGACAGCGCGATCAACGATGCGCCGAACGTACGAGCGACGCGATTCGAGCGGTTCAGGTTCAGGTTTCGCATGGTTCGTCCCTCCCCTCAGGCCGTCTTCAATTGGCTGCCGACCGGCAGCTTGCGCAGCCGCTTGCCGGTCGCCGCGAAGATCGCGTTCGACAGGGCCGCCGCGGTCGCGGCGGTGCCCGGTTCGCCGATGCCGCCCGGCGCCTCGGCGCTCTTCACGAGATGAACCTCGATCGGCGGCGTCTCGTTGATGCGCATCATCCGGTAGTCGGTGAAGTTGGTCTGCACGACGCGGCCGTCCTCGATCGTGATCTCGCCATACAGCGCGCCCGTGATCCCGAAGATGATGCCGCCCTGCACCTGCGCCTCGATCGTGCTCGGATTGACCGCCATCCCGCAGTCGACCGCGCACACGACGCGCTTGACCTGCACTTCGCCCTCCTCCACCGCGACGTCGATGACGATCGAGAAGAAGCTGCCGAACGCGTGCATCACGGATACGCCGCGCCCTTGCCCCTTCGGCAGCGACGTGCCCCATCCGGCCGCCTTCGTCGCGACGTCGAGCACGTTGCGCGCACGCGGCGTCTTGTCGAGCAGCGCGCGCCGGTATTGCACCGGATCGGTCTTGGTTTGCGCCGCCAGCTCGTCGATGAAGCTCTCGACGACGAACGTGCTGCGCGTCGGGCCGACGCCGCGCCAGAACGCGGTCGGGATGTGGCGCGGCTCCTGCCGCACGTAGTCGACGAGCTGGTTCGGCAGGTCGTACGGCAATTCGGCGGCAACCTCGACCGCGTCGGGATCGACGCCGTTCTTGAACGCAGGCGGCGCGAAACGCGCGATGATCGACGAGCCGACGATCCGGTGCTGCCATGCGACCGGCTTGCCGTTCGCGTCGAGGCCGGCCGAGATCCGGTCGTAGTAGTACGGCCGGTACATGTCGTGCTGGATGTCCTCCTCGCGGGTCCACACGACCTTCACGGGCGCGTTGACCTGCTTGGCGACCTTCACGGCCTGTCCGATCATGTCTGTCTCGAGCCGCCGGCCAAAGCCGCCGCCGAGCAAATGGTTGTGCACGACGATCTTCTCGGGTGCGAGCCCCGTGAGTTGCTGCACCGTATCGCGCGCCCGCGTCGGCACCTGCGTGCCGACCCAGATCTCGCAGCCGTCGGCGCGCACCTGCACCGTGCAGTTCACGGGTTCCATCGTGGCGTGCGCGAGGAACGGCTGCTCATAGACCGCATCGACGCGCGTCTTCGCATTCGTGAACGCACGGCCGACGTCGCCTTCCTTGCGCGCGACGGCGCCCTTGCCGTTCGCCGCGGCCTGCGCGAGATCGGCGACGATGTCCTTCGTCGACACCTTCGCGTCCGCGCCTTCGTTCCATTTGACGACGAGCGCCGACGCGCCGCGCTTCGCGGCCCACGTGTGATCGCCGACCACCGCGACCGCGTTGTCGACGCGCACCACCTGGCGCACGCCGGGAATCTTCCTCGCGGCCGTCTCGTCGACGCTCGCAACCGTGCCGCCGAACACCGGGCTGTTCACGATCACCGCGTACAGCATGCCGGGCAGGCGCACGTCGAGCCCGAACTGCGCGGTACCGTCGACCTTCTCCGGCGAATCGAGCCGCTTCACCGGCTTGCCGATCAGCTTGAAATCGGCCGGCTGCTTCAACGCGACGTCCTTCGGCACCGGCAGCTTCGACGCGGCATCCGCGAGCTGGCCGTACGATGCGCGCCGGCCGCTCGGCGGGTGCTGCACTTCGCCGTTTTCCGCGCGGCAGGTGGCCGGATCGACGCTCCATTGTTTGGCGGCCGCGGCAACCAGCAGCGTGCGCGCGGTCGCGCCCGCGCGGCGCAGCGGTTCCCACGCGTAGCGCACCGACGTCGAGCCGCCCGTCAGCTGGCCGCCGAGCAGCGGATCGAGGAACAGCTTCTCGTTCGGCGGCGCATGATCGAGCGTGACGTTCGACAGCGGCACTTCGAGTTCCTCGGCGATCAGCATCGGCAGCGCCGTGTAGACGCCCTGGCCCATTTCCACTTTCGGCATCACCAGCGTGACCTTGCCGCTGCGGTCGATCTGCACGAACGCGTTCGGCGCGAATACGCCGGCACGCGCGTTTTCGTCCGCATCGCCGCCGATCACCGAGCGCCGCGCATCATCGCCGGCCGCCGGCATGCTGAAGCCGAGCAGCAGGCCGCCGCCCGCCGCCGCGCCGAGCGACATGCCCGCCTTGAGAAACGAACGGCGCGACACGCCCGCGCCGGCCCGACCTGCCTGGATCAGTCCTCGCGACATGTCAGCTCCCCTTCGCGGCGTGCTTCACGGCCGCGCGAATCCGGTTGTACGTGCCGCAGCGGCAGATGTTGCCGGCCATCGCCGCATCGATGTCGGCATCGCTCGGGCTCGGGTTGGACGCGATCAGCGCCGTGGCCGCCATCACCTGCCCGGACTGGCAGTAGCCGCACTGGACGACGTCGAGCTCGCGCCACGCGTCCTGGACCTTCTGGCCGGCCGGCGTCGCGCCGACGGCTTCGATCGTCGTGATCTTGCGGCCCGCGACGGCCGCGACCGGCAGCACGCACGAGCGCGCGGCGACGCCGTCGAGATGCACGGTGCACGCGCCGCATTGCGCGATCCCGCAGCCGAATTTCGTGCCGGTCAGGCCGACGACGTCGCGCAGCACCCATAGCAGGGGCATGTCGTCGGGGGCGTCGACCGTGCGGCTCTCGCCGTTGATATTGAGGGTGACCATTCAGCCTCCGGGGCCGGTGTATTGGGGAAGCGGCGCGACCGGCGCGCCGGGTTGTTCATCGCCGCCGCGCAGTGCACGGCGGCTGCCGCCCGGCCCGGGTGGGGCGAGCCGCGGCGGTGGTTCCGCGCGGGTTATTCGGCCGCGTCGATGCCCGACAGCACCTTGATCACGGGCGGCGCCGAGAACCATTCGGCCGACTTGATGCGAAACGCGGTGAAGTGCGGGCTTGCGAGGTGCGCGTCGAACGCGGCCTGGTCGTCGTAGATCTCGAACAGGTGCAGCGCCGGCGAGCCGTCCTGTTCGCGGAACAGGTCGTAGCGGCGATTGCCGGGTTCGGCACGGGTTGCCGTGACCATGCTGCGCAGTTCGGCCTCGACGGCCTGCGCGTGTTCGGGTTTCGGAAATACCGATGCCATCACATAAAGCGCCATGTTTTTCACTCCTTGGGAAACGGGATCGAGCATGCCATAAGCCGGCATCCGGTGACGCCAGCGTGCAGACGGACGCGCCGCCTCATGCCAGTTCGTCCGGGCCGACGCGCACGACGACCTTGCCGAAGTTCTTGCCGGCGAGCAAGCCGATCAGCGCGTTCGGCGCATCGGCGAGATCGGGGATCACGTCCTCGAGCGTCTTCACCTTGCCCTGCGCGACCCACTCGCTCATCTCCTTCAGGAACGGCGCATAGCCCGTCGCATAATGATCGAGAATGATGAAACCCTGCATCCGGATGCGCTTGCGCAGGATGGTCCCCATCAGCGCCGGCACGCGGTCACGGCCGCTCGACACCGCGGTGTCGTCGTACGCCGCGTCGTTGTAATGCGCGATGATGCCGCACACCGGCACGCGCGCGTGATCGTTGAGCAGCGGCCACACCGCGTCGAACACGGCGCCGCCGACGTTCTCGAAATAGACGTCGATGCCGTTCGGGCACGCTTCCTTCAGCTTGGCCGCGAACTGCGGATCGCGATGATCGATGCAGGCGTCGAAGCCGAGCGTGTCCTTCACGTACGCGACCTTGTCGGCGCCGCCCGCGACGCCGACCACGCGGCAGCCCTTCAGCTTCGCGATCTGGCCGACCACCGATCCGACCGCCCCGCTCGCGGCGGCGACGACCACGGTTTCGCCGGCCTTCGGCTCGCCGATCTTCAGCAATCCGGTGTACGCGGTGAACCCCGGCATGCCGAGCACGCCGAGTGCATACGACGGATGCGCGAAGTCGCGGCCGAGCGCAATGAGATCGCTGCCGTCGGACAACGCGTAGTCCTGCCAGCCACCGCCCGCGACGACCAGGTCGCCTTCGCGATACGCGGGCAGGTTCGATGCGACGACGCGGCTGACCGTGCCGCCGACCATCACGTCGCCGAGCCCGACCGGCGGCGCATACGACGGCGCGTCGCTCATGCGGCCGCGCATGTACGGATCGAGCGACAGCCACACCGTGCGCAACAGCACCTGTCCGGCGCCGGGCACCGGCACGTCGGCGGTCTCGGTGCGAAAGTCGTTTGGGGTGGGTGCGCCGACCGGACGCGCGTTCAGGACGATTCTGCGGTTTGCTGTCTTGGTTTGCGGCATGGGAACCTCCGTCAACAGGAATGGATGTGCCACGGGCACGATCGGATCAATGTTCGACAACCGTGATGCGCGAGGCCGCGGCCGTGCCGGCGAATCAGCCGGTGCAGCCGCGGCCTGGCGCATCAAGCAATCGGACTCCGGCGCAAGTAGACCAGTCGTCTAGCCCGCACGGAAAAACAAGGCGCGCCTGTGCGCGCCCGGGTTATGACTGCGCTCCGTCCGGCTCGACGGGCGGCAGGTTCAGCATCCGCCGGGTTTCGAGCATCGCGCGCTCGAGCGGCTGGCGGTTGCGGTGGATCTTCTCCAGCAGCGTTGCGCCCAGCCACAGCTCGTACAGGATCGCGGCCGTATGCGCGGGATCGTCGACGCCGCTCAGCGAACCGTCGGCCAGCCCGGCCTCGATGCCGCCCGCGAGCCGCTCGATGATCTGACTGGTGCCGCGCCGCAGCACCGCGCGCATCGCCTCCGACAAGTCGGACACCTCCGCGCCGAGCTTGACCGCGAGGCACTTGCCTTCCGGATCGTCCGCGCACTGCATGTGCAGCCAGTTGTTCCAGTACGTCATCAGGCGCTGCGCGCCCGTGCCGGCCTGATGCTTGAACAGGTTGTCGAGATACGCGAGATAGCCTTCGAAATACGACTCGAGCAGCGCCTCGCCGAATGCTTCCTTCGAGCCGAAGTAATGGTAGAACGAGCCCTTCGGGATGCCCGCCGCGGCGAGAATCTCGTTCAGACCGACCGCCGAGAACCCCTTCTGGAGCATGATCGGCTTCGCGGTGTTCAGGATGTGCTGGCGGACTTCCGCGCCTGAAGATGCATTCATGATGGCGTATCTTAGCAACGATTAGACCGGTCGTCTAGTAATGCCGAGCCGGCAAGTTCAGCGGCACTTTACCCGAATCGCATGGCGTCGCGGGTGCGTTGTCGCCGCACCGGGGCGCCCGAGTCACGCGGGTTTCGGAATGGGATTTCGGGCGGCCGGCTTCAAGGCGCGCTGATTGCCGTCGCCGGGTCGGCCCGGCCCACGGGGGCGCGATCAGGTTTTGTCCGTTGATACAGATCAACCGTGCAGGAGCCCGGCACGCGATCATGACGCCATGTCCTGCGCAACTAGCGGCATCTTTGCCTGCGGCAAGCCGGGTCACCGGCGGCCGCCTTCCCGGGAGAACATCATGATCCGACCGCAATACCGAAGCGCGCTTGCGACGGCCTGCGTGTTCATCGCACTCGCATCGCTGCTGGGTGTCGTCCACGCGATGCTGGTCGACGAGCGTATCGTCCCTTACGCGATCGTCACGCTGGTTTCAGGCATCGTCGCGTTCGTCGCGCAGCTGAATCCGGCGTCAAGGGCGCGATAGCGACGCTGTCGCGTCATGCGGTGATGCCGGCCGCGCTTGGGGCGAAAGCACCCGCCCGCCAGCCCGGTTCCTGTCACGCCCCGCCCGCCAATCAGCTCACTTCGATGATCACCTTCAACGCGTGGGTTTGTGCGGCGCGCCCGAAGGTGTCGTACGCCCGCTCGACGTCGTCGAGCGAGAACCGGTGCGTGATCAGGCGCTTTGGATCCAGCCGCCCGGCGCGCACCGTCTTCAGCAGCATCGGCGTGCTGACCGTGTCGACGAGCCGCGTCGTGATCGAGATGTTGCGATCCCACAGCTTCTCGAGGTGCAGGTCCGCCTTGACGCCATGCACGCCGACGTTCGCGACCACGCCGCCCGGCGCCACGAGCGACGTGCACATCTCGAACGTCGCCGGAATGCCGACCGCTTCGATCGCGCAATCCACGCCGACGCCGTCGGTCAGCTTCATCACCTCCTCGACCGGGTCGCCGCCGCGGCCATCGAAGCAGTCGGTCGCGCCGAACTGCCGTGCGACCTCGAGGCGGTTGCTGTCCGGGTCGATCATGATGATCCGCGCGGGCGAGTAGAACTGCGCGGTCAGCAACGCCGCCAGCCCGATCGGCCCCGCGCCGACGATCGCGACCGAGCAACCCGGCTGCACCTTGCCGTTCAGCACGCCGCATTCGAATCCGGTCGGCAGGATGTCGGACAGCATCACGAGTGCGTCCTCGTCCACACCTGGCGGAATCCGGTACAGGCTGGTCGACGCATGCGGGATGCGCACGTACTCGGCCTGCGTGCCGTCGATCCGGTGGCCGAGAATCCAGCCGCCGGTCGTGCAATGCGAATACAGCCCGCGGCGGCAATACTCGCACCGGCCGCACGACGAGATGCATGAAATCAGCACGTGATCGCCCGGCTTCAGCGAGTCGACCGCGACGCCGACCTGCTCGACGATGCCGACGCCTTCGTGGCCGAGAATGCGGCCCGGTTCGCACGTCGGCACGTCGCCCTTCAGGATGTGCAGGTCGGTGCCGCAGATCGTCGTGCGCGTCACGCGCACGATTGCGTCGGTGGGCGACTGCAATTCAGGCTTGGGCCGCTGTTCGAGCGCCTTGCGCCCCGGGCCGTGGTAAACGAGTGCTTTCATCGCTGTTACTCCATCGAAAAGGTGGCCTGTTCGGTCATCGACACCGGCGCATGCCGATCCTGCGCCAGCAGCGCCGCCAACGCGCAGGACGCGACCCGGACGGCCACGCTGTCGGCGCGGCTCGTCAGCACGATCGGGACGCGCGCGCCCACGACGATCCCCGCATTCGCGGCACCGCCCAGGTATTCGAGCTGTTTCGCGAGCATGTTGCCCGCTTCGATATCGGGCACGATCAGGATGTCGGCGCGGCCGGCAACCGGCGAATCGATCCCCTTGTCGCGCGCGGCGCGCAGCGATATCGCGTTGTCGAACGCGAGCGGGCCGTCGACGATCGCCCCCGTGATCTGCCCGCGCTCGGCCATCTTCGCCAGCGCCGCCGCGTCGAGCGTCGAACGCATCGCCGGATTGACGGTCTCGACCGCGCACAGCACGGCCACGCGCGGGCAGGCAACGCCCAGCGCATGTGCGACGTCGACGGCGTTCTGCGTGATGGCCGCCTTCTGCGCGAGATCCGGTGCGATGTTCACGGCCGCGTCGGTCAGGATGAACGGCCTCGGATACGCCGGCGTCTCGATCAGGAAGCAGTGCGACATGCGCTTGTCGGTGCGCAGCCCCGAACCGGCGGCGACAACCGCGCCCATCAGCTCGTCCGTATGCAGGCTGCCTTTCATCAGCGCGCCGGCGCGGCCGGCCGCCGCGAGTTCCACCGCGCGGGCCGCTGCCGCATGACTGTGCGGCACGTCTTCGATCGTCCATTTCGAAAGATCGACACCCGCGGTGTCCGCGACGCGCAGCACCTTTGCGCGCGGCGCGACGATCAGCGGCTCGATCGATGCCCCCAGCGGCGAAGCGGCGAGCGCGGCAAGCGCCGCGACACTGGTCGCGTCGCACGGATGCACGACGGCAACGACGAGCGCCGGCGCGTTGCATGCACGCGCGATCAGCGACGGCAGTGCGCCGTCCGCACGCGGCAGCAGGCCGGGCAGGCGCGCGCAGTCGGGTGCATCGGCATACGGATTCCCGTTCATGTTTCGAGCACGTAGGTGCCGGGCGCCGCGTCGAATCCGGCGGCCGGCGTGCGGGCCGGCACGTCGCCCGACGAACGCTCGTGCAGCCAGTCGCGCCAGCATGTCCACCACGATCCGTCGACCGCCGTCGTTTCCCGCACGAAGTCGTGCCGGCTGCGATACGGCGCGCCGGGCTCGCGGGTCGCGCGGCGGTAGTGACGCCCCGGGTGACCGGGTTCCGACACGATGCCCGCGTTGTGGCCGCCCGACGTCAGCACGAAGGTCAGCGCGTGGTGCGTGAGCAGATGGAGCTTGTAGACGGAGCCCCACGGCGACACGTGATCGCGCTCGGTGCCGACCACGAACGTCGGCACGTCGATATCCGACAACGCGACCGGCCGCCCGTCGACGCAGTAGCGGCCGACCGCGAGATCGTTGTCGAGAAAGAGCCGCGTCAGGTATTCCGAATGCATGCGATACGGCATGCGCGTGGTGTCCGCATTCCACGACATCAGGTCGTTCGGCTTCGTGCGCGTGCCGAGCAGGTATTCGCTCATCATCCGCGACCAGATCAGGTCGCGCGCATTCAGCAGCTGGAACGCGGCCGACATCTGCGCGCCGTCCAGATAGCCCTGCCGCCACATCAGCGCATCGAGCGCGGACAATTCGCTCGCGTCGATGAACAGGCCGAGTTCGCCCGGTTCACTGAAATCGGTCTGCGCCGCCAGCAACGTGACGGACCGCAGCGCTTCGTGCTGCCGCCCGTCGCGCGCAAGGGCCGCCGCAACGATCGCCAGCAGCGTGCCGCCGAGACAATAGCCGACCGCGTGGACAGCTCCGCCGCAGACCGACCGGGCCGCATCCAACGCCGCCACGCATCCGTCGCGCAGATAGTCGTCGAGCCCGAGGTCGCGCGCCTCCGCGCCGGGGTTGCGCCACGACACGGCAAACACGGTGTAGCCCGCATCGACCAGGAAACGGATCAGCGAATTGTGCGGCTGCAGATCGAGGATGTAGTACTTCATGATCCACGACGGCACGATCAGGATCGGCTCGCGCGCGACCCGCGCCGTGGTCGGCTCGTACTGCAACAGTTCGCACAACGCGTTGCGCCAGACGACGCGGCCCGGCGTGATGGCCACGTCGCGCCCCGGCAGATACGTCCGCGCGTCATGGGCATGCGTGCCGCCGGCACGTTCGAGCAGCGCCTTCGCATCCTCCAGCCAGTTCAAGGCGCCTGCCGCGAGATTCGCCCCGCCGCTGGACATCGTCGCGTCGAACACGACCGGATTGGTCGCCAGGAAATTGCCCGGCGAGCACGCATCGAGCCACTGTCGCACAGCGAATCCGACCAGTTCCTCATGGTGCCGCTCGACGCCCGGCACGCCGTGCGTCGCGTCGCGCCACCAGCGCTGGATCGCCAGGAAGCTGTCACGGTACACGTGAAACGGCCATCCGGCCCACGCGGGCGCCGCGAAGCGCGGATCGGCCTGCCCCGCGTGCACGGCCAGGCCCGTCGGGTCCGCCTCGCCGGCCTCGGCCTCGCACTGGTCTGCCGCAGGTGCAACGGCGGCCACGCACGCCTGCATCGCGAGATCGAAGCATTTGCCCGGCGACACCGCGAGATGCGCGGCCCAGTCGAGCGTGGCCAGCGCCAGCGACACGGGCGACAGCCCGAACGTCATCGCTGCCACGTTCGCATGTGCCGCGCGGTTCCATTGTTCCGCGGGCGTCGTACCGGCTTGCGGGCATTGGGTCATGCTCGACTCGGGTTCGACCGCGCCCGATGGCCGTATCGATTCGTTCCCGCGCGGGGCGCGCGTAACGGACGCTTTCATCAGAATCTGCTCCGAGAAACCCCGCCTCTTCCCAAGGGACTTTCCTTCGGGGCGTATGGCGGGAGTGGCATAGGACGACCTCAACGCATGTGCATCCCGCCATTGACGTCGAATTCCGCGCCGGTCGCGAACGCCCCCGCGTCGGAACACAGGAAGGCGACGAGCGCCGCGATTTCGTCGGGATCGCCGAGGCGGCCGACCGGTATCTGCGGCAGGATCTTCGTATCGAGCACCTCTTTCGGCACCGACTCGAGCATCGCGGTCGCCAGGTAACCGGGTGCGACCGTGTTGACCGTCACACCGTGGTGCGCGAGCTCGAGCGCCAGCGCCTTCGTGAAGCCATGGATCCCGGCCTTCGCGGCCGCGTAGTTGGCTTGCCCGTATGCGCCGCGCGAACCGTTCACCGAGCCGATGTTCACGATGCGCCCGAAACCGGCTGCGATCATGCCCGGCGCGAATGGCTTCGTCATGTTGAAGATGCCGTCGAGATTGGTGCGCAGCACCGCATCCCACATGCTCTTGGTCATCTTCACGAAGGTGGCGTCGTGCGTGACGCCGGCGTTGTTGACGAGCACGTCGACGTGCCCGAATTCGGCGAGCACGCGTGCCGCGCACTGCTGGCACGAATCGTAGTCGGCGATGTCGACCTCGAACGCATGGAACGTGCGCCCCGCTTCGCGTTCGTGCGTGAGCCACGTCGCGACGTGGTCGTTGCCTTCCGTATGCGACACCGCAACGGTCATGCCGGCCTCGTGCAGGCGGCGGCTGATCGCGGCGCCGAGGCCGCCCATGCCGCCCGTGACGAATGCGACGCGATCAGCGCACATTGCCATTCTCCCGTGCGCCGGTCATGCCGTTCAGGCGCCGGGGACCACCCGGCGCACCGTTACTCGCACCGGCCGCGTCCTCGATCCCGTGCTCCAATGACGTCATCCAGTCCGCCCACGGCATGCTGGCCTCGTTCACCACCGCCAGTCGTCCCAGATCGGGCAGCCAGTCGGTCTGAAAACGCGACAGCGCACCCGCACCGTATTCGCGCAACCAGGTACGCCATACGCCCGCGCTCTCGTACTGCGCACGCATGCAAAGCTCGGTGGCATCCTGCCAGATCGCGATGCTCGCGATCGCGTAGTCGCGCATCACCTGCCGGGTTGCCTCGCCGAAGGCCGTCCACTCGTTCGTGTCCGCCAGCGTCTGCTGCAGCTGGTGCACCGCCGAGCGGTCCCGCTCGATGCGCCGCCCTGCCAGCGCATGCCATTCGTGCTGCCAGTCGCTGTTCAGCTCGACCATCCGCAGCGCGAGATCGCAGCCCGCGCGGCAAACGTCGTTCGGTGTCGTCAAAGCGTACGTGCTCATCGGCTTCCCTCTTTCGATCCGGTCAATGGGTCGGCATCACGCCGCATGCCGCGTGCCCGGGATCGGCATCGCGACCGTTTCACTGTGCGGCCACGGCGCACGAGTGCCGTTGATCTGAGTCAAGCCCGCGAAAACCCTGCTTCGTAGACTGGTTTGCACTGGCGGATCACCCGTCGATGGAGCGATTCCGATGAGCTACAAGAGCATGGTCGTGCACCTCGATACGAGCACCCGCGCGCATTCGCGCCTCGAGTTCGCATTGCGCGTCGCCCGGCGCTTCGGTGCGCATCTGACCGGCCTGTTCGCGGTCTACACGCCGGAGCCGCATTCGTTCTACGTGATGGCCGGGTCGGCCGATTATTTCCGCGAGCACCGCGAACAGCGCGACGAACGGCGCGCCGCGCTGGAGCGGCTGTTCCATGCGGAAACGGCGCGCGCGAAAGTGCCGGCAGCCTGGATACGTGCCGACGAGCGCGCGAACCTGGCCGTGCCGCGGGCCGCACGCCTTGCCGATCTCGTGATTGCCGGCCAGAGCGACCCCAACGACCCCGAGACCTATATCGACGACCAGTTTGCGGAAAATCTCGTGTTGTCGGCGGGCCGTCCGGTGCTGTTCTGGCCGTACACCGGCGAATTCCCGTCGATCGGCGAACGGGTGTTCGTCGCGTGGGACGGCGGCCGGGAAGCGACCCGCGCCGCGCACGACGCGACTCCCTTTCTCGAACATGCGAAGCGCACGACTGTCGCCGCCGTGGTCGACGGCGCTTCCGAAGCCGCGGCCACGCGGATTCCGGCCGCCGATGCCGCGCTGATGCTCGCGCGCCATGCACGCGACGTGAACGTGCTCGAT
This sequence comes from Burkholderia sp. KBS0801, assembly GCF_005937855.2. Taxonomy (NCBI): domain Bacteria; kingdom Pseudomonadati; phylum Pseudomonadota; class Betaproteobacteria; order Burkholderiales; family Burkholderiaceae; genus Burkholderia; species Burkholderia sp. KBS0801. Next base: position 1,442,752 of record NZ_CP042178.1, read on the forward strand.
ATCGATACCGGTGACGGTTCGTCGGTCGGCGACACGTTGCTGTCGCGCGCTTATGAAACGGGTTCCGACCTGCTCGTGATGGGCGCCTACGGCCACGCGCGCTGGCGCGAGCTGGTGATGGGCGGCGCCACGCGCACGGTGCTGGCGTCGATGACGCTGCCGGTGCTGATGTCGCACTGAGCCGTCCGATGCGTACGCTCGCGCTGCTCGTCGTCAATGCCGGTTCGTCAAGCGTGAAGTTCGCGGTCTTTGCGTATCCGCCGCACGGCGATCCCGCGCGGCGGCCGCTGCACGACGGTGAGGCGGTCACAACCGGCGACGGCGCGTCGATCCGCTTCGATGCGGAGCCGCACGATTCGCTGCCGCTCGTCGCGGGCGATCCGTACCGCGCCGTCCTCGCGCGGATCGCGACGTGGATCCGCGTGCAGTTGCCGCACGTCACGCTCGGCGCGATCGCGCATCGCGTCGTGCACGGCGGCGCGCGGTACGTGGATCCGGTGGTCGTCGACGACGAAGTATTGGACGCGCTGCGCACGCTGACGCCGCTCGCGCCCCTGCATCAGCCGCACAGCCTGGACGCGATCGACGCGCTGCGCGACGCGTTTCCGGACGTCGCGCAAATCGCGGTGTTCGACACGGCGTTTCATTGCACGCTGCCCCGTGTCGAGCAACTGCTGCCGTTGCCGCATGCATGGTTCGACCGGGGCGTGCGTCGCTACGGCTTCCATGGACTGTCGTACGAATATCTCGCCGTCGCGCTCGACGAGTCGTTCGGCTCGCGCGCGCACGGTCGCGTGATCGCCGCCCATCTCGGCAGCGGCGCGAGCCTGTGCGCGCTGCGCGACTGCCGCAGCGTCGCGACGACCATGGGTTTCTCCGCGCTCGACGGCTTGATGATGAGCACCCGCTGCGGGACGCTCGATCCGGGTGTCGTCCTCCACCTGCTCGAGGCCGGGAAGCTGTCGGGCGACGAGCTGGGGCACCTGCTGTATCACGAATCGGGGCTCAAAGGCGTGTCGGGCGCATCGGGCGATCCGCGTGTGCTGCTGGCGTGCGAAGCGGCCGGCGACACGCTGGCTCGCGATGCGCTGGCGCTCTACGCCCATCGCATCGTGCGTGAAGCGGGTGCGCTGACCGCGTTGCTCGGCGGTCTCGACATGCTGGTCTTCACCGCCGGCATCGGCGAACACTCGGCGGTGTTGCGCGAGCGGATCTGCACGTCGCTCGGCTGGCTCGGCATCGCGCTCGACGCGCGCGCGAATGCCGCGCATGCCCATGTCGTGTCGTCTGCGTCGAGCGCGGTCACGGTGGTCGTCGAGCCGACCAACGAAGCCTGGATCGCGGCGCGCGCCGCGGTGCGCGTGCTGCGCGGCAACCGCGACGGTTGATCCAGATCAGCGCGACCCGCACGCGTGCGCCGATGATGATTCCATCGACATCCGCTCGAGAGAAACGTCATGTACTCGAACATTCTGGTTGCGCTCGACGGCAGCGATACGTCGTCGCGCGCACTCGACGCCGCGCTGGACCTCGCGTCGCAGACCCGTGCACGGCTGACGCCCGTCTACGTCGTCGATTTCCTGGTGCCGGCGTACGACGCGGCCGGATACGATCCATCGATCCTGATCGATGCATTCCGCGAGGAAGGGCTGCGCGTCACGGCGGACGCGGCAACACGCATGAAGGCGCGCGACGTGGCCGGCACGCCGCAGATCGCCAATGTCGCGCCGGCCGGCGAAGACGTCGCGCAACGGATCGTCGGCTTCGCCGGCGAGATCGATGCCGACCTGATCGTGCTCGGCACGCACGGCCGGCGCGGCTTTCGCCGCCTCGTGCTGGGCAGCGTGGCCGAACGCGTGCTGCGCCATGCCACGTGTCCGGTGCTGATGATTCCGGCGCGTTGCACAACCGGAGCAACCGCCGGGACCGCCGCCGCATCAACCGAAAAGGAGCCGTCATGAGCTACAAGACCCTGCTCGTCCATCTCGACGACAGCGACCGCTGCAAGGCGCGCGTCAACCTCGCGCTCGAACTCGCGGGACGCTGGAATGCGCACCTGATCGGCCTCTACGCGGTCTGTCAGGATCTCTTCGAGCCGTTGCGGCGGCCGGACGAGCCGCTCAAGCTGGCCGTCTACGAACGCCTGTGCGAGCAGCGACGCAAGGATGCCGAAGAACGATTCCTGATGGCCGCCGAGCGCGCCGGACGCAGCGTCGAATGGCAGGCGCCGGCCGGCGACGTGACCGCTGCCGCGATCCTGCATGCCCGCCACGCCGATCTGCTGATCCTGGGTCAGGAAGATCCCGACGACCGCATGACCTACGTGGCGCGCCATTTCGTCGAGGATGTCGTGATGGGCAGCGGCCGGCCGGCGATCGTCGTCCCGTACGCGGGCGACGTGAGAACGCTCGGCGAGAACGTGCTGATCGGCTGGGACGGCGGACGCGAGGCCGCCCGCGCGACGGCCGACGCGCTGCCGCTGCTCGCCCGCGCGCGCTTCGTCCACGTCGAAACGGTCACCCGTGGGCATCCCGATCCGGACGAAACGCCGGCCGGCGTCGATGTCGCCGCGTATCTCGAACGGCACGGCATTCGCGCGTCGTTCTCCACCACGTCGCGCGAGCGATCGGTGAGCGTGGGCGCGACGCTGCTGAACCGGGTGACCGACGTGCATGCGGATCTGCTGGTGATGGGCCTGTACAGCCATGCCCGCATGCACGAACGCGTGCTCGGCGGCGCGACGCGCACGATCCTCGAGACGATGACGGTGCCGGTCCTGCTGTCCCACTGAGCGCGTGAAAGCGGGCCGCCGCTTGCGGCTGCCCGCTTCCTGTCACGACCGTCACAACACGCCGGCGCACCCGCCCGGCCCTTCCCGCACGACCAGCACCGGCCGATCCGCGATGCGCACCAGCGATTCGGCGACGCTGCCGAGCAACGCCCGGCGCAGCCCGCGACGACCATGCGTGCCCATCACGATCAGGTCCGCATCGCATTCGGCGGCGGCGCGCGCCAGCACGTCCGAAATGTCCACTCCACACGCATCGATCGCGCGCGCGATGCCGTGTACGCCGGACCGCCGAAACGCGGCTTCCGCGTCCGAGATCGCGGTCGCGGCGTTTTTCGCGTCCAGTCCGGTCGAGTCGCGCTGATCGATATCGCCATGGTCGACGCCGGCCGGCCGCAGCGCGTCCGATACCACGCACGTGGCGATGACCCGGCCGCCCGAATGGCGCGCGAGCGAAATCGCCTCGTCGAGCGCGAGCCGCGCGCCGTGGCTGCCGTCGAGTGCCACGAGGATCCTTTGGTACATGTTGCCTCCCTGCTGCCGTGCGGGTTCGATGGGTTCATCGAGCCAGTCTGATCCTGACGGGCACCGTTGCCTTGAGACCGGTCAACGCTCGCCATCCGCGTCCGGCGCTTGCCAGCGCCGATCGCGACAAGTTGCCGCGCCCCTGTAGGAATCTCCCTACAAGACTTCCCTTTCACCTACCGCAACTTCAATTCCCGCTGATTTTCTTGACGGCGCGCAACATCCATACTGCATTCCGAAAAGCAAACGTGCCTCACGGAGCCAGGGCAGCAGCATCGTCGAGACCGGCGTATCGGTCTTTCCTGCGCGTCCGATGAGGCTTTCCCGAGAGGAAGGCGGCAGACACCAAGGCCGCCGGTACAACGGCCAGCGCGATTCCGCCCGACGGCGAGCCGCCGCTGCCCCAACTGGAGCCGACCATGCAGAGCAGTGCCGAAGTCTCGACGACCATGCCGTCACGCCCGTTCATCCCGCTGCACGCGGTCCAGCCGGCCGATCAGCCCAAGCGCGCCGCGGCCCGCTGTTCGACGTGCGCATTGCGTACCGTCTGCATGCCATCCGATCTCTCGCCTGACGATTTCGCGCGCGTCGACGCGATGATCTGCACGACGCGCCACGTCAAGCGCGGCGAAACGCTGTTTCGTGCAGGCGACGCGTTCAACAGCATCTATGCGGTGCGAACCGGGTCGTTCAAGACCATCGTGATGCATCGCGACGGCAACGAACAGATCACCGGCTTCCAGCTCGTCGGCGAGTCGCTCGGGCTCGATGGCGTGCACACCGGGCACCACAACGGCGACGCGATCGCGCTCGAGGACAGTACCGTCTGCATCATTCCGTTCGGCCAGCTCGAGCAGATGTGCCGCGAAGTGCGGCCGATGCAGCATCACGTGTATCAGATGATGGGCGGCGAGATCGTGCGCGAATCGTCGCAGATGCTGCTGCTCGGCACGATGACCGCCGAACAGCGCGTGGCCGCGTTCCTGCTGAATCTTTCCGCGCGCTTCAAGGCGCGCGGCTATTCGGCCGCGGAATTCGTGCTGCGGATGACGCGTGACGAGATCGGCGAATATCTCGGGATGAAGCTCGAAACGGTCAGCCGCATGCTGTCGAAGTTCCAGCACAAGGGGCTCGTCGCGACGCAGGGCAAGCAGATCCGGATCGTCGACCTGGAAGGCCTGCGGCAAATCTGATCGCGCCGCCTGGCTCCGTCGAGGAGATCAACCGCGCATGCCCAGCACGGCGGCGCCCGACACGCGCCCGCTGCGCAAGTCGTCGAGTGCGCGGTTGGCATCGGTCAGCGCATAGCGCACGGCCTCGACCTGCAGCGGCATCGCGTCCGCGATCCGCATGAATTCGACTGCATCCGCACGCGTCAGGTTGGCCACCGACGCGATACGGCGCTCACCCCACAGCCACGCGTACGGAAAGGCCGGGATGTCGCTCATGTGAATGCCGCCGCATACGACGATCCCGCCCTTGTCGACCGCCCGCAGCGCGGCCGGCACCAGCGCACCGACCGGCGCGAAGATCAGCGCGGCATCGAGCGGCTCGGGCGGCGCTTCGTCGCTGCCGCCGGCCCACGCGGCGCCCAGCGATAGCGCGAGCTGCTGCGCCACGGTGTCGCCGGGCTTCGTGAACGCAAACACCTTGCGTCCTTCGCGATGCGCGACCTGGGCGACGAGATGGGCCGCGGCGCCGAAGCCGTAGATTCCGATCCGGCGAGCGTCGCCCGCCATGCGCAAGGTTCGATAACCGATCAGCCCGGCGCACAGTAGCGGAGCGGCTTCCAGGTCGGAATAGCGCCGCGGCAGATGCACGCAATACCGATGGTCGGCGACGGTGCGCTCGGCATAGCCACCGTCGATCGTATAGCCGGTGAAGCCCGGGCTGTCGCACAGGTTTTCGCGGCCCGATGTGCAATACGCGCAATGCCCGCAGGTCGAGCCGAGCCACGGTACGCCCACCCGGTCGCCGACGGAGAAACCCGTCACGCCCTCGCCGAGCGCGCGCACCGTTCCGACGATTTCGTGCCCCGGAATCAGCGGCAGCTTCGGATGCGCGAGTTCGCCGTCGACGACGTGCAGATCGGTTCGGCAGACGCCGCACGCATGGACGTCGATCAGGAGCTGACCGGCAGCGGGCGACGGACCCGGCATGCGCGCTTCGCGCAAATGCGGTGTCGTGCCGTCAAACATCATCGCGAGCATGCTCGTCTCCCCACCGCGCGATCGTGTTCGCGCGCTTCGTATTTCAAGGCTACTCGTCGCGCATTGCGTCCGCACGACCCGGTGACGGGCGCTTGATGTGGGTCAACGGCCGGCGGGCGGTGCGACGCTCGCGAAGGTGTACGGCAGGCCGCTACGGACGAGGCCGGATGCCACGGTCGGCAACGACGCCCCGTAGTGCGCGCCGGCACGCTTCGATGCGCTTCCGACGCGGCGCGCCGTGCAGGAACCAACCGATCACATCGGCACGATTCCTTGCGGAGCTTCAGCCGCTGCTGTCACGTATCTGCCATCGTCGACCGGTAGCGTTCGAGGCTGCTCACGCTTTCGACAGACGAATCCGCCATGCAGCGCACCGCGCGCGCCACGCCCTACGTTTATGCGGCCACCTCCCGCGCCCTCGCCGCCAGTCTCGCGATCAACCTGCTGTTGCTCGCGGCCGAAGCGGTCGCGGCGTGGTCCGCGCATTCGTCCGGCCTGCTTGCGGACGTCGCGCATGCGGCGATCGATCTCGCGGCCGACGCGCTGATCCTCGTCGCGTGCCGGCTCGACGCGCGGCTGCCGCCCGAGCGGCGCCCGACCTACGAACCGCTCGCGCTGGCAGGCCTCGGCGCGCTGCTCGTCGCCACAGGCGTGCAGATGATCTGGCACGCGGCAAACCGGTTCGATGCGCCGCCGGTCGTGCAGCCCGGCGCGCTGACGCTCGCGCTCGTCGTCGTCACGCTGACCGGCAAGGCCGCGCTGTCGCGCTGGATGCTGCGCAAGGCGCGCGAAACCGGCTCCGCGCTGCTCGAGGCGAGCGGCTGGCATGTGCGCACCGACGCGCTGTCCGCGTTGCTGGCGGCGATGGCGATGTGCGCGGCGTGGGTCGGCCTCGGCCGTCTCGACGATCTCGCCGCGTTTGCGATCGGCGCGATCGTGATCCGTACGGGCGCGGGATTCATCCGCCGCGGTGGCGCGCAATGGCCGGCATTGGCGGCGTGGGCGAACCGTTCGACGCGCGGGTCGTGACGAGGTTCGCCGTCTCTTCCCGGGCGATGAGCTGAAGCATTCGAACCCCGCCTTCGATGGCGTACGAAACGCGTGCAACGCCGTGCGCTGGGCTGCCGCCAGTGAGCGCGATCTCGGTGCGCGCAACGGCGCGACCGCCGTGGCCGGCGACAGCGCGGGCGGCAACCTGGCCGCGGTCGCCGCGCTGCAGTTGCGCGGGTCGGGCATCGCGATCGCGCACCAATTGCTGCTGTATCCGGTTGTCGACTGCGCGACCAAGCATCCGTCCTACGCATCGCTCGGCGTTGCATCGATCCGTCAGTTTCCGCCTGACAGGCTATCGTTTGTTTTTCTGAAATACAGTCTCGGGTTTGTATTTTGACGATACATACCATAGACTGTATTTTTCGATTACAAGCGATCGCCTGTCATATCGCGGAGAGCCCATGGCATTCCCTGTCCAGACCTTGAGCCAGTTGCGCCCGATCCTCGTCGGCTTCCGGAAGTCGGCGGGGTTCACGCAGGCGCAACTCGCCGCCCGCCTCGGCGTCACGCAGCAGTCGTATGCGCAGCTCGAAGCCAATCCGTCCGCGGTCAGCATCGAACGGTTTTTCAAGGTGCTGAACGTGCTCGGGGTGCACCTGACGCTGGATCCGGGCACGCCGGACGACGTGGCGACGCCGGACGTCGCCGCGCCCACGCCTGTGTCCAGGCGTGCTGCGGCCGCGCGCGGTCGCAAGTCAGGTTCGTCCGGCTCGGCCGCCTTATCCGATAAACCAGTCCGCCCGCCGGCCGCCGCGAAGGCGCCCTTCGCCGCCACGCGGAAACGACCTGCCGCGGCGACACCCGGCAAGCCCCGCAACCCCAAGCGGGAGGACTGGTGACGATGGCCCGCCGCCCCCGCCACGACCGCCTCGACCTGTGGATGAACGGCATCCCGGTCGGATACTGGGAAGTCCGGCGCGGCGTCGAGCGCCTCGTCTACCTGCCGGCGTGGATCGACGATCCGCAGGGGCGTCCGCTGTCGCTGTCCCTGCCGTTCACGCCCGGCAACCAGCCGCACCAGGGCGCGATCGTCGCCGACTACTTCGACAATCTGCTGCCGGACAGCCAGCCGATCCGCCGCCGCATCGCGCAGCGCTACCGGCTCGGCTCGACGGCGCCGTTCGAACTGCTCGCGTCGATCGGCCGCGATTGCGTCGGTGCGCTGCAGTTGCTGCCGCCCGACGAGACGCCGGTCGACCTGCAGGCGATCGCCGGCACCGCGCTTGACGACGCAGCCGTCGCCGACGTGCTGCGCCACGCAACCGCCGCGCCGCTGCCCGGCCATGCGGAACCGGACGGCGAATTGCGTCTGTCGATCGCCGGCGCGCAGGAAAAGACCGCGCTGCTGCGCCACGGCAACCGCTGGCTGCTGCCGGCGGGCAGCACGCCCACCACGCATATCTTCAAGCTGCCGCTGGGACGCGTCGGGAACATGCAGGCCGACATGCGCACGTCGGTCGAGAACGAATGGCTGTGCTCGAAGATCGTCGCCGCATACGGGCTGCCGGTGGCCGCGTGCGACATCGGCCGGTTCGACGACCAGAAGGCGCTGATCGTCGAGCGCTTCGACCGCCGCCCGTCGCGCGACGGCACGTGGATCCTGCGGCTGCCGCAGGAGGACATGTGCCAGGCGACCGGCACGCCGTCGGGCGCGAAATACGAATCCGACGGCGGCCCGGGCATCGCGACGATCATGGGCATCCTCGCGAATTCCGCCGAGGCCGCGCAGGACCGGAACAACTTCTTCATCACGCAGCTCGTGTTCTGGGTACTCGCAGCCATCGACGGCCATGCGAAGAATTTCAGCATCGCGCATCTGCCCGGCAACACGTATCGGAGCACGCCGCTGTACGACGTGCTGTCCGCGCATCCAATCATCGGCACGCGACGCAACCAGCTGCCGCCGCGACGCGCGCGGCTGGCCATGGCCGTATGCGGGAAGAATCGCCATTACGTGATCGGCGACATCCAGCCGCGCCACTGGATCGCGCAAGGCGCGCGTGTCGGTCTGACCGAAGACGAGGTCCGCGTGGCGATGGCCGGCGTGGCCGCCCGCACCGAACCGGCGATCGCCGACGTCGCGTCGCGCATTCCCGCGGAATTCCCGGCAGACGTGGCCGATGCGATCTTCGACGGGATGCGCCGCCAGGCGCGCAAGCTCGGCGCCGCCGACTAGGCGGTGCGGGCGCGGCTGCGCTACGTTGGCAGGTCGTCCACCTGGACGACCCGGCGCCGAACTGCGTGTCGGCGGTGGGGGGTTGAGGTCGAGCCGCGGCTGACCCCGCGATCGCGGCTACCGACACGCCCCTCGGCCGTTCAGCCGTTCAGCCCGCGTCGCGGGCGCGGGCCAGCGCCGCGAGGTTCCCTTCCCCGAATCCGTGGTGCCCTTGCCGCTGCACGATCTCGAAGAAGATCTCGCCGGGCCGGCGCTTGACGAAGGTCTGGAAGAACAGCCGCGGCACGCCATCGCTGCCGATTTCGCCGTCGACCAGCACCGCGCGGCGGCGCAGCGCGTCGAGATCGACGCCGTGCCCGGGCAGCCGCGCATCGACTTCGTCGTAATAGCGCGCCGGCGGCTCGATGAATTCGACGCCGTTCGCGCGCAGCGCATCGACGCTCGCCAGGATGTCGTCGGTCGACAGCGCAACGTGCTGGACGCCTTCGCCGGGATGGTCCGGCAGATACGCGTGCATCAGCTCGGTGCGCCGCGTGCCTTCCTCGTACACGGGAATCCGCACCGCGCCGCACGGCGACACCATCACGCGCGATTCTTCCGATACATGCCAGTGCGCATCGATTTCATGGATTTCGCGGAAGTGCAGCAGGTCATGGTAGAAGTCGAGCCATTCGCGCATGCGCCCCGCGCCGACCGTCTGCGTGAAGTGGTCGACTTGCTGCAGGCCCGTGCCCACGCAATCGTGATCGGTATGGGCAGTCGCGATGTCGATCGGCCGGAAATCGATGTCGAAGATCGAGATGTCGCCGACGCCGCCGCGCTGGCCGTCCCGCCCACGCCAGCGGTCGACGAAATAAAGGTGCGAATCGCCGATCCCCTGGATCGCGGGAATCTTCAGCTCGCCGACTCCGATCCGCTCGCCCTCGAACGCCCACGCGCCCAGCTCGATCGCCCGCTCGAACGCGCGCCGCGCGCTCGCCACGCGCAGCCCGATCGCGCAGACGCCCATCCCGTATTCCTCCGCATAGCGCGCCGCGAACGATTCTGGCTCGGCGTTGATCAGGAATTGCATCTGCCCTTGCCGGTACAGCGTGACGTTCTTGCTCACATGGCGCGCGATCGCCTTGAACCCGAGCTGCTCGAAGCGTTGCGCGAGCGCGTCCGGCACCGGCGCCGCGAATTCGACGAATTCGAGTCCGGCCATCCCGAGCGGATTGGCGGCCGGATCGGCGACGGGCGGCGTATCGCTGGACAGGGGGTGGGGATTGCCGGGCATTCCAGTCTCCGGGGGCGGTCGATGGGGATGACGCCCGGTTCGCGCGGCACGCCCGGCCGATGCGAGGGCCGGACATCCGCCCGATCCGGGCGACGTTTTGATGGTCCAGATTTTAACCAGTTCGTTCACGGCGGCACACCCTGGCCAAACGGGATATCGGTGCCTCGCCTAGTGCAAACCCGAAAAGCGTTCGATAATCGCACAGAATAGAACGATAATCGCGCATTTTGACCGATCGGCTAATTGCCGTGACAGCGCGCGCACCCTATTCTCCGCTCACCCCATCGACTTAATGCAGCATCGGACGCGGCGCCGCCACGATTCCACGATGCGCCGTGCCAGGAGACTTCGCCATGACCCCAACCTTCGACACCCTCGACGCCGCCGCCGGCGCCCGCGCGCGCAGCCAGGCCCGCAAGGCCGCAATCGGCAGCTTTGTCGGCGCCGTCGTCGACTGGTACGACTTCCTGCTGTACGGGATCGTCGCCGCGCTCGTATTCAATTCGGAATTCTTCCCGAAGATCAGCCCGACCATGGGCACGCTCGCGGCGTTCGCGACCTTCGGCGTCGGCTTCCTGTTCCGTCCGCTCGGCGGGGTCGTGTTCGGCCATTTCGGCGACCGGCTCGGCCGCAAGCGGATGCTCGTGCTGACCGTGATGCTGATGGGGCTGTCGACCGTCGCGATCGGCCTGCTGCCGGGTTTCGCGACGATCGGCTGGTGGGCGCCCGTGCTGCTGGTGCTGATGCGTGCGATCCAGGGCTTCGCGGTGGGCGGCGAATGGGGCGGCGCGGCGCTGATGGCAGTCGAGAGCGCGCCGAAGCAGAAGAAGGCGTTCTACAGCAGCGGCGTGCAGGTCGGCTACGGCGTCGGGCTCGTGCTGGCGACGGGGATCGTGTCGATCCTCAGCCATACGCTCGGCGAGGCCGCGTTCAAGTCGTGGGGCTGGCGCCTGCCGTTCGTGTTCAGCATCGTGCTGGTGCTGATCGGGCTGTGGGTCCGCAAGAGCATGGACGAGTCGCAGGAGTTCGTCGAGAAGGTCGAGCACGGCAACCGCAAGCTGCGCCTGCCGGTGCTCGAAGCGCTGACGCGCCATCCGAAGGCATTCCTGCTGATCGTCGCGCTGCGGCTCGCCGAGCTGTTCACGATGTATATCGTCACGGCATTCGCGCTCAGCTATTCGACGTCGAACCTGGGCCTGTCGCGCGACCTGTTCCTGAACATCGGCCTGCTGGTCGGCGCGGTGAGCTGCGTGACGATCCCGTGCTTCGCATGGCTCGCCGACCGCTTCGGCCTGCGCCGCATCTACCTCATCGGCGCGGTGATCGGCCTCGTGTCGGCGGTGCCGTTCTTCGTCGCGCTGGAGTCGCGCTCGATCGCGTGGATCGTCGTGTTCTCGATCCTGTTGGCCAATGCCGCGCACGACTTGGTCGTGAGCGTCCAGCAGCCGCTCTTCACCGAGCTGTTCGGCGCGGAATACCGCTACAGCGGCGCGGGCGTCGGCTATCAGTTCGCGAGTGTGGTCGGCGGCGGGTTCACGCCGTTCATCGCGGTGGCGCTGGTCAGCATGGCCGGCGGTTCGTGGCACTTCGTCGCCGCTTATCTCGCGGTGGGCTGCCTGATCTCGCTGGTGGTCGCCGCGCGGATGCGGGCGGCGCAATGACGCAATGACCGCATGGCCGGCCCGCTACGCGGCCGGCCATTTCGCACCGGCTTCCGTCTGCCGGCAGTCGGGCGCAACCCGCGCACGCCCAACGTCAAACACGGTCAATCCCGCACGCAGAAGCTCCTTTTCCCCGCTGAACATTCCACGCCGCGCGCCGACCAATGGCATCATATGGGCCTACGTCAGTCACCGATACGCCCCCATATCATGTCGAATCTCATCGTCCACGGCGGCACTCCGCTGCGCGGGGACATCCAGCCGTCCGCGAACAAGAACGCCGTCCTGCCGATTCTGTGCGCGAGCCTGTTGACCGATCAGCCGCTGCGCCTCGTCGGCGTGCCGGACATCACCGACGTGCGCAAGATCCTCGACATCTTCCGCACGCTCGGCAGCGACGTGTCGGTCGATTTCACGACGGGCATCCTCGAGCTCCACCATCGCAACACGACGTTCGACCCGGCCATTCACCGCCTGCCCGAGGCGATGCGCTCGTCGATCATGCTGATTCCGCCGCTGCTCGCGCGCTTCGGCGTCGCGCGCCTCGAGAACGACGTGAAAGGCTGCACGCTCGGCGTGCGCGAGATCGATCCGCACGTCGAGGTGTTCGAGCGCTTCGGCGCGCATATCGAGCGCACGCCCGATTCGCTGATCGTCCGTGCCGACGGCCCGCTGACGGCCAACCATCACTGGTTCGACTACGCGTCGGTCACCACCACCGAAAACTTCGCGCTGTGCGCGACTGCAGCAAGCGGCACGTCGACGCTGATGAATGCGGCGTCCGAGCCGCACGTGCAGGAGTTCTGCCAGTTCCTCGCGATGATCGGCGTTTCGATCGAGGGCATCGGCACGTCGCGTCTGTGCGTGGCGGGCGGCGGCAAGCTCGGCGGCGGCGAATTCCGCTTCGCCGAGGATTTCCACGAAATCGCGACGTTCCTCGCGCTCGGCGCGATCACGGGCGGCGACATCACCGTGCGCAACTCGTCGCCGGAGCATTTCCCGCTGATCGACCGCACGTTCGCGAAATTCGGCGTGACCGTCACGCACCGCGACGGCTGGTCCCGCGCGGAACGCGACGGCCCGCTGCGCGTGCGCCGGCCGTTCACGCAGAACATCCTGACCAAGGTCGAAGCCGCGCCGTGGCCGTACGTGCCGGTCGACCTGCTGCCAATCTTCATCGCGCTCGGCGTGCGCGCGGAAGGCAGCGCGATGTTCTGGAACAAGGTCTACGACGGCGCGCTCGGCTGGTCCGGCGAACTGTCGAAGTTCGGCGCGCACGTGCTGCTGTCGGATCCGCACCGGCTGATCACGTTCGGCGGGCTGCAACTGACGCCGGCGCGCGTCGAGAGCCCGTACATCATCCGCGTCGCGATCGCGCTGCTGATGGTGGCCGCGAGCATCGAAGGCCGCTCGGAAATCATGAACGCGCTGCCGATCCGCCGCGCGCACCCGCACTTCGTCGAAAACCTGCGTTCGGTCGGTGCGAACGTCGAGTGGACGAGCGGCGAGTAAGGTTGGTACGGATGCGGCGCGCGTAGTGGTCGCGCCGCATCCGGTTCGCCTGATTTTCATGTTTGAGCGGCGGCATCGACGCGCGGCCGCTCCCCGCCCTCCTTCCGTTTCGCCGCCAGCGACATCGCTCATGCTGGCCTGATCGAGGCGACCACACCGAACGGCCCCCTTCGTCGCCCGGGATGACTCCGCAGCGTGCCCGAAATCGTCGGCGCTCAGGCAAACGGATTTCGCAACACCGGACCACCCTCCACGCGCAAGCCGTCGTGCATGTCCTCCGTGTACAGGTATTCGCAGCCCTCGATCGAAGCGGTTGCCACGATGCACGCGTCGTAGAAAGAGAAACCGTGCCGCTCCGCCAGCCTTCGCGCCAGGTCATGCGTGTCCACCGTGATCGGGACGACCTGGCACAAACTCCTGATCGGCTCCAGAAACTGCCCTATGTCGCTCCACGGCATGCGCAATTTGTGGCTGCAAACGCTGGCAACTTCGTTGAGTACCTGAACGCTGATGGTCGGCCGCCGAAGGAACAGCGCCTCCGCACGATTCGCCTTGGTCTCGTCCTCGGACAGCAGATAAAGCACGACATTGCTGTCGACGAACGATTTCGCCGGCTCAATCCCGCTCATTTGCGTCGTCCCGGCTGAACTTGAAGTCAGCGGGCAGCTTGCCCCGGAAACGCCTCAACCGCTGCAGAAGTTCGTCGGGCCGCGGCTTGCGGCTCACCGCGAAAACGCGGGGGCTGTCAACCACGATTTCGATGTCGTCTCCCTCGCGGAGCTCGAGTGCATCGACCACGCTGGCCGGCAGGCGGACCGCCAGGCTATTGCCCCACTTTGCAACCTGCATATTAACCTCCATGGATATACATAGATGATTGTATATCCTTGCCGCAAGTTCGCCCAGCTAGCCAAATGGAGAACGCGGCACGTCGCGCCGCCCCGCACTTCGCGCGATAATCGCCCAAATCTGCGCGAATACCGCGCGCCCACCTTTGCCCCCGCCGATGAAAAAAACGGACCTCGACCGACGCGACTGGATCGCCGGCCTCGAAAAAGGCCTGGCGATCCTGGAAGCGTTCGACAGCCAGCACGCGCGGATGACGCCAACCCAGGCCGCCGCCCGCACCGGGCTCACGCGCACGGCCGCGCGGCGCTACCTGCTGACGCTCGAATCGCTCGGCTACGTGTACACCGATGGCAAGCTGTACGGCCTCACGCCGCGCGTGCTGCGGGTCGGCTGGTCGTACTTCGATTCGGCGCGGCTGCCGCGCACGGTCCAGCCCTATCTGCAGCAACTGAGCGCGTCGCTGAACGAGTCGGCGTACGTGAGCGTGCTCGATGGCTGGGAACTCGTGTTCATTGCCCGCAACGGCGTGTCGCGCGTGATGACGACCGGCTTCGTGCTCGGCGCACGCGTGCCGGCGCCGCTGACGTCGCCCGGAGTGGTGCTGCTTGCGCATCATCCGGATCGGGAGGCCGTCCGCGCGTGGCTCGCCGACGCCGAACTCGCGCCGTTCACGCCGCACACGATCACCAACAAGGCACGACTGCTCGAACAGGTCGACCACGCGCGCGACGCGGGCTTCGCGGTCATCGAGCAGCAACTGCAGGTCGGCGTGCGCGGCGTCGCGGTGCCGTTGAAGAACCGTCACGGCGAAGTCGTCGCCGCGCTGAGCACGAACATGCCGATCGGCACGGAATCAACGGATGCGGCCGTGCGGCGCGTGCTGCCGCATCTGCAGGAAGCCGCGCTCGCGATGCTCAACGTGCTGTAGGGATTGGGCGCAAGCGCGCACGCCATACGCCCCTGACGGTCACCCGATTCGCCACCAGCGCGGCAGCAGATCGCGCACCTCCCGCCGCCGGTAACGATCGTCGATCAGGTGCACGACGCCCTCGTCGTGCTCGGTGCGGATCACGCGCCCGGCAGCCTGCACGACCTTCTGCAGGCCCGGGTACAGATACATGTAGTCGTAGCCGTTGCCGAAACGCGCCTCCATCGCGCGCCGCATCTGTTCGTTGACGTCGTTGACCTGCGGGAGTCCGAGCGTCGCGATGAACGCACCGATCAGCCGCTCGCCGACGAGATCCACACCTTCCGAGAAAGCACCGCCCAGCACCGCGAAGCCGACCCCGCGCCCGCCCGCGTCGAAGCGCGCGAGAAACGCGTCGCGCTCGCTTTCGGCCATGCCGGGCGCCTGCGCCCACACGGGCACGTCCGGATGGCGCGTCTGCATCAGCGCGACGACGCGGCCGAGATAGTCGAAGCTGCTGAGAAAACCGAGGTAGTTGCCGGGCCGCGTCGCATACTGCGCGGCGATCAGGTCCGCGATCGGTTCGAGCGAACGGTCGCGGTCGCGCCAGCGGGTCGACACATGGCTCGCGACGCGCACGGTCAGTTGCTCGGCGCGAAACGGCCCGTCGACGTCGAGCCAGCCCGTATCGGCCGGCAGCCCGAGCGTGTCGCGATAGAAATGAAACGGACTCAGCGTGCCGGAAAACAGCACGGTCGCGCGCGCGGCTTCGTAGCGCGGCGCAAGAAAGGCGGCCGGAATCACGTTGCGCACGCACAGCGTCGACTGGATGCGGCGCTGGCGGCCGGCCGGCGCGACGCCGTCGAGCCCCGACTGGCGCGGCAGCGGCTCGCCGTGCAGCGTCGCGTCGAAGATCGACGCGCTGTCGAACGCGTCGGCGAGCACGCCGAACTGGATCGCCTCGAAATGAAACCGCAGCAGCGCGTCGTCGTTCGCGCGCGGCGCATCGGTCAGGTGTTCGCCGATCGCCGCGACGAGGTTCTGCACGGCCGACACGATCGGCCCCGGAATCTCCGGATAGGCCGCATAGCGCTCGGCCTGTGCGCGATTGACCGTGCCCCATGCGCGCGCAAGCCGGTCGAACGCCTTGCGCAGCGCCGCCGGCGCCGCCTCGCGCGCGGCCGCGAATGCGAACGGGTCGAGCGACGCGCTGTACATCCTGCGGGCGCGATCGAGCAGGTTGTGCGCCTCGTCGACGAGCACGCCGACACGCCACTGGTTCTGCTGCGCAAGCGTATGCAGCATCGCGCTGCCGTCGTAGTAGTAGTTGTAGTCGCCGATCACCATGTCCGACCAGCGCGCCAGCTCCTGCGCGAGGTAATACGGACAGACGTCGTGCGCGAGCGCAGCGTCGCGCACGGTGGCGCGATCGAGCAGCCCGGCGCCGATCGCCGCGTCGCGCGCGGCCGGCAGCCGGTCGTAAAAGCCTTGCGCGAGCGGGCACGATTCGCCGTGACACGCGCGGTCCGGATGCTCGCACGCCTTGTCGCGGGCGACGAGCTCCAGCACGCGCAGCGGCAGCGCCGGCGTGCCGGCGCCGAGCGTCGTCGCCGCCTCGAGCGCGAGCGCGCGGCCGGGCGTCTTCGCGGTCAGGAAGAACACGTGATCGAGCTCGCCCTCGCCGCACGCCTTCAGCAGCGGGAAGACCGTGCCGAGCGTCTTGCCGATGCCGGTCGGCGCCTGCGCCATCAGGCAGCGTTCGTCGCGCGCCGCCCGATAGACGGACACCGCAAGCTCGCGCTGACCGCTGCGGAATTGCCCGTGCGGAAACGCCAGCGCACGCAGCGCGGCATCGCGGGCCGCACGATGCGCGGTCTCGCGCTCGGCCCAGCCGACGAAGCACGCGCACTGCTCGGTAAAGAACGCAGCGAGCACGCTCGCGCTCAGCGTTTCCGTCAGCACGGTCTCGCGCTCGGACACGATGTCGAAATACACGAGCGCGACGTTAATTTCCGCGAGGCCGCGTGCGTCGCACATCAGGTGCGCATAGACCTTCGCCTGCGCCCAGTGCAGCGCGCGGTGATTGGCCGGCATCGCATCGAGGCTGCCGCGGTAGGTCTTGATCTCCTCGAGCCGGTTCGCGACCGGATCGTAACCGTCCGCGCGTCCGCGCACGGTCAGCGTGCCCCACGTGCCGGTCAGCGCGATCTCTGTTTCGTAGCGCGCGCCGCGCTTCGACGTGACCGCGCCGTGACCGGCGATGCCTTCGAGCGCGGTCGGCGCGGGCGTGAAGCGCAGGTCGAGATCGCCGCGTCGCGCGGTGAACTCGCACATTGCCCGCACGGCGACGACATAGCTCATGCGGACAGCCCCGCCGCCTCGGCCTGCGTGACGTCGGCGCCCGCCCATTCGACATCGACGACACGCACCGGAATGCCGTGCGCGACGCAGTACGCGAGCCAGCGCGTCTGGTTGTCCTGCAGGCGGTCGCCGGGGCCCTTCACCTCGATCAGCTCGTAGCGCCGTTCGCCGGGCCAGAAACGCACGAGGTCGGGCAGCCCCGAACGGTTGCTGCGGATGTCCGCGAGCAGGCGCGTGAACCACAACCGCAGGTGCTCGGGCGGCAGGCAGGCCAGGGCCTCGTCGAGCAGTTCGTCGGTCAGCACGCCCCAGAACACAAACGGCGATTGCAGCCCTGCTTTCGTCGCATGATGCCGGCGGATCGTGTCGCGGTACGCGCCCGAGTCGAGCTGCGCGAAACAGGCGTCGAACGCGTCCGTGCGGCGCACCGCGAAATCGGGCGCGTGCAGGTCGGCCGGGCCGCGCTGGAACGGGTGAAAGAACGCGCCGGGCACGGCCGCGAACACGGGCTCCCAGCACAGCAGCCCGAACAGCGAATTGATCAGCGTGTTCTCGACGTAATGAACCGGCGCGTGGGGCTGCGCAAGATGGTCGCGCACCGCGAATTCGACGCTGACGAACGCGTCGGGACGCGCGAGCACGAGCGTTTCGCGCGGCACATCGTGCGCGCGGCCCGCGCGGTCGACCCGCTGCCCGAGACGCCGCTGCAGGCGCGGCAGCATCCGCTCGACGCGCTGACGTTCCTCGTCGCTTTCGAAACCGCCGCGCGCGTCGAGCGCCAGCGCGAGTGCGTCGTCATCGCGTCCGCAGCGCTCGAGCACGCGAATGCGCCGATGCCGGCTGCCCGGCCACGCGCTGCGCGCATACGCGTCGAGCGCGGCGTCCCAGTCGGCGCGCCGCTCGCACGCTTGCCCGAGCGAGAACAGCAGCTTCGAGCGGCGGGTCGCAAGCCACGGCTGCGCGCAGCCGACCGCTTCGATCGCGTGCAGCAGGTCGTCGAAGGGGAGGTCGGCCGGCCATGCGTCGAGGGCTTCGCGGCAGGTCTGCAGCGCGAGATACGCATCGACGTCGGCGCGCTGCTGGAACGCACGCGAGGACGGCGCGAACGGCACGCTTTCGTACTGGAACACGCCGAGATCGGCGAGCACGAATTCGCTCCAGTCCTGATGAAGATTGCCGAAGAACATCAGCCGCAGCCGGTCGCATAGCGCGCCGACCGTCACGCGCAGCACGCAATCGTCGGCCTGCGCGCACCACGCGTCGAGCGGCTGCGCGACGTCGTGCACGAGCCGCAGCCGCTCGAGCCAGTCGGGCTTGCGCTCGCCCGCGTGCGCGGCGAGCGACGGGAACGCCTTCAGCAGATCGGCCTTGGTCGACAGCGCGAACAGCTCGTCGAGCGTGAGCGCGGGCGCCGGATCGATCCAGCCGAGTGCGACGAGCGGCGCCGCTGCGTCGAGCGTGCTGCCGATTTCGTCGTACACGAGCTTGCTCGCCCGGAAGTCGGATCCGCTGCGCATCAGCATCCGCACGAGCAACGCGCGCGACGCCTTCGGCAGTTGCGCGAACTGCCGGAGAAACGCGTGTTCGTGCGCGTCGAGGAGGTCGTCGTAACGCTCGCCGAGCCAGGCCAGCGCGCGTTCGAAATTGGTCAGGTAGTAAAACGCCGGAGGCGTCGATGCAGGCGTCACGGGGATCGATCACTGTACGTTTGTACAGGTGCCAATCATATCAAATCTGACGACAAATGCCGCACGCCGATGCGCCGCCGGGCCGACGCCCATCCGGTCAGAACTGGTAATTCACCGACATGTCGAACACACCGTTTGTCGACTGCTGCGTGATCGGGCTGCGCCGTGCGCGGCCGACGAGCTGCTCGATCGCGCCGTCCACCGTGACGAACCAGTGCTTGTTGACGAACCAGACCATCGTCACGCCGGCGCCGAACGACTTCATCCCCGCACCCGGCGAATAGGTCCGCAGCCCCGAACGCGCGGAGGCCCCCTGATTCACGCCGAACCAGCCGTTCATGTAGCGCGAATCGGCGAACGACACGGTCGGGCCGGCGAACCAGAAGAAGTGTTCGTTGCTGCCCGGCATCGGCATGTACGCGGAGAAATCGCCGACCCAGCCGTTCGAGCCGCCGATGCTGCGCCTGACATCCGCGCGCAGCACGAGCGGGAACTCCTTCGAGATCACGTAATCGGCCGCGAGCTTCATCACCGGCGCCGCGTTGATGTTGTCGAGCCCGTTCAGGTGGTCGAGATCGTCGGCCGAGCGGCGCCCGAGGTCATAGCCGACCGACAGGCTCACCCGCCAGTTGGGCCCGCGCAGCACGTTCGCGCCGAGCCCGTCACCTGTCGACAGGAAGAACAGGTCGCGATAGCGCACGTCGAAATTCGGGCCGCCCATCACGCGGTAGCGGTCGGAACCCGCATAGCGCGGCTGCAGCGTCATCGCGGCGCCCACGCTGACCTGCCACGTGGGAACGGTCGGATTGAACAGCTTCTGCAGCGGCACCCCCGCCGAGTATTGCCATTCGCCGAGCGGCGAAGGCGTCTGGGCCGACGCGTCGCGGGCGCCGGCCGCCGCGAGCGCGGCGAAGGCCGACAGGCCGGACACGAGCCGCCGGGTGGCGGGTGACAACAACGGGCGAGCAACGGTCATCAAGGCGGTCTCCGTCGGTTGCGCGAAACGAACCTGCAGGAAAGCGCGTCGCGCTTGTCCGGCTGCCAAGGCAGGCAGCTGACAGCGCGAACGTAGCGTGCGCTGAATTAACGAACATCCTACGCGAGGCGCAGCGAACCCGCAAAGCGCCCGTTGAGCACGGGCACTTTGCCGGTTTCCGGCACGAGCAGGCGGATGGTTGCGGAATCAGAAACGCTCGACGTGGTAGTCGCCGGCGAGCGCGGCCGGGCTGCGCTTGGACATCATGCGCGAGAACCCATCGGCGAGCCGCCCGAGCGCGAGCTGCTTCTGGCTTGCGTCCCAGTGCGTGTAGGTGTCGTAGGCGGAATCGTCGAACGACACGGTGACGGCGACCGGACGGCCGCTGGCGCGAAAACCGATATGCAGCACGCCGCCCGGCAACTCCTCGATGTGATAACGCAACGAGCGCGACTCGAAATAGCGGCCCAGCACCTGGGCGATCGCGCGCTTGTCCGGCGATTGCACGTGAATGTCCATGATGGTCCTCCTTTCAGTAATCGCGCGGCCGGCCGCGTTACGCTGCGTCCGTCCGGCATCCGCATCGGTGGCGGCTGCGACGGCGGATCGCCATGCGGCGGCCCCAAGGGCACGGGCGGATCGACCGGATCGTCGTGCTCGGGCCGCGTCGGGTCGGGATCGACGTCAGGTGTCGGTTCGGGACGGTGCAGCATGGATGGCGTGTTCATGTCACTCCTGCGCGGCGGCTCGCGCGTGTCGATTGGCGCGGCGACCGGACGCAAGCAGCGTGCCCGCGCATCGTCGCCGACACGCGCGGCGTCATCCGGCGTAAGCTCCAATCACCAGCGACACGATGCGCCCTTCGGCGGCGAGCTTGACCACGAGCGCGAACGGATCGCACGCCGCGCATCGCGCGACCAGCGCCCCGCCGCCGCGCGCTCGCCGGCCCGCGTAGGCGGCGTGGTTCAACCACCGACGAGCGGCCGATGTGTCTACCACTCCGGCCGGCTCAATGAGCCGCGAGCGTCATGGCGCGCCGCCCCCCACGGGTACGGCGCTTGCGCTTTTCATTACGTGTAAGGAGGTTCGATCATGATCGCTCTTGCCCCCGGCCGCCGCGATGCCGTGTCCCCGGCTGCCGGCATAGTCTCGCTCGCCGCGTCGCGCAAACCGCCCAAGGACAAGACGGAGGAGCGCATCGACGAAGGGCTCGAGGAGAGTTTCCCGGCCAGCGATCCGCCCGCCGTTGGCGGCGCGACCCGTATCGACCCCGCGAAGCCGTCCGGCCCACGCGAACGTCGCGCGCCCGACGCCCCAGCACCGCCCCGCGATCACGGCTGACGGCGGCACCCCGGCCCGCCCTGCGCGGTAGCGCAGCGCGGAACCGGCAGAACCGGAGTGAAGTGATGAAACGGATCGAACGTGCGTGGAACGAAGTCAGCGGCGCCGCGGGCGTCGCGGCACTGGCCGCAATCGAGAGTGCGGTGGTGCTCGCCATCGTCGTGATGACGGGGGTCGGCCACTGATCGCCGGTTGCGCGCCGGCTGCGGCCACCGTCGTGGAAGATGTACAAGCTGGCTGGCAAATTTCTCCGTGGCCCGGGCGCGCTGCGCGCACGGGTGCCGATTGAACGCGGCACGCGTTCTGCTTCCGGTTCGTCTCGCTCACGAAGGAGGCGTTCATGTATCGCGTCAACGAGATCATGTCGCGCGACGTAGTGTGCGTCGCGCCGACCGACACGATTCGCCATGCAGCCCAATTGATGCAGCGCTTCGACATCGGCGTGCTGCCGGTCTGCGACGGCAACGAACTCGTCGCGGTCGTGACGGACCGCGACCTCGCGGTGCGCGCACTGTCGCACGGGCATTCGCCCGACACGCCCGTGAAGGCCGTCGCCTCCGCGCCCGTGCAGTGGTGTGTCGAGGACGACGGCGTCGGCGATGTCCAGCAACGGATGGCGGACCTGCAACTGCACCGGATGCCGGTGCTCGATGCGAAGCACCAGATCGTCGGCATCGTGTCGCTCGGCGACATCGCGACGCGCGCGGGCGGCCCGGCCCGCGACGAGCTGGCGAACACGCTCGAGGACGTATCCCTGCCGCGCCGCCGCTAACGCGGCCGGCCCTTCCCTGCGCGGCTGCGAGCCACTTCGCCGCGCCGCTTCGACCAGGAGGAAAGCGATGACAACGGACAGACCTTCGCCCACGCATGCGCGCATCGTCGGCGACAGCGGCCGTTCGGCCGGCGGCCCGGGGCCGGACGTGATGGCCGCCGGCACGCTGGAGGGCGATCACGTCCTGACGATCGACGGCGACGACATCGGCAAGGTCACGAACATCATGCTCGACGTCCGCTCCGGGCGTATCGCCTATGCGGTCGTGTCGTCGGGCGGCTTTCTCGGGATCGGTGACAAGCTGCTCGCGGTGCCGTGGAATGTGCTGACGCTCGATGCCGAGCGTCACTGCTTCGTGCTGCCTGTGTCGACCGAGCGCGTGCGCGAAGCCCCCGGCTTCGACAAGGACCACTGGCCGGCGATGGCCGATCCGATCTGGGCCGAGGCGCTGCACACGTACTACGGTGCGTCACCGTACTGGCTGATCGAGGAAGGCGAAACGCCGCTCGACGCGCCGCCTTACGAGGCATCGCCGGGCGGCCCGGACAGCGGCACGCGGCACTGACCGACGCGCTGCGGGTGGGCCGCGCGGATCAGTGCGCCGCCGCGATCGAATTCTCGAGCTGGCGCGCGGCGTTCAGGTGCGCCTTCAGCGTCGGCAGCGAGCCGGCCGCGAACGCGCGAATCTGCGGGTCGCGCCCGTTGCGCGCTTCCGCCTCGTAAAGCCTGATCGCCGCCTCGTGCGCGTTCGGCCCCACCAGCGCGACATAACTCTTGTCGAATGCGAGGCCGTTCTTGGTCCGCAGCGCCGTCACCTCCGGATCGACGACCATGCGCGCCTGCACGGGCACGCCCTTTTGCGCGCCGAGGCGCCGCAGCTGCGTGGCCATGTGGTCGTGATCGTCGATCATCCGCCGCGCGAAGGCCTTCACGTGCGGATTCGACGACCGATCGAGCGCAAGCTCGCTGGCCTGCGACGCTGTCTTGCCGATGATGCCGGCCTTGTCGACGAATTCGGCGTCGATGCCGCTCGGCCGCCGCGTCATCTCCGCTTCGTCGGGGGTCTCGCCCGGCCGAACGACGCCCGGCGCGACATGAATGGACGATGCCGGCGGTGCCTGCGCATGCACCGGCGTCAATGCCCGCGGGCCGAGCACCACGAGCATCGCCGATATCAGCATGCACGCAGTGGCGGCAAGCACGACGCCTCGGTGCGGGTTACTGTCGTTCACGTTCATCCGGACCTCCGGATTCGTCGACGGACCGGCCTCGCCGAACGCTGTGGCCTGTCCGTCATGCGGGACGATGCGCGGACGTGAAGAAATCGGTCCACGCACCGTCGCTCGATGCACCCTCGATGCGCTCAGTGGCGCCGCCCGGTGCCGCCCGTCGCGTCGGCGGGCGATACGTCGACGATCACGCTGGCCAGCGTCGGAACGTCGACCGGCTTGCACAGATACGCGTCGAAGCCGGCGGCCATCACGCGGCTGCGGTCCGCGGTGCCCGCATGCGCGGTCACCGCGACGACGGGCAGGCGGCCGCCGCCGTCCGGCAGATCGCGAATGTGGTCGAGCAGCCAGAAGCCGTCGCCGTCCGGCATCGCGAGATCGGACAGCACGACGCTCGGGTGCTGCCGCGCGACCACGTCGAGCGCGTCGTGTCCCGATTGCGCGGTCGACACCTCGGCGCCCAACGTTTCGAGCGCGGCCGCGAGGCTGGCGCGCGACGTCGCGTCGTCGTCGACCACCAGCACGCGCCGGCCGTCGAGCGCGACCGCCGTCGACGCCCCGCTCGGCCGTACCGGGTGGCCGGTCGGATCGTCGGCACCCAGGTCCGCCGGCAGCATGACGGTCACGGTCGTACCGCGCCCGGCGCCTTCGCTCGCCGCCGCGACTTCGCCGCCGTGCAGCCGCGCGATGTTGCGCACGATCGACAGGCCGAGTCCTAAGCCGCGTTTCGGCAACGCGGGCGCGCCTTCCGGCCGGCTGAACGTGTCGAACAGGTGCGGCAGGCGTTCCGCGGAAATACCTTGCCCCGTATCGGCGACCGATAGCCGCACGCGCGCGCCGGCCGGATTCAACGACACCTTGATGCGTCCGCCCCGCGGCGTGAACTTGATCGCATTCGACAACAGGTTCGACAGCAACTGGCGCAGGCGCTCGGCGTCCGCGGCGATCACGCAGCTGGGCATCGCGCACTCGGTCGACAAATCGAGGCCGTTCGCCTCCGCGGTCTCGCCGATTTCGCGCACGGCCTCCTGCACGATCCGCACGAGGTCCACCGGCGTGCGTTCGAGCCGCACCCGGCCCGTCGCGAGCGATGACGCGTCGAGCAGGTCGCCGACCATCCGCGACAGCGATCGCGCGCTGCGATCGATCGCGTCGATCGCCTGATGCGCGAAGCCCTGCCCCTCGCCGCTGCGCAACACCTCGACCCATCCGTAGATCACGTTCAACGGGGTGCGCAGTTCATGCGATACGGTAGCCAGCAGCTCGTCCTTCATCCGGTTCGACTCGTCGGCCTGCACGCGCGCGTCGCGCGCGCCGCGCAACATGCGCAGATCGCGCTGCTCGCAGCGGCGGCGTTCGCGCGCCTCGCGCAGCGTCATCGACAGGCCGGTGCAATTGCCTTGCGCGTCGATGATCGGGGACGCCGTGAAGGTCGCGCGAAAGCGGCTGCCGTCGCGGCGCAGGCACAGGATGTCGAGCGGGCCGGCCGGCGCGCCCGCGTCCGCGAACGATGCGGGAACGGGATGCAACCGCAGCCAGCGCGGCGCGATCAGCGTCGTGACGTCGTGCCCGATCGCCGCCGCCGCGTCGATGCCGAAGAGGCGCCGCGCGGCCGGGTTCCAGCTCGTGATCCGGCGTGCGACATCGACGCCGACGATCGCGTCGGGCGATGCATCGACCACGCGGCGCAGCACTGTGTCATCGACCGAGCGCGCCAGGCTTCCAGGTTCAGGTTCGCGGCGCGATGTGCGCGCGTCGCCCTCTTCCGCATCCTCGGCGCCGCGCAAGCGGTCGTTGGCGAGCAGCGGCTTGACGGCCATCACGAGCACGCACTCGACGAAGCTGATCGCGACGAAAGCGCCGGCCTGGGAGAGGAGATCGGGCAGCGGCATATTGCGCCACCACAGGCCGCCGATCACGGCGAGGCTCACGGCGCTCGCGGCGACGCCGCCGGCAAACGACGTCAGCCAGGCCGCAGCCGCGACACCGGCGTAGAAAGGCAGCGGCGCGAACGGTTCATGCATGCCGATGACGTGGATCGCCCACGCCTGCAGCACGGCCGCCACCCCGACGGCCAGCACGACCCATATGCCCTGCCGAAACAGCTCACGGGTAAAGGTCCTCATCGTTTCCCTGCATCGCACCGGCAACCGTCGCTCGACGGCATGCTGACTCGGCGGTCGGCATCCGTCACGCGTGCCGGGGCGAGCTACTTGGCGCAGCAACACGCATGCCCGATTGCGACGTTGCGCGCCATCGCCGCGTAATCTGCGTGAGGCCCGACTGTCTTGGCGCTCGGCCTTCTGCCGCCTTTGGTGATGCCGAACGCGCGCTTGCAAGTGCCTTTCGCATTTTCATTCAGCAGGTGTAAAAAGGCACCAATGGCGCGCAAGGTTGCCACATGCCGGCATCGCGATGCTGCAATCACCTATTTCTTCCGGTATCGCACCGGACATTGGAAATTTCTATGTCGCGGCACCTTTTGGTCCGTTCCGCTGTCGATGATAAATATTGCAACGAGGGAAACGGGCAATGCCGATTTTCAAAGCGGCCCCCTGACGCCTATGGCTGAAACCGCAAACCGTCCGAAGCAACGCGCCGATGCACGCCAGCTGTCCGGCCGCTCCGCGGCGATGCGCACGTTGCTCGACCGTATCGAGAAAATCGCGCCGACCCGCGCGAGCGTGATGATTGCCGGCGAAAGCGGGGTCGGCAAGGACATCGTCGCGCGGCGGCTGCACGACCTGAGCGCGCGCCGCGACGGGCCGTTCGTGCCCGTCAACTGCGGCGCGATTCCGGCCGACATCGCCGAAGCGCAATTGTTCGGCCACGAGAAAGGGAGTTTCACCGGCGCGATCGCGCAGCGCGAGGGGTTCTTCGAAGCCGCGTGCGGCGGCACGCTGCTCCTCGACGAGATCGCGGAAATGCCTGCGGCGCTGCAGGTGAAGCTGCTGCGGGCGCTCGAATCGAACACGATCGTGCGCGTCGGCGGCACCGAGTCGATTCCGCTCGACGTACGCATCGTGTCGGCGACCCGCCACAATCCGGCCGATGCCGTCCGGGACGGCCGGCTGCGCGAAGATCTGTTCTACCGGCTCGCCGCGTTTGCGCTGTACGTGCCGCCGCTGCGCCAGCGCAACGGCGACGTCGAGGCGATCGCACACGAGTTCGTCGACGCGCTCAACGAGCGGCACCGCTCGCACAAGCGGCTGACCGACGCTGCGATCGCCGCGCTGCGCGCGTATTCATGGCCCGGCAACGTGCGCGAGCTGCACAACACGATCGAGCGCGCATACATCCTCGCGGACGACGGCATCGACGTCGCGCTGCCGCAGCCGACGCTGCTGCCCGACCAAACGTCGGACGACGCAATGGCGCTGCCGCTCGGCGCGACCCTTCACTACGCGCAGCAGCGCTTCATCGCGGCCACGCTGGACCACTTCGACGGCAACAAGCCGCAAGCGGCGAAAGCGCTCGGCATCAGCTTGAAGACGCTCTACAACCGGCTTGCGCTGATGCGCGACGGCGGCCCCGCCTGAGCGTCGCCGCGCGGCGGCTCGACCTGCGTCGCTCGGCGCGGGTCATGCGACCTTGAACTGCCCGACCGTCGTCGCGAGTGCGTTCGCCTGCGTCTGAAGTGCGGTCGCGGCCGCGGTCGACTGTTCGACGAGGGCGGCGTTCTGCTGCACCATCTCGTCGAGCTGCGAGACCGCGCGATTCACTTCCTGGATGCCGCGCGTCTGCTCGTTCGCTGCGTGCGTGATCTCGGAGATGATCGTCGTCACGTTGGCGACGTTCGACACGATCTCGCGCATTGTGTCGCCGGCCTGGCGCACCTGCCCCGACCCGGCCGACACGCTCGCCACCGTCGACTCGACCAGCACCTTCACCTCCCGCGCGGCTTGCGCGCTGCGTTGCGCGAGGCTGCGCACTTCCTGCGCGACGACCGCGAAACCGCGGCCCTGCTCGCCGGCGCGCGCCGCTTCGACGGCCGCGTTCAGCGCGAGGATGTTGGTCTGGAACGCGATGCCGTCGATCACGCCGATGATGGCGCCGATCCGGCCCGACGCCTCCTCGATCTTCCCCATCGTCGCCACCACGTCCGACACGACCACGCCGCCGTGCGACGCGATCCGCGACGCCGCGGCCGCGCGTTCGTCGGCCTGGCCGGCAGCCGCCGCAGACTGACCGACCGTCGCGGTGATCTCTTCCATCGACGCGGCCGTTTCCTCGAGGCTCGCCGCCGCCGATTCGGTGCGCGACGACAGGTCCTGGTTGCCCGCGGCGATTTCGTTCGCGGCCGTGCGCACCGATTCGCTCGCGTCGCGGATCTGCCGCATCACGTCGTTCAGCTTGTCGACGAAGCTGTTGAACGAGCGCGCGATATCGGCCACTTCGTCGCGGCCTTCGGCCGGCAAGCGCTGCGTCAGGTCGCCCGTGCCCGAGCCGATCGACGCCATCGCCTGACGCACCTGCGACAGGCGGCGGAATGCGGTCGTGGTGATCGCGCCGATGATCACCGACGCGACGCCGACGATCACGACCAGCGTGACCAGCGACGCGGTCAGCAGCGAGCGCATGCCGGCCGTCGCTTCCGATTTGTCGAGCAGCACCAGCGCATACCAGTCGGTGCCCGGCACGGCCTGCGCGCGCGCGAGCTTCGCGTCATCGCCGACGTGCACTTCGACCGGCGCGGTGGCCGCGGCCAGCGACGCGGCGCTCATGCTGCCGAGGTCGGGCGACACGTCCGCCACCGGCTTCAGCGTGAGCTTCGCGTCGGGATGCGCGACGACGTGGCCGTTGCTGTCGATCAGCATGCCGAAGCTCGCGGGCGTCGGGTGGATCGACTTCACGTTCGCGATCACGCTATCCATCGCGACGTCGGCCGCCACGACACCCTTCAGCGCCCCGTCGCGCAGGATCGGCACCGCGAACGTGACGACCAGGTTGCCGGTGCCCGCGTCGACGTAAGGCGGCGTGACAACCGGCTTGCCGGCCTGAGCGGCCTGCTTGTACCACGGGCGGCCGGTCGGATCATAGTCGGGCGGGATGCCCGTCGGATCGGAGAAATGGAACACCTTGTCCGCGTAGCCCGCGTACACGTTCGTGAAGCCGCCGGCCGCGGCCATCTGCTTGAACACCGGCAGTGGATCCGGCGACAGCGCGGCGTCCTGCAGCGACGCGATCATCCGGCTCCTGGTTGCGACCCAGTCGCCGATGCCGACCACGTGGCCGCTCGCGACGGAGGTCAGGTTGCGGTCGATCGCGTCCTCGTTGTACGAGCGTGCGATGAAATAGTTGATCAGCGTGGTGGCGACGAGCGCGAAGACGACGATGGCGACGCACGCGGCAAGAATGCGGGTCCGGATGGACGAAAACATGGCAACGACTCGGTAAGGAAGCGGGACCGCCCGGTGGACGGATTCACCGGGTAAACGGCATCCGCGCCACTTACTTGAGGCCGTTGTGGCAATTCAATGAAACGTATGAAGAAAGGCGCTGCCGGCGCGTAAGCGTGTTGTCAGCCCGCGGACGGCGGTTTGCGCTGCGAGATGGCGAGCGTACCGGTCGAACGCCGGCCGCGTCCCGAGCGCACCAGTGGCGTTGATCGCGGCGAGCGTCCGTCACAGACGGCGATCGGCACGCGTGTCCGGCTCCTTGTGCTGCGTACCGGACGAGGTGTCGCGCTCGAGGTCGTCCTGTCTGCGCATCCGTTCGCGCAGGTGACGAATCGCGAACACGTGGATATAGTCGTGCACGCGGGCATCGGACGACAACGCACGCACTTCGTCGTCGAGCATCGTGCGCAGCTGGTCGTCGCCGATCTCGCGCTGTTCGGCGACGGCTTTCAAGGCTTCAAGCATGGTGTCCTGTTGTGACATCGACGGGCTCCTGACGGTCGAGGAACGAAAGGAAAAAAAGACGCTACCGGAAGATTAAGGACTGAATGGCCACCCGGCGTACGATGCGCCGAAGCGTGTTTGCGCGCGATCAACGGCACCTTGCGTGCCGCCGCGCCGATCGATTGCCGGATCGGCCCGCGCGCGGGATTCGCGGTGCGCATGGCCCGCGAACGACTGGAAGGATTGCCACGCCACCCCGAGGCGCGGCACCGCCGCTCGCGCAGACGAGGAACCGTCGCGTGACGCCGATGCAGTGAGCAACTTAGACCGGTCGAAATCCTGCGTCAAGCAAAGCGCGCCGGCCGCGATTCGTCTGTTTTTATGCACCGCATCGCCGCGCCGCACATGGCGTGCCGCGGCCCGCGCATCGCGCCGCGGCGGTCGAACGCCGGTGCCGTTTGTCAGCGGATTCCGATACGCCGCACGCAATGTCTGACAACGAGTTCAGCGCGCGCCGATTGGCAGCGAGGTATCGGTGACGGATACTGATGTCATGAACGATACGTTCATATCCGGTCATCGCTCAGCCGGCCGTTGAGTCGGCATGCGGGGTCCGGCGCAGGAGACCAATCATGGGACATCGCAATTTCCCGGCCCGGGACGGACGGCGGCACACGCTGTCCGCGCCCGCCGCGCCGGCCGGTATCCAGCCGCCCGACGATCTCGACGCGTTGCTCGCGATCGCGCGCGAAGCGGGCTTGCTCGTGATGCTCGACGGGCAGATCGGACGCGAAAAATACCAGAGTGTCGCGGGGTCGGTGCTCGCGCTGCAGCGGTTCGCCGCTGCGCTGCGTGCGCGGGCCGACGCCAACACACCGGCCGTTGCCGTCGCGGAGCCACGCCGCAAGGGACGACCCGGCTGGCCGCGGTTGCGCAATCGCACACCGGGCGGACGAGGACGTCCGCATGGCGTGCGTCGCGGCGCCTGCGTATGCCGCATCACCCGCCGCGGGCGCGACCAGCGAACGATGCGCTACGTATGAGAGCCTGAACGCAGCAGGCGCGGCACGGGGTCGCGCGATGGCTGCGTCGACTGCTACACCCATTCGGCAGCGAGCGCTGCGCGCCTCGCTTGCCGTCATCCGCGCCGCTCCGCCGTCGCGCGATCGCGTGTCCCCACACGCCGTTCCACTCGGCGATATCGACGAAGACAATACCTGCGAGGAAAGTAGTCTGCACGGGGCCAGGAAGCGGACGGGGTGAGATACACCCCGTCCGTCGTTCCAAGGCAGCCGTTAGCTGCCTACCCTCGTGCCGGAGAGTTCTTGATCGGCTCACGCG
Source organism: Burkholderia sp. KBS0801 (assembly GCF_005937855.2). NCBI lineage: Bacteria > Pseudomonadati > Pseudomonadota > Betaproteobacteria > Burkholderiales > Burkholderiaceae > Burkholderia > Burkholderia sp. KBS0801. The sequence goes on from NZ_CP042178.1 coordinate 1,473,260, forward strand.
CCACGCGAGGCGCGGCACGGCTCCGGAAATCGGTTGATCGCAACGATCTCGGACATGCGTGCGTTCGGCGTCCGTTCGCGCGGCTCGGACTCGACGCGTCCAATCGCAACGTCACGTACGGACGACAGCCGGTCCGCCACGCCGGACGTTGTGTCACTGTCTCACGCGCGGCGCACGGCGTTTCTGATGCAGGTCAACGAAAGCCCGCTTCACCTGCATCGCGCTGCGCTCTTCACGCGTCGCCACGCACGAGCAGCACCGGCACCTGCGCGAGATGCGCGACCCGGCGCGCGACGCTGCCGATCAGCCAGGCGGCGATGCCGCGCCGGCCGTGCGTGCCGACCACCAGCAGTTCCGCATGCCAGTGCACCGCGTCGCGCATCAGTGCATGGGCGACGTCGTCACTGGTCGGACGGGTTTCGACGATGCCGCGCTTGGCCGGGTTGCCCGCCGCATGGAACAGCGGGCCGATCCGGGCCAGCGCATCCTCGCCTTCCGCGCGATAGGCGTCCTCGAGCGCGCGCACCGGCACGAGATCCGTCAGACGCACCGCGCGATCGACGACATAGGCCGCGTACAGCAGCGTCGTCGGCGCCGCGAAGCCGAGCCCGACGCGCACCGCGTGCAGCGACGGCTCGCTGCCGTCGACCGCGAACATCAGGCGCTGCAGCGGCCCGTCCGCCGGCCGCGCATAGTCGGCCGGGACGATCAGCAGCGCGCAGCGTGCGCGCGCGGCCAATGTGTCGGACATCGCGCCTTCGACGAGCCGCAACAGCCCGTGGTGCGGATTCGCGCCGACCACGAGCACGTCGGCATGCCATCCCGACGTCTCGTTCGCGAGTGCATCCGCAACCGTACCGCCCGTGACCGACGTATCGAGGATCACCTGCTCGACGGCCACGCCGCTGCCGGCGAACAGTGCGGCGGTGCGTTCGAGTGTCGCCTGCGCTTCGTGCATCATTTCCTCGCGCGCCGATGTCAGCAGCGCGTCGACGCGCGGGATGTCGGGCAGCACGAGGCGCGGATTGTCGATCGCGCAGACGATGCGCACCTGCATGCCGGGGCGCAGCAGCGTTCGCGTATAGCGCGCGGCGGACAGTGACTCGGGCGTCAGATCGACGGCCAGCGCGATGCGCGCGAGCGGGGGGATGGTCGAGGTGGTCGGGGTGGTTTGCATGGCGAAGGCCTCTGTGGACGCGTCGTCGCGGACGACGACCGGAGCTTCGCGCGGCAGCGGCCCACGGCGGGCGGAAGGCCGGCGTGGCGCGGGATCGGTGGATGGCCACGCGAAGCGCGGACAAGCGATTCCGACAGGATATGACGTCCTGCCGACGCGTGCATGATCGGGATCAATGCGCGTGCGGGCCGAGACGCGTTGCGTGCGCGTGTACGGCGCGCGGCGCGGTGGATTTTCGCCGGTTCGCTTATGGGATCAGGGGTTTCGTGCCAACCGAGTTTCGCGCGAACGAGAAGCGGGAAACCGGTGGCGGAATCGGAACGTGCGCGGCATTGCGCGCATGATTCATTTCGACAGCGTCGCCCGCACCGTATATTCGCCCTCGAGCGGCGCGGCGTGGGCCGGCCGCACGAAATACCGCGACGCATCCGCATCGGCCGGCATCGGTTCGACCGGATAACCGTGCTTCTCCCACGCATCGAGGCCGCCCTTCAGCGCCCTGATGTTGTGGAGCATCTTCTTGCGCTGCATTTTCGCGATCAGGCGCTTCGCGGTCGCCTCGTTCGGGCACACGCAATACACGACGATCGGCCGCTTCAGCAGTTCCGGATCGAGCAGGTCCGGCGAATCGAGATCGACCGGCACCGCACCGGCGATCCGGTACGGCTCCCGTTCGCGAATCGCGCGCGGCCGCGCATCGAAGATCAGCGGCGGTTCATTCGACGTCATCATCTCGACGAGCTGCGGCGGCGAGATGCGCAACTGCGCGAGGTAGCGGCGGAATTGCACGCGGCGCACCCAGCGGTACAGCACGAACGTGATGAAGATCGCGAGAAACGCGTCGAGGATCGTACCGCCGCTCGAGCGCACCCACAGCACGAACTGGACGATCTGGTCATGCACGGCCGCGCCGCCGACGAGCCAGACCGCGGCCCACAACGACGCTCCTGCCAGATCCCAGAACAGGAACACGCCGACGCCGATCGCGGTCGTGCCGAGCAGCGGCGCCGACACGAGGCCGAGGCCCGGCAGGAATTTGGAGATGACGAGGAGCGGCGCGCCGTATCTTTCGAACACATTACGCGCGAAGCGCAGCGTCGTGTCGAGCGACAGCGAGAAGCGCACGAGCCCGTTCAGCAAGCGCCGCCCGCGCGTGCGGCCCATGAAGAACCACAGCGAATCGGCAAGCATCGTCGCACCGATCGCCGCCGCGAACATGCTCGTCCAGGACGCCTGCCCCATCGCCGCCATCGTACCGCCGAGAATCAGCATCGGCACAGCTGGCACCGGCACGCCGAGCTGCGTGATGAGTACGCTCGCGAACACGGCCCACGGGCCGAGCGACGAGGGAATTGCAATGGGAAAGTGCCACACGGCGGCGCTCCTGGAAGACATGCGGACCGTGCGACGGAGGCGGCCGTCGATACGGCTGGCAGCGATCGCCGCGGCAGGTCCGCGGCCGACCCTGCACCACGCTGCATTCTAAACGGGTTTGGCGAGGGCCGCGCGGAACGGCTGCCGTCGGCGGCAGCCCGCACGCTCACGCGTCAGGGCGCTGCGCGAGCCCCGCGACGTATTCCGCGTATTCGGGAAACGCGGCGGCCAGTGCGGTCGCATCCGCGAGCTCGAATTCCGCGAACTCGAACCCCGGCGCGACCGTACAGCCCGCGAGCGCGACGTGCTCCGGCGACGCGCAGCGCGCGCCGAACCAGCGTCCGGCCGGCACGACGGCCTGGAACACGGTGCCCGGATGCGTGAGCGGGTTGCCGAGCCGATGGATCGTCAGGCCGTCGTGCTCGTCGAGCACCCACACTTCGAGCGGATCGCCCGCGTAGAAATGCCAGACCTCGTCGGAACGGATCCGATGCCACGACGAATACGCGCCGTCGCACAACAGGTAGTAGATCGCGGTCGACGCCGCGCGCGGCGCGCCGTCGGCAGGACGCACGACGGTATCGGTCGCGCGGTAGGTTTCGCGGAAATAGCCGCCCTCGGGATGCGGCTGAAGATCGAACTGGTGAATCAGGTCGGCGGCGGAAATCGGCATGGCGGATGACGTCGGTAAGGTAGGAAACCGGGCACGCGACGCACCGCGCAGGACGATCGCATATGCAATCTCCCGCACCGTCGCGTGCCGCTGCGTCGATCGCCGCGGCCATGCACGCGGCGACTGGATCGCGCTTGAACCCGCGCGACGATGAAGCGGACACCGGTCGATGCTGCCAGAAGTGCCGGTCACGATGCAACCGGGGCGATGCGATCACGCCCCTGTGTGGCCGCGCATGCACGGCCCGTTGATCGATGTGCCGGACGCGTGACCGACAACGCGGTCACGCCGTCACGCCGTCACGCCGCCATCCGCCCGGCCGCCCTCTGCCACCCGCGCCTCAACACCCCACCCCGGTCATCGCGCGGTCGCCACCGCAGCCGGCTCGTCGTGCCGCACCAGCAGCACCGGCCGGTCGGCCGAGCGCAGCAGCGATTCCGCGACACTGCCGAGCAGCAGCCGGCGCAGGCCGTGCCGCCCGCTCGTCCCCATCACGATCAGATCGGCACCGACCTCGGCCGCCGTGCGCATCAGCACCGCGGCGACGTCCTCGCCATATGCATCGAGCGCGCGCACGGCGCCCGGCACATGCTGCTGCGCGAGCACCGCTCGCGCGTCGTCGAGCACGGGCGTCGCCGCGGCGGTTGCCGCCGCGTCGCGGTCGCGTTCGGCCGCAAAACCCGCATCGACGTCGACGAGCTGCGGCCGATGCTCGACGACATACGCGCACGTCACCTCGCCGCCGGATGCCAGCGCGATCCGGATCGCCTCGTTCAGCGCGAGACGCGCGCTTGGGCCGCCGTCGAGCCCGACGAAAATTCGCTTGTACATGGTCCGCCCTCCGACCGGGCACGCGCCGTGCATCGCGCAACCACGCGCCCGTCACCGCGAGCCGGCCCGATGCCGGCTCGCCTGCCGAACAGTCTGCCCCCACCTGCCGACGCGCCCGTTGACGCGCGTCAATCGCCGCCGGAACGTCCGCTGCACCGCCCCGCTACCGCGTTTTCAGCTGGCCCTATTACAAAAAACCAATAAAACGCGCACAATTTCAGCTTGAAAACAAAAGTAGCACGCGGCGGGTGCGAGTTTTTCCCGGTTTTGCCGCACCGCCCGGCGCGCCACGGGCGGCCCCGACACCAGAATGGCCAATCGAATGACCGCCAGTGGCACCCCGTCGCGTGACGCCCGAGGGCCCACGCGCCTTCCGACCATGTTACGCCAGCCACTCGTGGCTGGCGTCGCTGCACTGTTCGCCGGCGCGGCGCTGTCGCTCGGCGTCGCGCTGCTGGTGCGCGAGCAGTGGCAAGGCGCCGTGCATACGCGCTTCGAACGCCGCACGTCGCACGTGACGGCGATGCTGCGCCACGAGTTGCAGACCGGCGCCGCCGTGCTCGAAAGCGCGCGCGGCGCGTTCCTGCTCGCGCCGCAGATGACACCCGAGCAATGGCGCCGGTATGCCGACACGCTCGAGCTCGACAACGGCCGTTCGCCGGTCCGGCAGCTCGGCTATGCGCCGCTGTCGCCCGCGACACGCAGCGCGCTCGCCGGCGACTCACCGCTGCCGGCCGGCCCGTTCGCGGTCGCGACGCTCAGCGCGCCGCTGTCGAGCGCGGCCGGCGCGCGCTTCGGCGCACCGGATCAGGCGCCGCTGGCACGCGCGCTGCGCACCGGCAATGTCGCGCTCGGCATCCATCCGGCCGACGACGATACGTCCCGCGATACCCGCATCCTCATGCTGTTCGTGCCGGCGACGCCTTCATCGCGCACGCCCGTCACGCCAGCCGGCGCCCATGACACGGCTGCCGGCGGCGTGCTGTTCGCGGCACTCAGCCCGAATCGCGTGGTGGAGCGCGCGCTCGACGCGGAACGGGGGCTCGACCTGCGGATGAGCGCCGGCGACGATCCGCATCCGATCGCGAGCGCGGAGACGACGACCGACGAGGCCTCCACGTCGCCCGACCTGATGCGCCGCACCGACCAGCTGAATTTCGGCGGCACCGTGCTGACGCTCGCCTATTCCGCGGACGGCCGCCCGAGCGCGACCGGCGCGCAGCGCGCGGCGGGCACGGTGCTCGCCGCCGGGCTGATCGCGTCGTTCGCGTTCGCGGCACTCATCCATGCACTGCTGCGCGGCCGCGCCGGGACGGCCGATACCGGCGCCAGCAGCCGCGGCATCCTCAACGAGGCGCGGATGATGGGCATCATCCGTTCGTCGATGGAAGCGATCATCACGATCGACGAGAAGCAGACGGTTGTCATCTTCAATCCGATGGCCGAACAGGTATTCGGCGTGTCGGCGATGGAGGCGATCGGCGCGCCGCTGTCGCGCTTCATCCCCGAGCGGTTTCGCGCCGCGCATGCGAAGCATGTCGACCAGTTCGGCGTGACCGGCGTGTCCGAGCGCCAAATGGGCCGCCAGCGCGTGCTGTTCGGGCTGCGCGGCAACGGCGAGGAATTTCCGATCGAGGCGTCGATCTCGCAGATCCGCGATGCATCGGGCAAGCTCTATACGGTGATGCTGCGCGACATCACCGAGCGGCAGCGCGCGGAGAACGCGCTGAAGCAGTCGCGCGAGGAACTGCGCGAACTCTCGGCGAACCTGCAGAACGTACGCGAAGAGGAAAAGACCCGCATCGCGCGCGAACTGCACGACGATCTCGGCCAGCAACTGACCGCGCTGAAGATGGATCTGTCGGTGATCGAGCAGCAACTGCGCGCGCCGGGCCGTGCGCAACCCAACGACGACGTGCTGTCGCACCTGCAGGGCATGCGCCGTCTGATCGATGCAACCGTCGCGTCGGTGCGGCGCATCGCAGCCGACCTGCGTCCGGTGATGCTCGACGATCTCGGCCTCGTGCCCGCGATCGAGTGGCTGGCGAACGACTTCACGAACCGCTACGGCATCGACGTCGAACGCCACATCGAAACGGGCGGGCTCACGTTCACCAGCGCGGGGGCGACCACGCTGTTCCGGATCGTCCAGGAAGCGCTGACGAACGTCGCGCGCCACGCGGATGCGACCCGCGTCGCGCTGCGGCTCGACATCGAGGAAGGCTTCTGCGTACTGCGCGTCGCGGACAACGGCCGCGGGGCGGCACCGGGCGGCAGCGCCCACGAGGACAAATCGTTCGGGCTGATCGGCATTCGCGAACGCGCACACATGCTGGGCGGCAACGTGACGATCGACACCGCGCTCGCGCGCGGCTTCTCGATCACCGTCGCCTTCCCGCTCGGCACAGTTCAACAGGAAACCACCCTCACATGATCAAGGTGCTCATCGCCGACGACCATACGCTCGTGCGCGACGGTCTGCGGCACATCCTCCAGAACGCCACCGGATTCGAGGTGGCCGGCGAAGCGTGCGACGGCCCGTCGACGATCGCGCTGGTTCGTTCGACGCCCGCGCAGGTGCTGGTGCTCGACCTGTCGATGCCGGGCCGCAACGGCGTCGAGCTGATCAAGCAGATCAAGGACGAGAAGCCCGCGCTGCGGGTGCTCGTGTTGACGATGCACGCGGAGCAGCAATACGCGGTGCGCGCGTTCCGCGCCGGTGCATCGGGTTATCTGACGAAGGAAAGCGCGAGCGCGGAACTGGTCGGCGCGGTGACGAAGGTTGCGTCGGGCGGCGTCTACGTGAGCCTCGCGATGGCCGAGCAGTTCGCGCAGAGCCTGAACGAGCCGGCCGAGACGCTGCCGCACCAGCGGTTGTCCGATCGCGAGTTCGACGTGTTCCGCCGGATCGCCGCCGGACAGACACTGACCGAGATCGCGCAGGCGCTGTGCGTGAGCGCGAAGACGGTCAGCACCTACAAGACCCGGATCCTGGAAAAGATGCAGATGCCCCACGAAGCGGCGCTGGTCCGCTATGCGATGCGGCACAAGCTGCTCGACGAAACGGACGATGTCTAGCGCCTGTTCACGCTAACCCCCGGCTTGCGCCGGCCGCGCGACGTGCGGTCCGGCCGGACGCCGGACGCCGCGCGGCTTTTACTTCGCCGGCACCGGGCACGCGAGATCGCCTTCCTCGCAGGACAGATACCCCTTCAGCGTCTCGTTGCGGATCTTCGTCAGATCGTCGAGGCAGGTCGACACGACCATCGAATACGCGCTGCCGCCTTCGGCGTTCGCGCTGGAGAAGTTGCATTCGGCATCGCGGTAGGCGATCCACGTGCGCTGCGCACTCACGAGTTTCTCAGCGAGCGGCTTCGCATCGCGCAGGCGCGCGGTGACGGCCTGGTAAGTGCGATTCAGCTCCGCGTCGGATTTCTTGTACGCGCGATCGGCACACGCCGTCATCGCCGCCTGATCCGTCGCCTCCGCACAATTCGCCTGCGCATGGGCAAGGTTCGCCGTCAGCGCGAGCGCGCACAGCAGACCGGTCAAGACACGCATGGATGCTCCTGTTTGTTTTCGTTGATTGGTGGAACCTCGTGCCGGGCTTGCCGCCGCGCCTCGGTGCGCGGCGTCGCCGACGAGCCGGCGCCACGCCATCCGCCACGGCTGCCGTGGCGTGGCGATGCCGACCGCGATGCTAGCGCACGCGCCGCGGATTGTCAGCCGGCGCCACGCGTGCGGCGGACGCAAAAAAGCCTGCACTCGACACGAGTGCAGGCCTTTTGATATAGCGTTGCCGGCGGCCCGCAGGACGCGCAGCGAATGGCTTAGTGACCGAAGTACACCGACGAACGGTCGGCCGCGGCCGGCACCGTCACGCGCTGGCCCGACTGCGACGTCGCGACCGGGTTCGAGCCGTAGCCCGTGGCGTCAGCCTGCGCGCCGGTGTTCTGGGCTGCTGCGATCTTTGCCTGTGCGGCCTGGATGTTTTCCGGATAGTTCATCCAGTCGTTCGGGTTGTAGCCGGCCTTCTCGAGCTGGACCAGCTCGGCACGCACTTGCGCGCGCGTCAGCGGCTGCTGGTTCGATTGAGCGAACGATACGATCGGTGCGGCCACCAGTGCGGCCAGTGCAACTGCCTTGATCAGCGATTTCATGATGCGTTACCTCCAGATTGTTTTGTCAGGCGCTTCGGACTGGGTAGTCGTTGCGCATGAGTGAAAGTCTAGGCGGCTCGGCTATCAGGGTAAATACTTAAATCGCGAATTCACTGTTGACCGAATTCCGTACAATTTCCGCGCATTCGGTCAAATCATCAGAGGATTAGCGTCACATCCGCACCCAATTAAACTGCGGCGCGCTGTAGCAGGCCGCGCCTGGGCCGGCCAATCCAGCCGGCCATGGACGGCGACCCCACGTCAGCGGACGTGATCGGCCTCCGTGCTTTCCACCGACAGGTCGAACAGCAACGCCTTCAGGCGGATCCGGTCGGCCGCGGCGATTTCGCTGAATGCTGCGTGATGAAGCGTCCAGCCCGGTGTCGCTGGCTCCGCGTGCACCGCGCGCACCGTGGCGTCGAGCGCCAGCAACGCGATACGGTCTCCGTCCATGTACGGCAGCTGCACGCGAAACGGCTCGCCGGCATCGGCGAGCGGGCGGTCGACCGCGATCGACAATCCGTTCAGGCTCAGATCGTGAACGATCCCGATACCGTCGGCCTGTGCCGCCCCGCCTGTGCAGCAGGCCGCGATCCGTACCGGCACGCGCGGCTCGACGCGCGTGCGCAACCGGTCCACGAAGCCCGGCGGCGACAGCACCATGAACGGCGCGCCGCCTACGGTCTGCACCGCCTCGACCGTCGCACCGAAGCGCGACACCGCCGAGCGGCCGATCGCGACCGCCTCGACGTCGTCGCCGCGGGCAAAATCGAACACGGCCGACGGCCGCGGTTCGACGAACAGCACGCCCGATGCGCCGACCCCGATCAACCGGCAGCGTTGCAGCACGCGGGCCGCACCGACGCGCCGGCGGATGCCGATCGCGGCGCCGGCCGACAGTCCCATGTGCGCAGCCGCTGGCACCGTGTCGCCGTCGGACGCTCCGGGTCCGGCGTCATCGCGCCTGCGAACGGGCCGGAAGTGATCGAACAGGAAGTCGTGCTGCGCGGGATCGCGCAGCGTGGCGCCGGCGGGCAGCAGCGCGGCGCCGCCCGCATCGTAGAGATCGAAGCCGAGCGGGACGCCGGCGGCGACGTCATCGCGCGCGAGCGCGACGTAATCGGTGATGAGCGGCATCGGAATGGCGCGGAGCGGCCGCGCGAGCTGTCGTGACAACGTGATTACGGCAGCATCGCGCGAAATCTGAACGGCTCGTTACTCCGAACCGCTGGTCGCGTCGGGTGAAGCGGGCGCCGGTGCCGGTGCCGGAGCCGGTGAAGGTGCCGGCACGGCGGAAGGCGCGGTCGCCGGTGCGGAGCCGAGGCCGCCGCCACCGGTATTGCCCGAACTCGCCGCGCTGCCTCCCGCCGCCGCCGGCGGCTGCACGGGCTGCGATTGCGACGCGCCCGCCGACAACGCGGCGGCCGACGCCGCCACCTCGGACGCCGGGATCCACTCCTCGACGATGCCGCCCGATGCCGGCCCGGACGCCGACGCGGCGGACGCCGCCGACGCCTCGTCTGTGTCCTCGTCGGGCTGACGCTCGATACGCTGGGTCCTCACGGGCGCCGGCTCCTGCTTCGATTCCGGGCCGAACCACCCGTCGAACAGGTCCGTCACCCGTTCGCGCGCCGACGCGAACCAGCCGGGCGACGGCTCGGTGTCGAATTTCAGCTTCGTGTCGACGATCCGGGCGCGCTGCGCGCGCTGGAAGAAGTCGCCGACGATCGGCAGCGCGCTGTGCGCGCCTTGCCCCCAGTAGTCGCTGCGCAGCGTCACGCGGCCGTCGTCGAAGCCGACCCACGCGCCCGCGACCAGCCCGGGCTGCATCAGGATGAACCAGCCGTCCGCGTTGTCCTGCGTGGTGCCGGTCTTGCCGGCCACATCGCCGCGGATCCCGAAGCGCGTGCGGATGCTGCCGCCGGTGCCGCGCGTGACGACGTCGCGCATCACGTCGAGCAGCGTCTTGTCGGTTTCGGCGTCGAGCGCGCGCTCGGGCGGCGCCGGCGCGTATTCGGCGAGCACGTCGCCCTGGCGGGTCTCGATGCGCGTGACCATCTGCGGCTCGACGTACAGCCCGCCGTTCGCGATCGTCGCGTACGACGCGACCATCTCCTTCAGCGTCACGGGGCTCGTGCCGAGCGCGAGCGACGGCACGCGCTCGAGCGGGCTTTCGCGCACGCCCATGTCGCGCGCGAGCCGCGCGACGGCCGCCGGACCGACCTTCTCCATCACCTGCGCGGTGATCCGGTTGCGCGACAGCGCGACCGCGTCGCGCAGCGTCATCGGCTTGCCGGTGGGCGGCGCGTCGTCATTCGGCCGCCAGATCTCGCCGCCCTTCAGCGGAATCTCGATTGCCTGGTCGACGAACGTGTCCTCCGGCTTCATCCCGTTCGCGAACGCGACGCCATAGACGAACGGCTTGAAGGTCGAACCCGGCTGGCGCCGTGCCTGCGACACGTGGTCGAACGGCTCGTTCGTGAAGTCGCGGCTGCCGACCCACGCGCGGATCTGCCCGTCGCGCGGATCGATCGCGACGAAGCCGGCCTGCACGTCGGTCTTCGCCTTGCACAGCGCGCGCATGAAGCCTCGGTCGGCGGCGAGCTGCTTCATCGCGGCCGCATCGTCCTTGCCGGCGTCCTGCGCGGCCTTGTATTCGGGGGACTCGCGCATGAAGGTGCGGAACACCTCGTTGTCGGTGCCGCAGCCGTCGCGGCCGCTCCACGCGTTGTTCGCGATCCCCTGCAGCTGGTTCGCCTGCTGCGTGAGCGCCTGAGTCGCCATCTGCTGCAGCCGCGCATCGATCGTGGTGCGCACGATCAGCCCGTCCGAATAGATGTTGTAGTCGTTGCGGTCGGCCCAGCCGATCAGCCATTTGCGCAACTGCTGCGCGAAATGCGGCGCGGGCCCCGGCGGCTCCTTCTGGCGCTCGAAGTCGACACGCAGCGGCCGGCGCTGCAACTGCGCGAACTGCGCCGGCGACAGCTTGCCGTACTTCACCATCTGGCCGAGCACCGTATTGCGCCGCTGCAGCGCGCGCTCGGGGTTCAGCACCGGGTTGTAGTAGCTGTTGCCCTTGAGCATCCCGACGAGCGTCGCGCTGTCGAGCACGTCGAGCTGGTCGGCCGACTTGTCGAAATAGGTGCGCGCGGCCATCTCGACGCCGTACGCGTTGTACAGGAACGGCACCGTGTTCAGGTAGGTCTCAAGGATCTGCGGCTTGCTGTAGATGGCCTCGATCTTCAGCGCGGTGATCGCCTCCTTCACCTTGCGCGTGAGCGTCGGCGCGCGGCCGATCTCGTCCGGATACAGGTTGCGCGCGAGCTGCTGCGTGATCGTCGAGCCCCCCTGGCGGTTGCCGGAGAACGTATGGAGCGCGGCCGACGCCGTGCGCTTCCAGTCGAGGCCGTGGTGCTCGTAGAAGCGGTGGTCCTCCGTCGCGATCAGCGCATCGACCATGTGCGGCGAAATCTGCTTGAGCGGCACCCATTCGCGGTTCGACGGCTTGAATTCCGCCAGCAGCTTGCCGTCGGCGGACAGCACCTGCGCGGGCTGGTCGACGCGCGCCTTGCGGATGTCGCCGATGCCGGGCGTGAACGGAATCAGCGCCAGCACGTACAGCAGGAACAGCACCGGCACGGCGGCGGCCGCGAGCAGCACGCCGCGGCGCGTCGGATGACGGAGATGGCGCCAGGCGGTGGCCAGCACACGCTTGACGGGCACGGCGGCAGCGGCCGCGACGGGTTGGGCGCGCGCGACCCATTTGGCACAGAGATCACGCACTGACGACACGTTTCGGCGATTCACGCGGGTGGGGGATCGGCTGGAAAGGCAGCATCGTACCAAAACTCGCGCGGCCCACCGGCCGGCGGCCAGCCGGCGCCTGTGCGAATGGCCTCCGCTCGCGCCTTTTCACAACAAAAAAGGCGCGCGCCCCGCAAGGGGACCGCGCGCCAAGCCTGGTACAACCGGATGCCGTGCGCCGGTGTTCAGCGCACGAGGAAACCGTAGGTCAGCGGATCGCGTTCGTCGACGATCCAGTTCGCGAACCCGCAGATGTGCGCGCTGCCCTCCACTTCCGGGATCACGGCCGGGATGTCGCCGACCATCGTCTCGCGTAGCACGCGCCCCTTGAACACCGTACCGACGATCGACTCGTTGACGAGCGTGTCGCCGGCCGCGAGCAGGCCGCGCTGGTACAGCTGCGCGACACGTCCGCCGGTGCCGGAGCCGGTCGGCGAGCGGTCGACTTCGCGATCCGCGAACACGCAGCAGTTCGCCTGCGTCGAGCCCGGATGGCGCGGCGCATTCGCGATGATCGTGCCGTAGATATGGTTGATTTCCGGAATCTCCGGATGCACGACGGGATACTTCGCGTTCGCGGCGGCCTTCACTTCGGCGCCGAAGCGGATCAGCCTCTCCACCGCCGCTTCGCGCACCGGCAGGTCGAACGGCGCACCGTCGACGTAGAAGTAGAACGCGCCGCCGTACGCGATGTCGCCGGTCACGGTGCCGAACGACAGCGTGTCGACCGACACGTCGCGCCGCCAGATGAACGACGGCACGTTGACGAAGCGCACGGGCCCCGCGTGCTCGCCGTCCCATTGCACGAACGCCTCGATGAAGCCGCACGGCGCATCGATGCCGATGCGCGTCTCCGGCACCGTGCGCTGCACCCAGCCGAGTTCGACCGCGGCGGTCGACAGCGCGATCACGCCGTGCCCGCAATGGTCGCTATAGCCCTCGTTGTGCAGGAAGATCACGCCGAAATCCGCGTTCGGCGACACCGGCTCGGTCAGGTAGCCGCCGTACATGTCGGCGTGGCCGCGCGGTTCGAACATCAGCGCACGGCGGATCTCGTCGGCGTGCTCCTTGAGCCACGCGCGGCGCTGGACGATCGTGTCGCCCGGCAGGCGCGGCAGCCCGCTCGTGACGATGCGAAAGGCTTCGCCGCCGGTATGGACTTCGACGGTCGAAAGGGATCGGGAAATTTTCATGGGGATCGAAAGCGGGAAGACGAAGGACGGCGCCGCGGCGCCGTCCGGTGGCGGTTACTTCGCGTACGGCTCGGGCAGCCCGTTACGGATCACGTAGACAGTGGTCGGCGCGCCCTTCAGGTCGCCGTGTTCGTCGAACGAATAGGTGCCCGCGACACCCGCGTAGTTCGATTTCGCCAGTTGCGCGATCAGCTTCGCCTTGTCGGTGGTCGTGCCGGCCTTGACCATCGCGTCGGCGAGCAGCTTCATGCCGTCGTAGTAGTTGACGCCGTAGACCTGCGTCTCCGTGTGATAGGTGTCGTGGTACTTCTTCAGGAATGCGCGGCCGGCCGAGGTTTTCTCGAGCGCGACGCCGCCCTGCGCGCAATAGACGATCGACGCGGCCTCGCCCGCGACCTTGCCCATGTCGGCCGAGCAGATGCCGTCGCCGCCGAGCAGCTTCGCGCGCAAGCCGCGCTGCTTCATCTGCTTCGCCATCGGCGCGCCCTGCGCCGCATAGCCGCCGAAGAAGATCACGTCGGGATTGCTGGCCTTGATCTTGGTGAGAATGCCGAGGAAATCGGTCGCCGACGAGCTCGTGTACTCCTGGTCGACGATCTTGATCCCGTTGGCCTTCGCGACGTTCGCGAACTGCTCGGCGACCCCCTGCCCGTACGCGGTGCGATCGTCGATGACCACGGCGGTCTTCGCGTTCAGCGTCTTCGCTGCGAAGGTCGCCATCGTGCCGCCGAGCTGCTCGTCGCTCGCGCCGATCCGGAAGATGTTCTTGAAGCCCTGGCGCGTGAGCGCGGGATTCGACGCGACCGGCAGCATCGGCACGCCGGCATTGGCGTACACGCGCGACGCGGGAATCGCGACGCCCGAGTTGTACGGGCCGAGCACCGCGACGACGCCCTTGTCGACCAGGCTCTGCGCGACCTGCACACCCGCCTTCGGGTCGGCCTGATCGTCGTCGGACACCAGCTTGAACGTGACCGTCTTGCCGGCCACTTTCACACCCGCCTTGTTGAGCTCGTCGACGGCGAGGCGCGCGCCGTTTTCATTGTCCTTGCCGTTCGCGGCCTGCGGGCCGGTCAGCGGCGCCGAGTGGCCGATCGTCACGACCTCCTGCGCGTGCGCGGAAGTCAGCGCGCCGGCAGCAACGGCCACCGAGAGCGCGGTAATGAGGTGTCGCATGGTGTCTCCTGATTGGTTTTGTGTGAAACCAATGTAGGACACGCATGGTCACGATGCAAGCAATTTCAAAATACTATTTACGATTCTGGTCATATTTCAGACCAGAATGCCGCGGCGTGCGTTACTTCGGCGTGATGTCGCGCCGCACGCGGAGAATGTGCTGCTCGACGTAGAACGCGGCCGCGTCGGCGTCGCCGGACACGATCGCCTCGTAGATCAGCCGGTGCTCGGACACATAGAGCCGGATCCGGCCCGCGTCGTAGATGCCGTCGTCCTTCAACCGTTTCCACAGCGGCTGGTCCATCGTCTTCGCGACTTCGTCGGCGATCTTCACGATCAGCGCATCGCCGGTCATCAGCGCGAGCTGCCGGTGGAACAGCCGGTCGCTCTCGTTCCACAGCGCGCGCTGCCGCGGGTCGTCGACATCGGTGATGGTTTCCATCTGCGCGAGATAGCCTTCGGCGATTGGATCGGCCCGGCCATGCGCGGCCGCGAGACGCGCGATCGCGGGCTCGAGGATGAGCCGCACGTCGAGCGTCGACGTCGGGCTGAAGTCGGCATCCGGCGCGCTGCGCGTGTCGCCGCGCTGCGCGAGCACGTCGAGCGGTGCCGGCACGACGTAGGTGCCCGAATTGCGCTTCGTGAACACCAGCCCTTCGTTCTGCAACGCGCCGAGCGCCTCGCGCACCGCCGGCCGGCCGACCTGGAACAGTGCCGCGAGTTCGCGCTCGGACGGCAGCCTCGAATCGGCCGGATAGCGCCCCGCGCGGATCTCGTCGCGGATCTTCTCGGCGACCTGCTCGTAGATCTGCAGCGGCCGGAAACCGGCTTCAAGGGATTCGGGACGCGCGGACATCATCTGGGGCTCCTGCCAGGTCGGGGCGTGGTTCGGGAATGGGGCGCACGATACCGCAGCGCAGCGGGCCGGCACGTGCGACGGCCCATCTGGACGGATATTAGAACCAAAATCGGTAATCTGCCTGATTTTACGGATTGCAAGGCGGCCATCAACTGGTATAGATTTGATCCAGACCGCCTGCCGTGGCTATTTCCGGCAGCTTTCGTGGCGAGCGCGCGATGCGCCCGTCGTCCACGCTCACCGATCCAACCGACCGACACGATGACCGCCCTCTCCCGGATTCCCGCTTTCGATACCGCCGAAACGGCCGCGCTACTCGACTACCCGGCGCTGCTCGCCACGCTCACGCACACCGTCGCCGAATACGCGGCGGGCGAGATCGTCAGCCCCGAACGGCTCGTCGTGCCGCTGCAGGGTGGCGGCGTGATGCTGTCGATGCCGTCGAGCGCGCGCGACCTCGCGAGCCACAAGCTCGTGAACGTGTGCCCCGGCAACGCCGCGCGCGGCCTCCCGACGATCCTCGGCCAGGTGAGCGCGTACGACGCGACGACGGGCGAGATGCGCTTCGTGCTCGACGGCCCGACCGTCACCGGGCGCCGCACGGCGGCCATCACCGCGCTCGGCATCCAGGCGCTGCACGGCGCCGCGCCGCGCGACATCCTGCTGATCGGCACCGGCAAGCAGGCGGCCAATCACGCGGAAGCGCTGGCGGCGATCTTTCCGGACACCCGCCTGCATGTGCGCGGCTCGCGCGCCGACAGCGCGGCCGCGTTCTGCGCCGCGCACCGCGCGCAGGCGCCGCGGCTCGCGCCGCTCGACGGCGACGCGATTCCCGATGCGATCGATGTCGTGGTCACGCTGACGACGAGCCGCACGCCCGTCTATCGCGAAGCGGCGCGCGAAGGCCGCCTCGTGGTCGGCGTCGGCGCGTTCACCGCGGACGCCGCCGAGATCGACGCCGACACCGTGCGCCACAGCCGGCTCGTCGTCGACGACCCGGCCGGCGCGCGCCACGAGGCCGGCGACCTGATCGTCGCGCAGGTCGACTGGCAACAAGTCGCGTCGCTCGCCGACGTCCTGCGCGGCGCATTCGAGCGGAGCGGACCGCTGCTGTTCAAGACCGTCGGATGTGCCGCATGGGATCTGGCCGCGTGCCGCACGGCACGCGATGCGCTGGACGCGCGCCTGGGCGGCTGATTCCACGGCGGCGACGGCCGACATCCGCCTGCGCGCCCCACGGCTGGCGGCCCGCCCCGCGCGCCGCCGCCGCTTTCGCCCACGCTTGTAGGAATCGCCCTACAACGCGTCGAAGCGGCCTACACAAACTTCCAATTCGGCCGATTTCATTTTCGGCGGCGCACCACGATACTGCGGGCATGAATGCCAGCCTGTCACCCGCCGTCGCGCTCAGGGTGTTCCTCGTCGATCACGCCGTCGCCGTGCGGCAACGCATCGCGCTGCTCGTCGGCGCGATCGGCGGCGTCGTGGTCGTCGGCGAAGCGGAGGACGGCCAGGACGCGTGGACGCACATCCGCAGCAGCCGCGCGGACGTCGTGATCGTCGACCTGCGGCTCGCGGACGGCAGCGGTCTCGAGCTGATCGGGATGCTGTCGAAGGCCGCGCCGCCCGTCGTCACGATCGTGCTGACGAACCACTCGGCGCTTGCATTCAGAGAGGCATGCGCGGCGGCCGGAGCCGATTATTTCTTCGACAAGACCGCCGAATTCGACGCCGCATGCCGCGTCATCGAATCCCTGGTGCGCGCTCGCGCGCACCGCCCCTGATCGAGCCGGAGTGATTCATGTCTACCGCCTTCGCCACCGCCCCGCCCGTCGCGGCTCGGCCACCGATGCCGCTTCACGCGGTCGCACGCGCCGATACCGCCAAACATCCGGCCGCGCGCTGCTCCGTCTGCGCGATGCGCTCGATGTGCCTGCCGCCCGATCTGACCGCGGACGAATACGGCCGCCTCGACGCGATCATCTGCTCGACCCGGCACGTTCGCCAGGGTGACTCGCTGTTCCGTACCGACGACCCGTTCCAGAGCATCTATGCGGTGCGCGCGGGCTCGTTCAAGACGGTGATGATGCATCGCGACGGCCGCGAGCACGTGAACGGCTTCCAGATCGCCGGCGAAACGCTCGGCATGGACGGCATCGGCAGCGGCCGGCACTGTTGCGACGCGATCGCGCTCGAGGACAGCGTCGTGTGCATCATCCCGTTCGTCGCGCTCGAAGCGGCGTGCCGCGAAATGAAATCGATGCAGCATTTTCTCTATCAGATGCTGAGCAGCGAGATCGTCCGCGAATCGAGCCAGATGCTGCTGCTCGGCACGATGTCGGCCGAGCAGCGCGTCGCGCATTTCCTGCTGAACCTGTCGTCGCGCTTCGAGGCGCGCGGTTATTCGGCATCGGAATTCAACCTGCGGATGACGCGCGAGGAAATCGGCTGCTATCTCGGCATGAAGCTCGAGACGGTGAGCCGGATGTTCTCGCGGTTCCATCGGGAGTCGCTCGTCGAAACGCGCGGCAAGCGCGTGCGGATCATCGACGCGCAGGCGCTCGCCCAGGTCTGACGGCAGCGCGTGCGGCCGGCATCATTGCGCGGCGGCACCCGTCTTGACCTGACGTAACGCAACGGCTTCGGATTCGTCCGCGTGCCACGCGGACAGCGCCTGTTCGGCATGCGCGAACGCGCGGCGCATCGTGTCGTTCACGTCGTGGCCGGTGCTCGACGGCAGCGATGCCGGCGCGCGATCGCGCATCAGCAGTTCGAGCCGCACGTCGTAGGTCCGGTCGCCGTCATCGCTCGTGCGCGACTCGATCGTCAGCCGGCAATCGGCGAGCCGTGCGCGGAATCGTTCGAGCCGCACCAGTTGCGCCCCCGCCTCGGCTTCGAGTGCGGCGTACCCCGTGAATCCGACGCAGACGATCTGCATGCCCACGCCCATGGGGCGCCTCCTGACGAGATCGGTGCCCGTCGACCGCGTACCTGTCACTGTGTATCCCTGTCCCGTACGCGGCGCGATGACCGACGCGGCGTTCACTGCCCGTGGCAGCCCCACCTGCGCGCAACCATCGGCGCGAGAGAATTCATACGCTGAATGTCTGCGACGCCTTCATTTCGATCCACGTCATCCCGGCCCGCAGCCCTTCGATCGCCGCCTCGTGCTCGGTCGGATACGCGTGACTGTGTTCGAACGTGTGATGAAAACGCGCCGCCCCCGTGCCATGCTCGACGGACACACGACAGCGGAACTCGCCGGATTCGCACGGTCGCGTCTCGATCTCGACCGACCAGTCGCGTTCATGAATCGTACCTTGCAGTGTCATGCGCCCTCCTGCGGGATCAGTCGTCCTCGAGCCGGAAATGACCGCTATGCAGCAGCACCGGCCGTCCGCCGATTTCTTCGAGCATCCGTCGTGCCATCGCATCGATCGCCGACCGATGCGCTTCGAACGCAGCAAGCAGATCCCGCTCGAGCAGCGACGGCGCGCCGAAATGATCTTCCAGCGCTTCGGCCGTGATCGCGCACTGCACACAGCGACCATCGACCAGCGCCGAAAATGCGACAACCAGATCGCGTCCGCAATATTCGGGCGGTTCCGGTGGAAAGGCAATCTGCATCTGTCCGCCTGTCATCGTCGTGACGATCCCATGACATGAGCATAGCCGCCTGCACGGCCGCACGCTTGACCCACGTCAACGGCTTCGCTGCGCCGCACGATGCGGCGCCCTTCGCTTGGCGTGGAGCGGCGTTCAGCCCGCGTCCGCGTCGATTGCCGCACCGCGCTCGGCCAGCAGTTCGCGCAGCACGCCGCGATGGCAGCGGCGTTCGTCCTCGCAGTAGCAGCCGATCGAGAACGCGCTCGTCGCCGACAGCGCGGCCAGCAGGTCCAGCACCTTCGGCGCGTCGCCATGCGCCATTTCCGCGCGAAAGCGGCGCGTGAACGCGCGCCATTCGGCGTCGGTTTCGGCCGCCAGCGCCTGCGCGACGAGCTCGGGACTCGGCGACAGCGTCGGCAACCATACATCATAGTAGTTGCGCGATGCGAATTCCGCCTTGGGTACGCCGCGCGGCGGTCGCCGCACCGTGCCGATCCTCAGGCCCTCGCCGGCCGCGCGCGGCGTGCCGAGCCGTACGATTCGAATTGCCATGCCGCTCCTTCGTCCTGCGTTCGAGCTTCCATCGTAGCGCCGCGCCGCCGCCGCGCAACAAAAAACCGGCTGACTCCACGAAGGAGGCAGCCGGTTTCGGCGAAACGATCGGGCGCCCGAAGGCGTGCGGTCAGACGCCGCTCTTCAGCACCTTGCCGATCGCTTCCGCGACGATGCCGACGTTCGAATCGTTCAAGCCCGCGACGCACATGCGGCCCGAACGCAGGATGTACACGCCGTGCACTTCGCGCAGCGCGTCGACCTGGGCTTCGGTCAGGCCCGTGTACGTGAACATCCCGCGCTGCTTCACGTAGCGCGTGAGCGCTTCGCCGCCGACGTGGTCGCGCAGGCCGTCGTGGATCGACTGGCGCATCCGCGCGATGCGGCGGCACATCGCCGCGAGCTCTTCTTCCCACTGCTGGCGCAGCGCCGGCGTGCTGAGCACCGTCGCCACGACCTTCGCGCCGTAGGTTTGCGGGTTGCTGTAGTTCGAGCGCACCGCGCCGGCCAGCTGGCCCAGCACGCGCTCGGCCGCGGCCGCATCCTCGCAGACGACGCTCAGGCCGCCGACGCGCTCGCCGTACAGCGAGAAATTCTTCGAGAACGAGTTCGCGACGAGCGCCGGCACGCCGCGGCGGGCCAGTTCGCGCACAGCGAACGCATCCGCGTCGAGGCCCGCGCCGAAGCCCTGATACGCCATGTCGACGAACGGCAGCAGCCCGCGCGCTTCGATCACGTCGATCAGCTTCTCCCACTGGCCTTCGTCGAGATCGACGCCGGTCGGGTTATGGCAGCACGCGTGCAGCAGCACGATGCTGCGCGCCGGCAGCGCGTCGATCGCCGCGAGCATCGCGTCGAACTTCAGGCCGCCCGTCGCTTCGTCGTAGTACGGGTACGTGTTCACCGTGAAGCCGGCGCGCTCGAAGATGAAGCGGTGGTTTTCCCAGCTCGGATCGCTGAGCCACACCTGAGCGTCCGGGAAGTAGCGCTTCAGGAAATCGGCGCCCACCTTCAGCGCGCCGGAGCCGCCGAGCGTCTGCACGGTCGCGATGCGGCCGGCCGCACGCGCCGGGTGATCGGCGCCGAACACGAGCGCCTGCACGGCGTCGCGGTACGCGGCGAGGCCGACCATCGGCAGGTAGGGTTTCGGGCCGAGGTCGCGCTGCAGCGCGGTTTCGGCTTCGCGCACGGCACCCATCACGGGAATCCGGCCTTCGGCATCGAAATAGATGCCGATGCTCAGGTTGACCTTCTGATCGCGCGGATCTTTCTGGAAGTTCTCGTTGAGCGTCAGGATCGGATCGCCCGGGTACGCGTCGATGTGTTCGAACATGGCTATGTCGGTCTCGTCTGGAAGGATGGTCGTGGTGCCCGTGTCAGCGCGCGGACGCGCCGTCGCGCATCGCGTAGCCCGCATTCTTCTGACGGAAGCGATACCCGATCGCGAGCACCGCGAGCCATACGGGGATCAGGTACACCGACAGACGGAGATCCGGCGTCAGGTACATCACGACGAGAATGCCGGCCATGAACACCAGGCACAGGTAATTCGTGAAAGGATAGCCCAGACTGCGGAACGAAGTCTGCTCTCCGGCGATGCGCTTGGCCTGGCGGAACTTCAGGTGGATCAGCGTGATCATCGCCCAGTTGATGATCAGCGCCGACACGACGAGGCCCATCAGCACCTCGAACGCCTTGCCCGGCATGAAGTAGTTGACCAGCACGCACGCGCCGGTCGCGAGCGCCGACGCGCCGAGCGCGGCGAGCGGAATGCCGCGCTTGTTCACCGAGCACAGCACCTTCGGCGCATTGCCCTGCTTCGCGAGGCCGAACAGCATCCGGCTGTTGCTGTACACGCCGCTGTTGTAGACCGACAGCGCGGCCGTCAGCACGACCACGTTCAGCACGTTCGCGACCAGGTTGCTGCTCAGCGCATGGAAGATCAGCACGAACGGGCTGCCGCCGGTGACGACCTTTTCCCACGGATACAGCGACAGCAGCACCGCCAGCGCGCCGATGTAGAAAATCAGGATCCGGTAGATCACCTGGTTGGTCGCGCGCGGAATGCTGTGCTTCGGATCGTCGGCCTCGGCCGCGGTGATGCCGATCAGCTCCAGCCCGCCGAACGAGAACATGATCGCCGCCATCGACATCACGAGCCCCGACACGCCGTTCGGGAAGAAGCCGCCGTGCTGCCAGAGGTTCGCGATGCCCGCCTCCGGCCCCGCGTGGCCGCTCGCGAGCAGCCAGCCGCCGAAGCCGATCATCCCGACGATCGCGGCGACCTTGATGATCGAGAACCAGAATTCCGTCTCGCCGTACGACTTCACGCTCGCCAGGTTCAGCAGGTTGATCGCGACGAAGAACACCAGCGCGGACACCCAGGTCGGCACGCCGGGCCACCAGTACTGCACGTAGATCCCGACGGCCGACAGCTCGGCCATGCTCACGAGGATGTACAGCACCCAGTAGTTCCAGCCGGACAGGAAGCCGGTGAAGTGACCGACGTATTTGTCCGCGAAGTAGCTGAAAGAGCCGGCCACCGGCTCGTCGACGACCATCTCGCCGAGCTGGCGCATGATGAAGAACGCAACGACGCCGGCCACTGCGTAGCCGAGCAGCACGGACGGCCCGGCCATCTTGATCGTCTGCGCGATGCCGAGGAACAGCCCCGTGCCGAGCGCGCCGCCGAGCGCGATCAGCTGGATGTGCCGGTTCTTCAGCCCCCGCTTCAGGCCGTCCTTCTCGTTTCCAGAAACCATGTCTTCTCCATGTTGCCCGCCTCCGCCGGAAGCGGTGCGGCACGCCTCGGTGTGCCGGGCGTTGTTTTGCTGTGCCGGCGGCCGTTCGTGGAGCCGCCGGGTTGGGGACTGCGATCTTCGCGTGGTGACGCCCGATTCCCGTCGGCAGGCCCGCCAGCCCGGCCGCCGACCGTCGTCCTCGCCCGCGTCGCCGCGGCCGCGCACGAAAATCCGGCGTCAGTTTAGCGTCGCGACGGCGAAATCGGGTTGCGTAACCCGCTCATGCAAACCCTACATTATGAGATAAAATTGCACCCCGGAGACAGACGAGGAAACAAAAATGCCTGAACCGGTTCTCGATCGCATCGATCGCCACTTGCTGTCGGTATTGCAGGAGAACGGCCGCGCGTCGAACCTCGACCTGGCCAAGGCCGTCGGCCTGTCGCCCGCGCAGACGCTGCGGCGCCACCGCCGGCTCGAGGAAATCGGCGCGATCCGCCGCTACGAGACCCGTCTGTGCCCCGATACGCTCGGCTTCGGCGTCACCGCGTTCGTGCACGTGACGATGGAGCGCGGGCATATCCGCGACCTGTCGAAGTTCCAGAAACTCGTGTCGGATCTCGCGCAGATCCAGGAATGTTTCTCGGTGACGGGCGATATCGATTACGTGCTGAAGGTGGTCGCGCATGACCTGAAGGGGCTGTCCACGTTCCTGCTCGAAACGCTGATGCGCATTCCTGGCGTGAGCGGCGTGCATTCGAGCGTGTGTCTCGATGAAATCAAGTGCACGAGTGCGATGCCGTTGGAAAGTTGATCGGCGGCCGCGCGCTGCCGCGGGCAGCGGGTCCGCCCGTCGTGCTCACCGTACCGCCTCGAACGCGCTGATCAACAGCGCCCCGCAAGCAATCACCAGACACCCGCCAGCGCGACGCGGCGTCAGCCGCTCGCCGAGATACACACGCGCGATCAGCGCCGCGAACACCACGCTCGTTTCGCGCAGCGCCGACACCGGCCCCATCGGCGCGCGATCCATCGCCCAGATCACGATCCCGTACGCGAGCGCCGCGAACACGCCGCCGCCCGCGGCCTTCGCCGTCTCGCCGATATCCTGCGTAAGCCGCAGCGGCCCCGCCCGCAGCCGGTAATACGCGGCCATGAGCAGCCCGGTCAGCACGAACATCCACCCCGTATAGCCGACCGTGCTGCCGCTTTCCCGCACGCCGATCCCGTCGACCACGCTGTACGCGGCGATCGATACGCCGGTCGCGAACGCGGTAAGCAACACGGGCGCCATCCGGTGTGGCGCGCCCCGCCCGCGCTCGAGCCCGATCGCCAGAATGCCGGCGCAGATCAGCACGAGTCCGCATTGCGCGCCCACGTTCAGGCGCTCGTCCGCGAACACTGCCGCGCCCAGCGTGACGAGCAGCGGCGCGGTGCCGCGCGCGACCGGATACGCGACGCTCAAGTCGCCGTGCTCGTACGCGCGCACCAGCAGCAACGTATAGACGACGTGAAGCACCGCCGACGCGACGACGCAGGCCCAGCTCGCGGGCGTGATCGGCGCGGCGCCCGGCAGGAACAGCAGCGCGAACAGCCCGATCGCGATCTGCAGCACCGTGGCCGAGCGCAGCCGGTCGCCGCTGCTGCGCACGAGCGCATTCCACGACGCATGCAGGAACGCGGCACACAGGACGGCAAGCAGAACGGGGATCGGCACGTTGAATACTCGCTGACGGCCGGCAACGCGAAATCGTTGCCGGGGCCGATCATCGTATGAATGTGTCACCGAATTGTCAAAAAAGCCGCTGCACGACCTCGCGGCCCGCCCGGCGCGGCATAGACGGCGACGACCGCGCCCGCCGCCGAATGTGTCGCGCCGGTTGCATCGGCCCGTGCCTTTCCACTGTCTTTCGCGCCGCGTCGCGCCGTAATGGAATCGATACCGCGGCGCAACCCTGGCGAAACCGCTTCGCCCCCATATCTTCATACCGGGCTGTTTCAATGCCGGTGCTCCATCACGAGCCCCGCGCCGAACCGAGACGACGACGGGGCCGCTCTCCACCATCGACCACCTCACCTGGAGTTTCCCGATGTTCCGTCAAGCCTTGCTCGTCACCGCCTGTGCAGCCGCAGCGCTTGCGCTGTTCGCCTGCGGCGGCAGCGACGATCCGACGTCGACGCCCGCGGTGTCGTCGCAGGATGCGCTGCAGACCGCCACGCCGATCAAGCACGTCGTCGTGATCTACGGCGAAAACGTGTCGTTCGACCACTACTTCGGCACCTACCCGAACGCGTCGAACCCGTCCGGCGAACCGGCCTTCACCGCCAAGCCCGGCACGCCGACGATCAACGGGCTGACGGGCACGCTGCTCACCGCGAACCCGAACTTCACGAACACGGCCAACGGCACCGACGCCGCGAACCCCTTCCGCCTCGACCGCACGCAGGCCGCGACGGCCGACCAGAACCACGCGTACACGGCCGAGCAGCAGGCCGAGGACAACGGCCTCGCCGACCTGTTCCCGAAATACACCGGCAAGGGCTCGTCCGGCGGCGCCGGCGCATTCGGCACGAAGGGTCAGGTGATGGGCTACTTCGACGGCAACACCGTCACCGCGCTGTGGAACTACGCGCAGCGCTTCGCGATGAGCGACAACGCGTATACGACGGTCTACGGCCCGTCGACGCCGGGCGCGCTGAACGTCGTGTCGGGGCAGACCAACGGGATGCAGATCGTCAAGACGTCGAAGCAGCCGTCGACGCTCGCCGCCACCTCGTACTACATCAACGACGGCCAGGGCGGCTTCACGATGATCAACGACGTCGACCCCGGCTTCGACGTGTGCTCGAGCACGACCGACCAGGCGATGATGAGCGGCAAGAACATCGGCGACCTGCTGAACGCCGCGAAGATCACGTGGGGCGGCTTCATGGGCGGCTTCAACCTGTCGACGACCAACGGCAACGGCACGACCGGCTGTAACCGCAGCACGGTCGCCACCGCCGTGAACGCGGCGACGGCCGACTACATCCCGCACCACAACTGGTTCCAGTACTACGCGTCGACCGCGAACCCGCAGCACACGAGGCCGAGCAGCGTCGCGGCGATCGGTTCGAGCGTCCAGGCCGACGGCAAGACGGCCGAGCCGGCGAACCACCAGTACGACAGCGACGACTTCTTCGCGGCCGTGAAGGCCGGCAACTTCCCGTCGGTCAGCTTCCTCAAGGCGCCGGCCGCGCAGGATGCGCACGCGGGCTACTCGGATCCGCTCGACGAGCAGGCGTTCGTGACGAAGGTCGTCAACTTCCTGCAGCAGCAGCCCGACTGGAAGAACACGGCCGTGATCGTCACCTATGACGACTCCGACGGCTGGTACGACCACGCGTACACGGCGCCGACCCACGCGTCGTCCGATGCGGTCGACCAGGTGAACGGCAACGGCGCATGCGGCTCGGGCGGCACCACCGGCGTGAACGGCCGCTGCGGTCCGGGTGTGCGCATCCCGCTGGTCGTGATCTCGCCGTACGCGAAGCAGAACTATGTCGACCACACGATGATCGACCAGGCGTCCGTCGTGCGCTTCATCGAGGACAACTGGCTCGGCGGCCAGCGCATCGGCGGCGGTTCGTTCGATGCGACGGCGGGCGACCTGCGCGGGCTGTTCGACTTCGCGTCGAAGCCGAATACGGCGCCGCTGTATCTCGATCCGACGCAAGGCACCGTGCTGAGCGCGGCGCCGTCGATCTGACCGGCATTGCCTGACCGGTAGCAGCTAGCAGCAAGCAGCAACAGGCCGGCGCATCGTGCGCCGGCCGTTTCCATTCAACGCGCCGCCTTTACGCCGCGCCCGACTTTCGACCGCCAGCATGACAGCTCGTCCCGCGTTCCCGTCTCCCGACGCATCCGGCGCCGCCGCGCCGCGTTCCCCTGCCCGCATGCTGCGCCGCGCGGCGTTCGTGCTCGGCGCGGCCGTGCTCGGCTACGGCGCGTTCGCGATCGCGTTTCCGGCCCGCACGCCGGCGGCGATCGGCGACGTCGTCGCCGACTGGACGGGCACGAATCCGCATCCGGTCGTGCTTCAGCGCCCGGCCGCGCAGCCGCTGTCCGCGGTCGCGCAGCTCGGTCGTGCACTGTTCGCCGATCCGTCGCTGTCGGCCTCCGGCAAGCAGTCGTGCGCGTCGTGCCACAGCCCCGACCATGCATACGGGCCGCCGAACGGGCTCGACGTGCAGCCGGGCGGCCTCGCGATGACGCAGCAGGGTTATCGTCCGCCGCCGTCGCTGATGTACCTGTATCGCCAGCCGAATTTCAGCATCGGCCCCGATGCGGGCGAAAACGACGCCGCGCCGAGCGTCGCCCAGCAGGCGGCAGCCGCAGCCGGCGTCGTCAAGGCGCAGAAGGTGGCCGGCACGTCGGCCGCGCCGCAGCTCGTGCCGCAGGGCGGGATGTTCTGGGATGGCCGCGCCGATACGCTGCAGCAGCAGGCGTTCGGACCGCTGCTGAATCCGGTCGAGATGGCGAATGCGAGCGTCGACGACGTCGCGCGCAAGCTCGCGCAGTCGTCGCATCGCGCGCAGTTCGAGCAGTTGTTCGGCGCGCGCGTGTTCTCCAGCCCGCAGCTTCTGGTGTCGGAGGCGATGTTCGCGATCGCGCGGTATCAGGTCGAGGATCCGTCGTTCCATCCGTACAACAGCAAGTACGATCGCTGGCTCGAGGGCCGCGCGCGCCTGACGCGGGCCGAGTTGCGCGGGCTGAGGCTCTTCAACGATCCGGACAAGGCGAATTGCGCGGGCTGCCATCTGTCCAGGCCCGGCAAGGACGGCCTGCCGCCGATGTTTACCGACTACCAGTACGAGGCGCTCGGCGCGCCGCGCAACCGGGCGCTCGCGCAGAACCGCAACCCGGCGTTCCACGATCTCGGCGTGTGCGGGCCGTTCCGCGAGGACCTGAAGGACCAGACGCAGTATTGCGGGATGTTCCTCACGCCGACGCTGCGCAACGCGGCGACGCGCCAGGTGTTCTTCCACAACGGCGTGTTCCATACGCTCGACCAGGTCATGGCGTTCTACAACGAGCGCAGCATTTCGCCGCAGAAGTTCTATTCGCGCGGCGCGGACGGCAAGGTCGACGAGTACGACGATATTCCGCCGCAGTACCGCGCGAACGTCGACGTGACCGATGCGCCGTTCGACCGCAAGCCGGGCGACAAGCCCGCGATGACCGAGCAGGACATCAAGGATATCGTCGCGTTTCTCGGCACGCTGACCGACGAGCCGGCTCGCTGAGCAGTCGCCGTTGCACTAGCGGAGCAGCGCAACGTTCTCGTCGATCCGACGCTGAATGTGCATCAGGGTCTCGTCGGTGATGGCCCGCTGATAGTCGCGCGTCGCAATGGCCGACCATCGGCTGGCCACCGAGCACATTCGGTCGATCATGTCGCCGGCCCCCGCGGGGGAAATCTCCGCCTCCTTTGCCAGCCCGAGCAAGGCCGCTCGGTCGATCTGCAGGGCCTCGCCCATGACGTCCATCTGGTGATAACCGCCCGGTCCCTCGCAGAATGTCACGTCATAAGCCGGCGCGAGCTTCCACTCGCCGGATCGCGCCATGATGTACGCGAAGTTCTTGGGATGATCGTCCCGGTTGTTGAATGCGACGTTGAAGACCGCCCGCTCGAACGCCCGCGCCTTTTCCCGGACGTCGTTGGTGCACATGTGGGTCGCACGCAGGAAATTCACGTAATCCAGCGCACCCGGCGTTTTGTAATCGGCACCGGTAAACGCGGCAACGCTTTGCATGGGTACGCGCAGACCGTCCCGTCGATCGAAACGCCTGGACGCAAATGCCGCCATCCCGCCAGGCAAATCGAAATGCAATGTGTCGGGGGTTTCGATGCCGCACATGCGCAAGCACTCGGCGTAGACCATCTCGATGGCGCACACCTCCGGATGCTCTTGCCGCGCCGGAAACTTGACCAGCCACGCTTCAAAACCGGCCGCGGCGGCCGTGGTAAAGACGCCGGAGCGCGGATCGCGATAGACCAGCGCCTTCGGCCTTGCGCCTTGCGGAGAACCGCCGACCTGCAGCAACTGATGAAGGAACGCTCCGCCTTCACCATCGAGCACTTCCTGTACCTCGGCCGCGAGCCGATCCAGAGGAATATTCGGCTGCGGCTCCTGGATCTCGGGCGCGACGGGTTCGAACGACATGGCTCCCATCGCATGGCTGCCAATGTAAGCCAGACGCTCCAGCGGCCCGATGCGTGCCGCGTTGAGGCCGCGGCGTTTGAACAACCGATCCATCAGCAACATGCCCCACCCGTCGGGCAGCGCGTCGTAGACAGGCCCGGGTAGCCCTAGCTGATGGGACGGAAAATCCTTGCGCAGCCTGCTCCCATGCACGGGGAGTGCATAAGCCGACAGCTCGAGTCCTCTCTTGCGTGCGTCATCGCTATATTCGAATACGACCAACGGGCGCCCCGTGATGGCCGTCGTCGAGACCAGCGATCCCCACAGCCAGTGCTCCCCCCAGCCGTCGTAGTAGACATCGACCCGCTCAATCATTTCTCGTCGTCCTCTTGACGCGCTGACGTTTGGCGCTCTTTTCATACCGGTGAACATCGTCCAGGCTATCGAGCTTCGGCAGGAACAGCGCTTCGAGTTCCTTGCTTCGTCCAAGAACCATGGCGACACGAATGACCGTTTCGAGGCTCACATTGCGTCCGGCTTCCAGGTTGGACACGGTATTGGCGCCGACGCCGGCACGCGCGGCCACGTCGGCCTGGGTGAGTTGCAACGCCAATCGCTCCGTGCGAAGCCGCTCGCAAAGGAGTGTGACGATTTCAGCGGGCTTGCGAAAGCTTAATTCCAACATAGTGTGTCTTGTGGCGCCATATGGCACATAACTCACAATATTATAGAGTTAACGCGTTAGCATGCCCAAGAACTGTAATTCCCTGATATTGGGTGTTACAGGCGCATATACCGTCACTAGCACCAATGAAGCGGAATTAACTCCTGATGGACGGATGCCCCGTCATATCGCGCCGCGTTCTTGATGGCACAGGCGACACGCCGTTCGCGCCCCGCGTTTTCCCCTACTTCGAACACCTTGACGCCACCCGCCCCATCGACAACACTTTGCACATCTCAAGTGTGATCACAGATCGCAGATCAAACCCAGGAGAATCCCGGCCTTGGCACCCCGTATCGTCCCGCCCGCACTGAAAGTCATCGAATCGGAAACGATGGCCGACAAGGTCTACCAGCAACTGCGCGAAGCGCTGATGAGCGGCCGTTTCGCGCCCGGTCAGGCGCTGAGCCTGCGCAGCGTCGCCGAGGCGGTCGGCTCGTCGACGATGCCCGTGCGCGCCGCGCTCACGCGGCTGCGCGCCGAACGCGCGCTGGTCGACGGTCCGAACCGCGCGCTCGTCGTGCCACCGATGACGCTCGACATGCTCGACGAACTGCGCGACGTGCGGATCGCGCTCGAAGGATGCGTCGCCGAACGCGCGTGCGCGCGGATGACCGACGCGCAGATCGCCGCCGTGCGCAAGACCTGTGAAACGATGCAGGCGCAGGTCGAGGCCGGCCGTTCGCGCGCCTACCTGCAGAGCAATTTCGCGTTCCACAGCGCGATCTATGCGCACGGCGCGAGCGAAAGCACGCTCGCGATCGTCGAGAACCTGTGGATGCGCGTCGGGCCGTTCCTCAACATGGTCGCGCTCGATATCCCGCACATGCGGCGCTCGATGGATGCGCACCGCGCGATCGTCGACGCGCTCGAACGGCGCGACGGCACCGGCGTACGTGCCGGCATCGCGCTCGACATCGGCGGCGCCGCGCACGATCTCGCCGAAACGCTGCGCGCCGAGCAGACGCCGCGGCGCGCGAACGCGAAGCCGTAGCGGCCACCTTCCGCGGCAAGCAGCCCACGACGCGCGCCGCACCCGATAACTTCAACGATGGAGACAACCCGGCATGACAGCTTCCGACCTGCTGAAACCCTATGACGGCCTGCGCGTGCTCGTGACGGGCGGCGCGTCGGGCATTGGTCTCGAGATCGCCGACGCGTTCGCCGAATGCGGTGCGCGCGTCCACGTGTGCGATGCGTCGCAAGCCGCGATCGCGGCGCTGGCGGACCGGCCGTCGCGCGCCGCGATCAGTGCGACGCTGGCCGACGTATCCGATCCGGCCGCGGTCGAGCGCGTGTTCGCGGACATAGCGACGACGCTCGGCGGCCTCGACGTGCTCGTCAACAACGCAGGCATTGCCGGCCCCACGGGCGGCATCGACGAAATCGATCCCGTGCAGTGGGAGCAAACGATCGCGATCAACCTGAACGCGCAATTCCAGTTCGCGCGGCGCGCGGTGCCGCTCCTGCGTGACGCGAAGCACGGTGGCGCGATCATCGCGCTGTCGTCGGTCGCGGGGCGGCTCGGCTACGCGTTCCGCACGCCCTATGCGGCGACCAAGTGGGCCGTCGTCGGTCTCGTGAAAAGCCTCGCGATCGAGCTCGGGCCGCTCGGCATCCGCGTGAACGCAATCCAGCCCGGCATCGTACGCGGGCCGCGGATGCGCCGCGTGATCGAAGCACGCGCGCAGCAGCTCGGCATCGGCTACGACGAGATGGAGAAGCGCTATCTCGAGAAGATCTCGCTGCGACGCATGACGGATCCGGCCGAAATCGCCGCGACCGCGCTGTTTCTGTGCTCGCCCGGCGGGCACGGCATCACCGGGCAGGCGATTTCCGTCTGCGGCAACGTCGAAGTGCTCTGACGCCTCCTGCGTCGCTCATCGTAAGGAATCCTCTCGTGGCAAACGCTCGCAAAGTCATCATCACCTGCGCGCCGACCGGCGCGATCCACACGCCGTCGATGTCGCCGTACCTGCCCGTCACGCCGCATCAGATCGAGACGGCCGCCGTCGCGGCCGCGCAGGCCGGCGCCGCGATCCTGCATCTGCACGCCCGCAACCCGTCGGACGGCAAGCCGACGCAGGACCCGACCGTGTTCGCCGAATTTCTGCCGCGCATCAAGGCGCAGACCGACGCGGTGATCAATCTCACGTCGGGCGGCAGCCCGCACATGACCGTCGACGAACGGCTGCAGCCCGCGCTGCATTTCCAGCCCGAAATCGCATCGCTGAACATGGGTTCGATGAACTTCGGACTCTATCCGATGCTCGAGCGCTTTCGCGAACTGAAGCATCCGTGGGAACGCGAACACCTCGAGAAGAGCCGCGATCTGGTATTCAAGAACACGTTCGCCGACATCGAGACGATCCTCACGCGCTGCGGCGCGAACGGTACGCGGTTCGAGTTCGAGTGCTACGACATCTCGCACCTGTACAACCTGGCGCACTTCGTCGACCGCGGGCTCGCGAAGCCGCCGTTCTTCGTGCAGAGCGTGTTCGGCCTGCTCGGCGGCATCGGCGCGCATCCTGAAGACCTGATGCACATGCGCCGCACGGCAGACCGCCTGTTCGGCCAGGACTACGTGTGGTCGATTCTCGGCGCGGGCCGCAACCAGATTCCGCTCGCGACGATCGGCGCCGCCCAGGGCGCGAGCGTGCGGGTCGGACTCGAGGACTCGCTGTGGATCGCGCCCGGCCAGCTCGCCGAATCGAGCGCCGCACAGGTACTGAAGATGCGGCAGGTGCTCGAGGGGCTGTCGCTGGAGATCGCGACGCCGGCCGAGGCGCGCGCGATGCTCGATCTCAAGGGTGGCGACGCGGTCCGGTTCTGACCGCCGGGCCGCGCCCGATACCCGCCCAACACCAGGACCCGCAAGCGCAGAGACAAGGCGCCGGCCCGAGCCGGCCGGCGCCAGGACGCCCTTGATCGCCCCGCTCCCGCCCGAGCGCCGCCGGCGCGGCTCCGTCGTCTGCCCCTCCGCTGCGCGCGACGCAGCGGCCTCTGCCGAACGCAGCGCGCCGTGCTTGCCGTGTGCGCCCGTTCGCCTTTACCGGAGTCGTCCGCATGTCCACTCAACACGTCCAGATCCTGCCTTCCGCGGCCGGCGACGCAAGCGCGTCGCTAAACCGGCTGCTGTTCCGCAAGCTCATGCCGCTGCTGATCGCCGCCTACGTCATTAGCTTCCTCGACCGCACCAACATCGCCTTCGCGAAGCACTCGATGGGCGTCGATCTCGGCATTTCATCCGCGGCCTACGGGCTCGGTGCCGGCCTGTTCTTCCTGACCTACGCGCTGTTCGAGATCCCGAGCAACCTGATCATGCATCGCGTCGGCGCGCGCTTCTGGATCACGCGGATCATGATCACGTGGGGCGCGTTGTCGGTCGCGATGGCGTTCGTCGGCGGCCCGACGTCGTTCTACGTAATGCGCCTGCTGCTCGGCGCCGCCGAAGCCGGACTGTTTCCGGGGGTGATGCTGTACCTCACGTACTGGTTCGGTCGCGAGGAGCGTGCGCGGGCGACCGGCTATTTCCTGCTCGGCGTGTGCATCGCGAACATCGTCGGCGGGCCGCTGGCCGGCGCGCTGATCGAACTCGACGGCACGCTCGGCTTCCACGGCTGGCAATGGCTGTTCGTCGTCGAAGGGATTCCGGCGATCCTGCTCGCCTTCGTCGTGTGGACACGCCTGCCGGACCGCCCGAGCCGCGCGCCGTGGCTCGCCCCCGAAACCGGCCGCGCACTCGAACGTGCGCTGGCAGCCGAACAGGATGCCGGGGTCGCCGCCCACGGCGGCCACCGGTTCGGCGCCGCGCTGCGCGATCCGCAGATCTGGCTCGCGATCTTCGTGTACTTCTGCCATCAACTGACGATCTACACGGTGATCTTCTTCCTGCCGGGCATCATCGGCGCATCGGGGCACTTTTCGCCGTTCGCGGTCGGGTTGCTGACCGCATTGCCCTGGCTCGCCGCCGCACTCGGCGCCGCAACCCTGCCGCGCTTCGCGCGCGAGTCGCATCATTCGCGCCGGATCCTGTGCGTCGGCCTCATCGTGATGGCGGCCGGATTGGTGGGCGCCGCACAGGCGTCGGCGGTGGCCGGCCTCGCCTGCGTATGCGTCGCCGCGTCGATGTTCTTCGTCGTGCAGTCGATCGTGTTCACGTTTCCTGCGTCGCGACTCGCCGGCAGCGCGCTGGCCGGCGGTCTCGGTCTGGTGAACACGTGCGGCCTGCTCGGCGGCTTCGTCGGCCCGACTGTCGTCGGCGCGATCGAACAAGCGACCGGGAATGCGAAAAACGGACTGACGCTGCTCACCGCGGCGCTCGTCGTCGCCGCGTTCGCGAGTCTCGCGCTGCGCCACGGGCACGAGCGGCCCGCTGCGCGATCGCAAGGCTGAGCGTGCGCTCGATTCGAGCCGGCGCGATGTGGCGGGCCGCCCCCGCCTGCCTCGCGCCGCGCTCGATCAGAACAGATACATCCCTGCGACGAACACCACGCCCGAGAACAGCAGCGTCGTCACGCAGTACCCCATGATGTCGCGCACGCCGAGCCCCGCGATCGCGAGGGCGGGCAGCGCCCAGAACGGCTGCGCCATGTTGGTCCACGCCTCGCCGTAGGCGATCGCCATCGCGGCCTTGCCGAGATCGGCGCCGAGCGCCTGCGCGGCCGGCATCACGAACGGGCCCTGCACGACCCAGTGGCCGCCGCCCGACGGCACCGCGAAATTGATCACGGCCGAACTGAGGAATGCAAGCAGCGGAAACGTGTGCACGTTCGCGATATCGACGAACCACTTCGTGATCACGCCCGCGAGCCCCGAGTGATCCATCAGCGCCTGGATGCCCGCGTAAAAGGGAAACTGGATCATGATTCCCGATGCACCGCGCGCCGCGCCGGCCACCGCGCGCGCATAGGCCATCGGCGTACGGTGCAGCAGGATGCCGGCCGCGAGGAACGCGAGGTTCACGGTGTCGATGTCGAGCGCGAAGCCCTTCTGGATGAAACGCAGCACGAGGAACGCCGCGCAAAGCGCCGCAACGAAGACCGACAGCGCGCGGCTCTCTTCCATCCGTTCCGCGAACGTCGCGTCGGGCCCGAGCTGGCGCTCGACGCTCGGCGGTTCCGCGAGCAGCGCCGGATCGACGCTGACGACGTCGCCGGGCTTCGGCATCATCATCCGCACGAGAAACGGCAGCATCACGATCAGCCCGATTGTGATGAACGCGTTGTAGCCGGTGAAGATCGTGTCCGACACCGGAATCAGCCCGATGGTCTTTTCCATCGGATTGCCCTTCGTCGCGGCGACGAGCGGGACCGAACCCGACAGCCCGCCGTGCCAGCTCAGGAAACCCATGTACGCGGACGCGACGAGCAGCCGGTAGTCGCTGCCGGCCACGCGGCGCGCGACTTCGCGCGCGAGCATCGCGCCGAGCACGAGGCCGAAGCCCCAGTTGATCGCGCAGGCGAGCGCGCCGACGAACGCGACGAGCATCACGCCCTGCCCCGGCGTGCGCGCGGTGCTTGCGAGCGCAACGAGCACGCGGCGCACGGGCGGCGAACTCGCGAGCGCGTGGCCGGTGACGAGGATCATCACCATCTGCATCGAAAACGCGAGGAGGTTCCAGAAACCCGAACCCCACATCGTCGTGAGTTGCACCGGCGTGGTCGGCGTGAGGCCGAAGGCGAGCGCAAACGTGACGATCGTCAGCAGGATCGCGAAAATCAACGGGTCAGGCAGCACGCGGTGGACCACCTGCGTGAAAAAGCGGGAAATGCGTTGGACCAACTTGAGCTCCTCGTTTCCTGATAGGGACATCCGCGCGCGTATGGTTCGTTGTTCGGTGGCGCGGAAACGCGCGGATTTTTGCACAGAACCGCAGGACGCGCTTTGGGGTGCGCACTAGCGTGATCAGGCAACGATACGCACGAGAACAGGCGAGGAAACGGGAAGGAAAACGACCGCAGGCAGCCGGGGGGCCGCCCGTGCGAATGACTTCGGTTGACCGATAACGGCGCGGATCAGCGGATCAGCGAATCGCCGCCGCCGTCTCCTGCGTGCCGACCGTCGCGATCGCATTCGCGCGGCGCTCGGCCAGTTGCTGCGCGAAGCGATACGCGACGAGCGACCCGGCCACGGCCAGCAGCATCGGCACGAGACTGTCGTGATTCACGCGCGTGAATTCGAGCAGCAGCACGACGGCCGTGATCGGCATCTGCATCGACGCGGCAAGAAACGCGGTCGCGCCGATCAGCGCGCATCCGCCGATCGACGCGCCCGGCCACACGAGGCCCCACAGCCCGCCGAGCACGACGCCCAGCAGCGCACCGTTCGCGAGGCCCGGCGTCAGCAGCCCGCCCTCCGCGCCCGCACGCAGGCTGCCCGCCTCGATCAGCACCTTCAGCGCGAGCAGCGTCGCCGCGACCCCGATCGTCAGCGAGCCGTCGAAACCCAGCGAAGCCGGCCCCTTGCCATTGCCGAGCAGTTGCGGAAACCGCATCGCGAGCACACCGATCATCGCGAAGTTGACCAGCGCGAGCACGGGCAGCAGCCGGCCCTTCGGCGCATCCGTCCGCGCCCGGGTCGTGAGCCGCACGAAACCGTATGCGGCGAAACCGAACAGCGGCCCGCAGACGATCGACCACGCGACCAGCGGCGTGCTCAGCACGAACGCAGGCACCGTGTACTGATGCTCGTTGCCGAGGCCGATCCACGCGACGGCCGCTGCGATCGCCGACGTGACGACGGCCACCACCAGCGCGCGCAATTCGAACGTGCCGAGCAGTACTTCGAGCACGAACACGGCGCCGCCGAGCGGCACGTTGTAGACGGCCGCGAGGCCGGCGCCCGCGCCGCACGCGACCATCAGCCGGCAGTCGGCGGACGTGAGCCCCGCACGGTGCGCGAGCTGCCCGGCGAGCAGCGAGCCGATCTCGCGCGGTGCGACTTCGCGGCCGAGCGGCGAACCGAGCGCGACGGTGACGATCTGCAGCAGCGCGTGAACCGTCGTGCTGACGAACGGCATCCGCGGATCGGCCGCACGCACTGCCCGGCGGATGCTGACGAGCGGCCGGCCGTACCGGTAGAGCGCCCACCAGCCGCCGCCCGCGACGAGCCCGCAGACCACGAGCACCGCGAGCCGGCGCAACGGGTCGGCCAGCGTCACGCCCGTGAGGAAGCTCTGGGTGCCGACCACGTGCGACAGGCTGTAGCCGTAGGCGACATGCTGGATCGCGTGCAACAGCAGCGCGAGCAGCATCCCGCCGAGGCCCGCGCCGATGCCGGTCAGGACGGTGACGACCGCCATCCGCGCGAACGGGCTGGCGGACGGCGAAGAAGACGCGGGAGCGGATGGAAGGTCGAGGCGCATGAGGTCGGCGAACGAGGATCGACAAGGCGGCGCGCACCATGCACGCCGCCGTCAGGTCCGAATCGTAGGCTTGGCCCGCTCATGAGACAAACGTATTTTTCTGATTAACTCATGCATATCACGAATGAACGAGCGAATGCGCCACGCGGCGGCGCGCCGCCCCCGTCACTCGGGATATGTGACGCGCTCCGGTTCCCGCCGCATGATCACCTTCCCGTGGCGAACCGACAGCGTGGCCTTCGCCTGCCTGCGCACCGCTTCGTAGTCGCTGTCCGCGTCGAGCACGACCAGGTTCGCCGGCCGCCCGACCGCGATCCCGTAACCGTCGCCGAGATGCATCGTCGTCGCGCTGTGATCGGTCACGAAGTCGAGGCAGCGCTGCAGGTCCTCATAGCCCATCATGTGGCAAATATGGAGGCCGGCGTCGAGCACGCGCAGGATATTGCCGTTGCCGAGCGGATACCACGGATCCTTGATCGAATCCTGCCCGAAGCATACGTTCAGGCCCGCGCGATCGAGCTCGGCGACGCGCGTGACGCCGCGCCGCTTCGGAAACGTGTCGAAACGCCCCTGCAGGTGGATGCTCTCGGTCGGACACGACACGAAGTTCAGCCCGGCACGCTTGAGCAGCCGGAACAGCTTCGAGCAGTACGCGTTGTCGTACGAGCCCATCGCGGTGGTGTGGCTCGCCGTCACGCGCGCGCCCATCCCGCGCACGCGCGCTTCTTCCGCGAGCACTTCCAGAAAGCGCGAATGCGGATCGTCGGTCTCGTCGCAGTGCACGTCGACGAGGCAGCCGGTGCGCTCGGCCAGTTCCATCAGGAAGCGGATCGAGCTGACGCCCTGCTCGCGCGTGTTCTCGAAATGCGGAATCCCGCCGACGACGTCCGCGCCGAGATCGATCGCCTGCTCCATCAGCGCGCGGCCGCCGTCGAACGACTCGATGCCTTCCTGCGGAAACGCGACGATCTGCAGGTTGATCAGCCCGCGCGCCTCGTCCTTCACTTCGAGCATCGCCTTCAGCGCGGCGAGCGTCGGATCGGTGACGTCGACGTGGGTGCGCACGTGCTGAATCCCGTGATCGCGCAGCATGCCGATGGCCGCATGTGCGCGCGTCTTGGTGTCCTCGTGCGTGATCGTCGCCTTGCGCTCGGACCAGCGCTCGATCCCCTCGAACAGCGTGCCGCTCATGTTCCAGGCCGGCTCGCCGGCCGTGAGCACCGCATCGAGATGGATATGCGGCTCGACGAGCGGCGGGATCGCGACACGGCCGCCGGCATCGATATCGTCGGCGCCGGCGGGCGCGACCGGCGCGGTTTGCGCGTCGATCCGCGCGATCCTGTCGCCGTCGATACCGATCGTGAAGAGCCCGTCGCGACCGCGCAGGCGTGCATTGAAGAGATTCATGTTGGTCCAGGCGTCATGCGGCGTCAGCGCGCCGCGTGGTGGGGAAAACCGGCTCGTTCAGCGGTCCGGCATTCAGCGGAAATCGTCGATCTTCAGGCCGGTGGCCGCGCTCATCTCGTCGTTCGTCACGTCGCGCACGTGCTTGCCGAACGTCCACACGTGCCGGCCGGGGTCGCGCGCGCGATACATGCGATCGCCGTAGAACTGATCGGCCGGCGCCTGCAGGATCTCCGCGCCGGCCGCGCGTGCGCGTTCGCAGTGCGCGTCGATGTCCGCGTCGTCGGGCAGGTGCACGTGGACGTGCTGGGTATTGCGGTCGCCGGTGTCTTCCGGCGACGCGATGAAATCGGCCCACGCGCCGCCGATCATCACGAGACCGTCACCGAATTTCATTTCCGCATGGGCGATGTCGCCTTCCGGCGTGGTGACGACGAGCGAGCGTTCGAAACCGAATGCACGTTCCAGCCATGCGAGCGCGGCTTTCGGGTCGCGGTAGCAGAGCGCGGCACTGAAGGACGGACGGTGATGCGTACTCATCGATGTCTCCTTGTCCCGGCATGGGATGGCTCATTCTCCTCGCGCACGGTGCGGCGAGCAACTCCCGCGCCGGCGACGCGCGTGTTGTCAATGCGCGACACGGCAGGCGCGGCAATCGCACATCACGCAGCGCGCCTTCCGCGAAAACGCCCGGCATCCGGCGGCGGCATCGGTTTGTGAACACCGTATGACGCACTCTTGCGCGGCTCGCAACGGTGCGCTCGCGCGCCGGCCGCCGGAATCGAACGGACGCGCCCCTACACTTGCGCCGAACTTCGATCACCGTCCCACACGCAGGAGCAGTTACTTGACGTCCTCACCCGCCTAAAGGCAGGTGATTCCCACACCTGGCGATGCACGTCCGCATCGGAGAATGTTCAACGCAGCGTTGGTATCTCGATCATGCTCGACACCACAGTCACTACAGGCCCACTCTCTCATTCGCAGTCCCGCGATACCTTTCGGCCGCGTCGTGCTGTCTTTCGATCCGCACGCCGAACAGGACTGGGTAGAACCGCTTTCGTCGACTTCCTCGAACGTGGCCCCGTGCGCGATCGCTTTGTAGCGGAGCTTGTTTCGGAAGGACGACCAGGATGCGTCGTAGACGCTCTTCGCCATCCTGGTTCTGGCAAGTTTGACGGCAGACACGTTGCCGACCGCGAGGTAATCGAAACGCCGCA
Source organism: Burkholderia sp. KBS0801 (assembly GCF_005937855.2). Taxonomy (NCBI): domain Bacteria; kingdom Pseudomonadati; phylum Pseudomonadota; class Betaproteobacteria; order Burkholderiales; family Burkholderiaceae; genus Burkholderia; species Burkholderia sp. KBS0801. The sequence continues at coordinate 1,512,306 of NZ_CP042178.1, forward strand.
CCAGATCGAGCGCGAGCTTGTGCTGGAAATCGGCGCGGGCATTCGCCACCTTGGCGTGCAGCTTCGCGATATGTCGCTTGTGCTTTCGCGCCCGTTGCGCTTTCGCAAGCTTCTCGGCCGCGCATCGACCGAACCGATCGTTAGGCAGCTTCTCGCCCGTCGAAAGTGTGGCGAAGTCTTTCAAGCCGAGATCGATGCCGACACCGGAACGGACCGGGCGGGCCTGCACATCGGGTATCTCGATCACGATGTTGAGAAACCAGTTGCCGCGTGCATCCTGCGCAAAGTTGGTCCCGTCCTTGATCTTGCCTTCGGGAAGCGCCCGGCTGTTGAACACGCGGAGGGTGTTGCCGGCGAAACGGAACGCGTCACCCTCGCGCTTCAGGTCACGCCCCTTCAGCGGCACCCAGCCCAGCGATTTCCTGCCGCGATAGCGCAGGTAGGGCCGAAGGTGCTGGCTGCGCGACTTCGCATATTGCTCGCACGTCGCGTTGATCGTGCCGGAGTGGATGCCGAGTTCCTTGCTACTGCCGGTGGTCAACACGTTCAGTTCAAAACCCGTCGGCCATTTCTTGCTCCACTTGAGCGCGTGCTTCTGCGTGTCATTGCAGAAGTTCCAGACGTAGTTCACCGCACGGCTCTGCTTGTTGAGCAGTCCGTTGAGCGACTTCACCCGGTAGCGGTAGACAAGAATCATGCCGGTGATCCTAACCCGTGGAAGAAGCTGCCTGTCAACAGCACGCCTTTCCTTCCCGCCATCCGCCCCGAAGGAAGTCCCCTTGGGGGAAATGGCGGGGTTTCTCGGAGCAAATTCTGATGAACAAAACCCTGATTGCCGCCGCCTCCGCCACCGCGCTCTTCGCCCCGCTCGCGCACGCGCAGAGCTCGGTCACGCTGTACGGCCTGATCGACGCAGGCATCGCGTACACCAACAACGTGAACGGCGGATCCCAGTGGCGAATGACCACCGGCACCATCAACGGCAGCCGCTTCGGCCTGCGCGGCACCGAAGATCTCGGCGGCGGCCTGAAGGCGCTGTTCGTGCTGGAGAACGGCTTCAACGCGAACAACGGCGCGCTCGGCCAGGACGGCAAGCTGTTCGGCCGCCATGCATACGTCGGCCTGAGCCGCAGCGGCTTCGGCACGCTGACGCTCGGCCGCCAGTACGACACGATGGTCGACTTCGTCGCGCCGCTGTCCGCGACGGCCGGCGACTTCGGCGATACGGGCTTCGCGCATCCGTTCGACAACGACAACCTGAACCATTCGGTGCGCATCAACAACGCGGTCAAGTACACGAGCGACACGATCGCGGGCTTCAAGGTCGGCGCGCTGTACGGCTTCTCGAACTCGACGAACTTCGCCGGCAACCGCGCGTACAGCGTCGCGGCGAGCTACACGAACGGCCCGCTGAAGCTGGCCGGCGCGTACCTGCAGATGAACGGCACGAAGGGTTCGACGAGCGCGAGCCCCGGCGCGACCGACGTGGCCGAAGCGAAGAGCGTGAGCCAGGGCGGCTGGTCGGTAGGCGCGGACCGCATGCGCACGTACGGTGGCGGTGTCAGCTACGGGTTCGGTCCGGCGACGGTCGGCTTCGTCTATACGCGTTCGCAGTACGACAACTCGGGCTCGTTCGGCTCCACCGGCCAGGTCGCGTTCAACAATTACGACGTGAACGTGCGCTACGCGGTGACGCCGGCCGTCAGCCTCGGCGCGGCCTACGTGTACACGGACGCCAGCGTGTCGAACCCGGACAGCAAGCACGGCACCGATCCGAAGTGGCACCAGGTCGACCTGCAGGCGGTGTACAAGCTGTCGCGCCGCACCGACCTGTACGCGGAAGCGATGTACCAGCACGCATCGGGCCGCGGCTACCAGGCGTTCATCAACACGTCGGGCGGCGCATCGAGCACCGCGAACCAGATCGTCGGCACGATCGGCATGCGCACGCGGTTCTGACCGCCTTCCGCATCACGCGACGACGCGTCGCCCGCCGGCCATGCCCGTGTCGCCGCGCACGGGGCGGGTCGATACGGGCGACGTGCGCCAATGTTGTGCCATCTGGAAAGCAGCCTGCCTGGAATCGGGGTTTTTGCGGCCGCGTGCGCTGCATAGACTGGCGTCGATGGTTCGGATCGCGCATCGATCGCCGAACCGGCCTCACACCTCGTCTACAGGAGAACATCGTGAAATCGCTCGTCGTTACCGCCGCCGCTGCCGTCCTGCTTGCCGCCCCGGCCCTGTCGTTCGCGCAGTCCGCCAAGTCGCCCGTCACGCGCGCGCAGGTGCTGCAGGAGCTCTATGACCTCGAATCGGTCGGCTACAACCCGGCGCTCGGCGACGCCGGCAACTATCCCGACGACATCATGGCCGCGCAGGAGCGCCTCGCGGCAAAACGGCTCGCCGAGCACAAGGCCGCGCAAACCGCCTATGGCCCGGCCGGTGCGGGCGCAACCGAATCGGGCGTGGCGGCGAAGCCCGCGCTGTGAATGCATGCGGCAACGCCGCGCCCGCATGACTCTTAGCGTGCGGGCGCGGCGGCTATCGCGCGAAACCGGCCCGTGATGACGCGGCCGGACAGACAGCGCGCCGTCCGGCACGCTGCCATCCTGTTTCTTTCTTGATTCGCCGTCACGCGGCCTGCGGTTCGCGGTCGATCGCGTTCAGCATCTCGACGTCGCGCGCGATCATCCCCGGCACCTGCGCCCGCAGCATCTCGACCCAGGTGCGCACCTTCGCGTCGACGAAGCGGCGCGACGGGTACAGCGCATACACGTTCATCTTCTGCAGGATGTGCTCGGGCAGCACGCGCACGAGCGTGCCGTCGCGCAGCGCGTCGATCGCCGAATACAGCGGCAGCATGCCGATCCCGATGCCGTCGCGGATCGCGAGCGCGAGCGACTCGGCCGTATTGGTCTGCACCGGGCCGGCGACATGGATCTGCTCGACGCCCCCGGCGCCTTCGAGCACCCATTCGTGAGTCGGGAAGGCCGGCGTGCAGAGCGTCAGGCACGCGTGCGCGCCGAGATCCTGCGGGCGTGCGGGCGCGCCGTGGCGCTTCACGTACTCGGGCGACGCGCACAGGATGCTGAAGGTCGAGCCGAGCAGATGCGACACGAGTTCCGAATCGGGCAGCGACGACGCGGTCACGACCGCCATGTCGCTCGTGCCGTCGAACAGGTCGGGCATGCGCTGCGACAGCGACAGCTCGATCGACACGTCCGGATACTGCGTGTGATAGCGCGTCAGCGCGGGCATCACGTAGTGATGGCCGACGCTCGCGAAGCTGTGCATGCGCAGCACGCCGGCCGGCCGCTCGTGCGCGCAGCTTGCCTCTTCCTCGGCGCGATCGACGTCGGCGAGGATCTGCCGGCAGCGCCGCAGATAGCTTTCGCCGGCCGACGTCAGCGCGAGACGGCGCGTCGAGCGATTCATCAGACGGGTGCGCAGGCGCGCCTCGAGCTCCGACACCGCGCGCGACATCGCGCCCGTCGTCGAATTCAGCGATTGCGCGGCCGCGGTGAAACTGCCCGTCTCGACGACGCGCGTAAACACCCGCATGTTTTGTAGCGTATCCATTCGTATGAACCACCTGTAGCGGAGCCGCCATTTTCCTCCAGTGGAGGCGACAGATTGTTACGCGGCCTGCAACTATCGTTTCCCCGTAGCTGCGTTAATGCCCGCGCGCCGCCCTCCTACAATCGGCGCCTCATCAGTCGAACGGACCCGTCCGGACGCGCCCGACACGCACGCGCCCCTATAGGGCCTGTTCACGCTGATAACGGGCTTGCGAACGTGCGTTGCCGGCTGCAGTGCAAGGAGCAAGGAGCGCCGTTTGGTTCCGCCAAACAAGCGACGCGCGACGCCGCAATGCGGCCGGCAACGCACGTTCCCCTGTTTGGAAAAATCATTCGTGGGGCTGGCCACCAGAAGGGCCGATCGCCGCGTCATGCTCCTCGCGAATACGTCGAGTATTCGCTTCGTCGCAATCCTTGCGCTCGGCCCTTCTGGTGGCCAGCGCAAGCCCGTTATCAGCGTGAACAGGCCCTACATGAAGCCACAACCTGCCGAGCGACCTTCCATCGAACCCGCACGATGGAGCGCCTGGCTCGATCCGCTCGGCGGCGCCGCGCGCGATTGGGCCGTAAGCGACGGGCTGATCTGGCTGCACCTCGCCAAGACCGTGTTCGCCGCGCTGCTCGCGATGGGCATCGCGATGCGGCTCGAGATGTCGCAGCCGCGCACCGCGATGACGACCGTGTTCGTGCTGATGCAGCCGCTGTCGGGGATGGTGTTCGCGAAGAGCTTCTATCGCGTGCTCGGCACGGCGGCCGGCCTCGTCGCCGCGCTCGCGCTCGGCGGATTGTTCGCGCAGCAGCCGGAGCTGTACATGGCCGGCATCACGCTGTGGATCGGCGCCTGCATCGCGCTCGCGGTGCGCAACCGCCACTTCCGATGGTACGGGTTCGTGCTCGCCGGTTATACCGCCGCGCTGATCGGCCTGCCGGCGGTAATGACACCGCAGACGCTGTTCCAGTCGGCGCTCACGCGCGCCGCGGAAGTCGCGCTTGGCATCGCATGCTCCGGCGCCGTCAGCGCGCTGATCCTGCCGCTCAGCTCCGCGAAGGCGCTGATGCGCTCGCTGAGCGCCCGCCACGTGAAGTTCCCGGCCTTCGCGGCCGGCGCGCTGTCGGGCGAGCTCGCGCGCGGCGATTTCGAGCGGCGCTTCGCCGATTTCGTCGACGAGATCGTCGGCTTCGAGGCCAATCGCGCGTTCGCGTCGTTCGAGGATCCGAACATTCGCGCGCGCAGCCGTCGGCTCGCGCGGCTGAACAGCGAGTTCATGAACGCGTGCACGCGCCTGCATGCGCTGCACCAGCTCGTCAAGCGCTTGCGCGCGAACCGCTCGGACGCCGTGCTCGACGCGCTCGCGCCGCATGTCGACGGGCTCGCGCGGCGGATCACCGCGTTGCGCGACGAGCGGCAGCGCGGGATCGCGTCGACGACCGGCGCGCTGCTCGAACTGCGCCGCTTTCACGGCGCGTTGCCGAAGGCTGCCCGCGCGTCGCGCCGCGCGCTCGAGGATCACGCGGCCGGCGGCCTGCTCGACTTCGATACCGCGATCGAGCTGATGTATCGCTTCATCGGCGAGTATGTCGGCTATGCCGACACGTACGCGTCGCTCGACCGCGACGATCATGCGTTCGAACGCTCGGTCACGCGCTACGCGGTGAAGACCAATTCATTCTTCGTCGGCTTCGCGTTCCTGCGCACGCTCGTCGCCGTCGGCGCAATGAGCGCGTTCTGGATCGCATCCGAATGGCCGAGCGGCTCGCTCGCCGTGATCGCCACGGCGATCGCGTGCGCGCTGAGCTCGACTTCGCCGCGCGCGTCGAAGTTCGTCGCGCAGATGGCCGTCGGCGCGGCGTTCGCGACGGCGGTCGGCTATGTGTTCCTGTGCTACGTGTATCCGAACATCGACGGCTTTCCGCTGCTGTGCGCGGCACTCGCGCCGGTGCTCGGCCTCGGCGCGTTTCTCGCGATGCGTCCGGGGCTGTCCGGTTACGGGATCGGCTTCGCGGTGTTCTTCTGCCTGCTCGCGGGGCCCGACAACGCGATCGCGTACACCCCCGAGGTGCTCGTCAACAACGGTTTCGCCGTCGTCGTCGCGATGCTGGCGTGCTCGATCGTGTTCGCGGTGGTGTTTCCGACCCACATGCCGTGGCTCACGTCGCGCATCGCGCACGATCTGCGCCGCCAGGTCACGCTCGCCTGCGAAGGCACGCGCGAGGGCCTCGCGGCCCGCTTCCAGTCGAGCACGCACGACCTGATGGCGCAGCTGCGCACACTGCTCGTCAGGCGCACGCGACAGCATCGCGACGCGCTGCGCTGGATGCTGTCGACGCTCGAAGTCGGCCATGCGGTGATCGACCTGCGCGACGAGCTGCACGGGTTCTGCGAATCGAAACCGCCGCAGACGACGCGCTGGACCGTGTCGGTCGACGCGGTGCTGCGCGAGCTGCCGCGCTTCTTCGACGATCCGACGCCGGTCCACCACGCGCGCACGCTCAAATCCGTGAACCTGGCGATCCGCGCCGCGCAGCACACGCTGCATGCATGGTACGCGGTGCCCGCCGAGCGCCACCGCATGCAGCGCATCGTCGGCTGCCTGCACTTCATCCGCAGCGCGCTGCTCGACAAGGACGCGCCGTTCAACCGCCACCGTCATTGATCGACGACCGTGATCGATCGCGATCGATGCGCGCGCAACGTCATCCTTGTTCCGATTGGAAATAAGCTCTGCACCCGCGGCGATTAATCTTCAAGCGGTGCGCGCCTATAGTTTCCTCACTGCCAGCGAGACTGGCACTGACCCAGGAGAAACTCAAATGAAGCCGCTGCACCTCGCCCTCGTTGCCCTGTCGCTCACCGCCGCTGTCGCGCACGCGCAGCCCGCGCCGGCCGAGCATGCGCAGCAACCGGCGAACCGCGCCGAAGCCGTCCAGGCCGCAGGTCGCGTCGATCGTGCGCAATCGAAGCAGGAAGACCCGAACGCCTGCGTCGGCCCCGTCAGCTTCTGCAACGTCTACTTCGGCAGCTGAGCATGACGCCGCGTCGTCACGGCCGGGCCCGCCGCGCATGCATCGCACGCGTCGCATGCCTCACGCGCATCGCATGCGCGCGCGCACGACGCGCCGGCCGCTCGCCGCAACGATCGCCGCAACGACCCTGCCCGCCACGCCGCTTCGATTGAAGCGGCGCATGCCGTTTCAGGCGCCGCGTCCCGGCCGCCACCCCACTTCGCGCAACGCATCGAGCAAGCGCGCGTGCCCCAGCCCTTCGACCCGCGCGCCGCGCGATTCGACGTCGCTCCCCGCGACCAGCGCATTCACGATCGCTTCCTCCACCGCTTCCGCCGCGGCGGCGAACAATGCCGAGATATGGTCGTTGTTCACCATCGTCACGGCTGTCGTGGGCGCGCCCTTGCTGCCGTAGTTCGCGGCCGGCAGCCCGTCGTTGCCCGTCGCAAACGCGAGGAAGATGTCGCCGCTCGAATCCTCGGTGCCGCCGCCAACGCGAGCCAACCCGACGCTCGCGCGCTGCGCGAGGCGCGTGCACTGGTGCGGCAGCAGCGGCGCGTCGGTCGCAATCGTGACGACGATCGAGCCCATCCCGGCTTCGCCTCGCGCATCGGGCGCGCGGAACGGCGAATGCACGTGCCCGAGCACCTCGCCGACCGGATAACCGGCCACGCGCAGCATCTCGCGCACGCCGTAGTTCGCCTGCACGAGCGCGCCGACGGTCCAGCCAACCGCGTCGGCCGCGACCACCCGCGACGCGGTGCCGATGCCGCCCTTGAACTCGTGGCAGATCATCCCCGTGCCGCCGCCGACGCCGCCTTCGGCGACCGGCCCGGACTGCGCCGCGGCCAGCGCACGCTGGACGTGCGCGGCATTCACCTGCTGCCCCCAGATGTCGTTGAGCAGTCCGTCGTAGGTTTCCATCACGACCGGCATGCACCAGTACACGCGGCCGGCCGCCGCTTCGCGTTCGTTCGCGACCAGCGCATCGCGCACCGCGCCGACGCTGTGCGTGTTCGTATAGGCGATCGGCGTCGTCAGCAGGCCGGCTTCGCGGATCCATTCGAGCCCGGTCGCATCGCCGTTGCCGTTCAGCACGTGGACACCCGCGAAGCACGGCGAATCGTGCACGGCGCCCGCGCGCGGCTCGATGACGGTCACGCCGGTGCGGATCGATGCGTCGCCGTTCTCGACGTTCAGCGTGAAATGTCCGACCCGCACGCCCGGTACGTCCGTGATCGCGTTGAAACGGCCCGGCGTGCCGAGTCCGATTCGGATGCCGAGATCCCTCGTGCGCATGATGCATTTCCTCCCGTGTTTCATTGGTTCGGTGTTTCGGTATGGCAAGGTTTCGATGCGGCGTTCAGAGCGCGCGGAACGCGTCGCTGTGGCGCGCCCAGACCGCATACATCACCAGCGCGGCCGCCAGCAGCGCGCCGATGATGATCAGGTCGGTCGGCTTGGTCGCCGTCGCCAGCGTCGTGTAGAGCGTGTACGCGGCGCCCGCGACCGCGACGAGCGGCGTCACGGGCCACAGCGGCATCCGGTAGTGATGTTCGACGTCGCGGCGCACGAACCGGCTCGCGAGCGCGGCCAGCCCGACGACCAGATAGATCAGCAGCAGCAGGTCGACCGTGAACGCGGTCAGCTCGTCGAGGCTCGACACGAACACCAGCCCCGACGACGGCACCGCCAGCGCGAGCGTCGCGAGCCACGGCGATTCGAAGCGCGGATGGATCGTCGAGAACGCGCGGTTGCAGGTGCGCGACCAGAGCGCATGACGGCCGCTGCTGTACAGCAGGCGCCCCATCGTGATCACGATCGCGATGATCGCATTGAACACCGACAGGAAGATCCCGCCGCTGACCACGCGCGAGACCACCGGGTTGCTCAGCGAACGCACGACATAGCCGATCGGGTCGGCGCTCTTCGTCAGCTCCGTCAGCGACGGCGCGCCGAGCACGATCGCGGTGAGCGGGATCAGTTCGACGACGAGGATCACCAGCAGCGAATAGATCACCGCCTTCGCGACGTTGCGGTTGCCGCCGCGCAGGTCTTCCGCGAGATACGCGGCGGAGCCGAAGCCGTTGTAGCAGAAGATCGCCGTGCCGATCGCGGGCACGATCGCCGCGAACGTGGCGGGCACCAGCGCATTGCCGCTCGCGACGACCGGCGCGACCAGCACCTCGGCGCCGCGATGCGGCGCGCCGAAGCCGAGCCCCGCGATCAGCATCAGCACACCGATCTCGACGACGAGAAACGCGCCCGTGATCCACGCATTCGTCTTGATGTTCAGCATGCCGAGCACGTAGCTGAGCAGCACGATCGTCAGCGCGACCGACTGGTTGCCGAAGTGCGTGCCGAGCGCGTTGTTCAAGTACGGCGCCGCGCCGCTCGCGAGCACGGCCGGGATGAACACGCTGACGGACAGCACCGTGATGAACGTCAGGTAGCCGGGCAGCGGGCCGAACACGCGCTTGGCCATCACGTACTCGCCGCCCGCGCTGCGGTGCGCGGCGCTGAGCTCCGCGTAGCAGAGCGCGAACGCGAGCGCGAGCACGCCGCCGAGCAGGAACGACAGCACCGCGCCGCTGCCGGCCTGCTGGATCGCGAACGGCGCGATCACAAAGATCGAGCTTGCTGGCGTCACGCCCGACACGGTGATCATCACCGCATCGCGCACGCTGAGCGTCTGCGACAACGCGCGCGGCGCGTCTTCCGTGGCAGGCGTCGCTTGCAGCGTGCCCGTCGATTCCGACATCATCGCCATTTCGTTCTCCTGTGCTTGCGGTGTGTCCGCCCATGCACGACGCATGTGCGTGTCATGTGCGGACAGATCCTTTGCGCCGTTTTTTTGAACGCCCATACTCGGGCCCGATTGATTGCGTGGCAGTCTAGGAAGCCAAATTCAGGACCGCTATTCCCCCTTGGTGTTACGCCCTCCGGTGGTGGTATGGATCGACTCTTCTCCGAAATCGCGATGCACCAGGCGCTCGGCCGCGCGATCGATCATCTCGGCCAGCCGCGCTTCTGGCGGTTCCTGGTGCTGCTGCTCAACGAAATGGTGCCGTTCGACAACGCGCTCGCGACCGCGATCGGCCGCGACGGCGTGCCGCTCGTGCTCGACGAATACGACACGGGCGGCACCGACAGCGCGTCGCCGGTGCCGCTTTACCTCAACGGGTTATATCTGCTCGATCCGTTCCTGCAGGCCGCGCACGACGGGCTCGCCGACGGCTGCTACCGGCTCGAGGAAGTTGCGCCCGACCTGTTCCGGCAGAGCGAGTATTTCCTGAGCTACTTCCGCGATGCGGTCGGCGACGACGAAATCCAGATCCTGCTGCGGCCGAACCGCGACCTGCTGCTGTCGTTGTCGCTCGGCGCGGCCGCGCGCTTCGACGTCGAGCCGCTCGGCAAGCTGACGGCCGCGATGCCGTGGGTGCTCGCGGCGATCCGGCAGCACTGGCGGCTGGTGGGCGATGCCGCGCGCGCGACCCCCGACGACGATCTCGGCGCGCGCGTCGAGCAGGCGCTCGCGCGCTTCGGCGCGGGCGTGCTGACAGAGCGCGAGATGTCGATCGCGCGAATGGTGCTGCGCGGCAATTCGTCGAAGGCGATCGCGGAGCGGCTCGCGATTTCACCGGAGACGGTGAAGGTGCATCGGCGGCATCTCTACGCGAAGCTCGGGATCTCGTCCCAGCCGGAGCTGTTCTCGCGGTTCATTCACGCGCTGGGAGAGCATGCGTCGGGGTAAGCATGTCGATGCGCGCCGTCAACGACCCGATTCGATGAACCCGCCATCGGGCGCCTGGTGCGGCACATACCAGCCGAAATACACCTCGGCCTCGACGATCCGCCCGCCGCGCACGCGCAATCGCTCCGCGTTGCGGAAGCGCCGCCCGGCGCTCGTTTCGGCTTCGTACACGACGAACACGTATTCACCGTGCACGGCAACATCGACGAAGTCGAAACCGGCGAGCATCGCGCTGTTCGGCCAGCAGCGCGCCAGATACGCGTCGCGGTCGAGCCGGTTGTCGAGCGGGCTCGTGAAATGGAAGTCCGGCGCGATCAGCGCTTCGATCGCGTCGCGGTCCTTGTCGACATACGCGCGATAGCTCGCGCGTGCCACATCACCGGGGTCGTCAGGCATCGCTCCCTCCGCGAAGGACCGGGACGAACGCGACGGCCCGCGTCGCCCCGATGCATCGATGAAACACGTACGGGCGACACGCGCCGCACCGCACCACGCTTTCCGCGTCGGCCTGCCGATGCCGCGGTTGCCCGTTTGCGCACGCACGGGCATGATGTCCGCCGGCGTGCGGGCTGCGTCCGCGCGCTTGCGCGGCCATCGGTGCCGCGATCGGCGTGCCGTCCATGCGCCGCCGCCGGCATCATCGAGCAATCCGCGTGCCGGCCCCGGCCGCCCACCTCACCGAGTCCATGTCACTACGCGCATTCAGAACGCTGGTCGCGATCGCCCGATACCGGACCTTCGCACGCGCCGGCGAGGCGATCGGGCTCACGCAGTCAGCCGTGAGCCTGCAGGTCAAGGCGCTCGAAAGCGAATACAACGTCCGGCTGTTCGACCGTTCGCGCCGCCAGCCGGTACTCACCGAAGCCGGCAACATTCTCGTCGCGCAGGCCGAGCAGGTGCTCGCGATGGTCGACCGGATTCCCGATGCGCTCAGCGACGAGAAGAAGCTCGTCGGCCGCCTGCGGGTGGGCGCGATCCAGACCGCCTTGTCCGGTCCGCTGCCCGATGCGCTGCTCGCGCTGCGCGACGCGCATCCGTCGTTGCGCGTGCACGTATCGGCCGGCATGTCGGCCGAACTGGCGAACCGAGTCGCGGCCGGCGAACTCGACGCCGCGATCACGACCCGCCCGGTGCGCCCGCATCCGGCGGAACTCACGTGGACCACGCTGTACGAAGACCGCTTCTGGCTGCTCGCGCCGCCGCACTATGCGGAGCCCGACGCGCGCACGCTGCTCGAGGCCCTGCCGTTCATCCGCTTCGACGCGCAGGCGTGGGCCGGCCGGATGATCGCCGCCGAGCTGCGTCGGATCGGCGTGCGCGTGCGTGAGGAGATGGTGCTCGACAGCGCGGAGACGATCGCGCGCATGGTCGCGCGCGGGCTCGGCGCGGCGATCGTCGCGCTGCCCGACTCGACGCTCGCGCGCCTGCCGCCCGTCACGCGCTTGCCGTTCGGCCAGCCGCAGATGGGCCGGGCAGTCGTGCTGCTCGAACACCGGTCGCGCCCGGCCGAGCGTTTCGCGCGTGCGCTGGGCGCCGAAATCACCGCGTCATCAATGAGAATTTCTCATTGAACACCCGATAATTAACCATTATTCCTGCTTCCTCCGCGTGTTTAACTTGGCAGCATCGTCACTCTCTGGATTGCGCGCCGCCATGTTGGCCACCGGATGGATCCCCGCTTCGCTCCGCTGCTGCGCCTGCCGGCCGTCCCGTGCGGCCCGCCCCATCCACCTGAAGGCGCGCCCATGATCGGCCCGATCCTGCTCGCGCTCGCGCCGGTCGCGCTGCTGGTTGCGTTCGGCCACGGCCTGCGGCGCACGGGCTTCATCGGCGATGCGTTCTGGCCGCATGCCGAGCGGCTTTGCTACTACGTGCTGCTGCCCGCGCTGTTCGCGGATGGCCTCGCGAATGCGCGGCTGCAATCGTTGCCCGTGTTGCCGCTCGCGGCGGCGCTGGTCGGTTCGACCGTGCTCGTCGCGGCGCTGCTTCTGCTGGTCCGCCGGTTCGTGCAGGTGGACGGCGCCGGGTTCACGTCGGTGTTTCAGGGCGCGGTGCGTTTCAACAACTATGTCGGCACGGCGCTCGCCGCCGGACTGTTCGGCGCGCATGGGATCGCGCTCGCGGCCGTGTGCGTCGCGGCGATCGTCCCCACCGTGAACCTGATGTGCGTGCTGGTGTTCGCGCGCTACGGCGAAACGCGGCTCGGCGCAGGCGCGCTCCTGCGCCAGATCCTGTCGAATCCGCTCGTCGTCGGCTGCGCGCTCGGGATCGCGATGCAGGCCGCCGGCGTCGGGTTTCCGGCCGCCGTCGAACCGGCCGTGCGCGCGCTCGGCGCCGCGTCGATGCCGCTCGGCCTGCTGTGCGTGGGTGCGGCACTGAAATTCGATGCGGCACGCGCGTGGATGCAGCCGATGTGCATCGCATCGGCATTCAAGTTCCTCGCGATGCCCCTCGTCACGCTCGCGGCCGGCCGCCTGTTCGGGCTCGGCGATGCCGCGCTGACCATCGCGCTGCTGTTCCAGGCGCTGCCGACGTCGTCCTCGTCGTACATCATGGCGCGCCAGCTTGGCGGCGACGCGCCGCTGATGGCAGGCATCACCGCGTTCCAGACGATCGTCGCCGCGCTCGCGATGCCGGCCGTGCTGACGGCGCTTGCGTCGGCGCCGGTGTTTCGCTGACCGCCCGGCACCGGCGCGCGCGGCGCAAGCGCAATCGCCGTCGAACGGGCCGAATCCTGGCCGCCGAGCGCAGCCGCCGCCTCGTTGCGCGGGGCCTTCGCGCTGCCGATGCGCCCCCGGTTCTTCTCGCAGCCCCGCCAAAAACCGCCTATGGTGAATGAATGGCGTCCGTTCAGCCGCCATTCGACTCCGCGTCGCTCGCACCGGCTGACACGGCGCCGTGTTCCGGCACCATTCCCCGCGATCGTGCGCACGCCCGGCCGTGCACGCGATTCGCGCCGCCCACCGGACTATAAGGAGGTACCCATGAAAGCCGTGCTGCTCGTCAGTTCCGCCGTGCTCGCCATGGCGTCCATTTCAGCTTCGGCTCAAGGCTCGATCACCAAAGTCGAAAACGGCGCGCTCGTCGCAGCCAACGGAATGACCGTCTACGCATTCGACAAGGACAAGCCCAACGCCGGCACCAGTGCCTGCTCGGGCCCATGCGAGACCCTCTGGCCGCCGTACAAGGCCAGCGCGACCGACGTACCGGTCGGCCCCTACACGATCGTCAAGCGTGACGACGGCAGCCCGCAATGGGCGTACAAGGGCAAGCCGCTGTACTTCTTCTCGAAGGACATGAAACAGGGCGATCGCAACGGCGACAATTTCAAGAACGTGTGGCACGTGGTCGCCCCGTAAGCGTTCGTTCCACGCGTTGCGTGTCGGCACGGCCGCGGCACGCGTAAAAAAGCCTGCTCCGATCGCGGATCGGGGCAGGCTCGGGCATGCTTGCGCCGGCTGCATGGCGACACCCGCCGAGCGGCAGTCGCCGCGCGCAGCCGGAACGCGCGTCAGCGGTTGTCAGCGGTTCGACGGGAAGCTGAACACCGTCCCCTCGCGCACGCCGGCCGACGGCCAGCGCTGCGTGATCGTCTTGCGCTTCGTGTAGAACCGCACCGCGTCCGGGCCGTACGCGTGCAGGTCGCCGAACAGCGAACGCTTCCAGCCGCCGAACGAGTGGTACGCGACCGGCACCGGCAGCGGCACGTTGATGCCGACCATGCCGATCTGGATGTTGTCGCCGAAGTAGCGCGCGGCTTCCCCGTCGCGCGTGAACAGGCACGTGCCGTTGCCGTATTCGTGCGCGTCGATCAGTGCCATCGCCTCGTCGAGCGACTTCAGGCGGATCACGCCGAGCACCGGCCCGAAGATCTCGTGCTGGTAGATCGGCATGCCGGGCTTCACGTTATCGAACAGGCACGGGCCGAGGTAGTAGCCGCCGTCGTGGCCGTCGACCTTCACGCCCCGGCCGTCGACGACGAGCGTCGCGCCCGCTTCCACGCCTGCTGCGACGAAGCCCGTTACCTTGTCGAAATGCTGCTTCGTGACGAGCGGCCCCATGTCGATGCCGGCACCGTTGCCCGGGCCGACCTTCATCTTCTCGATCTCGGCCTTCAGCCCTTGGACCACCTTGTCGCCCGTTTCATCGCCGATCGCGACGACCAGCGGGATCGCCATGCAGCGCTCGCCGCACGAACCATAAGCAGCGCCCATCAGCGCATTCACCGCGTTGCCGATGTCGGCGTCGGGCATCACCACCGCGAAGTTTTTCGCGCCGCCGAGCGCCTGCACGCGCTTGCCGTGCGCGCAGCCGGTCGAATAGATGTATTCGGCGATCGGCGTCGAGCCGACGAAGCTCACCGCCTTCACGCGCGCGTCGGTCAGGATCGTGTCGACCGCTTCCTTGTCGCCGTTCACGACGTTCAGCACGCCCGGCGGCAGGCCGGCCTCGAGCGCGAGCTCGGCCATGCGCAGCGTCGACGACGGCGTGCGCTCGGACGGCTTCAGCACGAACGTGTTGCCGCACGCGACGGCCATCGGCCACATCCACAGCGGCACCATCACCGGGAAGTTGAACGGCGTGATGCCGGCGGCGACGCCGAGCGCCTGGAACTCGCTCCACGAATCGATCGCGGGGCCGACGTTCTTGCTGTGCTCGCCCTTCAGCAGCTCGGGCACGTAGGTCGCGTATTCGACGTTCTCGATCCCGCGCTGCAGTTCGCCCATCGCGTCGGCGAGCACCTTGCCGTGCTCGGCGGTGATCAGCGCGCACAGTTCGTCCGCGTGCTCCTCGAGCAGCGTCTTGAAGCGGCTCATCACGCGGGCGCGCTTCAGCGGCGGCGTATTGCGCCACGCGGGGAACGCGGCCTGCGCGGACGCGATCGCGGCTTCGACGGTCAGCTTGTCGGCGAGCGCGACGCTCTTGTGCGATTCGCCGGTCGCCGGGTCGAACACCGGCTGCACGCGGCTGCCGCCGTCGACGCGCTTGCCGTCGATCAGGTGGCCGACGGTGGAGGTCACATTGCTGTCGTGTTTCATGTTCTGGCTCTTTCGTGAATTCGGTTGTCGCTCAGGGCAGAACGCGGCTCAGTCCACTTCGTTCAGTGCGTCGGACAGCGCGTTGACGAGGTTGTCGATCTCGCGCTTCTCCGAGATGAACGGCGGCGCGAGCTGGATCGTGTCGCCGCCGTAGCGCACGTAGAAACCCTTCGCCCAGCAGCGCATCGCGATCTCGTACGGGCGCCGTGCCGGCTCGCCCGGCAGCGCCGCGATCGTCAGGCCGGCCGCCAGCCCGTAGTTGCGGATGTCCGTGATATGGCGCTGGCCCTTCAGCCCGTGCACGGCCGCCTCGAAATGCGGCGCGAGATCGCGCACGCGGGCCACCGCGTCTTCCTTCACCAGCAGGTCGAGCGCCGCGACGCCGGCCGCGCAGGCGACCGGGTGCGCCGAGTACGTGTAGCCGTGCGGGAACTCGAGCATATATTCCGGGCCGCCCACGGCCATGAACGTGTCGTAGATTTCCTTCGTCGCGATCACCCCGCCGAGCGGCTGCACGCCGTTCGTCACCTGTTTCGCGAAGTTCATGATGTCCGGCGTCACGCCGAACGCGTCGGCGCCCGTCATCGCGCCGGCACGGCCGAAGCCGGTGATGACTTCGTCGAAGATCAGCAGGATGTCGTGCGCGGTACAGATGTCGCGCAGGCGCTTCAGATAGCCCTTCGGCGGCACCACGACGCCCGCCGAACCCGAAAACGGCTCGACGATCACGGCCGCGATGTTCGACGCGTCGTGCAGCGCGATCAGGTCGAGCAGGCGGTCGGCGAGCTCGGCGCCGTTCTCCGGCATCCCGCGCGAGAACCTGTTTTCGGCGAGTTGCGTGTGCGGCAGGAAATCGGCGTCGATCCCCTGGCCGAACAGCTTGCGGTTCGGCCCGATCCCGCCGA
This sequence comes from Burkholderia sp. KBS0801, assembly GCF_005937855.2. Classification (NCBI taxonomy): domain Bacteria; kingdom Pseudomonadati; phylum Pseudomonadota; class Betaproteobacteria; order Burkholderiales; family Burkholderiaceae; genus Burkholderia; species Burkholderia sp. KBS0801. The sequence continues at coordinate 1,528,585 of NZ_CP042178.1, forward strand.
CCGAGATGCCGCCGTAGTTCACGCCGTGATAGCCCTTCTCGCGGCCGATCAGGCGCGTCTTCGTGCCCTTGCCCTTCGCTCGCCAGTACGCGCGGGCCATCTTCAGCGACGTGTCGGCCGCTTCCGAGCCCGAGCCGGTGAAGAACACGTAGTCGAGGCCGGCGGGCGTCAGGTCCTTGATCTTGTTCGCGAGCTCGAACGACTTCGGATGGCCGAACTGGAACGCAGGCGCGTAGTCGAGCTGCGCGACCTGGCGGCTCACGGCTTCCGTGATTTCCGCGCGGCCATGGCCCAGGCCCGTGCACCACAGGCCCGACAGGCCGTCGAAGATCTTGCGGCCTTCGCCATCGGTGTAATACGCGTCCTTGCCCGCCACGATCATGCGTGGGTCCGACTTGAACTGGCGGTTCGCCGTGAACGGCATCCAGTGGGCGTCGAGCCAGGCGGCGTCGGTACGGAGGGCGGTCTCTTCCTGCTGGCGGGTGGTGATCGTATTGGTCATGTCGGTCGGCGCGACGCGCCCCTCGTGCTTGTGATGATGTTGCGCATTGTCGGGAGGCCAATTAGTCTTTTGAATATCGCAATATCAATGTTCACTTGCTCATCTATGCAAGCAAAGAAACCGAAGAGCCGCGCGCTGCTCGGGCAGCTCAGCGACATGGATCTGCGGCTGCTGCGGGTTTTCAAGGGCGTCGTGCAGTGCGGCGGGATGGCGGCGGCCGAACTGGAACTGAATATCGGCATCTCGACGATCAGCCGGCACGTGAAGGATCTCGAAACGCGCCTCGGCCTCGTGCTGTGCCGGCGCGGCCGCGCGGGCTTCACGCTGACGGCCGAGGGGCAGACGGTGTACGAGGAAACCCTGCGGCTGCTCGCGTCGATGGAGGCATTTCGCAGCCGGATCGACGGCATTCACGACAAGATGGGCGGCGAACTGCACATCGCCGTATTCGACAAGACGGCCACCAACCCGAACGCGCGGCTCGGCGACGCGATCCGCCAGTTCGCGGACGAGGCGCCCGACGTCGCGCTGAACCTCCATGTCGCGTCGATCAACGAGGTCGAGCGCGGGATCATCGACGGCAGCTATCAGGTCGGGATCATCCCCGCGCACCGCAGTTCGGGGAGCCTCGTGTATTCGGAGCTGTTCGACGAACGGATGCTGCTGTACTGCGGCCGCCAGCATCCGCTTTTCGACGCGCCGCACGGCAAGCTCACGTGGACGACGATCCGCAACCACGCGTTCGCGGGGCTCGGCTTCCATTCGCCGAACATGGAACTGAGCCATCGCGCGAAGCTCACGCGCAGCGCGACGGCGTCGGACCAGGAATCGATCGCGACGCTGATCCTGTCGGGCCGCTACCTCGGCTTCCTGCCCGACCATTACGCGGAGAGCTTCGAAAACAAGGGATTGATGCAGGCGATCGCGCCGCACCGCTTCAACTACCGGTGCCGGTTCGTGAGCCTGCTGCGACGCTCGCCGCGGCCGTCACGCGCGGCGCTGCTGTTCCAGTCGTGCCTCGAAGCCGCGCATGCGGCGGTGAGGCTGGGCGGTGATGGTGGCGACGGCAGTGACGCGTAACCGGGCTCAGGCTCCGCCGCCGGCGCCGCCGTCAGGCAGCGACTGTCGCGTCATCTGGATCAGGAACACCACGGCGACCAGCGTGGCCGCGAACCCGGCCGCCGCGCCGACGCCGAGCGCCCAGCGCCGGCAATCCGCGTCAGCCCTGCGCCCCGATCCGCCTCTGCGATAATGCGCACTTCCCGTTTCCGCTCCGCCTTCCGCCATGACGCAGCCGTCCGCCCCGCTTCCCACCGACCTGCCGCCGATTTCGTGCCTGCCCGGCGACGCGCTGCCGTGGCTGCCGATGAGCGCCGACCTGCCGGGGCTCGCGATCAAGTATCTGCATATCAATGCCGCGGAAGACACGCTGACCGCGCTGCTGAAGATGCCGGCCGGCGGCACGCTGCCGCGCCATCGTCATGACGGCGAGGTGTTCGTCCATACATTGCAGGGCGCGTGGCGCTACCGCGAGTACGACTGGATCGCGCAGGCCGGCTCGACGGTGCTCGAACCGGCCGGGTCCGTGCATACGCCCGAAACGCTCGGCGCACCGGGCGACGACGTGATCACGCTCAACGTGATGCGCGGCGACCTGGTGCTGCTCGACGACGACGGCCGCGAGACCGCGCGCGAGAATTGCCGCGTCGCGCTGCTGCGCCAGCGCAAGCATGCCCGCACGGCGCCGCACGACGCCACCGCATTCGTCACGCGCTGAGCGGCGCCGCTCAGGCCGTTTCGCGCTCGTCCGCCCGCGCGTCGCGTCGCACCGCCTGCGGCGGCACGCCGAAGCCGCGCACGAACGCATCGCGCAGGTGGCGCCGGTCGCGGAAACCGTTCTCCTTCGCGATTACGTCGAGCGAATGCCGGCTCTGCTCGATCATCAGCCGCGCGGCCTCGAGCCGCAGCCGCTCGATCGCCTTCGCCGGCGACTGCCCGGTTTCGAGCGTGAACACGCGGCTGAACTGACGCGGACTCAGGTGCGCCGCGTCGGCCAGTTCCTCGACGGTCAGCGCGCGGCCGAGATGCTGGCGCGCATAGTTCAGCGCGTTCTGGATCCGGTCGGATTTCGGCGCGAGATCGAGCATTTCCGAATGCTGTGACTGACCGCCCGCGCGGCGCTGATGCATCACGAGCTTATGCGCGACCGAGCGCGCGGCGTCCGGGCCGAGATCCTTTTCCACCATCGCGAGCGCCAGGTCGAGGCCCGCCGTCATCCCGGCCGACGTCCAGATCGGCCCGTCGACGATGTAGATCCGGTCTTCCTCGACGCGAACCTCCGGAAAGTGCTTCTGCATGTCGCGGCCGTACGCCCAATGCGTCGTCGCGCGACGCTGCGCGAGCAGCCCGGCCTCGGCGAGCACGAACGCGCCCGTACAGATGCCGGCGATTCGCCGCGCGCGCGCGTTCGGGCGGCGGAGGAACGCGACGACGCCGGCCGGCGCCGGCGATGCGACCGGATCGTTGACGCCCGCGACGATCCACGTATCGACGTCGAGCCGCCCGCTGAGCGCGCGCGTCGCGACCGGCAAGCCGAGCGACGAGCGCACGTCGCCGCCGTCGACGGAATAGTTGTCCAGCACGTAGAACGGTTCGCCGGCGCCCATGTTCGCGTACTCGAACACCGACTGCGCGGCGAGCGCCATGATCTGGAAGCCGTCGCTGATCAAAAAGCCGATTCGGTGCATGCGTGTCTCCGGTGCCCGGGATGACGGCCACCATGACCGCCCCGATGTCCGAAATCATACCCATCTACGTCATTTGCGTCGCCGTGATTCGAAAGCAGAATGCCTTCACGCACTCACCTTTCTTCGCAACGGAGCGACATCATGACTGAAGCACATCGCGGTACCGCCGTCATTACCGGCGCATCGTCGGGCATTGGCGCAATCTACGCCGACCGGCTCGCGCGCCGCGGCTACGACCTGATCCTGGTTGCGCGCAACCGCGACCGGCTGACCGCCCTCGCCGAGCGCATCACGAACGACACGCAGCGCAGCGTGGAAATCGTCGGCGCGGACCTCAACGACCGCGCCGCGCTCGCCACAGTGGAGGCGAAGCTGAAGCACGACGCGAGCATCACGCTGCTCGTGAACAACGCGGGCGTCGGCACGCACGCGCCGCTGCTCGACAGCGACGTCGACGCGATGACGCGGCTGATCGACCTGAACGTGACCGCGCTCACCCGCCTGACCTATGCGGCCGTGCCCGGCTTCGTCGCACGCGGCCGCGGCGCCGTGATCAACATTTCGTCGATCGTCGCGCTGTCGCCGGAAACGCTCAATGGTGTCTATGGGGGCAGCAAGGCGTTCGTGCTCGCGTTCAGCCAGTCGCTGCATCACGAACTCGCGGACCACGGCGTGCAGGTGCAGGCCGTGCTGCCCGGCGCGACGGCCACCGACTTCTGGCAGACCGGCGGCCTGCCGCTCGAACACCTGCCGAAGGAGATCGTGATGTCGGCGTCCGACCTCGTCGACGCGGCGCTGGTCGGCTTCGAGCGCGGCGAACTCGTGACGATTCCGTCGTTGCATGCGGCTGACGAATGGGATGCGTACGAGGCCGCGCGCCGCACGATGGCGCCGCATCTGTCGACGGATTCGCCGGCGCCGCGCTATGCGGCTGCGCGCTAGTCGGCAATATCGGCGTCGCGCCCGCCATGTCCGTTTCGCGCCGCTTGTCATGCATTTCCGTGCAACGACAACGACGCCCGCCGGCAGCGACCGGCGGGTGATTCAGGCGCGCTGCGCGGGTTCGCCCTTCACGCCGAGCATCAGCGCGGCGCCGCTCAGCGCGAGCAGCGCGGCCAGCAGATACACGGCGAGATCCATGCTGCCGGTGCGCGTGCGGATCAGCCCGATCACCCACGGGCTGACGATGCCGCTCGTGATCCCGATGCTGCTGATCAGCGCGATCCCGGCCGCGGCCGCGTTGCCCGACAGGTAGCGGGTCGGCACGGCCCAGAAGATCGGCAGCGCGGCGAAGATCAGCGTCGCCGCGATCGACAGGCACGCGAGCATCGCCGCGAAGCTGTGCAGGTGCAGCGTCAGCGCCGCGAGGGCGAGGCCGCCGCCGATCGTGCAGCACGCGAAGTGCTTGCGGCGCTCGCCCGTGCGGTCCGAGCGACGCGCGATCAGGATCAGGCCGACCGCGCCGACCGCGTTCGGCACGACCGTGTAGAGGCTCACGGCCACGACGTCGGTCACGCCGAAGTCGCGGATCATCAGCGGCATCCAGAAATTGAGCGTCAGCGATGCGCACGTGAGCGAAAAATAGATGAACGCGAACAGGTAGACGCGCGGGTTCGCGAGCGCGGCGAGCAGGCTGCGTGTGCCGTGCGCGCCATGACCGGCGCCGTGCGCACGGCTGTCGCCGCACAGCGCGGCGATGCGCGCCTTTTCGTCAGACGTGAGCCACGCGGCGTCCTGCGGACGGTCGACCAGGTACGTGAACGCGAAGCCCGCGAGCACGATGGCCGGCGCGCCTTCGATCGCGAACATCCACTGCCAGCCGTGCAGCCCGAGCACGCCGCTCATGTCGCGCATGATCCAGCCCGACACCAGGCCGCCGAGCACGCCCGCGACCGCGACGCCCGCGAAGAACACCGAGATCGCCGCCGCGCGCCGGTTCGCCGGGAACCAGTAGGTCAGGTACAGCACGATGCCGGGAAAGAAGCCGGCCTCGAACACGCCGAGCAGGAAGCGCAGCACGTAGAAATGCGACGGCTGCGACACGAACATCATCCCGGTCGACGCGATGCCCCACAGCAGCATGATCCGCGTGAAGGTGCGGCGCGCGCCGAAGCGCGCGAGCAGCAGGTTGCTCGGCACCTCGCAGAACACGTAGCCGACGTAGAACACCGCGGCGCCGAGGCCGTACATCGCATCGCTGAAGCCGAGGTCGTGCTTCATCTGCAGCTGCGCGAAGCCGATGTTGATGCGGTCGAGGAACGACACGACATAGCAGAGGAACAGGAACGGCACGATCCGCCACGCGATCTTGCGGAACAGCAGCGCGTCGCCGGCATCGGATGCGGGCGCGGATTCGTATGCGGAAGCCGACGCCGCGGCACTCGCGTGCGCGATCGTCGCCTTGGCGGGAAGCGATTGGGGCATGTCTCTCTCCAAACGGGCCGCGCGATTCGAGCGCGCAGCAGTCTCCGAGGGCGTGCATGCGCCCTGCTTTCTTGTGAAATCGGAAGTCGGCTCCGCAAACCGCGGCGCAATGCCGCCGCCGTTCACGGGCCGTCAGGAAAACGGCGGGACGTCCGCCCGGACGCCCCGCCGCCGTGACCCGCTCAGTCCTGCAGCGCGTCCCACATTTCCTTGTCGCGCTGCGCGGTCCAGATGCGCGGATGCGTGATGCCGCTCGCCTCGTCGAATGCGCGCGACACGTCGAACGGCAGACAGTGCTCGTAGATGAACACGTTGCCGAACTTCGGATCCATCGCCTCGCGCGTGAGCGCCATCGACGCCTTCAGGTCGAGCTTGCGCTCGACGGCCTTGCGGCCCTGCGCGAGCAGCGTCGTCACGAAGTCCTTCGTATAGTCGAGACCCTTGTTCACGTCGGCCGGATTCAGCAGCGCGGGACCGCGGCCCGGCACGAGCTTTTCCGCGCCGAGCGCGCGCAGCGCCTCGAGCGTGGTCGGCCATTGTTCGAGCTGCGCGTCGCCGCAGTAGCAGGCCGCGTCGTATTCGACCAGATCGCCGGAGAACAGCACCTTCTGCGACGGCAGCCAGACGATCGTGTCGCCCTTCGTATGGCCCGAGCCGACGTGCATGATCTTCACTTCGAGCTTGCCGAGGAACAGCGTGATCTCGCGCTCGAACACGAGCGTCGGCCAGGTCAGGCCCGGCACCGTCTCGACGCCCGCGAACAGGCGCGGGAAGCGCTCGATCTCCGACTTCATGTCGGCCTCGCCGCGCTCGACGATCATTTCATAGGTGCCGCGGCTCGCGATCACGTGCTGCGCGCCTTCGGCGAAATACGCGGACGCGCCGAGCACGCGCACCGCGTGGTAATGCGACAGCACGACGTGCTTGATCGGCTTGTCGGTCACGCTGCGGATCTTCGCGATCAGGTCTTGCGCCATCGCGGGCGTCGCGGTCGTATCGACGATCAGCACGCTGTCGTCGCCGATGATTACGCCCGAGTTCGGGTCGCCTTCGGCGGTATAGGCGTATGCGTTCTCGGACAGCTGCGTCCAGGTGATCTTCTTCACTTCCAGATCGGCTTGCGATGCGAATGCTTTGGCCATGTTGCGTTCCGTGGCTTCGAGCCATGTGTTGAGGGGAGTGAGTGGATCTTCGACCCGCATCGATTATTTGTCAATGACAAAGTCGCTTGCTATTGTCCAATACGGGTAAACCTGCGGGCTGGCGCGTCAAATGGCGTCGGATACCATGCGGGGTTTCGTCAACGGAAGATTCATCGCGTGCAGAACCACGAAGTCAGCGCAGACGACGCGCCACCCAAGGCGCAGCGCGGGATCCAGAGCGTCGAGGTCGGCGGCCGGCTGCTCGACGCGCTCGCGCGCCGGCGCAAGCCGCTCGGGCTGTCGGAGCTGGCGGCCGCGGCCGGGTTGTCGACCGCGCAGGCGCATACCTACCTCGTCAGCCTGACGCGGCTCGCGCTCGTGAAACGCGACGCGCTCACCGGCAACTACGAGCCGGGGCCGCTGTCGCTGCGGCTCGGACTGATGTCGATCGAACGCCAGCCGGCCTATCGCGCGGCGCTGCCGCACGCGGCGCGACTCGCGGAAGCGGTCGGACTGAGCGTCGCGCTGTCGGTGCCGGGCGTGCTCGGGCCGACGATCGTGCGCATCGAGCACGGCGGCTATCCGTTGCATGTGAACCTGCACGTCGGCTCGGTGATGTCGCTCGATACGACGGCGACCGGCCGCGTGTTCCGCGCGTTCGGCGACCCCGCCCTGCTGGACGCGATGGCAGCCAGCCAGGCCGGCGCGGGAGACACGCTCGCGGGCGCGGAAGGCGAGCAGCCCACGTCCGATGCCGGCGCGTGGCAGGCCGAGCTCGATGCGATCCGCGCGCGCGGGATCGAGCGCGGCGTGGACCGGCCAAGCCCCGGCGTCAGCGCGATGTGCGTGCCGGTTCTGGACGCGGACGGCCGCCTGCAACTCGCGTTGACGGTGATCGGTTCGACCGGATCGATCGATGTCGGCTGGGACGGCCCGATCGCGACCGCGTTGCGCGATGCGGCGCGGCAGGCCACCGCGTCACTCGATGCGGGGCGCGACGCGCAGCCAAGCGCGCCGGCTGCGGCTGCGTCTGTCCAGCGCCTGCCGCCCGCGCTCGCCGACGACACGAAAGCCCAGCGCGGCATCAACGCGCTCGACAGCACGGGCGACCTGCTGCTCGCGCTCGTGTCGGCGGGCCGCGCGCTGCCGCTGCGCGATCTCGCGGCGGCGGCCGGCATGCCGGCCGCGAAGGCGTTTCCGCATCTGGTGAGCCTGCAGAAGATCGGCCTGCTGAGCCGCGACGATGCCGGCTGCTTCGGCGGCGGCCCGCTCGGCCAGGCGCTCGGCCTGATCGCGATGCAGCGCGTGTCGCCGACGCGCGATGCGGAAGCGGAGATCGTCGCGCTGGCGGCCGCGACCGACATGAGCGTCGCCGCGGCGACCCTCGGGCCGCTCGGGCCGACCGTGATCCGCCTCGAGGAATCGGCGCGGCCGCAGCACGTGAGCCTGCAGGTCGGCACGGTGATGTCGCTCGTGAATACCGCGATCGGGCGGATTTTCGCGGCCGGCATGTCCGACGACGTGCTGGCCGGCGTCCTGGCCGACGAGCCGGTGCGCCTCGCCGGCAGCGCGACGCAGGTCGACGATGCGTTCCGCGCGCGGCTCGCGACGATCCGCACGGACGAACTCGATTTCGCGTTCGACGCGCCGGTGCCGGGGATCGGCACGATCGCCGCGCCCGTGTTCGATCACACCGGCAGCATCCGGCTCGTGATCGCGATCATCGGCTCGTCACGCGGCTTCCCGCGCGGGCCGGACAGCGCGCTCGCACATACGCTGCTCGCCGCGACGCGCCGCCTGTCGTGGCGATTCGGGTGGATCGGCGAGTAATCGTCGCCCCGACGTCCCTTCCTCTTCCTCATTGCGAGACCCGGCTCGCCGCGGCCTCGTCACGCCTGTCTCCCGGGCAACGACGACCGCAGACGCGGCTCACTTATGTTGCGAAGCAGCAACAAAGATTGTCAGTAATTCTCATATAACGAAATCGCATTTCACAAAGCGGGGGCATTCCTCTATGATTAGGGTTATCCCTAACTCGCCACCTATACGGGGCTTCGTCATGCAAACGTCTAACATCACCGATCGTTCCACCCAATCCGCTGGCTGGCTCGCACGTATTGGCGAACTGCTTGCAGAAGCATGGGCGCTGCACCTCGAGAACTGCGAAATCATCGCCCAAGCGCACGCACGCCTGCCGCGCTAAACGCAGCCGATGGCCGCCGGCCGGCGGCATGATGTCCGGCTGATCCGCTTGCCGGGACGCGCCGAAAGGCCGCCGCGCCCGGCATCGGTGTCCCGACGGATATCGTAAAAAGGGCCGAGTGGCCCCGATATGATTGATGCGCTCACACGATGTGGGCACTGTGATGCGGATGCCGGTGGCAGGGCCAGTACCGAGTGTGTCGGCACGGAAGATTCATCCGTTTTCCCGCCCCGCTCGAGTTTCCCGCCTGCATCCGGCTCGGGGACGCGCGCATTGGCCACGACAGCCCGATTACCGCCCTTCTTCACCGCAACCGCGACCGCATCGTGACGATGACGCGCGGCCCCGTCTCTGCCGTCATCACACCTGAATCGACGGCACGTCCTTCATGCACCTCAGCGCGAACATCGAGCGGCTGTGGCGAATGCTCGAAATCCGGTACAGCTTCTCACGCAGGAAGCGCTCGTAGCCGGCCGTTCCGTCCACCGCGACCTTGATCCAGTAGTCGTATTCGCCCGACACCAGGTAGGCCTCGAGCACTTCGGGCAGCGCCGCGAGTTCGGCGCCGAAACGCGCGAGCGCGTCGTCTTCGTGGCGATCGAGCGTGACTTCGAGGATCACGATGTCCGCATAGCCGAGCATGCGCTGGTTGACCAGCGCGACGTAACCGTCGATGTAGCCGTCGAGTTCGAGCTGCCGCGTGCGGTTCCAGCACGCGGTGGTCGACATGCCGATCTGTTCGGCCAGTTCCGCGTTCGACAGACGCGCATTTTTTTGCAGTGCACCGAGGATCTTGCGGTCCTGGTTGTCGAGGGTTTTCGGCGTGCGTTCGCGGGTAGCCATGGCGAGAAGAATCTTCTACTTTAAATGCGCATTCTAGCTGAACAGGATTCCGGTTTAGGCTCGGTTTTGCTGGAAAACAGGAAGCCTTTTAACCGGCCGGCTTGATACATTTTCTCCATGCCTGTTGTCCGGCACGCTCCCCGCGACAACCCCTTCGCAGCGGGACGCCTGGCCGCAATCACGAGTTGCGGCGCCGGACATGCAGGCATGCGATTGCCCGCCGCCCGCGCGCCTATCCGGCGGCCGGGCCGGCGCCCGATTCCCGTTTCCGTCCTTCCCGTCATGTCGTTCAGGCTTTATCTGTCGTTCCTCGCTGCATCCGCCGTCCTCATCTACGCCCCCGGCCCCGTCAACCTGCTCACGATGAACCAGGCGCTGCGCGCCGGCTGGCGCCGTGCGCTGCCGTGCGTGTGGGGCGGCACGCTCGCCGTGCTGCTGCAACTCGCGCTCACCGCGCTGTGCCTGAATTCGCTGGTCCATCTCGACGAGCACGCGCTGACCGTGCTGCGCTGGGCCGGCGCCGCGTACCTCGTGTGGCTCGGCTGCAAGCAATGGCTCAGCCGTGCGCCTGCAACCGCACCCGCGGCACCAGCCGCTTCGGCGCAAACCGGCATCGCCGTACCCGACACCGGACGCGCACTGTTCTGGCGCGGCGTCGCCACCTCCGGCCTGAACCCGAAGACGTTGCTGTTCTTCCCGTCGTTCTTTCCGCAGTTCATCGTCCCGAACGCCGACTGGAGCCTGAACGCGCAATTCCTGCTGCTCGCGGCGACCTTCGCGCTGCTGTTCGCCGGCGGGGTGGCGTCGATGGCGCTGTTCTCGCACCGGCTGAGCCGGGCGCTGCGGCGGCCGGCACGAATGCGCGCGATGAACCGCGTGACGGGCGGGCTGCTGGTCGGAATGGGCGCGATCATGGTCGGCTGGAACTGAGCGGCGCGCGGCTGCCGGCCGCTCGACCCACAACCCGCGGCCGGTACAATCGCGCGATGTCCGAACTGCTCACCTACGGCGGCCTGTTCGCCGTGTCGATGGTCGCCGCGACCCTGTTGCCGCTCCAGTCCGAAGCCGTGCTTGCCGGCCTGCTGCTCGCCGGGCGCGAGCCCGTGTGGGCGCTGCTGCTCGTCGCGAGCATCGGCAACGTCGCGGGTTCGGTGATCAACTGGGCCCTCGGCCGCGGCATCGAGCACTTCCGCGACCGCCGCTGGTTTCCGATCAAGCCGGCCGCGCTCGCGCGCGCCGAACGCTGGTACGCGCGCTACGGCCGCTGGTCATTGCTGCTGAGCTGGGCGCCGGTGATCGGCGATCCGCTGACGATGATCGCCGGCGTGCTGCGCGAGCCGCTGCCGGGCTTCCTCGCGATCGTGACGATCGCGAAGGTCGGCCGCTATCTGGCCGTCGCATGGCTCGTGACGCAGTGACATTCGCCGCTCTTTGCGCGCCGGCCGGGCCGCCATCGACGACACCGCGCTAAAGATTTCGCGAAAGTTGCCGTATTAAGCAGACGACTAGCGGTGACGCGTGCGTTCCGCCCTTTCTCACTCCCCACTCAGGATGCTTCATGAGATTGACCCAATTGGGCCGGGTGAGCGTCGGCGCGCGTCTGGCCGCGCTGGCGTGCGCGCTCGTCGCCCTGCTGTTTACCGTGTTCGCGTGGACGCTCGCCCATTTCGCCGGCCAGCAGCTTGCTGAAGAAGCGCACCTGCGGATCGCCGACAAGGAGCAGTCGATCCGCGCAATGGTCGACCTGTTCGACAAGGCGCTGACCGCCGAGGCCAACCGCTCGATGTCGCTGTTCGCGAGCTTCCTGCCGCCCGATTTCTCGCTCGACCCGGCGCGCACGGTCGACATCGGCGGCGTTCCCGCACCGACCCTCTTCGCGGGCGGCCAGCCGCTCGACCTCGATTACGCGATTCCCGACCAGTTCCTGAAGAAAAGCGGCGCGATCGCGACGATCTTCGCGCGCGACGGCGACGATTTCGTGCGCATCACGACATCGCTGAAGAAGCAGGACGGCGCACGCGCCGTCGGCACGAAGCTCGACCGCGCCGGCCCCGCGTATGCGCCGCTCGTTGCCGGCCGCAGCTACACGGGCCTCGCGAAGCTGTTCGGCCGGCCGTACATCACGCAGTACAAGCCGGTGACCGACGCAACCGGCCGCGTGATCGGCGCGCTGTTCGTCGGTCTCGACATCGGCACCGAGCTCAAGCTCGTCGAAGACGGCATCCGCTCGCTGAAAATCGGCGACAACGGCTACTACTTCGTGCTCGATGCGTCGCAGGGCCCGTCCCGCGGCACCTTCGTCGTGCATCCCGATGCGGCCGGCCAACCCGCCGACGACAAGCACGCCCCCTATGCACGGATGCTCGCGGCCGGCGACGGCCGGCTCGCGTACACGTCGACCGACCCGGCCGCGCACGATGGCGGGCCCACCGCGAAATTCGTGTCGTTCACGACGATTCCGCAGTGGCAATGGCTCGTCGGCGGCATCGCGCTCGACGACGAGTTGCTCGCCACCATGCGCGCCACCCGCAACCGCTTCCTGGTGATCGGCGCCGTGCTCGTCGCGGCGTTCGCGACGCTGTTCGTCATCGTCGTGCGCCGCGTCGTGAGCCGGCCGCTGGAAGCCGCAGCACGGGCCTCCGAGCGCTACGCGGCGGGCGACCTCAGCGTGCGCATCCGCGACGGCGCGGCCGCGCACGGCAGCGCGGGCAACGACGAGATCGGCCGGCTCGTGCAGGCGGTCGACGGGATCGGCGACGGCCTCGCGCGAATCGTCGCGCAGGTGCGCAACAGCTCGGCCGACATCGCGCGCGGCACGGTCGGCATCGCGGCCGGCAGCGGCGACATCGCCGCGCGGATCGCGACGCAGGCGAGCAGCGTCGAACAGACGGCCGCCAGCATGGAGCAGATCACCGCCGCCGTGCAGCAGAGCGCCGAGCATGCGGCGCAAGCCAACGCGCTGGTCGCGGACGCATCGGCCGCCGCGACCAACGGCGACGCCGCGGTACAGCGGGTGGTCGCGACGATGGACGACATCGGCCGCGCGACGCGCCGGATCGCCGAGATCACCGGCGCGATCGAAGGCATCGCGTTCCAGACCAACATCCTTGCGCTGAACGCGGCCGTCGAGGCCGCGCGCGCAGGCGAGCACGGCAAGGGCTTCGCGGTGGTCGCGGCCGAGGTGCGCGCGCTCGCGCAGCGCAGCGCGGCCGCGGTCAAGGAGATCGATGCGCTGAGCACCGAATCGTCGACGACCGTCGAACAGGGTTACCGGATCGCGGACGCCGCGCGCGGCACGATGCGCGACATCGTCGCGCGGGTCGACCAGGTCCGCACGCTGATCGGCGAGATCAGCGCCGCGTCGCGCGAGCAATCGACCGGCATCGAGCAGGTGAACCTGGCCGTCACGCAGATCGGCGAGGCGACCCAGCAGAACGCGACGCTGATCTCGGATGCCGAACGCGCGGCCGTCGCGCTGCGCGACCAGGCCGCGCAACTGTCGGACGCGGTCAGCGTGTTCCGGCTCGAACGCGACGCTTGATGGACAACGGGCGATGGACGATCGGCCGCCGCGGGTGCCCCGACTACTTCTTGTCCCCCGCCAGATCGATCGCCTTGTCCGATCCGACCTCGTTGCGCAGCTGGAATTTCTGGATCTTGCCGGTCGACGTCTTCGGCAGCTCGCCGAAGCGCACGGCCTTCGGCACCTTGAATCCCGCGAGCAGCTGCTTGCAGTGCGCGACGATCTCCTCCTCGGTCGCGCTCGCGCCTTCGCGCAGCTCGACGAACGCGCACGGCACCTCGCCCCACTTCGGGTCGGGCATCGCCACCACCGCCGCGACCGCGACGGCCGGATGCCGGTACAGCGCATCCTCGACCTCGATGCTCGAGATGTTCTCGCCACCGGAAATGATGATGTCCTTGCGGCGATCCTTGATGCGGATATAGCCGTCCGGCGTCAGCACACCGAGATCGCCCGTATGGAACCAGCCGCCGTGAAACGCCTCGTCGGTGGCCTTCGGATTCTTCAGGTAGCCCTTCATGCAGATGTTGCCGCGGAACATGATCTCGCCGAGCGTCTCGCCGTCGGCCGGCACCGGCGCCATCGTGTCCGGGTCGAGCACCGTCGCGCCCGCTTCCAGGTGATAGCGCACGCCCTGCCGCGCATTCAGGCGCGCACGCTCGTCGTCGGGCAATGCGTCCCAGTGCGCCTGCTTCGCGCACACGGTCGCCGGGCCGTAGACCTCGGTCAGCCCGTACACGTGCAGCAGGTCGAAGCCGATCTCCTTCATCTTCGCGATCACGGCCGGCGCGGGCGCCGCGCCGGCGACCATCGCGTGCACCGTGTGATCGATGCCCGCGCGGAACTCGGCCGGCGCGTTCGCGATCGCGCTCTGCACGATCGGCGCACCGCAGTAATGCGTGATGCGTTCGCTGCGGATCAGGTCGAACACCGTCTTCGCGTCGAACTTGCGCAGGCAGACGTTCACGCCCGCGCGCGCCGCGACGGCCCACGGAAAGCACCAGCCGTTGCAGTGGAACATCGGCAGCGTCCACAGATACACCGCGTGCTTCGGCATGTCCCATTCGAGAATGTTGCTGATCGCCGCGAGATACGCGCCGCGATGGTGATAGACGACACCCTTCGGGTCGCCCGTCGTGCCGGACGTGTAGTTCAGCGCGATCGCATCCCATTCGTCGGCGGGCGGCGTCCACGCGTAGTCGGGATCGCCGCCCGCCACGAACGCTTCGTAGTCGGTCGCGCCCGCGAAGCGCACGGGGTCGGCCGGCATCGCGTCGGCGACGCTGACGATCTTCAGGCCCGGCACTTCGCGCGCCGCCCGGTGCGCGAGATCCGCGTATTCGGTGTCGACGATCAGCACCTTCGCTTCGCCATGACGCAGCATGAACAGCACCGACGAAATGTCGAGCCGCGTGTTGATCGTGTTGAGCACGGCGCCGGCCATCGGCACGCCGAAGTGTGCCTCGACCATCGCCGGGATGTTCGGCAGCAGCGCCGCGACCGTGTCGCCGCGCGCGACGCCGGCCTGCGCGAGCGCGCTTGCGAGCTGCTTGGCCCGCGTATGGGTCTCGCCCCACGTGCGCCGCACGTCGCCGTGCACGATCGCGAGGCGCTCGCCGTAGACTTCGGCCGCGCGGACCAGAAAATCGATCGGTGTGAGCGGCACGTAGTTGGCGTCGCGGCGGCCGAGTCCGGCCTCGAACATCTGCGTCATGATCCTGTCTCCCGTTTTCCGTCGATCGGCGCGTGCATCGATGCCGCGGCGCACGCTTCGATCTCGTATCCAGCCGAAGTGCATGCACTCCGATTCGTTTTGATGTGGTTCAATTGCCGACAGCCTAACGCGCGCTATTGTGAGCCGTCTGTCATCGAAACGACAGAGTGCGCGTCGAGCGCTGCGCGTTATCCCTATCCTCGCAAACCCGCATCCATGCACGACCCTCTCGTTGCGCCGCCCGACGCGACCGCTATCTCGGCCACCCCGTCGGCCAATCCGCCGGCCGACACGCCGCTCGAACCCGGCCCATTGCCCGTGCTTCCCGCGCTGTCCGCGCTGTTCGGCCAGTGCGCATGGTTCCGCGCGCTGGCGCCGGAACACCAGGCGCTCGTGCTCGCGCAGTCGCGCGCCGAGCGGCGCGAGGCCGGCGACGTGATCGCGCAGCGGCTCGCGCCGTCCGAATACTGGATCGGCGTGCATCGCGGGTTGCTGAAGCTCGCGATCTTCAACGCGTCGGGCCGCGGCTGCACGTTTTCCGGCGTGCCGTCGGGCGGCTGGTTCGGCGAAGGCAGCGTAATCAAGCGCGAGCTGCGCAAGTACGAAGTCGTCGCGGTCCAGCGCTCGACCGTGCTGTTCGTGCCGGTCGACACGTTCCATGCGCTGCTCGACACGAGCCTGCCGTTCACGCGTTTCGTGATCCACCAGCTCAACAACCGGATGGGCGAATTCATCGCGTCGATCCAGAACAGCCGCCTGCTCGACGTCGACGCGCGCGTCGCCCAGGCGCTCGCGCAGCTGTTCAACCGCGACCTGTACCCGGACACCGGCCCGTCGCTCGCGATCTCGCAGGAGGAACTGGGGATGCTCGTCGGCGTGTCGCGGCAGCGGATCAACCAGGCGCTGCAGCAACTCGAGAAGCGCGGCGTGCTGCGGCTCGCGTACAACCAGATCGAGGTCGTCGATCTGGCCGCACTCGCGCGGGTCGGGATGGAACAGATCTGAGCGAGCCCGATGAACCGAATCGTCGCCGCCGCGGCATGCGCATCCGGTTCGGCCGCCGTTTCCATGCACCGGCGTCCGCGTGCATTTCCTCCGATGAATCGGCCCGTCAGCGCCGCGCCGCAACCTGACACCTTCGCCAGTTTCGCGTCAGTAACCCGTTCAGCCCCGACGCCTATCATTCGGGTTCCCTCCACCGACGCCTGATCACCGCCTGTCCCGCCGCCTCCATGTGGATCGTCAATCTCGCGCTCAGGCGCCCCTACACGTTCATCGTGATGGCCGTCATGATCGTGCTGGCCACCCCGCTTGCGCTGATGCGCACGCCGGTCGACGTGCTGCCGGCGGTCAACATCCCCGTCATCAGCGTGATCTGGAATTACAACGGCTTCTCGGCGTCGGAGATGACCAATCGCATCACGGCCGTGCACGAGCGGATCCTGACGACGACCGTCAACAACATCGAGCACATCGAGTCGACGTCGCTGCCCGGCATCGCGGTCGTGAAGGTGTTCCTGCAACCGGGTGCGAACGTGCAGACCGCGATCGCGCAGACGGTCTCGTCCGCGCAGGCCATCGTCCGCCAGATGCCGCAGGGCGCGACGCCGCCGCTCGTGATCACGTATTCCGCATCGAGCATCCCGGTGATCCAGCTCGGGCTGTCGAGCAAGACGCTCAGCGAGCAGTCGCTCGCCGACATCGCGCTCAACTTCCTGCGCCCGCAACTGATCACGGTGCGCGGCGCGCAGATTCCGTTTCCCTATGGCGGCCGCACGCGCGTGGTCGCGATCGACCTCGATCCCCAGGCGCTGCTCTCGAAGGGCCTCACGCCGGCCGACATCGTCAACGCGGTCAACACGCAGAACCTCGTGCTGCCGACCGGCACCGCGAAGATGGGCCAGAGCGAATACCGGATCGACACGAACGCGTCGGCGGACACGATCGCCGACATCAACGATCTGCCGATCCAGACCGTCAACGGCGCGACGACCTACCTGCGCGAAGTCGCATCGGTGCGCGACGGCTTCGCGCCGCAGACCAACGTCGTGCGCCAGAACGGCCAGCGCGGCGTGCTGATGTCGATCCTGAAGACCGGCGATGCGTCGACGCTGAAGGTCGTGTCGGATTTGAAGGCACTCCTGCCGAAGGTGATCCCGACGCTGCCCGAAGGGCTCACGATCACGCCGCTGTTCGACCAGTCGGTGTTCGTCAACGCCGCGGTGCAGGGCGTGATCCACGAGGCGCTGATCGCCGCCGTGCTGACCGCGATGATGATCCTGCTGTTCCTCGGCAACTGGCGCAGCACGCTGATCATCGCGATCTCGATCCCGCTGTCGATCTTCACGTCGCTGATCGCGCTGTCGGCGCTCGGCGAGACCATCAACATCATGACGCTCGGGGGGCTCGCGCTCGCGGTGGGGATCCTGGTCGACGACGCGACCGTCACGATCGAGAACATCGAGCGGCATCTGCATCTCGGCACGGGCGTGCACGACGCGATTCTCGAAGGCGCGGGCGAGATCGCGGTGCCCGCGTTCGTGTCGACGCTGTGCATCTGCATCGTGTTCGTGCCGATGTTCTTCCTGACGGGCGTCGCGCGCTTCCTGTTCGTGCCGCTCGCCGAGGCGGTGGTGTTCGCGATGCTCGCGTCCTACGTGCTGTCGCGGACGCTCGTGCCGACGCTCGCGATGCTGCTGTTCCGCCCGCAGCAGGCCGGCACCGGCCCCGACCGTTCGACGTCGCGCTTCGCGCGCATCCATCGTGCGTTCAACGGTGCGTTCGAGCGGCTGCGCGCGTGGTACATCGTGCTGCTCAGCATGCTGCTGGTGCGCCGTCGCTTCTACGCGATGTGCTTCCTCGGTTTCTGCGTGCTGTCGACCGGCCTCGTGTTCGTGCTCGGCCGCGACTTCTTCCCGAACGCCGATTCCGGCAACATCCGGCTGCACCTGCGCGCGCCGACCGGCTACCGGATCGAGGAAACCGCACGCCTCACCGACCAGGTCGAGCGCGTGATCCGCGAAGCCGTGCCGCCCGACGAGCTGGGTGCGATCGTCGACAATCTCGGGCTGCCGGTGAGCGGCATCAACCTGTCGTACAGCAACAGCGGCACGATCGGCTCGCTCGACGGCGAACTGCTGATCGCGCTGAAGCCCGGCCATCGCGCGACCGCGCACTACGTGCAGACGCTGCGCACGCTGCTGCCGCGGCGCTTCCCCGGCGTCGAATTCTTCTTCCAGCCGTCGGACATCATCACGCAGATCCTGAACTTCGGTCAGCCGGCCGCGATCGACGTGCAGGTGCTCGGCAACGATCTCGCGAGTAACATGACTATCGCGAGCAGCCTGATGAAGAAGATCAGGCGAATCCCCGGCGCCGTCGATGTGCACGTGCTGCAGCGCAACGACGAACCGACCCTGGTGGCCGACATGGACCGTACGCGCATGCAGCAGCTCAGCCTCTCCGCGCAGAACGTCGCGCAGAACATGCTGATCTCGCTGTCCGGCAGTTCCCAGACGACGCCGTCGTTCTGGCTCAATCCGCGCACGGGCGTGCAATACCCGCTGCAGATCCAGACCCCGCAGTACAACATCTCGTCGATCGACGACCTGCTCGGCACGGCGGTTTCCGCGACCGGCCGCACCGGCATGCCGCCGCAATTGCTGGGCAACCTCGTGCGCGTCCATCCCGTCGCGAGTCCGGCCGTGGTCACGCACTACAACATCCGCCCGGCGATCGACCTGTACGTAAGCGTCGAGGGCCGCGATCTCGGCTCGGTCGCGAGCGAGATCGACCGCATCGTGTCCGACGCGCGCGCGACGCTGCCGCGCGGCACCGAGCTGTCGGTGCGCGGCCAGGTCGAGACGATGCGCACGTCGTATCTCGGCCTCGGCGCCGGCGTCGCAATGGCGATCGTGCTCGTCTACCTGCTGATCGTCGTGAATTTCCAGTCGTGGCTCGACCCGCTGATCATCATCAGCGCGATGCCGGCCGCGCTTGCCGGCATCGCGTGGATGCTGTTCATCACCGGCACGCACCTGAGCGTGCCCGCGCTGACAGGCGCGATCATGACGGTGGGCGTCGCGACCGCGAACAGCATCCTGGTCGTGTCGTTCGCGCGCCAGCGTCTCGCGGCCGGCGCGCCGCCGCTCACGGCCGCGCTGGAGGCCGGCGCGACGCGGATCCGCCCGGTGCTGATGACGGCGCTCGCGATGATCATCGGGATGGTGCCGATGGCGCTCGGACTCGGCGAAGGCGCCGAGCAGAACGCGCCGCTCGGCCGCGCGGTGATCGGCGGGCTGCTGTTCGCCACCGTTTCGACGCTGCTGTTCGTGCCGCTCGTGTTCGGCGGCGTGCATGCGCGGCTGGCCCGCCGGCGCGCGCGCCAGGCCGGACACTGACTTTCGCCCACCCTATACCCGGTTCGATTGGTTGAATTCATGGAAGAGAAACATCACAGTTCCGTCGGCATCCAGGTGGACGAACACGGCATGCACCTGCCGACGCGCACGTCGGTGTCGCGGCGCGCGCGGGTCGTGCTGATCGTGATCGGCGTGCTGCTGGCCGCGGGCGCCGCACGCACGATCGTGGTCAACGTGTTGAACCGCGGCCGGCTCGACGCGGTGGCCGAGCAGAACACGCGCCAGTACGTGAGCATCGTGCATCCGGTCGATGCGGCCAGCGGCGGCAAGCTGACGCTGCCCGGCACGCTGCGCGGCTTCGTCGAGGCGCCGATCTATGCGCGTGCGAGCGGCTACGTGCTGCGCTGGCAGGCCGACATCGGCGCGCACGTGAAGCAGGGCCAGGTGCTTGCCGAGCTCGACACGCCCGAGCTGAACCAGGAACTCGCGCAGGCCACCGCGCAGCGCCAGCAGGCGCAGGCCGCGCTCGCGCTCGCGAAGACGTCGTTCGATCGCGCGCAGCAGTTGCGCCAGCGCGATGCGGTGTCGCAGCAGGAACTCGACGATCGCCAGGGCGCGTTCAACCAGGGCACCGCGAACCTCGCGGCGGCCGATGCGAACATGCGCCGGCTCACCGAACTGAAAGGTTTCCAGCGCATCGTCGCGCCGATCGACGGTGTGGTCACGCAACGCAACGTCGACGTCGGCGACCTCGTCAATTCCGGCAACGCGGGCCGCTCGCTGTTCACGGTCGTGCAGGCCGACCGGCTGCGCCTGTACGTGCAGGTGCCGCAGGCCTACGCGCAGCAGGTGAAGGTCGGCCAGCACGTGGGCGTCGCGCAGGCCGAACTGCCCGGCAAGACCTTCGACGGCACGGTCACGCGCACGTCCCAGGCGATCGATGTCGCGACGCGTTCGCTGCAGATCGAGATCACGCTGCCGAACCCGGACGGCCGGCTGCTGCCGGGCGCGTACGTGCAGGCGACGCTGCCGATGACGCCGGTCGGCCGCCTGCAGATACCGGCCAATACGCTGCTGTTCCGTGCCGAGGGGCCGACGGTCGCGACCGTCGACGCGAACGGCCAGGTGCGCCTGAAGGCGGTGACGGTCGTGCGCACGATCGGGCAGACGCTCGAAGTCGACGGCCCGCTCACGCCGAGCGACCGCCTCGTCGCGAACCCGAGCGACGCGCTCGCGAACGGCGACCCGGTCGTCGTGCAGGCGCCGCCCGCCGCGAAGCCGGCCTCCGCGGCCGCGGGAGCGAAGTCGTGAGCGCGATGCGCGCCCGCCTGCACCCGACGGCCGCCGTGACCGCTGTCGCGCTTGCGGCGCTCGCCGGTTGCACGGTCGGCCCCGACTACCGGCGCCCTGCCGTCGACACGCCGGCCGCGTGGCGGCTCGACCCGGCCGACGCGTACTGGCACCCGGCCGCGCCGGCCCGCGCGCCGCTCGACCCGGCGTGGTGGACCGCGTTCGGCGACGCGCAGCTCGACGCGCTGGAAGCCGACGCGCTGCGCAACAACCAGAGCCTGAAGGCCGTCGCCGCGCGCTACGACCAGGCGAAGGCCACGCTCGCGTCGGTCGCGTCCGCGCAGTATCCGGCCGTCGGGCTGAACGCGAGCGGCCAGCGTTTCAAGATCTCCGCCGATCGGCCGCAAACCAATTACGCGACGAAAAGCATGTCGACCGTGCAGAACGAGATCCAGGTCGGCGCGAGCGTCAGCTACGAACTCGACCTGTTCGGCCGCGTGCGGCGCAGCGTCGAATCCGCGCAGGCTGGCTCCGAGCAGGCACGCGACGATTTCGCGAACGCTCGCCTCGTGCTGAGCGCCGATCTCGCGTCGAGCTACTTCGCGCTGCGCGAGCTCGACACCGAGATCGACGTCGTCAAGCGCTCGATCGACCTGCAGCAGAAGGCGCTCGACTACGTGAGCGCGCGCCACGAGCTCGGCGCCGTGTCCGGCCTCGACCTGTTCCAGCAACGCTCGCAGCTCGATGCGACGCGCACGCAGGCGCAGTTGCTGATCCAGCAGCGCGCGCAGGTCGAGACGGCGATCGCGACGCTGGTCGGCACGCCGGCCCCGGCGTTCTCGCTGCCACCGCGCGTGGTGCCGATCAACGCGCCCGCGCTGCCGACCGGGATGCCGAGCGACCTGCTGCAGCGGCGGCCCGACGTCGCGTCGGCCGAGCGCGCGATGGCCGCCGCGAACGCGCAGATCGGCGTCGCGCGCGCCGCGTACTTCCCGCGCATCGCGCTGTCGCCGGACATCGGCTGGGACGCGACGCGCTTCTCCGGCCTGTTTACCGTGCCGGCGCTGCTGTGGTCGCTCGGCGCGTCGGTCAGCCAGCCGCTGTTCCAAGGCGGCAAGCTGAAGGCCGGTGTCGATTTCGCGCAGGCCGGCTACGTGGCCGCGCAGGCCAGCTACCGGCAGACCGTGCTCACCGCGTTCCAGGAGGTGCAGAATGCGGTGACGGGCCTGTCGGTGCTGGCGCAGGCCGCGCAGCAGGCGTCGGCGGCCGTCGACGATGCGCGCAGGCTCGTGTCGCTCGCGCAGGACCGCTATACGGGCGGCCTGACGCCGTTCATCGACGTGCTGACGGCCCAGCAGCAGCTACTGACGAGCGAGCGCCAGGCCGTGCAGATCCAGGGCCAGCGCGCGGCGCTCGTCGTGTTTCTCGCGAAGGCGCTCGGCGGCGGCTGGGACGGCGGCGCGACGGACGCCGCCACGCCGACCGATGTCGCGACAGCCAGCCCGCCGCCCGCCGCGGGCGTCGGCCCCTAACCCTCCGATAGGCGAACAAATCCATGAAAGTGCTGATCGTCGAAGACGAACCGAAAGTCGTCGAATACCTGAAGAGCGGCCTGACCGAGGAAGGCTGGGTCGTCGATACCGCGCTCGACGGCGAGGACGGCGCGTGGAAGGCCATCGAATTCGACTACGACGTGGTCGTGCTCGACGTGATGCTGCCGAAACTCGACGGCTTCGGCGTGCTGCGCGCGTTGCGCGCGCAGAAGCAGACGCCCGTGATCATGCTGACCGCGCGCGACCGCGTCGACGACCGCGTGCGCGGGCTGCGCGGCGGCGCCGACGACTACCTGACCAAGCCCTTCTCGTTCCTCGAGCTGATCGAGCGGCTGCGCGCGCTCACGCGCCGCGCGCGCGTGCAGGAATCGACGCTGATCTCGATCGGCGACCTGCGCGTCGACCTGATCGGTCGCCGCGCGACCCGCGACGGCACGCGCCTCGACCTCACCGCGCAGGAATTCCAGTTGCTCGGCGTGCTCGCGCGGCGCAGCGGCGAGGTGCTGTCGAAAACGACGATCGCCGAGCTCGTATGGGACGTGAACTTCGACAGCAACGCGAACGTCGTCGAGACGGCGATCAAGCGCCTGCGCGCGAAGCTCGACGGTCCGTTCGCGGAGAAACTGCTGCACACGATCCGCGGCATGGGCTATGTGCTCGAGGCGCGCGAGGAAGGCGACGCGGAGCGGCACGCATGAAACGCTCGATCACCCTGCGGCTGTCGGCGATGTTCGGCATCGTGTCGCTGCTCGTGTTCACGCTGGTCGGCTGCGGGCTGTTCGTGATGATGGAGCGCCAGCTGTTCGCCGAACTGCGCGCGACGATCGACACGCGCGCCAAGGTCGCGCAGATGATCGTGTCGCACGCGACCACGGCCGCGCGCGGCCGCGTGATGCAGGAAAAGCTCGCCGATCTCGAACCGCCCGACGGCTCGACGCGCTACCAGATCGAGAGCCCCGACGCCGATTTCCGCTTCGGCCATCCGGTCGACGGCGCGCCCGTCGGCGAGCCGTTCGGTGCGTTCCAGCAGTACGCGCTCAACGACAGCAGCTACGACGTGATGACGAAGACCGTCGCAATCGCGGGCAGCGGCGAGCGGCCCGACCTGAAGCTGATCGTCGCGACGTCGTGCGAGCGCACGCAGCGGATGCTGCGCCGGTTCGCGTGGACGCTCGCCGCGCTGATCGCGACGGCCACCGTGCTCACGCTGCTGCTGAGCCGCGCGGTCGCGCGCTTCGGGCTCGCACCGCTCGAACGGCTGTCGCAGGACGCCGCGGCCATCAGTGCGACCAATCGCCGCCAGCGGCTGCACACCGACGCGCTGCCGACCGAGCTGCGCGATCTCGCCGCATCGTTCAACGGCGCGCTGGAGCGCATCCAGCAGACCTATGCGCGGCTCGAGGCATTCAATGCGGACGTCGCGCACGAGCTGCGCACGCCGATCAGCATCCTGATCGGCCAGACCCAGGTCGCGCTGACGAGCCGCGACCGTTCGGTCGATCGCATGCGCCAGACGCTGCAGTCGAATCTCGAAGAGTTCGAACGGTTGCGCGTGATCATCAACGACATGCTGTTCCTGTCGCGCAGCGATCGCGGCGAACGCGCGACCGACCTGAAGCACGTGTCGCTTGCCGACGAAGTGCGGCGCATGCTCGACTTCCTCGAAATTCCGCTCGATGAAGCGCAATTGCGCGCCGAACTGCACGGCGATGCGCGCGCGGCGGTCGACCCGTCGCTGTTCCGCCGCGCGATGACGAACCTGCTGATCAACGCGATCCAGCATTCGGCGCCCGGCGCGACGCTGAACGTGACGATCACGCGCCGCGACACGCTCGTCGACGTGTCGGTCGCGAACCCCGGCGAGCCGATCGATCCCGCGCAGCGCTCGCACGTGTTCGAGCGTTTCTACCGGCTCGAGGAAGCGCGCGCGAACAGCAAGGAGAACCACGGGCTGGGGCTGTCGATCGTCAAGGCGGTCGCGGAGATGCACGGCGGCAGCGTGTTCGTCGCGTGTTCGGACGGCATCAATACGTTCGGCTTCTCGGTGTCGACGCAACCGTGCGACGGCGACCCGCTGCCGGCGCCCGATGCCGGCGACCCGCACCCGCTGCGGCCGGCGCCCGCCCCTCGCGCATTGCATTGACGGCGGCTGCGCCGTCGAGGGCAGTTTTCTTCAATACGGACCCGCGCGGCTTCGTTAGTCTCGATGCGACTTTGACATTCGCATGGAGGCAACGGATGAGCATGCTGGTTTCGATGGCCGCGTTCGCGCTGGCGTCGTCGATCACACCCGGTCCCGTCAATATCGTCGCGCTCAGCGCCGGCGCGCGCCACGGTCTCGGCGCAAGCCTGCGCTATGCGGCCGGCGCGACGCTGGGCTTCGTCGCGCTGTTCCTGCTGATCGGCCTCGGGCTGCACGCGGCGCTCGCGCGCTGGCCGATGCTGACCACCGCCACCCAGTGGGCGGGGATCGCGTTCCTGCTTTACCTTGCGCTGCGGCTCGCGCTCGACGACGGCCGGTTATCGGCCGACCCGGCCGACCCGGACGCGCCGAACATCGCCGGCCCGTCGGCCGCGGCCGGTGCGGCGATGCAGTGGCTCAATCCGAAGGCGTGGCTCGCGTGCGTGGCCGCGATGGGCGCGTATGCAGCCGATGGTGACCGCGCGCAGGTCTGGCAGTTCGCGGCGCTGTATCTGGTGATCTGCTTTGCGTCGATCGCGTGCTGGGCGTATGCGGGCGCCTCGCTGCGGCATCGGCTCGCGAATGCGCGGCGGATGCGGCTGTTCAACCGCGCGATGGCACTGCTGCTCGCGGGTAGCGCGCTTTATCTGCTCGATTTCTAGCGCGGGCGCTTCAACGTGTTTTTTCGGCGGATGGGGTGCGAATGACCGATGTTGCAGGCCGTCGCCGGCACAGAACCGCCCTTCCCGCGCTCAGCTCGCGGCGCTTCGATATTGTCCGGGCGTGGCGGCCGCGATGCGCCGGAACGCGCGCTGGAAGTGCGCCTGGTCCGCGAAGCCCGCATCGAGCGCGACGTCGGCGATCGGCCGGCCGCGGCGCAGCTCCGCGCGGCCGTACTGTACGCGGCGATCGATCAGGAACGCATGCGGCGTCATGCCGTAACGCGCGTTGAACGCGCGGATCAGGTAGGACGGCGACAGGTCGGCGGCCGCGCAGATCGCATCGAGCGTGACGGCCTGACGGCAATGCGCGGCGATGTAGTCGGCCGCCCGCGCGAGCTTCGCATTGTCGGCGCCACGCCGTGCGTCGTCGGGCAGCTCGCGATCGAGCGCGCCGTGCAACCCGGTGAAGAATTCGACCGCAGCGCTTTCCTTGCCGAGCGGATCGACGCCGGGCGCCACGAGCGTGCGGTAAAAGCGGCCGAACTGCGCGAACAGGTCGCGCCGTTCCGTCCATTTCGGCGAAAAACCGTGAAAATCGCTGTTCGGATCGCGCCCGAGCGAATGCTGCAGACGCGCGAGCCACGGCACGTCCACGTAGACCATCCGGTACGCCCATGCGTCGGGGCCGTACGGATTGCACGCGTGCACTTGCTCCGGATCGATGATCACGAGCACGCCGCGCCCGACGTGTTCCTTCGTCGCTCCGTTCAGATAGGTGCTCGTGCCGCCGACGATCGCGCCGAGCGAAAACGTGTCGTGCGTGTGCTTCGCGTAGCAGATCGTGCGCCCGTCGTCGACGGTGCGCGCCTCGATGAACGGCAGCGCGGTGTCGCGCCAGAACGGCGACGGCACGGCGACAGTGTTGGCGGAACGGCTCACGCGACAGGCTCCCGGATCGGACGGCGAACGCACACCGTACAAGACTGCGCGGCGCGATGCAACCGCGAGCCGACACATCGCGGCCGGATCGCCTAAGCTTTGAATTCCGACCGCCGCGGCGGACGCGGCGGGTTCCGTTCCCTCTTTCAACCGGTACGCTCATGCACATCGATCTGACAGGCAAGACCGCGGTCGTCACCGCTTCCACCGCCGGCATCGGGCTGGCGATCGCAGAAGGGCTCGCGCACGCGGGCGCACGTGTCGTCGTCAACGGACGCAGCGACGGGTCGGTCGAGGCCGCGCTCGCGCTGCTGCGCACCGCGGTGCCCGACGCGGACATCGACGGCGTCGCCGCCGACCTGTCCGACGCCACCGGCGTCGCGCGCATCACGCAGCACACGCCGCAGGCCGACATCCTCGTCAACAACGCTGGCATCTACGGGCTGAAGGGTTTCTTCGACATCGACGATGACGAATGGGCCCACTACTTCCAGATGAACGTGATGTCCGGCGTGCGTCTCGCACGGCACTATCTGAAAGGCATGCTCGAGCGCAACGCGGGCCGCATCGTGTTCATTTCGTCGGAATCGGGCCTGAACATCCCGGTCGACATGATTCACTACGGGTTCACGAAGACCGCCCAGCTGGCGATCGCGCGCGGCCTCGCGAAGGTCGCGGCCGGTACCAGCGTGACCGTCAATTCGGTGCTGCCGGGGCCGACGATGTCGGAAGGTGTGCGTGCGATGCTGAAAGCGACGGCCGACGAAACGGGCCGCAGCATCGACGAAGTCGCGGTGGATTTCGTGCGCAGCCAGCGCGCGAGTTCGATCATTCAGCGGCCGGCGACGACGGAGGAAGTTGCGAATCTCGTCGTGTACGTATGCTCGCCGCAGGCCTCGGCGACGACGGGCGCGGCGTTGCGCGTCGATGGTGGCGTGGTCGATACGATTGCTTGATGGCCCCAGCGGGCACGCCAAGCCTCCGCCGCGCTATCGGGAAACGGTCTTGCCCGACTGAAGCGTGCCCTTGCGGTCGGCGTCCATGCAGGTATCGAAGCCGTATTGCGTGACGGCACCGGCCTTGTCGAACACGACGAAGTAAGGCCGGTGATCGTTGCCGTGCTCGATGAAGTAGTTGTAGCAGACGCCGCTGCCGTTGCGGACCATCCACACGCTGCGCGGGTTGCCGCCCGCGCGGACGACGTCGGCGCGCGTCGCGCCGTGCCGCGACGCAGCCCTCGCCAGCGGCGTGCGCGAATACGAGAACGGCAGCCACGAGTCGAACCACGCGCAGCCGTGCAGCATCAGGCAACTGGCGGCCAGCGACAACGTCGCTGCGGGACGGTACATCGGAATCAATCGCATGCTGGGAGAAATCTGCTGCGCCATGCCGGCGTGATCGAAAGCCCCATGCTACTCGACCTTTGGGTCCGGATCGAAAAGAAATGTCGAGGCCTGTGTCCGACGCCCCGCCCAATGCCGTCCGGCCCGCGCCCGATCGTTGCGAACCGTTGCGGCACCGCCCCGCCTCGCACGCCCGTCGATGCCGGTACGCCGCTGGTCCGAATCGGTGCAACGACCGGCATCGTCATGCGACCCATTCGGCCCACAGCATCGTCAGCACCGTCATCAGCGCCGGGCCGACGAACAGCCCGATCAGCCCGAACGTCTCGGCGCCGCCGAGGATGCCGAACAGCACGAGCAGGAACGGCAAGCGGGTCGAGCTGCCGATCAGCACCGGCCGCACGAAATGCTCGGCGACGAACACGACCACGAAGCCGACCACCAGCACCACGACGGCCCAGACGGTCGCACCCTGCACGAACAGCCAGAGCGCCGCGCCGCAGAACACGATCGGCGCGCAGAACGGCAGCATCGCGGCGACGGCCGTGACCAGACCGAGCAGCGCCGCATGCGGCACGCCCGCCAGCGCATAGGCGACGCCGAGAATCGCGCCCTCGCCCAGCCCGACGACGACGAGCCCCGTCACCGTCCCGTATACGGCCGCGACCATCCGTTCGATAAGCTCGCCGCCGCCGGGGCCGAACGCGCGCCGCGCGCCGTGCAGCAATGCGCCCGACAACTTGTGGCCGGCCCTCAGGATCACAAACAGCGTGACCAGCATGAAGCCGAACTCGAACAGCGCATGCGCGACCTTGGTGCCGAACTGCCGCCCGAACGCGATGAATTTCTCGCCGCTCGCGCCGTGCATCGCGGCGCCCGCATGCAGCGGATGACCGAGATTGGCCTGCCACCACTCGGTGACCTGCGCGGCCCCGTACGGCAGCCGGGCGATCACATCGGGCAGCGGAATGCCGTTGTCCTGGACCGACTGCAGCCACATGCGCAGGTCGTGCTCCTGCGAGATCGCCTGCCCGAGCGCGAGCGCGACCGGCAGGATCACCAGCAGCGACACGCCCACGGTGATCACGGTCGCGATCAGGGTCGGCCGGTTGCGAAACCCGCGTTCGGATTCGAAGCGTTTCAGCAACGGCCACAACGCGATCGCGATCACGCACGCCCACGCGATGGCGGGAAGGAAGTCGCGGATCACCCACAGCGCGAGCAGCAGCAGCGCCGCATACAGCACGGCGCGGGCGATCTGCTGAGCGCGCGGCCGCGCGGCGGAATCCTGGGACGGCGACACATGTACGCGCATGGCACCTCTGTCGAAATGAAAAAAATGGCGGTTCGCGCAGGCCGAAAGCCTGTACGAACCGCCATTCTATCCATCGGCACCGCAACGGCATGCGGCCGCGATGTCATGCATCGTCAAATGCGTGCCGCCAGCGCGGCGGTGCCGCACGCCGCAACGCGTTCTCAGGCCACCTTGTCGGCGACGCGGTAGCGTTCGAGCCAGTGCGCGTACGGCGCGGGCAGCGTCCACGACGGACGCTCGACGCCGAGCTGCTTGGCCGCGTAGTACGGCCAGTGCGGATCGGCAAGATGCGCGCGGCCGACCATCACGAGGTCGAGCTGCTGCTCGGCGACGACGCGATTGGCGAGTTGCGGCGTGTCGATCCCCCATGCGGACGACACCGGCAGGCCGGCTTCGCGGCGCACGCGTTCGGCGATCGGTGCGAGGAACGCCGGGCCCCACGGAATCTGCGCGTCTGGCGTCGAGAAGCCGACCGACACGCTCAGCATGTCGAGCCCTTCCTGCTTCATCCGCTGCGTGAGCGCGATCGATTCGGCGAGCGTCTCTTCGTCGCGGCCGTCGTACTCGATCACGCCGAGACGCGCGGTCAGCGGCAGGTGCTCCGGCCAGACCTGGCGGACGGCCTTCAGCGTGTCGACGATGAAGCGGCCGCGGTTTTCGGCGGAACCGCCGTACTCGTCGTCGCGCTGGTTCGCGTGCACCGAGAAGAAGCTCTGGCCGAGATAGCCGTGCGCGAAGTGCAGCTCGAGCCATTCGAAGCCGAGGTCGCGGGCGCGCTTCGCCGACGCGACGAAGTCGGCCTGCACGCGCGCGATGTCGTCATGCGTCATCGCCCGCGGCACCTTCGGCAGGTGCGCGCCGAACGGCACGGCCGACGGTGCGATGGTCTGCCAGCCGCGCGGATCGCCTTCGGCGATGTGGTCGTCGCCTTCCCACGGACGGTTCGCGCTCGCCTTGCGGCCCGCATGCGCGATCTGGATGCCCGGCACCGCACCGGCCGCCTTGATCGCCGCGACCGACGGCGCGAACGCCTCGGCCTGCGCGTCGGTCCACAGCCCGGCGCAGCCCGGCGTGATGCGGCCTTCCGGCGACACGGCCGTCGCCTCGGCGATCACGAGGCCCGCGCCGCCGCGCGCGATGCTGGCCAGATGCACGTGATGCCAGTCGTTGACGACGCCGTCTTCGGCGACGTACTGGCACATCGGCGGCACCGCGATGCGGTTGCGCAGCGTGACATCCTTGAGTTTGAACGGTTCGAACAGGGCAGACATCGACACTCCTTTGCTTGGTTCTACGAAACGACTGGATGACCCGCCGTGCGGTATGCACAGCGGAGCGATGGGTCCGTCGCGGGGCGCGGCGCGCGGCGCGTCCGACGACGGAAGCGGCGTGGCGCCGGTCATGCCGGCGCCGGCCGGCTTACTGGCGGCCGAGCTTCGCGAGCAGCGCCTCGGCAGCGGGTTCCGACGACGCGGGGTTCTGCCCGGTGATCAGCAGCCCGTCGGTGACGACATGCGGCGCCCAGTCGGCGCTGCGTTCGAACTGCGCGCCGTTGGTCGTCAGCATGTCCTCGACGAGGAACGGCACCACTTCCGTCAGCTCGACGGCCGCTTCCTCGCTGTTGGTGAAGCCCGTCACGCGCTTGCCGCGCACGACCGACTCGGCGGTTTTCGGATCCTTCACGTGGCGCAGCACGCCCGGCGCATGGCACACGGCCGCGACCGGCTTGCCGGCCGCCAGCGCGCGCTCGATCAGGCCGATCGAATGCAGATCCTCGGCGAGATCCCATAGCGGACCATGCCCGCCCGGATAGAACACCGCGTCGTAATCGTTGATCGACACGTCGGCCAGCTTGCGGGTTGCGGCAAGTTCGGCCTTGGCCGCCGGATCCGCGTCGAAGCGGCGCGTCGCGTCGGTTTGCGCGGTCGGATCGCTGCTCTTCGGGTCGAGCGGCGGCTGGCCGCCCTTCGGCGACGCGAGCGTCAGCTCGACGCCCGCATCCTTGAACCCGTAGTACGGTGCGGCCAGTTCCTCGAGCCAGAAGCCCGTTTTCTTGCCGGTGTCGCCGAGC
Source organism: Burkholderia sp. KBS0801 (assembly GCF_005937855.2). Lineage (NCBI taxonomy): Bacteria > Pseudomonadati > Pseudomonadota > Betaproteobacteria > Burkholderiales > Burkholderiaceae > Burkholderia > Burkholderia sp. KBS0801. Next base: position 1,559,399 of record NZ_CP042178.1, read on the forward strand.
GTGTCGTGCGAGGTCAGGACAACCAGAATCTTCATGATCGGACACTCCTTCGAAATGGGGGAACGGCGCCGCGTCACGGCCGCGGCCAGCGTGACGCACGCCGCGGGCCGGCGGCGACGGCGCGCCTGCCGGTTAGTCAGCTGGCGCGCGTCAACGTGCCGGCCGCTCACCGAAAATGTTGCGCGGGCTATTAGACCAGTCGTCTAGACGAGCCCCGAAAAAAACGACGGCATCTCCTGCATCACCAGCATCGCCGCGCGATATGGCGTTTTCGCGTCCGGCTGAGTGCGGCAGGTATGGCGTCGCATTCATTGAGACCGGATCATAGCCTCGGATTAGACCGGTCGTCTAGTAACATCGTGTTCGGCCCTGTCGTTGACATGGCTTTTCGACGTTTCCTCTCACTACTAGCCGGTCGCTGTCGACAACGACCGGCTGACGGAATCACACGTCAACCGACATGACCTGCTGCGACGCAACGAGCTTCGGCGGCGTCGGGCACTTGCAAATACACAGATCGTCGCTCAGCGCGACGCGCCTTCCATCTGGCCCTGTCATCGGAAGTCGCGGGCCGTCGCATTGAATCTTGCCAATCGACTTGCAAGCCGGACAAATCACGTCATCGTCTTCGTGGGCGATATGTTTATTGTCCAATACGAACGGTGTCCCCTTTGCTCGGACCGTTCCGGCCACGGTCGTGTGATCACCGTCGAGGATCAGGTATCGAGTCATGGTTTACGTGGCGTATTCAAAATCAAGCCTGGCCGAGGTAAGCGACGAGTTCCCATGCGACAGGTGCCATGCGCTGCCGCGTACCCATCACGCTGTCGAGAACGGCCAGCCGTCGTGGTTCGTGCACGATAACGGACGGCAACGCGTCACCCTTTAGAAACCTGCGTGTCGCATCGCCGACCTGACCGGCATCCAGTTTCGCGCACCATACCCCATCTTCCGGGCATTGCTGGCCGGTGTGCGCGACGGTTCCCAACGGCAGACGTGCAGCAACGGTCTGCGTCTGATCCTGTTGCGAAGTCTTTTCGGTTTTCCCTTCGAGCGGCAAACCGGTTTTCGGATCGAGATTTTGGGCTTTCGCCATCTCATTGATCATCTCGTCCGAAGGCTTCTGCGGCGGGACAGCAGCTTCCTGTTCCTTCTGCCATTGGAAGGTGCCATCCCATGGCGGAAGCTGTGCCGGCGGAAGCGGCACGATCTTGTCGATGTCCGGAACCTTGGGATTGCGTCCGTCGTTACCGTCGATGAACTTACCGATCAAGGCGTAGCGGCGTGTTCGCTCCACATCATTTGGAAGCGACAGATATGAAAGCCGATCGGACTGAGGCGGAGCCTTGAACCCGTTTTCGAGCGCCAAAGCGGCTTGGGTGTTGCCTGCCGCTACACCCTTCTGAAAAGCATCGACCGCTTCGCTATACAACGCGCTATTCTTCAAATTAATTCCCAACGCGTTGGCTGCCTCGCCATACCCTTGGTCGGCCGCGCACCGACGCATCTGGCGCGCAATATCCGGGGCCTTGTCATGTGGGGCCAACAACTCGGCAACATATGTCTGCGCTTCCGGGCTCCCCAGATCGGCAGCCTTCCGAAAATAGCGCAGCGCCATCTCGGCATCTTGCCCCAGTCCATAGCCCGTTTCGAGATAGTGGCCGATGTCGTAATAGCCCGCGGGGATGCCTTGTTGAATCAGTCGCACGGCAAGCGCCACCGTCTCCTTCGGCGCATCGGGCGAGTCCGCCAAACCATCGGAAATCAACGACTGAAGATTCTGGTTGGCCTTGTAGTGCCCGTGCGCTGCCGCGATCCGGTAATAGCGCGCAACCTCGTTGAAATCCTTCGGACCGTCCTGCTTTTCCAAAAACCGTGCGTAACGAAACAGACTGTCTGCCTGTGGATCAAGCGACGGCAAATGATCGGCCTGATGCGTGCAGGTAAAAGCGAGGTTCGCACGCACGGCGCTCATGTCGGGCAACGATGTCACTGGCGCTTCCTTTTTCGTACAAGCGCAGGCCAGGAGGGCAAGCGCAATGATGGTGGCGTATCGGTTCATGAATCAGTCGGAACGGGTAATTTTGTTCGAGGTTCGCATAAAACCGACTAGAGATGCAGCGGGGGACTGGTCGCCAGCCTTCTGAAAATCGGCGTTGTTATTGATGAGAAGCTCCCAATTCTTGAACGCTGCTTGGGGATCATCCTGCGCTCCCCTCCCACCCGTGTGCAAATTCCATAATTGCTGCCGCAATCGCTTCGTCACATCGCCGTGTTCATGGCAGATGTTGAGTTCGCTGTCCGCTTCCATGCTCCGCGTATTGATGTTCGCCGAACCGATGGTTGTGAACGTGTCGTCAATCGTCATCAGCTTGGCATGTACGTAAACGGGCTCCCATTTTCCGGGCGGCGAATCCGGCGCAACCAGCGTACAGACATGCACCTTGAGCCCCGGATAGTCGCGGTTCATCACCGGATGCGCCGGCCCCTTCATTTGCGACTCGATCCCGGCACGCTGCGCCTTGAGTTGATCGACCTTTTGCTTCGCCTGCGCAACCGCCTGCGTGGTCGCGGGCGTGTTCGCCATGCCTTGCATCTGAAGCGCGCCCAGATATTCCTGCCCGGCGTCCTGCTGTTTGCTTACCACGTCGGCAAATTGTTTTCTCAGGTCGGATTGGCGGTCGCTCTCCTGCAAGATCGCTCCCACGCCCGGCATCGATTTCGCCTGTCCCAACGCATCAAGCATGCGATACGTTGTCAGCGTTCCCGTACCCACCGCCGCGTCGGTGGAGTTCGTGATGACGAACAGATACACCATACCGTGCTTGCCGGAATCTCGCCCCCACTTCTGTTGCTGCACCGCGACCGCCTTGATCCTCTCTGCGAGCGGCACCCACCGGAAATACTGATTTTCGATAAAGACATGCTGCGTCGCGTTATTGACGGCCTGAAGATACAGCTTCTCGATGTCGCGCTTGCCCTTCTGCGACTGCGTGCGCAGTATCTGCGACATGACACGGGTGTCGCCACCTGGATCGATTCGCACCTTCAGTCGCGTGTGCAGACCCTTGCGTTTCTCGGCAAGGCCTTGTCCTGTTGCATCGTCCCACGCCTGACAGAAATTTTCGTTCAGGTAGCGTAGCACCGGTCCTGTCACCCACGCAGAGATATCCTGCCATGGCGAAAGCCCGTTGCGGCCCGTCGTCGGCGTCTTGCGCACGTAGCTGTGATCGTTCGTGTCCCAGTACTGGTCGAGCATGTTGTGCCCCATGACGAAGCCACGCGCATTCTCCGGGTCTTCGTAATCGACAAGTACCATTTTCTGGTGATGCGTCGGTTCGGCCAATCCCATCGACGCACTGTTCTGCGCGCGCGTCAAAACATCGCGGTCCCGGTCCTTTCCATGCCAGAACGTATGCCACGCGATTTCGGCGCGATTGACCGCACTGAAACCGCGTGTCGCAAAGTCAATGTTTTTGAATGCTTCCTTTTGGTACAACGCGCCCTTGGCCGCAATATATACATCGCGCGGCCCTGCCGGTAAGCTGAGCGTAACGTTGTGCAGGTTCGCGCGCCGGTACCATTCCTCATCGATCTTGCGCTGCTGATCGGTCTGGTAGTCACGCGACATCATCGAGAACGTCTCATAGGCGGAATCCGGCAACCGTTGTTTGACATCCGTCGCGATGTCGTTGCCGGGCATGTTGTTTTCGCTGAGTTCCGATACGAACGCCGGATCGCGCCAGACCAACAACCGCACCTTGACGCCAGCTTCCCCCTTCTGACGCAGCAGTTCGCCAATGCCGACTCCTTGGCCGTCACGCTTGAACATCATCGAGGGCTGAAAGCCCCAGCAGATGATATCGATGGAGTGCCGCGCCTTCGAAATCTGCTCGTACACGTGACCAAATGCTTCCTCGCCGTTCACAAGCGGACGAAAGGTCGCGGCAGCCGGGTTGTATTCGGTCTTTTCCACGAACCAGCGGAACGTGACTGTTCCGTTGTTCGTGTGATTCAGCGCAATGGGCGTCGTTGCGACGAAGGCATCCGAAGCAGGTGAACTGTTTGCCATGAACTATGCTTCCGAAGAGGGATTGAGCAGATCGCCATAAATCTGCCGGTGCGCTGCGCGGTCTGCCGCGGCGGTGTCGCTGTCCGGCTGTCCCTCATGGAACTGGATGCCCCGGTTCGCGAGCGCCCCGTTTGTCGGGTCGCGGTATTCGCCGGGCACCGGAATGTCGTGCCGGTCACCGTTCGCCAGTTCAAGCGTGTATTTCTGCGTCGCCACGTGATGATCAATAGGTAGCTGCCCGGACTTATCGAACACACCTTGCTTAACCAGCGCGCCATCGGCATATAGCTTATAGGGCATTCCAACCGGGGCAACACCGGTTGAAGAAGGTGACGCAAATGTGTTCAGCGACAGTTTCTGAACCGGCGAATCCTTGAACGCCGGGTTCGTGATGTCGACTCGTGCAGGGCCGGCGAATGAATAGCTGGCTGCCTTGAAGTCGATCTTGCCCGGTGAGTGGATGTTAATGCTGCCGTCGTGGTTGATCTGGATGATCGCGCCACCGCATAAGATCCTGACTTCCTTGCCGGAAGCGACTTCGATGACATCCGTCACGGACCGGATGTGCAACGCCAGTTGGGCTGCCAGATCGATCACACCGGCATGCGCCTGGATATCGATGTCGCCCTTGGCGGCGATGGCCTTCATACCGCCGTTCTGCGCAAAGAGGCTGATCAGGTTGAGGGCCGCGACGATCAACGACTGTCCCGACGCAACGGTCGTGGTCTGACCGCTGACAAGATTGAGCAGTTGGTCTGCCGCGAGATGCACGGATTGCTGAGTTGACGCCGCAATTCCCGCCGGGCTGTCCAGCAGCATCACGGGTTCCTTGAAAGCGTTCGCGGTGCCTGTGCCGCCACCCGCCGTGCGACCACCCTTGGCCTCAGGTGTCTGCGGCAATTCCAGTGCGTCCGCGAAGTGCTTCAACGCATCGTGACCGGTCTTGAGGTCCGCCGCCTGATGCCCCTTGCTGGCTTCCGACAACGAATCGACCAAATTCCCCGCACGGGCCAGTTGCTGGCGTGCTTCTCGCACGTCCAGTTGTTCGGCGTCCGGGGACTTGTGCTGCGTGCTGATCGCCATCCCCTGATTCGCGCGCATGGCACCGAATGCGTCGGTATGAAGTTTGTAACCGATTCCGCGATAACCACCACGCGTATTGCCCGTCTGGTCAATCAGGTATCCCTGATGGAACAGGTGATAGGTGCCTCCGGTATAACTCGTCAGCCGCTGACCGCCCTGATGCGTGGAATCGTCGTGGATCAGCGCGTTGTACGCACCGGTATTGCCGAAACCGCGCGACTGCTGGCCCGACTTCAGTACATCCGAATGCCACGGCTGCTGAGTGGTCCCACCAGGCAATCTACCCATCACGAAGGGGCGATCACAGTCGCCTTGCCAGTAACCGATAGCGACCCATTCGCCCTTACGCGGCACATGAACCGCACCGTAGCCGTCACCGGTGTCGCCCTGCATGACGCGCATCCACGGCGACGTGTTGTACTCGTCCGGCTTACTCTGCCGGTCCCATGCGAATCGGCCACGGATCTCGTTGTTCTTGTTCGTCCACGCTTCCTCGCCGTTCGGTGCGCCGACCAACAGATGCTCGACTTGCATCACCGGCTTCTTGTGTTCGAGCGGACTACGGTAGACGACATCGGCACGCTGCGCTTCGGTCTTCATCAAGAAGAAGCCGACGGAACCGTCATCCGCATGAGGCCGAGACACGGACGCCTGTTCGTATTCCTCCTGAACGCGATCGAACTCCGGTTGCAGGCTGAATGGAAATGCCTCCGACTGACGGGCGAACGGCACGTTGTTCAGGATGAACCAGTGCATCTCGACCGCCAGAAACTCCCGGTCCTTCGAATCAGGTGCATCGTGACGCGGATGGTCGTTCAGCACAAAGCGCGAACCAGCATCGAGCCAACGCACCCCGCCGACGCCGATGAAACGACGGGCCATCGCCTCCCATGCCTGCGTCCGAATCCGCGCACGGCGGGCACCGCTGTCGGAGTCCGGATAGCCCAACGTCGTCGGTTCATACACCGTCGCAGGAACGCCTGGAACACTGAGGGTTTCCTTGTCGCGGTAATGCTGGACCGTGTATGTGGTCGCCTCCATCAAACTACCTGCCGCGAAGCTGGAACCCGGCCGATCCTGATCGAACGAAGTGGACTTGAATTCCGTGGGCTGCGCCGTCTGCTGCATCACCCACTGCGTCAAGCCATCGATTTCATCACCCGCATTGCTGCGGGAATACGTGACGTCGTGCGCTTCTGGCAACGCCGAAACGCTATCCACGATAACCAGCATGGTCTGCGGCGGTTCGTTATCCTTGACGGGCGCATGCTCCCAATAGAAGTACCACCCCTCGTCTTCCAGCAAGCGTTGAACGAAATTCAAATCCGATTCGCTCTGTCGCGTGTAAGAGCGCGTACTTGCCTGGTTGCTGAGATTGAACCGGTAGTGCCCGCGCAACTGGGGGTATTTGTCGAAGACGGTGCTGATGCTCTGGACGGCGTTCGAGTCCAGCCAGTAATAATCGTCACGACCTTCACCCAGGAAGAACAGGGCCGACGCGAACTCGATCTGGTAAAGCGAAAGCGCGCCGTCGGCTCCCAAGCGCCTGATCTGATGCACGAAGCCGTGGATCGGTCGGTATTCAACGTTGGAGAAGGAAGCCGCCGGTTGCTGAATCAGTAACGAAACCTGCTGATGCATCAGCGCGAGCAATTCGATGTCGTCACGCGTGGATACCGCATCAACAGTCCAGCGATAGTCGCGGCCAATCTTCGACCAGCCTTTCGCGCGAACGGGCGTGAGTACGTTATCGCCCAACGGGGTGCGCAGCGTCAGCAAACGGCCATGCTGCATGAGGCCACGGTTGATTGCGTCGAAGATGTCGCTGTATCTCAAACTCCCCGAATCTGTCGGTCTGAGTGCCATCTGTTTTTTCGTCCTTGTCTCTCAGGTTCGACCGTCACAAGGATGCAACGCAAAAAGGACGGTCCGCGGTCGCTCATACTGCCGCTCGCGCGAGTTTATCCGGAATAAGGCAGATACGTGACATCGGCTGGATTCGTCGGCCGTTTGTTTGACGATTTTTTACGCGCCCTCCGGATGGAATTCATCAAGCCACAAAGGATTGCGTTGCTTCTTTCGTTTTGCTTTCATCGATTTGCGAGGCTTTTAATACCCTCGGCGGGGCAAGCGGCCCAGCGACCGGATGCAGGGCTCGCGTTTCGGCACGATTGGCGACAGCAAGTCGTTACCGAGAAATTCACGGAGCCGCGTCTGGGCGTCTGCAATGACGCATGACACAAAACTATTCATCCCGGAAAACTAACCGCGCAGCGGCCCGTCCGTATCCCCAGCCTCGATCACCGGCATCTCGAGCCGCTGGCCGCGCAGGCCGTCCGAGAGCAACCCCAGCATGAGATCCGCCAGCGCTCGTCCGGACGCCTGGCCGGTCGGCTGCACGACCGCCGTCACCCGATACGGATGCGCGACGTCCGGCGGCACGCCGTCATAGACGATCAACGACATGTCCCGCCCCAGGCGCACGCCGCGGTCGACCAGCGCGCGGAACGCCCCGCCGCCCGCGATATTGTTGTCGACGAACAGCGCCGTCGGCGGTTCGGCCCGCTCGAGCAACGTCTGCACGCCCTGCTGCCCGCCGTCGCGCGTAAACGCACACTCGATGAGCAGCGCCGGATCGGACTCGATGCCGGCCTCGCGCAGCGCCGCGAGATAGCCGGCGCGACGCTGCATCGCGAAATTGAGCGACAGCGGCGCGCTGATCATCGCGATGCGGCGATGGCCGAAGCCGATCAGGCGCCGCACCGCATCCCGTGCGCCCGCTTCGTTGTCGAAATCGAACCACGCGTAGGGCTCGACGGCCTGCGTGCGGCCATACGCGACGTACGGAAACGCATTCGACCTCAGATACGCGAGGCGCGGATCGTCGACCAGCGTGCGCGCGACGATCAGCCCGTCGACGAGTTTGCCGTCCACGAGCCGTCGATAGGTGTCCAGCTCGGCGTTCGGCCGCGCGGACGCGATGATGAAGTCGAGATTGCGCTCCGCCAGCCGCTCGGTGATGCCCGCGACGACTTCGCCGAAGCGCGGATCGCCGAGATCGCCCGCGCCGAACGGATAGACGATGCCGATCGCGTCGGAGCGCCCGGTCGCCAGCCGGCGCGCGGTCGGATCCGCGACGTAACCGAGCTCCCGCGCGGCCTTCATCACGCGCTCGCGGGTCGCCTCGCTCACGTCGTCATAGCCGTTCAGTGCGCGACTGACCGTCGTGCGCGACAGCCCGAGCGCGTCCGATAGCGCCTTCAGATTCACCTTCACGTCGCTCCTCGCGTTGTGCATGCCACTCGGCAAAACCCGCTTGCGCGGCAATTATTGCCGATTGGTAGTTATTACCGTCAAATATTTATCTTTTGACGTCCAAACCGGTTTGAAATAGCATCCAAACCGGTTTGGACATCGATGCCGCCGTCAGCCGTTCCCTTTCACCGTCAACGGAAACAAAAGCCGACATGACTTATTTTCCTTTTTGCCGCGCGACTGCGGCCAAACGTTTGCTGTTCACCGGCGCCGCACTGGCCGCTTTCGCGTCCGCCGCGCACGCGCAGACCGCCGGGGCGCCCGCGCCGACGCCGCACACGCAGCAGGCCTACGACCCCGAGGGCAACTTCACGATGCGCTGGACCCGTGCGGACATCCGCCAGATCGTCGCGCAGTCGCATACGGCCGGCGCCGACAAGAATTCGCTGCCGCAAGCGCTGTCGATGCCGGACATTCCGCAGGACTTCCCGCTGATCAACTCCAACGTGTGGGTGTGGGACACCTGGCCGCTGGCCGACCTGCGCGCGAACCAGCTCAGCTACAAGGGCTGGGAAGTGATCTTCTCGCTGACCGCCGACCCGCACGCCGGCTACACGTTCGATGATCGTCACGTCCATGCGCGCATCGGCTTCTTCTATCGCCGGGCCGGCATTCCCGCGTCGCAGCGGCCGGCGAACGGCGGCTGGATCTGGGGCGGCCATCTGTTCCCGGACGGCGCGAGCGCCAAGGTGTTCGGCACGTCGCCGATGACCAACAACGCCGAATGGTCGGGCTCGGCGCGCCTCACGCACGGCGACAACGTCAGCCTCTACTACACCGCGACGTCGTTCAACCGCTCGGCACCTGGCGGCGCCGACATCACGCCGCCGCAGGCGATCATCACGCGCGCGGACGGCCACATCCAGGCCGACGACAAGCACGTGTGGTTCACCGGCTTCGACGATCACAAGGCGCTGCTGCAGCCGGACGGCAACTACTACCAGACGGGCCAGCAAAACACCTACTTCTCGTTCCGCGATCCGTTCGTGTTCACCGATCCCGCGCATCCGGGCAAGACCTACATGGTGTTCGAAGGCAATACGGGCGGCCAGCGCGGCGCCCGGACCTGCACCGAGGCCGACCTCGGCTACGCGCCGAACGATCCGTACAAGGAAGACCTGAACGCGGTGATGAACTCCGGCGCAGTGTATCAAAAGGCCAATGTCGGCCTGGCGGTCGCGACGAACCCGCAGCTCACCGAATGGAAGTTCCTGCCGCCGATCCTGTCCGCCAACTGCGTCGACGATCAGACCGAGCGCCCGCAGATCTACCTGAAGGATGGCAAGTACTACCTGTTCACGATCAGCCACCGCACGACGATGGCCGCCGGCGTCGACGGGCCTGACGGCGTCTACGGCTTCGTCGGCAACGGCATCCGCAGCGACTACCTGCCGCTGAACGGCGGCAGCGGGCTCGTGCTCGGCAACCCGACCGACTTCTCCGCGCCGGCCGGTGCGCCGTACTCGCAGGACCCGAACCAGAACCCGCGCGAATTCCAGTCGTATTCGCACTACGTGATGCCGGGCGGGTTCGTCGAGTCGTTCATCGATGCGATCGGTCCGCGTCGTGGCGGCACGCTCGCGCCGACCGTGAAGGTCAACATCAACGGCACGTCGACGGCGGTCGACCGCGGCTACGGACGCGGCGGCCTCGGCGGATACGGCGAGATCCCGTCGAACCTGCCCGCGACGGGCGCCGGTCACAACGACGGCGGCTCCGGCACCCGGCCGTAACGGCCGCGGCCGCCTGGCCGCCAGTTCGGCGGGTGCGCATCGCGCGTGCCGCGTGTGCGCCCGCCCTTTTTTGTTTCGCAGATCGCGCATGTCGCCGCCGTACGCGGCATGCGCCCTTCCTTCCCGCTTCGCGCAGCGGAGCACGGGCCCCCGCATGAAATCGACGTTTTCCCGCTTTTCCTTCCGGTTCGCCTGCCTGCTCGCCTGTGCGGGCAGCATGCACGCAACCCACGCGAGCTGCAGCGCGCCGCCCGCGAGCGCGACGCCGCAATGGCGACCCGCCATCCATTACACGCCGCAACGCAACTGGATGAACGATCCGAACGGCCTCGTCTACGAAAACGGCCGCTATCACCTGTTCTACCAGTACAACCCGCTCGGCCACGACTGGGGCAACATGTCGTGGGGCCACGCGACCAGCACCGACCTCGTCCACTGGCGCGAGCAGCCGGTCGCGATGCGCGCGAATGCCACCGAGGAAATCTTCTCAGGCTCGATCGTCGCCGACACGCACAATACGTCCGGCCTCGGCGCGCCGGGCGAGACGCCGCTCGTCGCGCTCTATACGAGCGTCTACAAGGCCGGTTCCGGTCACGCGCCCGGCACGCAGGCGCAGTCGCTCGCGTACAGCCTCGACCACGGCGCGACGTGGCAGCCCTATGCGCGCAATCCGGTGCTCACGCTCGATCCGGAATCGAAGCAGTTCCGCGACCCGAAGGTGTCGTGGTACGCGCCCGGGCGCTACTGGCTGATGACGACGGTCGTCGCCGATGCGCACGTCGTCAAGCTTTACCGTTCCGACGACCTGATCCACTGGTCGTTCCTGAGCGACTTCACGCTGCCGGACGTGCCGCATGCGGGCGCGCTGTGGGAAATGCCCGACCTCGTGCCGCTGCCCGTCGACGACGATCCGCGCCACATCAAGTGGGTCATGATCGTCAACGTCAACCCGTGGTCGATCGCCGGCGGCTCCGGTGCGATGTATTTCGTCGGCAATTTCGACGGCCGCGCGTTCGTCCCCGACCGCGTCGCCCCGGCCGGTTCGGACCCGGCGCAATTCCGCTGGGTCGATCATGGCGCCGATTTCTATGCGGCGGGCACGTTCTCGGGCGCGCCGGGCGCACGCCCCGCCGCGATTGCATGGATGAGCAACTGGGACTATGCGGCGAAAGCGCCGACGGCACCTTGGCGCGGCGCGATGACGTTGCCGCGCGAGTTCGCGCTGAAGACGATCGGCGGCGAACCCACGCTCTTCGTGACACCGGCCGCCGCGTTCGATGCGTGGGCCGACGCGCGGCCCGCCGTGCATGAAAGCGATCTGAGCGTCGAATCCGCCACGCGCGCGTTGTCGGCCGCCACGCGCGGCGTCGTTCAGCGCATCACGGTGACGATCGAGCCGCGGCGCGCGGCCCGCGTCGGGTTGATCGTCCGCGGATCGGCGGACGGCGCGATCGGCACCCGGATCGTGTACGACACCGCGAAGCGCACGCTGACGCTCGACCGCTCCCGCTCCGGCGCGACGGATTTCGCCGGAAACTTCAGCCGCGAGCACATCGTCGATCTGCCGCTCGAGCACGGACGATTGCAGCTCGAAATCGTCGTCGATCGCGGTTCGGTCGAAGTGTTCGCGAACGGCGGCCGCGTGGCGCTCACGGACCTGATCTTTCCGCCCCGCGAGGCGGACCGCGTCGCCGTGTTCGCCGAGCATGGCGGCGCGACGTTCTCGGGGCTGACGGTGACGCAGCTCGATGCAGGTGACGCACCCCGTGACGACTGCGCATCGCGCTAGCGATACGCATTGACGGCGGGGCCGCGCCGCCCGACGAGGCGCTGCAGCCCTGCCGGGTTTCACGCTCAGAGCAAGCCCATCCCGCCCGACGCGATGATTTCCGCGCCGACGATGAAGGCGGACTCGGGCGCACTCAGGTGCAGCACCGTCGACGCGATTTCGTCCGGCGTGCCGAACCGGCCGATCGGGACGAGGCCCCTGATCTTGTCGGCCGTCTCGTCGAGCGTCGCCGCATCGAGGCCGAGCTTGCCGTACAGCGGCGTCTGCACCGGCCCGGGGCTCACTACGTTCACCCGCACGCCGTGCGGCAGCAATTCCGTCGACAGCGTCTTCGCGAACGAATTGACGGCGGCCTTGCTCGCCGCATACACGGACGAACCCGGCATCCCGATGTGCGCGTTGATCGACCCGTTGATCACGATCGACGCGCCACGGTTCAGCAGCGGGACGAGCGACTGGATCTGGAAATACGCGCCCTTCACGTTGGTGTTGAACACGAGGTCCCACATCGCCTCGTCGCTATCCGCGAACGGCGCGAGTTTCGCGACGCCCGCATTGATGAACACCGCGTCGAGCCGCACGCCGGACGCCGTGAGCGCGTCCGCCAGCGCCCGCGCCGACGCGACACTGCCGGCCTCGTTGCGGATCGCGAGCGCGTCGCGGCCGAGCGTCTCGCGGGCGGCGGCGAGCGTCTGCTCGTCGCGGCCGGTGATGACGACCCGCGCGCCTTCGGCCGCGAATGCCCGTGCGGCCGCCAGGCCGATGCCGCTGTTGCCGCCCGTGACCAGAACCGTCTTTCCTTCGAAGCGTTGCATGTTGTTCTCCTGTGAACCGGTGAGTTGACCGTGAACACAGGATGCGCTCGGCGCCCGGCCGTGCCGTGCGATCGGCGCGGCAGACATGTTCGAAAATTTCGAACATGTTCGTGGATGGCGCTTCCCGTCGCGTGGCCGCCTCGCGCATTCAGCCCGACACATCGATCCCGTCGAGCAGCCGCTGCGCGAGCCGCGGTTCGCGCAGTTGCTCGAGCCACCATTGCAGCGCGCGACCGTCGCGATCGCTGCGCCAGGCGACATACAGCACGTTCGGTTCGCGCGGATCGGCCGTTTCCTTCTCCACGAGTTCGCCGCGCGCGAGCAGCGACGCGACGCGCCGGCGCGGCACCCAGCCGACGCCGAGCCCGTCGCGCTGCGCGAGGATCTTCGCGCGCATCGACGGCACCGCGAGCACCGCCTGGCCGCCGAGCAGCCCGTACACACGGCCGACCGACCGCCGCGACGAATCCGCGACGACCACCGCGCGATGCGCGCCGATCGCGTCGCGGGTGAGCCGCTCCCCCGCCGCCGCCAGCGGATGGCGCGGCGATACCGCGAACACCCATTCCATCGCGCCGAGCTCGAACCATTTGAAGCCCGGAATCGCCGGCGGCTCGTTGGTCGCGCCGACGACCAGGTCCGCGCGGCCATCGCGCAGCGCTTCCCAGGTGCCGCCGAGCACTTCGTGCGTGAAACGCAGCGACACGCCCGAATCGAGCGCATCGAACGCGCGAACGACCGGCAGCAGCGTATCGAACTCCAGCACCTCGTCGCTGACGATCGTCAGCCGGTCCTCCCAGCCGCTCGCGACCTGCCGCACGCGCTGCGTGAGCCGTGCGACGTCCAGCGCGAGGCGCGATGCCTCGTCGGTCAGCAGCTGGCCGGCCGGCGTGAGCTGCAGCCGGTAGCCGCGCCGGTCGAACAACAGCGCGTCGAAGCGCGTTTCGAGCTGCCGCGCGGTGTGCGACACCGTCGACGGCGCCTTGCCGAGCCGCGCGGCCGCGCGCGACAGGCTGCCGGTGGCGCGGATCGCATCGAGCAGCGCCAGTTCGTCTTCGGACAGCATGGGGGCACTCCGGTCGGGGATTGTGGTGGATCGTAAGGCAGCGGCGGGCGGCGGTCCAATTGAATGACGAGGTGCCCGCGGAGGCGGCGGGTGCAGGGCCGACGGGCATGCCCTTCCCGGGCCGCACGAAGCCGTTCGCGTGTCGTTGCCGGCCGGAAACCAATAATGCACTTCCGGTATGCTGATTGGCGTCAAAATTCCTGCATTCCAGGTAGCCACTGCAATGGACATCGCGATCCGCATCGAAGGCCGTCACGACCTGACCGGGCAAATCTTCCGTCAGCTTCGCACCGCGATCGTCGACGGGCGGCTCGAGGGCGGCGCCCGGCTGCCGTCGACGCGCGATCTCGCGAAGCAGCTCGGCGTGTCGCGCAAGACGACGCTCGATGCGTTCGAGCGCCTCGTCGCCGAGGGCTATCTGAACACGCGCGCGGGCGACGGCACGTTCGTCGCCGGCGGCCTCGCGCGGGTTCCGCACGCGGCGGCCGCGTCGGCACCGTCGCTCGTCGAGGACACGCCGCGCGTCCACGCGGTCGACGCACGTGCGCTGTGGGACGACCTGCCCGACGCACTCGCGATGCCGGCACCGCAGGCGTCGCCCGCCTTCGACTTCCGCGGCGGCGTGACCGACAAGACGCTGTTCCCGTTCGACGCGTGGCGCCGCTGCCTGCATCACGCATTGCGCCAGCAGGCGCGGGGCCCCGGCCAGTACCACGACCCGGCCGGCGACCCGCAATTGCGCGGCGCGATCGCGCGTTACGTCGGGTTCAGCCGCGCGGTGGCCTGCGGCTGGGACGACGTGCTCGTCACGCAAGGCGCGCAACAGGCGCTCGACCTGATCGCGCGCGTGGTCGTGCGGCCGGGCGACGTCGTCGCGGTCGAGAATCCCGGTTATCCGCCGGCACGCGCGGCGTTCGCATCGCTCGGCGCGACGGTGATCGGCGTGCCGGTCGACGCACACGGCCTCGTGACCGAGCGGCTGCCCGACGACGCGCGGCTCGTCTACGTGACGCCGTCGCACCAGTTCCCGCTCGGGATGCCGATGACGCTGGACCGTCGTGTCGCGCTGCTCGAATGGGCGCAGCGCCGCCGCGCGGTGATCATCGAGGACGACTACGACGGCGAGTTCCGCTTCGAAGGCCGGCCGGTGGAGTCGCTGAAGAGCCTCGACCGCACGGGCCTCGTTGCATACGTCGGCACGTTCTCGAAGACGATCTTTCCCGAACTGCGGATCGGCTACGCGATTCCGCCGCGCGCGCTGCGCGGCGCGCTCGCGAAGGCGAAGCAGATCGTCGACTGGCATACCTGCACGCTGACGCAGGCGGCGCTCGCCCGCTTCATGCTCGAAGGCGATTTCGCACGGCACCTGCGGCGCGTGCAGAAGCACTACGACGCGCGCCGCAAGATGCTGCTCGCGCACCTGCGCGGCGGCCTCGCGCCGTGGTTCGACACGATCGTGCCGACCGCCGGCATCCACCTCGCCGCGCTCCTGAAACCCGGGCTCGACGAAGCCGCGCTGGTGCGCGCGGCCCGCGAGCACGACATCGGGCTGTACGGGATCTCCGCGTTCCACGTCGGCTCGGCCGCGCGCGCGGGGCTGCTGTTCGGCTATGGCGGAATCGACGCGCTGCGCATCGATACCGCGCTCGCGAAACTGGCTGTGGTGCTGAATTCGGGCGACTTCGACGGGGCCTCACTGGTTACCTGAATTTCGACAGAATTGGTCATTCAAGCAGGCCAGTGGCCCGCTTAAAGTGGGTCCTGTCGCGCCACCTGGCGCACCCACCGAAAAAGGACCTGCCATGCAACCGCGCCTGAACTTCTATACCGCCAGCCCGAACGCGATCAAGGTGATGCGCAACGCCGAGGAATTCATCGCGAAGAGCTCGATCGAGAAACCGCTCGCCGAACTCGTCCGGCTGCGCGCATCGCAGATCAACGGCTGCGCGTTCTGCGTCGACATGCATACCACCGACGCGCGCAAGGGCGGCGAAACCGATCGACGCCTGGCGACGGTGGTCGCCTGGCGCGAAACGCCGTTCTTCACCGAGCGCGAACGCGCGGCGCTCGAATGGACCGAAGCGCTGACGCTGGTCGCCGACAACCACGTGCCCGATTCCGTCTGGGAAGCCGTGAAGCCGCACTTCAGCGACACGGAACTGTTCGACCTGTCGATGCTGATTGCGACGATCAACACGTGGAACCGCTTCGCGATCGCGTTCCGCAAGATACCCGAGTAAGGGGACGACGATCACGCATTCCGGCTCCGTGCTCCGCCGCGCGGTTCCGTGCGCATCACTCGCGCGGGACACCGCGCTGCCGGCCGCCGCCCATCGCTGAAGTCGCGGGTGGATCAGTGACGCCCTTTCAGGCGCGTGCCGTGGCGGGCGCGCGCCTGCTTCACGACTGCGTTCCCCGCCGCTTCCTCATTAGCCGCTCCCTACACGCCGCCACCCGCGCACGGCGCTGCGCCGCGCTGTATCCCCGCTCATGCGCCCTGCCATTCGGCCCATGCCTGATCTCGATCAACGCGCGCGAAAACCCTTCCTTGAAATTAACTAACTCATCAATTAGCGTCGTCTGCATGAACGCGAAATCTACCGTCGCCAGGCCGCGCGGGCGCCGCCCGTCGGTGGAGGACTTCGACCTGCGCGATCACATGCTCGACGTGGCGATCCAGCTGTTCGCCGAGCACGGCATCGCCGCGACGACGGTCGCGCAGATCGCCGCGGCCGCCGGCGTCACGTCGGCGATGGTCCATTACTACTTCACGAATCGCGAGCAACTGCTCGACGCGATCGTCGAGGAGCGCCTCGCGCAGGTCATCGCGTTCGTGTGGCGGCCGACCGCGCCGCAGATCGAAAACGATCCGTTCGCGCTCGTTGCCGAACTCGTCGACCGCTTCTTCGACGTCACGCATCGCATGCCCTGGCTGCCGTCGATCTGGCTGCGCGAGATCGTCCACGAAGGCGGCCTGCTGCGCGAGCGGATGGTCCGCCGCATTCCGCTCGAGCATGTCGGGCGTTTCGCCGAACGCATCCGCGCCGCGCAGCAGGCCGGCATGCTGAACCCGTCGCTCGAACCCGCCTTCCTGTTCCATTCGATCATCGCGCTCGTCATGCTGCCGCTCGCGACCGCTAAGCTGTGGCAAAGCGCGCGCGGCCTGCCGCCGATCGATCGCGCCGTGCTGCATCGCCACGTCCGCGCGCTGCTCGGCTCGGGCATGCAGCCGCCCGTCACCGCGCCGGGTGCACACTCGCACGCACCCCGGAGGCCGTCGTGAGCACGGCCCGCGCGCTGCCGCTCGCGCTGACCGTCGCCGCGCTGCTCGGCGGTTGCGGACGGCCGGCAGACACCGGCCCGACCTACCAGGGCTATGTCGAAGGCGAATTCGTGTACCTGTCGTCGTCGCAAGCGGGCACGCTGACCCAGCTGTCAGTCGAACGCGGCCAGGCCGTCGCGGCCGGCACGCCGGTATTCGCGCTCGAAGCCGTCAGCGAAACGGCCGCGCTGCAGCAGGCGCAGCATCAGCTCGCGGCCGCGCGCGCGCAGCTTGCCGACCTGCAGACCGGCAAGCGCCCGCCGGAAGTCGCGGTCACGCGTGCCCAGCTCGCGCAGGCCACCGCACAAGCGTCGCGGGCCGCCGCGCAACTCGCGCGCGACGAACGCCAGTACGCGGCCGGCGGCCTGTCGAAGCAGCAGCTCGACGATACGCGCACGTCCGCGCAAACCACCGCCGCGCAGATGCGCGAGCTGCAGAACCAGGTCGATGTCGCGCGTTTGCCGGGCCGCGCGCAGCAGGTCGCCGCCCAGGCCGCGCAGGTCGACGCCGCGCAGGCCGCCGTGGCCGAAGCGCAATGGAAGTTCGACCAGAAGCGCATCGCCGCGCCGGCCGACGGACGCGTGTACGACACGCTGTACCGCGTCGGCGAATGGGTGCAGGCCGGCAATCCGGTCGTGCAGATGCTGCCGCCGCAGAACCTGAAAGTGCGCTTCTTCGTGCCGGAGGCGGCCATCGCGTCGCTCGCGCCGGGGCGCACGATCGCGATCCACTGCGACGGCTGCGCGGCCGACGTGCCCGCGCGCATCACCTACGTGTCGCGCGCGGCCGAATACACGCCGCCGGTGATCTACAGCAACGAGAGCCGGAGCAAGCTCGTGTTCATGGTCGAGGCGCGCCCGGCGCCCGCCGATGCGCCGAAGCTGCATCCGGGCCAGCCCGTCGCCGTGAGGGTGCGTTGAACGCGCCGGCCGCTCCGTACGCGATCGACGTCCACCGCCTGAACAAGCGGTTCGGCGACAAGCACGTCGTGAAGGACGTATCGCTGCGCGTCGCGCGCGGCGAAATCTTCGGCTTTCTCGGGCCGAACGGCAGTGGCAAGACCACGTCGATCCGGATGATGTGCGGCCTGCTCACGCCCGACTCGGGCAGCGGCACCTGCCTCGGCTACGACATCGTGCGCGACAGCGCGCAGATCAAGCGGCGCGTCGGCTACATGACGCAGCGCTTCTCGTACTGGGAAGACCTGTCGATCCGCGAGAACCTCGATTTCGTCGCGCGCGTGTACGGGATGCCCGATCGCCACGCCACCGTCGCGCGCGCGCTCGACGGGCTCGGTCTCGCGAGCCGTGCGGATCAGCTCACGGGCGCGCTGTCCGGCGGCTGGAAGCAGCGCCTCGCGCTCGCCGCGTGCATGCTGCACGAGCCGGAGCTGCTGCTGCTCGACGAACCGACCGCCGGCGTCGACCCGGCCGCGCGCCGCGACTTCTGGGAAGAACTGCACCGGCTGGCCGCGCAAGGCATCTCGGTGCTCGTCAGCACGCACTACATGGACGAGGCCGAGCGCTGCCACAAGCTCGCGTATATCGCGTCCGGCGAACTGCTCGCACAGGGCACGTCGGCGGAGATCGTCGCGTCGCAGCATCTGTCGACCCGCACGATCACGGGCGGGCACCTGACCGAACTGTCCGCGCAACTGCGCACGATGCCCGGGGTCGATCAAACCGTCGTGTTCGGCTCCGCGCTGCACGTGAGCGGCCGCGATCGCGCGCTGCTCGACGCGACGCTCGCGCAGGTGGCGGCCGACGCCGGCGCGCGCACGGACGGTCGCGCAGCGCTGCAGATCGCGCCGATCGACACCGGGCTCGAAGATGTCTTCATCTACATGATGGGCCGCGCCTCCGGGCCGCCCGGCGGAGCGTCGTCATGAACGCGTGGGCGGGCCTGCGCGAATCGTTCTCGATCGCGCGCTGGTGGAGCATCGTGCTGAAGGAATTCCTGCAGCTGCGCCGCGATCGCGTCACATTCGCGATGATCGTCGGCGTGCCGATCATCCAGCTCGCGCTGTTCGGCTTCGCGATCAACACCGATCCGAAGCACCTGCCGACCGCGGTGATCGTCGCCGAGTCGAGCCCCTTCGCACGCAGCTTCATCGCCGCGATGCGCAACTCCGCGTACTTCGACATCGTCGCGACGCTGCCCGACGAAGCGGCCGGCCGGCAGGCGCTCGCGCGCGGCGACGTGCAGTTCGTGTTGAGCGTGCCGGCCGATTTCTCCAAGCGGCTGCTGCGCGGCGAGCATCCGTCGCTGCTCGTCGAGGCGGACGCGACCGATCCCGTCGCGACCGCGTCCGCGATCGGCGCGCTGACGGGTCTCGTGCAGCCCGTCGCGGACAAGGACCTGACGGGCCCGCTCGCGCGCCTGAACGGCCGCCCGGCCGCGTTCGACGTCGTGCTGCACCGTCTGTACAACCCCGAGGGCATCACGCAGTACAACGTCGTGCCGGGCCTGATGGGCGTGATCCTGACGATGACGATGGTGATGATGACCGGCCTCGCGATCACCCGCGAACGCGAGCGCGGCACGATGGAAAACCTGCTCGCGACACCCGTGCGGCCGCTCGAGGTGATGACGGGCAAGATCATTCCGTACGTGTTCATCGGGCTGATCCAGGTGTCGATCATTCTCGCGGCCGCGCGGTACGTGTTCGAGGTGCCGTTCGTCGGCGGCGTGTTCGCGATCTACCTCGCCGCGCTGCTCTTCATCGCCGCGAACCTGACGGTCGGCATCACGCTGTCGTCGCTCGCGCAGAACCAGTTGCAGGCGATGCAGCTCGCGGTGTTCTACTTCCTGCCGAACATCCTGCTGTCGGGCTTCATGTTCCCGTTCGCCGGGATGCCGAAGTGGGCGCAGTTCATCGGCAACCTGCTGCCGCTCACCTACTTCAACCGCCTCGTGCGCGGCATCCTCCTGAAAGGCAACGCCTGGGCCGACCTGTGGCCGTCCGTGTGGCCCGTCGCGCTGTTCACCCTCGTCGTGATGAGCGTCGCGCTGCGCTTCTACCGGCGCACGCTCGATTAGGGGCCGCTCGATGAAACCGGCTTCGCGTCGCACGTTTCACGCTGCCCACGCTGCCCGCGGCAGCGCGCTGGCCGCCATTGCACTGCTCGCCGGATGTGCGGTCGGGCCGGATTTCCGCGCGCCGGAGCCGCCGACCACGCAGCAGTACACGCGCGACGCAGCGCCCGCGACCACGGCGGCCGCCGGCGGGCCGGCCGGCGACGCGCAGACGTTCGCGTCGTCCGCGCATACGCTGCAACGCTGGTGGACGCAGTTCGGCTCCGAACCGCTCGACCGCCTCGTCGACACCGCATGGCGCAACAGCCCGACGCTCGCCGAGGCCCGCGCGCGGCTCGACGAAGCGCGGCAGAACCATGCGGCCGAAGCCGGCGCGACGATGCTGCCGCGCGTCGACGCGAACCTGTCCGCGACGCGCGAGAAGGTCGACATCGCCGCGTTCGGGCTGCCCGCCAACGTGCCGAATCCCGGGCCGTTCACGCTGTATGACGCGTCAGTGAGCGTGTCGTACGCACTCGACGTGTTCGGCGGCAACCGGCGCGCGCTCGAAGCGCTGCGTGCCCAGGTCGACTATCAGGCGTATACGCTCGACGCCGCGCGCCTGACGCTCGCGGGCAACGTGGTCGCGACCGCGATCCTGCGCGCGTCGCTCGCGCAGCAGGTCGCGCTCACGCGGCAGCTCGTCGACGCGCAGGCGCGGCAGTTGCGCATCGTCGAAGCGCGCTTCGCGGCGGGGGGCGTGTCGCGCGCCGACGTGCATGCGCAGCGCGCGCTGCTCGCGCAAACGCAGGCATCGCTGCCGCCGCTCGCCGCGCGCCACGCGCAGGCCGGCCACCGGCTCGCGATCCTGCTGGGCGCGCCGCCGTCGCGCGAAGCGTTGCCCGACCTCACGCTCGATGCACTCGCGCTGCCCCGCACGCTGCCGGTCGCGCTGCCGTCGACGCTCGCGCGCGAACGGCCCGACATCCGCGCGGCGGAGGCCGTGCTGCACCGGGCGAGCGCGAACGTCGGCGTGGCCACGGCGAACCTGTATCCGCGTTTTTCGATTTCGGCGGGAATCGGGTCGGAGCGCACGCGTATCGCGGATATCGTCAGCGGCCTCAATGTGTGGAATGTCGGGCTCGGCCTCGCGCAGCCGCTCTTTCACGGCGGCGAACTGCGCGCGAGAAAACGCGCGGCCGAAGCGGCGTACGACGCCGCATTCGCGAGCTATCGGGAAACCGTGCTGCTGGCGCTTCAGCAGGTGGCCGACGCGATGCGCGCGGTCGAACACGATGCGGCCGAATTGCAGGCGAGAGACGACGCCGCGCAACAGGCGGCGGCCAGCCGCGCGATTGCCGGCGATCGCTACGCGGCGGGCGGAATCAGCCTGATCGACCTGCTCGACGCACAGCGACAGGTATTGCAGACCGCGCTCGAGCGGACCCGCGCGCAAGCCGACCGGCTTGCCGATACGGCGGCGCTGTTCCAGGCGCTGGCCGGAAACTGGACGGATGATTCGCACCGTTGACCGGCACGATGGCTTGACGATGCTTCGCAGGACGCGGCCGGGCCGACACCGTACGCGCGCTATCCGCCATCCGCCCGGCGCGTACCGACGAAAAAAAACCGGCCCGAAGGCCGGTTTCTTCATACCGCATGCCGTAAGCGGCGCTCGCGCGCCGCGCGACATTTAGAAGCGGTGGATCAGGCCGACGCCGGCCGCGATCTGGTTCTGCTTCGAACCTGCGCCCACGCCGTCGCCCGTCGACGTCGTCGCGAGGATCACGCCGCCCGTCGGGGTGAGCGTGTTGCCGCTCGCGTGCTGATAAGCCTCAACTGCGTACAGGCCCGTGCGCTTCGACAGGCTGTAGTACTGCGACAGCGTGACCTGATGGTACTTGGCCGAGCTCGAGATGCCGTTCGACTCGGTCGCACGCGTGTACGAGTAGCCTGCCGCGAAGTCCCACTGCGGCGCTGCCTTCCAGTGCAGCACGGCGCCTGCCGTGTTGAAGATTGCCGTGTTCCGGAAGCCCGACAGCGTACCCGGGATGTATTGCACGTTCGAGTACGAAACCGAAACGTCCCATGCCGGCGTGAACTGATAGCCTGCCGTCACCGCGAGACGCTGTTGCGCCTGTGCCGTCCGGTAGCCGTTGTTGATCGACGACACGGCCTGCTCTGCACCGTTGCCGCTCGTGTCCAGACCGTTCTGCGCGGTCGAGTTCGCGCCCCACACACCGCCGCCGAGCGTCGCGTTGTTGATACGCTGGAAGCCGACCGCGATGCCTGCCGGGCCGTTCAGGTACTGGATCGCCGCGCTCCACGTCGAGCCGCGGTTCACGCTGCCTGCGACGCCACCGAACGAGTACGAACCGCCGACCGTGAAGCCATAGAACTTCGGCGACATGTAGACGAGCGAGTTGTTCGCGCGGTAGCTGGTATCCAGCGAATCGATATCACCCGGGTGCGCGCCGTAGTAGCCGGTCAGCCAGGTCGTCGGGCTGTACGGCGACAGCAGCGTGTAGTACGCGGTGTACTGGCGGCCTGCCGTCAGCGTACCGTACGTCTGGTTGCTCAGGCCGACCCATGCCTGACGCGTGAAGATGCCGTTCGTCCATTGCGACGAGCCGTTGTTCGCGTTGAAGCCGGCTTCCAACTGGAAGATCGCCTTCGTGCCGCCGCCGAGGTCTTCGCTGCCCTTCAGGCCGAAGCGGCTGCCCGCCCAAATGCCGGTGGCCATCTGAACCTTCGAGTGACCACCCGTGGTCGCGCCGGTTGCCGACGAGTTGTTCTGGTACGCGATAGCGTTATCGACGATACCGTACAGGGTGACGCTGCTCTGGGCGTGGGCTGCGGTAGCGGCTGCGAGACCCACTGCCGTCATGGCGAAAGCGACGCGCTTTTTCATTGATTCTCCGTCCTCAAAGAATGATTTCTTTTCTGGTGTGGTTTTATGCACATGTGCGAGTACATGCCGGAGCGATTCTGACGGATTACCAATCGTTTCCCAATACGTGCAGTCGGTCATCGTATGATCGACGCAACGCACGGGTTCACCAAACGGTTACATAACACCTGAAAACGCTTACGCGGCGGGGATTTCCGGCATTTCCCGGTGAAAACCCTAGCTTTACATTTTTACGGGTGCATCGCGACCGTGCGATGTTGTCAGACGCCTTCGGCACGTTTGTTCCGACCAATGCGCAACCGCGATCGACACCGCGATTCACATCGCCGCGCAGGATCGCTTACGTTCATGACACCCACGTTTCGGGAAGCGAAATTTGAAAACGTTTCAGCCCGTGCGGGAGAGATCGGAGGGAGCGGCCCGGCGAACGCGGGCCGCAGGAGGATGCCGGCGCATCGCGCCGGCGACATTCAATGCGACGCGGGTGCCGCGATCCGCGCGTTCACCGCGTCGACCAGCGCGTTGATGCGCGCACGGATCGCCGCGTTGGAACCGACGAGCGCGAGCGACGACGCCATGATCCGGTAGATCCGCTTGCGCGGCACCTTCGCCGGCCGCGCCGGATCGAGCCACGCGTCGTGGCCGGCCAGCAGTGCGAGCGTTTCGAGGCCGATCATGATCGGCCACAGGCACGCGAGCCGCAGACGCACGAAGCGGCGCGGAATCGCCTGCGTATAGAAGCACGCGTCGCGATACTGCGCGAGCGTCGTGCGCAACAGCTCGACCAGCACGCCGCGCGCGCGGGCCGACGCATCGGGCGACATCAGATCGGCGACGCCGATGCGATGCTCGGCCAGCACGTCGTCCGGCAGGTAGCAGCGGCCGATCCGCAGGTCCTTCGCGCAGTCGCGCAGGATGTTGGTCATCTGCAGCGCCTTGCCGAAACGGATGCCCTTCTCGCGCATGTCCGCGAAGTCCCAGCCGCGCGCGGCCCGCGTGTGCGCGCCGGTCATGTCGGTCCAGAATTCACCGACGCAGCCGGCGACCAGATACGTGTAGCGATCGAGTTCGTCACGGCTCGGCAGCGACGCGACCTGCCCCGACTGCTCGTCGGGGAATGTGCGCAGGTCAAATTCCATCCCCGACGTCAGCGTCGCGACGACCTTGCGGATCGATGCGCGGTCCGCGTCCGGCTGCGCGCGCAGCAACGCAAGCATCGGCTTCATCGACGCGAGCAGCATGTGTTCGTGCGAATCCGTCTGCATCCGCGTGACGTCCTCGAGCGCGCGCGACAGCGCCGCGCCGTCGCCGAGCCGCTCGATCTCGTCGCGCAGGTCGGTCAGCAGCGCCGCGCGACGCTCGGGCGCGACGAGCGCCGTGTCGGCGATCGTGTCGGCCGCGCGCGCAAGCAGGTAGGCCAGGCCGACCGGCTCGCGCATGCCGTCGGGCAGCACGCGCAGCGTCAGGTAAAAGGAGCGGGAAACGTTCTTCAGCAGGTCGCCGAGCAGATAGGCGGGATCGGTATGAGTCGTCATGGGTCGCTAAAAATCGGCCGGCGCGGGGCCCCGCACGCACACGGTGCCAGGGTGCCCGCGCCGGCCGCGAGTCGCCGCATCGTCGTGCGCTGGCAGGCGTCGGCCCGGCGCGGCGATGCAAAAGTCCCGCAAGTTTAGTGCATCCGGCGCGGCGGTTCTCCAACACGGGTCGGATCGCGTCACGCGCGCCCCCGCATGTTCCACTGTCCCGCCCATTTTCCGTCACAACAAAACAGAAAGGCCAAAGTAATACATATGTAATGATCCGGTGCGACGATCGCGTCCCGTTCGATCCCGTTCAATCCGCGCCGCCGGATCGAGCGCCCTTTCACCGACTTCCGTTCCGAAGGTTCACCGCCATGCTCTTCACGCGCCCGACCGCCCTGCGCTGCATCCCGTTCGCCTGTGCCGCCGCCCTGCTGCTTGCCGCCTGCGGCGGCGACGATATCTCGGCGTCCGATCCCACGCATCCGATTTCCGCGAAGGTGCAGGTGGTCGGCCATCGCGGCGCGAGCGCGCTGCGGCCCGAGCACACGCTCGCGTCGTACCGCAAGGCGATCGACGACGGTGCGGACGTGATCGAGCCCGACCTCGTCGCGACCCGCGACGGCGTGCTGGTCGCGCGCCACGAAAACGAAATCTCGGGCACGACGAACGTGTCGACGCTGCCGCAGTTCGCGAGCCGCAAGGCGACCAAGACGATCGACGGCGCGCAGCTGACCGGCTGGTTCACCGAGGACTTCACGCTCGCGGAGTTGAAGACGCTGCGCGCCCGCGAGCGCATTCCGCAGATCCGCCCGGCGAACACCGCGTACAACGACCAGTTCGAGATCCCGACCTTCGACGAGATCGTCGCGCTCGCGAAGCAGATGTCCGCGCAGACCGGCCGCACGATCCACCTGTATCCGGAAACCAAGCACCCGACCTACTTCCAGTCGATCGGCCTGCCGCTCGAGGATCGCCTCGTCGACGCGCTGCTGAAGGATCCGTACACGGCGCGCACGGCGACCGTCTACATCCAGTCGTTCGAGGTCGCGAACCTGAAGACGATCCGCAACCGGATCAAGTCGAGCCAGCCGAACTGGAAGCTCGTGCAGTTGATGGACGAAGCCGGCCAGCGTCCGTACGACTTCGTGAAAGCGAACGACAAGCGCACCTATGGCGATCTGTCGACGCGCGACGGGATGCGCGAGATCGCGTCCTATGCGAACGGCGTCGGGCCGTACAAGACGTCAATCATCGCGGTGGCCGCGGACGGCACGCTGCAGCAGCCGACGCCGTACGTGCGCTATGCGCACGAAGCCGGCCTCGTCGTGCATCCGTACACGTTCCGCCCGGAGAACAACTTCCTGCCCGCGTCGCTGAAGGATGGCGGCACGCCGGCCACGCGCAACAGCGCGGGCTCGGTGCGCGAGATCCAGGCTTACCTGCGCGCGGGCATCGACGGCTTCTTCACCGACGATCCGGCCGTCGGCCGCACGGCCGTCGATACGTTCAAGCGCTGAACGCACTGAACGCTGAACGCGCAGAGCGCGCGGCAACGGACGCGGCGCACGCCGGGCCGCGCGCCGGTTGCCGGTTGCCGGTTGGCGGTTGCCGGTTGCCGGTTGCCGCTCCGCGATCAGATCACGCGGAAGTGGTGCGTACCGTCCCGCTTCAACTGATCGACCAGCCCGTATTCCCAGTCGAGATACGCCTGCATCGCGGCGGCCGCGTTGTCGGTGCCTTCGTACGGGCGCCGGTAACGGTCGACACGCGGCGACGCGAGATGCGTGTCGCCGTGCTCGAGCGGCAGCCCCGCGTCGATCCACGCTGCCGTGCCGCCCGTCAGCACCGAGATTGCCGCGGACGCCGGCAGCAACGCACGCGCGTCGTGCGCGGCGAACCGCGCGAGCAGGCTCGATCCGCACGTGAATACGTAGCGCTTCGCCGGCGGGATCGCGGCGAGCGCGTCGCGCAACTGCGCGCGCACGACGAACCACGCGCCGGGAATATGGCGCTTCGCGTAGTTCGCGCTGGTCGTCACGTCGACGATCGCGATCTCGCCCGCAGCCGCCTCTTTCAGCCAGCCCGCGAGCGTCGCGGGTGATACTTCGCTGACCTGCGGCGTCGCCGGCACGTCGCGCGGCGGCTGGCCGCGCTCCACGAACGCCGCCGTGCCGGCCGGCTCGACCACGCGCACGTCCCAGCCCATCTGCGCGAGCCACGACGCGGTCATGTCCGCGCGCACGCCGTCGTCGTCGGCCAGCACGATCCGCGCGCCGCGCACCGGCGCGTGATGGTCTGTCTCCTGCACGAGCTGGCCGCCCGGCGTGCTCAGGAACCCCGGCAGATGGCCGGCCTCGTATTCCTCCGGCGTGCGCACGTCGAAGCGGTACAGCGTGCGGCCCGGTTCGTCGAGCGCGGCGACGTCCGCGAGCGCGATGCGCGGCACGCCCGCGCGCTCGGCCACCGCGCGTGCGGCGCGGCGGGCTTCGTCGCGCTGCGCGGGATCGACGTCGTCAGGAAAGCGTCGCGACGCGCCGCGCTCGAGCGTCTGGCCGGCGAGCGTCCAGCCGATCGTGCCGTTGCGCAGCGCGGCGACCGGGTTCGGCAGCCCGGCGTTGATCAGCGACTGCGTGCCGATGATGCTGCGCGTGCGGCCCGCGCAGTTCACCACGACCCGAGTCTGCGGGTTCGGCGCGAGCGCGCGCACGCGCAGCACGAGTTCCGCACCCGGCACGCTCGTCGATGTCGGGATGTTCATCGTCTGGTATTCGTCGAAGCGGCGCGCGTCGACGATCACGACGTCGGCCTTCGCGTCGATCAGCGCCTGCACCTCCTGCGCGGACAGCGACGGCGTATGCCGCTCGGCCTCGACCCATTCGCCGAACGACTTGCTCGGCACGTTCACGTCGATGAACAACTCGCCGCCCGCGGCGAGCCAGCCCGCGAGGCCGCCGTCGAGCAGCCGCACGTCGGTATAGCCGAGCTGCGCGAGCGTCGCGGCCGCACGCGGCGCGAGATCCTCGCCGCCGGCTTCGCCGAACACGACGATCGGCGTGTCGCGGCGCGGAATGCGCGTCCACGCATCGAGTTCGAGTTTGGACAGCGGAAAGTTGGCGGCCCACAGCGGATGGCCCTGCGCGTAGGGATCCTCCTCGCGCACGTCGATCAGCGCGAGCTCGTCGCGGGCCAGCAGGCGCGCGCGTACGTCCTGGTACGACGCGACGGGGAAACGGGAAGTGGAATCAGCGGTTTGCGTCACGATGTCTCGGTCGGATTCTGTTGAAGTCGATGAAGAAAGCACACGAAAAACGGATGAATCCCGCGCCTGCGGGCGGGCGTTGGTGCGGGCGGCATGCGAGGTCACGCGTTCGAATAGCCGGACACGAATGGCTTCACGGTGCCGTCGTCGAGGAACACCGCGCGTTCGACCTTGCCGATGTTCGCGCCGTACACGTGGATGCTGATCGATACCTGATCCGCGAACGCGTTGGTCACGCGATGGACGTCGCCGATGCGCGGTGACACGGCCTCGATCTCGCCCGGCTGCAGCCGCACCGCCTCGCCCGCCGGCACCGGCTTGCCGGTTGCGTCGAACCGGTACGGCTGCGAAAACTCGCCGCCGCGCAGCATCCCGATCAGCCCCCACACCGTGTGGTTGTGGATCGGCGTCGTCTGGCCGGGGCCCCATACGAAGCTGACGACGGAAAACCGCTCGTCGGGATCGAGATGCAGCAGGTACTGGCGATAGCGCTCGGGATCGGGCTGCGCGAACGCATCGGGCAGCCAGTCGTCGTGCGCGACGAGCGCGGCGAGCAACGCGCCGCCCTCGTCGAGAATGCGCGCCTCGTTCGCGCCGGACGCGAGCAGCGCGCCCAGCCCGTCGACGAAGGGTTGCAGCGGCGTCTGCCGCAACGAAAGCGTACTCATCGGCCAGCTCCTCGAATATGATGCCGAACATGATGGATCGTCATGATGCACCTGAAAGACCATGCAGAACAAACATGAAAATTAGCGATATCGACGCTTTTGCAGCGGTCATCCGCTGCCAGACGCTCAGCCAGGCCGCGACCGAGCTCGGGATGACGCAGCCCGCGGTCACGCGGCGCGTCCAGAACCTCGAGGAAGCGCTCGGCGTGACGCTGCTCGATCGCAACACGAAGCCGCCGCGCCCGACCGACATCGGCCGGCAGGTGTTCGAGCAGTGTCGCGCGATCCTGCGCGAAGTCGATGCGCTGCGCGAACTGACGGCCGGCAAGCGGCCGCCCGCCGGCGAATTCCGCGTGGGCCTCACGCAGGGGCTCGGCGAGCTGATGCTGCCCGGCCTGATCGCGCGGCTGGCCGCGCAATGGCCGGCGCTCACCACGCAGGTCACGACCGCCTGGGGCGGCACGCTCGTCGAACGCGTCGCGCGCCGCGAGCTCGATGCGGCGCTGGTGTTTCTGGCCCGCGAGATGGTGCTGCCGCCGCAGGTCGCGGGCGAACGGCTGCTGGCCACGCGGCTCGTCGCGGTCGGCCGCAAGGGCGACTGGCCGCGCCGCGGCTACCGGCTTGCCGACTGCCAGGCGCGCGGCTGGGTGCTCAATCCCGACGGCTGCGGATTTCGCGCGGGCCTGCGCCGGGCGCTCGACGCGCAGGGGCTGCCGATGCCGGTCACGCTCGATACTTACGGCCGCGACCTGCAGTTGCAGAGCGTCGCGAACGGCTTCGGCATCGGGTTGATGCCGCTGCCGCTGCTCGACGGCAGCCCGCTGCGCGACGCCCTCGACATCGTGCCGCTCGCCGATTTCAAGCCGCAGATCGATCTGTGGCTGCTGCACCGGCAGGACGCCGCGCGCTTCGCGGCGCCGCTCGCGGCCCTGGCCGCGCATGCACGCACGGCGTTCGCGCTGCCCGCGGATGCCGCCGCGCAGGACGAGGCCGCTTGACCAGGGCCGACGACGCCTGCACGGCGTCGTCCCGTTTGCGCTGACCGCCACGCCACCGCGCTCACGCATCGTGTCGAGCGGATGCCGGCGCGTTGCGTGACGTCCCGCCCGCGTCCGGCGTCGCGCTTCGCGCCGCCGCCTCGAGCGCCGTGCGTCCGGCGGCGACCGCGATCGCGTCGTCCTGCGGCGTATGCACGCGGCTGCACAGCACGTCGCGATAGTGGCGTTCGAGCGGATTGCTGCGGCTCAGCCCGTGATTGCCCGACAGCTTCAACGCATGCTCGACGGTACGGATCGCCTGTTCCGTCACGGTTCGCTTGACGAGGCCGCTGGTCGTCACCGGCGGTGCATCGCCGGCATCGGTGCGTGCGATGTGCGCATCGAGCAGCACGCGGTTCGTATGCAGCCACCCTTCGATCTCGCCGACGGCCTCCTGCACGCGCGGCAGCGTCGCGAGCGGCGCACCAAGTCCGCTCGGCGCGCGCGTCGTCGCGAACTCGAGCAGCCAGTCGCGCGACGCACGCGCCACCGCATCGTAGAGACTGCCGAGCAGCGCGACCATCCAGGCCTGCTGATCGGCCTGCGCGTCGACGTCCGCATGGCTCGCGGCCGACACGGCCCACGCATCGGGCGCACGCACGTCCACCGCATGATCGGCGGGCAGCCGCACGTCGTCGAACACGACCTCGTGGCTGCCCGATGCGCGCAGGCCCAGGTGATTCCAGCTTTCGATCACGCGGATGCGCGGATCGTCCCCGGCGTGGCGCTCGCGCGGTACGAGGAACACGCCGACGCGCGGCTCGGGCTCGTCGGTGCGCGCCCATACGGCCAGCCAGCGCAGCGCCGGAATGCCGGTGCAGTACAGCTTGTGGCCGGACAGCCGCCAGCTGTCGCCGTCGCGACGCGCAACCGTTTCAGGCAGGCCGCCGCGCGACGGCGACCCGAGCGCCGGCTCGACCCGCAGCGCATTGATCAGCGCGCCTTCGTCGACCGCACTGTCGAACACCGCACGCCTCAGCCGCGCGGGCCAGCGGTTTTCCGAGCGGCCGAGCGCGCGATGCTGCAGATACGTCATCGTCAGCACCAGCGCGGTCGCGGGATCGGCGCGCGCGACCGCGGCCACGATGCGGCTCGCCTGCTCGAGCGTCGCGCCCGCGCCGCCATGCTCGCGCGGCACGACCTGCGCGATCAGCCCGGCGCGATGCAGCCGCGCGAAGTTCTCCTGCGGGAAGCGGCCGTCGACATCGTTGCGGGCGGCGTCGGCCGCGAGTTCGGGCGCGAGACGCTCGAGCAGCGCGGCGACGCGTACATCGTCGGCAGGCAGGTGGCGCAGCGACGACTGTGGCGACTGTGGCGACTGTGGCAGTAGTGGCGATGGCGGCGAGGAAGCGGCAAGGCTGGCGGACATCGGTACGGATTCCCTCGGTGACTGGATAGCGGGTAGCCAATAACGTAACGGCGGTGACGACGAAGATCGATCGGCACGCGGCGCGGCGGCTCGCGAAGCTGGCGCTGCAATCGGCGCCGATCGGGCGGCAACCGAAGCCCCGCACGACACGCGGCCGGCGCCCTTTCGATTCGATCGCGAGCCCACAGCGTATGCGCAGCGCACACGCGCCCAAACCATGCAAATCTGATATTCAAATCCGGATTGATTATTTCCGTTCCGCATGATCCCGGCGGTAATCTGCGCTCCATTCCCCGCCGCGGCCGGCCGTCGCTGGCCGCGCCGGGCCGTCCTTGCATCGGAGACCCAGATGAGCGTCGAATTCATCGGCATGATCCAGAGCCAGAAGCAGTCGGAAATCCATCCGCCCGCCGGCCCCGTCGTCGACCCCGACTACGTGCGCGACTTCGCACGGGCACACGAAACGGCCGGCTTCGACCGGATCCTCGTCCCGCATCACTCGACCGGCTCGTCGGCGACACTGACGATCGCGTTCGCCGCCGCGGCGACCGAGCGCATCCATTTCATGCTCGCGCATCGTCCGGGCTTCACCGCGCCGACGCTCGCCGCGCGGCAGATCGCGACGCTCGACCAGTTCAGCCGCGGCCGGCTCGCCGTGCACTTCATCTCCGGCGGCTCCGACAGCGAACAGCAGCGCGACGGCGATTTCCTCGATCACGACGCGCGCTATGCGCGCACCGACGAATATCTCGGCATCCTGCGACGCATCTGGACCGAAACGCAGCCGTTCGATCACGACGGCGCGCACTACCGCTTCACGCAGGGCTTTTCGGAAGTGAAGCCGTTCCAGCGGCCGCACGTGCCGATCTACTTCGGCGGCGCATCGGAGGCGGCGCTCGAAGTCGCCGGCAAGCACGCGGACGTCTATGCGCTGTGGGGCGAATCGCTCGACCAGGTGCGCGACTTGACGACCCGCGTGCGCGCCGAAGCCGCGAAGCACGGCCGGCAGGTGCGCTTCTCCGTATCGTTTCGGCCGATCCTCGCGGCGACCGAAGACGACGCGTGGGCGCGCGCGCACCGGATCCTCGACGAGACGCGCCGGCTACGCGAAGCGGCCGGCCTCGGCACCGGCGGCCCGCAACAGAGCGAAGGCGCGCGGCGCCTGCTCGCCGCGGCCGAACGCGGCTCGCGGGTCGACAAGCGGCTGTGGACCGAGATCGCGAAGCTCACCGGCGCGCGCTCGAATTCGACCGCGCTGGTCGGCACGCCCGAACAGGTCGCCGACGCGCTGCTCGACTACTACGACCTCGGCGTGACGACGTTCCTGATCCGCGGCTTCGACCCGCTCGACGACGCGGTCGACTACGGCCGCGAACTGATTCCGCGCGTGCGCAGCGCTGTCGCGGCCCGCGACGCGGCGCGCCGCGCCGCCTGACGCAAACGGAGCCGCTTGCCATGTCCGCCGTACTCTCTTCTTCGTCGCCCGCGCGCACCGCGTCGGGCCTCGTTCTCGCCGACACCCCGCGCCAGCATTTCTGGTTCGATCCGCCCGCGCCGCGCGTCGACGTCGCCGCCGAGCGCCGCCACCGGCAGGAGCGGCTCGCGGCCGCGTTCCGGCTATTCGCGCGCTTCGGCTTCGCGTCGGGCCTCGCTGGCCACATCACCGCGCGCGATCCGGAATTGCCCGACCACTTCTGGGTGAATCCGCTCGGCGTGCATTTCTCGCAGATCAAGGTGTCGGACCTGCTGCTCGTCAACGCGCGCGGCGAAACCGCGATCGGCAACCGGCCACTGAACAAGGCCGCGTTCGCGATCCATGCGGCGATTCACGACGCGCATCCGCACCTCGTCGCGGCCGCGCATACGCATTCGACCTACGGCAAGGCGTGGTCGACGCTCGGCCGCCCACTCGACCCGCTGACGCAGGACGCGTGCGTGTTCTACGAGGATCACGCGCTGTTCGACGACTTCACGGGCATGGTCGTCGACACGAGCGAAGGCGCGCGGATCGCGGCCGCGCTCGCGAAACCCGACCGCGGCACGCACAAGGGCGTGATCCTGAAGAACCACGGAATCCTGACGGCTGGCCCGACGGTCGAGGCCGCCGCGTGGTGGTACATCGCGCTCGACAATGCCGCGCACACGCAGTTGCTGGCCGAAGCGGCCGGCACGCCGCAACCGATCGATCACGCGACCGCGCGGCACACGCACGGCCAGATCGGCGGCCCCGACGGCGCATTGCATGCGTTCGACAGCCTGTTCGCGCGCGTCGTCGCCGACGAACCCGACCTGCTCGACTGAGCGCCTGCCGCACGACCGGAACCCAAAACCACACCATGACCGATACCACCGCACCCGCGCCGACCGGCGCTCACGACGACAAGCGCCGCCGGCTGCTGCGCGCGGCCGGCGCCGCCGCGCTCGCCGCACCGGCGATCACGCTGGGCCGCAAGGCCTGGTCCGCGCCGCCGCTGAAGAAGCTCACGTTCGCGTGGAACCAGAACGCGTTCTGCCTGACGCCGATCGTCGTCGCGCAGGAGCACGGCTTCTTCGAGAAGAACGGGCTGAAGGTCGAGCTGATCAACTACAGCGGGTCGACCGACCAGCTGCTCGAATCGATCGCGACCGGCAAGGCCGACGCGGCGGTCGGGATGATCCACCGCTGGCTGAAGCCGCTCGAAGCGGGCTTCGACGTGAAGATCATCGGCAGCTCGCACGGCGGCTGCGTGCGGCTGCTCGGCGCGAAGACAGCCGGCGTCACGACACTGCAGGCGCTGAAGGGCAAGACGGTCGGCGTCAGCGATCTCGCCGCGCCCGGCAAGCACTTCTTCTCGATCCTGCTCGCGAAGAACGGTATCGATCCCGAGCGCGACATCACGTGGCGGCAGTATCCGGCCGACCTGCTCGGCGTCGCGGTCGACAAGGGCGAGATCCAGGCGATCGCCGACGGCGACCCAAATCTCTACCTGCTCGAGAAACGCAGCAACGGCGCGTATGCGGAACTCGCAACGAACCTGTCCGGCGAATACGCGCGCAAGGTGTGCTGCGTGATCGGCGCGCGCGGCGATCTCGTACGCAACGACCGGCCGGCGGCCGCCGCGCTCGCGCGCTCGATCGTGCAGGCCACCGAGTACACGCACGACAACCCGAACGAAGCCGCGAAGGCGTTCGCGAAGTATTCGCCGAAGATCAATCCCGACGACCTGCGCAAGCTGTACGCGACGCTGACCTACACGCACCACCCGACCAACGTCGATTTGCAGCAGGAAATCGCGTTCTATGCGGACGATTTCCGCCGCATCAACGTGCTGAAGAAGAGCACCGACCCGCAGCGCTTCGCGCAGCAGGTCTATGCGAACGTGCTGGGGTGACGCGATGTCGACGATCGAACACACGTCCCCTGCCCGCACCGCGTCGGCCCCCGCCGCCGCCACGGCTGCCGCTACGTCCCGTGTCGCGTGCACGGCCTGCGACGCGACGCTCGCGGCCGAAGCCCGCCGTGCGCGCATCTGGCCGGCCGGCGTCGTCGCGGCGGTCGCATGGGCCGTGCTCGGCGCGATCACGCAGCTGTGGCCGAACCGCGTCGTCGGCTTCACCGACTGGGCGTACACCGACACGTTCGGCACCGCCGCGTGGACGATCGCCGCGCTGCTGCTGATCGCGGCGACGCTCGGCCATCGCGTGCCGGCCACGCGCGCACGGCTCGCCCGCGTGCGCCCGGCCGGGCCGTGGCTCGTCGCGCTGCCGCTCGTGCTCGCCGCGTGGGAAATCGTCACCGCGAAGACCGGCTGGCTGCCCACGCCGTTCTTCGCGCCGCCGCAAGCGCTGATCGAGGTCTACGTCGACGACTGGCCGCGCCTCGCCGGCAGCGCCGGCAATACGCTGAAGCTGCTCGCGCTCGGGTTTGCCTACGGCGTCGCGGTCGGGTTCGCGGTGGGCGTGTCGATCGGCTGGTCGCGCCGCATCGGCTACTGGGTGCATCCGGTGCTGCGCGTGCTCGGCCCGGTGCCGGCCACCGCGCTGCTGCCGCTCACGTTCTACTTCTTTCCGACGAGCTATTCGGCCGCCGCGTTCCTGATCGCGCTGTCGACCGGCTTCCCGGTCGCGGTGCTGACGTGGTCCGGCGTCGCGAGCGTGAACCGGCAGTACTACGACGTCGCGCGCACGCTTGGCGCGAACGCGCGCTTCCTGGTGTTGCGCGTCGCGATTCCGGCCGCGCTGCCGCACGTGTTCGTCGGCATCTTCATGGGGCTGAGCGCGTCGTTCACGGTGCTCGTCGTCGCCGAGATGATGGGCGTCAAGTCGGGGCTCGGCTGGTACCTGAGCTGGGCGCAGGGCTGGGCATCGTACGTGAACATGTATGCGGCGCTGATCGTGATGGCGCTGCTGTTTTCCGGGCTGATCGCGCTGCTGTTCGCGGTGCGCGACCGTGTGCTCGCGTGGCAGAAAGGAACCGTCAAATGGTAAGCGCCGCCGTTCTCGAACCCTCCGTTGTCTCGGCGCCTCGCGGCGCGCGCATCGACATCCGCCGCGTGAGCCATGCATTCGACGGCCCCGGCGGCCCGCTGCCGGTGCTCGACGACGTCACG
Organism: Burkholderia sp. KBS0801; assembly: GCF_005937855.2. Lineage (NCBI taxonomy): Bacteria > Pseudomonadati > Pseudomonadota > Betaproteobacteria > Burkholderiales > Burkholderiaceae > Burkholderia > Burkholderia sp. KBS0801. The sequence continues at coordinate 1,594,965 of NZ_CP042178.1, forward strand.
CTGTCGGTCGCGGCCGGTGAATTCGTCGCGCTGCTCGGCCCGAGCGGCTGCGGGAAATCGACGCTGCTGCGGCTCGTCGCGGGCCTGGACGCCGCGCGGCAAGGCACGATCGCGCAGGACGGCGCGCCGATCGAACGGCCCGATCCGTCGCGCATCGTCGTGTTCCAGGATCCGACGCTCTACCCGTGGCGGCGGGTGCGCGCGAACGTCGTGCTCGGTCTCGAAGCACGCGGCGTGGCGCGCACCGCGCAGCATCGCGTCGACGATGCGCTCGCGCGCGTCGGGCTGCAGGAATTCTCGAACGTGTTTCCGCATCAGCTGTCGGGAGGAATGGCGCAGCGCGTCGCGCTCGCCCGCGCGCTCGTCAACGATCCGCGCCTCCTGATCCTCGACGAGCCGCTCGGCAAGCTCGACTCGCTGACGCGCCTGACGATGCAGGCAGAGCTGACCGCGCTGTGGCAACGCGACGGGTTCTCCGCGCTGCTCGTCACGCACGATGTCGAGGAAGCGCTGTTTCTCGCGCAGCGCGTGATCGTGTTCGGGCCGCGTCCCGCACGCATCGTCGCGGAACTGCGCGTCGACCTGCCCTATCCGCGCCATCGCGGCGACCCGCGTCTCGCCGAGCTGCGTCATGAAGCGCTGCGGCATCTCGGCCTCGATGCGAGCTGGTAGATGCGCGGTGCCGTTCGCAGGACTGACGGTGCGCGGCAAAGGGCGCGCCGATGAATGCGCCGCCGTTTTCCGACTGGGCGCTGCTGTTCCTGCAGCTGCTGTATCGCGCGCAGGTCGCGTTCGTGCGCGTGCTGCATGCGGCCGGCCTGACCGGCGATGCCGACGGACAGGCAGCGTGGCCTTGGGCGCAGCGGATCGCGCTCGAAACACTGCGCATCGACGCGGCGCTCACGCGCCAGCTCGCGTTCGCGGGTGCGGCGACCGCGCTCGCCGTGGCGCTGGGCTGTGTCGCGATCGCGTTGCGCAAATGGCGTGCGGCATCGGCATTCGCCGCGCTGGCCGTTGCATGGTTCGCACCGTGGCCGCCGGCATCGCTGTGGCTCGCGCCGGCGGTGCCCACCAGTTTCCAGCGCAATCCCGCGCCGTTATCCGTCGCGAACGTGATGCGCGGCCAGCACCTGTACACGCAGCATTGCGCGGCCTGCCACGGCGCGGACGGCCGCGGCGAAGGGCCGCTCGCGGCGACGCTCGCGCACTGGCCGCCGACCTTCGCGGGCGCGCTGCTCGCGCGCCGGCTCGACGGCGAACTGTACTGGCGCGTGCGGCACGGTACGCACGACGCACGCGGCGCGGTGTCGATGCCGGGCTTTGCCGCGACGCTCGGCCCGGCCGACACGTGGGCCGTGCTCGATTACCTGAAAGCGCTGTCGGCCGGCAGCGGCGCGCAGGCGGAAGGTGCGTGGCCCGTGCCCGTCCCGCTGCCGGCGCTCGACGTTCGCTGCGGCGGCGCCGCGCCGCAACCGCTCGCGCGCTGGCGCGAAGGTCAGCGCGTGCGCGTCGTCGCGCTCGCGCCGGCCGGCATGCCGCCGCAGGAAGACCCGCGCTGGCAGACGCTGCTCGTCACCGCCGCCGGCACGCCCGCACCACCGGCCACCGGCATGCGCGCGAACTGTGTCGCATCGACGCCCGATGCGTGGCAGGCGTTCGCGACGATCGCGGGCGTGCCGCCCGACGCGTTCGGCGGCACGCAACTGCTCGCCGACCGGCGCGGCTGGCTGCGTGCGCGCGCATTGCCGGGCAGCACCGGCTGGTCGGCATCCGACCTGCTGTGCCGCTCGGATGGCCCCGCACGCGCGCCGGCAGCCGCCGCGAACGTCGATCCGTTGACCGCACTGCTGTTGCGCGTCGATGCCGAACCCGTGCGCGACGTGCAAGCAGGGCTCCCGCACTGAATCCCTGAACCGTTTCCCCGCTCGACAGAACTTCACGTTGACGTCCTCACCCGCCTAAAGGCAGGTGATTCCCACACCTGGCGATGCACGTCCGCATCGGAGAATGTTCAGCGCAGCGTTGGTATCTCGATCATGCACGACACCACATCCACTGCAGGCCCACTCTCTTATTCGCAGTCCCGCGATACCTTTCGGCCGCGTCGTGCTGTCTTTCGATCCGCACGACGAACAGGACTGGGTAGAACCGCTTTCGTCCACTTCCTCGAACGTGGCCCCGTGCGCGATCGCCTTGTAACGGAGCTTGTTTCGGAAGGACGACCAGGACGCGTCGTAGACGCTCTTCGCCATCCTGGTTCTGGCAAGTTTGACGGCAGATACATTGCCAACCGCGATGTAATCGAAACGCCGTACCAGATCGAGCGCGAGCTTATGCTGGAAATCGGCACGGGCATTCGCGACCTTGGCGTGCAACTTCGCGATATGCCGCTTGTGCTTTCGCGCCCGTTGAGCTTTCGCAAGCTTCTCGGCCGCGCATCGACCGAACCGATCATTGGGCAGCTTCTCGCCGGTCGAAAGTGTGGCGAAGTCTTTCAGGCCGAGATCGATGCCAACACCGGAACGGACCGGGCGGGCCTGAACATCCGGCATCTCAATCGCGATGTTGAGAAACCAGTTGCCGCGCGCATCCTGTGCAAAATTGGTCCCGTCCTTGATCTTGCCTTCGGGAAGCGGTCGGCTGTTGAACACGCGGAAGGTGTTGCCGGCGAAACGGAACGCGTCACCCTCGCGCTTCAGGTCACGCCCCTTCAGCGGCACCCAGCCCAGCGATTTCCTGCCGCGATAGCGCAGGTAGGGACGTCGGTGCTGGCTGCGCGACTTCGCATATTGCTCGCACGTCGCGTTGATCGTGCCGGAGTGGATGCCGAGCGCCTTGCTGCTCCCCGTCGTCAGCACGTTCAGATCGAATCCCGTCGGCCACTTCTTGCTCCACTTGAGCGCGTGCTTCTACGTGTCATTGCAGAAGTTCCAGACGTAGTTCACCGCACGGCTCTGCTTGTTGAGCAGTCCGTTGAGCGACTTCACGCGGTAGCGGTAGACAAGGATCATGCCGGTGATCCTAACCCGTGGAAGAAGCTGCCTGTCAACAGCAATCCTTTCCTTCCCGCCATCCGCCCCGAAGGAAGTCCCCTTGGGGGAAATGGCGGGGTTTCTCGGAGCAAATTCTGATGAACCCGACCCGACGTCACTTTCTCGCGCAAGCAAGCGCTCTCGCCACCACCCTCACCGTCGCGCCGGCCGCGCTCCATGCGCAATCGGGCGCGCGGCCGCTGCTGCGGGCCGGCGACCAGAAAGGCGGGCTGCGCGCGCTGCTCGAAGCGGCCGGCGAACTGAACGGCCTCGCGTACGACATCGCGTGGACCGAATTCCCGGCCGCCGCACCGCTGGCCGAAGCGCTGAACGCGGGAGCCGTCGACTGCGGGCCGATCGGCGACGCGCCGGTGATCTTCGCGCTTGCGTCGGGCGCCCGCATCAAGGTGATCGCCCGCGAACCGCTCCGACCCGTACGGCACCGCGGTGCTCGTGCGGCCCGACGCCACGCTGAAAGCCGCCGCCGACCTGAAAGGCAAGCGCATCGGCACCACGCGCGGCTCGATCGGCCATTTCGTCACGCTGAAGGCGCTCGACGCGGCCGGCTTGCCGCCGGACGCCGTATCGTTCCGCTTCCTGCCGCCCGCCGACACGATGCTTGCGCTCGCAACCGGATCGATCGATGCGTGGGCGACCTGGGAACCCTATACGGCGCTCGCCGAAACGAGCGGCCGCGCGCGCGTGCTCGTCGACGGCAGGGGCCTGTGGTCGGGCCTCAGCTACGTCGCCGCGACCGAGGCTGCGATCGCGTCGAAGCGCGACGTGCTGCGCGACTTCCTGCAACGTGTCGTGCGCGCGCAGATCTGGTCGTACCGGCACGTCGACGCGTATTCCGCGGCGCTCGCGCGCATCATCGGCATCCCGCCGGCGGCCGCGAAGCTGCAGTTCGAGCGCCGCAACACGCACTGGCAGCCGATCGACGCGACGGTGATCGCCGCCCAGCAGCGCACGGCCGACTTCTACCTGAAGGCCGGGCTGCTGCGCCAGCCGCTCGACGTGCGCACGACCTTCGACCTCGGCTTTGCGCTCGCGTAACCGGCAGCGCGGCGGCGTACACAACCGCCCGAACGGTTTTCGCACGATCTGGCACAATCGCGGTTCGATCATCCCGCCTTCGCCAGCCAGCGTCATGCCAGCCATCTCCGAACTCTTCGTCTACCCGATCAAGTCCTGCGCCGGCATCGCGCTGCCGCGCGCGCAACTGCTCGAAACGGGCCTCGCCTACGATCGCCACTGGCTGATCACCACCCCCGACGGGATGATGATCACGCAGCGCACGCACCCGCGCCTCGCGCTGATCCGCACCGCGCTCGACAACGATGCGCTCGTGCTGAACGCGCCGGGCATGCCGGAGATCCGCACGCCGCTCGACGGCGAAGCGACGCCCGCCACGCCGAAGATGGCCGCGACCGTCTGGCGCGACACCGTCGACGCGATCGACACGGGCGATGAAACGGCCGCGTGGCTCACCGAATTCCTCGGCGTGCCGTTGAAGCTCGCGCGCTTCGGCGCGGATGCACGCCGCGGCTGCAACCGCAAATGGACCGGCGACATCGATACGCACACGCAGTTCGCCGACGGCTATCCGCTGCTCGTGATCGGCCAGTCGTCGCTCGACGACCTGAATGCGAAGCTCGTCGCGAAAGGCGTGCCCGCGATCCCGATGAACCGCTTCCGCCCCAACATCGTCGTGTCGGATCTCGACGCGTATGAAGAAGATTTCCTCGAGCATCTCGACGCCGACGGCGAGACGCCCGTGCGGCTGCGGCTCGTGAAACTGTGCACGCGCTGCCCGGTGCCGACGATCGACCAGGTGACCGGGGCGCCGAACCCCGACTGGCCGCACGAGCCGACCGACACGATGCAGACCTATCGCGCGAACCCGAACTACGACAACGCGCTGACATTCGGCATCAACGCGATCGTCGTCGAAGGCGCGGGCGCGTGGCTCGAGGTCGGGCAATCGGTCGAAGCGGAAATCGGGTTCGGCGACTGAGCGACCCGCCATGACGACTGCCGGACATGCGTGCACACGCTCCGGCAGATCAAGCCTTTGGCTCCCCATCAACAATATTATTGAACGATCGTTCCTGATCTGATATAGTCCGCTCATGGCAAGACCAAGGGAATTCGACACGGACGCAGCGCTTGACGGCGCGATCGCCGTTTTCAGCGAGCATGGGTTCGAGGGCAGCTCGGCCCAGATGCTCGTCAGCGCGATGGGCATCGGACGACAGAGCCTCTACGCGGCGTTCGGCGACAAATGGCAGCTTTATCTGTCGGCCGTGCGCCGCTACGGGATGGGCGAATGCGCTGCGCACTTCGACGCGCTGCGCAGCGGCGCACGCGCGATCGACGGGATCGACGCGCTGCTTCGCCGCGTGGTCGAGACGGCCGCCCAGCCCTGTCTTGGCACGATTTCGGTCTACGAATTCGGCGCGTCCCGCCCCGAGCTCGCGGAGATCCATGCGGTGCTGGCCCACAGCTTGATCGCCGCGATCGCAGCCCGGGTCCGCGATGCGCAGCGCGAAGGCGACGTGGCCGCCGGCCTCGTCCCCGAAGCGGCCGCCCAGTTCCTGATCGCGAACATCACCGGCATACGCGTCGCTGGTCGCGGCGGCGCCGACCACGCGAGCCTGACCGCGTTGGCCGACATGACGCTGCGGGCGCTGCGGTAGATTTTTTTTGGCAAATTAATGAACGATCATTCAATAACGAGGTAAATCATGAAAGCCATTGTGATGAACGGCACCGGCGGCCGCGACATGCTGGAGCAGGTCGAGCGGCCCGCCCCGGTGGCGCGTACGGGCGAGGCGCTGGTCGAGATCGCGTTCGCGGGCGTCAACTTCATGGACATCGGCGTGCGACAGGGCATGGCGTGGACCGGATGGCCCAACCCGAAGATTCTTGGCGTCGAAGGCGCGGGTCGGGTCCTGGCGGTCGGCGACGACGTCGAGGGCATCGAACCCGGCCAGCGCGTCGCGTGGGTCTACGCGCCCGGCAGCTATGCGGAGCAGATCGCGATCCCCGCCACGTCGCTGGTGCCGGTTCCGGACACGATCGACGATCGCACGGCCGCCGCCGTGATGATGCAGGGTCTCACCGCCAGCCATTTCGCGACCGACTTCTATCCCGTGCAGCCGGGCGACGTCGCTTTCGTCCACGCGGCTGCCGGCGGCCTGGGCCTGCTGTTGACGCAGATCATCAAGCTGCGAGGCGGCCGGGTAATCGGTCGCGTTTCGTCCGAAGACAAGGTCGCCGCGGCCACGGAAGCGGGCGCGGATCATGTGATCGTCGATACCGGGGGCCGGTTCGCCGCGAAGGCACTGCGCCTGACCAAGGGCGAAGGCGTGCACGTCGTCTACGACGGCTCCGGGCCGAAGACCTTTCAGGGATCGCTCGACGTGCTGCGCCGCTCGGGAACCTTCTGCTGGTACGGTCCGGTGCTCGGCGGGCCGGGGCCGATCGACCTCATGAGCCTGCCGAGGAGCGTCAAGATCGGCTATGCGACCTTCTTCGATCATATCGACACGCCCGAACTGCTTCGCGCGCATTCGGCGCAGCTGTTCGACTGGATCGCGGAAGGCCGGCTCAAGATCCGGATCGGCGGCGAATACCCGCTGGCGGACGCGGCACAAGCGCATGCCGACATGGAAAGCCGCAAGTCCATCGGCAAGCTGCTGCTGAAGCCGTGAGTGCCGGGGCGCCCGGTCGGCAGGCCGCGCCGTCCCACACGCGGCTTGAAACCGTCCCTAGCGACGGCTCGCCGCCGGCAGCCGCACCGTGACCACCAACCCGCCGCCGTGCGCATCGGCCAGCGTCACGCTGCCCTGATGCACGCGCGCGATCTCCCGCACGATCGACAACCCGAGCCCCGTGCCTTCGACCGTCTGCGTCTTGCTGCCGCGATGGAAGCGTTCGAACACCGCGTCGCGCTCGCTGGCCGGAATGCCCGGCCCGTTGTCGATCACGTCGAGCCGCGCATGCTCGCCGTCGCGCGACACGCGCACCGTGATCACCGCGCGGTCGCCCGAGTAGCGGATCGCGTTGTCGATCAGGTTGCCGATCATTTCGCCGAGCAGGTCCGGCTGGCCGAGCACGTCGACATCGGCCTCGTGCTCGAAACCGAGGTCGATGTCGCGCGAGCGCGCGACGGGCGACCAGTCGAGCGTCACGCTGCGCGCGAGCCGGTGCAGCGCGACCGGCTGGTACGCGACCGCCTGGCCGCTGTCCGAATCGAGCCGCGACAGCGACAGCAGTTGCTGGACGATTTTCGCGGCCTGCCGCACCGCGCCGTTCACGCGTCGCAGATGCACGTTCACGCGCGGCTGCTCGGCCGGCCGCAGCGCCAGCTCGACGCCCGCCTGCACGGCCGCGAGCGGCGTCTTCAGCTGATGGGCCGCATCGGCGAAGAAGCGCCGCCGCGCGACCTGCATCCGCTGCGTGCGGCCGATGTACTGGTTGATCGACTCGACGAGCGGCGCGAGCTCGCTCGGCATGCCGCCGGTGTCGAGTGGTGTCGGATCGCCGTCGCTGCGTGCGGCGACCGTCGCCGACAGCCGGTTCAGCGGCCGCAGCCCGCGCCCGACGCCGAGCCACACGATCCCGAGCGCGAGCACGACGAGCAACCCTTCCTGCAGCAGCGAGCCCACCAGGATCTCGCGCGCGAGCGCCTGGCGCGCCTCGATCGTCTCGCCGACCATCACCCAGACGATGCGCGTCTGCGCGGTCGGCACGTCGTGCACCGGCACGCGCAGCGCGGCCATGCGCAACTGGTCGCCGCGATACATGACGTCGTAGTAGCGCGTGACGAACAGCGCGCCGTCGCCCTGCGGCAGCGGCAGGTCCGGATAGCCGGTGATCGTGTGGCCGTTGTCCGCGCGAATCAGGTAGTAGATCTTGCCGCCGTCGCCCGACTCGAACATCTCGAGCGCGAGATACGGCAGGTCGACCTCGATTTCGCCTTCGTTCAGACGCACACCTTCGCGGATCAACTTGAGCGACGACGACAGCGTGCGATCGAACGCGACGTGAGCGGCGCTCATCGCGCGCTGGTACGTGAGCCACGAGTCGAGCGCGAGCAGCCCGAGCAGCGGCAGCAGCAGCCACAGCGCGACCTGCGTGCGCAGGTTCGGGCGGATCATTCCACGGCCTTCGCTTCGAGCAAGTAACCGAGCCCGCGCAGCGTGACGATCGCCACGCCGGTGTTCTCCAGCTTCTTGCGCAGCCGGTACACGTAGATCTCGATCGCATCCGCGTTCACCGACTCGTCGAGCCCGAAGATCTTCTCCGACAGCGTCTCCTTGTTGATCGCGCGGCCGTTGCGCAGGATCAGCACTTCCAGCACCGAGCGCTCGCGCGGCGTGAGCGACAGCGGTTCGCCGCCGAGGTGGAAGCTGCGGTCGATACTGTCATACGAAAGCGGCCCGCATTCGACCCGCGAATGCTCGTGGCCGAGGCTGCGCCGGATCAGCGCGCGGGCGCGCGCTTCCAGCTCGGTCAGCTCGAACGGTTTCGCCAGATAGTCGTCGGCCCCGAGATCGAGCCCCTTCACGCGGTCCTCGACCGAGCCGTGCGCGGTGAGGATCAGCACGGGCACCGGGTTGCGGCGCGCGCGCAGCCGCCGCAGCACCTCGAGCCCGTCGAGCTTCGGCAGGCCGAGATCGAGGATCACCAGCGCGTAGTCCTGCGTGCGCAGCACGTGATCCGCCGCCTCCCCGTCCGCCATGTGATCGACCGCGAAGCGCGCGGCGCTCAGCGCGTCGTTCAGCGACTGGGCCAGGTTCGGGTTGTCTTCGACGAGCAGCACACGCATGGGGACCTCGGGAAATCCATGACACAAAGGACGCTATTGTGAACCGAAATGAAAGCGGGCTGAAAGTGCGTCGCAATTAACATCCGCGTCACTCGAACAACACACACGCACAACTGGAGGAAGACATGCCGTTTGCACCGAAACAGCTCGCCGCCGCGCTGGCGATCGTCCTGGGCACCGCCGCCGGCGCTGCCGTCGCGCAGGTTCCGGCCGGATATCCGGGTAACTACCAGGGTGTCGTCGACGCCGCGAAGAAGGAAGGAAAACTGATCGTCTACTCGACGACCGACACGGGCCTCGTGCGCCCGCTGATCAAGGACTTCGAAAGCCTGTACGGGGTGAAGGTCGAGTACAACGACATGAACAGCACCGAGCTGTACAACCGCTACATCAGCGAGAACGCGGCCAGCAGCACCAGCGCCGACGTGCTGTGGAGCTCCGCGATGGACCTGCAGGTCAAGCTCGTCAACGACGGCCTGATGGCGTCGTACGATTCGCCTGAAAGCCCGAACGTGCCGCAATGGGCGCAATACCAGAAGCAGGCGTACGGCACGACCTTCGAGCCGCTCGCGATCGTCTACAACAAGCGCCTGATCCCCGAGAACGAGGTGCCGAAGACGCGCGCCGACCTGATCAAGCTGCTCACCACGCAAGCCGACAAGTTCAAGGGCAAGGTCACGACCTACGACATCGAGAAGTCGGGAGTCGGCTTCAACTACCTGACGCAGGACGCGCACGTGAACGAGAAGGTCACGTGGGAACTCGTGAAGGCGATCGGCGCGACCGGCCCGAAACTGCAGTCGAGCACCGGCGCGATGATGGAGCGGATTTCGTCGGGCGAGAACCTGATCGGCTACAACATCATCGGCTCGTATGCGTACTCGAAGGCGAAGAAGGACAAGTCGATCGGCTACGTGTTTCCGAAGGACTACACACAGGTCGTGAGCCGCCTCGCCACGATCTCGAAGAAGGCGAAGAACCCGAACGCCGCGAAGCTGTGGGTCGACTACCTGCTGTCCAAGCGCGGCCAGACGGTGATCGCGAACCAGGTGGACCTGTACGCGATCCGCACGGACGTGAGCGGCGAAACGTCGGCCGCGAGCCTCACGAAGGAACTCGGCGATTCGCTGAAGCCGATCCCGATCGGCACCGGCCTGCTCGTCTACCTCGACCAGTCGAAGCGGCTCGCGTTCCTGAAGCAATGGCAGCAGGCGATCAAGCGCTGATCCGCTGACCTCGGGCCGCTCGCCGCGCCGCGCGCGGGCGGCCCCTTCCCCTTACCGACTTCCTAGAGGCGGCCATCCGGATGGCCGCAGGGGTGAACTCATGCTTTCAACCAGCACACGCGGAACGGCGCCGGCCGTTCCGCCCTCCACCGGCCAGAACGATGCGATTCCCGCGCTGCGGGCCAGCGGCCTGCAGCCGCTCGCCGGCATGCTGCGCTGGATCGTCGTCGCGGTGCTGACCATCGCGGTCGCGCTGCCGCTCGGCTTCATCCTGTTCCAGAGCCTGCTGTCCGCGCCGTTCTTCGACGCGAACAAGACGCTCGGCGTCGAAGGCTTCCGCTTCATCTTCACCGATCCGGACTTCTGGTTGGCCGTGAAGAACTCGTTCATCATCGCCGGCGGCATGCTGTTCATCTCGATCCCGCTCGGCGGCATCCTCGCGTTCCTGATGGTCCGCACCGACCTGCCCGGCCGCCGCTGGCTCGAACCGCTGCTGCTCACGCCCGTGTTCGTGTCGCCGATGGTGCTCGCGTTCGGCTACGTGGTCGCCGCCGGCCCGGTCGGTTTCTACTCGGTGTGGTTCAAGGAACTGTTCGGGGTACAGAACGTGCCCTGGAACATCTATTCGATCTTCGCGATCACGGTGATCGTCGGCCTCACGCACGTGCCGCACGTGTACCTGTACTCGTCGGCCGCGCTGCGCAACCTCGGCTCGGACGTCGAGGAAGCGGCGCGCGTGACGGGTGCCCGCCCGTTCCGCGTCGCGCTCGACGTGAGCCTGCCGATGACGATGCCCGCGCTGCTGTTCGCCGGCGTGCTGGTGTTCTTCCTCGGCTTCGAGGTGTTCGGGCTGCCGCTGGTGCTCGGCGATCCGGAAGGCCACCTCGTGCTCGCGACCTACCTGTACAAGCTGACCAACAAGCTCGGCGTGCCCTCGTATCACCTGATGGCCGCGGTCGCGGTGTGCATCGTCGCGATCACGTTCCCGCTCGTGCTGCTGCAGCGCCGCCTGCTGAAGACGGCGAACCGCTTCGTCACCGTGAAGGGCAAGGCCGGCCGCTCGACGGTGCTGCCGCTCGGCGTGTGGCGCTGGGTCGCGCTCGCGATCGTCGCGCTGTGGCTGATGCTGACCGTGATCGTGCCGATCTCGGGCATCGTGCTGCGCGCGTTCGTGACCAACTGGGGCGAAGGCGTCGCGCTCGCCGAAGTGCTGACGCTGGCGAACTTCATCGAGCTGTTCGAACAGGACAACCTCGTGCGCGCCATGCTCAACACGCTCGGCATCGGCGTGATCGGCGGCGCGCTCGCGATCGGCTTCTACTCGCTCGTCGCGTTCGCCGGCCATCGCCGCAACGACTGGGCGACGAAACTGCTCGACTACCTCGTGCTGCTGCCGCGCGCGGTGCCGGGCCTGCTCGCCGGTCTCGCGTTCCTGTGGATCTTCCTGTTCGTCCCGGGCCTGCGCGAGCTGAAGAACTCGATGTGGAGCATCTGGATCGCATACACGGTCGTGTGGCTCGCGTACGGGATGCGGCTCATCCAGAGCGCGCTGCTGCAAGTCGGCCCGGAGCTCGAGGAAGCCGGCCGCAGCGTCGGCGCCACACGCAGCCGCGTGTCGCTCGACGTGACGCTGCCGCTCGTGCGCTTCGGCCTGCTCGCCGCGTGGCTCCTGATCTTCATGATCTTCGAGCGCGAATACTCGACCGCCGTCTATCTGCTGTCGCCCGGCACCGAAGTGATCGGCGCGCTGCTCGTGTCGCTGTGGGCGACCGGCGCCGTCGACCAGGTCGCCGCGCTGTCTGTCATCAACATCGCGATGGTCGGCGCCGGTCTCGGCGTGGCCCTGCGCTTCGGAGTGAAACTTCATGGATAAGCTCATCGTCGACGACCTGCATCTCAGCTACGGCGCCAACCCGATCCTCAAGGGCGTGTCGTTCGAACTGAACGCCGGCGAAGTCGTGTGCCTGCTCGGCGCATCGGGCAGCGGCAAGACCACGCTGCTGCGTGCGGTGGCCGGCCTCGAACAGCCGTCCGACGGGCGCATCCAGCTCGACGACCGCGTGTTCTTCGACGGCGCGCGGCGCGTCGACCTGCCCGTCGAACAGCGTTCGCTCGGCCTCGTGTTCCAGTCGTACGCGCTGTGGCCGCACCGCACGGTCGCCGACAACGTCGGCTACGGGCTCAAGCTGCGCCGCGTGGCGCCGGCCGAACAGAAGCGCCGCGTGCAGGCCGCGCTCGACCAGCTCGGCCTCGGCCATCTCGCCGAACGCTTTCCGCACCAGTTGTCGGGCGGCCAGCAGCAGCGCGTCGCGATTGCGCGCGCGCTCGTCTATAACCCGCCGGTGATCCTGCTCGACGAGCCGCTGTCGAACCTCGACGCGAAGCTGCGCGAGGAAGCACGCGCATGGCTGCGCGAGCTGATCGTGTCGCTCGGGCTGTCGGCGCTCTGCGTGACGCACGACCAGACCGAAGCGATGGCGATGTCCGACCGGATCCTGCTGCTGCGCAACGGCCGCATCGAGCAGGAAGGCACGCCGGCCGAGCTGTACGGCGCGCCGCGTTCGCTGTACACGGCCGAATTCATGGGCAGCAACAACCGCATCGACGCGCGCGTCGCGGCCGTCGACGGCGAACGCGTGACGCTCGCCGGCGACGGCTGGGAGCTGCAGGCGCTCGCCCGCGACACGTTCACGCCGGGCCAGGACGCCCAGGCCGTGATCCGCCTCGAACGCGTGCAGGTCGCCGACGGCCCGGGCGCGAACCGGCTGCAGGCCGACCTCGTCACGTCGATGTATCTCGGCGACCGCTGGGAATACCTGTTCCATTGCGGCGAGATGCGCCTGCGCGCGTTCGGCCACGTGCCGCGCGCGGCCGGCACGCACTGGATCGAATTCCCGGCCAACGACTGCTGGGCGTTCGCGAAAGCGGGCTGACCCGCGCGCGGCGGCCCGCGCGCCGCCGCGCCAGCATTCCAGCGCGCATCCCGTTTCGACCCAGGATCGGCGGACGCTTGGCGGCGTCCGCCGTGGCGTGTCGCGTGCTGCGTATCCCTGCGAATCCGTTTCACCCCATTCCGTTTCACCCAACCCACAACAACCAAGGAGACACCGTCAATGAAGTCACGCGCAGAACGTTCGATTCGCACTGCTATCGTTACCGGCTCGGCTGCCGTCGCCGGCCTCGCGGCAGGCGCCGCGCACGCGCAGTCGTCGGTCACGATGTACGGGATCATGGATGCCGGCATCGAATACGCGAACCATGCGGCACCGGACGGCGGCAATTCGTTCAAGCTGAAATCCGGCAACAAGAACACGTCGCGCTGGGGCTTGCGCGGCATCGAGGATCTCGGCGGCGGGCTGAAGGCCGTGTTCCGCCTCGAAAGCGGAATCGATCTCGCGAACGGCGCGTCCGACGACGGCCCCGACTCGATCTTCGCGCGCCGCGCGACGGTCGGCCTGAAAGGCAAGTGGGGCGAAGTCTCGCTCGGCCGCAACTTCACCGTCACCTACGACTACATGCTGCCGTTCGACCCGATGGGCTACGCGCAGAACTACTCGTGGGCGACGTCGTCGATGGCGACCGGCGGCCGCAAGGACGGCCTGTTCACGCGTTCGTCGAACGCCGTGCGCTACGACGGCGAATTCGGCGGCTTCAAGTTCGGCGCGCTGTACGGCTTCGGCAACGTGCCGGGCAGCGTGAAGACCAGCTCGAAGTACGACTTCGCGCTCGGCTACGAGGCCGGCCCGTTCGCGGCGGTGGTCACGTTCGACCGGCAGAACGGCGCGGCCGACAGCGTCACGCCGGCCGATACCGTCAACTATATCCAGGGCATCCACGCGGGCCTGAGCTACGACTTCGGCGACCTGAAGACGATGGCCGGCTATCGCAACTATCGGCGTACGTATCACACGAGCGCCGCGAACCAGCTGAGCGACATGTATTGGGTCGGCGGGTCGTACCAGTTCACGCCGACGTTCTCGCTGGTCGCGGCCGTCTATCACCAGAACATCAAGGGCGGCAGCGATGCCGATCCGACGCTGGTGTCGCTGCGCGCGCAATACGCGTTGTCGAAGCGCACGGTGCTGTATGCGGCCGGCGCGTTCGCGATCGCGCAGCATGGGCAGAAGGTCGGCGTGTCGCGCGATTTCAATGGGTATGGCACCACGCAGGTGGGTGTGACGGCGGGCATTCAGCAGCGGTTCTGACGGCGCGGGCGGAGGCAGGCATCGCCGCCCGCCTCCGCCCTGCGATGCGAGGCGATGCCGATCACGCACCGTCGCGCATCGTGAACACCGGGCGCACGAGACTGTTCGTATCGTTCCAGTGTTCGCCGACCGCCGACAGCGGCACCGCCCGCGTGTCGATCGTCAACCGTGCCGGCCCGGCCGCGGCGAACACGCCGCGCACGGCGGCCAGCAACCCCGCCGGCGACACGCTGCCGAGGCCGCTGCCCATCAGTTCGATCGCCGTCGCCCGCAGCACGGCCCCCGGCAACAGCACTTCCGCACCGCCGATCGAGCCGATCTGCACGAAGCGCAACCGCCGGCCATCGGGCGCCGACCGCGCCGCCGCGATCAGCAACGCGTGCGCACTGGTGCCCCACAGATAGTCGAGCACGACGTCCACTCCGGCGCGGAAATGCGGTTCGAGCGCACGCGCCAGATCCGCATCGTCCTGCTGCAGCGACACGACGGCGTCCGCGCCGACACTCAGCAATGCCTCCAGCGCAACCGCGTTGCGGCCCGTCGCAATCACTTTCGCCGCGCCGAGATGCCTGGCGATCCGCACCGCGAGCCGGCCCGACGTTCCGGTCGCACCGTTGACGAGCACCGTCTCGCCCGCCGCGAAGCGCGCGCGTTCGATCAGCGCCGCCCACGACGACATCCCGGGAATCGCGATCGCCGCGGCCGTGATGTCGTCGAGCCCGTCCGGCAGCGGTACGCACTGGGCGTCGGGCACGATCGTGCGCTCGGCCATCGTGCCGAACGGCGCGGGGGCGCCGAAAATATAGACGCGCTGGCCGTCGTCGAGCCGGCCCACGCCGTCGACGCCGACGACGAACGGATAGCCGCTTCCCGACGAATAATGCGTGCCCGACGCGCGCCCCTGCGCGAGCCGGCTCAACGCGGACGCCGTCATGTCGACCAGACGGTGGCCCGGCCTCGCGTGCGGCGCTTCGAATTCCATATAGAGGGGGATTTCGCCCGCGCCCTTCACGACTGCTGCTTTCATGTTGTCTCCTTGAAACGGCGTGATCGATCGACGGGTCGAGCGGGCATCATTGCGCGGCGAGCCAAGCACGCAGCGCGGGATCGCGCACTTCCAGCACGTCGAACAGGCCGAGCGCGCGCAGCGCGGGCAACGCGTCGATCGTGTCGGCTTCCGCGCGCGAGCGGTCGGCGGGCGCCGCGTGCGGATCGGTCAGCACACGCGCGTTCGCCAGAAACGCGCCGACGGTGCCCTTGCGGATCGTCGTTCCGCCAGCCTCGATTCGGTCGGCATGGTCGGGGAGAAGGTGTTCGGCTCGCATCGTGCAGTCTCCAGTGGTGGTCGATGGAGGCAGTGTAGGCGTGCAACACGGGCCGATCTCCGGTATAAAAGCCATTCGATACCGAAATCCCGCCATGTCCGATCCGTTGCTGCCTGCCCACCTCGTCACGTCCGACGACGGCCCGTTCGTCGTCGCCGCCGTGCTGACGCAGCGCGACCCGCGCGTGACCCCGCCGCACACGCATGCGCGCGGCCAGCTGGTCGGTGCGCAGAGCGGGCTGGTGACGATCGGCCTCGACGATCAGGAGTGGGTCGTGCCCGCGATCCACGCAATCTGGATTCCGCCGTATTGCCGGCATTCTCTGCACTCGTTCGGGCCCATTTCCGGCTGGTCGGCGTTCGTTGCCGAAGCGCGCTGCGCGGCATTGCCCGACACGCCGCGCGCGATCCGCACGACGCCGTTGCTGCGCGAAGCCGTGCAGCGCGCGGCCAGCTGGGGCGATTCGGAACTGGATGCCGCGCAAGCGCGGATCGCCGACGTGATCCTCGATGAAATCGTGTCGTCGAAGGCCGAAGCGCTGGGACTGGTCCGCCCGCAGGACCCGCGGCTGATGAAGATCACCGATGCGCTTGCCATGGATCTCGCGGACAACCGGCGGCTGGAGGAATGGGCCGACTGGGCCGGCATTGGCGCGCGGACGATGAGCCGGCGCTTCGTCGCCGAGACGGGGCTGACGTTCGCGCAATGGCGTCAGCAGGCAAGGCTGCTGCGGGCGCTGGAGAAAATCGCCGACGGCGTGCCGGTCACGACGATCGCGCTCGATCTCGGCTACGACAACGTGAGCGCGTTCATCGACATGTTCCGGCGGGCGATGGGGACGACGCCGGGAAAGTACATGGAAGCGGGACGGCGAGCGGGTTAACAGACCCTATGCTCGAATGAAGCGCACCGTGTGCGACATGGCTGACAGGCGGGGATCCGTCATGCGACGACCTGCCGCTCTCGTGCGAGGCGGCGCGCGCCGCGCTCACTGCAAGTAACGCGCGGCGTCTAGCATCGCGGCGGTCAGCTCGCCGCTGCTCCGTCAATACGTCCCGTCGCCCGCCTTCCCGGCCTCGCCCTTCTCCTTGAACCGCGCCGCCAGCGCCTGCGCACTTCTCGCCAGCAGCGTCGTATCCACACCGACCGCGACGAACAGCGCCCCCGCTTCCAGATACCGCCGCGCCGCCGCCTCATCCGCGCTCAGAATGCCCGGCGCGTTGCCGGCCGCCTTGATCGTGCGGATCGCGCCGTCGATCGCGGCCTGCACGTCCGGGTGCCCCGGATTGCCGAGATGCCCGAGATCGGCCGCCAGGTCGGCCGGCCCGATGAACACGCCGTCCACGCCTTCGACCCGTGCAATCGCATCGATCGCATCGAGCCCCGCGCGCGTCTCGACCTGCACGAGCACGGCCATCTCGTCGTTCGCGCGGTGCAGGTAATCGCCGACGCGATTCCACCGCGACGCGCGCGCGAGCGCACTGCCGACCCCGCGAATCCCGTGCGGCGGATAACGCGTCGCGGCCACCGCCGCGCGCGCTTCGTCCGCGCTCTGCACCATCGGCACGAGCAGCGTCTGCGCGCCGAGATCGAGCACCTGCTTGACGATCACCGGATCGTTCCACGGCACGCGCACGACCGGATGCGACGGATACGGCGCGATCGCCTGCAACTGCGCGAGGATCGTCGGCACCGTGTTCGGCGCATGTTCGCCGTCGATCAGCAGCCAGTCGAAACCGGCGCCCGCGACGACTTCCGCGCTGTACGGATTCGCGAGGCCGAGCCACAGCCCGAGCTGCGCGTCGCCGCGCGCGAGCGCGGCCTTGAAGACATTGGACGGAATCTGCATCGCTCGCTCACCTTACTCGAAGTAGCACTGGATCGTTCCGAGCGGGCCGTAGTCGACGCTGAACGTGTCGCCCTGGCGCGCCGCGCACGGCCGCGTGAACGAGCCGCCGAGCACGATCTGCCCCGGTTCCAGCGCGACGTCGAATCGCGACAGCCGATTGGCGAGCCACGCGACGCCATTGGCCGGATGGTTCAGCACGCCGGCCGCGACGCCCGTTTCCTCGACCACGCCGTTGCGCGACATGATCGCCGCGACCCAGCGCAGGTCGACGTCCTGCGGCCGCACGGGCCGCCCGCCGATCACGACGCCCGCGTTCGCCGCGTTGTCGGCGATCGTGTCGAACACCTTGCGCGGCCGCTTCGTATCGGGATCGATCGACTGGCTGCGCGCGTCGATGATCTCGAGCGCGGGCACCACGTAGTCGACCGCGTCATACACGTCGAAGATCGTGCAGTTCGGGCCAGTGAGCCGCTTGCCGAGCACAAACGCGAGTTCGACCTCGACGCGCGGCACGATGAAGCGCGCGGTCGGGATCGTGCCGCCGTCGTCGAAGAACATGTCGTCGAGTAGCGCGCCGTAATCGGGCTCGTCGATCTGCGACGTGTTCTGCATCGCCTTCGACGTGAGGCCGATCTTGTGCCCCTTGAGCGTGCGGCCTTCCGCGAGCTTCATGGCCACCCACGCGCGCTGGATCGCATACGCGTCGTCGATCGTGATGTCGGGATGGTCGAGCGAGATCTGGCGGATCTGCGTGCACTCGCGCTCCGCGTCGTTCAGACGCCGGGCGAGCTGGTCGATGATGGCGGGTTCGAGCATGGTCGGATCGGGAATGGGTTCAGTCGGCCCGCTTGTAGCGGGCGTGAATGTTGTTGTGCTTGTACGAGCCGCTTTCGCTGAACTCGGTCAGCTCCATCGACAGCGCCAGATAGCGCTTCGCGTACAGCTCCGAGAAATGCACCTTGATCGCGTCGAACAGCGCGTCGCACGCGGCCTTCTTGGTCTCGTCGCTGCGGCCCGAGCCGATCTTCAGCGTCACGTGGACGAACGCGTCGTCCCCGGTGCCGTCGGCGACGCGGTAGTCCTGCAGCTCGATCGCGCGCGAGCGGATGCCGCCCGTCGGGAACACGCCGCCCTGCGCGATCAGCGTTGCGTTGATCGTGCGCAGCAGCGTGGGGATGCGCGCGTCGTCGCGGATGTTCGCGGTGTATTCGACGACGATGTGTGGCATGGCAACGCTCCGGTCAGGTGATGCGGCGCTCAGGCGAGCGGGAAGATCGCGTTGATCTGCCCGGTGCCCGAGCTCGCGAAATAGTCGGTGACGATCTCGACGGGCTTGTCGTAGCGATCCCAGCCGAGCAGGCCGAGCAGCATCGCCGTGTCGTGCATGCCGCCTTCGCCGTGGCAATGCGCGTTGTACTCGGGCAGCATCGCGCAGAAGGTCTTGAAATCGCCCTGCTTCCACAGCTCGACCACCCGCAGGTCGACCTGCCGGAAGAATTCGCGGCTGATCTGGTGGATCGATTCCTCGGGGCTGCCGTTGTCGTTGAAGCGATGCGACAACGAGCCGCTCGCGAGGAACGCGACGTTCGAATCGCTCTTCTCGATCGCTTCGAGCAGCGCCTCGCCGAAGCGGCGGCTCTCGTCGAGCTGATGCCACATGCACCAGCCGGCGATCGACACGACCTTGAAGTGCTGGTCGGCGTTCATGTAGCGCATCGGCACGAGCGTGCCGTATTCGAGTTCGAGGCTGTCGATCTCGTGCGCGCGTGTCGCGATCCCGCGCGCGCTGGCCGTCTCGGCGATCAGGCGGCCGAGCGCCGGGTTGCCCGGATACGCGTACTGCATGTCGCGGATGAAATGCGGCAGCTCGTTGCTGGTATAGGTGCCGGCGAACCTCGCATTGCAGTTCACGTGGTAGCCGGCGTTGACGAGCCAGTGCACGTCGGACACGACGATCGTGTCGACGCCGAGCGCGCGGCAGCGCTCGCCGATCAGCCGATGACCGCGGATCGCCGCATCGCGGCAGCCGTGATGTTTGCCGGGCAGTTCCGACAGGTACATCGACGGCACGTGCGTGACCTTCGCGGCGAGGGACAGTTTGCCCATCGTTGAGTCTCCGTATCGTTCGTTCTTGCGGCGCAACGACCCGCGTGCGTTACACGCCCCAGCGCGGAATGTGATGCGAACCCATCGAGATGCACACGTTCTTGATTTCCGCGAACACCTCGAAGCTGTACTCGCCGCCCTCGCGTCCGGTGCCCGACTCCTTCACGCCGCCGAACGGCTGGCGCAGGTCGCGCACGTTCTGGCTGTTCACGAATACCATCCCGGCCTCGATGCCGCGCGCGAGACGATGTACCTTGCCGACGTCCTGGGTCCAGATGTACGACGCGAGCCCGTAGGCGGTATCGTTCGCGAGCCGCAGCCCTTCGTCCTCGTCGTCGAACGGGATCAGGCACGCGACCGGCCCGAAGATCTCTTCCTGCGCGATGCGCATCCGGTTGTCCACGTCCGCGAACACGGTCGGCCGCACGAAGTTGCCGTTGCGCAGATGGCTCGCGAGACCCACCGGCTTGTCCGCGCCGCCCGCGACCACGCGCGCGCCCTCCTGCTCGCCGATCCGGATGTAGCCGGTCACCTTCTCCCAGTGCTGGCGCGTGATCATCGCGCCGAGCTGCGTAGCCGGATCGGACGGGTCGCCGACCACCAGGTTGTTCGCGCGCCGCGCGAATTCCTGCACGAAACGATCGTAGATCGTTCGCTGTACGAAGATCCGCGAGCCGGCGGTACAACGCTCGCCGTTGATCGAGAAGATCGTGAACAGCGACGCGTCGAGCGCGCGGTCGAAATCGGCATCGTCGAAGATCAGCACCGGCGACTTGCCGCCGAGCTCCATCGAATACTTCTTCAGGCCCGCGCGTTCCATGATCCGCTTGCCGGTGACCGTGCCGCCCGTAAACGACACCGCACGCACGTCCGGATGGCGCACCAGCGCATCGCCGGCGGTCGCGCCGTAGCCCTGCACGACGTTCAGTACTCCCGGCGGAATGCCGGCTTCGAGCGCGAGCCGGCCGAGCTGGTCGGCCGTCAACGGCGACAGCTCCGACATCTTCAGCACGGCCGTGTTGCCGAGCGCGAGACACGGCGCCGTCTTCCATGTCGCGGTCATGAACGGCACGTTCCATGGCGACACCAGCGCGCACACGCCGACCGGCTGGTACAGCGTGTAGTTCAGCATCTGGTCGTCGACCGGATAGGTACGGCCGTTCATCTGCACGCACACTTCCGCGAAGAAGTTGAAGTTCTCGGACGCGCGCGGAATCAGCTGCTTGCTCGTCTGCGCGATCGGCAGGCCGGTGTCCTGCGTCTCGAGCGCGGCGAGCATCGGCACGTTCTTCTCGATCAGGTCGCCGAGCTTGCGCATCAGCTTCGCGCGCTCCTTCGCGGGCGTGCTCGCCCACTTGGGGAACGCTGCCTTCGCCGCGCGCACGGCCGCGTCGACTTCGGCCTCGCCGGCCGACGCGACGTCGGTGATCACGTCGCCGGTCGCGGGATTCAATGTCGTGAAGGTCTCGCGGCTCTCGACTTCGCGGCCGTCGATCCAGTGCTTGATGGTCATCTGCTCTCCTTGGGCGACGGGCTCACCCGGCGCGATAGTAGTCTGCTTCGCCGACGATCGTGTTCACGAGCCGGCCGATCCCTTCGATTTCCGTCACGACCTCGTCGCCCGGCTCCGTGTCCGCGAGCCCTTCCGGCGTGCCGGTCAGGATCAGGTCGCCCGGCGAGAGCGTCATGAAGCCGCTGATGTGCTCGATCAGCGCAGGCACGTCGAAGATCATGTCGCGCGTGCTGCCGCGCTGCGTCTCCCGGCCGTTGACCGTCGTGCGCAGCATCAGGTCGCCCGCGTCGCCGATTTCGTCGCGGCTGACAAACCACGGCCCGAGCGGCGTGCAGGTGTCGCGGTTCTTCACGCGCAGGTTCGGGCGGTAGTAGTTCTCGAGATAGTCGCGGATCGCGTAGTCGTTCGCGACCGTGTAGCCGGCGACGTGGTCGATCGCCCGCGCACGGCTCACGTTGCGCGCCGGACGGCCGATCACGACGGCCAGCTCGCACTCGTAGTGCATGTGCGTCGCATCCGTCGGGCGCACGGTGCGCGACCGGTGGCCGATGAACGTGTTCGGCCCCTTCAGGAAGATCAGCGGCTCGCTCGGCGCGTTGAACGCGAGTTCCTTCGCGTGGTCCGCGTAGTTCAGACCGAGCGCGAAGGTCGTGCGCGGCGCGACAGGCGGCAGCCACGTCACGTCGTGCTCGGCGAGCACGCGCCCCGTGTCGAGCCGGATCGCGCCGTCGCCGGCCGGCTCGGCCGCATGCAGTGCGCCGTTGTAGATCACGCGTGCCGTCTTCATCGTGCGTCCTCCGCGATCAGCGTATGCCGCAACGTGCCGATGCCGGCGGCTGTAATCTCGATCGTGCTGCCCGCGCGGGCGCGCGGTGCGCCGCCCGCGACGCCGAGCAGCAGCACGTCGCCCGCGTCGAACGACATGAAGGCCGTCACGTCGGCGATCAGTTCGCGCACCGGGCGAATCAGCGTGGCCGTCGACGCGGACACCGCGGTGGCGCCGTCGATCCGCACGGTCAGGGCGATCGCGTCGACGTCGGCAAGCGCCGCCGCCGGCACGATCGCCGGACCCAGCGGGCAAAAGCCATCGCGGCACTTGAAGCGCACGGCGGGACGGTAGTAATCGGGATGCGGCACCGACACGTCGCTCGCGAGCGTGAAACCGTGCACGTAGTCGAGCGCCTGCGCGGCCGGCACGCGCGTCGCGCGCCGCGAGAATACGACCGCCACCGACGCGCCGATCTCCAGCGCATCGACGCCGGCCGGCACCACGACGGCCGCGCCGTCCACCGCGTGCGTGTTGGCCGGCTTGATGTACAGGATCGGCGCCTGCGGCGGGCCGCCGTAAGGCGGCGCGTGCACGGCGTCGCCGAGCGCGTCGAATGCCGCGCGCTCGTTGAGCAGCGCGCCGTAGACGGTACCGATCGCGACCGGCAGCGGCGGCGCCGCGGCGGTCCTGCAAGACAGCTCCATGCGTCATTCCCCTGCCGCGCGTCGCGGCGCATCGTCAATACTTAACATCTTAAGTAAACAATGGCGCGCTGACAACCTCGATTACCCTGATTCACGAAATTCGTCACCATCGGCTGTTAAGATTGATGCGTCCCCGTCCATTCCCCACCCCGATGAACCGTACGCTCGACCATCGCAACCTGGCCATGCTGCTGCTCGAGGCCCGCGAAACGCTGATGGGCCTGTTCCGCCCCATTCTCAAGGAATTCGCGCTGACCGAACAGCAATGGCGGATCATCCGCGTGCTCGACGGCGAGCCGGCGCATGCGCTCGAAGCGGGACAGATCGCCCGCCGCTGCTGCATCCTGAGCCCGAGTCTGACGGGTGTGCTGGAACGGATGGAACGCGACGGCCTGATTACGCGCACACGCGCGCAGGAGGATCAGCGCCGGCTGCTGGTGAGCCTGACGCCGCAAAGCAGGAAACTGGTCACCGAAATCGGTCCGCGCATCGATGAGCAGTACCGTCAGCTCGAAGCGCGTTTCGGCCAGGACGGCCTCGACGACGTCTACCGTGCGCTCGACCGGCTGATCGAGCTCGGCAACGCGTCGTAGCGCCTGCCGCATCGGGCCGCCGCGAGCCGCGGCGAACCTGAACCGACTCGCCCCGGATCGCGCGGGCGCTCAGTGCAGCGCGCCGCGCATCAGCTCGGTCACCGCGACGCCGCGCGACGTGCGCATGCATTCCTCCACGTAATCGATGAACGGCAGCGGTTCGAAATCGATTTCGTCGCGCACGCGGCGGTTGTCGAATACGCGGTCGACCGTCGCGAATTCCGCGCAACGCTGCAACGCCCGGCCGATCACGCGCTCGAGCGCCGGATCGGACCGCCCGAGCACGTCACGCACCACGAGCGGCAGTTCGGCCGGCGCGCAAGCCGCGTAGCGCGGCGCGCCCGTCATGCCCGCCGCCTCGTCCATTGCGCGCACGATCTGCGCGACCTGCGGCGCGTCGTCGCCGGCCGACACGTGATACACGTCGTGCGCGAGTGTCGGCTTGACGGCCAGCAGCATCGTCGCACGCGCGACGTCGTCGACCGCCACGATGTCGATGCGCGTCATCGGCCGCGCGGTGAAGCGGCGCGCCGCGTGCGCGACGCGGAACATCCAGAACGAATTCGGTGCGGGACGCGTGCCGAGCACCGTGTGACCGACGACGTGCGACGGACGCACGACGACGAGCGGCAGTCCCAGTTCGCGCAGGCGTTGTTCCGTTTGCGCCTTCGCGTGCAGGTAGTCCGCCGCGAGCACCGCGCCGGGCAGCCCGTCGCCGGCCTGCACCGTGCCACTCGCCGCCAGGCCCGTCGCGTCCTCCTCATGCACGATGCCGCCGCGGCCCGCATGCGCATACGCGGTGCCGACATATACGAAGCGCTGCAGCCGCGGCGTGTGCGCGAAGCGAGCGGCGAAGCCCAGCGAGTCGGCGATGTCCGCCTGCAGGTGCGCGCCGTCGGCCGGCGACGCGTGGCCCGCGCAGTGGATCACGTGCGTCGCGCCGGCGAGACGCGGCGCGTCGGCGCCCTGCCAGACATCGCCGAGCGCGCCGACGACCACGTTCGCGTCACCCAGACGCGACGCCCAGTACGGCGCGAGCCCCGCGCGCAGCGCCGCCTCGCGCAGACGCGCGACCGCATGGCCGCGATTCTCGGCGCGCACGACGCACACGATCCGTTCGAGCAATCCTGCGTTGACGAGCGCCGTGAGCACGGTGCTGCCGATGAAGCCGGTGGCGCCGGTGAGCACCAGGTGTTCGACGTTGGCCGCCGCGACCGGTGCGCTGGCCGGCGACACGAGGCTCGTGCGCCAGTTGAGCGACAACGCGGTTTTCCAGATCAGCACGATAGTCTCCTTCGAAGAATCGGCCGGACAGCGCGGCTGCCCCCGGATGGCGAGGTCACGCGCGGCGCTCGGCCGGGCCGGGGGCCGACGCTCGCCCCGGCAGTCCCGATCGCGCTGCGGCCCGCGATCGGGTCGATCGCGTCTCGGCAGCTCACCACGGACGGGCGTCCACGGCGCAGGATCGGGAAACTCGCAGTGTGGGGCCCGATCGCCCGCAAGTCTGTCCCGAAAGTTTTGTGAAAGTGTGCGGATTTGTACGCGAATGTCGGAGTGTGTCGTGCCGGCTGGCCGTCGGATCGTTCGAACGTCCGCTCGGTCGGCACTGGCGGCCCGTGCGCGGCCAGTTGGCCAGGGCCGCTTGTCGGCCCTCGCTTCAGCGCGCGGCTTCGACCGGGACTTCCCCCGAGTCATCGCATGTCCGCGATACGCCACCGTCCGGTCACGGCGCGCGGTTCGCGCTGCCGCCTCCGTGTGCACACGGAGGCGGATCCCGACGAATCGTCAGACGTCGTTCCATCTGGAAACGCCAATAAAATTAATCGGGATTTATTGAGGATTATCACTTGCGTTTCACCACAGTCTATCTAGACTGGTCAAACCCAAACGGTCAAACGTGTCTTTTTCTTCAGGAGACGATCCAATGCGCCTCACTATTCGCATTAATGGCAGCGAATCGGCAACCCGCCACGCGTTCGCAGTGCTGTGGGTCGATACCGACGAGGGGCTGTGGTCGCGCGAGGCACACCAGGGCATCGATCTTCCGACCTGGGGCAAGGTTCGGGACGTAGAGGGTGCCATGGCCCTCTGCCCGGCCGACGGCGGGAAGGCCGTGTGCCAGTTGAAGGGCCTTTCCTCCAGTGCGACGCAGCGCGAGCACGGGCCCGCGGTGCTCGCCGGGGAGCATCCCGAAGGCGCGTGGCGCCTGCAGGCAGTCGATCGCTCCAGGGTGGATTCGGAAAACCACGAATTTACTTCCGTCGCGCGCTAGGTATTTCCGACGGCATTCCTCTGCGGTTTTGGGGTTTATTCCGGTTTCCGCGATATTCATTTCGATATTCAGAAATAAAGTCGCCTCGCTTCGAGGCGATTTTTATTTTATCGTCTCGAAATTAATCGGGGTCGGATAATCGAAACGAGCGCCGCCGATTTTTCCCCGGGCGCGCCGCGCTGCCCTCCCAGCTTTCCTTCGCCTCCCCGTCCTCCCCCGGCTCCCGCCGCGCCTCTTTTACGGGGCCGAAACATACTTTCCCCACACAATGTTTACTCATTTATTACAATCGCATTATTCAGACTGACTTGCCGCCGTCCGGCGGCCCGACCCGGCCCTTGCATGAGCGTGAAAAAGAAGACCCACCCCGCCGATCCGTACGCCGCCGCGACCAAGCATCCGATGCTCGCGTCGCGCCTGCCGATGTGGCGCTCGAAACTGGTCGTGATCATGGTGTCCCTCGGATTCGCCGCGCTGATCGGACGCGCGTTCTGGGTGCAGGTCGCGAACCAGGATTTCTATGTCGGGCAAGGCCAGAAGCGCTACCAGCGCACGATCGAGCTCGACGCGATGCGCGGTCGCATCGTCGATCGCAACGGCGCGATGCTCGCGGTCAGCCTGTCGACCTATGAAATCTGGGCGAACCCGAAACAGGTCGCCGAAATCGACTATCCGCAGCTCGCGAAGCTGCTCGACATGCCGCTCGCGGAAATAAAACGCCGCCTGCGCAACGACCGTACGTTCGTGCTGCTGAAGCGGCAGGTCGACGCCGATACCGCGAGCCGGCTCGACAAGCTCGCGATCGACGGCATTACGCAGATCGCCGATTCGAAGCGCTTCTATCCGGAAGGCGAGTCGGCCGCGCACGTGGTCGGTTTCACCAACGTCGAGGACAAGGGCCAGGAAGGCGTCGAACTCGCGGCGAATGCGCGGCTGTCGGGTACGTCCGGGCAGCGCGAGGTGATCCGCGACCGGCTCGGGCGCATCGTGTCCGACACGCGTCCGCTCGTCCCCGCGCAGCACGGCGCGACGATCGAACTGACGATCGACCGGCGCATCCAGCAGCTCGCGTTCAGCCAGCTCAAGGCTGCAGTGCTCGAGAACAACGCGGTGGCCGGCAGCGTCGTCGTGCTCGACGCGCAGAACGGCGAAATCCTCGCGCTCTCGAACTACCCGACCTTCGATCCGAACGATCGTTTCCGGCTGACCGGCCAGCAGCTGCGCAACCGCGCGGTGATCGACACGTTCGAGCCCGGCTCGACGATCAAGCCGCTCGTCGTCGCGCTGTCGATCGACGAGCGCAAGGTCACGCCGAACACGATCATCAATACGTCGCCGGGCACCTACAAGATCGGCCCGGCCGTGATCCACGACACGTCGAACCACGGCTCGCTGACCGTATCGGAGGCGCTGCAGAAGTCGAGCAATGTCGCGCTCGCCAAGCTGGCGCTGAACCTGTCCGCCGAAACGATCTGGAACAAGTACCAGGAATACGGGATCGGTCGCGCGCCGGAGCTGACGTTCCCGGGTGTCGCGTCGGGCCGCCTGCGCGGCTACAAGCGCTGGCGGCCGATCGAGCAGGCGACGATGGCGTACGGCTACGGGCTGTCGATGTCGCTGCTGCAGATCGCCCAGACCTACACCGCCTATGCGGGCGACGGCACACTGCACCCGGTGTCGCTGCTGAAGAGCGGCACCGACCCGCTGACGATGGATGCCCGTCGCGGGCACCGCGTGACGTCGCCGCAAACCGCGGCGGCGATCCGTGCGATGCTCGAGTCGGCGGTCGGCGAAGGCGGCACGGGGCGCCGCGCGCGCGTGGACGGCTACCGGATCGGCGGCAAGACGGGCACGGCGCGCAAGCAGGTCGGCGCGACCTATGCGAAGGGTAAGTACCGCGCACTGTTCGCGGGGATGGCGCCAATGAGCAACCCGCGCCTGATCGTCGCGGTGATGATCGACGAGCCGCGCGGCAAGGGCTATTACGGCGGCACGGTGGCCGGCCCGGTGTTCTCGTCGATCACGAGCGGCGCGCTGCAGTTGCTCGGCGTGCCGCCCGATGCGCCGATCGAGGCGACGCCGAATGCGCCGGCCAGGGGCGCGGCCCCGCAGAAGCCGGGCGCGGCGCCGAAGGCCGCGGCGCAACCGAAGACGGCGGCCGCGCAGAAGGCGGCGACGCCGGTGAAGACGGCCGCGCAATCCGGCGCGACCGTACAGGTGAAGGCGGCAGGCTGAAACCCATCGCGTGGTACCGGGCGCGGCTACCGGCGAATGCGTCCGCTATTCGCCGCGTCGAACGCCGTTCATGTGCTTCGCCGCCGTGCCGGCGGCCGGCGCAGTCCCGACAGCCGGAGTAGTCCCGACAGCCGGCGCGATCCCGCTGCCCGCGCGAACGCGGCCGGGCGTGTGACAAGGCCGTCGAATACGCGCATGCGCAACCGTCAATGCGCGGCCGCCAGCGGCTTCACCATCCGGCCGAGCACGTGCTCGGTCATCCCGCGCGCGAGTTCGCTCTCGCCCATGAACACGGTGCCGACGCCCTCGCTCGCCAGCAAGTCGGCCTCGTCGCCGCTGTTCGTGCACAGCACGACCTCCAGCGTCGGGTTCAGCGTGCGCGAGATTTCGACGATCTGCCGCACATCGAACACGTCCGGCAGCGTGACGACCAGCATCCCCGCACGCGCGATATGCGCCTGCACGAGCACGACCGGCTCGATCGCGTCGCCGGACACGGCCGCGACGCCGTCCGCGCGCAGCTTCTCGACGAGTTCGCGGTTCTGCTCGACGACGACATAGGCGATCCCGCGCTCGTCCAGCGCATGCGCGATGCGCGTGCCGACCTTGCCGTAGCCGACGATCACGACCTGACCGGTCAGGTGCGTCTGCGGCGTCGACATCGGCAGCGCGGCGAGCGGATCGTCGCGCGCCTCGAGCTTGCGCGCGAACGCCGAATGCTTGCGAATCCAGGCGAGCGCCGGATCGATCATCGCGAACAGCAGCGTGTTCATCGCGATCGAGATAAGCGCGACCGCGAGAATCAGGTTCTGCCCTTCGGCCGACAGCAAACCGAGCGCCCGGCCGAGACCCGCGAGGATGAACGAGAACTCGCCGATCTGCGCGAGGCCCGCGCCGACCGTCAGCGCGGTGTTCAGCGGATAACGGAACGCAATCACGAGCGCGACCGCCGCGAGCGTCTTGCCGATCAGCACGATCGCCGCGACCTCGATCACGTGCAGCGGCTCCGTGACCAGCACCTTCGGGTCGAACAGCATCCCGACCGAAATGAAGAACAGCACCGAGAACGCGTCGCGCAGCGGCAGCGTCTCGTCGGCCGCGCGCCGGCTGAACTCCGACTCGCGCATCATCATCCCGGCGAAAAACGCGCCGAGCGCGAACGACACGTCGAACAGCTTCGCCGCGCCGAACGCGATGCCGACCGCTGCCGCGATCATGCACAGCGTGAACAGCTCGCGCGAACCGGTGCGCGCGACGAGCCACAGGATGCGCGGGAACACGCGCTTGCCCACCACGAGCATCAGCACGATGAACGCGGCGACCTTCAGCATCGTGACGCCGAGCGTGCCCCACACGCTGCCGCCGGCCGTGTGCGCGTCGCCGGGCGGCGTGCCGCCGAGCAGCCCCGCGACGGGCGGCAGCAGCACGAGCACGAGCACCATCACGAGATCCTCGACGACGAGCCAGCCGACCGCGATGCGCCCGTTGACCGTTTCGACGAGCCCGCGCCCTTCCAGCGCGCGCAACAGCACGACCGTGCTCGCGACCGACAGCGCGAGCCCGAACACGAGCGCCGCGCCGACGCTCCAGCCCCACGTGAGCGCAAGCCCGCCGCCGAGCAGCGTCGCGACGGTAATCTGGACGACTGCCCCAGGCAGCGCGATCTTGCGCACCGCGAGCAGATCGCCGAGCGAGAAATGCAGGCCGACGCCGAACATCAGCAGCATCACGCCGACTTCGGCAAGCTGCTGCGCGAGCGACAGGTCGCCGACGAAACCGGGCGTGCCGGGGCCGATCACGATACCGGCGAGCAGGTAACCGACGAGCGGCGGCATTTTCAGCAGCGACGCGAGGTAACCGAAGATCATCGCGAGACCGAAACCGGCCGCGAGCAACGCAATCAGGCTGACGTCATGAGGCATCCCCCCTCCCAGGCTCTTGTAACGATTTAGTAAGGTTCAAGAGGCAAAGGATAAGGGATGAGGCGGAAAAATGGCGCGCCGCCGCGAAATTTTCACGCGGCGGTGCGCCATTGCGGGGTACTACCCCGGTCGGAGGGAACGTGTCCCGCGCGCCGGCCGGCGCCGCGAGTCCACGAGAGGCTCGATCGGGCGAGGCAGCTGCCCCGCCGCCCGCGTCAGCGGGATGCCTGCGGGAACCGCGCGCCCGGCGGCGGCTCCGGTCGCGTCGACGGCACGCTCTTGCGCACCTTCGCGACCTGCGCGGCCGTGATCGCCGCGCCCGTATTGCCCCAGCTCGTGCGCACGAAGTTCGATACGTCCGCGACTTCCTGGTCCGACAGGCGCCAGCCGAACGGCGGCATCGTGAAGGTCGACGGCGCGGTGCGCGTGCCCGCGAGCGCGCTGCCTTCCAGCACGACGTGGATCAGCGACGTCGGATCCTCGCCCTGCACGACCGGGTTGCCGGCGAGCGCCGGGAACACGCGCGTGTAGCCGTGGCCGTCGCTGCGGTGGCAGGCCATGCAGTTGTCGCGATAGACGGCCGCGCCCGGCTTGCTCGCGTCGCCGCCCTGCAGCGCCTTCGCGGCGGCCGCGTCGTACATGTGCGCCTGCTCGCCCTGCACGCGCGGCGGCAGCGTCTTCAGGTAGCGTGCGATCGCGGTCAGGTCGTCGTCGGTCATGTGCTGCATGCTGTGGCCGACCACGTCCGTCATCCCGCCGAACGCGGCCGTGCGCAGCGTGCGGCCAGTCTTCAGGAACTGCACGATCTCGGTTTCGGTCCACGCGCCCAGCCCGGTGCGCGGCTCGCCGCGCAGGCTCGTCGGCACCCAGCCGTCGATCGCCGCGCCGCCGGCCAGGAAGTCGAGGCCCGCCGCATCGGTCAGCGCGCGTTCCTGCATCGTCACCGCGCGCGGCGTGTGGCACGCGCCGCAGTGGCCGAGCCCCTGCACCAGATACGCACCGCGCGCGATCACCGGATTGGTATACGGCGTCGCATCGAACGGCTTCGGCGTCGGCGCGAACAGCTTGCGCCAGAACGTCAGCGGCCAGCGCATCGACAGCGGCCACACGATGTCGACCGCGCGGTTCTCGTGCTCGACCGGCGCCACGCCGTGCATGAAGTACGCGTAGAGCGCCTTCACGTCGTCGTCGCTCAAACGCGCGTAGGACGGGAACGGCATCGCCGGGTACATCGTGTCGCCGTTCTTGCGGACGCCCTCGCGCACCGCGCGGGTGAAGTCGTCGAGCGTCCAGCCGCCGAGGCCCGTCTTCGGATCCGGCGTGATGTTGGTCGAATAGATCGCGCCGATCGGCGTGTCGAACTTCAGGCCGCCCGCGAACGGCTTCCCGCCGCTCGCCGTGTGGCACGCGATACAGTCGCCCGCGCGGGCCAGGTATTCGCCGCGCTTGACGAGGTTCGCGTCGGCCGACTGTGCGGCCGGTGCGGCTGCCGGGCCTGAAGCCGCCGCCGGCGCCGCCGGTTGCGCGAAGGCCGGCCCGCCGGCAAGACCGAGCACCGCCCATGCCGTGCCGATCGCCAGTGCGCGCCGAAGCGGGGACATGCGGCGCGCGGCGTGGTGGTGGTTGTGGTGGTTCACTGTCCTCTTCATGCGGTCACCAGCGGGGCGGGATTTTTCAGGTATTGCTCGCGGATCGCGCGTGCCGACCAGTAGGCCAGCGCGGCGATGATCCCGGTCGGGTTGTAGCCGATGCCCTGCGGCAGCGCCGACGCGCCCATCACGAACACGTTGTGCACGTCCCAGCATTGCAGGTAGCGGTTCAGCACGCTCGTCTTCGGATCGGTGCCCATGATCGCGCCGCCGACCAGGTGAGTCGTCTGGTACGCGCGCGAATCGAAATGCTTGCCGAATTCGCGCGTCGACACGCCGATCGCCTTCGGCCCCATCGCCTCCGCGATCTTCTTCATCTGCCCGGTCACGTATTGCGCCATCCGGATGTCGTTGTCCTTCCAGTCGAAGGTCATCCGCAACAGCGGCTGGCCGTACGAATCGCGGTAGGTCGGATCGAGGTCGAGGTACACGTCGCGGTACGACATGTTCGTGCCGTGCGCGTCCATCGAGATCGTGTGCGCGTAGTTGTCCTTGACCGCCTTCTTCCACGCCGAGCCCCACTGCGGCGTGCCGGGCGGCGTCGCGATGCCGCTGATCGGCTTCACGCCCGCCTGGTTCACCCACAGCGGCGAGCCGCCGACGAAGCCGAGCGGGCCGTGGTCGAAGTTGTCCGCGTTGAAATCGTCCACCGCGACGCCGTTGCCGCCCGCGCCGATGAACGGGTTCGTGTAGGTGTCCTTGTCGAAGAACGCCTTGATCGTCGACAGGTTCTGGTACGCGAAATTGCGGCCAACGACGCCTTCGCCCGAGATCGGGTCGTACGGCCTGCCGATGCCCGACAGCAGCAGCAGGTGCACGTTGTGATACTGGAACGCGGCGACGATCACGAGATCGGCCGGCTGATGCACTTCACGGCCGGCCGGGTCGACGTAGGTGACGCCCGTCGCGCGCTTCTTCGTGTCGTCCAGGTCCACGCGCAGCACGTGGCACTTCGAGCGCAATTCGAAGTTCGGCGCCTGCTTGAGCGCGGGCAGGATGTTCAGGTTCGGCGACGCCTTCGAGTACATGTAGCACGCGTAGCCGCTGCAGTAGCCGCAGAAGTTGCACGGCCCCATCTGCACGCCGTACGGGTTCGTGTACGGCCCCGACGTGTTCGCCGACGGCAGCCGGTACGGATGCAGCCCGAGCGATTTCGCCGCGTCGGAGAAGCGCTGCGCCGAGTAGGTGTTGAGCTGCGCCGGCAGCGGGAAGTTGTCGCTGCGGTTCGCCTCGAACACGTTGCCGTCGCCGACCACCTTGCCGCCGACCTTGTACGCCTGCCCCGACGTGCCGAACACCTTCTCCGCGAAGTCGAAATACGGCTCGAGCTCGTCGTAGCTGACGCCCGTGTCCTGGATCGTCATGCCTTCCGGGATGAACTTCTTGCCGTAGCGCTCTTCGTAGTGACTGCGCAGGCGCAGCTCCTCCGGCGTGATCCGGAAGTGCACGCCCGACCAGTGCAGCCCCGCGCCGCCGACGCCCTCGCCCGGCAGGAACGCGGCGAGCTGCCGGTACGGCAGTGCGGTGTCCTGCACGCCGTGGCGGATCGAGACGGTCGTCTTCGACAGATCGAGGAACAGCTTCTTGCGAACGTTGTAGGTCAGCTCGTCGATCGTGTTCGGATACGCGCCGTCCGGATAGGTGTCGCGATACTCGCCGCGCTCGAGCGCGACGACGTTCAGGCCCGCTTCGGTCAGTTCCTTCGCGAGAATCGCGCCGGTCCAGCCGAAGCCGACAATCACCGCATCGACGTGCGGCTTCTTTTCCGCGGCCATCAGCTGCGCTCCCCGTTGATCGAAACCGGGCCGTACGGATACGGCTTGCCGTTCTGGTTGACGAAATCCATGAAGTCGGCGCGCGCGCCCGGAAAACCGATCATCTTCCACGCGGCCATGTCGTGATTGCCGCCATGCACCGGATCGCAGAAGTAGCCTTCGCGCGTGTTCTGCAGCAACTGGCCGAAGAACACGGTGGACGGCACGTCGTCGATCTGCGCGCCGCCCTTCTCCAGTGCGCCGAGCACGGTGTCGCGGGTCGGTGCGTCGAGGTCGGCGAACGTCTTGCCGTGCGCCTTTTCGCAATAGCGGTTGACCGCCGCGATGCCGAGCCGGTAGATGTCGCGCGGCACCAGCTTGAGCTGATAGCCGAGCTCGGGCACGCCCTGCTGGAACGGCCCCTGCATGTACCACGTCGCGCCGTGCGCGTACGGGGTTTCCATCTGGCGGTCGATGAATTCGGGCACGCCGGTGTCGAGCGCGCCGGGGCCCTCGGCGTCGGCCGGGATCAGCCGGTCGACGGCGGCCTGGACGAACGCCCACTCCTTTGCATCGAAGAAGGTCGGCTTGTACAGCGCGCGTTCGGCGCCGGCCGCCGCGGCGGACGCATTGCCGGCCGTGGTCGCGGACGACGACGAGCGCAGGTCGCAACCGGCGACCGACGCGATCGGCACAAGCGCGACCGACGTGCGCAGGAAACGGCGGCGCGAATTGGGTTTGTCGGGTGGCGTGGACATGGTCGGATGTTGATCGTTGGGGAGCGTGGTTCGGGGACGCGCATTCCGCATGCGTCATGCCCAACCGGTAGCCATGCCGCACGCGGCCGGCGATCCTGTTTTTGCTGTATTGCGAACACTATCGGTGCGAGCGCCGGTCGCGCATTGCGGGGCGGCGCCGTCATGCAGCCGCGGCGCGCGCCGGTTCGGGCGCACCCCGCACGTCGACCTCTTCGCGGGCCTTATCGTCGGACAAATGCCGTGCTTCTCACGTCATTTACCCGCCATCGCCATGGGCCTGATTCAACTTGGATGCCGCGCCCGCCGACGGCAAGCGCAACGTGCACGACCCTCATTTCGGGCCCGGCGACGAGTGCCGCGAATTATAGATGGAACCGGTTCCATTTCCAAAGGGTTAGATGCAATTCATTGCATCGAAAATCGCAATAATTGAAAAATGCGGAAGTTGGAATGCGCAAGGCCCGTGCGCCACGAATCCGCTTGAAGAAGTGGATGTAGCGGCAATCGCCGCCCGCGCGCGCCGCAAAGATCCATGCGTGCGCAACGATCGTGAACGCGCCGCCCCGCTGCGCGGCACCCAAGACGATACCCACTGCATGTCGCGGACATGGCGACGCCCGGGCGCAAGACACCACGCCACGTGCTGCACTGCAGTGCGCGCACCGTCGCGGCGGGCCGCCGCTTGACTTCCCTCCGGGCACCACTACCCTTTTATTCCAGTACGGCCGTCGGACCGGGCATGCACCCGTCGCACACGGGCCGTTCGCCGGCACGCACGGTCGGACGATCGCAGTGCGCTCGGGCACGACAACAACGACGAATACCCATGGAGACGACTCATGCTGATCGGTGTGCCGAAAGAGATCAAGAACCATGAATACCGCGTCGGCCTCACGCCGGCCGGCGCACGCGAACTCACGCGGCATGGCCATCGCGTGCTCGTGCAGCGCGGCGCGGGCACCGCGATCGGCCTGCTCGACGACGACTACACGGCCGCCGGTGCGGCGCTGTGCGACGACGCGCGCGACCTGTTCGCGCGCGCCGACATGATCATCAAGGTCAAGGAACCGCAGGCCGCCGAGTGCGCGATGCTGCGGCGCGGGCAAATCCTTTATACGTACCTGCATCTCGCGCCCGATCCCGAGCAGGCTGCCGCGCTCGTGAAGTCCGGCGCGGTCTGCATCGCGTACGAAACCGTGACGGGCCCCGGCGGCGGGCTGCCGCTGCTCGCGCCGATGAGCGAGGTCGCGGGACGCATGTCGATCCAGGTCGCGGCGACGCACCTCGAAAGCCCGCGCGGCGGCCGCGGCGTGCTGATGGCCGGTGTGCCCGGCGTGCCGGCCGCGCACGTCGTGGTGCTCGGCGCGGGCGTGGTGGGCACCGGTGCGCTGCAGATGGCGGTCGGCCTCGGCGCACGCGTCACCGTGCTCGACACCAACGTGGGCCGGCTGCGCCAGCTCGACCTGATCTTCGCGAACCGGATCTCGACCGTCTGCTCGAACGCGCACACGATCGACGAAGCCGTGCGCGAAGCCGACGTCGTGATCGGCGCGGTGCTCGTGCCGGGCGCGTCGGCGCCGCGGCTCGTCACGCGCGACATGATCGCGACGATGCGCACGGGCGCCGTCGTCGTCGACGTCGCGATCGACCAGGGCGGCTGCTTCGAGACATCGCACGCGACGACGCATGCGCAGCCGACTTTCGTCGTCGACGGCGTCGTGCACTATTGCGTCGCGAACATGCCGGGCGCGGTCGCGCGCACGTCGACGTTCGCGCTGAACAACGCGACGCTCGGCCATGCGCTCGCGCTCGCCGACAAAGGCTGGAAACGCGCGATGGCCGACGACCCGCATCTGCGCGCGGGCCTGAACGTGTGCGACGGCCACGTCACGTACGAGGCCGTCGCGCTCGCGCTCGGCCTGCCGTACGTCCCGGCGGAAGACGTGCTGGCCTGAGCCCGGCGCGCCGTCACGCGCCCTTCGGGCGGTCGCGCTTCGACGCGCTGCCCGCGCCACCCATCGTGCGCGCCAGCAGCGGCCGCAGTTGCGCGAGCGTGCGCGTGTTGAGCACGTCGTGCCGCGTGAGCCAGCCGCGCCGCGCGTGGCCGATACCGTAGTCGAGGTTGTCGAGATCGTCCGCGCGGCGGGCGTCCGAGCCGATCGCCACCGCGACGCCGACCTTCGCGGCCTCGCGGCACCACAGGTCCGGCAGATCGAGCCGCCGCGGGTCGCCGTCGAGCTCGACGAAGCAGCGGCGCGCGGCGGCCGCGGCGAGCACGCGCGGCACGTCGAGTTCGCAGGCGTCGCGTTCGCCGAGCAGCCGGCCCGTCGGATGCGCGAGGATCGTGAAATACGGATGATCGATCGCGCGCAGGATCCGCTCGGTCTGCCTGTCGCCCGGCAGGTCGAAGCCGTCGCGCACCGCGCCGACGACGAGGTCGAGCCGGCCGAGCGCGTCGTCGGGCACATCGAGGCTGCCGTCCTCGCGAATGCCGGCCTCCACGCCCTTCAACAGCACGAAATCGTCGAACGACGCGTTGAGGCGGTCGATCTCGTCGATCTGTCGCACGAGCCAGTCGCAATCGGTACGGCCGCCGCCGGCATCCGGCATGCGGTCGGTGATGGCCAGATACGCGAGCCCGCGCGCGCGGGCGGCATCCGCCATCGCTCGCAGGCTGTCGCGCCCGGCCGACGCGTCGGTATGCGCGTGCAGATCGCCATGAAGATGCTTGCGCTCGACCAGCGCGGGCAGCGTGCCGGTGCGCGACGCGTCGATCTCGCCGCGGCCCTCGCGCAGTTCGGGCGGCACCCAGCGAAGGCCGATCGCCTCGTAGACGGAAGCCTCCGTCGCGCCCGCGATCCGCTCGTCGCCGCGGAACACGCCGTATTCGTTGATCTTCAGGCCGCCGGCCTGCGCAATCCGGCGCAGCGCGATGTTGTGCGCCTTCGATCCGGTGAAATAGACGAGCGCCGCGCCGAATGCGTCGGCGTCGACGACGCGCAGGTCGACCTGCAGCCCGTTGCCGAACATCACGCTCGAACGCGTCTTGCCGTTCGCGAGCACGCGCACGACGTCGCCGCAGCTGACGAACGCGTCGGCCACCGCGGCCGCATCTTGTGCACTCACGAGGATGTCGAGATCGCCGACCGTCTCGCGGCAGCGCCGAAAACTGCCGGCCGGCACCGCCTCGCCGACGCCGGCCACCTGGCGCAGCCGCTCGAGCATCGGCCGCAGCGATTGCGCGGCATCGGGCAGCAGGAAGCGCTGCGGCTCGCGCTGCAGGCGCTCGTCGATCGCGTCGAGCAGATGCGCTTCGGTCTTCGCGCCGAAGCCCGGCAGCGCGCGCACGTGCCCGCTCTTCGCTTCGGCGCGCAACTGTTCGAGCGAGTCGACGTGCAATGCGTCATGCAGCGCCTTCACGCGTTTCGCGCCGAGCCCCGGCACGTCGAGCAGCTCGACGATCGCGCCCGGCAACGCATGGCGCAGCGTTTGCTGCAGTTCGCAGGTGCCGGTCGCGGCGATCTCGCGCAGCTTCGCCGCGAGATCGGCGCCGATCGATGGAATCTGGCCGAGATCGCTGCCGTTCGCGATCATCGCCGGAATGTCGCGGCCGTACTCGGCAATCGTACGGGCCGCGTTGCGATAGGCGCGTACCCGGAACGGATTCGCGCCCTGAATCTCGAGCATGTCGGCGATTTCGGCGAATACGGCCGCGCACTCGGCATTGTGGATCGGCATGATCGGCGTGGCTCCCTTCCACGTGGATGGCGCCGTGCACTGGTGCGCCGGCGCTTGCCCGCCCGGCGCCGCATGTCGACGGCGGCGGGCGCCCGTTGGTCATCCTGCGCCGGTTGCCGGTGTCGCGCCGCGCGGGGCGCGCCGCCGGCGCGGCCCCGGCGCCGACGTCAGAGCGATGCGCGTGGCGTCGTCGCGTAGCGACGTTCGTACACCGACTGGCAATGCGTGCAGCGTTCGGCGCTCGGCCGCGCGAGCAAACGCTCGTAGCCGACCGGCGCATCGCAGTCGATGCACTCGCCGTAGCTGCCGTCGCGCATGCGCTGCTGCGCGCGCCCGATCGCGCGCAACTCGGCCAGCTTCATGCCGATCAATGCGTGATCCATGTCGACGAACAGATCGGCATTCGCCTCGTCGCCCTCGTCCGGCGCCGCGCCGGCGAGTTCGGCATAGGACTCCGACGCGCGCTGGTCCTCGGTCGTCCGGATATCCGCCCGCAACGTCTGCTCGCTGTCGGTCAGCCGCCGCTGCAGCGTCTGCCGTTGTTCTCGGTCGAGCGCCATCGCCGTCTCTCCTTTTCCCGGTTTCCGCGCAATGACGCATGCGGCGCGCGGTTGTCGCGCCGGTGCACGGCGGGCGGGCATGCGTCGCCCGCCGTGTCCGGATCCGCGCCCGGCCGCACGATGGGCCGGACGCATTCGACGCAGCATAAACCCAATGCACACGCATGTGTTGACCGGCGTCAGCGGCCACACCGCGCGCCCGAAAACCGGGGACGGACCTGAGCACCCGCGCGAGCGCATTTGTCAGACGCAGCGGCCGTTGAGATCGATCAATCCCCTGTACAAAGTTGCGTCGTAGATTGAAAACATGCGCGGCGAATCCGCGGCTTTCCGGGAGAACGTCATGGTATTCGGCGTCGTCATCTGGGTGGCCCTTGCGGCCCTGTTCCCGACGATGGTCGTGCCGACGATTCAGCACGCCATCCAGCCGTCGAGCGCGCAAGCCGCGCCCGACGCTCAACCGACCGCTTCGCCTGCCGTCTTGCCCGCTGCCTTGCCGGCGGGTGGACAATCGCCGGCGGATAGTTGAGCGCAGCGGGCGGTTTAGGGTTCGTGGCTGAGGTTGCGGTGCACGTCTCATCGAGGCGGCATCGCTCATCCGTGATATTTCGCAATCCTCTTCATCAGAACGCATTGCGTCCGACGAAGCCGCGCACGACCGTCATCAGGATGATCTTCATGTCGAACCAGAAGCTCCAGTTCTGCATGTAGAACAGGTCGAGCTTCACGCGTGCGGCCATCGCCTCGACCTTGCGCGTCTCGCCGCGATAGCCGTTCACCTGCGCCCATCCCGTGATCCCCGGCCGCACGCGATAGCGATACATGTAGCAGTCGATCAGTTGCCGGTAGAAGTCGTCGTGTTCGATCGCATGCGGACGCGGGCCGACCACCGACATCTGGCCGGACAGCACGTTGAAGAACTGCGGCAGCTCGTCGAGCGACGTGCGCCGCAGGAACGCGCCGACCGGCGTGATGCGCGCGTCGTTGCGCGAGGCCTGCCGCACGACGCCCGGCTGCGCGCGATGCGCGCGCATCGTCCTGAACTTGAGGATATGGAACTCCCGCCCGTCGGCGCCCTTGCGGCGCTGCCTGAACAAGACGGGCCCCGGCGACGACAGCTTCACCGCGATCGCCAGCGCCGCGAGCAGCGGCAGCAGCGGAATCAGCACGGCGACCGCGAACAGCCGGTCGAACGCGAACTTCACCCACAGTTCCGGCGCGGAACGCGGCGTGGTCGCGAGGTTGATCGCCGGCATGCCGAGCACATCGGTCGCGGAACGCTCGACGATCGCCATCTGCCGCACGTCCGGCAACAATCGCAGCTCGACGAACTCGTCGCGCAGTTCGCGCACGATGCGCCGGATGCGCGACTCGTGCGACATCGGCAGCGTGAGCCACACTTCGTCGATCTCGCCGGCGCGGATCATGCGCCGCAGCGCGACCCAGTCGTCGATCACCGGCACACCGCCGATCCCGTCCGCCGAAGCGGCTGGCGCATCGTCGTCGAACACGCAGGCCGCCGCGAACGGGCCGGCCGGCTCGAGCTGCAAGCGCTCGATCGCCACGCGTCCGTATGCGGTCGCGCCGACGATCGCGACCCGCCGCTGCCGCGCGCGCGAGTCACCGCGCTGCATCGCCAGCGCGCCTAGCGCCAGCCTGCCGAGCAGCAGCGCCGCGTCGCCGGACAGCACCGTCCGCGCGATCCAGCGCGTCGTGACCGTCCCGCCACGGTTCATGATCCACATCGTGCCGACCACCGTCAGCGCACCCGCACACACGACGGCCACCACCGTGCGCGTCAGCACGACCGCGCCGCCATGCGGCGACGCCCCACCGCGCGACACGCGCACGGTGCGCGGCAACAGCGCGACGGTCAGCACGCACAGCAATGCAATCGCGCCGCGCTGCGCATCCGCCAGATCACGCCACGCGAGCCCCATCGCGGCCTGCGCGGCGAGGGTTCCCGCCAGCACGAGCGCGACGTCGGCCGCTGCGACCGCGGCACGCCGCATCGCATTCGTTCCACCCGCCAGCGCGTGCATCGTCACGCACCGTGCGCGGGGAATCCGCCGTGCATGTCTTGCATGCGCTGTCGCACCGGCAGCGATCGCGCACCGGCGCGCGAGCCGAGCAGCCGGCGATAGTCCGCACGAATCAGCTCGTAGCACTCGCATGCCTGGCGCTCCAGACCGTCGCGATCGAGCACGGTGATGCGGCCGCGCCGCTGCCGGATCAGCCCTGCCTCCTGCAGATTGCCGGCCGCCTCCGTCACGCCTTCGCGACGCACGCCGAGCATGTTCGCGATCGTCTGCTGCGTGACGGCCAGTTCGTCGCCGTCGATCCGGTCGTGCGCGAGCAGCAGCCAGCGGCTCAATTGCTCGCTGACCGAGTGGTGCCGGTTGCACAGCGCGCTGCGCGACACCTGCGCCATCATCGCCTGACAGTAGTTCAGCAGCAGGCGGTAAGTGTCCGGCGAACGTTCGAATTCCGAGCGCATGATGCAGGTCGGCACGCGATAGGCCATCCCGCCGATGCGGACTTCGACGCGGTTCGACACCGCGGTGCCGCCGAGCAGCGTCGCCAGGCCGACCGTGCCTTCGCGGCCGACCATCGCGACCTCGACCATCGCCCCGTCCTCCATCAGGTGCTGCACGGACATCATGGCGGTGGTCGGGAAATGCAGGTGGCGCATCGGCTCACCGACCCGGTCGAGCATGCCGGCCTTGATCCTGACCAGCTCGAGATGCGGTGCAATGGCACGGATGCTGTCCTCGGGGAGAGCACCGAGAATGGCATTCGCCGAGTAGCTCGAGTAAAGATGAAGCATGTCTGTATCCCTTTTATCGTCCGCGCCGCATGCAGCCGCGTCAGCGGAACTCGTTATCGCGATGCGCGCCCGGACGACGACGGGGGTTGCGGCCACAACCCTCGACCGAATCGACCTTCGGCTTCACGCCGCCGGATCGAATCGGCAGTCTCGTTTCGACACGCCCGCCCGAATAAGCGATTTACGTGCCAATACCCGCTTCATCCTTAATATATAAACGATGCACGATTCAGAACGCCCGAATAGCCGCCTGAAAGGCGCCAAAAGCGTCTCATTTCCGGACACCTCCCGCCGTCGCGGACACACCATGCGATTCGACTGATCAATGATCACACCCTGGCCGGTGGCGCCAGCAGTGGCGCGCGATGCTTATCGTTCAAATACTTACGAGCCGTTTTCAATTGTTTCCGTGATGTCTCGCACGACGCCGAAGCGGCGGCACGGGCCTCAAATGACCGTTTGAAACTGTCTCAAATTTGAATCGATCCACTAATTCGCAGCTTTGTAAGCTGGCGCACATATCCCCACCAAGCCAATGATTCAATTGAATAAAATGATGGACGAATATCGATTGTCAAATAATGTTCAAGGCACTCCGAATAATTTCCGCTGTACGATTTGCATCGTCGTCCGATTGATTCACGATCGGCACTGAATTCACCACTTATCCATCGATCCACTTCGAGGCGATTAACTCACGGAAACATGAACCTCAAATCCATATAACAGTTGCATATACCTCCAAACGTCAAACTTTGTGAAATGACGTAATGGGTAATTTATCGAATTCAATTGCGTGCTAGCCTTTTCCCACTATCGGCATTCGAATTCCGACGAACACAAATTCGCACGCGCGTGCTAAATCCCCAGTGGGTGCCGCCGCGCGATCCGCGATTGCCCCTACGAGGATGCGCCGTGACTCACCAGGCCAATGACGCCGTCGCCCCCGCGAGCGGCATGATCGAGCTTTCCCACAGCTTCGACGCGAACCGGTTTCTCGCCGCCGTCGACCGCGACGAGCGCGCGACGCTGATTGCCAACCTTCAGCTCGTGCATCTGAAATCGGGCCAGGTGCTGTGCGAACCCGGCGAAATGCTCACTGCCGTCTACCTGCCTGTCACGACGGCGATTTCACTGCAGTACGTGTCGACCGGCGGCATGACGCTGGAAGTTGCGCAGATCGGCAGCGAGAGCGTCGTGTGCGACGACGTGATCGGCGGCAGCGGCCGGATGCCGTGCCGCGCTGTCGCATGCCGCGACGGCTTCGTCTACCGGCTCGACCGGCGCATCTTCGCCGCCGCGTTCGATGCGTCGCCGGTGATTCGCCATCTCGTGTTCGTCTGCGTGCGGCTGCTGATGGCCCAGGTCGCGCAGATCACGTTCTGCAGCCGCCATCACGTCCTCAAACATCAGTTATGCAGATGGTTCCTGCTCGCGTACGACCGGTCGCGCAGCATCGAGATCCAGGTCACCCACAGCATGCTCGCGCAGATGCTCGGCGTCCGACGCGAGACGGTCACGGACGCAGCCGGCGAGATCCAGCGGCTCGGCCTGATCCGCCAGTACCGCAGCTCGATCGTGCTCGCCGATCTGGCCGGCCTCGAGAAACTGTCGTGCGGCTGCCGCGCGATCGTGCGCGACGAGATGAAGCGCATCCTGTCGGCCGACTCTGGCGTGAGCGCCGCGGCGCGCGCGTGACGCACACGGCCGGTCCACGTTCGCGGGCGCGCCGGGTCAGCCGATTGTAGGGTGGCGAACAGAACGCCGTGCGTGCGAATGGTCTACTGATGCCGGGCTGCCGGGGGGATGTCAGCGCGCTGCGCGCGTCCGCCCGAGCGGACGACACCACGCACGCCGGAGCAGCACGTGAAAAAAGACATCAGAACCATCCTCAAGCATGTCGCCCATCTCGAAGCCGCGATCGATTCGATCGGCGACGGGGACGACCTCTACGAAGCGGGCCTCTCCTCGCTCGACACGATCCAGCTGATGCTCGCGATCGAAAAGCAGTTCAACATCGAGATTCCCGACGAGATGCTCAACCGCAACCTGTTCCGCAGCATCGACGCGCTCGCGGACACGATCGCCACCCTCCAACGCTCCGAGCATTCCGCATGAGCGCACTGCTTCCCGAGCTCGCGGCCGACGACGAAGCGCGCCGGCTCGACGAGGCCGCGCATGCGGTCGCACACATCGCCGCCCAGCACGCGGATACCGTCGATCGCGACGCGCGCTGCCCCGTCGAGGCGATCGAGGCCATGCGCGCGCGCCGCCTGTTGAGCGCGATGGTCCCGACCCAGCTCGGCGGGATGGGCGCGTCGCTGGCCGATATCGCGTCGGCTTGCTCGATCCTCGGCCAGGCGTGCGCATCGTCGGCGATGGTGTTCGCGATGCACCAGATCCAGGTCGCGTGCATCGTCAACCATGCGGCCGACCAGGGCTGGCACAAGCTTTTCCTGCAGCAGCTCGTGCGCCATCAGTGGCTGCTCGCGTCGGCAACATCGGAAGACGGCGTCGGCGGCAACCTGCGCGCGAGCCAGTGCGCGCTCGAGACCCACGGCGGCGAATTCCGGCTGCATAAATCCGCGCCGACGATCTCATACGGCGACTACGCGGACGGCATCCTCGCGACCGCGCGGCGCGATGCCGACGCGCCGGCGTCCGAGCAGGTGCTCGTCACGCTGCTGCGCGACGGCTATACGCTCACGCGCCGCGGCGAATGGGACACGCTCGGCATGCGCGGCACTTGCAGCAACGGCTTCGTGCTCGACGCCCGAGGTGCGACCGTGCAATGCCTGCCCGCGCCGTTCGCGCAGATCGCCGAACAGACGATGGTGCCGGTTTCGCACATCCTGTGGGCGGCGGTATGGATCGGCGTGGCCGGCGACGCGTTCCACCGCGCGCACCAGTTCTTCCGCGCGCAGGCACGCCAGACCGACGGCGCGCCGTCGCCCGCATCGCGGCGCATCGCCGAGTCGCTGGCGCTGATGCAGGCGATGCAGGCGCGCATCGACAACGTGCTGCGCCTCCATTCGAGCGCGTCCACGCGCTCGTGGTCGGCCGGCATGGCGTGGGCCGCCGAGATCAACACGCTGAAGACCTATGTGTCGTCGACGGCGCTCGAGGTCGTCCAGCAGGCCATGATGATCTGCGGAATGGCCGGCTACAAGCACGGCACGCCGTTCAGCATCGGCCGCCACCTGCGCGACCTGCACGCGGCGCCGCTGATGATCAGCAACGACCGCATCGCCGCCAATACCTCGAGCCTGCTGCTCGCACTGCGTCCCGCGACGCTGGAGAAACATTCGTGAACGATCGCCTCGCCGTACCCTCCGCCGCTTCCGCCGCCAGCGCGTCCGACGCGCCGCTCGATCGCGCGGGCGTCAATCCGCTGCGCGACGAGCTGATCGATGCGGGCCTGCTCGTGTCGACCGGGATCCAGGGCCTGTTCGGCCGCAGCGAGCGGTTCGAGCGCGTCGTCGAGGCGCTCGACGCGTTCGTCACGCGCCTGGGTGCCGACCAGCAGGCCGAAGTGCTGCGCTTCCCGCCGGCGATGAGCCGCACCGAATT
The DNA here is from genome assembly GCF_005937855.2 of Burkholderia sp. KBS0801. Lineage (NCBI taxonomy): Bacteria > Pseudomonadati > Pseudomonadota > Betaproteobacteria > Burkholderiales > Burkholderiaceae > Burkholderia > Burkholderia sp. KBS0801. Next base: position 1,639,408 of record NZ_CP042178.1, read on the forward strand.
CGAGCGCAGCGAATACATGAAGAGCTTCCCGCAACTCGCGGGCAGCGTGCACGCGTTCTGCGGCGACGAACAGCGGCACCAGCGCGTGCTGCAGTGCCTCGATCGCGGCGAGGACTGGACCGAAAGCCAGAAGCCGACCTACGTCGTGATGACGCCGGCCGCGTGCTACCCGGTCTATCCGGTCGTCGCGCGCGCGGGTGCGCTGCCCGCCGGCGGCCGCATTGTCGACGTGTTCTCGTACTGCTTCCGCCACGAGCCGTCGCTCGACCCGACCCGCATGCAGCTGTTCCGGATGCGCGAATACGTGCGGATCGGCACGCCCGAGCAGATCGTCGCGTTCCGCGAGACGTGGATGGAGCGCGGCACGCGAATGATCGACGCGCTGCGCCTGCCGAACGCGATCGATCTCGCGAACGATCCGTTCTTCGGACGCGGCGGCAAGATCGTCGCGAACAGCCAGCGCGAGCAGAACCTGAAGTTCGAGCTGCTGATCCCGATCGAACACGACGACCGCCAGACCGCGTGCCTGAGCTTCAACTACCACATGGATCACTTCGGGCTGCTGTGGGACATCCGCACCGCGACGGGCGACGTCGCGCACACGGGCTGCGTCGGCTTCGGCCTCGAGCGGCTGACGCTCGCGCTGTTCCGTCATCACGGCTTCGATCTCGACGCATGGCCGCAGGAAGTGCGCGACGTGCTGTGGGGCACGCGATGAAATTCGTGTCCCGCGACGGCGAGGATGCGTCGTTCGAGGACGTGCGCCATCGCGCACGCCATTACCGGCCGCACCCGCTGCACAGCCAGGAGATGGTCTGGAAACAGACCAACTGCTATGTCGACATGTGGCTCGAGGTGCTTCGGTGGTGGGGCCTGAATCCGTACGCGGCGCTGCCGTTTACGATCGCGCTCGATTTCGAGGGCGACCAGTTCACGTTCTTCAAGTTTCCGCACGACGAGCTGGAGCGGCTCTACGGGATCGTCGTGCAGGAGCACTCGATCTACGAACCGCTCGACCAGCACATCGAAACGCAGGTCGCGCGCGGCCACCTGATGATCGTCGAGGTCGACGCGTGGTTCCTGCCCGACACGCGCGGCAGCAGCTACCGCGCGCAGCATACGAAAACGACGATCGGCATCGATGCGATCGATCGCACGCACCGCCAGATCGGCTACTTCCACAACAGCGGCTATTACGTGGCCGAGGATTTCGACTACAACGGCCTCGTCGGCGGCGGCTCGCCGATGCCGCTGCCGCCTTACGTCGAATGCGCGAAGCGCCGCTTCGCACCGCTCGACGAGCGCGTGCTGTGCGACGTCTCGCTCGCGTCGCTGCAGCGGCACTTGCGGCGCCTGCCGGTCGTCAATCCGGTCACGGCGTTCCGGCGCCAGTTGCAGATCGATACGAAGTCGCTCGCCGATTCGCCGCTCGAACGCTTCCACGCGTACTCGTTCAATTCGGTGCGGCAACTCGGCGCGAACTTCGAACTGTTCGGCCATTACACGCGCTGGCTGCAGGCAAGCGGCTGCGTCGGGCCGTTCGCGGAGATTCGCACTGCCTGCGACCGCATCGCATCGGAGGCGATGGTGCTGGAATTCCGGCTCGCGCGAGCCTGCGCGCGCGGCAAGGAAGAACGCGGCGACGCGACGCTCGACGCGATCGAAGCGGCTTACACGGATCTGATCGACTGCGCGCGGCAGATCGCCCCGCCGCTGCGGCATGCGCTGCCCGTTCGCGTCGACGCGGCTCCCGTGCCGGTGATGCGGTGACGCGCGCGCGTGCCGCGCATGCCGCGCCCGCGTGGTCGATGCTCGCAACGGCCGCGGGCATCGTGCGCGGCCCGCTCGACCTCCCCGCCGACGGCTGGATCGCCGCCCCCGTCCCCGGCACGGTCGCGCAAGCGCTCGCGCTGGCCGGCCAGCATGACGATATGGCTTCGCTCGACGAGCGCGATCACTGGTATCGCGTCGAACTGCGCGGACACGGGCCGCGCGTGCTGCGCTTTCACGGCCTCGCGACGCTCGCCGACGCATGGTTCGACGACACGCCGATCCTGCGCTCGGACAGCATGTTCGTCGCGCACGACGTGCCTGTGTCGCTCGACGGCACGCACCGGCTCACCGTCTGCTTCCGCGCCCTTGCGCCGCACCTGCGCGACGCGCGCGCATCGCGCCGTGCACGCTGGCGCACGCGGCTGGCCGAACCGGCGACGCTGCGCAGCGTGCGCACGTCGCTGCTCGGGCACATGCCCGGCTGGTTTCCGCGCTGCGTGCCGACCGGACCGTGGCAGCCCGTCGATGTGCTCGACCCGGCCGACGGTCCGGTTCTCGTCCAGTGCGACCTGCATGCGCGCCTCGACGGCGACACCGGCTGGCTCGATGCGGAGCTCGCGTTCGCCGCTCCGCTGCCCGCTGCGTTCGCGGCCCGGCTGTCGTGCGGCGAGCACCACGCGACACTCGAACGCTGCGGCGCCGACCGGCTGCGCGCGAGCGTCGCGGTGCCGAACGTGCGCCGCTGGTGGCCGCACACGCACGGCGAACCGGTGCTCTACGACGTCGCGCTGCACATCGGCGCCGAATGTCGGCCGCTCGGCGCGACGGGTTTCCGCACGATCGAACCGGACGCCGGCGACGACGGCAACGGGTTCGGGCTGCGCGTGAACGGCGTGCGCGTGTTCGCGCGCGGCGCATGCTGGAGCAGCGCCGCCCCGCTCGCGCTGCACGCGGACGACGCGACCTATGCCCGTTTGCTCGGGTACGCGCGCGACGCCGGCTTCAACATGATTCGAGTCGGCGGCACGATGACCTACGAGGCCGACGCATTCCATGCGTGGTGCGACCGGCTCGGGCTGCTGGTGTGGCAGGACTTCATGTTCGCGAACTTCGACTACGCGCTCGACGATCGCGCGTTCGCCGACGCCGTCGATCGCGAAGCCGAACAGTTCCTCACGCGCCACCGCGCGTCACCATCGCTCGCGGTGCTGTGCGGCGGCAGCGAGATCGCGCAGCAGGCCGCGATGTCGGGGCTCGCGCCGAAGCAGCGCTTTCTCGAACTGACCGCCGAACGGCTCGCCGGCCATGCGGCGGCACGGCGGCCCGACGTGCTTTACGTCCCCGATTCGCCCGACGGCGGCGCGCTGCCGTTCATGCCGCGCGAGCGCGTGTCGCACTACTACGGCGTCGGCGCGTACCTGCGCCCGCTCGACGATGCGCGCCGCGCCAACGTGCGCTTCGCGAGCGAATGCCTCGCGTTCGCGAACGTGCCTTGCGACGCGATGCTCGCGAGCCTCGGTTGGCCCGGCGTTCACGAACCGCGCTGGAAGGCGGCCGTGCCGCGCGACCCCGGCGCGTCGTGGGATTTCGACGATATTCGCGATCACTATCTACAGACGCTGTACGACGTGGCGCCCGACCGCCTGCGACGCGAGGATCCGTCGCGCTACTTCGAGCTGTCGCGCGCGGCGATCGCGGACCTGATGCGCGCCACCTTCGCCGAATGGCGGCGCACCGGCTCGCGCTGCGCGGGAGCGCTCGTCTGGCAGTTCCAGGACGTGATGCCGGGTGCCGGATGGGGCTTGATCGATGCGACGCATCGGCCGAAATCGGCGTGGTATGCGCTGCGCCAGGTGCTTCAGCCGGTGCAGGTCCTGCTCGTCGACGAAGGGTTGAACGGCCTCGATGTGCACGTGATCAACGAACGGCCGGCGCCGCTGTCGGCGGCCGTCGAGCTGGTCGCGCTGCGCGACGGCCGCACACCGGTCGCGCGGGCCGGCGGGCCCGTCCGGATCGCCGCGCACGACACGGTGCGGCTCGGCTCGGCCGAATTGCTCGGCCGCTTCTTCGACTGGACCTACGCGTATCGCTTCGGGCCGTGCGAGCACGACACCGTCGTCGCGACGTTGCGCGCGGACGACGGCACGCTGCTGTCGCAGGCGTTCTACTTCCCGTCCCGCACGCATCCTGCGGTGTTCGCACGCCGCGAGCCCGGCATCGACGCATGCGTGTCGCGCATTGGCGATACGTGGTATGTCGACATCGACACGCGCCATGTCGCCCGTCACGTGCAGATCGACGCGCCGGGCTTCGTGCCGCTCGACGACTGGTTCGATCTCGCCCCCGGCACGCCGGCACACGTCGCGCTCGTGCCGCTCGACGACACGCGCGACCGGGCGGCGGCCGACACGCCGCCGAGCGTCGATATCCGCGCGATCAACGCCGCACGCACCGTGCGCGCCGCGCCGGCCGGCTGACTCGGCCGGGGTCGCCCATACGGTTTGCGCGGCCGCGCCGCGCGCGTCAGTCCGACGACCCCGTGCCGCGCGGCCGCTCGATGCCATACGCTTCCATCCAGCGATAGAGCGTCGCGCGCGACACGCCGAGCTCGCGCGCGGAAGCGGCGACGCGGCCGCGCGTGCGCAGCAGCGCGGTTTCGATCGCTTCGCGCTCGATCGACTTGCGGATGTCGGCGACGGACGGCGAAGCCGCGTCGAGACAGTATTCGAGCTCGAGATCCTGCGCGGTGATCAGGCGTCCTTCCGTCATCACGACCGCGCGCCGCACACGGTTGATCAGTTCGCGGACATTGCCGGGCCAGTCGTGCTTGTAAAGCGCCGTGATCGCATCCGTCGAGAAGCCGCGCACGCGATGGCGCGCGTCACCGCGAAAGCGTTCGAGCATGTGGTGCGCGAGCAGTTCGATGTCCTTGCCGCGCGCACGCAGCGGCGGCTGGTCGATGCGCATCACGCACAGGCGGTGGAACAGATCCGCGCGAAACCGCCCTTCTTCCATCGCCTCGCGCAGGTCGACGTGCGTCGCGGAAACGATCCGCACGTCGACCGGCACCGGATCGCTGCCGCCGAGGCGATGAATCGCGCGCTCCTGCAGGAAGCGCAGCAGGCTCGCCTGGCTCTCGTGCGGCAGGTCGCCGATTTCATCGAGCAGCAGCGTGCCGCCGTTCGCGGCTTCGACGTAGCCGGCCTTGCGTGCGTTCGCGCCGGTAAACGCACCGCGCTCGTAGCCGAACAGTTCCGATTGCAGCAGGTGCGGCGGGATCGCGCCGCAGTTGACCGCGACGAACGGGCCGTTGCGCCGTTCCGAATGACGATGGATCGCGACGGCCGTCAGCTCCTTGCCGGTTCCCGTCTCGCCGAACACGAACACCGGTGCGTCGGTGCGCGCGAAACGCCGCACCGTATCGAACAGCCGCAGCATCGCGCTGCAGGTGCCGACGATGCCGTTCTCCTGCGATTCGAGGCGTTCGCGATCGCGCGCGAACAGGCATTCCATTCCGTACGCATGGCCGACCGTGTCGGCGATTCGCTGATGCGACGCGGGCAACGTGATGTAGTCGAAGCAATAGTCGCGCAACAGCGCGCGCACGTTCGGCGACGCGGTCTGACCGGTCTCGACGAGTGCGACCCACACGACATCGCGCATCGACGCGCAGGTGGACGCGATGCTGCCGATCGCGTCGGCGTGGCCGCCGCTCAGGTCGAGGATGCCGCAGGTGATTTCGCCGGAGGTGTCGCGCAACTCGCTCGCGTGCGCGACGATCGTCACTTTCCAGTCGCGTCGCGCGAGTTCCTTGCGAAGCATGACGGAAGGCGACTGCGTCCAGTAAATCAGAGGACGCTGCCCGGAAGTCCTCCCCGCGCCGGCGCTCTTATCGCGCGTTATTGGCATATTCATAGCGAACCATCACTTTCTCCACTCCGCGAACCGTTCGCGTGCGCTGCGGGCGGCGGCGCATGGCCGCCGGTCCGTGCTGCGTTTCCGCAGCCTTGGCGAAGATCGAAACTGCACACGGCGAGAGCCCCCGGAGGTCGAGCCGGATTTCATCCGGCCTCATTGTCATCGAACTCGAAGGGAACGCGCGGCCGTGGTAGCCACGGCGTTCCGGCTTTGATGCGACGCGCCGTCAGGCGGAGCACGTCGGCAAACGGGAATCCCGTCCGCATTTGCGTCGCGTCGTACACGACAGTCGCGCTCGATGCTGAACTGGACGGCCGCCAGCCCGCTTTCGGAATGGCTGCCTCGTTTCATTTACTCCCGAATTTACACCCCGTATCGAGACGGCTTGTTACCAAACGATAAACATCGATTCAGCCGGTTACGCCGCCGCCCCGCCAGCCCCGCCGCATTTAGCGACTCAGATTTGATTATCTACGACCATTCTCGTCAATCAGTGGCAAATACCACTTTTCTGCAAGATCGGTACTGCTCATTACCTATGATTCCGAATGAAATCGCGCGCAAGAACCGCGCAGTATTTTTCAGGCGTCGGTAATCGCCTGCGTCGCGCGACACCGGAATGTCACATCGAATGCCGGCGAACCGCGCGCGGTCGTTACAACGTCGTAATGAAGCGGCGGTGCATCGCCGCGGCGCAACCTGCCGTGTCGTCCGCTTCATTGCGCAACGCAGCATGCTCGGCATGCACGGCGCGCGCCCTGTCGCTCCCGCCGAGCCGACGCGACCGGCAACGCGCAGTAGCAAGTATGCACGCGTCGGGCCGGTGCGCCGAAACGGCGGTGTCCGAATGACGGACCTGCGCCGCGCGAGGGAATCGATGAAGCGGCAGACGTTGGCCCGCATTCGGTGGTCGATCGTATGCGCGCGGCGCGGCGATGTGCGCCCCGCCGGTCGTGAGCAATCGCAATGTTCAAGTACGGTCCCCGGTTTCTTCAATCGCGTTCGATGCCGACGGCCCGTGCTGCGTGCTCGGCAGCGGGCCGTCGCGACAGGCTAATTATGGAAAAGCCTCCACTCGGCCAGTGTGTGCTACCGCACATTGCTCCGCTCGCGGCACGCGGATGCGCCGCGCAGTGCGCGCCGGCCCGTGCAGGCCCGCGTGAAACGGGTGGGTGAGTAGGCTGTCGAACAGACCGGCGCACGCCGCATCCGCATCATGGGCATCGTCGCGCCGTACCGCATGAACGCGTTCGTGCGTACGGCGTGCTGAAGGCTTCACACGAGGACCGCATCATGGAATGGCATTGTTGTGAATTCGAACATCTGGGCGCCGTCGATCTCTATGCAATCCTGCGCTCGCGCAACGCGGTGCTGGTGGTAGAGGACGCGCACACGCATCTCGACATCGACGGCAAGGATGCGCACGCGCTGCACGTGTTCGCGCGCATGCACACGGGCGACATGATCGAAGTCGTCGCGTACGCGCGCGTGCTGCCCGGCGACGAAGTCGATCCGGACGTCGTGATCGACAAGGTGCTGACAAGCGAGGCATGTCGCGACGACGCCACCCTCGAGCAGCTGATGCAGCGCGCGCTCACGGCCGCACAAGCCGCGTGGCCCGACGTGGCGGTACGCACGCACGTTCCCGCTCAGCGCCAGGCGTTCTACAAACGCTTCGGATTCCGCAAGGCCTACGGCCCCTATCTCGAGCAGGGCACGCCGTTCGTCGGTCTCGTCCGGCCGGCCGACCGCGCCGCCGGCGCGCTGCGCAAGCTGCTGTCGCGGGCCGCCCCGGCGCCGCGCTCGCGAAACGACGACGCGCGCGTCGACGGCCGCACGCACAACCGGCTGCCCGCCGATACCGGAGCCAATCGATGACCGCCACCCTTCGCCCGGTTCCCGAACCCGAGCTGCCGCGCATCCTGCCCGTCATTCTCGCCGGCGGTTCGGGCACCCGGCTCTGGCCGCTGTCGCGCGAGCAGTATCCGAAGCAACTGATCGAGCTGACCTCGAACGAATCGCCGCTGTCGGCGACCGCGCGCCGCCTGAACGGCATCGCGAACGCGTCGCTCGGCGACACACTGCTGCTGGTATGCGGCGAACAGCATCGCATCATGAGCGCCGCGCAAGTGCTCGGGCGCGCCGCGCCCGCGCGCATCCTGCTCGAGCCCGCCGCACGCAACACGGCGCCCGCGCTGACGCTCGCGGCGCTCGACGCCAGCGCGCTCGCCGACGACCCCGTGCTCGCGGTCATGCCGGCCGATCACGTGATCGGCGACGTCGGGGCGTTCCATGAAGCGATCGGGCGCGCGGCGCGCTACGCGCAGGAAGGCACGATCGTCACGCTCGGCGTGCTGCCGCGCCGCGCGGAAACCGGCTACGGCTACATCCAGGTCGGCGAACCGCGCGCCGGCCGACTCGGCGGACACGGCGGCTATACGATCGGGCGCTTCGTCGAAAAGCCGAACGCCGCGCTCGCCGAGCGCTACCTGCATTCCGGCGATTACTGGTGGAACAGCGGTATTTTCGTCACGCGCGCATCGATCTGGCTGAAGGCGATCCGCGCGCTCGCGCCCGACATCCATGCGGCCTGCGAAGCGGCATGGCGTGCGGGCATCGCCGAGGATCCGTTCTTCCGGATCGACGCGGCGGCCTTCGACGCCTGCCCGGCCGACTCGATCGACTACGCGGTCATGGAACGCCTCGCGGAGAGCCCCGACCTCGGCATCGAAGGCATCGTGGTACCGCTTTCGGCTGGCTGGTCGGACGTCGGCACCTGGGATGCGATCTGGGAAATCATGCCGAAGGACGATCAGGGCAACGTCGCACGCGGGCCGATCGTGTTCGAGGACACGCAGGACAGTTTCGTGCGCTCGGAAGGCCGGCTGATCGCATGCGTCGGGATGAAGGACGTCGTCGTGATCGAGACGCCCGATGCGGTGCTGGTCGCGAACAAGCACGACGTGCAGCGCGTGAAGAACATCGTCGCGCGCCTGAAGACCGAGCAGCGCCCGCAGGCGAGCGAGCACCGCAAGGTGCAGCGGCCGTGGGGACACTACGATTCGATCGATCTCGGCGAGCGGTTCCAGGTTAAGCGGATCGTCGTCGAACCCGGCAAGCAACTGTCGCTGCAAATGCACTATCACCGCGCCGAGCACTGGATCGTCGTGCGCGGCACCGCGAAGGTCACGCGCGGCGACGAAACGTTCCTGCTCAGCGAAAACGAATCGACCTACATTGCCGTCGGCGAGGTCCACCGCCTCGAGAATCCCGGCCGGATCCCGCTCGAGATCATCGAGGTGCAGTCGGGTGACTATCTCGGCGAAGACGATATCGTGCGATTCGACGATCGGTATGGACGACCGGTCGTCGGTTCCGCGCAGCCGGCGCCACGTTCACCGTGCGAACCCGACGAGCCGCAGGAGGAAGCGGCGGAACGCGACGCCGTTCGATAAGCGCGTTCGATTTGCGCCTGCGCGCGGTCAATCGATGCTTCGCTGCGACCAGCGCGCGTGCCTGACGGCCTCGCGCACACGCGGCAGCGACGACGGATCCGCGCCGAGCGCGTCGGCATCCGTCGCCGTCGTCCGTTGCGCCGTCGCACACGTCGCCCCCTTCACCGGATTCGCCGACGGCCGCGACGGCCCTTCGCTCGCGCAATCCTTGCCGGGGCCGACCCGCACCGCCATGCCGCCGATTCCCGACAGCTGGTTGTCCGTGAGCCGCACGCCGGACACGTTCCCCCACAGGCGAATGCCGTCGAAGCGCGCATTCGACACGCGGTTGCCGATCACGGTCACACGCGACACCGAACCCGACCACGTGCTGACCTCGATCGCCGCCTGCTGCGTGATCGGGCGCGGATCGGTGCGGCCCGTCGCCGTCTGGATGTCCGCGATCGCGTTGTTCTCGATGCGCACGTCCGACGCACCGTACGTGCGGTTGCTGTCCTCCTGCGCGACCAGAATCCCCGCGCTCACCTGCACGTTGCGCACGATGTTGTTCGAGATCGTGACATTCGCGCCGCCCACCACCGTGATACCCCGGCCCCACGGGTTGCCTTCCAGCGAATTGTCGGTAATCAGCACGTTGCGCGTCAGCACGCCTTCCGCCTGGTAACTCACCACGGCGATCATGTCGTCGCCGGTGCCGCGCACGAGATTGCCGCGCACGAGCACGTCGTGCGAGCCGTGCGTCATGTGAATGCCGTCGGCCAGCGTCGACAGTACCTCATTGCCGACGATCGCGACCTCCGCGCCGCCGAATACGAAGATGCCGGCGCCGGCGCCGCCGTCGATCACGTTGTCGAGCACCTGCACGCCGCGCCCCGTGACTTCGATCTTCGTCGATTCCGGTGTCGTCAGGCGCGTCGTGCCGGTGCCCGCAAGACGGAAACCGACGAGCGTCGTACCGTCGCCACGCATCTCGACCGTCTGATCGTCCGCGGTGGTCGCGATCAGCGTCGCGCCGTAGCCCGACACCACCACATTCGGCCGCCGCACGACCAGCGAACGGCCGACCACGTACCGCCCCGGTGCGAATACCAGTCGCTGGCCCGGCTGCAACGCGTCCAGCGCATGTTGCAGCATGTCGGCCTGATCGGCCGCGTCCGCGGCGGGACGCACGTATGCGTCCGGCACATTCGCATGAAGCGCGCCGGATGCTGCCGCTGCACCCTCCGGCCAGGACAGTGCGTCTGCCATGCACATGCCGGCGATCAACGCGCAGGCGCGGAACGAGCATTGCGATCTACGCATATCGAATCGTTTCCTCTGGAATAACATCGCGCGCGTCGGCCTGCGCACGCGAATCGCCACGTACCGGCCGAGGTGCCCGCCCACGACGCACTCGTCGCAGCGGACGCCGCGATATGTTCGATTGAATCATCCGATCCGGCCGGGTGTCGGTGCGTCAACAGACCGATGCGTGCCGCCTGCGCGGCGCATCGCCGAACGGTAGGCTCGCGAACCGAGCGCCGATCGGCAATCCGTATCATGGCCACCATACGACGCGGCCGCGCTCCGGCGTCGCCGCAGGGCACCGGGCATCCGGCCGTCCGCTCTTCGCTCGTCCAGAACCCGTTCATGACCGATCTGACCATCGCCATCTGCAACTACAACCACGGTGCATACCTGCGCGACGCGATCGATTCGGCGCTCGCGCAGACCGCGCACGGTGTACGCGTGCTGGTCGTCGACGACGGTTCCACCGACGATTCGCGCGACATCATTCGCTCATATGGCGAGCGCGTGACGGCGGTGTTCCAGGAAAATCGCGGTCAGGTCGCCGCGTACAACCGCGCGCTCGAGCATGTCGCGACGCGCTACGTGATCCTGCTCGACGCGGACGACCTGCTCTATGCGGACGCCGCGGCCCGCGTGCTGGCCACGTTCGCGTCCGGCGACTTCGTGAAGGTCCACTTCCGGCTCGACGTGATCGCGCGGGACGGCGCAATGACCGGCGCGAGCGTGCCGCAGTCGGCCGCGGACACCGATTGCGGCCGCCTGTTGCGCGCGGGCTGGCTGTATCCGTCGCCGCCCGCGTCCGGCAACGCGTACCGGGTCGACGCGCTCAAGCGCATCTTTCCGGTGCCTGTCACGCCCGACAACCTGCACGGCGCGGATTTCTATGCGATCTACGGCATCGCACTGCTCGGCGCCGTGCACATGATCGACGCAACGCTCGGCGGCTATCGCGTGCATCAGCATCCGGATTCACGCCAGGCCGCCGACACGCCGGCTCTTGCACTCACCAATTCGGAAGACGCCGCGACGGGCGCGCTGAAGGCCGAACGCCGGTGGTGGACGCTGCGCATGCTCGCCGGCACACGGCTGCACGAAGCATTGCCGATCGCGCCGCTCGACTTCGCGATCGAGAAGGCCCGCTTCGCAAGCACGCTGTATCACGCGCCGCTCGTGCGGCGCTGGCGCTGGTTCCTGTGCGAATCCGGACGCTACTGGCATACCGTGCTGCGCAATCCGTTCTGGCGTCCCGCGAAGAAGGTGGCCGTCGCCGGGCTGTCGCTCGCGTGCCTGCTGCCGTCGTCGACGCTCAGCGACCGTGCGATTCGCTATATCTCCAATCCGCTTGCGCGCGTGCGCAAGTCGTCCGGGCAGCGTGCCGGCACACGATAGCGTCGTCGCGCCATGACGTCCGCCGCCGAATCGCTTCTTCGGTAAGCCATCGCACCCAGTCGTTCGCGCATGCGCTGCACAATGATTCGGGCCAGTGGATTCACGCGCACTGACCGGACTTCGCCGTTGCGTCGCCCCCGGTCGCCATAGCCGAACGCGGTTTCGATTCGTCGCGCCGCATCGTGTTTGGCGCAATTCGACCGACCGCTTCACCCGCATCGCACACGCGAGCCGCGCAGCGGGATCCAATGGCCACGACTCGCAAGCATTTATCAATTAGGAATGCATAGTTCAATGAACCAGGCGACGCGACCGCACGATTCACCGGCTGCCCGTCATCGCGACGGGCGATGACCGGCAAGATCGAATCGCTGGACCCAAAGATGACCACAGAAAAGATCGTTCATATTGCCGAAGCGTTCGGTGGCGGCGTGCTGTCGATGCTGACGCATCTCGCCAACCATGCCGCGGCAACCGGCGCCGACGTCACGGTGCTGCACTCGATCCGGGCGGAAACGCCGGTCGATTTTGCAATGCTGTTCCGGCCCGACGTGAAGCTCGTCCATGTCGACATGGTGCGCGAGGTCAGCGTCACACAGGACCTGCGGAGTTTGCGCGCGCTGATCCGCAGCCTGCGCGATTGCAAGCCGACCGCGATTCATCTGCATTCGTCGAAGGCCGGCGTGCTGGGACGGGTCGCCGCCCGGATCGCCGCGCCGAATGCGACGGTCCTCTACTCGCCGCACGGGCTTTCGTTCCTGCGCTGCGACGTGTCGCGCATGAAGCAGTTCGCATATCTGAGCTTCGAACGCATCGCGGCGCGAATCGGCGGCACCGTCGTCGCCTGCTCGGGCAGCGAGCTCGGCGAGATCAGAAGAAAGGTCCGGCCGAAATCGGCGGTCCTGGTGGAAAACGGCGTCCATGTGGCGGAGATCCCGCCGCGTCGAACGCGTGACGATCGCAAGGTCGTCATCGGGATGAGCGGTCGCGCGTCGTTCCAGAAGAACCATGAAGCATTCGTGCGCCTCGCCGACACGCTGCACGGCGTCGACGTCGAGTTTCTGTGGATCGGCGGCAACGCGGCCGAGATTGCGGATCCCGGCCAGCGCCCGGCCGTCGTCTGCAGCGGCTGGGTGACCCGCGCTCGGGCGCTGGCGCTCACGTCCGAACTCGACATCTACGTGCAAACGTCCCGCTGGGAAGGCATGCCGGTCGCGCTGATCGAAGCGCAGGTCGCCGGCATTCCGGCCGTGGTGACGGACGTCGTCGGCAATCGCGACGTGGTGATCCACGGCGTGACCGGTTACGTCGCGTCGAACGCCGACGAGATGTCTGCATATGTGGCCGTGCTCCGCGACAACCGGCAGCTGCGCGAACAAATGGGCGCCGCGGCCCGGCAACGGGCGATCCAGCGGTTTTCGATCAACGCGATCTTCCGGCAGTGGAATGCCCTCTACGGACTCGGCGCCGACGAGCCGCGAGCCGGCACGCGCGACTTCGAGCCGGTTGCGCCGGATCACGTCAAAGCCTGATCCCGATTTCGACACATCCTTATCGATATGATCGCCAGCAAACCGAAGCAACTCGTCTACAACGGCCGATTCACGACGCAGAAGACGACCGGCGTGCAACGCGTCGCGCGCGAGCTGATCGCCGCACTGATCAAGTTTCATCCGCAGGATCCGGTGACCGTGCTGGTGCCGCCACGGCCCGGCGTCGCGGTGAGTGGCGCCAAGACAGTCGAAGTCGGCTTTTACAAAGGCGTGGTGTGGGAACAGCTGATCCTCCCGCTGTTCGCGCGCCGCGGCCGCATCGTCAATCTCGGCAATTCGGCATCGATCTTCCTCGGCAACCAGATCATCTACATGCACGATGCGGCGGTGTTCGACACGCCCGCGCATTTCTCGCGGCCGTTTCGGATGTGGTATCGGATCATGTTCTGGATCCTGGCGCGAACCTCGGCGTGCGTACTGACCAATTCCCGGTTCTCGCGGGATCGTCTCGCCCATCACTGCGGCGTTTCAGCGGAGAAGATCAGGATCGTGCCGCTCGGTGCGGATCATCTCGACGCGCTGGAACCGGACACGAGCGTGCTCGACAAACATGCGCTGACGCCGGATCGATTCGTGCTCGCGGTCAGCAGCATGAATCCCACCAAGAACTTCGGCCGGTTGATCGCAGCATTCCGGCAGATCGGCGATCCGTCGGTCGATCTCGTGATCGTCGGGATGCAGAACACCACTGTGTTCAGCAAGCACGACCCGGTTGGCGCGTCGGAACCGAACATCAAGTACGTCGGCTACATCAGCGACGAGCAACTGAAGGCGCTGTATCAGAACGCGGCGTGCTTTCTCTATCCGTCGATCTACGAAGGCTTCGGCATTCCGCCGCTCGAGGCGATGCGTTACGGCTGCCCGGCGCTGGTCGGAAACTCGGCCGCACTACCGGAAGTCTGTGCCGATGCGGCGCTGTACTGCGATCCGTATTCGCAGGATGACATCGCGCGGAAATTGCGTAGCCTGCTCGATTCCCCCGAGCTGAGGGCCGAGCTCAAGCGCAAGGGAATCGCGCACGCGGCGCAATATCGCTGGAGCCGCAGTGCCGAGATGATGAAGGCGATCTTCGAGACGCTGTAGCGCCAGCGGCAGGCGACCGAATCGGCGCGTTTACGCGACGTTGACGGGGCTGCCGGTCGCGGCCGCTTGATTTCCGAACAGGCGCTTGCCGAGATACGACCTGATCGGCTCCTCGACGAATTTCGCGAGGAAGGCGGCCGACACGATCGACAGGCCCGCGGCAAGCATTGCCGTCCTTACGACGTGGCCGTCGCCCTGCGGCGCATACGCGAACACCAGCCTTCCGATCGGGTAATGCACGCAGTAGAGCGGGTACGAAATCCAGCCGAGGAACGCGCTGATCCGAGCCATCGCGTTGCCGCTCGGAGTGAGCATGGCGCCGCGATAAACCAGCGCGGGGGCGACGAACAACAGCACGGCCAACGCGTACATTCCCTTGATCGACGTCGGAAACAGGACGACCAGCAGGAACACGACAAACAGCATCCAGTCGCTCCTGACGAGCCCGGCCACGAACCAGTGCGGCCTCGCCGGGAGGCCGGCGTCGTATATCTTCGCGATTGCCACGCCCAGCAGGAACCCGTAGCCGACCCTGAAGAATCCGCCGAGGAAATTATCGGCCGCCCAGCCCTGATTCAGGATGACAGTCACTTTGTCGTGGTCGAGGCCCACGAGCCATCCATACGCGACGAACGCACCGAGACATGCATAGGCCAGTCTCAGCAGGTTCCGCTCTTTCATCCTGACGGCCGCAATCAACACAACGCTCGCGAACAACTCGAAGAACAGCGACCAGGCGGGCGGATTCAGAGGAAACACACCGGGATCGTCGACCGCCTGCAAGCCGTGATTCGTGGCGCCGATAAAGCCTGACACCGAAAAACGACCCAGATACGGAACGAGAAAATAATTCTGTCCAGTGGCTGCGGCCAGGTTGCCGAACGAAAACGCCGCTGACGCATTGGCGCGCATGACGACGAGGCTCACGAACCCGATCGTCAACCCGATGCATATCATCGGATAAAGACGGATTACCCGTCGCTTCACATACTCGCCGCGCCACGACGCCTGGCGCAATTGTTCTCCGTAGGAGTACGTGAGGATGAAGCCACTCAGCATGAAGAACACGTCCACCGAAAGATACGCACTCTGCAGTATCGGAATCGGCAGATCCTGAAGGAAATGCATGAGCATCACGCTGATCGCCGCAATGCCGCGCAATCCGTCCAGAATTTCAAATTTCTGCTTGTGAGTCGCCATGATGAGTAATGGGTCGACCATCGCCTTATCGCGACAACACCGGATCAACGTCCGCGGCCCGATCGCCACGCGCAACGCCGCGCCGGTTTCCGTCCCCATCGGCTCCGCCTCCGCTGGCAGGCACTGCATGCGCGGGCGCCTTGGCGAACCATTGGAAGATGGCGATCAGCAGCACGACCGGCACGAAATTGCGTCCGCTGAACAGGTTCGGCGTTCGCATGACTTCCATGACCGACACGTAAAGCACCGCATGGATGCAGCACCAGAACCCGTTGCCGCTCCGCCAGCCCGCATAACTGCGACCGACCGCCCAGCCGAGCGCGAGCGCATCGAGCAAGCCGAACCAGCCCCACTCGTAGAAATGGACGAAGATGCCCGACGGGTTGTTGAACTCCGGGTCGGCGTAGCCGTTCAGGAAGAGGTTGATGCTGTCGCCCGAGTCCAGCCACGGCTGCAACGTCGCGCCGATGACCGGGAAGCGCAGCAGCCAGTCGAACGTGAACATCGGGTGGCCCTGGTCCCAGCCCAGCACACTCAGTATTCCGGCGCCGTTGTTCAACGACGTCGAGTAGTACAGGCCGAGACGTTCGAGCGCGAAATCGAACAGGTTGTCGTAGATGTTGACGTAATAGGCTTCCCACGACCGGTTGTACTCGTTCGCGATGAACAGGCCGAACAGCAGCGGGATCGCCGCATACGGGCCGAGCGTCAACAGCCGCGAATACCTGCCTCCGAGCCGGAACCGCACGACCATCAGCGCAAGCGGCATCACCATCTCGATCAGCGCAAGCCGTTCGGCGAAGATGAAGCTGCGCATCAGCGTCAGCACGGCAAGCACGGCGAAGTAGATCTTGTAGCGATTCAGTCCCTTGACGGGTGTCCTGAACACATAGAAATACAGCACGACGAACGGTGCGGTCGCCTGCGTGAAGGTGCTGAGGCCCGTGATGCGCCCCTTCAGTTCCAGCATGTCGTAGGCATTCGCTTCGCCGCGCACGAACGCGATCAGCAGTGCCGGGTGCGTGAGGATGCCGCTCAGCAACAGCACATAGCCGAACAGCGCGAGCGCGAATACGAAATCGAGCACGCGAGGCGACAGCTCGACCTCGGCCGGCGGCGGCCCGCGTCGCGTGCGCGCTTCGGTCGTCGCGAGCCATGCGGCCGCCATCACCACCATCAGGAACAGCGCGCCGACGAACGCGTAGTAGCCGTCGAAATACACGCGCGCGATCGCCTTCGGGTCGCCCAGCAGGCTGAGCGACAGCATGCCGTACAACGGCAGGATGAACATCAGCACGAGGCGTGCCGGATCTTCCCACCAATAGCCCGTGTAGCCACCCACGTAACCACCCGCGGCACCGCGCATGCGCGCCGCCGTGCGCATCGCCGCAGCACGCCGTCGCGGCCCGTACCCGGCCCCGCCCGCTCGCCGGCTCATGACGCCCGTTCCACCCGTTGCCGCGACGCGATCCCTGCCGTATATCCGGACGCGGCCTGATGCGTGTTCGTATCCTTGTAGCCGTAGTCGTAGCGCCCCGGCGCGCCCTTGTAATCGTTCAGGACTACGCCGCATACATCGATATGCGCGTGTTCGAGCCGTCGCGCGCTTTCCTCGAGTTCGGTCAGCGTCGTCACGCCGCTGCGCGCGACGAGGAACACGGTTCCCGCGAGGCGGCCGAGCACCAGCGCGTCGGCCACCGGCAGCAACGGCGGGCCGTCGATCACGACCATGTCGTAGCGCGCCGCGACCTGCTCGATCAGTGCGCCGAGCGCGGGCTGCAGCAGCAGTTCGCCCGGGTCCGGCACGATGCTGCCCATCGCGATGAAATCGAGGCCCGGCGCGACGCCGCGCCTGATCGTCTCGGCGAGCCCGTGCGTGCCGGCCACGATGTCCGACAAGCCTGGCGCGCGGCTATGGCGGAACCGCTCGTGCTGCGAACCCTTGCGCAGGTCCGCATCGATCAGCAGGACCCGCCGTTTCGCCGCTCCGACGAGCGACGCGATATTGGCGGCCACGAACGACTTGCCGACGCCCGTCGTCGGCCCGGAAATCAGCACGACGGGATTCGGTGCGTCCGGCATCGACAATTGCAGCGCCGCACGGAAATTGCGCAGGCCTTCGAGCGCCGTGTCGTGCGCATCCTGCGCGTCGATCGGCGGCATCGGCGCGCGCATGCCGCGCCGTCCGGACTTCGGGCGCGACTCCGGTTGCGCCGCGACCGCGCTGTGCGGCACGGTCGCGAACACGGGCAGCCCCGTCGTCCATTCGATTTCCTCGGCGTCGCCGATCGTGCCGACGACACGCTGCCGGACGATCACGATCGCCGCGCCCGCCAGCAGCCCCAGCATCAGCAGCGCGATCACCGCAACTCCGCGATGCGGGCCGATCGGTTCCTCGGCGACCTTCGCCGTATCGACGATCCGCACGGTGCCGGTCTTGCTGGCCCGCGCGAGGATCATCTGCTGGCGCGTGTTGAGCAGGTTCGTGTACAGCGCGGTATCGACGGCCACATCGCGCTGCAACTGCAGCACGCCCTGCTCGACGGTCGGCAACTGCTGGATCTGCTTGCGTGTCGTGTCGAGCGAACGCTGCGCGTCGGCCAGCTGCGCATCGACGGCCACCAAGGCCGGATGCTTCGGCATGAAGCGCGTCAGCAACTCCTCGCGCCGCTGCTGCAGCGTCTGCACGCGCGTCTCGATGTCGACCGACTGCTGGCGCAATGCCAGCGCCTCGTCACTCGTATTGACGGTGCCATGCGACGCACGGAATGCGTTGAAGCGGTTTTCCGCCTTTTCCAGTTGCGCCTTCAGCTGCGGCAGCTGGGTATCCATGAAGCGGATCAGCTTGTCGGCCGCCTCGGACTTGCGCTGCGTGTTCTGCGCCAGGTACGCGTCGCCGATCGCGTTCAGCACGCGGCTGTCGTGCACGGGATCGATGCCGTCGAGCGTCACGCCGATCATGTTCGATTGCTTGCCGCGCTCCGAGATCAGCGCGTTCTTCTGCAGCCAGACCGTCGCTTCCTCGTCGCTGTAGCGCGTCAGGTCGAAGCGTGCGCCGGGCTTGCCGGCCACGTCGCGCACGAAGATGTCGAGCGGCCCCTGCGGTGTGTCGACATGCAGCGGCTGTCCGATACGGCCCTGCCATGCCGGCCCCTTCCGGCCGAACCAGCCCGTACGCTGCAGCGTGTAGACGCCGTCGTCGCCGAGCGTCAGCGCGAAGCGCTTGCCGAGCAGGCGCTTCGGCACGTCGAAGGTCGGCACGTCGATGCGCTCGGTGCCGTACACGTAGCCGCCCGGCAACGGCGCGGACAGCCCGTCGGCCGCGTTCACGAACCGCCAGCCGATCAGCGGCAGGTAATGCGGCCGCGCGTCGACGGCCAGGTTGGTACTGTCGATCGCGCGGTCGAGCACGGCGCGTGATTTCAGCACCTCGATCTCGGTCGACGCGTCGGTCTTCAGGTCGAACACCGCCGACGGATCGCCGGGCGGGGACGTCTGTTTCGAGTCGGTCGGGCTTTGCTCGACCTGGAACAGGATGTCGGTCCGGTAGACGGGCGCCGCGCACAGCGCATACACGGCGCCGACGAGCGCGCCCGCGAGCGCCGTGCAAAGGATCAGGCGCCGGCCGCCGTACAGCATGCCCCAATAGCGGCGCACCGGATAGGACGGCCGCAGGGCGGGCCCGCTGTGCGGGTCAGGCAGGGTCGAAGAAGTCATACAGCATTAGTCCCGTATGGCGCGACGCGCGGTCGCGGTCGCGGTCACGAAATCCGCAACGAGCGTCACGGCGAGATGGCTCTGGCCGTCAGCGCACCCTGCGCGGACGACGGAATCAGCAGGTTGACGACGCGGCTCCAGCGCACCAGCGACGACGCATCGACGAACACGACATCGCGGCGCTGGAGCGGAAACTGGTCGGCCAGTGCGAACGACGCGGGCGAACTGCCGTCGAGGTGGTACACCCGCGGGCGGTTGTCCGGGCCGCGGCGCACGACGAACACCTGGCGCGCGTCCGACGTGTACTGGCTCACGCCGCCCGTGTCGCCTAGTGCTTCGCCGAGGCTCATCCGGCCGTCGGTCAGCGTCAGCGTCGCCGGCCGCGACACCTCGCCGAGCACGAATACCTTCGCGTCGCTCGCCGCGCGCACGCGCACGAGGTCGCCGTCGCGCAGCAGGATGTTCGACGGGTTCACGCCCGCGGCGATCAGCGCGGGCAGGCTCACGTTCACGGTCCGGTCGCCGCGCGTCACCGATACCTGCGAGCGGTCGGCCGTCGGGGTGAAGCCGCCCGCGCGGTCGATCGCCTCGGGCAGCGTCATCGGCATGTCGTTCACGATCTGCAGGCCCGGCGTGCGCACTTCGCCATCCAGATAGACGCGCTTGCTGCGATAGGTCTGCACGCGCAGCGCGATCTGCGGCTTGCGCACGTATTCGCCGAGCCGCTTCGTCAGCAGCGCGCGCGCCTGCGCCTCGGTCAATCCCGCGACATGCACGAGGCCCGCATACGCGAACTGCACGTTGCCGTTCGCGTCGACCGTATAGCCCGTCGCGACCGAGCTGGCGCCGACGCCGTCGCCGCCGCCCGTCGTCTGCGTCGTCGGCAGGTTCAATTCGGGGTGGTCCCAGACCACGATGCCGAGCACGTCGCCCGGGCCGATCGCGTACGGCTTCGGCTTGCCGAACAACTGGCGGATCTCCGCGTCGACATCGGTGCGCGGGCCCGCATGCTGCGCGACGAACGCCGGCGTGATTTCGATCAGATCCTCGCTCGACACGTTCTGCACGCCGTCGAGGCCGCCCGCGCCCGATGCGTCGGCGCTCACGCGCGCATTCGCGTCGCGCGCGGCAGGCGCCCGGTAGCTCATGCCCGGCGATAACGCACATGCGCTCAGCGCGCACGCGGCCGCCACGATCGCCATGCGCGACAGCCACGGCGCGCGCCGGATGCCTGCGGTGCGTGGCCGCGGCGTCCCGAGCGTCGATTCCGGTTGCGTGGTGATTGACATCGTGTCCTTCCAAAACTGTGCGGTAACCCGCCGAATGCGGCGAATTCCGGCATTACGCTTGGCGGCGCGGCTCGCATGGCGGTGCCGCGCCTCCCTCTTCACTGCACGTACTCCGTACGATTCGTCATGAACTGCTCTGCATCGCTTTCGTCAGTCGTCTGCATCGTCTCGGCCTGCTTTGCCTGTGCTGCCGGCGCGCAGACTTTGCCCGGCGCACCAGCCGACGCGCCGGTCTTCGCGTCGTCGACGCCGCTTGCGCCGGTGCCGCTCCAGCGTTCCGCACAAGCCGCGATAACGGGCGCGGCCGCGGAGCCGGCCGCGGCGGCATCCGACGTCGCGTCAACTGCCGTGGCGCTTCCTGCGGCGCTTCCCGCCGCGAGCACCGCCGCAACGCCCGAATCGCGCGGCCGCGGTGCACTGCGCCGGCCGCTCGTGCCGACGCGGCCGCATCGCCCGCCAGTGGCCGATGCGCCCACCGAAGACCCCTGGCACACCGGCACGCTGTACGCGTCGCCTTACGAGAAGTCGCCCTATGCGCAGCCGGGCGATCCGGAATGACGCATCCCGCCGCGCACGCGCCGATACGGGATTGGACACCACGGCGAACGGCCCGTCTGTGAGCGAGCCCACCGAACGCCGATCTTCAAGCCAAACGCGATCGCACCCCTGAGCGTCGACGCAAGGGACGCGGCACTCATCACGATCTGCCGACCGACACGTTCGCGTACGGTCGCGCGGCCGCCTCCTGCGTGGCCGGATCGGCGACGCGCGCGACCGGCCACGCCGAGTCGCGGCCCAGCGCCTGCATGCACAGATCGATCACGATGTCCGTGCCTGCCGCGCCGTACACCGCGTGATCGACCCGCGGCTCGAGATGCAGACGCACGTGACGCGAGCGCCGGAACGCTTGCTCGATCGCGCCGAAGTGACGCCGGACATCGTCGATGCCGGGATCGAGCGCGCCGTACACCAGCGTCGTCCGGACGTTGCGCTGCGCGAGTTCATGCATCACGCCGCGCGGCGTGCCGCTGCGCGGCTTCCACCCGACGCGCGCGGCGAGCGCCTTCGCCGGCACGCTGACCCGCGCGATCGCATTCGCGGCCACGGCCCGCACGATCGGACGCAGGTCGCGCCGCTCCCGCACGAGGCGCTTCCACTTCTGCCAGTCGCGCACCGACAGCCAGTAGCCGCGCACCGAGTTGTTCCGCTGCTTCTGCACCGCTTCGAGCGTGAGCCCGGCCGGCCACACGAAGCGCGCGAGATTGACCGCGATCACGCCGCCGAGCGACGGCGTCTTCAATGCCGCATGCAACGCCGCATACGCGCCGGAGCAAATGCCGGCCGCGACCACCTCCGGATGACCGAGCGCGCGAAGCCAGTCCGCGGCAGCGGCCATGTCGTCGCTCGACTGCGTCGAATACACGACATCCGACTGATCGTCGGGCGCGGCGGGCCCGCTATCGCCGACGCCCTGCACGTCGATTCGCAGCGTCGTCACGCCGGCGCGCGCCAGCGTGCGGGCAAGCCGCACGCTGAAGCGCCCTTCGCCGCTGCGCGGATTCGTCGACGTGTTCGCGATCACGACCGCCGGCCCGACCGGCTTCGCCGGCCGCGTATCGGCTGGTCGGCACAGCACGCCGACCAGCCGGTCCGGACCGACCGCGACGACCTGCTCGGTCATGTCGTTCATGTCGAGCGCGACGGACGACTCGCCATTCCATGCCGGGTCCGCCCGCGACGTGGTGTCGGTTCCGGCCGGCTTATGCGGTGCGCGTTCGGCGATCCAGTTCGCGAGCGTGTCGATCGCAGCAAGCGGCAAGCGCGAACGCGTACCGTCCAGCATCGTCGTCGGCCATTCGCGGAACGGATCGCTCGTCACGTCCACGCCGCGCGCGAGCAGCGCGTCGCGCAATGCCGGCATGTCGCCCTGATCGGGCTGGATCAGCAGCATCGCCCCGGGCAACGTCGGCGCATCGCGCACGACGTCGCACAGATCGAGCGCCTTCAGCGCATCGACGAAATCGGCGGGAAAGCGGTGCCCGAGCACGTTCATGCACGGTTCGTCGCGATGCGCGGCGCGGATTGCCGGCGACGTGGTGTCGAGCCACTGGCGATGCACGAACGACAGCTCGCGCAGATACGCGCGGCCACGCACGACCGGTGCGAGCGCCACCACTGCATCGACGCGCGCCGACGCGCGCGACCCCATGCCCGCCGCGGCCAGCATCGCGAACAGCGCACCCGCGCGGATCCCGACGAGCGTCAGTGCGGTGACGCCGGCCTGATCGCGCAACAAGTCGATCGCGTCGTGAATGCTGTCGACGCACGCGGCATGCCGACCGGCGTCGCGATCGTCGCCCGCCGAGTCGCCGGTGCACGGATAGTTGAATCGCAGTACCGTGACGCCGTCGCGCGCCAGCCGCTCCGCGATCGCCCGCATGAGCTTGTGCGTCCACGAGGCCTCGTGCCCCAGCGATTCGCACAGGATCACGCCTTGTGTCGTCTGTCCTTCGTGCAGCCACCCCACGCAGCTGCCGAACGTTATCGGCTTCAATCGGTACTCCTCGGATCGGTATTTGTTATCGGGTGCGGATACCCGCGCCGGCGGCTCCGCCAGGATCGGCCATGCCGCGATCGTGCGACCGGTCGGCGAACGCACGGCCTTCGGGTAACGGACTGCCGTCGCGCCCCTGCGCGCCCCGCTCGCCCTTCGCCATGCGTCGTCGTGTTCCCGTCGCCCAGGGACGACGGTTGTCGGCCCGCGTCGTCAAGCCCTTTGCGCGCTGAACCAGAACAGTGCGCTCGATTAGAGCACCGGGCCCGAGCGTCCTTCGGTGCGCCAGCTTACAAATGCATTCGTCACTGCGGCGATACAACGATGCGCGTCGTAGCGCGATTCGCGCCGCACGCGCGCACGGAATCCGCGAACGGTAGGCTCGCGAACACAGGCGTCTCGCGCGGCCCGTATCATGACCGCCATACGATGTGGCCGGGTCCGGCATCGCCGAACGAAACCGGCGCCCGCCGGAACGGGCCGCGAACCCACGCAGCCGGGCCAGCGCCGGCCGGCCGCGCGCGCACGGCGGCCCGCACTCCGCCGCCATGCGGCACTCACGGCGCCGACCGAGCGAATGTCAAACATCAAGAAGAACTTCCTGCTGCTGCTGACGTTGCAGATTTCGATGTACGCGGTGCCGCTGCTGATCGCACCGCTGCTGACGCACGCGCTGGGGCCGGAGGGTTACGGGCAGCTCGCGTTCTCGCTCGCGGTCATCGCCTACCTCACCAACTGCACGAGCTACAGCTTCGACCTGACCGCGACGCCGCGCATCGCGCTCGCCCGCGACGACCGCGCCGAGCGCTCGCGCATCTTCTGGGCGACGCTGTACGCGCAGATCGGCATCGCCGTGATCTGCTTCGTCGTGCTGATCGCGCTGACCTTTCTGGTCGAGCGCTTCGGCGAGGACCGCGACCTGCTGCTGATCGGTTTCGGAATGGTGGCCGGCGTGGCGTTCACGCCGGGTTGGTATTTCCAGGGCATGGAGAAGCTGCGCGCGCTGAGCGTGATCCTGTTCGTCGGCCGCATCCTGAGCCTGCCCGCGATGTTCGCGCTCGTGCACAGCCCGGCGGATATCGACCGCGCGATGATCGTCAACGCCGCCGTGCCGACGCTGTCCGCGATCGTGCTCGCCGCCTATCTGTATTTCCAGCGCGAAATCGACTTCGTGCGCGTCGGCGTCGCCGACATCGCCGAATCGCTGAAAGGCGGCTGGCAGGTGTTCCTCGCGTCGACGTCGATCGCGTTCTATGCGTCGACCAACACCGTGCTGCTCGGCTTCGTGTCGGGCAACGTCGCGGCCGGCTACTTCGCCGCCGGCGACAAGCTGATCCGCGCGGCGCTCAGCATGCTCCAGCCGCTGAAGGCCGCCACTTATCCACGCATCAGCTACCTGATGCGGCACGCACGCAACGACGCGTTCTCGTTCCTGCGCAAGCTGTTCGTCGTGCAGGTCGTGATGGTGCTCGGCATCTCGCTCGCGATCTTCTTCGGCGCGCCGCTCGCGGTGCGCATCCTGTATGGCCCTTCGTACGAACCGACGGTCCAGGTTCTGCGCTGGATGGCCTTCATTCCATTCATGGCCGGGATGACCGACTTGTTTGGTGTGCAGACGATGCTGCCGCTCGGCATGAAATCGGCGTTCACGCGGATCCTGATGTCGTCGGGCATTCTGAACATCGTGCTGGTGCCCGTGCTCGCGAAGTACTTCGCGGAACTGGGCGCGGCCGCCGCCGTGCTGACGGCCGAGGCCGCGGTTGCCGCGGCGCTCGCGACCGTCGTCTATCGCGCCGGGATTCCGCTGCCCGGCAGCCCCGTCGCGCGACGCAGCTAGCGCGTCGGCCGTGCTGCACGATTTCCTCGCAGCGGCCGGAATCCGATGGCGCTCCCTTCGATGCGCGCACAACGAAGCGCATCGCGCAGGTACTTCTTACTCCGCCGCGCGCACCCTATCGGGAACGATGACCGTCTTTTTCCCGCGTCGAGCCATCACATCGAAAAAAGATCATACGTATCGGTAGAAACACCGATGCTGTAGTCAAACTACATTCGTACGATTGGTCCCTGCAGAGAATCGCTACATCCGATTCGGCAGTGTCGGGCGGTCCGCGTCGCCGTCCGCGTGCTCCGATCGGGCCCAACCGGCCGTAACGATTCCCCGCCTGGCCTGGCATGCCGACGCGCAATCATCCTGCATCGCCAGCCGAATGCGTTCGATGCGAATCCATCGGACGTACGCAGCTCCAGACATCATCCGAACAACAACCGGCAATACGATCATGGAGAGCAACATGCGGGACACACTCTGGCCGGCCGCCGTCCTGGCGGCGACCCTCTGCACCAGCGTCTATGCGGGCAACGCCGATTTCAACTCACCGGGCGACGCCGCCGACGCATTCGCATCATCCGCCGCGCAGCGACGCGCCGACCTCCTCGTGCGCAAGATGACGCTCGACGAGAAGCTTCAGTTCATTCATTCGCAATACGAAATGTCGAAGGTGCCGGGCGGTGGCGCCGGCTACATCCAGGGCGTGCCGCGGCTCGGCATTCCCGATCTCAACATGGTCGACTCGGCGACGGGCTCCGGCAGCACGTCGCTCGCGAGCACCACCTTTCCCGCGACGATCGCCGTCGCCGCGAGCTGGGATCGCCGCCTGTCGTACGACTACGGCAAGCAGGTCGCGATCCAGTTGCGTGCGCAAGGATTCGGCATGGGTCTCGCCGGCGGCACCAACCTCGCGCGCGAGCCGCGCGGCGGCCGGCTGTTCGAGTATCTCGGCGAGGATCCGCTGCTCGCCGGCGACCTGCTCGCGGAGCGCACGCTCGCCACGCAGCGGCAGAAAGTCATCGCGACCATCAAGCACTATGCCGGCAACGAACAGGAGCACGGCCGGATGGGCGGCAACACGCAGATCGACGAACGCACGCTGCGCGAGCTCTACCTGCTGCCGTTCGAGATCGCCGCGAAGCGCGGGCAGCCCGGCAGCGTGATGTGCAGCTACAACCGCCTGAACGGCACGTACGCGTGCGAGAACAATCACCTGCTGAACGACGTGCTGAAGAACGAATGGGGCTTCCAGGGCCAGGTGCAGTCCGACTGGGGCGCCGCGCACAGCACGGCCGCCTCGATCAACGCCGGGCTCGACGAGGAAGAGGACGTCGGGCCGAGCGTCTACCTGACGCCGGCCGCCGTCAAGCAGGCGATCTCGAATGGCTCGGTGTCGACCGCGCGCCTCGACGACATGGTGCGCCGCAAGCTGGCCGTGATGATCCGCGTCGGCGTGATGGACGATCCGGCCAAGGCAGGCGGCACGATCGATTTCGCGGCCGCGAACCGGTTCGCGCAGGGCGTCGCCGAGCAGTCGATCGTTCTGCTGAAGAACGACGGCAACCAGTTGCCGCTCGTCGCGTCCGCGCTGTCGCGGATCGCCGTGATCGGCGGCCACGCCGATGCGGCCGTGCTGTCGGGCGGCGGCTCGGGCAACACGCGCGATCCGGTCACCGGTTCGTTCGCGGGCTGCGGCGGCCTGACGTTCGGTTCGTCGACGGGCTGCAGCTGGTGGCGCAATCCGTGGCTGAAGGTCGACGTGCCGATCGTCGCGGCGATCCGCGCGCTCGCGCCGGCGGCGCAGGTCACGTTCGCAGGCAACAGTGACCAGCAGTCGCCGTTCCGCGCGTACACGCAGCAGGAAATCGACCAGGCCGCGGCGCTCGCCGGGCGCTCGGACGTCGCGATCGTCGTGGTCGCGCAAGCGGCCGGCGAGGATTTCGGCGAATTGCAGAGCCTGAGCCTCGCGAACCCGTCGAACCAGGACGCGCTCGTCGAAGCGGTCGCGCGCGCCAACCCGCACACGATCGTCGTCGTGCAGAGCGGCAATCCGGTGCTGATGCCGTGGAAGGATCGCGTGTCGGCGATCGTCGAGGCGTGGTACCCGGGCGAAGGTGGCGGCAAGGCGATCGCCAACGTGCTGTTCGGCGCGGTCAATCCGTCCGGCAAGTTGCCCGTCACGTTCCCGGCGCGCGACGAGGATTCGCCGGCGTGGCGGCAAGGCGGCGCGTTCGAGAACGATCCTGTCTACGCGGAGAAGTTGAACATGGGGTATCGCTGGTACGACGCGCGCAACATCAAGCCGATGTATGAATTCGGCTACGGGCTGTCGTACACGCACTTCGCGTATTCGGGGCTGTCGGTGTCACGGCAACGGGACGGCTCGCTGAGCGTCGCGTTCACCGTGCGCAATGACGGTCGCGTCGCAGGCGCGGAAACGCCCCAGGTCTATCTCGGCGTGCCGTACAAGGACGAACCGCCGAAGCGGCTGGTCGGCTGGGAGAAGATCCGGCTGAACCCGGGCGAGGCGCGGCATGTGCGCGTGACCGTTTCACCGCGGATGCAGAGCGTGTGGGATACATCGCGAAACGGCTGGAAGTTCGTGCCGGGCGGGACCGTGTATGTCGGCGCGTCGTCGCGCGATATCCGGCTGCAGGGTAGCTGAGCGACGGTGATGCAATGGCGGGCGCCGGACGGAACATCGTTCGGCGCCCGCCGCGCTTCACCGGATCACCCGAGGCCACCGGCACGGCAGAATTCGGCGAGCACGTCGAGGCCGCGCGCCGGTTCCCGCACGAACGGATTCGACTCGTCCCACGCATAGCCGGCCAGAATCGAGCAGACCATGCGTTTCACGTCGGATGCCTTGTCTTCATGAAACACGATGTCCTGAAGCGCCCCTGAGTACCAGCGCTCGACGAACGCGCGGAAGGTGTCGATGCCCTTGCGCAGCGCGATGTCGTAATCGCGCGTCCAATCGACCGTCTCGCCGCGCAACTGACGTTCGAGTACGGCGACCGCCAGTTGCGCGGAGCGCATCGCGATCGTCACACCGGACGAGAAGATCGGATCGAGGAATTCGCCCGCGTTGCCGAGCAACGCATAGCCGCGCCCGTGCAGGTGCTCGACATTCGACGCGTAGCCCGCGATGCGGCGCACCGGCATAACGAACGGCTTGCTGCCGACGAGCCGCGACAACGTCGGCTCGCTCTGCAGCAATTCCCGCAGCAACGATTCCTGCTGCGCTTTCGGCACGTCGAGAAAACCGGCGTCGGCCACGCAGCCGACCGACGAGCGCCCGTTCGTCAGCGGGATCATCCAGAACCACACGTCGCGACGCTCCGGATGGACGGCAATGCAGATCTTGTCGCGATCGGTCGACCCGGCCGGCAGACTGTCTTCGACGTGCGAAAAGATTGCCGCGCGCGTCGGCATGCCGGTCGGCGCCTCGAGATCGAGCAGCCGCGGGAGCACGCGCGCGAATCCGCTGGCGTCGAGTACGAACGACGCGTGAACGGAATATTCGCACCCTGCTTCGTCGACGACCTCGAGCCGTTGCATATCGCCAGGATGGAAAGCTTGCACGGTATGGCCGAATCGCACGTCCGCGCCCTGTTCCGCCGCACAACGGATCAGCAGATCGTCGAAGGCGGCGCGTTCGACCTGATAGGCCGTCCCCCAGCCGTCGGAGAATTTTTCCCGGAAATCGAACGACGACATCCTGTCGCGATAAACGAAATAGGCGCCGTTCTTGAACTGGAAGCCGGCCTCGACGACGGCCTGCAACATACCGGCCTCTTCGAGATACTGCATGCTTTGAGGCAACAGACTCTCGCCGATCGAAAAGCGCGGAAAATGCTGGCGCTCGAGCACCAGCACGGAACGGCCCGCCCTGCGCAACAATGCGGCCGCGACCGCGCCGGACGGCCCCGCGCCGATGATCGCGACGTCGACGGAATTCGATTTCATTTCACTCATGCTTGCCGTTCCATTTCGATGGATTGGATATCTTACGTTTCTCACGCCACGATCTGGCGTTGCAAACTACAATAGGCGGTCAACAAATCCAACATTCCGACGAGAGGCCCATGACGTCCTGCCGCGCGCACGCTCCCGCCTATGTTCCCGAAACCCGCTTCGGCATCTGGTTTCTTCGCACGCATACCTGGGAGCATCACGTGCTTAGGGTGGCCATCGACGATCTCAAGCAGCTCATCGGCGCACCCCTGCCAACGGCCCCCGTCATCCTCGATGCGGGATGCGGCCAGGGCAAGTCGTTCCGCCTGCTCGGCGAAGCGTTCGCGCCCGGCAAAATCATCGGCATCGATTGTCACGACGACTCGCTCACGCACGCGGCGGAAGCCGCGCGTCGCTGCGCCACGCCCGTCGAACTGCATCGTGCGGACTGCACACAGATTCCGCTCGCCGATTCGAGCGTCGACATCGTGTTCTGCCATCAGACCTTTCATCATCTCGTCGACCAGGAGCATGCGCTGGCCGACTTTCGTCGCGTACTGAAACCCGGCGGGCTGCTGCTGTTCGCCGAATCGACCGACGCGTACATCAAGTCGTGGGTGATCCGGCTGCTGTTCCGTCATCCGATGGAAGTTCAGAAAAGTGCCGACGGCTACCTTGCGATGCTGCGCGACGGCGGGTTCACGTTCGACGCCCGAAATGTGTCGTTCCCGTACCTGTGGTGGAGCCGCGCGAAAGACTTCGGACTCCTCGAGCGCATCGGCCTGTACGCACCGAAGCCGGGCAAGCGCCGCGAGACGCTCGTGAACGTCGCCGCGCGCAAGCCCGCCTGAGTGACGCAGGCCGCCGTTCGGCGGCCCCGTCCCGACACGCGCCGGCTAACGCTTCAGCGTCACGATCTCGCCGGTGAGCGCCGCACCCGCCACGACCGCTCCGGCCCCGCACGTGAACTCGGTCGTACTCGAGCGCAACACGTTGCGGTAATTGCTCTTGATGCCGACGACGGCATTGCCGCCTTCCTTTCGCGCGCGCGCCTGCAGTT
Organism: Burkholderia sp. KBS0801; assembly: GCF_005937855.2. Lineage (NCBI taxonomy): Bacteria > Pseudomonadati > Pseudomonadota > Betaproteobacteria > Burkholderiales > Burkholderiaceae > Burkholderia > Burkholderia sp. KBS0801. Next base: position 1,669,477 of record NZ_CP042178.1, read on the forward strand.
CGATGACTGCCGACAGGAACACATGCTGGCATGCCGCCTCGTCGCTCTTGCCGAACGCGTTGGTCTTCTTGTTGGTCGCGAACGTGCCGTACGACTTGAGCACGCGAGGATGCGACTGATCACCGAAATAGAGCGCGACGCCGTCGTCGAGCTTTCCTTCCTCGCTCTTCAACGCGTTCTCGATCGGATAGTCTCTGATCGTGTCCCGTGCGTGCGCGGCCGACGCGACGAACGTCGCGCCGAGCAGCGCCAGTGCGATGCGATATTTCACGTGTACTCCCGTTATTGCGCGTTCAGCTGCACGACGTCGCCCGACACGGCGATCGCGCCGGCGCTGCCGCTCACGCCGCACGTATATTCGGACGTCGACTCCGAACGCTTTTCATGAAAGCGCGTCGTCACGTTGACGACCGCATTCCCGCCATGATTCTTCGCGTAGATGCGAAGACGGTTCAACGCTTCGGCCAGCGCCTGGTCGCACGTCGGCTGTTCGGCCTGAGTCCCGCGCGACACACGTACCGATTCGGAACGCGGACCGATGCTGGTCTTCACGTCCGGATGCGGCTGCGTGCCGAAATAGATCGCGACGCCGCTCGTGTCCGGCGCCGTTGCCGCCGCCGGCAGCGGCAGCGAACGCACCACGGTACCGCACCCCGTCAGCAACGACGCGGCCACCAACATGCCGGCCAGATGTCCTTTGTGCTTCATTGTTATCGTCCTCTCAGCTCAGTAAGTTCACTTCAATCGCCCTTCCAGGCGTCCAACAACACACTTGCGCAGCTGCCGCCGAATCCGAACGACACCGACAGCGCGCGTTCGATCGAGCATTCGCGCGCGGTACGCACGAGCGGCATGCCGGCGACCGCCGGATCGGGCTCGAAGCCGACCGCGGTGCCCGCGACAAAACCGTCGCGCATCATCAGGATCGTGTAGATCGCTTCATGCGCGCCGCTCGCGCCGAGCGGATGTCCGGTCAGTCCTTTCGTCGACGAGAAGGCCGGCACGTCGCCACCGAATACGTCGCGCAGCGCGTCGAGCTCCTCGGTGTCGCCGAGCGGCGTGGACGGCGCATGTGTGTTGACGTAGTCCGGATGCCGCCCGCTGCCGTCGAGTGCGCCACGCATCGCGCGTGCGATCGCCGGTGCATGAGGCGCCGCCATGCCGGCGTTGTCCGTGGCTTGGCCGAACCCGCTGATTTCCGCGTAAATTCGCGCGCCGCGCGCACGCGCATGCTCCAGCGATTCGAGCACGAGAATGCCGGCGCCGGACGCGATCACGAAGCCGTCGCGGCCGAGCGCATACGGGCGCGATGCGCGCTCCGGCGTATCGTTGAAGCCGCTCGACAACGCGCCCATCGCGTCGAACATCAGCGTCATGTTGTCGTGCAGTGCCTCGCTCCCGCCGGCCAGCACGATGTCCTGATGCCCGGAGCGAATCCAGTGCGCCGCCTGTCCGATCGCCAGCGCCGCGCTCGTGCAGGCGGACGACGGCGAGTACGACACGCCTTCGATGCCGAACAATTGCGCGACGCATGCCGACGCCGTGCTGCTCATCGCTTTCGGCACGACATAAGGCGGCGTCTTCTCGATACCGCGATGCCGCGCGATCTCCATCGCATCGTCGTAGTCGGCGATCGAGCCGATGCCCGACCCCACGATCGCGCCCGCGCGCGGCGAACGCAGCATCCCGGCGTCGAGCCCTGCATCGTCGAGTGCCGATGCGGCCGCATGCGCGGCGAAACGCGCGGTGTCGCCCATGAAGCGCTCGTGCTTGCGCGCGAAGCACGCCGCCGACGCCACGCTCGCCACCCCGGCAACCTGGCTGCGGAAACCGCGCTCGCGCCACGCGTCGACGCGGCTCACCCCCGACCGGCCGGTGCGCAGCGCGTCAGATACTTCGGTGAGCGAATTGCCGAGGCACGACACGATGCCGAGCCCCGTGATCACGACGCGCGTCGCCGCGCCGCCGACCGCCGTCATGCGCCGATCCGGCGGAAAATCAACGACGTGTTGATCCCGCCGAACGCGAAGTTGTTGCTCATCACGAATTCCGCATCGATCCGGCGTGCGTCGCCGATGATGTAGTCGAGCGGCGCGCACGCCGGATCGACCGTGGCGAGATTGAGCGTCGGCGCATACCAGTTGCGCTTCATCATTTCGATCGTCCACCATGCCTCGAGCGCGCCGCACGCGCCGAGCGTGTGGCCCACATAGCTTTTCAGCGAACTGATCGGCATGCGTTCGCCGAACACGGACGCCGTCGCATGACTCTCCGCCACATCGCCGCGATCGGTCGACGTCCCGTGCGCGTTCACGTAGCCGATCGCGCCGGCGTCGAGCGTCGCATCGCTCAGCGCGAGACGCATGGCGACCGCCATCGTCTCGGCGGTCGGCTGCGTAATGTGCGCACCGTCGGAGTTGCAGCCGAAGCCGACGATCTCTGCATGGATCGTCGCGCCGCGCGCGACCGCGTGCTCGTACTCCTCGAGCACCAGCGTCGCCGCGCCCTCGCCCACCACCAGGCCGTCGCGACCGGCGTCGAACGGCCGTGGCGTCAGGTGCGCAGCATCGTTGCGCGTACTGGTCGCATACAGGGTATCGAACACGGCCACCGCCGGGCCCGACAATTCTTCCGCGCCGCCCGCCAGCATCAGCGCTTGCTTGCCCATCGCAATCGCTTCGTACGCGTAGCCGATCGCCTGGCTGCCGGACGCGCATGCGGACGACGTCGGCACGATCCGCCCTTTCAGATCCCAGAACAGGCTGACGTTGACGGCCGTGGTATGCGGCATCATCTGCACGTAGCTGTTCGACGTGACGTCGCGCATCGAGCCCGTTTCGAGCATCGTGCCGAATGCCCGGATCGGCTCGACCGATCCCGACGACGATCCGTACGCGACACCCATCCGGCCGTCGCGGATCGATGCATCGTCGGACAACCCCGCATCCTCCAGCGCCAGTTCGCTCGCGCGCACCGCGTACATCGACACCGGCCCCATCGAACGCGTCTTCTTGCGCGGATACGAAGGCGGCAGCTCGAACGCCGGCAACGGGCACGCAAGCCGCGTATGCAGCGCCTCGAAGCAGTCCCATTCCGGCATGCGCCGCACCGCGTTGCGCCCGTCGCGCAAGCGCGCCTCGATCTCCGGCCAGCGTTGACCAAACGCGGTCACACCGCCCATTCCCGTCACGACCACGCGCTTCATCACACCATCCCGCCGTTGACGCCGATCACTTGCCGGGTGACGTAGCTCGCCGCATCCGACATCAGGAAACCGACCACCGCGGCGACTTCGTCGGGCTGGCCGACGCGGCCCATCGGCACGGTCTTCAATGCGTGCTCCAGCGGCACATCGTCGAGCATGCCGGTGTCGACCAGCCCGGGCGCCACGCAATTGACGGTGATCCTGCGCGACGCCAGCTCGACCGCCAGCGCCTTGGTCGCGCCGATCAGCCCGGCCTTCGCCGCGCTGTAGTTGACCTGGCCGCGATTGCCCATCACGCCCGACACGGACGCGATCGTCACGATGCGGCCGCCGCCGCGCAGGCGCACCATCGGCATGGCCAGCGGATGCACGACGTTGTAGAACGCGTCCAGCCCGGTTTCGATCACGATGTCCCAGTCCTCTTCGGACAGCGCGGGAAACGCGCCGTCCCGCGTCACGCCCGCGCAACAGACGATTCCGTAATACGCGCCGTTCGCTTCGACATCGGCCTCCAGTTCCTGCCGGCACGCCGCACGGTCGCGCACGTCGAACTGCAGCACACCTGCCGTGCCGCCCTGCGCGCGAATCGTCGCGGCCACGGCTTCCGCGTCGTCGCGGCCGGTGCGGCAATGCACGGTCACGGCGAAACCGTCGGACGCCGCGCGCAGCGCCACGGCGCGGCCGATGCCGCGACTCGCCCCTGTCACGAGAACTCGCCGAGTCATGAATTGAAGCTCCCCTCGATAAAGGATTGAAAATCGTTTGGTTGGTACACCTTGACGACGGCTTCCGCGCAACACTCGCCGTCGGCATGAATCGCGCATTCGTACGCGCCATGCCCCTCGTCGCCGCGCAGCAGTTCCCGCGCGACGATGCGCAGCGTCGTGTCGGCGCCGAACGCCGTGCGATGCGCGAGATAGCGGTTGGCGCCGAGCAACACGCCCGGTTTCGCGCGGCCACCCGCATGCGCGGCGAGCAGGCCGACATGCGCGGCGATCGCCTGCGCCATCAGCTCGATGCCGATCCACGCCGGCATCGCGCCATTGCCGTCGACATACCACGCATCGCGGCGCGCGAGCGCGCTGACCTCGATGCCGGTTTCCGAGCAGCGCTCGATCGCGTCGAGCAGCAGCATCGTGCCGCGATGCGGCAACACGTCCCGCACGTCGCCGACGGGAATATCCGCGCCGCCATGCAGCGCGTCGATCAATGGTGCGGCATCCATGTCAGCCTCCCAGAATCAGGCTGGCATTGCTGCCGCCGAATGCGAACGAATTGCTCATCACGTAGCGTCCTGTTGCAGCGCCGGCCAGACGATGCTCGCGGTCGACCAGGTCGAGCCCCGGCAGCGCCGGGTCGTGCGCGCCGTCCCAGACGTGCGTCGGCAGCGCGATCCCGCGCGCCAGCGTCAGCCAGCCGAATCCAAGCTCGGTCGCGCCCGCCGCGCCGAGCATGTGTCCTGTCAGCGGCTTGGTCCCGCTCGCCGGTACGCCGTGCGGAAACACCCGCGCCATCACGTTCGCTTCCATCTCGTCGTTCAGCCGCGTCGCCGTCGCATGCAGGTTCACGTAGCCGATAGCGGACGACGCAACACCGGCGTCCGCGAGCGCGGCGCGCAGCGCATCCTCCGCGCCGCAGCCCGCCGGATCCGGCGCCGAGATGTGGTGCGCATCGCTCGACTCGCCGACGCCGGCCAGCCGGACCACCGCTTCGTCGCGGCTCATCACGAACAGCGCGGCGCCTTCGCCGATATTGATGCCGTTCCGGTTTCGGCTCATCGGGTTGGTCCGCCCCGGGCTGACCGATTCGAGCGACGCGAAGCCCTGCAGCGTCAGCTCGCACAGCGAATCCGCGCCGCCGACGACGACCGCGTCGCACAGCTTCAGCCGCAGCAGGCGGCGTGCGGCCGCGAATGCCTTGGCACTCGACGTGCATGCGGTCGACAACGTATAGGCTGGCCCGGCCACACCGAGCACCGCGCGCACGAACGGCGCCGCCGTGCCGATTTCCATCTGTCGATAATCGAACGCGGCAGGCATCGTGCCCGTCGCGGCACGCTGCGCAAGCGCGTGCTCCGCCGCCTGGATACCAGACGTGCTCGTGCCGATCACGACACCGATCCGGCGCGGACCGTAACGCGCGATCGCCGCGTCGACGAAGGGTCCGATCTGCGCCAGCGCGGCAAGCAACAGCCGGTTGTTCCTGCAATCGAAATGCGCGAGCGAGGTGGGCGGCGCGACGTCGAGCGCGGCACGCACGCTCCCGATCCAGCCGCCGGCAACGCCATCGGTACGCGGCGCCATGCCCGGCGCGACGCCGGCGTGCAATGCGTCGACGATTTCGTCGGTGGTTGCGCCGAGCGCGTTGATCATGCCGGGCGCGGACAGGTAGACCGGCGTCAGTCTGGCGTTCATGCGCGCCTCTCCTTCGTGGACGGCGTGGCGAGCGGCGCGAACAGCACCGAAAAAACGATGCCCATCGCGAGGGTCGTGCCGAAGCTGCGCAACGCGGGCATCGCGCTCGCCCCGAGCATCCCGAACGACAGCAACGTCGTGGCCGCCGACAGCAGCACGCCGGTCCATACCGCGCCGAGACCGGCCGCGTCCCGCATGCAGCCTTCCCGGAGGAACACCGCATAGTTGGCACCCACGCCGAGCACCAGCATCAGCGCGAGCCAATTGAAAAGCGTGAGCGGCACGCCCGCATAGCCGAACGCCGCGAGCGTCAACGCGATGGCGAACACGACCGGCAACGTCGTCGCGATACCGCCGCGCATGCCGTATCGCCACATCAGCAGCACGGCGACCACGACCAGCGCTCCGGCCAGCCACAGGCCGCTGTCGACCCGATAGGTGCCGAACAGGCTCGACACGCTCGCGGCCTTGTCGACCCACGACACGCCCGGCAGTGTGCGCGCCAGCGCCGCGAACGTCGCCGCATTCGCCGGGTCGACCCGTTCCGGAATCGCCAGTGCCGCATCGACGGGGCCGGTGGCGCCGTCGACCCGCCCGAGCCACAGATGCCGGAACGGCGCCGACCAGCGTGCGGCCAGCCACGTATCGACGGACAGCGTCGCCGACGCATCGACCGAATACGCGCGAAGCCACGCGTCGGCGACCTCGTCGCGGAAGCCCGCGTGCGCCAGCGTCGCACGCAGTGCCGCGGCATCGGCGAACACGTGCGTGCCCAGCACCGCGCGATTGCGTGCCTGCTGCTTCGCCGACGGCACGAACGTCGCGATCGACTGGACGCGGCCGAGCCGCTGCTGATCGAGCGCCCCGAGCAGCGCCTCGGAACGCTCGAGCACCTCTTCCTGAGACGCGCCCTGGACGACGAAGAACTGCGCGGTGTTTGCCAGCCCGACCGCCGCGCGGATAGTGCTTTCCTGTCGTGCGAGGCCCGCATCGCGCTGGATCAGCAGATGAATGTCGTCGTCGCTCTTCAGGACGGCCCACCCCGGAATCGCAACCAGCGCGACCAGCACGGCGGCGGCCACCGCGCGCCGCCCTGCGAGCAGCGACTGCCAACCGTTCAGCAGACGCGCCGCGCCCGAGAACACGCGGGACGGCGCGCGGCGGGGTGGCTGAGTCAGCATGAGCGGCAAAAAGCCGGTGACCGCCGCGAACGCGCTGAGGATCCCGACGATCGCAAAGCATGCGATCTGCTTGAGTGCCGGAAACGGCACCCACATCAGGATCGCGTAACCCAGCAGGCTGGTCGCGAGCGCCACCGCGAGCGCCGGCCTGACCGCCGCCGCGCCGCGCCGCGCATCCCATTGCCGCCCGGCCGAAAGGTATGCGACGAAATACTGAATCGAATAGTCGACGGCCTCGCCGATCAGGCTCACGCCGAACACCAGCGTCAGCAGGTGCAGCTTGCCGAAAACCAACAGCGTCGCGGCCAGCGCACACACGATGCCGAATGCCGTCGACGCAAACGCGAGCACCAGCAGGCGCGGCGACCGGAATACGCTCATCAGCAGCAGCGCGATGCCGGCCAGCGACACCGCGCCGATCACGTGCACGTCGCGCTCGGCACTGGCGCGCGCCGCTTCCGCATAGAAGACGGCGCCGGCCCGGTCGACGCGAACGCCGCGGAACTCGCCCGCAAGTGCGCGTTCCGCATCGGCAGTCGCGACGCGCACCGCGTGCTGGACACTGGATTCATAGGCCGACCCTGCCAGCGACGTCATCACGAGCACGCCCGTTGCGCCGGCGCGATGCGACACCAGCATGCCGTCTTCGAGCGACAGGTTCGATGCCGCGAGCGGCAGCTCGCCGAGCCAGTGCTGCAGCCAGCCAAACGGATCGTCCGCCACCGCAGTCTGCAGACCGTCGACGGGCGGCGCGTAGAGCCGCCGGACAAGGCGTTCGCCGAGCGCGGCGTCGCCTTGTTCGAGCGAGCGGCGATCCGCGTCCGTCAGCAGACTGAAACGGGCCGGCAGGTAGGTCGCCGCGATCTGCGTGAGGTCGAACGGCGGCACTTCGACCGTCACCGAACGAAATGCCCCGCTCGCCGCGAGCCGCGCGCCAAACTGCTTCGCGGCAGTCTTCGCACGGTCGGCGTCGCGATCGGTCACCAGATAGACGGTGCGATTGCCGAGCACATCGCCGAGCACGTCGACCGCTCGTTCGGCAACCGGGTTCGCTTCGGTGGCCGGCAGCAATGCAAGCAGGTTCGTCTGCAACGGCGCGGGGCCGCTGAAGCGCCACACGATGAACGCGATCGCAACCAGCGCGACGATCAGCCATGCAGCGCACAGCACGCGCCGCCGGCCGCGCTCGCCCGATGCATCGATCGCGTCCCGCGCCGTATTCATCATCGTGCCTCCAGCCAACCGCGCTCGATGGGCGCGGGCGCGTCGACCGGCGTCGGCCGCACGAACTCGAGCACGGTCACGTTGCCGTTCGCGAACGTCATGTCGAGCTTGCCGAGATAGGCACCGCCGCTCATTTCGAGCACGCGGATCGCCTGTGCGAGCTGCGGCTGGTTCGGCCGCAACACCATCCGCCACCGTTCCGGCGTGCCGCTCGCTTCGACGTCGAATTGCGCATACAGCGCCGACAGGTCGCCGCCGAGCATGTCGCGCATCATGCGCGACACCTGCGCGACGCCACGACCACCGCCGGCCGGCGCGACGAGGCGTCCGTCCGCCCCGACCTCACGCATGCCGCCGTCGGTAATCACATAAGTGGCCTTGTAGGGTGTGTCGATGCGCCAGACGACACCCGACCTGCGATCGAACAACATCGATCCCGTGCTGACGAGCGGCTGCTTCATCGCCGACAGCGTCTGGGTCTGCCGAAAATCCGCGCGAATCGCACCGACTCTTGCCAGCCGCGTCGCGACATCGGCAACGAGCGCGGCGTTTGCCGGGCGGGCCATCGCTGCCGCCGCGTCCGGCGCCGGCGCGGCCGCCAGCTCGCCGCCGGCGAGCATCATGCATGCGCCGAGCAGCGTCGCCGCAAACCGCCGGTAGCGCAGCGTCAGGCCCATTGCGCACGCACCCTTTCGGTCAAGGCCGGCGGCGACACGAACTGCAGTTCGCGCGTCGTCGCATCGATCGCCAGTTGCACCGTATAGCCCTTCGTCAAACGCTCGCCGGAGGCCGCGTCGAGGATTTCGTAACCGATCTTCAGCCGGTTCTCGAATTCGACGAGCGTCGCGCGCACGTCGAGCTGCTGGCTGTAATGGGCGGGGCGAACGTATTTCAGATGCGCCTCCACCACGGGCCACACGTAGCCCGACGCCAGCATCGCCGGATAGTCATAGTCGATCATCCGCAGCAGTGCGGCGCGGCTGCTTTCGAAGTACTTCAGGTAATGCCCGTGCCAGCAGACATTCATTGCGTCGACATCGTGGAACAGCACCTCGACGCGTGCGGTCGCCGTGAGCGGCGGACGATTCTCGTTCATTCCGCCTCCCCGCGCGGGCATGCGCCGAACGATCCGCCAATCGGCTCGCAGGCTGCCAGGCGCGCGGTCAACGCGCGCAGCTCCGCTTCGAGCGGCCGGTCCTCGACCACCAGCGGCGATTGGCGATCCACATCGTCGATGAACGCGCGCAGCGCGGGCGAAAGCTGCGTGCGCGGGTCGTCGCGCAGCCGCAGACGGACGGCCTGCACTGTCGCAAGCACGTGCGCCGCGGCGACCTGCTCGGTCAGCGCCAGCACGCGCAGGCAATCGCGCGCGGCGATCGTTCCCATGCTGACCTTGTCCTGGTTGTGCGACTCCGTGGAGCGCGAGAACACGCTCGCCGGCATCGTGTGCTTCAGCGCCTCCGCCGTCCATGCGGAAGACGAGATCTGCACGGCCTTGAACCCGTGGTTGATCGCGGCCCGTTCCCCGGTCGCCCCCGTGAGGTTGCGCGGCAGTCCGTTGCTGAACTTGTCGTCGACCAGCAGCGCGAGCTGGCGATCCATCAGGTCCGCGAGGTTCGCCACCGCGGTCTTCAGCGCATCCATCGCGAACGCGATATGGCCGCCGTAGAAATTGCCGCCGTGCAGCACGCACCCTTCGTCCGGATCGATCAGCGGATTGTCGTTCGCGCTGTTCAGTTCGTTCTCGATATCGCGACGCATCCACGACAACGCGTCGCGCGCCACGCCGATCACGTGCGGCGCGCACCGGACCGAATAGCGATCCTGCAGGCGCCGCCCCGGCAATTCGTCGCGCCCGGCCAGGTCGGCGCGTATCCATGCGGCCGCCTCGGCTTGGCCGGCGTGCGGCTTCGCGTCGAACAAGCGCGCATCGAAGTGCCCCGCCCGTCCGTCGAGCGCGACCGTCGTCAACGCCGTCAGGCGGGCAGCGATCGCCGTCAGGTGCTCGGCACGCGCGAACGCGAGGCAGGCCAGCCCCGTCATGACCGCCGTGCCGTTCATCAGCGCCAGCCCTTCCTTCGGCGCAAGCGTGAGCGGCGCGCGATCGATCGCGCGCCATACGTCCCGCGCGTCGCGCTCGTCGCCGGCGAACGATACGGTGCGCTCGCCGACCAGCGCCGCGGCGACGTAGGACAGCGGCGTCAGGTCGCCGCTCGCGCCGACCGAGCCTTCCGACGGAATGCGCGGCAGGATCCGGTGATTCACCAGATCGGCCAGCCGCTCCAGCAACGTGAACCGCACGCCCGAGTAACCGAACGCGAGCGAATTGAGCCGCGCGACGATGATGGACAACGTCTGCGTCGCATCGAACCAGTCGCCCATCCCGCATCCGTGATAACGGGTCAGTTGCAGCGGCAGCGCTTCGACGAGCGACGGCGGTACCTCGACCACGCAGGCGTCGCCATATCCGGTCGTGACACCGTACAGCGTGCCGCCGTTCGCGAGATAGTCGCGCAGCCAGGTTGCGCCGCGCTCGATCCGCGCGCGCCACGCGGGCGCCGCATTCAGCGCGACCGGCGCACCATCGCGGGCGATCGCGACGACGTCCTCGATCGTCAGATGGCGGTCGCCGATCACGACGGCCGGCCGGCTCGCCTCCGCCGCGGCGGAGGCAGGGACGTTCTTCATGTCATGCTCGGCCACGCGGACCTCCATCGGGCCGCGCCCAGAAATCGAAGAAGTTGAACCATTGATAGGGAGCCTTGCGGCAATAGTGTTCGAGCCGCGCGGCATAGCGCTGCGCCCATTGCGCGACGTGACTCGCGCGCTCGCGGCGCGGCAGTTCGATTCGCTCTGCGAACGACTCGAAATAGAGCCGGTAGCCGCGCTGTTCCTTCAGACAGAAGAACAGGTAGACCGGACAGCCGAGCGCATGGGCGAGGATGTACGGGCCCTGCGCGAACGGGGCCTGCGCGTCGAGAAAACGGGCGTCGACCGTTTTCCCCGAATCATGCGGCGGCACGCGGTCGCCGACGATCACGAGCAGCTCGCCCGCATCGATCCGCGACTGCATCATCATCGCCGTATCCGGCCCGAAGTCCGATACCTCGACGAGTTGCTTGCCGAATGCCTGGTTCGCGCCGGCCAGCACACCGGTAAAGCGCTTCGCGTGTTCGGTATAGACGATCGCCGTCACCTTCGTATGCGCATCGCGCAGCGCAAGCGCGCGTGTCATCTCGAGGTTGCCCAGATGCGCGCCGATCACAAGCGCGCCGCGCCCGCTCGCGGCGAGCGCATCGAATGCAGATGAATCGTCGAAGCGCACGTCGAGTTCGTCGAGACGGCCGGACCATGCGACGAACTTGTCGAATCCCGCCTGCGCAAAGGCAAGCATGTGCCGATACGCACTGCGCCATCCCGGCTTCGGCACGGCCGCCGCTTGCGCGTCGCGCAGGCGCGCGATGTACGCATGCGACGCGGTGCGCGCCGTGCGGTTCGTCAGCACGAAATAGCCGACGATCGGATGCAGCCAGAGCGACGTGAAATCCTTGCCGAACCAGCGGCAGCTCAGGGCCAGCAACGCCATGCCGATCCGGCTGCCGCGTTCCGGCATACGCCACCATGCGCGCGTGCGCTCGGTCGGCAGCGCGGCGCGCCGGCCGATGAGCCGGCGCGTCAGCAGCATCGGCGCGCGCACGAGCATCCCGGCGACGAGCCGCGTGTGGCTCGCGCTGATGCGCACGTTGTCGCGCCAGACGTCGAAATGCGACACGCCGTCGGCCGGATAGACGACGCGCGTCGCGATCGTCCTGAACGCCAGGCCTCGCCAGTGCAGCCTGACCAGGATCTCGCTGTCGAAAGCCATCCGCGTCGGCATCGATACCGTGTCGATCAGTTCGCAGACGGCATCGACCGGATACAGACGAAATCCGCACATCGCATCGGGAATGTCCAGCGACAGCGTTTCGATCCATACCCACACGTGCGTGAGATAGCGGCCGTACAGGCGCGCCTTCGGCACGCTGTCGTCGAAACGCGGCCGCCCGAGAATCACGGCGTCCGGCTCGGCCTGCGCGGCTGCCACGAACTTCGGCACGTCGTCGGCATCGTGCTGGCCGTCGGCATCGATCTGGATCGCATGCCGGTATCCCCGTGTGCGCGCGGCACGCATGCCGGCCATGACCGCAGCCCCCTTTCCCCCGTTGACGGGCAACCGCAGCAACGTCACGGAACCGGCATACTGCGCGGCAAGCGCGGCGAGCACCCGCCGGGTCGGCTCGTCGCTGCCGTCGTCGACCACCAGAATCGGCAGGCCGTGCACGACCAGCCGCGCCAGCGTGCCGCCGATCGCATCGCGATGGTTGTAGATCGGGATGACGATGCAGGTGTCGCTCATGCCGCCGCCGCGCCGTATACCAGCACGCCCGACGTGCATTCCCGGCCACCGCACCGGAACGCGAAGCGCGTGTGGCCGCGTACCGGATCATGCGCGAGACGCAGCGCCAGCACGGCGCCGGGCGGCACGGGTGCCTTGAACTTCAGGTGTTCGATCGAACGGATTTCCCGCACGGTCGGCATCTCGCGGCCGGCAAGGCGCGCGGCCCAGTCGATCTGCACGACCCCGGGCAGGATGGGCAGCCCTGGAAAATGCCCGTCGAAATGCGCGAGCGTGGGCGGCACGCGCAGCTCGTAATGCAACGCGTCGTCGCTGCGCCACGACGCGAGCAGCTCGAAGCCCTCCGGCGTGGCCGTAAAGGCCTCCGCCAGCGCGGCGGCCGGCAGCTTCCCGCGCACATCGAACGGCATCGCGTGGCGGAATCGCCAATAGCGCGGCAAGGCGGCCGCATCGAAATACGCACCGAGCGCATGCCGCAACGTCGTGGCAACGGCAATCCGCCCGTGCTCCGCCAGCGCGTCCCGCCCCACCGCGCTCAACACCGCGACGACGCCCACGTGTGACCGCGTCGCACCGTCGACGACCACCGCGGCTGCCTGCTCCACATACTCGTGCGCGAGTATCCGCGTCTCGAGCTCCGGCAACGACACGCGCTTGCCGTCGAGCTTGATCACGCGATCGCGCCGTCCCGCGAGCGCGAAGCGGCCCCGCGCGTCGAATCGCGCGGTGTCGTCGGTGCGGTGCCAGCGATCGTGGCCGAGGTGCGCGGACCGAACGCACAGGACACCTTCGTCGTCGCAGCGCACGTCGACGCCCTTCAACGGCTGCCATGCGTGCGAGACGTCCTGACGCCGCCATGCGATGCCGCCGGTTTCGGTGCTGCCGAAGATCTCGAGCGGCGCGGCGCCGAACGCGTTCGCATAGGCCGCTGCCGCATCGGCCGGCAGCGGGCCGCCCGACGAGAAGAACGCGCACGGCGCGGGCGCTTGCATCGGAAAACCGGACAACGCCGGCCAGCGCATCAGTTGCGACGGCGTCGAGACCACGACACCGCCGCCGTATTCGACAAGCCGCTGCTGCAGTTGCAACGGCTCGAGTACCGCTGTCCGGTCGAACGCGCGGCCCGCCGCCAACGGCCACAGGATCCTGAACAGCAGTCCGTAGATGTGATGATGCGGCACGCTCGACAGCGTCACTGCCGCGCCGATCCGGTCGGCCCATTCGCGCTGCAGCGTGCGCACTTCGGCATCGAGCTGCGCGAGCGACTTCCGCACCGGCTTCGCGATGCCGCTGCTGCCGGACGTATAGAGCGTCACCGCGGCCGTCGCGTCGATCGGGCGAACGGAGATGGCAGATTCGCGCTCCGTGTCGTGCCCGCACGCGGCCAACGCCGGCGCATCCAGCACCAGGTCGTATGCATGGGCCAGATCGCCGAGATAGCCGGGCGCGTTGCTGGCCGGAATCACGATTTCGCCCTTCACCGCCGCGACCGCGAAGAAGGCGCACGCGAAGTCGTACGGATCGTCCGTGCAGATCGCGACCCGTCGCGCGCCGCTCGCGTCGAGCGTCCGCGCAATGGCGGCCACGCGCGCACGCAAATCGCCCAGCGTCAGCGCCTCGGCGCCGTCGCGGCAGACTGTCGTTTCGCTATCCGCCGCGGCACACAGCATCTCGTGCAGCGCGATCATGCGACACCCGTGCGCTTTCGTCTGGCGCCGATGACAACGCTGCGCCACAGCCACTCGCCCGCAAGCAGCGCACCGATCAGCAGGTACGCGACGAAGCCGTTGTAAAGGGCCCATGATGCACGGCTCCAGTACAACGCCGTGTAGACCGAAAAGCCGCCGTTCACGATGAAGAATACGCACCACACCTGTGTGACGCGCCGCGTGTAGCGGATGATTTCCGGACTCGGCTCGGGATAGGTCGATCGTGCGAATTTTTCGATCATTGTCGGACCTCGCCGCAGCGTCGCGCCGAACGCGACCAGCAAGCCGGCACTCACACATGCAGGGTAGAGATGAAGAAGACGTTCGCTGTCCGTCACGGCAATCGCGACGGACAACGCGGTCAATGCACCGGCCACGCACCAGTCGAGCGTCGTGAGCCGTCGCAGCGCCTTCGCGAGCGTGCCCTTGCCGACCGTGCGCTGAAGCCACAGCAACGCGAAGAGCAGGCAACCGACGTAGCGCGGCGACATGCTCTGCCACGCGAACAGGATGACGAGCGGATAGGCGAAAAACAGTACCGCCCTGGCCGCCACGCTTGCCCAGCGTGACAAGCCGGTGCCGGTCGTCGCCCGCGTGCCCGTCATCGCCATCGTCATGCGCGCGCGAGCAACGCGTGAACCGCGGCGATGACATCGCCGACGGTGCGCACCGACTTGAATTCTTCGGGCTTGATGCGCTTGCCCGTCATCTCCTGAAGCTTGATGGCCAGATCGACCGCGTCGATGCTGTCCAGGTCGAGCTCTTCGAACAGGTGCGTTTCAGGTGTCACGCGCTCCGGCTCGATCGCGAAATTCTCGTGAAAAATGGCGCGGATGCGCTCCAGGATTTCTGCGTCGGTCACGAGTGACTCCCCTTTTCCAGCACGGCTTCTTGCGACGCCTGATGCGACTGCTGCTCGGCAATGAATGCCGCCAGTGTGTTGATCGACCGAAAATGCGCTTTCGTACGCTCGTCGTTTGCGGCGATCGTCAGTTGAAACTTCTTGCGCAGCATGATGCCGACTTCGAGCGCATCGACGGAATCGAGGCCGATTCCGTCGGTCGAGAACAGCGGCGCATCGTCATCGATATCGTCCACCGTCATGTCGCTGAGATCGAGCATCTCGATCAGAAGCTGCTTAATTTGCAGTTTTAAAGTATCCATACTGAAACAGGCTTTGGGTAATGTGCACTTCCACCTCGCGGGCAATACTGCGAGCGGCAATCGACGGCGACGTCACATCCGACGCAAGCCGGTTCGGATCCATCGGCTCCAGCACGTCGATGCGCATGCGAAACGCACGAGACGGCACGTGATACCACTGCAGGGTCTTGGTGAATACCGGCGGATCGCAATCGATCAGCACCGGCTGGATCCGGCTGCGCGACTGCACCGCCATGTGCGCGAAGCCGCGCGAGAACGCATGCAGACGATTGCCACCGGGGCTGCGGGTGCCTTCCGGGAAGACGATCATCGTGTAGCCTGCCGCCAGTTGCCGCGCCCCGGCTTCGACGAGACCGACGGCATCGGCATTGCTCACGTATTCGGCTGCGCGGACGATGCCCCAGAAACACGGGTTGCCCCAGTGGCCGCGCTTGACGACGCAGCAGGCCTTCGGCGTCAGCGACAGCAGCACCATGACGTCGAGCCAGGTCGGATGATTGGCGACGACGATTGCGGGGCCGCCGTTGGCAAGACGCTCGACGCCGCTCAGTTCGAGCTTCATCACGCCCACGCGCTGCAGCAGCGCGACCAGCACGCGGAAGAAATGGTGGATCACGAGCGTCACGCAACGCTGGCGCGAGCGCCGATGCGGCCACAGCGCGCCGACGACGATCGCCAGCACCGAGAACACCGATCCGCAAAACGCAAAGAATGCCAGGCTCATGCCGGTCGCGAACAGGCGCCAGCCGTAGTCAAGCCGCGCGATCATGCCAGCTCCATCGCCACAATGCGTGTTCGCCACGCCATGACACCGGCGTGCGCGCCGACAGGCAGCGCAGCACTGCCGCGCTTTGCGTACTCGCCGCGTCGTCGGCAACGTGCGTGTCGCTCGCGCCGTCGATCTCCATTTCGCAGGTCAGATAGCCGACCGGCTCATCGGCGCCAAGCAGCACGGCAAGCCCGACGCTCTCCGGGTCGTCGTCGACATCGCCGTATACAGGGTCGGCCGGCTCGTGCGCATGGACGAGCAACACCGGCGATGCCGGCGACGTGTCATATTGGGTAAATGCTTCGAGCAGCCCGTAGCCGAGGGTTTCATGGCCGGCCGCGATCGCGGTCGCGGGCGATCGGTCGCGCCTTGCGATCCCGAATATGCCCGTGACCGCATTGAGAACGGAGAGACTGAAGGCCGTCGGAGAGACGGGTTCCGCGGCGCCGATGTCGGCGAGAATGCCGGTGGTGCGCGTCAGTTCGCCATGGCGCGACGCGAATACCATCCGCAATGGATTTTCCGCTCCGGCACAGTCATACGCAGCCTGAAGCGCGAGACGCGACAGCCGGCTCAGGCGGCGACGCACCATCGGATCGAGGGCTTCGACGCCCGGCACCCCCGCGGTCGAAATCGACGTCCATCTGGCGATTGGCATGGTCCAATGCAAATCGGCCATTGTTGTTCTCGTTGAGGTGATTTCTCTTGAGTGTTTTTATATAGCGCCGCCGCGTATCGGGCCATTGCGCTCCGCTTTCCATGCCGAGTGACCGGCATCCCGGTGCGGCGGAACTGTAACAGGACTGTTACAAAAGATCAACGTTACAGCGTGCGACTTCTCCAATATTTAACTATTTATTAATTTCCCGGGAAAGTCATGCATCGTCGGTTATCCCGACAATCCGTCGTCCCACGTACTTTGTACCGATCCTGCACCCAAATGGCTCATAATGGGCGCGATTCCGAATCTCCTTTTCCCGTTCAATGAGTTATTCGCTCGCAACCGAATACACCCGCGAGCTCGAAATCCGCAAGAGCCGCTTCATCGCACATGCGATCCCCGTCGACGACCGCGACGCCGCGATGCAGGCGCTGCAGCGCCTGCGTGACGCGCACCCCGCGGCCACCCACGTCTGCTGGGCGCTGCTCGCGGGCGGCCAGTCCGGCATGTCGGACGACGGCGAGCCCTCGGGCACGGCCGGCCGACCGATCCTCGAGGTGCTGCGTCATCACGATCTCGACGGCGTGCTCGGCGCGGTCGTCCGCTACTACGGCGGCGTGAAGCTCGGCGCAGGCGGCCTGGTGCGTGCCTATACGGACGCGATCGCCTCCGCGCTGCTCGACGCCGAGCGCATCGAACGCATTCGCCACACGCGGTTCGCGATCGAAATCGGCTATCCGGACGAAGCGCGCGTGCGCCGCTGGATCGAGCAGGCGGGTTACGAACTGGCGGACAGTGCGTACGGGATGACGGTGAAGCTCGTGATCAAGCTGCCGGAAACTGCCGAAGCGACGGCGAAAGCCGAGCTGTTCGACCTGACGCAGGGGCGTTCGGGCTTCCCTGACCTGTGACGCGCGCCTCCGCGCCCCGGCTTCATTACGATCCCCGCTAAAATTCAGATAAGTCCCATAGAAAAACCGCACACCCAAATTTAATCTCCCTGCATTCCCGGTACGGCGTTGCGCAAACGGCCGGCCGGGCATGGGGCACGCCGCACCTCGCGCGTCGCCGACAATCAGAATTCAGCCAGGGGGTATCGGACGCATGCAACTGCAAGAACTGCAAGCCCAACTCGCGGAACTCGATCGACGCATCCAGATGGCACGTCGCCGCGAACGCGATGCGGCACTGGTGCAGGTGCGCCAGCTCGTGAAGGACTACGCGCTGACCGCGCGGGAAATCTTCGGGCAGGGCTACAGCGATCGCGCGAAGCTGTTCACGATCGGCGCGAAATATCGCGATCCGGCGACGGGCGCCACGTGGAGCGGACGCGGTCGCGAACCCGCGTGGATCGCCGGCCGCGACCGTGCCGCGTTCCTGATCCGGGAATAACGCGCACCGCGTTGCACGGCGCGACCCGGCGGTCGATCCAGCCGACCTGAACCGCTCAATAAACGTCCGGGACGATCATGCTGTCCGGCACCGGACGCCGAATGTAGTCCTCGTGATGCTCGCGCTGCGGCAGATCGATCGTCGGGCGCGGCACCTCGTGATACGGCACCTGGGTCAGCAGATGGCTGATGCAGTTCAGGCGCGCGCGCTTCTTGTCGACCGCCTGCACGACCCACCACGGCGCTTCGGGGATATGCGTGCGCTGCAGCATTTCTTCCTTCGCGGCCGTATAGGCTTCCCAGCGGCGGCGGCTCTCCAGATCCATCGGGCTCAGCTTCCACTGCTTCAGCGGATCCTGGATCCGGCTCTGGAAGCGCACTTCCTGCTCGCGATCTGTGATCGAAAACCAGTACTTGACGATCTGGATCCCGCTGCGCACCAGCATCTTCTCGAATTCGGGTACCGAGCGGAAAAATTCCTCGTACTCGTCATCGGTACAGAAATTCATCACGCGCTCGACGCCTGCGCGGTTGTACCAGCTGCGATCGAACAGCACGATTTCGCCGCCGGCCGGCAGATGCGCGACATAGCGCTGGAAATACCATTGCGTGCGCTCGCGGTTGTTCGGCGCGGGCAGCGCCGCCACGCGGCACACGCGCGGGTTCAGGCGCTGCGTGATGCGCTTGATCGCGCCGCCCTTGCCTGCCGCGTCGCGCCCCTCGAAAATCACGACGAGGCGATGCCCCGTGCTCACGACCCAGTCCTGCAGCTTCACGAGCTCGCCCTGCAGCCGGAACAGCTCGCGGAAATACTGCTTGCGCGCTTCGCGGCGCTCCGGCGAGAACAGCAGATCCTCGCCGCTATCGAAACGGCGGTCGTCAAGTTCCATTTCGAGTTCTTCGTCGTACGCATCGACGAGGTCTTCCTCGAAATGGTGCCGGCGCGACTCGCCCGACGCCATATCGGTGGCGTTGTCGGTCTCGGTGCGGGTATCGTTGTCGCCCATGGGGCCTCCTTGCTTCAATTGACGCAGCCATACTCCACCATTATCCCAGCGTCGCGCGTCAAATTGATGAAAAAGGGGGCGACCGGCAAGGGCGACCGGCAAGGGCGACCGGCAAGGCGACCCGCAGGGCCGACCGGCAAGGGGCGACCTCGAAGCCGCCGCATCATGAAAAATGCCGGGCACCCAGGCCCGGCATCGATTGCCGTCGGCACGACCGCCCGGCGGTCGCGCCTGCGGCCTGCCTCGTCAGCGAATGATCCGCGTGACGCCGCGCCCGCGCGGATCGGCCATCGCCTCCGGCGTCCTGCCGTCGATCTTGATCACCTGGATGTCGCCGCTGAAGTCCTGCCCCTTCAGCGTGTAGCCGCGCGCCTCGATCTGCTTCGCGAGCTCGCCTTCGATCGGATGGTACGGCTCCCAGAAGATCGTGTTCGGCGGCAGCAGCTGGTGGTGGAAACGCATCGCGCCGACCGCGTCCTTCAACGGCATCTTGAAGTCGTAGATGTTGTTGATCACCTGGAAGATCGACGTGAAGATCCGCGAGCCGCCCGGCGTGCCGATCACGAGCGATACCTTGCCGTCCTTCGTCATGATCGTCGGCGACATCGAAGACAGCGGACGCTTCTTCGGCTCGATCGCGTTCGCATCGCTGCCGACCACGCCGAACATGTTCGCGACGCCCGGCTTCGCGGAGAAGTCGTCCATCTCGTCGTTCAGCACGATGCCGGTGCCGTCGGCGATCACGCCCGAACCGAAATAGCCGTTGATCGTGTACGTGTTCGATACCGCGTTGCCCCACTTGTCGACGACCGAGAAGTGCGTCGTTTCGGCCTTCTCCGGCATCGACGTGCCGAGCCCCGGCTGCACGCTCTTCGTGTCCGACGGCTCCTTCGGATTGACCTCGGCCGCACGCTTCGCGATGTACGAGTCGGCCGTGAGCTGCGCGATCGGCACCTTGTAGAAATCGGGATCGCCGAGGTATTGCGCGCGGTCGGCGAACACGCGCTTCTCGATTTCCGCGACCAGGTGGATGTACTGCGGCGAGTTGAGCGCCACGCCGTCGAAGTCCTTCTTCAGATCGGCCTTCATCTTCAGCAACTGCACGAGGCCGATGCCGCCCGAACTCGGAGGCGGCGCGGTGATCACGTCATAACCGTTCCACTTCGCCTGCACCGGCTGGCGCCACACCGCGCGGTATTGCGCGAGATCCTCGGTCGTGATCAGCCCGTTGGCGTCGCCGGTCTTCATCGAAGCCGCGATCAGCTCGGCCGTCTTGCCCTTGTAGAAACCCTCCGCGCCGCCGTTCGCGATCCGCGTGAGCACGTCGGCGAGATCGGGCTGCTTGAAGTTCGTGCCCGCCTTCAACCCGGAGAAGTACTTGTCGAAATTGGTCTTGCCGCCGAACTCCTTCGACGCGTCGACGCCGCGCTGCGCCAGTTGCTCGTCGACCATGAAGCCGTCGCGCGCATAGTGGATCGCCGGCGCGAGCACCTGCTTCCATTTCAGCTTGCCGAAGCGCTTCTGCGCTTCCCACATGCCCGCGACCGTGCCCGGCACGCCGGCCGCGCGCGGACCGTACAGGCTCATGCCCTTGACGACGTTGCCCTCCTTGTCGAGGTACATGTCCTTCGTCGCGGCGAGCGGCGCGCGCTCGCGGTAGTCGATGAAGTACGGCTTGCCGTCCTTGTAGATCGTCATGAAGCCGCCGCCGCCGATGTTGCCGGCCTCCGGATACGTGACGGCAAGCGTGAACGCGATCGCGACGGCCGCGTCGATCGCGTTGCCGCCTTCCTTGAAGATCCGCTCCGCGGCATCCGCGCTGTACTTGTCGGCCACCGCGACCGCCGAACTCGTCAGGACCGCCGGCTGCGGACCCTTCGCATAGGCAGGCGCGTTCGGCAGGAAACCGACGCCGGCCACCGTCGCGAGCACGACGGCGGATGTTTTGAAGCGATTCAGCGTAGTCATTGCATGTCCCCCATGTGGATCTTCTTTCAGGCGGGAAAGGCGCCCGATCCGCGCGTATCCGCTGGCTCGCCGACGGACACCTGCGGCTTCGTAGTATAGGGGGACAAAAAGGGTCGAACACGCGACGCGCGGTCAACGCATGCAAATTGTGGGCAGCGAGGTCACTTACCCGGTAGAAACGGGCGTGCGCATCGGTCGAAATTGCCTGCGCCGCCGGTCCTCGTGCAATGCATAAATCCGAAAGTTGCAAACCGCACCGCCATCACCCCGGACATGCAAAAAAACGGCGCCTGAAGTGCCCGCTCTGCGTGCCGATCTGCGAAGATAGCGCCCCGCTTTCGCGCTGCGTTCAGGCTTTCGCTCGCACGCCGCTTCACGTTCGTTCGTCTCGTTCCCTATGGCATCACACAATGCGCATCACGCGTCCGGCTTCGCGGCCGGCGTCGCCGCCGCCGTCCTCGTCGCGCAAACCGGCGCGACCGGCCCCTGGCACACGGGCCTCCTCGCCGCGTTCGCGGCCGGCGTCGCGGGCGGCACCGCGCCCGACTGGCTCGAAGTCGCATGGTGGACGCGCAAGCGCCGCCTGTGGATCACGCACCGCACCGTCACGCACTGGGGCATCGGCTGGATCGCGCTGCTCGCGCTCGGCTGGCACGGGCTCACGCATCATCCGCATCCGCTGTGGGCCGCGCCGTTGTTCGGCTTCGCGTGCGGCGGCGTGATGCATCTGCTCGCCGACTGGCCGAATCCGCTCGGCGTGCCGTGGATCTGGCGGCGTCACTCGCTGAATCTGTGGAACAGCGGGCACTGCGACCTGATCATCGTGGCCGCCGCATGGGGCGGCACGCTGTGGCTCGCGCAGTCGCTGTGGACGCGCGCACCGTTCCTCGAACACTGGCTCGGCTGGCTGCATCGCGTGTGATCGCGGACCGGGCCGCGCACCCACCCCGCCGCACGCCGAACGCAAGCGCCGCCCCCTTTCGCTGATCCGGCACCCGTGACCGAACGGGTGTCGTTGCGCACGCACGCCTATTGAAACGCCGGCACCGCGCCTCATCTGCATCTACGAGGCGCGCGCATTCTCGCCGCCCGCGTTGCCCGGCGCGCATCCGCGACGTCTGGCACACTGACGATTCGCGCGCTGCCGCCCGTGCGCTCGCACCCTATTTCAACGCTCCGATGGACGTCACCGCCACCCGCCCCGCCCACGCGCTCGACGTGTTCCACCCGGCCGTCGCCGCATGGTTCCGCCGCACGTTCGCCGCGCCGACCGGCGTGCAGGCGCTCGCGTGGCCGCACATCAAGGCCGGCCGGTCGACGCTCGTGGCCGCGCCGACCGGCTCCGGCAAGACGCTCACAGCGTTCCTGTGCGCGCTCGACGATCTCGTGCGCGACGCGCTCGCGCACGACGGCGCACTGCCCGACGCGACGCTCGTTGTCTACGTGTCGCCGCTGAAGGCGCTGTCGAACGACATCCACGTGAACCTCGACGCGCCGCTCGCCGGTATCGCCGAATCGCTCGCGCAGCTCGGCTTGCCGGTGCCTGCGATCCGCACCGCCGTGCGCACCGGCGACACTCCGCAGACCGAACGCGCGGCGCTGCGCAAACGCGCGCCGCACATCCTCGTGACGACGCCCGAGTCGCTGTACGTGTTGTTGTCGTCGACGTCGGGACGGCAGATGCTGTCGAGCGTGCGTTCGGTGATCGTCGACGAGATCCACGCGCTCGCATCGTCCAAGCGCGGCAGCCATCTCGCGCTGTCGCTCGAACGCCTCGATGCGTTGACGGGCCGCGCGTTGCCGCGCATCGGGTTATCGGCCACGCAGAAACCGATCGACGCGGTCGCGCGCTTCCTGGTCGGCGGCCCGGCCGATGCGCCGCGCGACTGCACGATCGTCGACACCGGTCACACGCGTGAACGCGACCTCGCGCTTGAACTGCCGAACGTGCCGCTCGGGCCGGTGATGGCGACCGACGTGTGGGAACAGGTGTACGACCGGATCGCCGCGCTCGCGGCCGCGCATCGCACGACGCTCGTGTTCGTGAACACGCGGCGCACCGCGGAGCGCATGGCGCGCCATCTCGCCGAGCGCCTCGGCAAGGACGCGATCGCCGCGCACCACGGCAGTCTCGCGAAGGAACATCGCTTCGACGCGGAACAGCGGCTCAAGCGCGGCGAGCTGAAGCTGCTCGTCGCGACCGCATCGCTCGAACTCGGCATCGACATCGGCGACGTCGATCTCGTATGCCAGGTCGGTTCGCCGCGCGGGATCGCACCGTTCCTGCAGCGCGTCGGCCGCTCCGGGCACCATGTCGGCGGCGTGCCGAAAGGTCGCCTGTTCCCGTTGTCGCGGGACGAGCTGGTCGAATGCGCGGCGCTGCTCGACTGCGTGCAGCGCGGCGAGCTCGACGCATTGCGGATTCCCGAGGCGCCGCTCGACGTGCTCGCGCAGCAGATCGTCGCCGAAGTCGCCTGCGCGGAATGGCACGAGGATGCGCTGTACGCGAGCTTCACGCGCGCGGCGCCGTACGCGCGCCTGTCGCGCGAACGCTTCGACGAGGTCATGAAGATGCTCGCCGAAGGCTTCACGAGCCGCCGCGGCGTGCGCGGCGCGTATCTGCATCGCGACGTGGTCGGCGGCACGGTGCGTGGACGCCGCAACGCGATGATGACCGCGACGACCTCGGGCGGCACGATTCCCGACATGGCCGACTACGCGGTGTTGCTCGAACCGCAGGGCATCCAGGTCGGCACCGTCAACGAGGATTTCGCGGTCGAGAGCCTGGCCGGCGACGTGTTCCAGCTCGGCAACCAGTCGTACCGGATCATTCGCGTGGAAACGGGCCGCGTGCGCGTCGAGGATGCACAAGGCCAGTCGCCGAGCATTCCGTTCTGGCTCGGCGAGGCGCCCGGGCGCAGCGACGAACTGTCGGCCGCGGTCGGCCGGCTGCGCGCGCGGCTCGACGCGCTGTTCGCCGAAGGCGATCGAAACACGAATGCCGGCGGGCGCAAGCGCGGTGCGAGCGGTGCGAACGGCGATGCAGCCGGCAAGACGGCCACGCGCGGCAAAGCCAAACGAGGCGAGGAAACCCCGGCCGTCGCCGAATCGCGCAGCGATGCCGACGGCACCGCGATCGTCCCGGCCGAAAGCCGCCTCGCGCCGGCGCTGCGCTGGCTCGCCGACGATCTGCACCTGGCTCCGGACGCGGCACGCCAGATCGTCGACTACCTCGCCCGCACGCGCGCGGCGCTCGGCGCGCTGCCCACGCAGGACACGCTCGTGATGGAGCGCTTCTTCGACGAGTCGGGCGGCACGCAGCTGGTGATCCATTCGCCGTTCGGCAGCCGCATCAACCGCGCGTGGGGGCTCGCGCTGCGCAAGCGCTTTTGCCGCACGTTCGACTTCGAGCTGCAGGCCGCCGCGACCGACGACGCGATCGTTCTTTCGCTGTCGCTCGCGCACAGCTTCGCGCTCGACGAAGTGTGGCGTTACCTGCGCTCGGCCAGCGCCGAACATGTGCTGATCCAGGCGCTGCTCGACGCGCCGATGTTCGGCGTGCGCTGGCGCTGGAACGCGACGACCTCGCTCGCGCTGCCGCGCTTCACCGGCGGCCGGCGCACCGCGCCGCAACTGCAGCGGATGAAGAGCGACGACCTGCTCGCGACCGTGTTTCCCGAACAGGTTGCGTGCCTGGAAAATATTGTCGGCGAACGCGAGATCCCGCACCACCCGCTCGTCGACCAGACGCTCGACGATTGCCTGCACGACGCGATGGATACCGACGGCTGGCTTGCGCTGCTGCGCCGGATCGAAAGCGGCGCGATCGAACTGATCGCGCGCGACCTGCCCGCGCCGTCGCCGCTCGCGGCCGAGATCCTGAACGCGAAGCCCTATGCGTTCCTCGACGACGCGCCGCTCGAAGAGCGCCGCACGCAGGCCGTGCAGTCGCGCCGCTGGAGCGACCCCGAGTCGGCCGACGATCTCGGCGCGCTCGACGCCGATGCGATCGATGCGGTGTGCGACGAAGCGTGGCCGCTCGTGCGCGATGCCGACGAAATGCACGACGCGCTGCTCACGCTCGCGTGCGTCGCCGACAGCGAAGCGCGGGCGCACGACGGCTGGCCCGAGCAGCTCGCGGAATTGGCCGAACGCCGTCGCGCGACCCAACTCGTCACACCGGATGGCGCCGCGCTGTGGGTGCCGGTCGAGCGGCTGGTCTGCATCCGCGCGCTGCATCCCGACGCACGTGTCGCACCCGCGCTGAAGGTGCCGGCCGCGTGCGCGCAGCCATGGGACGCCGACGCCGCGCTCGTCGACGTGATCCGCGCGCGGCTCACCGGATTCGGGCCGCTGACGCTCGACGCCATCGCGCAGCCGCTCGGCCTGCCGCCCGCGACGATCGCGACGGCGCTCGCGGCACTGGAGCGCGAAGGCTATGTGATGCGCGGCCGCTTCACGCCGGGCGCGACGACCGACGAATGGTGTGAACGCCACCTGCTCGCGCGCATTCATCGCTATACGGTGAAACGACTGCGCCGCGAGATCGAGCCCGTCGAGCGCGCCGATTTCATGCGCTTCCTGTTCCACTGGCAACGCCTGACGCCCGATACGCGCGGAACCGGCCGCGACGCGCTCGCGGCCGTTGTCGAGCAGCTCGAAGGCTACGAAGCCGCGGCGAGCGCATGGGAAGACGCGCTCCTGCCCGCACGGCTGACCGACTATACGGCCGGCGGCCTCGACGATCTATGCCGCTCGGGCAAGCTCGTGTGGACCCGCATCGGCGCGCCGGCCCGCGCGGCCGGCACGCCCGTGAAGACGACGCCGGTCGTGCTGCTGCCCCGCCGCCACCTCGGCGCATGGCAGGCGCTGCGCGACCCGGACGCGCAACCGGCGCTGTCCGCGCGCGCGACGCAGGTGCGGGACGCGCTCGCCGCCCATGGCGCGATGTTCTTCGATGCACTGCTCGACGAACTGCACATGCTGCCCGTCGAACTCGAACAGGCACTCGGCGAACTCGTATCGGCCGGCCTCGTGAATGCCGACAGCTTCGCCGGACTGCGCGCATTGCTGAAGCCGGCGGTCAAGCGCAGCGCGACGTATGCGCCGCGCACGCGGCGCGGCGGCGCACTGATCGGCGGGATGGACGATGCGGGCCGCTGGGCGCTCGTGCAACGCGTTTCGCCACCGAACGACGACGCGCCAACCCCGGCACCGAAGCGCGGCGCGCCCGCGACCGATCCCGCCGCGCTCGAACACATCGTCTGGACGCTGCTGCGCCGCTACGGTGTCGTGTTCTGGCGGCTGCTCGAACGCGAAGCCGACTGGCTGCCGAGCTGGCGCGAGCTCGTGCGCGTGCTGCAGCGGCTCGAAGCGCGCGGCGAGATTCGCGGCGGACGCTTCGTCGCCGGGCTCGCGGGCGAGCAGTTCGCGCTGCCGGAGGCGATCCCGATCCTGCGCGAACTGCGTCGCCAACCGGGCGACGGCCAGTATGTGTGCGTGACGGGTGCCGATCCGCTGAACCTTGCCGGCACGCTGCTGCCCGGCGACAAGGTGCCCGCGCTGGCCGGCAATCGCGTGCTGTTCCGCGACGGCGTGCCCGTCGCGTCGCTCGTGTCGGGCGCGTTCCACTACGCGCCCGAGCTGCCGCCTGCCGCGCGCGAGGATGCGCGCCTGCGTCTGGCCCGCCGCTACTGACATCGGCTGACACGCGGCACGTCGCGGACTACTGAACGCCGCGCCGCATCGCCGCGCGCGTTCGGGTAGCATCCCACGATTCACCGCGCGAACGACCGCGCCCAGAACAAGCCTTCCGGAGACTGCCTTTCATGCCTTCGCATGCCGATTCGCCCGCCGTTCATCACGCGGGCTCGCTGACGATTTTCCAGGGCGCCGCGCTGTATATCGGCGCGGTGCTCGGCACCGGCGTCATTGCGTTGCCCGCGCTCGCCGCCGAGGTCGCGGGCCCGGCATCGCTGCTCGCGTGGGCCGCGCTCGTCGTGCTGTCGGGGCCGCTCGCGGCCACCTTCGCCGCACTCGGTGCGCGCTATCCGGACGCGGGCGGCGTATCGACCTACGCGCGACGTGCATTCGGGCCGAAGGCCGCGGCGATCGTCGGCTGGTGTTTCTATTTCGCGGTGCCGGCCGGCGCGCCGGCCGCCGCGATGTTCGGCGGCGCGTATGTCGCGGCCGTCACGGGCGGCGGGCATGCCACCGTCATCGTCACGGCCGCCGCCTTGATTGCCACGGTGTCGGCAGCGAATGCATTCGGCGTGACGGTGTCCGGTCGCATGCAGCTCGTGTTGTCGGCACTGCTCGTCACGCTGCTGCTGGCCGCGGTGCTCGCGTCCGCGCCGCATGCGCGCACCGCGAACCTGCATCCGTTCGCGCCGCACGGCTGGCTGGCGGTCGGTCAGGCTGCAGCACTGCTGGTATGGAGCTTCGCGGGCTGGGAAGCGATCACGCACCTCGCGGCCGAATTCCGACGCCCCGCGCATGACATGCCGCGCTCGGCCGCCATCGCGGTCGTGGTCGTCGGATTCCTGTATCTGTCGGTCGCGGCCGCGAGCGTGACGGTGCTCGGGCCGTCGGCCGGCGCATCGGGTGCGCCGCTCGCGGAACTGATCGCGGGCGGCATCGGCGGTCACGCGCGGGTGCTGGCGGCCACGGCCGCGGTGCTGCTCACGCTCGGCACGATGAACGCCTATTTCGCGGGTGCGGCCAAACTCGGCGCGGCGCTCGGGCGCGACGGCGCGCTGCCCGCGTGGCTCGCGCAAGGCAGCCAGGTCGGTGGCGTGCCGCGCCGCAGTCTCGGCGTGATCGCGGTGCTGGCGGCCGTGGCGCTCGCGGCAACGACGATCTCGGACGTCGGGCCGAAACCGCTCGTGCTCGTCACGTCGGGTTGCTTCGTGATGGTGTATGGGCTCGGCGCGGCCGCGGCGCTGAAACTGCTGCCGCGTGGCGGCATCGCGTACCGCTGCGCGTGGATTTCGCTGGTCGCCGTCGCCGGGCTGTTTCTGACGACGGGATGGTATATCTTGTGCCCGCTGCTGCTCGCGGGCGGTGCGTTGCTGTATCTGCGGATGGCCGGGCCGCGCACATGATCGTGCGCCGATGCCCGCGCGCGGACGAACCGGCGCTCGTTCGCCACGATGCGCCGGCCCACCGCGAACCGGCCGCGCACCGTTTCGCGATGCCCGTCAGGCCGGCACCAGCTCGAAGCTGAGCCGCTTGCCGAGTGCGGTGGCCGCGCTCGCGAGCGTCGCGAGCGTGAGGCTCGTGTCGGTTTCGTCGAGCAGCCGGTTGAGCGCGGCGCGGCTGGTCTTCATCCGTGCGGCCATGGCGGTTTTCGTGATGTGCTGCGCCTTCATCTCCTGCCCGATCTGCCACGCGATCACGCGCTTGATCGCGGTGGCGGTGGCCGCTTCGAGATGGCCGTCCTCGTCGAGGAAGGTGTCGAAATCGCTGCCGATATGCGGGTTGTTCGTGGTCGTCATGGATACTCCAATGCATGGCGTTGCCGGCCGGCACTGCGGCGCTCGCACGTGCCGGCGCAACCGGGAAATTCAGATGGCGTGCGTGAGCGCTTTCAGCCGCGCGACGGTCACGTCGAGATCGTCGGACGGCGTGCCCTGCGACTGCTTGAAGAACGCGTGCAGCAGCACCATCGTGTCGCCGACGACCGTGAACAGCACGCGCGCGCTTCGTCTCGGCAGCATCACGCGGATTTCCCACAGATCCTTCGACATCTTCCGGACCAGCGGCATGCCGAGCGGCCAGCCCAGTTGAACGGTCTTGATCTCTTCGCCGATCATCCTGCGCTCGATCTGCCCGAGCACCTTGAGCCATTCGCGCACCGGCTCGTTGCCGTGCGCCGTGCGGAAGAACCGCACGCCGAGCGTGATCTGAATCTGCTGTCTCGCCATCGTCGTGCCATCAAGCGTATCAAAAACGATACGATATGCCAAGCACGACGAAGCCCGCTACTGACCGAACGGCGAACGAATGAGGGGGAAGGAACGGCTGCCGAGCGCCACGTGGCCCGGCCCTGCGCGGCGTCTCAACGTGCGCGGCGAGCCGGCTTGCGTGTGCCGGGCGGCGCGCGATGCGCTCGCGCATCGCCGAACCGCGCCCGCGCGATTTCGCGCACGGCGTCGATCAGCGTCCGGGCGACGGGCGACGGTTGCGCATCGGTGCGCAGCACGAGCCCGACCGGCTCGTCGGTGCCCGCAGACGGCAGCGCCAGGCGCGCGAGCGCACCGGCCGACAGGTCGTATTCGGCCGCATAGAGCGGCACGAACCAGACCGCGTCGTTCTCGAGTGTGAGGGCACGGGCGACCGACACCGACAGCACCTCGATGAACGAATCCAGTGGCGGCGCCCCGCACGCGCCGAGCAGCTGCTCGGCCGACTGGCGGATCAGCGTGCCGAACGGCGGCAGCACGACCGGATAGTGCGCGAGCTCGGCGGCCGGTGCGGCGCTGGCCAGCAGCGGATGCCCCGCGCGCACGACCGCGACGAGCGGCTCGTTGTACAACTGCTCGAACGCCAGCCCGATCATTCGCTCCGGCTCCGACAGGCGCCCGATCGCGCATTCGATCGCGCCCGCCTTCAGCCGCTCCAGCAACTCGGCGTTGGCGGCCGTCGCGATCCGCACGACGATGCGCGGCCAGCGTGCGGCCAGCGCCTTCATCAGCGCGGGCGCGAGCGATGCCGCAACGGTCGGCAGCATGCCGATCTCGAGCGTCGCCGCGGCGGCCCCGCCCTCGCGCGCGAGCAGCCCGACACCCTGCCGCAGCGCCAGCACGCACGCGTTCGCATGCGGGATGAACAGCTGCGCTTCGCGGGTCGGCTGCGCGCCGTGCCGCCCGCGCTCGAACAGCTTCACGCCGAGGATCGACTCCAGTTCGGCGATCGTCTTCGACACGGCCGGCTGCGTGATCGACAGGCTTTCGGCCGCCTTCTGCACGCCGCCGAGCTGCGCGACCGCGAGAAAACACTGCAGGTGCCGGAATTTGACGCGGCCGTCGGCGATACGGTTATTCATAACGGGCGGTTATGCAAGTGATGACGTTGTGCCATTTTGCATAACTTTCCGGGAAGGCCCAAGCATTCGGCGCGGCGTCACGCATGGCGCCGCAGCGCGTGGAAGCCGGTCGGCTCCCAGATCCGCTTGGCGATGAGCAGCCCCGTGCCGCGCTTCTGCCCGAGCGGCGCGGACGACGACTCCGCGTGCAGCGCCGCCGCCTTGGCGCCGAGCCGCCGCAGTTCCTGCTCGAGTTCCGCGGCGGCCGCGTCGGTGAGCATCCCTTGCGAGAACGTCATCGTCTCGCCCGGGCCGTCGAAACGGCTGCCGAGAAAGTCGTCGAGCACGTGTGCATGGAAATAGCGGCGGATCGGCCCGCCCGGCAGCCAATCGAAATCGCGTGCGACGCGCACGCGAATCCGGTCGCCGGGCAGCAGCGCGATCACGTTCATCCGGTCGAGCATCAGCAGGTATTTCACGCACTCGGCCTGCGTCAGACAATAGGCCGACACGATGTCCTGCACGGTCCAGTAGTTGACCGCGCAAACGGCGACGAGCAGCAGCTTCTCGTCCGACACGAGCAGCGCCTCCTGCTGCTCGGTCAGCACGCGCAAGCGCGGCGCGGATGCCGACGCCTCCTGCACGAGTTCGGCGAGCGTATAGCCGAGCAGTTGCGCGATCTCCACGACGCGCTCCAGCGTGAAGCGGCCGCTCGCGAACAGCCGCTTCACGCTCGTCTCGGACACGTCGAGCGCCCGCGCGACGTCGCGATAAGTCATTCCCTGCGCCTTTAGCTGACGCTTCAGCGTTTCGATGAGTTGGGCGGTTTCGGTCATGTCGGTATCGAAAAATGGCGCTCAAGGTCGGATATTAGGCTACCCGAGCATCCAGACAAGCACTTTTGGATACTTGTCAGCATAATCCGCTCCGTCCTGTCACTGCACGGAGCCGCGATGAGCACCCGAACCGACACCACCGCCTTCGAACCGCATCCCACCGCGCCGCGCGACGCCCGCGACACGGACCGCACGCTGCCGCTCGCCACGGTGCGCATCCTGGCCGCCGGCGCGCACGTCGGGGATCTCGTGTTCATCCGCGTACCGGCCGGCGCATTGCGCGACGCGGCACGCAACGCAGGCGCGTGGGCCGATCGCTTCGGCATCGTCGTCGATACGTCGGGCGACGAACCGTTGGTCGCCGAGCCCGCGTTTGCGCGGACGAAGCTCACGCTGCTGTCGCGCTTCATCGCCCGCGCCGACGGCGGACGCGTCGCGCTGGCTCGCCGCGTCGCGGCACCGACCGCCGACGCGCAACGCCACGTGCACGCGCTGGCCGAACAGCGGATCGACGGGCTGCTCGGCAGCCGCTTCAGCCTGCTCGCGCACCGCGGGTTCTGCGCGAACTACGTGGGCGACGTGCTCGGCGCCGAGCGCACCGCGACGCCGGCCGCGCTGCTGCGCAGCGGCACGCTGTCGCTCGAATTCGACGGGATCGTCTTCGATCCCGCCCGACCGTAACGAACGACGAGGAACGAAGGACGAACACGCTCGGGGAGACCTGATAACAACAACAACGAAACAAAAAAAAGCAGCGACGGGCTGGCTGGAGGGCCGTGCATGGAGTCGTCACCGACGACGCGAAGCCCGATCGCTTTTTCCGCCGGACAGGCCGCCCTGTCCGGCGATTTTCATTGGGGTCGGCGAACATAACGAATGGTTATGCGATTCGCTAAAAAAGGTCATTTTGCATAACTTTCCGGATTGGTTACAGTCTTGCCATCCCCTCGCGAAATACCTATCAGGAGACACCCGATGGATTCCCCCACGATCCTCACGCCGCGCGACTGGCCGTCGCATCCCGCGTATGTCCACCCCGAGTACCGTTCGTCGGTGAAGCGCGGCCCGACGCGCCCGATGATTCCGTTGAAGGAAAAGCTGCGCGACCAGTACGCGCCCGTCTACGGCGCGGAGGATCTCGGCGCGCTCGACCATGACCTGACGAAGAACTCGGTAAAGAATGGCGAGCCGCTCGGCGAGCGCATCGTCGTCACCGGCCGCGTGCTCGACGAAGGCGGCAAGCCCGTGCGCAACACGCTCGTCGAGGTATGGCAGGCGAACGCCGCCGGCCGCTATGTGCACAAGGTCGACCAGCACGACGCGCCGCTCGATCCGAACTTCCTCGGCGCGGGCCGCTGCCTGACCGATAACGAAGGCCGCTACCGCTTTCTGACGATCAAGCCCGGCGCCTATCCGTGGGGCAACCATCCGAACGCGTGGCGCCCGAATCACATTCACTTCTCGCTGTTCGGCGATTACTTCGGCTCGCGCCTCGTCACGCAGATGTACTTCCCCGGCGATCCGCTGCTCGCGTACGACCCGATCTTCCAGGGCACGCCGGAAGCCGCGCGCGATCGCCTGATCTCGCGCTTCTCGATGGACATCACCGAAGAAGGCTATGCGCTCGGCTACGAATTCGACATCGTGCTGCGCGGCCGCGACGCTACCCCGATGGAGCGCTGAACCATGACGACGCTGAAGCAAACCCCTTCGCAGACGGTCGGCCCGTACTTCGCATACGGCCTGTGCCCGCAGCAATACGATTACGACCTCAAGAGCCTGTTCACGCCGACGATCGCCACGCCGGACGCCGAAGGCGAGCACGTGCTGCTGGTCGGTCAGGTGTTCGACGGCGACGGCAACGTCGTCGGCGACGCGGTGCTCGAATTCACGCAGGTGGATGGTGCGGGCCGTTATCCCGCGTCGCGTGACGACATCGCGAAGTCCGGCTTCACGGGCTTCGCACGCGTCGGCACGGGCACCGACCCGCAGAACCGCTTCGTGGTCCCGACGGTAAAGCCGGGCCGCATCGCCGCCGACGAAGCGCCGCATATCAACGTGACCGTGATGATGCGTGGGATCCTGACCCACACGTTCACCCGCGTGTATTTCGACGACGAAGCCGCGGCGAACGCGGCCGATCCGGTGCTGAACCTGGTGCCGGCCGAACGCCGTGCGACGCTCGTCGCGAAACGCGATGCGCAGCCGGGCCGCCCCGTCGTGTACCGCTTCGACATCCGCATGCAGGGGCCGGACGAAACCGTGTTCTTCGACGTGTGACGCGCGAGCCGGCGCAGCCGGCTGCGCGCACCGAACCGCCGTGTGGCGCGATACCGACAGGCATCGCGTCATGCGGCGGTTTTCGTTTTCGGGCGGCAACATTCGATGTTGTGTCGCAGCACGCGCGACGACCATCGCCAAAGTCCATGATTGGTGGCCTCCGACCTCGGCGTCGAACGCGCGATTGAAACGCATGCTGCGGCAGCACATGAATCGTTGGGAGCACGCGATTTCGTTCGCGTGTTATGCGGCGTATGCTTGGCTATCCGCGATACACCGATGGCATTGAATCGGGATAGGCAACAATTTTCATGAATGAATGCGCGAACGCCGCCCCGCCGGCTGGTCGCGCATTTTTTCTGACCGAGTGCCTTTAAGCGCGCCTGACCGATTCCTGGCAGGCGCGTTTTTTTCGTCCGCAACCGCAGCGCCGCCGCGACTAGCGGCGAACCTCCAGATACCGGCTTGGCGTATCGCCGAGGATGCGGCGAAACGCCGACGTAAAGGCGCTCGCGCTCGCATAGCCGAGCTCCAACGCGACTCGCGTCACCGGCTGCCCGTCGCTCAGGCGCGTAATCGCCGCGAGCATGCAGACCTGCTGCCGCCACGCGGCGAAACTCACGCCGGTCTGCGCGCGGAACAGCCGCGTAAACGTGCGCCGGCTCACGCCCGCATGGGTCGCCACCTGGTCGAGATCGGTCGCGATCGACGGCGACGCGAACAGGTGCCGACAGATACTCGCGAGGCGCGCGTCGGCGGGCAGCGGCGCGTGCAGCGACAGCCGCGGCATCGTCGCGATTTCCGCGACCAGCAGCGCCATCAGCTTGCCCGCCCGGCCGTCGACGTCGTACATCGCCGGCAGCTCGATCGCATCGTCGATCAGTTGCCGCAACAGCGGCGACACGCCGTACACGCCGCACTGGTCCGGCAGCCCCGCAGCCCGGGCCGCGTCGTCGGACACGAACGTGTTGAGCATCGTGACAGCCCCGGTCATCGTCATTTCATGCCGCACGCCGGGCGGCACCCAGCACGCGCGCTGCGGCGGCACGAGCCACCGGCCGTGCGGCGTCGACACGCTGATCGTGCCGCGCGACGCGAACGCGAACTGCCCGCGCCCGTGCGCGTGCTCCGGAAACGTCGTGCCCGCCGGATAGTCGTTGGCGGTCACGACCACGCTACGGGGAATGTGGTCGTAGGGATCTGGCAGCGTATTTCTCAAGGCCGGAATTCCATCATGAATGATCTGGTATCGAAGGCGGGTCACCTTCGATCGGTCCGAGATCCGCTCCACGCCTGTGCGACCGGACGGCCGCACGACCCGACGGCCCAATCGGCCGGATTGCGACTTCATCGGAGCGGAGATGCCGACTACGTTTCATCGTGTGTGGGACTGAACCCATCTTTGCGCTGGTCGCCGCGATGGCAGCGTTCCGGCTCGAGACACCCGCCGGGCCTGCATGACGCGCCGCACATCACCGCAGCATGAACGACATGGCCGACAGGCTGTTCAACGTGCGCACCACGTGCTCGACCGACGGCCCGTCGAAGCGCAACGTCACCGCATCGACGCGCTCGAGCGTCGGCAGGATGCAGAACAGATCGGCGAGCGCGGCCGTCTGCACGCGCAGCGTGCAAGCGGCCGCCGCAGGCCGATGCGCGGTCGCGCGCCAGCCGGACGACAGCGCATGCGCGACCGTTTCGCGTGCGGCGGTCGCGATGCGTGCGCAGGACGCGGCCGGCGTGAGCGTGTCGCCGCTCGATGCGCCGCGGGCCGTCTTGACCGTCTCGAAACGCGCGTCCGGAAACAGCGGCCGGGTTTCCTCGGCGAACACGTCATCGCCCGACGCCAGCGCGACGTGCGCGCCGTATTCACGCGCCAGCGCGCCATACAGTCCGGCCTCGCCGAGTTCGACGCCGTTCAGCCACACCTGCGTGAACGCAAAGTTGTTGATCGTATGCGCGAGCACGCCGTGCGTCTGCGATTTCGCGTGAAAGCCGATCATGAACACGAGATCGGGCTGCTGTTCGAGGCCCGCCATCATCCCGAGCGTGCGCGGCTTGCCGAGCACGACGCGCGCACGCGCATCGAGCCCGTCGGGCAGCAGATTGCGAAAGCCGCCATGCGAGTCGTTGACCCACACGGCCTGCGCGCCGCCCGCGAACGCGCCTTCGATCGCCGCGTTCGCCTCAGCGGTCATCCAGCGGCGCGCACGTTCGTACTCCGGATTGCCGGCCCGCGTCTGCTCGACGGCGAACACACCGGCGACGCCTTCGATGTCGGTCGAGATCAGGATTTTCATGACGGAATATGACGTCCTTCGTTGTCGTCGTTGAACAGGCGCTCGAGATCGGGCACCGCGTCGCACAGCGATTGCCGCACGTGGCCGTCGCGCCCGATCACGGTCACGGCCTGCAGCAGCGCGTCGGCTATCGCATGCTCGACGCTTTCGGCCGCGGCCATGAACAGAGGATCGAGCGCCGCATCGGCCACGAGGGCCGGCAGCGCGACGCTCGACGCGTCGTGCGCGATCGTGTATGCGGTGGAAAATGCGAGCGCGATGTCGCCGCTGCCGTGCCCGTAGACCGAGCCGGTGCGGGCCAGGCCCGCACCCGCGCGGCGTGCGAGCCGCGACAGTTGCCGTGCGTCGAGCGGCGCATCGGTCGCGAGCAGCAGGATGATCGAGCCTTGCTCGGGCGCCGCCGCCTGCGCGGCCGCGGCGGCCCGCCGCTGTGCGACGACGCGCCCGAGCGGCACGCCGCCGAGCGTCAGCATCGGCAGCCTGCCGAAATTCGCGAGCACGAGCGCGCCGACCGTATACGGCCGGCCGGCCGCGACTACCACGCGCGACGCGGAGCCGATCCCGCCCTTCAGGTCGAAACACGACATCCCGCGCCCGGCGCCCACCGCACCGCGCGCGAAGTCGCGCGCCGCCGTGCGGCACGCGTCGTCGTAATGCGCGGCCGTCACCGCGAACGCCTGGATATCGTTCAGATAGCCGTCGTTGCACTCGAACACGAGCGGATTGACGGTCGGCCAGTCGCGGCCGATCTGCGGATTGTTCGCGATCGCCGCGCGGATCTGCGCGTGCGCGATCGCGCCGACGCCGAACGTGTTGGTCAGCGCGATCGGCGTATCGAGCGTGCCGAGCTCATCGACCTGCACGAGCCCGACGCTCTTGCCGAAGCCGTTGATCACGGCCGCGCCGGCCGGCACCTTGCTGCGGTACAGGTCGCCCGGATGCGGCTTCACGACGGTGACGCCCGTCTGCACGTCGCCGGCATCGAGCGTCGCATGGCCGACCGTTACGCCCGGCACGTCGGCGATCGTGCCGCGCGGCCCGGCCGGCAGCGTCGCGGCCCACATCGGCACCGCACGCATCAACGGCGCTCCAGCTTCGGATCGAGTGCGTCGCGCAGCCCGTCGCCGAGCAGGTTGAACGCGAGCACGGTCAGGAAGATCGCCAGGCTCGGGAAGATCGCGACGTGCGGTGCGCTCACCATGTCCGCGCGCGCCTCGTTGAGCATCGCGCCCCACTCTGGCGTCGGCGGCTGCGCGCCGAGCCCGAGAAACGACAGGCTTGCCGCCGTGATGATCGACGTGCCGATCCGCATCGTGAAGTAAACGACGACGGACGACACGGTGCCCGGCAGGATGTGCCGCATGATGATCGTCCAGTCGGACGCGCCGATGCTGCGCGCGGCTTCCACGTAGGTCATGTGCTTGAGCATCAGCGTGTTGCCGCGTACGAGCCGCGCGAACGCCGGAATGCTGAAGATCGCGACCGCGCAGATCACGTTGACCATCCCGTTGCCGAGGATCGCGACCACGCCGATCGCGAGCAGGATCCCCGGGAACGCGAACAGCACGTCGGCCACGCGCATCGTGATGCGGTCCCACCAGCCTTCGTAGTAGCCGGCGAGCAGCCCGAAGAACGTGCCGATGAGCGCGCCGAGCGCGACCGAGAAGAAGCCGGCCGCGAGCGAGATGCGCGTGCCGGTGATGATCCGGCTGAAGATGTCGCGGCCGAGCGAATCGACGCCGAACCAGTGCACGGCCGACGGCCCCGCGTTCAGCGCGTCGTAGTCGAAATAGTTTTCCGGATCGAACGGCGCGATGTGCGGGCCGACGAACGCCAGCACGACGAGCGCGAGCACGAAACCGCCCGCGACGAGCGCGACGGTCTGCTTGCGGAACTTGCGCCAGAATTCGTGCCACGGCGTGCGGACCGCGTTCGATGCGGCCGGCGCCGCGGGCTGGACAGTCGCGTTCATGCGAGCCTCACTTGAACCGGATGGTCGGGTTGATGACCGCGTACAGCACGTCCACGGTCAGGTTGATCAGGATGAATTCCAGCGAGAACAGCAGCACGATCGCCTGGATCACCGGGTAGTCGCGCATCGTCACCGCGTCGACCAGCAGGCGCCCGAGCCCCGGCCAGTTGAACACGGCCTCGACGACGATCGAGCCGCCGAGCAGGAAGCCGAACTGCAGCCCCATCATCGTGACGACCGGGATCATCGCGTTGCGCAGGCAGTGCTTGAGCACGACCATCGGCTCGTGCACGCCCTTCGCGCGCGCGGTGCGCACGAAGTCCTCGTTGAGCACCTCGACGAACGACGCGCGCGTGAAGCGCGCCATCACGGCCGCGACCGCGGCGCCGAGCGTCAGCGACGGCAGCACGTAGCTTTTCCACGTGCCATCCGGCACGACGGGCAGCCAGCCGAGCTTCACCGAGAAGATTTCCATCAGCAGCATGCCGAGCGCGAACGCCGGAAACGAGATGCCCGACACCGCGATCGTCATCCCGATGCGGTCGGGCCAGCGGTTGCGCCACACCGCCGACGCGATGCCGATCGCCATCCCGAACGCCGTCGCCCACACCATGCTGACGAGCGTCAGCAGCAGCGTCGGCATGAAGCGCTCGCCGATCTCCGTCGACACCGGCCGCTTGCTGCGCGTCGATGTGCCGAAATCGCCGTGCGCGATCTTCACGAAGAAGTTCGCGAACTGCGCGGGCAGCGGCCGGTCGAGGCCGAGATCGGCGCGCACCAGCGCGACCGTCGCGTCGTCGGCTTCGGGGCCCGCCGCGAGCCGCGCCGGGTCGCCCGGCAGCAGGTGCACGAACAGGAACACCAGCACCGCGACGATCGCGAGCGTGGGCAGCAGGCCGAACAGGCGTTTGACGAGAAAATTCAGCATGGGGCACCGATCGAATCAGCGCGCCGGCAGCGTGTGCCGCCGGCGCCGCGCAGCGGGTGAACCGCCGTCATTTCACCGAGATTTCGTCGAAGTTGAACGAACCGTCCGGCATGACGTACATGCCGTGCAGGCGCTTGTTACGCGCATAAACGATCTTCTCCTGCACCAGGAAAATCCACGGCGCGTCGGCCCACACCTGCTTCTGCGCATCGGCGTACAGGGTTGCCTTCTTCGCACGGTCGGTCGTCTCGAGCGCCTTCGCGAGCGCATCGTCGACCGCACTGTTCTTGTAGTACGCCGTGTTGTAGAGCTTCGGCGGCGCCGACGTGGACGCGAGCAGCGGCGACAGCGCCCAGTTCGCCTCGCCCGTCGAGGCCGACCAGCCGCTGTAGTACATCCGCACCGGCGCCGCGGCCGGATCCTGCGCGCTCTCGACCTTCGCGACCCGCTCGCCGGCTTCCAGCGCCTGCACCTGCACCTTCACACCGACCTGCGCGAGCTGCTGCTGCACGAACTGGATCAGCTTCTGCGCCGTCGAATGGTTGTACGCGGACCAGAGCGTCGATTCGAAGCCGTTCGGATAGCCGGCCTCCTTCAGCAACGCGCGCGCCTTCGC
Source organism: Burkholderia sp. KBS0801 (assembly GCF_005937855.2). Classification (NCBI taxonomy): domain Bacteria; kingdom Pseudomonadati; phylum Pseudomonadota; class Betaproteobacteria; order Burkholderiales; family Burkholderiaceae; genus Burkholderia; species Burkholderia sp. KBS0801. The sequence continues at coordinate 1,708,523 of NZ_CP042178.1, forward strand.
CGGATCGTACGGCCACGGCCCGAGCTTGGTCGCGTATTCGACGCCGATCGGTGCGACTCCCGTCTGCGGCGTCGCATAGCCGGCGAACACGACCTTCGCCAGCGCTTCCTTGTTGACCGCGTAGTTCAGCGCCTCACGCACCTTCGGATTGTCGAACGGCTTCTTCTGCGTGTTCAGCGAGATGTAGCGCTGGATGATCGACGGCCGCTCGATCAGCTCGACCTTCGGGTTGCTCTTCAGGTCGGCGGCCTGCTCGAACGGAATCGTGAACGCGAAATCCGCCTCGCCGGTCTTGAGCAGCGCGGCGCGCGTGTTGTTGTCGACCACCGGCTTCCAGTCGATCGAATCGACCTTCGGATAGCCCTTCTTCCAGTAGCCCGCAAACTTCTTCACCTTCATGTCGTCGGTCTGCTTCCATTCGACGAACTCGAACGGGCCCGTGCCGACCGGATGCAGCGATACGTCGCGCCCCCACTTCTTCAGCGCGGCCGGCGAAATCATCACCGCCGACGGGTGCGCGAGCGTGTTGATGAACGCGGAGAACGGCTCGCGCAGCGTGAACTTCACCGTCATCGGATCGACCACCTCGGTCTTCTCGATCACGCGGAACAGCCCGTAACGCTTCAGCTTGTTCGCCGGATCGGTCACGCGGTCGAAGTTCGCCTTCACCGCGGCGGCGTTGAAGTCGGTGCCGTCCTGGAACTTCACGCCGTCGCGCAGCTTGACCGTATAGACCTTCGCATCGGGCGACGCCTGATAGCCCGTCGCGAGCACGTTGACGAGCTTCATGTCCTTGTCGAAGCCGAACAGCCCTTCGTAGAACGACTTGACGACCGCTTGCGACACCGTGTCGTTCGCGTCGTACGGGTCCATCGTCGTGAACGTCGAGTACACGGCGACCACGACGTTCTGTTGCGCGAACGCGGGTGCCGCGACCGACAGCGCGAGCGCGCCTGCCCCCGCGACGAAAAGTGCGCGTGGACGGAACACCGGGAACGAATGCGGCTTGTTCATTTTGTCTGGCTCCTGTGGATGATTCGGTAACGCGTGGTGGAAATCGCGGCGTGACTGCATCCGCTCGGGGAAATGACGCCGTTGCCTGGCGCGTGCGCAGCTGCGGTCCATATGCGACTCGCCGTTCAATTCAATACGCGCCGCCGACGCGATGCGTCGCGACGAAATGATCGGGGCCGACCGCGACGAGCGGCGCGACCGTCGGCTCGTCGCCGATCGCGCGGATCGGGCTCGGAATCTCGTCCGCCGCAAGCTGGCGCGGCGCATGCCGGCGCGCGGGGTCGGCCACCGGCACCGCGCTCATCAACTTCCTCGTATACGGATGCTGCGGCGCCTCGAACACCGCGCGGCGCGGGCCGATCTCGACGATCTGGCCGAGATACATCACCGCGACGCGATGGCTGATGCGCTCGACCACCGCCATGTCGTGCGAGATGAACAGATACGCGACGCCGAGTTCGCGCTGCAGGTCGAGCATCAGGTTGACGATCTGCGCCTGCACCGACACGTCGAGCGCGGACACCGATTCATCGGCGATCACGACCTTCGGGTTCAGCGCGAGCGCGCGTGCGATGGCGATCCGCTGGCGCTGGCCGCCCGAGAATTCGTGCGGATAGCGGCGCGCGGCCTCCGGCGGCAAGCCGACCTTGTCGAGCAGCCAGTCGACGCGCGCCTGCGCTTCGCGGCCGCTCGCGACACCGTGCACGAGCAGCGGCTCCATGATCGAGAAGCCGACCGTCAGGCGCGGGTTCAGCGACGCGAACGGATCCTGGAAGATGAACTGGATGTTCCGGCGCAGCGCCTGCAGGTCCGCGCCCTTCATCGCGCTGATGTCGCGGCCGTCGAATTCGATCGAGCCGCTCTGCGATTCGACGAGGCGCAGCAGCGAGCGCCCGGTGGTCGACTTGCCGCAGCCCGATTCGCCGACGAGCGCGAGCGTCTCGCCCGCGCGCAGCTCGAAGCTCACGCGCTCGACCGCATGCACGTACTGCGACACGCGGCCGAACACGCCGCTCTTCACCGGAAACCGCGTGACGAGATCGCGCACGCGCAGAATCGGCGGCGCGGCCGCATCGACCCGCGGCTGCGCGTCGGCGGCATCGTGCGCGGCGGACGCCGGCGCGGCCGCGCCCGTCGCGTCCACCTTCAGCAGCGGGAATTTCTCGGGGATATCGGTGCCCTGCATCGAGCCGAGCCGCGGCACGGCCGCGAGCAGCGCACGCGTGTAGCGATGCGCGGGCGTCGCGAAAATGCGCTCGGACTCGCCCTCCTCGACCTTCTCGCCGCGATACATCACGAGCACGCGGTCGGCCACTTCGGCGACCACGCCCATGTCGTGCGTGATGAAGATCACGCCCATGTTCATTTCGTCCTGCAGGCCGCGGATCAGCTGCAGGATCTGCGCCTGGATCGTCACGTCGAGCGCGGTTGTCGGCTCGTCGGCGATCAAAAGCGCGGGCCGGCACGACAGCGCCATCGCGATCATCACGCGCTGCCGCATCCCGCCGGACAACTGGTGCGGATACCGCGCGAACACGCGGCGCGCCTCCGGGATGCGCACGAGATCGAGCAGCCGCAACGCCTCTGCCCGCGCGTCGGTCGCGCTTTTCGACTGGTGCAGCGCGATCGCCTCGCTGATCTGGTCGCCGACCGTAAACACCGGGTTCAGCGACGTCATCGGTTCCTGGAAGATCATCGCGATGTCCGCGCCGCGGATCCCGCGCATCGTCGCCGCGCTCGCCTGGGCGAGGTCGACGAGCGCGCCGCCGCGACGCCGCAACGCGATCCGGCCGCTCGTGATCTCGCCGCCGCCGTGCTCGACGAGCCGCATCAGCGCGAGCGACGTGACCGACTTGCCGGAGCCCGATTCGCCGACGATCGCGAGCGTCTCGCCGCGATCGACGTGAAACGATACGTTGCGCACCGCATCGAACGTCGCGGCGCCGCGACGGAACATGACCGACAGGTCGTCGACTGCGACGACGCGCTGATCCGGCAGCACCAGCGCGGACGGGGTTCGGCTCGAAGTCATGCGTAGCTCTCCTGGTGCGATCCGGAATCAGGCCGCATCGTCGCGATAGATGCCGACCACGGGCGTCTCGCCGACGCGCGCATAGCCTCGGTACATCCCTTCCGTATTGAACGGCATCGCGACGTTGCCATGCGCATCGACCGCGATGATCCCGCCGCGCCCGGCCAGCCGCGGCAGCTTGTTCATCACGGCGTCGTGCGCGGCGTCGGCGAGCGATGCGCCGCGATACGCGATCTGCGCGGCCACGTCGTGCGCGGTCGCGAGCCGGATGAACATCTCGCCGGTGCCCGTCGCGGATACCGCGCAGGTCGCGTCGTCCGCGTAGCAGCCGGCGCCGATGATCGGCGAATCGCCGACGCGTCCGGGCTGCTTGTTCGTGATGCCGCCGGTCGACGTCGCCGCCGCGACATGCCCGTTGAGGTCGCATGCGACTGCGCCGACCGTGCCGAGCTTGCGATCGGGATCGAGCGGCTCGGCCGGCGCGGCCGACCCCTCCGGTTGTCCTGCGCCGAACGCGAAGCTCGCGGCGTCGTGATCGAGCATCGTGCCGGCGGCCGCGCGTGCCTTGACCCACTGCGCATGGCGCGCTTCGGTGTCGAAGTAGCCGGGCTCGGCGAGTTCGAGGCCTTGCTCGGCCGCGAACGCGTCGGCGCCCGCGCCGGCGAACAGCACGTGCTCGCTCGCCTCCATCACGCGCCGCGCGGCGAGCACCGGATTGCGCACGCGGGTCGCGCTGCACACCGCGCCGGCCGCGAGCGTCGCGCCGTCCATCACCGCCGCGTCGAGTTCGTGTTTGCCTTCGGCCGTATAGACCGCGCCGCGCCCTGCGTTGAAGAGCGGACAGTCCTCGAGCATCCGCACCGCGACGGTGACGGCGTCGAGCGCGCTGCCGCCGTCGGCGAGCACCTGCTGCGCGGCCTGCAGGATCGCGGTGAGCTCGGCGCGGTACCGGCGCTCGGTATCGGTATCCATCGCCTCGCGCAGGATCGTGCCTGCGCCGCCATGAATCGCGATGATCGCGGGTGAAGTCATGATTTTTTCGGACCGGAGGAAGAAGGGTTGGCGGCCGGCAGCGCCGCTTGCGGCTGCATCAGCCACGGCAACAGGAATTCGGTCATTTCGGCGGCGGACTTCGCGGAGCGGTGCGTGCGCAGCGCGACCGCATCGATCAGCGCCTCGATCATCGTCAGCACGGCCGCTTCCGACGTGGCCGCGAAACGCCGCTGGGCTTTCACGTACAGGTTCAGCGACGCGACCGGCGCAAGCGGCGAGCCCGGCCCGTCGGAAATGCCGAGCACGCGTGCGCCACGCGCGGCCGCGCGGCGGGCAAGCTCGATCGTGTCCTTCACGTAGCGCGGAAACGCGAGCGCGATCACGAGATCGCGCGAGTCGGCCGTATACAAGCGCCGCGCCGCATGCGTAGGGCCGCCGAGCAGCGCCAGCGACTGCACGTTGTCGTGACACACCGACAAGCCGTGTTCCATCAAGCCGGTGAGAAACGCGCTCGACCCGGCGCCGAGGATCAGCACGCGCCGCGCGCCGACGATCGCCTCGACGGCCGCCTCGACGTCGGTCGCATCCAGCCGCGCACGCGTGTTCTCGATGTTCTCGATGGCCTGGTCGAACACCGCATCGATCCATGCGGCGCCGCGAACGCCCTGCTCCTGTTCCTGCTCCTGCGCGGAACGCAGCCGCTCGACGGGGCCGAGCGTCGCCTCGAAGCCGCGCACGAGCGCCGCGCGCATCGCCGGATAGCCGTCGAAGCCGAGCGCCTTCGCGAAGCGGTTCGCGGTCGCGATCGATGCATTGACCGCCTGCGCGAGCTCGTCGATCCGCATCGTCGCCGCGCGAAAGGGATTCGCGAGCACGAACTCGCCCATCCGGCGATGGATCGGCGTCATCCGCGGCATGGCCGACGCGATGCGCTCCGCGATCGCGGATTCATCCTGACTGGCTTCGTGCGGAGCGAGAGGCGTCATGCGAAGGGTTTTGCAAGGTAGATGAAAATCAATTTACACAATCCGCCGTCCGGAAAAAAATAAATTTTCATCAGGGTTGTCACGGCCCCGTCGTGCCTTTCTGGTTGGTGAGTCGTACGACCGGTGCTCGGTCCCTTCGCACGCGCGTTCTGCACCCCCGCGCGCACCTCGGCCACGGACGCCGTATCGCACGCCAATCGGGAAAACCCGAGTACGTTCGTTCGAATGCAGTTTCACGTTGACCGGATTCGAATTCGAACATAGGATGTTCGAAAATGATCAGTCGTCAGATAACGTAGCTTTCGATTCCAGCTGGATGTTCAAGTGAACACGGCCCTTTCGTGCCGGAATCAGGCAAATCGGCAGCCGTTAAGATCGGACATCGTATGAATAAGACTGAGCAAGGCGCCCCCGCGGGCGGGCTTGGATGAATCAGGAGACAGCAGTGAAGACAGTCAAGGCGTTGCGCTGGTGGATCATCGTGCTGGTATGTCTGGGCACGATCCTCAACTATCTCGCGCGAAATTCCCTCGCGGTGCTCGCACCGGAACTGAAGCACGTGTTCGCGATCTCGACGCAGCGGTACTCGTACATCGTCGGCGCGTTCCAGATCGGCTACACGATCATGCAGCCGGTGTGCGGATTCATCGTCGACCTGATCGGGCTGCGGCTCGGCTTCGCGCTGTTCGCGATGCTGTGGTCGGTGGTCGGCGTCGCGCACGGCTTCGCGTCGGGCTGGCTGTCGCTCGGCATCCTGCGCGGGCTGCTCGGGCTGTTCGAGGCCGCGGCGATTCCGTCGGGAATGAAGGCCGTCGCCGAATGGTTTCCCGATCGCGAGAAATCCGTCGCGGTCGGCTACTTCAACGCGGGCACGTCGCTCGGCGCCGCGATCGCGCCGCCGCTCGTCGTGTTCCTGTCGATGCGGTTCGGCTGGCAATCCGCGTTCATGGTCACCGGCGCGCTCGGCTTCGCGTGGGCCGTGCTCTGGTACACGCAGTATCGGTCGCCGGCCGAGCATCCGCGCATTTCGTCGCAGGAGCGCACGCTGATCAGTGACGGCCAGGCCAGGATGCCGGCCGTGTCGAAGCGCCGGATTCGCGACGTCGTCACCGCGCGCCGCTTCTGGGCGATCGCGCTGCCGCGCTTCTTCGCGGAACCGGCATGGCAGACCTTCAGCTTCTGGATTCCGCTGTATCTCGCGACCGAACGCCACATGGCGCTCACGGAGATCGCGATCTTCGCGTGGATGCCGTTCCTCGCCGCTGACCTCGGCGGCATCGCCGGCGGCTACCTGTCGCCCTACCTCGCGAAACGGTTCAGTCTGCCGCTCGTATGGTCGCGGGTCGCGGGCGTCGCGCTCGGCGCGGTGCTGATGCTCGGGCCGGCGACGATCGGGCTCGTGTCGTCGCCGTACATGGCCATTGCACTGTTCTGCGTCGGCGGTTTCGCGCACCAGATGATCTCCGCACTCGTCAACACGCTGTCGGCCGACGTGTTCGACTCCGAGGAAGTCGGCACCGCCAGCGGCTTCGCGGGAATGGCTGCGTGGATCGGCGGGCTCGGCTTCTCGCTGCTGGTCGGCGCGCTCGCCGACAAGATCGGCTACGCGCCGCTGTTCGCGTGCCTCGGCCTGTTCGACATCATCGGCGTCACGCTGCTCGCGGTGCTGATCCGCGGGCAGTCGAAGCAGGAACGCCTGCTCGCGCAGCATGCCTGACATCCGTTCTCACCAGGAATCGCCTTCATGACTTCGCTTCTTCATCCGCCCGTGTTCCGCGTCGCCGACCGGCAGGCAAACCGCGTGCTGCTCGCGTCCGACGCGGGCGCGACCCTCGAGATCTTCGTGCTCGAGGACGACATCGTGCGCGTGCGCGTGCTGCCCGACGCGACGGCGCGCAACCCGCGCACGTGGACGATCGCGCCGGGCCTCGACGACGTGCCGCTCGACGGGCGCGACCGTCTCGACCTGAGCGGCTTCGCGCTGCCGGCCTACGAGTTCGCTGAAGATAACCTCGACGTGCGCATCGAGACCGCGCAGGTCCGTCTCGCCGTGCGCCGGCAAGGCGGCCATTGCACGTGGTCGATGCGCGGCGCCGACGGCGCGTGGCGCGTCGTGCTCGCCGACCGCGCGACGCAGGCGTACAACTTCGGCTGGTGGGACGATCGCGCCTACCACTACGTCGCACGCGAGCGCGGCGACAAAGTGTTCGGTCTCGGCGAACGCGCGGGCGAGCTCGATCGCACCGGTGCACGCTTCGAGATGCGCAACATCGACGCGATGGGCTACAGCGCGAAGCACACGGATCCGCTGTACAAGCACATCCCGTTCTACGTCACGTGGTCGCCCGCCGCATGCCAGGGCTTCGGGCTGTTCTACGACACGCTGTCGGATTGCACGTTCGACATGGGCCGCGAGCTCGACAATTACCACGGGCTGTACCGCTACTTCGTAGCCGAGCACGGCGATCTCGACTACTACTTCATCGCGTCGCCCGACACGCCGCTCACGGCCGCGCGGCGCTTCACGTGGCTCACCGGGCGCCCCGCGCGCACGCCGAAATGGGGGCTCGGCTATTCGGGCTCGACGATGAGCTACACCGATGCGCCGGACGCGCAGCGGCAGATGAGCCGGTTCGTCGAGCAATGCGACGCGCACGACATCCTGTGCGACTCGTTCCACCTGTCGTCGGGCTATACGTCGATCGGCGCGAAGCGCTACGTGTTCAACTGGAACCGCGAGAAGTTTCCCGACGCGAAGGGTTTCGTGAAGCACTACCGCGACCACGGCATCCGGCTGTGCGCGAACATCAAGCCGTGCCTGCTGCGCGACCACCCCGCATTCGACGACGCCGCGCGGCGCGGGCTGCTGATCCGCTCGGCGTCCGGCGAGCCGGCGTGGGTGCAGTTCTGGGACGAAGTCGGTGCGTATATCGACTTCACGCAGCCGGACGCCTACCGCTGGTGGCGCGAGCAGGTCACGTCGGCGCTGCTCGACTACGGGATCGAGTCGACGTGGAACGACAACAACGAATACGAGATCTGGTCGCCCGACGCGATCGCGCACGGCTTCGGCCAGCCGTTTCCCGCGCGCGAGGCAAAGGTGCTGCAGACGATGCTGATGATGCGTGCGTCGCGCGACGCGCAGCGCGCGCATGCGCCGGCGCAGCGGCCGTTCCTCGTGTCGCGCTCGGGCGGCGCAGGCATGCAGCGCTATGTGCAGACCTGGTCCGGCGACAACTACACGTCGTGGGAAACGCTGCGCTACAACCTGAAGATGGGCCTTGGGCTCGCGTTGTCCGGCGTGTCGAACATCGGTCACGACATCGGCGGCTTCTCCGGTCCCGCGCCGTCGCCCGAGCTGCTGTTGCGCTGGGTGCAGTTCGGCATCTTCATGCCGCGCTTCAGCATCCATTCGTGGAATGACGACGGCACCGTCAACGAACCGTGGATGTATCCCGAGATCACCGCGCAGATCGCGTCGCTGATCAAGCAGCGCTACCGGCTGCTGCCCTATCTCTATCACCTGCTGTGGCTGTCGACCACGCGCTACGAGCCCGTGCTGCGGCCGACCTTCGGCGATTTCCCCGGTGACCCGCGCTGCTACGACGAATGCGACGACATGATGCTCGGCGACGCGCTGCTGGTGGCGCCCGTCGTCGACCCGGGCCGCACGGAGCGCACGGTCTACCTGCCGTCCGGTGCGCGCTGGATGTGCTGCGCGAGCGCGCAGCCGTTCGACGGCGGCGCGAGCGTGACGCTGCCCGCGCCGCTCGACATGCCGGTGATGCTGTTGCGCGAAGGCCGCGTGCTGCCGCTGAACGTCGCCGCGCAGCGATTCGGCGCACGCGCCGACACGCGCGGCTTCATCGTCGCGCCGCGCATCGAGGACGGTGTTGCGTACGGCGAGTGCGTCGAGGACGACGGCGAAACGGAAGCATGGCGCGACGGCGAATACGGGCTGTGGCGCATCGATACCGGACGCGAGGCATCGGGCGAACTCGGCGTGTCGGTCCGCTGGGACGGCCGCATGCGCCGCCCCGCCGAGCGCGTCGAGATCCTGCTGCCGGCGTCACTTCAAGGCGCGCTTGCGGTGCGCGGGGCGCGCGTCGAGCACGATGCGCGCGACGGCGCGTGGCGTCGCATCGTCGTGGCGCTCGTCGACTGATCGCGCAAGGCTGCTCGAACTTGAAACCCTGATCGCACGGGCCGTACCCGCGGCCCGCCACCCACCAAAGAGGAGGCCACTCAGCCTCCCGCCCCGTTGAAGAGACATGGAGATCGACGATGAATGCACCGCACTACCCGCACTGTCGTTTTGCAATCCTGATTTTATCGGCCGCCGCGTTCGGCGCCGGCGCAGCGCATGCGCAGAGCAGCGTGACGCTGTACGGTGTGGTCGACGATTCGATCGCGTACGTGAACAACCAGCAAGGCCACTCGAACGTGTACATGCGCGACGGCAACCTGTATGCGTCGAAGTTCGGGCTGCGCGGCGACGAGGATCTCGGCGGCGGCACGCACGCGATCTTCGATCTGCAATCCGGCTTCAACCTGAACACCGGCGCGCAAGCGGCCGCCGGCACGATCTTCAACCGCCAGGCCTACGTCGGGCTGCGCAACGACCATTACGGCACGGTGACGGCCGGCCGCCAGTACACGCCGTACTTCCTGCTGGTCGGACCGTACGCGTCGAGCAGCTGGCTGACTGGCGCAACCGGCGCGCATCCGGGCGATATCGACGGCCTCGACACGACGATCCGCGTGAATAACTCGGTTACCTATACGTCGCCGACCCTCTCGGGGCTGACCGCGAGCGCGATGTATGCGTTTGGCGGCATCGCCGGCGCGACCGGCAAGGGCAACACGTTCAGCGCGGCGCTGCGCTATGCGAACGGGCCGGTCGGGATCGCGGCCGGCTACCTGCGCATCAACAGCTCGGGTTCGTCGGCCGGCTTTCTGAATCCGGCGACCGCGGCATCGGGCAGCTTCGCGGTGTCCGTGCTGAACCAGGGCTACCTGAGCGCGAAGGCCGTCGAGCAGGTCGCGGCGGCCGGCAACTACACGCTCGGCAACCTGACGATGGGCCTGAACTACTCGAACGTGAAGTACCTGCCGGGCAACGGCTCCGCGTTCACCGATACGGCCGTGTTCAATACCTATGGCGCGCTCGCCGCGTACCGCTTCACGCCGACCTTCTCGGTGGCCGGCGCGTTCGCGTACACGCTCGCGTCGAAGGCGAACAGCGTATCCGGCGCAGCCCGCTACCAGCAGTATTCGCTGAAGGAGTCGTACAGCCTGTCGAAACGCACGACGCTCTATGCGCTGCAGGCGTATACGCATTCGAGCGGACAGACGCTCGGCGCGCAAGGCGCCGGCCATATCGTCGACGCGGCGCCGATCGTCGGCGATTCGCAACAGCTCACGCCGTCGACGACGCACGGCCAGTTCGTGGGCATGGCCGGGATCGCCGTCACGTTCTGAACCCGCAGCGCCTTCAGCGCGCTGCCCGCGCCCCGGACGATGCGCATTGCCACGCGCTCGTCCGGGCGCCGGACGCCCGGCGTCCACAGCGCTTTGCACGTCCCGTCCGCACGCCGCGCCAACCGCGCAGGTTTTCCCGATCGCCCCGATACCTTACAATTCGTCAGGTTAATCCCTTCTGCATGCCCCTTCTTGCAGTCCTGACACCGCGGTACACTCGACGCACGCCGTATCAGGGTCCGACGCGCAACCTGCGCGCCGGGCGGCGTCGCGCCTCGTTGCGCCCACAACTGGATGCCCGACATGCCAGATTCCCGCCCCTCGCCCCGCACGACATTCAAGCCACAGGTCGTCCTGCCCGCGCTCGCGGTCATCGGCGCGCTGCTCGTTGTATGCGCGCTGCTCCCGAGCGAAGCCGGCGCGCTGTTCTCCGCCGGCCAGCAATGGGTCGTCATGCGCTTCGACTGGTTCTACGTCCTGGCCGTCACCACGTTCCTCGTGTTTCTCGTGCTGATCGCCGCAAGCGATTTCGGCAACATCCGGCTCGGCCCAGACGACGCCAAACCCGAATTCACCTTCGTATCGTGGACAGCCATGCTGTTCGCGGCCGGCATGGGCATCGGCCTCATGTATTTCGGCGTCGGCGAGCCGATGCAGCACTTCCTGAAGCCGCCGACCGTCGACCCCGGCACGCCCGCCGCCGCGCGCGAGGCGATGCTGATGACCTTCTTCCACTGGGGCTTTCATGCGTGGGCGATCTACGGGCTGATGGGGCTCGTGCTCGCGTACTTCGGCTTTCGCTACAACCTGCCGCTGACGCTGCGCTCGGGGCTGTATCCGGTGCTGCGCGAGCGCATCAACGGCTGGATCGGCCATACGGTCGACGCGTTCGCGCTGGTCGGCACGGTCGCCGGCATCGCGACCACGCTCGGCTATGGCGTGATGCAGATGAGCGCGGGCCTGCATACGGTCGTCGGCTGGGACACCGGCAGCAATCTATTTCGCATCGGGCTCGTCGCGATCGTGGTGATGCTCGCGGGCCTGTCGGCCGCGAGCGGCCTCGACAAGGGCGTGCGCCGGCTGTCCGAGCTGAACCTGCTGCTCGCGTTCCTGCTGCTCGCGTTCGTGGTCGTCGCGGGCCCGACGGCATTCCTGTTCCGCGCGCTAGGCGACAACATCGGCCAGTACCTGTCGAATCTCGTCGACCTGTCGTTTCGCACCTATGCGTATGCGTCGCCGCGCGAGGAAGGCTGGTTCGGCGGCTGGACGATTCTCTACTGGGCCTGGTGGGTATCGTGGTCGCCGTTCGTCGGCATGTTCATCGCGCGCATCTCGCGCGGCCGCACGATCCGTCAGTTCGTGATCGGCGTGCTGCTCGTGCCGACCGCGTTCAACCTCGTATGGATGACCGTGTTCGGCAACAGCGCGATCTGGCTCGATACGCACGGCGCGGCCGGCGCGCTCGCGCAGACGGCCACCAACGTCGATGCGCTGCTGTTCCGCTTCTTCGATTTCCTGCCGTTGTCGCAATGGCTGTCGATCGCCGCGATCGTGCTGATCGCGGTGTTCTTCGTCACGTCCGCCGATTCCGGCGCGTTCGTGATCGACCAGATCGCGACGCGCGGCAACGCGCACTCGCCCGTCTGGCAACGGCTGTTCTGGGCCGCGCTGCTCGGCGTGACGGCCGCGGTGCTGCTCGTCGCGGGCGGGCTCGGCGCACTGCAGGCGATGACGTTGATCGCCGCACTGCCGGTCGCCATCATCATGCTCGCGCTCTGCTACGGGCTGTGGCGCGGGCTCGCGGCCGACCGCGCGCACTATTCGCAGGACGTCGCGCCCGCGACGAGCTTCTGGACCGGCCAGCACTGGCGCCACCGCCTGACGCACATCCTGCGGCAGACGACCGAGGCCGAGGCGCGCCAGTTCGTCGCCGAGACGGTCGAGCCCGCGTTGCGCAAGGTAGCCGACGAACTGCGTGCGGGCGGCGTCGATGCGCACGTGCAGCACGACAGCGACGACGCCGTGCGGCTCACCGTGCCGACCGCCGAACACCGCGATTTCGTGTACGGCGTGCGCGTGACGGCGAAATCCGCGGCCGCGTTCCTGGTGCGCGAAGCGGCCGAGCCGGAAGCGGCGCGTGCGCACGTGTACGGGATCGTCACGTTCTTCGAGGACGGGCGGCTCGGCTACGACGTCGAATACCTGCGCGGCGACGAAGTGATCGCCGACGTGCTGCGCCAGTACGAACGCTATGTGTCGCTCGCGGCCGACAAGCGCACGCATCTGCTGAGCCGCGCGCCGGGGCACGCGACGGAGGCCGAATGAACGCGTACGCCGCGGCCTTTGCTGCGCCGCGCCGGTCCGGCACGTTCGGCGGAGCCACGCGATGAACGGGTTCCTGCAAAGCCGCTCCGCCGACATCGTCGCGCTCGGCACGCTCGCCGTGCTTTATCTCGGGGGAGCCGGCATCGCGCTGTGGCGGATCCGGGCCGCGGCGCCGCGCGGCAAGGTCTACTGGATCGTCTGCATGGCGCTGCTGGCCGGCGGCGCCATCGCAATGGGCGGCAACCTGTCGCCCGCGCCGAACAGCGGCGAAATGCCGCCCGGTTTCGCGCTCGGCGTCGAGGCCGCCCTGCTCGGCCTCGCACTGGTTGCCGGAGGTTGCGCGTGGCTGATGCTGCGCGCGCGCAAACGCTGACACGCGCACGTCGCGCGGCCCGGTGGCGTCGTGCGTGAACGGCAATGCTCAGCGCCGGCAGGCGGTCCTTTCCTGATCCGCTTTTTATCGCGACGCGTTACGCGGACGGCGCGCGCGCCGTCACGAGCCAGCATGCTGCGTCGAAGCGCACCTCCGCGCCGTGCACGTAGCGCTCGAACGCGGCGCGAACCGTCTCGATCACCCGTCGACGCGTCGCGTCATCCACCTGCCGGAGCGCGAGCCCGACCGGCCCCAGTCGCGCGACGTAGTCGTCCAGCGCGGGCACCGGCAACGCGCACGCGACGTCGATCGGCTCGATCGCGATATCGGCCCAGCCGCTGTCCGACAACACCGACGCGATCCGCTGCCGGTCGCCGAACGCGAATTGTCCCGGTGCGCCCGGCTGCCGCGCCGGCAGGTGCGGCAGCAATGGCGCCGCGACACGCTCGGCCGTCGTCATGAAGGGATTGTCGGCGGCGCTGCGCCATGCGACGAATCGCAGTTGCGCATTCGCGCGCGCCGCATGCCGCAGGTTCGCGAACGCGCGCACCGGATCGTCGAAGAACATCACGCCGAAGCGCGACACGATCAGGTCGAACTGATCCGGCGCGAACGCATGCGTCTGAGCATCCGCAGGCACGAAGCTGGCGGCGAGGCCCTCGCGTTCGGCGCGTGCCTGTGCGGCGGCGATCATCCGCGCCGAGATGTCGACGCCCGTACAGTGCGCATGCGCGCCCAGCCGCCGTGCGATCGCGAGCGTCACCGCGCCGGTGCCGCAGCCGACGTCGAGCACGCGACGTGCGGACGCCGCCACCGCCGCATCCGCGAGCAGTGTCTCGAACGGCTCGAACATCCGGTCGAGCGAGCGCTGCGCGTCGACCCACGCAAGCCCCGACGGGCCGTTCCACAGTGCAGACTGCGCTTCGTTTGCCCGGTTGTCTCCCATCGTCGATTCTCCTTTTTCCTGCGTCGTTGACCGTGATGCACACTATGCTGCTTCAAGCCGGCTTGAGGTCAAGCCCGCGACCGCGGCCCAGCTCGCGCGCCGGCCGCTTGCCGCACCGCGCGTTTCACATTTCTTACATTCACGCTGCGTATCGTTGACGGCTTTCCTACGGTGCCTCCCATGCGACGACTCCTCTCTCGCGCACTGTTCGTGCGTTGCGCTCCGCTTGTTGCCCTCGCGGCGCTGTCCGCGTGCTCGAATCACATCGATACGCCCGCCGACCCGGCCAGCGCCGCGATCAACGTCCAGGCCGCGTGGGTCGAGATCGGCGATGCGAACCAGGCGATCGCGCGCGTGATCACGAACTACAGCCCGGCTTCCGCGAGCGATCCGCTGTGTCCGCAATTGTCCGTCGACGGCAAGCTGTCGCGCATGACGCTGCGCGCCGGCGCGGCCACCGTCGCGCAGCGGCCGACGGCCAGCGACCCGGCCGACTCGAAACCGTCGAACTTCCCGGTGTCGGTCTGCGAAACGACGCTGCCGGCCGATGCGCAGACGGCGAGCGTCGCGGGCCGCGCGCTGCCGCTGCCGAAAGCGCAGCCGCAGCGCATCGCGATCATCGCCGACACCGGCTGCCGGATGAAGAAGGCCGACAACGCATGGCAGGCGTGCAACGACGCGACTGTGTGGCCGTTCGACACGATCGCGGCGAGCGTCGCGAAGCTGTCGCCGGATCTCGTGCTGCATGTTGGCGACTATCACTATCGCGAGAACGCGTGCCCGCCCGACATCGCCGGCTGCAAGGACAGCCCATGGGGCTATGGCTGGGATACGTGGCAGGCCGACCTGTTCCGCCCGGCCGCGCCGCTGTTCGCGAAGGCGCCGTGGGTGGTCGTGCGCGGCAACCACGAGGAATGCGCGCGGGCCGGCCAGGGTTGGTACCGCTTCCTCGATCCGCGCCCGTATTCGGCGGGCCGTTCGTGCGACGATCCGGCCAACGACAACGACGCGAACTACTCGGATCCCTATGCGGTGTCGCTCGGCGGCGGCTCGCAGGTGATCGTGTTCGACACCGCGAAGGTCGGCCGCAATCCGCTGAAGACGACCGACGCGCAGTTCCGGATCTACCAGAAGCAGTTCCAGACGGTCGCGGCGCTCGCGTCGAAGGCCGGCATCACGACGACGATCTTCACGAACCACCATCCGATCCTCGCGTTCGCGCCGATCGCAAGCAGCACGCCCGCGCCGGGCAACCTCGCGCTGCAGTCGGTGATGTCGAGCCTGAACGCGCAGGCGTACTACCCGCCCGGCGTCCACGTCGCGCTGCACGGGCACGTGCACGACTTCCAGGCGATCAACTTCTCGTCCGGACATCCGGCGACGATCGTGTCCGGCAACGGCGGCGACAACCTCGACGTCGCGCTGCCCGATCCGTTCCCGGCCGGCCTGACGCCCGCGCCGGGCGCCGTGATCGAGCGGCTGTCGCACAACAACAGCTTCGGTTTCCTGATCATGGAGCGGCGTGCGGCGCCGGCGACGGGCTGGGTGTTCCGTGCGTATTCGGCGGCGGGCAAGCTGCTCGCGTCGTGCGACCAGTCGGGCACGACGCTCGCCTGCGACAAGACGGGGTTCATCGCGCCGTGACCGACGAAGTTCGATTGCAGGATGGTTTGACGGGGTCGACGGATTCGGGCGGCCGCCGGCGACGGATGGGCGGATCGGGGAAGCGGCGGGTTTTGTCCGCCGTCGGCGCCGTGCGTTCGGTTTGTCCTTCGGTTTCGTCGGACGCCCGCGCCGAGCGCTCGGCTTTCGCTTTGGTGTTGTCGGCCACCTGCCCCGGGCGGGCGGCTTCCGCTTCGGCGTCGGTTGCCGGCACCGCCCGCACGGTACGCCTACTTGCCGCCGCCGTGCTCGCCGGCGCGGCGCTCGCGGCCCACGCCGCGCCGCCCGAAACGGTCCTGCTCCCCGGCGCCCCGCCGTCGCGCGTGGTCGACACGATCGGCAACGGCACGCCGCAGGTGACCGGCAAGATCGACGCGGCGACCGCCCGCTTCGCGCCCGATCCGACGCTCGTCGCGCTCGGCCGCCGGATCTTCTTCGATCCGCGGCTGTCCGAGCCGCGCGGCATGTCGTGCGCGGGCTGCCACGATCCGGGGCGTGCATTCGCGCCGACGCTGTCGGCCGCTTCGCTCGCGGGGCCCGGCGTGCCGGAAGGCAGCCGCCACGGACGTTTCAGCCAGCGCAATGCGCCGTCGCTGCTCTACGTGCGCTACGTGCCGCGCCGACACTTCTACCAGGACGACGATGCGCCCGCGCCGTCGCCGTTCGGAGGCCTCTTCAGCGACGGCCGCGCCGACACGCTCGCCGAACAGATCCGCGGGCCGCTGTTCGATCCGAACGAGATGAACAACCGGTCGCCGGCCGCGCTGCTGCGCAAGGTCGACGGCACCGAACTCGCGGGCGATCTGGCCGCGCGCTTCGGCGCGTCGGTGCGGCGCGATCCCGAGCAACTGGTGCGTGCGCTCGGGTCGGCCATCGAGGCCTATCTGCAGAGCGATGACATGGCGCCGTTCACGTCGCGCTTCGACGCATTCCTGCGCACCCGCAAGCCGCTCGCGCCGGCCGAGATGCGCGGTCTGGCGCTGTTCCGCAATCCCGACAAGGGCAACTGCATGAGCTGCCACACGCTGTCGGAGACCTCGACCCGGCCGGAGCGCTCGCTCTTCACCGATTTCGGCTACGACGCGATCGCCGTGCCGCGCAATCGTGCGCTGCCCGCGAACCGCGATCCGCGCCATTTCGACAACGGCCTGTGCGACACGGCCACGCGGCTACGCTGGCCCGAACCGACGCAATGGTGCGGCTACCTGCGCACGCCGGGGCTGCGCAACGTCGCGATCAAGCAGACGTTCATGCACAACGGCGTGTTCACGACGCTGCGCGATGCGGTCGCTTTCTACAACACGCGCTCGACCGATCCGCGCCACTGGTATCACGGCGCCCGAACGTTCGACGACGTGCCGGTCGCCTATCGCGGCAACATCAACGTCAATTCGACGCCGATGAACCGCCGTCCGGGCACGCCGCCCGCGTTGACCGACGCGGAAATCGACGACATCGTCGCGTTCCTCGGCACGCTGACCGACGCGCGCTACGCGAATCTCGTTCCGCCCGCCCCAGCCGCCTCACCCGCGGCGCCTGCTGCCCGGACCACCGGATCCCCGGCCGCCCGCCTCGCCGTGCCGGCGCGCTGACCCTGGCCGAACGGCCAGGCGCATGCGTGCCGCTTGCGGCCGCCTCATATACTGGTTATATTTACAGTACTGTATTTATGAACAGTGAGGTGCGCGATGGAACATCTGGTCCGTATCGTCAATGACACCGATCGCCAAGTGCTGGCATGGCTGCGTGCGCAGGTGGGTGACGCCCGTGTGGAGCGCGCGGCGCGCCAGCTTGGGGCGACGCGCAAGCCGTTTCCGTCCGCGTTATGCCGATACCTCGGCATGAGCGCGCCGGCCACGCTGCGCCAGGCGGAGCGGCCGCGCGCCGCGCGCGACTTCTCGGTCGGCGATCGCTACCTGTCGCTGATCCGTCAGCACCTCGCCGCGCATACGGTCGGCCGATGAAATCGCCGAAATCGTATCGTCGGCGCGTGATGGCGCGGCGGCCGGCCGCGGTGAGCACGACGTGCCCGATCGGGCGTCCCGTGCCACCGTCACGCCAGCCGAGCCCGGTAGCCGGCATCCCGGCTCGGCCGAAAGCCGGCCCGCTTACGCAGCGGCCGCCGCGTCGCGTATCAGTTGGCCGAGCGTTTCGATGGCCGCTTCGTGAGCCGAGTCGAACACCCGCGTGCAGGCAAGCCGGATATACGCATCGAAGCGGTCGGAATTCGAGAAGATCGAGCCGGGCGCGATCCTTACCCCACGTGCCAGCGCCGCATCGAACAATGCTTCGGAACGCACGCCGTCCGGCAGCGCGATCCACAGCAGCATGCCGCCCGGCGGCCGGTTCATCCGCGTGCCGGCCGGAAAATGACGCGCGATCGCATCGATCGTCACGTCGCGCTGCGCGCGAAGCTGTTCGCGAAACCGGTGCAGGTGGCGATCGAACGCGCCCGAGCCGACGAATTCGGCCGCGACGGCCTGCAGTAACGCGGCGTTGTGGCGGCTGTGCGCGAACTTGAGCATCTTCACGCGCGCGTGCCAGCGGCCCGCACTCATCCAGCCGAGCCGCATCCCCGGCGCCAGCACCTTGTTGAACGACGGGCAGTAGATTACCGTGCCGTCGCGGTCCCATGCCTTCACGGGCTTCACCGTGTGCGGCGCTTCGACGAGTTCGCGATACGGCTCGTCCTCGATCACTGCGACGCCGCGGCGCGAGCACAGCGCGACCAGCGCGGCCTTGCGCTCGTCGGGCATCACGCTGCCGAGCGGGTTCTGCAGGTTCGGCACGACGACCACGGCCCGAATGTCCGGGTACGCGGTCAGCGCCACGTCGAGCGCTTCGATCGACAGCCCGGTCGTCGGGCTGGCCGGAATCTCGAGCGCACGCAGGCCGAGGCTTTCGAGCAGCTGGATCAAGCCGAAAAAGGCCGGCGATTCGATCGCGATCGTGTCGCCGGGTCGCGCCACCGCGCGCAGTGCGAGATTCACCGCATCGACGCCACCGCTCGTCGACATCACGTCGTCCGGCGACACGGTCACGCCGTACGACAGCGCACGCTTGGCCATCGTCTGGCGGAATTCGGGCGAACCGCCAACCGGCCCCGCGTCGGTCAACAGCGTCGGCTTGCGCCGCAGCAGCCGGATCGCCAGTGCCTGCAGGCGGTCGGCCGGATACAGCGTCGCCAGCGCGGACGCGCCGCCAAGATTCAACGCATCGGGAGATGCGTTCGCTCGATCGATCACGCGCGACACGCGTTCGTGCAGCCCCGCGAATGGCGGCTCGACGCTCAGCGGCGGCCCATCGCATTCCGGCAGCGTATCGAGCGCGGCCGCCGCGCGCCGCCGCACGAAGTAGCCCGAGCGCGGCCTTGCTTCGCACCAGCCCGTATCTTCCAGCCGCCGGAACGCCTGGATCGCGGTCGACAGGCTCACGCCGTGCTGCGCCATGAATCCGCGCACCGACGGCATTCGGTCGCCGGGCGACAGCGTGCCGGCCGCGATGATGCGGCGGTAATGTTCGGCGAGTCGTTCGTACAGTGGCTCGCCGGTCATCGGCAAAGGTGTGCGGGGCGCGTCGGTGAGGGATGTCATTCGGGTCATCGTGTCCGCGCACCGTGGCGCACGCCAGATACAGATTCGGGGAAAACCCACCGATACAGCGGGCCAAAATCGCCGCCTGCACCGTAACAGATTCCCGTCCCCTGAATCTGTCCGGCCCGCGCGCGTTTCCCTAACCTGATTGCACACTGTCGCCCCGCCGTCGCGGGGCTGCGCAACCGGGAAAGGGACTCGCCATGCGAACACAAGACATCCGGCTCAACGCCGGGCAAAGCCACTTTGCGTGGTTCGACAAGGGCAGCCAGGTCATCGTGCTCGACGGCGCGCTCGCGGTCACGTTGCGCCACCGCGGGCTCGACTGGCTGCCTGATGCGCCGCACTACGTCCGTCGCGTGCTCGACGAAGGCGAATGCCTGACGCTCGAAGCGGCCGGTCACGCGACGTTGACGGCCAGCGGCGCAAAGCCGGTCGACGCGACCGTTGCGGAACCCGCGGCCCGGGCCGGGGTGCTCGCCGCGTGGCGCGCGTGGCTGCAGCGGGTGGCCTCCTGGCCATTCGGCGAGCGGCGTGCGCGCGAACAACCCTGACACGGTGGCTCGCGCTGTCGCCGGTATCGTCATGCGACCACCGTATCGCCTCGCCCAGCGGCGCGCGTGATCGCGTCCGGCGCCGTCGCCGCGCCGATTCAACTGGGCCGAGATCTCCGGCTACCGCGCCTTCCGTGCACGCTCGATCCATTCGAACAATGCCATCCCGACCAGCATCGCGACGACGAACGCGATGCCCTTGACCGAGCCCAGACCGATCGACACGAGGGCCGGCCCCGGACAGAACCCGGCAAGCCCCCAGCCGATGCCGAACACGGCACTCCCGGCGACGAGCCGCACGGTGATCGTCCGGGCGGCCGGCCACTGGATCGGCAGCCCTAGCCACGACCGCGTGCGGCGCTTCGCCCACGCGAACGCGACCACGGCGACGCCGATCGCGCCGGCCATGACGAACGCGAGCGACGGATCCCAACGTCCGGCCAAGTCGAGAAAACCGAGCACCTTCCGAGGATTGGCCATCCCCGACACGATGAGGCCGACGCTGAACAACAGCCCCGCCAGAAACGCGAATCCTGCCTGCATGTCAGCCTCCGAGCACGTGCCGCCGCACGAATACGGTCGCAAAGCCGGCGACCATGAACACCGCCGTCGCGACGATCGACCGCGTCGCCCCGCGCGACAGCCCGCAGACCCCGTGACCGCTCGTGCATCCGCCCGCATAGCGCGTGCCGATCCCGACCAGCAGGCCGGCCGCCAGCAACTCGCCCCAGCCTGCATCGACCTGCGGCGTCACGGCGGCACCGGCGATGCGCATTATCAGCGGCGCGGCGATCAGCCCGGCGACGAATGCGGCGCGCCAGTCGCGCTCCGCGGCGCTTGCGGTGAACAGGCCGCCGACGATACCGCTGATCCCGGCGATCCGCCCGTTGAACGCGACGAGCCACGCGGCCGCCAGCCCGATCAGCACGCCGCCGGCAAGCGACAGCCAAGGCGTGAAATGAAGCGCATCAAGCTGCATGGCGCTTCCCTTTCGCGGCCGGGCCGCAGAACTGTTCGTACAACACGCCCATCACCGCGATCGCGGCCGGGCTGTCGAGCGAATAGTGAATGTTCTTGCCTTCGCGGCGGGTGCGGACGAGCGCGTTGTCCCGCAACACGCCGAGCTGCTGCGACAGCGTCGGCTGGCGAATATCCAGCCGCGCCTCGAGATCGCTCACGCAGCGTTCGCCCTGCGACAGTTCGCACAGCAGCATCAGCCGGTCTGGATTGGACAGCACCTTGAGCAGCGCGCACGCCGATTCGGCGGCCGCGCGCATCTGGTCGGGCTCGGGCAGCCCGCCGGAAGGATCGGTGTTCATGGGAGCGGTGGCACACGATTAATGAATCAATATTATATCAATTTATATATTGTTGGTTCGTACCGTCGCCCGGCACCTTCCCTCGGAAGGCGCCGACGGCCCGACTCGAACCGGGCCGCCCCGCCAACGCGCGTCAGGCACCGTCGCAGGACGCCGTGTCGTCCAGCATCAGCGTACCGACCCGTGCGGGCACGAGCGGCGTGCGCGGCACCGGCGGCGTCCAGCCGAACAGCGCCTGCGCGGCGGCGCCGCACACGCGGCCCTGGCATGCGCCCATCCCGCAGCGCGTCTGCAGCTTCGCGGCCGTCCAGCCCGGCGCCGGCGCGACCGCGTTTGCCACCGCGTCTGCCACCGCGTCGAAGCGCACGTCCTCGCAACGGCACAGCAACGTATCGCGCCGCGCGAGCCGGCGGATCGGCTCGCGGATCGCGAAGCGCTCGCGCACCGCGTCCGCGAACGCCTGCCAGTGCGCGCGTCGCGCCACCAGCGCGGCCAGCGGCGCCACCTGCCCGGTGGCCGCGCAGCCCGCGATCTCGCCTTCGACCATCGCCAGTTCGCTGCCGCCGACACCCGTGCATTCGCCTGCGGCGAAATACCCGTCGCGGCTCGTGCGCTGGTGCCCGTCGACAACGACCGCGCCGTTCTCGATCCGGCAACCGAGATGGCTCGGCAGCACGGTGTTCGGCACGAGGCCGAAGCCGCACGCGAGCCGATCGCAGTCGACGTCGAACTCGCGCTCGCCCTGCCGGATCCGCACGCGTTCCAGCCGCTTGTCGCCGAACGCTTCGACGACGTAGGCATTGGGCCGGTAGGCGGCCGTGACGAGCTTCGCGGCCTGCGCGAGTTTCGACGGCCAGCGCCACAGCCCTGCGCCGAAACCGGCCACGTCGCCCCATGCCGCCTGTTCGAGCACGTGCGACACCTGCGCGCCTGCCTGTCGGGCCGTCGCCGCGCTCGCGAGCAGCAGCGGGCCGCTGCCGGCGATCACCGTGCGCTGCCCGCGCACGTCGAGACCGTACTTGATCAGCGCCTGCAGGCCGCCCGCGCCGGTGACACCCGGCAGCGTCCAGCCCGGGAACGGCAGCAGCAACTCACGCGCGCCGCAGCACACGATCAGCGTGCGGAATTCGAGCAGAAAGCCGCGTTCGTCGTCCTCGAGCAGCAGCGTGCCCGGCTGCGTTTCGGCGACGATGCGCGTGGCCGCGAGATGCGTGACGTTCGGCTGCCGCAGCGCGGCAAGGCGTTCGGCGGCGGCGGCCATCGGCGCCGCGGTGGCCGCCTGGCGCCAGATCTGTCCGCCCGCGCGCGGGTTGTCGTCGACGATCGCGACCGTTGCGCCGCTTCGCGCGGCGGCCCGCGCGGCCGACAACCCGGCCGGCCCCGCGCCGACGATCGCGACGTCGACGCTCAGTCGTTCCTGTTTCATCGCGTGCGCTCCACCCGCATCCCGTCGCGGCACAGCGTCTGGCAGGCCAGACGACGGCGGCCGTCGATCGTCATCCTGCACTCCTGGCAGATGCCCATACCGCAAAACGGCGCGCGCGCCGCACCCGTGCACGACACGCGCGTCGTGTCGTCGCCGCTGGCCGCGACGGCAGCCGCGACGGTCGCACCGTCAGCCACCGTCAGCGCGCGGCCGTCCAGATGAATGATCATGTCAGCCTCCGCCGGGCCGCCCCAAGGGGGCTGACAGCCCCCGCAGGGGGCCGCGAACGAAGTGAGCGTGGGGGTCGTTTCATGTCAGCGCTCCGGCTACGGGGGACGTCGTCAGGAAACGTCCCGGCAAATACGGTTCGATATCGATCGGCGGCCGCTCGCCGGTCATCAACGCGGCGACGATTCGCGCACTGCCCGGCGCGGTCGTCACGCCGAGCCCTTCGTGCCCGACCGCGAGCCACACGCCCGGCCGCGCCGGATGTTCGCCGAGCAGCGGCAGGCCGTCAGGGCTCGCGGAACGAAAACCCGTCCATGCGCGAATCCCGTTCAGGTCGGCCAGATCCGGCAGGTAGCCGGCCGCACGGCGCAGCATGCGCGCGAGCACCGGCGGCTCGACGCGCGCATCTTCCGTGTCGAACTGGCGCGACGAGCCGATCAGCAGCTGGCCGGTCGGCCGCGGTTGCACGTTGAACGCGACGGACGTGCCGTCGCTCGCGTGCGCGCTCGCCGCATAGCCGAGCTCGACGAGCTGGTGCGACACCTGGCCCGGGTAGCGGTCGGTGATCAGCAGATGGCCCTTCTTCGGGCGCAGCGGCAATTCGGGCAACAGCGTGCGCGCGGCGACGCCGTTCGCGACGACGACACGTTCCGCGCGCAGCGTGTCGCCGCTCGCGAGCGTGACGCCCGGGCCGTCGACCGCCACCGCGCGGTCGCGCCGCAACGTGATGCCCGGCGCGCGCTGCAACAGCCAGCTCGCGGCGACCGGTGCATAGAGAATCGCATCGCCCGGGATCTTCAGCGCGCCGCCGAGCCCGGCGCGCAGCATCGGCTCCAGCCGCGCGAGCGTCGCCGCGTCGATCAGCTCGCCCGCCACGCCATGCGCGGCGAGCGTCGCCTGCTTGGTGCGCGCGAGGTCCATCTCGTTGGAATCGGCCGCAAGCCACAGCGTGCCGCAGTTGCGGTACGCGCAGCCTTCCGGCATGTCGCCGCTCAGCGCGCGCCACAGCTCGATCGAGTAATGGCTCAGCGCGAGCTCGGCCGCGTTGTCGTCTATCGCGACGAGGTGTCCCATGCCGGCGCCGGTCGCGCCACCGCTCGCGTCGTCGACGACGAGCACGCGCAGCCCGCGCTGCGCGAGTTCGTGCGCACATGCGGCACCGACGATGCCGGCGCCGATCACGACGACATCGGTCCTGGCCTCGCTCACGACACGATGCCCCAGCCGAACGGATCGTCTTCCTCGATCAGCAGCGTCGCTTCCGCGCTGAGATGCGCACTGCCGCGGATCGTCGGCACGATGCCGCCGTCGGCCTGCGCATAGCTCGCCTGGAACACGCTGCCGATCACGCTCGCCTGCCGCCACACGACACCCGGTTCGAGCTTGCCGTCGGCCGCGAGGCAGGCGAGCTTCGCGCTCGTGCCGGTGCCGCACGGCGAACGGTCGTATGCATGGCCCGGACACAGCACGAAGCTGCGGCTGTCGTGCTCGGGATCGTCGGCGAACAGTTCGATATGGTCGATCTCGCCGCCGTTCGCGCCGGTGATGCCCGCGCGCTCGAGCCCTTCGCGCACGGCGGACGAATAAGCGGTCAGCGCCGCGACGTTGTCGCCGGCCACGCGCTGGCCGTGATCGCTGATCAGGAAGAACCAGTTGCCGCCCCACGCGATGTCGCCCTTCACGGAGCCGTAGCCCGGCACGTCGACGGCGACGGCCTTCGCATGGCGATACGCGAGCACGTTGCGCACGCTGACCGACAGGTCGTCGTGCAGCGTCGCCTCGACGGTGCCGACCGGCGTTTCGATCCGGTGCACGCCCGGCTCGATGCGGCCCATGTGATGCAGCGTACGCACGACGCCGATCGTGCCGTGCCCGCACATCCCGAGGTAGCCGCTGTTGTTGAAGAAGATCACGCCGGCCGCAGCCTCCGGCGACACGGGTTCGCACAGCAGCGCGCCGACCATCACATCGCTGCCGCGCGGCTCGAGAATGCACGCGGTGCGGTAGCGATCGTGCTCGCGCGCGAGCACGTCGCGGCGCTCGGCCATCGTGCCGTTGCCGAGCGAGGGGAAGCCGGACACGACGAGCCGCGTGGGTTCGCCGCCCGTGTGCGAATCGATGATCTGAATGCGCTTCATCATGAGCCGTCCGAAGTGGGGAAAGGAGCATAGCTTCCTCCGTCGCGCGTCCGTCCGCTTGTGGCTTTTCGATGAGGACGGCGACGAAATCGGCACAGTGCGGAACGCCTTTCGCGGCCCTTCCGGCCTCTGTGCCGATTTCGTCATTCTGCTCCGCGATACGACTCAAGCGTGACGGGTGTTTGCACGGCGATACTGGTTGCACGTCGACGCGCCTGTCACCGGCCGAGATGAAGCGATACGTAGCAATAGCAAGCAATACGAGGCTTCCCCCCGTCGCGTCGCCACTTCCGGTCCGGCATGGCCCGTACGGATCCGTTCGCCGCGGCGCCAGTCCGCGCCACGCATGAACGGCCGTCGGCCCGCCCGGTCGTTCGAACCGGTCGCACGCCGGCCGGCAGGTGTGCGCCGCTGCTCCGTCGGAGCGCGGCGCAACCCCACCTGCCCCGATATTTCCCAGGAGACAAACCCATGCCAGGCCAAGGCAACACACACCCTTCCGTCCCGCTTTCCCGTTCCGTGCCCGCCGACGGCGGTCACGGCAAATTCAAGAAACAGCTGTCGCTGACCGACCTGACGTTCATCGGCCTCGGCGCGATCTTCGGCTCGGGTTGGCTGTTCGCCGCGAGTCACGTCTCGGCGATCGCCGGCCCGGCCGGCATCTTCTCGTGGCTGCTCGGCGGCTTTTCGGTGCTGCTGCTGGGCATCGTGTACTGCGAGCTCGGCGCCGCGCTGCCGCGCGCGGGCGGCGTGGTCCGCTACCCGGTGTTCTCGCACGGCCCGCTGCTCGGCTACCTGATGGGTTTCATCACGCTGATCGCGTTCTCCAGCCTGATCGCGATCGAAGTGGTCGCCGCGCGCCAGTACGCGGCCGCGTGGTTCCCCGGCCTCACCAAGGCCGGCTCGAGCGACCCGACGACGCTCGGCTGGCTCGTGCAGGCCGGGCTGCTGTGCTTCTTCTTTTACCTGAACTATTCGAGCGTGAAGACGTTCGCGAAGGCGAACAACGTCATCAGCATCTTCAAGTTCATCGTGCCGCTGTCGGTGATCGCGGTGCTGTTAACGTTCTTCAAGCCCGCCAACCTGACCCTGCACGGCTTCGCGCCGTTCGGCATGCCGGGCATCGAGATGGCCGTGTCGGCCGGCGGGATCATTTTCGCGTACCTCGGCCTCACGCCGATCGTGTCGGTCGCGAGCGAAGTGCGCAATCCGCAGCGCACGATTCCGATCGCGCTGATCCTGTCGATCCTGCTGTCGACGCTCATCTACGTGCTGCTGCAGCTCGCGTTCATCGGCAGCATCCCGACCGACATGCTCGCCGCCGGCTGGCACGACGCGAGCAAGGCGTTCTCGCTGCCGTACCGCGACATCGCGCTCGCACTGGGCGTGGGCTGGCTCGCGGTGATGGTCGTGGCCGACGCGATGATCTCGCCGAGCGGCTGCGGCAACATCTACATGAACGCGACGCCGCGCGTCGTCTACGGCTGGGCGAAGACGGGCACGTTCTTCAAGGTGTTCACGCGCGTCGACGAAGCGTCGGGCATCCCGCGCGCAGGCCTGTGGCTCACGTTCGGCCTCTCGATCTTCTGGACGATGCCGTTCCCGTCGTGGGAAGCGCTGATCAATATCGTGTCGGCCGCGCTCGTGCTGAGCTATGCGGTCGCGCCCGTGTCGGTCGCCGCGCTGCGCCGCACCGCGCCCGACCTGCCGCGGCCGTTCCGCGCGGTGGCGTTCGGCATCACCGGCCCCGCGTCGTTCGTGATCGCCGCGCTGATCGTCTACTGGTCGGGCTGGGGCACGGTGTCCTGGCTGCTCGGCCTGCAGATCGTGATGTTCGTGATCTATCTCGCGTGCCGCCGCTGGGTGCCGACCGCGCACCTGAGCATCGCCGAGCAGGTGCGTTCGTCCGCGTGGCTGATCGCGTTCTACGCGGCGATGATCGTGCTGTCGTACTTCGGCGGCTTCGGCGGCACGGGCCAGCTCGCGCATCCGTACGACACGGTCGTCGTCGCGGCCGTCGCGCTCGTCATCTTCTACTGGGGCGCCAACACCGGCATCCGTTCCGACAAGCTGCAGCTCGAAGACGACGAAGACTGACGCCCCCACTTCCCCTTTCCACTCCGGCCGGGCGCATCACGCCCGGCCCCGCATTTTCCGAGGAAACATCATGCAACTCACAGGTCAGCTCCTGATCGGCCAGTCGACCATCGCCGGACAGAACGGCACCCTCCACGCGATCGCCGCCGCCACCGGCGAACCGCTCGACCCCGCGTTCGGCGGCGCGAGCCTGCACGACCTGGAGACGGCCTGCGCGCTGGCCGACGACGCGTTCGATACGTACCGCGAAACGAGTCCCGAGCAACGCGCGGCGTTTCTCGACGCGATCGGCCGCAACATCATGGCGCTCGGCGACGACCTGATCGAGCGCTGCGTCACCGAAACGGGCCTGCCGCGCGCACGCATCGAAGGCGAACGCGGCCGCACGGTCGGCCAGCTCGCGCTGTTCGCGTCGCTCGTACGCGACGGCGGTTACGTCGACGCGCGCATCGACCCGGCCCGGCCGGACCGCAAGCCGCTACCGCGGGTCGACCTGCGCCTGCACAACATCGCGATCGGGCCGGTCGCCGTGTTCGGCGCGTCGAACTTCCCGCTCGCGTTCTCGGTCGCGGGCGGCGATACGGCCTCGGCACTCGCGGCCGGCTGCCCGGTGATCGTCAAGGCGCACTCCGCGCATCCGGGCACGTCCGAGCTCGTCGGCCGCGCGATCCAGCAAGCCGTGCGCGAATGCGGGCTGCCGGCTGGCGTGTTCTCACTGCTGTTCGACGCGTCGCGCGAAATCGGCCAGGCGCTCGTCGCCGATCCGCGCATCAAGGCCGTCGGCTTCACCGGCTCCCGCCGCGGCGGCGTCGCGCTGATGAACATCGCGGCCGCGCGCCACGAGCCGATTCCGGTCTATGCGGAAATGAGCTCGATCAATCCGGTGCTGCTGTTCCCGGCCGCGCTCGATGCGCGCCATGACACGATCGCGCCGCAGTTCGCCGCGTCGCTCGCACTCGGCGCCGGCCAGTTCTGCACGAACCCGGGCCTCGTGCTCGCGGTCGACGGCCCCGCGCTGCGCGCGTTCGAAGCCGCGGCGGCCTCCGCCGTGCAAGCGACCACCGCGCAGACGATGCTCACGCCGCACATCCACGCGAGCTATGCGCAAGGCGTGGCCGCGCTGCGCGCGCACGACGCGGTCGAGCTGCTGGCGCAAGGGGTGGAAGGCGGCCGCTACCAGGCACGCGCGGCGCTGTTCGCGACGTCGGCGGACGCGTTCATCTCGCACCCGGAACTGCGTGACGAAGTGTTCGGCCCCGCGTCGCTGATCGTGCGCTGCGCGGATGCCGACACGCTGCATCGCGTGCTGAAGTCGCTCGAAGGCCAGTTGACGATCGCCGCGCATCTCGCCGACGGCGACGCCGCGCTGTTTGCCGCGCTGCGCCCGACGCTGGAGCGCAAGGCCGGCCGTATTCTCGTCAACGGCTTCGGCACGGGTGTCGAGGTCGGTCACGCGATGGTGCACGGCGGCCCGTTCCCGGCCACGTCCGACACGCGCACCACGTCGGTCGGCGCACGCGCGATCGAGCGTTTCCTGCGCCCCGTGTCGTACCAGGACGTGCCGGACGCGCTGCTACCCGACGCCATCCGCAACGGCAACCCGCTGAATGTGCCGCAACGCATCGACGGCGTGCCCGCGCCGCGGGAAGCGCGCGATGTCTGAACCGCTCGCCGAGGTCGTCCTGGCGCTCGATGAGGTGCACGCACTCGCGCTGCGGGTGCTGACGCACAACGGGATGTCCGCCGCGCACGCGCAGGCGATCGCGAACGTGATCACGCAGGGCCAGCGCGACGAGTGCCACTCGCACGGCGTGTACCGGCTGCTCGTCTGCGTGCGTTCGCTGAAGAAGGGCAAGGTGGATCCGCAGGCCGTGCCGACGCTGCGCCGGCTGTCGTCGTCGATCGTCGCGGTCGACGCGCATCGCGGCTTCTCGCTGCTGAGCTTCGAAACCGGCCTGCCGGTGCTGGTCGAGATGGCGAAGCAGCACGGGATCGCGGCGATGGCGATCAACAATTGCTACCACTTCTCGGCGCTGTGGCCCGAGGTCGAGGCGATCGCCGCCGAGGGGCTGGCCGGCATCGCGATGAACCCGAGCCACAGCTGGGTCGCGCCGGAGGGCGGCCGCGAACCGGTGTTCGGCACGAACCCGATCGCGTTCGCGTGGCCGCGCCCGGACGGCGTGCCGTTCGTGTTCGACTTCGCGACCAGCGCGATCGCGCGCGGCGACATCGAGCTGCACGCAAAACAGGGCAAGGCGATCCCGCCGCACTGGGCGATCGATGCCGACGGGCAGCCGACCACCGATCCGAAGGCCGCGCTGCAGGGCGCGATGCGCACCTTCGGCGGCCACAAGGGCTCGGCGCTGGCGGCCATGGTCGAGCTGCTCGGCGGCGCGCTGATCGGCGACATGACGAGCCGGGAGTCGATGGACTTCGACGAAGGCGTCGGCGCGACGCCTTGCCATGGAGAGCTCGTGATCGCGTTCGACCCGACGGTGTTTCTCGGCGACGAACTCGACGCGGGCCTCGCGCGCGGCGAGCGGATGTTCGCGTCGATCACCGGGCAAGGCGCGCGGTTGCCGTCGCAGCGGCGCTTCGACGCCCGCGCGCGCAGCATCGCGCACGGCGTGCGGATTCCGAAGGCGCTGTACGACGAAATCCTGACACTGCTCGACTGACGTGATCGCGTTGCGCGGCGGCGGCTCGCGGCGCGGCTTCATCGCCGGTAGAAGGCGATGAAACCGTCGCCAGTTCAGCCGCCCAGTTCCGCCGCCCGGTTCGCCGCCCGATTCCGCCGCCCGGTTGCACCGGCAAGGCCCCGCGCCCCGGTGCGCGCCCTGCCCGCCGCACCGCTCGCGCCCCTCGCCAACTCCCGCCCGCGCCGCCCGCCCGGCGCCTGTGGGATAATCGCCGGGTTTGCCCAGGGCGCAGCTCAAGAGGTTGTTCGCACGGGCGCGCGAGAGGCCTTCAATCCCGTGCCTCCACCCTTTTCCGCGATATTTCTTCAGCCATCACAATGCCCACATACCGTTCCAAAACCTCCACCGCCGGCCGCAACATGGCAGGCGCGCGCTCGCTGTGGCGCGCCACCGGCATGAAAGACGACGATTTCTCGAAGCCGATCATCGCGGTCGTCAACTCGTTCACGCAGTTCGTGCCCGGGCACGTGCACCTGAAGGATCTCGGCCAGCTCGTCGCGCGCGAGATCGAGGCCGCCGGCGGCGTCGCGAAGGAATTCAACACGATCGCGGTCGACGACGGCATCGCGATGGGCCACGACGGCATGCTCTACTCGCTGCCGAGCCGCGACATCATCGCCGACTCCGTCGAATACATGGTGAACGCGCACTGCGCGGACGCGATGGTGTGCATCTCGAACTGCGACAAGATCACGCCGGGGATGCTGATGGCCGCGATGCGCCTCAACATTCCGGTGATCTTCGTGTCGGGCGGCCCGATGGAAGCCGGCAAGACGCGTCTCGCGAACCCGGTCACCAAGACCGTCGAACTGAAGAAGCTCGACCTCGTCGACGCGATGGTGATCGCGGCCGACCCGGCGTATTCGGATGCCGACGTCGCCGAAGTCGAACGCTCGGCGTGCCCGACCTGCGGTTCGTGCTCGGGCATGTTCACCGCGAACTCGATGAACTGCCTGACCGAAGCGCTCGGCCTGTCGCTGCCCGGCAACGGCACGGTCGTCGCGACGCACGCCGATCGCGAGCAACTGTTCAAGCGCGCCGGCCGCCGCATCGTCGAGCTGACCCGCCAGCACTACGAGCAGGACGACATGCGCGCGCTGCCGCGCTCGGTCGGCTTCAAGGCGTTCGAGAACGCCATGACGCTCGACATCGCGATGGGCGGTTCGACCAACACGATCCTGCACCTGCTGGCGATCGCGCAGGAAGCCGGCATCGACTTCACGATGAAGGACATCGATCGCCTGTCGCGCAGCGTGCCGCAGCTGTGCAAGGTCGCGCCGAACACGAACAAGTACCACATCGAGGACGTGCACCGCGCGGGCGGCATCATGGCGATCCTCGGCGAGCTCGACCGCGCCGGCAAGCTGCACACCGACGTGCCGACCGTGCACGCGCCGACGCTGAAGGATGCGCTCGACCAGTGGGATATCGTCCGCACCGACGACCCGGCAGTGCGCACGTTCTACCAGGCCGGCCCGGCCGGCATCCCGACGCAGGTCGCGTTCAGCCAGGACACGCGCTGGCCGAGCCTCGACCTCGACCGCGCCGAAGGCTGCATCCGCTCGTATGAGCATGCGTTCTCGAAGGAAGGTGGCCTGGCCGTGCTGACCGGCAACATCGCGCTCGACGGCTGCGTGGTGAAGACGGCCGGCGTCGATGAAAGCATCCTCGTGTTCGAGGGCTCGGCCCACGTCACCGAATCGCAGGACGAAGCGGTCGAGAACATCCTGAACGACAAGGTCAAGGCCGGCGACGTGGTGATCGTGCGCTACGAAGGCCCGAAGGGCGGCCCCGGCATGCAGGAAATGCTGTACCCGACGAGCTACATCAAGTCGAAGGGCCTCGGCAAGGCATGCGCGCTGCTGACGGACGGCCGCTTCTCGGGCGGCACGTCGGGCCTGTCGATCGGTCACTGCTCGCCGGAAGCGGCAGCGGGCGGCGCGATCGGCCTCGTCCGCGACGGCGACAAGATCCGCATCGACATTCCGAACCGCACGATCGACGTGCTGGTATCGGACGAGGAACTCGCGCGTCGCCGCGAAGAGCAGAACGCGAAGGGCTGGAAGCCGGCACAACCGCGTCCGCGCAAGGTGTCGGCGGCGCTGAAGGCCTATGCGAAGCTGGTGATGTCGGCCGACAAGGGTGCCGTGCGCGACCTGTCGCTGCTAGACGACTGATGCCGGGCAGCGGGCCGCACGAACGGCCCGCCCGCCTGACCCAGAAGCCGCTCTCCGGAGCGGCTTTTTTTCATCCGGCGCCGGCTGGCGGCTGCGACATCGGAGCCTTCAGTCGATCAACGACGGAACTCGTCGCTGCTGCCCCGGCCTCCACCACCGCCGTGGTTTCCGCCCCCGTTTCCGCCGCCTTGCGGCCGAGCGTCGTAACCACCACCGCCCTGATGCGTCGGCGGCACCATCCGGACCGCGCCACCGCTCGGTGCGGGCTGCGCGGGTTGGGCGGGCGGCGGCGGAGCCGGCTGATGGACACCGCCCGCGCCGGGCATCGGCGCGGGCGCGGGCATCGGTGCAGGCGCGCGTGCGGGCGCGGGTGCGACCTGCGGCGCCGGCGCGCGGTTCGGGCCGTTCCAGCCGCCGCGCGTGGCCGACGGCCGTGCATCATGCTGCACCGGCGGCGCGCCGCGCGGCTCGCGCTCGACCGGCCAGCCCGGCTGCGGGCGCCCGTAGGCGGGCGGCATCCCACCGGGGCCGACGCGCGGCTCGGCACGATGCTCCCAGCGATGGCGATCGTGAAACCACGGCCGGTGGCGGTAATAACGGTCCCAGTACGTGCCGATCGCGAACCCGGTCACCGGCACGCCGATGATCGCGCCGTATTCGAGCAGCGGCACGTAATTGCCCTGGTACGGGTAGTCGAGCTGCTGCGCGTCGATCCAGCCGCGCACGCCGGGCAGCGCGACGTCGCACCACGAGTAGTCGCTCAGGCAGCCGAACACGTCCACCGCGGTGCCGGGCGGAAGTTGCGCGACGACCGGATAATCGGGCGCCGGCCCCGCAAAGAGTTCGGCGCCCGAGTTCGTGTAAGCGCTGCTTTGCGCGTCGGCGATCCCCGGCACGGCCGCGATGCCGAACAGGACGACGCACAGACTTCGAATGATGGTATTGCTCATGTTGCTCTCCCGCGCGGTGCCGCCGCGCGTCGGTCAGTGTCGATGGCCGCCGCCCCAATGTCCGCCACCCCAGTGGCCGCCGCCCCACGGACGGTGCCAGCCGCGGTAGCCTCCGCCCCAATACCCGCGGAAGCCGAAGCCGATCGTGACGGGCGGCCCGTACCAGCCGGGATAGTACGCGGGGTAGTAGGCCGGGTAAGGCACATAGGCTGGCGCCGCATAGACGGGAGCCGGCGGGTACGCGTAGGCATAATCGTCCACTGGCGGCGGCACGGCCGGCACAGCGGGTGTGGACGCCGCGGCCGGGCCCGTATTTGCCGGCGTCACCGGGATCTCGCGCTGCGACACCACGGCGGGCGCGGGTGCGTAATACGGTGCATAGCCGTAAGGGCTCGTGTAATAGCAGCCACTCAGCGCGAGGATCGCCAGCACGATGACGGCTGGCCTCGCGGCGTGGATCGGGTTCATTTGAAGCTCCGCAGGAATTCGTGCGTCGCCGCGTGGCGCGCGCCTGACTCTAGCTTACGTCCCCTGCATATTTCTGCGGGTTTGATCGGTTACTTTTTGTTTCGCCGCCTCAATTGAAGGGGTCGCACCGCGCGGGTACGCTGCGTGCTCGCGCGTCTGGCGCGCCGGCGTTGAAGTTGGCGCAAATGCCCTCACTTGGATATTCAGTCAGGCTGGCCGGCGCGGACGGGTGTTCGCGCCCCCCGGCGGCCTGAAACCAGCGGACTTCGGCCCGCCCAACAGGAATGCGGCTCACGCCGCCATCGACATGACTACGCCACGCCCCACGCTTCGGGCGGACACGCCCCTCGATCCGATCATCCAGCTGCTGGCGCTCGCCGGCGAACAGGGTTATCTGACGCACGCCGACCTCGTCGACGCGCTGCCGCCGGAAAGCGACAGCCCCGACGCGCTGGACGTCGTGCGCGCCGCGCTCGCGGACATCGGCATCGCCGTGCTCGACGAGCCGGCCGCGCCGGCGCCGTTCGCGGGCGCGGCACCGGTCGACGTCGATCGCGATGCGCTCGACGAGGGCCGCGCGCTGCTCGGCGATCTCGCCCGCGGCACGAGCGCGTCGACCGATCCGCTCGCGCTCTATATGCGACGCATTCATGCGGTGCCGCTGCTCAAGCGCGAGGACGAGATCGTGCTCGCCCGCGAAATCGAAACGGGCCGCCATCAGATCCTGCACGCGCTCGCAGGCTATCCGGCGGCGGTCGATGCGCTGCTCGCGCGCCATGGTGTATCGGGTGTAAGCGGTGCGGCCGGAGACGAAGGCGATGACATCGGCGACGGTGAAGGCGGCACGCCGGCCCCCGCGCGCTACGACACGCTGCAGGACGCCCTCACGGCCCTGCGCGGCGCATTGCACGCGCAAGGCTGCCGCTCGGCCGAATACCGCGATGCGCGCAACCGTCTCGCCGCACTGCTCGGTTCGCTCGCGTGGGTTGCGCCGGCCGTCGACGATGCGACTCGCGTCGTGCGTGCGCTCGCCGCCGCGCCGGCCAACGCCGCCGCGAGTAGCAACGCCGACCCCGACGCCGCGCACTTCGACACGGTCGCGCGCCGTGCGCTCGGCGCCGCGCTGAGCGACGGTCAGCAAAAGGTGCGCGACGGTACCCGCGCGATGCTGGAGGCGAACCTGCGGCTCGTGCTGTCGATCGCGCGCAAGTACATGAACCGCGGCGTCGACCTGCCCGACCTCGTGCAGGACGGCTGCCTCGGCCTGATGCGCGCGATCGAGAAGTTCGAATACCGGCGCGGCTTCAAGTTCTCGACCTATGCGACCTGGTGGATCCGGCAGGCGGTCGCACGCGCGGTGGCCGACCGTTCGCGCACGATCCGCGTGCCCGTGCACGTCGGCGACCAGTACCAGCGCGTGCAGCGGCATGCGCTGCGCTTCCGCCAACGCACGGGCCGCCGCGCGACGCCGGCCGAGCTGGCCGCCGAAACCGGGCTCCCCGAGGGCAAGCTGCGCGCGGTGCTCGCGCTGCCTGCCGAGCCGCTGTCGCTCGACACGCCGCTGCCCGACGCGGAGACGGGCCTCGTCGACCTGATCGAGGACCAGGCGTCGGCGAGCCCGTTCGAGCGCCTGGCGGACACGCGCATGCGCGAATGCGTGACGTCGCTGTTGCGCTCGGTCACGCCGGCCGAAGCCGACGTGCTGCGCCGGCGGTTCGGCCTCGGCGGCGCCGAGCCCGACACCTACGACGCGATCGCGCAGGACGCGGGCATGTCGCGCGAACGCGTGCGGCAGATCGAGAAGCGCGCGCTCGCCACGCTGCGCACGGCCGCGGAGGCCGAGGGCGCGGAGTCGTTCCTCGACGCGTAACCGGTCGCGTGTTCGTGCCCCATCCCGGCACGAACGCGCGCGGCGTGGTTCCCCGCCTGTGCAACGTTTGCTATTGACACGCATCAAGTTTTGTTGGTCGCTTCCCGTGACAATGTGCTGAAATGAACGGTGGCCCGCGCGTTGCGCGCGCCGTTCATTTCCGTTTGCGCTTCCCCAGGTCCCGCACCATGCAGACGACCATCAGCCAGACGCACGAGGAAAACCGGCAGATCGCGGCTTGCCTGCGCGAAGCCGCGCAGCTGCTTGCCGATCAGGGAGCGAATCCTTACCGGGTTGCCGCGTATCGCGCGTCGGCCGATACGATCGAGTCGCTCGACGACGGCATCCGCACGCGCTTCAACGCGGGCGGTGTCGATGCGCTCGGCGCGCTGCCCGAGGTTGGCACGGGCGTCGCGCAGGCGATCGCCGAATGGCTGGTGACCGGGCGCTGGCGCCTGCTCGATCGGCTGCGTGGCGATGCGGAACGCGTGTCCGCTTTCGAAGCCGTGCCGGGCATCGGCCATGCGCTCGCGCTGCGGATTCACGACCAGTTGCACATCGATACGCTCGAGGAGCTCGAACGCGCGGCCCGCAGCGGCCAGCTCGACGCGATTTCGGGCGTCGGCCCGCGTCGCGCGGCCGGCATCCGTGCGGCGCTCGACGACGTATTGAGCCGGCGCCGGCGCTGGCAAGGCCACGCGCGCGACGCCGACCTCGGCACCGA
Organism: Burkholderia sp. KBS0801; assembly: GCF_005937855.2. Lineage (NCBI taxonomy): Bacteria > Pseudomonadati > Pseudomonadota > Betaproteobacteria > Burkholderiales > Burkholderiaceae > Burkholderia > Burkholderia sp. KBS0801. The sequence goes on from NZ_CP042178.1 coordinate 1,744,578, forward strand.
GCCGCCTGTCGAACTGCTGCTTTACATCGACCGCCTGTACCGCAACAAGGCCGCCGCCGGCATCCTGCCGATGCTCGTGACGCGCCGCGTGAACGCGGACGTCAGCGTGTCGCCGCCCGTGATGCACATGACGAAAGGCGGCTGGCATTTCACCGCACTGTGCCCGTATCCCGCCCGCCCGCACGAGGCCGGCCGCACCGCGGACTGGGTCGCGCTCTACTTCTACGATGCGTTGCAATGCGAGCACCAGCGGACGGTCGTCACCGAAACGTTCGGTTCGCTCGTCGGCAAGCGCATCGTGCGCGGACGCGAGATGGAATGCCGCGTCTATTACGCCGGATGATGCGCGCGGGGCATTAGCCGCAGCGGCTTGCCTGCCCCGTCGCACGCTCCCGCGCCCCGCTCCGGCAAGCCGAACCGCCTACGCGCCTTCCGTCTTCGTGCGACGCGCCGGATGACGGTGCGCGGCGATGCGCAGCAGCTTGCGGAACGACGGACACTCGAGATGACTCGGCGCCGGGCACACGGCCGCATACCGCAGCGCATCGCGCACCGCACCGAGACGGCGGATCGTACGGTCGAGCTCGTCGGCCTTGTCGTCGAGCTTCGCGCGATCGATCGCCGGGCGGCCGTCCGCGCCGAACATTGCGAGGATGTCGTCGAGCGCAAAACCGGCCTCGCGGCCGAGCGCGATCAGCGCAAGGCGCTCCAGCACCGACTCGTCGTACTGGCGCCGCAGCCCGTGGCGGCCGTTCGGCACGATCAATCCCTTTTCCTCGTAGTAACGCAGCGTCGACGCGGGCAATCCCGAGCGACGCGCGACATCGGCGATATCCAGACGGCTCATGCTTGACCTCAAGTGAACTTGAAGTTGCAAGATAGCTGCTCGACTCCTTCGACACAAGACTGGACCGCCATGAACCCGCCGAAACCGACTCCTTTCCCGTCGCGCTCCCGCCCCCCCTCGGAAAACGGCGAGCGTCGACGTCGCGCACGCGGCGACGGACTGACGAGGCGACGGGCGCGCGCGGTGCGCGCCCGGCCGCCTCAGGCCTTCATCGTCCCGGTGCGCACGTAGCGTTCGTGCCACGACAGCGCCTCGGCGAGCAGATGCGGCGTGTGCTTGCCGAAGCTCTCGCGCGACGCGCGCTCGAAGTAGTCCTCGAGCATCGGACGGTAGTCCGGATGCGCGCAGGTCGCGATGATCTTGCGCGCACGCTGCTTCGGCGACAGGCCGCGCAGGTCGGCGAGCCCCTGCTCCGTGACGACCACCGCGACGTCGTGCTCGGTATGGTCGACGTGGCTCGCCATCGGCACGATCCGCGAGATCGCGCCGCCCTTCGCGGTGCTGGCCGACATGAAGCACGACAGGTAGCCGTTGCGCGCGAAATCGCCCGAGCCGCCGATGCCGTTCTGGATCTTCGTGCCCATCACGTGTGTCGAATTCACGTTGCCGTAGATGTCGGCTTCGATCATCCCGTTCATCGCGATGCAGCCGAGCCGGCGCACGAGCTCCGGATGGTTGCTGATCTCCTGCGGGCGCAGCAGGATTTTTTCGCGGAACGTCGCGATCTCGTCGGCGAAGCGCTGCACGGCGGCCGGGCTCAGCGACAGCGCCGTGGCGGACGCGAAGCTCAGCGTGCCGTCGTCGAGCAGGTCGAGCATGCCGTCCTGGATCACCTCGGTGTACGCGGTCAGGTTCGAGAAGCCGGCGGAGCTCAGTTCCGCGAGCACCGCGTTCGTGATGTTGCCGACCCCCGACTGCAGCGGCAGCAGGTTTTCCGGCAGACGGCCGCGCTTCACTTCGTGGCGCAGAAAGTCGATCAGTTGCAGCGCGATCTGCTTGGACGTGGCGTCCGGCGCGGAGAACGCGTTGCTGCGGTCCGGCGCGTCGGTCTCGACGATCGCGACGATCTTGTCGGCCGGACAGCGCAGGTACGGCTCGCCGATCCGGTCGTCGCTTTTGGTCAGCGGAATTGGCTTGCGGTGCGGCGGCAGCGCGGTGCCGTAATAGACGTCGTGCATCCCGTCGAGGCCGAGCGGCTGGCGCGAGTTGACTTCGAGGATCACGTGCTTCGCCTGCTCGAGCCACGTCTTGTTGTTGCCGATCGATGCGGACGGAATCAGCAGCCCGTCCTCGCGGATGCCCGCGACTTCGACGATCGCGACGTCGAGGTCGCCGTACAGCCCGAACCACGCGTATTGCGCGACGTGGCTCAGGTGGACGTCCTGGTAGTCGACTTCGCCGCTGTTGATCTTGTCGCGCAGCGTCGGGTCGGACTGGTACGGCAGGCGCATCGAGATGCCGTTGGTGCGGGCGAGCGCGCCGTCGAGCTCCGGCGCGGTCGACGCGCCGGTCAGCACGTTGATCCGGAAGTCCTCGCCGCGCGCGTGGGCGGCCTCGATGTGGGCGGCGAGCGCGGCCGGCACGGCCTTCGGATAACCCGAGCCGGTGAAGCCGCTCATCGCGACGGTCATGCCGGGACGGATCAGCGCGGCGGCTTCGTCGGCGGTGCGGACGAGCGAACGCAGGGCGGGAGCGAGGATGCGTGATGAAGACATGGTTGTATATCTGACGCTTTTGGTCTGTCGTTGACGTCGCGGGGGGTGTCTCCTGAGCGACGCGAAGCCCTTGGGGCCGCGAGGGGCGGCCCGGCACCACAGGCACGGTCGGAGTATCGCAGAGGCCATCGCCGCGAAATGTCCGCTGAATGCAAAAGATACTTACTGAATGCGCCGGGTATCGAACGGCCGTTCTGTGACAGGCGGAACAATCTTCCGAATGCACCCGAAAGGTGCGCGAAAGCGAATCGGCAATTTGCCGCCTGCGGATTACGACCGACCGAACATCAGTCGACCGTGACCTTTCCGGATTGACTGCCAGAACGCAGGGAATCAACATGCCGCGGCCGATCGAAGATCAACGCGGCCAATTGTCGCCCCGGGTCGCTTTTTCGGGCCTGATGCACATCAACCCGGCGACGCACGCGTCGCGTCAGCGGCCCCTCTGGGCGAGGCCCGCAGGCCCTTGACAGTCGCGCCATGCGAACCACACTGGATTACATATGGCCCGGGTGCGCGAATGCCGTTTCGCACATCCGGCGCGTAACCGGCCGATGCGCGGAATCGCGTGAGCACTCCCGCATGTCAGGACATTGATCGAAGAAAAAGCAACAAATTACAATTCCGTATATATTTCGCCGATGGACCAAAGAAAAACCGCCAAACACCCGGAGCCGCCGCTGCCACGCACTTGGGATGCGCGGCTCGCGCGCGCGCTCGTCCGGCCGCTGATCGACACGCCGGTCACCCCGAATCACCTCACTACCCTTCGTCTGCTGATCGGCCTCGCCGGCGCCTGGTGCCTTGCGCAAGGCGGCTTCGGCTGGAGCAACGCAGGCGCATTTCTGATCGTGCTGTCGAACTTCGTCGACCATACCGACGGCGAACTCGCGCGCATCAGCGGCAAGTCCAGCAAGATCGGTCACTTTTACGACCTCGCGGCCGACGCGCTCGTGACGGTCGCGCTGTTCGTCAGCATGGGCGTCGGCATCGTCGCCCAGGGCGGCCAGATGGCCGCGTCGCCGGTGCTGCTCGGTGCGCTGGCCGGCGGTGCCGTCGCGCTGATCTTCTTCCTGCGCATGCGGATCGAGTCGGTCGCCGGCAAGGCCGGCACCAAGCAGGCGTTCGCCGGCGGCTTCGAGACGGAAGACGTGCTCTACCTGCTGCCGCTCGTGACGCTCACCGACAGCGTCCAGCCGTTCCTGCTCGCGGCGTCGATCGGCGCCCCGCTGTTCGCCGCGTGGGTCGTGCTCGACTGGTGGCGCATCGTGCGCCGCGGCAACACCCCGCAGAATTCAACCGAAATCCAGGCTTCCAAATGACTTCTAGCACGCGCGACGACTCCGTGCTGAGCCCGGCACGCCCCGCGCCTGCGCGCGCGGCGGCGGCCGATCCCGATCGCACCGTGGCCGGCTGTGTCGGCCAACTCGACCTCGACCGCCTGCGCAGCGACTACACGCGCCAGGGGTCGTTCCTGTATCTGGACGCATTCCTGCCGCCCGACGCGCACGCGAAACTCGCGGCCGCGGCCCGCGCGCTGCAGCCCGGCCTGAACCGCAATTACCTGCCTGGCCACAAGCAGGGTGGCAGCGTGAGCCGGCACACGATCGACGAAAAGGCACCGTACATCGCGGAGCTGTACCGCTCGAAGGCGCTGATCGGCTTCCTCGAGAAGATCACGGGCGACAAGCTGATGGTGTCGCCGGAGAACGATCCGCACGCGTACGCGCTGTACTACTACACGAAGCCCGGCGACCACATCGGCTGGCACTACGACACGTCGTACTACGACGGTCGCCGCTATACGCTGCTGATCGGCGTGATCGACGAATCGTCGTGCCGGCTCGACTACGAACTGCATACGCGCAATCCGGACGTGCCCGACGAACCGGGCTCCGTGCAGATCGCCGACGGCGGCATCGTGCTGTTCGACGGCGACAAGCTGCGCCATCGGATCACGCCGCTCGGCCAGAACGAGACGCGCGTATCGCTGACTTTCGAATACGTGACGAACCCCGGCATGCGGCCGTGGAAGCGCTTCATCTCGAACATGAAGGACGCGATCGCGTATTTCGGTTTCCGCCAGGTGTTCAAGCAGCTGGCCACGCGACGGTCGACCGGGTCATGACACGCGCCGGCCTGATCCTGCTGTCCCTCGGAACGGCACTCTTCATCGCCCTGCTCGCGTGGCAGGGCGTCGGCGCGGTCGCGTCGACGCTCCTCGCCGCCGGCTGGGGCCTCGCGCTCGTCGCGGCGTTCCACGTCGTGCCGCTCGTGATCGATGCGTTCGCGGTATCCGTGATGTTTCGCCGCGGTCAACCGGCCGCCGAGCTCGGCAACGCGCTGCGCGCGCGCTGGGTCGGCGAATCCGTGAACAGCCTGCTGCCTGCCGGGCAGATCGGTGGCCCGGTGCTGATGGTGCGCTACCTCGCGCAGCGCGGCACGAGGATGGCCGATGCGGCCGCCGCGATCACCGTCGGCACGACGATGCAGGCGCTCGCGCAGATGGCGTTCGCGCTGATCGGCATCGCCGCGTTCAGCCTGTATGCGACGCACGATTCGGTCGCTCACCTGCGCACGCCGGCGCTGATCGCCACCGGCGTGCTCGGCGCCCTCGCCGTCGCGTTCTACGCGGCGCAGCGGCGCGGGCTGTTCGGCCGCGGGATGCGTCTCGCGTCGAAGCTGCTCGGCCCGCGCGACTGGTCGTCGCTGGCGACCCGCGCGGATGCGATCGACAACGCGGTCGCCGCGCTGTACGGCGATCGTGCGAAGGTCGCGAAGACCTTCGCGTTGAGCCTCGCCGGCTGGATCGCCGGCACCGCGGAAGTGTGGCTCGCGCTGCACTTCCTCGGGCACCCGGTCAGCTGGCTCGACGCGCTGCTGCTCGAGAGCGTCGGCCAGGCGATTCGCGGTGCGGCGTTCGCGATCCCGGGCTCGCTCGGGGCGCAGGAAGGCGGTTACCTGCTGCTCGCCCCGCTGGTCGGCCTGCCGCCCGACGCGGCGCTCGCGCTGTCGCTCGCGAAGCGCGCGCGCGAACTCGCGCTCGGCCTGCCCGGCCTGCTCTATCTGCATTTCAGTGAAAGAAACTGGCAGCGGCGCCATGCGCCGCAGCCTCTCGCCGACTGATCGTTCAGATCCGCCGGCTTTTTGGTTGGAGAACCCATGCGAGCCATCATTCTTGCGGCAGGCCTCGGCTTGCGCCTGCAACAACCGCCCGAGGCGCAATTCCCGAAGTGCCTGCTGCGCTTCGACGACGTGTCGCTGCTCGAGCGCCATCTGCGCGTACTCGACGCCGCGGGCGTCGATGAAATCGTGCTCGGGCTCGGCTTCCAGTCCGAGAAGGTCGAGCAGGAATTGAAGCGCCTCGGCCGCACCGCCGAGATCGTCATCAACGAGCGCTACGACCTCGGCAGCGTGCTGACCGTGCATACCGTCGCCGATGCGATGACGCGCGGCGGCGACGTGCTGCTGATGGACGCCGACGTGCTCTACGACGAGAACATCCTGCACGCGCTGGTGGCCGATCCGGACAAGTCGGTCGACCGCCTGCTGATCGATCGCGACTTCGAAGCCGGCGACGAGCCCGTCAAGCTGTGCCTGAAGAGCGGCGTGCCCGTCGAGTTGCGCAAGCAGCTCGCGGTCGACCTCGACTACGACACGATCGGCGAATCGGTCGGCTTCTTCCGCTTCACCGAAGGCACCGCGCGCCGCCTCGCGAAGATCGTCGCCGGCTACGTCGACAGCGGCCGCGCGAACATGCCGCACGAGGAAGCCCTCCGCGACCTGCTGCTCGAAGGCGGCCATTCGTTCGACGTCGCCGACGTCACGGGTTCGCCGTGGATCGAGATCGACTTCCCGAACGACGTCGCACGCGCGACACAAGACATTCTTCCCCTGATTCAACGCACCACGGCAGGAGCCGCACGATGAACGCTCGCGAACCCAACTTCTCCGAATCGCGCAGCGCACGCCTGCGCCGCATGCTCGTCAGCAACGAACTCGAATTCCTGATGGAAGCGCACAACGGCCTGTCCGCACGGATCGTCCGCGAAGCCGGCTTCAAGGGGATCTGGGCATCGGGCCTCGCGATCTCCGCGCAGTTCGGCGTGCGCGACAACAACGAAGCGAGCTGGACGCAGGTCGTCGACGTGCTCGAGTTCATGGCCGACGCGAGCGATCTGCCGATCCTGCTCGACGGCGACACCGGCTACGGCAACTTCAACAACGTGCGCCGCCTCGTGAAGAAGCTCGAGCAGCGCGGCATCGCCGGCGTGTGCATCGAAGATAAACAATTCCCGAAGACCAACAGCTTCATCGGCGGCGAGCGCCAGCCGCTCGCGGAAATCGACGAGTTCTGCGGCAAGATCAAGGCCGGCAAGGATTCGCAGAGCGACCCTGACTTCTCGATCGTCGCGCGCGTCGAGGCGCTGATCGCGGGCTGGGGGATGGATGAGGCGCTGCGCCGCGCGAACGCGTACGCGGAAGCCGGTGCCGACGCGATCCTGATCCACAGCAAGCTGTCGCGCCCTGACGAAATTCTCCAGTTCGCACGCGAATGGAGCGGCAAGGCGCCGCTCGTGATCGTGCCGACCAAGTACTACAGCACGCCGACCGACGTGTTCCGCCAGGCCGGCATCAGCACCGTGATCTGGGCGAACCACCTGATCCGCGCATCGGCGTCAGCCATGCAGGCCGTCGCGCGCGAGATTCATGAAAACGAGACGCTGATCAACGTCGAGGACCGCGTCGCGTCCGTCAACGAGATCTTCCGCCTGCAGGACGCCGACGAATACTCGGCAGCCGAGCGCATCTACCTGTCGTCGTCGTCGCGCGCGTCGAACGCCGCGATCGTGCTCGCCGCGAGCCGCGGCAAGGGGCTCGAGGCCGTCACCGAGGATAAGCCCAAGGTCATGCTGCCGGTCGCCGGCAAGCCGCTGCTGCGCTGGCTCGTCGACGGCTTCAAGACGCACGGCGTGAACGACATCACCGTGGTCGGCGGCTATCGCGCCGACGCGATCGACACGTCGGGCATCAAGCTCGTCGTCAACGAGCGTCACGCGCAGACGGGCGAGCTCGCGTCGCTCGCGTGCGCGGCCGAACGCCTGACCGGCGACACCGTGATCTCGTACGGCGACCTGCTGTTCCGCAGCTACATCGTGCGCGACCTCGCGGAGAGCGAGGCCGAGTTCAGCGTCGTCGTCGACTCGTCGCTGACCGAGCCGACCAACCAGAGCGTGCGCGATTTCGCGCTCTGCTCGGCCGCCGACGACCGCGGCCTGTTCGGTCAGAAAACCTACCTGCAACGCGTATCGAGCGACGTCGCCGCAGGCACGCCGCATGGCCGCTGGATCGGCCTGCTGAACGTGCGCGGCGCAGGCGTGGACCGCCTGAAGGCGATGCTCGCGACGCTGCAGGCGCGTCCTGATTTCGACACGCTCGATATCCCGTCGCTGCTCAACGAACTGATCGCCGCCGGCGAGAAGATCGAAGTGCAGTACGTGCACGGCCACTGGCGCGGCGTCAATGACCTCGAAGACTTCCGCCGCGCGGGCGACTTCGCGCACGGCCAGACGCCGCTGTCCGAGCCGGGCGCCGGCAACGGGGGCGCGCAATGATCGAAGCGGCACAGTTCGTCGAGGCCGCGCGCGAGCGCGGTTTCGACTGGTACGCGGGCGTGCCCTGCTCGTACCTGACGCCGTTCATCAATTACGTGCTGCAGGACCCGACGCTGCACTACCTGTCGGCTGCGAACGAAGGCGACGCGGTCGCGCTGATCGCGGGCGCCACGCTCGGCGGCAAGCGCGGGATCGCGATGATGCAGAACTCCGGGCTCGGCAATGCGGTGAGCCCGCTCACGTCGCTGACCTGGACGTTCCGGCTGCCGCAGCTGCTGATCGTCACGTGGCGCGGCCAGCCGGGCGTGTCCGACGAGCCGCAGCACGCGCTGATGGGGCCCATCACGCCGGCTATGCTCGACACGATGGAGATCCCGTGGGAGACGTTCCCGACCGACCCCGAACAGGTCGGCCCGGCGCTCGACCGCGCGATCGCCCACATGGACGCAACCGGCCGCCCGTACGCGCTCGTGATGCAGAAAGGCAGCGTCGCGCCGTATGAACTGAAGGCGAACCCGGCGGCGACGCCGCGCGCGCATGTCGCCGCACAGTCCGCGGCACGTGCCGAATCGCCCGCATCGTGGCCGACCCGCCACGACGCGCTGCAACGCGTGATCGCGCACACGCCGGTCGATTCGACCGTCGTGCTCGCGTCGACCGGCTTCTGCGGCCGCGAACTCTATGCGATCGACGACCGTCCGAACCAGTTGTACATGGTCGGCTCGATGGGTTGCGTGACGCCGCTCGCGCTGGGTCTCGCGCTCGCGCGCCCCGACCTGCGCGTGGTGGCCGTCGACGGCGACGGCGCCGCGCTGATGCGCATGGGCGTGTTCGCGACGCTCGGCACCTACGGCCCGTCCAACCTCACGCACGTGCTGCTCGACAACGGCGCGCACGAATCGACCGGCGGCCAGGCGACCGTGTCGCGGCATGTGTCGTTCGCGGGCGTCGCGGCCGCGTGCGGCTATGCGTCCGCCGTCGAAGGCGACACGCTCGACGTGCTCGATGCGATGCTCGCTGCGGAGGGCGACGGGGTCCGGCCATCCGGTACGCAGTTCGTGCGCGTTGCGATCCGCACGGGCGTACCCGACGGCCTGCCCCGCCCGACCGTCACGCCGGTCGAGGTCAAGACCCGCCTGATGCGGCATATCGGCGCCGCACAGGCCGAAGCCCACGCCGAAGGAGCTCATTGATGCTGCTGCTGAACCCTGGCCCGGTCACGCTCACCGAACGCGTGCGCCGCAGCCTGCTGCAACCCGACCTGTGCCATCGCGAAAGCGAGTTTTTCGATCTGCAGGATGAAGCGCGTGCGCGCCTCGTCGCCGCGTACGAGCTCGATCCGGCCGAATGGGCCGCCGTGCTGATGACGGGCTCGGGCACCGCCGCCGTCGAAAGCATGATCGCGGCGCTCGTGCCGCAGGACGGCAAGCTGCTCGTGATCGAGAACGGCGTGTACGGCGAGCGCATCACGCAGATCGCGACGCAGTACGGGATCGCGCATGATGTGCTGAAGCATGAGTGGATGCAGGCGCCTGATCCCGCGCAGATCGGTGCGAAGCTCGATGCGGGTGGGTATTCGCACGTTGCGGTGATTCATCACGAAACGACGACTGGCCGGTTGAATGATCTCGGTAAGATCGCCGACGTATGCCGCGCGCGTGGTGTGAAGATGCTCGTCGATGGTGTGAGCAGCTTCGGGGCTGAGGCGATCGACTTTGCCGGCGGCGTGATCGATGCTGTTGCCGCGACCGCGAACAAGTGCCTGCACGGCGTGCCGGGTGCCGCGTTCGTGATCGTGCGCCGGAGCGCGCTTGCCAAGGCCGCGAGCCGCACGTACTACCTCGATCTCGGTCGGCTTGCGAAGCTGCAGGATCAGCGGAATACGCCGTTTACGCCCTCCGTGCATGCTTACTATGCGCTCGTCGAGGCACTGCGCGAGTTCGACGAAGCCGGTGGCTGGCGTGCGCGGCATGCGCACTACAAGGCGCTTGCTGATCAGGCGCAGGCTGGGCTGGCGGCGCGTGGGATGTCGCTTGTGCTGCCGGAAGGTGCTTCGTCGGTTGTGCTGCGTGCGTATCGGCTGCCGCAAGGCGTTACGTATGAGACGCTGCACGACGGGTTGAAGGCGCGCGGCTTCGTGATCTACGCGGGGCAAGGCGGGTTGTCGAAGGAACTGTTCCGCATCTCGACGATGGGGGCGATTCAGGCGGCTGACGTCGAGCGGTTGCTGGATGGGTTTACGGAGTTGACGCGGTAAGCGTTGCCCTGCTTGTTCGTTCGTCCATGAAAGGCCCGCAAGGGCCTTTTTTGTTGTTCGTCGGGGAGCGCGCGGGGAACGTGGGGGGGACTGGCGGCGTTCGGCCAACAGGCGACGTTCGCGATCACCGTGACGTGGACACGCGAGCGACGGTTCCGCTAGAACAACGGCCCTTGGCCGTGCAATTGCCAAGCCCCGTTTGACAACCGAGCCTGTCTCCGTGCGTGCCGGAAACGCTTTCATGCCACGCGGATTCAAGGATGGAAATGGTGCCGGCCACAAACGCTTACTCTGGTAAGATTCCGCGGCGCCCACGCTGACATTCGCTTGTCAAAGTTTGCGCACGCAACACTATCGGGGGAAAGATTGGACTGGCCGGCTTCGATTCAAGCGTTTGGGAGTATCGCTTCTTTAGTAGTCGCTGTAGCTGCTTTTTGGGTTCCACACAAGATAAGTAAACGCGCTTTGGAGCAGGCGGCTGTTGACAAAATGGCGCGTTCTCGAATTGCACAGGCATCACTACTACCAACCCTCTACCGGCTCCGCTCCGCTACATCGGATTTTCTCGAAGAGGAATCCTGCGAGCTCTCATTCCTTGGCGTTCGGAGAGAAGCGGAAAGCTTTGATAGCAATTTCTTCGACTTAGTACCCGAGGTTGCTGCCATACTCGCGCTCGCTGTTGAAAGCGGTGCCATCCAGAAAGACGTAACTGAACTTTCGATCCTTTTGTTTAAGACAAAGGAAGATCTTTCGTCTACAACGAAGCTGCAGAGGGACGGCTATCATGCAGCATGGATTAATCATAAAGACATTTTCATTGACGCCGCCCGAGCGCTCAACACGTTATCTGACAAGATCATCAAAGAAATCGAAGCCCAGCCGAGCAGCAAGCCCTGACATCAGCATCACATCCAGTCACTGGCAGCTCGTGTAGTGCGGCAGGTTGCCATTGAGATTCGAGGCAACGCCGATGGGCAACAGGTCAGCCGGCTCGACGTCAGCAATACTGACGATAGCCACCGTTCCCCGATGGTTATGCCGACGGCGGCTTCTGTCGATGACTCGCCCTCAAATGACGGCACCGAATGACCGTCGCGATTTGCTACTTGCCCTTGGAACCTTGACCGATCGACCGCCTGTAATGGGTCGATCGGCGCCGGTCGCGCGTTGCAGGGCGGCGGCCGGCCGCCGGCCGCGTTCGGCCAATTTCAGACACTCGGTCCGCGGCGCTGAATTGGTGACAATCTGGCAAGCTTCGCGAATCACCGATACTTGGAGGGTAGTGGTGTCCATCAATGTAAGCGGCACGGAAGGCTACGCGGAGAACGCACAATCGCTCGTCGAACAATGGCGAGACATCTCGTTTGAGGAACACCATAAGCCGGTCATGCATCTCGTTCCGACGCATCCGGCCTGCATCCTTGACGTTGGAGCCGGTATCGGAACCGACGCCGCTGCGTTTGCGGCGATGGGGCATACAGTCGTAGCGGTCGAACCCGTGGACGCGCTGCGCGTTGCCGGAATCAGGCAGCATCCGTCTCCTCGGATTGAATGGCTGGACGATAGCCTACCCAATCTAGCAATCCTGCGTTCGAGACGAAAGAAATTTGACTTAGCGATGCTCTCGGCCGTCTGGATGCACCTCGACGGAGACGAGCGTCGTCGGGCAATGCCGAACGTGAGCGCTCTACTGTGCGACGGCGCCATGCTGGTCATGTCCTTGCGTCACGGCCCGGTTCCGAAAGGACGACGGATGTTCGACGTTTCGGTGGAAGAGACCATTCAACTCGCAAATGCGTATGGTTTGCGAACGGTGCTGAACGTCCGGACCGAATCCAGCCAGCACGGAAATCGGCGCATGGGTGTGACATGGACCCGAGTGGCCTTCTCCAACGACGGCGCACGCGGTTAGCCTCATCTAGAAGTATCCGACGCTAGACGGCCAACTACGGCCGTTCGCCCGTGCAGCCGCGCGGCCATTGGAAAGTCAGCTTGACCGCTGACAGCGTCCGTTCGTTGGAATCGTCGGCCTCGGCTAGCGATGATCGCAGCGGCTTATATTGATGTCGTGTTCAACGGCGCCGGAATGTCGAATAGCATAGTGCTGATGTGAATCTCGCGCCCAGGATCGGAACTCTTGACAAAGACATAGCGACAGTCGCCGTCCGGTACGTGGCTCGCGGTTTTACGATACTCCGATCTTGCTATCATCACCTCGTGCATCTTCTGCCGTACCGCGAATGAGTCTTTGTTCCGGTTGAAAATGAGCAGAGCACATTTTGAATCCCGCCATGAAAGGTATCCTAGAAGCTGCTCAATTGCCTCGTCGAATCCTTTTTCGCCTCGCCAAAATTTGCACTCGGCAATGAAAATATTGCGGTTGTCGACACGGATCAAAATATCGGTCTTACCAGCCGCGTTGAAGGTCTCGCCGGTCGCTGTGCCGTCGTAGTGCCCGTTCAATTGCAGGAGAAAGTGTGTTCGAATCGCCTCCTCATCCAGCGACGCGAAGGCGTTAGGGTTTCGCTCAATGACTAGCGACATGCTCCGGATCACGCTGAGGATGTGTTCATATTCCTTTTGTTCGAGGGTGGGTTCTGGAGCAAATTTCGCGGTGGCCGCGGCAGGCCGACTCACAGGCGGCTTTCGGCGCACATCGGGCGCGACATACGTCATAGGCCTATCGCGCGGCTTCATCGGTATGCCCAATGCCGAAATTGCGCCGTTGGCGGTCTTTGCTTTGGCGATTTTCTGCGCCAAAACTGTACGAACGGAGTTCTCGACGCTGCGGTTATGGCCCATAACATCGTTACGAATTTGGGCCGCCGCTTCGATCAACATTCTGATGTTGCTGTCTATCTGCTGCTTGATCTGCTGCGGGTTGGCTTGATCATCTCGGAAGGTCGAATAAAACGTTACTTCGGTATCTCCGACATTCAGTTCGGGATAAGGATGCATCGTAAACGTCGACGGTTGGGGAGGTATCCGGAATTTCGTGTGTGAGGCGGATTGAGTTTCAGACTCCAATGTTGAATCGTTCCGGGTAAAGCAGCGCAAACTGGGTCATCGCGCTCTTCCAATCGTGCCGGGAACCGGTCCACTTGGCTACGACGTTGCGCAGCGCTAGCCAGATCAGTTTGAGCGCGGCCTCGTCCGACGGGAAGTGGCCGCGCGCCTTGATGATCTTTCGAAGCTGCATGTGCAGCGACTCGATGGCGTTGGTCGTATATACAATTTTCCGGATATCGGGCGCGAAGGCATAGAACGGAATCACCTGATCCCAGGCTCGTCGCCAGAGGGCGGCAATCGGTGGGTATTTCGTACCCCACGGGCTCGTATCGAACGCATCCAGCGCCACGGCGGCCGCTTCGGCCGACGGTGCCCGATAGACTTCCTTGAGCGCCGCCGCGACGGATTTCCGGTCTTTCCAACTGGCGAAGTCCAGCGAGTTCCGGATCAGATGCACGATGCAGGTCTGGACCGTCGTTTCCGGGAACACCGTGTTGATTGCTTCCGGAAAGCCCTTCAGGCCGTCGACCACGGCAATCAGGATGTCCTGCACGCCACGCAGCTTCAGGTCGTTCACCACCCGCAGCCAGAACTTGGCCCCCTCGGTCTGCTCGATCCAGAGGCCCAGCACGTCACGTGTGCCGTCGCGGCGCACGCCCAGCGCCAAGTAGATCGCCTTGTTGCGGACCACGCCTTCGTCGCGGATCTTGACGCGCAAGGCGTCGAAGAACACCACCGGGTACATCGGCTCGAGCGGCCGCTGTTGCCACTCACGCACTTCGTCGATCACCGCGTCGGTGACGGTGCTGATGAAGTCCGGCGACACCTCAATGCCGTACATCTCCAGCAAGAAGCCCTGAATCTCCCGCACGCTCATGCCGCGTGCGTACATCGCGATGATCTTGTCGTCGAAGCCGGTGAAACGCCGTTCGCCCTTGGCGATCAGCACCGGGTCGAAGGTGCCTTCGCGGTCGCGCGGAATCTCGACGTCGAGCAGGTCGTCATCGGTCGCGATGCGCTTGCGGCTGGTGCCGTTGCGATGGTTCGTGCGGCCGCCCGGTTTGGCTTCACCCTTCTCGTAGCCAAGGTGGTGCGTCAACTCGCCACCCAGCGCGCGCTCGAAGATCGCCTTCTTGAGCGCAGCGAGCTGCTCGTTGATCGTTGCGCGGTCCAACGTCCCGGGCACCAGTTGCTTGATCAGTTCCGGGTCCAGGTTCAAGCCCTTGCCCGGCTCAATCGTCACTTCTTCCTTGCGTTTGCGTGGCATAAAGTGGCTCCTTGGCCATCAGTTTATGCCTCACACACAAAGGTTCGGATAGGCTCACGGTTGGAGGTGCCAGAGGTCGCGAGACCCAGTGTATGGCACCGAAATGGAAAGCTGCGTTCCCTTGGCGGACCTTTGCCGCGCGCCGGGAAAACCAAACTCGAAATCACTATAGACGGCCATATCTACACTGCGCGGCTCGTCCATGTAATGGCCGTCCGAATCAAGCGTGAGAGGTTCCAAACGGTACTTAGACAGGAAATAGTCCTCGAGCTCACTTGCTGACGCTTTGAGGACATAGTCGTTTTCCAGCGATTCAATCTCCTGTACGAGTTCGGCTTCTCGTTGGCGGAAGTAGTCATATGTCGATGCCGTGTTGAACGGCCGGCCCATCGTGTGGTTTCTCATCCGTCCTCCCGTTGCCTCTATCGATAGCTCTATCGGTTCGCGCACTGAAATACAGCGGCATTTTACTGGCAGCGACTGCGGATTTTGCCGCCCTTTTTACTTGCCAGATAGCGTCCATGGTAGCAGCACTTGTTTCGTGCGCGCCTCGTACGTAACTCACCGAATCGATACCGACGTAATTCCCAAGCCGCAAAAGCAAGGCGGTGTCCTCGTCTGGCGCGTCGGCGATCTCCGCCGTGCCCTCGCGTCAGGAGGGGCCCATGGCACTCGATCCCGCCGCGCTCTTGCTTGCTACAAAACACCACGCCAAGAAGACAGCACCGGCTCCGCTCTCCTCGTGGACCTTCGCTTCCCTCGCCAGCTTGCTCGTGAATCTGGGAAAACGTTCGGTGAAGGCCTCCGCGCTGCCCACCGCGGTCAGCCCCGGCTCGCGCACGGCGCGTGTCTAGCCCCCGAGCCAAAGCAGCCGCGGAGCTTCCATGCGCGCCGGCGCCCACGTCCGGAACGAGGCAGAAAACAGAGTCGCCGTGACCCGCGCTGTCGCCGCCCTCAGATCAACAAACGGCTGTCGCTCAGTGAGCGCGCTGCGCGCGAATCATCGCCCACGGCATCAATCTTGGCCGCGTCGAGCAGGCCCGCGTATTCGTGTTCGACACCAGTTTCGATGTCGATACCGCTATCGCCGCGCTCGACGCGGCCCATGCGGTCGGTGCGGCGCCACGCTCACCGACGCTCAGCGAAAGGACGGTCGGAGGAAAGCAGCCTAGATGACCGAACTACTCTGCTACCTGCCGTTGGGTTGGTCGCAACGCGACCGTCGGCAACGGGTCGGGTAGCGACCGTCCGTAGGCGCACACTCAATCTCCCTGTGCCTGAAAGGAGATTGTCATGAGATCCGAGAGTGTCGCCGTTAGCCGTCGTGTGCCATGGAACAAGGGCAAACTCACCGGGCAGAAACCGCCGCTAAAGCTCCGAGAAATTTGGGCGATCAGGACGAGGCTTTAGATGGCGTCGAACGTCCGTGAGCTCGCGATGTTCAATCTCGCAATCGACAGCAAGCTTCGAGCGTGCGATTTCACGCGATTGCAGGTGCAGGACGTCCGTCACGGAAGCCACGTGGCTGCGAGGGCCACCGTCATGCAGCAGAAGACCCAGCGGCCGGTCCAATTCGAGATCACGGAACAGACCCGTGATAGCCTCGAAGCTTGGATCGAAGCGCGAGGGCTGAAGGCCGCGGATTTTCTGTTTCCGAGCCGGTTGCATTCGTCACCGCATCTGTCGACCCGGCAATACGCCCGAATGGTGCATCGCTGGGTCGCGTCGATTGGACTCGACGATACCGCATACGGTACCCACACTATGCGCCGGACCAAAGCGTCGCTGATCTACCGGCGAACGAAAAATCTTCGGGCGGTACAGCTGCTGCTCGGGCATACGAAGCTAGAAAGCACGGTTCGCTATCTCGGCATCGAGGTCGACGATGCCCTTGAGATGGCGGAGCAAACCGAGGTTTGATGTACCTCGGCCGGCGAGCGGTCGCTTGCCGGCCAGGAACCGTCATTGAGAGATAAAATCTGAGAGTCTGCTATAGCCTGATCGCTGCCGGTGAATGCTCGACCGTACAGCGACAGTTGGCATCGGAACCGGTCGCCCAATGTGCTGTTCCAATGCACAGATAATCAATCGATGGTCACTCCGGTTGTCGTCGAAACCTTTGACGCGAAGCGGAAAATCAGCACGAAAAGAGCTTCGTAAACGAGACTCGCGAGCTAAAAAGGGGAACCCATGAAGCAACCGCGGGATGAAGCCCAAATTTTTGAGGACCTAGTCGAGCTAGCTGCATCGTCTGGATACATTCATGCGGTAGCACATATCTGTCATCGCGACAACGTCATTCACTTCCAGGGCAAATTGAAGCCGTCCGACATGGAACGGCTGTTCAGTAGAGAGCGGCTAATTCGGACGGAATTGACGACGCTGATAGGCTTGATGGTCAAGAATCCGTTGGACTTGTCTCCGCAGCCATGCGGAGTGATCGAGGAGTACGTCAAGCGCACTGATTCCCTTATGCGAGAATTGCACGATGCGATGTCTTACCCGATGTTCGCGGCCATGATCGGGGCGATGAAGGCGGGTACCGAGCCACCAGATCCGTGGCGCGGACCGGGCATGCGAGAGCCCATCTTCTATGGCACAGAGTCCGCCTACGCCTTCCAGTATAGGGACTTCGTGCCTGAGAAGTACGGGGCCGATGACGATTGGATGCTCGAGACTAAAGGGTTCACCTCCAACCAGGCGCGGATTATCGCGGAGACGATGTGCGCCTTGATGGAGGAAAAGGGGACGAGACTCTTCGAGGATGCCCGAACTGCCAAGGCTCCGCCTGCAACTTGGTTACCGGCATTCGAGTTCTCGCTGGATGAGGTGATATCTAATAGCGGTATTTCGAAGTGCGTAGTCGAAGCCTTTTTCCACGCATTCCTCTTTTCGGGAGACAACTCGGGATTCAAGGAGGTGGGCGACTTCAATGAGGTTGCCGCTCGGCCGCTCCTACCTACCGACCGCGGGACTGTGCTCCTTTTCTCGCACTACGCTATTTACGAGGCGCTATACGAATCCCCTTTCTTCTGGATGTGGGAAGACAAACCCTACCGTCCGACGGCCGCAAAGCATCGCGGAGCTTTTACTGAGCAGTTCGCTGCACGCCGGCTAGCCAAGGTCTTCGGCAGCGAACACGTCCATATGAACGTGAACTTGCATCGTGGCAAAGACATCGTCGGTGAAGCGGATGTCCTCGTCATCTATGGAGACCGGCTCATCGTCGTGCAAGCAAAGGCGAAGAAGCTGACCATCGCCGCGCGGAAAGGAAACGATAACCAGTTGAAGGCCGACTTCGCTGCCGCCATCCAAGATTCATATGATCAGGGCTGGACGTGCGCGAGCGAGATGCTTGCCGGTGGATGTCGTCTGATTGACGACAACGAGAAAGAAGTCGGGCTTCCACTGCGCATCAAAGAGGTCTTCCTGTTCAGTCTTGTATCGGAGCACTATCCGGCGCTTGCCTTTCAGGCAAGCCAGTCGTTGAAATTCCAGACTACCGATGTCATCCGATCTCCGTTCGTGATGGACGTGTTTTTTCTCGACACGTTGACGGAGATGCTGACGTCGCCGTTGCGACTGTTAAGCTACGTGAAGTTGCGCGTAGCCGTCTCGGACAAGCTAATGAGCGGACACGAGCTGACCGTGCTCGGCTACCACCTAAAACAGAATCTCTGGCTGGATGAGAGGTACGATCGTGTCATGCTCGAGGATTCCATCGCTCAAGATCTGGATACCGCGATGCTGGTCCGCAGGGATAATCTGCTTGGCGACGATACACCGGCGGGAATACTGACAAAGATGCGTGGAACTCGCTACGAGAGTCTCATTAAAGAAATCGAAGTTAAGGCGAAGCCGGCAATTCTCGAACTCGGGTTCCATTTGCTTTCAATGGACGAAGATGCGTGTAGGGACGTTCATCGTGCACTTGAGATCATCACACGGAAAGCGCAGTTCGACGGTAGGCGACACGACGTTACGCTTGCATCGAGCACACCACCTTGTGGGGTTAGCTTCCATTGCAATCCAACGCCATCTCCCGAAGCGATTGCAGTGCTGGAGACACACTGCGCCAAACGCAAGTATCGGCAACGTGCGGCGCAGTGGTTTGGTGTCTCTGTCAGCCCGGACGGGCAAGTCCAGTTCGGCGTCACCCTGGATTTCCCGTGGGAAATCTCTGATGAAATGGAGCGGCTTACAACTGATATGAAGCCGGCATCTAACGTGCGCGATGCTTTGGCGCAATATTCACGTAAAGTCAGTCGTCAGAAACTCGGTCGGAATGACCCGTGTTACTGCGGCAGTGGGCGCAAGTACAAGAAGTGCTGCTTGAGCTAGTCAGGAGCGCCTAGCCGGGTATGCGCCGTTGCCTTGCTACGTTACCCAGGTGTCCTTGCGTTATAGACAGACTCGTCCCGGCTCGTCGCACTATTTCAGCCCACCAACGTGGTTCTTGATGAGGAGAGCCACGACCGGGAGGATGACCACAATCTGGTCCGGACGGTAAGTAGCTCGCTCGCGCCTTATGGGGCGGCTTGCAAAAACGGACGTTGTTCAACGAAACCGCAATGACCGCTTCGGGTCGTTTTGAGCCGGTAACGGCCCACCGAGGAGATATCCGGCGGCGTTCGGCTCGGCCATTATGAGCCCTTCACGACCAACGCCCGCATTGACGCTTAAGTGCCAGAGTGACGCTTGCGATGATTCCCTCGACAACTTCCGCGATCTACCGCGCCCGTCGTTTCCATCGCGATCGCTGTGCTTGCAGTGGCAAAATGAGTGCCCCGTTGCCGGACGGTCCCGATGAATGGCGCACCCGAAGGCGTGAGCATCCCAATCATGGTGCCTTTGCAGGGCACAAAACATCTGTGCAAGGCGGCGTATCACGCCGTCCGAATTCGCGGCACCAAGCAGGGCACAGCCCGAGCGAGGTTATGCCATGACAGACATGAGAAATGGAATGACGACTACATTCGACGAGGCGACAACGGCGGCGATCGCCGCGTTTGCCAAACTGGATTTCTACACGGCTGTGCAAGCGATGCGCGCCGAGGCAGATTACGACCACGAACGAGACCAGTGGATCTCGCGCTATATCGACGAGCACGGCGGCGGCGTGGACGATGCAGCATACGACGCCTTGCACGCTCAGGCCCAGACAACCCCGGAATACGCGCAGTTCGTCGATGCGGTTCGCCGGGAAATCCTGGACTACTTCGGCGTGACTGCCGATCAACTGGACTGCATGGTCGTGCTACGCAACGACGACAGCGATGAGCTTTGGGCGGAAGTCAATCGGCAACGGAGCGCGCTGGGAACCGGTGAAGTGCGCGGAGATCTCTGATCGAAAGATGCGAAGTACCTTTTCCGGTGTCGCCATGAGACTCCCCCGCTTCATCCCTCTGTTGGCACTCGTCCTCGCTCCCGCTGCTCACGCCGCCGACAACCAGCCCTGCGACGACGCAGCCATCACGGCCGTCGCCCGCTGGGCCGGCATCGCGAGTGCACGCATCGCCACGCGCGACGCGGACAGGCTCGTCATCGCATCGGCGTGCAAGGTGATGCCGAACTCGCCGCAGACGACAATCGCAGCCGTCGCGTTCGATTCGCTGCCGAAGAACGAGAACCCGGGCGGCAACAACAAGCTCCAGTCATCGCGCTTGTCGAAGGCGGCAAGGTCGTAGCGGCCGATCGGTCGGTGATCGAGGAAGATGCCGCGACGGAGGCCGGCGAGAACAGCTATCGCATCGACACCGCGCCGTATCGGCTGTCGCCCGATGTGCGCGCATTCGGTGTCGTGTTCCTGAGCAGCGCGCGCGGGGCGAGCTGTCCCGATGCAAGTGCAAGCGAAGAGCTGACGCTGTGGGTTCGCGAAGGCGATCGTATCCGCCCGGTGTTCGGCACGAACCTGTACGGCTGGGTCAGTGTCGAAGGCGACGCCTGCGGTCCAGGCACCGGCGACGCCCGCAGCGAAGATGCGAACATGACGATCGCCGTCGAGAAAACATCGAGCCATGGCTTCGCCGACCTGTCGATCACCGCACACGTCACGGAGACGCAACGCAAGGACGGCAGCTATTCGGAGACGGGCAAGCGAACCGCGCGCACGGTCGTCAAATACGACGGCAAATCGTACGGCATCAATATGTTCCGGAACTTCTGGTAATCGCCCGCCGCGCGGAAGCGCTTCAAGTAAGACGGCGCCCGCCTACTCCACCACCTTCGGCCCGATCGCATCGGTCGCCGCCGGCATCCGCAGCGCGTCGTCGCGCACGCGTCGCGCCTCGCGGGCGGTGTAGCGATCCTTCAGCCGCAGGAACGGTTTTTCAACGAGGAAATAGCTTGCCGTCGCGGCCAGCAGCGCCCACACGATGCCGAGCGGAAACGCATGCGCGACCGGCAGCCCCGGGTTCGCGAACGGTTGCTGCCACAGATACAGGCTGAACGAAATCGTACCGACGAACACGACCGGCCGAGCCCGCAGCCATCGCGCGCACCAGAACTCGCTGCGGAAATTCAGCACGACGATCACGATCGCGATCAGCGCGGCCTCGATCGTCACGCCGTAGGTTGCATTCCAGAAGCCGCCGAGCCGATGTTCGGCAAGCGGCATCCCGAACAGCACGATGAAGACGATCGCCGTCACGATACGCGTCTCGCCGCGCCACGAGCCAATCCACGCTTCGAGCCGTTCGCGGTTGAGCGCCGCGTAGCAGCCGATCAGGATCGGATCGACGCCCGTATGCAGCATCATCGCGAGCTGCCCGCGCAGCGCCGGCGCAACGAAATACGTCAGTGTGCGCACGAGCGGCACGGCGAGAATCAGCACAGCCAGCCAGCGTGTGCCGCGGTGGCGGGTGCCATACACGAACAGCAGCGGCCAGAACCAGTAGAACTGTTCCTCGAGCGCAAGTGACCAGAAATGGCCGAGATACCACGCGCCGTCCGGATGCAGCGCGTTGTCGCCGGCCAGGCCGAACCACGCCGAGTAGTTCCACAGATGCAGCGCCGCATACAGCCACTGGCGGCGGTCGACGTCGAGTAAGCCGGCGACGGCGAGGATGCCGACGACCGCGAGATACACGTAGCAGGCCGGCCAGATCCGCAGCGCGCGGCGCACGTAGAACGACGTGAGCGCGATCCCGCCGGTGCGCGCGAACTCCGCGCGCAGCACGTTGGTGATCAGGAACCCGCTCAGGACGAAGAAGATCAGCACGCCAAGCCGGCCGTCGGCAATCAGCCGCAACGGCGCGAGCCAGCCGGTGTAGCCGCCCGGCAGCACGTGCTCCGCGTGGCCGACGACAACCATCGTGACCGCGACGGCGCGCAACCCTGTCAGCTGCTTGACGCGATGGTTCATCGGATGACTTCCGTTGGCACGGTGGAGGGATGGCAGGCCGACGCGCAATTCCCGATTCCGAGCCAGCGCCGACATGCCGCCGCGATTTTGTCTGAAAAATATCGGAATGAAATTATTTCAAAAATTCAGGGGCGCGGGCCGCCGCGCAGCGGCCCGAATGAATGGGCATAATGACCGGCATTGTCCGGCGGCAGCGGCGGCCAGATGCAGACACAACGAATCTTGCGGCGCCGCAATCTCCCGCGATACCGGCGCTGCCGTATTCCGCTCGCATCCCGGCCCGCGCCTCGTCCGCCGTCCTGTCGACCCTCACCCGGAGCCTGCCTGTGTACCCACCGATCGAACCCTACGCCCACGGCCACCTCGACACCGGCGACGGCCACCACATCTACTGGGAGCGCTGCGGCAACCCGTCCGGCAAGCCGGCGGTGTTCCTCCACGGCGGCCCGGGCGCCGGCTGCAGCCCCGACCATCGCCGTCTGTTCGATCCCGAGCGTTACGACATCCTGCTGTTCGACCAGCGCGGCTGCGGGCGCTCGACGCCGCATGCCAGCCTCGACAACAACACGACCTGGGACCTGGTGGCCGACATCGAGCGGCTGCGCGAGATGACGGGCGCGGAGCAATGGCTCGTGTTCGGCGGTTCGTGGGGCAGCGCGCTCGCCCTCGCCTACGCGCAAACACACCCGCAACGCGTGAGCGCGCTCGTCGTGCGCGGCATCTTCACGATGCGTCGCGCGGAGTTGCTGTGGTACTACCAGGAAGGCGCGTCGTGGCTGTTCCCGGACCTGTGGGAGGAATTCCTCGCGCCGATTCCGGAAGCGGAGCGCGGCGACCTGATGGCCGCGTACCATCGCCGGCTGACGGGCGACGACGAAGCCGCGAAGCTCGAAGCCGCGCGTGCATGGAGCCTCTGGGAAGGCCGCACGATCACGCTGCTGCCCGATCCGGCGCTGGCCGAGCACTTCGCGGATGGCCGCTACGCGCTCGCGTTCGCGCGGATCGAAAACCACTACTTCGTGAATCGCGGGTTCGTCGACGAAGGCCAGTTGCTGCGCGATGCGCATCGCCTCGCCGGCATTCCGGGCGTGATCGTCCAGGGCCGCTACGACATCGCGACGCCCGCACGCACCGCGTGGGATCTCGCGAAAGCGTGGCCCGACGCGACGTTCGAAATCGTGCCGGACGCCGGGCACGCGTACAACGAACCGGGCATCCTGAAGGCGCTGCTCGCCGCAACGGACCGGTTCGCCGCGTAAGCGCAATCAGCACTGAGAGACACCATGCAGCGCGCTGCGGCCGGCAAGACCGGCCTGCACGCGCCGCGCCGCCCCGCTCACAACGCGGCTTCGACGATCGTCCGGCCGCTGATCGCGCGCTCGACGAGCTGTTCGTCCCCGACCTTGCGGATCGCATCGTCGAGCAACCCTTCCGGCTCCTCGGTCGCCACCTTCAGCAGGCCGGACAGCCCGCGCGCGTCGAGCACCACCAGCGTCTCCATCGAATCCGCGCGGCTCACGAGCACGCGGCGGAACGCAGGGCCCGCGCCGAAGCTCGCGCAGAGCGCGATCGTCTCGTTGCCGAGCGGGTAGTCGAAGTTCTTGATCATCTCTGCCGCCGTTGCAAGGGAATGGCTGCGCGCGACGGCGCGGCGCCGTGACGTCGACGCACCCGCGCGTGCCGCCGGCGCCGGACCGGTCCGATCCGTTCGCCGGCACCATCATGCTAGGCGGGCAGTATTAACGACGACTTAAACGGCCGGCGAGCGGTGTATCGGGCCGATCACCGCGTATCACGACGCTTCGTCGAGCGGCTCGACCGTCACGCCGACCTTCAGCTCCTGATCCGCGCCGCCGCCGCGTATCACGCCGCGCAACGGCGTCACGTCCGCATAGTCGCGGCCGATCGACAGCATCACGTAGTCGTCACCCGGCGCACGGTCGTTGGTGGGGTCGAGTTGCAGCCAGCCGCCATCTTCGGGCCATGCCGGGTCGTACACGTCGATCCATGCATGCGACGCATCCGCGCCGATCAGCCGCGGCTGCCCGGGCGGCGGCTGCGTCAGCAGATACCCGCTCACATAGCGCGCGGCGAGCCCGAGCGAGCGCAGCGCGCCGATCATCACGTGCGCGAAATCCTGGCACACGCCCTTGCGCAATCGCAACGCATCGAGCGCGGTCGTCGTGATGTCGGTGCTGTTCGGCGTATACGCGAAATCGGCGTGAACCCGGCGCATCAAGTCCCACGCGGCCTGCACGAGCGGCCGCCCCGGTGTGAAGCTCGCGGCCGCGTATGCAGCCAGCTCGGGATCGCACGCCACGTGCGGCGACGCAAACACGAACTCGCTCGCCGCGTCGTACGGCTGTCCCGCGCGAAACTGCAAGCGCTCGCGCACGGCTTCCCACGCCATCGCATGATCGGCGTCGGGGCTCGCGATCGCGGGCGGCGGTGCGCCGCGTGCCCCTAGCGACCATACGGGCGCGCTCACGCGCACCGTGCTGCGGCTGCGCACGAGCAGCGCATCGTGAGGCTGGTTCAGCGCGAACGACGCGCGCGCGTTGCCGAACGCATCGATCTCGGTGCAGACCGACTCCGGGGCGGGCTCGATGTCGAGCGCGAACGACAGCACCTGCTGGCGCGGCGTCGCGAGCGGCTGCAGCCGCGCCTGGTGCTGCGCGGATTCGACGCGCGCCGCGTAGCGGTATTCGGTGTCGTGCGTCACGCGCAGCACGCGACCGGGCGTGACGGCAGTCGGCGCCGCGGGTGTGGCTGGTGTAGCCGCCGGCGCGTCCTTCGCGCTGCCGGAAGCCGGCGCGGGCGACATCTTCGCCGCGTGTTTCGTCGTCACCATAGCGTCCGGCCCGCGTCGCGCACATGACTGAAATAGCGCTCGCCGATCCGGTTCGACAATTCCCACACCGCCTTCACGGTCGTGTCGAGCGCGTCGAGCAGCTTGTCGTGCCGGCCGTCGTCGCCGGTTTCGCACAATTCGTGCAGCGACCACGCGGGCACGTCCGGAATCGTCTCGGCGAGTTCGGACAGCGCATAGCCTTCGCTGCGCTCGACCTTCGTCAGCCGGCCGCGCAGCGCCTGCACGACCCAGCCGAGCGAGCGCGGGTTGTCGGTGTCGAGCACCACGAGCGACAGCAGCGGCGCGACGTCGAAGCCGCGCTGGAACCGCGAGCGGAACGTGATCGTGCTGTCGAACAGTTCGAGCACGAGCTCGAAGCCGTCCTGCCGGTGCACGGCGCCGTCGTCGAACGCGAACTTCAGCACGCTGCACAGGAAGTCCAGCCGCTCGATCTGCCGGCCGATCGACAGCAGCCGCCAGCCGTCGTCGCGCGTCATGTTGTCGGTCTGCGCGCCGGTGATCGCACCGAGCAGCAGGCCCAGCCGCTCCAGCAGTTGCAGCGCCTCGTTGCCGATCTGTTCTTCGGCTTCCGGATGGTCGGCGCTGTCGGCGAACAATTGCGTCGCGTCGTCGATCAGCCGCCACTGATCGCTCGACAGCCGCTCGCGGATCGCGGCGGCGGCGCCGCGCATCCCGAACAGGCAGGACGCGATGCCGGACGTGCGGTCCGCCCCACGCGTGAGCGACGTCGCGAGCGCGTGCTGGAACGCACGCGGCGCATCGACGGCGTTCGGCGCGTCGGACGCGATCAGCCCGGTGTCGCGGCACAGCGTGTCGATCAGCTCCAGATGCGCGGGACTGTCGACGTCGTCCTCGCCGCGCAGCCGCTCCAGCGCGGCGCGCGCGAGACGCATCAGGCTGGTCGCGCGCTCGGTGTAGCGGCCGAGCCAGAACAGGTTCTCGGCCGCGCGGCTCGCGATCGCGCGCGGGTGCTCGACGAGATCATCGGGGCCGAGACGGGTCTGCAGCAGCGTCGTCGAATCGACGATGCCTTCGGTCATCACCCACGTATCGACGGTGCTGCCGCCGCGCGGCATCGGCGCGTTGAACAGCGTATCGCGCGTGCCGACCCGCGACAGGCCGCCCGGCAGGAGCCGCCAGCGCTGCGCGCCGTCGGCGAGCGCGAACACGCGCAGCAGCAACGGTTTCGGCACGATGCGCGCGCCGCCGTTACCGTCGGGCGCGTCGCGCCCCGGCCAGGTGGGCGCCTGCGACAGCGGCAGGTCGGCCTGCACCGTGTAATGCTCGGGCCGCGCGAGGATCCGCGCGCGCCACTCGGCCAGCTGCGCCGGCGTGAGCCGCGCGCCGATCACCGGATCGAACCCGCCGCCGGCCTGCGCGTCGGGCGGATACGACGGTTTGACGATGCCGCGCGCGAGCTGCGGCAGCGCGTCGTCGCACGCGGCGGCCTCGCCGCACCACCACGAATGTACGGCGGGCAGCGTCAGCGTTTCGCCGAGCAGCGCTTCCGCGAGGCGCGGCATGAAGCCGAGCATGCCAGGCGACTCGAGGAAGCCCGAACCCGGCGCATTCGCGAGCAGCACGTTGCCCGCGCGCACGGCCTGCAGCAGCCCCGGCACGCCGAGCATCGAATCGGGCCGCAGTTCGAGCGGATCGAGCCACGCGTCGTCGACGCGCCGCAGGATCCCGTGCACGGGCTCGAGCCCGCGCAGCGTCTTCAGGAACACGTGGTTGTCGCGCGCGGTGAGGTCGCCGCCCTCGACGAGCGTGAGACCGAGATAGCGCGCGAGATACGCATGTTCGAAGTAGGTCGCGCTGTGCGGCCCCGGCGTCAGCAGCACGATCCGCGAATTCTTGGCGGTAGGGCTGAGTGCCTGCATGCTCTGCAGCAGCGACCGGTACGCGGCCGCGAGCCGCTGCACGCGCAGCCCGCGAAAGCCGCGCGGAAAGAGCCGTGACACGATCAGCCGGTTTTCGAGCAGATAACCGAGCCCGGACGGGCCCTGCGTGTGCTGCGCGACGATCCGCCATTGCCCGTCGGGGCCGCGCGCAAGATCGAACGCAACGATGTGCAGCCACGTGTCGCCCGGCACGCGCGCGCCGCGCATCGCGCGCAGGTAGCCCGGGTGGCCGGTGACGAGCGCGGGCGGCAGCAGCCCGCGTTCCAGGATCGTCTGCGGTCCGTACAGGTCGGCCATGGTCGCGTTCAACAGCCGCACGCGCTGCAGCACGCCGCGCTCGATCGCGACCCAATCCTCGGGCGTGACGATCAGCGGCAGCAGGTCGAGCGACCAGGGGCCGGCCGCGCCGTCGCCCGCGCGTTGCTCGTGGAGCTGGTAGAACAGGCCGTTCTCGCGCATGCGTCGCTGCAGCGCGTCGGCGCGGCGATCGAGGTCAGCCACGCCGTCGCTGCCGATCGACGTGAAGAAGCTGCGCCATGCGGGGGCGAGCAGCGGCGCGGTGAGGCCGGCGGCACTGCCGCGCAGTTCGTCGTAGCGGCCGGCCGCGGCCGGCGCCGCGAGCGCGGCGGCCAGTTCCGCGGCGTCCGGCTGCGCGCCGGTATCGAAAAGCGTGGGCATCGCGTCGGCGTCGGCGAGATTGTCGGGGTGAATGAGCGGCACGGTCGGTATCGTTCCGTCGTCAGGGTGCGGCCGTGCCCGCGCGCCGCCGCAGCGGCGGCCGGGCACGGCGGACGCGGCGGGCAGCCGCGGCCTGCCCGCATCCTAGCACTCCGGCCGGCGCGCCGGGAGGTCGCGAACCGCGCACCGTCGAGCGTCCGTTCATCCGGCGCTCAGGGCCGCCGCAGGTCGAGCGTGAACGGGAATTCGCGGCTCGGCGCGGCGGCCGATGCCGTCATCCGTCCCGGCGTGTGTCCCATCTCGACGAAACGCGTGAGCCGGCGGCTTTCGGCCTCGTACGCATTGACCGGGAACGTCGCATAGTTGCGCCCGCCCGGATGCGTGACGTGATACCGGCAGCCGCCGAGCGAGCGCTGCAGCCACGTGTCGACGATGTCGAACGTGAGCGGCGCGTGCACGCCGATGGTCGGATGCAGCGCCGACGGCGGCGCCCACGCCTTGTAGCGCACGCCCGCGACATATTCGCCGACGGTGCCGGTGGGCTGCAGCGGCAGCGGGCGGCCGTTGACGGTCACGACGTGCCGGTTGTCGTTCAGCCCCGTCACGCGCACTTCGAGCCGTTCGACCGACGAATCGACGTAGCGCACCGTGCCGCCGGGCGCGCCCTCCTCGCCCATCACGTGCCACGGCTCCAGCGCGCCGCGCAGCGACAGTTCCATCCCGTTCACCGCGATCTGGCCGAACAGCGGGAAGCGGAACTCGAAGTGCGGCGCGAACCACGCCGGATCGAAGCCGAAGCCGGCGTCGCGCAACTCGGCCAGCACGTCGTCGAAATCCATTTTTAGGAACGCGGGCAGCATGAAGCGATCGTGCAGCGCGGTGCCCCAGCGCGTGAGCGGCGTCGTGTACGGCGCGGCCCAGAAACGCGCGACCAGCGCGCGCAGCAGCAGTTGCTGCACGATGCTCATCCGCGCATGCGGCGGCATCTCGAACGCGCGCAGTTCGAGCAGGCCGAGACGGCCGGTCGACGAATCGGGCGAATACAGCTTGTCGATGCAGAACTCGCTGCGGTGCGTGTTGCCGGTCACGTCGATCAGCAGGTTGCGCAGCACGCGGTCGACCAGCCACGGCGGCATGTCCTGCCCGTACAGCAGCTTGTTGCGCTGGATTTCCGCGAACGCGATGTCGAGCTCGTAGAGCTGGTCGTTGCGCGCCTCGTCGACGCGCGGCGCCTGGCTCGTCGGGCCGATGAACAACCCGGAGAACAGGTACGACAGCGACGGATGGTTGTGCCAGTAAGCGATCAGGCTCGCGAGCAGGTCCGGGCGGCGCAGGAACGGGCTGTCGGCCGGCGTCGCGCCGCCGAGCACGAAGTGGTTGCCGCCGCCCGTGCCGACGTGCCGGCCGTCGACCATGAACTTCTCGCTGGACAGGCGGGACTGCCACGCGGCGTCATACAGGAATTCGGTCTGCTCGACGAGTTCGTCGAAGCTCCGGGCCGGATGGATGTTCACCTCGATCACGCCGGGATCGGGCGTGACCTGCAGCAGCTTGAGCCGCGCATCGCGCGGCGGCGGATAGCCTTCGAGCACGAGCTTCACGCCGATCGCGTGCGCGGTCAGCTCGATCGCCGCGAGCAGGTCGAGGTAATCCTCGAGCGCGGCGAGCGGCGGCATGAACACGTACAGGATGCCTTTGCGCACTTCGGCGCACAGCGCGCTGCGCGTGATCCATCCGGCGGATTCGAAGCGCTCGGGGCGGCGCTGCGAATCCTGTTGGCCGGGCGCGTGCCGTCCGGCTGCGTCGGTGCCGTCGCCGCGCCACTGCATGACCGTTTGCGTGGGCGCTTCGCGATGTGCGCCGGCGAGATAGCGCGGCGCGTCGGCCGTGCCCACGTGACGCGCACGGAACGCGGTCGCGTCCGGCAGCGCGGCGCGCGGCGCGAACGGATCGCGTTCGACCAGGTACGGATAGTCGGCGCCGGTGACCCACGGCAGCGAATCGAGCGGCAGCCGATAGCCCATCGGCGAATCGCCGGGCACGAGATACATCCGCTCGTCGCGGAAGAACCACGGGCCAGTCTGCCAGCGCGGACCGTCGAGACTCGACCGATCGCTGCCGGACTCGTCATCCGCGCACTTGAGCGGCAGCACGTAGCCGACCACGCTGTCGAGCTTCTGGTCGAACACCTTGCGCAGCCGCGCGCGTTCGAGCTCGTCGTCGAGGCGCGAATCGAACGGATCGACGTTGACGGGCAGCCGGCGCTCGCGCCACAGGTAGTACCACACGTCCTCGTAACCGGGCTGCACGAATTCGTGGGTCAGGCCGAGGCGCGCGGCCAGCGCGTCGATGAAGCGCTTCGCGTCGTCGGTCGTCAGCGCGGACGGCTCGCGCTCGTCGGCGAACAGCGACGGATCCTGCCACACCGGCTGACCGTCGGCGCGCCAGAAGATCGACAGCGCCCAGCGCGGCAACTGCTCGCCCGGATACCACTTGCCCTGCCCGAAATGCAGGAAGCCGCCTTCGCCATATTCGGCGCGCAGCCGCTGCACGAGTTCGGTCGCGTAGCCGCGCTTGGTCGGGCCGAGCGCATCGGTGTTCCACTCGGCGCCGTCGCGATCGTCGATCGACACGAAGGTCGGCTCGCCGCCTTGCGTCAGCCGCACGTCGCCGGCCGTCAGCGCGCCGTCGACCTGCGTGCCGAGCGTGCGCACGGCCTCCCATTGCGACTCGGTGTACGGCTTCGTCACGCGCGGCGATTCGTACACGCGCGTGACCGTCATCTCGTGCTCGAACGACACCTCGCATTCGTCGATCAGCCCTTCGACCGGTGCGGCGCTGGTCGGCTGCGGCGTGCAGGCGAGCGGAATATGCCCTTCGCCGGCGAGCAGGCCCGACGTGGGATCGAAGCCGATCCAGCCGGCGCCCGGCAGATAGACCTCGCACCAGGCGTGCAGGTCGGTGAAGTCGACCGACGTGCCGCTCGGGCCGTCGAGCGCCTTCACGTCGGGCGTGAGCTGGATCAGGTAGCCGGACGCGAAGCGCGCGGCGATGCCGAGATGCCGGCACAGCTGCACGAGCAGCCATGCGCTGTCGCGGCACGACCCGGACGCGAGCTCGAGCGTCTGCTCGGGCGTCTGCACGCCCGGCTCCAGGCGCACGAGATAGCCGATGTCGCGCTGCAGCTGCTGGTTCAGCGCGACGAGGAAGTTCGTGGTGCCGGCCGGCGTGCGGTCGACGCTGTCGAGATACGCGCGGAACCGCGGGGCCTCGCTCGTGGCCGGATCGCACGCGAGATACGGCGCGAGTTCGGTCTTCAGCGCATCGTCATAGCTGAACGGATATTGCTCCGCGCTCGCTTCGAGAAAGAAGTCGAACGGGTTGTACACCGACATTTCGGCGACGAGATCGATGGTGATCTCGAAGCGTTCCGTGCGTTCCGGAAACACGAGCCGCGCGAGATAGTTCGAAAACGGGTCCTGCTGCCAGTTGATGAAGTGCTCGGCGGGCTCGACCGTCATCGAATACGCGACGATCGGCGTCCGGCAGTGCGGCGCGGGCCGCAGCCGCACGATCTGCGGCCCGAGGTTGACGGGCCGGTCGTAACGGTAGCGGGTGGTGTGATGCAGCGCGACGTGGATGGGCATGGGGGAGCCGCTCGGTTCGGGTTGGGCCGGCCGCGCGCGCCGCGTCGCCGTCACTGCGGCGGCACGGCACGGCGAATTCGGCGAAGGGGCGCGTCAGACCAGTTCCGGCGACTGCACGACGCTGATCTCGACACCGACGGCGCGCGCGCCGAGTCCTGTCACCGGCTGCGCGTCGCGATGGTCGAGGCCGACCGCGATGCGCACGTAGCGCTCGTCCGGGCAGCGGTTCATGAACGGATCGAAGCCGACCCAGCCGAGCCCCTCGACATAGGCCTCGGCCCACGCGTGCCCGGCCGGCTGCTGCATCAGCGCGGCCGCTTGCGGCTGCGCGCCGAGCGCCGGCTGCTGCAGCCCCTGCGACTGTGATTGCCCCTGCGACTGCGATTGCGACTGGGATTGCGACTGCGCGGCATGCGACGCGCCGAGCGCCTGCTCCATGCCCTCGCCGCTCTGCAGCGCAAGCGCTTCCTCCTGGTCCTCGTCGCTCACGCTCTGCTTCGCGTCGGCGATGCGCTGCATCGCGCTGTCGGCGAGCACGTAGCCCGAGATATAGCGCGCGGGAATCTTCAGCACGCGCGCGGCCGCGATGAACGCATGCGCATGGTCGCGGCTCGTGCCCTCGCCGTTTTGCAGCGCGGTTTCGGCATCGACCGGCGCGTCGGCCAGGGTCGGCGCGTACGCGATGCGATCGTGCACTTCCGTCATCAGCCAGTGCAGCGCATCGAGGCTGTGCGGCTCGATCGGCAGCGCCTGCGCGAGCTCGCGCACGGTGTCGCCGGCCTTCGTGAGTGCGGTCTCGCGCTCGAAGATCCACGGCGGCGCATAGCCCTCGGAGTTGCCGAGAATGCCCGCGCGGTCCTGCGTCTCGACGACGCCGGCCGCGACCACGACGATCTCGTTCCTCGCGCCGGGGTCGTGGCGCACGAGATCGATCCGGTTGCCGAAGCCGTCCGCATAGGACAGCGTCGGCTCGACGCCGTCGATCGTGACCTGCCACGCGCGCACCGTCTGCCCGGGCCCCGATTGCGGGCGCAGCCGCAGCCGTTGCAGCGCATGGGTGGCTTGGTCGTCGAACTTATAACGCGAGATGTGTCGGATGGCGAGTCGCATGGCAAGTCTCAGTCGAAGTTGTAGGCCTGGGCGATATCGGCCCCGAGGCTGTTGTTGCGGCCGATGAAGTCGGTCAGGAACTCGTGCAGGCCGCTCTTGAAGATCCGCTCGACCGAGGTATCGGACAGCATCTGCAGGATCTTCGCGGCCGTGTCGTGACACGGGTGTGTCACGCCGTAATCCTTCGCGAGCAGGTTCAGGCTCGACACGACGCGCCCGTAGCAGTAGCGCAGCGAACGCGGCATGCGGCCGTTCAGGATCAGGTAGTCGGCGATGTTCATCGGCTTGTACTGCACGTCGTACACCCAGCGATACGACCGGTGCGCGGCCACGCAGCGCAGGATCGTCTCCCACTGGTAGTTGTCGAGGATCGTGCCGACGTGCGACACCGACGGCAGCAGCAGGTGATACTTCACGTCGATGATCCGCGCGGTGTTGTCGGCACGCTCGACGAACGCACCGATCTGCGCGAAATCGAAGATCTCGTTGCGCAGCATCGTGCTGTAGAAGCTGCCGAGGATCAGCGCGGTTTCGCGCTTCACTTCGTCGAGCACCGCCGGCAGCCCGCTCTCCGGCACCGGCTCCGCGAGCGCGCGGCGCAGCGCGAGCCACGCGCCGTTCACGCTTTCCCACGCCTCGCGCGTGAGCGCCGTGCGCACCATCCGCGCGTTCGAGCGCGCGGCCTCGATGCACGACAGCACGCTCGACGGATTGTCGCGATCGCGCAGCAGGTAGTCGGTCACGGTATCGGCGGCATATGCGTCGTACTTCTGACGATAGCCGTCGTCCGCGCCCGAGCTGACCAGCACCGACGACCATTCGGCCGGCGCGTCGGCCGTGCGCGTGAGCGCCATCCGCAGCCCGGCATCGACGATGCGCGCGATGTTTTCCGCGCGCTCGATATAGCGGTACATCCAGTAGAGCCCGCTCGCAGTTCGTCCCAGAAGCATCTCGTGTCCACTCCGTCTTCGTTCGGTTCGCGCGCCGGCTGCGGCGCGCGCGGTCGTGCCCGGCTCAGTCGGCCAGCACCCAGGTGTCCTTGGTGCCGCCGCCCTGGCTCGAGTTGACGACAAGCGATCCTTCCTGCAGCGCGACGCGCGTCAGCCCGCCCGGCGTGATGCGGATCCGATCCGACACCAGCACGAACGGCCGCAGGTCGACGTGGCGCGGCGCGAGGCCGGCTTCGGTCAGGATCGGCGTCGTGGACAACGCCAGCGTGGGTTGCGCGATGTAGTTCGCGGGTCGCGCGCGCAGCTTCGCGGCGAACGCCTCGAGTTCGGCCTTCGACGCGCACGGCCCGACCAGCATCCCGTAGCCGCCCGAGCCGTGCACTTCCTTCACGACCAGTTCGTCGAGATGGTCGAGCACGTATTTCAGGCTGTCGGCCTCGCCGCAGCGCCAGGTCGGCACGTTCTCCAGCAACGCCTTGCGGCCGGTGTAGAACTCGACGATCTCCGGCATGTACGAGTAGATCGCCTTGTCGTCGGCGATGCCGGTGCCCGGCGCGTTCGCGATCGTGATGTTGCCGGCGCGATAGACATCCATGATCCCGGCCACGCCGAGCACCGAATCGGGGCGGAACGTGAGCGGATCGAGGAACGCGTCGTCCACGCGGCGGTACAGCACGTCGATCTGCCGGAAGCCTTCGGTCGTGCGCATCGCGACGCGGCCGTCGACCACCTGCAGGTCGCTGCCCTCGACGAGGTGCACGCCCATCTGGTCGGCGAGGAACGAATGTTCGTAGTACGCGGAATTGTGGATGCCGGGCGTGAGCACGGCGATGGTCGGGTTGTCGGCGTTGCCGCCCGGCGGGCACACGGCCGCGAGCGATTGCCGCAGCATCTGCGGATAGGTCTCGACCGGGCGCACCTTGACCTGCTGGAACAGCTCCGGGAAGAGCTGCATCATCGTCTCGCGGTTTTCCAGCATGTACGACACGCCCGATGGCGTGCGCGCGTTGTCCTCCAGCACGTAGAACGCGTTTTCGCCGGTGCGCACGATGTCGACGCCGATGATGTGCGTGTAAACGTTCCCGGGCGGCCGGAAATCGATCATCTCCGGGATGAACGCCTCGTTGTGCGCGATCAGGTGCTTCGGCACGATGCCCGCGCGGACGATTTCCTGGCGGTGGTAGATGTCGTCGAGGAACGCGTTGAGCGCCATCACGCGCTGCTCGATGCCGAGCGACAGCCGGCTCCATTCCGCGCCCGAGATGATGCGCGGCACGATGTCGAACGGAATCAGCCGCTCGGCGGCCTGCGCGTCGCCGTACACGGCGAACGTGATGCCCGTCCTGCGGAACACGCCTTCGGCGTCGTGGGCCTTCTGGGCGAGGCTTGCTGGGTTCTGCGTGTCGAGCCACTGCTTGAGGCGCGCGTAAGGCGCTCTCACCATGTCGCCGGATTGCAGCATTTCATCGAACGGTTTCATCGAATTGTTCTCCATCGTTCTCCCCGGCATTGCGCATGCCGGACCGGCGTACTCACTTCTTTGCAAGGAACGTGCCTTGCGCTATCCGCTCGATTCCCCCCTTTTGGCGCCGCAGCGCGCACGCTCGTGCGCCATGACGCACCACGACGGTGCAGCGACGGCTCTCTCCGCCGCATCGACGCGCCGCGATCGCGCGCGCCAGTCGAACATAGTTCCCCCGCGTGTCACCAATGCGCAATCTGCACTGCACCAAATGGGCGCCCGTGCCCATCGTGGCCGTCGTGGCGAATGGTGCCCCGCACCGCTTGCCCTGGCCCTGGGCGCCTGGATCCCCGCCCCTGTTCGCCGACCAGGATGGCGCGGCGCAACCGCTCTCGGGAAAGCGGGCCGGCCACGCAACCTGCGCAGGCCGGCCCTGGGGAAGTACCGTCTGCGGCCGCACCAGCGTTCGACGCGGTGAACTAACTGGTTAGCCGGGTCCGGCGCCTCAAACTTATGCAGCCGTAATGCCGCCGACAATGCTCATGCATATTTCGACTGACACCGATCGAAAAAAAACATCGGCTGCCGGCGCGCGAGGCGCGGTAGGCTAGAAGGTTCGTGCAGCGAAACGGCGCCGCCGCCCCTGTGGGCGCCCGACCATAACAAGCGAAGATCGAAATGGAAGCGAAGTGGCTGGAAGATTTCCTGAGCCTTGCGGATACCAAGAGCTTTTCCCGGGCCGCGCGTCATCGGCACCTCACGCAGTCGGCGTTCAGCAGACGAATCGCCGCGCTCGAAACGTGGATGGACGCAAAGCTGGTCGACCGCAGCATCAACCCCATCACGCTGACACCGGCCGGCCAGATGTTCCGCGGGCTGGCCGCGGACATCCTGCGCAGCATGTATGCGGCACGCAACCTCGTGAACGGCTACGACCAGTTCGCGGCCAGCGACCAGGTCGTGCGCTTCGCGGTCGCGCATACGCTCGTGTTCACGCTGTTCCCCGAATGGCTCAAGCAGTTGAACGGCGAAGTCGGCCATGTGACCGCGCGCGTCAATGCGGTGAACGTGCCCGAAGGCGTGCAGCAACTGGTCGAAGGTGAGTGCGACCTGCTGCTCGGCTATCACCATCCGCAACTGCCGATCGTGCTCGATCCGAACCACTTCCCGTTCGTCACGCTCGGCGTCGAACGGATCCTGCCTGTGTCGACGCCCGACGCGCACGGCCGGCCGGTATTCGAACTGCCGGGCACGCCGGACGCGCCGCTGCCGCTGCTCGCGTATTCGTCTGGCGCGTTCCTCGGGAACGTCGTCGAGATGCTGCTGCTGAACGCGTCCGAATCGTATGCGCTGCACCGCTGCTTCGAGACGCATATGTCCGAGGCGCTCAAGGGGATGGTCGTGGCCGGGCACGGGATCGGCTGGCTGCCGGAAAGCTGCGTGGCGAAGGAACTCGCGGAAGGCTCGCTCGTGCGGGCGGGCTCGGCGGACTGGATCACCGAGCTCGAGATCCGCCTGTACCGGTCCGCGCGCAAGCGCGGGCTCGCGGCCGAACAGCTGTGGACCTACATCATGAACCGGCCACGCACCGCGGCCGACGGCTCGATCGCGGCCGAGCCGGCAACACCCGCCGTGCGCATCGCGCGCCGCAGTGTCGGCGGCAGCCGATAACGCTCTTCCCCGTCCCTCATCGACTGATTCGCCGGCGCACGATGCGCGGATAACCGCGCGTCGCGCCGTCACTCCAACGGCGGCCGCCCGCATTTTCCGCTCCTGCACGGGGTGTCGATGCGAATATCGCACGCTTGATCAAGCGAATTAAATAGCCAAACGTTTGCGAGTCCGGCTGTATCTCTTTCTATTAGAAATATCTGATACCGAATAACTTTCCGCTTTCAACAGGGGAAATACGCTGTTACAGATCACAACAAAAGTTTCGATTTTCATGGAACGGCGATTCTCACCAAAACCGTCGCGCCCTCTTTTTTCATTTTCACGCCATGTGTACCGATGTCAGGGAAATGCCTCGAATAAGAGGCAAAACTTCCTTTTATCAGTCGTTATTTTTCCGCACAAATCCGGTACCTCTTACGTCGTAAGTTTCCGCACGGGTCATCGCTACCGCCGAGCAAGTTTCATGTCCGGCAACATCGACTTTATTATGATTTTAAAGATTCGTCGAATAAATGCAAATCCTATTTAAATACGACATTTTAAACAGTGTGTCGTGCGGGCCACACACAATTGTTTGTTGAAAACCCATCGTGTATCAATAGCATGTCGTAAAAGCACGCATATAATTTCGACTCGGAATAAATGCGTTGTCATTGATTCCGGATGGAGGTGGCAATGTCTTCCTCGTCGTTTAAACAGCATGCTCGCCCGCTGCTCGGGATCGTCGTCGTATTCGCGCTCTGCATCGATGCCGTGGCCCAGGGCCAGACCCAAACCCAAACCGAGATGCCCGCGTCCGGCGCGGGCCCGGAGCGATACGTGATTTCGTACATCTGCGGTGATGCACGAATCGACGGTACGGCGCCCCTGCCCCCCGACGGCCGTCCGTACAACCTCGGTGTGTCGTTCGTGGCGGGCAGCACCGGCCAGCCGCTGTCCAACGTGCAGGTCCGGCTACGGCGACACGGCCGCGTGCTGCTGGAATTCAAGGCCACGGGGCCGCGCTGTCTATTCAGTGTGCCCGAGGCCAGTTACCGGGTCGAAGGCACCTATCAGGGGGCGACGCAGTTCGCGATCGTCGAAACGGGTGCGCTCACCACGCAGTTGAAATGGTGAGCCCCGCCCGAATCCGCGTGCCGACACCGCACGATCGCGCCCTTCACCGCGATCCCCCGCTATCCACCGAAACGAGGAGCATGGAATGACTCGCGCAGAGCGACCGGACGACGCGCCGGTCCGTCAGCCGAAACCCTCCTGGGGCCCGGGCAAGAATGCGGCCCTCAGCATCGTCGCGTTTGCCGCGATCTTCGGTGCGTTCGCGTATGTCGAGCGCGACGTGGGGATGGGCAACGCAGCCCACACGACCGTGACGCACGATATCGCCGGCATGGTCGGCACCGCCGTCCAGAAGTCTCGCGACGCCATCGTGGCCGTAATGGACAACGCGTCCGGCCCGTCCGCGTCCGCCGGCACCGCATCGACCGTCGCACAGGCCGCGCCGGGTAAATCGTCGGCGGCGGAGGCCGCGCCCGTGATGTCGGCGGCGGCCGAACCCACCGTGGCGCCGCCAATGGCGGCCCGGTCCCACCCGAAACATACGCGCCGTGCGCATGGGTCATCCACGACGCTCGCGGCCAACGCGTCTGCCGCATCCGCCGGCGCGCGCCCCACGCGCTCATCCGACGCGCACCGGACGTCGCGTTCGCAGACGCTGGCGCGCACGAAAAAATCCACCGACCCCGAGCCGAGCATTCAGCCGCATTCGTATACAGCGGACTCGGCCCACATGCAGGCGGCCAGCGTGACGCGCGAGGAGGTGGAAGGCGCCCGCGCGCTGGCCAAGGCGCGCTCGTGCGCCCAGATGGACGAATGGAACTGCGTGGAGCAAAACGCGAGCCGGGCACTCGCGATCGACCCGAAGAACAGCGAATCGCGCGCGCTGCTTGGACAAGCGATCCGTAACCGCCTGTGAGCCGGCCGGATGCCGCCGGGCCTTGCCACCCGGCAGCGTGATGGTCGGCGACGAGCGTCGTCGGGCATGCAACCGATGTGATCGACAAGAAGTGAGGACATACCGTGGCCAACAATCGTAAAGAACAATGCACCACCGTCGCTCCGTCCAACCGGCGGATCCTCCTGCATGCGCCATTGCTGTTGCTGCTCGTCGCGTCCGGCCCCTGCTTCGCCGCCGAAGGCGACGCGGAACCGGGCAGCGCGCGCGAAATCGCCGGGACCCACGGCGCGCGGGATGCGCTGCCGCCCGACATGCAGCCGACGGGGGCGCCGATGCAGGCCGCCCAGGGTTCGGGCACGCTGCCTCCTCATGCGCCGACGCCGATCGCGCTGGCGTCCGACGCGTCGCTGCAGATGGCTCAGGCATCGCCTATGCCGATCACGGTCGTGGTGGAGCCGGAAGCGCCGCAATCGGGCGAGCCGGCGCCGGGCGCGCAGCCCCCCGATCCGCCGACACCTGTCGCGCCGACGCCCGACGGGCCGAGGCAGCTGGCGCAGGTGCCCGACACCGCACCGGCGAACACGGCGGCACCGATGGCGCAGACGCAGGACGCGCCGATGCAACTGGCGCAGGCATCCGACACCGCACCGCCGAATACGCCTGCACCGATCGCGCAGATGCAGGACGCGCCGGTGCAACTAGCGCAGGCGTCCGACACCACACCGCCGAATACGCCTGCACCGATCGCACAGACGCAGGACGCCCCGATGCAAGCGGCGCAGGCATCCGACACCGCCCCGCCGAACACGCCAGCGCCGGTCGCACAGACGCCGGACGCGCCGATGCCGCCTGCGCAGGTGTCCGACAGCCCCCCGCCGAACACACCTGCACGGATCGCGCAGACGCAGGACGCACCAATGCCGCCTGCACAGGCCACCAGCGCCCAACCGCCCGATACACCGGCGCCTACCGCCGCAACGCCATCCCAACCATCCGCATCGGCCGCTCCGGCGCCAGCCCCGAGCGCGCAACCCCCGGACACTGCGCCGCAGCCCGCACAAGCCGCGACCACCGCTCCGCCGAATTCACCGACGCAAACCGCTCAGGCATCCGGCACGCCGATGCCGAATTCGCCCACGCCCGTGACGCAGATGCCGGGCGCGCAATCGCCGTCGTCCCAAGGGCCGAGTTCACAGACACCCGGCGCCCAGCTACCCGGCGAATCCATGCAACGCTCGCAAGGCCCCGACGTCGAAACGCCGAACGCCCAGGCGCCGGATCTCCGTACCGCCGACGTCGAGACCGTGCGCAAGGACGTGTTCGGCCTCGCGACGAGCGGTGGCGCGGTCAAGGCGATCGATGAAGCGAAAATGCGGCCCGACGCGTTCTCCGCCGTCGACATCGCGCAACTGGAAGAACTGTCGATTCGCCAGCAGGTGCGCGGCGGACGCGACAAGTCGCGCGCGATGACGAGTTCGGACCGCTTCGACGGACTCGACAACGCGCTGCGCGCGGCCGACGACCTCGACCAGCGGATGCCGGCCACACCCGAGTACACGCCCGTCAGGACGGCGCTCGCGGGCGACCGCACGGTCGCCCTTGCGGCACGCGGCGACATGACGAAGGCCGTCAAGACGTTCGAGACCATCCCGCCCGACGCGGAGATCTCGATCGACGCGCTGGCGGCCGTCGGCGACGCGTATCTTTACCTGAGCGAACCGGGCAAGGCGAATGCCGTGTACCAGCGTGCGCTGAATCAGGCGACCGCGTCGCCGACGGACCGCGCGACGCGCGGCTTCCAGTACGGTGCACGCACGCGTGCGATCGAATTGCGCGAAGGGCTGTTCTGGTCGTACGTCGACCGGGCCCGCGCGGCGGACGCGAAGCAGGTGCTCGACGACATGGGCAAGTCGCTGCCGCCGGCCACGGAGGTGCGCAACTACGGCCCGGGGGAAAGCGACTATCTGCGCTACTACCGGCTGCGCGCGCAATACCTGATCTTCACGGGTCGGCCCGACGAAGGGATCGCCGCGCTCGAGCAACTCGAGAAGGAGGTCCCGTTCAACGGCGAGGTGCGCGCCGCGCACGCCGATGCGGTGTCGGGCCAGGCGCATCCGCGCCAGGCGATCTCGATGTATCGCGCGTCGCTGGCCGACCACCCGGACAGCGTCGAGATGCTCGCGGGCCTGGGCCGCGCGTCGCTCACGGCGGACGACTACGCGACCGCGAAGAGCGTCGACCAGACCCTGGACAACACGTTCCCGGACAGCGGCGCCGTGCGCAGCTTCAAGCGCGACTACAAGGCCTACCGCAGCCCGATATTCACGACCGACCTGAGCTTCGAGCACGGCAACAGCGCGCTGGCCGACAACAGCTTCACGTCCGACAGCTACATCTATTCGCAACCGTTCGGCGACAACTGGCGGGTCTTCTCGCACACGTTCTTCGGCCATGCGCAAACCGACAGCGGCAGCATCAGCCGCACCCGCACGGGCATCGGCGGCGACTACCGGCACGGGCCGCTCACAGTCCTCGGCGAAGTCACGCGTTCGCTCGGCGGGGACGGCCGAACCGGCGGCCGCGGGACGATCGCGTACGCGCTGAACGACTACTGGACCGTCTCCGGCGGGGTCGACAGCAACGACAACTCGCTGCCGTGGAAGGCGTATGCCGCGCACATCTGGGGCCGCTCCGCGAACGTGTCGGTGGTGTATCGCCAGAACGACCGGCGCGAAGTCAAGCTGAGCTACGGCGTGAGCCGCTACAGCGATTCGAACCTGCACCAGGAAATCACGGCGACCGCCACGCAGCGCGTGTACACGTCCGCCAACCAGCTCGTCAACGTATC
This sequence comes from Burkholderia sp. KBS0801, assembly GCF_005937855.2. NCBI lineage: Bacteria > Pseudomonadati > Pseudomonadota > Betaproteobacteria > Burkholderiales > Burkholderiaceae > Burkholderia > Burkholderia sp. KBS0801. Next base: position 1,785,747 of record NZ_CP042178.1, read on the forward strand.
GCTGGATCTCGGCACCGACAGCAACACCCGCCGGGACGCACCGTACTTCAGCCCGGGCCGCGACTACGCGGCCGCGGCGACCGTAATGCACCAGCTGACGTTGTGGAAGAAGGGCGACATGGGGCTGCAGCAGCGCATCTCGGTGTCGGGCGGCGCTTACAACGAGCGCGGATTCGGCACCAGCGCGCTGTGGAGCGCGCGGCTCGAGCACGCGTGGACGTTCAAGCACGACATCACGCTGAGCTACGGCGTCGAGGTCAGCAGCCACGCGTACGACGGCGAGCGCGAGCGCTCCGAAACCGGCTTCCTGTCGCTCAACCTGCCGTTCTAGCAAGGAGATCGTACGATGCAATCCCGACGGACCTTCATGTGCGGATGCATGGGTGCATTTGCCGCCTGTTCGCTGTTCCCGGGCGTGACCAATGCCAAGATGATCGATCTGCTGCCGCCGTCCGATCCGGCCGACGGCAAGACGTTTCGCGTGATCTGCCTGCATGACGTGCGTGACAACCTGATGGCGTCGTTCAACTCCCCGTCGGCGATCGTCGATCCGTTCGCGGTCGATACCGGCACGCTGACCGCGATCTTCTCGTGGCTGCAGACCAACAACTATCACACCATCACGGTCAGGCAGATCGAGGAGTCGCGGCACGGCGGCAAGCCGCTGCCGCCGCGCTCGGTGCTGCTCACGTTCGACGACGGCTTTCGCAGCCACTACACGAAGGTGCTGCCGCTGCTCGAGCGCTTCAAGTATCCGGCCGTGATGGGCATCGTCACCGCGTGGATCGATACACCGCCGGATACGCCGATCCGCATCAGCGACAAGGTGCAGGTGCCGCGCGACTACTTCCTGTCGTGGGACGAGGTGAAGAAGCTCGGCCAGTCGCCCTTCGTCGAGCTCGGCTGCCACACCCACAACCTCCATCACGGCGCGATCGCGAATCCGCAAGGCAACGAGTTGCCGGCGACCACCTCGCACCTCTACCTGCAGGACCAGAAGCGCTATGAAACCGACGCCGAATTCGAAGCGCGCGTGCACAACGACCTGCAGACCTGCGTGCGGCAGATCCGCGAACACACCGGCATCGTCGCTCGCTCGATGGTGTGGCCATACGGCGCGGAAAACCAGCCCGTGCGCAGGATATCGACGTCGCTCGGCATGGACATCCAGTTCAGCCTCGACGCCGGTCCGAATACGCCGGACGTGCCGCTGGACCGGTTGAGACGGATCCTGATGATGTACGACGTCGACATCGGCGGGTTCGAGCGCTCGATGCGCGAACCGGCGTCCAACCGCGGCGACGTCGACGTGCCCGAGCGCACCGTGCAGGTCGATCTCGACCAGGTCTACGATCCGGACCCCGCGCGGCAGGAAGCGAATCTCGGCAAGCTGATCGAACGCATCTACCGGATGCAGCCGAAATCGGTGTACCTGCAGGCATATGCGGACCCGAAAGGCACCGGCGTGGCCGAAGCGGTGTATTTCCCGAACCGGCACCTGCCGATGCGCGCCGACCTGTTCTCGCGCGCCGCATGGCAGCTCAACACGCGCGCCAACGTGCAGGTGTACGCATGGATGCCGGTGCTCGCGTTCCGGCCGCCGGCGGACAAGCAGCGCGGGATCGAGGCCGTGAGCGCCTACGGCGGCGCGCCGGCCCGCGAGAACGGCACGCGCGTGTTCCGGCTGAGCCCGTTCGATCCGGAAGCGCGGCTGATGATCCAGCAGATCTACGAGGATCTCACCAAGCACGCATCGTTCAGCGGCATCCTGTTCAGTGACGACGCCGTGCTCGACGACTACGAGGATGCCGGCAAGCATGCGCTGCGCACCTATTCGCAATGGGGGCTGCCGGCCGATATCGGCAAGATCCGCGAGAACCCCGACCTGATGAAGCGCTGGACGCGCCAGAAGTCGCGCTACCTGATCGACCTGACCCGCCAGCTCTCGCAGATCGTGCTCGCCCACCAGAATGCGGGCGACGTGCTGACCGCCCGCAACATCTTCGCGATGCCGGTGCTCAAGCCCGAATCGGAAACGTGGTACGCGCAGAACTACGACGATTTCCTCGTGACCTACGACTACGTCGCGCTGATGGCGATGCCGTACATGGAACAGGCAAAGGACCCAGAAGGCTGGCTGGACCAGCTCGTGCAGGCTGTCCATGCGAAGCCGCGCGGCCTGGAGCGCACCGTGTTCGAACTGCAGTCGTACGACTGGCACGCGCGCAAGGCGGTGCCTGCCAGCACGCTGCTCGCGCAGATGCGGCGGCTGCGCAGCAAGGGCGCGGTGAATTTCGGCTACTACCCCGACAACTTCCTGAACGGGCAGCCGCAGCTCGAAGCGATGCGCGACGTGATGTCGCTGAAGTCACGCCTCGACCAGAACTCGATCAACGCGCTGATGCAGATGCAGCACACGCCCGGAACCAAGACGCCATGAACTCCCACAGCATCATCCAGCGCCTGCAGGACTTCGTCTTCTACTATCCGTTCTTCATGTCGTATCTGTGGATGATCGGCGGCGTCGTTCACTACTTCCTGCTCGAGGAGGGCCGCGAGCTGTCGATGCGCACGATCGCGTCGAGCGGCATCCCGAAGATCTCGATCGTCGTGCCGTGCTTCAACGAAGCGGCGAACGCGCGCAGCGTGATCCGGCACCTGAACGCGATGGACTACCCGAACTACGACATCATCGCGGTGAACGACGGCAGCAAGGACCGCACCGGCGAGATCCTCAACGAACTGGCCGTCGAGATTCCGCGGCTGCTCGTGATCCATCACGCGCGCAACGAGGGCAAGGCGGTCGGGCTCACGACCGCGGCCGCGGTATCGAACGCCGAATACCTGCTCTGCATCGACGGCGACGCGCTGCTCGCGCACGACGCGATCGGCTGGATGCTCGAGCATTTCCTGACCGATCCGGGTGTCGGCGCGGTCACCGGCAACCCGCGCATCCGCACGCGCACGTCGCTGCTCGGGCGCATGCAGGTCGGCGAATTCTCGTCGATCGTCGGGCTGATCAAGCGCACGCAGCAGGTGTACGGCCGCATCTTCACGGTGTCGGGCGTGATCACGATGTTCCGCAAGACCGCGCTCGCCGACGTCGGCTACTGGAGCTCGGACATGCTGACCGAGGACATCGACATCAGCTGGAAGCTGCAGTGCCGCGACTGGCGCGTCGTGTACGAGCCGCATGCGCTCAGCTGGATCCTGATGCCCGAGACGGTCCGGGGGCTCTATCGTCAGCGGCTGCGCTGGGCGAAGGGCGGCATCCAGGTGCTGATGAAGTACGCGGGCACGCTCGCGCGGCCGACGCAGATGATGATGTGGCCGCTGTTCATCGAGTACCTGATCGGCATTGCGTGGGCGTACTCGATGTCGTTCATCCTGCTGCTCGCGCTGATCGACGTGGTCTACCCGCTTCCGCCGAGCTGGCATGTGTCCGTGGTGCCGCACTGGCACGGGATGCTGCTGGTGGCGACCTGCATCCTGCAGTTGATCATCGGCAGCATGATCGATCGTCGTTACGACGAGAAACTCCTGATGTATTTCCTTGACACCATCTGGTACCCCGTCGCGTTCTGGCTGATCAGCATGATCACCACCGTCGTCGCCCTGCCCGCCGTCGTATTGCGGGGCCGCGGCAAGCGCGCCGTTTGGGTCAGTCCCGACCGAGGCATTCAACATGAAGAACGCGCCGATTATTGACCTTTCCCTGCGCGCCCCGCGCGAACTGATCGCCGAGCGCGGCGGCATCGTCGGACCCGTGCTCGTCGCGTGGTTCCGCCTGATGCGGCCCGCGCTGGTGGGTGGAGTCTGGGCATCGATCTGCATCTATACCTACCGCTACCTGCTGCCGTTCAACGAGGCCGAGATGCCGATCGAACAGATCGTGTTCTACGTGACGAGCATCGCGCTGATCGCGGGCACGATCGTCATGTGGCTGATCGCGGGGCGCGTCGTGCATCCGCTCGCGTACCGGTGGCGCGTGTCGAAGATGTTGCGGCGCTCGGCCAGCGTGAAGGTGCGCTCGGTCGCGCCGACCGCGTTCGCGGGCGCCCGCCGGCGCGGCGCACGACGCACGACGCGCATTCTCGTCGCGTCGCACGACGCGAACGGCTCGATCTCGGGCATCGAATGGGTCGCGCATGCAGGGGCCCAACCCCGCGAATAGGTCCGGGCAGACGTGCCGCGCCGCGCGCGAACATGCCGCGCGGTGCGACACCGCTCCTGATAACGTGCTGCCGCGCGTCATGCGCGCCAGTCGGCAACTTCCTGTTAGACGAGGTGAATCATGTGCGGAATCGTCGGAGCAAGCGGCCTGAAGAATCAGGTGCCGCAACTGGTCAATGCGTTGAGCCGGCTCGAGTATCGCGGCTACGATTCGTGCGGCATCGCCGTGCTGCGCGACGGCCACCTGCGCAGCGAACGCACGCTGCGGCGCGTGGCGGACCTGCAGCACCGCGTGCTGACGCTCGGGCTCGAAGCGCAGACCTGCATCGCGCACACGCGCTGGGCAACACACGGCGCGCCGTCGGAGGTCAACGCGCACCCGATCATGTCGGGCGACACGATCGCGGTCGTGCACAACGGGATCATCGAAAACCATGACGCGCTGCGCGCCGAACTGCGGCAGCGCGGCTATACGTTTCGCGGCGAAACCGACACCGAGGTGATCGCGCACCTGATCCACAGCGTCTATCGCGACAACCTGTTCGATGCCGTGATCCGCGCGGTGAAGCGGCTGCACGGCGCGTATGCGATCGCCGTGCTGAGCGCGCTCGAACCGCAGCGGCTCGTCGCCGCGCGCGCCGGCTCGCCGCTCGTGATCGGCATCGGCGCGGACCAGAACTATCTGGCGTCCGACTGCGCGGCCCTCGGCGACCTGACCGACCGCTTCGTGTACCTCGAAGACGGCGACGTCGCGCTGATCACGCCGGAGCGCATCGACGTCGTCGATTCGGTCGGGTGCGAAGCCAGCCGTCCGCTGTGCGAGGTCAAGGCGCGCGACGACGACGCCGCGCTTGGGCCCTATCAGCACTTCATGCAGAAGGAGATCTTCGAGCAGCCGAAGGCGATCGCCAGCACGATCGACGGCATCGACACGATCTCGCCCGCGCTGTTCGGCGACGAAGCAAGCGCGCGCGCGTTGTTGTCGAAGACCCGCGGCGTGCTGCTGCTCGGCTGCGGCACCAGCTACTACGCGGGCCTGACGGCGAAATACTGGCTCGAGAGCATCGCGGGCATTCCGGCCCAGGTCGAGATCGCGAGCGAATACCGCTATCGCGATACGGTGCCCGATCCGCGCACGCTGGTCGTCGGCATCTCGCAGTCGGGCGAGACCGCCGACACGATCGGCGCGCTCGAGCGCGCGCGAGAGATGGGCCAGGAGATGTCGATGGCGATCTGCAACGTGGCGACCAGCTCGATCGCGCGCAGCGCGCCGCTCTGCTTCCTGACGCGTGCCGGCATCGAGCTCGGCGTCGCGTCGACCAAGGCGTTCACGACGCAGCTCGTCGCGCTGTTCCTGTTGACGCTGACACTCGCGCAGCAGCGCGGCCGGCTCGACGCCGCGCAGGTCGCGGTGCACCTGAAGAAGCTGCACGAACTGCCGGAGCGCATCGCTCACGCCCTCGCGCTGGAAACGCAGATCATGGGCTGGGCCGCGAAGTTCGCGCGCACCGAGAACGCGCTGTTCCTCGGGCGTGGCATTCACTATCCGATCGCGCTGGAAGGCGCGCTGAAGCTCAAGGAAGTGTCGTACATCCATGCGGAAGGCTATCCGGCCGGCGAACTGAAGCATGGCCCGCTCGCGCTCGTCACGAGCGCGATGCCGGTCGTCACGATCGCACCCGACGACCGCCTGTTCCAGAAGCTGAAGTCCAACATGGCGGAAGTGCGCGCCCGCGGCGGGCGGCTGTACGTGCTCGCGGGTCATCAGCTCGAGATCGATGCCGACCGCGACACGCACCTGATCCGCGTGCGCGAATCGGGCGATGCGCTGTCGCCGATCGTCAACGTGATTCCGTTGCAGCTGCTCGCGTATCACGTCGGCTGCGCGCGCGGCGCCGACGTCGACAAGCCGCGCAACCTCGCGAAATCGGTCACTGTCGAATGACGGAGCGGCCGGACCTGGCGCACGCGTTCGCCCTACGCGCACGCGCGGCCCGGCGTGCCGCTGCACGGCGCGTCGCGGCGGCTCTGTGCGGCGCGTGCGTTGCCGTCGCGGCGCCGTCGTACACGTGCGCGGGCGCACCGGTCGTGCATACGGTCACCGTGCAGGAACCCACGTCGCCGCAGGAACACGGCGACGCGCGGCGCTTCATGCACGGGATCGGCGTGGCCGATGCGGGCGACGGCCGGCGCTGGGTGTTCTTCAGCAGCTCGGGCATCGCGCCGCGCGGCGCGCTGCGCAACGGCAACTGGCCGCATGACGTGTACGTCGGCGAATGGCGGCCGGGCAAGCCGGGCCTGCTGCGCGTCCATACGTTCATCAGCCGCCCGGAAGCGCAGGAGCCGGTATCGATCGCGCAAAGCCCGCGTGGCGACATCTTCGTCACGTTCGAGGACGGCTGGGACACGCCGGACACGGTCAGCCAGCGATACGGCATCTACCGGCGCGACCTGAAGCCGGTCAAGCCCTACCCGAACGACGTCGAAGCGGGCGGCCACTCGGGGCACGTCGCCGCGGTGGGCGAACGCTTCGTCGTGTTCTATTCCGCCGACTGGATCGACGGCGGCGGCGTCGACAATCTCGGCACCGGCAACGGCGTCTACGTGAAAACCTACGATGCCCAAGGGCACGTGCTGAACCATGTGCCGGTCGCGCCGCGCCGCCGCGAGTGGTGGCCCATGGTAGCGGGCTCGCCGCGCCGCGCGCTGCTGCTCTGGCAGAAATACATCGAAGGCAGCACGGACGCGACGCTCGAATACGCGATGTTCGATCCCGTCACGGCGAAGCTCGACAAGCTCGGGGCGCTGAACGACGCGATCCAGTACTACGTGTATTCGTCGGCCTACGTGCCGGCGGTCGACCGCTTCGTCGTCGTCACGACGACCGCCGACAATCGCGGCGTCGCGATGCTGATCGATCCGGACGGCCGTCGCGTCGCCACGCTCGACTGCCTGCCGGCGTCGGTGCGGGAGTCCGGGATCGGCGTCGACGGCACGCATGCGTATGTGCCGACCCGCGACGGCCGGCTGCTGACGCTGGCGCTTTCGGCAACGGGCATGTCGGTGAGTGGCGTACAGCGTTCGCCGATTCCGTGGGGCTCGACCGGCATCGCGGGGTTCCCGGCACGCGGCGGGGCGATGCATTTCGTGTCGCTCACACCGTCCGGCACGCGCGAAGCCGATTTCGACACGGCGCGGAACACACCGTTGCCGAAGGCCGACGCGCAATGTCCGACGCATTGACGACGCCGCGCGTCGATCATCCGGATCGACGCGAATCACCCATCCCCTTGCACCGCTGTCCGAATCGCGCGGCGCGATCCCTGCGCACGCATTCGGCCATCGGGTAGCCGGGCAAGCCGCCGTCGACAGGTCCGATTCCCGCCCTCTCGGCTGTCGCGCCGCAGTCGCCAGCGTCGCCCTTACCGGCTAGACTGTCGCCCGATTCCTTCCATCGGCCGCGGCACTCGCCTCTTTCGCCGCCGCCGCAACGCCCCTTCCACGGAGTACGAATGCTGAAGCGCCGGTGGTTTTCGCTGTTGCTGCTGATGGTGTGCCTGATCGCCACGCGCGCGTCCGCGCAGGGTGCGCTCGAACTCGACACCGACGGCACGCCGCGCGTCCTGACGCGTGAGGCGCTGCTCGCGCGCGCCGACGCGACGGACATCCACGTGCCGCGCGACATTGCGTACGGCCGGCCGATGACGTTCCGCGCGGTGCCGTTCGCCGCGCTGCTCGGCGACACGCCGCCAGCCGCCGACGGCGTGCTCGAAACGCGCGCGGCCGACGGTTTCGCCGCGCAATTGCCGCTGGATCTCGCGCGCCGCCGTGCACCGGCCGGCGCCGTCGCGTGGCTCGCGATCGAGGATCCCGCGCACCCGTGGCCGAAGCTGCCGGGCAAGCCGGTCAGCGCCGGGCCGTTCTATCTGGTGTGGCTCGGGCCGGACGCGTCGTCGGTGCGCGGCGAGCAGTGGCCGTATCAGATCGTGCGCATCACGGTCGAATCGTCGCCGCTCGCGCGCTGGCCGTCGCTCGCCGTCGATTCGGCGCTGCCGGCGAACGATCCGGCCCGCGCGGGCCAGCGGCTGTTCGTCACGCAATGCCTTGCGTGCCACCGCCTCGACGGCGCGGGCAGCAGCCACGCCGGGCCCGACCTGAACGCGCCGATGAATCCGGTCGACTACTTCCAGCCGGCCGCGCTGCGCCGCTACATCCGCAACCCGGCATCGGTGCGCGACTGGCCGGGCCGCGTGATGCCGGCGTTCCCGCCCGAGCAACTGAGCGACCGGGAACTCGACCAGATCGTCGCCTACCTCGCGTACATCGCGCGGCGCAAGGCCGGCAAGTAAGCCACGCCGCTCAAGCGCCCGCCTCTTGCGCGCTGTGCAGCACCGCGCGCAGCAGCACGTCCGCCCCCGCCGTCGACCATTCCGGCGTGATCGCCTCGGCCTCGTTGTGGCTCAGCCCGTCGACGCACGGCACGAAGATCATGCCGGTCGGCGCGACGCGCGCGACATAGCACGCGTCGTGGCCCGCGCCGGACACGATGTCCATGTGCGACAGCCCGAGCGCCTGCGCCGCGTCGCGCACCGCATCGATGCAGCGCGGCGCGAACGGCACCGGCGGATACGTGAAGATCTGCTCGATCCGCGCGCCGAGCCCGGCGTCGGCCGCCACGCGCGCGAGTTCCGCACGCAGCGCCACATCGAGTTCGTCGAGCACCGCATCGTCGGGATGACGAAACTCGACCGTGAAGAAGCAGTTGCCCGGCACCGTGTTGCGCGAATTCGGCCGCGCTTCGATCATCCCGACCGTCGCGCGCGCGTGCGGCGCATGGCGCCGGCCGAGCGCGTCGACGAATGCGATCATCCGCGCGGCGCCCACCAGCGTGTCGCGCCGGAATTCCATCGGCGTCGTGCCCGCGTGCGCGTCGACGCCCGTCAGCGTCACCTCGTACCAGCGCTGCCCCTGCCCGGCCGTCACGACGCCGATCGTCTTGCCCGCGCGCTCGAGAATCGCGCCCTGTTCGATATGCAGTTCGTACGCGGCATGCACCGGATAGCCGCCGACGGGCTCGGTGCCCGCATAGCCGATGCGCGCGAGTTCCTCGCCGATCGTCTTGCCGGCGCCGTCGGTGCGCGACAGCCCGTATTCGAGCGGATAGACGCCCGAGAACACGCCGGCCGAGATCATCGCCGGCGCGAAGCGCGAGCCTTCCTCGTTGGTCCAGATCACGACGTCGATCGGGCGCTCGGTCTCGATGCCCGCATCGTTCAGCGCGCGCACGACCTCGAGGCCGCCGAGCACGCCGTAGATGCCGTCGTAGCGGCCGCCGGTCGGCTGCGAATCGGCGTGCGAGCCCGTCATCACCGGCGCGGCGTCGGGATTGCGGCCCGCGCGGCGCGCGAACACGTTGCCCATCCGGTCCACCCGCACCGTGCAGCCGGCGTCGCGCGCCCACTGCACGAACAGGTCGCGCGACTCGCGGTCGAGATCGGTCAGCGCGAGGCGGCACACACCGCCCTTCGGCGTCGCGCCGATCTGCGCCATCCGTTCGAGCGATGCCCACAGCCGCGCCCCGTCGACCCGCGGTGCGCGTGCGAGGTCGTCATGCATTGCCGGCCTCCGCTGCGTCGTCGCGCGGCGCGGCCTGCAGCGCATAGCGGAAATCGCAGCGCTTGCCGCCCTGCATGATCGTGCTCGTGCGCGTGAGCGCGATGCGCGGGTCGTAACCCTCGATGAAGTAGCTGTCGCGCGCGCAGCTCAGCAGGTGGCCGATCTCGCCGAGGCCCATCGCGTGATACATCTCCGCGTAGCTGCAGCGATGCACGTCGTAGTCGTAGTGCGCGTCGTCCGCGCGGCGCACCTCGACGTCGAGCGCGTCGTCCTTCTCCCACAGCACCTGCAGCGCGATGAACGACTGCACGCTCGTGCCGTCGGGCTCCTGCGCGGCGAACGTGCGGCCCGCGTCGACGGCCGCGCCGCGCACGGCTTCCGCGATCACGGCCTGCGCACGCTCGGTGCCGAATTCGCGCTTCATGATCTCGTAGATCGGCTTGATGATTTCCGCTTCGATGCGGCGCCGCGCGAGGATGCCGAGGCGCGTGTCCTCGGGTGCCGCCGCGGCTGCGTGGGTCTGGTCGGTCATGGGAACGTCTCCGTCGTTATTTCGTTGCGGGGCGCGCGCCGCCGAGCACGTCGACGACGGTCCACTTGCCGCCGCGTACCTGGTAGATCGTGAACGCCGGGTCCTTCAGGTTGCCTTGCTGATCGAACGCGACCCGGCCGGTCACGCCGGGCCGGTCGATCGCGCGCACGGCCGCGACCACCTTCGCGGGCTGCGTCGTGCCGGCCTTCTGGACGGCCGCGATCAGCGTCGCGGCCGCGTCGTACGCGAACGGCGCATGCAGCTCGATCGGCGCGTGCCAGCGTGCGCGATATTGCGCGTCGAACGCGTTGCCGCCCGGCATCCGGTCGAGCGGCAGGCCCGGCTCGAGTGCCGTCACGCCTTCGCCGTCCTTGCCCGCGAGCGACAGGAAGGTCTGGCTCACGAAACCGCCGGCGCCGAGCAGCGGTGCATTCACGCCGAGCTGGCGCATCCGGCGCGCGATCGGCGCGGCCTGCGCGTCGAGCCCGCCGAAGAACACGAGATCCGCGCGCTTGCCCTTGATCGCGGTCAGCACGCCGCTGAAGTCGGTCGTCTTGTCGTTCACGTACTGGCGATCGACGATCGTGCCGCCGTTCGCCTGCACGCCCTTGATGAACTGGTCGGCCAGCCCCGCGCCGAACGACGTGCGATCGTCGATCACCGCGATGCGCTTCGCCTTCAGCGTCTTCACCGCATACGCGCCGGTGAAGTTGCCGCCCGCATCGTCGTGACCCATGATGCGGAAGGCGGTTGCGTAACCCTGCTGCGTGTACTGGTGGCCGGTGGAGGCCGGCGCGATCTGCGCAATGCCCGCATCGCGATAGACGCGCGACGCCGGCACGCTGCAGCCCGTATTCCAGTGACCGACGACGCCGATCACGTGCTGGTCGACCAGCTGCTGCGCGACCGCGACGGCCGTGCGCGGGTCGGATTGATCGTCGGCCGCGACGAGCTTGTAGACGACCGGCTTGCCGCCGATGCTCGGGTGCTTCGCGTTCGCATCGTCGATCGCGAGTTGCGCGCCGTTCTGCAAGTCCTTGCCGATGCGTGCGGACGGGCCGGTCAGCGGCGCGGCGAGGCCGATCAGGATCGTCTGCGGCGCGGATTGCGCGAAGGCGGGAACGGCCGCGATCAGCGCGGCCGCGGAGAAAGCGAGACGGGCGGGAAGAAAGGCGATTTTCATGTGCGGGGATCAGTGATTCGGATCAAAACATGAAAAATATTAAAGATTCGGCATCCACACCCCAAATACTCAATTGTTGGATGCTTATGCCATTCCCGACACAATAGCGTAAACATCTGTAAATACAGCGCATTTTCAGATTGTCGCTTACCCTGATTTTTCGATAAAATTCGACACATGAAAAATATCGAACAATTGCCGCATGATCCGCCGCTGCGCGCCGTCCGCGCGTTCGAGGCATTCGCGCGTCTCGGCTCGGTCACTGCGGCCGCGCACGAGCTCGACATCACGCCGTCCGCGGTCAGCCATCAGCTGCAACTGCTCGAAGCGTTCATCCAGACGCCGCTGACGGTTCGCGACGGCCGGCTGCTCGCGCTCACCGACGAGGGGCGCGACTATTACCGCTCGATCAGCGCCGCGTTCTCGGTGCTGCGCAGCGCGACGCGCTTCGTGCGCGACCGCTCGTCGCTGCGGCAGATCACGATCAGCCTGATTCCGCTGCTCGGCATCGGCTGGTTCATTCCGCGGCTGCACGCATTCCTCGCCGACAACACCGACGTCGACGTGACCGTGCTGTACGCCCATCACCGCAACTATCGAAGCGACGCGTCGGACCTGTCGATCCGCTTCGGCACCGGCGACTGGCCCGGCTACCGCTGCGAGCGGCTGCTGCCGGGCGCGATGGTGCCGATGTGCAGCCCGTCGTTCCTGAAACGCCACGGGCCGTTCCGCACGCCGGCCGACCTCGCGCGGGCGCCGCTCGTGCACGACGAGGATCGCAGCACCTGGGTCAACTGGCTGCAGGGCGCCGGCGTGCGGCACGTGTCGCATGCGGTGGGGCCGATGTTCGAGGACGGGCAACTGACGCTGAGCGCGGCGCGCGCGGATCTCGGCGCGGCGCTGCTGCGCGCGCCGCTGGTCGAGCGCGAACTGTCGAGCGGCGAACTCGTGCAGCTGTTCGACCACGCGCTCGACGACGGGCGCGACTACTACCTGTGCACGCGCGAGGATGCGGACATGCCGGACGGCGCGAGACGGCTTGCCGACTGGCTCAGGAAGATCGCCGCCTGAGCGGCCGGTTCGCCACCGGCCGGCCGGGCGTCTTCGCACGCGTGGCCAGCGTAGCGGCATCCGCCATGCATGCCGGAGGGCCGTCGCTGCGGGTCACACCGCCCGCCCCCATCCGCGCTCGGCCGCATAAGCAACCGTCGCCCGCGCCAGCTCCTGCGTGCTGTCGATCAACGCGAACGGCGCATCGCGCAACGCACGCGCGGCGATCGGAATTTCCGTGCAGCCCATCACCGCGACGCCCACGTCCCGCCGCGCGAGCGTCGCGAGCGCGCGCGACAGGCGCCGCACCGACGCATCGACCTTCCCCGCCTTGACGGCCGCGATGCACGCGGCGATATCGCGCTGCGCGGTCACGGCCGGCATCACGGGCTCGAAGCCGCGCGCACGCAGCGCCGCCTGGTAGAACCCCGACACCAGCGTGCCGCCCGTGGCGAGCACCGCGACGCGCCGCACGCCGGCCGGCACCGCGGCCACCGACGCATCGACGATATGCAGGACCGGCGCCGCGCTGCACTCGCGCAGCGGCGCATACCAGTGATGCGCGGAATTGCACGGGATCGCGATCACGTCGACACCGCAGCGGTTCAGCAATGCGACGCCGTCGAGCAGCGCCGGCAGCGGATCGGCTCCGCCGTCGAGGATCGCGCGCGAGCGATCGGGCGTCCGCGTCAGGTTCGCGACGATCATCGGCAGATGCTCCTGATCGCAGCGCGCGCGCGTCAGGCGAATCACGCGATGCATGAAGTCGACCGTGGCCAGCGGCCCCATTCCGCCCAATACGCCGACAAGCGCCATGATGTCTCCTTCACGCGCGCGGCGGCCGCGCGCAGATCGCGGATACGACGGCCGAGTTGCCGATCACCAGCAACAGCGTGCGCAATATCTCGCAGAACGGATCGACCGCCGCGAACAGCACGAACGCGGCCTCGAACGGCAGGTGCAGCGCCGCGCAGACCATCCCGGTAAGCGACACCGTCACGACCCCCGACGTGCCCGTCGACGCGAATCCGGCCAGCACCGACGCGACCAGCACGACGCACAGCTCGCCGGGGCCGAGCGCGCGTTCGTAGAGTTGCGCGACGAACAGCGTCGCACTCGCGTAATAGACCATCGGCCCGACGCGCAGCAGCGACACGGCGAGCGGCACGACCAGCTCGACGCGCGCGCGTGCGAAGCCGAAGTCGTCGGCCAGGCACTCGATCATGCTCGGCATGCAGGCCACGCTGCTGCGCGTGGCGAGCGCCATCGCGAACGGCGTGCGCAAGCCGGCCAGCGTGTCGGCCAGCGTCGCGCCCGAGCGCTTCCAGATCACGGCGAGCGCCGCCGCGATCAGCACGACGGTGACGACCACGAACGCCATGACGAAGCGGAACATCGCCTCGATCGGGCCGACCCCGGACGTGCCGATCTGCGCGGCGCCACCGCAGAACAGCACGATCGGCGTCGGATACGCGAGCCAGTGCATGATCTTCTGGCACGTGAAATACACGGTCTCCAGCGTCTGGCTCAGCGCCGCCGAGATGCTCGCCGGCACGCGCCCCGAAGCGAAGCCGAAGAACAGCGAGAACACCAGCGCCTTCAGCGTGTCGCCGCTCGCGAGCGCCGCGAAGAAGTTGCCCGGCACCAGCGCGATCAGCATGTCGGCGAGGCCCGACGACTTCTCCGCGGGATCGGTGCCGTACAGCGTCATCACGGTGTCGCTCGCCGCGCCGTCGCTGCCGACCAGCGCGCCGAACGCCTTCAGCGTCGCGTTCGACAGGTGCTCGCCCGGGCGCATCGCGACCAGCACGACCGCGCCGACCACCACGACGAACACCGACACGCAGCCGAAGATCGCGATCACGCGCATCACGAGATCCGATGCGCTGCCCTCGCGCAGCAGCCGCTGCAGGCTGAAGATCACGGCGGCCGTCATGAACGGCAGCGCCGTCATCTTGAGCAGGCCGACGTACACCTCGCCCACGTAGTCGAACTGCGGCGCGGCGGCCGGCCACAGCATGCCCGCCACGATCCCGAGCGCGAGGCTGCCGAATACCGTCAGCGGATGGATCGCGAACGCATGCAGCCGCTCGATGCGTGGCTTGATCCTGCGGGTGTCGTTCATCAGAATTTGCTCCGAGAAACCCCGCCATTTCCCCCAAGGGGACTTCCTTCGGGGCGGATGGCGGGAAGGAAAGGAGTGCTGTTGACAGGCAGCTTCTTCCACGGGTTAGGATCACCGGCATGATTCTTGTCTACCGCTACCGCGTGAAGTCGCTCAACGGAGTGCTTAACAAGCAGAGCCGTGCGGTGAACTACGTCTGGAACTTCTGCAATGACACGCAGAAGCACGCGCTCAAGTGGAGCAAGAAGTGGCCGACGGGATTCGATCTGAACGTGCTGACGACGGGGAGCAGCAAGGCGCTCGGCATCCACTCCGGCACGATCAACGCGACGTGCGAGCAATATGCGAAGTCGCGCAGCCAGCACCGACGTCCCTACCTGCGCTATCGCGGCAGGAAATCGCTGGGCTGGGTGCCGCTGAAGGGGCGCGACCTGAAGCGCCAGGGCGACGCGTTTCGCTTTGCCGGCAACACCTTCCGCGTATTCAATAGCCGACCGCTTCCCGAAGGCAAGATCAAGGACGGGACCAACTTTGCGCAGGATGCGAGGGGCAACTGGTTTCTGAACATCGTGATCGAGATGCCCGATGTTCATGCCCGCCCGATCCGTTCCGGTGTCGGCATCGATCTCGGCCTGAAAGACTTCGCCAAACTTTCGACGGGCGAGAAGCTGCCTAACGATCGGTTCGGTCGATGCGCGGCCGAGAAGCTTGAGAAAGCGCAACGGGCGCGAAAGCACAAGCGACATATCGCGAAGTTGCACGCGAAGGTCGCGAACGCCCGCGCCGACTTCCAGCACAAGCTCGCACTCGATCTGGTGCGGCGTTTCGATTACATCGCGGTCGGCAACGTGTCTGCCGTCAAACTTGCCAGAAACAGGATGGCGAAGAGCGTCTACGACGCGTCCTGGTCGTCCTTCCGAAACAAGCTCCATTACAAGGCGATCGCGCACGGAGCCACGTTCGAGGAAGTGGACGAAAGCGGTTCTACCCAGTCCTGTTCGGCGTGCGGGTCGAAAGACAGCACGACGCGGCCGAAAGGTATCGCGGGACTGCGAATGAGAGAGTGGGCCTGCGATGGCTGTGGTGTCGTGCATGATCGAGATACCAACGCTGCGCTGAACATTCTCCGATGCGGACGTGCATCGCCAGGTGTGGGAATCACCTGCCTTTAGGCGGGTGAGGACGTCAAGTCAGTGGCCCATCGCATCGAGCAGGGATTTCACGTCGAGCCGCTTGTTGCGCTCGGCCAGGAACTGGTTGACGAACGCGAGCAGCGTCGGCGCGGACACCGGCACGCCGACGGCCAGCGCGTCGGTCAGGTCGTCGAAGGTCGCGACGCGCAGCCGGATCGGCGCGCTCGGGTCGTCCTGCATCACGAGCTTGATCGCGAGCTCGTCGCGATACACGGCCGTGACCGCCCCGGCGTTCAGCGCGTCGAGCGTCGCCGGCCAGCTCGGATAGGTGCGCACCTGCGCGGCCGGGAAGTCGTTGCGCACGTAGTCGGCGTAGGCCGAGCGCGCGACGACGCCGATCGTGCCGCGGTAGTCACGCACGACTTCCGGCAGCGGCCGCCCTTTCGCGAGTTCCGCGAAGCTGACGCGGTTGATCAGCAGCGCGCGCCGCAGGCTGATGTACGGCGTGCTGAAGCTGACCACCTGCGCCCGCGGCAACGTGCGCGACAGCTTGCTGATCGCGACGTCGGCCTGCCCGGTCGCGAGCAGATGAACGACGTCGTCGAAGGTGCGCGCGTCGCGGTCGAACTGCACGGACACGCCGAGCTTTTTCGCGAGCTCGTCGGCGAGGTCGATGTCGACGCCCGCCAACGCGCCGTTGCGCGACGAGAAGAACGGCGGCTGGTCGACGCCGAGCACCGCGACGACGAGCGTGCCGCGCGTGACGATGCGCGCGAACTCGGGCGCAAGCAGCCGGCCGTCGGGCAGCGGCACGAGGCCGGTGGCGGTGGTGGCGGTGGTGGCCGTGGTGGCGGGCGCGGTCGTGGTCGCGGGCGTGGCCGTCGCGGCCGGCGCGGTTGCATCGAGGGCCAGCGCCGGTGCGCCGCACGACACGGCGATGAATGCGCAGGCCGCGCTGCGCCAGTGACGAAGCAGGCATCGGCGCACGAGCAAGATGTCGCGGCACCACGCAAGCAGCGCGCGCGCGGCGCGTCCGGAAAAGAGGTTCATGGCGCAGGTTGACGATGAGTGTCGAACGACCGCACAGCCGTTCGTGCCGAACGGGTGCCGGGCCCTGGCGCGAAGCGCGTGGCCGTGGTTCGGCGCCGCCCGCTCCCGCACGCCCAATGTGTCAGAAGCGCCGCCCGGCCGAAATCGGCCAGAAGGCCCGGCCCGGATGTCACGGGCCGCCCGGACGGCCCGCCGCAACGGGGGCCGGAAGCAGATAGGAATTCCCGATGCCGAGGATTGAAACAAGCAATTTCACAAGCCCGGGGTCAACCCGGATACTGGGAACACTTCATCAACACCACCCCAAAGGAACTCGCAAGATGCCGATCATCAACACCCAAATCAAGCCGTTCAAGGCAACCGCATACCACAACGGCGATTTCGTGCCCGTGACCGAAGAGAACTTCAAGGGCAAGTGGTCCGTCGTCGTGTTCTACCCGGCCGACTTCACGTTCGTCTGCCCGACCGAGCTGGGCGACCTCGCCGACCGCTACGCGGAATTCCAGAAGCTGGGTGTCGAAATCTACGGCGTGTCGACCGATACGCACTTCACGCACAAGGCATGGCACGACACGTCGGACACGATCGGCAAGATCAAGTACCCGATGATCGGCGACCCGACGCTCACGCTGTCGCGCAACTTCGACGTGCTGATCGAGGAAGAAGGGATGGCGCTGCGCGGCACGTTCGTGATCAACCCGGAAGGCGAGATCAAGCTGTGCGAAATCCACGACAACGGCATCGGCCGCGACGCAGGCGAGCTGCTGCGCAAGGTGCAGGCCGCGCAATACATCGCGGCGCACCCGGGTGAAGTGTGCCCGGCCAAGTGGACGCCGGGTGCGGAAACGCTGACCCCGTCGCTCGACCTGATCGGCAAGATCTGACGCTCGCCGCGCGCGCCTCGCACGAGGCGCGCGAGCGACGCGCCGCGGGCCGCCTCGTGCGGCCCGCGCCCTCCTCCGGCACGACGTGCCCGACCAGAATTATCAATACGGAATCCGAAACGCCATGCTCGACGCCAATCTCAAGAATCAACTGAAAGCGTACCTCGAAAAGATCACGCGCCCGATCGAACTCGTCGCGTCGCTCGACGACAGCGCGAAGTCGCAGGAACTGCTTGCGCTGCTCAACGAGATTGGTTCGCTGACGTCGCGCGTGACCGTGACCGAACGCCGCGACGACGCCGAGCGCAAGCCGTCGTTCTCGATCGGCGAACCCGGCAAGCCGGCGGGCATCCGCTTCGCCGGCATTCCGATGGGCCATGAATTCACGTCGCTCGTGCTCGCGCTGCTGCAAACGGGCGGCCATCCGATCAAGCTCGACGACGACGTGATCGAACAGATCCGCGCGCTCGACGGCGACTACGCGTTCGAAACGTATTTCTCGCTGTCGTGCCAGAACTGCCCGGAAGTCGTGCAGGCGCTGAACGTGATGTCGCTGATCAACCCGCGCATCCGCCACATCGCGATCGACGGCGCGCTGTTCCAGAACGAAGTCGAAGCGCGCCAGATCATGGCCGTGCCGACGATGTTCCTGAACGGCGAATCGTTCGGCCAGGGCCGCAGCAGCGTGAAGGAAATCCTCGCGAAGCTCGACACGGGCGCTAGTGCCCGCGCCGCGAAGTCGCTCGAGAACAAGCCGGTGTTCGACACGCTGATCGTCGGCGGCGGCCCGGCCGGTGCGGCCGCCGCGATCTACTCGGCGCGCAAGGGCATCGCGACGGGCGTGGTGGCCGAGCGCTTCGGCGGCCAGGTGCTCGACACGATGGCGATCGAGAACTTCGTGTCGGTGCAGGAAACCGAGGGGCCGAAGTTCGCCACCGCGCTCGAGCAGCACGTGAAGCAGTACGACGTCGACATCATGGACGTGCAGCGCGCCGACGCGTTGATTCCGGGCGACGTGCACCAGATCCGCCTCGCGAACGGCGCGGTGCTGAAGGCGAAGACGATCATCCTGGCAACCGGCGCGCGCTGGCGCGAAATCAACGTGCCGGGCGAGCGCGAATACCGCAACCGCGGTGTCGCGTACTGCCCGCACTGCGACGGCCCGCTGTTCAAGGGCAAGCGTGTCGCGGTGGTCGGTGGCGGCAACTCGGGTGTCGAGGCCGCGATCGACCTGGCCGGCATCGTGAAGGAAGTCACGCTGCTCGAATACGGCGCGCAACTGCGTGCGGACGAGGTGCTGCAGCGCAAGCTGCGCAGCCTGCCGAACGTGACGATCGTCACGCAGGCGCAGACGACCGAGCTGACCGGCGACGGCAGCAAGCTGAACGGGCTCGTCTACAAGGATTTGCGTTCGGGTGAAGCGAAGCGCGTCGATCTCGAAGGCGTGTTCGTGCAGATCGGCCTCGTGCCGAACACCGAATGGCTGAAGGGCACGATCGAGCTGTCGAAGCACGGCGAGATCGTCGTCGATGCACGCGGCGCGACGTCGGTGCCCGGCGTGTTCGCGGCCGGCGACGTGACGACGGTGCCGTTCAAGCAGATCGTGATCGCGGTCGGCGAAGGCGCGAAGGCGTCGCTCGGCGCGTTCGATCACCTGATCCGGCAGGACGCGACGCCGGCCACGGCCGACGCGCCGCAGGCCGAAGAAGCGATCGCCGCGTAACGCGCGACGCGCCGCCCGGATTCGTCTCTCTTGGCCCCACATGCCCTGGTCGGCGTGCGGGGTCCTTTTTCATCCGGCGTCGTGCGGCGCGGTGCGAACGCGCCGGCACCGATCTCACTGGGCCGCGGCGGGCGCGGCACTCGCCGATGCGGGCGCCTTGAAGCTGCTCGACTGCCTGACCAGCTGCTCGGTCATCGCGGCGGCAACCGCATTCCCGCCGGCCGACGGACGCGCTCGATCGGCGCTCGGCGTCGCCACGTATTGCGGCGGCGGCAACGACGGATCGAGCTTCGCCGATTCATGCACGAGCGCGGCGGTTTCAGGCGTTTCGGATTTCGTGCCGGACGGTGCTGCCGCGTGCCGTTCGAGCCCGTCGCGCTTGCGCTCCGCGCGTTGCGCCGGCTGTGCTTGCTGACTCGGGCGGATCGCCTGCGCCGCCTGGACTGGCGGTGTTGATTGCACGGATTGCGCGGGTTGCGCCGCTTGCGCCGATCGTGCCGCTTGTGGCGGTTGCGCGGCTTGTACCGGCGCTTGAATCGCTGGCCCGGGCTTGGCTTTCGCTGGGGTCGAATCCTCCGGCTCGACCGTCACGACATGAACGGTCGGCGGCGGCACAGTCGGTTTCGCGGGGGGCGCCTGCGCGGCGATGACCGGCGCGACCGCGGTGGATGGCGGAGCCGCGTTCGTGCGCGCGGGAGCTGCGGCCGGCGGCGGCACGGCCGCTCGTTGCGGCACGGCGTCGTCGACGTGCGTGGACGGGACCGCGACCGCCGCCGGCGGCGCGATCGTGCCTTGGGCGGTATGGTCGTCGTTCGCCGCGGTCACGGCGGCGGCAGGCGCTGCGGCATCGCCGATGCCGGCCTCCGCGATCGCGCGGTGGTCGTCACGCAGCAGCATCACGTAGCCGCTGCCTGCCGCGGCAACCAGCAGTCCGCCGACGATCATCAAAGTCTTTTGGGTCCTTCTCATGCTTGCTCACCGATCTTATCGACGTGAACGAGCCATCATACGCGTGGGTTCGCGGCAGATCCCGTATGAATACATTTGGTTGCATTGATGCGGGCGCAGCGCTGGCGCAGCGCCGGCGGGGCCGGACCCATGCCGCGCCGCCGTATCGTCAGACGGTTCGACACCCCTGCTCGCGCCCCATCAGAGGCAGAAGATCGCGACCGCGATCCCGCCGAACAGCGCCCACTTGACGACGTAGTACACGGTGCGATTCCACGCCTTCAGCCGCTTGCCGGCGCGGCGAATCGCATACAGGTACTTGAATGCATGATTGAGGCCGCCGGTGCGGTCGCCCGTTTCGTTCGGCGACGCGGCCGCGCGCATCAGCAGTTGTCCGAATGCATCGTTGACGCGCTGCGCCCAGCGATATTTCATCGGCCGGTCGATGTCGCAGAACAGGATCACGCGATCGTGCGCGGTGCGATTCTCGGCCCAGTGCAGATAGGTTTCGTCGAACATCACGGCCTCGCCGTCGCGCCATGCATACGACTCGCCGTCGACGACGATCCGGCACGCGTCGTCGTTCGGCGTGTCGAGTCCGAGGTGATAGCGCAGCGAGCCCGCATACGGATCGCGATGCAGCCCGAGCTTGCCGCCCGGCGGCAGCTGCGCGAACATCGCGGCCTTGATCGACGGAATCCGCGACAGGATCTCGACGGTGCGCGGACACAACGCCTGTGCGGACGGATGCGGCGCGTCGTACCACTTCAGGTAGAAGCGCTTCCAGCCGTTGCGAAAGAACGAATTGAAACCGATGTCGTTGTACTCGCCCGACGCCTTGATCCGGCTCGCATCGCGCAACGCGAGCGCTTCCTCGCGGAAGGTCCGCCATTCGCGCTGCAGCACCGCGAGTTCCGGAAAGTGCCGCGGGTCGAGAAACGGCGTGGTCGGCACCGAAGAGAACGCGTATGAAAAGCAGTTCAGCGGCGCGGTGAAGGTCGAGTGATCGGATAGTTGCCTGAACAACCTGTGCCGAACCTTGCCGCGCCGGTGCGTATGAATCACACACGCAATGAACACGATCAACAGGACCCACCGCATCGATATTCCCCCCGTAAGCGTTTTGCAGAAATTCTAGGTACGGGGAGAATTTTTTGCGCTGACGCGCAGGCGCTGCGATGTGCGTCGGCAAGACGCGGCGAGGATGTCGATCGTGTCACGCCAAAACGCCGAAAAGCCCGTGCTGACGGGCTTTTCGGCGCAATCGGACTGCGCGCGCGGCATCTGCCGACGCACGCGCATGCGGCGATTATTCCGGAAACGGCAAATCAGTTTGTCCGTCTGCGCGCATACCGAACGTGTTGAGCGTCATCGCGACGAGCGCGTAATAACCGAGCAGCGCAACGAGGTTGACGACGGTCTCATGGCCGAAACGCGCCTGCGCGCGCGCGAACGTCGCATCGCTCACGCGTTGCGTGTCGTACAGCTCGGTCGCGAATGCATGGATCAGCGCATCGTCGTCCGATTCGAACGTCGGCGTGACGCCGCGCCGGATCGCGTCGGCCGTCGCGGCCGGCACGCCGGCATCGAGCGCGATCGGATGGTGAATGTGCCACTCGGCCTGCGAGCGCCAGCGCGCGGCGGTGACGAGAATCGCGAGCTCCGACAGGCGCAGCGGCAGGCCCGTGCGATAGCGGCAGAACGCGCCGAGCCGCTGCGCGTGCTGGGCGAGCTCGGGGCTCGCGATCCAGCCGAGGAACGGCCCGTTCAGGTTGCCGCGCGGGCCGCTGAGGATGTCGGCCAGCACGGCCTTCTGTTCGTCGGTGGCCGATGCGGGATCGAAGGGAGGCAGTCTGTCTGTCATGGTCGGGACTCGGTGAGGTCGTGGTTCACGCGCCGGCCGACGCGAGCGCCGCATCGATCGCGCCGGACAGCCGTTCGACGATCGTATCGATCTGCTGCGCGGTGCAGACGAACGGCGGAGCGACCAGGATGTGATCGCCGTTCACGCCGTCAATCGTGCCGCCCATCGGATACACCATCAGGCCGCGCTGCATCGCCTCGCGCTTGACCGCCGCATGCAGCTTCAACGCGGGATCGAACGTCGCCTTGCTGTCGCGATCGCGGACGAGCTCGACGCCGACGAACAACCCGCGGCCGCGCACGTCGCCGACATGCGGATGCGCACCGTAGTGTGCACGCAGCGACGCACGCAGTTGCTCGCCGCGCGCCTTCACGTTGTCGAGCAGCTTCTCTTCGGCGATCACGCGCTGCACCTCGAGCGCGGCCGCGCAGGCCGTCGCGTGACCGAGATACGTGTGGCCGTGCTGGAAGAAACCCGAGCCGTCGACGATCGTCCGGTAGATACGGTCGCTGACCAGCGTCGCGCCGATCGGCTGGTAACCCGCGCCGAGCCCTTTCGCGATCGTCAGCAGATCGGGCGCGACTTCGTCCTCGTCGCAGGCGAACAGATAACCGGTGCGCCCCATCCCCGACATGATTTCATCGAGGATCAGCAGCACGCCGTACTTGTCGCACACCGCGCGAATCTTCTTCAGGTAGGTGCGCACCGGCGGCACCGCGCCGGCCGTCGCGCCGACCACCGTTTCCGCGACGAACGCCGCGACGTTTTCCGCGCCGAGTTCGACGATCTTCTGCTCGAGCTCGTCGGCCAGGCGCTGCGCATACGCTTCGTCGGTTTCTCCCGCGTGCTGGTCGCGATACGCATAGCACGGGCTCACGTGGTGCGCTTCGATCAGCAGAGGCAGGAACGGCTCGCGCCGCCATGCGTTGCCGCCGATCGCGAGCGCGCCGAGCGTGTTGCCGTGATAGCTCTGGCGGCGTGCGATGAAATGGCGGCGCTGCAACTCGCCCTTTTCGACGAAATACTGGCGCGCAAGCTTCAACGCGGCTTCGATCGCCTCGGACCCGCCCGACACGAAATACACGTGCTCGAGACCAGCGGGCGCGGCCGCGACGAGCCGGTCGGCCAGCTCCTCGGCCACGTCGGTCGTGAAGAACGACGTATGCGCGTACGGCAGTTGCTGCACCTGCCGCTTGATCGCGTCGATCACGCGCTGGTTGCTGTGGCCGAGACACGAAACGGCCGCGCCGCCGCACGCGTCGATGTAGCGTTTGCCGGTCGAGTCGATGATCTCGATGCCGTCGCCTGCGACGGCGACGGGCAAGGTGGCGCGTGGAGCGCGATGAAAAACGGTCGTCATGCGTTGCCTCATGGATCAGGACGCGCTGCGCGCGTGCGCGGACGGCACGATGCGCGTCGCGAAGCGCTGCGTGCCATGTTGATGGATGGTGAAGTCGATCGCAGCGTCGCGAACGGCGAACACCGCGGTCGCCAGCGTGTTCTCGTCGTCGGGATCGGCCGGATCGTCGCGATAGATCGGCAGCCCTTCCGGTGCGCGATCGCCGAGCACGTGCAGCAGCGCGGCTTCGTCGCTCGTGTCGATGCCCTGTGTCAGCGCATCGACGCGGCGCTGGCGATCGCCGGACGATTGCGTGACGATCTGCGCTTCAGCTTCGCAGCCGGGATGCACGAGATGGTTGGCATGGCCAGCAAGCCGCGCGACGTCGACCACCGAGCACCGCGCGACGCTCGCCTCGATGCTCAGGAGCCGCGCATCACCGGTCGCGCCGAGCGTGTGGTGAAAGCCGCTCGCGCGCGCATGCGTGCGCAGCACGTCGGCGGCCGCATCGAGCGACGCCGCGTCGAGCACCGCGCGCGCGAGGATCATCCGCGGCACGCCGGCCGCCGGCGTCAGGATCCGCAGGTTGTTGATCGCCTGCGCGACGCCCGCGCGGTTCGCGGCGAACGTATGCCCGGGCAGCGAGCCCGGGTAATAGAAGCTGATGAAGCCCGGCTTGCCCTGCGGCTGCACGTCGACCAGCAGGCAACGCCCGCGCAGGTACGGATCGCCGTCCTCGTTGTGCGCGATCCAGCGCGTGCCATCAGCATCGCGCGCGGTGAGTGTCGTGCAGCCGTCGGGCGCGTTGTGGATCAGTTCGCCGCGGCAATTCCACAGGAAGATGTCGTCGGCCGGCCAGCCGACACCCGCCGCGATCCCGTCCAGTTCCGCGACGAGATCGGGATACGCGGCCAGCGCCGCCTGCCGCAGCGCGGCGACGAACGGGTGGCCGCGCCAGCGCCGCACGGCCTGCCATGCGCTGCTCTGCTGCATGTATTCGTCGAACACGGGGCGGGCGAGCTCGCCGAGGCGCACGCCGATGTCGAACGGCGCGCCTGCGATGACGGGGGAAAGGGAAAGCGGCATGTCGCGTGGTTCGGTTTCGTTCAGGATACGTGTTTCAGCAACCTCGTTTTCCGCATGATCGAGCGATGTAACCGGCCGGCTGGCGAGAGAACGACAAGATCGACCGACGCCGCAACATGCGATGTTAAATTAAACATCAACACAACATGTGTTGTCAATGCGGATACTCTGACAACAACATGCTGAATAGTGAATGCATCGAGAGAAACCCCGCAGATAAATCGGAGGAAAAGAAGGCGCGAAGCCCCGCCGCCCTCTCCCTTCACGCCGCCGTCACGGCGCCGCGAAGAACAGCGCGACGACGCATACCATTCCGCCGAACCACACGAGCGAGCGCAGCGCCGCCCAGTTCAGCAGGTACATCAGCGTGTAGACGACGCGAATCGCGACGAACCCCATCGCGATCTGGTCGACGTGGTGCGCATTCGCGCCGTTGTGCCAGGCGACGACCAGCGCGGCGGTGAATAGCGCGAGCGCTTCCCACGCATTCTGGTGGGCGGCCTGCGCCCGCGCGCGCCACCCTTCGAGCGTCGCCAGGTACTCGCGCGGCGTATGGTTGTCGTAACCCTTGCGGGCCTTCGCCAGGAACGTCAACGGGAACGGCAACAGCGCGACGATGAACAGGCACAGCTGGGACGTGGTCATCCAGGTCTCCTCCTTTATGGTTACATTGATCAATGACACGGTCGGGCAGAGCTTAGCATCGGGCCGCGCTGTTCGGGCACCGGTTTTCTAGACTGGAGACTCGGCCATGCGAGCGGATGACGCCCACGGCAGCATGGATCCGGCACCTAAAATTCCACCAAATCACCGACAAATACGTTAATTAAAACTGGTCGAACACCAATAAGATAGCGTTCAACACTGGCTTGGCGCATCGCCACGCCACTCTGCCCGACCCGCGCCGCACCGCCGCGCGCGCCGAACGACTTTTCGACCCGAGCCTGCCCATGCCCCGTCCCATCGTCGCCCATGTCCGTCCGGACGCCGTCCGTCACAACCTCGACTTCATCCGCCGCACCGCCGCGCAATCGCGCGTGTGGGCCGTGATCAAGGCCAACGCATACGGTCACGGGATCGAGCGGATCTACCCGGGCCTCGCGGCCGCCGACGGCATCGCGCTGCTCGATCTCGACGAAGCCGTGCGCGTGCGCGAGCTCGGCTGGGACAAGCCCGTGCTGCTGCTCGAAGGGATCTTCGAGCCGGCGGACGTCGAACTGGCCGATCGCCACCGGCTGACGGTGGCCGTGCACTGCGACGAACAGCTCGACCTGCTGATCGCCGCGAAGCCGCGGCAGCCGCTCGACATCCAGCTGAAGATGAACTCCGGAATGAACCGGCTCGGCTACCGGCCGCACGCGTTCCGCGCCGCGTGGGAACGCGCGGCGGCCGCGCCGTCGATCGGCAAGATCACGCTGATGATGCATTTCGCGAACGCCGACGAAGGCGAAGTCGACTGGCAGCTCGAACAGTTCGATGCGGCCACGGCCGGGATTCCCGGCGAGCGATCGGCATCGAATTCGGCGGCCGTGCTGTGGCATCCGCGCGCGCACCGCGACTGGGTGCGGCCCGGCACGATCCTGTACGGCGCGTCGCCGACCGGCGCGGCGCGGCACATCGCCGACACGCCGCTGATGCCCGCGATGACGCTGACCAGCAAGATCATCGGCGTGCAGACGCTCGCGCCGGACGAGACGGTCGGTTACGGCCGCCGCTTCACCGCGGACCGGCCGATGCGGATCGGCGTCGTCGCGTGCGGCTACGCGGACGGCTATCCGCGCCATGCACCGGCCGGCACGCCGATCGCGGTGGACGGCGTGATGACGCGCGTCGTCGGGCGCGTGTCGATGGACATGCTGACCGTCGACCTGACGCCTTGCCCGAACGCGGGCATCGGGTCGGGCGTCGAGCTGTGGGGCGATCAGGTGAAGGTGGACGATGTCGCCGAAGCCAGCGGCACGATCGGCTACGAGCTGATGTGCGCGCTCGCGCGCCGCGTGCCGGTCGTGATCGTGCCGCCGGGCGCGTCGACGGTGCAGCCGCTGCTGCGCACGGGCAGCCACGGGCGTTGATGGAGGTCACGGAGGCGGCGGCACGCTGTCGTGTCGTGGCGCATCCGGATCCATTGGCGGGCCGCGTTGCAAGCGGCCCGTTTGCTTTTTACGGCGGGCATGGAGCGCAGGCGAACGGGCACGCGCTACGACCGCCACGTCGGCTTGCGCTTCTCCAGGAACGCATCGATCCCTTCGCCGGCGTCCTCTTCCATCATGTTGCGCGCCATCACGTCGCCGGCATACGCGTAGGCTTCATCGAGCGGCAACTCGCGCTGCCGATAGAACATCTGCTTGCCGTAGCGCACCGCGGCCGGGCTCTTCGCGACGATCTCCGCGACCTTGCGCGCGACGGCCGCATCGAGCGCATCCTCGGGCACCGACTCGTTGACGAGCCCCCACGCGGCGGCCGTCGCCGCATCGACGAAACGCCCGGTCACGAGCATGTCGAACGCGCGCTTCGTGGTGACGTTGCGGCTCAACGCGACGGCCGGCGTCGAACAGAACAGCCCGACGTTGATGCCCGACACCGCGAAGCGCGCGGTGTCGGCCGCAATCGCAAGGTCGCACGCGGCGACGAGCTGGCAGCCGGCCGCCGTGGCGATCCCCTGCACGCGCGCGATCACCGGCACCGGCAGTGCGCGCATCGCGAGCATCACGCGGCTGCATTGCGCGAACAGCGTGCGGTAGTAATCGAGTTCGGGCTTGCCGCGCATCTGCCGCAGGTCGTGGCCCGCGCAGAACGCCTTGCCCTGCGCGGCGAGCACGACGCAGCGCACGTGCGGATCGGCGGCCAGCGATTCGAACGCATCGTGCAGGCTCGAGAGCATCGCCTCCGACAACGCGTTGAACTGCTGCGGCCGGTTCAGCCGCAGCGTGACGACGCCGTCGTGCGCGTCGCGCAGCAGGATGGGTTCCTCTGAAGCGGGATTCGAGTCCATGACGCCCCCATTCGAAAAAATCACGATGCGATAACGCACCAATATAGTCCAACGAGGAGGTCCGTGGAGCCGGTTGCCGCGCCGGCCCGGCCGTGCTTCAGCCCGCGAGCTTCTTCAGCGCGTCGAGCACCGCATCGCCCTTGAACGGCTTCACGATCCAGCCCTTCACGCCAGCGGCCTTGCCGCGCTCCTTCATCGCCGGGCTGCTTTCCGTCGTCAGCATCACGATGTTGACCGACGCGTTCGCCAGTTCGCCGCGGATCTTCTCGACCATCGTCAGGCCGTCCATGTTCGGCATGTTCACGTCGCTGATCACGAGGCGCACGCCGGGCGTCGCCTTGAGCTTCGCAAGCCCGTCCTTGCCGTCCACCGCCGTCGCGACGTCGAGCCCGTGATTGCGCAGGAAACCCGCGACTTCATCGCGCACCGTGCCCGAATCGTCGACCACCAGAATCTTTGCCATGCCGTGTTCCTCTTTCGTTGTGACTACTTCAACCTTCAAAACAGTTCGAGTTCGCCCGATTCGACCATCGGCCCCACGTCCTGCACCGATTCGCGGAAATCCTCCGGCGACCAGCTCAGGCTGAACACGAAACGCTGATCGAGCTGCACCGATCGCCCCGAGGCGGCGTCGGTCATCCGGTACTTGAAACAGAGCTGCGGACAGTCGCCGCCGAACGAAATGAACTTCTGCTTGTGATTGACGACGAGCGGCACCTGCACCGGATGGCGCGCGAGCGCCTCCGCGTCGCCGAGATAACGGTTCTTGAACGCGCCCCACACGAGGTTGGTCAGCTCGCCGAGCAGGCTGTTCACGTCGCGGAAGTCGGGCGCGCGGCCGTCGTCGCGCGTGCCGCCGATCATGTCGAGCAGCGGCTGCTCGCTCGTCTGCAGCAGCATGTAGCCGCGGCACCACGCGCTTTCGAGCGCGATCAGGCTGAACACTTCGCCGAAGATGATCTGGTCGCGCACGATGCACGGCGTGTCGCGCTCGATCGTCATGCCCGGGAACAGACTGTCGAGCCGCGCCTCGGTGATCTCCGAGATGCCGCGCACGAGCGCGTTCGGATAGTCCCGGCCGAACAGGTATTCGCCGATCGCGCGCGCGAGCGGCGTCATGTCGTCGGCGACGTAGGCCGCGCACGCGACGCGCGCGAGCGCGTCGGGCAGCCCGTCGCGCGACGCGTCCGACGCACGGCGCAGGATGATCGGCAGCTCCGGCCGCAACGCGTCGATCTGCGTCGCGACGATCGCGCTCTCGGCCGGCGAGCCGCCGTAGTCCTCGGCGAGCAGGATCGCGCCGAGATCGATGTTCGAGCGCAGCACCTTCAGCAGCCGGTTGCGCCGCACGGTCAGGCCGACGAGGTTGTGCTCGTCGCAGAAGCGCTTGATCGTCGCCGCATGCGCGGGGCTGTCGTCGAGCACGAGCACCTTGCTGACGGGTTGGTCTACGGTCATCTCGTGAAGTCCTCGAAATCGGTCAAAACAGTTCGAGCTCGCCGCCCGTGTCCACGCTCGCCGCTTCCGGCACGTGGAAATCGACCGGCGCGTTCGCGCACACGCACAGCGTCGCGCCGATCCGCACGTCGCCGTCGAGCGTCACGTCGTACGCGGCCACGTGATCGGGATTCAGCGCCGGCAGGTAGTCGATGCTCGCGCCGCTCAGCAGGTAAGGCGTCGACATCCCGAGATCGGGGAACGGCGCGGTCAGCGCCTGGTTGATCGCGCCGCAACACAGGTTCGCGACTTCCATGAACGCCTCGGGTAGCGGCCGCTGCGCGCTCGCGCCAGATGCGGCCGCGGCGAAATGACGGCGCGTCGGCGCGTCATCGCGAAAGCGCAGCGCGAGCAGCAGCCGGAAATGCAGCGCCGAGATCGTCAGGACAACGACGTGCTCGGAAACCGTCGGCGTCGTGCGCGACCTCATGCGCGACGGATCGTGCGACGCGTCGTGCGCATCGCCCGCGGCCGGCCGGATCTCGCAGGCGCCGCCGGACGCGAGCCGCGTGCGCGCCGCATCGAAGAAGATCCGCTCGAAACTGGCCCGGGCCTGCGCGCCGATCACGCCGCCGCTCCTTCGAGCCGCGCATGCAGTTGCCCGGCGAGCGTCTCGACCGTCGCCAGCGCGGCCGTGATCATCTTGCCGCCGGCCTGGATGTCCTGGAACGTCGCGGCCGTCACGAGATCGTTGCGGTTCAGGCTGTCGCGATAGCTGTTCGACAGTTGCTGCGAGCGCGCGGCGAGCCCGCGCACCTCGCTCGCGACGATCGAGAAGCCGCGTCCGGCCGCGCCCGCGCGCGCAGCCTCGATCGACGCGTTCAGCGACACGATCGACACGTGCGCGACGATCGCCGACAGTTCCTGGTTCTTCGCGCGCATGTCCTGGTTCTGCGTGGTCAGCGAGATCATCTGCTCGTGCCAGCGCTCGAACGTGCCGGCCAGCCCGCGCAGCCGCGCCGCTTCGTCGGCGAGCTTCGTCGCCTGCTGCGACAGCGCCGCGCGCTCGGCCGCGAGCGCCTGCAGCGCGTCGCGCTGCTCGCCGGCGCCGGCCGCGTCGCGGGCCCGCGTTTCCTCGAGTTGCGCCTCGCGGCGCGCCCATGCCTGCGCCGCTTCCGTCTGCGCGGCGACGGCTGCGTCGGCACGCGCGTCGGCCGCGCCGAGGGCATCGCGCAACGCATCCGCTTCGCGCGTGAACGCGGCAACGAGCCGCGCTCGCATCACGCGACACACGATCGCGGCGATTGCCGCGACCACCAGGCCGCCCGCCAGCGCGGCGCCGATCGGGATCATCCATGCTTGCACGATCACTCCGCCACGTCGACGTTCGCGATGCCGGCGCGTGCGTGCGGCTCGGCGGGGTGCGCGGCGCCGTCCGCCGCGAAGCGCGCCGGCAGCGACACGATCGTCTCGAACGCGCGATACGGCGAGCCGACGCGATCGTCGGTGAAGCGCAGCGCGATGTCGCCGCCGTCGCGCTTCAGGAAGTTGCGCACCGCGTCCATCCCGACGCCGCGCCCGGACACTTCGGTCACGGCACGCGCGGTCGAGAAGCCCGGACGGAAGATCAGTCCGGCCACCGCTTCGTCGGTCAGCGCGGCTTCGTCGCCGGCGTCGATCCACCCGCGCTCGCGCGCGATCCCGCGAATCCGGTCGAGCGCGAGACCGCGGCCGTCGTCGCCGAGCACGAAACGCAGCGCACCGTCCTCGACGTCGACCGCGATGTCGATCTTGCCGGCCGGCGCCTTGCCGGCCGCGCGACGCTCGTCGGACGTTTCGATCCCGTGGTCGATCGCGTTGCGCAACAGGTGCATGAACACGTTCTTCAGCGTCGCGCCGATCTCGCCGCGCACGCGATGGCCGTTGCTGTCGATATGCACGACGGGCGCCGGCTTGCCGAGTTCGGCCGCGAGCGACGGCAGCGATTCGATCACGCCGCCCAGCGCGTCGCCGATGCCCTGCGTGCCGAACTGGCTCAGCAGGCGGCGCACCGAATCGCGCGCCGCGAGCCAGTCGCCCGCGTTCGCCGGATCGGCGCCGTCGAGCATGCGCAGGCTCTCGCGGATATGCGCGCGCTCGACCATCAGGTAGTCGCCGCCGCCCGGCCCCGCCGGCTCGCCGTGCCGGCCGAGCGTGACCGCGTTGATCGTCGCGTAGTGATCGACCGCCTCGCGCACGCGGGCCAGGTCGTCCATCAGCGCATCGCGGTTCCACTCGGGGCCGCCGTCCGCGCGGCGCAGCGATTCGTACGCCTGCTCCGCTTCATGCACGATGTTGGTCAGGTGCTGAAGGCTGTACGTGCGCGCATTGCCCTTGATCGTGTGCATGTTGCGGAACAGCGCCGCGACGATCGAGTGATCCGCGCGTTCGTGCTGGCGGATCATCCGCTCGTTCTCGCTGAGGAAGCCCTTCGCGCTGTGCACGAAGTCATGGAACTTGTCCTGGCTGATCGACAGAATCTCGCCGATCATCTCGAGGCGGCGCTGCTGCTCGCCGGCCTGCGCGGTCAGCTCGCGGATCTCGGTCACGTCGCGCACGCACAGCATCAGCCGCACGACCGTGTCGGTCTCGTCGGTGATCGCCGACCAGCTCAGGTCGAGCCATTTCTCGCGGCCGTCCGGCATCCGCTTGGCGACTTCGTTGACGAGCAGGTGCTCGTTGAACGCGAAGTTCATGCTGTCCTCGCCGAGGCACGCATGCACGGCCGCGTCGACCTGCGAGCGCGCGTCGGCGCCGATGCTCGAATCATCGAACACGAGCGCCATCAGGTCGCGTCCGGCGATGTCGCTCGTCTCGAAGATGGTCTCGAGGTACGCCGAATACTCCGCATGCACGACGCCGCCTTCGACGACGGTCAGGATCCCTTGCTGCATGTTCTGCAGCATCGCCTGGATGTCGGCCGTCTTCTGCTTCAGTTGAGCGGCGTTCTCCTGGATCTTCTCGATCATCCCGTTGAACGCGACGATCGAATGACCGATCTCGTCCATCCGGCCCACCGGCACGCGGCGCGTGAAGTCCTGGCTCGTCGCGATTTCGCTCATCGCCGTCTGCATCCCGATCAGCGGGCGCGCGATCTGGCGGTACAGCACGAAGCCGAGCGCGGTCAGCAGCACGACGACGGTGCCAGCGACCGCCGCGATCGCGGTCGCCGTGGTCGACAGCATGCCGTTCAGCGCGCGGATCGCGTCGTCCTTCTGGCGGTTCTTCTCGACGCGCAGCGTGTCGACGATGCTTTCGAGTTCGTCGCGATATTGCGCGACGTTCGCGAACAGGTAGGCCTGCGCCATCTCCGGCTTGCCGTCGGCCTTCATCTTCCCGGTGTCGTCGATCGTCGCGAAGTAATTCGCGGCGCTGTCCTTCGCCTGCGCGACGAGGCCTTGCTGCGCCTGCCCGACCGCCGACCTGGCCTGCGCGTCGAGCGCCGCGCGCAGTGCGGCCTGTTTTGCCTTCAGCTCGTCGCGCGCCTGCGCGGCGGTGTTCGCGTCGGGCGCGTACACCAGCGTCATCGTCGCGATCTGGATGTTCTTCACATCGGCGACGAGATCCGCCGACGCGAGCGCGCTCGGCACGATTCCCTGGGTAACCTGACGCACCTCGGACGCGCTCTTGCGCGTCTGGTACACGGCGTACACGCCGATCGCGGACAGCGCGAAAAACGTCAGGACGACTAGCAGCGTAATGCGATGACGGATGGTCATGTGTACAGCTCCCCGCAGCGATCCGGCTTCGATCGCCCTTTGGTCTATTGAAAGAATGTGAGCGCCGAATTATCGGGGATGGTGTATGACTGTCCGATGACCGAAAATCAATCGGTCATTGAGGAAATCGCAATGGTCAATTGCGGCGAGAAAATCCTAAAGTTTTTCCCGGATCGGCCGTTAATCTCCTGCCTGTATGGCCCGCCTGGGCTGCCCGGCAGCGTACAACAAACGAATCCGGATATTTATTCTTCTATTCACGAATCCGGCAATTCAATCCGGTCGAATACCGGAAAAACGTTTGCGCATTATCTTGCGAAGCGGATCGTCATGCAGCCCCTCATGCATCCCTTTACGCACGATAGCGAATTCAATGACGCGCGGCGTCTCACCGGCCCGGTCATCGCCGCTCACGGATCGAGCGCGATACCGCCCCTGCGAGCCCGGCCGCTCGCGAACGCCATCCGCGCCGATTGCCACACGACTTGCACTGCGGTCAGTTTTCGCGCGCCGCCGCGAGCCAATCCTCGACCTGCAGCTCCGAGACCCGCTCAAACTCGCGCGTGTTGTGCGTGACAAGCACCAGGCGTCGCGCTCGCGCCTGTCCTGCGATCAATGCATCGTATGGCCCGATCGGTGTTCCCACCGCGGCCAGTTGCGCACGGATTTCCCCGGCATGCTGAGCATCTTCCGCATCGAACGACACGACCTCGAACTGAAGCCCCTCGACGCGTGCCAGATTCGCTGCCGCTCTCTGACTCTTGTACGCCCCGTAATAGAGTTCATGCGCGACGATCGCGGGAATTCCGAAATCCGCAGGTTGATGGCTACGCAATCGGGCCAGCATGGCCTGTTCGCCTTTCAGAATCGCGATTACCGCGTTGGTATCCAGCAGAAATTTCATTCAAACACGTCCAGCCCTGGACGCTCTTGAGCGGCAGGCTCGGTTGCCGCGGCGGCCTCGAAATCGGCGTCAACCGGGCCGATCAACGGTGTCAGCCATGCCCAGTCTTGCGGCACCGGTTCGAGAATGACAGACGCGCCGTGCCGACGAATCCGGACCTCCGTGGTATCGAAGCGGAAATCCTTCGGCAAGCGGACGGCCTGCGATCCACCATGCTTGAAAATCTTGGCAGTCTCCATCTCCCAACCCCACGTATCTACAAAACGTATCTATTTTATCAACTATGGGTTGCGATGACGAGTCATCCGGCCGGCATATTGACCATAACCAGTCGCCTACCGGCAAATTTCCTCGTCCATGGCACAAGTAGCCGACCCCAATATCCGACACCGCGGGCCCCGCATTCACTCCAGACAGGAAACAATCAATCGCCAGCCGGCGATTCACGTCGCCGTCCGCGCGTTCTAGACTGTCGGCTCATTCCCCTCTCGGACCCACGCGATGACCGACGTCCTGTCGCTGACCACCGACGCCGAATCCGGCCTCCAGTACCGGCTGCGCCCGGCCGCCGGCCGCCCCGCGGGCCGCCTGTTGCTGCTGCACGGCGTCGGCGGCAATGAAACCAACCTGCTGAACCTGGCCGACACGATCGATCCGCGTATCGAAATCGCCTTCGTGCGCGGGCCGCTGACATTCGGCCCCAACCAGCATGCGTGGTTTCCGGTGCGCTTCGGCCCGAACGGCCCGGAAATCGATGCGGCCCGCGCGGAGGCGAGCCGTGTGCAGCTGATTGGGCTGTTGCGTGCGTTGCGCGCGCCGGACGCCGCCACCGACACTCCGGACGTGCCCACCGTGATCGCCGGTTTCAGCCAGGGCGGCATCATGAGCGCGAGCGTCGCGCTCACGTCGCCGGCCGACGTCACCGCATTCGCGGTGCTGTGCGGGCGCATCCTGCCCGAGATCGATCCGCTGATCGCGTCGCGCGATGCATTGAGCCGGCTGCACGCGCTGGTGATGCACGGCCGCTTCGACGACAAGCTGCCGCTCGCGTGGGCCGATACGGCCGACGCGAAGCTGACGGCCCTCGGCGTCGCGCACGACACGCGGCTCTACGACACCGGCCACGAACTCACGGCGCCGATGGCCGGCGACTTCAGCCGCTGGGTCGGCGCGCGTGTCGGATTGAACTGAGCGCAGCGGGCGGTCGACCGCCCGTGCGCATCGTCGGACATCGTCAGACGTTGCTCGCCGGATCGGCGATGGCCGGTGCGGCGCTTGCCCGCTCGCGCGCGGCACCGCGCTTCGCGAGCTTCCAGCCGATCACGAGCGCGAGCACGACCACCGGAATCATCCCGACGGTCCACGTGCCGCCTGGGTAATCGAACGCCATCAACACGAGCACGCTGGCGAGAAACCCGAGCGTGAGCCACGACGTGAACGGTGCGCCGGGCATCCGGAACGACACGGGGCTCAGCTCGCCGCGATTGACCGCGCGGCGGAACAGGATCTGGCACATCACGATGAAGCCCCAGGTCGTGATGATCCCGAGCGACGCCATGTTCAGCACGATCTCGAACGCCTGCGCCGGCACGATGTAGTTCAGCGGCACGCCGATCGCGTTGACCGCGACCGTGACGAGGATCCCGCCGTACGGCACGCCGCGCGCGTTCATCCGCGACACGAAGCGCGGCGCCGAGCCGCCCATCGCGAGCGAACGCAGCACGCGCCCGGTCGAATAGAGGCCGGAGTTCAGGCTCGACAGCGCGGCGGTCAGCACCACGACGTTCATCACCGTGCCGACGTACGGCACGCCGAGCTTGCCGAAGAACGTCACGAACGGGCTTTCGTGCGCGCTGTACGCGGTCCACGGCAGCAGCATCGTCAGCAGCACGACCGAGCCCACATAGAACAATGCGATGCGCCACATCACGCTGTTGATTGCCTTCGGCAGCACCTTGCGCGCATCCGCGGTCTCGCCCGCCGCGACGCCGACGAGCTCGATGCTCGCATACGCGAACACGACGCCCTGCACGATCAGCACCGCCGGCAGGATGCCGTGCGGAAAGATCCCGCCGTGATCCGCGATCAGGTGCAGCCCCGGCATCTGGCCGGCGACCGGATGGCCGCTCGCGAGGAACACGGCGCCGACCCCGAGGAACAGCGCGAGCGTGCCCACCTTCACGATCGAGAACCAGAACTCCATCTCGCCGAACACCTTCACGCCGATCATGTTCATCACCGACACGATGCCGAGCGCGCCGAGCGCGAACACCCACTGCGGCACGTCCGAGAACGCGGCCCAGTACTTCATGTAGATCGCGACCGCGGTGATGTCGACGATGCCGGTGGTCGCCCAGTTCAGGTAGTACATCCAGCCCGCGACGAACGACGCGCGCTCGCCCATGAATTCTCGTGCGTACGACACGAACGCGCCGCTGGTCGGCCGGTGCATCACCAGCTCGCCGAGCGCACGCATGATCAGGAATGCGAATACGCCGCACACGAGATACACGACCGCCAGCGCGGGCCCCGCGCTCTGCAGGCGGCCGCCCGCGCCGAGAAAGAGGCCGGTGCCGATCGCACCGCCCATCGCGATCATCTGCACGTGGCGCGGCTTCAACTGTTTCGCATAGCCGGCTTCGTGCGACGCGAACATCGCATCGCGCTCGGCATGACGGGAATCCGCGCCGCCGGCCGTGTCGGCCGGGCGCTCGCTGACGTGCTTCATGGTGTGTCTCCGTTTCTTGATGTGTGGCGCCCGTCGACGGGGCGCTGCGGTAACGGGCGCGCGCGGGCCGCCGACGGCATGCGCCGGCGCCGCGCGGCCGGAATCAGTACGCGCGCGGACGGATCAGCGCTTCGGGCTGCAGCGCTTCGTCCAGTTGCGCGACGGTCATCAGCGCGCGCTCGAGCACGACTTCGCGGATCGACTTGCCACTCGCGTGCGCCTCGGCGGCCACGGCGGTCGCGCGCTTGTAGCCGATGTACGGGTTCAGCGCGGTCGCGAGCGCGACCGATCGCTCCATCGTGTCACGCAGCCGCTCGGGGTTCGCGGTGATCCCGCTCACGCAGCGGCCCGCGAGCGTCGTGCAGGCGGCCGTCAGGTGACTGAAGCTGCGGAACAGCGCGCTCGCGATCACCGGCTCGAACGCGTTGAGCTGAAGCTGGCCGGCCTCGGCGGC
The DNA here is from genome assembly GCF_005937855.2 of Burkholderia sp. KBS0801. NCBI lineage: Bacteria > Pseudomonadati > Pseudomonadota > Betaproteobacteria > Burkholderiales > Burkholderiaceae > Burkholderia > Burkholderia sp. KBS0801. The sequence continues at coordinate 1,822,726 of NZ_CP042178.1, forward strand.
GAACGTCACCGTCAGGTCGTTGCCGAACACTTCGAACGCGACCTGGTTGACGACCTCCGGAATCACCGGGTTCACCTTGCCCGGCATGATCGACGAGCCGGCCTGCACCGGCGGCAGGTTGATCTCGCCGAACCCGGCGCGCGGGCCGCTCGACAGCAGCCGCAGGTCGTTGCAGATTTTCGACAGCTTGACCGCGATGCGCTTGAGCACGCCGGAAATCTGCACGAACGCCCCGCAGTCCTGCGTCGCCTCGATCAGGTTCGGCGCGGTGCTCAGGTCCAGGCCGGTGATGCGGCGCAGCGCGGCCAGCGCCTTCTCCGCGTACTGCGGATGCGCGGTGATGCCGGTGCCGATCGCGGTCGCGCCGAGATTGATCTCGCGCATCAGCCAGCCGGCTTCCTGCAGGCGCGCGATGTCTTCCGTCACCATCACCGCGTAGGTCGAGAATTCCTGGCCGAGCGTCATCGGCACGGCGTCCTGCAACTGCGTGCGGCCGAGCTTCAGGAGATCCGAGAACGCGTCGGCCTTCTCCGCGAACGCATCGCGCAGGCGCGCCATCGCCTCGAGCAGATGCTCGACCGCGAAGCAGGTCGCGATCCGGATCGCGGTCGGATAGACGTCGTTGGTGCTCTGCGCGAGATTGACGTGCTCGTTCGGATGCAGGTATTCGTACTGGCCGCGCGTGTGTCCCATGATTTCGAGCGCGCGGTTGCAGATCACCTCGTTCGCGTTCATGTTGGTCGACGTGCCGGCGCCGCCCTGGATGATGTCGACCACGAACTGGTCGTGCAGCCGGCCTTCGCGGATCTCCACGCACGCGGCGGCGATCGCGTCGCGATACGCGGCCGGCAGGAGCCCGAGCTCGCAGTTCGCGTCGGCGGCGGCTTCCTTCACGGCCGCGAGCGCCATGACGAAGTACGGCAGCGACGCGATCGTGCGCCCCGAAATGTCGAAGTTCTCCTTGGCGCGCAGCGTGTGGACGCCGTAGTACGCCTCGTTCGGAATGCTTCGTTTCCCTAAAAGATCCGCTTCGACGCGAAAGCCGTTTGCCGTCATGGTGTCCCCTCCAGAATTGTCCCGTGCCGCCACGGAAACCGGCTGCGCTCGCCGCTTCCCGGGACGACGGGATCGCATTCTATGCCTTTGCATAAAGAAGCTCGCTTCTGTATTATCGAAAGCGGTTTTGCGTGGGACGCAACAATGAGAGACGAATGAAAGCCATGGCGAGAGACACCGGCCTCGATCACCTGGGCGCGATGCGCGCGTTCGTGCGTGTGGTCGAAATGGGGAGCTTTTCCGCGGTCGCGAAGGAGATGCACGTGTCGACGTCCACCGTCGCGCGCAAGATCACGGCGATCGAAGAGGCGCTCGGCGTCGCGCTGCTGCACCGCTCGACGCACAGCGTGACGCTGACGGAGGCCGGCCATATCTATCTGGAACGCGCGGTCACGCTGATCGCCGATCTCGACGACACGCTGCGCGTCGTCGCGGAGCTCAATGCGCAACCGAGCGGCCCGCTGAAGCTCACCGCCCCGGTCGCGTTCGGCCGCCGCCATCTCGCGCCGCTGATCGCGCCGTTTCTCGCGCGTTACCCGACGATCCAGCTCGACGTGCGGCTCACCGACAACCACAACGACCTCGTCGCCGGCGGTTACGATCTCGACATCCACGAAGGCGAGAACTATCTGGACAACCTGGTCGTCCACCGTCTGTCGCGCAACGACAGCATCCTGTGCGCGACGCCCGGCTATCTCGACCGCTGCGGGCGGCCCGAGACGCCCGACGACCTGCTGCATCACAACTGCCTGCGCTACGTGCATCCCGAAGGCGATCCGCGCTGGGAACTCGTGCGCGGCGACGCGCGGCACAGCGTGCTGCCGGCCGGCAACCTCATCACCGATCATTCGGAGCTGCTGCTGGAGGCGACCTGCGCGGGGCTCGGCGTCGCCGAGTTCGAGATCTGGCTGGTACGCGACCTGCTCGCGAGCGGCCGGCTCGAAGCCGTGCTGCCGCGCTATCGGCTGCACAACAAGCTGACGGGCGAGCACATCTACATCGCGTATCTCGCGAACCGGCGCAGCTCGGCGAAGCTGCGCGTGCTGAAGGACTTTCTCGCGGACCATCTCGCGCATATCGGCGAGCTGTCGGAAGTCGAACTGATGAAGATTCGCGACGCGGGTGCGTAGCGGCCGCGCCGTTCAGCAGGCAGGTACCGATGCCGCATGCAACGCCCGCATGCGGCATCGACGCGTCGATGCGCTACCTATCGTCAGGCAGCCTGCAATTCGAACGGGAACGTCGCGTGCCCGACCTCGACGCCCTGCGTGTTCAGCATCCGCGGCCGGTGGAACGCGGCGAGCCGCGCGCGCTGCGCGTCCGTGCCGATCCGCAGCCGTTCGAGCAGTTCGCTGACCATCATGTACAGCACGTCGATGTTGCCGTCCTCGATCTTCACCGAGATGCCGAGCGCGCCGTCGGCGCCGAGCTCCCGCGTGCGCGCCGACGCGCGTACGCCGATCCCGTAGCACGCATCCGCGCCGAGCTTGCCGACGACCTGCCCTTCGAACGCGTCCATCAGCACCGTGCAGTAGCGCCCTTCGCCGGCGACCAGCTCCGGATGGGCCGTCATCGCGTGATGAATGCGCGCCAGCGCGCGCACGCGATCGGTCGCCGCCGCGCCGCGGGCTTCCAGCGTATCCGCGCCGTCGGCCACCGACGCGTAAAGACGCGCGAGGCGATCGAGCGGGAACGCCGGCGTCGGCAGGTTGCAGCCGTCGATCGCCCAGTCGACCTCGTCGTCGCGCAGGCCGCACGCGTTCGCGACCACCTGCTTCACGCGCACCTGCATCGGATGCTCCGGCAGATGGTAGTCGGCGATCGCGGCGCCGATCGCCCGCGCGCCGGCCAGCATCCCGACGTGCTTGCCCGAGCAGTTGCTGCACACGCCGGTCGGCGTGTAGTCGCGCTTGATCCACGACCGGTACACCGCGTCCGACAACGGTGCATGGCCGCCGCAGCGCAGATCCGACTCGTGCGCGTCGACCTTCGCCAGCATCGCCCGCGTGCGCGCGATGTGCCGCTCCTCGCTGCTGTGCGACGCGCACATCAGCGCGATGTCCGCGTCGTCGAAACCGAACCGCTCCGGCGCGCCCGTCTCGATCACGGACAGCGCCTGCGCCGGCTTCGCCGCCGAGCGCGCGAGCGTCATCCGGAACGGATCGCCGAGCCTGAACAGCAGCTTGCCGCCGGCATCCACCACCGCCACATCGGCGACGTGCGTGTTCTCGATCGCATTGCCGCGGTACGTGACGACCGCTGCGCGTTGGGTGTCCATCTTGTGCTGTCTCCTTCGTCGGGCCTGATTGCCGGGGCCCGTGCAACCGGTACGGCAGTGTATCGATTTGCCGCCGGGTCGCGCCGCTCGGCCGATGGAAAGTGGTGTTGCGCCGGATGCAAAGCCGGCGCAGCAATCCCCGTCGAAGCGACTACGCGTCGAGCGCCAGCAGCGCGAACGTCGCGAGCCAGTGCTCGCCCATGTAGTCGCCGGCCACGTGCGCGAGCGCGCTCGCGAGATGCCGGTCGGCCGCATCGAGCAGCTTCGCGCGCCGCGCATCGCCTTCCGGCAGCGCGCCGGCAAGCGAGCGCTGGCACCATGCACGGCTCAGGTTCAACCCGTCCAGATGCGCGATCTTGCCGTCGCTGCGGTCGCTGACCGTCGCCGGCACGAACAGCGTCGCCGGCTCGCCGCGCGCGAGACCGGGCAGGAACCGCGCGAACCAGCCGTCGAATTCTCCGGCCGACAGCACGCGCCGCATCAGCTCCGCCTCCATCAGCGCGGGCGACAGGAACTCGTCGCCCGACGGCTCCCACGCCTGGCATGCGACATCGTTCAGGTGCCAGCGTTTCGCCGTATCGACGATCAGCGCCGCGAGCCCGTCGCGCTGCGTCGCGCGTGCGAAGTCGAGCGTGAGCGCGAGCGCGAACGCGGTGTTGAAGTGCGTGCCGACGCGCAGCGGATAGGTCGCCTTCGGCAGGAATGTCTCGAAGCGCGCGACGAACAGGTCGGTGAGCGGCGCCATCGTCTTCGCCCAGCGGGCGGCCTGCGGCACCACGCCCTTCAGCGCGAGCCGCTCCAGCTGCGCGGACAGCGCGAGCAGCCACGCCCATCCGTAAGGCCGCTCGAAGCCGCTGTTGTGCGGCAGCGCGAGGTACGCGCGTTCGCCAGCGACGTTCGCGTCGGTGAAATGCGCGTCGACGACGGCGATGATGGGCTCGGCCTCCGGCAGCGCCGGATAGCGTTCGAGCACGCGCAGCACGAGCCAGTAGCCGTGCACGCACGAATGCCAGTCGTAGCTGCCGTAGAAGATCGGGTGCAGCGCGCGCGGCCCCTGCACGTCGTGCGGGCCTTCGAGCGAATGCGTGAGCTTGTTCGGATATTCGCGGGTCAGGTGCGCAAGCGCGAGCGACGCGAATTTCGATGCGAGTTCGGGAGTCAGTCGGTCGGTCATGGGCACCTCGTCAGAAGCGGAATACGAACGCGTACATCAGCAGCGTGTTCACGGCCAGCAGCAGCACGGCGGTCGGCCACTGCGCCTTGATCACGCCGTTCTTGTCCTTCAGTTCGAGCAGCGCCGCGGGCACGATGTTGAAGTTCGCGGCCATCGGCGTCATCAGCGTACCGCAGAAGCCGCTCAGCATCCCGATCGCGCCCATGATCGCCGGGTTGCCGTGAAATTGATGGACGATCAGCGGCAGGCCGATGCCGGCCGTCATCACCGGAAACGCGGCGAACCCGTTGCCCATGATCATCGTGAACAGCGCCATGCCGACCGTGTAGGCGGCGACGACGGCGAACGGCGAGTCGATCGGCACCCAGTCCTTCACGAGCCCGGACACCACGCCGCCGACGCCCGCGATCGCGAACAGCGCGCCGAGCGCCGCGAGCATCTGCGGCAGGATCGCGGCCCAGCCGACCGCGTCCATCGTGTGGCGCGCCTCCTTCAGCGCGTGCACCGGTGAATCGCGCAGCATCGCGAGCGCGACGGCGAACGCGACGAGCGTGCCGAGCACGAGCGAGATCAGCGTCACGCTCTTCGGATCGACGAACGGCACGAGCTTCAGCGCGAACGTGCCGATCAGCGTGACGACGGGAATCAGCAGCGCCGGCAGGAACAGCCTGTTGCCGAAGCGCAGCGCCTTCGCGTCGCGCCGCGCGGCCGCCGCGTCGCCGGCTTCGTCCGACTTGCCGCGTCCGAGCTTGCCCGAGCCCGCGATCAGCGCGAGCGCGATCGCGAGACAGCCCATCACGAAGTGCGGCAGCAGCGCGCCGAACAGGAACGTGAGCGCGTAGATCGCCCAGAACGCGAAATTGAACACGCGACGCGGGTTCGTGCGATCCGTCAGGTTGAAGCACGCGAACGCGGCGAACATCAGCCCGGCGAGCGTATAGAGCGGTTCGAGGCCGATCATCGCGCGCCCTCCCGCCCGAAGGCGCCGAAGCCGCGCGACAGCCGGCGGTCGAGCAGCGCGAGCCGCGTGCAGTGGATCAGCAGCGCGGCGATCGCGGTCGGGATCGCCCAGACCGACAGGTGCAGCGGCTCGATCGCGATGCCGTTCTGTTCGAGAAAGCCCTTGATCAGCAGGATCGACTGGATCGCGATGAAGATGTCCTCGCCGAAGAACACGGCGACGTTGTCGGCGGCCGACGCGTGCGCGCGGATCTGCTGGCGCACCGACTCCGGCAGCTCGCCGTGCTGGCTGACGGCGGCGGCCTCGGCCATCGGCGCGATCAGCGGCCGCACCATCTGCGCGTGCCCGCCGAGCGACGTGAGGCCGAGCGCGGCCGTCGCCTGGCGCAGCACGAAATACAGCATCAGCACGCGGCCGGTGGTCGCCGCCTGCACGCGCGAGATCATCCGCTTCGCCTGCTCCTTCAGGCCATTGCGCTCGAGCAGCGCGATCACCGGCAGCGTCAGCCAGATCAGCCCCATGTAGCGGTTGTCGGTGAACGCCTTGCCGAACGCGCTGACGATGTCGACAAGATTCATCCCGCCCGCCAGCCCCGTCGCGAGGCCCGCGATCGTGACCACCAGCAGCGCGTTGAAGCGCAGCGCGAAACCGATCACGACGATCGGCACCCCAATCAGCACCAGCATTGCTCCTCCTTGTGATGGTTGCGCGACGCCGTCAAGACGCGCCGCCCCCGCCCGGTTTCGACCGGTTTCAGGTCGCAAAATCTAGCACGAGACTTTATCGATAAAAAGTCGACAATTTGGTGCTTCGGGTAAACGTTGAAACCGGTACGACGGTGCGCCACCGGTGTTACGGCGGTGTTTTCAGAGGTGCCGACCGGAACGGCCCGCGCCGCACGCCCTGCTCCCGCCGCGCATGGCGGAGCGCCGGTACGCCGACTACACTGGAAGGCATTGGCAACGTTGGGGAGAGCCGCCATGATTGACGTATTCCAGACCATCGGCAGCCGTGAGTTCTCCGCTCATCTGGCGAAGGACGGGATGGTGACGCTGATGGAACAACGCCATGAAGTCGACCGCGTGACGCTCGCGACCGCCTATGCCGCGCTCGTGGAAGAATCCGAGCAGGAAGCCGACCTGCTCGACGCGACCGTCGAAGGAATGATGCGCGCGCTGATCCAGGGGTACGCGCGCAGCCATTGATGGCGCGGCCCCGCGTCTTCGGCCCGCAGCGGGGTCGCGCCGCACCCGCACTGCATCGGCCTCGGCATCGACCGCAAACTTGCGGTAGACAACGCGTGCCCGCTCTCGAGCCGTCGATTCGGTCCCACCTCGCGGCCCTCGCGCCCGTCGTCGTTCGGCCGCGCGGACGCCAAAAATGGCCGCCTCTCCCTAGAGGAAAGGGTCAGAACGACGCAATGCGCAATTTTTTCGATTGCCGCCGCTCGCGCCGCATGACAGCATGCGGGGCGTTGCCAATCGAAAAGAATTCCGTGCCGTTCGCCCGCCGATACCGTTCGGCGGCGCCGACCCGGCACTGCCTTCCATGAACCCGGCCCATCTCCAACACTACGAACCGACCGGAGTATCCCGCTTGTGAACATCGGCATCGTCAACGACCTCCCGCTTGCCGTCGAGGCGATGCGCCGTGCGATCGCGCGCCGGCCCGAGCATCGCGTGCTGTGGGTCGCGACCGACGGCGCGCAGGCCGTCGACCTGTGCGCCACGCAACCGCCCGACGTCGTGCTGATGGACCTGATCATGCCGAAGTGCGACGGGATCGAGGCGACGCGGCGGATCATGCGCTCCGGCCGCCCGTGCGCGATCCTGATCGTGACGAGCTGCATCGGCGCGAACGCCTGGCGCGTGTTCGAAGCGATGGGCGCCGGCGCGCTCGACGCGGTCGACACGCCCCGCCTCGGCGAAGGCGCGGCCGGCGACACCGCCCGGCTCCTGCTCGCGAAAATCGACCAGATCGGCCGGCTGCTCGACGCGCCCGGTGGCGTCCGCACGGCCGGCACGACCACGCGCGCGAGCGGCGGCCCGCTGATCGCGATCGGCGCGTCCGCCGGCGGCCCCGGCGCGCTCGCGTCGATCCTCGGCAGCCTGCCGGCCAACTTCAGCGCGCCGATCGTGATCGTCCAGCACGTCGATCGCGCGTTCGCCGAAGGGATGGCGCAATGGCTCGACGGCCAGACGCCGCTGACCGTGCGCGTCGCGCGCGAAGGCGACCGCCCGCAGCCGGGCGTCGCGCTGCTCGCGGCGACCGACGATCACCTGCGCATTACGCGCGCCGGCACGCTGGAATACACGCGCGAACCGGCCGCCACGCCGTACCGGCCGTCGGTCGACGTGTTCTTCAACAGCCTGACCGAGCACTGGCCGGGCCGCGTGATCGGCGTGCTGCTGACCGGCATGGGACGCGACGGCGCGATCGGCCTGAAGGCACTGCGCATGAAGGGCTACCACACGATCGCGCAGGACGAGGCGACCAGCGCCGTCTACGGGATGCCGAAAGCGGCCGCGACGCTCGGCGCGGCACGCGCGATCCTGCCGCTCGAACGTATCGCGGGCGAGCTGGCGGCACTCGCGCGGATCTGAGCCCGATGAACTCCCGTCACACCCCTCGCGGCCAGGGCGCAACCCGGCATCCATCATGACCAGCGACCTCTCCCGCCCGTCCGGCGGCCTGCACGCGGCGTTCGACGCCGGCCCCACGCCGCACGCAGACGCTCCCGCGATGGTCCTGCTGGTCGACGACCAGACGATCGTCGCGGAAGCCATCCGGCGCGCGCTCGTCGACGAGGACGGCATCGACTTCCACTACTGCCCGCGCTCGGACGACGCGCTCGCGACCGCGATCGAGACGCGGCCGACGGTGATCCTGCAGGATCTCGTGATGCCCGGCACCGACGGGCTGACCCTCGTGAAGGCGTACCGCGCGAATCCGGCGATGCGCGACGTGCCGATCATCGTGTTGTCGACGCAGGAAGAGCCGGTGGTGAAGAGCGCCGCGTTCGCGGCCGGCGCGAACGACTACCTCGTGAAACTGCCCGACCGCATCGAGCTGGTCGCGCGAATCCGCTATCACTCGCGCTCGTACATGAGCCTGCTGCAACGCGACGAGGCCTATCGCGCGCTGCGGCAATCGCAGCAGCAATTGCTCGAGGCCAATCTCGAACTGCGGCGCCTCACGCATTCGGACGGCCTGACCGGGCTATCGAACCGGCGCTATCTCGACGAATATCTGGCGGCCGAATGGCGGCGCGGCGCGCGCGAGCGCAGCGAGCTGTCGCTGCTGATGATCGACGTCGACAACTTCAAGCTGTACAACGACACGTACGGCCACGTGTCGGGCGACAGCGTGCTCAAGCAGGTCGCGTCGACCATCGAGCGCTGTCTCGGGCAGTCCGGCGATCTCGCCGCGCGCTTCGGCGGCGAGGAGTTCGCGGTCGTGATGCCGGCCACGTCGCCGGGCGCCGCGCGGCTGCTCGGCGAGAAGATCCGCCTCGCGATCGAGTCGCTGCGGCTCGAGCACGCGCACTCGTCGACGGGCCGCTACGTGACGATCAGCATCGGCGGCGCGAGCATCGTGCCGGCTGCCGGCGTGCCGACGACGTCGCTGATCGAGGCGGCCGATCGCGCGCTGTATCGCGCGAAGCACGACGGCAAGAATCGCGTGGAGATCGATGCGCCGCCTGCGCGTCCGCCCGGCGGCGGTTTCGCTTGAGCGCCTATACGGTGACGAGCCGGCGCGCGTAGTCGGCCGGATCGAGCGGCCGGCCGAACAGGTAGCCCTGCTGCATGTCGCAGCCGATCTGCTGCAGGAACCACGACTGCGCCTCGGTCTCGACCCCTTCCGCGGTGACCTTCATCCCGAGCGAATGCGCCATCGCGACGACGGCCTGCGTGATCGCGACCGAGTCGCGATGATCGGGCACGCCCGACACGAACGAACGGTCGACCTTCAGGTTATGCAGCGGAAACCGCTTCAGGTACGCAAGCGACGAATAGCCGGTGCCGAAATCGTCGACCGAGATCCGCACGTTCATGTCCGTGAGCGCCTCGAGCATCGGCAGCACGGTGTCCGTGTCGTTCATCAGCAGTCCTTCGGTAATCTCCAGCTCGAGCGCGCCCGGGTCGAGCTGCGTCTGCGCGAGGCAGCGGCCGACCGACTCGACGAGGCCCTCGTGGAACTGCCGCGGCGACAGGTTGACCGCCAGCATCAGGTCGGGCGCGATCGTGCGGCGCCATTCGGCGGCCTGCCGGCAGGCCGTTTCGAGCACCCACTGGCCGATCGCCACGATCAGCCCCGTATCTTCCGCGACCGGGATGAATTCCGTCGGCGACATCGGCCCGAGCTCGGGGCTGGTCCAGCGCAGCAGCGCTTCGGCGCCGACGGTGCGGCCGCTGCGCGCGTCGACGACCGGCTGGTAGGCGAGCCGCAGCGCGTCCGACGAAATCGCGCGGCGCAGCGACTGCTCGATCGCGAAGCGGCGCTGCAGGCGCAGATTCAGTTGCGCGGTGAAGAACGTGAAATGATTGCGGCCGCGCTGCTTCGCGTCGTACATCGCGGAATCGGCGTTGCGCATCAGCGTGACCGCATCGTCGCCGTCGCGCGGCGCGACGCTGATCCCGATCGACACGCCGAGCCAGTACTCGTTGTTCGCGATCGCGAACGGCTTCGCGATCGTGTCGATCACCTCGCGCGCGAGCGCGGACAGTTCGTCGGGATCGTCGCATTGGTCGACGAGGATCACGAACTCGTCGCCGCCGACGCGCGTGAGCGCGTGGCGCCCGCCCGCGCAGGCCGCGAGGCGCGCCGCGACGCTGCGCAGCAGCGCGTCGCCGGCGTCGTGGCCGGCCGTGTCGTTGACCTTCTTGAACCCGACGAGATCGATGAACAGGATCGCGACGCGCGCGGGCCCGGCCGCCGCATCGTGCGTGCCGAACAGCTCGCGCATCCGCTCGGAGAGCCAGCGCCGGTTGTAGAGGCCCGTGAGCGCGTCGCGCGTCGCCAGGTAGCGCAGTTGCTGCTGCGCTTCGCGCACGGGGCCGATGTCGTGAAACGACACGAGCACCGACTCGGGCCGCGTCTCGCCCGGCTTCACGATCGGCACCGCGTTGCCGCGCACCCAGATGATGTCACCGTCCGCGAGCCCGAAGCCGACCGAATAGTCGAGCAGCGGCGTGGCCGTGGTGAACGCGAGCCGGCTCGGCCATTCGTCGGGCGCGATCGGCGTGCCGTCCTCGCGCAGCTTGTACAGGATCACGCTCGACAGCCGGCGCCCGACGAGCTCGCCCTTCACGCGCATCATCCGGTTCGCGCTCGGATTGCTCGCGATTACCACGCCGTCGGGCGACAACATGAGAATCCCTTCGTTCAGGCTGTTGACGACCAGGCGGTGATGCTCCTCGCTGTGCACGAGCTGGCGAGCGATCGAGTCCTGGTGCACCGCGAGGCCGACGCTGTTGCCGATATCGCGCAGCAGGTCGGTTTCCGTGTCGCTGGGCCGCCGCGGCGCGCGGTGATAGACGGCGAACGCGCCGAGCACGGTGCCCGTCTCGTCCAGGAACGGCACCGACCAGCAGGCGCGCAGGCCGAGCGGCAGCGCGAACGCCCGATAGTCGGCCCACAATGGATCGGTTTCGATGTCTTCGACGGCGATCATCCGGCGCTCGTACATCGCGGTGCCGCACGAGCCCGCGGCGGGCCCGATCGACGCGCCTTCGATCGCGGCGCTGTACTGCGCGGGCAGCGACGGCGCGGCGCCGACGTGCACATGCACGCCGTCCGCGTCGAGCAGGAGGATCGTGCACGACGCGCCTTCGCCGAGCAGCGCCTCGGCGCGCCGGCAGACCTCGACGAGCAGTTCCGGCAGCGGTGTGTTGCGCGTGATCAGCCTCAGCACGCTTTGCTCGGACGCGAGGACTTCCGCCGCCAGGCCGAGGCTGTATCGAGAACTTTGCGGTTCGGTATTCAAGTGAATCCTGCCGTCAGTTCGATCGGGTCTGATGCGCCCGATTCGTTAGCGGTCCTGCGTGCCGTTTATCGCTCCGGGTTTACGTGAACCCGATGCGTCCCCATGGGCGCGCGCCGCAACGCGCACCAAAGTACATTTAACACCAATCCACGACGCCCCGCGTATCCATTGCGCATCAGGGCTTACGCGCGGTCGCGGCCGGCATGCATTGTCGAAACGCCATTCATCAGATGATTGCACCACGATGAACCGGCCAGCCGCGTTTGCGGATACGTGATCCAATGTCGTTGAACCCGGCGTCGCGCGCCGCCATGCAGCGCATCGCGCCGTCCTTCACCGATCTTCACGGAGCCCCATGACGAACCCTGCCGACATCAAGGCGCTCGTTTTCGACGTGTTCGGAACGATCGTCGACTGGAGAAACGGCGTCGCGCGCGAAGCCGCCGCGTTCCTGGCGCGCCATGGGGCGGATCTCGATCCGCTCGAATTCGCCGACGCGTGGCGCCGCGAATATTCGCCGTCGATGGAAGAAATCCGCAGCGGCCGCCGCCGCTACGTGCGGCTCGACGTGCTGCATCGCGAGAACCTCGTGCGCACCCTCGACCGCTACGGCATCGACGGCGCGCCCGATGACGAGATCGACGCGCTCAACCTCGCGTGGCACCGGCTCGATCCGTGGCCCGATTCGGTCGCGGCGCTGCAGCGGCTGAAGCAGCGCTACGTGATCGCGCCGCTGTCGAACGGCAACATCCGGCTGATGATCGACGTCGCGAAGCACGGCGGCCTGCCGTGGGACGCGATTCTCGGCGCGGAAGTCGCGCACGCGTACAAGCCGTCGCCGAAGGTCTATACCGATGCGGTCGAGATTCTCGGCGTCGCGCCGGCCGACGTGTGCCTGGTCGCCGCGCACAACGGCGACCTCGCCGCCGCGCGGCAACTCGGGCTGGCGACCGCGTTCGTGCTGCGGCCGACCGAACACGGGCCTAACCAGACGACGGACCTGCAAGCGGACGACGCGTGGGACTTCGACGTCAGGGACCTGCACGAACTCGCGGACCAGCTCGGTTGTCCGGGTTGAGCCCACGCGCGCCCGAACGGACGGTCACGACGTAAACGTGCAGGTCGTCACGTCGGCCCGGTTGCGTTCGTTGTTGTAGCTGATCGTCGTGATCGGATTGGCGTCGTCGAACCACGTCGGCTCGCGTGTCGCGACTTCGAGCACGAAGGGCTGGTCGGCAAAGGCGGTCTGTTGCTTGACGCTCGTGATCTTCATGCTGACGCGGCCCATGCTGCCGCTGCCGGTGATGATCTGCCCGACCGCGAGCCCAGTCGGATCGGCATTCGCCGCGACGATCAGGATTGCTGTTTTCTTCTTCATTGCACACCTCCGGATGACAGGACATGCGGGACGCCGGGACGCCAGATGCGCGGCCCGCCCCGCGAAGCCACTATGTCAAACCGGTACGCGGCGCGAAATCCGTCGATCGACACGGGACGAAACGCCCGTGACGCACCGCTTCGCTCACGGCGTGCCGTCCGAGTTCTCCCCGACGAATCTCAACGCCCCCGACTCCCCCATCAACAACGCCCGATTCGCATCAGCCGCCGCGCGCAGGTAATCCCATAGCGCCGTCACCCGCCGCAGCTTGCGCAGATCCTCGCGACAGGTCAGCCAGAAGCACCGCGTGACCACCACGTCGTCCGGCAGCACCGGCACCAGCGCCGGCTGCGTGGCCGCCATGAAGCACGGCAGGATCGCGAGCGCGCCGCCCTGCAGCGCGGCGAACACCTGCGCGATCACGCTCGTCGTGCGCAACCCGGCCGTCGCGCCGGGCACCGCACGCTCCAGGTACAGCAGCTCGCTGCTGAACGCGAGATCGTCGACGTAGCTGACGAACGCATGCCGCGCGAGATCGTCGGTGCAGGTGATCGGCGCATGGTTCGCCAGGTAGTCGCGCGTCGCGTAGAGCCGCAACTGGTAGTCGCACAGCTTCGTGACCACGTAAGGCCCGCGCTCAGGCCGCTCGAGCGTGATCGCCAGGTCGGCCTCGCGCTTCGGCAGGTTGACGAAATGCGGGACGGGCAGCAGGTCGACCGTCACATGCGGATGCGCGACGCGAAACCGCGCGAGCTGCGGCGCAAGAAAGAAGCAGCCGAACCCTTCGGTCGACCCGATCCGCACGTGGCCCGACAGCGCGCCGCCGGTGTTCGCGACCTGGTCGCACGCGGATTGCACGGTCGTCTCCATCGCGTCCGCATACGCGACGAGCCGCTGCCCCTCGGCCGTCAGCGTGAAGCCGCCGGAGCGCGACTTGTCGAACAGCAGCGTGCCCATCGCGGCCTCGAGCGCGCGAATGCGCCGCGCGACGGTCGTGTAGTCGACGCCGAGCCGCTTCGCCGCGCCGCTCGCGCGCTGCGTGCGCGCGACTTCGAGGAAGAAGCGCAGGTCGTCCCAGTTCAGATTGCCGGAAACCGGCTCGGGGGTGTGTCGCATCGGCAGGCGTCTCCAGACCGGCTGTCGATATGCAGAAATGCATATCCAACCGGTTTTCTTGTACGTACATCGTGGATCAGCGCATAACTATACTCGACCGTGACCTGCGGACCATGAGCCGCGGGCATCCAATACGGAGACACCATGCAGACCCGATCCACCCTCGATGAGCATGCAAGCGTCGCGACGCCGGCGCCCGAGCGCACCGCGCGGCATTACCTGCTGGCCGGCTGGGCCAGCATGGCCGGCACGACGATCGAGTGGTACGACTTCTTCCTCTACGGCACCGCCGCCGCGCTCGTATTCAACCGCATCTTCTTTCCGTCGCTGGACCCCGTCGTCGGCACGCTCGCCGCGTTCGGCACGTTCGCGGTCGGCTTCATCGGCCGACCGATGGGCGGCATCGTGTTCGGTCACTTCGGCGACCGCATCGGGCGCAAGTCGATGCTGATGATCACGCTGCTGCTGATGGGCGTGCCGAGCATGATCATCGGGCTGATCCCGTCGTACGACAGCATCGGCTACTGGGCCGCCGCCCTGCTGATCGCGATGCGCTTCCTGCAGGGGATGGCGGTCGGCGGCGAATGGGGCGGCGCGGTGCTGATGGCCGTCGAGCATGCGCCGAAGGGCCGCAAGGGGCTGTTCGGCAGCCTGCCGCAGACGGGCGTCGGGCTCGGGCTGATCCTGTCGTCGGTCGCGATGGCCGCGGTGGCCGCGCTCCCGGACGCCGACATGCTGTCGTGGGGCTGGCGCGTGCCGTTCCTCGCGAGCATCGCGCTGGTCGGCCTCGGCTGGTTCATCCGCGCGAAGGTGCCGGAGTCGCCGGACTTCGAGAAGATCCAGCGCCAGGGCAAGGCCGAGAAGTCGCCGGTGACGGCCGCGCTGCGCCGCCATCCGCGCGAAGTGCTGACGATCGTCGGCGCGCGCGCCGCCGAGAACACCTGGTTCTACATGGTCGTCACGTTCGCCCTCGCGTATGCGACGCAGCAGCTGCATCTGCCGAAGGCCGAGATGCTGCATGCGATCACGGCCGGCGCGGCGCTGTCGCTCGTCACGATGCCGCTGTGCGGGCATCTCAGCGACCGCATCGGCCAGCGCAGGATGTTCGCGATCGGCCTCGTGCTGATGTGCGCGTTCGCCGCGCCGTTCTTCATGATGCTCGGCACACAGCAGACGTCGACCGCATGGTGGGCGATCGTGCTCGGCCTCGGCGTCGTGTTCCCGATTCTTTATGCGCCGGAGGCGCTGCTGTTCGCGCAGCAGTTCCCGGCGGAAATCCGCTACAGCGGCATCTCGCTGTCGGTGCAGCTCGCCGGCGTGATCGGCGGCGGCTTCGCGCCGATGATCGCGACGTCGCTGCTCAAGGCCGGCGGCGGCCAGCCGCACTACGTGATCGCCTACCTCATGGGCTTCGGCGTGTTCGCGCTCGCCTGTACCGCGCTGATGCGCCCGGCGCGCGCATGAGCGCATCGAAGCACCGCCCGCATTGACCCGCTTCCTGTTCGACCTGTCGTCCGCCGCGGCTGCACGCGCGACGGACGCAGGCCCCCGTTTTTCCTCGCATCATCGTCTCCCGGAGATTCCATGAACGCCGCAGTCCCCCAAACCACCCTCGCCCTGCCCACCGCCAAGCTGCTGATCGACGGCGCGTTCGTCGATTCGCAAAGCGCCGAATGGGGCGACATCGTCAACCCCGCGACGCAGGAAGTGATCGGCCGCGTGCCGTACGCGACGCTCGACGAGGTCGATGCCGCGATCGCGTCCGCACAGCGCGCGTTCCAGACCTGGAAGACGACGCCGATCGGCGCGCGGCTGCGCATCATGCTGAAATTCCAGGACCTGGTGCGCCGCAACCTCGAACGGATCGCGCACACGCTGACGGCCGAGCAAGGCAAGACGCTGCCCGACGCGCAGGGCGACATCTTCCGCGGCCTCGAAGTGGTCGAGCACGCATGCTCGATCGGCACGCTGCAGCAAGGCGAGTTCGCGGAGAACGTCGCGGGCGGCGTCGACACCTACACGCTGCGCCAGCCGATCGGCGTGTGCGCGGGCATCACGCCGTTCAACTTCCCCGCGATGATCCCGCTGTGGATGTTCCCGATGGCGATCGTGTGCGGCAACACATTCGTGCTGAAGCCGTCCGAACAGGACCCGCTGTCGACGATGCAGCTCGTCGAACTCGCGATCGAGGCCGGCGTGCCGCAGGGCGTGCTGAATGTCGTGCACGGCGGCAAGACGGTGGTCGATCGTCTCTGCACGCACCCGGACATCAAGGCGATCTCGTTCGTCGGCTCGACGCGCGTCGGCACGCACGTGTACAACCTCGGCAGCCAGCACGGCAAGCGCGTGCAGTCGATGATGGGCGCGAAGAACCACGCGGTCGTGCTGCCCGATGCGCACCGCGAGCAGGCAATCAACGCGCTGGTCGGCGCGGGCTTCGGCGCGGCGGGCCAGCGCTGCATGGCAACCTCGGTCGTCGTGCTGGTCGGCCGCGCGCGCGACTGGCTGCCCGATCTGGCCGAAAAGGCGAAGGCGCTGAAGGTGAACGCGGGCGCCGAAGCCGGCACGGACGTCGGCCCGGTCGTGTCGAAGGCGGCGAAGGCGCGCATCCTGTCGCTGATCGACGCCGGCGTGAAGGAAGGCGCGACGCTGTTGCTCGACGGCCGCGACGTGAAGGTGCCCGGCTACGAGCAGGGCAACTTCGTCGGCCCGACGATCTTCTCGGGCGTGACGACCGACATGTCGATCTATCAGGAAGAAATCTTCGGGCCGGTGGTGGTCGTGCTCGAAGCCGACACGCTCGACGACGCGATCGCGCTCGTCAACGCGAACCCGATGGGCAACGGCGTCGGGCTGTTCACGCAGAGCGGCGCGGCCGCGCGCAAGTTCCAGAGCGAGATCGACGTCGGTCAGGTCGGCATCAACATCCCGATCCCGGTCCCGGTGCCCTACTTCAGCTTCACCGGCTCGCGCGGCTCGAAGCTCGGCGATCTCGGCCCGTACGGCAAGCAGGTCGTGCAGTTCTACACGCAGACGAAGACGGTCACCGCGCGCTGGTTCGACGACGACGCGACGGCCGGCGGCGTGAACACGACGATCGCGCTGCGCTGAGCAGGAGTCCGCACATGGAAATCGCATTCATCGGACTCGGCAACATGGGCGGCCCCATGGCCGCCAACCTGCTCAAGGCCGGCCACGCGCTGACGGTGTTCGACCTCGACGCGCACGCGGTCGACGCCGCGGTGCGCGCGGGCGCGACGGCGGCCGCGTCGCCGCGTGACGCGGCCGCACGCGCGTCGCTGGTCATCACGATGCTGCCGGCCGCGCAGCACGTGCGCGCGGTCTATGTCGGCGACGACGGCGTGCTGGCCGGCGCGCGCGCCGGCGCCACCTTCGTCGACTGCAGCACGATCGACCCGGACAGCGTACGCGCGGTGGCCGACGCAGCCGCGCAGCACGACTTTCCGCTGGCCGACGCACCGGTGTCGGGCGGCACCGGCGGCGCGCAGGCCGGCACGCTGACCTTCATGGTCGGCGCGCCGGCCGCGCTGTTCGAGCGCATCCGTCCGGTGCTGCTCGACATGGGGAAGAACGTCGTGCACTGCGGCGGCACGGGCACCGGGCAGATCGCGAAGATCTGCAACAACCTGCTGCTCGGGATCTCGATGATGGGCGTGTCGGAAGCTATGGCGCTCGGCGCCGCGCTGGGCATCGATCCGGCCGTGCTGGCCGGCATCATCAACACGTCGACCGGCCGCTGCTGGAGCTCGGATACGTACAACCCGTACCCGGGCGTAAACGACGCGGCGCCCGCCGCGCGCGGCTATGCCGGCGGCTTCGCCGCGAACCTGATGCTGAAGGATCTCGGGCTCGCGACCGAAGCCGCGCGCAGCGCACGGCAACCGGTGTGGATGGGCGCGCTCGCGCAGCAGCTTTATCAGTCGATGAGCCAGCAGGGGCTCGGCGCGCTCGACTTCTCCGCGTGCGTGAAGCTGTACGAGACAAAACCCGCGTAACGCGACCGACGGACGTGCGCCGGCCCGCGATGCCCGTCAACGGCATCGCGGGTCGTTTCACATCGGGAGCAGCACGGGCGGCGCGGCGCTTACCCGCGCGGGTTCGACGCGGTCTCGAAGGTCGGATGGCACTCGAACGCGAGTTCGGAGCGCGCGTCGACGCGGCGGCCGGCGGTCAGCTGCTCTTGCCGCAGGCTCGCGCGCATGCCGCGCTGCGTGCAGTAGTTGGTCGCTTCGCTGACCGCTTTTTCATGGGCGTCGGCCCACGTCGTCGACACGCCGAGCGTGCGGGTCGTCACGGTGAAGACATTCGGGTTCGACGTCGTGGTCACGTCGGAAGCGGTCGAACACGCGGCGAGCAAGCATGAAGCAGCCGCGATGGTCAACCATCGGAGGGATCGAAAAGGTACGGGAATGGGCATGGGGGGCAAGCGCACGTCGGTTCGACGGCATTGAGCAACATAGGCGACAGTATGCCTGCTCGATCGCCGGAGATCATGCCCTTTTCAGTGAACACATTGTTTCGAATGGTTAAACTATGTGCCGCTGGCGGCAAGTTTTACGGCCTGCGGAGGGTGTGGCGTTGGCCCGCGAGTCGCTTTTCCCGGTCGCCGCCGCGCGGGTTCGGGCCATGCCGCTCGCAGAGCGCGTTGCCGGCAAACGCCGCGCGCCAGCATCGCCACGTTACGCCACAGAGTTGCCGTTTTTTACAAGCACGGTGCCGCCCGCTCGCGCAATCACGCCCGGCATGCAACCGCACCCGCACGCCGGGCAACCGCCGCACAACAACCGCCCCACCGTCGCCACCGCGTTCCAAAACCGTGCAGGCACATCCCTTGCGACATCAAGGCGCCCGCCGCCCCGGCGGACGGCAATCCTTCCTCAACCGGCGCTGCGCCCCGGACGACTCTCGTCGTGCGGCGGCGTCGCATCGCAAGCAGATTCCCTGAACGAGAGGACGATAATGAAATCCATTCGAACGATAGTGGCCCTGTGCTCGGTCATTTCCGTACTCGCGGCATGCGGCGGCGGCGACGACGTCGGCACCGAACTCGGCATTTCCAAACCGCAGGCACGCTTCATCAACGCAGTGCCGGCCGGCCCGAATCTCGACTACTACCTGAACGCGAAAGTCGACGCGTCAGGCATCGCCTACAAGGGCGTGACCCGCTATCACGACATCGACTCCGGCACGCAGACCGCCAGCTACGACGTATCGGGAACGACCACGACCGTCGCGTCGCAGTCGTTCAGCGCGGCGAACGGTCACCACTACACGACCATTGCGTTGCCGAGCAAGTCGTCGGCGATCTCGCTGATCGACGACCCCTTCGACAAGAAGCTGCTGTCCGACAAGGCGCGCGTGCGTAGTTTCAATGCGTCGCCGAATGCCCAGAACGTCGACGTCTACGTGGTCCCTCCGGGCACCGACATCACGGGACAAAGCCCGACGCTGGCCGGTGCGGCCTACCAGAATGCGGTGCCGGCATCCGGACAGGATTCCGTCTATCTGAACGGCGGCACCTACCAGGTGATCGTCACGACGGCAGGCAGCAAGACGCCGATCCTGAAGACCCCGCCGGTCGCGCTGAACAACAACGCCGACTGGCTGCTGTTGACGATTCCAGCCGGCGGCATTGACGACGTGATACCGAACGACGTTCACGTGCTCGTCGCGCAAGGCAACGATGCGGACACGTCCGCGCAGGAACTCGGCCCGCAGTAAGGGCTCTCGGTAAGCTCGCGGCGGACCGCCTCCTGGCGGTCCGCCGAAGCAACGATCGCGACGTCAGCCGATCCGCTCGAAACGGATCACATGTTCGGCCCGCGCGCCGACGCCATGCTGGACCTCGACCTCGACGTCGCCGACATACCGGACGCGCCAGCCCGGCCGCGTCCCGATCAGCGGCACATTGCCGCCCGGCCGGCTCTCGATGCCGCCGAGCCCTTCATCGGGCGTCATGACGGCATCGTCGAGCGACGCATTCGAGTAGATCACGTTGTCGTGCCACTCGGTCGCGCCGGCGGCAGCCTCCAGGCCCTTGCCGTCCACGTCGACCGTGTTGTCGGTCATCGCCATGTTCGCGTTGTCGAGCGTGACGATCCGGCCGGCGGCGCGCCGCACGGGGTCGCCGCTGTCGACCGCATGCGCGTCGACGTCGATCGGCGGCAGGCCGGTCGGCATTTTCGCCGCGATCGTCTCCGGCGTCAGCGGCCGCTTCGCGACCTCCGCGGCCTGGGTCGACGCATCCGGCATGTCGCCGGCCGCCGGCGTCTTCACCGGGCTCTTCTCGATCTGTTCGCGCTGCTTTTCGGGGGTTGAATTCGATTCCGCGTTCTGCATCGCACCTCCTGTTCCGGACGGCGTGCACCGGCGTGCTACCGCCGGCGCCGGTCCGGGAATCACTACAACGGTCCTTGCAAATCTTTCACGCGCAGGGCGTCGCACGCGTGCGCCCTGCGACGCACGTGCCGAATCGGCACGTCACCACGGCAGGGCCGGGCGGCGCCCGCTGCCGCGTGTCAGCCGCCGCTCGCGCCGGCCGGCGCGGATGCCGCGCCCGGCATGCTCGCCGCGCCGCTGTCGACGCCGCTGCCGGCCGTGCCGCTGCTCGGCATGCCCGACGGCGCGGTGGACGGCGCCGGCGCCATGCCGCCCGTGGCGCTCGAACTCGCACCGGTGCCGGTGTCGGTCTCGCTCTTCTTCTGACAGCCCGCACCCGCCGCCAGGCCGGCGACCAGGATGCCGGCGAAGACGGCTCGCGATACGTAACGAATGGAATATCGCTGCATGACACCTCCGCTGATGTCGATTGAATGGAAGCCGGGGGCGCGCAATCCGCGTGCCGCGCGTCAGCGCCGACGCGCGTCGCGCCCCATTCATTTTCCAACTGGCGCTCAGCCGAATATTTAATTTCCCATCGTCGCGGCGCCCATCCATACTCGCCAGCAAATCCGAGACATAACGTCCACGGTGGCTGGGCCCGCGCTGCGTGCACA
Organism: Burkholderia sp. KBS0801; assembly: GCF_005937855.2. Lineage (NCBI taxonomy): Bacteria > Pseudomonadati > Pseudomonadota > Betaproteobacteria > Burkholderiales > Burkholderiaceae > Burkholderia > Burkholderia sp. KBS0801. The sequence goes on from NZ_CP042178.1 coordinate 1,843,691, forward strand.
CGCTGCCGGTTCGCGCCGCCGCACATGGAAGGAGACAACGCGTGCAACTGGAAGCCATCCACCGGCCCGGGATCGGGATCGGCGCGGACGCCGCCGCGTCCGAAGCGGATCGTCGGCTGGCCGGGCACCTTCGTCGAATGACGGGCCACGGGCGCGCGTAGCGACATGCGGGACGCACCGGAGCCGACCGGCCTGCCCGTCGACGCGTCCGACGCCACGGGCGCGCTCGACGTACTGGACGCGCGGCTGATGCGCATCCTGCTCGTGCTGCTCACCGAGCGCACCGTGTCGCGCGCGGCCGTGCGGCTGAACATGTCGCAGCCGGCGACGAGCGCCGCGCTCAAGCGGCTGCGCACGCTGCTCGGCGATCCGCTGCTGGTGCGCAGCCGCTACGGCATGGTGCCGACCGAGTTCGGCGCGCGGCTGATCGAGCCGCTGCGCAATGCGCTGCGCGTGATCGACTTCATCCGCATCCAGCAGCCGACCTTCGACGCGCGCACCTCCGTGCGCACCTACCGGATCGGCTGCCCCGATTACCTGAACGTGCTGTTCGTGCCGAAGCTCGTCGCGCTGTTCCGCGAACGCGCGCCGAACGCGCAGCTCGTGTTCCATCCGCTCGGCGACGGCTACGATGACGAACGTGCGCTCGCCGACGGCGAGCTCGACGTCGTGATCGACAATCGCCCTGCCCGTTCGTCGCGGTTCCGGCAGGACGACCTGTTCGACGATCGCGTCGTGTGCCTGATGCGCGCGACGCATCCGCTCGCGCGGCGCGGCGCGATGACGGCCGCCGAATTCGCGCAGGCGGCGCAGCTGTGCCCGACGCCGTCGTGGCTCGAAGCGTCCGGCGCGATCGATCTGCAGCTCGAACGCGTCGGCCTGCGGCGGCGGATCGTCGTCACGCTCCCGCATTTCGAACTCGCCGCGCATGCGCTCGTGCGCTCCGACCTGATCCTGACCACCACGTATCGGCTCGCGCGCCACTACGCGAAGCTGCTGCCGCTCCGCGCGGTCGCGCTGCCGGCCGAGCCGCCCGACATCGTGTACCGGATGACGTGGAACGAGTCGGGGCCGTGCGTCGACGGCGTGCGCTGGCTGCGCACTTTGATCGCGGAAGCGACGCGCAGCTGGCTCGACGCGGAAGCTGCGCTGCCGGATGTCACGGCGGTTGCCGCGAACGCGGACGCGCGAACGGCTGCGCCGGTGGCCGACGAACCGCCCGAACCCGCGCGACGCATCCGCCGGCGGCAAGCGACGCATTGCGGCACCTCGCAGCGGCAGCACCCCGCGCGCGCGGCGCGCATCCATCGGAGCGCGACGAAGTCGCACTGAGTCCCGCTGAAATCGCGCGCGCTGCGCCGGGGCGCGGTGTCGCACTTGCGGTGCGATCCCGAGCCGCACCGACAGCGATGCGATCGCCCCGAACGTCGACAGCAGGATCGTGCGCGACGTCACATTCGCTTCGCGTCCTTAGAAGTCGGCCGGCATCGGTTGCGCAAGCAACTTGTATGCAACGATGGCAACGATGAGCGCGAGCACACCGCTCACTGTCAACGCATCGGCGAACCCATTCGCGAACGCCGCGGGCGCCGCCTCCGCGAGCGTGCGCGCGGCCGACGCCGGCACGTGCGCGAGCGCCTGTGCGAGATCGCCGGCCAGCAGGCTCGACATGAACGGCACATCGACGAATGCCCGCACGCCCGGTGCGGCGGACAGCAGCCGGTCGAGTTGCGCGTGCGTACTGGCGGCCAGCACGGCGCCGAGCACGCCGACGGCCGTCACGATCGCCGAGAAGCGGGTGGTCGTGCTGATGCCCGACGCCATCCCGGTGCGGTTCGGCGGCACGCACGCCATGATCGCCTTCTGCGTGTCGCCGTTCATGATGCCGGCGCCGCAGCCCGTCACGAACATGCCAAGCGCAACGAGCCGGTAGTCGCCGCCGGCCGTCAGCGCCGCGGTCGCGAGATTGCCCGCGCCGATCAGTGCGAGCCCGCCCGCCAGCACGCCGCCGGGCGACACGCGCGCGGCAAGCATGCCGCCGAGCGACGGGCCGCCGATCATCGCGACCGCGAACGGCAGCATCCCGAGCCCCGCGTCGATCGCCGACATCCCGAACGCGTTCTGCAGGTACAGCGGCAGAAACGTCATCATCACCTGCGCGCACGCCGCATAGCCGAACATCGCGAGCACCGCGCCGACGAAGCGCGGCTGGCGGAACAGCGCGAGATCGATCATCGGCCGCGCCTGCCAGCGCTCCGCGCCGACGAACGCGGCCAGCAGCGCGGCGGCGAGCGCGAACCGGCCGAGCGTCGCGCCCGACAGCCAGCCGTGTGACGGCGCACCGATCAGCGCCGCGATCGCGCACGCGAGCGCCGCGCCGAACAGCAGGCTGCCGGCGGCGTCCACCCGTTTCGCGTGCGGATCGCGCGACTCGTCGATCGCGACGCGCGCACCGGCCGCGAGCAGCGCACACACCGGCAGGTTCAGCAGGAACACCCAGCGCCAGCCGATCCACTGCGTGATCGCGCCGCCGACGAGCGGCGCGACGGCCGTCGCGATCCCCATGCACATCCCCCAGATCGCCCACGCGCGGGCCCGTTCGCGCCCGTCCGGAAAGCGGTTCGCGATCACCGCGAGCGCGGCCGTCAGCAGCAGCGCGGCCCCGCCGCCCTTCGCCGCGCGCGCGGCGATCAGCCAGCCGGCCGACGGCGCGAGTCCGCAACCGAGCGACGCGAGCGAAAAGAGCGCGAGCCCCGCGCCGAGCATGCGCTTGCGCCCGAAGCGGTCCGCGAGCCCGCCGGCCGGCAGCAGGCACGCGGCGAACGCTGTCATGTAGGCGCTCACGACCCATTCGATGTCGGCGAAGCTCGCGTGGAAGCCGCGCGCGATGCTCGGCAGCGACACCGCGACGACGTTCGTGTCGAGCACGATCAGCGAGCACGTCGCCGATGCGACCGCGAGCGTCGCGGCGGCCGGCAGGCGCGGGTTCGCGGGCGCGGCGGCGCGCGAGGCGGGAGAAGGCTGGGACATCGACAGGTCCGGAGAGGGGAACGAGCCGTATGCTAGGCTGGGCGCGTATTGCCTGTCATTGATACGTCCATGCAGTTTTATTGACGAAAATTGCAATCATGAATCAGCTCGAATTCCGTCATGTGCGCGCGTTCCTGAGCGTCGCGCAGCATCTGCATTTCGCTCGCGCGGCCGACGCGCTCGACATGGCGCCGCCCGCGCTCACGCGGCAGATCCAGGAGGCCGAGCGACTGCTCGGCGTGCGGCTGTTCCAGCGCTCGCGCCGTGCGGTCACGCTGACGGCGGCAGGCGTTGCGTTTCTCGCCGAGGCGAGCGCCGCGTTCGAGCATCTGCAGCGCGGCCGCGAACTCGCGATGCTGGCCGAGCGCGGCGAACTCGGCCGTATCGAAATCGGCTATGTGTCGTCGGCTGTCTATTCGGGCGCGCTGCAGCGTACGGTCAGCGCGTTTCGCGCCGCGCATCCGCGCATCGAACTGAATCTCCGGGAAGTGCCGATGGACGACGTCGCGAAGCAGCTCGACACGGGCCGGCTCGATCTTGCATATGTGCGGCCGCCATTACCGCTGCCGGGCGCGCTGCGGATCGTCACGCTGCAGCGCGACGTGTTCGTCGCGGCCGTGCCGGCCGATTCACGCTACGCGTCGATGACCACCGTACGCGCCGCCGATCTCGCCGACGCATGCTTCGCGGTGCCCGAGCAGGAGCGCGGCACGCTCGAAGTCGCACGCCGCGGCCGCTTCGCGCCCGTGATCGCCGCGCGGCCGGGCGGCTTGCTCGCGGTGCTCGCGTGCGTGTCGGTCAACGGCTGGGTCGCCGTGATTCCGGACGCGCTCGCCGGCTGCGTGTCGTTGCCGGGCGTCGTGTACCGGCCGATCGCCGGCAAACCGATCACGTCCGAACTCGCGCTCGCGCACCGGCGCTTCGAGAAGGCGCCCGCGGTACGTGCGTTCCTGCGCACCGTCCCTGCGGCAGGCTAGCGCGTGATCTTCCCCCGCCGCCATTCCCCCTCGCACGAATAAGCATTGCGCGATTCGATGTTTGCCGGCGCGAAACCGATTCCGTAATCTGCCCGGCAGCCGCGCGGCACGCGCGCGGATCACCGAGGACCGCCATCGATGACTTCGCCCCCCACCCCTGCGCGCCGCCGCGCGTTGCTGCGTGTGGCCGCCCTGGCCGCCGCACCGCTTGCGGGCGCCGTCGCATTGCCCGCCCGCGCGGCGGCCCCCGACCTGTCGAACGTCACGCTGGTGCTCGGCGATCAGGCCGGCGGCCTGCGCGCGCTGGCCGAGGCCGCGCGCGTGCTCGACGGCGTGCCGTACCGGTTTCGCTGGGCGAATTTCCAGGGCGCCGCACCGCTGTTCGAAGCGCAGCGCGCGGGCGCGATCGATCTCGCGCCCGCCGGCGACCTGCCCGTGCTGACGGCCGCGCTCGGCGATCCGGCGCTGCGGATCGTCGCGACGCGCGTGGGCTCGCCCACGTCGCTCGGCATCGTCGTGCAGCCCGATTCGCCGGTGCGCACGGTCGCCGACCTGAAGGGGCGCACCGTCGTCGTGTCGTCGGCGCGCGGCAGCATCTCGCAATACCAGCTGTACGGCGCGCTGCGCGAACACGGCCTCGCACCGGGCGACGTCGACGTGCGCTTCGTGCTGCCGGTCGACGCGTTCGCCGCGTTCGAGGCGAAGCAGATCGGCATCTGGGCGACCTTCGATCCTTACTACGGCAACGTGGTGCGGCGCGGCGCGCGCATCGTGCGCGACGGCAGCGGGATCAATTCGGGGCTCGCGTTCCTCACGTCGCCGGTCGACACGCTCGACGATCGATCGAAGCGCGCGGCGCTGTCGGACGTGCTCGCGCGGCTCACCCGCGCCGGCCAGTGGGCGCTCGCGCATCCGGCCGACTACGCGACCGTCTACGCATCGCTCACGCGCCTGCCGCGCGATGCGGCCGCCGATATCGCCCGCCGGGCGGCGCTCGCGCAGCGCGGCGTCACCGCCGCGGACATCGACGTGCTGCAACGCGTCGCCGATCGCGCGGCCGCGGACGCGATCCTGCCGAAGCGCGTCGACGTCGCGTCGATCGCGGTGCGCAACCTGTCGACCGCGTAACCGGTTGCGCGCACACTCAGCGCGGCTTCGACATGTCGAGATCGGGCACGTCGTCGCCGAACGTCGACGCGACCAGCGTGCGCATCGCGGCGATCAGCAGCGTCGGCCCCGACTGATTGAACGTGCAGCGCTCGCCCGCCGCCGGCACCGCCCGATGCAGCACCGCGCGCCACGTGCCGTGCCCGCCGTCGCGTTCGAACGCGCCGAACGGCAAACGCTCGACGAGCGGGCCGCCGTCCACCCATGAAGACGACGGCGCGTACGACACCGGCGCGCCACCCGGCTCGCGAATGATCGTGCAGCCGCCGGCGTCGACGCGCGGCGCGCCGAGTTCTTCCGCCATCGCCACCCAGAAATCGAGCGGCGCACCTGTCAGATCGTGAACTTGCACCGCGCGCTCCTTCGGCATTGAAAACGCCATCCTAGCGCCGCCGCGCACGGTCCGCCGCAACGCGCCGCCCCGTGTTTGCGCGACAGGCCGTGCGCCACGCCGTGCAAATCCGTCGATACGTGTTACGAATCGGCGATTCCCTGCATACAATGGACACAACACCTATGTCCGGTCCGCGGTGGACAAGCAGGCCGGAACCGACGTCGCGCCGAACCGGCCACGCCCGTTCGGCGGAAAACAACCGGAATCACACGGTGCAGCGCAGGCCGGATCTCTCGGGAGCCCGCAGCATGTCCACGCAAGCCAGGAAGCCGCTGATCTCGCTCGTCGTGCCGTTTCATGACGAAGAGGAAACGATCGACGCGTTCTTTGCCGAAACGCTGCCCATTCTGGAGTCGGTCGCCGCGGTCCGCTTCGAGATCATCTGCATCAACGACGGCAGCCGCGATCGCTCGCTCGACCGGCTGCTCGCGATCGCCGCCGGCGACGCGCGCGTGCACGTCGTGGATCTCACGCGCCGCTTCGGCAAGGAAGCGGCGCTCACCGCGGGCCTCGACGAGGCGGCCGGCGCCGCGGTGATCCTGATCGACGCCGACCTGCAGGACCCGCCCGCGCTCATTCCCGCGATGATCGAACGCTGGCGCGGCGGCGCCGAGGTCGTCGCCGCGAAACGCACCGACCGGCTGTGCGATCCCTACCTGCAGCGCGCGGCGGCGGCGCTCTACTATCGCGTGCACAACGCGCTGTCCGAGGTGGAAATGCCGGAGAATGTCGGCGACTTCCGCCTGATGGATCGCGAGGTCGTCGATGCGCTGCGCGCGCTGCCGGAGCGGCGACGGTTCATGAAGGGGCTGTTTGCATGGGTCGGCTTTCGCACCGAGATCATCGATTACACGCGTGCGCCGCGCAGCGGCGGCCGCTCGAAGTTCTCCGGGTGGCGGCGCTGGAATTTCGCGCTCGAGGGGATCACGAGCTTCAGCACGGTGCCGCTGCGCGTGTGGACCTACGTCGGCATCACGTTCGCGATGCTCTCGCTCGTGTACGGCGCGTTCATCGTCGTACGCACGCTGTTGTTCGGCAATCCGGTGCACGGCTACCCGTCGCTGATTTCAGTCGTGCTGTTCGTCGGCGGCATCCAGCTGATCGGCATCGGCGTGATCGGCGAATACCTCGGCCGGATCTATCACGAGTCGAAGCAGCGCCCCGTCTATCTCGTCAGGCGGCGCTACCGGGCCGAGCGGGACGCCGCCGCGCAGCCCGCATCGAAGCTGCTGCAGTTCCCGCTCAAGCGTACGCATGCGGCCCGCCGCCGGACGACGATACCGGCCGCCGCCGGCCTCGCCGCCCGCAAGGCGTCGTTCAAGTAAGCCGGGCCGCGGCAATTGGACATTTCCAGCCAATCGATACGCTCGGCGCCGCGCGCCGTCGGCGAGTGGCTCACGCCGCGGCGCCTCGTCCTGTACAGCGCAATCATGCTGGTGTTCTACGCGCTGTTCATCGCGGTCTGGACGACCGTCGTGCGCCACGGCGGGGCCGTGGGCCGCCCCGGCGCCGACTTCTCGGTGTTCTGGTCCGCGTCGTACGTGATGCTGCACGGTACGCCTGCGCAAGCGTACGATTTCTCGTCATTCTCGCGGCTGACGGCCGAGCTGTTCACCCATTTTCGTCGCGACAGCTTCGCGCCGTGGCTGTACCCGCCCACCTATCTGCTGCTCGTGACGCCGCTGGCGCTGCTGCCCTTTGCGCTCGGCTATCCGCTGTTCGTCGCGTTCGGCGTGGTCGTGCTCGGCCTCGCGGCATCGCGCGTATCCGGCCTCGGCACGATGGCCGGCGCAGGGCGCGCCGCGACGCTCGCGCTGGGCGCCGCACCGTGCGTGTTCGTCACCGCGACGCTCGGGCAGAACGCGTTCCTGACCGCCTCCTGCGCGGCGCTGGCCGTCCACTGGGCCGCCCGGCGGCCGATGTGGGCCGGCCTCTGCATCGGCCTGCTGTCGGTCAAGCCGCAGATGGCGTTGCTGTTCCCGTTCGTGCTGATCGCGGCGCGCGCGTGGCGCACGATCGCATGGGCCGCGCTCGCCACTGGCACGTTCGTCGCGCTGAGCGTCCTGGTCTGCGGGGTCGACTCGCTGCGCCTGTTCGTCGCCAGCACGGGCCTCGCGCGCTCGATCGTCCTCGAACACGGTGTCGTGTTCTGGCTCGTGTCGCCCACGCCGTTCGCGACGTTCCGCCTCGCGGGCGTGCCGCTCGCCGTCGCCTATGCCGCACACGCGTGTATCGCCGTGATCGCGATCGCGGCCGCCTGCACCGCATGGGCACGGTCACGCGATACCCGCGTGCGCGCGGCCGTGCTGACGGTCGCGACGCTCGCGGCGAACCCGTACGTTTGGCACTACGAACTCGCGTGGCTCGCCGTCGCGATCGCGTGCATGCTGGCGATCGGCTGGCGCGACGGCTGGCTGCGTGGCGAACAGACGGCGATCGCGCTGCTGTGGGCGCTGCCGATCGTCGAATACCTGAACCCGTGGCTCGAGTGGCCGCAGATCGGCCCGGCCGTGACCCTCTTCGCGCTGCTCGTGCTGCTGCGGCGCGCGCGGCACGACGCCCACCACGCTCACAACGCGAGCCGCGGCGGCACGTACACGCCGTAGTACGGCCCGACGCCGGTCGCGACGCCCGTGAGCTTCACGCCGGCGACGAAGTGGCCCTGGATGTACTTGTTCGAGCCGCCAAACGACGCGTCGATATGGAACGCCGCGAACGCGACGATCGGCACGTAGGTGCTGCTCGAGGTCTGCGTGACGACCGGCAGCACGACCGTCGCACCGACCGGCACCGACGTGTAGAGCGTCGCCTTCACGCCGGTCGCGAGGTAGATGCTGTCGCCGATATTGAGCGTCGTCGGGTTGCCGGTCACCATCAGGCCGCCCATCGTCGTGGTATCGGTCGCGGTCGACTGGAACGACGTCCACTGCCCCCCCATGCACAGCGCGCCATAGGTCTGGCCGTTGGTGATCGAGAACTGGTACGGCTGGCCCGTCAGCGGATTGATCAGCGGCTGGTTGGTCGCCGCATTCCAGTACTGGTTGTACACGCACTGGTCGATCGCGATCGGAAAGAGGCCGCCCGCCGCCACCCCGCCGGGCGCGGCAAGCACCGCGATCGCGGTCGCACTGCCGGATGTGCCGGGCACGCCGAGCAGCCCGCCGAGCAGCAAGGGAATCGAGCCGCCGTTGATGCCCGGCGCGCGCGACACCGTCACCTGCACCGCCGGCACGTCGTACGCGCCGGGCGTGATGGTGGTCGGCTGCATCGTCGCCGGATTGCGCGCCACGTTCCAATAGCCGGTCGTCACCGTGCCCGTCGCCAGCGCCGCGCCCGCCGCCGAATTCTGTGCGATCACGCCGTTCGCCGCCGGCGCCGCCTGCGACCAGTTCAGCGGGCCGCCGGTCGGCGACATCATCGCATCGGCCGCCGCGAGCGCGGCCGCGTCGGCGGCGTTCTGAAGCTGGTTGCGCACGGTGGCGACCCACGCGATGTCGATCGCCAGCGCACCGAACGACAGCAGCGGAATCAGGAACATCAGGAAGAACAGCGCGACGGAGCCTCGCTCGGACGCGGGGCCGGTGCATCGCGTGTCGGCTGCGTCATTCATAGAGCATCACCGAGCTGGCCGAGATCGTAATCGGGCCGGTCAGCACGCTCAATGCCGTACCCAGCACCAGCCCGGAATACGTGTAGGTCACCGTCACCGTCAGCGCGGTGCCCGACGTCGTGCCGTTCGCCTGCGTCACGGCAACGGTCGGGACCGTCCCGGTGCCGCCGCTGACCAGGCTGTTCTGCGTGTAGCTCAACGCGACATTGGCGATCTGCGTCGGGGTCAGCATCGGCACGCGCAGCACGACGCCGGCCCGCGCGGCTTCCCGGCTCGCGTTCGTGATGACGGCCTTGTCGCACAGCAGCAGGCTCACGTCGATGATGCCGATCAGCACCATCAACAGGAACGGCAGCATCAGCGCGAATTCGAGGGATACGACGCCGCGCGCGTGGCGCGCGCCCCTCGCCCCGCGTGTCATTTTGCGGTCCCCGCAGCGGGAGGCACGACGCTCCGCTCGAGCGCGGCGCCCGTCAACGGCCGCGCGGCGGCGCCCGCCGGGCGCGCTGCGAGCTGCGCGCGCACCGCCTGGTAGAAGCGCAGGTTGTCGGCCACCGCCGACGCAGGCAGGTCGGCGGACAACAGCTTCTTCGCCGAATCCGTGTTGCCGAGCACCCCGTACGCGAACGCGAGGTTCTGGCGCGCCTGCCACGGCGCGTCGGGCAAGCCGGCCACGTCGAGCAGCACGTTCACGCCTTCGCGCGGCCGGTTGCTCAGCACGAGCGACAGCCCGAGGTCGATGCGCAGCCCCTGCGCGTCCGGATGCGCGCTGAGCGCGTCGCGATACACGGCTTGCGCGTCGGCATGGCGGCCCTGCAGGTCGAGCACCGTGCCGAGTCCTTGCGCGGCGAGCGGCAGGTTCGGCTGCGCGGCCAGCAGGTCGCGGTAGCGCTGCGCGGCCTCGTCGAGCCGGCGCTGCCGCAACGCGACGCGCGCGAGCCCGAGTTGCGGCCCGAGATCCGCCGGCGCCTGTTGCCGTGCCTGCTCATAGAGAATCCGCGCACGCTCGAGATCGCCGGCCCGGTAGTTGACGTCGCCGAGCCCCAGCTGCGCCGCGAGCGAATCGGGATGCCGGGCGAGCACCTTTCCGTACAGCGTCGACGCGAGCTCGACGTTGCCGCCGGCGAGCGCGCTGTCGGCAATGCGCAATTCGGCTTGCGGGTCGTCGCTCTTGTGCGACAGCGCCGGTCTCGTCTGGATGCCCGGCGCGCAACCGCCGGCCAGCACGGGCAGCACCGCCGCGAACGCCAGCGCGCGGATGACGGATCGTGTCATTTGAATACCTCGATCAGGCGGATCGCCGCCGGCCCCGCCGCGATCAGGCCGACCGTCGGCAGGATGAACAGCATCATCGGCACGGTGATCTTCGGCGCGAGCTTCGCGGCCTTTTCCTCGAGCGCGACGACCTGCTCGGTGCGCTCGCTGCGCGACAGCGTGCGCAGCGCCTGCGTGATCGGCGTGCCGAATCGCTGTGATTGCGTGAGCGTCGTGGCGAGCGAGCGCGCCGACGAAAAATTGACGCGCAGCGCGAAATGCGCGAGCGCCTCCGAGACATTGCCGCTCAGCGTCAACTCGTCCGCGCACACGGTCAGCTCGTCGGCAAGCGGCGGACAGATGCGTTCGAGTTCGCGTGCGACGCGTCGCACGCCCGATGCGAGACTGTTCCCGGCCATCGTGCAGATCACGAGCAGGTCGAGCGCATCCGGAAAGCACGCGGCGATGATGCGCCGGCGCCGCCGGATCATCGCGCCGAGCACGTACTCGGGCACGATCACGCCGATCACGAACGCGCCGACCATCGCCACCGCACGGATCACGAAGAATTCGCCGAGCCGCGGAATGTACGGGCTGAACACGATCGCGAAGCCCGCGAACAGCACGCCGCAGCTCAGCTTGATGCCGATCATCGCCGACACCGCGCGGCGCTCGCGAAAGCCGGCGCGCGTGAGCTGCAGCCCGAGCTTCACACGCTGCATCGGGTCGAGCACCGGCAGCCGCTCGCCGAGCTGCGCGAGCCGCCGCGTCAGGTCCTGACGCACCTCGCCCGGCTGCAGCCGCCCCGCCGCCAGCGACAGCGAGCGCTGTCCGGCCGCCTGCTGCGCGCGCGCGGCGATGCGCCGGCGCGTGCCGCCGCCGGGCGTCGCGAGCGCCGCGGCGACGCACGCGACCAACAGCAGCAGTTCAAGGCCGCGGGCGGCCAGCATCGACATCGTCATCGCGCGGTATCCAGTTTCGAGATCTTGTTGATCGTCAGCAGTCCGATCGTCAGCAGCACGGCGGCGATCGTCAGCATCACGTGCCCCGCGTGCGTGTCGAACAGCAACATCACGTATGAACGGTTCACGAGGAACAGCGCGCCGATCATCACGAACGGCACGGCCGAAATGATCTTCGTCGTGATCCGCCCTTCGGCGGTCAACGCGCGCGTCTTCAGGCGGATGTCGCGGCGCGTGCGGATGATGCTCGACAACTCGTCGAGCGTTTCGCCGAGGCTGCCGCCGGTCTCGCGCTGCAGCAGCAGGTAGACGGTGAAGAACGAGAAGTCCGCGATCATCAGCCGGTCAGACGCCTGCGTCAGCACGTCCTTCAGATCCACGCCCACGCGCAGGCTGTCGCCCATCGTGCGGAAGGTCGAGCGCACCGGCTCCGCCGCGCTGTCGCCGACCGTGCTGATCGCCTGCGTGACCGGGATGCCCGCGCGCACCGCACGCACGATCAGGTCGATCGCGTCGGGGAACGCTTCGAGAAAGCGCAGCCGGAAACGCTCGACCAGCGCGCGATAGCTGGCGCGCATCGCCAGCAGCGGCAACCCGACGTAGATCAGCGGATGCAGGACGCTCGGCAACGCCACGAGCTTCATCGCGACGATCGCCGCGATCTCGCCGACGATCGCGCTGGCGATGACGATCCGCATCCCGCGCTCGCCGCCGACCGCGCGCACGCGCGTCACGTAACGCTGCAGCCACGCACGCACGCGGCCCTGCCGGCGCGGCAGGTTGAACAGCGCGACGCCGGGCGTGGCGTGGGCACCGGCCTCGCGGCCCGCCAGCGACGGCGCGAGGCGCCGCATCCGCTCGCGAATGCGCTGCTCCGGCGCCTGCCGCGCGCGATCGAGCAGCGCGGACAGCATGAGGCCGATCACGAGGATCACGACGAACGCGCCAAGCGCGAACAGGTCGGCGGGCCTCATTGCCGGAATACCTCGGAGAGCGCGTCCTCCATGCCGTAGTACGCGGCACGCGGGGCGAACGCAGGGCGCAGCGACGACGCCTCGAACACCCCCTTCACCACATCGCGCGTCGTGTCGCTTTCCTGCCGGAACGTGAACAAGTCCTGCGTGATCACGACCTCGCCTTCCATCCCGACGATCTCGGTGATCCGGGTCACGCGGCGCACGCCGTCGCGCATTCGCTCGATCTGCACGAACAGGTGCACGGCGCTCGCGATCTGGCGCCGGATCGACAGCAGTTGGAGGTTCGCGTTCGCCATCATCACCATGCTTTCGAGCCGGCTGATCGCGTCGCGCGGCGTGTTCGCATGGATCGTCGTCATCGAGCCGTCGTGGCCCGTATTCATCGCCTGCAGCACGTCGAATGCCTCCGCGCCGCGGATTTCGCCGAGGATGATGCGATCGGGCCGCATCCGCAGCGCATTGCGCACGAGGTCGCGCTGCGAGATTCCGCCGAGCCCTTCGGTATTCTCCGGCCGCGTCTCGAGACTCACGACATGCGGCTGCAGCAGTTGCAGCTCGGCCGCATCCTCGATCGTCACGATCCGCTCGTGCTCCTCGATGTGCTGCGACAGCGCGTTCAGCAGCGTCGTCTTGCCCGAGCCGGTGCCGCCCGAGATCACGATGTTCAGCCGGCATGCGCATGCGATCTTCAGCACCTGCAGCATCCCGTGCGAGATGTTACCCTGATGCGCCATCCGCGCAAGCGTGATGTCGCGCTTCGCGAACTTGCGGATCGAGATCGACGCGCCGCGCATCGCGATCGGCGGCAGCACCACGTTCACGCGGCTGCCGTCGGCAAGGCGCGCGTCGACCATCGGGCTGCTCTCGTCGACACGGCGGCCGACCGCCGCCGCGATCCGCTGCGCGACGCTCGTCACGTGCGCGTTGTCGCGAAACTTCAGCGACGTGAGTTCGAGCCGCCCCGCGCGCTCGACGTACACCTGGTCGGGGCCGTTCACGAGAATGTCGGACACGGTGTCGTCGGCGAGCAGCGGCTCGATCGGCCCGACGCCGAACATGTCGTTCAGGATCGCGTCGACGATCAGCACCTGCTCGCCCGCCGTGATCTTCAGGCGCTCGCGCTCGACGGTGTGCGCGGCCACCTGCTCGATGCCCGTGCGCACTTCGTCGCGCGTCTTCATCAATGCCGCCGACATGTTCATCGACGAGAACACCGCGGTGCGAATCGCATCGAACTTGCCGGAGCGGATCAGCGCCTCCTGCGTGTCGGCCGCCGCGGCCCCGCGCAGCGGCGGCGGCGCGTGGCTCGCGATCGGCGCCGGCGCGGGCGCGTCGTCGCGCGGCACGGCCGGGGACACTGCCGGCGCAGGCTCCGGCGTCGACCGTTTGCGGGTACCGAACGTCACGATCCTTTCCTCCACTTGACGAAGCGCGCGTACCACGGCTCGGCGACGGCCATCGATTCGCCGGTGATGCCGTTCGCGAGCCGCCGGATCTCGTCCAGGAAGCCATGACGCTTCCCGCCTTCGATCGGCTCGCCGAGGTTCTCGGCGACCGCGAGCGGCTGCGGCTCGTGCGGCAGCTCGCGCAGCTTCACGCCGCCGAACGCGTCCTCGAAATCGGTCTGCGCGACGCGTCCCTTGACCGGCTCGAGCGGATTGTTCAGCACCATCGACAGCAGCCGCTCGCCGGGCAGCTCCTTCACGAAGCGCGCTAGCCGCGCGGCTTCGTACGCGGCATGCACCGAGCGGTCGGCGACGATATAGACGAGATCCGACGCCGCCAGCGCGTCCTCGAACAGTTTGCCGGCGCGATTGCCCACGTCGAACAGCACGTAATGGAAGCGGTCCTTCAGCATGTCGACGAGCTGCGCGATCGCGTCGTCGCGCAGCGGCGCGTCCTCGCCGTACGCCAGCTCGGCCGACAACACGTGCAGGCGGTCGCCCTTCGTGACGAACATGCGGTCGAACAGCGCGTCGTCGGGGCGCTGCTCCATGTTCAGCAATTCGATCAGCCCGTTGTTGCTCGACAGCCCGAGCATCGAGTTCGCGCCGCCGCCATGAAGGTTCAGGTCGGCATACGCGACACGGCGCCGCTTCTCGCCGGCCAGGCACCGCGCGAGACTTACCGCGACCGTCGTCGCGCCGACGCCGCCGCGCGCGCCGACGAAGCTGACGATCTTGCCGGTGCGCACCTGCACGACCGATTCCGTCGCGGTCAGCGCGCGCCGCATCAGCTCGACGGTCAGCGGCTTCACGATGTAGTCCTGCACGCCGATGCCGAGCAGGTTGCGGAACAGCCCGACGTCGTTCTGCGTGCCGATCGCGACGACCCGCACGGACGGATCGCACATCTCGGCGAGCCGCATCAGGTCGGACACCGGCAGCACCGAATCCGACACGTCGACGATCAGCTGGCGCGGGGAGCGCTCGTGCTGCTGCAGCAGGCGGATCGCATCATCGCAGTTGCCCGGCTGCACATGGGCGCGCGTGATCGACAGATCCTGCGCGACGCGGCGGATCACGTCTTCGCTGCCCGCGTCCGACACGACCGCGATGAGATCCGCCGCCCCGGCGGAGGCGGCACGCTTGGCGTTCTGGCGATCGAGGACGTTCATGGTCGGCATCGCGATGTCATCCGGAGCGGGTCAATGGCCGGGCGAGCCGGTCGTCGTCAGCGTCTTGCCGGGGGTCGGCTGCTTCACGCGATCCTCGACGTAGCGGCGCACCGCGTCGGCCGCGACTTGCGCGTCCGCGCCGCCGTACGGCACGGGCGCGACGAGGTCTTCCGGCCGCGCGAGCATCGTCGCGAGATTCGTGTAGGTCGCGCAGCCGAACGGCACGCCGGGCCGGCCGAAGCCCGCGTCGACGAGATGCGACGGCTGCATCAGCGCCGCGCAGTCGGGCGGTACCGCGCGCACGCCGTCGAAGCCGATCGCGCGTGCATCCGGCAGGTTGATCGGCGGCGGCGCCGACAGGCAGCCTGCAAGCGCCGGCGCCAGCAGAGCGAAAACGATGGTTCGAACCCGCATGCGCGCTCCTCCGGTCAATACACGAAGCCCGCGGCGCCGACGGGGCGCGGCGTTTCGCCCGACATCAGGTCGAGCCCGAGATTGCGCTGCACCGCGAACTCGAGATCGCTGCTCGGCCGCGCGACGGTGTCGAGCGCCTGTTCGAGCTGGCCGGGGCCGGTCGGCTGCACGATGTACGGCGTCACGATCACGACGACCTCGGTCTTGTTGTCCTGGAAGTTCTTCGATGAAAACAGCCGGCCGATGATCGGCAGCCGCCCGAGCCCCGGAATCTGCGACACGGTGTTGGCAGTCTGGCTCTGCAGCAGCCCGCCGATCGCGAAGCTCTGCCCGCTCGACAGCTCGACCGTGGTTTCGACGCGCCGCACGGTGAGCCCCGGCACCGTCACGCCGCCGGTCGTCACGCTGTTGTTCGCGTCGACCTCGCTCACTTCCGGACGCACCTTCAGGCTGATCCGGTTGTCGGCGAGCACGGTCGGCGTGAAATCGAGCGATACGCCGAACGGCTTGAACTCGACCGTGATCGCGCCGGTCGTGTTACCGGCCTGCGCGACCGGAATCGGAATCTCGCCACCCGCGAGGAAGCTCGCGGTCTGGCCGGACATCGCGGTGAGGTTCGGCTCCGCGAGCATCGTGATCAGGCCTTCCTGGTCGAGCGCGTCGAGCACGACGTCGATCGACCAGCGTCCCGCGTGGAAGCCGCCGAGCACCGAATACGCGCCGGTCGGCGACAGGTTGAACAGCTTGGTCGTCGGATCCATCAACGTGCGCCCGTTGAACAGCCCTCCGATGAAATTGCCGGCCGCGCCGAGCGAGCTCCAGTTGATGCCGAGCTGCTGCGTGACGTTGCGGCTCACCTCGGTCACGCGCACGCGCAGGTTCACCTGGATCGGGCGGGACAGCGTGAGCCGGTTGACGATCCTTTCCTTGTCGTTCAGGTAGGGCGTGAGCGACTGCATCACGGCGTCCGCGTCGGCCGCGCTCGGCACCTTGCCCGACACCATCAGCGAGCCCGGCGCGCCCGACACCGCCAGCTTCAATTGCGGAAAGCGGCTGTCGAGCACCGTCTGCAGCGACGCGGTGTCGACCTGCACGATCACCGTGCGGCGCAGGATCGGCCGATGGTTCGCGCCGAGCGCGATCAGCGTGGTGGTGCCGGCCTTCTTGCCGAACACGAATACGGTGCGCGGCGACGGCACCTGGATGTCGGCGATGCTCGGATCCGCGACGAACATCGCTGTCGCGGGTTCGGACAGCGACAGCATCTCGCCCTTGCCGGTCGCGATCGACAACGGCGCGCCGGCGTCGGCCGCGTGCGCGCGCTGCGCGAGCGCGACGCCCGGCGCGACGATGCAGGCCAGACACCAGACAGCGATCCAACGAACCATGCGCACCATGCGTTTTCCCGTCAGTTGCCGGCCGCCGGGCGGCCGGCCCGATTCTTCACTGCATCACTGCACCGTCGTGGTCCGCGGCGCTTGCGTCGCCGCGTCCGCCGTGGCATTGCCGCCCGCGGGCGCGGCCGGCGCAACCGGTGCAACAGGCGTGCCCGGCCAACCGGCCGGCAGCGGCGGCACGCCCGGCGTGCCGGTGCCACCGGCGCGCGATCCGTCGTCGACCGACGAGCCGCGATAAATCACCACCGTGTTGCCCTGCGCCGGCCGCGTGCCGACATCCGTCCTCGCGGACGGCGCACGCGCCGCTTCGCGGGCCGCGCGCGATACGTCGCCGGCCCATACCGGCGGCGTATCGGGCTCCTGTTCGTCGCCGCCCGCCGCCTGGCGGCGGTCGCTCGTCGCGAAGCTGCGCAGCGCGAGCGACAGCGAACCGAGACGCGTCGCGACCAGCACGACCTGCGCGGTGCGCGGCGCGACCTCGAGCGTGACCGTGCGCGCGCGGACCGGCGCGTCCGGCGCGCTCGCGGGCCCCTTCGCGCGCTGGAATTCCGAGCCGACCGCGAGCACGCGCGCGCGCCGCACGACCGTCTCCGCTTCGAACGTGCCGGGCGTCGTCGCGGAGCCACCGATCTGCTGCGTGAGCACCACGTCGACGAAGTCGCCCGGCTGGATCAGCCCCGCGTTGCCCGACACGTCGTCGACCGGCACCGAGATCGCGCGCATGCCGGGCTGCAGCGCGGCCGCGAGAAAATCCGGCGCGCCTGCCGAAATCACGTTGTCTGCGCGGATCGGCGCGCCCGCGTCGACGCGGTTGCGCAGCAGCGCCCCCTTCAGGTCTGCGCCCGGTTGCGATTCGACGAACGCGCCGGCCGGCACCTGCGCGCGCGCCATGGACTTCCACGCGAGATCGTTGTCGCGCAGCAGCAGCCCTTCGGGAAGGTCGGCCGCGGCGACCCGCACGCGTACGTCGGCCGTGTTACCGGGCGGCGGAGGTGTCGACGCGGAAACATACAGTTGGCGCAGGATGAACGCACCGATGCCGGCAGCGATGATCAGCACGGCCATTCTCAGGGGTTTGGGCATGGCGGCGCGCGTCCCCCTGGCTAGGTAAGCGAAAGTGCGTGAGGAAACGGCGCCCAGACGGCCAGCGCGCCGCCGAACGCAAGCGCGACGCCGTACGGCACGCCGCGCGTCGCCATCGGGTGCGCAGGCGCGACGCGACGCTGCCGTGCGACGCCGGCGAGCATGGCGAGGCCGCACGCGGCGCCGCTCGCGCCGACGATCGTCAGCACCGGCAACGCGAGCGGCGGGCCGGCCCACAGGAATACCGCCGCGGCCAGCTTCACGTCGCCGCCGCCGAGCCAGCCCGCGTGACGCAGCGCGCCGAACACCACCAGCATCGCCGCGGCGGTCGCGACGTGGCCGGCAAATGGCGCGAGCCCTTCGCGCCCGAGCGCCGCCGCGACCGGGTACAGCATCGCGAACGCCAGCACCGCGCGATTGGACACGCGCCGCTCGCGCAAGTCCTGCATCGCGATCGACACCAGCACGAGCGTGGCCGTCAGCTGTACGAGATAGAGCATCGGAGAGCCGTCCGTCGGTGCGCCCCGGCTGGATACGTCGTACCGCTGCGGATCCGTGTATTCGTCGGCGGCGCGCGGTTCAGGAGATCAGATCAGCGAGTTGACCTTGTTGAGTATCGTTGTGAATATGGACGAGAGGCCTGAAGTGCCGCTGAGGACCGTACCGACTGCCGCGAGTGCAACCACGATGATGCCGGCCAGCACCGCGTATTCGAGCGAACTGACGCCCCGTTCATCGCGCAACAAGGACTTGACGTATTGCAGCATGACTCCCTCCGTGTGATGGGGCCGGTGATCGACCTTGAATGTAAAGACGCTGCGTTGCTTCGGTGGCGGCGCATAACGTTCGCCCATTCACGATTCATGCGGCGGCCCGTGCGTCGGGCCGGTCGCATCCCCCGGAATCCCTTCGATCGCTGCGACGCGCGTGTATGGCAACCCATCTGCCGGTACTTCGCGCGTTTTGTTGCGTGGCCGCATTTGACACGATGCGGATCACACCGATTCGTCTAGGGTATAGACAATTTTTTCGCGGATTTCAAATTATTTAGCGTCGGAGTGTATTTATGGACGGCGCCCTTCAACGATGAAATTCAGGCACACCGCTTACCGCTTTCCCGCCCGCCACGCAAGGCCTGTGGGGGCCGCGGCGTAAGAATGTCAACGATGACGCACATCATTGCGTTGGCCGACGATTCGATATTTTTTAGCCGGTTTTTCCAAATTCATCGGAGTCGCCTCGGCAAATTTTAAAACGGCCATTCACGCTCGCTTTTCGGCAATCTTTTCGTGTCCGCCGATTTGACCGGGAAAATATTCCGTATTCCGCGTGCCGATCGAATTGCCGGATACCACGCGCGAGTCGCTCAGCACGGCGACACATATCGATCGTCACGACGCGCGCTAAGGTTGTGACGATTCATCGGTTCCGGTTTCGCGCGGCCCCTGCTTGAATGGAGACCCGACCGACCCGACCCAGGAGACTCCCGATGTCCGACGTCCAGCATGCCGCTTACCCGTCCTCGCATGCTTCGCACGCCGCGCCGCACACGGCCGCCGCCCCGCTTGAGCTGCGCCAGGTCGCCGGCCGGATCGGCGCCGAGATCGCCGGCGTCCGGCTGTCCAGCACGCTCGACGACGCGACGTTCGACGCGATCCAGGCCGCGCTGCTGCGCCACAAGGTGCTGTTCTTCCGCAACCAGGAGCATCTCGACGACGCCGCGCAGGAAGCATTCGCGCGCCGCTTCGGCGACACCGTCGCGCATCCGACCGTGCCGCCGGCGGACGGCAGCGCGCACCTGCTCGAACTCGATTCCGCGCACGGCGCGCGCGCCAATTCTTGGCACACCGATGTGACGTTCGTCGACGCGTACCCGAAGGTGTCGATCCTGCGCGCGGTCGTGATTCCGCCGTTCGGCGGCGACACGGTGTGGGCCAACACGGCGACCGCGTATGCGCACCTGCCGGAGCCGCTGCGCGCGCTCGCCGATACGCTGTGGGCGCTGCACACGAACGCCTACGACTATGCGTCGACCCACGTGCACGCCGACGACACGCAACTGAAACGCTACCGTGAAGTGTTCACGTCGAGCGTCTACGAAACCGAACACCCGGTCGTGCGCGTGCATCCGGAGACCGGCGAGCGCACGCTCGTGCTCGGGCATTTCGTGCAGAAGATCAAGGGGTTGTCGTCGCAGGATTCCGCGCATCTGCTGCAGGTGCTGCACGAACACGTGACGCGCCTCGAGAACACCGTGCGCTGGCGCTGGCAGCAAGGCGACGTCGCGATCTGGGACAACCGCGCGACGCAGCACTATGCGATCAACGATTACGGCAATGCGCGCCGCGTCGTGCGCCGCGCGACGGTTCACGGCGATGTGCCGGTCGGGATCGACGGCCGCCGCAGCATCTTGCTGAAGGGGCCGGGGGTGACATTGCAGTGACGTGCGCCGCGCACGGTGCGCGCGTCTGGCGCGGCCGTGCAGGTGCGGTTTCGGCGTTCCTGGAATTCCGACAGGACGATCCGACTACGAGCTTCCCGCCACCGGGCCGGCGCGCTCCGCACGCGCCGGCTCCCCCGCTTCAATCCAGCCACACCCCATCGAACCGGTGCCCGCCGAGCGGCGAGAACGTCACCCCGTGCACGCGCTTCGAAATCGGCAGCGACACGATCGACGTCGCGATCGGCGTGAACGGCACCTGATCCTTGAACACCACCTGCGCCTGTTCGTAAAGCGACGTGCGTTTCGCAACGTCCGCGTTCGTGCGCGCCGCGCTGACGAGCCGCTCGAAATCCGCGTTGCACCACTTCGCGAGATTGCTGCCGTGCACCGCATCGCAACCGAGCAGCGTGCCGAGCCAGTTGTCGGGGTCGCCGTTGTCGCCCGACCAGCCGTACAGGATCGCGTCGTGCTGCCCGTCGCGTTTCGCGCGGCGGTTGTATTCGCCCCATTCGTAGCTGACGATCTTCGCGCGCACGCCGATCTTCGCCCAGTCCTGCTGGATCAGTTGCGCCATCAGCTGCGCGTTCGGGTTGTACGGGCGCTGCACCGGCATCGCCCACAGCGTCAGCTCGAAGCCGTTCGGGAATCCCGCTTGCGCGAGGAGCGCCTTCGCGGCCGCCGGATCGCGCGGCGCGTCCTTCAGCCGCGGGTTGTACGACCATTGCGCCGGCGGCATCGGGTTCGTCGCGATCGTCGCGTCGCCGTTGAACACCGTCTTGACGATCGCCGTCTTGTCGATCGCGATGTCGAGCGCGCGCCGCACGTCGACGCGATCGAGCGGCGGATGCTGCGTGTTGTACGCGACGAAGCCGACGTTGAACCCGGTCCCCGAAAACAGCGTCAGCTTCGGATCGCGCCGCACCGTCTCGAGATCGGCCGGCCGCGGGAACACCGACACCTGGCACTCGCCGGCCGTGAGCTTCTGTAGGCGCGCGGCCGGATCGGGCGTGATCGCGAACACGAGATGCGCGAGCTTCACGTCGTCCGGTTTCCAGTAGTCGGGGTTCGCGTCGTAGCGGATGACCGCGTCCTTCTGGTACGCACGCAGCTGGAACGGCCCGGTGCCGACCGGAAGCTGGTTGATGTCGGCCTCGCGGTGACGTGCCGCCAGTTGCGACGCATATTCGGCCGACAGGATCGATGCGAACGCCATCGCGAGATTGCGCACGAACACGACGTCGGGCGACTTCAGCACGAAGCGCACCGTGTCGTCGTCGACCTTTTCGATGCGCTCGATGTTGCGGTCGAAACCGAGATCGCTGAAGTACGGGAAGCTGACCGGATAGGCCTTGCGAAACGGGCTGTCGGGGTCGAGCATCCGGCCAAACGTGAACACGACGTCGTCCGCCTGGAACGGACGCGTCGGCTTGAACCACGCGGTCGTCTGGAACTTCACGCCGCGCCGCAGGTGGAACGTGTAGACGCGCTGGTCGGACGACACGTCCCAGCTCGTCGCGAGCGACGGGACGAGATCGAGCGTGCCGCGCTTGAACTGCACGAGCCCGTTGTAGATCGTGTACGTGCTCGCATCGAAATCGGTGCTGGTCGTGTGCTGGCCCGGATCGAAGCCGGCCGGGCTGCCTTCGCTGCAGTACACGAGCGTCTTGCCGGCCGGCGCGGCGAACGCGTGCGGGAGGCCGCCGGCAAGCAGCAGCGATGCGGCCATGGCGCGCAACGACACGACTGCAACGGATGGATGCCGCGAACGACGCGCGGCGGATGAGACGAATGGAATCTTCATGGTGGCTCGGACAGGACGTTCATGCGAATGACGACCGCCGATCTTCGCGCGCCGCCCGCCGATCGCTTACCAATTAATTCCGCGTTGCTTATCGCGGCGGATGCATCCCGCTGCCGCTGCATCGGATCGTCCATGCGAGCGCCGCGGACATTTCAGCCAACCTCGCAGCGACGACCCGCGCCACGCCCTGCGTCACCGCAGTTCGTGCACGGCCGCGCGCCGCCTTCCGGCCCTCTGCAGGTTCTCCGGAATTGGCGCATCGTATCGGTTGGCCGACGCCGGCACCGGCGCGCGGGGATCCGCCCGGCGCGCACGTTCCGGCACGGCGCGCTGCGGCGCGCCGCCCCTTCCTGGAGGACCCACGATGTCGATCAGCCCCGATACGCCCTCTCGTCCCGTGAAGTCGCCGGGCCCCGATCATCCGATCACGATCGAGCCGCATCCGTCGCGCGTCGTGGTCAAGGTGGCCGGCAAGACCGTCGCCGACACGCGCCGCGCGCTGGCGCTGCGCGAGGCCAGCTATCCGGCCGTGCTCTACATTCCGCGCGAGGATGCCGACATGTCGCTGCTGCAACGAACCGACCATGCGACGTACTGCCCGTACAAGGGCGATTGCGCGTACTACTCGATCCCCGCCGGCGGCGAACGCGCGACCAACGCGGTGTGGACGTACGAGCATCCGAATCCCGCCGTCGAATCGATTCGCGCGCACCTCGCGTTCTATCCGGACCGCGTCGACGCGATCGAGGAAAGCCCGCTCGGCACCGATTGAGCACGGCGGTGTGCTGCCACCCCGTCGTTCACGTATCGTCCGGCCGCTGATTTGCATATGCGGATTCGTTGGTTGGCGGCCGGCCCGCGCGGCCGTATCGTCTCGAATCCGGCGCGGGCCGGCCGTGCGCATCGCCCGCATAAGGCTGCGTCCCGTGTTCCCGTGCCGATTGCGCCGCCCGCCCGCGCGCGCCCCGTGAACCCGCCAGCAGGACGCTTCGATGAACGACACACCGCACGCCGACCTTGAAACGACCCCGGCCAACCCGCGCCGCCGCCACTGGCTGCACGGCGCGGCCGCCGGCCTGGCCGGGCTCGCGCTCGGCCCGCTCGCAGGCCTGCCCGCACTGGCGCAGGGCAGCGACAAGCGGCTGCGCATCGGCTTCCAGAAATACGGCAACTTCGTCGTGCTCAAGGCGCGCGGCACGCTCGAGAAACGGCTCGCGAGCCAGGGCGTGGCGGTGCAGTGGCTCGAATTCCCGGCCGGCCCGCAATTGCTCGAGGGGCTGAATGCCGGCGCGATCGACGTCGGCACGGTCGGCGAGACGCCGCCGATCTTCGCGCAGGCCGCGGGTGTGGATTTCGTCTATATCGGCAACGAACCGCCGGCGCCGCACGGCGAGGCCATCGTCGTGCTGCCCGATTCACCGATTCGCACCGTCGCGCAGCTGCGCGGCAAGAAGGTCGCGTTCAACAAGGGTTCGAACGTCCACTACCTGCTCGTGAAGGCGCTCGAACACGCGGGCCTCACATATGCCGACATCCAGCCGGTCTACCTGACGCCCGCCGATGCGCGCGCCGCGTTCGTGCAGCGCAGCGTCGACGCGTGGGTGATCTGGGATCCGTATCTGGCGGCCGCCGAACGGCAGCTCGGCGCGCGCGTGGTCGCGAACGGCGACGGGCTCGTGCGCAACACGCAGTACTACCTCGCCGCGCGCAAGTATGCGGCCGCGCAACCGCAGGTGCTGCGCACGCTGCTCGACGAAGTCGACGCGGTCGACCGCTGGGGACGCGACAATGTTCCGGAAGTCGCCGCGCAACTGTCGCCGCTCGTCGGCCTCGACGCGCCGACGCTCGAAATCGCGCTCAAGCGGGCCGGCTACGGCGTGCAGCCCATCACCGATGCGACGCTCGCGTATCAGCAGAAGATCGCCGACGCGTTCAGCACGCTGAAGCTGATTCCGGCCAGGGTGACGGTCGCGAACGCGCGCTGACGCCCCGTCGCTGCGACGCGTTACGGCGAACGCGTCGCACCGATCCGCCGCCATTCGTCGTAATCGGTGACGAGGCCCGCATCGTCCACCGCGATGTCGGCCGCATACGTGCCGCTCTCGTAGCGGTACACGCGTTGCGCCGTGCGCGCATAGCGCTGCTCGCCGCGCACGAGCTCGAACGCCGGGAAGCGCAGCCACGCGGTATGGATGACGGCCGATGCGCCGACCGCCAGCCTCAGACGCCGGATCGGCAGCGTATTGGTCGAGGGACTGAAGCCGAGATCGATGTCGGTCGCGCCCGCGAGTGCCGGCGCGTCGGCGCCGTCGACCGTCCAGCGCCCCGCGTCGCATTCGATCTCGAGCTGCGCTGGCGGCGCCGCGCCGAGCCAGTGCGTGACGCGCGCGGAACGCGTCAGCCAGTCGGCGCCGCACGCGATCGCATAGTCGACGCGAAACGGCGTGCCGTCGATCGCGCCCGCGACCGCCCCCGACAGATCGACGCCGTCACGCGTCTCGACGAGCCGGCACCATTCGCCCGCCTGCCAGGTCTGCGCGATCTGCCACGCAACGCATCGTGTGCGCGCCGCTTCGTCCCGTTGCGTCATGTCGTCTCCTGTCGATCGAGCGAAGGCGATTTCCATTCATGCCGCCGACGCGCGCATGTGCCACCTCGCAAGCCCGACGGCAAACTCGAGTCGACCTGCAAGAATCGCGATCAGAAATGGCAGCGGCCGGTGGCGTGACGCCGCCGGCCATTGCGCAGTCACGCGCGCCGCATCACCACGCGTGCCGATAGATCGCCAGCGCGTCGGCTTCCGTCACCTCGCGCGGATTGTTCACGAGCAGGCGCGTCTGCAGCATCGCATCCGACGCCATGCGCGGCAGGTCGCCTTCGCCGATGCCGACCTCGCGGAGCGTGCGCGGGATGCCCGTCGCGACGATCAGCCGATCGACCTCGTCGATCAGCGCCTGCGTCCTCGCTTCGTCGCTGCCCGTCGCCGACGGCGCGACGATCGCCGCGAGCTCCGCATACAGCGGCGCGGCGGCCGGTGCGTTGAAGCGCAGCACATGCGGCAGCACGAGCGCGTTCGACAACCCGTGCGGCACATGGAAAATGCCGCCGACCGGATAGGCCAGCGCATGCACGGCCGCGACCGGCGCGTTCGCGAATGCCTGGCCGGCGAACATCGCGCCGACCAGCATCGCCTCGCGCGCGTGGCGATCGAGGCCGTCGTCGCACGCCTTCAGCAGGTTGCGCGACAGCAGCGTCAAGGCCTGCACGGCCAGCATGTCGGACACCGGATTCTTCAGCCGCGACGACGTATAGGCCTCGATCGCATGCACCATCGCGTCGATGCCCGTCGCCGCCGTTGCCGCGCGCGGCAGCCCGAGCGTCAGCTCTGCGTCGAGGATCGCGACGTCCGCGAACAGGTGCGGCGACACGACGCCCATCTTGCGCGCCTCG
Organism: Burkholderia sp. KBS0801; assembly: GCF_005937855.2. Taxonomy (NCBI): domain Bacteria; kingdom Pseudomonadati; phylum Pseudomonadota; class Betaproteobacteria; order Burkholderiales; family Burkholderiaceae; genus Burkholderia; species Burkholderia sp. KBS0801. Next base: position 1,869,267 of record NZ_CP042178.1, read on the forward strand.
CCGACCGTGACGATCGACACGGCCGTCACTTCGGAGCCGGTGCCGGCCGTGGTCGGCATCTGCACGAGCGGCAGCCGCGACGTTGCCACCTTGTCGACGCCGTACATGTCGGCCAGCGCCTGCCGCCCCGGCGCGAGCGCGGCGATCAGCTTCGCGACGTCCATCGACGAACCGCCGCCGAGGCCGAGCACGATCTCCGCGTCGGCCGCCACCGCCCGCGCGGTCGCTTCGAGCACTACATGCTCGGGCGGATCGGCGATCACGTCGTCGATCACCGTCACCTGCCAGCCGTGCGCGGCGAGGCTCGCCAGCGCGGGCGCGAGCACGCCGCTGCGATGCAGGAACGCGTCGGTGACGACGCACAGCCGCGCGAGCGCCGGAAAGCGTTCGCGCAACACCGCGCCGAGCCGGCGCGCGGCGCCGAATTCCACGATCTGCGTCGGAACGGTACGGAATTGAAACGGGTTCATCGGGTGCCTCCCGGTGGCGTCGCCGTGCCGGTGTCCGGCTGCACCATGTAGCACGTCACGTCGCGGCGATCGAGCAACGGAATGATCGCGCCGACACCGATCCGCTGGAAATGCGGCGTTTCCCGATGCACGTCGAGGCCGTCGGCTTCGCGGTAACGCTCGAGGATCACGATGTGATCAGGCTCGACCGGCGAGCGGAAGTACGCGTAGTCGAGGTTTTTCGGCTCGGCACGCGTGAGCGGCGCGAGTTCCGCGAGCAGTTCGATCACGCGGTCGCCGTTGCCGGGTTTCGCGAAGAAATGGGCGATGACCTGCAGGTAGGGTTCGTTCATGCTGCGCTCCGTATTCGCCAGCGGCCCCGTCAGGGCAGGACGTCATTCCACGATGCGCGGTCGCCGGTCGATACCGCTCATCGAACGGGGCGCCCGGCTGCCCGACATGGCGCCAGCACCTCGACGTCGCATTGTATTGAATCGGCGCGGCATGCGCAGCGCGTCGTCACGCGCCCGCTGGCCCGGCCACTACCACGGAACCGTGCGCCCCTGGTAATCGAGGTATTCGAGTCCCGCGCGCCGCTGCTTGCCGATCAGCACGTTCACGAGGCTCGGCACGCTTTCGTCGATCGTCAGTCGCGCATCGGGGCCGCCGAGTTCCGTGCGGACCCAGCCCGGCGCCATCAGCACCATCGCGCGCGGCGTCCCGGCCTGGCGCGCCGCGAAGCTGCGCATGAACTGGTTCAGCGCCGCCTTGCTGCCGCGGTAGACCTCGCGCATGCCGCTCACGTTGTTCGCGACACTGCCCTGCCCCGACGACATCGCGCCGATCAGGCCGTCCTCGGTCACGAGATCCTGCAACGCCTCGATCACGCGCATCGGCGCGAGCGCGTTCGTGATCATCACGCGCACGAATTCGTCGGTCGCGACTTCGCCGATCGTTTCGTTCGGATCGTTGGTCGTGCCGGCATTCACGAACAGCATGTCGAAGCGCCGGCCCGACAGGCGCGCGCGCAACGCAGCCAGTTGGTCCGGCTCGCAGATGTCGAGCGTGTCGATCTCGAGTCGTTCGCCGAAGCGCTCGGCGAGCTCATGCAGCTTCGTGCGCCCCGATCCGGCGCGGACAGTGCCGGTGACATGCCAGCCCTTGTTCAGGAATTGCTCCGCCATCGCGAGCCCGAGGCCGCGCGAGGCCGCGACGAGCAGGATCGACGGTGTGCTGGCGTTCGATACAGTCGATTGCATGGGTTTCACCTTTGCCGAAGTCCGTGATCCGGCCACTATAGGCGCGCCTCATCGGATGCACCAGACGCACCAAATTCAATCGATAGTTGCATCAAACGCCATGTCATTTCGCGCGATGTCGTATGCTGTCCGGATGGAAGACATCGACCTGAACCTCGTCACCGCGCTCGACGTGCTGCTGACCGAAGGGAGCGTGACCGGGGCCGCGCGCCGGCTCGGACTGAGCACGTCCGCGATGAGCCGCACGCTCACGCGGCTGCGCACCGCGACCGGCGATCCACTGCTCGTGCGCGCCGGACGCAAGCTCGTGCCGACGCCGCACGCGGCGGCACTGCGCGATCGCGTGCATGCCGTCGCGGTCGATGCGCGTGCCGTGCTTCGGCCGGCCACGGCCGATATCGACATGACGACGCTGTCGTCCACGTTCACCATCCGCGCGGCCGCATCGTTCATGGACATGCTCGCCGGCCCGGTGGTCGCCGCGATCGGCGACATCGCCCCCGGCGTGCGCGTGCGTTTCGTCCCCAAGCCCGACCGCGATCCGGGGCCGCTGCGCGACGGCACGGTCGACCTGGAAATCGGCAAGCGCGGCGACGACGCGCCCGAACTGCACACGCGCGAGCTCTTTCACGACGGGCACGTCGCGGTGGCGCGCGCCGGGCATCCGCTGTTCGCGGCGGCCAGAATCACGCCCGCGCGCTACGCGGCCTGCCGTCATGTGATCGCAGCGCAACTCGGCGACTTCGGCGGCCCGACCAACGATGCGGCCGACACGCCCGCACCCGTCCATACCGTGCAGGTCGTGGTGCCCGGCTATCCCGATGCGATGCGCGTCGCGGCCGGCACCGACCTGATTGCGCTCGTGCCGCGCTCGAGCCTCGGCAACGCATTCACACCGGGGCTCGTGGATGCACTCGGCCTGCGCGGTTTCGCGATACCGGTGCGGCTGCCCGAGATCCTGATCTCGGCGCTATGGCATCCGCGCATGCACGGCGACCCCGTCCATCGCCGTCTGCGCGATGCCGTCATCGACGTGTGCAGGCGCGCGTATCCGGCGGCCCGCGCACCGGCGCGCGGCACGACACCGCGCGGCGCCGGCTGAAGCGCCGCGATCCGCGCGAAACGCTGTCGACGCAGGCAGCAGCCAGCCGACGATCCGCAAGCTCGCCGCCGCGTGCTCGGCGAAACGCATCCGGCGCCGCTTTTCCGCCTCCCGACCCCTGCATCGCGCGCGAGCCGCGCCGCAGGGCCCATCGGCTAAAATGCCGCACTTTCCACCTTGTCCGGCCCGCTCGCCATGCAACCCGCTTCCCCCGCCCGATCCGCCGCCCACGGCGCCGCCGACGCCGATCCGTCGCACGACCTCGTCTATGGCCCCAATGACCGGCCCGCGCCGATGGTCGCCTTCGTCGCCGCGTTGCAGCACCTGCTGGCGATCATCGTGCCGATCGTCACGCCCGGCCTGCTGATCTGCCAGGCGCTCGGCGTATCGAGCCGGGATACCACGCTCATCGTGTCGATGTCGCTCGTGATTTCCGGCATCGCCACCTTCGTGCAGTGCAAGCGCTTCGGCCCGCTCGGCGCCGGCCTGCTGATCGTGCAGGGCACCAGCTTCAACTTCGTCGGCCCGCTGATCGCCGGCGGCAGCGTGATGGTCAAGCAGGGCACGCCCGTCGAGACCGTGATGGCCGCGATCTTCGGCGTCGTGATCGCCGGTTCGTTCGTCGAGATGGCCGTGTCGCGCATCCTGCCGTTCGTGAAACGCCTGATCACGCCGCTCGTCACCGGTATCGTCGTGCTGCTGATCGGCCTCACGCTGATCAAGGTCGGTCTCATCAGCATGGGCGGCGGCTACGGCGCGATGGCCAACGGCACGTTCGCGAGCGCGCAGAACCTGACGCTGTCGTGCGTCGTGCTCGGCACGATCATCCTGCTGAACCGCGTGCCGATCGTGTGGGTGCGCAGCACCGCGCTCGTGATCGCCCTCGTGATCGGCTATGCCGCGGCCGCCGTGCTCGGCCGCCTCGACTTCACCGGCGTGCATCAGGCCGCGCTGTTCCAGGTCCCGACGCCGCTGCACTTCGGCATCGGCTTCTCGTGGTCGCTGTTCGTGCCGATGCTGATCATCTACCTCGTCACGTCGCTCGAAGCGATCGGCGACGTCACCGCCACCAGCAAGATCTCGAAGGAGCCGGTCGAAGGGCCGGTGTGGATGCGGCGGATCAAGGGCGGCGTGCTCGTGAACGGTGCGAACTCGCTGCTGGCCGGCGTGTTCAACACGTTCCCGAGCTCCGTGTTCGCGCAGAACAACGGCGTGATCCAGATCACCGGCGTCGCGAGCCGCCACGTCGGCATCTGGATCGCCGGCATGCTCGTGGTGCTCGGCCTGTTCCCGGTCGTCGCGGGCGCGCTGCAGGCCGTGCCGGAGCCCGTGCTCGGCGGTGCGGCGATGGTGATGTTCGGCGCGGTGGCCGCGTCGGGCATCAACATCCTGTCCGGCATCCACCTCGATCGCCGCGCGCTGCTGATCATCGCGGTGTCGCTCGCGCTCGGCCTCGGCGTGTCGCAAGTGCCGGACATTCTGAACAGCCTGCCGCATGCATTGAAGAACGTGCTGGAATCGGGCGTCGCCACCGGCGGCATCTGTGCGCTCGTGATGAACTGGTTCCTGCCGGAACAGAAGTAACACTGGCGGCTGCATGACGACGCGACCCGGCGGGCGGGCCGCGTCGCGCTCGACGCCCCGGCTTGGCCGGGTGCCCGACACTCGCTAGAATCGGTCCATGCCTCAAACTCTCCTCTCCACGAAGCCGCCGGAAGGCAATGCCGTCCCGATCAAGGAACGGGCGACGATCGTCTGCTACCGCGATGAACAGGTCCTGCTCGTGGCACGCGCGACGTCGCGCTGGGCGCTACCGGGCGGCACGATCAAGCGCGGAGAAACGCCGCTCGAAGCCGCGCATCGGGAACTGCAGGAAGAGACCGGCATCACCGGCCAGGATCTCGTCTACTCGATGCAGTTCACCGGGCTCGCGAAGGTGCATCACGTGTTCTTCGCCGAAGTCGGCCCGGACCAGACGCCGCAAGCGAGCAACGAGATCCAGAAGTGCAAGTGGTTTCGCATCGACAGCGTCGACGGCGTGCGCGCGAGCATTCCGACGAAGCGCATCGTCGAGCTCGTCTACCGGCACGAACTCCTCAAGTAGGTAGACACCCCACCCCCAGCGGCTCGCACGAGCCGATATGATGCGCCCACGGTCCGTCGTCGCGTTCCCTTCCGAGCGAGCTGCAGATGAACAGTGCGTACACCTACCGCGGATACACCATCGACGTCCGCTGCGAATTCCGGCTCGACGAACCGCGCGACCACGCGCCGCCGCCCGACACGCTCCGGTTCGGGTTCGTCGCGGTCGTGCAGGTGCGCACGGCCGGCAGCGCGCCGCGTCTGCTCGCACCGGTCCGCCTCGCGGACGATGGCGGCCGCCTGTTCGACAACACGCTCAATGCGTTGCGTGCAGGCCGGGCCGCCGGCGAAATCATCGTCGACGATCTGTTGGTCGATTGCGGCCCCGCCGACGGGCGCGCGCGTTCCTGAGCCGGTGGTCGGCCTCGAACGTGCTGGGCGGATCGGCCGGCGTGCCGGCGCTCAGTGCAGGCGTTTTCGTCGCAGTTCGTGCGTCGAATAGACGACGAGGAAGATACCCAGCATCGCGACGCCGGATGCAATGAAGTCGTTTGCGGTTCCCGCGCTGTTCAGCGATTTCGGGAAGATGCCGAGACTCAGTCCTGCGGCAGCCAGGAATACCCCTGCCGCCACACCCCACACCGGTCCGGTGGTCTTTTCGATTGTGTTTTTCATACAGCACCCGTCTACGGTTATTGCCTGAACGGTGTCGGCACATCGCACGTGCGCCTACCGTCCGTGCCTAGACTATAGCGAGGAAAAAATTCAAACGGGTTCGGTGCTTTTCCCCATCAAGTTTTTCGCGGACGCAATCGGGCGACGTCGCGGTTCGCTCCTTTTCGTCAGATGAATGGCGAAAAATTCGGCGGCTCTCGAACAGCTTTCCGCCCGTTGCATCGCCATTCGCAACCGGTTGGCAGCAGTCCTTACGCTCCGACGCACAATTTACGGTTCGTTTCAAAGCTGTCCACACTTTGGGCATGCCGCGCCGCTATGCTTCGTTGCATCCACAATCAGATTGGAGGGGGCAAAATCATGAACAACCATTTCTGGAAGGCCGCACTGTGCGCGGCCATGGTGCCGTTTGCGCTGGCAGGTTGCGGCGGCGGCGACGATGGCGGCGCGCAAACCGGCACGCTGCATGTCGCGATGACCGATGCGCCGTCATGCGGATTCGACCATGTCTACGTGACCGTCTCGCAGGTTCGCGTCAATGCGAATACGAATGCTTCCGATAACGATGCCGGCTGGTCGACGATCACGCTGGCGACACCGCGCAAGATCGACCTGCTGTCGCTGACCAACGGCGTGCTCGCCGATATCGGCCAGACCGCACTGCCGGCCGGCCAGTATCAGCAAATCCGCCTCGTTCTCGCGCCGAACCAGGGCAACAGCCTCGCGAATTCGGTCGTTCCGACGGGCGGCACCGAGCAGGCGCTTGCAACGCCGAGCGCGACGCAAAGCGGCTACAAGATCATCCAGCCATTCACGGTGCAAGCGAACACGCTCGTCGACCTCGTGCTCGACTTCAACGCGTGCAAGTCGATCGTTCAGCGCGGCAACGGCACGTATGCGCTGAAGCCGGTCGTCACCGCGATCCCGACTGTCGTGAGCGGCGCGATCTCCGGCTATGTCGCACCGGCCGAAGCCGGCGCGACCGTGTACGCGGAACAGGGTGGCAAGGTGGTCAGGGGCACCGTTGCCGACAGCACCGGGAAGTTCGTGCTGTCGCCGTTGATCCAGAGTTCGACGCAAGGTAACTACGACGTCGTGATCGTGCAGAACAACTTCGCGTCGGGCATCGTGCGCACGGTGCCGGTCGTGGTGAACACGACCACGGCCGTGTCGGCGTCGAACGCGCCGATCACGCTGCCGGCCTCGACGATGAGCTCGGTCAGCGGCACGGTGACGGCAAGCGCCGACGCGTTGGTTCGGGCATTGCAGACGGTCGATGCCCGCGCGTACGAGATCACGTCGATCAACGCGAACATGGACACGGGCGCCTATGCGCTGAACGTGCCCACGGCCGCACCGATCGTCGGTACGTACTCGGGCTCGCTGCCGGTCGCGCTGGCTGCATCGCCGGCTGCCGCTGCACAATATACGATCGAGGCGGACGCGGCATCGGGCGCAACGCAATCGACGAACGTGAACGCCACGACGAGCCAGTCGAACGTCAACTTCAGCTTCTGACGCACACGTCGGCAGCATTCAACGAAAGGGCCTCGCGGCCCTTTCCTCAATAACGGGAGAACGAAGTGAAGAAAGGGGTGATCGCACTGCTCGTCGCGGCGAGCGTGGTTGGCGCACTCGGTGGATGCGTCGCATACGTTCCGGGTCCGCCGGTCGTCGTCGCACCGCAGGGCGGCCCGGGCAACGGGTTCTGCCCGCCCGGACAGGCGAAGAAAGGCAATTGCTGATTGTATGAGGCCCGCGGAAAGCGGGCCTTTTTCGTGGTGTTGACGATATCGCGCCGATATCGGTTCAATAACATGTGGAACTTTTGACCGCGATAAGGTTGGTTAAACATCGACTGTTCTACGCCGAGCCGGTGAAGATCGTGCGTGGCGAGAAGGTCTATCTGTACGACGATCGAGGCAACGACTATCTCGATGCTTACAACAATGTCGTCTGCGTCGGGCATGCCAATCCGCGCATCGTCGACGCCATTGCCCGTCAGCTCTCGATGCTCTGCACGCACACGCGAGCGTGTTGAAGATCCGGCCGCCGCTGGTATTCGGGTCCAACGACGCCGACCGTCTGCTGACGGAACTGGATACGGTGCTCTCCACGCTCTAATCGGTCGCATTCGGCACTCGACGCAGGGGCCGCTCCCGGGCGGCTCATGAAATCGCTCAGGCGCCCGCCTGGCCGTACGAATCGCGGATTCAACCATCGAACGCCCCGCCCAGTCGGTGCGAAACGCACCCGGCTCGACGATCGTCACGCGAATGCCTAGCGGCGCGACTTCATGAGACTGCGATTCGGACAGGGCCTCGACCGCGAATTTCGTCGCGCGGTAGTAGCCGGTCGCGGCGCACGCGACGGGCCCGCCGAGCGACGACATGTTGAAGACGTGGCCGCGGCGCCGCTGCCGCATGCGGGGAAGAATCCGCTGCATCAGTGCGTTGAGGCCGAACACGTTGGCCTCGAACTGCGCGCGGCGAGATACCCGTAGCCGGCGCTGTTCACGAGCACGTCGATCGCGCCGAAACGAGATCGCGCCTGCTCGACGGCACTTGCGATCGAAGCCGGGTCGGTGACGTCGAGCGGCAGCGGCAACGCGCGCTCGTTGTACCGGCGGGCGAGATCCGACAGGCCGTCGGGCTGGCGTGCGGTCACCACCGCGCGCCAGCCACGTTCGAGCACGGCTTCGGCGAGCGCACGGCCGATGCCGGACGATGCGCCGGAGATGAACCATACGGGCGAAAAACTTCGCCACCCGTGCCGATGGATCGCTGCTTGCAACGTTGGCCGCGCTTTATGCCTCAGGTGAATTGCGCACCCACATTGATTCGGTCTTTTCCTTGCCGAAGGCAAGCCATGCCCTTGCACGGAGCATGAGCGGCCACGTGCGCGGGAAGGTGACACTCGATGTAGCCGCTTAGCAAAGCCTACGTCCCGAAGCGGACCGCCGGCGAGAGCGTGAATGATTCGCGCATGTCGCGCACTTCCTCGACCGGTGTCCGCCCAAACAGGCGCTTGAACTCCCGGCTGAACTGGGACGCGCTTTCGTACCCAACTCGTCCGGCTGCCGCCGCCGCAGTCACACCATCACGGATCATCATGAGGCGCGCCTGATGAAGGCGGGTGGACTTGATGTACTGGATCGGCGATGTCTGGGTCACGGTACGGAAGTTGGCATGAAACGCAGGAACGCTCATGCCCGCTTCCTCGGCAAGACGCGCGACATTGAGCGGCTCCGCATATTCGGTGTGGATCCGCTTGAGTGCCCGCGCCACGCGTCCGAAGCGGCCGTGATGTGCCAGCGCGGCACGCATTGCCGCTCCCTGCTCGCCAGTGAGTACGCGATAGCAGATTTCGCGCACGATCGCCGGCCCGAGTACCTGTGCATCGAGCGGCTCTGTCAACGCTTCCAGCAACCGTATTGTCGCGCCCGCGAGGTTGCCGTCCAGCGGTGTGGAGACGATACCCGCTGGCGCCGCTTTGGGATGCTGCCTGGCCGCACCGATCTGCGCGATCAGTTCGCTCAGTTCGAGCAGGTCCAGCCGGATTGATACGGCAAGCATCGGCTCGTCTGGCGAGGCCTGCGTTTCCGTCGAGAACGGTAGCGGGACGGACAGCACGAGATAGTGCTGCGCATCGTAAACGTAGACCTCGTTTCCCAGGAATCCAAGCTTGCGCCCCTGGCAAACGATCACGATGCTCGGCTCGTACAACACGGGCGTGCGCCCGAGCGGGCGATCCGATCGCATCAGCCGCACGCTGTCGAGCGCCGACTGGGTGTAACCCTCGTTGGGCGCAAGTTTCTCCAGTAGCCGGACCATCCGGATGGAAACCGTTTTGCGAGTGTTCGGCACCACACTCTCCCGAAGTTTCGACAGACAGCATTTTATTCACCCCCGCTGTATGCGCCAACCGAGTCAATAGGATTAGGCAAAGATGGCATCGCTCCATGTATTCGCCTGCGATGCCGTCTTCCCTACCATTCATTCACCGGCCGATGAACACATAGCGCTTCTACAGGCCGAACTCCGGCAACGTCGTCCTCCGAGCTATCAGTGACAGGCGCGGCCAATTTCGAACCAACAACAGGAGTGTGAAAGATGGCAATCCCATCCACCGAGCCCAAAGTCATTCTGATCACCGGCGCAAGCAGCGGCATTGGCGAGGGCGCCGCCCGTTTGCTCGCCGCGCAAGGCCATCGGCTCGTGATTGGCGCGCGCCGCACCGACCGGCTCGTCGAACTGACGGAGTCGCTGCAGTCGGCCGGCGGCATCGTCCGCTACCGCGAACTCGATGTCACCTCATCCGAGGACGTCGCGGCCTTCGCCCGCTTTGCGCTCGGTACGTTTGGCCGCATTGACGTGCTTGTCAACAATGCCGGCGTGATGCCCCTGTCACCGTTGAACGCACTGAAGATCACCGAGTGGAACCGGATGATCGACGTAAACATCCGGGGCGTACTGCACGGCATTGCGGCGGTCCTGCCGGCCATGGAGCAGCAAGGCCAAGGCCAGATCATCAATATCTCCTCGATCGGTGGGCTGTCCGTAACGCCGACCGCAGCCGTCTACTGCGCCACCAAGTTCGCCGTGCGCGCCATTTCCGACGGGCTGCGCCAGGAGACCGACAAGGTCCGCGTAACCGTGATCTGCCCAGGCGTCGTGGAGTCCGAACTGGCCGATTCGATTTCCGACGACACCGCGCGGTCGGCCATGCAGGAGTTCCGCCGCATTGCCATCACACCCGACGCCATCGCCCGCGCCATCGCCTACGCCGTAGAGCAGCCGGCGGATGTCGACGTCAGCGAAATAGTCGTGCGGCCTACCGCCAGCCCGTTCTGAAAGTCGGGCACCTGTCACTCACCCCGATCTGGCAAACCATCAAGGAAACCATCATGACATCACGCAATCGAGAAACCGGAGCCTTCGCAGGCAAAGTCGCTATCGTTACCGGCGCGGCCAGCGGCATTGGCCTGGCGACTACGGAACTGCTCCATGCCGAAGGTGCAAACGTAATCGCGGTTGGGCGCAGCGCCAATGTCGAGGCGCTCGCCCGCCCCGGCATCGTGCCCCTCATCGCCGACGTTGCGCGGGAAGAAAGCGCCGTGCAGGCCGTCGCAGCTGCGGTGGATAAATTCGGCAAGCTCGACATCCTCGTCAACAATGCCGCGATCATCATCAACAAGCCCGTCGTTGAAATGTCGCTTGAAGACTGGAACAGCATCCAGTCAGTCAACGCCACAGGTGCGTTTCTGTTCTCACGGGAAGCCATGCGCGTGATGGTGCCGGCAAAGACCGGCGCCATCGTCAACGTGGGTTCGTACGCGTGCTATCAGGCTTTCCCGACGATCGCAGCCTATGCGGCCTCGAAGGGGGCGCTGGCGCAGTTGACGCGCGCCTTGTCGCTGGAAGCCATCGAGCATGGCATTCGCGTCAATGCGGTCGGCTCGGGCGACGTCATCACCAACATCACCAATCACATCCACGCTGACGGTCAAGCATTCCTGGCCGAGCACGGCAAAAAGGCGCCGATCCGCCGCGCGGCCCAGCCGAAAGAAATTGCAGAGGTGATTGCCTTCCTGGCATCGGAAAAGGCCAGCTTCATGGTTGGCGCCGTGGTGATGGCCGATGGCGGCATGAGCGTCGCACTCCCGTAAAGACATTGCACACCCAATCCTCCGCTACTCAAGGACTTTCATCATGAAATCAGCATCCCGTACCTGGTTTATCACTGGCGCATCGAAAGGCGTCGGTCAGAAGCTCGTCCATCATCTGCTCGAGCAAGGCCACCGCGTGGCCGCGACGTCGCGCACCGCAGCTTCGCTGACGGAAGCGTTCGGTCAGGCATCCGACGACTTCCTTCCGCTCGAAGTGGACCTTACCAGCGAACAGAGCATCCGACAGGCAATCGAGAAGTCCGTGCAGACATTTGGCGCCATCGATGTGGTCGTGAATAACGCCGGATACGCACAGCAAGGAACGGTCGAGGCACTGTCCGAAGGCGAGCTTCGTCAGAATTTCGAAGTGAACTTCTTTGCCCCAGTGGCTGTACTGCGCCATGCGCTGCCGCATCTGCGCAGGCAGCGCAGCGGACACATCATCAACATCTCGTCGATTGTTGGCTACCAGGGCGGATATGCCGGCTGGGGCAGCTACGTTTCGAGCAAGTTCGCGCTGGCGGGTTTGACGGAGTCGCTGGCCGCCGAAGTTGCTGAACTCGGCATTCGCGCCACGGTGGTGTATCCGGGCCCAGTGCGCACCGAATTCCTGTCGAGCGGCGCGCTGGCAGTGGCAAAGCGGCAGATCGACGACTATGCGGAGGCAAAGGCGTCGCTCGACCTGCACCTGGACACGCTGCACGGCCATCAGGCGGGGGACCCAGACAAGCTGGCACTGCTGATCATCCAGGCAGCCAGTGTCGAGACGCCGCCCCTGCATCTGTTCGCCGGCAAGATCGCCAACGAACTCGCAGCAGTCAAGGCTAACGCTGTCGCACAGGATCTCGACGCGTGGAGGGGCTCTTCCGAAGCCACCGACTTCGCGGACTGAGTCCGGGAGGAAGCCTCCGATACTGAAGGAGGCGCTGTCGCTTATCACATGCGGCCGGAGAAACACATCCGACGCGATGCGCGTTCCCGTCACGTCTTCCCCCCGCTATACGCGGCCCGCCCCGGCAGTCGGTACTGCTGCCGTACCCATGACCGAACAGGCGCGGGCACCCGCATTGCCGAAAAGGCGGTCACGCCCGTGCCCGCGGAAGGCCGCCGTTCCTTCAAACGGCTCGGGAACGGTAAATCGGCGACCGGCCGACCTGACTGATGCGATTCGGCGCTCCGGGGCTGGAGAGCGTGTCGGCAGTCAGTCCCTGTCGCTGCGCATCGCGGAAAATCATGAAAACGGTGGGCTCCGAAGCCGGGTACGGCACCGTACCGACTTCGATGCGGGCCGAGATCAACGTACACAGTGCGCTCGACGCGTCTGTTTCAGCGCGTTCGATACGCACGGTCCCGTCACGGCCCGCACTGGACAAATCGATGACGAAATCAATCATTCGGGCCTGCGCGCGCCTGGCCACCGCTGCAAGGCCAAGCCCGGCAGAATGAGTGATATCGCAGGCATTAGCCGTCATGTTCGCTTTCAAGGATTCGCGCCCCGTGAGACCGGCGGCGCGCATCGAGCCTCCTGAGACACCCGCAGCGGGAAGCGGACCGGTGCCCACGTTCGGCGCTCCGGATCTCAGACAGGAGAACATCATGAAAACTCCAGACGTACGCGTCGCGTCGGTCGGCTCGATGATGACCAGAAGCATGACGGCGGTTGGCCTGGCCCTGGCGATTGGCGGCATGTCCATGGCGTCGGCGCTCGGCGCGGACTACGGCGACTACGACGGTCAGCAGCATGGCCCGTATGACGGCTATCAGCATGATCAAAGCCAGCTACAGCAGCACCGCATGGACAACGGGTACCGGCCGCACCATGGACACCGATGGGATCACCGCGATCGGCATGCCTATCAACATCCGGACAATGTCTACCGTCGCGGCGACTACTACGACTCCCAGGACTATGTGTACGCGCCGCCCCCAGTCGTTTATGCCCCTCAGACGGCGCCGGGCGTCAGCCTGTTCATACCGCTCCGATTCCGGTAGCGTGCGGAATCGCACGGGACGTTGTCCGCTGAGCCGAATGGCAACGGAACCGGGACAGAACGCCGTTCGGTCTCGTTCGGTTTCCTTGCTTTCCGATTGCTGCGCCGGCAACATTTTTCCATGACGTTATTGCGGTTCCATTCCGTCCGGATTGTGCGACCGCGCGGAGGGCGACATGCACAAACCTGCCGAGCTTGCCGAAAAATTCTTCGGCATACCCTATGAATCGTTGGACGAGCGCACGAAAAATGTTGCACGCCTCATCGCGGAACGAAAGCACATAGCGAGAGACTCCACGCAAACGCTCGATGCAACGGCAACGCGCGGCCAGCGCGCAGCGGATGCCGTTGCGGCCTTCGGTGGGTCGTGGATATTCATCACGTGCTTTATTGTGGTCATGGTCGTCTGGGTCAGCCTGAATTCGCTGATTCTGGCAACGTACAGCAAGGCCTTCGACCCTTACCCGTATATCCTGCTCAACCTGTTTCTGTCGATGCTGGCAGCAATCCAGGCGCCCATCATCCTGATGGCCCAGAACCGGCAGTCATACAAGGATCGGGTGTCGGCCGAACACGATTATGAAATCAATCTGAAGGCCGAACTCGAGATCATGTTGCTCCATGAAAAATTGGACGGGTTGCGCGAGGAGCAATGGACTGAATTGCTGAACATGCAGAAGGAACAGCTGGCTGCGCTGAAGAACCTGCTCGAACCTGGCAGGACGTGAGCGATCGCGCATCGGGATCGGCGGCTTCGCGACGCCCCTTCTTCTTTTCCGGCAATCGGAACGTCGATGCAAGCAATTCTTCGCGGATTGCCGCGGGTGTCGCTTGACGACCGGAACCGGCCGAACCAGCCAGTCGGCTCCGGCACCATCGATGCGCTATGCGTATCGGCTTTCGATTCGTGTCAACGGGTACCCGTGCGGAACGTGCGGCCGCGACCATCGAATGCCTACCCTTCCGGACAAGGCGCCGCGCATGGCGCGATGTGGCCTTGGCGCAGGAGTTCGCTGGCGCGAGCGGCCCCCACCGCTTCGCTGAAACGGAAGCCTTGCGCGCTTGTCGCCCGATTCGTCGCAGCCAGCAGCGCGCGCTGTTGCTCGGTCTCCACGCCTTGGGCAATGACTCCGATCCCGATACTGTGCGCAAAGGTGACGATGGCGTGTATCGTCGCCGCACTCTCTGGATCGCTGGTTGACCGGTGGATAAGGGATCGCGCGATCTTGAGATGGTTCACGCGATAAGCCTGGACATACTCAAATGACGCGTAATTGCTACCGAAATCATCGATGGCAAGCTTCGCGCCGAGCGCATGCAACTGCGGGAGGATGTCGCTTTGTGCCCACGACAGCCTGGCCAGTGTCGCCTCGGTCACGTCGAATTCCAGATCGGAGGGGGCAAGGCGCCACTTCGCGGCCGCTTCAGCGACATCGCGCACGAACGTTTGAGTACTCCGGAGCTCGAACAGAGACAGATTGATCGCGATCATCAGCGGGGCCACCCCCTCGTCGCGCCACGTTCTCATTTGCCGGCACGCCTGATCCAGCACCCAGCGACCAAGCGCTGCCATGGAGCCTTCCCTCTCGGCGATCGGAATGAACACACCGGGAGCAATGAGGCCTCGCGTCGGGTGATGCCAGCGAACCAGCCCTTCCATTCCGAGAATGTTTCCGGAGGACAACTCGACCTCGGGTTGGTACTGGAGTTCCAGCTCGCCGCGATCCATCGCTCCTTTCAAGTCGTCGGCGAGTGCGACACGTTCGCGTACTTCGTGGTCCAGTTCGTCGGAATGAAAGCGGTACCGGTTGCCGCCGTGATGCTTCGCGCGGTGGAGCGCCAAATCGGTCTGCATCAGCATGGCGTCTGCTCCACTGTCGCCCTGGACGTACGCCCGGATGCCGATGCTCACCGAAATCCGCACATCGTTGCCATCAAGCAGATAGGGAGCCGCCAGCGCCGCCTGGAGCTTCGCAGCCAGTGCCCCGGCGTCCGCCGGCTCGATCATCTCGCCCTGCACCACGGCAAACGCATCGCCGCCCAACCGTGCAACCAGGTCGCTTTCCTGAACGCAATTCCCGAGACGCTCCGCCACCTCCCGAAGCAACAGGTCGCCGACCGGATAACCCAGCCTGTCGTTGACCGGCCTGAAGCGGTCGAGAGCGACAAACAAGATCGCAAACGGCATGGTGCCATGTCGGGCCGCGGCGAAAGCGTGGCGCACCCGCGCGAGGAAGCCGGCACGATTCGCCAATCCCGTGAGCGCGTCGGTATGAGCGAGCCGCGCGATCTTTTCCTCCGCCGCCTTGCGCTCGGCAATGTCGATGATGATCCCTTCGACTTCGATTAGCCGTCCATCCTTGTCGCGGACCGGAACATAGCGATTCTCGACACAACGGTAAGCGCCGTCGCCAGTGCGCAAGCGGAACTCGATCGAGACGCCTTCGGTGTCCTTGTCCAGTATTCGCGCCAGCGCCGCATCGACTCTGGCCTGGTCGTCCTGCGCGACAAGCTCGTTGGCCCAGACTGGCGAAGCGAGCAAGGTAGCGCGGTCGTGGCCGAACCTGGCGATGTCATGCGATATGTAGATGAGCGGAAACGACGGCACGCCGCGCAGACGGTAAAGGATGACCGGACTGTTCTGGACGATGATGTTGGCTTCGGCAAGCGCATTGATTCTTTCCTCGACGAGCTCTCCCAGGTCGCCCGTCTTGAAGGCCGCCTCTTTCGTCATCTGCCACTTCGTGGTCAGCACGCTGGCCGTCTGACGGACCTCGATGTTGTTCAATGGCTTCTTGAGAATGAGCAGCCGGTCGTCTGCGCCCAGGCGCCTGGCCAGGGTGCCCCAAGGGGGATCGGAATGCGGGCTGCATAGGGCAAACTGCAGCTTCGGATCCACTTGCCAGAGTCGCTCGATGGTCTGAAGGCAGTCCCAACCGTGCAGCATGTGCGTGTCGACAAAGGCCATCGCATAGGGTTTGTCCTCCTCCAGCGCACGCACGACCCGCTCCAGCGCGTCCCGGCCCTGATAGGCGGAATCGATCTGAAACGCCGCGCGACCGGCTGGAACCTCGCCGAACAACGGCGCCTGGGTTGCGGCCAGCGCAGTTTCGCCGTCCAGTGGCCGAGCGAGGATCTTGCGGAAATTCTGGTGCGCCGCAACGTTGTCGTTGATCACGAGGATGCGACGATTGACCGAATCGCTCTGTACGCTCACGCAGGACCCTTGACGGTGCCAGTGGTGGGTCGACGGCAACGGTTTCGCCTTTGCAGGCGTCATCGCACCGTGTCTGCCGGAGCGCACGCGCCTGGGCAGCCAGTGCGGTTCCATGTAAGCCCCGGCGTGAGGCCCAGACCGTGCCTCCCCCTGTCCGTGGTGAAGCCTGGATTGAAAACGCATGACAGGTTCTCCCCGCAATCCCGCTAACGGTCGCCGCTGAATCGAATCGATCTCAAGTTGCGCCCCACAAAAAGCGCCTGAGCACGTATAGGGACGCATCGATCCCGCCCAGCGCGATCGCATTCGCATCGAGCCGATCGGCGGCGTGGGGTCGCTCGAAGCCTCACGGTGACGGGTCGGGCCGCAGATACACGATTGCTTAGGACAGTTGGACGATTCCGGCCGATCCACGCTGGCAGCGATGTTGATTCAATACGTCAACGTCGACTCACCGCGGCACCGCTGTACGTCGGGCCCCGCATGTGTTGGGTCGAAATCAGCCCCAAAGATTGGCCCAATTTCGTCAGACGATCGAAGTATAGTCGCGCGCATCGATCTGACAAACTTTCGTGACCGGGAATCTCATTCGCGCTTGACGGCGAATGGACGGTCGGACGCGGTATGGTCGGGTTGGGGGACGGGTAGCCGCGCACCTGATAGACGCCGGGCACATCGCAGCAGCCGACCAAACGATGGCCACCACTTTCCGCTGGGGCGCACATGAAATCAATCAGCGGGGCCGAGCAGAACGTCAATCGCTGCCTGCCCAGCGATCTCGGCAACAAGGTACGCCCAGCGTCGGGTAAATGGGCCGTTTCGAAGCGGTATCCGATGCCCATGCGCGCCAAGTATGCCGAGATTGTCGCGCCCCTTTATCTGGAACATGACATCGAACATATCTGGAGCGGATGGGATCAGTTGGATATCAATTTCAAATCCGCGGTACTGGATCGTGCGCTGCATGACAACCTCCGCTACTTGGAAGGAGCCTAGCATGAATGAAATACGCTTGAGATCGCCGGCGTGCGTGTCGAGCACCTGGAGGAACGAATATTTGTCCGACGTACTATCCGCCAAGCACGGCGTCCCGTTGTAATCGACGATGAAGCGACAATCCGCACTGCGAGTTCGCCGTCGGCAGCCAATTCGCATTGTCGAATGCCTGCATCCTCGGCTTCACGTCACATCCGCGTAACTCGCCAACGCTTGAAACGCATCGGCCTTTCCGTTCGGGTCGATTCGACACCCTGATCTGCATCGATGGGCACGCACTCTGTACGCTTTCGTACCGCGTTGATTGCGCATTGCCGGTACCGTGTAAAGCATGCCGGATATCCGTTACGACGTCGCGACAGCGAACCGCGTGAATGAAAGGGATCGGCACGCATCGCCCGTCATCCGCGGGCGAGTGACTGGACGCCACCGCACGGCTCGCGATTCAGCCGGATCATCGGCATGCCGCGCATCGATCTGAAGAGAACATCATGTTACGAAGCACCAAGGCATTACACGGAAGTGCGGTGCGTGCAAAGGACGGAGACATCGGACACGTCAATCAAGCCTACTTCGACAACGACTGGTGCATCCGTTACCTCGTCGTCAAGACGGAGGACTGGCTGCACGAGAGGCAGGTGCTCATCTCGCCCTACTGCATCAAGCACACCGACTCCCGGTCCAGCACGCTGCATGTCGACCTCACGCGCCAGCAAGTGGGAGACAGCCCGGCTCTGGACACACACCAACCCGTATCCCGCCAACACGAGATCGAATACCTGAGCTACTACCATTATCCGCGCTACTGGGATGGCCCGAACCGGTGGGGCATGGACGCATACCCTACGTCCGGTTCTGCCACCCTGTCGCGAGAACTCGAGGCCGGAAATCCGCTCCCCTCCCTCACAATGCCCCGCGATGTGCCGGCCGATGCGCCGACGGATACGCATCTGCACGGCACCAGCAGAGTCAAGGGCTATCGGCTCGAAGCCACGGCCGGACGCATCGGCCACGTGTCTGACTTCGTCTACGACGATGAAGCCTGGGTGATCCGCTATCTCGCAATCAGTACGCGAAACTGGTGGTTGACCAACAAGGAAATTCTGATCGCGACGCACTGGCTCGACCGGGTGAACTGGGCCACGGAAACGGTATCAACCGCGCTCAACCGCGACTCGATTCGCCACAGTCCCGAATACGACGATTCACAGCCCGTCTACCGAAGCGACGAGATTGCGTTGTATCAGTTTTACGGCAAGCATGGCTACTGGCTGAATGCCGAATCATCCTCGGCCCGCGGGACGCTTTGATGCCACCAGCATGACCGCTGCGGCCCTCGGGGGTCGTCCATCGCGAACTCTTTATCGGTTCGTATCGAAAAAGCTACGTGTTCGCGTTCATGCCCGTCATTTCGAGTTCGACTTTTTGCCGAGACGCGCCGGGCGAGCGGCGTAGTCATCTATCTACGTTCGTCTCGTCCGTCGGCCAATCGCCGTCGCGCACTTCGATTAGATCCACCATCTCGACCTACCTCCCCATTTGGACGCCGAGTACCGACGCACCCGAGTCATCGCGGCACACCGTTCGGCGGTCGATGCCGGCCAGGCCTGGCGACCGCGATTTCCCTTCAAACGCTCCATGAAATATCGGTTCCGCATCGAGCGCGCGTGATTTTGCGCACCTTGATGAGACATGTGCCAACACTATAATTTTTGAAGGTAGGTTCGAATTCGAACGGACATTCCGAACTCATCGAAAAAAGGACGCATTGCCGCCATCCTGTCCGGTCGTCGGATCGGTAAAGTATGATGGGTGTCTCGTCCCGCCGATTTCCGCTGCGCCCATATCGGCCGGATTCACCATCGTCAGCCGCGCGCAGGAGCCTCGCATGCAGGACAACCCGCCCATTACCGAAAATCACCTGCTTGCCGCGCTGCCCGAAAACGAATGCGCTCACCTCGCCGCTCACCTGACCCTTGTCGACATGCCGTTGGGAAAAGTGCTGTACGAGTCGGGCGGCCAGCTTCATCACGTCTTTTTTCCGACCACGTCGATCGTTTCGTTGCTCTATGTGATGGAGGACGGCTCGTCCGCTGAAATCGCGATCGTCGGCCATGAGGGCATGATCGGCGTGTCGCTGTTCATGGGCGGAGAAACGACGCCGAGTCGCGCCGTCGTGCAAAGCGCGGGGCAGGCCTACCGGCTCGACGCGCGCATTCTGAAAGAAGAATTCCGGCGCGGCAATGCGATGCAACGCCTGTTGTTGCGCTATACCCAGGCGCTCATCACGCAGATGGCTCAGACTGCGGTATGCAACCGGCATCACTCGATCGACCAGCAACTTTGCCGCTGGCTGCTGCTCAGCCTCGACCGCCTGCCTTCGAACCAGTTGCGCATGACGCAGGAGCTGATCGCCAACATGCTGGGCGTGCGCAGGTCGGGCGTGACGGAAGCGGCATTGAAGCTGCAGGATGCAGGCCTCATCCGCTACAACTACGGCCATATCGAGGTGCTGGACCGACCTGGGCTCGAAAAGCGCGTGTGCGAATGCTATGGGGTGGTCAAACGCGAATTCGATCGCCTGCTTCCCGATCTGAAGCGACTCTAGCCGCCACTGCACCGCGGATGTCCGTGACGCTCCCGAAGGAGTGAAACCGGGGCATCGACACGTTCGCGCTCTCGACGAGACGGATTGCCTTCCTGCCTTCGACATGCGCGCCGCGCAACCTGCGCTAACGGTGCTTGATGTGGGGCGACTTCCGGTAATGCTTTCGATGGGCCGGGCGCGAAATCCGACGAGCAGATCATCCGCAACTTTGCGGGAGGCCGAGAACCGGGACGAGCCGGTGAAGGATCGGTGCAAGCGCCACAACATCTCGGAACAGACGTTCTATCGTTGGCGCAACAAGTTGACTCGGCGGGGTCTCTCGCAACGCGGTCAGGTACGACCAGCGCGATATCGTGCGACGAATGCGAGGCATCGACGCCCATCCCTGTGTGTGCCGTCCCGCGCGTCCCGCGTGCAGTCTCGACGACACCGCATGGCGACCTGCGCTCGACGCGCGGCGAGCGCGACGTTATCCATGCAGGACATTCAAAGTGACCGAAACGATTGGATGCCTCATCTTCGGGGCCCTACTGATTTTCATGGGACTCGTCGGATCGTCGCTCAAGCGCTTGCCGCTGAGCGCGGCCATGGTGTATCTCGGCATCGGCTTTCTGGTCGGGCCGTCCGGTATCGGTTTCCTGGCGATGACATTGCCTGATGACGTCACGCGCTTGCGCATCGCTGCCGAAATCGGCTTGCTGATCTCGCTGTTCGCGATCGGCCTGAGGCTGCGTGTCCCGCCCGCCGATCGCCGCTGGATGCTGCCGCTGCGGCTTGGCGTCGTCGCGATGATCTTCACCGTCGCGTCGATCGCCGCGCTTGGCATGCTGGTGCTGCATTTGAGTCTCGGCGTCGCGGTGCTGCTGGGTGCGATGATCGCGCCGACGGATCCCGTGCTCGCTCATGACGTCGGCGTGCGCGACGCGGGTGATGTCGAACTGGTGCGCTTTTCGTTGTCTGGCGAAGGCGGGATCAACGACGGCACGGCCTATCCGTGCGCGGTGCTCGGCCTGCTATTGTGCGATTCCAGCACGACGTCGGCGCTTCACTGGAACATGGTCGGCGGCGTTGCATGGGGTATCGCCTCCGGTGTGGGCGTCGGCTGGTTGCTTGGCTTGGCCACCGCCCGGCTCGTCGCATTTCTGCGCAGCCGTCACGGACAGGCGCTCGGCCTCGAAGGGTTTTTCGCGCTGGGCCTGATCATGCTGTCATATGGCGCGGCGCTCGCCGTTCACGGCTACGGGTTCCTGGCCGTGTTCGCTGCGGGCGTCGCGATGCGACGCGTCGAGCATCGCACGAGCGGCCGGAAGACGTCGAAGGAGACGGTCGGCGTCGTGGACAGCGAGGATGTCGAAGCCACCTCCACCAACCCCGACAAAGCTCATGCCTTCGTCGCTGAATCGGTCATGGGATTCACGATCGAGCTGGAACACATCGCCGAAGCCGTGCTGATCCTGCTGATTGGCGCGCTCGTCTCCCGCTATTGGGCCGATATGCTCACCTGGACAGGCGCGGCCGTGGTTGCGTCACTGCTGCTCGTCATCCGGCCGACCGCTACCTGGCTTGCGCTGATCGGTTCCCGAGCGTCGCGCCACCAGCGCCGGCTGATCGGCTGGTTCGGCATCCGTGGCGTGGGTTCCCTGTATTACCTGATGCTGTCCCTCGAGCAAGGGCCGCGCGCGGAACTGTTGCCGTTGGTTCCGCAAGTACTGGCCATCATCGCCGTGTCGATCGTGCTGCACGGCATTTCGGCCACGCCGCTTATGCGCCGCTATGCGTAAGACTCAGGCGGACGCCGTGGTGCGCTGCGCGCCAGCGTCGAGCGGTCCAGTGCGATGCCGCCGGCACGCAAGTGCCGGGTGGCCGGGACGCAAGTCGCCCTGCTCCTTCATGCAGGACACGTGCTCGATGCACCCGGTTCGGAACGTGCATCGAATCTTTCGATATCCAAGTAGCCGAACGCTGGCGCGGAGTCTGGCCGGCAAAGTACCGGGCGCACGCGGGTCATGGCGGACATCGCCGGAAAGCATCTGCATGACGATTTGAAGCGACGCCAACCACCACTGCACGGCATCGTACCGACTCCCCCCTTTTTCTCGCCCATTCTGTGTCTGCACACATTTGCGGCAGTGGTCGATATCGATACACGGTACGCTCCAATCAGGAGGATCCATGAAACATCATTTAGGCACACCACTTGATCAACGCGATCAGGCGACCCGACAGAAGCAGCGGGAAGATTTCGACCGCGCCGACATCGAGCGGTCCGAAAAGCGCATCCGGCAGGATGCCGGCATCAATTCCAATGCGACCAAGTGGCGTTATTCGCGTCCCGACAATCGGGCGAGATGAGCGATGCAAGGCGCCTTATGGCCTCCACGAGGCCGACCGGTGTTCAGCCGTCATATCGCGAATGGAGCGTGGCGAGCGAGTTCGCGGCTAGACGGCGCACAGCATGTGTTGCGGTGCCTTGGTTGTCGTGCGCCAACGCGCCCGATACGAGGCTTCGATCGGTTCGTGGTTTCGTATCGGTGAGACAGGCGGTCTTGCCAAGGAGCAATGTGATGAACAGGGATCAAGTGAAAGGCCGCATCGATGAAGCAAAAGGCAAACTGAAGGAAATGATCGGCAGGATCCTGGGGAATCGAACGACCAGAATGCAGGGTACGGTCAAGCAGGTCGTCGGAAAGACACAAGCCTCATTCGGTGACGCGAGAGCGCAATTCAAGAAGCGACCGTAGGGTGCGCGCGCGGCTCGTTCCGACGCGCCGCGCGATCGTGCAAGTTGCGGTTGACTCGCCGGGTGCCGATAACACACGTCTGCACCCGGCGAATTCCGTTTCCAGTCGGCCGTCACGATGCCGCAGTGTGTCGGGTGTGATCGCTGTGCGCGGCGGCAAGTGGTGTGTGCTGCTCGTCTCCCACGCCGGGAAAGAATGCGTTCCACACGTCTCGGACACCTTTCGCTACGGTCGCATCCGCGGCAATCGTCTCCTGGTCGCCCGACTTGTCCGGATCGGAGCGCAAGCCTCGCCAACGCGTAAAGGCGAGCATCGGCTTTTCGGTCCATTCGCCGTCGCCGAACTTCGCAAATGCCGTGTCGCCGCTCACCAGTCGCACTTCATACCATCCGTTGCGAACAGGCGCATACCGGTTCAGCGTAAACCATCGTGTAGATTGGATTTTCATCATTGCCTCACTTGTCCATGGAGCGTGGTACGCGACAAAACTCCCATCTCGTCCGGTCGATGCGTGCGCGCTTCCTAATAATCGGCGCACCGATTCAGCCACATCCGGCCTGCTGACGTCATATTGATGGAGCCGCCGGTGCGCGACTCGTATGCGAGCCCGTGAGTCAATAGTTCATTGGCTATGGAACGTGGAATATCGGCTTGGGAATCCGGAATTCGATCAAGCGATTTGAGGGTCTCGACGACCTCGGGTGAAAGTGGGATGCACATGGCAGCCTCCTCGGTGCTGATTTCATCGTGAACCGGACGACACGCGTTGGTCTGTACGGTATCGACTATTTTGAAGCGAATTCTTCCGCAACCGCACCGCAACCCGGTGATTTATCCGTATCGAAAATATGATTCGGCCTCCGATATTTTTATTGCGAAACCATTGTCAAGCGCGCACACTGAAGATACCTGCCGTTTTTTTTGTCAAGGCATCGGCGCCCTTGAATCCTTCGGCGCCAACGGTTGCTCTGTCAGGAGCAAATCATGACCATCCCCACTCTCGAATATCGCGGACGTGAACTCCGCGTCTATTCACAAATGCTTTTCCCGCCGTTCGGCGATCCCCACGCCCCCGGCCCGAAGCGTTTCGCTTCAATCGTGCGCATCGATACGATTCCGGCCACCTCGGCAACGGCACCGCGTTACTCGACCATTTTCGAACATGGCGCTCCGCAAACGGCGGCGCTCGCACTCGACCTGGCGATGCAATTCGGCAAGGACATCGTGGACGGCAAGATCGCCCCCCCAGCGATCTGATCCGTCCGCCGCATCCCGGCGCCTCGCGAGGCGGGCACACCTCACTCAGGAGCGATTCATGAAATACTACTCAGGCCCCGCAATTGATCGGCGCGATGACGCGACCCGGCAAAAGCAGCGGAACGATCTGGTCCGCGCCGACATCGAGCGGTCCGAAAAGCGCATCCGTCAAGATGCCGGCATCAATTCCAATGCGAGCAAGTGGCGTTATTTGCGTCCCGACAGTCGGGCGAGATGAGCGGGGCTTGCTCCGCGAACCGTTGCACGCCGGTCCCGCATGGCAGAGCACCGGCGTGTCACGATCACGCATACAGGCGCAGACGCATCGAGAAATCGGCGATCGCCTTGATGCCGCTCTGCTCCGCGCAACGGCACCAATCCTGCAACTGAACCAGCAATTGCTCGTGCGATGCGTGTGACCGCGTCCATAGCTCGAGCAACGCCTCGTACATATCCACGTACACGCGTATTCGCCGGTTCGCATTGGGGCTCGTCAACGCACGCAGATCGGGCTTGTCCCGATGGCCCCACGCCTGGCGCAGCCAGCGTTTCATGCCGAGCGCGAACGCGCGCTTGTCGTCGCGGCTCATGTCCTTGATGCGGCGCAGTTCCCGCCGGCAGGCGGGTTCGAGCATGCGCGCATAGGCGGCCATCACCGCATGCCGATTGCGGATGATCGCTTGCAGCGTTGCGTCGTCGACCACTGCCTTGTTCGGCAGCGGGCGCGGCTTCGTTGCGACTCGCCGAACGGTCGCCAGTCTCAATGCTGCCAGCAGGCGGATGTACAGCCAGCCGATGTCGAACTCGAACCAGCGGTTCGACAGCCTGGCGGACGTCACGTATGCGTGGTGATTGTTATGCAGTTCTTCCCCGCCGATCAGGATGCCCAGCGGGAAAAGGTTGGTACTCGCATCAAGCGTCGCGAAATTCCGATAACCGCTGAAGTGGCCGCAACCGTTGACCACGCCGCCGGCCCAGAACGGAATCCACATCATCTGGATCGCCCACGCCGCCACGCCGGGCAGCCCGAACAGCCCGACGTCAATCACGGCCAGCAGCCCGACGCCGAGGTTCGGATAGCGGGCATAAACGTGGCGTTCGAGCCAGTCGTCCGGCGTACCCAATCCATACCGGCGCAGCGTTTCCTCGTTCCGCACCTCCTCCCGGTACAGTTCCGCGCCGCGAAGCAGCACGGTCGCGAGGCCGCGGATTCGCGGGCTATGCGGGTCTTCCTGCGTCTCGCTCTTCGCGTGATGCTTGCGATGCACCGCGACCCACTGCGGCGTCAACATACCGGTCGTCAACCACAGCCAGAACCGGAAGAAGTGGCTGACGCACGGGTGCAGATCCAACGCGCGGTGCGCCTGACAGCGGTGCAGGTACACCGTCACGCCGATGATGGTGACATGCGTGAGCGCGAGCACGACCCACGCTAGCTGCCACCAGGACAGCCTCAGCTCACCGTTCAGAAGAAATGCCGACATATCGGTCACACTCCGAGCCATTCTCGTATAGTGCACGCTTCGCCGTGACGGCGAGTGCGCCTGCCGATTCCCTTCCCTTCATCCGGCCGGCCTGTTTTCTGATCTATTTCCCGACCTGATTGCCGACAACCCCGCCGACGGCCGCGCCGCCAACCGTACCCAATGCGCTGCCGCCCGTCAGGACCGCACCGGCGACGCCGCCGACACCTGCCCCGATCACGGTATCCGTTCCGCGGCGAGACATACCGCCGCAACCGGTCAGCACGACCATCGTCATGGTGACTATCGCCATCTCGACCGCCACGGAATGTAGCTTTCTCATGATCATCTCCTCGGGTTGCCGCTGCGTCGTCCGATCCGGCTCGACGCACGGAAGTCCATGCGCTGACGTCTCGATGGAATTCGAAACATCGGTTCATGATGGGAGGTAAATCGCGCACAGTCCGTCCGCTAACGTACCGGCCCGAATGCCAACCTGCCGACTTCCACGTCCGCCTGCCGTTTCACAGGAGCACCGCCTGCGCGGCCCCCAGCGTCACGACCACGCCATGACGCCGACCGTCGTCCACGAGCCGTACCGCTGCTTCGCCGGCGGCAAGCCGCACGCCATCCACGACGACGCGGGACACGCCGCCGCAGACGTCGTCCGGATTCTCGACGACGATGTCGTAGTGCGACGCCCCGTGACGCAGCGTTGCCCTGAAGCCCGGCCAGGATCGCGGTATGCACGGTTGAATCGACAGCAGGTCGCCCTGCCTGCGCAGGCCGAGCAGGCCTTCGACGCCCGCGCGATACAGCCAACCCGCCGAGCCGGTGTACCAGGTCCAGCCGCCCCGACCGACATGCGGCGTCACCGAATAAACGTCGGCGGCGACCACGTAGGGCTCCACCCGATAGCGATTCGCGCCGCTGCGCGTGCGGCTCCGATTGACCGGATTGAGTAGTGCGAACAGATTCGCAGCGCGATCGCCGTCGCCCATTTGCGCGAACGCGAGCACTGACCACGTGGCCGCGTGCGTGTACTGGCCGCCGTTTTCCCGGATGCCCGGCGGGTAGCCCTTGATATAACCGGGATCGACCGGCGAATGATCGAACGGAGGCGCAAACAGCAAGGCCAGGCCATCGTCGCGGCGGATCAACTGCGCTTCCAGTGCGTCCATCGCCCGTGCGGCGCGCATCGGGTCCGCCGCGCGCGACAGCACGCTCCACGACTGCGCGATCGCGTCGATCGAACATTCGGCATTGCTCGCCGAGCCGAGCGGGGTGCCGTCGTCGAAGTAGCCGCGCCGATACCACTCGCCGTCCCATCCCGCATCGGCGAGCGCAGCGCGCAACGCGCCGGCGCGCGTCAGCCAGCGCGCCGCCAGTTCGCCCGAGCCCCGCGCCGTGGCGAGCGGCGCGAACGCCGTGAGCGTCGCATGCAGGAACCACCCGAGCCAGACGCTTTCGCCCCGCCCGGCCTCGCCGACCCGGTTCATGCCGTCGTTCCAGTCGCCCGTGCCGATCAGCGGCAGGCCATGCTCGCCGAACTGCGCGAGACTGGACTCCAGCCCACGCACGCAATGCTCGAACAGCGACGCGCTCGTTTCCGAGATGCGCGGGATGAAGAACGCATCCTGCTCGTCGGCGGCCAGCGGTCGCCCGTCGACGAACGGAATCGACACATCGAGAATCGTCCGGTCGCCGCTGACGTCGACGTAGTGCGCAACCGCATGGGCGAGCCAGACGCGGTCGTCGGAGATTCGCGTGCGTACGCCGCTGCCGCTTTCGGGCAACCACCAGTGCTGCATGTCACCCTCGGGAAACTGGCGCGCCGCCGCCCGCAGCAGATGCTCGCGCGTCAGGGCCGGGCGGGCGACCGCGAGCGCCATGCCGTCCTGCAGCTGGTCGCGAAAACCGTACGCGCCGCTCGCCTGATAAAAGCCCGCACGCGCCCAGATCCGGCACGACAGCGTCTGGTACAGCAGCCAGCGGTTCAACATCAGATCCATCGCACGATCAGGCGTTTCGACCTGAACGGCGCCGAGCGTCTCGTCCCAGAACGCCGTCACGGCGGCGAATATCGCGTCGAGATCGGCCTGACGGTAATGCACGATCAACTGCCGTGCCGCCGGCGCATCGGCGCCTTCGCCGAGCAGCAAGACGATTTCGACGCTGCCGCCGGGTTCGAGATCGACCGTGGTCTGCAACGCGGCACACGGGTCGAGCCCGGCGCCGACGCGGCCCGACAACGGCGACGCGCCGGTCTTGCCCGGAAAACCGGCGGGATCGCTCAGGACTCCATTGCGGCCGATGAACTCGCGCCGGTCCGCGCTCCACGAGGTTTGCAGGCCGCATAGATCGGCGAACGCCACTCTGCCGCGATACACCTGACTCCAGTCGTTGCGGGCAAACAGCGCGCCGGTGGGCGGATCGATCTCGCTCGCGGTGTGCGGCGCCGAGGCGCTGCGCGGCGCACCCAGCGCCCACTCCGCATAGATTGCGACGGACAGCCGGCGGGGCCGGTCCGACAGGTTGCGCAGACTCAGGCGGGAAATCTTGACAGGATCGGCCAGCGGCACGAACTGCAGCAACTCGACGGCGACATCGGCCGCGGAATGCGCAAACCGGCTGTAGCCCTGGCCATGACTCGCCACGAAAGCGGTCGCGCTCGGCGCGTCGTCGCCGATCGAACCCGCCTGCGGCCCCCAGCGCACGCCAGTCTCGTCGTCGCGGATGTAGAACACTTCGCTCGGCGGATCGGTAACCGGGTCGTTTGACCACGGCGTCAGCGGATGCTCGCGGCTGTTCGTCACCCAGGTATAGCCGCCCCCCTCCGCCGACGTCAGGAAGCCGCACGACGGATTCGCGACGACGTTGACCCACGGCATCGGCGTGCATTGGCCGGGCTGCAGGATCACGACGTATTCGCGCCCGCCGTGCGCGAAACCGCCGATGCCGTTGAAGTATTCGAGACGCTCGCCGGCCGGTGCGCCTTTCGGCGGCGGGATCACGGGGGGCGGCAGCGGCGCGCGCGCGGCATCCGGGCGCGCGGGCAGCGGCGAACCCGCGAGGCGCCGCAACTGGTCCACCAGCCGGCCGTTGCGCGCGGCGAGCACGGCCCGCGCAACGGCCGGAAACAATGCGCGCGCCGCCACCGCCATCAGGTCCTCGCGCAGGACGAAAATACTGCCGCGTCCGGCTTCGCCAGGCGGCTGCCGGGGCCGCACCAGCCCCTCGAGCGCCACCTGCAAATCCTGCACATACGACGCCGCGCGCTCGTTGATAATGACCAGATCGACCTCGAGCCGCTTCATCCGCCAGTACTCGTGCGCGCGAATCAACTGCCGTACCATGGCGATGTGCTCGATGTCGTCGATCCGGACAAGCAGTATCGGCAGATCCCCCGATACGCCATGCGTCCATAACGGCGACGCGCCCATTCCGCCCGCCGCTGATACCGCCGCCGCATGGCGCAGCAGTGCGGCGGAGCCCGGCCGCATCGACGCATCGCTGTAGAGCATGTATCCGGCCAGCTGCTGGAACAACGCGGCCTCGTCGAGGCTCACCGCGCTGTGCCGCAGTTGCACCTGCGCCTGGGTCCACGCGAGCATCGCCGCACGCGCGAACGATTCGCCGTCGCGATGCTTGTCGACCAGATCGAGCAGCTGCGCGCGCGAATCCGCGACGATGGTCCAGTAGACGATGCTCGCCTTCGCGCCCGGCTCGATGCGCAGCCGATGCCGCAACGTGAACACCGCGTCCAGCACCGCGCCTTCGGAAGTACTCAGCGCACGCCGTTCGGTCAGCGCAAGCGGCAGGCGAACGCTGCGTCCGCGTCCGATGACACGCAGGCGATCGGTATCGAATTCTTCCGCGCCGACGATTTCGCCGGCAGTCACCGCCAGATGAGCGGCCCAAACTTCCGCCTCGCTCGGCGCGCGCTTGCGGCGCGTCGCCAGAATTGCGCCGGACGCCGGCATGTACTCGGTCTCGATGAACAGTTTCGAGAATGCGGGATGCGCGTGATCGGCGGTGGCGGGCGCGAGCACGATTTCCGCGTACGACGTGAATTCGATCATGCGCGGCCGGGTGCCCGTATTGGCCACCGACACCCGACGCACCTCTGCGTCGTCCTCGGCTGACACCACCACCTCGACCGACGTCGTCAAGGTGCCGTCGCGACGCACGAACTCGGCGCGATCCTCGGTGAACGTCACCTCGTAGCTGTCCGGTACCACGCCGGTGGGCTGCCACGTGGCCGACCAGACGTCGCCGTTCTCCGCGTCTCGCAGATACAGATAGCTGCCCCAATCGTCGCGCGTCGCGTCCTCCCGCCAGCGCGTAACGGCCAGATCGTCGCGACGGCTGTAGCCGGACCCCGCGGCCGTGAGCATCACCGCATAGCGGCCGTTGGACAGCAGATGCGTGACGGGAGCGGGATCGTTCGCGGACAGCAGGCGCCGCGCGACGCCGGCATCGATCCCATGCATCCTGCCGGCGGGGCGTGCGTCGACCCGCGGCCGCCCTGCCGCGACCCGGCCCGGCACCCGCTCCTGCAACAGCAGCTCGGTGGCGCGAACGGCCGGTTCCGCATGGAAGAAGGTGCGAATGCGCCCGCCCAGCAACGCATTGGCGATCGACACGATCGACATGCCCTGGTGATGCGCCATGAACGCCCGCACGATGGCAACCGGCATGCCTTCCGGCACGCGCGCGGGCGTGTAGTCAAGCGCTTCGTAGAAGCCGAAGCGTCCGCACGCGCCGGCCGCGCGCAACCGCTCGAAGTTGCGCGCGGCGGCGTCCGGCGCGACCATCGCCGCGAGCGCGGTCGCATAGGGCGCGACCACCAGGTTCTGGTCGAGATCGCGCTTGAGCCCCAACTCCGGCACGCCGAAGCTCGAATACTGATAGGTCAGCTCGATGTCGCGCGTGTTGTACGCCGACTCGGACATGCCCCACGGCAGCCGCAGCCCGTCGCCATAGGCGATCTGCCGTCGCACCACCAGGTGATTGGTACGCGCGAGCAGGCTGCTGTCCGGCGCGCGCATCACGAGCGACGGCATCAGGTATTCGAACATCGATCCCGACCACGAGATCAGCGCCGCGCCATGCCCGATCGGCGTCGCCAGGCGGCCTAGCCGGAACCAGTGGCGCGCCGGGACATCCCCTTTCGCGATCGCGACGAAACTCGCCAGGCGAGCCTCCGACGCCAGCAGGTCGTAGTTGCCCGGATCGAGCTGCCCGTCGGCCACGGCGTAGCCGATCGAGAGCAGGTTCCGCACCGGGTCGAGCAGAAAGCCGAACTCCATCGCATAGGCCATCTGCAACGCGGAATCGGCCAACACCTGAAGACGCTTGTTCAGCACGTCCGCTTCGTCCGGCGTGCGCGTCGCGTCACGGCAATGCCCTTGCACCACGTGCTCCAGCGCCTGCGCCCAGAACAGCACGTCGTCGACGTCGTCGCCCCGCACCCGGCCGATCTCGTCCATCAGCGCCCGCGCGACATCGGCGACCGTCGCGGCGAGGATCGTGATCGCGGGCCATTCCGGTGCAGCGCCCTCCCCGGCCGGCGCGGCGAGCGTCTCCTCCAGCTCGGTCGCGGCCCGCTCGAACTCGCCGTGCAAGGCCGTCCGGGCGTCGCCATCTCGGCACACGGCCTTGCACAACAGCGCCAGGGTATCGCCGATCCCTTCATGCGCGGCCTGTCGTCCCACGCCAGCGGGCTGCTTCGCCCACGCTCGGCAACCATTGCCGAGCGCGATCAGGTGCCCGGCGAGATTGCCGCTGTCGACCGACGACACATACCGCGGCTCGAGAGGCCGCAGGTCGCGCGTGGCGTACCAGTTGTAGAAATGGCCACGATAGCGCGACATCAGCCGCATCGTCGCGAGAGTCGCCTCCAGCCGCGACACCGCGTCCAGCGTGCCAAGCCAGCCGAACTCGCGGGCGCTGACGGCGGACAACAGGTACAGCCCGATATTGGTGGGCGAAGTCCGGTGCGCGTCGACGGGCTTCGGGTCCTCCTGGAAATTGTCCAGCGGCAGCATCTGATCGTCGGCCGTCACGAAAGTCTCGAAATAGCGCCAGGTCCGGCGCGCGTCGCGCCGTAGCTGGCGCGCACCGTGCGGAGCCACCGCCAGCTCGCCCGCCGGCCGCGGCGCGCGACTCAGCCAGTAGGCGATCGCGGGCGCCGCGAGCCAGACCAGCGCGAACGGAGCGGCCAGCCAGCCCGCATGACGATCGAAGCGCCAGCCCACCAGCATGCTGGTGACCGCGGCAAGCAGCGCGAGCGTCACGCCGCCGCGCATTTGCAGATAGGTGAGCGTCAGAGTCCGCCGGTCGCGCGCGCCGGCTTCGGCCGCCGTGGTCCATTCGAGCAGGTGGCGACGGCTGATCCCCACGCGAAACAGCGTGCGCGCGATCGCGTCGCCCATCGACCATGCCTGCTGCGGCAGCATGACGACCGACAGGCCGAACCGCGTCAACGCGAACTGCAGCTCCTCCGACCACGCATGGAGCACGCTGCGCGTGGTCATCTTGACGTGCGTGCGCCGCCAGCGCGGCACCAGCCCGCTCAAGACGGGCAACAGGAACGGCAGCGCGATCGTCACCAGCACGAACGCGCTCCAGGCAAACGACACGCGCAGCGGCAGCATCCATCCGGCCAGCAGCGCGACCAGCATGGCGGGCGCAGTGAGTGTACGGCGCAGGTTGTCCAGCATCTTCCAGCGGCCAACCGCCGTCAGCGGTTCGTGGCCAAAAATCAACCACGGCAGAAGCTGCCAGTCCCCGCGTGCCCATCGGTGCAGGCGTCCCGCCGCGACGTCGTAGCGGGACGGCGACGCCTCGACGACCTCGACATCCGACGCCAGCCCGGCCCGCGCGAAAATACCTTCGAACAGATCGTGACTGAGCACCGTGTTCTCCGGCACGCGGCCGGCGAGCACCGCCTCGAACGCATCGACGTCGTAGATGCCCTTACCCGCATAGGAGCCTTCGTCGAACAGATCCTGATAGACATCCGATACGGCCGATACGTAAGGATCGATGCCGTGCGCGCTCGACGACACACGCTGGAACAGCGACCCCTCGTCGCCGCTCGCGAGGGACGACGTGACACGCGGCTGAAGGACGCCGTAGCCTTCGACTATGCGCCGGCTCGCCGAATCGAATATCGGCCGGTTGAGCGGGTGCGCCATCTTGCCGATCAGGCGGCGCACGGTATCGCGCAGCAGCCGCGTATCGGCATCGAGCGTGATCACGTAGCGCACGTCAGACGGCACGCGCGGCGGCCCGCCTGCATGCGAGATGAACGTCGTGTCCGATGCACCGCGCAACAATCGGTTCAGCTCGTGCAGTTTGCCGCGCTTGCGCTCCCAGCCCATCCAGCATCGTTCGCCGTCGTTCCACACGCGCTTGCGGTGCAGCAGCAGGAAGCGCTCGCCTTCGCCCAGCGCCGCCGGATAACGGTGATTCAAGCGGTCGATACCCGCCGCCGCGGATGCCAGCAGCTCGTCGTCGCTGTCGGCGTGCGGCGTGGGCGCGTCCATCCAGTCGGAGAGCAATGCGAAGTAAAGCGCACCATCGGGGCTCGCCAGGTGATGAATTTCCAGTTGCTCGATCTGCTCGCCGAGCGCCGCTTCCGTCGTCAGCAGCACCGGCACGGCGACCATCGTGCGCAGGCCCGGCGGAATACCGTCGAGCAAGGCGAGCCCGGGCAGGATCTTCGCGCCGACATCGCGCATCACGCTGCGATTGACGAGCGCGACGGCAGCATCGAGCACGGGCAGCAGGCCGGCGAGGCCGAGCCAGATCAGCCAGTGGCCGGGCGGTTCGACGCGCGCGAGCCACACCAACATGCCCGCCAGCAGCAGCGCGACAATCAGCCCGATACGGCCGAGATAACCGCCGAGACCTGCGTGACGTGTCAGGCGCCGCAACCATAGCGCAACGGGCGGCCGATAGCCGATCTCCGCTTCAAGTGCGGCGCGCCCTTCCGCCAGCAGGTAGTAACCGGGGTCAGTCTCGCGACCCGGCGCCGCGCCGGCGGCCGACGCGCGGTTCGCGCCCTGCGCCGCCGCAGCGGCGACGACGCGGCGCGCGATCTCCCGTTCGCTGACGGGCGCGCCGCGCGCAAGCGTTTCAACCGCATCGCGATACAGGTTGCGCGTGGGGAAATCCATTTCCGCGAAGCCCGGGTGGCTGCGCAGCACCTGATCGACGAGGCTGATGCGCTCGAACAAATCGGTCCAGTCCACCTCCGAAATCAGCCGCATGCTGGTGATCACGTTGCGTACCGTCAGGCTGGCTGCGCCCTGCTGGTGGTTGACGGACGCGACGATCTGATCCGGCGTCGCGCCGCGCGCCGCGAGGTGCCGATGTAGCCATGCCAATACCGGTGCCATGGCCGGATCGTGATCGTGCAGCCGCTGAATCAACTGTACGGCGAATGCATCGTGCAATACGGCCTGCTCATAACGGGCGACGAGCGGCTCCGTCTCCTCCCGTGCCTGCCCGCGTTCGCCGAGCAGGCGATCCGCGAGCGCGTCGGCGTCGAGCCGCGCGCGCCGGTCGTCGATGATCTGATCCGCGAGCCGCCGCAGGTTTTCGATCAGCACGATCCGCAACGTGATCGCCACCGCCCACAGTTCGCCGATCGTCAGCGGTTCCACGGCCTGATACGCAAGCATGAAACGGCATAGCGCGTCGGGATCGAAACGGCTGTCGGTATGCGCGACGAATGACCAGTTAATCTCGAACACGCGCGGATATCCCGCAAACGGGCCGTTGCCGAGCTTGGGCAGTTGCCGGTAATAGCGCGGGGAAAGATCGTCACGGATCTGCCGCACCTGCTCCCCGACGAGATAGTAGTTGTCGAGCAGCCACTCCGCCGCCGGGGTGATTTCCTCGCCGCGGGCGTCCGCCGCTACCGTGTTCCGGTACGCCGTCAGCAGATGATCGGCGTTGTCCTTCAGCCGTGTGGCGAGCGACGGGCCAGAGGCCCCGGCGGGCAGCACCTTCTGCCCGCGAGCCAGGCTGCCCGCAAGCTGCGCCAGCCGCTCCTCGCCGAAGAACTCCTCGCGAATCGGGCGTGCATTGCTCCATGGCGATGTCCGGCGTCGCGAAACACGCGCAACGTGAATCTTCAACGCACTTTCTCCCGAATGACCACTCCATCCGCCCAGGCTTCCCGTCCAAAGCGTCTCACCGTCAAGCCGCTTCCGACAGAGATTTCACGGTGGGTTCGGAACGCACCGCGACGTGCTGCGCTGATTGGTCGGCGTTCGCACACGCCATCGACACGAATGCATCGCGCGTCGTGTGCAGCGCGCTCGCCTTCAGGTCGATGTCGCGCACAATGCATTTCGGTAGGCACAGCTCGATCCTCACGGAACTCGAGGTCATCCCGGTCAGGTCGATATCGAAGAACCGCCAGATTCCGTTACCCACGTCGACATCCGACGCCTGCAATATCGACATATCCGTGGTCGGCGGCGGTACAAGACGCGCGGAGCCGTCGTAGCAGGCCATGACCTGTTGCGCCGCAGCCACCAGCAACTCGCCATACGAGTCACCCGCCACATCGATTTCCGGAAAATCCGGAAGCGCGCCGCGATAGCGGGGATTCCCGTGCCGCGTGATATAGACCGGATATTTCATGACTCGCTCCTGACGGAAAATGCAACGAAAGTCATCATGCATTGCGGGGCTCGACGAATCTGTACGCTGAAGAACAGTCTGCGCGGCATGCTCAATCGCGCTTGAAGCGCAGGGAGCCTGTATTCTCAATCGGTCATGTACGGCAGCGTACCGACTGCCGAAGCCTGCAGACGCATGGTGGTACTTCACGGGCAGATTGGCGATGGATCGTAGACTTCATGGCGAGGGGTACGTCGTGACGAACGTAGGCCGTTGCGCCCCCTATCGCCTGCGCGGTTTGATTCGATTCAAGCAGTACAAGCCTGAACCATGACGCAACGCGATTTCCTGACGGAGCCGTTTGATGAACGATCACCCGAAGCGAGAAAATAATTTCCAGGACAACCAACAAGAACAGGCGGAGGCGCGTGCGACCGACGACGGCATGCCGGTCGTGGGTCCGCAGCGAAAAAACCGGCATCCCCTTTCGTGGAAAGCCGTCACGCGCAGACGATATATTTCCGATGCAAGGAAACGTCTCGGCATGGGTTTTCTATTGACCCGGTAACGTATCCCGTAGTCCATCTCCTCGCGCTCAAGCAGAACGAGGAGCCGCCCCAGCAAGGCGGATTGCGAAGCCGGCCAAACGCCGGCTTTTTACTTTGGCACGTCGCCCGTCAGGATAAACGGCGCACGTGATGCCGCCCTATCAGCTGGCGGGCCGACAGCATGGGCGATACCGTGCGCGGCGCTTGCCGGTCTTGCGCATTGCTCGCGACGAGTCGCGGCTCCGTCGCCGCGTCCCGGTACGTCATCGTACAGATTCGCATCGCGATCCGGCGCATCTTTCGAATGAGCGCCCAAATCTCCGGTGCCCGGGCGCAAGGACAATCGCGCGGACAGTCGTCGTGCTTCGTGGCGCTTGCCGCAGGTCGGCATCATCGAATGGAGCGCCACCATGAACCCCGTCACGCTATTTCTGTCCGCCGTCGTAATGCTTGCGGCGTTTGCCGTCGGCGCCCTGGTCAATCCGTATCTCGCATTACCCGTCTTCATCGTCGCCATCCTGATCGCGCTCTCCGTGAAAGTGGCGAACGTGTGGGAAAAGTTCGTGATCCTGCGCGTCGGGAAACTGCAGAGCGTCAAGGGCGCCGGATTCTTTTTGATTGTTCCGATACTGGACAACGTCGTCGCAGTGATCGACGAGCGCATTCAAACGACGGCATTCAATGCTCAAGAGGCGCTTACCAGGGATACCGTGCCGGTCAACGTCGACGCCATCATTTTCTGGCACGTACACGACGCCCAAAAAGCGGCACTGGCCATCACTGACTACCGGCAGGCCATCGATCGTGTCGCGCAAACCTCGCTGCGAGAGATGATTGGTTCGTCGATGCTGGCCACGCTGCTCTCCGATCGAAAGGCGGCCGATGAACACCTGGCAGAGGAAATCGGCAGAAAAACCGCGGATTGGGGTATCACGGTGAGGTCCGTGGAAACGCGAGACGTCGCAATCCCCGTCGCGCTGCAGGATTCGATGTCGCGGCAGGCGCAAGCCGAGCGCGAGAAGCAGGCGCGTGTGATACTCGGTTCCGCGGAGGCAGAAGTGGCGGCGAAATTCGTCGAGGCATCGAAAGTCTATGAGAATCATCCGTCCGCACTTCAATTGCGAGCGATGAACATCATCTATGAAACGACGAAGGAGCGCGGCGCCACGATTCTGATTCCGAGTTCGATGGTGGACAGCCTGAACCCCGTTCTGGCATTGGCAATTGCCGGGCACGACGTGACCGATTCGGCTTCGGTGCCGACGCTCAAGACAGCGGCATAGAGGTGCGACAGCATGTCGATGACCGCAGTAATTGCAGGCCGCAGTGGGCAGACGCCTGCATACCGAGCCATTGCCGCTCGTTCAGCACGAAAGGCCCGACCTCTAGGAGCGCTCTGCCCGGAGAGTGAAAGAATCGCTCGAAGCCAAATGGCGGAAGGCAGCCGGAGTCGAACCGACCCGGGAGTGTCTGACACCCCCAACTGGATTTGAAGTCCAGCCGTACCACCGGATACGAATGCCTTCCGACGAGAGAAGAACCAAAAGAACGAGAAGAACGCCGAGCGCGTTACGCCTGAATACTCGCCCAACCGCTGTCAGGCCGCAGGAAGTGGAGATCCCGGTGGAAGCGAGTATACCCAACCCGATCGAAGAACTCGAGAATCTGGATCGCGCGCTTGCGGCCGAGCCCCGTCGCGTCGCGAAACGTCGCCGCATCGAGCCCGCCGCCGCGCGTCGGCGCGAGATCCGCAACGAGCCCGGCCAGCTCGCGCACGATATCCGCGTGATAGAACAGGTCACGCACGACCTGCTGCACGTCGCCGCGCCGCGCGAGCTTGCGCAGCAGCGCCCGCACGGCCTCCTCCGCCGTGCCGGTGTCGCGCGCCAGATCGCGGACCCACGGCGGATCGAAGCGCCCGGCGTGAATCAGCGGCAGCAGTTGCCGCGCCAGCGCTTCCTCGCGTGCATCGAAACTCACCGAATGCGACGGCAGGTGCAGCCAGGGCCCGCTACGCGCGACCTCCCCG
The DNA here is from genome assembly GCF_005937855.2 of Burkholderia sp. KBS0801. Classification (NCBI taxonomy): domain Bacteria; kingdom Pseudomonadati; phylum Pseudomonadota; class Betaproteobacteria; order Burkholderiales; family Burkholderiaceae; genus Burkholderia; species Burkholderia sp. KBS0801. The sequence continues at coordinate 1,906,994 of NZ_CP042178.1, forward strand.
CCGTCCACCAGTGCATCGACCAACGCACGCCACAGCGCATCGCCGACGAGCGGCGCCACCATCCGCCGCAGGCGTGCCGCGTCGAGCCCCTGCTCGTCCGGTACGCGCTCGTGATACGCGCGCAGCGTGTCGATCGTGCGCGCCTGCAGCGCCAGCCAATGCGCCCGCGCCATCACGGTGCCATCGTTCGACGCAGCGTCGCGCTGGCCAATCGCCAGCGCGTCGTCCGGCAACGCGAGCACGTCGGGCGCCAACCCGGTGAGGTGCGTGAGCATCGCTCGGGCGATACCGAGCGGCGCCTGCGCGAGCAGCGCATCGAGCCGTCCTTCGTCGAGCCACGCCTCCAGTGCATCGAGCCATGCGCGGCGCGCGGGCGTGCGGCGCTTGCGCGCGGGACCGAACGGGTCGAGCACACGGCCGCCGCCGACCGTGCGCGTCGCTTGCGGATTGCGAACGATGAAGCGATCGCCCGGCAGCGCGAACACGGGTTCGTCGAACACCAGTTGCACGCGCATCTTCTGGCCGGCCGCGAGCGTATCGCCGTCGAGGAGCGCGACGTGCGCGACGCGATGCAGCGTGCCGAGATGCACGTGCAGCGGCGCCCAGTGCGTCAGCGTGAGCCCCGCGTCGGCCAGCAGCGTCAGTTCAACGTCAAGCCGCGGCGACGTCGCGACGAGCCGCGCATCCGCGACGGTATCGCCACGTTCGACGTCCGCCTTGTCGACGCCGGCCAGGTTCAGCGCGCAGCGCTCGCCCGCGCGGCCCGCGTCGACCGGTCGGTTCTGAGCATGGATGCTGCGCACGCGCGCCGCGCCGCCGGTGCGCACGACCGCGAGCGTGTCGCCGGTCGCTACGCGCCCCGCGAACGCGGTGCCCGTCACGACGGTGCCCTGCCCGGCGAGCGTAAACACGCGATCGACCGCGAGCCGGAACAGGCCGTCGTCGCGATGCGCGCGCCACGCGAGCGCCGCATCGGCGAGGAAACGCTTCAATGCGGCGACGCCCGGATCGTCGTCGCGCGTCGCGCAGGTTTCAAAAATCGGCGCACCGTCGAGCGTGGAGCCGTGCAGCCACGCGGCGATCTCGTCGCGCACCGCCGCCACGCGTGCGGCGTCGACGCGATCGCACTTCGTCAGCGCGACCGCGCCATGCGTCACGCCGAGCAGTTGCAGGATCGCGAGATGCTCGCGGGTCTGCGGCATCACGCCGTCGTCGGCGGCGATCACGAGCAGCGCGAAGTCGATTCCGCACGCGCCGGCCGCCATCGTATGAACCAGCTTCTCGTGGCCCGGCACGTCGATCAGGCCGAGCACGTCGCCGTTCTCGAGCGGCGTATACGCATAGCCGAGTTCGATCGAGATGCCGCGCGCCTTCTCTTCCTTCAAGCGGTCGGTGTCGACGCCCGTCAGCGCCCGCACGAGCGTCGTCTTGCCGTGATCGATATGTCCCGCAGTACCGACGATCATTCAGCGGGCCCTGCAAGCCGCACGCATTGCGCGACGAATGTCACTTCGTCGGCCGCTTCGAGGCAACGCAGATCGAGCCGCAGCGCATTGTCGGCCACGCGGCCGATCACCGGACGCGGCCATTCGCGCAAACGCTTCTCGAGCTGCGCGAGCGCACGGCCGCCGCGCTTGCCGTCCGGCGTGCGCACGACGAGCCCGGCGCTCGGCAATTGATCGAGCGGTAGCGCACCGCTGCCGATCTGGCTGAACATCGGCTCGACGCGCACGTCGAAGCCGCTGCCGAGCGCGGCCTGCAACGCCGGCCGCACGCGCTCGGCGGCCTCGGTGATGTCACGTTGCGGCCGCGTCAGCAGCCGCAGCGTCGTGAGCCGCTCGCACAGGAATTCCGGCGCCTGGTAGAGCCGCAGCACGGGTTCGAGCGCGGCGAGCGTCAGCTTGCCGACGCGTAGCGCACGCTTGAGCGGGTGTTTCTTGATCTTCGCGACGAGCGCGCGATCGCCGACGATCAGGCCGGCCTGCGGCCCGCCGAGCAGCTTGTCGCCGCTGAACGTGACGAGGTCCGCGCCGGCCGCGATGGTTTCCTGCACGGTCGTCTCGTGCGGCAGGCCCCATTGCGACAGATCGGCGAGCGTGCCGCTGCCGAGATCGACCGCCACCGGCAGCCCATGCTCGCGCGCAAGTGGCGCGAGTTCGGCCAGCGTCACTTCCTTCGTGAAGCCGCTGATCGCGTAATTGCTGCAGTGCACCTTCATCAGCATCGCCGTGCGCGGGCCGATGGCCTCCGCATAGTCGCGCAGATGGGTGCGGTTGGTCGTGCCGACTTCATGCAGCTTCGCGCCCGCACGGCTCATGATGTCGGGGATGCGGAATGCGCCGCCGATCTCGACCAGTTCGCCGCGCGACACGACGACTTCCTTCTTCGCTGCCAGCGCCGACAGCGTCAGCAGCACGGCCGCGGCATTGTTGTTGACGACGGTCGCGGCTTGCGCGCCGGTCAGTTCGCACAGCAGATCGTCGATCAGATCGTCGCGGTCGCCGCGGCGGCCGGTGGCGAGATCGAATTCGAGGTTCACGGGCTGCGTGAGCGCGTCGACCACCGCGCGCACCGCGTCGTCGGGCAACAGCGCGCGCCCGAGATTCGTATGCAGCACGGTGCCCGTCAGGTTGTACACCGCGCGCACGGCGCCCGCGCTCCGCGCGGCCAGCGTGCGGCCGACGGCAGCCGCAATGCGCGGCTCGTCGAGCGGCTCGGCCGCAGCCGGATCCTGCTGCGCGGCGGTACGCCAGCGTTCGAGTTCGGCGCGCACCGCGTTCAGCACGCGCGTGCGGCCATAGTCGGCGAGCAGCGGCTGCAGCGGCGCCGACGACAGCACGCGCTCGACCGACGGTACGCGCGCGAGGACGGCATTCAGTTCATTCAAACCCGGTTCGCTCACGTAAGGGTGGCTCCATTTCCATGCGGGGCTGGCGGCAGGCGCCGGTGCTCACGCACCCGCGCCTGCCGTCAATCCGTTTCGCGCGACATGTCCGGCCACAGCAGCGGGTTCGGCGAACTGCGCTGGTAGCCGGCTTCATTCATCAACAGGTCGAGCGTGAGGCTCGCGAGATCGTCGGCGAGAGGCTCGAACTCGTAGTCCTTCTCCTGGTAGCCGATCTTGCGATAAGTCTTGCATTCGTCGCACGATTCGGCCTTGATGGCTTCGCTGCCGCCCTCGATCCCGTGGTAAGCGATGCCCTTGGTCGAATCGCAGTGCGAACATTTCGTGCGCACCATGTGCCACTCGGTCGTGCACAGCCCGCACTGCAGGAAACGGTAGCCCTGGAACTGGCCGCCGACGCGCACGACGCTCGCGACCGGATGCGTGCCGCACACGGGGCACAGCCCCGGCTGGTCGAGATACGGGATCTCGGCCGGCGCGATGCGGCTCGCGAGATCGGTCCAGACGACCTGCAGCGCGGCCATCAGGAACGGCGCGGTGGCCGGGTCGACCTCGGCGAAGCGCAGCGCGAGGATCGCCTCGGCCTGCGCATCGAGTTCGGCGGGCGCCATCAGGCGCAGCCGGTCGAGCAGCTTCGCGAGCTGCGGGTTGACGAGCCCGGCGCCTTCGACGCGGTCGAGCAGTTCATACAGCACCGCGCGCCACCGCGGATCGCGCTCGCCGCCGAGCGCCGGCACGAGCGGCATCGAATGCTGCTGTGCACGCGCGATCGCTTCCTTCGACGGCAGCGGCAGCTCGAGCGTCTGCAGCGTCGCATGCTGGGCATCGGCGACCGTGGCCATCAGCCGCAGGTAGCCGCTGATCGGGTTCAGGTCGGCCAGCTTGCGCAGCCGCGCGGCGCGCGCCGAAAACACGGTGGCGCGCTCCGGCAGGCGAAAGCGCGGAATGGCCGAATGATCGAGCGCCGAGATGTCGGTCGGTTCGAGAATGCGTTGTGTCACAAATATGTCTTCCAAATAAGTAAGCGCCGACGAATCGGCGCTTCTGGCGATTCCGGCGGTTGGCGAAACGGTACGCCGCAATCGGCGAACCGTTCCGCTCCGATGCGTTATTTCACGCTTTCACGGAACCACTTCGGGTGATGCTTGCGGGCCCAGCCCAGCGTGACGGTGCCGCGCACCATCGCGCCGATCGAACCCTTCACCCACAACGCCGCGTAAATGTGCACGATGATGCTCACGATCAGCACGAAGGCCGCCACGGCATGCACGACAGCGGCCGCGCGGATCACCCCGATCGGGAAGTAGAACGAGAAGTAGCGCCGCCAGATCACGATCCCCGACAGCAGGAGCAGCAGCAGGCACGCCACCAACGTGAAGAATAGCAGCTTCTGTCCGGCGTTATAGCGCCCGACGGGCGGCAGCCTGTCTTCCCGGTTGGTCACCACGTCGTCGATCTGCCTCAGCCACTGCCGATCGTCCGCGTCGAGCACGTTGTGGTGCCAGAAGCGCACCACGAGAATCGCGAACGACACGAACATCACGAGGCCGATGAATGGATGCAGGATCCGCGTCCACTGGCCGCCGCCGAACAGCGCGGTGAGCCAGAACATCGACGGATGGAACAGCGCGAGCCCGGACAACGCGAGCAGCACGAAGGTGATCGCGGTGATCCAGTGGTTCGTGCGCTCGTTCGCCGTGTAGCGGACGATCAGATTGGGGTCGTCGTGCTTCATTTTGCGTCCTCCTCGATGCGTCGCGCCTCGTCGCGGGCGGCGGCCTCGTCTTCCGCGGTGACCTCGTTCGGACCGACCCGGATGTAGTGGAAGAATCCGGCGAGCGCGGTCAGCGCGATGCCGGCGACCGCGAGCGGCTTCGCGATCCCCTTCCACAGCCTCACCATCGGGCTGATCGACGGATCGTCGGGCAGCCCGTGGTACAGCGACGGTTTATCCGCGTGGTGCAGCACGTACATCACGTGCGTGCCGCCGACGCCCTGCGGGTCGTACAGCCCCGCATGCTCGAAGCCGCGCTCCTTCAGGTCCTCGATCCGCTCGGCCGCGTGCTGCTTCATGTCCTCCTTGGTGCCGAACACGATCGCGCCGGTCGGGCAGGTCTTCACGCAGGCCGGTTCCTGGCCGACCGCGACGCGGTCGGAACAGAGCGTGCACTTGTACGCGCGATGATCCTTCTTCGAAATCCTCGGAACATTGAACGGGCAGCCGGTCACGCAATAGCCGCAACCGATGCAGTTCTCCTCGTGGAAATCGACGATCCCGTTGTTGTACTGCACGATCGCGCCCGGCGACGGACATGCTTTCAGGCAGCCCGGATCCTCGCAGTGCATGCAGCCGTCCTTGCGGATCAGCCATTCGAGGTCGCCGGCCGGGTTCTCGTATTCGGAGAACCGCATCACCGTCCACGAGTGCTCCGTCAGGTCGGCCGGGTTGTCGTACACGCCGACGTTGGTGCCGACCTCGTCGCGCAGGTCGTTCCACTCCATGCATGCCGTCTGGCACGCCTTGCAGCCGATGCACTTCGATACGTCGATCAGCTTCGCGACGCTCCCGGTCACCGGTTCGCGTGCCGTGGGCGGCGGCGTCGTGGTGGCCGAGACGCGCTTGATATCCAGCGATTGCAATGCCATCTCTTTCCCCTTACGCCTTTTCGACCTTCACCAGGAACGACTTGAATTCCGGTGTGTACGAGTTGCCGTCGCCTACGGACGGAGTCAGGGTATTGGCGAGATAGCCGGGCTTCGTCAGACCCTTGAAGCCCCAGTGCAACGGGACGCCGACCGTCTGGACCTTCTTGCCCTCGATCGTCAGCGGCTTGATCCGCTTCGTGACGAGCGCGACCGCGACGATGTAGCCGCGCTTGGACGACACCTTCACGCGATCGCCGTGCGCGACGCCGACTTCCTTCGCGAGGTCCTCGCCGATCTCGACGAATTGCTCGGGCTGGATGATCGAGTTCAGCCGCGCATGCTTGGTCCAGTAGTGGAAATGCTCGGTCAGCCGGTACGTCGTCGCGACGTGCGGGAACTCCGACACCTTCCCGAACGACGCGCGGTCGCCCGGGAACACGCGGGCGGCCGGATTGTTCAGCGCCTGCGGGTTGTTCGGGTGCAGCGGGTTCGCGGCGAGCGGCGTCTCGAACGGCTCGTAGTGCTCGGGGAACGGACCTTCGTTCATCCCCGCGCGGGCGAAGAAGCGCGCGACGCCTTCCGGGTTCATGATGAACGGCCCCATCCCGTTTTCAGGTGGTTCATCCGCCTTGAAGTCCGGTACGTCGGGGCCCTTCCATGCGCTGCCGTTCCAGCCGATCAGCGTGCGGGTCGGATCGAACGGCTTGCCGCTCACGTCGCACGATGCGCGGTTGTACAGGATCCGCCGGTTCGCGGGCCATGCCCACGCCCAGTTCAGCGTCTGGCCGATGCCGGTCGGGTCGGAGTTGTCGCGCCGACCCATCTGGTTGCCGGCCTGCGTCCATGCGCCGCAGAAGATCCAGCAGCCGCTCGCGGTCGTGCCGTCGTCCTTCAGTTGCGCGAACGCGGCGAGCTGCTCGCCCTTCTTCACGAGCGTCTTCGTCGGATCCTTCGGATCGGGGAGATCGGCGAGCGCGCGCCCGTTGAACTCCATCGCGAGCTCCGCAGGCGTCGGGCTTTCCGGGTTCGCATACGGCCAGGTCAGGTTGACGATCGGGTCCGGATACTTGCCGCCGTCCTTCTGGTACATCTTGCGCATGCGCAGGAACAGCCCCGACATGATCTCGAGATCGCTCTTCGCCTCGCCAGGCGGCTCCGCGCCCTTCCAGTGCCATTGCAGCACGCGGCTCGAACTCACGAGCGAGCCGTCTTCCTCCGCGAAGCACGTGGTCGGCAGACGAAACACCTCGGTCTGGATCTTCGACGAGTCGACGTCGTTGTAGTCGCCGTGATGCTTCCAGAACTCGGACGTCTCGGTCGCCAGCGGATCCATGATGACGAGCCACTTCAGCTTCGCGAGCCCGGCGGCCGTCTTCACCTTCGACGGCGCCGCCGCGAGCGGGTTGAAGCCCTGGCAGATGTAGCCGTTCATCTTGCCTTCATTCATCAGCTCGATCGCCTGCAGCAGGTCGTACTGCTTGTCGAGCTTCGGCAGGTAGTCGTAGCCCCAGTTGTTCTCGGCGGTCGCCGCATCGCCCCACCACGACTTCATGAAGCTGACGTGGAAGGCCTTGTAGTTCTTCCAGTAGCTCAGCTGGTTGGGCCGCAGCGGCTGCTGCGTGCGCTTCTTGAGGTAGCCGTCGAAATCCTGTTCGGCCTGCATCGGCAGCGTCATGTAGCCCGGCAGCAGGTTCGACATCAGCCCGAGGTCGGTCAAGCCCTGGATGTTCGAGTGGCCGCGCAGCGCGTTCATCCCGCCGCCGGCGATGCCGATGTTGCCGAGCAGCAGCTGCACCATCGCGCCGGTGCGGATCATCTGCGAGCCGATCGAGTGGTGGGTCCAGCCGAGCGCGTACAGCACCGTGCCGGCGCGGCCGGGAACGGCCGTCGTCGCGAGCATCTCGCACACCTTCAGGAATTTCTCCTTCGGCGTGCCGCACGTCTGCTGGACCATGTCCGGCGTATAGCGCGCGTAATGCTGCTTCATCAGGTTGTACACGCAGCGCGGATGCTGCAGCGTCGGGTCGACCTTCACGAAGCCGTCGTCGCCGCGCTCGTAGTCCCAGCTCGATTTGTCCGGATACGCGTGCTTCTCGGCGTCGTAGCCGGAATAGATGCCGTCGTTGAACGCGAAATCCTCGCGCACGATGAACGAGAAGTCCGTGTAGTTCTTCACGTACTCATGCTGGATCTTGTCGTTCGTCAGCAGATAGTTGATGACGCCGCCCAGGAAGACGATGTCGGTGCCGGTGCGAATCGGCGCGTAGTAGTCGGCCACCGACGCCGTACGCGTAAAGCGCGGGTCGACGACGATCAGCCGCGCCTTGCGGTGCGCCTTCGCCTCCGTTACCCACTTGAAACCGCACGGATGGGCCTCGGCTGCATTGCCGCCCATCACGAGAATCACGTCCGCGTTCTTGATGTCGACCCAATGGTTCGTCATCGCTCCACGGCCAAACGTCGGGGCAAGACCTGCCACCGTCGGGCCATGTCAGACACGCGCCTGATTGTCGAATACGAGCATCCCGAGGCTGCGGACAGCCTTGTGCGTCAGGTAACCGACTTCGTTGCTGCCCGCCGACGCGGCCAGCATGCCGGTGGTCAGCCAGCGGTTGACCTTTGCGCCGTCTTCCGCCGTCTCGACGAAGTTCGCGTCGCGATCGGCCTTCATCAGCTTCGCGATCCGGTCGAGCGCATCGCCCCACGAAATGCGCTCCCACTTGTCCGAGCCCGGCGCCCGGTATTCGGGATGCGTCAGGCGGCTCGGGCTGTGGATAAAATCGATCAGGCTCGCACCCTTCGGGCATAGCGTGCCGCGATTGACGGGATGGTCGGGATCGCCTTCGATATGGATGATGCTCGGCTGCGCGTTCTTCGCGCCGTCACCGAGGCTGTACATCAGGATGCCGCAACCCACTGAACAATAAGGACAGGTGTTGCGGGTTTCGACGGTGCGCGCCAGCTTGTACTGTCGGACTTCGGCAAGCGCCTCGGTCGGAGAAAAGCCCAGCAGGGCAAGACTCGAACCGGCAAGCGACGTGGCCGTCACCTTCAGGAACTGGCGCCGTGACATTTGTAGCATGATGGTCTCGGCGTCTTTGTGGGGTAAGGAGAAACTGAAAGGATTATAGACATTCAGCGCAACTATGATGCAATCCTCGGATCAATACCGATTTGTCTGATCCACCGATGTCCGGCGATCAGCGCGCAACGGAACCGTCATGAAACGACAGATCACATCCGAAGCGACCCGCCTCGCGCAACAGCAGGCCAACTGGGCGCTCAACGCATTCAAGCGTTTCTCTTCCCACCGCTGCTCGGCGATGGCTGCCAGCATCGCGTTCTTTTCGGCGTTCTCGCTCGCGCCGACGCTCGTGATGGTGATCGCCGTGGCCGGCTGGTTCTACGGCGACGAAGCCGCGCGCGGCCAGGTATTCGAGCAGGCCCACCAGCTGATCGGCGACGATGCGGCGGCCAGCATCCAGACGATCGTGCAGAACGCGCATCGCGCGGGCGAGCGCGGCGGCATCGCGACGCTGATCTCGTTCGCGGCGCTCGCGATCGGCGCATCGGCGACCTTCGCATCGCTGAATACTGCGCTGAGCGTGATCTGGCCGAGCACGGAAAACCGCTGGTCGAGCATGCTCGGGCTCGTGCGGGTGCGGCTCATCTCGTTCGGGCTCGTGCTCGGCGTCGCGTTCCTGCTGATCGTGTCGCTCGTGCTCGATACCGTGATCACGTTCATCGGCACATGGCTGCTCGGCGATTCTCCATACGTCGCGATCACCAACGTGCTGCAGCTCGTCGTCGGCGTCGCGGTGCTCGCGGGCGCGTTCGCCGTGCTGATGAAGTTCCTGCCCGACGCGCACGTCGCATGGCACGACGCGGTGATCGGCGGGATCGTCTCCGCGATCCTGTTCTCCGGCGGCAAGAAGCTGTTCGCGCTGTATCTCGCGCGTGCCGGGACGGCCAGTGCGTTCGGTGCGGCCGGATCGTTCGCGGTCCTGCTGATGTGGCTGTACTTCTCGGCGGCCGTGCTGCTGCTCGGCGCGGAATTCGCGGCCGCGCGCGGCGATGCGCATCGCGGCGCACGCAATGCTGCCGCCGTGCCCGCGCCGATGGATCCCACCGCGGATCGCACACGCGAAGACTGACTCTCCACGCCTTGCCTCGCATGCGGCCGCGCGCATCGCGCGCTGCCGGGTGTCCCATCGACTCCCTACGCGACCGCGTTCCTTTTCGCAATCACCCGGCCCTGCCGCGCGTTCACGCGTGTTGATGCGATTTTTGCATCGGCCCGGTTTGGCCGCTGCAATGGCAAACGTTTGCTCGCCTCGATTTCTGCGTGCCACCCCACGAAATTCGCCCTTCCGCTGCCGAGCGCATCGCCCACTGCAACAATCGCGCCGCAACAAATGTCAACTGTTTCAAAAAGAGGAACGGTCGTTGATGTGCTTGATATATATAGACTTTTTCACGCTGTTACCTTTTCGAGACACTTTATTTTTTAAGCTTTCTTGCCTGGATGGCACTGAGCTATTCTCCAATCCGCAACAAATAACGAATGACGAATCACTTGCGTGGAGATACTCAACGATGAAGAAACTCGCTCTCTCGACCCTCTCGCTCGCCCTGCTGGGCGCCGCTGGCGCTGCTCACGCTCAGTCGAGCGTGACGCTGTACGGCGTGATCGACACGTCGATCGCATGGGTTCACGGTAACGACGGTCAAGCCAACAACTCGTGGCAAATGCTGTCGGGCAACCTGCAAGGCAGCCGTTGGGGCCTGAAAGGCGCTGAAGACCTCGGCGGCGGCCTGAAGGCGATCTTCCAGTTGGAAAATGGTTTTGATCCGGGCACGGGCCACCTGAACCAGGGCGGTCGCATGTTCGGTCGCCAGGCATTCGTCGGCCTCCAGAGCGACCAGTACGGTACGCTGACGCTCGGCCGCCAGTACGACCCGCTGGTCGACCTGGTCCAGGCAGTGACGGCTGACAACTACTTCGGCAGCGTGATGGCAACGCCGGGCGACGTCGACAACAACGACAACTCGCTGCGCGTCAGCAACGCAATCAAGTACACGTCGCCGGTCTGGGCAGGCTTCCAGGTCGAAGGCATGTACGCCCTCGGCGGCGTTGCAGGCAAGACGGGTTCGGGCCAGACGTGGTCGGTCGCGGCTGCCTACAACAACGGCCCGGTCGGCGTTGCAGCAGGCTACTTCTACGCAGCCAACCCGTCGCCGACGACGGCTGTCGGCCGCGCAGGCTGGGGCTCGACGACGTCCGACGCGATCTTCGACGGCCCGATCAACTCGGGTTACGCAACGGCGAAGTCGATCGCCATCGCGCAAGTCGCAGGTCAGTACGCACTGGGCCCGGTGACGTTCGGCGTTGGCTATAGCAACGCACAGTACAAGCCGGACGCATTCTCGGGCTTCGGCTCGACCGAGAAGTACAACACGATCCGCGGCTTCGCGACGTACCAGGTCACGCCGCCGCTGCTGCTGGGCCTCGGCTACTCGTACACGAAGGCGAGCGGCGACACGAGCGCGAAGTACCATCAAGTCGGTGTCGGCGCGGACTACTCGCTGTCGAAGCGCACGGACATCTACCTGGTTGGCGCATACCAGCACGCGAGCGGTACGCAGCTCGTCGACGGCGTGCAGCAAAGCGCGCAAGCGTCGATCGCTTCGTACGGCTTCGCCGGCAAGAGCTCGGCCGAACTCGTCGCACTCGGCATCCGTCACAAGTTCTAAGAAGTACGTTTCCGGTGTGCATGGCGTCTTCGACGCCATGCCGCCGAACTGCAAAACCAGTCATCGGCTTCGGCCCTGGCTGGTTTTTTTTCGTCCATTGCAGGCGGCGTCGTGACGGGCTATGACCGCAGCCGGGGCCTTGGGCACGGCAACCGGTCGCGAGCGGCGCCTGGGGCCCGTAGCGCGCGCGGGAAGCCCCTTCGGATGCATGCCGGACACGTCGCGCTGCCGACCCGGATGCGCCGGTTTCCCGATCTCCCGATCTCCCGATCTCCCGATCTCCCGAGATCCCCTGATCCTCCGATGTGAAGCACGTATGCTTCGACATGTCGATTTCGACGCGCTTCATTCGTCGTATCGATGGCGGCATGCAGCTTGCCCCGCCCCTCACCGACAGCAGACAGGAGACGCTCCATGACGATTCAGAAGATCACGCCGTTCCTCTGGTACGCGACGGAAGCCGAAGAAGCCGCGGCCTTCTACACGGACATTTTCCCGAACTCGCGCGTCGTGCGCGTCACGGCGGTGCCCGGCACCAGCGGCACCCGGATGGTCGAGTTCGAACTGTTCGGGCAGCCGTTCACCGCGATGAGCCACCCGCGCACCGAGACGTTCAATCACGCGATCTCGCTGATGGTCAGTTGCGCCGACCAGGCCGAACTCGACCGTTACTGGAGCGCGCTGCTCGAGAACGGCGGCACGGCCGACGGCTGCGGCTGGCTGCGGGACCGCTTCGGCGTGTCGTGGCAGATCGTGCCCGACGCGCTGATCCCGATGATGACCGACCGCGACGAGGTCAAGGCGGCACGTGTGGCCGCGGCCATGATGCAGATGACGAAGTTCGACGTCGCCGCGCTGAAGGCTGCGTACGCGGGCACGGCGGGCTGACGAAGGCAACGGGCGTCGCGCCGCATTCGCGGGGCGCTGGTGCGTTCGGGGTGTGCTTCGGGGTGTGCTTCGGGGTGTGCTTCGGGGTGTGCTTCGGGGTGTGCTTCGGGGTGTGCTTCGGGGTGTGCGGTCGCGGCGTGCGTTCGTGGCGTGCGCGTGGGCCGCGCAATGACCACACGCTTCGACGGATTGCATCGCGCCGCGACGCAATCGCAAGGTCGCGGCCGTTCGTACACCGCTACGTCGACAGCATCGCTTCGACGATCCGTCACGCCCCGCACACGAATGCGGCGACCGGTTCGGGTGACGGCAGTTCATCGGCGCCGTCACCGTGCTGATAGACGGTGCGCGCGGCGACGGAACGGGGCGGCACGCGTCGGGCAAGCGCGCCAGTACCTGCGCCGCCGCGAATTCCTTCGGCGCGATCCTGCCGGTTGCGGCGCTTTACTGGATGCGTGTGTGCGCAAGCACGCCCGCGTATTCGTCGCCGCGCCAGTCCCGCTCGGCATGCCACTGCGCGACAGTGGCCAGCAGCGCGACGACGAAGTCGCGCGCGGGCACCGGCTCGAACCACGCGGCCGCGCGCGGCCCGAGCAGCGCAACGTCGTGCCGCCGGCTCTTCGTCAACAGGATCGCCCGATCGTGGGCGACGCACGGCGGGTCAACGAGGCCCGCGCATAGCTCGCGGCGCAGCCACGCGCCGAACTGGAGCGCGCGTCGCGCCGGATGACACCACGGCACTACGTCGCCATGTCGCCGCGCATGACGATCGTCGCTTCCAGCGCGCGCATGTGCGCAGTGCTCCCCGGCAACGCCGACACATCGAGCACGTCGACCATCAGCGCGCACCACACCGCGCCGCTTCGTCCGGCGATGCCGCAGCCGGTCATCAGCAGGTCGATGTCGCTGCGCGGTTTCACCCGCCGTCGAGCGCTTAGCCGAACAGATGCATCGGCAGCAGCGTCGTGCCGAGATGCCGTTCGATCGCAGCGCACGCGGCGCACGCGGCAGCCTGCTGGCCGGCAACTCGACGGGAACGATCGCCGCGTTCATGACGCGAGACCCGCGCAACGCACAGCGCTGGAAAACTGCGCGCGCCGCTCGCACGTAGCGATCCAGCCATCTGCACGAACAGCCCAAGGCACAGGATGCGCACCAACGTCATGCCGCATCCTCGCACCCCAACCTCGCCCCGCCCGCTTTGCGCAGCGCAATAAAAATCCCCGCACGCTTTCGCGTACGGGGACCGTCGGACATCGCAACGGTCGCCGACTTGCATTCGGCGGCCGTTACGCGGCATTACGCAGCCGCGTCCTTCAGCTTCTTCAGCGCACGTGCCTTCACGCGCACGCTGGCCGGCTTTGCCGGGAACCAGCGCTCTTCGCCCGTGAACGGATCCTTGCCGAAGCGCTTCTTCTTCGCCGGCACGACTTGCGCCGTGATCTTCAGCAGACCCGGCAGCGTGAACTCGCCTGCGCCCTTCTTGTGAACCGAGCCCAGCACGACGTTCTCGAGTGCGGTGAGCACTGCCTTGACCGCCTTCACTTCGACAGCTGCACGCTCAGCGATGTGCGTTGCGAGCGATGCCTTCGTGAACTTGTCCTTCAGCGGCGTCGGAGCAGCCGGTGCTGCCTTCGCGACAGCCTTCTTGGCCACTACTTTCTTCGCGGGCGCAGCCTTTTTTGCAGCCACTTTCTTGGTGGCCGGTGCGGCAGCCTTCTTGGCCACCTTTTTTGCGGAAGTCGCCATGTTTCTCCTACCAGGTGTGGTCGTTGGATACACGAAGCGTGCAACGCGCGCGCTTCAACGCCGGATTCTACAAGCGCCTCGACGCTTCGTGCAGTACTTTTATGCGTTTTCGCGGGGTTTCCCGCAGGTTTTGTTGCGCGCGACCGACTTCATCCGCGGTCGAACGTCAAAAAACACCTTCACGTATACGTCCGAACGCGAATTACGTTCGATATTTGCACACCTATACTGACCTCGCTCAGTGCCCCGGATGTCTTCATGCGCGAAGTCAGATACGTCAAAGGACTCGACGGCCTGCGAGCCATCGCCGTCATCCTCGTTTTCCTGTCCCACAAGGGCCACGTCCTCGCTGTCGACGTGGGCAAGCTCGGTGTGTGGACGTTTTTCTTCATCAGCGGGTTCCTGATCGTCGGCGAACTGCATCGCAACCGTCAGGCGATCGAATGCGGCACGATGGGCCGCCGCCACGCGCTCGCGCTGTTCCTCGCGAAGCGCGCGCTGCGAATCTTTCCCGTCTACTACCTGCTGCTCGCCGCGCTCGCGATCGCGCACGCGCTGTTCTACCAGCGCGGCGTCAATCTCGGGCTCCCGTGGCACGCCGCGTTCCTGTCGAACTACTGGATCGGCGTCGTCAAGGACGGCTGGCCGGGCTCCACGTCGCACTTCTGGAGCCTCGCCGTCGAACAGCAGTTCTATCTGATCGCGCCGCTCACGCTGCTCGCGGTACCGGCCGCGCGCCACGTCGCGCTCGGCGTCGCGGCCGTCGCCCTGTGCGCGCTCGCGCATCTCGCGCTGTACGCGTTCGACGCGTCGCCGGTGCTGATCTACGCGTTTTCCCCGTGGAATTTCGCGCTGATCGCGCTCGGCGGCGTCGGTGCGATTGCGCTCGCCGATCGCGGCCCGACCGTCGTCCGCCGCATTCCGCCCGGCTGGCTCGCGGCCGTCGGCGTCGTGTTCTTCCTCACGCTGCCCGCGTTCACGGCGCTACCGGACATCGCCTCGGGGCTCGTGGATCTCGGGCTGTCCGTGTCGCTCGGCGCGCTGATGCTGTGGATCGTCACCGAGCCCGACCATCCGGCCGTGGCGCTGCTCGACCGGGCGCCGCTCGTCTATCTCGGCACGATCAGCTACGGCTTCTACCTGTTCCACAACCTGATTCCGACACGTTTCGGCGAGATGCCCGCGCTGTTCGCACACGTGCCGATGCCCGGCATCGTCCGGGAAGCGCTGCCCGAACTGCTGCAGTTCGCGCTCGCCGTGCTGCTTGCCCATCTGTCGTGGCGCTATCTGGAACGGCGCCTGCTCGACTTCAAGAAGCCGGTCGCCGCGATGCTGGCCCGCTACTTCGTCACGCGGCCGAGCACGTCGCCGCGCTGAAGGGATCAGTCATCCGGGCGACGCAAGCGGAAAACATGCGTTGGGCCTGCGACGCCGGGCACCGAAACGGTGCGGCCGCCAGCCCCGTTCGTCCGTCGGGGAACTCGCATCACGTCGGCGAATGAAAGTGCCGCTGCGCCAACGTGGCGCTTCGTCGACATCCACCGCGAAGCGACACACCGGCCCAGCATCAACGACGACAATCGCCCCTCGCAACCTTCGCCCCTGAATCCGCGCGCAAGCGGCACGTCAGCGCCGGTTTCATCGCCGCGGCGTCCGGCAGCCAACGCAATGCGCACCATCCACGCGAAAACCGGCTCGCGCGTTACGGCCCACCGGAATCGCCACCAACGCCCCGGTTCGATCCCGCCGAATTCGACCGCGACGACTACCCCGCACCGCGCGTCCGTCGCGCTTCGCCCACACGCAAAAAAGCCCCGGCGCACAAGGCAGCCGGGGCCAACGGAACAACCACCACCTGAAACAGCGGAGCAGCGTGGCTGCTTATGCGACAGCAGCCAGCGCGGGCAGGCAGGTACGCAGGTACGCCTCGAATTCGCGGCTCACTTCCGGATGCTGGAGCGCGAGCTCGACGGTCGCCTTGAGATAACCGATCTTGCTGCCGCAATCGAAACGCGTGCCGAAGTAGCGATACGCGAGCACCTGTTCGTTCGCGAGCAGCGACTGGACGGCGTCGGTCAGCTGCAGTTCGCCGCCGGCGCCCGGCTTGAGCTTGCGCAGATGATCGAAGATCGTCGGCATGAATACGTAGCGGCCGACCACGCCGAGGTTCGACGGCGCGTCTTCCGGCGCCGGCTTCTCGATGATGCCCGACAGCTTGATGATGTCCTCTTCCCACTCGCGACCTTCGACGACGCCGTACGAGCGGCTGTCCTCGCGCGGGATCGTCTCGACCCCGATCACCGAGCTGTGATAGTGGTCGAACACGTCGACGAGCTGCTTGAGCACCGGCTGTTCGCCGTGCAGCAGGTCGTCGGCGAGGATCACCGCGAACGGCTCGCCGTGCACGAGCTTTTCCGCGCACAACACCGCATGGCCGAGGCCGAGCGCTTCCGGCTGGCGCACGTAGAAGCAGTTCACGTGGCTCGGCTTGATGCCGCGCACGAGCTCGAGCAGCTTTTCCTTGCCGCGCGCCTCGAGTTCGGCCTCGATCTCGTAGGACTTGTCGAAGTGATCCTCGATCGCGCGCTTGCTGCGCCCCGTCACGAAGATCATCTCGGTAATACCGGCGTTGATCGCTTCCTCGACCGCGTACTGGATCAGCGGCTTGTCGACGACGGGCAGCATTTCCTTCGGGCTCGCCTTCGTTGCCGGGAGGAACCGCGTGCCGAGACCGGCAACGGGAAACACGGCCCTGGTGACTTTCAACATGTTCGCATCCTGATTGCGTTGACTGCGCCGCGTCGCCCTGCGACCCGGCGCGATTGTTTTCCGAACGGCATATCGAGAATCGACGGCACGGCCAATTCCACTCCGCTCATTTTCGATATGGAACGATTGCCCATGTTTCCGGAATAATAGATAATCCGCTGATTCGGTCGATATTGCCGACCCGATTACCGAAGCAGAAACAAATTACCGATTTTCCGGATACAAATTCTTACGAATCGAATTCCTCGATAAACGGGACGCCGCCCCGCTCGAGACCGGGGCGAATCGGCTCGTTCTGCAGCGCCTCGCGGTACGCCGACAGCACGGCCATGACCAGCAGTACAGCCGCGCTAGCGATCCAATGCATGTCCATCTTGCCGCTCCTTGCTTCAATCAACTGGAGCTTCAAACTATCAGAAAAAAATCCGCAAATAATTGTAGCGGCTGCCAAACCGCTTTCAGAGCCGGCTAAAACCACCATCTGAAATACCATTATTTCGCGGTCGGATTTTTTTATTGATTCGATCGAATTCTTGCGCATTACGATTGGACCATCCCCTTCATCCGTCGCAAGGACTCGAATCGCATGCAAGCTTCCAGCGGATCGCCTTTGACCGCGCCGCCCGTCGCCGACCACAAGGAACACGTGATCGACGCGATGCGCGGGTTCGCGGCGTTGCTCGTCGCCTATTTCCATTGCCGCCAGGTCGTCTGGGTCGGCATGCAGAGCTTCCATCGCGCTTACGGTCATGCGCTCGACCCGAGCGTGATCGTCGGCTACCTGACCTTCCCGTTCGCGTGGGGATCCGCCGGCGTGCCGATCTTCTTCGTGATCAGCGGCTATTGCATCCACCGCAACGCGGCGCTCAAGCTCGCGGCCAACCCCGCGTACCGGCTCGACGCCACGAACTTCTGGGCGCGTCGCTTCGCCCGGATCTACCCGGTGCTGCTCGCCGCGCTGCTGTTCACGCTCGCGATGGATGCGGTCAGCCTGCAGATCGCGCCCGTGAGCCACAAGATCCGCGACGTCGGCCTCACCGCGTTCCTCGTGAACCTGTTCTCGCTGCAGGGCGTCGCCGGCTACACGTACGGGTCGAACGGGGCACTGTGGACGCTGTCGCTCGAAGTGCAGTTCTATGCGATCTACCCGCTGCTGTTCGCGCTGCGCCGGCGCATCGGGATGCCAGCCATCGTGGCGACCGTCGCGCTCGTCAACGTCGCGTCGGCATGGCTGCTCGAACGGCACGACCTGCAGTTCTTCACGTCGTACTGGCTGTCCTGGACGATCGGCGCGTGGATCGCCGACGTGCGCGCGCAGCCGGCACACGGCCCGGCCGCGGTGCCGTCGCGCGCGTGGTACCTCGCGGCCGCCGTGCTGCTGGCCGCGGGCTGCGGCGCGTTCCATATCGGCCAGTACGGCGCGTTCCAGCTGTGGGCGGGCGGCTTCGCGTGCTTCCTGTACCGCGCGCTCGCGTGCCCGCCGCGCCCGACGCCGCTGCTGCGCGTGCTCGGCTGGTTCGGCGACTTCAGCTATTCGCTGTACCTCGTCCACCTGCCGCTGTTCGTCTGCCTCGGTTCGGTGCTGTTCCATTCCGAACTGCAACTGTCGATCTGGCCGTCGTTCGCGTTCATGGCCGCCGCGATTCCGGTCGCCTACGTGTTCTACCGGCTGTTCGAACGCCCGGCGATGATGTGGTCGGCGAGCCTGAAGCCGACGCGCACCGCTCGCGTCGTCGCGCCGGCTCCTGAACAGGCTGCCTGAGCGGCGCCACTCGCACCCTCATCGCCCCCGCCCGGCCTCAGGCTGCGCGGGGCTTTTTCAGGGGCGGGACGGGCGCAGGGATCCATTCACGCGCGGGGTCGCGGCAAGGGTACCCGGTAGCAAGCATCCCAATCGAGCCAGATGGCCGTCAGGGCGGCTGCACTACCGTCGCGTCGCCAACCCCTCGCCAGCTACGCGCCATGACCACACGGCGCCGCTCATGGCGTTCCGTCAAGCGATCATGGCGCGGGCGACAGCCGCGCTCGATGATCCCTGCGCGAGCGCCGCATCACGGCCCCATCCCGACACGCGTCGCCCGACCGCGCGACAAGCGCACGCCCCCCAAAAGCAAAGCCCCCATGCAGCACGACACCGCATGAGGGCTCGTTTCCCGACGCATCGCGCGTCGCAACGCGCCGCGCCTACCGCTTCTTCGCCTTCGCGGCCTTCGCCGTATCCGCGAGAATCTTCTCGACCCGCTCCACATAGGTTTCGGTGCCGAACCGGCGCACCGCGGTCGCCCGCCCGCTCGCGACGAGCCGCTCGCGCAGCGCGGCGTCGTGCTTCAGCCGGCCCAGCGCATCGGCCAGTGCGGCCGCGTTGCCCGGCTCGCAGAGCAGCCCGTTTTCACCATCCTCGATGATCTCCACGACCCCGCCCGCGCGGGCCGCGACCACCGGCCGCCGCGCGAGCATCCCCTCGACGATCACCCGCCCGAACGGCTCCGGCGTGATCGACGTATGCGCGACCACGTCGACCGCCTTCATGCACGCGGCGACATCGCGCTGGAACCCGAGGAAATGGACGCGGCCGTCCATCCCGTGACGCGCGACGATCTCATGCAGTTGCGCCGCATATTCGTCCTCGCCGAACAGCGGGGCGCCGACCAGCACCACGTGCATGTCGGGATGGCGTGCCGCCGCCTCCAGCAGCAGGTGCTGCCCCTTCCAGTGCGCGAGGCGGCTGAACGAGCCGACCAGCCATGCGTGCTCGGGCAGCCCGAAGCGCGCGCGCAGCGCGGCCTGGCTGGCCTGGTCCAGCGCATCGAACGGTTCAGCCGAAATGCCGTTGAACACGACGTCGACGTGCTGCGGCGTGAAGCCCGTCAGCGCGCGGAACGCCTGCGCGGACGCGTCCGAGTTCGCGATCACGCGCGTGACGCCGAACCGCGCGCAGTACTTGATCGCCATCAGTTGCTTGCTGCCGAAATGGTCGCCGCTGACGATGTCGCGCAGGTGCCACACCACCGGCTTGCGCGCGAGCCGCCCGGCCAGCGCCGCGACCACCATCGCGCGCTGCGTGTTCGCGTAGATCACCTCGGCGCGGCGGGCGCGCCGTGCGACGTCGCGCACCAGCCCGGCGAGCCGCTTCAACGCGCCCACCGACACGCCACCCTGCTTGCGCACGCCGGCGAGCGCGCCCTGATCGAGCACGTCGACGCGTGCGCCGATCTCGTCGAGCGCCGCGCGGAACGGGCCGTCGTCGAACAGCAGTACGTCGGCGTTCGCGCGCATGTGCTTCATGATCTCCAGCAGCGACAGCTCCGCCCCGCCGAGCACGCCGCTCTGGTCCAGCACCAGCGTCGCCGGGCCGTGCGCGGCCGGCATCGGCGCGGCGCTGCCGCGCTGCGCGGTCGCGCCGGGCAGCGCGGCCTCCACATAATCGAGAAAACGCCGGCGGAACGTGTCGGCGGAGAAGCGCTCAGCATTCGCACGGCACGCGTGCGGCGTGAAACGCTGCGGCGCGCGCTCGAAATCGTCGACCGCCGCGACGATCGCGTGCGGCGTCTGCTCGTCGAAGAACAGGCCGGTGGGGTTCGCGTGCGAGCGCGGCTCGAGCACGGTTTCGAGCGCACCGCCCTTGCCGTACGCGATCACGGGCGTGCCGCACGCCTGCGCCTCGACCACCGAAATCCCGAAAT
The DNA here is from genome assembly GCF_005937855.2 of Burkholderia sp. KBS0801. Lineage (NCBI taxonomy): Bacteria > Pseudomonadati > Pseudomonadota > Betaproteobacteria > Burkholderiales > Burkholderiaceae > Burkholderia > Burkholderia sp. KBS0801. Next base: position 1,927,388 of record NZ_CP042178.1, read on the forward strand.
CCTCCTCGGCCGCGAACACGAACGCCTTCGCGCGGCGCATCCGGTCGTGCAGCACCGCGAACGGCTGGTAGCCCATGATCTCGACGTTCGGGCCGGCCTTCGCGCGGATCTTCTGCATCTCCGGGCCGTCGCCGATCACGACGAGCTTGCGCTCCGGCGTGCGCGAGAAGGCCTCGACGATCAGGTCGATCTTCTTGTACGGCACCATCCGCGACGCGGTCAGGTAGAAATCGTCCTTCACCGCGTTCAGCGAAAAGCCGTCGACGTCGACCGGCGGGAAGATCACCGCCGCGTCGCGGTGATACACCTTGCGGATGCGTCGCGCGATGAACGCGGAGTTCGCGACGAACCCGTCCACCGCGTTCGCGGTGCGCGTGTCCCAGTTGCGGATGTAATGCAGGATCATCCGCGCGAGCAGCGATTTCGGCCCGTGCGTGAGGTTCGACTGTTCCAGATACTGGTGCTGCAGATCCCACGCATAGCGGATCGGCGAATGCACGTAGCTGATGTGCATCTGGTCCGGCCCGGTCAGCACGCCCTTCGCGACCGCATGGCTGCTGGAGATCACGAGGTCGTAGTCCGACACGTCGAGCTGCTCGATCGCGAGCGGCATCAGCGGCAGGTAGCTGCGGTACTTGGTGCGCGCGAACGGCAGTTTCTGGATGAACGAGGTCGTCACCGGCTTGCCGCGCACGAACGCGCGATCGTCGAGAAAATCGACGAGGCTGAACAGGTCCGCGTCGGGAAAGCACGCGACGATCTGTTCGAGCACGCGCTCGGCGCCCGCGTACGTGACGAGCCAGTCGTGGACGATCGCCACGCGCAGCGGACGCGACGCATCGCGTGCGCCCGCCGGCGCGGCCGCTTCGGTCCGGCGCAACGCGGTGGCGCCGGCTTCGGCCACGGCAGCGTCCGCCGCGGCCACGTTCAGGATGGCGTGTTCCGCCAGATCGCGATTCATACGGTTTTCCTCGCATTGAGACGGACGAACAGGTCGCGCACGAGCGCGCGCAGCCCCGGCGTCATCGTGAGCGACCACGCAAGGTTCAGCAGCAGCACGACCGCGCACAGGCCGATCGACTCGCCGAGCCCCGACCACGCTTGCGCGAGAAACAGGCTCGCGAGCAGGAAGGCGAGATGCGCGAGCATGTCGAGCACGATCGCGCGCATCCGGATTGCGGACAGGTAAAGCAGCACGCCGTAGTCGACCAGCGCGCGGGCGGCGACGACCACCGCCGCGCCGATCAGCCCGAAGTGATGAATGCCGAACCACAGGCCGCCGACGAAGAACGGCATCTCGACGAGCCCGGCGAACGCCGCGCGGGCCGGGTTGACCTGCGACTGGATCAGGATGCGCGTGACGCTCGCCTGGCCGACCAGCCATACGCTGATCACCAGCACGCGGCCGACCGGCGCGGAATGCGCGGCGAGATCGGCGCCGACCCACAGCGTGAGGAACGGCGCGAGCGCGAAGATCGCGACGATGCCGACCGGCGTGAACACGCCGTTCAGGAATTCGAGCGACTGGCGCGCGAGCGTGTCGGCGTGATCGCGGCCGACCGCCGACAGGCGCGGGAACAGCGTGCGCACCAGCGCGTTCGGCAGCATGTTCAGGCGCGTGACGAGGTTCTGCGGCACCGTGTAGTAGGTGACGAACTTCGCGCCCATGCCGGCGCCGAGCATCACGCGATCGAGCGTGTCGGCGATCATGCTGGTCGTGCTCGCGATCAGCATCCAGCCGCCGAAGTTGAACAGCCCTTTCGCGGTGCCCCACTGCGGCGGGTCGATGCGCCGGATCCCGAGCACCTTGATGCTCGCGTGACCGAGCATCACCGCCGCGACGAGCCGCGCGACGACCGCGGCCGCCAGCACCGTCTGCAGGTTCGGCGCGATCCACCACGCGGCGGCGAGCGGCAGCAGCTGGAACAGGAACGTGCCGATCGTCTGGTTCGTGTTGAACACGCCGAACCGTTCGGCGCCGTTGATCGCGCCGGCGAACACCCACGACACGTTCGCGAGCGGAATCGCGAGCGCGAGCCACGGCAGCGCGAGATACACCTCGTGCTGCATCGCTGCCGACACCTTCGTGAAATACGCGGTGTAGACGAACGCGCCGAAATAGATCAGCAGGCCGCCCACGATGCCGGTGCCGAGGTTCAGCCAGAACGCGCTCCAGAAGACCCGCGCGCTTTCGTCCGCGTTGCCGCTCGCGAGCGCCTTCGAGATGTGGTTCTGCGCGGCCATGCTCATCCCGAGATCGAGGATTCCGAAATAGCCGATCAGCGTCCACACGAGGCTGACGACGCCATAGCGTTCGACACCCAGCGCGTGGATATAGGCGGGCACCGTCACCAGCGACACGAAGGTCGGCAGGATCAGCCCGATGAAGTTGATCGAAACGTTCTTGAGTATGCCTTTGTCCATGCTTCTGCCTTGTGTGACGGCGACGACGACGGTGCGTCGCGTCACGGTTTCCAGCGATACATCAGCACCTTGCCGCGCGCGTCTTCCTCGACGAACACCAGGTATTCGCCGTTCTCGCGCCGGAACGCGCTGATGCCGAACGGCACGTCGACCCAGCCCGACGCCTTGCCGACCTCGGCGCCCGGGCTCATCACGCCGACTTCCTTGCCGGTTTCCTTGTCATACACGTGGATCTTGCCGACCGGCTCCACCGTGAAGATGTAGCGGCCCTCGACGGTGATCCCGATCAGGTCGAGGATCGGCTTCGCATCGAGCTGCCACGGCAGCGCGACCGTGTAGCGCACAACCGGCGAGCCGGTCGACCACTTGTCGAAACGCACCAGCACGCGGCCGACTTCCTTGTTGATGCCCGGCTGCGGCGGCGCGTCGGCCGTGTAGCCCGTCACGTACAGCGTGTCCGTCTGCGCGTCGTAGATCGAACGGCGCAGCTGCGTGAACGGCTGCGGCATCGGGTAGGTCGTGACCTTGTCGTACGAGTAGATCGGGTTGCCGGCCTTGTCGACGCCGCCGTAGCCGAAGCGATGGATCCCGCGCACGTCGCTCGTGCGCCAGATGTCGCCCTTCGTGTCGACCCACCAGCCCCAGCCGCCCGCCTTCGCCTTGCCGGTCGTGTTGATCGTGAATTCGTCGGCGTCGAGCCGGCCGTTGCCGTTCGCGTCGCGCCACAGCCAGTCGCCGCCCGGCGGCTTGTTCGGCACCTTGTCCACCGGCCGCGCGCGGCCCGCGATCAGGCCCGACGGAATCGCGACCTCGCCGTCGCGCTTCTCGAAGCGGTAGATCTTCAGATGGTCGGCGTACATGTCGGTCAGGTACAGGAACGTGCGGCCGTCGACGCGCCGCGCGAACGGCATGCCGGGATACTGGTCCGTGTGGAACACGGGATCGTCCGGATACTTGAAGCGGTTCGACAGGAATCCGGCGTATTTCCAGTCCTGGCCCGGCGGCTTCGACAGGTCGAGCTCGAAGCGCTTGTTGCCCGTATACACGCTGTTCGGCCGGGCGGGATCGATCCACGCGCCGTCGACGAACAGCAGCCCCTGCACCTGCCAGCGCAGCTTGCCGTCCGGCGTATAGCTCTCGAGCACCGCGCCGAGCCCCGCGCCGATCGTGTCGTGACGCGGCCCGATGCCGTTCATCGACACGTACACGTTGCCCGCGCGATCCACGCCCACGCCCGTCAGCCCGTTGAAGCGCTGCGGCCCCGGGCGTCCCGGCACCGGGCCCGCGAAGATCCCGCCGCGCTCGCCGAGCGTGCCGGACGGCGCATAGCCCTTGCCGCCTTTCGAGAAGATCAGCACTTGCTGGCGCGCACCGTTGTCCGCCACCAGCACGCGTCCTTTCGCATCGACCGCCACGTCCACCGCTTCGGTGCCTTCGGGCAGCGCGGGCGCGTCGTCGAGCTTGCGGCCGTCCGCGCGCACGTGCACGAGATGCGCGGGCCCGCCTATCGTGTCGGTGAGCAGCCACAGCGTGCCGTCGCCGGCCAGCGCGATGCGGCCCGGCTCGTGCGCACTCCACGTGCCCTTCTTCTGCATCGTCTCGGCGTCGTACACGTCGACTTCATCATGCGACGGGTTCGTCGCGAACAGCGTCTTGTCGTCCGCCGCGAGGCCGCCCACTTCGGCCTTCGCCTCGCCCACCTCCGAGCGCGCGGGGGCCGCCACCTCGTTCATCACCATGAAGCTCGCGGCCATCCGCGCGCGGCCGGCATCGGCGCGCCCGCCCGGCGCGACCTGCGGCGCCGCGCGAAACGGCGCCGGCTGCTTCATGTCGCCGATCGTGCGCCGCGAAATGCCGAACCACTGCTTGCCCTTGTCCGGCCAGATGCCGGGCGACTGCAGATGGCCGCGCTCGTTGCCGACGCCGATCGCGACGTACGCGTACTTACCGTTCACCGCGACCGCGTTGCCGCCGAGGTTGCCCCAGCCGTGCGTGCCGCCGGCGAAGCCGAGCATCTTGCCGTCCTGGTAGACGCTCGCCTCGGCGCCGCTCTCGTCCCACGGCGCGTTCGTATACACCTTGCCGTCGGGCGTCACCGCGATCGCGCGAATGTCGATCTGCGTCCAGCTGCCGTCGCCATAGCCGAACGTGTTGCCGATCCACGACGTGGTCGCGGGCAACACGGTTTCAGCCGGGGCGGCGCTCACGGACAGCAGCGCCGCGCATACCGTCATGCCAACCAGAATCAGACGTCGCAATGCGCTCTCCAGACTCGATGCAAACAGCAACGGGGCACCATGGCGGACTGCGTGCCCGGATGCCCTGTCACTAAATGGGTTTCAAACGTCGCGATGCAGGTTACAAGCAAAAATAATCACAAGAAATTTGGAAATATTTGGGGATGTTTCCGCGTGAAATATCGCGCCGGAACAGCGCGAAATAGCCGCCGCGAAGCGGAAATAACGACCGCCTTTCACGAGCCGATCCGTAGAAAATGCCGCTCCGGCACGCCCGACGGAGCGCCCGCGTGCAAACCTTTCATGTCGCGATTGAAACGACCGGTATTTGAAGGTTATCGGCCGGATAAATGACATGCGTTTTTTTGCCGATTTCTTTTCCCTAGAATCGATTTCGATTCAATATTTCATTCAAACGCATGGATTACGTTCACGCATCGGATGCACGGCGCGCCACGGCACCGGCCGCGCGTCGCGAAGGAGCGGCGCGATGACGGGCATCTCGCGCACCGCCGACCTCGCCCCGCCGCAACACGGCCGCATCGTGCAGCTCGACGGGCTGCGCGCGATCGCCGTCGGCGCCGTGTTCCTGCAGCACGCGCTGAAGGCGCCGCTGTGGATGGGCGTCGACCTGTTCTTCGTGCTGAGCGGCCTGCTGATCACGGGCATCCTGCTCGATCGCAAGGCGCGCGGGCAGTCGTACTTCAGCCACTTCTACGCGCGCCGCGTGCGCCGGATCCTGCCGCCGTACGTGCTGCTGCTCGTCGTGTCGACGCTGCTGTTCGGCGCGAGCTGGCTGCCGCACTGGCCGTGGTTCGCGTTCTTCTCGACCAACATCGGGCTGTCGCTCGGCAGCATCGGGCACGACAGCCTGAACGTGCTGTGGTCGCTCGCCGTCGAGGAGCAGTTCTACATCTTCTGGCCGTTCGTCGTGCTGTGGTGTTCGGAGCGCGCGCTGCTGTGGATCGCCGCCGCGCTGATCGTCGCGGCGCCCGTGCTGCGCGCGATCGCGACGCCGTGGTTCGATTCGTTCTGGCCGATCTACTACCTGACGCCGTTCCGAATGGACCTGCTCGCGGCGGGCGCGCTGCTCGCGATCGTGCTGCGCCGCGACCGGCGCGCGCTGGACCCGTTCTATCCGCTCGCGATCGTCGGCGCGCTCGTGTCGCTCGCGATCCTCGGCTGGCTGCACCTGTCGTTCCCGCGTTTTCGCGCGGCGAACACGCCGATCTCGAATGCCGCGCTCTACAGCATCTCGCTGCTGCTGTGCACGTCGATCGTCGTGATCGCGCTGCGCGGACGCGGCCTCGTGCAGCGCGTGCTGACGAACCCGCTGCTCGTGTACGTCGGCGCCGTCAGCTACACCGTCTACCTGATTCACCTGAGCGTGCTGTATGCGCTCTGGCCGCTGCACCTGAACCGCTTCGTCACGGCCGCGCTTGCCCTCGCGATCACGCTCGCCTACGCCACGCTCAGCTGGTACGGCTTCGAGCGACGCCTGACACGCGGCCCGGCGCGCAACACCCTGCCCGCCGCCGCGCGCACGACCGCCTGACTTTCTCAATCCATCGTTTCGACCAGGACATTGCCATGAGCCAAAACCGCAAGAAGGCCATCATCACGGGGATCACGGGGCAGGACGGCGCCTATCTGACCAAGCTGCTGCTCGACAAGGGCTACGAGGTCACGGGCACCTACCGCCGCACCAGCTCGGTGAACTTCTGGCGCATCGCCGAACTCGGCGTCGACACGCACCCGAACCTGTCGCTCGTCGAGCACGACCTGACGGATGCCGGCTCGAGCCTGCGATTGCTCGAACGCACGCAACCCGACGAGCTGTACAACCTGGCCGCGCAGAGCTTCGTCGGCGTGTCGTTCGACCAGCCGGCGACGACCGCCGAAGTCACGGGCATCGGCCCGCTGAACCTGCTCGAGGCGATTCGCGTGGTGAGCCCCAAGACGCGCTTCTACCAGGCGTCGACGTCCGAGATGTTCGGCAAGGTGCAGGCGATCCCGCAGACGGAAACGACCGCGTTCTACCCGCGCAGCCCGTACGGCGTCGCGAAGCTGTACGCGCACTGGATGACCGTGAATTACCGTGAGTCCTACGATCTGTTCGGCTGCAGCGGCATCCTGTTCAACCACGAATCGCCGCTGCGCGGCCGCGAGTTCGTCACGCGCAAGATCACCGACACCGTCGCGAAGATCCGGCTCGGCAAGGCGACCAAGCTCGAGCTCGGCAACCTCGACGCGAAGCGCGACTGGGGCTTCGCGCTCGAGTACGTCGAAGGAATGTGGCGGATGCTGCAGGTCGACGAGCCCGACACCTACGTGCTCGCGACCAACCGCACCGAGACCGTGCGCGACTTCGTGCGGATGGCGTTCGCGGCCGCTGGTTACCAGCTCGAATGGACCGGCAAGGGCGAGCAGGAGCGCGGCATCGACGCGTCTAACAGCAACGTGCTCGTCGAAGTGAACCCGAAGTTCTACCGCCCCGCCGAAGTCGACCTGCTGATCGGCTGCGCGGACAAAGCAAAAAGCAAGCTGGGCTGGGCGCCGGAGACGACGCTCGAGCAGCTCTGCCAGATGATGGTCGAAGCCGATCTGACGCGGAATCGTCACCATGACACGTACTGAAGCCGGACGCCCGTCGCGCCGCGCGTTCGTCACGGGCCTCACAGGCTTCACCGGCCGCTACATGGCCCAGCGCCTCGAAGCCGCCGGCTACGACGTGTGGGGCACCGTGGCGCCCGGCGCGGCGCGGCCGGACGATCCGGCGTTCGCGAACTGCACGCTGCTGCCGGTCGACCTGCTCGACGCGAACGCGATGCGCGCGGCGGCGGCCGACGCGCGGCCCGATGCGGTCGTGCATCTCGCCGCGCGCGCGCATGTCGCGCAAGACGAGCCGTCGCAAACCTACGCGGTCAACATCGTCGGCACGCGCAACCTGCTGGCCGCGCTCGCGGGCCTCGACCACCGTCCGTCGGCGGTCCTGCTCGCCAGCAGCGCGAACATCTACGGCAATTCGACGGCCGGCGTGCTCGACGAAGCGGTTCCGCCCGCGCCCGCGAACGACTACGCGGTCAGCAAGCTCGCGATGGAATACGCGGCGAAGCTGTGGGCCGACCAGCTGCCGATCGTGATCGCGCGCCCGTTCAATTACACGGGCGTCGGCCAGGACGATGCGTATCTGCTGCCGAAGCTCGTGTCGCACTATGCGCGCAACGCCCCGCGCATCTCGCTCGGCAATCTCGACGTGAGCCGCGATTTCTCCGACGTGCGCGACGTGACGGCCGCCTACCTGAAGCTGCTCGAGGCGGCCCCGGCCGGCGAGACGTTCAACGTCTGCTCGGAACGCGCGTATTCGCTGAAGGAAGTGCTGGCGATGCTGGCGCGGATCGCCGGCTACGTGATCGACGTGACGATCGATCCGCGTTTCGTGCGGCACAACGAAGTAAAGAGCCTCAGCGGATCGCGCGACAAGCTGCGGCGCGCGGTGGGCGAATTGCCCGTGACGCCGCTCGACGACACGCTGCGCTGGATGATGGAAGCGATGCGCGACGTGCCGCGGCAGCCCGCGCAGGCCGGCTGATTCCGGCAACGCGCGCGTCGCCGGTCAAAAGACAACGGGCCGCTCTGTCGAGCGGCCCGTTGTCATGTCGGCCGTGAAAAACCTGCCGCCGCGCTCAGCCCTCGAGGCCGCGCGTAAGATCGCGGCGCAGGTCGCCCGCATCCTCCAGGCCGACCGCGAGGCGGATCAACCCTTCGGTGATGCCCGCGGCCGCACGCGCTTCCGGCGTGATGCGTGCGTGCGTCGTCGTCGCCGGATGCGTGATCGTCGTGCGCGTGTCGCCGAGGTTGCCGGTGATCGAAATCAGCTTCGTGCTGTCGATCACGCGCCACGCGTTCGCGCGCTGCTGCTCCGGCGTGTCGCCCTTCAGCTCGAACGAGACGATCGCGCCGCCCGCCTTCTGCTGACGCTTCGCGAGCTCATGCTGCGGGTGCGATTCGAGCCCCGGATAGAACACGCGCGCGACGGCCGGATGCGAATCGAGCCAGCGTGCGATTTCCAGCGCATTCGCCGACTGCTTCTCGACGCGCAGCGACAGCGTTTCCATCCCCTTCAGCAGCACCCATGCGTTGAACGCCGACAACGTCGGGCCCGCGCTGCGCACGAACGGGAACACCTTGCCCATGATGAATGCCTTCGAGCCGACCAGCGCGCCGCCGAGCACGCGGCCCTGCCCGTCGAGGAACTTCGTCGCCGAGTGCATCACGACGTCCGCGCCGAGCTTCAGCGGCTGCTGCAGCACCGGGCTGCAGAAACAGTTGTCGACGACGAACAGCGCGTTCGCCGCCTTCGCGATCTTGCCGATCGCCTCGATGTCGGCGAGTTCGGTCAGCGGGTTCGACGGCGTTTCGAGGAAGAACATCTTCGTTTCGGGCCGCACCGCTTCCTGCCAGGCGTTCAGGTCGGTCGGGTCGACGAAGGTCGTCGTGATGCCGAACTTGCTGAAGATCTGCGAGAACATCCCGAGCGTCGAGCCGAACAGGCTGCGCGAGCTGACGAGGTGATCGCCCGCCTGCAGCGCGGACATCACGACCGACATGATCGCGGCCATGCCCGACGCCGTCGCGATGCAGGCCTCGCCGCCTTCGAGCGCGGCGAGACGATCCTGGAACATGGTGACGGTCGGGTTCGTGAAGCGCGAATAGGTGAAATAGTCTTCCGAATTCGCGAAGCGCTCGGCGGCCTCGGCCGCGCTCTTGAAGCAGAAGCTCGACGTGAGGAACAGCGCTTCCGAGTGCTCGTTGAAGTCGCTGCTACGCAGCGTGCCCGCGCGCACGGCGAGCGTGTCGAAGTTGAGGGAGTCGTCCATGTTCCGTTTTCCGTATTCGAGGGTCGCGCCGCCGGTCATGCATCGGGCGCGAACCCAGCCAAAAACCAGGCCAAAACAAAAAGCCCGCTATGCGTCGGCATCAGCGGGCTTCGGTGCGGTACGACAGCGATCGACTCGGGCCGGCTCTCGCCGGCCTTCGCTTTAGCTGTTTTGGGAAGTCGCCCCGCGTCCGCAAGCTGAATCAAATCGACGCAAGGCCACATCCTAGCACGCTTCCTCGGAAGCGTGCGCCGGCATCACTCGACCGACAGCTGCAGGTTCATCTGCGAACGCGCGGTGTCGCCGGCCGTGTCGCGATCGGCCTGCGACGCCGGTGCGAGACGTGCGCGCTCGATCGCATCGAGGTACTCGGGCGTCACGGCGCCGGTGATGTAGTTGCCGTCGAAGCACGACGCCTCGAAGCGTTCGAGCTTCGGGTTGATGTCGCGCACCGCGCGGCGCAGGTCGTCGACGTCCTGGTAGATCAGGTGGTCGGCGCCGATGATCTTCGCGACTTCGTCGTCGGTGCGGCCGTGTGCGACCAGCTCGCCGCGCGTCGGCATGTCGATGCCGTACACGTTCGGGAACTTCACCGGCGGCGCCGCCGACGCGAAGATCACCGACTTCGCGCCCGCATCGCGCGCCATCTGCACGATCTCGTGCGAGGTCGTGCCGCGCACGATCGAATCATCGACGATCAGCACGTTCTTGTCCTTGAACTCGATGCTCATCGCATTGAGCTTCTGGCGCACCGACTTCTTGCGCACGGCCTGGCCCGGCATGATGAAGGTGCGGCCGACGTAGCGGTTCTTGAAGAAGCCTTCGCGATACTCGACGCCGAGCTTCGCGGCGACCTGCATCGCAGCCGGGCGCGACGAATCGGGAATCGGCATCACGACGTCGATCGGCACGTTCGGCAGCTCGCGCTTGATCTTCTCGGCGAGGTAGTCGCCCATGCGCAGGCGCACGTTGTAGACGGGCACGCCGTCGAGGCACGAATCCGGACGGGCGAGATACACGTACTCGAACATGCACGGATTCAGCGTCGGCTGCTCCGCGCATTGCTGGCTGTGGAAGTTGCCGGCCTTGTCGATGAAGATCGCTTCGCCCGGCTGCACGTCGCGCACGAATTCGAAACCGATGCCTTCGACCGCCACCGACTCCGACGCGACCATCCATTCCGTGCCGTGTTCGGTTTCGAGCTTGCCGAGGCACAGCGGGCGGATGCCGAACGGATCGCGGAACGCGAGCAGGCCGTAGCCGGCGATCAGCGACACGATCGCGTACGAACCCTCCAGGCGGCGATGCACGCCCGCGACCGCCTTGAATACGGCGGCCGGATCGAGCTCGAGGCCGGTCGTCGACAGTTGCAGCTCGTGTGCGAACACGTTGAGCAGCACTTCGCTGTCGGAATTGGTGTTGATGTGCCGGCGATCGATCCGGAACATTTCGTCCTTCAGTTGTTCCCAGTTCGTCAGGTTGCCGTTGTGCGCGAGGATGATCCCGAACGGCGCGTTCACGTAGAACGGCTGCGCCTCGGCTTCGCTCGACGCCGAGCCGGCCGTCGGATAGCGGACCTGGCCAATGCCGAAGGTGCCGGGCAGGCTGCGCATGTTGCGCGTGCGGAACACGTCGCGCACCATGCCGTTCGCCTTGTACATGTGGAAATTGCTGCCGTCCGCCGTCGCGATGCCCGCTGCGTCCTGACCGCGATGCTGCAGCAGCAGCAGGCTGTCATAGATCAGCTGATTGACAGGGGATTGGGAGATAACGCCTACGATGCCGCACATGGCATGTCCTTCAAGATGACAAAATCGGTTCCGTCCTGCCCGGCCGCGGCGTCACACGCGCACGTACTGGGCCATGCCGTCGGGCAGGAGCTGCTTCAGCTCGTGCACGCCCTGTTCGGCGAAAGGACGCAAGAGCGCATTGCGCCAGAAATCCTGTTTGGGCAATTCGGTCAGCCCGGCCGCCGCGACCAGCAGCACCACCAGCACGCAGCCGCGGACGAGCCCGAACATCATGCCCAGCGAGCGATCGACTCCACCGAGGCCCGTCGCCTGCGCGATCCGCGACAACAGCGCGTTCGCGACACCCGCGACGAACACGACGCCGATCACGATCAGCGCGAACGCGAGCACCCACTGGGTGAGCGCGCCGCCCGGCCAGTTCGCCGGAATATACGGCACCACCAGCCCAACGTAGCGTGCCGCGATCACGACCGCCACGATCCAGCCGATCAACCCGAAAATCTCCGAGACGAAACCGCGCCATGCGCCACGCAGCGCAGACAACGCGATTACCGCCAATACAGCGTAGTCGAAAGCCGTCAGCATCGCACGCTACTGCGTCAGTCCGGCTTCGCGCACCTTCGCGATCGCGGCTGACGCCGCCGCGCGATCCGCAAACGGGCCGGCACGCAGCAGTGTAGCCGTGCTGCCGTCCGCCTGCTTGCGATGCTCGACATATGCGGGCACACCCGCCGATTTCAACTTGGTGGCCCACGAACGGGCCGTCGTGTCGTCCTTGAACGAACCGAGCTGCACCGCGAAGCGCGCACCGGCCGGCGATGCCGGCGACGACGCGTCGCCGCTGTCGGCCGCGGCGTCGGCGTTCGCGACCGTCGCGGGCGCCGGCGCCGGCTTCGGCGCGACCGGCTTCGCCGCGGGGGCGGCCGGCTTCGCAGCGGGCTTCGGCGGCGTCACGCTTGCGGTGGTCGTCGAGGTCGTGGCATCGGGTTTCGCGGCCGGCTTGGCCGCTTCCTTCGGCGCCGGGGCGGGCGCGGCCGCCACCGCGACATCGGAGGCCGGCGGCTCGTCGTGCGCGACGCCCGCCTGCACGTCGGCCGCATCGTCGTCACGCGGCGCGACCGCCTGATGCGCCGGCCGGTTCGGAATATCGATCGCGATGTCGTCCGTCACCGGCTTCGGGTGCGAATCGAGCACCATCGGCAGCACGATCACCGCGCCGACGACGAGCGCGATCGCGCCGACGAGACGCCGGCGGGCGCGTTGCTTTTCAGGAAGGGTCGGATCGAGAAGCAGTGCGTCCGATTCCGGACGCTCGGTGCGGCGCGTGCGTCGCTCGACGCGTTCAGTGCGCTCCGTGCGCACGTTCCGGGAGGCCCCGGTACGACCGCCGCGCCGGGTGGGCGCGTCGTCGTCTTTCTTGCCGAACGAGAAAATTCCCATGAATGGCTGAGTCCGAAACTGCCCGACAGTCAGTGTTGCTGCGATTTCCGGTAGGCCATCACACCGGCCACCGTATGGAAACTGCCGAAAACCACGATTCTATCATTCTCGGATGCTCTTTTTAGTGCATCTCGAAATGCTTCCGCCGGCGACGCGAACCGCGTGACGCTCGAATCGGGCCCGTCTTCCACGCCGGCCTTGCGCAGCGCGGCTTCGAGTTGCTCCGCGCTCGCCGCGCGCGGCAGCGGCAGGTCGGTCACGCACCAGTGATCGACCTCCCCCGCCAGGTGCCGCAGCACGCCGTCGATGTCCTTGTCGTGCATCGCGCCGAACACCGCGTACGTGTACGGGAAGAAGCCCATGTTGCCGAGATTCTGTTCGAGCACGGCCGCCGCATGCGGGTTGTGCGCGACGTCGAGCACGATCGCCGGCTTGCCCGGCAGCACCTGGAAGCGCCCCGGCAGCTCGACGTTCGCGAGCCCGAGCCGGATGTCCTGCGCGGACACCGGCAGCACCGGGCGCAGCGCCTCGAGCGCCGCCAGCGCGGCCGACGCATTGATCAGCTGGTTCGCGCCGCGCAGCGCCGGGTACGCGAGCGCCGGATAGCGCTTGTCACGGCCGAGGTAGCTCCATTGCTGGCGCTCCGCGCCCGGCTGCGCCTCATAGCGAAAATCGCGACCGACCAGCCACAGGTCCGCGCCGATTGCGGCGGCATGGTCGATCAGCGTGTTCGGCACGGCGGGATCGCCGCAGATCGCCGGCTTGCCCGCGCGGAAGATGCCCGCCTTCTCGAACGCGATCTTCTCGCGCGTGTCGCCGAGGTATTCGGTGTGGTCGATGTCGATGCTCGTGACGATCGCGCAGTCGGTATCGATGATGTTGACCGCGTCGAGCCGGCCGCCGAGGCCGACTTCGAGGATCACGACGTCGAGCCCGCGCGACGCGAACAGGTGCAGGATCGCGAGCGTCGTGAATTCGAAGTACGTCAGCGACACCGGCTCGAGCAGCGACGTGCGCGCCGCTTCGACGGCTTCGAAGTGCGGCAGCAGGTCGGCATCGCTGACCTGCTGCCCGTTCACGCGCGCGCGCTCGGCGAATTCGAGCAGGTGCGGCGACGTGTGGCAACCGACCTTGTATCCCGCGTGAACGAGGATCGCCTCGAGGAACGCGCAGGTCGAGCCCTTGCCGTTCGTGCCGCCGACCGTGATCACGGGGCACGCGAATTCGAGCTGCAGCGCCGCCTTGACCTGCCCGATGCGGGTGAGGCCCATGTCGATGCCGACCGGGTGCGCGCGTTCGAGATGCGAAAGCCACGCGTCGAGAGTGGGAAAAGTGCTCATCGGATCAAATCTGAATCGGTACCACCACTACGCCAGAAAACGAAACGCGCCGCCCGGCGGTTCAGCCGGGCGACGCGCGCAGGTCACAACGCCGCGCCGATCAGGCCAGCGCGTCGGCCGGCTGTCGCTGCAGCAGCGCGAGCAGCTGCGCGATCTCGTCGCGCATCTTGCGGCGGTCGACGATCATGTCGATCGCGCCCGTCGTCAGCAGGAATTCCGCGCGCTGGAAGCCTTCCGGCAGCTTCTCGCGAACCGTCTGCTCGATCACGCGCGGGCCGGCGAAGCCGATCAGCGCCTTCGGTTCCGCAATCACGACGTCGCCGAGGAACGCGAAGCTCGCCGACACGCCGCCCATCGTCGGATCGGTCAGCACCGAGATGAACGGCAGCTTGGCTTCGGCCAGCTTGGTCAGCATCGCGGTGGTCTTCGCCATCTGCATCAGCGACAGCAGGCTTTCCTGCATCCGTGCGCCGCCCGACGCCGTGAAGCAGATGAACGGCACGTGCTGTTCCAGCGCGTTCTGCGCGCCGCGCGCGAAACGCTCGCCGACGACCGAACCCATCGAGCCGCCCATGAACGAGAACTCGAAACAGGCCGCGACCACGGGCAGCGTGTGGATCGCACCGCCCATCACGACCATCGCGTCGGTCTCGCCCGTCTCGTCCATCGCTTCCTTCAGACGATCGGGGTACTTGCGGCTGTCCTTGAACTTCAGCGAGTCGACCGGCACGATTTCCTGGCCGATTTCATAGCGGCCTTCCGGATCGAGCAGCCCGTCGAGGCGCTCGCGCGCGCCGATGCGCATGTGGTGATCGCACTTCGGGCACACATGCAGGTTCGCGTCCACGTCGTTGCGGTACAGCACGGCCTCGCAGGACGGACATTTGACCCACAGGCCTTCCGGAATGCCCTTGCGGCTTTTCGGGTCGGTCTGCTTGATCTTCGGCGGCAACAGTTTGTCGAGCCAGCTCATCGTGTATGGTTTCCTGTTCCGTGGCGGGGCGGGCCGACCGGCCCGTTCCCGCCTCCTGTGTTGTGTTTATCGCGCCGTCTTGCCGGCGCCGTCCAGGGCGGCGCGCAGCTCGGCGATGAATGTCTTCAGCGCGGCGGCGGCGCCTTCCGGCGCGGCGCTCTCGAGCAGTTGCACCAGGCGGCTGCCGATCACGACGGCGTCCGACACTTCGGCCACCGCGCGCGCCGTTTCGGCGTCGCGGATGCCGAAGCCGACGCCCACCGGAACCGGCACGCGCGACTTGATGGCCGGGATTTTACCCGCAATGCTCGAAACATCCAGATTTCCGGCGCCGGTCACGCCCTTGAGCGACACGTAGTACACGTAGCCGCTCGCGATCTTGCCCACGTCGGCGATGCGCTCGTCGGTCGACGTCGGGGCGAGCAGGAAGATCGGATCGATCTGCGCGGCACGCATTTTCTCGGCGAACACGCCGGCTTCCTCGGGCGGATAGTCGACGACGAGCACGCCGTCGACGCCGGCGGCCTGCGCCTGGGCCGCGAACGCGTCGACGCCCATCCGCTCGATCGGGTTCGCATAGCCCATCAGCACGACGGGGGTCGTCTGGTTGGTGTCGCGGAAGCGCTTCACGTCGGCGAGCACGCTCTTGAGCGTGACGCCGCGCGCGAGCGCGCGCTCCGACGAGCGCTGGATCACCGGGCCGTCGGCCATCGGGTCCGAGAACGGCACGCCGAGCTCGATCACGTCGGCGCCGCCTTCGGCGAGCGCGTGCATGAACTCGACCGTCTTTGCGGGATCGGGGTCACCGGCCGTGATGAACGGGATCAGGCCCTTGCGGCCTTGTTCGGCGAGTGCGGCGAAGGTCTGCTGGATACGATTCATGGCAATTTTCCTTTGTCGACCGGAGTTAGCGCTTTGGCGCTTACTCAGGTCCCATGCAAGCAGCGATCGGCATTGCGGCGGCGCGACTCACGCGCACGCCTGCACGGCGAGCGCATTCACGCGCTCGTGCGCGATCGCGCAATAACTTTCGTTGATCTCGTAGCCGACGAAGTCGCGCCCCTGCCGTGCGCAGGCCACCGCGGTCGTGCCGCTGCCCATGAACGGATCGAGCACGCGGCCGCCCGGCGGGCAGCTTGCGAGCACCATCCGCTCGATGATTTCCAGCGGCTTCTGGGTCGGATGATCGACGCGCTCCGCGTGCTGCCGATGCAGGCGCGAGACCGACCAGACGTCCTTCGGGTTGTAGCCCATCTCCAGCCACTTGCTGCCTTCGAACAGCTTGCGCGAGCGGGCCTTCTTCGTATCGGCGTCGTACGGGATGCGGACCGGATCGAGATCGAAGTAATACGCTTTGGAAACCGCGAAAAAGCCGATGTTGTCGTGCACCGACGTGAAACGGCGCGTCGTGCCGCCCATGCTCGGCACGCGCCGATCCCAGATGATCTCGTTGACCATCGTGAGTTGCGTCTTCAGGAAGCTGAAGATTTCCGGCGCGTACTGCCACGTGCAGAAGATGTACATCGAGCCGCTCGGCTTGAGCTTCGGAATCGCGAGCTCGAGCCACTCGCGCGTCCACGCGAGAAAGTCGTCTCCCGAACGCTTGTCCGAGTCGTTGCCGTAGTCCTTGCCGAGCCCGTACGGCGGATCGGCGACGATCAGGTCGATCGACGCATCCGGCAGGCGCGCGGCTTCGGTCATGAAATCGCGGTTGTGCAGTTCGATCCCGGACGGCAGTGCGCACGGCACGGCGACGGCGGGCTGCCCCGCCTCCGCTTCGCTCGCGGCGCCGCCGCCCGGTTCTTCGATCAGGTCACGCATCGGTCGGGTCAGAGCGCGATGCCCGATCGCTCGGCGACCGTGTGCATGTCCTTGTCGCCGCGGCCCGACAGGTTGACGAGCAGGATCTTGTCCTTCGGCAATGTCGGCGCGAGCTTCACGCCATACGCGATCGCGTGGCTCGACTCGAGCGCGGGGATGATCCCCTCGATCCGGCAGCAGTCGTGGAACGCCTTCAGCGCCTCTTCGTCGGTGATCGGCACGTATTGCGCGCGACCGCTGTCCTTCAGCCATGCGTGCTCGGGGCCGACACCCGGATAGTCGAGGCCGGCCGACACCGAATGCGTCTCGATGATCTGGCCGTTGTCGTCCTGCAGCAGGTACGTGCGGTTGCCGTGCAGCACGCCGGGGCTGCCGGCGATCAGCGACGCCGCGTGACGCCCAGTGTCGAGGCCGTCGCCGGCCGCTTCGACGCCGATCAGCTGCACCGACGTGTCGTCGATATACGGATAGAAGATGCCCATCGCGTTCGAGCCGCCGCCGACGCATGCAATCACCGCGTCCGGCTGCCGGCCGGCGAGTTCCGGCATCTGCACCTTGCACTCGTCGCCGATCACGCGCTGGAAGTCGCGCACCATCGCCGGATACGGGTGCGGGCCCGCGACCGTGCCGATGATGTAGAACGTGCTTTCGATGTTCGTGACCCAGTCGCGCATCGCTTCGTTCAGCGCGTCCTTCAGCGTGCGCGAACCCGATTCGACCGGCACGACCGTAGCTCCAAGCAGCTTCATCCGGTAGACGTTCGCGGCCTGGCGGCGCACGTCCTCGGCGCCCATGTAGACGATGCACTCCATCCCGAAGCGCGCGCAGATGGTCGCCGTCGCGACGCCGTGCTGGCCGGCGCCCGTCTCGGCGATCACGCGCTTCTTGCCCATGCGCTTGGCAAGCAGCGCCTGCCCGATCACGTTGTTGATCTTGTGCGCGCCGGTGTGGTTCAGATCTTCGCGCTTCAGGTAGATCTGCGCGCCGCCGAGCGTCTCGCTCCAGCGCTGCGCGTGATAGATCGGCGACGGACGGCCGACGAAGTGCTTCAGTTCGCGCTCGTATTCGGCGACGAAATCGGGGTCGTTCCGGAATTTTTCATACGCGGTGCGCAGTTCGTCCAGCGCGTGAATCAGCGTCTCGGCGACGAACACGCCGCCATACGGGCCGAAATGGCCGTGATCATCAGGAAGGTTGTACATGGTGTCACTCTCGATTGGTCGGCGCGCCCCGCGTTCGGGGGGCGCACCTTCTTGCATCACCGGGCGTCCGCTTCGCGCACCGCGCGTACGAACGCCGCCATCCGGGCGTGATCCTTCACGCCCTTCGCGCCCTCCACTTCGATGCCACTCGAGACATCGACAGCAAACGGGCGCAACTGGCGGATCGCATCACCGACGTTTTGCGCGCTCAAGCCACCACTCAAAACGGCCCGATGCGCGAGCTCTGCGGGAATAAGAGACCAATCGAAGACCTTGCCGCTACCGCCGTAGTCCGGCACCAGGGTGTCGAACAGGAGGCCGCGCGCTTTCGAATAATGAAGTGCCGATTCTACCAAATCGGACGGCTGAGTCGAGGGGCCGACGCGCACCGCCCGCAACCACGGCAGGCGGGCCGCGCGGCCGAGCGCGTCGCACTGCTCGGGCGTCTCGTCGCCGTGGAACTGCAGCACCGTGAGCGGCACCTCGCGCACGACTGCGTCGATCTCGGCTTCGGTCGCGTTCACGAACAGCCCGACCACCGACACGAACGGCGGCGCGAGGCGCGCCAGTTCGGCCGCCTGCGCGATCGACACCGCGCGCGGGCTCTTCGGGTAGAACACGAGGCCGATCGCGTCGGCGCCGAGTGCCGCGGCGTGCAGCACGTCCTCGGGGCGCGACAGGCCGCACAGCTTGATGCGCGTGCGCGGCGTGAGGCCGGTCGCGGCGGAGATCGAAGAAGGCACGGCGTGATCCGTCATGATGATAGGTCCAGATCGGCCCAGACGCTGCTCCACGGCACGCTGCCGAGTTGCGCGGGCGGGACGGCGAATTCCGCCGGGTAGCCGACATGGGCAAGATACAGCCCGTCGGCCATGAACGTGGGCGCGGCGAGCGTGCGGTCGCGCCCGGCCAGCACGTCGGCGAGCCAGTCCGCCGGATAGCGGCCCCGCCCGACCGCGACGAGGCAGCCCATCAGGTTGCGCACCATGTGGTGCAGGAACGCGTTCGCGCGGAACCGGAAATGAATGAAGTGGCCGGCGCGCCGCACGTCGATCTGATACAGGTGTTTGACCGGCGTCTTCGACTGGCATTCCGACGATCGGAACGACGAGAAGTCATGCTCGCCGATCAGGTGCGCGGCGGCGGCGCGCATCGCGTCGTCGTCGAGCGGCGTGTGGATCCATCCCGCACGGCCGGCCAGCATCGGCGAGCGCACGGGATGCACGTACAGCACGTAGTAATAGGTGCGTTCGAACGCCGCGAAACGCGCATGGAACGTGTCCGGCATCGGCTTCGCCCACTGCACGGAAACGGTGGACGGCAGGAACGCGTTGGTGCCGCGCACCCACGAGAAATCCGTGCGGTCGAGGTCCGTGTCGAAGTGCACGACTTGCCCGAGCCCGTGCACGCCCGTATCGGTCCGCCCCGCGACCGTCGTGTGCAACGGCACGCACGCGAATTCGCCGAGCGCGCGCTCGAGCGCGTCCTGCACGGTCTTGCCGTGCGGCTGCGCCTGCCAGCCGCAGAACGCCGCGCCGTCGTACTGAATCCCAAGCGCGATCCGCATCACGCCTCGTCCGCCAGTTTCGCGAGCAGCGCACGCGCATCGTCGCGGGTGGCGGCATCGTTTGCGTCGATCACCTCCTGCAGCAGCGTGCGCGCGCCCGACAGGTCGCCCAGTTCGACGTACTCCGACGCGAGATCCAGCTTGTTGCGCGCGATGCGCGCGAGCTCTTCCGGCGTCAACGCGGGCAACGCGGCGCCCGGCGCAGACGGCAGGTCGAGATCGAAATCCAGTTTCAACGCGCCGAACTGCGCGCCGGCGAGCGGCGGCAGCGACGACGGCGCGGATGCGCCGCTCGCGTGAGGCGCGGGCGGCGCCGCATCCGGATCCCAATCGAACTCGTCGTCCTGGCCGGCCGGGTGTTCCGGTGACAGATGGGTCGCACCAACGGGTGGGTGCGACGTGGATTGACCGTTAGTTGCGATTTGCTCGCTTTCGGCTTGCCCTTCCCGTGCGGCCGGCTCGTCCGCCTGACGCGGCGGCAACGGCATGTCGAGGCTGTTGAGTGCGCTGATCGCGTTCTGCATCAGCGCAGCGTGCTGGGCGTCGTTCGTCGACGGCGCCGCAGGCGTTTGCAGCGGCTCGTCCGCGGCCGTTTCCGCGACGGGCTTCACGTCGTGCGAGGCTGGCGCGGCGTCGCGCTCGAGCTCGAGCTCGAGCTCGGCATGCGCGGACGGGGCTTCCGGTTGATCGTCGTGCGGCTGCGCGGTTTCCGGCGGAGACGCGACCTCGGCTTCATGCGTGTCGGCGCCCCCCGCCGCTGCCGCGGTAGCCGCGATCAGATTCACATCGGCCGCCGCGTCGCGTGCAAGCGGCGTCTCGGGAAGGATCGGCGACAAGGGTTCGACGGGCGACGACGATGCGCCTGTATCGCCGGCAGCTGCTCCGCCGGATTCCGGGGTGATCGTGTCGGCCGGCCGCGCTTTCCGGCGCTTGCGCCACGCGAACCAGGCCGCGAGAACGAGCACGGCCGCGCCGGCCATTGCTGCGGGACGCCAGTCGATCTGTGCCGCATCGCGCGCGGGCGCGGCGGGCATGACCGGCACGGCCGGCTGGACGGGCGCCGATGCCGGCTGCACCGCGCTGGCGACCACATCGGACGCGGCTTCGCTCGCGGCCGATGCACCTGCGTCATTCGCGGCGGGGTGCGGCGCAGCGGGCGCCGGAGCCGGCGCGCGCGCCGGTGCAACGTTGTTCGTGTCGGCCGGCTTGCCGATCCCGTGCTTCTGCAGCTCCATGAGCACGCGGTTCTTCAGCGCGAGCAGTTGCTGAAGGCTCGATGGCCGTGGCTGCGACGCGCCCGCGACGGGTGCCGCCGCGGACGGTTCGTGCATGCCTTGGGCCGCGCCGCCCGGTGCGACCTGCGCAGCGGCGTCGCTCGCGGACGACGGTGCGGACTGGATCGCGCCGCTCCACACGTGCGGCCCGCTTGCGCCCGCCGCAGGCGCTGCCGGTTGAACGGGCTCGACCGTCGACGCACCATGCGCGCCGGATGCGCCGATCGGCGCCGACGCCCCTGCCGCCGCCGCGACGCTTGCTCCGCTGACCGGCGCCGCATGCGCGGCCGATGCGGCCGGTGCGCCTTGCACGGCCGCCCCCGGGTGCGGCGCGGACGCGCCATGCTGCGCGACTGCGGCCGTGCCGGACGCAGCTACCGCCGCCGACGCTGCCGCTGACGCCGCCGAAGCACCGGACGCACTCGACGCACCGGCCGGCGCGAGCGCCGCGCCCGTCGCGTCGAGCGCCGGCACCGTCAGCGTCGCGCCGACTTTCAGGCGGCTCGGATCGCGCTTCATGAATGCCTGCGGATTGGCGTCGAACAGCGCACGGCCGGCGCGCGCGAGCACGGCCGGGTCGTGCGACTGCGTGGCCGCTTTCGCGAGGTCGTTCAACGACTGGCCCGGCTGGACCGTCACATTGAGCGGCGCAGGGCCGCCGGCGGCGGACGCCGCCAGCTCGCCGGTGTCGGCCGCCCAGGCCGACACGGCCGTGCCGAGCGCCAGGATCGCCAGCGCGCCACGCACGGCGCGCGACAGACGGGACTGACGCGGAAACAAGGAAATTCGGGACATCGTAGGCTCAATCGCCGCGCACGGGCGCGGCTCGGATTCGCGTAGGGAAGCGTCAATAAAGTCGCCGCAGAAATGCAAAAGCGTCGCGCAGAACGCGACGCTTTCGGCGGCTCTGCGCGTCGTAACCGCATAGTTTACTTCACACGATCGGGTTCCGGCCGAATTCGTCGCCGACGGATGCGGCCGCCCATGCCCGGCGCCGACCAATGAAAAACGCCTGCCGCCCCGCAAGGGGCTGGCAGGCGTCTCGCTTCACGCGCCGATCCTTACTTGTCGAGCAGGATACGCAGCATGCGGCGCAGCGGCTCGGCCGCGCCCCACAGCAATTGATCGCCGACCGTGAACGCCGACAGATACTCGCCGCCCATCGCCAGCTTGCGCAGGCGGCCGACCGGCACCGTCAGCGTGCCGGTGATCTTCGCCGGCGACAGGTCGCGCATCGACGCTTCACGCTCGTTCGGCACGACCTTCACCCAGTCGTTCGCCGACGCGAGGATGCCGTTGATTTCGTCGAGCGGGACATCCTTCTTCAGCTTGATCGTCAGCGCCTGCGAGTGGCAGCGCATCGCGCCGATCCGCACGCACAGCCCGTCGACCGGAATCGAGCCCGGCTCGCCCATGGCCGGCTTGCCGAGGATCTTGTTGGTTTCCGCGCCGCCCTTCCACTCTTCCTTCGACATCCCGTTGCCGAGATCCTTGTCGATCCACGGAATCAGCGAACCGGCGAGCGGCACGCCGAAGTGGCTCGTCGGCATCGCATCGCTGTTCATCGTCGCGAGCACGCGGCGATCGATGTCGAGAATCGCGGAAGCCGGATCGGCGAGCTGTTCCTGCACCGCG
This sequence comes from Burkholderia sp. KBS0801, assembly GCF_005937855.2. Classification (NCBI taxonomy): domain Bacteria; kingdom Pseudomonadati; phylum Pseudomonadota; class Betaproteobacteria; order Burkholderiales; family Burkholderiaceae; genus Burkholderia; species Burkholderia sp. KBS0801. The sequence goes on from NZ_CP042178.1 coordinate 1,949,932, forward strand.
CCGTGCAGCGCGCCCATCTGCGACAGCAGTTCGCGCATGTTCTGCGCGCCCGCGCCCGATGCGGCCTGGTAGGTCATCGCCGTCATCCAGTCGACCAGGTTCTCGCGGAACAGGCCGCCGAGCGCCATCAGCATCAGGCTGACCGTGCAGTTGCCGCCGACGAAGTTCTTCGTGCCCTTGACGAGCGCGTCCTTGATCACGTCGAGGTTGACCGGATCGAGAATGATGACCGCGTCGTCCTTCATCCGCAGCGACGAAGCCGCGTCGATCCAGTAGCCGTTCCAGCCGGCCGCGCGCAGCTTCGGGAACACGTCGTTCGTGTAGTCGCCGCCCTGGCACGTGATGATCACGTCGCACTTCTTCAGCTCGTCGACGTTGGTCGCGTCCTTGAGCGTAGTCTCGTTTTTCGCGAACGACGGCGCCTTGCCGCCCGTGTTGCTGGTGCTGAAAAACACCGGTTCGATCAGGTCGAAATCACCTTCTTCCTGCATGCGTTGCATCAGCACGCTGCCGACCATGCCGCGCCAACCTACGAGACCTACGTTCATGACTAACCCTTTGAATGGAGCTTCCCCGCCATTTCCGCCCCCGGCGTGACCGCGCGGGGAAACAGGCGGGCACGACGGACGATCAGCGTTTAATGATCGTTTTCGTGGTAATGGTTTTCGTGATGACGATGGCGCGCGTACCCGCACGGGCAATGTTGCCGTGGAGTTTCAGGACCGGGGAGATCAGGGAAATCAGCGCCATCGTTCGAGTCTACACAAAGCCGGTTGGCCGCACAACGGCCAACCCTGCGCGAACCGGCCGATTTCGCGGCCCGTTCGCGCCCTTTCTACATTAACTACCGTACGTCATCGCCCTGCGCGTTACAGCGCGGCGACAACCGCATCGCCCATCGCCGTCGTGCCGACCTGCTTGCAGCCCGGCGTCGCGATGTCACCGGTGCGATAGCCTTGTTCGAGCACCGTTTTCACCGCGCGCTCGATGCGATCGGCCTGCTCGGCGCGATTCAGCGAGTAGCGCAGCAGCATCGCGGCCGACAGGATCGTCGCCAGCGGATTCGCGATGCCCTTGCCCGCGATGTCCGGCGCCGAACCGTGCGACGGCTCGTACAGACCCTTGTTGTTCTTGTCGAGCGACGCCGACGGCAGCATGCCGATCGAGCCCGTCAGCATCGACGCTTCGTCCGACAGGATGTCGCCGAACATGTTGCCGGTCACGATCACGTCGAACTGCTTCGGCGCCTTCGCGAGCTGCATCGCCGCGTTGTCGACGTACATGTGCGACAGCTCGACGTCCGCATATTCCTTCGACACGTCGATCATGACGTCGCGCCAGAACTGCGACGTTTCGAGCACGTTCGACTTGTCGACCGACAGCAGCTTCTTCGCACGCTTTTGCGCGGCCTGGAACGCGACGTGCGCGATGCGGCGCACTTCCGGTTCCGAGTAGCGCATCGTGTCGAAGCCTTCGCGCGCGCCGGCGAACGGGCCGTCCGGCGCCGCACGCACGCCGCGCGGCTGGCCGAAATAGATGTCGCCGTTCAGTTCGCGCACGATCAGGATGTCGAGGCCCGCGACCAGTTCCGGCTTCAGCGGCGACGCATCGACGAGCTGCGGATAGCAGATCGCCGGGCGGAAGTTCGCGAACAGCTCGAGGTGCTTGCGCAGCCCGAGGATCGCCTGCTCGGGGCGCAGCGCGCGCTCGAGCGAGTCGTACTTCCAGTCGCCGACCGCGCCGAACAGGATTGCGTCCGCTTCCTTCGCGAGTTTCAGCGTGGCGTCCGGCAGCGGATGACCGCTCGCCTCGTAGCCCGCGCCGCCCACCGGCGCCTGCTCGAGTTCGAACTGTTCGTCGAGGGCGTTCAGCACCTTGACGGCTTCGTTGACGATTTCCGGACCGATGCCGTCGCCGGGCAGCACTGCAATCTTCATGCGTTATTCCTGACTGGGTAGGTGTGGGTGGCAGGTCGGCGAGCGCGCGTCATGCGCGCCCGCCCGGAGGCAATCTCAGCCGACCAGCTTGTTGTTGAGCCACGGCTGCTTCGCGAGCCGCTCGGCTTCGAACTGGCGGATCTTGTCCGCGTGACGCAGCGTCAGGCCGATGTCGTCGAAGCCGTTCAGCAGGCAGTACTTGCGGAACGCGGCGATCTCGAACGGATACTCGCGGCCGTCGCCCGTGCGCACGACCTGCGCGTCGAGGTCGACCGTCAGCTGATAGCCGTTGAACGCATACGTGTCGTTGAACAGGTGATCGACCTGCTGCTCGGTCAGCACGATCGGCAGCAGCCCGTTCTTGTAGCAGTTGTTGAAGAAGATGTCGGCGAAGCTCGGCGCGATGATCGCGCGGAAGCCGTACTGCTGCAGCGCCCACGGTGCGTGCTCGCGCGAGCTGCCGCAGCCGAAGTTCTTGCGTGCGAGCAGCACCGATGCGCCCTGGTAGCGCGGCTGGTTCAGCACGAAGTCCGGGTTCAGCGGGCGCTTCGAGTTGTCCTGGCCCGGCTCGCCGTGGTCGAGATAACGCCATTCGTCGAACGCGTTCGGACCGAAGCCCGTACGCTTGATCGACTTCAGGAACTGCTTCGGGATGATCGCGTCGGTGTCGACGTTCTCGCGATCGAGCGGCGCCACGACGCCGGTATGCACTGTGAATTTTTCCATGATCCGTCTATCCGGTTGAAGGGCCGGCAGTCAGCCGGCGCACATCGACAAATTCCTGGCGGGCGTCAGTCCGCGGCGCGCTGTAGCGCGTTGCCGGCGGCATTGACGTCCTGGCCGAAGCCTCGGACGGTATTGCAGCCCGCAAGGCCGAAGCCCAGCCCCGCGAGCGCCAGCGCGGCAACCAGCCGCGCGATGAGCTTCGATGCCGTCACGCGTTACCCCAGCTGGCGAATGTCGACGAAGTGGCCTTCGATCGCCGCCGCCGCCGCCATCGCGGGGCTCACGAGGTGCGTGCGACCGCCCGCGCCCTGCCGGCCTTCGAAATTGCGGTTCGACGTCGATGCGCAGCGCTCGCCCGGATCGAGCCGGTCGGCGTTCATCGCGAGGCACATCGAGCAGCCCGGCTCGCGCCATTCGAAACCCGCATCGGTGAACACCTTGTCGAGCCCTTCGCGCTCGGCCTGCGCCTTCACGAGGCCCGAGCCCGGCACGACCATCGCGAGCCGCACGTTCGATGCGATGCGACGGTTCAGCTTCTTCACGACATACGCGGCCGCGCGGATGTCCTCGATGCGCGCGTTCGTGCACGAACCGATGAAGATCTTGTCGACCTTGATCGACTCCATCGGCGTGTTCGGCTCGAGCGCCATGTAGGCCAGCGCGCGCTCCATCGCGTCGCGCTTGACCGGATCCTTCTCGCGCTCGGGATCGGGCACGCGACCGTCGATCGACGTGACCATCTCCGGCGACGTGCCCCACGTGACCTGCGGAACAATCTCGGTCGCGTTCAGCTCGACGACGCGGTCGAACTGCGCGCCTTCGTCGGACTTGAATTCGCGCCAGTACTCGACGGCCTGGTCCCATTCCGCGCCGGTCGGCACGAACGGACGGCCCTTCAGGTAGTCGATCGTCGTGTCGTCGACGGCGACCATGCCCGCGCGCGCGCCGGCTTCGATCGCCATGTTGCAGACGGTCATCCGGCCTTCCATCGTCAGCGCGCGGATCGTCGAGCCGCCGAATTCGATCGCGTAGCCCGTGCCGCCGGCAGTGCCGATCCTGCCGATGATCGCGAGCACGATGTCCTTCGCGGTACAGCCGCGCGGCAGCGCGCCCTCGACCTTCACGAGCATGTTCTTGCTCTTTTTCTGCAGCAGCGTTTGCGTCGCGAGCACGTGCTCGACTTCCGACGTGCCGATGCCGTGCGCGAGCGCGCCGAACGCGCCGTGCGTCGACGTGTGCGAATCGCCGCAGACGATCGTCATGCCCGGCAGCGTCGCGCCCTGCTCCGGCCCGATGATGTGCACGATGCCCTGGCGTACGTCGTTCATCTTGAACTGCGTGATGCCGAACGCGTCGCAGTTCGCGTCGAGCGTGTCGACCTGCAGCTTCGAGACCGGATCGGCGATGCCGTGGCTGCGATCCGTGGTGGGGACGTTGTGGTCCGACACGGCCAGGTTCGCGCTGATGCGCCACACCGGGCGGTGCGCGACGTTCAGCCCTTCGAATGCCTGCGGGCTCGTGACTTCGTGCAGCAGCTGACGGTCGATATAGAGCAATGCCGTGCCGTCGTCCTCGGTGTGGACGACGTGGGTATTCCACAGTTTGTCGTAGAGAGTCTGTGCCATGGGTATGCGGGGTCGTTGTGACTACAAGCCTTGCGGATGCGGTCGATTATGCCACGCAGAACGCGCCGCGGCGCAGGCGCGACGCGAAAAAACCCATTAAAAACAGTGGTTTGGCTGGTAGTGCCAATACCTGTATCGGCATTACCCGGCAAACGGGGCACGGTCGCTCCGGTCGACGGAGATCGTGGATCGCGTCGACCGGGGCGGGCGCGATAGGCCGCCCCCTCCGGCGGCCTCAGCCGTTCGGGTATTCGCGATTGATCAGGTCGAGCCGCAGCATGGCGAGCTGGATGCCCGCGTTGCTCAACAGGTAGAGATCGCGGCGGCGCATGGCCGGCAACTGCGCGGACGTGTCGTAGAGCGACGGCAGCGCCAGCCCGACCGGCACCGCGGCCCGCATCCCCGCAGCAATCGCGACGCGCACGGCGATCGACGCCTGATCCGCGTGCGTGACGATACCGACGTTGCCGAGCGCCGCGGCCGAGCCGGCCTGCCTGACGATCGCGGCGGCGACACCGTCGGGCGTCGGGATTGGGCTGCCGGCGCTCATGGCCGGCGTCGCGATCGTCGTCACGCCGGCCGTGAGCCCGTATTTCGACGCAAGCACGCTCGCGACTTCCTGTTGCGCGTAGACCGGCACGGCAACCATCTGCCGGAGCACGAGCACGGCGTCGGCAATCGCTTCGTTCACCGGACCCGGCACCGGCGCGGCGCCGGCTGCCGCGGCGCGACCGCCGAAGCCGAACGCGGCAATCGCATTGATGCCGGCCGCCGCGACGGTGGGCGGCGCCCACGAGAATAACGTGTCGAACAGGTAACCCGTCTCGTCGGTGGCGGTCGCGTGATCGTTCAGTTCGTTCGTCAGCTTGCCGAGCATCTGGCGCCGCAGCTCGGCATCGGAGGCCGGCGCGTCGCTTGCGAACACGGGTGAGGCAGCCGCGCACGACGCGGCGAGCACGGAAGAGGAAGCCAGAAAATGGCGGCGGGTTTTCATGGTCATGAGCATCGGGTAGGGAACGGCGGGCGTCAGCCCTTCGGGAACGCCTGCATCGTCGCGGTTACCGCGCGCGTCAGCATCTGCGCATACATGTCGTGCACGAGGTAGAGGCTGCGCTTGCGCGTCCACGGCTGCCCCGATTGCGGGTCGTACACGGTCGGCAGCGGCACCTCGGCAACCGCTGCCGCCGTCATGCCCGCCTGCTGCGAGGTCTGGATGCAGCGCTTCGCGTGATCGCGATGGCCGACCACCGCGACGGTGCCCATCGCGGCCGCGCCGCCCGCGCGCGACACGGCCACGGCCGCGACTCCCGCCGTGCTCAGGTACACGATCGAGCCGTCGCTCGCGATCACCGGTTCGATCGACGACAGCACGTCGGCGCCCATCCCGTATTTCGACACGAGAAAGCGCGCGATTTCCCACTGCGCGTAGACCTTGACCGGCTTCAGCTGGCGGATGCGATACACGGCATCCGCTAGCGCCTCGTTGACCGGCCCCGGATCGGGCAGCGCGGACTGGTTGCCGCCGTTGCTGGACGTATTGCCGCTCGCCGCGTTCGGGCGATTGCCAAAGCTGTATGCGACGATCGCGCCGATCTGCGCGGCGGGAACCGTCGGCAGATCCCAGTTGAAGCCGACATCGGTCATCGCCGGCACGATCGCATTGACCGTCGCCGCGTCGCCGAGCTGCGCGTTCAGCTTCGCGGACATCTGCGCGGCAAGCGCGCTATCGGCGATGGGCGCCGACGCGACGTCGTCGCCGCCGCATGCGCTCAGCAGGGGGGCCGCCGCGACGGCGGGTGCGGCGGCAAGGAATTTCCTGCGCGAAGAAGCCGAAGGATTCAGATTCATGAGCAATGCAAATGGTGCGGACAACGCCGGAGCGGGTCACGGCGTTGCGGATCGCGGGTTCACGGGAAAAGACGACCGGGTACGTCGCACGGCGGGAAATGGGCCAATGCGCAAACGGGCGACGGCATCGACGCGCGGTTCGGATCGCAGTACCTTGTCGATGGACGATGCAGGATCTTAGGGGGCGTTTATTAAATTGCAGTGAATCGGACGATCGAATGCAGGTGCTCGTCATGCCGTTTCGCAAGCGGACGAATGCGTTTCATCCGTGGCGAGCGAACGCAACCGTCGTTTCACCTTCACCGCTGGCGAGCAAGCGATTCGCATGCATCGTCGCGCACTGCACGGCCATCTCCGGATTTCGCGTTACGATGGCGCAACGCACGTTCCCACGACCGGACCCGGAGCACACCACGATGAAGCTCGGCCTGAACGCATCGCTCGCCCGCCTCGACGCTGAAGGCACGCTGTTCACGACGCTGTTTCGCCACGGCACGCTCGACATCGAGTTGTACCGGCCGCGCGGCGAGGACCTGCAAACGCCGCATACGCGCGACGAGGTCTACGTGATTGCCGCGGGCACGTCGCGGTTCGTCCTCGACGGACGCGAATGCGGCGTCGCGGCCGGCGACGTGCTGTTCGTGCCCGCGTTCGCGGCGCACCGCTTCGCCGGCTTCTCCGACGACTTCTCGACCTGGGTGTTCTTCCATGGCCCGGAAGGCGGCGAAAGCGGCGAGCGCAGCACCTGACGCGACGCGCGCGGCACTTCCCGCTCGATCTCCTAGACTGTCTATTCGCAACGGGCGGCGCACGGCCGCCCGCCCCGCCACCACGATGCGCGCAACCCCGCCGCATCGACCGGACAGGAGCAATGCATGCGATATGAACTCTATTACTGGCCCGAGATCCAGGGCCGCGGCGAATACGTGCGGCTCGCGCTCGAGGCGGCCGAGGCCGACTACGTCGATGTCGCGCGCGAATCGGGGCGCGGCATGGGCGTGTCGGCGATGATGCGCATGATGGACAGCACGAAGGACGAATGCGTGCCGTTCGCGCCGCCGTTCCTGAAGGCCGGCGACGTGGTCGTCGGGCAGGCCGCGAACATCCTGCTGTTTCTCGGCGCGCGGCTCGGGCTCGCGCCCGACGACGAGGCCGGGCGACTGTGGGTGCATCAGCTCCAGCTGACCGTCGCCGATTTCGTCACCGAGATCCACGACACGCATCACCCGATCGGCAGCGGCCTGTACTACGAGGACCAGAAGGCCGAGGCCGCCGAGCGCGCGGCCGACTTCCTCGAGCACCGACTGCCGAAATACCTCGGCTACTTCGATCGCGTGCTCGAGCAGAATCCGCACAAGGGCGGCTATCTTGCCGGCAGCGCGCTGAGTTACGCGGACCTGTCGATATTCCAGCTGATCGAAGGCCTGCGCTACGCGTTTCCGAAGGCGATGAAGCGCGCGGAGCGCAAGGTCGAGGGACTCGTCGGCCTGCACGATCGCGTCGCGCTGCATCCGCCGATCGTGCGTTATCTCGAGTCCGAGCGCCGCATCCCGTTCAACGACATGGGGATCTTCCGGCACTATCCGGAGCTCGACAAGTAGCGTCGACTCAGATGCGGACCGGCAGCTCGTGACGATGACGCCACACGGTCAGGCCAGCCGCTTCATGCAGGAACATGGCCAGCGAGCGCCGCACCGTGCGCCGCCCTTCACCGTCGGTCCGTGTCTCGCGTCATTCGTGGATCGGGATCGCGAGGCCGGCGCGTGCGCCCCGCGCGCGCTGAGCGGTGCAGGCCCGCCGCTCAGCGCGACTGCCCGTGCTGCCCGTGTTGCGTGAGCGCCGCGTCGACGGCCTCCACCGAGCGCGTGAGCCACGGCCCGATATCCATCTCCTCGTACCGCACGAGCCGGCTCTTGCGCATGCGGCGATACGCCCACCAGATCGCGACGAACAGCGGGATCCACACATAGATCGACAGCACTTCCAGCCAGTCGATGCGGGCCGCGAAGAACGCCTGATAGTCCTGCCCGAGCGAGATCACGATGCAGATCGCGATCGCGAACAGCGGCCCGAACGGGAACCACTTCGCGCGGTACGGCAGTTGATCGAGCCGGTAGCCCTGCTTCAGGAAGCCCTTGCGGAACCGGTAATGGCAGACCGCGATGCCCAGCCACGCGATGAAGCCGGTGATGCCGACCGTATTGAGCAGCCACAAATAGATGCTCTGGTTGTTGGTCAGCGATGTGAGAAAGCACAGCCCGCCCACCGCCATCGTCGCGTACAGCGCGTTGCGCGGCACGCCGCCCGGCGACAGCGTCGCGAACATCGCGGGCGCACGGCCTTCGGCCGCGAGGTTGTACAGCATCCGCGTGGCCGCATACGTGCCGGAATTGCCGGCCGACAGCACGGCCGTCAGGATCACGAGATTCATCACGCCGGCCGCGAGCGGAAAGCCCGCGTGGCTGAACACGAGCGTGAACGGGCTCACGCCGATATCGGTCACGTCGCTCTTCAGCAGGTTCGGATCGGTGTACGGCACCAGCAGGCCGATCACGAAGATCGCGAACACGTAGAACAGCATGATCCGCCAGAAGATCTGCTTCACCGCGCGCGGGATCGTCTTGCGCGGGTTTTCCGATTCGCCGGCCGTGATGCCGACCAGCTCGGTGCCGAGAAACGAGAAGCCCGCGATCAGCGCGACGCTCATCATCGCGTGCACGCCGCCGACGAACGGCGCGTCGCCGGTCCTGAAGTTGCGCAAGCCGACCGGATGCCCGTTGCCGAGCAGCCCGGCCGCGATCAGCAACCCCGCCGCGATGAACGCGATCACGGTGACGACCTTGATCAGCGAGAACCAGTATTCCGATTCGCCAAAGCCGCGCACGGACAGCGTGTTCAGCAGGAAGATCAGCACCAGGAACCCCGCGCCCCACCATACGCCAGGGATCGCGGGAAACCAGTAGCGCATCACGATCTGCGCGGCGACCAGCTCGATCGCGATCGTCACGGCCCAGCTGTACCAGTACGTCCAGCCGAGCGCGACGCCGAAGCCTTCGTCGACGTATTTCTCGCCGTAGATCGCGAACGAGCCCGACACCGGCATCAGCGCGGCCATCTCGCCGAGCCCGGTGACGACGAAATAGACCATCAGTCCGATCGCGACATACGCGGCGATCGCGCCGCCCGGCCCCGCCTGCGCGACCGACGCGCCCGACGCGACGAACAGCCCCGTGCCGATCGAGCCGCCGATCGCGATCATCGCGATGTGGCGGCCCTGCAGCCGGCGCTTGAGCGCCGTCCCGGACGGCGCGGCCGTCTGCGCTGCCGCTTGCAAAGCATCCATAGCATTCACCCTGATTGGAATCGGGCCGTTCGATTTGATTCGGAATGCCAATCGATCGACCCGGTTATTCGCTTCGAAAAACGGTTCTGCCCGCCGGGCCCGCGCATCCGATGCCGGCGGCCCCGACGCGCACTGCCGCACACAGCCGCGTCAGACGATGCTGCGCTTGATCGCCTGCAGCTCGGCGGTCGTCACGATCTTCTCGATCCGGAACCGCTGGCTTTCCAGCCACGCGTTCGCGATCCGCCGGTATTCGTCGAGATCCTCGCACGCGAGCCGCACGAGAAAATCGAACGTGCCGCTGACGAGCCAGCAGTCGAGCACGGCCGGATTGGTCCGCATTTCATCCTCGAACGGCGCCTGCGAACGCCCGTGATCGGCCAGCACGATCTGCGCGATCACGACGATCGGCTTGGTCGCGCGCGGCGCCTTGATCACCGCGCGGTAGCCTTCGATCACGCCGAGCGCCTCGAGCCGCTCCACGCGCGCCTGGCACGGACGCGGCGTGAGGTTCACGAGCTCCGACAGCTTGCGGTACGAAATCCGTCCGTCGGTACGCAGGATGTCGAGGATCCGGAGATCGATCTTGTCGAGCTGCATCTTCTTGTCGGTCATCCGCGTTCGCTCCGGTCGGGTCGTGGCTGGTGCGCGGAGCGTCTCATCCGTTTCCGCGCGGGGGCCACATTATCCGGCCGAAGCGGCCGCGCGCCAATCGACTAGAACCGCAGCGACAGGCAGGTCAGGCCGCCGTCCATCTTGCGGAACTCGCTCGTGTCGATCACGTGCAGCGGCAGCCCGAGCGAGCCGATCGCGTCGTGCACGCGCGGATAGCCGGCCGGCGTGATCAGCGTGCCGTTCACGCGCAGCGTGTTGCCCGCGTATTCGTCGGCGGCCGAAATCGCGATCCGGCGATAGTCGGCGAACGCCGGATGCGCGGCCAGCGCCTCGGTCACGAGCAGCGTGTCGTCGCCGAGCGCGTTGACGACCGACTTCAGATGCAGGCCCGCGGCGACCGGCACCGCGACGACCGAATAGCCGAAGCGCGACACCAGCGCTTCGAACGCGGCGATGCCGTCGGCGTCGGTGCGGCCCGTGAGGCCGATGTAGAAGCGCTTGCCGACCAGCATCACGTCGCCGCCGTCGAGACGGCCTGCCTGCATCGGCAGCAGGTCGCGATGCGCGCCGAGCGCGGCTTCGATGTGCACCGTCTCGCCGCGCCGCGCCGGGGCGCCGGGACGCGTGATGACCGCGAATTCGGGCGTCACGACGGCGACGTCCTCGACGAAATGCGCATCGGGGAATGCGTCGAGCGGCGGCAGCTCGGTCAGCTCGACGCCGAGCCCGCGCAGCGCGTTGCAGTAGGCGTGGAATTGCGTGAGCGTCTTGTCGTAGTCGGGTGCGCCGAGCGTGGCGGTGGTAAGACCTGCGCCACAGGACGGCGCGGGACGGCGAACGATCGCTTGCGTGAATTGCATCGACTCCTCCATGGTCACGCTGCCCCCGTGCGGTGCACGGGGCGGCTGCGTTGTGTCCGGACCATTATCGGAAGCCAATTTGCGCAATTCGCGTCGATTTCGGGCACGCCCGCAGCCGATCGCGTCGAATTGAACGCGGAACGCAGCGGATTCGGCAGATGGCCGGCGCGCGATCGGCCGATTCCGCGTGCCGGAGCGGCCGCTCCGGCCGCTCCGGCCACTGCGGCCGCCGCATCCGTCACGCAGCGACCGGCCCGAACCCCATTTGCGTGCGTCCAAGCGCCGTGAGGTCGCCCTCGCCACCCCGGCCGTCGAATTCGACCTCGAAATGATCGGCCGGGAAATCCGGCGGGCTTTCGCCGCGCAGGAACGCGAGCCGTTGGCGCTGCAGGTACGCGCCGTTCTTCGCGCAGCCGGGCGCGGCCGCGATGTACATCACATTGCTGTCGCCGCTGCCGCGATGCGTATCCTCGACCGCGTGCACGACGTCGCCGTGCCAGAACACGGCATCGCCCGGCTCCATGTGCGGAATCGGCACCAGCGCGTCGAGCAGCAACGCATGCCATTCGGGCAGGATCGACAGCGCGCGGCCCGGACGCGCGCCGCACAGATCGTCGTCGGCGACGTCGTCCTGCAGCGCGCGCAGCACGACGTACGCCATCGCGTTCGCCACCGGAATCAACTGCAGCGTGCCGTCGCCGGGCCCCTGCGGCGTCAGCGCGGTCCAGCCCTGGAACGTGCGGAACATCGAGCATACGGCCGGCGACGGAATCTCCTCCACATCGGGACGAAACGCGGCGTCGAACGGGTCGTAATCGCGCCAGCGGCCGCCCAGCACGTGGCGATAGACCTGCCGGAAATTCGCGCCGAGCCAGCGTTCGACCGAGCCGCCGTCGACATGCGGCGACAGCCCGAGCGACGTGGAGCCCGGCGGCCGGCGGCGGATCCGGTCCGCGTAGGCCGGCACCTGGTCGGGATCGAAGTGCGTGCGCTGGCCGTCCGCATGCCGCCACAGGCGGTTCATGAACACGCGTGCCTGCGTGAGTGCCGGCGACTGGCGCCCGGCCACTTGGGGCTTCGACCAGTAGACGCCGTAGATCTGCGGCTTGCCCGACGCGAGGTTGCCGAAGTAGCGGTCCTCGGCACGCGCCTCCAGCCGCTCGGCGAAGCGGTTCGCATCCAGGTACGCGCCGATCTCGTCATTCCAGTCACGCGCCTGCGCCGCGTCGAACACGCCGCGGATCACCGCCGCACCGTGCGTGCGGATCGCGGCGATCGTCTGTGGAGCGACGGTGCCGTTCGCGATATCCGCGAACCGCAGCACCGGAGTTACGTCATGGCCGTGCGCGTGTGCCCGGCGGATCGCATCGACCTGCCGCGCGATATCGCCCTCCAGCTCGCGGAACGTGGCCGCGTATCCGGGCAGGTCGGCGCGCAGCGCCCTTTTCGCCGCGCGGATCGCGGCCGGCAAATCGTCGATCGTCAGGTGCATCGCTGTCTCCTCATGGAATCGTGTCGTACGAGTGCTCAGCGTACGGCCGACGCACGGCTGCGATCGACACTATCCGGCCAACAATCGATACAATCCTGACAACCGGCGCGCTACTAGGGACGATGGCAGACCACGCACAGCTTGTTGCCGTCCGGGTCGCGGAAATACGCGCCGTAGTAGTCGCGGTGATAGTGCGGCCGCAGGCCCGGCGGCCCTTCGCAGGTGCCGCCGTGCTGCAGCGCAAGCGCATGGCAGCGGTCGACCTGCGCCCGCGTTTGCGCGTCGAACGCGATCGTATGGCCATTGCCCGGTTCCGGCGCGTGGCCGTCGAGCGGCCGGCCGAAGAAGAACAGCGGCCGGTCGACGTCGGCCGGCATCCAGCCCGACCAGCCGTCCGGCTCGCTGAATTTCAGACGCAGGCCGAGTTCCGCGAACAGCGGCGCGTAAAAGTCGTACGCGCGCGCGGTATCGCGCACGCCCACGCAAACATGTGAAAACATGGCATCGCTCCGTCGTGAAGATCGATCACGATCATGCCACGGCGCGGTGCCCCGCTCGACCGGAGGTCGCGTTGACGTCCTCCTCCGCCTAAAGACGGAGGATTCCCACACCTGGCGATGCACGTCCGCATCGGAGAATGTTCAGCGCAGCGTTGGTATCTCGATCATGCTCGACACCACAGTCACTGCAGGCCCATTCTCTTATTCGCAGTCCCGCGATACCTTTCGGCCGCGTCGTGCTGTCTTTCGACCCGCACGCCGAACAGGACTGGGTGGAACCGCTTTCGTCGACTTCCTCGAACGTTGCCCCGTGCGCCATCGCCTTGTAACGGAGCTTTTCTCGGAAGGACGACCAGGATGCGTCGTAGACGCTTTTCGCCATCCTGGTTCTGGCAAGTTTGGCGGCCGACACGTTGCCGACTGCGATGTAATCGAAGCGCCGCACCAGATCGAGCGCAAGTTTGTGCTGGAAATCGGCGCGGGCATTCGCGACCTTGGCGTGCAACTTCGCGATATGTCGCTTGTGCTTGCGCGCCCGTTGTGCTTTCGCCAGTTTCTCCGCCGCGCGTCGGCCGAATCGGTCATTGGGCAGCTTCTCGCCCGTCGAAAGTGTGGCGAAGTCTTTCAGGCCGAGATCGATGCCAACACCGGAACGGACCGGGCGGGCCTGCACATCGGGCATCTCGATCACGATGTTGAGAAACCAGTTGCCGCGTGCATCCTGTGCGAAGTTGGTTCCGTCCTTGATCTTGCCTTCAGGAAGTGGGCGGCTGTTGAACACGCGAAAGGTGTTGCCTCCAAAGCGGAACGCGTCACCCTCGCGCTTCAGGTCACGCCCCTTCAGCGGCACCCAGCCCAGCGATTTCCTGCCGCGATAGCGCAGGTAGGGCCGACGGTGCTGACTGCGCGACTTCGCATATTGCTCGCACGTCGCGTTGACCGTGCCGGAGTGGATGCCGAGCGCCTTGCTGCTCCCCGTCGTCAGCACGTTCAGATCGAATCCCGTCGGCCACTTCTTGCTCCACTTGAGCGCGTGCTTCTGCGTGTCGTTGCAGAAGTTCCAGACGTAGTTCACCGCACGGCTCTGCTTGTTGAGCAGTCCGTTGAGCGACTTCACGCGGTAGCGGTAGACAAGGATCATGCCGGTGATCCTAACCCGTGCAAGAAGCTGCCTGTCAACAGCACTCCTTTCCTTCCCGCCATCCGCCCCGAGGAAGTCCCCTTGGGGGAAATGGCGGGGTTTCTCGGAGCAAATCCTGATGAAACCGCAGTACGAGCATGTGGCGTTCGCCTCCGGCTGTTCGATCCGCGTGTACCACCGCCAGCTCGCACGCATTCCGTTCGAATGGCATCGCCATCCCGAGTACGAACTGACGCTGACACTGAACAGCCGCGGCCGACGCTTCGTCGGCGATCACGTCGCCCGCTACACGGACGACGACCTCGTGCTCGTGCCGCCCAACCTGCCGCATACGTGGTCATCGAATGCGCGCATCGATCGCGACGCGCCGGAAGTCGCGCTCGTCGTCTGGTTCGACGGCGACTGGGCACGGCGTGTGGCCGACTGCTGCCCCGAGTACGCACCGCTGCGCTCGCTGCTGCGGCGCGCGGCGCCCGGCCTCGCGTTCGACGCCGCGACGGCCCGCGCGATGCGCGAGCGACTGCCGCGGCTGCTCGACCCGTCGCCGCGCGTACGCCTCGCGGCCGCGCTCGACACGCTCGCCGACCTTGCCGAGGCCGGCGGCGAGCCGCTCGCCACCGCACAGGCCTACGAGCGTGCCGACCCGGCAACGTCATCGCCCGACTCGGCCGCGCCCGAAGCCGAGCGCCTCGATCGCGTGCTCGATGCGATCGACCGGCACTTCCACGAGCCGCTGCGCATCGACGCGCTCGCCGCCGTCGCACACATGTCCGAGCGCACGCTGCAGCGGCTGTTCGTACGGCATCTCGGCGAAAGCGTCGGCCGCTACGTGCAGCGGCTGCGCCTCGCGCATGCGTGCCGCCATCTGGTCGGCACCGACTGGCCGATCGCCACGGTGGCTGCGCGCTGCGGCATTCCGAATGCCGCGAACTTCAACCGCCAGTTCCTCGCCGCGCGCGGGATGACGCCCGGCGCTTACCGGCAGTTCTTCGCCCAGCACGGCCACGCGCCCGACGCCGACGCGCCGCCGCTCGACACGCGGCCGCCGTCGCTGGAACGCGGGACCGGACCGGGACATGGCCAACGCCGGCCGCGCAAATGAAAACACCCCGGCGGAATGACCCACCGGGGTGTCGGGGCGTTGCGATTGCCGGACGCGAGCGGCCTGACGGCCGTTCGCGCCGCGCACGACTTAACGTGCGTTGATCGGCTTCGCTTCGCGCGGCGTGTCGCCGATGAACAGCTGACGCGGACGGCCGATCTTCTGCTCCGGATCCGCAATCATTTCGTTCCACTGTGCGATCCAGCCGACCGTACGTGCCATCGCGAAGATACACGTGAACATCGACGTCGGGATGCCCAGCGCGCGCTGAACGATGCCCGAGTAGAAGTCGACGTTCGGGTACAGCTTGCGCGACACGAAGTATTCGTCTTCCAGCGCGATCTTCTCGAGCTGCATCGCGAGCTTGAACAGCGGGTCGTCGTGCAGGCCCAGTTCGTTCAGCACTTCGTAGCACGTTTCGCGCATCAGCTTCGCACGCGGGTCGTAGTTCTTGTACACGCGGTGGCCGAAGCCCATCAGCTTCACGCCCGAATTCTTGTCCTTCACCTGCTTGATGAATTCGGGGATGTTGTCCGGCGAACCGATCTGCTCGAGCATGTTCAGCGCGGCTTCGTTCGCACCACCGTGCGCCGGGCCCCACAGACACGCGATACCGGCAGCGATACACGCGAACGGGTTCGCGCCCGACGAGCCGGCCAGGCGGACCGTCGACGTCGATGCGTTCTGCTCGTGATCGGCGTGCAGGATCAGGATACGGTCGAGTGCGCGCACGAGCACATCGTTGACCTTGTACTCTTCGCACGGGTTCGAGAACATCATGTGCATGAAGTTCGCGCTGTACGAAAGTTCGTTCTTCGGATAAACGAACGGCTGGCCGATGCTGAACTTGTACGCCATCGCGACGAGCGTCGGCAGCTTCGCGATCATGCGGATCGCCGATACTTCACGGTGACGCGGATCGTTGATGTCGAGCGAGTCATGATAGAACGCCGACAGCGCGCCGACGGCCGCCACCAGCACCGCCATCGGGTGCGCGTCGCGACGGAAGCCACGGAAGAAGAAGTGCATCTGTTCGTGCACCATCGTGTGCTTCGTGACGGTGTCGACGAATTCCTTCTTTTGCGCGGCGTTCGGCAGCTCGCCCTTCAGCAGCAGGTAGCAGGTCTCAAGGAAGTCGGCGTTCTGCGCGAGGTTGTCGATCGGGTAGCCGCGGTACAGCAGTTCGCCCTTGTCGCCGTCGATGTACGTGATCGCCGAATTACAAGCTGCCGTCGACATGAAGCCCGGGTCGTAAGTGAACTTGCCGGTCTGGCCGTACAGCTTGCGGATGTCGATTACGTCCGGGCCCATCGTCCCCTTGTAGATCGGCATTTCGACGCTCGGCGAGTTGTCGCTGAACGATAGCGTGGCTTTAACATCAGACGGAGTCATGGCACATCCTCAATCGAAATAAAGAAACGGGATTCGATAACGGGCACAACGCGCGACACCTTGGCGTTACACGTTGCGCAGCATCTCCAACAGCCTGTGAATTTCCGGGCTGTCTAGGTCGCCCTCTGGTTCCTTGCGCGCGAGGAGCAAGTCCATCAGGTCGTTGTCGCTCAGATCGAGCAGGCGCGACAACGCGCCTACGTCTGCATCGGTGAGGTCATGCTCGTATCTGCTGAAGAAACGCTCGAAGATGATGTCGTTTTCCAGCAGACCCCGCCGCGCGCGCCAGCGGAGGCGCGCGCGACGGTGCGGGTCGGATTGATGCGAATCGTCGCTCATCGCAAAGACACCCGCAGGGCCGCCCCAAGGGTGTCGACGCCCCCTCGGGGGGCGGCGGACAAAGTGAGCTTGGGGGTCATCATGTCAAACCGCGCGGCGAACCATCAGTTCCTTGATCTTGCCGATCGCCTTCGTCGGGTTCAGGCCCTTCGGGCAAACGTCGACGCAGTTCATGATCGTGTGGCAACGGAACAGACGGTACGGGTCTTCCAGGTTGTCGAGACGCTCGCCGGTGGCGGTGTCGCGACTATCCGCGATGAAGCGGTAAGCCTGCAGCAGGCCGGCCGGGCCGACGAACTTGTCCGGGTTCCACCAGAAGCTCGGGCACGACGTCGAGCAGCTCGCGCACAGAATGCACTCGTACACGCCGTCGAGCTCGTCGCGCTCTTCCGGCGACTGGAGGCGTTCCTTCTCCGGCGGCGGCGCGTCGTTGATCAGGTACGGCCTGATCGAGTGATACTGGTTGAAGAAGTGCGTCATGTCGACGATCAGGTCGCGCACGACGGGCAGGCCCGGCAGCGGGCGCAGCACGATCTTCTGCGGCAGGTCGTTCAGGTTCGTCAGGCACGCGAGACCGTTCTTGCCGTTGATGTTCATCGCGTCCGAACCGCACACGCCTTCACGGCACGAACGGCGGAACGACAGCGTCTCGTCCACTGCCTTCAGCTTGACCAGTGCGTCGAGCAGCATGCGCTCATGCTGGATCTCGAGCTCGTACGTCTGCATGCGCGGCGCCGCGTCCTTGTCCGGATCGTAGCGGTAGACTTCAAAAATGCGTTTTGCCATTTCGGATTCCTTTGACTCGGCTTAGAACGTGCGCGGCTTCGGCGGCACGGATTCGACCGTCAGCGGCTTCATTTGAACCGGCTTGTAGTCGAGGCGATCGCCTTCGCTGTACCACAGCGTGTGGCGCAGCCAGTTGTCGTCGTCGCGGTGTTCGTAGTCGCTGTGCGCGTGTGCGCCACGGCTTTCCTTGCGCGCTTCCGCCGACACCATCGTCGCGCGGGCCACTTCGATCAGGTTCTCCAGCTCGAGTGCTTCGACGCGCGCGGTGTTGAACACCTTCGACTTGTCCTTCAGATGGATGCTTTCCACGCGTGCCGCGAGGCCGGCCATCTGCTCGACGCCTTCCTTCAGCAGCGCCGACGTGCGGAACACGCCTGCATGCTTCTGCATCGTCGCGCGGATGTCGTTCGCGACGTCCTGCGTGTATTCGCCCGACGACGACTTGTCGAGCTTGTTCAGACGCGCCAGCGAGAATTCGCCTGCATCGGCCGGCAGCGGCTTGTGTTCCTTCTGGTTCTTCACGTGCTCGACGATGTGGTTGCCGGCCGCCCGGCCGAACACCACGAGGTCCAGCAGCGAGTTCGTGCCGAGGCGGTTCGCGCCGTGCACGGACACGCACGAGCATTCGCCCACTGCGTAGAAGCCGTTGACCGGTTCCTTGTGATCGCGCGACGTGCCGACGACCTGACCGTGGATGTTGGTCGGGATGCCGCCCATCTGGTAGTGGATCGTCGGGACGACCGGGATCGGTTCCTTGATCGCGTCGACGTTCGCGAACTTCAGCGCGATTTCGCGGATCGACGGCAGACGCTTCATGATCGTCTCGGCGCCGATGTGCGACAGGTCGAGCAGCACGTGGTCCTTGTTCGGACCGACGCCGCGGCCTTCCTTGATTTCTTGGTCCATCGAACGCGACACGAAGTCACGCGGCGCCAGATCCTTCAGCGTCGGCGCGTAGCGTTCCATGAAGCGCTCGCCGTTCGCGTTGCGCAGGATACCGCCTTCGCCGCGCACGCCTTCGGTGATCAGCACGCCCGCGCCGGCCACGCCGGTCGGGTGGAACTGCCAGAACTCCATGTCCTGCAGCGCGATGCCCGAACGCGCGGCCATGCCGAGGCCGTCGCCGGTGTTGATGAACGCGTTGGTCGACGCCGCGAAGATCCGGCCTGCGCCGCCCGTCGCGAACAGCGTCGTCTTGCCTTCCATGATGTAGACGTCGCCCGTCTCCATCTCGAGGGCCGTCACGCCGAGCACGTCGCCGTCGGCATCGCGGATCAGGTCGAGCGCCATCCATTCGACGAAGAACTGCGTCTTCGCTTCGACGTTCTGCTGGTACAGCGTGTGCAGCAGCGCGTGACCGGTACGGTCGGCGGCCGCGCAAGCGCGCTGGACCGGCTTCTCGCCGTAGTTCGCCGTATGGCCGCCGAACGGACGCTGGTAGATCGTGCCGTCTGCGTTACGGTCGAACGGCATGCCGAAGTGTTCCAGTTCGTACACGACGTTCGGTGCTTCGCGGCACATGAACTCGATCGCGTCCTGGTCGCCGAGCCAGTCGGAACCCTTGATCGTGTCGTAGAAGTGGAAGTGCCAGTTGTCTTCGCTCATGTTGCCGAGCGACGCGCCGATGCCGCCCTGTGCGGCCACCGTGTGCGAACGGGTCGGGAACACCTTCGACAGCACGCCGACCGACAGGCCCGCGCGCGACAGTTGCAGCGCTGCGCGCAAGCCCGAGCCGCCCGCGCCGACGATCACCACGTCGAACTTGCGGCGCGGCAGGGAAGTTTTGATTGCAGCCATTCTTTACACTCTCCAGAGAATCTGCGCGGCGTAGCCCGCACATGCGAGCAGCCAGACGATGGTCAGCGATTGCAGCAGCAGGCGCACACCGACGGGCTTTACGTAGTCCATCCAGATGTCGCGCACGCCGACCCATGCGTGGTAGAAGAGGGAAAGCAGCGTCACGAAGGTCGCGAGCTTCATCCATTGCGCGGAGAAGATCGACGCCCAGCCTTCGTACGAGAAGTCATGCGCGCCGAAGAACAGCGCGAGCAGAATGACCGTGTAGACTGCCATGATCGTGGCGGTGACGCGCTGCGCGAGCCAGTCGCGCAGGCCGTAGTGAGCGCCGACGACGAGGCGCTTCGAGCCGATTCGGTTATTGGCTGCCATTTTCTTAGAATGCTCCGAACAGTTTGAGTGCCATGGCGATCGTCAGCGCGATCGAGACGACAAAGACGACGACTGCCGTCCGCTTGCCGCCTTCCTTCGAGACGGCGTCGTGGTTGACGTCCATCAGCAGGTGGCGAATGCCGGCGCAGAAATGGTGGAGGAACGCCCACGACAGCGCGAGGACGATCAGCTTGACGACGATGTTGGAGAGAAAAGCCTTGAAGACTTCGAAGCTGAGCTCGGAGGTGAGGCTCTGGTCGAAGAGGAACAGCAGGAACGGCAGGAACAGGAACAGCAGCGCGCCGCTGACTCGGTGGAGAATCGACAATATCGCAGCCAGAGGCATGCGGTATTTCAACGTGATGTCGCCGATTCCGATGTTCCGGTATTCCGGCCTCGGCTTTCTTACTGCGTCAGTCATGCTAGACCCCTACTATGTTGTCACACTAATCCGCGATTTTAGCGCCTTTTTATATCGCGCTGCAGCGAAAGTCTGCTCTGGATAGTTGCGCGAACACGAACAAAGGCGGCCCAAAACGTGCTTCGCGTGCGTGGGGAACGCGAATGCACCGGCCCGAGCCGAACACCGTCAACTCAAGTCATTCTGATAGTAGTACCCGGTTGTGACATACCAGCCGCGCCGCACTTCCACCGGCCGGTCACCGTATGTGTAGGACACCCGCTCGACCGACAGTAACGGAAAACCCGCCGGCACGTGCAGCAGGTCGGCCACCGCCGGCTCCGCCGCGACCGCGCGGATCTTCTCCGTCGCGCGGATCATCCGCGTGCCGAACTCCGTCTCGAACATCGCGTAGAGCGGCCCCTTGTACTCGCTCAACCGCTCGAACGTGAGCCCGCGGAACATCGTGCCCGGCAGCCAGATCTCGTCGAGCACCGTTACTTCGCTATCGAACTCCAGCAGGCGCCGCACCTGCACGACCGGGTCGGCCGGCTTCAGGTCGAGCTGCCGCGCGATCTCGGCCGGCGCGCGCAGGCGCCGGCACTCGAGCAGCCGGCTCACGTGCGGATGCTCGGCACCGTCGTCGGCCAGCAGCCGCAGGAAGCGGAACTGCGCGCGATCCTCGTTGTGCGTCGCAACAAACGTCCCCTTGCCCTGCCGCCGGACCACGAGGTTTTCGGCGGCCAGTTCGTCGATCGCCTTGCGAACGGTGCCCTGGCTCACCTTGTAGCGGGCGGCGAGCTCCACTTCGCTCGGGATGATCTCGCCCGGCTTCCATTCACCGGATTCGAGACTCTGCGTGATCAATGACTTGATCTGCTGGTATAACGGGCTAAAGGTCGGGGACGGCGAAGCGGCAGGCGCCGGCGCGGAATCACCCGCGCCCGGCTGCCCTGGGCCGCCTGCGCCGGTTGGATTCGCGTTGTTCGCCTGGTTCGATGTCATGGCGCGCATTTCATCACAAACCGCGCTTTTTCGTCCACTCAAATTCCGCAAAACATCTGTCTTATATAAGACATATGATACCGTTTGACTTTGGGCCAGCCGGCTCCTACACTCCGGGGCGAGCAAGGGTTCGCGGGTGCAAAATGCGTCCCCGGCTACGTGCCACGGCCGTCTCCAGGTTCACCGCGTGTGCCATTCGCGAGTCCTCCGCCCTGCTTCAATGCAACGCTACGCGTAACGCGCATAGAATGGCGTTTTGCCTAGCGTCCACCGCTTCACCCGTCCTGGAGATTTTCAATGGCTAAGCCCGCAAAGCGCGTTGCCGTCACCGGCGCCGCAGGTCAAATCGCATACTCCCTGCTGTTCCGCATCGCGAACGGCGACCTGCTCGGCAAGGACCAGCCGGTCATCCTGCAACTGCTCGACCTCCCGCAAGCCCAAGCCGCCGTCAAAGGCGTCGTGATGGAGCTCGACGATTGCGCGTTCCCGCTGCTCGCGGGCGTCGTGATCACCGACGATCCGAAGGTGGCATTCAAGGATGCAGACGTCGCTCTGCTGGTCGGCGCACGTCCGCGCTCGAAGGGCATGGAACGCAAGGACCTGCTGTCGGCGAACGCCGAGATCTTCACGGTCCAGGGCGCCGCGCTGAACGAAGTCGCGAGCCGCGACGTGAAGGTGCTGGTCGTCGGCAACCCGGCGAACACCAACGCGTACATCGCCATGAAATCGGCACCGGATCTGCCGAAGAAGAACTTCACCGCAATGCTGCGCCTCGACCACAACCGCGCGCTGTCGCAGCTCGCCGCGAAGTCGGGCAAGCCGGTCGCATCGATCGAGAAGCTCGCCGTGTGGGGCAACCACTCGCCGACGATGTACCCCGACTTCCGCTTCGCGACCGCCGAAGGCGAGTCGCTGCTGAAGCTGATCAACGACGACGTGTGGAACCGCGACACGTTCATCCCGACCGTCGGCAAGCGCGGCGCGGCGATCATCGAAGCGCGCGGCCTGTCGTCGGCAGCGTCGGCAGCCAACGCGGCGATCGACCACGTGCGTGACTGGGTCCTCGGCACGAACGGCAAGTGGGTCACGATGGGCATTCCGTCGGACGGCTCGTACGGCATCCCCGAAGACATCATCTACGGCGTGCCCGTCGTGTGCGAAAACGGCGAGTACAAGCGCGTCGAAGGCCTGGAAATCGACGCGTTCTCGCGCGAGAAGATGGACGGCACGCTGGCCGAGCTGCTCGAAGAGCGCGACGGCGTCGCCCACCTGCTGAAGAACTAAGCAGGCTGCATGATGGCCGGGCCGCCTCCGGGCGGGCCGGTCACGGCACGGGCGGCGGGCCGGCAGCCGGCCCCGCCGCCCGATCCGATCCGCGCACGTTTTGCCGCTCACGCGCCCCGCGCGCCGGCCCAGAACGCGCCCGAATCCGATTTTCTCCACGTTGGCCGCTTCCTTGACGTAGAAGAGATGTCCGCGCTCACTCCTGCACAAGTGCTGTACGACGGGGCGTCGCCGCCCGCGATCCTGCCCTGCTGCGATCACTACGCGGGCAGCGAGAAGCTGATGCGCAAGTCGTTCGCGCTCCAGGCCGAACTCGGCCCCGTGTTCGACATCACGCTCGACTGCGAGGACGGCGCGGCCGTCGGTCAGGAAGCCGCGCACGCGCAGCTCGTCGCCGAGCTCCTCGGCAGCGCCGAGAACCGCTTCGGGCGGGTCGGCGTCCGTATCCACGACTTTTCCCATCCGCACTGGCGCGACGACGTGCGCATCGTGCTGCGCGCCGCGCGCGCACCGGCCTACGTCACGCTGCCGAAGATCGCGAGCGCCGCCGACGCGGCCGAGATGGTCGCGTTCATCGAAGGCACGCGCCGCGAGCTCGGCCTCGCGCGGCCGATTCCCGTCGACGTGCTGGTCGAGACGCACGGCGCTCTCGCGCAGGCGGCCGCCCTCGCCGCGCTGCCGCTGGTCGGCACGCTGAGCTTCGGGCTGATGGACTTCGTGTCCGCCCATCACGGCGCGATTCCCGATGCGGCGATGCGCTCGCCCGGCCAGTTCGACCACCCGCTCGTGCGCCGCGCGAAGCTGGAGATCGCCGCGGCCTGCCACGCGCACGGCAAGACACCGTCACACAATGTGACAACCGAGGTGCGCGACATGGCAGTCGTCGCCGGCGACGCGCGCCGCGCACGCGACGAGTTCGCGTTCACGCGGATGTGGAGCATCCACCCCGCGCAGATCCGCCCGATCGTCGACGCATTCGCGCCGCGCACCGATGAAGTCGCACTGGCCGCCGAGATCCTGCTGGCCGCGCAGGCCGCCGACTGGGGCCCGACGCGCCACGGCGATACGCTGCACGACCGCGCGAGCTATCGCTATTACTGGTCGGTGCTGCGCCGCGCGCGGGCGACCGGCCAGCCGGTGCCGGCCGAGGCCGCGCCGCTGTTCGGCCCGGCCGCCGGAGACGCGCGGTGAGCGCGCGCCGACACACGCATTTCATCGAATCGCCGGGGCGTGAACCCGACGCAGGTTTGCGAAACGACAAAAAACGTAACGGAGCCCGAAAACCTGAAATTTGCGCGGCCAAATAGGTGAAAATAGCGGCCGCTGCGCGCTTCCGGGGCGCGTGCAGTTTCAAACCGGCCGGCGGTTTCGATTGCCGGCCCTTGTCAACTGATAATCGAAAGGTTCTGACTCCATGAAGAAACTCCTGATCGCTACCGCCATCGGCGCGTTGTCCGCCACGATGCTGGTGTCGGCTCCGAGCGCGTTCGCCCAGGGTACGGCGACGACCGCGAAGAAGACGGCCAAGCGCCCGGCGCCGGCCAAGCGCATCATCCCGCGCAGCAAGAAGGCGCAGGCACGCGCGGCTGCCAAGGTCGATTCGGTGCCGGAAGGCGCGGTCAAGTGGTCCTGTAAGGAAGGTCTGTCGTTCGACCTCGCCGGCGACATGAAGCGCGACCAGCTCGTCACGGTTCACTGGGCGAAGAGGAACTACAAGCTGCCGCGCGAAGCCACGACGACGGGCGCCGACACGTTCTACGATCCGGCAGCCGGCTTGAAGCTGGTGGTGATCCCGACCAAGGCGATGCTGTTCTCCGACGCAAACGGCGGCGAGCGCCTCGCGGACGAATGCGTGACGCCGGAAATGGCGCAAGGCACCGCGGCACCGACGCAGTCGAACGAGCTGAAGCCGGCAACGAACTAAGCGCGTTCCCCCCGGCCCCTCGATGTCCGCCCCGGTCTCCAACGTCCGCCCTGCTCCGGATACGGTACTCGTCGATATCGTCGACTACGTGCTGGACACCGGCATCGACAGCGCGCTCGCGCTGGAGACGGCGCGTCATTGCCTGATCGACACGCTCGGATGCGGACTCGAGGCGCTGTCCTATCCCGCCTGCACCAAGCTGCTCGGCCCCGTCGTGCCCGGCACGATCGTGCCGAACGGCGCGAAGGTGCCCGGCACGTCCTTCCAGCTCGATCCCGTCCAGGCCGCGTTCGACATCGGCGCGATGATCCGCTGGCTGGACTTCAACGACACCTGGCTCGCCGCCGAATGGGGTCATCCGTCCGACAATCTGGGCGGGATCCTGGCGACGGCCGACTGGCTGTCCCGCACGGCCGTCGCGGCCGGCCGGAAGCCTCTGCTCATGCGCGACGTGCTGGTCGCGATGATCCAGGCCCACGAGATCCAGGGTTGCCTCGCCCTCGAGAATTCTTTCAACGCGGTCGGGCTCGACCACGTGCTGCTCGTGAAGGTCGCGTCGACGGCCGTCGTCGGCCGCCTGCTCGGGCTCACGCGCGACGAGCTGATCAACGCGGTGTCCAACGCATTCGTCGACGGCCACGCGCTGCGCACCTACCGCCACGCGCCGAACACCGGTTCGCGCAAGTCATGGGCGGCCGGCGACGCGACGTCCCGCGCGGTGCGCCTCGCGCTGATCGCGAGAACGGGTGAAATGGGCTACCCGTCGGCGCTCACCGCAAAGACCTGGGGCTTCTACGACGTGCTGTTCGACGGGCAGCCGTTCCGCTTCCAGCGCCCGTACGGCACGTACGTGATGGAGAACGTGCTGTTCAAGATCGCGTTCCCGGCCGAATTCCACGCGCAGACGGCCGCCGAGGCCGCGCTGCAGTTGCACGCCCGGCTCGCCGCGGCGGGCCGCACGACCGACGACATCAGCCGGATCACGATCCGCACGCACGCGGCCGCGCTGCGCATCATCGACAAGCAGGGCCCGCTCGCCAATCCGGCCGATCGCGATCACTGCATCCAGTACATGGTCGCCGTGCCGCTGCTGTTCGGCCGGCTGACCGCGGCCGATTACGAAGACGCGCTCGCCGCCGATCCGCGCATCGACGCGCTGCGCGCGAAAACCGTGTGCGTCGAGGATCCGCAGTTCACGAAGGATTACCATGACCCGGCCAAGCGATCGATCGCGAATGCGCTGACGATCGAATTCGCGGACGGGTCGAAGCTTGCCGAAGTGGCGATCGAATACCCGCTCGGCCACCGGCGCCGCCGCACGGAAGGCATCCCGCTGCTGGTCGAGAAGTTCAGGACCAACCTCGCCCGCCGCTTTCCGGCCAGGCAGCAACAAGCGATTCTCGACGTGTCGCTGGACCAGGCAAAGCTCGAAGCAATGCCGGTCGATGAATACGTCGACTTGTATGTGATATAGCCGTCAGATACAGGACTCTTTGTTTCCTAGCCTTAAACCCAGGAAAATCACCATGGCCCACAATCTCCACAAGACCCTCAAGGAATTCGACAGCGGTTCCGGCAAAGGCAAGTTCTACTCGCTGCCGCAGCTCGGCAAGGAACTGAAGACGAAGATCGAGCGCCTGCCGGTGTCGATCCGTATCGTGCTCGAGTCCGTGCTGCGCAACTACGACGGCAAGAAAATCACCGAGGAACACATCGAGCAGCTGGCGAACTGGAAGCCGACCGCGAAGCGCGTCGACGAGATTCCGTTCGTGGTGTCGCGCGTCGTGCTGCAGGACTTCACGGGCGTGCCGCTGCTCGCCGACATCGCGGCCATGCGCGGCGTCGCCGAGCGTTCGGGCAAGAACCCGAAGAAGATCGAGCCGCTGGTGCCGGTCGATCTCGTCGTCGACCACTCGGTCCAGATCGACTACTTCCGCCAGAAGGACGCGCTCGACCTGAACATGAAGCTGGAATTCCAGCGCAACAACGAACGCTACCAGTTCATGAAGTGGGGCATGCAGGCGTTCGACACGTTCAAGGTCGTGCCGCCGGGTGTCGGCATCGTCCACCAGGTGAACCTCGAGTATCTCGCGCGCGGCGTCCACAAGAAGGCGAACGGCGGCGACACCGTGTACTACCCGGACACCCTCGTCGGCACGGACAGCCACACGACGATGATCAACGGCATCGGCGTGGTCGGCTGGGGCGTGGGCGGCATCGAGGCCGAAGCCGGCATGCTCGGCCAGCCGGTGTACTTCCTGACGCCGGACGTCGTCGGCGTCGAGCTGAAGGGCAAGCTGCGCGAAGGCGTGACGGCCACCGACCTGGTGCTGACGATCACCGAAATGCTGCGCAAGGAGAAGGTCGTCGGCAAGTTCGTCGAGTTCTTCGGTGAAGGCACGAAGTCGCTGTCGCTGCCGGACCGCGCGACGATCGGCAACATGGCGCCGGAATACGGCGCGACCATGGGCTTCTTCCCGGTCGACGAAAAGACCATCGACTACTTCGAAGGCACGGGCCGCACGAAGGCGGAAATCGCCGCCTTCGAGAACTACTTCAAGGCTCAGAACCTGTTCGGCATTCCGCAGGCCGGCGACATCGACTACACGAAGACGGTGACGCTCGACCTGGCGACGGTCGCGCCGTCGCTGGCAGGCCCGAAGCGCCCGCAGGACCGCATCGAGATCGGCAACGTCAAGTCGACGTTCACCGAGCTGTTCTCGAAGCCGGTCGCGGAAAACGGCTTCGCGAAGAAAGCGGAAGAACTGAACACGCAATACACGACGAGCAACGGCGTCGACGTGAAGAACGGCGACGTGCTGATCGCCGCGATCACGTCGTGCACGAACACGTCGAACCCGAGCGTGCTGCTGGCCGCCGGCCTGCTCGCGAAGAAGGCCGTGGAAGCGGGCCTCACGGTCGATCCGAAGATCAAGACCTCGCTCGCGCCGGGATCGCGCATCGTCACCGAGTACCTGACGAAGACGGGCCTGCTGCCCTACCTGTCGAAGCTCGGCTTCGAAGTCGCCGCCTACGGCTGCACGACCTGTATCGGCAACGCGGGCGACCTGACGCCGGAACTGAACGAAGCGATCACGAAGAACGACATCGTCGCGGCAGCCGTGCTGTCGGGCAACCGTAACTTCGAAGCGCGTATCCACCCGAACATCCGCGCGAACTTCCTCGCATCGCCGCCGCTCGTCGTCGCCTACGCGATCGCCGGCAACATCACGCGCGACCTGATGACCGAGCCAGTCGGCAAGGGCAAGGACGGTTACGACATCTACCTCGGCGACATCTGGCCGACGAGCGAGGAAATCCACGCGCTGCTCAAGTTCGCGCTCGACCCGAAGAAGTTCGAGGACAACTACTCGAAGCTGACCAAGAAGGGCGACCTGTGGAGCAAGATCGAGGGCGAAACGGGCCAGGTCTACGACTGGCCGAAGTCGACCTACATCGCGGAGCCGCCGTTCTTCGGCAACGACTTCTCGATGGAGCCGGCCACGTCGATCCCGACGGTCAAGGGCGCGCGCGCACTGGGCATCTTCGGTGACTCGGTCACGACCGACCACATCAGCCCGGCAGGCTCGATCAAGGAAGACTCGCCGGCAGGCAAGTGGCTGAAGGAGAACGGCGTGCAGAAGGCCGACTTCAACAGCTACGGCTCGCGCCGCGGCAACCACGACGTGATGATGCGCGGCACGTTCGCGAACGTCCGGATCAAGAACCTGATGATCCCGGTGAAGGCAGACGGCTCGCGCGTCGAAGGCGGCCTGACGATCCACCAGCCGAGCGGCGACCAGCTGTCGATCTACGACGCCGCGATGCGCTACGTCGACGCCGACACGCCGACCGTCGTGTTCGCGGGCGAGGAGTACGGCACGGGCTCGTCGCGCGACTGGGCCGCGAAGGGCACGCAACTGCTCGGCGTGAAGGCCGTGATCGCACGCAGCTTCGAGCGGATCCACCGCTCGAACCTGGTCGGCATGGGCGTGCTGCCGCTGCAGTTCAAGGGTGCGGACAGCGTCCAGTCGCTCGGCATCACCGGCGAAGAGACCTACGACATCGAAGGCCTCGGCGACGACTTCAAGCCGCAGCAGGACGTCACGCTCGTGATTCACCGCAAGAACGGCGAAACGCAGCGCGTGCCGGTGCTGCTGCGCATCGATACGCCGATCGAAGTCGACTACTACAAGCACGGCGGTATCCTGCCGTTCGTGCTGCGCTCGCTGCTGGCAGCGTAAGCGTCCTGCTTTTGCAGGTGCCGCAGCCGCCTCGCGGCGGTTGCGGCCGATTTGAATGCCCGACCTCGTGTCGGGCTTTTTTTCGTCTGCCGGCCGGCGGCGCGAAGGCGGCGGCCGGGCCGTGCGCCCGGTCTGCCGGTGCGTCAGGCGGCCTTGTCGGCTCGCGCCTTCGCGCCAGCGCCGCTGCGCGCGTTCTTCTTCAGGTGCGCGCGGTTGTAGTCGATTGCCGCGCGAACGAGGCGCTTCAGCCCCCGCTTGTCGAGCTTGTCGCCTTCGAGCCAATCGATCGAGCGGCGCGCATTGCCTTCGAGGCCCGCATTGAACAGCCCGTCGGGATCGGGCAGGTGCGCGCCGTGCATGAAGGTCAGCTTCACCTTGCCCTTGTGCGCGTTCGCGACCGCGATCATCCCGTCGCATGCCCACACGGGGCTGCCCATCCATTTCCATTCCTCGACGATGCCGTCGTCGACGGCGAGGATCGTCTCGCGCACTTCGGCGAACGTCTTGCCGCGCCAGTCGGCGATCCCCGCGATCAGCGCGTCGATACGGGCCGACGGCGGCAGGCCCGGGTCGGATGCGCTCATGCCCGGCCCTCCTCGTCTTCATCGGCACGCGCGAGCACCTGTTCGAGCGACTCGAAGAACCGCACCCAGCCGTGCTGCGCACCGCGGTATGCCTGTTCCTGATCCGCGCGGAAGCCGGCCTGCTCCATGCGCAACAGCGTGCCGCCGGGCGTCGGCGTGAGCGTCCATGTGACGACGCTTTCCAGGCCATAAGCGGCCCACGTGTAGGACAGCACGCGCTGCGGTTCGATCGTCAGCAACGTGCAGTCGACCGAACCCCAGTCCGCGTGAAAGCTGAACGTGCGACCCGCGACGGGCTCGAAATCGCTCTTCATCAGCCACGCCTCGATCAGGTGCGGTTGCGTGAGCGCGCGCCAGATCTTCTCCGGCGAATGCGACAGTTCCCGTTCGACGACGACGGTGCGTGTTTCGGAAGTGGGCTGGTTCATTGATCAATCCTTTTGAGCAGATCTTCGAGAGCGTCGAACCGGTTCTGCCAGAAGCCTGCCATCTGGCTGGTCCAGTCGATCAACGGAGTCAGCGCCTGCGGCTGCGCGCTGTAGTGCGTCTGCCGGCCCGCGTGACGGTCGCTGACGAGCCCGGCCTGCTTCAGTACACCCAGATGCTTCGATACCGCCGGCTGCGACACGCCTGCATGGGCCGTCAGCGCGGCCACCGTCAGCTCGCCCTGCTCGCACAGCCGCTCGAAGAGCGCGCGGCGCGTCGGATCGGCAAGCGTCCTGAACAGCACGTCGTGAGTGTTTTGCATGTTTCAATCAATAACTTGATGGTTATGGATTGAAGGATAGCCTCGCAATGGTGCGCGTCAAGGAGGAATTTCGCGGGGGGGCGTCGTGCGATCCTTTCAGGCGTGCGTTCGCAGCAACAGGCCGAACGGCGGCGTACCGGCGCGCGACGGACCGCGAGCGCGCGCCACCGCATGAATTCGAGCCCTTCCTCTAATCGGCTCACCCGGCTCGCGAACCGAAAGCACGCTGCAAGACTCGGCGACGCGCCGTTCCACAGTTCGGGAAAGGCGCGCGATCGACCGGCCCCGTTTTCGTGAATCCGCCCCTCGGGACGTCGTCGCGCGGATGCCGCGGCCGCACTTGACCACATAGTGCGACGCACGACGCGTGCAGGCCCGCTCGCGGCAAATGCGCTCGCACGGCGCTGCACTCCGCAATCGCGCGCATTCCGGCACCTCAACGAACGACGCGTGCGTTCAAACGTCGTCGACCGTCGCGCGAGCGTGCCGCGAACCGGTTCCCTTCGCCGGGGCCGCTGCGCGTGCACGAACGACGTGCCGCAGGAGTGCGAGCCCGTCGATGTCAGATCTGACAGCTATGGAAACTGGCAGCTACCTGAATAGCACCGACGCCCTACGCTCGTGACCGCTCGCGGCCCCACAAGGGCCGGGGGTTCCAGCAACGTCGTCCCTCCTCAAAAGGACTCCCGATGAAAAGGAACACCTGGTTTGCGCTGCCCCTTCTGTCGCCCCGCCACCTCGCGTGCGCGGTACCGCTCGTGTTCGCCGCCGCCGCGGCCCATGCGGCGACGGATTGGGTCGATACCCATACGAAAGCCTTTCTGACCGGCCCGCAGTTGATGGCGCGCAGCGCGGAGCCGTCGCTCGAGCTCGCGGCCGGCGAGACGACGGACATCGTCGTCAGCCTGAAGCTGCGCAACGCCGCGCAGCTCAAGCAACTCGCGCACGACGTGAACCGGCCCGGCAACGCGCATTACCGCCAGTACCTCACGCACGAACAGTTCCTCGCCGGCTACGCGCCGACCGAAGCCCAGGTCAAGTCGGTCGTCGACTATCTGCGCAAGAGCGGCTTCGTGAACATCGAAGTCGCGCCGAACCGGCTGCTGGTGTCCGCGCACGGCACGGCCGGCACGGTGAGGACCGCGTTCAACACGTCACTCGTTCATTTCGAGTACGCGGGCCGCTCCGGCTTCGCGAACGCGTCGACCGCGCAGGTGCCGCATGCGCTCGGCGACGTCGTCGGCTCGGTGCTCGGGCTGCAGAACGTCGCACGCGCACGGCCGCTGCTGCGCATCGGCAACGTCGCGAAGCCGCAGGCGCTCGCGGCCGGCACGGCCACCGGCCACTATCCGAAGGAATTCCCGGGCCTCTACAACGCGACCGGCGTGCCGACCGCGGCCGGCGTGACCGTCGGCATCGTCACGATCGGCGGCGTGTCGCAAACGCTGCAGGACCTCAGGCAGTTCACGTCGAGCAACGGTTACGGCACGGTCACGACCCAGACCGTCAAGACCAACGGCACCGGCACGAGCGGCAGCTACAGCGACGACCAGGACGGCCAGGGCGAATGGGATCTCGACAGCCAGTCGATCGTCGGCTCGGCCGGCGGCCAGGTCGGCAAGCTCGTGTTCTACATGGCGGACCTGAACGCCGCCGGCAACACCGGGCTCACGCAGGCATTCAACCGCGCGGTGTCGGACAACACCGCGAAGGTGATCAACGTGTCGCTCGGCTGGTGCGAGACCGACGCGAACGCGGACGGCACGCTCGACGCCGAAGAGCAGATCTTCACGACGGCCGCCGCGCAAGGACAGACGTTCTCGGTGTCGTCGGGCGACGAAGGCGTGTACGAGTGCAACAACCGCGGCTATCCGGACGGCGGGAACTACACGGTGTCGTGGCCGGCCGCGTCGCCGCACGTGCTCGCGATCGGCGGCACGACGCTGTATACGACGTCCTCGGGTGCATTCTCGAACGAGACGGTGTGGAACGAGGGGCTCGACGGCAACGGCAAGCTATGGGCCACGGGCGGCGGCGTCAGCTCGATCCTGCCGGCGCCGTCGTGGCAGTCGGGCAGCAACCGTCAGTTGCCCGATGTATCGTTCGACGCCGCGCAAGGCACGGGCGCGTACATCTACAACTACGGCCAGTTGCAGCAGATCGGCGGCACGAGCCTTTCCGCGCCGATCTTCACCGGCTTCTGGGCGCGTCTGCTCGCGGCAAACGGCACGGGCCTCGGTTTCCCGGCCGGCAACCTGTATCGCGCGATTCCGTCGAACCGGTCGCTCGTGCGCTATGACGTCGTGTCGGGTAACAACGGCTATCAGGGGTATGGCTACACCGCCGGCACCGGCTGGGATCTGACGACCGGCTTCGGCAGCCTGAACATCGCGAACCTCAACCAGCTGATCAAGTCGGGCGGGTTCTGAGCGATATGTGAAGGCCGGCGCGCGGCAGTGATTTGCCGCGCGCCGGCTTTGTCGCCTTCAGGTCGCGCGGAATTCGCGCATCACCCTACTCCGTCGCACGCTCGTTCACAGGCTGCGGCGCGGCCGGCACACCGCTCCGATGCGACGGTGCAAACAGCCGCAATCCGCTCGCGACGCTCGCAGCACCTGCGAAACCCGCGCCGAGCATCAGCGCGAGCGTCGGCCCGTGACGCCCCGCGATGCCGAACGACAGCGCGACGAGCGCCGCGCCGGTCGCCTGCCCGATCAGCCGCGCGGTCGCGATGATCCCGCTCGCGCCGCCGCTGCGCTCGGGCGGCGCGCTCGACATCAGCGCCTTCAGGTTCGGCGACTGGAAGAAGCCGAAGCCCGCGCCGCACAGCATCATCCGCCAGCCGATGTCGAGAACGTTCGGCGCGCCCGGCAGCGCGGCGAGCGCGACCATCCCCGCGCTCAGCAGCGCGAGCCCGATCGCGCCGAGCAATCCGGGCGGATAACGATCGGACAGCCGGCCCGCGATCGGCGCGGCGAGCGCGACGACCGCCGACCACGGCGTCATCAGGAAGCCTGTCTCCACCGCGCTGCGATGCAGGACGGTTTCGAAGTAGAACGGCAGCGATACGAACGCGAGCCCCTGCGCGGCAAACGCGCAGACGGCCGTCAGCGCGGACAGCGTGAACACCGGCCGGCGGAACAGGTCGACCGGCAGCATCGGCGCCGGATGCCCGGCCTGACGGCGGATCAGCAGCCAGCCGAACGTGAGCGCGACCGCGGCCGCCGCGAACACGACGGACAGCGGCCCGCGCTGCGCGAATTCGCCGAGCGCGAAGATCAGCGACGCGAACGTGATCACGTTGAACAGCGCGGCGAGCGGATCGAACACATGCTTGCCGCGCGCCGACTGCGGCAGCGACGGAATCGCGACGGCAAGCGCGAGCACGCCGAGCGGCACGTTCACCGCGAACAGCCACGGCCAGGCGGCCACCGACAGGATCAACGACGCGATCGTCGGCCCCACCGCGAACGACACGCCGACGACGAGCGCGTTGAAGCCGACGCCGCGCCCGAGCCGGTGCGCGGGAAACAGGTTGCGGATCAGCGCGACGTTCACGCTCATGATCGCGCTCGCGCCGAAGCCCTGCACGATCCGCGCCGCCGTCAGCTGGGGCAGCGTCGACGCGAGCGAGCAGCCGAGCGACGCGAGCGTAAACACCGCGAGGCCCGCGACATACACGCGCTTGTGGCCGACGATGTCGCCGAGCGACGCGAACGGCAGCAGCGTCGCGACCATCGCGAGCTGGTAGGCGTTGATGATCCATACGGACGCGGCCGGCGACGCGTGCAGGTCGGTGGCGATCGCGGGCAGCGCGGTGTTCGCGATCGCGGTGTCGAGCGTCGCGAGCGCGACGGCCAGCAGCACGGCGGACATCGCGCGCCAGTTGACGGCCGGCTCCCGGGCGCCGGCGGGGGAAGCGAATTCGGACAAGATGAGGCTCGGCTGACGAGCGACGCACGGCGTCGCGGAATTGAGCGGCGCGGCGGCGCATGCCATGCGGTGAAACCGGTTCACGTACCGTCGCGACCCGTATTGTTACAGAGCCGCATCGAACCTGCAGGCAAGCGCGCCGTCAGTCAGCGAAACGAAAGCTTCGGGATGCCGCGCCGGGTGCGCGGCATCGTTGAGGGCACAACGATCGCGTTACGCCACCGCACGTCGCGCGTTGCGTCCGCGCAGCCATTCGAGCGCGAGCAGCAGGCTCGTCGAGAAGATGATGAGGATCGTCGCGAGCGCGGCGATCGTCGGGCTGATGTTCTCGCGAATGCCGGTGAACATCTGGCGCGGCAGCGTCGTCTGGTCCGCGCCCGCGAGGAACAGCGTGACGACGACTTCGTCGAACGACGTCGCGAATGCGAACAGCGCGCCCGACATCACGCCCGGCGCGATCACCGGCAGCGTCACGCGGAAAAACGTCGTGACGGGATTCGCGCCGAGCGACAGGCTCGCGCGCACCAGGTTCTGGTTGAAGCCCTGCAGGGTCGCGGCGACCGTCGTCACGACGAACGGCACGCCGAGCGCGGCATGCGCGGCGATCAGCCCCGTGTAGGTATTCGCGAGCCCGAGCGGCGCGAAGAACAGGTACATGCCGACGCCGACCACGACGACCGGCACGATCATCGGTGACAGCAGCACGGCCATCAGCAGCCCCTTGCCGCGGAAATCCGCCTTCGTGAGGCCGATCGCGGCGAGCGTGCCGAGCACGGTCGCGACGACGGTCGCCGACGGCGCGACGATGAAGCTGTTCTTCGCGGCCATGCGCCACTCGTCGGACGCGATCAGGTTCTCGTACCAGCGCGTCGAGAAACCGGGGATCGGATAGACGAGGAACGTGCTCGACGAGAACGACAACGGCACGATCGCGAGCACCGGCAGGATCAGGTACAGCAGCGTCAGCACGACGAGTACGCGCAGCGCGACGTACCACGCGCGTTCGACGAACGACATGTGCGGAGCGAACAGCGGCCTGGCGAGTTTCATGGTCGACATCCCCTTCCCTTTTCCCTGTGCCCGGCGCTTAGCCGAGGCTCACGTTCGAGCGCGTGAAGCGCCCGTACACCGCATACAGCACCAGCGTCGCCGCGAGCAGCAGCCCGCCGAGCGCGCACGCCATGCCCCAGTTGATCGTCACGTTCGTGAAGTACGCGACGTAGTAGCTGACCATCTGGTCGTTCGGCCCGCCGAGCAGCGCGGGCGTGATGTAGTAGCCGATCGCGAGGATGAACACGAGCAGCGCGCCCGCGCCGACGCCCGGATAGGTCTGCGGCACGTACACGCGCCAGAACGCCGCGAACGGATGGCTGCCGAGCGAGACGGCCGCGCGCTGGTAGGTCGGCGGGATCGACTTCATCACGCTGTAGAGCGGCAGGATCATGAACGGCAGCAGGATATGCGTCATCGAGATGTACACGCCGACGCGATTGAACAGCAGCGCCAGCGGATGCGAGATCAGCCCGCTGCCGATCAGCGCCGTGTTGATCAGCCCCTCGCTTTGCAGCAGCACGATCCACGCGGCCACGCGCACCAGCACCGACGTCCAGAACGGAATCAGCACCAGGATCATCACGAGGTTCGCGCGCCGATCCGACAGCGTCGAGATCCAGTATGCGAGCGGATAGCCGAGCAGCAGCGCGAACAGCGTGACCGCGACGCCGATCACGAACGTGCGGCCGAAGATCGACAGATAGATCGACTGGTCGGGATCGGCCTGCACGATCTGTCCGAAGCCGTCCTGCTTGTGGTCGAGCGCTGCGAGCAGGTAGAACGGCGACACCTGGCTGCCGTTCTTCGCGATCGCCTGCCAGTACGCGGCATCGCCCCAGCGCGCATCGAGGTCGAGCAGTTTCGCGCGCGTTTGCGCGGGCGTCAGCGCCGCGACGGCATCGTTGTCGCCCTTCAGCGGCATCGCACGCGCCGTCTTCGCGACGAGCGAGCGATAGCCGGGAATCTCGGTGTTCAGGCGCCGCGCGAGCGCGCCCATCGCCTCGCTGTCGGCGACCTTCGTCATGTCGGCCGCGAGCGCGACGTACGCAGCGTCGGCCGGCGGCGCCTTGCGGTCCCAGCCCGACAGCGCGGCGACCGTCCTTGGCAGCGCGGTCGCGATCTCGGGGTTCTGCACCGCGCGCGTGAGCAGCGTGCCGATCGGCACGACGAAGATGAGCAGCAGGAAGATCGCGAGCGGCGCGACCAGCAGCAGTGCCATCGTGCGCTTGCGGGCCTCGGCGGCCTTCAGTTCGCGCTTGAGCGCGGCTGTCGACGGCGAGGAAGGAGCGATCGTCATCGTGTTCAACGGTTCTCTCCGGCCGGGCTCGATCCGGCGGAATGCCGCGCGACGCGTTCGGCGCGTCGCGCGGCAGGTTGCATCAGGACAGCCTGAAGACGGTTACTTCGTGGCCCACGCGCTGAAGCGCTGCTCGAGCTCGTCGCTGTGGTCGGTCCAGAAGCCGATGTCCTCCAGCACCGCGTTCTTGCCGTTGGCCGGCGAGTTCGGCAGGTTCGCGAGCGTCTTCGCGTCGAGCGACTTGATCGCCGCGACGTTCGTCGGCCCGTACGCGATGTGCTGCGCATACCCTTGCTGCGGCTTCGGCGTGAGCGTGTACGCGATGTACTTCTCGGCCAGCGCCTTGTTCGGCGAGCCCTTCGGAATCGCCCAGTAGTCGAGGTCGTAGATGCTGCCGTTCCACACGACCTTCAGGTTCTTGCCTTCCTTCTGCGCGGCATCGATACGGCCGTTGTACGCGGTCGACATCACGACGTCGCCGGCCACCAGGAACTGCGGCGGCTGCGCGCCGGCTTCCCACCACTGGATGTACGGCTTCAGCTCGTCGAGCTTCTTGAACGCGCGGTCCTGGCCGGCCTTCGTGCCAAGCACCTTGTACACGTCCTTCGTCGGGACGCCGTCGGCCATCAGCGCGAACTCGAGGTTGTAGCGCGCACCCTTGCGCATCCCGCGCTTGCCCGGGAATTTCTTCACGTTCCAGAAATCGGCCCAGCCGGTCGGCGCGGACTTCAGCTTGTCCGCGTTGTAGGACAGCGCGGTCGACCACACGAAGAAGCCGACGCCGCACACCTGCGGCGCTTCCGGAATCAGGTCGGACTTCTTCGCGATCTTCGACCAGTCGAGCTTCTCGTACAGCCCTTCGTCGCAGCCGCGGTTCAGGTCGCCCGATTCGACTTCGACCACGTCCCAGTTGACGTGCTTCGCCTCGACCATCGCCTTCACTTTCGCCTGCTCGCCGTTGTACTCGACGGCCGTGACCTTGTTGCCGGTCGCCTTCTCGAACGGCTGGTTGAATGCGGCCTTCTGCGCGTCGCCGTTCGCGCCGCCGAAGTTGACGACCGTGAGTTCGGCCGCCGTGGCCGATGCGCCGACGACAGCCAGCGCCAGTGCGAGCGCGGTGCGACGTGCGGTAGAGCTTGCTCCGTTCATGATGGTTCCTCTCCTCTCGTGGTGGAAATGGGCTTTGTTGTTGACGACGTGCTACGGAAAAACGGTGAAACCCGGTGTCACGCGAACACGCGCAGGTGCTCGGGCGCGAAGGCGAGCGCGACCGGTGCGCCGGGCGCGAACGCGTGGAGCGCATCCGTGCCGAGCGGCACCTTCACGAAGCATTCCTCCTGGCCCGGCAGCGCGCAGCGCATGCGCACGTGATCGCCGAAATAGATGAGACTGCGCGCCTCGCCGGTCACGCGGTTGGCGGCGCCATTCGCGTGCCCGTTGGCGGCAAGGCTCATGCGTTCGGGGCGGATGCAGGCGACGGCCGGCGCGCCTTCGGCCGCATCGCCGATGCGGCGTCCGACGAGCTGCGTGCCGTCGTCGAGCCGGAATTCGCAGAACTCGCCGTCGACGCGCGCGATGGTGCCGCGCAGCCGGTTGCTGTCACCGATGAAGTTCGCGACGAATTCGTTGCACGGCGATTCGTACAGGCAATCGACGGTATCGAGCTGCTGCACGATGCCCTTGTCGAACACGGCGACGCGATCGGACATCGTCAACGCCTCGCCCTGGTCGTGCGTCACGTACACGAACGTCACGCCGAGCTTCTCGTGCAGCGCCTTCAGTTCGTACTGCATGTGTTCGCGCAACTGCTTGTCGAGCGCGCCGAGCGGCTCGTCCATCAGCACCAGCTTCGGCTCGAACACGAGGGCCCGCGCGAGCGCGATGCGCTGCTGCTGGCCGCCCGACAACTGCGCCGGATAGCGCTTCGCGAAGCGTTCCATCTGCACCATCTTCAGCGCATGCGCGACGCGCTCCGCGCGCTCGGCGGCCGACAGCTTGCGCACCGTCAGCGGATACGCGACGTTCTGCTCGACCGTCAGGTGAGGGAACAGCGCGTAGTTCTGGAACACCATGCCGATGTTGCGCTTGTGCGGCGGCACGGTATTCAGCAGTTCGCCGTCGAGCCAGATCTCGCCGCCCGTCGGGAACTCGAAGCCCGCCAGCATCATCAGGCAGGTGGTCTTGCCCGAGCCGGACGGCCCGAGCAGCGTCAGGAATTCCCCTCGGTGGATGTCGAGGTCGAGCGATTTGACGACCAGCGTCTCGCCGTCGTAGGTCTTCCGCACGCCGCGAAAGCTGACGATCACATCATCGGACTTCATCGTGGCTGTCCCCTTGCTGCGCGACAATTGATTATGAGATGAGATTCACTATACGGCGCGCACGGTCCTACAATAGGGAACCATTTCAATATTCCGCGTGGGACCACTTTGGACACCGTCATCGTCGCCGATTGGCTCTCGGGCCGGATCGACCGCAGCTCGCCCGAACCGATGTACCGGCAGTTGCTGCAGCTGATGCAGCAGGCCATCCTGACCGGGGAATTGGGGCCGGGCACAAAACTGCCGAGTTCGCGCACGCTCGCGGCCGACCTGTCGATCGCGCGCAATACCGTGCTGCACGTGTACGACCAGCTCACCGCCGAAGGCTACGTGCTGACGACGACCGGCAGCGGCACCTACGTGGCCGACACGCGGCCGGACGCCGCCGTGATCCATGCACCGGGCGCCGCGCCACCGCCGTCAGCCGCCGACGAACCGCCGCAGCCGGACGCGCACGGCGGCCTGTCAATGCGGGGCCGGCAGCTGATCGAGCACGCGGGCGTGTCGCGACGTCAATGGGGCGCGTTCATGCCCGGCGTGCCGGACGTGTCGGAATTCCCGAGCCGCACGTGGAGCCGCCTGCAGGCGCGATTGTGGAAGGAAGCGAATCCGGAGCTGCTGACCTATGCGCCGGGCGGCGGCTACCGGCCGCTGCGCCGCGCGCTCGCCGACTACCTGCGCGTCGCGCGCTCGGTCAAATGCTCGCCGGATCAGGTGATCATCACGACCGGCATCCACCAGTCGATCGACCTCGCGGTGCGGCTGCTGTCCGACATCGGCGATCGCGCATGGGTCGAGGAGCCGTGCTACTGGGGCGTGCGCAGCGTGCTGCAGGCGACCGGCCTCACGCTCACGCCGGTGCCGGTCGACCAGGAAGGCATCGATCCGAGCGCGGCCGACATGCAGCAGCCGCCGCGGCTCGTGCTCGTCACGCCGTCGCACCAGTATCCGCTCGGGATGGTGATGAGCCTCGCGCGGCGCCGGATGCTGCTCGAATACGCGCGCCGGCACCGCTGCTGGATCATCGAGGACGACTACGACAGCGAATTCCGCTACGGCAGCCGCCCGCTCGCGTCGCTGCAGGGGCTCGACGACGGCGGCCGCGTGATCTACGTCGGCAGCCTCGGCAAGATGCTGTTCCCGGGCCTGCGGATGGGCTACATGGTCGTGCCCGAGCATCTGGTCGACACGTTCCGCACCGGGCTGTCGGAGCTGTATCGCGAGGGCCAGCTGATGCAGCAGGCCGTGCTCGCCGAGTTCATCATGGACGGGCACCTGACTTCGCACGTCAGACGAATGCGCACGCTGTACGGCGAGCGCCGGCAATTGCTGATCGATGCGATCCATGCGCGTTTCGGCGACGCGCTGCCGGTGATGGGCGACGAAGCCGGCCTGCATCTGGTGCTCGGCCTGCCCGACGCATGCGACGATCGCGCGGTCACGCAAAGCGCATTCGACGCGGGCGTGATCGTGCGCCCGCTGACCAGCTACTACAGCCGGCTCGATACCGCACGCCGCGGCCTGCTGCTCGGCTATGCATGCGTCGCGCACGAAGGCATCGGCCCCGCGTTCGACACGCTCGCGGCAACCATCGAACAGCACCTGCCGCGGCACTTCACGCGCGCGGCGTGATGGCGTGCGCCATCATGCGCCATCGCTCATCATCGCGCGGCGGCCGCGCCGCGGTCGAGCGACGCCGCGCGCACCGCTTCGCCGGGCTTCGTGAACATGCGCTGTCTTAGCGAGGCGATCTGCGCGTCGCGATCCTGCGGCGACAGCCCGGCTGCTTCAATCTGCGCGCGCTGCGCCGCATAGTCGGCGTAGCGGCTCTGCCACGACGCATCGTCCTGCTGCATCTGCGCGACGCGTGCGGCGGCGTCGGGCCCGAGCGTCTGCGTCAGTTGCGCGCGCATCGCGTCGGGTGTCGCCCCGCTCTTCTGCAATTGCGCGATCTGGTCGATCGCGGCCTGCTGCCGGTCCGCCTTCTGCCGTGCCGCGCGTTCGTCGGCCGGCATCTGCTGCGCGAGCGCCGCAAGCCGCTCCGCCTTCTGCGCCTCCGTCAGCGTGCGGTCCTGCGCAATCTTCAGCCGCGCGAGATCGTAGCGCTGCCGCCACTGCTCGGCGCCGAAGAACGGCTGACTCCAGTCGCCGAGCGTCCGATACGCGATCGACACGCGCTGGTCGAGCGCGACCTGCAGCGCACCGAGATCCGACTTGTCGACCGCGCCGGCGTCCGGCAGCTTCGCGAGCGCGTCGAGATACGCGCGATATCGATGCCACACGTCAAGCGCCTCGGGCTGCGCGATCGTGCCGTCGAGCTGCGCGGCGATCCCGCGCACGACGAGCGCATCGAGCGCGGTCATGCTCAGGTCGCTGCGCGCGCTCAGGCAGTAGTCGAAGAAATCGCGGACCGCGCGCGACTTCGCGAGATGGCCGCCGGCATCGAGCGGCAGCCGCGGCGCGCTGGAACCGGCGAGCGGCGACGGCAGGCCCGCGCTCGCCGGCAGTGCGGGCGGCGGCGATGCGGCGCTCGCGCCGTCGCGCGCCGCCGCATCGGCCGACAGGCGCGCCGTGTCGGCACCGCGATGCGACGCCGCCCCGCTCCAGATCGCGACGCCGGCGATCGCCGCCAGCCCGACCGCGCCGTAGACCGCCACGCGCCGCACCAGCGGCGCGCGTCCTTCCCGTGCCGTCATCGATCACACGCCCGCGAGCTTCAGCCGGTTCGCATGCGTGCGGATCACCGCGACCGGGTCTTCCGCATACGCACCGCGCACGCCGAGCAACTGGTTGATCTCGTCGACATGGTTCCACTTGTAGTTCGTGCTCAGCACCTTCCCGTACAACGCGCTGCACTTCGACACGAGCCCGTCGTTCTGGCCCGACGCGCGATTGATCATCACCGTGCCCGTGCCGAGCAACGCAAGCGTCGACAGGTCGAGCGCGTTCGCCGGGTCGACCAGCGGAATCGTGCTGGTGTCGGCCGCGCCCGTGACGCCCAACGCGGAAACGGTCGGCTGGATCGCCGTGCCGGCCCACGAATACAGCAGGTGCGTATTGCCGCCGACGCTCTCCGTCGGCGCACCCGTCTGGCAACTGCCCGGCGCGCCGAGGCCCGCGCTCGGATAGTTCTGGTTGTACGTGGCCGCCTGGGCGGTCGTCAGCGTCTTCAGCGCGGCAAGCGCGTCCTGGTTCGTGTTGTTGTTGCTGCTCGTCAGGATCCCGAACACATTGACGAACGCGGCGATCACCGACGACGACAGACCGGTCGGATCGTAAGCGAGCACGCCCTGCACGAAGTCGGCGAACTCGGAGCCGCGATGCGGCGTGCCGATCGTCGTCACCGACGCGACGAGATCGGGCGCGACGGCCGCCACATAGCGCGACGTGAGGCCGCCCTGGCTGTGACCGACCAGGTTGACCTTGGTCGCACCGGTCGCGGCGAGCACCGTCTTCACGTAAGCGAGCAGCTGTTCGCCGCGTCCGTTCGGACCGTCGTCGCTCTGGAATCCGGATAGATTCGCGACGTAGACGGTCGCGCCGTGCTGCTGCAGGTCCTCCTGGATGCCATACCAGTACTCGAGCACGCCCGCGTACTTGTCGGTGCCGGTGAGCCCGTGCACGAGGATGATCGGATAACGCGTCGTCGCGTAGTCGTCCGACGGCGCGGTGGCCGCCATCGCCGCATGCGTCGTTGCGAACGTCATCACCGCGGTCGTCCCCGCGAACGGCGCGACGCCCATCGCGCATGCCACTGCTCCTGCCACCACCCTGGAACGCATCGATCTGGCCATGCATGTTCTCCTGATTATTGTGCTGCCGGTGCGAATGAGATCGGATCGACGCGCACGGCACGTTGCCGACGGTCGCGGGCATCGTGTGCGTCGAATGCGGGAGTGAATCACGAGTCGCGAACGTTTGCGCCCTGACTAGATACGGTTCTCTAATCGGTTGACGCGCCCCGCCCGTTCGGGCGGGGTCGCGTCGATGCGCGGGCATGCTGCATCGCACACGCGCCATGGATTACAGCTTCGCGCTCACGCGCACCCATGCCGTACGCCCCGGCTCCATCACCGGCGCGTTCGCCGGATAGCCGAAGCCCGCGTTGCCGGCGAGGTTCAGGTGCTCGGCATAGGCCTTGTCCAGCAGGTTGTCGACGCCGACCGAGATCTGCACCTTCTTGCTGACGTTGTACTGCGCATGCAGCGACAACACGCCGAATCCGGCGCTCGGACCGAAGTCCTTGCCGACCACGTTGCCCTCGTTCAGCGCATAGCGATGCTGCGGCGCAACGATCCGCCACAGGCCGCCGGCCGACCATGCGCCGCGCGTGTATTCGAGCCCGACGCGCGCCTCGAGCGGCGGCATCTGCGGCAACGGATCGCCGCTCGTCGCGTTGCGCCCCCACGCATACGCGAGCGACGTCTCGACGCGCAACGGTGCGACCGGCCGCCACGACACACCGGCTTCGCCACCGAAGATCTGCGCGTTGACGTTGGTCGCCTGTGTGGTCGGGCCCATCATCCCGGCCGCGTAATTGAACAGGATGTAGTCCTGCACATAGCCCGCGTAGGCCGACACCCACGCATCGACCCGGTCGCTCTTGTACTGCGCGCCGATGTCGAGCTGCGTGGTCTTCTCCGGCTGCACCGCCGAGAACGCATTGACCGAACCGGCCGGCCCGCGCTTCGCGGAGAACAGCTCCCAGTAGTCCGGATAGCGTTCCGCATGACCGACGCCCGCGTACCACGTGACCGGCAGCGACGCGAGATCGCGCTCGTAGCGCACGAAACCGCTCGGCAGCACGCGCGCGCGATCGTCGTCGAAGGTGGGATTCGGCTTGCTCGCCATCATTCCGCTCGTCGTCGCACGCTTGTCGCGGGCGCTCGCGTAGTCGACCCGCGCGCCGCCGATCACGCGCGCCGCATCGCTCGCGTACCACGTCAGCTCGCCGAACGCGCCTGCATTCCACATCGTCGCCTGCGCATCCCACGGCTGGTCGCCGTAGTTCTGCCGCCCCATCGCCGAGCGCGCGTCGAGCCGGTTCGACTGCGCGTCGACGCCGGTCACGAGCTTGAAGTCGTCGCCGAAACGAAACGTCGCCGCCGCCCGCGCGCCGAGCGTGCGGCGCCGCACTTCGGATGCCATCCTCATCGGCATGCTGCTGGTCGGGTCGGGCTGTCGCAGCGTGTAGTTGTCCATCACATGGTCGGCTTCGTTGTAGTACACGCGCGCCTCGATGCGCTCGAGCACGTCGCCGAGATGCCGCTTGTCGAACGACAGGCCGAACGTCTCGCGGCGAAAATGCGCGCCGTCCATTCCGCGCCCCGCATAGCGGGCATAACCGTCACCGGTGCCGGCCGTCAGTTCGACGCGCGTGTGATCGTCGGGCGTCCAGCCGAGCGCCGCATCCGCGTTCCACTTGTCCCATTGCGACGGCACCGTGTTGCCGTTGCCGTCCTTGTAGTCCTGCGCGTGCGCGTGGTTCGCGCTCACGCGGCCATAGACGTCCGGCGTGCCGGCCGTCACGTCGACGTTCTGGTCGTTGCGGCCGAACGAGCCGCCGACCACGCTGCCGTCGAAACGCATGCCTGGGCGCTCGAAACGCGGCGTCACGCGTTCGAACAGCACGGTGCCGGCCGATGCACCGGGGCCGTACAGCACGGTCTGCGGCCCCTTCACGACCGTGACCTTGTCATAGCTTTCCGGCGCGATATACGAGGTCGGCGCGTCCATCCGGTTCGGACACGCACCGAGCGTCGGCATCCCGTTCGCAAGAATGTTCAGCCGCGAACCGAACATCCCGCGCAGCACGGGGTCGCCGTTGGTCCCGCCGCTGCGGATGGATGTGAAACCGGGGATCGTCTTCAGGTAGTCGGCGCCGTCGCTGGCCGGCAGCGGCTGGCGCGGCGTCTTCGGATCCGTGACGAT
This sequence comes from Burkholderia sp. KBS0801, assembly GCF_005937855.2. Taxonomy (NCBI): domain Bacteria; kingdom Pseudomonadati; phylum Pseudomonadota; class Betaproteobacteria; order Burkholderiales; family Burkholderiaceae; genus Burkholderia; species Burkholderia sp. KBS0801. The sequence continues at coordinate 1,994,531 of NZ_CP042178.1, forward strand.
GACGAGCGGTGTCGTCAGCGGCGACGCGACGACTTCGACGGGCGGCAGCAGCACGGCCGCGTCGTCCGTCGGCGCACCGGCCGCACGTGCGGCTTCAGCGGCGGCCGCCGCGCTCATCGCGCCGACGGCCAGCGCGGGAATGGTGAGTTTCAGCATGCGCGGCACGCACCGCGCGCGGCAATGGCGCGACGCCCTCGGCGCGCGCAAGGAAAGAATGGTCATGATCGAAAGCCCGAGTGACGCCCTCCATGCGGCCTCGATGGACCGCATGGATATCGGCGATGAATGGAACGAAAGGCAGCGCGTCAGGCGCGCTCGGGCGGTGCGCGTGGATACGCGCGCGGATAGGGGGTGGCGCGCGACGCGACGGCATGCGGCGCGACGGCGGAAACGACCTGGGTGGGGACGAAAGCGAACGATACGGCGGCCGCGCCGCCGATCGCGGGACTGTGCGCGAAGAAGCCGCAATAGCCGCACGCATCGAGATGCCGCGCGGGATCGTGCGCGTGGCCTGCATCCGGCGCACGGTGCGCGCCATGCTCGCTGCCGCAGACAATCGCGTCGGGGGTTGCCACCCGTGCGAGTCGCCACTGCGACACCAGCGGCGCCGCGATCGCGAGCCAGATCGCGAACACGCCGAGCCAGGCGGTCAGATGACGATGTCGATGCAGCATGCGCGGCGACGCGTAAGCGGAATGTAAAAACAGCCGAGATGTTACCGAAGGTTCGCCGCGAAGGCCAGCCGCGCATCGCGGTAAACGAACCGGGGGCGCATGGTTGTCAACACAACCATGCGCCCCGGCTGCCGCGCGGCTTCAGCACGCGGCGATCACGGCGCCATGCGGCGCAGCACGTCGTCGCGCCGCACGAAATGGTGATAAAGCGCGGCCAGCGCATGCAGCCCGATCACGAAGTAGAACGCATTGCCGAGCAGTTCGTGGACCTCCTTGATCGTCGGCCGCAGCGCCTTGTCCGGACCGAACAGCGTGAACGACACGCCGATCCAGTCGAGCGACACGGGCTTGCCGCCCATGTTGATCATCATGATGCCGAGCAGCGGCTGGGCAATGATGAACACGTACAGCGCGAAATGCGCGAGCTTCGACAGCCACTTGAGCAGCGGCGCCTGCACGATGGGCTCCGGCACGCGGCTGACCACGCGCCACAACACGCGCAGCACCGAGAGCACGAGCACCGACGTACCCGCGAGCAAGTGCACGTTCATCCAGAACGCGCGACTGTCGCTGCCTTTCGGTCCGCGAATCTCGATGGCCAGGTAGGCCAGCGCCACCAGCAGGAAGATGATCCAGTGAAAGAAGATCGCAGGCGAGCTGTAGCGCGTCTGTTTCGCGAGGATGTTTCTCATGCTTGGTCTCGTGTTTCTCGTTTGGTATGCGGGGCAGGCAGATGCAGCGCCGGGCGGTACCCGGCGGCTGCACCGATTGTAGCCCCGCGTGCGGCCGCTGTTGCCCGGCCCGATCAAATATCCGAGGAATTCGCGCGGCTGCCGCGTCGCCGCGCCGTCATATGGAAAATCCGCATCGCGCGCGCCGATGGCTGTGGCACGATGAAGCTTTCGTGCGACGTTGCGCGGGCATCATGAGCAAAGCGTTCTTCGTTGCGGCCTACCGGCTGATCGCCGCGTTGCTCGCGGTGTCGACCACGCTGCACAGCGTCGCCGACTACTGGGCCATGCCGACCTTTCATCTCGGCAACTACCTCAGCTACTTCACCCAACTGAGCAGCCTGTATGCGGCGGTGATGCTGATCGCGGGGCTGTCGCGCGTCACGCGCCCCGGCTCGGCCCGCTACGAATCGATGCGCGGCGCCGCCGTGCTCTACATGCTGATCACCGCGATCGTCTACGAACTGCTGCTCGCCCGGCTCGATGCGCTGCTGCACGTCACGCCGCCCCTCAACAACTGGGTCCTGCACCGGATCGTGCCGCTCGTGGTGCTGTGCGACTGGCTGTACGTGGAGCCGCGCTCGCCGATCCCGTGGCGCAGCGCGCTCGCATGGCTCGCCTTTCCGATCGTCTATCTCGGCTATACGCTCGTGCGCGGCTCGGTGGAGAACTGGTATCCGTATCCGTTCGTCGATCCGCGGCCGCACGGCTATCTGCCGGTCGCGATCCAGTGTTCGCTGATCGCGCTCGGCGCGACGGGGCTCGCGGTGGGCATTCGCTGGCTCGGCAATCATGCGAGGCAGGCTGACGCCACGGAGCTCAAGGAAGGATGAAGGCGGGGACGTGTGCGCCGCCGGGCGCACACGTCGTGATGCGGCGTGTCAGCCGCCGTTGCGCGGCAGGAAGTTCATCGGATCGACGACCTTGCCGTTCTGCCGAACTTCGAACTCGAACGTCGAGCGTCCGCTCGCGTCGGTGCCCATCTCGGCGATCGGCTGGCCGACGCGCACCGCGTCGCCCTCGTTGACGAGCAGCCTGCCGTTGTGCCCGTAGGCCGTGATGAGCCCGTTGTCGTGCTTCAGGATCACGAGCGGGCCGTACGCCTTGACGCCGGAGCCGGCGTAGACCACCCGCCCGTTTGCCGCGGCCCGCACCGAATGGTCGGGGCCCGACGCGGCGATCGTGATGCCGCGCGTCCTGCCGGCCGAGAACGGCGCGGCGACGCTTCCCGTCGCCGGCCATGCCAGCGAGCCCGGCTGGGCCGCGGCGGACGGCTGCCCGAGCGACGTCGCGGCAGGCGGCGGCGCGACGCGCAGCACCTGGCCGGGCGACACGGCGTCATTCGGCGACATGCGGTTCCAGCTGGCCAGGTCCTGCACGCGCTGCCCGTAGGCGGCGGCGATGCCGGCGAGCGTGTCGCCCGGATTCACGCGGTAATAGCCGGCGATCACGCCCGGCGTGGCGGCCGACATGGGCGTCGACGGCCGCACCGGCTGCCAGCTGTCGGTCCACGGCGTCATCGTACAGCCCGTCAGCGCGGCGGCCGCGACGACGAGCGCCGCCTGCGGCAACCAGCGCGCGAGCGCCTCGTGGATCGGAATCGTTTCTCTCAAGGGTCCTCCCGGATTTGCGTCGATGCGCCGCCCACCGCCCTCCGGCGCGCGACGCACGATGTCCGGCCGCACGGCCGGACCAACCAGTATCCGACCGCAGTCGCGGCCGTCAGTTTCCACAGCGGGACGCCGACGCGACGGGGCTCACCGGCCCCTTTTTCGCGCCATTTGCACGTCGTCCCGATCGTGAAAGATACCATTTGTCGCGGTCGGGACTGCGACAGGCGCCCGATCCGGCAACAATCTTGCATCGCCCCGGCCGGCCGCCGACCGTCTGCAAGCCGCGCCGCGCGGGCGTCCGGGCGGGTTCCCGCCGGCCGGACCGCGATGGCCAGTCGGCCACCGCCCCCGTTGCCGGCCACCTCCTATACTCGGAGATGCACCGCACGATCCGCCAATAAAGAGGAGATCAACATGAACAACGCGACGTTTCTGTCCGTGCAGCTCAACGCCGAGGATTTCGCCGGTTCCAGCGGCCTCGTCGAATTGCTCAACCGGCACCTGGTGTTCGCGACGGACGTCGCCGAAGCCGCGGACGCCCTCGTCCAGCTAGCGAGCGTCACGCACCTGAGCGGCGCGACCCGGCACAGCGTCGAGCTGCCGGTGCTCGCAATCGAGCGGCTGCGCGAGGCGCTCGACACGCTGAGTGGCTACGACGAAGCGTGGCTGCAGGCGCTCGAACCGGCCGAAGCGCTGTTCCGGGACATCGGCCGCGGCCCGCGGCCGCTGCACTGACGCGGCGGACGCCAATGAAAAACAGCCCGTCGTTCCGTGATGCGGAACGACGGGCTGCGTGTACTGCTCGGGCTCAGCTCAGGCCGCACATGCGGCCGGCGACCGAAGGCGATTAACGACCCTTGTAGACCGGTGCGCCATCCGACACGCGCTTCACTTGCCAGCCGGTCTTGGCGGCTGCCGGAGCGCCCGACTCTTGCTGGGCGGCCGATTGCGCGCCGTAGCCGCTCGTATCGGCAGCGGCGACGTTTTGTTGCGGGCTCAGACGGGCTTCAGCTGCCTGGATGCCTGCCGGGTAGTCGGTACGGTCGCTGCCCAGCTTGTAGCCGGCCTGTTGCAGCTCGGCCAGCTCGGCCTTGACCTGCGCACGGGTGACGGGCGCGTTCTGTTGGGCAAACGACACGGCGGGAACGGCGAGGACAGCAGCTGCAGCGAACGTTGCGATCAGCGATTTCATGATTACCTCCGGTATTTTTTGCTTCGCCGCACACACCATGTCTGCAGCGATTGATCAAAGTTTAGTCCGGAGATCACCTAGGGAAAACCATGAAAGAACGAAAACACTGTTTCCGCGGAGCCAACAATTCCGGGATCCGGAAACGAAAAACCCTACTCAAAGAATAGATTTTCGCAACAATACGTCCTCGCAGCCCGTTACGACCAGTTCGCGTGGAAGCTGCCCGGCTTGTCGGTGCGCTCGAACGTGTGCGCGCCGAAGAAGTCTCGCTGCGCCTGCACAAGGTTCGCCGGCAGCCGCTCGGAGCGGTAGCTGTCGAAGTACGCGACCGCCGACGCGAACGCCGGCACCGGCACGCCGGCCTTCACCGCGGCCACCACGACGTCGCGCAGCGAGGCCTGGTAGTTCGCGGCGATGTCCTTGAAGTACGGGTCGAGCAGCAGGTTCGCGAGCGCCGGATCCTTCGCGTACGCGTCCGTGATCTTCTGCAGGAAGCGCGCGCGGATGATGCAGCCCGCGCGGAAGATCTTCGCGATCGTCCCGAGGTCGAGGCTCCAGCCGTACTCTTCCGACGCCGTGCGCAACTGCGCGAAGCCTTGTGCGTACGAGATCACCTTGCTCAGGTACAGCGCGCGGCGCACCGCTTCGATGAACGCCGCACGATCGCCGTCGAACGGTGCTGCGGCCGGGCCCGACAGGATCTTGCTGGCCGCGACGCGCTCCGTCTTCAGCGACGACAGCACGCGTGCGAACACCGACTCGGTGATGAGCGGCAGCGGCACGCCCAGATCCAGCGCGTTCTGGCTCGTCCACTTGCCGGTGCCCTTCTGCGCGGCGCGATCGAGGATCACGTCGACGAGGTGCTTGCCGGTTGCATCGTCCTTCTTGCCGAAGATCTTCGACGTGATCTCGATCAGGTAGCTGTCGAGCTCGCCCTGGTTCCACTCGGTGTACACCGCGCCGAGTTCGTCGTTGGTCAGGCCCGCGACGTCCTTCAGCACCGCATAGCTCTCGGCGATCAGCTGCATGTCGCCGTATTCGATCCCGTTGTGGACCATCTTCACGTAGTGGCCCGCACCGTCCGGGCCCATGTACGCGACGCACGGCTCGCCGTCCGACGGCGCCTTCGCGGCGATCTGCTTGAGGATCGGCTCGACCAGGTCGTATGCGTCGCGCTGGCCGCCGGGCATGATCGACGGGCCGCGCAACGCGCCCTCTTCGCCGCCCGACACGCCGGTGCCGATGAAGTGCAGGCCCGATTGCGCGAGTTCCTGGTTGCGGCGGATCGTGTCGGTGAAATGCGTATTGCCGCCGTCGATCAGCACGTCGCCCTTCTCGAGCAGCGGCTTGAGCGAGGCGATCGTCGCATCGGTCGCTTCGCCGGCCTTCACCATCATCAGGATCCGGCGCGGCGTTTCGAGCGACGCGACGAACTCCTCGAGCGTATAGGTCGGTACCAGATTGCGACCGGGGAATTCGGCGATCAGTTCGTCGGTTTTCGCGCGGCTGCGGTTGTACACCGACACCGCATGACCGCGGCTCTCGATATTGAGTGCGAGATTGCGGCCCATCACCGCGAGCCCGATCACACCGATGGCTTGTTTGCCCATTATTCAATTCTCCGGAAAAAACGGGGCGCGACCCGAACCGGGCCGCGCGCACAGGCGAAAGGATAGTGGAAACCCGGCCGCGATGCGCGCCGGCGTGTCATTGCTCCGCGTGCGGCAGCCGGCGGAACACGACGCTCAGGTTGTTCGCCGGCATCTCGATGACCTCGATGCAGTCGAGCCCGCGATCGAGGCCGAGCGCCACGACCGCCTCGAGATCGCGCACGCCCCACGACGGGTCGCGGCTGCGCAGCTGCTGGTCGAAGGCTTCGTTGGACGGCGCCGTGTGCCGGCCTTCGCGGCGATACGGGCCGTACAGGAACAGCACGCCGCCCGGGCGCAGCGCGCGCGACGCGCCGTCGAACAGCGCATTGGTGCAGGCCCACGGCGAGATATGAATCATGTTGATGCAGACGATCGCGTCGAGCGCCGCGGCCGGCCACGACGCATCGCGCACGTCGAACGCCAGCGGCTCGGCCAGGTTCGCGAGGCCCGCATGCGCGACCCACGCGGCGATCGAGCGGCGCGCGTGCGCGTCGGGATCGCTCGGCTGCCAGCGCAGCCCCGGCAGCGCCTGCGCGAAATGGACCGCATGCTGCCCGGTGCCGCTCGCGATCTCGAGCACACTGCCGCTCTCCGGCAGCACGCGGCGCAGCACATCGAGGATCGGCCCGCGATTGCGCTCGGCGGCCGGCGCCGACAGCCGCGCGGACGGATCGGGCGAAGACGTCGGCCCGGTCACGATGCGTGCTCCGCCGCACCGCCGCAAACGCCCAGCCGCGCGTTCAGCGCGTCGAGCGCGGGCGCGCAACGCGCCTCGACCTTCAGCGTCAGCATCGGATCGGCGCGCGTGCGGCCGAGGTTCAGCGCGGCGACGGGCTTGTTCCGCGCCTGCGCCCACACGCAGAACCGATAGCCGGAATACACCATCAGCGACGAGCCGACGACGAGCAGCGCATCGGCCGCATCGAGCGCCTGCGACGCCAGCGCGACGCGCTCGCGCGGCACGTTCTCGCCGAAGAACACCACCGCAGGCTTCAGCAGCCCGCCGCAGGCCGGGCAGGCCGGAATGCGGAACGTGTCGAGCGCGGCCCATTCGAGGTGCGCGTCGCCGTCGGCGGCGGGCTCCGCCTGCGCGCCCAGCAGCGCCGGGTTGTCCGTTTCGAGCACGGTCTGGATCATCGCGCGCGCGTGATGCTCGCCGCAATCGAGGCACGTGACATGGTTGATGCCGCCATGCAGTTCGATCACGTCGCCGCTGCCCGCGCGCTGGTGCAAGCCGTCGACGTTCTGCGTGACGAGGCGCTCGATCCGGCCGGCGCCGCCGAGCCGCGCGAGCGCGACGTGCGAGCGGTTCGGCTGCGCGCGCCCGACCACCGGCCAGCCGATCATGCTGCGCGCCCAGTAGCGTCGGCGCGCCGCGTCGGAACCGAGGAATTCGTGCAGCTGGATCGGCGGGGAGCGCATCCATTGACCGTTGTGGTCGCGATAGCCGGGAATGCCGGAATCCGTGCTGATTCCGGCACCGGTCAGCACAAGCAGCCGCGGATGGCGCTCGACGAACGTGTGCAGCGCATCGAGCGCGGCCGGATCGATGCTGGCGGATGAGGGGTCGTGCAAGGTGGTGTCGTTCATGTTGGCGGCACGTGTTCGGGCGCGGCGGCAGGTCGTGCACCGCACGGGCGGCCAGCGCGCCAGCACATGATACAGAACGCCGCGCGATCGGGCCGGCGGTCCGCGCACGAGACCGGCGCGCAAAAAAAGACGCCCATCGACCACATGGTGACGGGCGCTTCAACAATTGATCCATCGGGGTAGTGGATCAACTGACAGCACAATGTCATCGGATCCGCCGCGGCACGGCCGGCGGACCTTTCCCCGGAACTACACCTTCGATTTCCTGATGTTGCGCGGAGCGCCGCGCCGGACCGCATGCGGCACGCACGCGCATGCGTCGGGCGCGGTGCGCCCGCGTTTCGCGCGTCGGCATGATGATCCGGAAGTCATGGTCGCCATCTGCATGCACCGGCGGTTCATCCCCGACGACCGACCGACAATCGTCGGCCTCGCGCGTCACGCGTGCACGTCGTCGTTCAGAACGAATCCGGTGGGTTCGGATGGAATGGAAGGCCGCGCGCTCACGTCGCCGCAATCAACGGCGACGCGAAGTCACGGGCAGGTCGGCGATTCATGTTTGCAACACGGCGCGTTGCGATTCGGTCTGTTTTCATTCTGTTGTCCCCGTCTTCTGTACGTCCGACCCACTGAAGCGATCGCCCGGCCCTTGCTGCACCCGCGATCGCGCTCACGGCACATACAGATATGCAAGGAGCGCACCATGCTTCACTGCGCAAGGCTGCGCGGGCCGATGAAATGACCCCGATGCAAATCGCACGCCAATGGAAATGCGTGAATGTTTCGAAAGTGAAGCGACGGGAAAGGGCCCGCGCGATCGACGCCGGCGTCGCGGCAGTGGGGACGCGTGCGCCTGCCGTACGCTCGCGCCTGCACGATGCCGACGATCTGCTTACAATCGCCCGACGCTGGCCGAGTTCATCGCGCGGCGGTTGGTCGTCGGCGCCGAACCGGGCGGCGCGTGCCAGCGCCTCGGTCTCACGCCGCGCAACACGACGCTGCGGATCGCGTCGCGAACATCGCGAACACGTTAGCATTCGGACACCGTACGGGGCGCGAGCGCTTCGCCCCCGTCTTCAAGGAATGGACATGCCCCTGCCCGCCTTCGACCGCGCCGACGTCGCGCATCGCGTCTTCTCGGCCGAGCGACTATCGATCGGCCTGACGTTGCCGCTGCTGCGCAGCGGTCACACCATCGCGGATTTCAACGAGCAGCTCGAACTCGCGGCGCTCGCCGATTCGCTCGGTTTTCGCGCGCTGTGGATTCGCGACGTGCCGCTGAACAGCGCCGACTATCCCGACCCGGTCGGGCATCTCGATCCGTGGGTGCTGCTCGGCGCGCTCGCGGCGCGCACGCGCCGGATCGTGCTGGCGAGCGGCGCGATCGTGCTACCGCTGCGTCATCCGCTGCATGTCGCGAAGGGCGCGCTGTCGGTCGCGACGCTGTCCGGCGGACGCTTCATCCTCGGCCTCGGCTCCGGCGACCGGCCGCCCGAATATGCGGCGTTCGGCGTCGACGCGCAAACGCGGCGCGACCGGTATCGCCGGCATTGGGACATCGTCGCGGCCGCGCTCGCCGTGCCGTCCCGCGTGCTGCCCGACGAAACGCCGCCCGACGCACCCGACTTCACGCTGCTGCCGCGCGGCGATGACGCGGTGCCGATGCTTGCGGTCGGCTCCGGCGGACAAAGCGTCGACTGGATCGCACGGAACGCGATCGGCTGGATGACGTACCACCGCGATCCGGACACGCAGCGTGCGCGCCATTCGATGTGGCGAGCGGCGGTCGAGCGGCTCGCACAACCGGCCTTTCGCGCGTTCGGCGTGTCGATGCGGCTCGATCTCGATGCGAATCGCGATGCGCCGGCCACCGCGCTGTCGCTCGGTTATGCAACCGGACGCAACGCGCTGATCGGCATTCTGCGGGACATGCGCGCGGCCGGCACGCACCATGTCACGCTGAATCCCGGCTCGGACCGGCCGGTGCGCGAGGTCATCGAGGAACTCGCCGAGCACGTGCTGCCGGTCTTTCACGACGAGCCAGGCTGATTCGTCAGGAATCCGCATGCAGCATGCCCGATGCGGTATGCCCGAATCGAATATTCATCGACGGAACTATTCGGCGGCGCTCGCGATCATGTTAACTTCCGTCCATCGTCCAGACCGGCGGGCCACGCTTCGACGCGCGCCCGCACGCCTACTCATGCGACATTTCCTGCTCGGTTGGCTGCTCGCGGCCGTCGTCTCGGCCGCCCACGCGGCCGCTCCCGCCCATGCCGCCGCATCGGCCGCCTCTGGCGCCGTGCCCGCGCTGACGCCGCAACAGGCGCAGCAGGCGCTCTCCGTCCTGCAAAACCCGCGCGAGCGCGAACAGGTCGAAACCACGTTGCGCGCGATCGCGGCCGTCGGCGTGCTGAGCACGCCCGCGCTGCCGGCGAGCGGCGCGGCGCCTGCCAGCGCGGCATCGGCTGCCGCCGCGCCCGCCGCGCTCACGACGAACGGGCTCGCATCGCTGGTCGTCCGGCAGGGATCGCGCTGGGCCGCCCAGATCGGCGGCGCGCTGCGCGAATCGCTGAGCTCGCTGCTCGATGTGGGCTCGGTGGGCAACTGGTGGCACGAGCGGCTGGTCCGCGCCGATGCACGTGCGGACCTCACGCGCGCGCTCGGGATCATCCTCGCCGTGCTCGTGCCGGCGTTCGTCATCGAATGGTTCGCGAGGCGGCTGCTGCGGCGCGCGCTGGCGGCGCTGAGCGCGCGTCGCGCCGAATCGTCGCGCGTGGCCGAAGACGAGCCCGCCGAGCCAGCCGAACCCGCCGGGTCCGAGCCGCCCGGCCTGGACGACCACGCGCCGCCAGCCTCGACGGTCGACGCCGCCGCCCGGGCGGACGGCACCGGCAGGCCCGATACGTTGTCGCAAGGCCGCGGTCATGCGCGGCGCAACACCACGCTGCTGCGCCGGATGCCGCGCGCGCTGATCAGCCTCGCGCTGCGGGTCGTGCCGCTGCTGGTGTTCGTCGGCGTCGCGAGCCTGACGATGTCGTTGCTGGACGACGCCGGCACGCCCACCGAAATCGCACTCGAATCGCTGATCGACATCTACGTGATCTGCCGCCTCGTGACGATCGGCAGCCGGCTGTTCTTCCAGCCCGATGCGCCGCAGCTGCGGCTGCTGCACATCAGCGATGCCTGGGCCGCGTTCGCGCAGCGCTCGATCGCGCGCATCGCGATCGTCCTCGGCGCCTGCACCGCCGCGGTCGAGCTCGCCGGCAGCTTCGGCCTCAGCGACGCCGGCCACGTCGCGCTGCTTAAAGCCGTCGCGCTCGTCGGCCACCTGATGATCTCGGCGCTGATCCTGCGGTGCCGCCAGCCGGTCGCCGCGCGCATTCGCGCGGCCGGCGACGAGCGGCCGGCCTTCGCGGTGATCGGCAACGCGCTCGCCGACGCGTGGGCGCCCGTGGCGGTGTTCGTCGTGATGGCGTTGTGGTTCGTGTGGGCGCTCGACGTCCACAACGGCTACCGCGTGCTGATCACGCTCGGCGGCCGCTCGATCGCCGTGATGGTCGGCATGCGGATCGTGTCGATCGTCGTGTTCGGCGCACTCGCGCGGCTGTTCCAGCGCCGCGACGACGATCGCACGATCGTCCACCTGCACGCGTACCGCTACTACCCGCTGATGCGTCAGATCGTGTCGGCGGTGATCGCCGTCGTGACCGTCGTGCTTTTGCTGCAAACCTGGGGCGTGCCGATCTTCCATGCGTTCGGGACCGGCACGATCGGCCATCGGCTCGCGTCGGCGCTGATCACGATCGCGATCGCGGCCGTCGTCGCGCTGCTCGTATGGGAAGCCGCGAACATCGCGATCGAGCGGCGCCTGCAGCTATGGACGCGCGAAGGCAACCTCGTGCGCGCGGCGCGGTTGCGCACGCTGCTGCCGATGCTGCGTTCGCTGCTGTTCATCCTGATCGCGCTCGTCGTCGTGCTGACGGGCCTCAGCGAAATCGGCGTGAACATCGGCCCGCTGCTCGCGGGCGCCAGCATCTTCGGCGTCGCGCTCGGCTTCGGCTCGCAGAAGCTCGTGCAGGATTTCATCACCGGGATCTTCCTGCTGATGGAGAACGCGATGCAGGTGGGTGACTGGGTCACGCTCGCCGGCGTGTCGGGCACGGTCGAATACCTGTCGATCCGCACCGTGCGGCTGCGCGCGGGCGACGGGTCGCTGTACACGATCCCGTTCAGCTCGGTGACGACCGTCAACAACACGAACCGCGGGCTCGGCAACGCGGCCGTCAAGGTCAGCATCGCTTACGGCCAGGACATCGATCTCGCAATCGCGACGCTGAAAGAGATCGCCGCCGCGCTGCGCGACGACCCGAACTACAAGGACGGCATCCTGTCGGATTTCAGCTACTGGGGCATCGACCAGGTCGACGGCGCGATGATCGCGCTGGCAGGCCAGATCCAGTGCAAGGACTCGGCACGCTGGGGCGTGCAGCGCGAGTTCAACCGGCGGATCGCGGTGATGTTCCGCGAACGCGGGATCCGGATCGCGAATCCGCAGCGCAGCCTCGTCGCGTATGACGAAGGTTCGCGACCCGTGGGCCCCGAATACGACGGCGATGCCGCCGACATGCCTGCCGCCGACACGCGTCCCGCGCCGCCGCCGGAACGCAAGCCGAACTGATCGCGCATGCCGCTCAGCGTGCCGCCGGCTTCTTCGCGCGCGGCACGCGCTTCGCGGCGGCGGTCGATACAGCAGGCTTCGCCGTGCGTTTCGCGCCCGCGCCGCGCGGTAAGGCGAGCGGCGCTTCGTCGGTGATGGCACCGCGCTGCGCATGCCAATGTTCGAGCAGCACGCGCGTCTGGTCGGCGATCGTCGCCATCAGCAGCGCGCCGCCTTCACCGTCGAACCCGTCCCAGTCGAGCAACTGCAGTGCCGAGCGCTGCACGAGGTGGAACACCGTCAACTGCCCGAACAGGCTCATCGTGCGCAACCGCGTGACAGGGTCGTCGGCCGGCCGCCCCGAGATCCGGCCGACCAGTTCGGCGCTCACGTCGTTCAGCGGTTTGCGCACGCGCTTCATCAGAATGTCGGTCGCGCCTGCCGGCTCCTGCCCGACCTGCTCGCGTGCGAAGAACATCCGTTGCCCCAGCGTCTTCGGCACCGTGAAGATCCGGTCGGCCAGCGTGCGCAGGATGCCGATGAACGCGTCGATCAGCGCGTCGACGTCCGCCTCCGCGTCGAGCGCCGCACGCGCATGCTCGACCGCCGGCCCGAGCACGCTCCAGCCGAGCTCGGCCATCGCCTCGACGCAAGCGCGGTACACGCCTTCCTTGTTCTCGAAGTAGTACTGCAGCGCCGGCGCGTTCACGCCGGCCTTCGCGGCGATGTCGCGCGTCGATGCGCCCGCGAATCCGTGTTCGCCGAACAGCTCGATCGCCGCATCGATGATTCGCTGACGCGTCTCGTCGCCGCGCGCGTAGCCGCCCGTCGACGTACGGCGCAGCTTCTTCGCTTCGTTCATGCCTTCCTCGTCACTCGATCGAACCACATTCTACTTGACAGATTTTTACCGACTGGAATAATTCGTCCGCCTGGAATAAATTGGATGACCTCATGTCGACGTCGCAACCTCCGTCACTGAAAGAAAATCGTCAGGGAACCGCATCGCCACGCAACGTCGGTTCGAGGCGGCGGCACATCCTGATCGCCGTCGCCGTGGTCGCGGCAATCGGCGGCGCCGTGTCGCTGGGCCGCTGGTGGACGGTCGGCCGCTTCATCGAAAGCACCAACGACGCCTATCTGCAGGCCGACAACATGACGGCCGCGCCGAAGGTCGCCGGTTACGTGACCGACGTATACGTGCGCGACAACCAGGTGGTCAAGGCCGGCGACCCGCTCGTGCGGCTCGACATCCGCCAGTACCAGGTGGCGCTCGCGCAGTCGACCGCGACCGTCGACGCGCGCCGCGCCGACATCGCGCGCGCGGAAGCCGACATCAGCCAGCAGCGCGCGAACCTCGAGCAGGCCGAAGCGCAGGCGAAGGTATCGCAGATCAACGCACGGCACGCAAGCGACGAATACGCACGCTACGCGCCGCTCGCGGCGACCGGCGCCGAAACGCACGAGCGCGTGGCCGACCTGAAGAGCACGCGCGACCAGGCCGCCGCGACGCTCGCCGCGAACACCGCGTCGATCGCCGCCGCCCGCACGCAGATCGCGTCGTTCACCGCGCAGCTGCAGCAGGCGCGCGCGCAGCTCGAAGCCGCGCAGGCCAGCGCGGCGCAGGCACGGCTCGACCTCGACAACACGATCGTGCGCAGCACGCTCGACGGCCGCGTCGGCGACCGCACGGTGCGCGTCGGCCAGTACGTGCAGCCCGGCACGCGCCTGCTGACCGTCGTGCCGGTGGACGCGATCTACGTCGTCGCGAACTTCAAGGAAACGCAGATCGGCCGGATGCGCATCGGCCAGCCCGTCGAACTGCACGTCGACGCGCTGCCGGACGACACGCTCAGCGGCACCGTCGACAGCTTCGCACCGGGCACCGGCGCGCAATTCGCGCTGCTGCCGCCCGAAAACGCGACCGGCAACTTCACGAAGATCGTGCAGCGCGTGCCGGTGCGCATCCGCCTCGGCGCGAACGCGCGTGCGCCACGCATGCTGTTGCCGGGGCTGTCCGTGACCGTCGACGTCGACACGCGCCCGGACGACAACGAGAAACGCCATGGCTGATACCGCCGCCACCCCGCCCGCGCCGCCTCACGAAGGCCGCGCGAGCGTCACCGACTGGATCGCGGTCGCCGCCGGCGCGCTCGGCGCGCTGATGGCGACGCTCGACATCTCGATCACGAACTCCGCGCTGCCGCAGATCCAGGGCGAAATCGGCGCGACCGGCACCGAGGGCACGTGGATCTCGACCGGCTACCTGATGTCGGAAATCGTGATGATCCCGCTCGCCGCGTGGCTCACGCGCGTGTTCGGGCTACGCAACTTCCTGCTGACGAACGCCGCGCTGTTCATCGCCTTCTCGATGATGTGCGGCTGGTCGAATTCGCTTGCGATGATGATCGCCGGGCGCATCGGCCAGGGCTTCACGGGCGGCGCGCTGATCCCCACCGCGCAAACCATCATCCGCACGCGGCTGCCGCTGTCGCAGCTGCCGGTTGGGATGACGCTGTTCGGGCTGATCGTGCTGCTCGGCCCGCTGTTCGGCCCCGTGCTCGGCGGCTGGCTCGCGGAGAACGTCAGCTGGAGCTGGTGCTTCTTCCTGAACCTGCCGGTGTGCCTGCTGCTGATGGCGCTGCTGGTGTTCGGGCTGCCGTCCGACCGTCCGCAATGGAACACGTTCTTCAACGCGGACTGGCTCGGGATCGCGGGCCTCGCGATCGGGCTGAGCTCGCTGACCGTGGTGCTCGAGGAAGGCCAGCGCGAACGCTGGTTCGAGTCGCAGATGATCGTCACGCTGAGCTGCGTGTCGCTTGCCGGGATGATCCTGATCGCGTTGTCGCAGCGGTTCGCGCAGCGGCCGATCATGCGCCTGTCGCTGATGCGCAATCCGCGCTATGCGAGCGTGATCGTGATCGTGTCCGCGGTGGGCGCCGGGCTGTACGGCGTGTCGTACCTGCTGCCGCAGTTCCTCGCGATCGTCGCGGGCTACAACGCCGAGCAGGCGGGCGCGATCATGCTGCTGTCGGGCCTGCCCGCGTTTCTCGTGATGCCGATCCTGCCGCACCTGCTCGGCAAGGTCGACTTCCGCGTTCTCGTGATCTCGGGGCTGCTGCTGTTCTGCCTGAGCTGCATGCTCGACATCGGCCTGACCGCGCAGAGCGTCGGCCATGATTTCGTGTGGTCGCAGCTGATTCGCGGCGTCGCGCAGATGCTCGCGATGATGCCGCTGAACCAGGCGTCGATGGCCGCCGTCGCGCGCGAGGACTCGGGCGACGCGGCCGGGCTCTACAACATGGCGCGCAACCTCGGCGGCTCGATCGGGCTCGCGATCATCGGCACCGTGATCGACCGGCGCACGACCTTCCATGCGGCCGCGCTGCGCGAATCGGTCAGCGCCAATTCGCTGATCGGGCAGGAACGGTTGTCGGCCTATGCGGCGAACTGGTTCGCGCACACCGGCGACCTCGCGTATTCGCATCTGCGTGCGCTGGGCCAGCTCGCGCAGCAGATCCAGATCCAGGCCATCGTGATGACCTATTCCGAAACCTTCTACCTGCTGGGTCTCGCGCTGCTCGCGTGCGTGCCGCTCGCGCTGCTGCTGAAGACGCCGCGCGCTCCGCAGCCGATGTCGTCCGGCCATTGACCCGTCTTACACGATGAAGCCCTTCTCCCTGCCCCGCCGCCCCGCGCTCACGCTGTGCGCAGCCGCTTGCCTGCTCGCCGGCTGTACCGTCGGCCCCGACTATCGCGGCGCACCCGCGGCACCCGACGCGCCGACCTTCGTGCGTGCGCCGGCCACCGGCGTCGACTCCAACACGCCCGCGCCGAGTGCGTGGTGGCATGCGCTCGGCGATCGCCAGCTCGACGACCTCATCGCCGCCGCGCTGGCGCACAACCCCGATCTGCAAGCCGCGCAGGCCCGGTTGCGCGCGTCGCGCGCGCAGCTGTCGCAACGGCGCGCCGCCCAGTTGCCGAAATCGTCGGCCACCGTCGCCGCGATCCGCGCGCGCGAGCCGGACGTCAGCGCGCTCGGCTCGTTGCTGCCGCCCGGCAACTCGAACCAGTCGGACGGTTCATCGCCGTCGCTGGGCGGCTCGGGCCCGTTGCAGCTCTATTCGGTCGGCTTCGACGCGACCTGGGAAATCGATCTGTTCGGCGGCACGCGCCGCGCGGTCGAGGCGGCGTCCGCGCAGGCGGAAGCCGTCGACGCCGACCTCGCCGACACGCAGGTGTCGATCGCCGCCGAAGTGGCGACCGCGTACGTCGACCTGCGCGACCAGCAGCAACGGCTCGCGCTGTCGCAGCGCACCGCAGAACTGCAACAACAGATGCTCGAGCTCACGCAGCAGCGCCGCGCGCGCGGCGTCGCGGCCGATGTGGACATCGAACGCCTGACGACGCAGGTCGAAACCACGCGCGCGTCGGTGATCCCGCTCGATGCGCAGGTGACGGAGTCGCTCGACCGGCTCGCGATCCTGACCGGCCGCGCGCCCGGTGCGCTCGATGCCGCGCTGTCGGCATCGGGCGCGCCGCTGCCGACGCTACCCGGCAGCGTGCAGGTCGGCGATCCGGCCGTGCTGCTCAAGCAGCGCCCCGACATCCGCGCGGCCGAGCGCAGGCTCGCGTCGAGCAATGCGCAGATCGGCGAGCACATCGCCGACTATTTCCCGAAGGTGACGCTGCTCGGCGATCTCGGCTTCAGCGCGACGGACCCCGGCCACCTGTTCCGCAAGCAGAATTTCACATGGGTCGGCGCGCCGTATCTGCAATGGAACATTCTCGACTTCGGCCGCACGCGCGGCGCAATACGGGCGGCCGAAGCGTCGCGCGACGAAGCGCAGGCCAATTACCGGAAAGCGGTGCTCGGCGCATTGCAGGACGCGAACACGGCGCTGCAGCGCTACGGACACCAGCGCGAACATGTGGTCGCGCTCACCAAGGTGCAGACGTCGGCCACACATTCGGCCACGTTGATGGACCAGCGCTATCGCGCGGGCGTCGCATCGACGATCGATCTGCTCGATACGCAGCGCGAGGCGCTCGCCGCGCAGCAGAACGTGATCGCTGGAAAGGCCGAACTCATCAAGGATTACGTGTCGCTGCAGAAGAGCCTCGGGCTCGGCTGGCAGACGAACGCGGGGTGACATGCGCCGGTCGCTCGCCCGGCAAAGTTCGTTGATGGCGCCGGCATCGACGATTCGAATGTTTCTTCCACAACGGTTCGCCCATTACGATTCGAACCGCGAATGATCCGGCCGATGAAGTTGCGATTACAACCAAATCGGGTTTCTAAAATTACAAAACACCCCCGATCTTTTCAAAAGCATTTCAGCTTAATTCATTTAATTTTGTTTCATATAATCAGAAAAAGTTTGACACCGAACTTTCGTTCTTGATACCGTCCGATGCAAGCAATCTGACACATTGCAAACCACGCAATCGATTCCGCTCGACGCATTTCGCTTCCGCCGCACCGAAGTTCTCGCCGCCGACCGCCTCTCATCCGTCGGCGCATGCAACATCCCGATGCATTTTCATTGGGCAGCTGCCGTCCGGCAGCGGGCCGAAGGACCGAACCGAATGAGCAGGACACCGAAGCTGTTGCTCTAGCCATCCCGCCTGCATCAAGCCCGCTGGCCCGCCCGCAACGCGGCGCAGCGCCACCACTACCTGGCATTCCAGCATTTCGCTCCCGGAGGTCACCACCTTTCCGGCCCGGGCGAAAGGCCCCGTCGCGTCCGCGCCATCCGCGCGAGCGCGGCGGATATCGGCGGCACACGATCCGCGCCGCTGTCGACTGTTGTTGTTCATGCCGTTCGATGTTCAACCGGAGGGGTAATTCAAAATGAATCAGGTTGCAGACAAGAAACAAAAGCACATCCGCATCGTCAAGCTCGCGTTCGCCGCCGCGGCAGCCGCTTCGTTCGGCATGACGGCTGTCCATGCCGCACCGGCCGCCGGCTGGACGGAAACGCGCACCAAGGGATTCCTGCCGCTCGTCCAGCAGGGTGAAAGCAGCAGTACCGCCGGCGCACCGGCGGCCAGCACCGCCGCCGCTGCCGCGACTGCCACCGAGATGGCGCCCGGCGAAGCGGTGGACATCGTGCTCGGTTTGAACCTGCGCAACGAAGCGCAACTCGACCAGTACCTGCGCGACCTGCATACGCCCGGCTCGCCGCACTACAAGCAGTTCCTCACGCCGGCGCAATTCGCCGCGCAGTACGCGCCGACCGACCAGCAGGTCGCCTCCGTCGTCGCGCACCTGCGCAAGGCCGGCTTCGTCAACATCGTGGTCGCGTCGAACCGCCTGCTCGTGTCGGCATCCGGCACCGCGGCAACAATCAAGTCGGCGTTCCGCACGACGCTCAAACGCTTCACGCACAACGGCCGCAGCGTCTACGCGAACACCGACGCCGCGCAGGTGCCGAACGCGATCGGCGGGATCGTCGGCGCCGTGCTCGGCCTGCAGAACGTCGAGCTCATGCATACCGGCGCGGGCAGCAAGCCGCAAGGCAACACCAGCAACCTGACGATCCCGGCGGGCGCATCCGCGGTGCCGCACAACCCGACCGAGTTCTCGTCGCTTTATGGCGGCGACGGTACGCCGACGGCCTCGCAGACCACGGTCGGCATCATTTCCGAAGGCGACCTGTCGCAGACGGTCAGCGACCTCAACACGTTCGCCGCGACCAACGGCCTCGGCACGATCAGCAGCAGCGTCGTCCACACAGGGCCGTCAGGCAGTTCGTACACCGATACATCCGGCACCGTCGAATGGAACCTCGACAGCCAGTCGATCGTCGGCACTGCCGGCGGCAGCGTGAAACAGGTCGTGTTTTACGTGGCGCCGTCGATGACGCTTACGGCGATCACCGCCGCGTACAACAAGGCGGTGAGCGACAACGTCGCGAAGGTCATCAACGTGTCGCTCGGCGTGTGCGAATCGTCCGCGTACAGCACCGGCTCTCAGGCGACCGACGACACGATCTTCAAGCAGGCGGTCGCGCAGGGGCAGACCTTTTCGGTGTCGGCCGGCGACCACGGCGCATACGAATGCGCGAGCGGCAAGCCATCGCGCTCGACCTACACGGTGAGCGAACCCGCGACGTCGCCTTACGTGATCGCGGTGGGCGGCACGACGCTGTTCACCAATACGTCGACCAACGCGTACAACAGCGAAATCGTGTGGAACGATCCGAGCTGGCAGCAGGGCACCGTGTGGTCGACGGGCGGCGGCTACAGCAAATACGAAGCCGCGCCGTCGTGGCAGTCGTCGAGCCTCACCGGGTCGACCAAGCGCGCGCTGCCGGACGTCGGCTTCGACGCCGACCTGCGCACCGGCGCGATTCTCGTGGTGAACGGCCAGACGTCAGATACGCTGTGGGGCTCGGGCTACCTGAACAACGAAGGGGGCACGAGCCTCGCCGCGCCGATCTTCACCGGCATCTGGGCACGGCTGCAATCGGCGAACAACAACGCGCTCGGCTTCCCGGCGTCGAGCATCTACAAGTACTTTCCGAGCAACGCGGCCCTGCTGCACGACGTGACGTCCGGCAACAACGGCAGCGGATCGTACGGCTACAACGCAAAGGCCGGCTGGGACGCGACGACGGGCTTCGGCAGCGTGAACATCTCGAAGCTGAACACGTTCATCCAGAGCACGTCGGATTTCGCGCGCTGACCGTGCGCTGAGCGGTGCGGTTCCGGGCGCGGATGATTTCGAACGCCCGCCCGGAACCTGTGCGCGTCGATCCGGGCGTCGCGTCCGGATCGACGATGTGCGTCCGGATACGCGGCCCGCCGTTGTCGCGGGCAAGCGGAAACGCGATCACAGCTGCGATTCGATCGGAAACAAGCCGAGAAACCACACTTCCATGCGCCGCGCCGCGGACACTTCCGGTTCGTGATCGAGCTCGACCGCCTTTCCGTCCGCGTCGGTCTGAATCCACTTGAGCCGCCCGTTGCCGGACGGATCGGTCCTCGATTCGACCCGCCACGCGATTTGATCGAGCCGCGGCTCCAGGTCCGTCGCGACGTCGGACGCAATGGCCGGACTTTCGCAATAAACGCCGATCTCGGTGTTGAGGTTCAGCGAGCGCGGGTCGAGATTCATCGAACCGATGAAGATGCTCTTGCGATCGAACACATAGGTCTTCGCATGCAGCGACGCACGTGAAGAACCGATGATGACCTGCTTCGAGATGCTCGTGTCGCCGGACGGCCGCCGCTCGTAAAGCCGCACGCCGGCCTCGACCAGCTCCCGCCGATAGCGCCGGTAACCCGCATGCACGGCCGCGACGTCGGTCGACGCGAGCGAGTTGGTCAGGATCGTCACGCGCACGCCGCGCGCCGTGAGCGCACGCAGCCGCTCGACCATGTCCTTGCCCGGCACGAAATACGGCGACACGATCAGCAGTTCATGCTCGGGCCGCAACGCGAGCGCGCGCAGTTGCGGCATCAGGTGTCCTTCGCTGTCCGTCGGGGCTCGCGCGATCTTCGCCGGATCGTCGTACAGGACCGTCGCGCGACCCCATGACAACTCCGTGCCCTGGCCATGCACGATCTGGTCGAGCCGCTGGCGCGCCTCGAGCACGTACGGATCGTCCTCCATCGCGCGCAGGTAATCGCGCAGCCGTTCGCGCTCGCGCTCGAGGCCACCCGGCGCGGCGTCATGCCCGACCAGCGCATTGACCGAAAACGCATACGGCGAATTCCAGAACGTGTCGAACTCGGTCGAGATGTCATTCACGACGGGACCGTGCACGACCACGTCGAGGTCGCCGAATTCCAGCATCGACGACGCGCCGAAGTACTCGTCGCCGATATTGCGGCCGCCGACGATCGCCGCCTGGTTGTCCGCGATCATCGCCTTGTTGTGCATGCGCCGGTTGACGCGCGAGAGCTCGAACACCGTGCCGATCTTCTTGAAGTGGCGCGTCGCGACCGGATTGAACAGCCGGATCTCGATGTTCGGATGCGAGCTGATTTCGAGCAGCTTGCGATCGTCCGCATTCGTTCCGAGATCGTCGAGCAGCACGCGCACGCGTACGCCGCGATCGGCCGCGCGGATGATCGCGTCGGCGAGTTCGTGTCCGGTCAGGTCGTCGTGCCAGATGTAGTACTGCAGGTCGAGCGAGCGGTCCGCGCGATCGGCAAGCAGCACGCGCGCATCGAGTGCGTCGACGGGATCACGCAGCAGATGAAACGCGTCCTGCCCCGGATGGGCGGCGGCCTGCTGGCTGAACGCGATGCCGAGGCGCGTGTTTGCGGTGTCGGTATATGCATGCGTCGGCTCGCGATCGATTTGCGGCGGCAGGCTGGCGCATGCGGCAAGCATCAGCAACGAGAGAATCGCACCCCACGAACGCAGCATGATCATGATGGTCGCCGCACTGTCGGGCGAAGTCGGTGTGTGTTTGTTATGGCTGCCGGACGGAGCGCGGCGCTGGTCTGCAGTTCGCGTGCTCGACGAATCCCGATCGTGCGCGCAGGTCGCGCTACAGCATACTTCGATTGATATCGGGACCGCACGCGCTCCGTGTTTTCCCGGTGGCGGCGATACGACAGGCGGCGCCGGCGCGGACGTGTTCAATACGCTCGACACATTCAGGCGGCGCACGAAGAAAAACCCGCGAAGCGTTGCGGCATCGCAATCCGGCCGGCCAGCCGGCCAGCGTCAACCGACTGGGCCATGACCTGTCCGTTTATTCTGCTACTCGCCGCCCCGCGCGAACATCGGCATGTCCCGCAGAATATGTTCGAGGAGCTTGAGGGCGGCCGCCGGTAACGGCCGCCCTGCCTTCGCGAGCAACCGCGCCTGGGTGCCCTTGAAGAGCGGATGATCGATCGGCACCACCGTGAGCGTGCCGGCGGCGATCTCCCGATATGCCGCGAATTCGCCGCCGATCAGCGTCATGTAGTTTTCGTAGGCGACGAACTGCTTGAGCGCCGTTAGCGAATTGGTGACCAGCTTCGGCCGTATCGTAATGTTCTCCGCGAATTCGAGCATCTTGGCCGCATGGCCGACGCCGAACGATGCCGGCATCATGGCCAGCGGCCACGACAACATGTCCTCGACGCTGGCCGGGCCGCCGCGCAATGCCAGCGGATGGCCGGACCGCACCAGCAGCCCGACCGCCTGCGACGAACTCGCCAGATACTCGATACGCGGGTGCGGCGGCGGGTTGAAGGCAAGCCCGAGGTGCGCGCGGCTTTCCGCCACGGCTTCGAGCACCTGATCGACTCCGAGGATCTCCATTCCGATGTCGAGCAACGGGTACTGCGCACAGAACGGCGCCAGCACCTCGTTGACCAGCGCATCCACATAGCCCTCGCTCAGGACCAATTGGACCTGCCCCTGCTTCAGGCCCTTGAGCGCGTGGAGCTGATCCTCGAGCCGCTCCTGATGCGAGCGGTAGCCGCGCCAGAACTCGAGCAGGTGCGCGGCGGCTTCGGTCGGCCTGACGCCGCGC
Source organism: Burkholderia sp. KBS0801 (assembly GCF_005937855.2). Taxonomy (NCBI): domain Bacteria; kingdom Pseudomonadati; phylum Pseudomonadota; class Betaproteobacteria; order Burkholderiales; family Burkholderiaceae; genus Burkholderia; species Burkholderia sp. KBS0801. The sequence goes on from NZ_CP042178.1 coordinate 2,017,124, forward strand.
GCCTGGCGCTCGAACAGCGTCGCGCCAAGCTCGTCCTCGAGCAGCCGGATCTGCCGGGTAATCACCGACGGCGAGGTGTTCAGGCTCTCGGCGGCGCCGCGGATGGTCCCTTGCTCGAGCACTGCGCGGAAGTAGCGCAGCCGCTGCTGATTGATTTCACGCATGTCGAACCATCCACCCGGTGATTACCGCCACTATCGGCATGCCCACCATACCAGATGCGTTGCCCTGCAGGCAACGAAGTGTGCACATGGTTGCTGTTGGTGATTGCGCGTCGCGCTGCCACTATCCGATGCATCAGGGCGGTACCACGTACGACATTGGAGACTGGCATGCTGGCAATCCCGAGCGAAAGTGCGGTAGGCGACACCTCAAACCTCTACAGCAAGATCAACTGGCGACTACTGCCGTTCCTGCTGAGCTGCTACCTGTTCGCCTACCTCGACCGCGTCAACATCGGCTTTGCAAAGCTCCAGATGCAAAGCGACCTCGGCTTCTCCGATGCCGCGTACGGCGTGGGCGCCGGAATCTTCTTCATCGGCTACGTATTATTCGAGATACCCAGTAACCTGATGTTGCCGCGCATCGGCGCGCGCAAGACCTTCAGCCGCATCCTGGTGCTGTGGGGCATTACGTCAGCCTGCATGCTGTTCGTACGTAACGTGCCGATGTTCTACGCGATGCGCTTCGTGCTCGGCATCTTCGAAGCGGGCTTTGCGCCGGGCATGATCTACTACCTCTCGTGCTGGTATGGCCCGCAGCGCATGGCGCGCGCCATCGCCGTCGTGTTCCTTGCCGGCCCGCTCGGCGGCATTGTCGGTGGACCGGTATCGGCGTGGCTGATCACCGCGCTGTCCGGCGCCGGCGGACTGGCCGGCTGGCAATGGATGTTCCTGGTCGAGGGCCTGCCTTGTATCCTGCTCGGCGTGCTCGCCCTGTTCTTCGTGCCGAACCGGCCGGCCGACGCGGCGTGGCTGACCGAGGACGAAAAGCGCCTGCTCGCGAGCGAGATCGGATCCGCGGCGGGGCACAATCACTCTTTCCTCGCCGTGGCGCGTGACGTCCGGGTCTATGTGCTGGCCTTCGCGTACTTCTGCATCATCGCCGCCATCTATGCGATCAGCTTCTGGCTGCCGACCCTCATCAAGGTCCAGGGCGTGAGCGACACCGTACAACTCGGCTGGTACTCGGCCCTGCCCTATCTTGCAGCGGCGTTCGGCATGTACTACATGGGGCGCCGGTCCGACCGGGCGGGCGAACGCCGTTTCCATAGTGCGGTGCCCGCAACCATCGGGGGCCTGCTGCTGGCCGCGTCCACCCTCGTGGACGGCAATCTCGCCGCATCGCTGGTGCTGCTCACGCTCGGTACCTGCGCACTGTGGATGACCTACACGGTGTTCTGGGCCATGCCCTCCGAATACATCAAGGGCCCCGGGGCAGCAGGCGGCATCGCGCTGATCAACACGATCGGGCTTTCGGGCGGCTTCTGGGGCCCGGCCATCATCGGATGGGCCAAGACGGCCACCGGCAACCTGCACCTCGGCATGCTGATCCTGGCCACGCTGCCGATCATCGCCGCACTGATCATTCTCGCCAACAAGCTACCCGCAAAGTCGTAACAAGGAGTCGTCATGCTTCTACATCTTTCCACCTGGTCCGAAATCGAGCAGTTCCTCACGCGCAGCCGCACGATCGTCGTGCCGATCGGCTCCAACGAACAGCACGGCCCCACCGGACTGCTTGGCACGGACTGGCTGTGTCCCGAGATCATCGCGCGTGAAGCGGAAAAATCCGCCGATATCCTCGTGGGACCCACGTTCAATATCGGCATGGCACAGCATCACCTCGGCTTTCCCGGCACCATCTCGCTTCGCCCGTCCACATTCATTGCCGCGATCGGCGACTGGACCCGCTCGCTGGTGGCACATGGTTTCGAGAAAATCCTGTTCCTCAATGGTCACGGCGGCAATGTCTCATCGATCGATGCTGCGTTCTCCGAACTTTATGCCGAAGCCAGCTTTGCGCGTCGCCGCGCAGGTTTCGCGCTGAAGCTTTGCAACTGGTGGGATCTTGAAGGCGTCGGCGAACTGGCGCGGGAGCAGTTCCCGACGGGCCACGGCGCGCATGCCACCCCGTCGGAGATTGCGATTACACAGTGGGCCTTCCCCGATTCGATCAAGTCGGCCGACTACGCGCCGCCGATAGCGAATACCGGCCCGATCCGCGACGCCCTCGACTTCCGCGCCCGCTTCCCCGACGGACGCATCGGCTCCGATCCCGGCCTGGCCACGCGCGAAAAAGGCCGCGCATTGGTCGGACTGGCCGCGCAGTCGCTGGCGCGCGAACTCGAAGCCTTCGGCCGCGAGCCGATGCCCGCCTGAAACCGACCCGCTGGCGCCCTTCCGATTCTCTCTGGCGCCAGCTGCCTTGACTGCCATTGACCATTCCGAGGAAACCTTCCTGCTACAGTCGACTGCCTAATGCTGGACGCTTGGGCGATTGCGGGAACCGTGCCTCGTCAGATTACCCGGCGCGCCTGGGTGACTTCGGTCCGCTGGCCGTCCCTCGCGCCAGCGCAGTGGAGTGGAGCCGCAATTACAAGCGCACATGCGCATCAGCATGAATGTCGGCCTCACGCAAAGCCAACTGCGCCAACTCGGACACGTCTTGGCTGACCGCGTGGACGCCGATAGCGCGACGCGTGCGCACGACGCGCTTGATAAGCAGGTTGCCGCTAAATCCGCACGCTAATGTGTGCGCCGATGGCGGCGGCATGGATCTGCGGTATGGCGTCGCCGTTCGTCAGAATGTGATGGGGGTAGTGGGCAACTTCCGCGGCCACGGTGATGACGCGTCTGCGAATAGCGATCCATCGTCCACCGCGATGGATATGGGCTTCAACAGCAAATGAGCCGGACGGGCTCAATGGCAGGCACGCTCGAAGATCAGCACTTCGAGCGTGACCTGACCGCCTTTCCTCGCGTGGGCACGAACGTTTCGTTTATTGGACGATAGTCCCCGCAGCACTGAGACTTCTCGACGAGTTTCCAACATACACCGTCGTGGTACCGCTTGCCGCCGACCACACCTGCGCGTCCTTGTCCCACACGCTCAACGGATGGTTGTTCGCCTTCGGATCGATGTTGATCGTGACCGTCTGCGACGCGCCGGGATTCAGGAAAAACTTCTGGAACCCGACCAGACGCTTCGGCGGTTCGCCGGACGACGACGGCAAGCCGACGTACACCTGCACGACTTCAGCGCCTGCTACCTTCCCCGTATTGGTGACCGACGCGGTGACGTTATACGTGCCGTTGCTTCCCGACGAAACCGCGGCGTTCTGAATCGTGAATGTCGTGTACGAAAGGCCGAACCCGAATTCGAAGGCGGGACTCTTGCTCATCGCGTCGTACCAGCGATAACCCATGTTGAGCCCTTCGGTGTAGGTGACGGTCGGTACCCCGTTGACCGCCACGCCCGGATACTGCGCCGCATTGATCGAATCCATGAAGCCCTGACCGACCTGCGGGAACGTCACAGGCAATTTGCCCGACGGATTCGTCACGCCGAACAGCAGGTCCGCGACGATGTGCCCGTCTTCTTGCCCCGGAAACCACGCTTCGAGTATCGCGGCCGGCGCGGACGCGCCGCCTTTGAGGAGCGTCGGGTCGAGCGCCTCGACCGCATTGTCCTTGAGCACGAGAACGGTCTTCGGGTTCGCGGCAACCACGCTCTGGATCATGGCAAGCGTATTGCTGCTCTTGACGGTACTGGTCGTCGTCAGCGCACTGGCCTTCGGCCCGTACCAGTCGAGCGTGTTGAGGTACTTGCCGGCGTCGAGGCTCAAGCCCTGCGCATCGACGAACGTGATCTGATCCGCGCCCTCTTCCGCAATAGATCCGGCCATCACCACAACTGCATCGGCGCTACCGATCAACGACTGGGCCGCGGCAAATGTGGCCGCCGCGCCGTCGATGGTGGCATTCGCGTTTGCATCGTCGACAAGAACCAGGTGGACCGTCGCCGTCGAATTGCCGAGATTGGCGAGCACGTCGCGGATCCCTTGCAGGGGCGAAACGGTATAGAGCGCGACCACGTCCGAACTCCCGCCGCCGGCCCCCATCGGGTTGCCGATGCTGCTGCCGCCAGCCACCGCTTGCTGAGCAAACACCTGCGAAGCCTTCCCGACGATCACGACGTTCTGCACCGCCTTGCTCAAAGGCAGCGTGCCGTCATTTTGCAGCAGCACCGCGGATTGCTCGCCGATGGCTTTCGCAACGGCGCCGTCTGCGACGGTATCGATCGGCGTTTGAACCAGCGCACGATCAAAGATGCCTGCCTTGAACATCTGCGTATATCGGCGGGCCAGCGCCGTATCGATATCCGACGTCTTGATCGCGCCGGCTGCGAGCGCGGCGTTCAGCTTATCCGGCGTCCACCAGGTCGCCACGCCCGGGATAATCACGCCCGGCATCTCGTTGTCCAGCCCGGCGAGCATCGTCCCCGCCGTGCTGTGCGCGGCGAAGAAGTCCGACTGGACGTAACCGCCGAAACCCCATTGCCCGCGCAGCACGTCGGTCAGGATGTGCTTGTTCTCGCACATCGAGAAGCCGTTGACGGAGTTGTACGAGCACATGACGGCACCCACCTGACCGTCCTTGACCGCCATTTCGAACGGCAGCAGGTAGAGCTCGTGCAACGTCCGGTCGTCGACGTTTTCCGAGATGGTCATCCGGTTCGTCTCTTGCTCGTTCGCGACGAGATGCTTCGCCATCGCGATCATTCCGTGCGACTGGACCGCCTGGATCTCGGCGACACCCATTGTGCCAGTGAGATACGGATCCTCGCCCATGTACTCGAAGTTTCTGCCGCCGACCGGCAGCCGGGCCAAGTTCATCCCGGGTGCTTCGAACACGTGAAGCGCGAGGTTTGCGCCTTCCTTGCCGATCACGTCGCCGAATTGCGTCGCCACTGCGTGGTCGAACGACGCTGCCACCGCGATCGCGGACGGCAGCGCCGTCGCCTTGGCAGATGCCGCACTCGTCAGCGCCGCGGCGCCGCTCGACGCCGAGCCGGCGGGAACGCAATCGTTCTGGCCGATACCGACCGGTCCGTTGGTGATGCGTAGCGTCGGAATGTGGTATTTCGGGAGTCCGGGAATATGGCGCGCGCCAAAACATTGCGGGAGCTCGGCAATCACGCCGGGGCCGCCCACCAGTTGCTCTTCCTTGTCTGGCAGTGCCATAGCCGCCACCAGCAAGGTCGCGCGCTGTTCGGGCTTCAACGACTTATTCATCCATGGCGATGAATTGCCGGCCGGCGACGATGCAGCCGAACTGCTATCGCTGCTGCCTCCGCACCCTCCTAACAGCACCGTCAGTCCAGCTGCCAGACAGACCCCCGACTTCCTGACCGAAATTCCCATGTCTCGCTCCTGTGTCTCTACAGACGATCGTTCGATATGTTTTGCAGTACTTAGATTCAATTCGTCGCTTCGACGCCGCCAGCTTGCCCCGATGCATTGTCGGGCGATGGAAGCGCGCGTCAATGCCACCCGTGGCGGGCCGGCGCGCTGCCCTCGACGACGTCCCCTTCGCAACCGGTCGCGACATCGCGCAGCGTGCCTCTCTCGCGGCTCCGCTCGTCACTCGCCACTCAGAGATGCACTTTGGGAAAACGTTTATCCAAGAATAGAGCGCCTGCCCCGGTTTTTCTAGTCGGTATTAACGCCTATCGGATCGTCTTTTCGCTCAAAGGAAAACCCGACGCGCGCCCGAACGGGTAACCGTTTATCCTTCAGGGCGTGCGAAGACGGCACACGGTATCGCCTGGGCGTAACGGAAGAGAAAGGAGTTCCGCCGGATGCTGTCGACTCCCAGCGACACTCAGGACCGCGGACGAATCGACGTCGAGTCTCGTACGACGAGGCGAGGTTCGAGCAGAAGGCGCGCGGAGTCGTTCTTGCCTGCGAGCGCTTCGACGACCTTGCGAGTCGCAAGCTCGCCCATCTTCTCGCTTTGGGTATCGACCGTCGTCAGCGAGGGTTCCGAATATTCGCCATAGGGCGCATTGTCGATTCCGGTGACCGCGAGATCCCGCGGCAGCTGAAATCCGAGCGCTTTCGCGCCTTTCATGAACCCCAGCGCAATCAGGTCGTTATAGCAGATCACGGCGTGCGGCCGGCGGGGGCCCAGCAGGATCCTGGAGCATGCCTGTTCGCCCGCGATGGATGTCGGTGCATGGGCGTCGTAGACATCGAGCGACAGCCCGTGCTCCGCCAGGCATTCGCTTGCGCCGCGAGTCCGTTCGGAATCGATCGACGCTTGGCCAAACCCGAGATAGGCGATCTTCCGGTGCCCGAGGTCGAGCAGATGCCGGGCCAGCATATAGGTGGCAAGACGGTTGTCGATACCGACGGTCGGGATGGCAAGTTCATCGAGATGTCGCAGCATCACGACCGGCTTTTTCAAGGTCAACATCCAGGCGGCTTCGCGCTCCGTCAGGCGCGAACTCACGATCAATCCGTCCACGCGTTGCGCGAGCGCCTCGATCAGCGAACGCTCGCGAGCCGGGTCCTCTTCCGTATCGACCAGCAGCAGCGTGTAGTCGTGTGCGAGCGCGATCCGGTTGGCCCCTTTCACGACACTCGCAAAGTGCGGATTGCTGATGTCCAGAATCGCGAGGCCGATGGTCCGCGTGCGCCCCGTAATCATGGAACGTGCAAGCGGGCTCGTCTGGTAGCCCAGCTTTTCGATCGTCGCTTTAAGGCGCGACTCCACTTCCGGCGAGAAGCGCTTGGTCCCATTGACGTACTTCGATACGGTTGCGACCGATACCTCTGCTGCCATTGCCACATCACGGATCGTCGGGGTTGTACTCTTCATAAAACGCCAAGGATTTCTGGATTTCGTCAATTGTCGCAGAAGGCGAGGCTCCCAACGTCCAGTGCCCTTGCAACGAAGGCGTCGATGGGACAGTTTCTTCGCTCTTGCACCGATAGGTGCGAAGTTCAGGCGTTCACGTTGCAGTTCAGTCTCATAAGCGCGATCGTGACAAGCCAGTCGCCGACACGCCGGTCGAACATGTCTTCGTTCTCGAACGACTGCAGCACCGTCAAGTCACCGCGTGGTGTATGCGCGATTCCGCAGTGTCGTCGCCATGTCTGATGACAGAGCCAGGCATGCCTGGTGGGCATCAGAAACAAAAAAGCCGACCCGGTGGGTCGGCTTTTTTGCGTCCAATCGCGGTCGGTTGCACCGAGAAACAAGCTTCCGAACATACAGCCTATCCCGATCAAGCAAAACGTGGCCGATCAGGAAATAAGGCATAACGTGTCCAGGTGGACAACTTATGCTTAACGGCACACAACTTCCCTGGACGATCTGGAAGAGAATCTGGTGGGCCCCCCGGGAGTCGAACCCGGCACCAACGAATTATGAGTTCGCTGCTCTAACCAAGCATGAGCTAGGGGCCCAGATGAGAAGCAAGGCGTGCTACCTGTCGCTCCGGCAACGAAGCCGGGCCGGCATTGTAACAACAAAGACGACAGAGGAGACAAACGCCACCGGCATCACGTGGATACCGGCGGCGTTCGCAAGTGAGACGCTGGAAATCAGTTCCCTTCGAGGAACGACTTCAGCTTGTCGGAACGGCTCGGGTGACGCAGCTTGCGCAGCGCCTTGGCCTCGATCTGACGGATCCGCTCACGCGTGACGTCGAACTGCTTGCCGACTTCCTCGAGCGTGTGATCGGTGCTCATCTCGATACCGAAGCGCATCCGCAGCACCTTCGCCTCACGCGGCGTCAGCGAATCGAGCACGTCCTTCACGACGTCGCGCATGCTTGCGTGCAGCGCGGCATCCGCCGGCGCGACCGTGTTGTTGTCCTCGATGAAGTCGCCGAGATGGGAATCGTCGTCGTCACCGATCGGCGTTTCCATCGAGATCGGCTCCTTCGCGATCTTCATGATCTTGCGGATCTTGTCTTCCGGCATCTCCATCTTCTCGGCGAGCGTTGCCGGATCCGGCTCGAGACCGGTTTCCTGCAGGATCTGCCGCGAGATGCGGTTCATCTTGTTGATCGTCTCGATCATGTGAACCGGAATACGGATCGTGCGCGCCTGGTCCGCGATCGAACGCGTGATGGCCTGACGGATCCACCACGTCGCATAGGTCGAGAACTTGTAGCCACGACGGTATTCGAACTTGTCCACCGCCTTCATCAGGCCGATGTTGCCTTCCTGGATCAGGTCGAGGAACTGCAGGCCGCGGTTCGTGTACTTCTTCGCGATCGAGATCACGAGACGCAGGTTCGCCTCGGTCATTTCACGCTTCGCCTGACGCGCCTTCAGTTCGCCGGCCGCCATCTGGCGGTTGGTTTCCTTCAGGTCCTTCAGCGGCAGCACGACGCGCGCCTGCAGGTCGAGCAGACGCTGCTGCTGTTCGCGGATCGCCGGGATGTTACGCGACAGCACCGCGCTGTACGAATGCCCCTCGGCCGCGATCTTCTCGGCCCAGTCGAGGTCCGTCTCGCTGCCCGGGAAGCGCGCGATGAATTCCGAACGCGGCATGCCGCACTTGTCGACGACGATGTGCAGGATCTGACGTTCGACCTGACGCACTTCGTCCACTTGCGCACGCAACGTGTCGCACAGACGCTCGACGGTACGCGCGGTGAAGCGGATCGTCATCAGTTCGGTCTGGATCGTTTCCTGCGCCTTCAGGTAGGACTTCGACTTGTAGCCCTCCTTCTCGAACGCGCGGCGCATCTTGTCGAACCACTCGCTGATCTGCGAGAACTTGTCGAGCGAAGCACGCTTGAGGGCTTCGAGCTGGGCGGCGTTGGCGGTTGCCTGTGCGGCGCCGTCATCGTCCTCCTCTTCCTCTTCTTCCTCTTCCTCTTCGGCTTCCTCATCCTCGTTCTCGATCGCTTCGGCTTCCTTCGCGGAGAAACCGTCCGTATCGGCGGAGTCCGAAGCATTCGGATCGAGCAGGCCGTCGACGAGCTCGTCGACTCGGATCTCTTCGTTCGCGACGCGCTCGGCCATCGCGAGGATGTCGGCGATCGTCGTCGGGCACGCGGAAATTGCCATCACCATGTGGCGCAGGCCGTCCTCGATCCGCTTCGCGATCTCGATTTCGCCTTCGCGCGTGAGCAGCTCGACCGTGCCCATCTCGCGCATGTACATCCGGACCGGATCGGTCGTGCGACCGAATTCCGAATCGACGGTCGACAGCGCGACTTCCGCTTCTTCCTCGACTTCATCATCCGACGACGCGGCCGGCGCGTTGTCGTTCAGGAGCAGCGTTTCCGCGTCCGGTGCCTGCTCGTATACGGCCACGCCCATGTCGTTGAACGTGCCGATGATGCCTTCGAGGGCTTCTGTCTCGGTGAAGTTGTCCGGCAGGTGGTCGTTGATTTCGGCATACGTGAGGAAGCCGCGCTCCTTGCCGAGCTTGATCAGCGCGCGCAGCTTCACGCGGCGCTCTTCGAGCTCCTCGGCCGTGCCGGGCGTGCTCGTCGCGAACGCTTCCTTCAGCAGCGCCTTTTCCTTGGCGCGACGATCGCGCACCTTGGATTTGCCCGGAGCAGCCGCGGGTGCGGGCTGCTCGTCGCTCTGATTTGCGTCGTCATCGACGGATACTTCGTTCAGCTTTTTGGTCATGGAGTTCGCCGTACCGGCTATATCGACTCGCGGCTGCTGGACGACAGCCGGTTGAACCGTGGGTGCATGAGTAGTACGTACTGCCGTTTCGTCCGCGGCGGCAGTCGTGTCCCTTGCGCTTTTCGCACTTGCCCGCTTCGCCGCCGGCTTGGCCGGCCCGGAGTCGGGTCTGGCGGCAGCCCGTGTTCTGGCTGCCGACGCCGGCGCAGCCTGAGCAGTGCCGGCCGCGGTTTTCTTTCCCGCAGGGGCTGACGTGGCCGAAGACGTTGTCCTGGTGGAAGAAGCAGACTTGGCCGCAGTGACCTTCGTGGTCGGCTCCGTCGAGCCCTTGCCCGTTGCTTTCTTTCCGCCTGTCGTCTTTGCCATCGCGATTCTCGCCTCTGCTTGGAAAACAAACCGCTGGAAACCTTATATTATAGCACGCTGGGGAGCCCTCTCCTGGCGCCCCGGCCGCCTACAGCCCGAGCCGACGCTTCATGTCGGTTCGCTGCTGGTTCAATTCCGTCAATTCGGCCAGTTCCTCGGGTGTGAAGGTGGATTGCCGCGCCAGCCGATCGAGCCGGTCGCAGCATGCGTCGTAACGCATCTTGAGCACCGCGGCCTGCAGCTCCTCGCCCGCGATCCGCTCCTGTTCGCGCTGCCGCTCAGGCACCGTCTCGTCTTCCGGATTCTGTAACAGCAAGTCGCGGACGTTTTCATCATAGTCCAGAATTTCGCGGAAGATTTCCTCGTAAGTCGCCCCGTTCGAGGATGTGCGCAGCACGTCCGACAGCAACCGGAACTCCGCGCCGTCGCCCAGCGCACGCGCATGCTCGACGACTTCGGCGAACAGCTCGCCGATGCGCGGCAGCGCGCGCAGGGTCGCAAGTTGCTCGTCGTCGAGCTGCGACGCGATCCGCGGATGCATCACGAGCGTACGCAACGCCCGCTTTTCGCTGTCCGTCACGCGCCGCCGCTCGCTGCGCGGGGGCGCGTGGCGCGCCGGCGCGGCAATGCGTGCATCGACATCCGACAGCGCCGCGACTTCCTCGAACGGGATATCGAGACGATCGGCGAACATGTGCATGATCTGCGCGCGCAGCGCGTTAGCAGGCAGCGCCTGCAGCAGCGGCTTCGCGTCGAACAGCGCCTTCGCGCGACCTTCCGGTTGATCGAGCGCCTTGCCGGCAATTGCTTCGTTCAACAGAAATTGCGACAGCGGCATCGCGCGTTCGACCTGCTCGGAGAAGGCTTGCGCGCCGAATTCGCGTACGTAGCTGTCCGGATCATGTTCGGACGGCAGGAAAAGGAATCGGATCGTCCGGTTGTCCGCCGCATGCGGCAGGCACGCCTCGAGCGCGCGGCGCGCCGCACGCCGGCCGGCCGAGTCGCCGTCGAAGCTGAAAATGACCGTATCGGTCTGGCGCAGCAACTTCTGCACGTGGATCGGCGTGCACGCCGTGCCGAGCGTCGCGACCGCGTTCGGGAAGCCGAGCTGCGCGAGCGCGACGACGTCCATGTAGCCCTCGACCACCAGCACGTACTTGCGCTCGCGGATCGCGAGGCGCGCCTCGAACAGCCCGTACAGTTCGCTACCCTTGTTGAACAGCGGCGTTTCGGGCGAATTCAGGTACTTCGGCTCGCCGCTGCCGAGCACGCGGCCGCCGAACCCGATCACCTGCCCCTTCACGTTGCGGATCGGGAACATGATCCGCTCGCGGAACCGGTCGTAGCGTCGCGCGACGCCTTGCGCGTCGGTTTTTTCGCTGACGATCACGAGCCCCGATTCGACGAGCGACTCGTCGCGGTAGTCGGGAAACGCGGTTTCGAGGTTCTGCCAGCCGTCCGGCGCATAGCCGAGGCCGAAGCGCGCGGCGATCTCGCCGGTCAGGCCCCGGTTCTTCAGGTACTGGATCGCGACGGTCGCGCCGCGCAACTGCTTGCGATAGTAGTCGCACGCGGCGGACATCACGTCGGACAGCGCCGTCGCGACCGATTTCGACACGGGTGCCGGATAGTCGCCACCGCCCCCACCGCCGCCGCGCATCGACGGCTCGTGCGGCACGGTCAGCCCGACCGATTGCGCGAGTTCCTGCACGGCTTCCGGGAACGTGAGCCCCGCGTGCTCCATCAGGAAGCCGATCGCCGTGCCGTGCGCGCCGCAGCCGAAGCAGTGATAGAACTGCTTGGTCGGGCTGACGGTAAACGACGGGCTCTTCTCGTTATGGAACGGGCACAGCCCCATGAAGTTGGCGCCGCCCTTCTTGAGCTGCACGTACCGGCCCACCACGTCGACGATATCGACGCGGTTCAGTAAATCCTGCAGGAACGAATGCGGAATCACCGTGGGATCGAGCGAAAAAAGGACAATACGATGCCCCGGCGCACGCGCATGCGACGCGCCGGGAAGCGGGTTTTACTTCGACAGCGCGGCCTTGACCTGCGCGGAGACTGCGGTCATGTCGGCACGGCCGGCGAGCTTGCCCTTCAGCACGCCCATCACCTTGCCCATGTCCTGCGGGCCCGCTGCGCCCGTCGCCGCGACCGCGGCCTGGACTTCGGCGGCCACTTCCGCGTCCGACAGTTGCGCGGGCATGTAGGCGCCCAGCACGGTCAGTTCGGCCTGCTCCTTCGCAACGAGATCGTCGCGGCCGGCGGCCTGGAACTGGCTGATCGAGTCCTTGCGCTGCTTGATCATCTTGTCGATCACGGCGGTGATGCCCGCGTCGTCGAGGGTCACCTGATCATCGATCTCGCGCTGCTTGATCGCGGCCAGCAGCAGGCGAACCGTCGCCAGACGCTCGCTTTCCTTCGCGCGCATCGCGGCCTTCATGTCTTCGCTGATCTGCTCTTTCAAACTCATCTTGCACCCGGGATGGAAACGTGACTTCGACGCCCGTGAATGGACGTCAACACAAAAACCCGCTTGGGACTATGTCTCAAGCGGGTTGCTCGAATCCGGCATCGGCGACTCGCAGCCCCTGATCGACACCGATCGTGCGGAGGTCGCCGGTGCGCCGCTCAGTGAACCGCGCGGCGCTCAATCGTTCAGTACAGCTTCTTCGGCAGCGTCTGGCTGCGAATCCGCTTGTAGTGACGCTTCACTGCTGCAGCCTTCTTGCGCTTGCGCTCGGCGGTCGGTTTTTCGAAGAATTCCCGCGCACGAAGCTCGGTCAGCAGACCGTTCTTCTCGATCGTGCGCTTGAAGCGACGCATGGCGACTTCGAACGGCTCGTTTTCTTTAACGCGAATGATCGTCATGATCCGACACGAATAAAGGTTTGCAGGGAAGATTTACGAGTATAGCAGAGCGTCGCACAAAGGCCTAAGGGCCGGGTCCCATCAACGACGGGCCTGCGCGGCCCTCTCAGACGCCGCGCGCAAACTCCGCCGCCGCCTGCCCGGCCGCCGTGCCGGACGCCCACGCCCACTGGAAGTTGTAGCCGCCGAGCCAGCCCGTCACGTCCACGGCCTCGCCGATGAAGAACAGCCCCGGCACCCGCGCGCTCATCATCGTCGCCGACGACAGTTCGCGCGTATCGACGCCGCCCTTCGTGACCTCGGCTTTCTTGTAGCCCTCGGTGCCGTTCGGCGTCAGCGTCCAGCCGGACAGCGCGTCGCCGATCTGGCGCAGCGTCTTGTCGGGCAGGTCCGCGAGCCGGGCGTCGGCCGCGACGCGATGCGTGTCGAGCCAGACGTGCGCGAGGCGCGACGGCACCCAGTCCGCGAGCAGCGAGCCGATCTGACGCTTCGACGTGCGCTTCGCGTCGAGCAGGTCGGCCACCGCGTCGCGCTGCGGCAGCAGGTCGATGCGGATCGGGTCGCCGGACTGCCAGTAACTGGAGATCTGCAGGATGCCGGGGCCCGACAGGCCGCGATGGGTCAGCAGCAGATCCTCGACGAATTCGCCGCCGCGTTTCTTGTCGCCCGTCGACACGCGCACTTCGAGCGACACGCCGGACAGCGCCGCGAACGGCTCCCAGTCGTGCTGCGCGAACGTGAGCGGCACGAGCGCGGGCCGCGTATCGATCAGCTTGTGGCCGAACTGCTTCGCGACCCGATAGCCGAAGTCGGTCGCGCCGATCTTCGGGATCGACAGGCCGCCCGTCGCGACGATCAGCGCGTGTGCGCGGATCGGCCCCGCCTGCTGCGTGTCGAGCGTGAAGCCGTCGGCTGCATGGCGCACCGCGTCGACGACCACCGGGCGGCGCCAGGCGATGCCGCCCGCGTCGCATTCGTGCTTCAGCATGTCGATGATCGCGTCGCTGCCGTGGTCGCAGAAGAGCTGCCCCTTGTGCTTTTCGTGCCAGGTGATGTGATGGCGCTTGAGCAGCCCGAGGAAGTCGCGCGGCGTGTAACGGGCGAGCGCCGAGCGCGCGAAATGCGGATTCGACGACAGGTAGTTGTCGGGGCCTGCGTAGAGATTCGTGAAGTTGCAGCGGCCGCCGCCCGAGATGCGGATTTTCTCGGCGAGGCGCGGCGCGTGGTCGATCAGCACGACGCGGCGGCCGAGCTGCCCGGCGACCGCGGCGCTCATCATCCCGGCGGCGCCCGCGCCGATCACGGCGATGTCATAAGTTTCCATGGCGCGGATTGTACCTGTCCGGCCTTCGGCCCGGGCCGCCCGCGGCGGCGACAGGCTCCCGCCTGCTATAATTTGCGGTTACGTCGACCTACCTGCGGCGCGCTCGACAACGCGCGCCCCCGCCCTTACCCATGCTCGTCCTCGGCATCGAAAGCTCCTGCGATGAAACCGGCCTCGCGCTCTACGACACGCAGCGCGGCCTGCTCGCGCACGCGCTTCATTCGCAGATCGCGATGCACCGCGAATACGGTGGCGTCGTGCCGGAGCTCGCGTCGCGCGATCACATCCGCCGCGCGCTGCCGCTGCTCGAGGAAGTGATGGCGCAAAGCGGCACGCACCGCGACGACATCGACGCGATCGCGTTCACGCAAGGCCCCGGCCTCGCCGGCGCGCTGCTGGTCGGCGCGAGCATCGCGAATGCGCTCGCGCTGGCATGGAACAAGCCGACCGTCGGCATTCATCACCTCGAAGGCCATCTGCTGTCGCCGCTGCTCGTCGACGAGCCGCCGCCGTTCCCGTTCATCGCGCTGCTGGTGTCGGGCGGCCATACGCAACTGATGCGCGTGACCGACGTCGGCGTGTACGAGACGCTCGGCGAGACGCTCGACGACGCGGCCGGCGAAGCGTTCGACAAGACGGCGAAGCTGATCGGCCTCGGCTATCCGGGCGGCCCGGAAGTGTCGAAGCTCGCGGAAACGGGCACGCCGGGTGCGGTCGTGCTGCCGCGCCCGATGCTGCATTCGGGCGACCTCGACTTCAGCTTCAGCGGCCTGAAGACGGCCGTGCTCACGCAGATGAAGAAATTCGAGGCGGCGAAGCTGGAAGGCGAAGCGCTCGAGCGCGCGAAGGCCGACCTCGCGCGCGGCTTCGTCGATGCGGCCGTCGACGTGCTCGTCGCGAAGTCGCTCGCCGCGCTCAAGCAGACGAAACTCAAGCGCCTGGTCGTCGCGGGCGGCGTCGGCGCGAACCGCCAGTTGCGCGCGGCGCTGTCGGCCGCAGCGGCCAAGCGCGGCTTCGACGTGCACTATCCCGATCTCGCGCTCTGCACCGACAACGGCGCGATGATCGCGCTCGCCGGCGCATTGCGGCTCGGCCGCTGGCCAGAGCAGGCGAACGCCGACTACGCGTTCACGGTGAAGCCGCGCTGGGATCTCGCGTCGCTCGCACGCTGATTCGCGCCACCCGACACCCTGCGCACCAGCACACGCCGGAAAACAAAATGGCCGCTCGACGAGCGGCCATTTTTCATTGCAGCGACAAAACGATGCAGCGTTACGCGGCGTGCCGCTTGTCGCGCTCGATCAGCGCATACGCGCTGTGATTGTGGATCGACTCGAAGTTCTCGGCTTCGAGCACGTATGCAATCACGCGCTCGTCCGCATCGAGACGCTGCGCGACGTCGCGCACCAGATCCTCGACGAACTTCGGGTTTTCGTACGCACGCTCCGTGACGAACTTCTCGTCCGGACGCTTCAGCAAGCCCCACAGCTCGCACGACGCCTCTTCTTCCGCGATGCGGATCAGCGCCTCGACCGGCAGGTCGGCCGCGAGCTCGGCGTCGATCGTCACGTGCGAGCGCTGGTTGTGCGCACCGTACTGCGAGATCTTCTTCGAGCACGGGCACAGGCTCGTCACCGGCACGAGCACCTTCAGGAACAGGCGCGTTTCGCCATTGCGGCTTTCGCCCGCGAGCGTCACTTCATAGTCGAGCAGGCTCTGCACGCCCGACACCGGCGCCGTCTTGTTCACGAAGTACGGGAACGTGACCTCGATGCGGCCGGCCTCGGCTTCCAGCCTGACGAGCATCGACGCGAGCATCGCGCGGAAGCGCTCGACCGTCAGCGGCTCGCGGCTCTCTTCGAGCAGAGCGACGAAGCGCGACATGTGCGTACCCTTCTGATCGGCAGGCAGATGCACGTCGAGGTTCCAGACGCCGACGGTCGGCTGCACGTCGCCGCTTTCGGTGCGCACCGTCAACGGATGCCGGACCGCCTTCACGCCCACGCGCTGAATCGGAATCTGGCGGGTATCCACCGTGCTCTGCACGTCGGGCATCACGAAGGCGGGATTCATCTGGTTCATCTTGTTCAATCCTTGTAAGCCGCGCGTTCGACGACGCGCACGCCGCGTCACGCGGCAGCCGGAAAAGCAACATGGGCCCGCAGGCCCATGTTTTCCGCATCAATGTAGACCGGTTGCGCCAGTCGCGCCGACGCCGCCCGCAGGCGGCGCCAGCTTACGCGACGCGCTTCGCCTGATCGGCGACGTCGGCCGCCGGGCTCAGGAAGCGTTCGCGAATCGATTTCGCGATGCCCGCGCCGTCGAGGCCGCATTGCGCCAGCAGCTTCGCAGGGTCGCCGTGATCGATGAACTGGTCAGGGAGGCCCAATTGTATTACGGGCCGGATAACCCCACTCTCCATCAGGGCTTCGACGCAGGCCGAACCCGCGCCGCCCATCACGCAGCCTTCCTCGACCGTGACGAGGTAGTCGTGCGTCTCGGCGAGTTCACGCACGAGCGCCGCATCGACCGGCTTCACGAAGCGCATGTTCGCGACCGTCGCGTCGAGCTCCTCGCCCGCCGCGAGCGACGGCGCGACCATCGTGCCGAACGCGAGAATCGCGACGCGCTTGCCTTCCGGCTGCGACGTACGGCGACGCACTTCGCCCTTGCCGAGCGGGATCTCGGTGAATTCCTTCACCGTCGCCACGCCCGTGCCCGCGCCGCGCGGATAACGCACCGCGGTCGGGTTCGGCTGCTGAAGCGCTGTGTGCAGCATCTGGCGGCATTCGTTCTCGTCGGACGCGGCCATGATCGTCATGTTCGGGATGCAGCGCATGAACGCGAGATCGTACGCGCCCGCGTGCGTCGCACCGTCGGCGCCGACGAGGCCCGCGCGGTCGATCGCGAACACGACCGGCAGGTTCTGCAGCGCGACGTCGTGGATCAGCTGGTCGTACGCACGCTGCAGGAACGTCGAGTAGATCGCGACGACGGGCTTCAGCCCTTCGGTCGCCAAGCCGCCCGCGAACGTCACCGCGTGCTGCTCGGCGATACCGACGTCGTAGTAGCGATCCTTGAAGCGCTTCTCGAACTCGACCATGCCCGAGCCTTCGCGCATTGCCGGCGTGATGCCGACGACGCGCGAATCGCGCTCGGCTTCGTCGCACAGCCATTCGCCGAACACCTGCGTGTAGGTCTTCTTCGCGGGCGTGGGCGACGGCTTGATGCCTTCGGCCGGGTTGAACTTGCCGGGGCCGTGATAGAGCACGGGATCCGCTTCGGCGAGCTTGTAGCCCTGGCCTTTCTTCGTCACCACGTGCAGGAATTGCGGGCCGCGCAGCTCGCGAATGTTCTGCAGCGTCGGGATCAGCGAATCGAGATCGTGACCGTCGATCGGGCCGATGTAGTTGAAGCCGAACTCTTCGAACAGCGTAGCCGGCACGACCATGCCCTTTGCGTGCTCCTCGAGCTTGCGCGCGAGTTCGAGCACCGGCGGTGCCACGCTCAGCACGCGCTCGACGCCGGCACGCGCGGCCGCGTAGAAGCGGCCCGACATCAGGCGCGCGAGATGGCGGTTCAGCGCGCCCACCGGCGGCGAAATCGACATGTCGTTGTCGTTGAGGATCACGAGCAGTTTCGCATCCTCCGACACGCCCGCGTTGTTCATCGCCTCGAACGCCATGCCGGCCGTCATCGCGCCGTCGCCGATCACCGCGATCGAGAAGCGGTCGTCGCCGTTCAGCTGGCTGCCGATCGCCATCCCGAGCGCCGCCGAAATCGACGTGCTCGAATGCGCGGTGCCGAACGTGTCGTATTCGGACTCGCTGCGGCGCGGGAAACCCGAGATGCCGTCGTACTGGCGCAGCGAATGCATCTGGTCGCGGCGACCCGTCAGGATCTTGTGCGGGTAGGTCTGGTGCCCCACGTCCCAGACGATCCGGTCGTTCGGCGTGTTGAACACGTAGTGCAACGCGATCGTCAGCTCGACCGTCCCGAGGTTGGACGACAAATGGCCGCCCGTCTTCGACACGCTGTCGAGCACGAACGCGCGCAGTTCATCCGCGAGCGGTTGGAGTTGGCGACGATCGAGGCGGCGCAGATCCGCCGGGTCGTCGATGGTTTTCAGCAAGTCGTACATCGTCGTTCCATTGTAGGAAATCAAACGCGCCCGCATTCTATTGCACGCACCGTAAGCGTGTGCGCAGCGGCGGGCTTCGCGTCAGCTGACCCGGTTCACCACCAGGTCGGCAAGTTCGGCGAGACGCTGTGCGCGTGCGCCGAACGGTTTCAGCGCATCGTGTGCTTCCGCGCGCAGCTGGGCTGCGAGCTCACGCGATGCGTCGAGGCCGAGGATCGATACGTAGGTCGGCTTGTCGTTTGCCGCATCCTTGCCGGCCGTCTTGCCGAGCGTCGCCGAATCGGTCGTGACGTCGAGAATGTCGTCGACGACCTGGAAGGCCAGGCCCACGGCCGCTGCGTAGACGTCGAGCGCGGCCAGCGTTTCCGCCGACGGCGTGTCGCCGGCCAGCGCGCCCATCCGCACGGCCGCGCGCAGCAGCGCACCCGTCTTCATCCGGTGCATCTTCTCGAGCTGCTCGCGCGTCAGCTTCAGGCCGACGCTCGCCAGGTCGATCGCCTGCCCGCCGGCCATGCCGATCGAGCCGCTCGCGAGCGCCAACTCGCGCACGAGCGCGGCCTGCTGCACCGGCGACAGCGCATCGACGTCGGTCAGCGCGACGAATGCCTGCGACTGCAGCGCGTCGCCGACCAGCAACGCCGTCGGCTCGTCGTACTGCACGTGCACGGTCGGCTTGCCGCGACGCAGCGCGTCGTCGTCCATGCACGGCATGTCGTCGTGCACGAGCGAATAGACGTGGATCATCTCCAGCGCCGCCGCCGCCGCATTGCGCGCCGCTTCCGTCGCACCGGTCAGTTCACCTGCTGCATGGCACAGCAGCGGGCGAACGCGCTTGCCGCCGCCGAGGACCGCGTAGCGCATCGCTTCGTGGAGTTGCGTGGGCACCACGTTTTCGGCCGGCAAATAGTGGCCGAGTGCGTCCTCGACACGGTCAAGCACGGACCGCATCCATTGTTCGAATGTCATAGATCGTCGTCTTCGCCGTCCGTGGCGGCCGTTCCGGACGAAAGCGGCTTCAGCGTCGCGCCGTCGAGCACGCGAACCTGCTGTTCCACTTTCTCGAGCTGCTGTTGGCAAAACGCAACGAGGTTCGCGCCGCGGCGATACGCGGCGAGCGAATCCTCGAGGCTCAACGCGCCGCCTTCCATCCGGGCAACCAGCGTCTCGAGTTCCGCGAGCGCCATTTCGTAATTGTCCGGCAACGGTTCGGTGCCATTGTCGGGCGGCGTGGCGCCTGGGGATGCGGTTTTCGCCATGGACGAGGGTGTCAAATTTCAAAACAAGTCGGACATTCTACGGCAAAAGAGAATTCTCCGATCTGCCGACTTGGCCGGCCCGGCACAATTCCGGCCCCATCTTCGACGCACAGTGTGCGCCTTCCGATTGTCTCCCGACAAAAAATTGACACAAATCAGGCACTTAATCCTAGCCTTGCGGGGCGAACCGGGTATAATTGTCCGTTTCCCTAAATCGATTTTTCGATGGTTGGGTTGTTCACTGCTTTCACGCTAACACCGGGAGTGGGAATGTCCAATCTGAGCGACGCGCTTCAGTTGAAGTCGGCTCACAGCCAGCTTCCAGTCACTGCATATTTCGATGAGGCGCTACTCGAGCGCGAGATCGAAACCCTCTTCAAGAAAGGACCTCGTTACGTCGGGCACGAGTTGATGGTGCCCGAGGCGGGGGATTATTTCGCGCTGCCGTCCGAGCAGGAAGGCCGCGTGCTGGTCCGCAACCAGACGAACCAGATCGAACTGCTGTCGAACGTGTGCCGGCACCGGCAAGCGATCATGCTCAACGGGCGCGGCCATGCGCAGAACATCGTGTGCCCGCTGCACCGCTGGACATACGATCTGGAAGGCCAGTTGCTCGGCGCCCCGCACTTCCCCGACAAACCGTGCCTGAATCTCGGCAAGAGCCCGCTGCAGAACTGGCAGGGGCTGCTGTTCGAAGCCGAAGGCCGCAACGTCGCGCGCGATCTCGAAAACCTCGGCACGAAGCATCACTTCGACTTCTCCGAATACCAGTTCGATCACGTCGAAGTGCACGAGTGCGATTACAACTGGAAGACGTTCATCGAGGTCTACCTCGAGGATTACCACGTCGCCCCGTTCCACCCGGGTCTCGGCAGCTTCGTGTCGTGCGACGATCTCAAGTGGGAGTTCGGCGACTGGTACAGCGTGCAGACGGTCGGCGTGCACAACGCGCTCGCGAAACCGGGCAGCGCGACCTACCAGAAGTGGCACGAGCAGGTGCTCAAGTTCCGCAACGGCGTGCCGCCGGAATTCGGCGCGATCTGGATGGTCTATTACCCGGGCCTGATGATCGAGTGGTATCCGCACGTGCTCGTCGTGTCGTGGCTGATTCC
Organism: Burkholderia sp. KBS0801; assembly: GCF_005937855.2. NCBI lineage: Bacteria > Pseudomonadati > Pseudomonadota > Betaproteobacteria > Burkholderiales > Burkholderiaceae > Burkholderia > Burkholderia sp. KBS0801. Next base: position 2,037,861 of record NZ_CP042178.1, read on the forward strand.
GCGCGGCCCGCAGAAGACGACCAACATCGTCGAGTTCTACTACCCCGAGGAAATCGCGCTGTTCGAGCGCGAGTTCGTCGAAGCCGAGCGCGCCGCCTACATGGAGACGGCCGTCGAGGACGACGAAATCGCGATGCGGATGGACGCCGGCCGCCGTGCACTAATGGCACGCGGCGAATCGCAGGTCGGCCCGTACCAGAGCCCGATGGAAGACGGCATGCAGCACTTCCACGAGTTCCTGCGCCGCCATCTCGGCGATCTCTGAACGTGCGCGGCGCGCTCGGCGCCGCATCGCATTCGGCATATGAAAAGACGGGTTTCGGCCCGTCTTTTTTTGTTTAGACTTGGAGTATCAGGCCAGTTCGCACTCCAGGGAGCCGTCATGCCACACACCCACTACACCACGCTCATTTCCGCAGCCAATCTCGCCGAACGTCTGGCCGCGGCGCCGGGCAGCGTCGCCGTATTCGACTGCCGCTTCGATCTCGCCGATCCGGCCGCGGGCGAAGCCGCCTATGCGGCCGGGCACATCCCCGGCGCGCAGTATCTTCATCTCGACCGCGACCTGTCCGGCCGCAAGACCGGCACCAACGGCCGCCATCCGCTGCCGACCCGCGACGCATTCGCGACGCTGATGGCCAGCCGCGGCGTCAAGCAGGGCCAGCAGGTGGTCGCGTATGACGCACACGGCGGCGCCTATGCGGCGCGCCTGTGGTGGCTGCTGCGCTGGCTCGGGCACGACTCGATCGCGGTGCTCGACGGCGGCCTGCAGGCATGGGAAGCGGCCGGCCAGCCGTTGACCACCGACGTGCCGCACCCGCCCGCCGGCGACTTCCGGGCGGCAGTGCCGCTCGAATCGACGGTCGACGCGGCAGCCGTGCTCGCGAACGTGACGTCGGCCAAGCGCGTCGTGATCGATGCGCGCGCGCCCGACCGCTATCGCGGTGAAAACGAAACGATCGATCGTGTCGGCGGCCATATCCCCGGCGCACGCAACCGGTTCTTCAAGGACAACCTGAACGCCGACGGCCGCTTCAAGACCGGCCACGAACTGCGCGAGACGTTCACCACGCTGCTGGCCGGCACCGAACCGAACAGCGTGATCCTGCAATGCGGCTCCGGCGTGACCGCCTGCCACAACGCACTCGCGCTCGAAGTCGCGGGGCTGCATGGCGCATCGCTGTATCCGGGCTCGTGGAGCGAATGGAGCGCCGATCCGTCGCGGCCGATCGCGACCGGCCCGACGCCGTAACACACCGGCACTGCGCAAGATGACGCGGCGGCATTTGCCGCCGCGTGTCGTTTACATCACGCCGTACTTGTGGAACCACTCGATCGTGCGCTTCCAGCCGTCCTCGGCATCGCCCTTCACGTAACTCGGCCGGTAATCCGCGAAGAATGCGTGACCGGCATCCGGATACACGACGATCTCGGATTGGCGCGCGAGCTTCGAGTCGCTCGCCTGGATTGCCTTGCGCATGTCGGCCAGCGACGCCTGCGTGATGTTCGTATCCTTCTCGCCGTACAGCCCGAGCACCGGCACCTTCAGCAAGGCCGCATGATCGACCGGATTGAACGGCGTCATCTCGTCGGTCTTGCCCTCGACGAATCCGTACCACGCCACGGCCGCACGCACGTGCGGATTGTGCTCCGCATACAGCCACGCCTGACGACCGCCCCAGCAGAACCCCGTCACACCGAGACGCGACAGGTCGCCGCCGTTCTTGCCAGCCCACGCGACGGTCGCATCGAGATCCTCGGTGACCTGGCGGTCCGGCACCTTGCTGACGATGTTGTCGACGAGCGCCTGGATCGTCGGGTACTTCGACGCATTGCCCTGGCGCGCGAACAGGTCCGGCGCGATCGCGAGATAGCCGAGTTTCGCGAAGCGACGGCAGACGTCGGCGATATGCTCGTGCACGGCAAAGATCTCGTGGATCACGATGACGACTGGCAGATTCGTCTTGTCGACCGGCTGCGCGCGATACGCGGGGATGCTCGCGTCGCCCGAGCGGATCTCGATGGTGTCGACGTCCAGCCCGGCGCTGTCGGTCGTGATGGTCTGCGCCGACACGGGCAGCACGGCCGCCGCGAAAGTGCCGCCCAGCGCGGCCTGCATGAACTTGCGGCGCGAGAACGGAACGTGGGGAACCAGGCTGTCGACTTCGGGTTTCAACATGAATGCACTCCTCGATTGGGGCGCCGCCGTCACGGCCACGGATCCGACCTGACGGGGCATCGCGCCGGCGGACGGCGCGGATGTCGCGGCGGGTTGGCACACCGCCGCAAGCGGAAACTCGCACAAGATGCCCAATAATCCGTTTTCGCGTCAACTGTCAGATGTGTAAGACTCGATTACGACGGTGCGATCCCGTCACATCGATCGCGGTGTCGATGGCCGCCAGCCAAGCCTCCCGCCCAGGTGCGGCATGCGGGCAACGAGCGCCGCTGCGCGATCGAATGCTTTCGGATTGAAACGAAAAGACGTGCCGCATGGGCGGTCATTCTGCGCCCGAAAAAGACAACGGGCAGGAAACGCGCTCGATGCGCATTCCCTGCCCGCCCGGTGCACGACCGCGGTCAGTGCAGCTTGACGCGCGGCAGCGTCGTACGGCGCAGCCAGTGCGCGACCGTATCGAGCATCATGCGCGGATAGCCGTGCAGCGCCGCGATATGCAGCCGGTACAGCGACATGTACATGAACCGCGCGAACAGCCCTTCGATCAGCATGTTGCCGCCGATCAGCCCGCCCATCAGGTTGCCGACCGCACTGAAGTGACCGAGCGACACGAGCGAACCGAAGTCGCGATACGTGAACTCGGGCAGCGGACGCCCATCGAGCCGGCATCCGATCGCCTTCAGCAGGAAGCTCGCCTGCTGATGCGCGGCCTGCGCGCGCGGCGGCACGTTGCGTTCGTTGCCGGGCCATGCGCATGCCGCGCAGTCGCCGAGGGCGAAGATGTTGTCGTCGGTGAAGGTCTGCAGCGTGCGGCGCACGTCGAGCTGGCCGAGCTTGTTGACCTGCAGACCATCGAGATTCGACAGCACGGACGGCGCCTTGATGCCGGCCGCCCAGACCGTGAGATCCGCGCGCACCGCCTTGCCGCTCGCGGTGTGCACGACGCCGGGCGCGACTTCCGTCACGCGCTCGGCCAGCATCAGTCGCACGCCGAGCTTTTCGAGCAGTTCGGCCGTCGCGGTCGACACGCGCTCCTGCAATGCCGGGAGAATTCGCGGCCCCGATTCGATCAGCACGATGCCGACGTCGTGCCGCGGGTCGAGCTTGTGCAGCCCGTACACGGACAGCACCTGCGCGGTATTGCGCAACTCGGCGGACAACTCGACGCCCGTCGCGCCGCCGCCGACGATCACGACCTGGATGCGCGGCTCGGCCGCGGCGCCCGGCACGGGCTGTGCCGGCGCCTGGTGCTCGGCGCGCATGCACGCGGCGATCAAACGCTTGCGGAAGCGCTCGGCCTCACCGACCGTATCGAGCGCGATCGCATTCTGGGCCGCACCCTGCACCCCGAAGAAGTGCGTCGTGCTGCCGATCGCGATCACCAGCGTGTCGTATTCCAGATCGCGCGCGGGCAGCAGTTCCTCGCCGTCGCTGTCGTTGACGGGTGACAGCGTGATGCGCTTTGCCGTGCGGTCGAGCGCGGTGAGTTCACCCTGCTGAAACTCGAAGCCATGCCAGCGCGCCTGCGCCGCGTATTCGAGTTCCTGCGTGAACGGGTCCATGCTGCCGGCCGCGACCTCGTGCAGCAACGGCTTCCAGATGTGGGTCGGATTGCGGTCGACGAGCGTGACGAGCGCACGCGCGGGACGATTGGCACGCGCGCCGTAACGATCGCCGAGCCGCGTCGCCAGTTCCAGGCCGCCCGCGCCTCCGCCTACGATGATGATCCGATGCATCTGACTCCCCCTTTGCGATTCGAAACTGCTGCCGCCGGACGATGCACACGCATCCATTCGCGCCGCCCGTTGGATTAACCGGTTCGGACATCATCGATGTGCAGTTCGAAACACTTCGATGCGCCGATTCCGGAACGCGGGCCGCGCCGCCCCCGCGACAATGATCTGACTCACTTGCATTGTCCGGGAGCTTGCGCGTTGACCACAAGCAAACCATCTCGATATTCAGCATCCCTGCAACAATATGCCGCGGGAAGCGCGAATCGCACGGGGGTGCGTCAGTGTGCCTCTTCCCAGTTCGCGCCGGCGCCCACTTCGGCGACCAGCGGCACCTTCAGCTTCGCCACACCGCACATCATTTCCGGCAGTTTCTCGCGCACGAGCGACAGTTCGTCGTCGGGCACCTCGAGCACCAGTTCATCGTGCACCTGCATGATCATCCGCGACGCGAGCCGGTCGCGCGTGAGCCAGTCGTCCACCGCGATCATCGACAGCTTGATCAGGTCGGCCGCCGTGCCCTGCATCGGTGCATTGATGGCCGCGCGCTCGGCGGCCTGACGGCGTGGGCCATTGCCACCGTTGATCTCCGGCAGCCACAGCCGACGACCGAAAACGGTTTCGACGTAGCCTTTGTCCTTCGCCGCCGTGCGCGTGTCTTCCATGTACTGCGCCACGCCCGGGTAGCGCGTGAAGTAGCGGTCGATATAGAGCTTCGCCGCATCGCGCGTGATGCCGAGGTTCGACGCGAGGCCGAACGCGCTCATCCCGTAGATGAGCCCGAAGTTGATCACCTTCGCGATTCGGCGCTGGTCGGAGTTGACCTCCAGCGGCGTCACGCCGAACACTTCGGCCGCGGTCGCGCGGTGGATGTCCTCGCCTTGCGCGAACGCGCGCAAGAGCGACGCGTCGCCGGAGATGTGCGCCATGATCCGCAGTTCGATCTGCGAATAGTCGGCCGACACGATCCGGTGGCCGGGCGATGCGATGAACGCTTCGCGGATCCGCCGACCTTCGGCCGTGCGCACCGGAATGTTCTGAAGATTGGGATCGTTCGATGCGAGCCGGCCCGTGACCGCGACGGCCTGCGCATAGTTCGTGTGCACGCGGCCCGTCGCCGGATTCACCATGCGCGGCAGCTTGTCGGTGTAGGTCGACTTCAGCTTCGACAGCCCGCGATGCTCGAGCAGCAGCTTCGGCAGCGGGTAATCCTCGGCCAGCTTCTGCAACACTTCTTCGTCGGTCGACGGTGCGCCGCTCGGCGTTTTTTTTACGACCGGCAGTTGCAGCTTCTCGAAGAAGATCTGCCCGATCTGCTTCGGCGAGCCGAGATTGAACTCGCCGCCGGCCAGTTCGTACGCTTGGCCTTCGAGCTCGATAAGGCGCGTCGCGATCTCGGTGCTTTGCGCCTGCAGAAGTGCGTCGTCGATCAGCACGCCGGTGCGCTCCATCTTGCGCAGCACGAGCGATACCGGCATCTCGATGTCGCGATACACGCGCTCGAGGCCCGCTTCACGCGCGACCTGCGGATACAGCGCCTGGTGAAGCTGCAACGTGATGTCCGCATCTTCGGCCGCGTACGCGGCGGCCTGCTCGAGCGCCACTTCGTCGAAACCGATCTGCTTCGCGCCCTTGCCGGCCACGTCCTCGTACTTGATCGTCTTGACGCCCAGATGACGCAGCGCGAGGCTGTCCATGTCGTGCGTGCGGTGCGATTCGAGCACGTACGATTCGAGCAGCGTGTCGTGCTCGATCCCGTTCAGCTCGATGCCGTAGTTCGCGAGCACCTGCGCGTCGTACTTCAGGTGCTGGCCGACCTTCTTGCGATCGGCCGATTCGAGCCACGGCTTCAGGCGCGCGAGCACCTCGTCGATCGGCAGTTGCTCGGGCATGTCGGGGCCGCGATGCGCGACCGGAAGATACGCGGCCTTGCCCGGCTCGATCGAGAACGACAGGCCGACGAGGCGGGCGATCATCGGGTCGAGCGCGGTGGTTTCGGTGTCGAACGCGGTGAGTGCGGCCGCATCGATCTTCGCGAACCACGCGTCGAATTGCGCCCACGTCTGGATCGTGTCGTATTCGCGAACGATGTCCGCCGCGATCACCGGCGCAGGGTCGCCCTCCGGTGCATCGGCGCCGCCGCCTTCGGCGGGCGCGCTCTCGACTTCGCGCAGCCAGGTCTTGAAGCCGTAGCGCGCGAAGATGTCGCGCAGCAGGTCGCGTGCTTCGCCGTCCGTCTTCAGCGACGCCTCGATCGATTCGAGATGCGGCGCGAGATCGCAGGCCGTCTCGACGGTCACGAGCGTGCGGCCGAGCGGCAGGAAGTCGAGCGCGCGGCGCAGGTTGTCGCCGACCACGCCCTTGATCTCGCCCGCATGTTCGATCACGCCGTCGAGGCTGTCGTATTGCGACAGCCACTTCACGGCCGTCTTCGGCCCGCACTTCTCGACGCCCGGCACGTTGTCGACGGTGTCGCCGATCAACGCGAGGTAGTCGATGATCCGCTCGGGCGGCACGCCGAACTTCGCGATCACGCCGTCGCGGTCGAGCGTCTCGTTGGTCATCGTGTTGACGAGCGTGACGCGGTCGGACACGAGCTGCGCGAGATCCTTGTCGCCGGTCGACACGATCACGTTCATCCCGTGCCGCTCGGCTTCGCGCGCGAGCGTGCCGATCACGTCGTCGGCCTCGACGCCCTCGACCATCAGTAGCGGCCAGCCGAGCGCGCGCACCGCGCCGTGGATCGGCTCGACCTGCAATGCGAGGTCGGGCGGCATCGACGGACGGTTTGCCTTATAGTCGGCATAAAGGTCGTCGCGGAACGTCTTGCCCTTTGCATCGAACACGCAAGCGCTATACTCTGCACTGACTTCCTTGCGCATACGGCGCAGCATGTTGATGATTCCGTAGAGCGCTCCGGTCGGCTCCCCGCCAGGGCCACGCAGATCAGGCATCGCATGGTAAGCCCGATACAGATAGCTCGAACCGTCAACCAATAGCAGGGTCTTACCTTCCAGATTTCGTTCTTCAGGCATTATGAACAAGAGAAAAGTGATTCCGAGTCTGCGTTCGCTCGCAGATCAAGAACGCGCGACGGCCAAGAAGGCGCGCGCATCGTGGCAGATGTTCACGATTATGGCAGAGTTTATCGAGGCGACCGAGTACCTGTCGGAGATCCGCCCGGCTGTCAGCATCTACGGTTCTGCCCGTCTCAAACCCGACACGCCGCACTACAAGCTCGCGGTGCAGATCTCGCGCAAGCTGTCCGACGCCGGCTTCGCGGTGATCTCCGGCGGCGGCCCCGGCATCATGGAAGCGGCGAACAAAGGCGCGCACGCCGGCAAGGCGCCGTCGGTCGGCCTGAACATCGAGCTGCCGCACGAGCAGGCGGGCAACCACTTCCAGGACATCTCGCTGCGCTTCCGTCATTTCTTCACGCGCAAGGTCACGTTCGTGAAGAACTCCGACGCGGTGATCGTGATGCCGGGCGGCTTCGGCACGCTCGACGAATTGTCCGAAGTGCTCACGCTGATCCAGACGAAGAAGTCGCGCCTCGTGCCGATCATCCTGGTCGGCAGCGCGTTCTGGCAAGGGCTGCTGCAATGGTTCCGCGACCAGCTGATTCCGATGGGCCTCATCAATCCGGAAGACATGAATCTGATGCAGGTGATCGACGATCCCGACCAGGTGCTCGACGCCGTGCTCGCGTTCTACGAGGACAGCGGCGAGGAAGAGGGCTCGGACGGCGACGGCCAGCCGCCGCGGCCTGAAGAAGACCGCATGTTCTATCTGTAATTCGATCGATGTCGATGGCCGGGCTCACGGCCGGCATCGCGCATCCGCACCCCGCGCGGCAGGCATGGCGATTTCGCCACCTGCCGCGTGTCATTTTGTAACGCCGCGTTAATCCCGCTGCGCGTTCACGCACCGCCGAATGTCAAATCCGGGCGCCCTGTGCCGCGCAACGCGAATGCCCCGTTCCGCGCCTGCGCCCATCATTGTCAAATCGGGCGGCCGGCCATCGATCCGGGTCGGGCCGACGGCTGGAATCCACCGTAACAAACACGCCTCGCCTTTTTCGCGCGATGCCCGCACACTGCATTTCGTCGGCGTGGCGTCCCCCCGGTGGGCACGATCCCCCCTCGCGTCCCATCGCGTCGCGCCGGCCTTTTACAACGACATCACGGAAAACAACATGCAACGCTCGCTGATTGCCCTCGCCTTCGCCGGCCTCGGTCTTTCACTGTCCGGCCTCGCCCACGCCGTCAACGTCGACGTCAACATCGGCACGCCCGCGCCGGTCGTCGTCGCGCCTGCGCCCGTGGTGATCGTCGGCTGGCACGGCGACCGCTACTGGGACGGCCGTCGCTACTGGGAACGCCGCGAGTGGGAAGATCACCAGCGCCATCGTGGTCACGAAGGCCGCGGCGGCTATCACTGCCCGCCGGGACACGCGAAGAAAGGCGAGTGCTGAGCAACTGAACATCGGGCCGGTACGCCCGCACTGAAGCGCAACGAACAAGGCCACACGCGAACGAAGGTTCGCGTGTGGCCTTTGTCGTTGGGGCGCGGCGGCGTGCGGCGTTACTGAAACGCCACTTCCGCAAAACTCCGCAGCTTGCGGCTATGCAGCTTGTCGAGCCCGTTCGTGCGCAGGATCTCCATCGCCTTCACACCGATCTGCAGATGCTGGTCGACCTGCCCGCGATAGAACGTGTCGGCCATGCCCGGCAGCTTCAGCTCGCCGTGCAGCGGCTTGTCCGATACGCACAGCAGCGTGCCGTACGGCACGCGGAAGCGGAAACCGTTCGCGGCGATCGTCGCGCTTTCCATGTCGAGCGCGATCGCGCGGCTTTGCGACAGCCGCTGCACGGGCTCGCGGTGATCGCGCAATTCCCAGTTGCGGTTGTCGACGCTCGCGACCGTCCCCGTGCGCATCACGCGCTTCAGTTCGGCGCCTTCGAGCCGGGTGACCTCGGCCACCCCGCGCTCGAGCGCGAGCTGCACTTCGGCGAGCGCCGGGATCGGCACCCACAGCGGCAGGTCGGCATCCAGCACGTGATCCTCGCGCACGTAACCGTGGGCGAGCACGTAGTCGCCGAGGCGCTGCGTGTTGCGCAGGCCCGCGCAGTGGCCGAGCATCACCCACGCATGCGGACGCAGCACCGCGATGTGATCGGTGATCGTCTTCGCGTTCGACGGCCCGACGCCGATGTTGACCATCGTGATTCCGCTGCCGTCCGCGCGCTTCAGGTGATACGCGGGCATCTGCGGCAGCCGCGGCGGCGCGACGCCCTCGACCGGCTCGCTGCCGAGGTTCGCGTTGTACGTGACGACATCGCCCGGCTCGACGAACGCGCTGTACTGGCTGCGGTACTCGCGCACTTCGGGATCGTCGCTCTCCGTCATCATCGTGCGGCCGAGCTTCACGAACTCGTCGATGTAGAACTGGTAGTTCGTGTACAGCACGTAGTTCTGGAAGTGCGTGGGCGACGTGGCCGTGTAGTGGCGCAGCCGGTGCAGCGAGAAGTCGACGCGCGCGGCGGTGAACAGCGCGAGCGGATGCGGCTCGCCGTGCTGCGGCTCGAACGTGCCGTTGACGATGCGGTCGTCGAGGTACGACAGGTCGGGCGTATCGAAGATGTCGCGCATCGCGAGCAGGCGGTCGCGGTCGAGTTCGCCTTCGAGATGGATGCCTTCGGGGAACGCGAAATGAACCGGAATCGGCTGCGACGACACGCCGATCTCGATCTTCACATGGTGGTTCTTCGCCAACAGGCGCAGTTGCTCGCGATAGTAATTCGCGAACAGGTCGGGACGCGTGACCGTCGTCTCGAACACGCCCGGGCCCGCGACGAAGCCGTACGAGCGGCGCGAATCGACGTGGGTGTTGACTTCGGTACGAATCCGCACGAACGGGTAGCACGCGCGCACGTGCTCGGTGATCGGTTCGTGGCGGCGATAACGCGCGAACGCGTCGCGCAGGAAGCCCGTATTGGTGTCGTAGATGGCCGACAGCCGCGCGACGGCGGCGACGGAATCGTCGAATGCTTCGACAGGCGGGCTCTCGGGCATCAGCATCCGGTGCCGGCGGCTCAAATCGTTCTTCATTTTCGATACCTCATCTGATCGAACGACATTACCACGGAACCCGGTCACGCTCATGGCCGCGTGCTTGCAAGTCGCTTGCACATGAGGGCCGGGCAGCGCCCAGTATTTGCTAAAATCGGTGGGTTCACTGGAGACTCATCATGAAGCCGCTCATTCTCGTCGCCGCTGCTGCCGCGTTTGCTGGCATGTTTGCCGCCGTCGGCACCGCTTACGCCGCAGGCAGCACGCCCGACGCCGACGCGCAGGCGCGGGCCGAGGCCAACGAAGCCGCCGGTCTGCCCGATCTCCGCAAGATCAACCGGCCCGGCGCCGAAGTCACGTCGAAAGTCGACTTCGCCGACATTCGCCGCACGCCGAGCTTTCATGAAAAGAGCAGGAACGGCACCGAGGTCACCGAGTATCGCGATCGCGGCAAGCCGGTCGAGATCAACGTGAAGTCGAACTTCGGCACGCGCTACCAGATGAGCTCGACGCCCGACACGTCGCCGAAGCCGCACGACGCGGGCGTCCCGATCACGCGCCTGCCGTCGGTGAACCTGCGCTACTGATTTCCCGCCGCGCCGCGTCGGTCGCCACGCGGCGCACCGGCGCTCCCTTCACCTCCTGTCGCGCCGCACGCCGCGCGCGTGCCGACAACTGACCTGACGCATCTCGCATGGCCGTTTTCACCGCTGTTTCCGACTCCGATCTCGCGCAATGGATGCGCCACTACGAACTGGGCGACGTGCTGGCGTTCCGCGGCATTCCGTCCGGTATCGAAAACAGCAACTTCTTCCTGACGACGACGCGCGGCGAGTACGTCCTGACGATCTTCGAAAAGCTGACGGCGGAACAGCTGCCGTTCTACCTCGACCTGATGCGCCATCTGGCGAGCCACGGCGTACCGGTGCCGGATCCGATCCCGCGCGACGACGGCGCGCTGTTCGGCCTGCTGCACGGCAAGCCGGCCGCGATCGTCACGAAGCTCGACGGCGCCGCCGAGCTCGCGCCGGGGATCGAACACTGCATCGAGGTCGGGCAGATGCTCGCGCGCCTGCACCTCGCGGGGCGCGACTATGCGCGCTACCAGCCGAACCTGCGCAGCCTGCCGTGGTGGCAGGAAAACGTCCCGGCGATCGTTCCGTTCGTTTCCGACGCGCAACGCACGCTGCTCGAGGGCGAACTCGCGCACCAGGCCGCGTTCTTCGCGTCCGACGACTATGCGGCGCTGCCGAGCGGCCCATGCCACTGCGACCTGTTCCGCGACAACGTGCTGTTCGCGCACGCGGCGCCCGGCACCGGTCATGACGTACGGCTCGGCGGCTTCTTCGATTTCTATTTCGCGGGCTGCGACAAATGGCTGTTCGACGTCGCGGTGACCGTCAACGACTGGTGCGTCGACCTCGCGACGGGCGTGCTCGACGTCGCGCGCGCGGACGCGCTGCTGCGTGCGTACCAGACGGTCCGGCCGTTCACGGCCGCGGAGCACCGCCACTGGAGCGACATGCTGCGCGCGGGCGCTTACCGCTTCTGGGTGTCGCGCCTGTACGACTTCTACCTGCCGCGCGCGGCCGAAATGCTCAAACCGCACGACCCCGGTCATTTCGAACGCATCCTGCGTGAGCGTATCGCCCACACGCCCGCGCTTCCCGAGACCCATACCGCATGCAACTGATCGAAGTACCCGCGAAAGCGGGCTATGTCTGGTTCCGTCAAGGCATCTGGCTGTTCCGCCGGAACCCCCTCGCGTTCATCACGCTGTTTTTCACGTACCTGCTGGCCATCACGCTGGTGTCGATGGTGCCGGTGATCGGCGCGGCGCTGCCGCTGCTGTTCATTCCCGGCATCGCCGTCGGCTTCATGGCCGCGTGCCGCGACACGGTCGCCGGCAAGCCGGTGATGCCGACGATCCTCATCGACGGCTTCCGCTCGTACGGCACCGCGACGACGCAGCGGCTGCTCGTCCTCGGCCTGGTCTATGTCGCGCTGATGGTGGCGGTGTTCGCCGCGTCGTCCATCGTGGACGGCGGCGGGCTGCTCCACATGATGCTGGGCGCGACGAACGACACGAGTCCGACGCCGGAAGCGCTTGCCGCGCAGGGCACAGTCGGCGCGCTGCTGCTTGCCACCCTGCTCTACGCGCCGGTCGCGATGCTGTTCTGGTTCGCGCCGGTGCTCACCGCGTGGCACGACATCCCGCCCGCCAAGGCGCTGTTCTTCAGCGTCGTCAGCTGCTGGCGCAATCGCGGCGCATTCGTCGTATACGGGCTGCTGTGGTTCGGCGTCGCGCTCGGCTCGTCGTTCGGCCTGTCGCTGCTGCTGCAAGCGCTCGGCGCCGGTGCCTATGTGCTGACGATCATGATGCCGGTGACGATCATCATCGTCACGATGATGTACTGCTCGTTCTACGCGACCTATCGCGGCTGCTTCGGCGTGCAGGAACCGGGCGCCCCGACGCCCACGTCCGGCCGCTGACGCCAATTCGGCCGGCGCACGCCGCCGGCCGCCTCCCCTCCCTGGCGGCCCCGCGCGGGTTGCGCGGATCCCGGCTGCCGCCCGAGCCCCTACGCGCTGCCTCTGTTCAATCGAATCTTTTGCGCGCAAAATAATTTGCGTACAAATCGTTAGCGCGTTCGCCGCGCCGCCCGAATCATGGACCGCCTGCCCCCGCTGCCCCAGACGCTCGACGAGCAACTCTGCTTCGCCCTCTACTCGACTTCGCATGCGATGACGAAGGCGTACAAGCCGTTGCTCGACAAGCTGTCGCTGACCTATCCCCAATATCTGGCCATGCTCGTGCTGTGGGAACGCGACGATATCGCGGTGAAGGACATCGCCGCCCGCCTCGACCTCGACCCGGCCACCGTCACGCCGCTGCTGAAGCGGCTCGAGGCGCTCGGCTACGTCGAGCGCGTGCGCAGCGCGACGGATGAGCGCGTCGTGAACGTGCGCGTGACCGCGGAAGGCCGTGCGCTGAAGGTCAAGGCGCGCTCGGTGCCCGGCGATCTCTTTTGCGCGATGCAGCAAACCCCCGAGTTTCTGGTCAGGCTGCGCGCGGATCTCCAGCAGCTGCGCAACGCGCTGTCGGCCGCCAACGAAGGCTGACGAGCCGACCGGTCGCGAGCCGGCCCGGTGCGTCAGCCTTTTCTTCAAAATTTCATTTGCACACAAATCATTTGTGTTCTATATTTCTCTCGTGGCCGGCGACGTCCCAGTTCGACCGGACCGCTTTCTTCCTTTCCGACAGGAGCTGCACGATGAACATTCTGTACAAGACCAGCGCCACGAGCACGGGCGGCCGCGACGGCCGCGCGGTTTCCGCCGACAACAAGCTGGAAGTGAAGCTGGCCGCGCCGCGTGAACTCGGCGGCACGGGTGCGGAAGGCACGAACCCGGAGCAGCTGTTTGCCGCAGGTTACTCGGCCTGTTTCCTGAGCGCGATGAAATTCGTCGCCGGCCAGAACAAGCAGACGCTGCCGGCCGACACGCAAGTCACCGCGGAAGTGGGCATCGGCCCGAACGACGCAGGCGGCTTCGGGCTCGACATCGAATTGCGCGTGTCGCTGCCGGGGCTCGACAAGGCCGACGCGCAGGCGCTGGTCGACAAGGCGCACCACGTGTGCCCGTACTCGAACGCGACCCGCAACAACGTGCCGGTGCGTCTGACGGTGGTCTAACGCGACACGCGGCGCCGAATGCAAAAAGGGCGTGTGCGGCTACTTGCCGCACACGCCCTTTTGCGTGATTCGCCGGACCGGCTGACGAGCCGGGCCGCGCTGCGCTGCTTAACGCGAGCCGAACGAGAACGGACGGTTCATCGCCGCTTCGCGATCGATCTTGCGCATGCGGAATTCGAGGTCATAGATGTCGGTGGCTTCGGACAGGTACGCGTCGGCGCGCTCTTTTGCGGCCTTTTCAGCGTTCTTGGTCAGCATCAGGAAGAGGTGGCTCAGCAGGTACATGGTCGATCTCGCAATCCAAGGGTTCTTTGACTAGGGTTTTCCCGAATTATAGGGAAAACCCTAGCCCTTGGCTAGCGTGGATCAGACGGTGCGTCGTTCGGTCGCCACAGTCCGGCGATTCTGTTCGAAAAATGACCAGATCATCGCGCTCGCATCGGGGCCGACCGCCGCATGAAACGGTACGGCTTCGTCGCCGCCGGCCCACGCATGATCGAGCCCCTTGACGTGGCAAAGCCGCACGACCGGCTCGCCGTCGCGGCGCACGTCGGTGATGTGCGCGCCCGCCTCGCGCGTCTCCACGCGCTCGCCGCCGCGCAGCGCGCCGCGGCTGTCCGCGAGCCCGTTCAGGCGCATGAACTGCACCGTGAGCTGGTCCGCATTCTTCGGCGCGACGACATGGTCCGCGTCACCCTGCACGATCAGCGCGGGCATGCCCGGATACGCACTGGCGTCGAGCAGCGCGTCGAGCACCGCCGCCGGGTTCTGTCGGAGCCCGCGCCGCATCACGTCCATCGCACTGATGCCTGAATTCGCCTCGCCGAGCGCGGGGCCCGAGTGCAGCGCAACCGCCGCGAAGTGATCCGGATGGTGCAGTGCGAGCAGCGCGGCCAGCCCCGCGCCGGCCGACAACCCCGCGACGTACACGCGCGACGCGTCGAAACCGTGCTCGTCGACCAGCGCATCGATCAGCGACGCGACCGTATCCGCTTCGCCACGACCCGCGCGATCGGTATCCTCATACCAGTGCCAGCAGCCATGCGCGTGCGCACGCTGCGACTGCTCCGGATACAGCACCGCGAAGCCGTGCTTGTCGGCCAGCAGGTTCATCCGCGTACCCTGCGCAAACTCGTCGACCGATTGCTGGCAACCGTGGAGCATCACGACGAGCGGCATCGCGCCGCGCCGACGCCCAGGTGGCACGTAAAGCCCATATGCGAGCTGCTGGACGAGGCGGCCGAGCGCGGGCGCCATCGGATGCTCGCCGCGCGTCCACTCGCCTGCCGCCCATGCAGCCGCGCGCGGCCGCACGCGCGACTCGCGCGGCGGGGACAGATCGGTGGCGGCGCTCGAGGCCGCGGCCTCGAGCGTATCGCGCGCGATCCGCTGTGCATCGCGCGCCCCACGTTTGGCGGCCGGGGACAGCATGCGTTTCACGCCGCCCAGCCATACCTTCGTCAGACTTTTGGTCATCAATCGGGCTCGCAGTCAGGAAAAATAGGGTCACGATACTCGATGCATCGTTCGACTTTGTGCAATGCACCATAACATTGTTTCTGGGATTTTTCCTGCGCGCAGATAGTTCCCGGCGGCGCAAAAAACGGGCCTCGACCGGCCGCGGCGCTATACTGGGGTTTAACCGCTTGTATCCGTTGTAGTCGTTCTGCCCGGCTCGCGCGTTGATTTAAGCATTCGTCCCGCCTCTGTCCGTTTCCTTCCCGATGTTCGACCTGCCGTCTCACCTGTGGATCACGATCACCGCGTTCGGTGGCGCGGGCCTGACCTTGCCGCTCGCGATCACGATCGCCGTGTGGCTCGCGCTCGGCTACTCGTGGCAGCGCGCCGCCGCGTGGCTCGGCGTGCTCGCGGCCGCGATCGGGGTCGTCGCGCTCACCAAGATCGCGTTCCTCGGCTGGGGCATCGGGATCCGCGCGTGGGACTTCACCGGATTCAGCGGCCACGCGATGCTGTCCACGTCGGTCTATCCCGTCGCGATGTTCCTCGCGCTGATCCGCACCCGCGCGCCGGTGCGGATCGCCGGCATCGCGCTCGGGCTCGCGGCCGGCATCGCGGTCGGCGTGTCGCGCGTCGCGCTCGCCGCCCATTCGCCGTCCGAATCGATCACCGGCTGCATCATCGGCGCGATCGCCGCACTGGTGTTCATCGCCGGCTCGTGGCAGGCGGTGCCGCACCGCTGGTCGGTGCCGGCGGTCGTCGCGAGCCTGGCGCTCGTCACGATCGCGCTGCATGGCATCACGGTGCCGTCGCACCAGTGGGTCACCAAGGTCGCGCTGGAGCTGTCGGGGCACGAGCGGCCGTTCGTCCGCGCCCGCTGGAAAGCCAATCCGAACTACCGGCCGGCATCGCAGCCGTCGTCGCTGCACCGCACGGGGTTGTCGCTGCCGTCGCTGCACGCGTGACGGGCCGCGCGCACGTCATTCCCGCCGCGTTTCAAGTCTGAAGGTTTCATGCGTCCCGGCGCATGAACGGTATGTCGAGCGTTATAACCTCCCCTATATTACGATTACGGTTTTCAACCATTCGAACGACCAGACCATGCGCTCAACCGTCCGCCCGCTTCGCCGCACCCTGCTGCGCCTGTTGCCGCTCGCCACGCTTGCCGCGGGCGTCGCGTTCAGCGCGCCGGCTTCCGCTGCCGACGAGCTGGTCGTGTCGGCGGCCGCGAGCCTGACGAACGCGTTCAAGGCAGTCGGCGATGCGTACCACAAGCAGCATCCGGACACCAAGGTGCTGTTCAACTTCGGCGCGTCGGACGTGCTGATGCAGCAGATCGCCAAGGGCGCGCCGGCGGACGTGTTCGCGTCGGCCGACCAGAAGGCGATGGATCGCGCCGTCACCGAAAAGGTCATCGTGCCCGGCACGCGCCGCGATTTCGCGGCGAATTCGCTCGTGCTGATCGTGCCGGCGGAGAGCCGTGCGGCCGCGCCGACGTCGCTGAACGACCTGACGGTGCCCGGCGTGAGGCGTATCGCGTACGGCGACCCGGCATCGGTGCCGGTCGGCCGCTATACCGAAAGCGCGCTGCGCGCGGCAGGCGTGTGGGACGCCGTCAGCGCCAAGGGCGTGCTGGCCGCGAACGTGCGCCAGAGCCTCGATTACGTCGCGCGCGGCGAAGTCGACGCGGGCTTCGTGTTCGGCACCGACGCGGCGATCATGCCGGGCCGCGTGAAGATCGCCCTGACCGTGCCGACGCAGACGGCCATCACCTATCCGATCGCGGTAGTCAAGGACAGCCGCCATGCCGCGCAGGCACAGTCGTTCATCGACTTCGTCGCGTCGCCGCAGGGCCAGGCCGTGCTGTCGACGTTCGGCTTCAAGCCCGCGGGCAAGTGAGCACGGCATGATGCAGGACGCGTGGGTACCGCTGCTGTTGTCGCTGAAGGTCGCCGGCTGGGCGACCGCGCTCGACGTCGTGCTCGGCGTCGCCGCCGCCTTCGTGCTCGCGCGCTGGCGCTCGCCGATGCGCGACGTGGTCGATTCACTGCTGACGCTGCCGCTCGTCCTGCCGCCGACGGTGCTCGGCTATTACCTGCTCGTGCTGCTCGGCCGGCGCGGCGTGTTCGGCGCGTGGCTCGACAAACTCGGCATCGAACTCGTCTTCACGTGGCAGGGCGCGGTGATCGCGTCGATGGTCGTCGCGTTTCCGCTGATCCTGAAATCGGCGCGCACCGCGTTCGAAAGCGTCGATCCGCACCTCGAACGCGCGGCCCGCACGCTCGGGCTCGGTGAAGCCGCGGTGTTCTTCCGCGTGACGCTGCCGCTCGCCACGCGCGGCATCCTGGCCGGCGCGCTGCTCGCATTCGCGCGCGCGCTCGGCGAATTCGGCGCGACGCTGATGATCGCCGGCAACCTGCCCGGCCGCACGCAGACGCTGTCGGTCGCGATCTATGCGGCGGTGCAGGCCGGCGACGACAGCACGGCCAACTTCCTCGTGCTGGTGACGTCGATCACCTGCGTGCTCGTGCTGCTCGCGACCGGGTGGCTCGTGCCGTCGCGCGCCGGGCGGAGCCAGCCGACATGACGCGCCGATCGCATCCTTACCGCTGTGCCGACCCGGTCGCGGCGACACGCGTGTCCGTTGCACGCGTGGTTGGCGGCGCGAGCGGCCCGGCACGACGGAGGCCCGCATGAGCGTCGTCGTCGACATCCGCAAGACCTACGCGAGCGCCGAGCGCCGCTTTACGCTCGACGTGTCGTTCGCGGCAACCACGCAGCGCGTCGTGCTGTTCGGGCCGTCCGGCGCGGGCAAGAGCATGACGCTGCAGGCGATCGCCGGCCTGCTGTCGCCCGACGAAGGCACGATCACGCTGAACGGCGAACCCCTGTTCGATTCCGCGCGCGGCATCGACGTGCCGACCCGCGCGCGCCGCGTCGCGTATCTGTTCCAGGACTATGCGCTGTTCCCTCATCTGAACGTACGCCAGAACATCGCGTTCGGGCTCACGCCCGGCCTGCGCAACCCGCGCGCGAAGACGGTGCCGCCCGAAGTCGCGTACTGGCTGCAGGCGTTCGAGCTCGATGCGCTCGCCGGCCAGTTTCCGTCGCAGTTGTCGGGCGGACAGAAGCAGCGCGTCGCGCTGGCCCGCGCGCTGGTCGCACAGCCGCACGTGCTGCTGCTCGACGAGCCGTTCGCTGCGATCGACGGCGCGATGCGCCAGCGCATGCGCCACGAGCTCGCCGAACTGCAGGCGCGGCTCGATATCCCGATGGTGCTCATCTCGCACGATCCCGACGACGTCGCCGCGTTCGGCGACCAGGTCGTGCAATTGAGCGAAGGGCGCGTGCTGGCCGCAACGCCGCACGCCGAGTGGCCGACGCGCGTCGTCGGCGCGCACGACGGCCGTGGCCCTGGCGGCCACGCGGGAGCCTGAGAGAAGCCGCGCAGGCGGCATCAGCTGGAACAAGGTGGCGACGGGATCGAAGCCGGTCGGCGCGTCGTGCACGTCGGGCGGCGCCGGTTTCGCGTCGTCCACCCACAGTGGTCGAAAGCGAAAACGGCGCGCGCGATCAGCCCGTCACCGCGAGAATCACGCTCGATGCCTTGAACAGCGCGATCGCGCGTCGGCCGACGTCGAGTTGCAACGCTCCGACGCTGTCGTTCGTGATGACGGCCGTCAGCGTGCCGCCGCCGTCGAGCGCCAGCGTCACCTCGCTGTTAACCGCGCCCGCCGCGACGGTTTCGACCGTCCCGTGCAACTGGTTGCGCGCGGACACCTTCAATGTGGCTTCGGCTTCATCGGCGACCGCCAGCACGACCCACGACGCCTTCACGAGCGCGCACGCATCCGCGCCCGGCGCCAGGCCGAGCGCATCGGCGCTTTCGTGCGTGAGCACCGCGACGATCACCTGCCCGCCGGGCAGCACGAGCGTCACTTCGTCGTTCACCGTGCCGCGCACGATCGTCTCGACCTTGCCGAACAGCTGGTTGCGCGCACTCGTCTTCATTCCGATCCGGCCGATCAGTGCCCAGTCGACGTCGAAGCCGGACACCGCCGCGCTCGCCGCGTCGATGAAGCGGCGATGCTCGCGCTCGATCGTGCGGAACGCGGCGATCAGCGAGGTCGCGCGCGGCGTCAGCGTCGTGCCGCCGCCGCCCTTGCCGCCCGTCGAACGCGTGACGAGCGGCTCGCCGGCCAGGTTGTTCATCGTATCGATCGCATCCCACGCGGCCTTGTAGCTGAGGCCGACGGCCTTCGCCGCGCGCGTGATCGAGCCGGTGTCGCCGATCGCCGCGAGCAGCGCGATGCGGGTCGCGCCGCCGAGCGTCTGCGGGCCGGCGCGCAGCCATAGTTCGCCGCCCAGTCCGAGCGGTCCGGCGGAGGAGGAAGGAGGCGACGTGTCGCTCATGGGTCTGTCTGCAGAAAACGGGAGGCCATTATAGGGAGCGCGCGCCGCTCAACGCGGCTTGCCGTCGAGCCTCGGCGGGCGCAGGCTCGCAAGCAGCGCCTCGGCGTCGCGCGCCGCGCGCTGCTCGAGCGCCGCACCGTAGCCGCGCACGAAACCGAGCTGATACGCGGGTGCCGCCAGTTGCTCGAGATGATGCTGCGCGACCATCGTGTCGTTCGCTTCGCCGAGCACGCTTTGCACGCGCGCGAGCGTCTTGACCGTTTCGTTGCGCGTGCGGCGCGAGGCAAGCGACGCGAAGAATTCGAGCGCATAGCGCAGCCGCTTCGCGTCGATCCGCACCTGGTGCCGCGCGGCCGTATCGAGCGACGTGAGCGCCGGCGATGCATACAGATGGCCGAACAGCCGCCGCACGCGCTTGGTCGCGTGTCGCCGCAGCGACGGCGCGTCTTCGTCGCCGGCGGCCGGCGGCAGCGCGAGCGTGCTCAGCCATTCGAGCCAGCCGAGCGTCAGCCGCGCATAGCGTGCCGAATGCAGCGCCTGGCGCAGTTCGGTGCGCGCCGCCGTCGCCTGCGCACGCGCGGCGTCGAGTGTGCCGTTCCAGTCGGCGCTGCCGCCATCGGCCGCGATCAGCGCGGGCAGGCTTTCGGTCGAAAACACGTCCCAGTCGCGCACCGTGCCGAGGAGCGACGCGAGCCAGCGCAGGTCGACACCGAAGGTTTCCTGCCACTGATCGCCCGCGAAACGCGGAAAGAAGCGCATCAGCGTGCGCAGCCGGCGCAGCGCGACGCGCATCTGATGCACGAATTCGGGATCGTCGCGATCGAGCACGCCGCCCTCGTTGCCGAGCCATTGCGCGGCGATGTCGCCGGACAGCGCGAACAGCGCGGTTCGTTGCGTGCGGATGCCGGTCAGGTCGACGATTTTCGCCTTGACCGGCCCGGTGACGCCCGGCTCGCCCGCGCACGCGCGATCGATCACGCTGGTCAGCTGCACGAACGCGGGCCATGCGCCGCTGAGCTCGCGCGCGGCGGCAAACAGCGCGCGCAGCGCGGCCGTGCGGGCGGGGACGGTTTCCCAGTCGGGCGCCGCAAGGCGCAGCTCGACTTGGCGGCGCGGCAGCTCGGCGCCACCGTGCAGCGTGACGTCGTCGAGCGTCATCTCGACCACCACGCCGCTGTCGTCCGCCCATCGCCCGCGCCGCCGCTCGGTGACGAGCCGCAACGGCGCCGGCCCGGACGACGCGGCGACGGCCGCTTCGTCAACGGGGCCGGGTGTCGTATCCGCGCCCGCGCCCGTGACCGGAGCCGATTCCGCATCGGCGCGCGGCGCCGGCGCTGAGGGCGGCGTGGCCACGGCAATGCCCGCATGCTCGGCATCGAACCGCTCGCGCGCCATGACGCCGGGCGCAAATGCCTTCGTGCGGGATGCGACGACACGCCGCCCCTGCGCGTTCGACTCGATCCACGTCCACCAGCACTCGCCGGGACTCGGCTCGGCCTCCTCGACCTGGCACGGCTCGATCGTCACGCGCTCGTGGCCGCGCCGCATCCGCACCTGCGGACAGATTCGCCAAGCACGGACGAGTTCGGCGCCGAAATCGCGCGGCTCGCCACGTGCCCGGCTTCCCGACTTGACTTGCCAGGCATCCAACGACAGGCACAACACGATTTCCAGCACACGCGACATGGAGGCTCCCGCACATGAAGAAGCGCCGGCTCATCCTGCGTGCCGGCGTCGTCCGTGAATCGGCTTCCATAGTACACGGCGCGAAAACGCGCGGGCGACGATCCGGCCCTGCCGCCCTGTCGCGCGTCAAACGGCGTATTGCGCGATGCCGTTGCCGAACGACCAGTCCTCCTTCAGCACTTCCACGAGACTGATGAACACGTCCTGCTGCCGCACGCCGGGCTGTCGCGCGAGGTTCTCGGTGATGGTCCGGTACAGCGCCCGTTTCTGCTCGAGCGTGCGCGTGTTGTTCGCGGTGATCTGGATCATCACGAGATCGTCGCTGCGTTCGATGTCGAAGTAGTGGCGGCCGAACACGAAGTTCTCGGCCGAGTGCTCGGTCACGACCATGAAGATGTCGTCCTCGGGCACGTTGAACGTGTGCATCAGCGCGCGATGCACGCCGTCGACGAGCGCCGCGCGGTAGGCGGCCGGTTTGCCTTCGCGCACTGCGATTCGGGTGAATGGCATGGTCCTGCTCCTTTCGGTGACGTTGAAAAATCGGGAACGCAACGTCAGGTTAGGCGCGCACAACTATAATTAACAGTCATCGATCAATATTTCATCCATTTACATTCGAAATGAAAGTCCTCGACCTCGATGCGGTACGCGCGTTCGTGCTGGTCGCCGATCTCGCGAGCTTCACGCGCGCCGCCGACGCGCTCGGCACCACGCAGTCGGCCGTCAGCCTGAAGCTGAAGCGGCTCGAAGCGCACCTCGGCAAGCCGCTGCTCGCGCGCACGCCGCGCGTCGTCAAGCTGGCGGCGGACGGCGAAAACTTCCTGCCGGCCGCCCGAGCGCTGCTCGACGCGCACGACCACGCGCTCGGCGCGATTTCGGCCGGCGTGCACCGGCTGTCGCTCGGCGTCAGCGAACACGTCGCGGTGCCCGACCTGCCGGCCGTGCTGACGAGCCTGCACCGGCAAGATCCCGGGCTGTCGCTGGAAATGCATCTGGGGACGTCGTCGAACCTGCTCGCGCAATACGACGAACGCCGGCTCGACGCGGCGATCGTGCGGCACGAACCGGGCGAGGACCCACCGCGCGACGACGGCACGCTGCTGTTTACCGAACCGCTCGCCTGGCTTGCCGCGCCCGACTGGGCGCCGCGCGCGGGTGAACCGCTGCCGCTCGCGGTGCTTGCCGGGCCGTGCGGCGTGCGAGCCGCCGCGCTGCGCGCGCTGGAGCACGCGGGGCGGCCGTGGCGCGAGCGCTTCACGGGCGGCGGCGTCGCGGCGGTCGCGGCCGCCGCCGCGGCCGGGCTCGCGGTCTGCCCGCTGGCCCGGCGCGTCGCGCCGCGCACGCTGGTCGACGTCGGCGCGAAGTTCGGCTTGCCGCCGCTGCCGCACTCGCAGGTCGTGTTGTATTCGCGCGTGCGCGACACCCGCGCGGCCGCCGCTCTGCGGAGGTTTGCCGACAGTCTTGCAATCTCGGCGTAAACTACGCGCTTCGCCGCCCGCAATCCTCTGACGAATTCGATGAAGCCCGAAGCCCGCAAGCACCTCCGCGCCAACCTGCTGATGCTCGGCGCCGCCGCGATCTGGGGCTCGGCGTTCGTCGCGCAACGGCTGAGCCTCGACGTGATCGGGCCGTTCCTGTTCACGGGGCTGCGCTTCCTGCTCGGCGCTCTGGTGCTGATCCCGCTGCTGACGTTCAACACGGCGTCGCGCACGCAGCTGGCGGCGATCCGCCGCGAACCGGCGCTGCTGGCGCCGGGGCTCGCGCTCGGCGCGCTGCTCGCCGTATCGATCTCGCTGCAGCAGTTCGGCCTGCAGTACACGCGCATCGCCAACGCGGGCTTCATCAGCTCGCTGTACGTCGTGATCGTGCCGCTGATCGGCGTGTTCGTCCGCCACCGGATCGGCGCCGGCACGTGGTTCGGCGCGCTGCTCGCGGCGATCGGCCTGTATTTCCTCAGCATCGACGAGCATTTCTCGGTGCTCTACGGCGACTGGTTCCAGCTCGCGGGCGCGGTCATCATCGCCGCGCACGTGATGGCCGTCGGCCATTTCGCGAAACGGCACGATCCGCTCGTGCTCGCCTTCCTGCAGTTCGTCACGTGCGGCGTGGTGTGTCTCGCGGCCGGCCTCGTGATCGAGCCGGTCAGCGTCGCGATGCTGCGCAGCGCGCTGCCGACGCTGCTGTACGGCGGGCTGCTGTCGGTGGGTGTCGGCTATACGCTGCAGGTCGTCGCGCAGCGCGACGCGGCGCCCGCGCACGCGGCCGTGATCTTCAGCATGGAAGGCGTGTTCGCGGCGATCGCCGGCTGGGCCGCGCTCGGCGAGACGCTGACGCTGCGCGCGCTGGTCGGCTGCGCGCTGATGCTGGCCGGCCTGCTCGCGTGCCAGTTGCTGCCGAACGGCGACGCCCGGAAAAAGGACGAGGACGCGCTGCCGGCATGACACGCGCAATCCCTATAATGACGATTCGCGTGTTTTTCATCACAACCGCATCCAACAAACCAGCTCCGTGACGTCCATTCCCGTCGACCCTGCCGCCGACCTGCTGCGCGAACGCGCAGCGCACTATGCCGCCGAGGCCGCGCTGTTCCTGCGCGACCAGGCGCTTTCCACCGCGTCGCACGACCTGCGCAGCCCGCTGAACGCAATGCACAGCTGGGCATATGTGCTCGAGCGCCAGCTCGCGAGCGCCGACCCGAGCCTGCAGCGCGCGCTCGCGGGCATCCGCACCGGGATCGATCAGCAGGTTGCGCTGATCGACGACGTGCTCGACGCGCCGCGCGCGGAAACGCGCACCCTCGCGATTACCGCGCAGCCGTTCGCGCTGCGCCCGCTGCTCGACGACACGCTCGCGCTGGTGCGCTTCGCGCTCGCCGACGCGCGGCAGGTGAGCATCGATGCGACGCTGCCCGACGGCGAGCCGTCACTGAGCGCCGATCGCGAACGCGTCGCGCAGGCGCTCTGGACGATGCTGACGACGGCCGTCGAAGCCAGTGCCGCCGGCAATCGCGTAACGTTCGCATGCACGCGCGACGGCGCGCAGTGCGTCGCGCATGTCACCTGCGGCGTGAGCGCCGCCGCGCTCGCCGATCCGGCGCTGCCGCACGCGTTCGACGCGTTCGCACGTCGCGAGATGCTGCGCTCGCGCGACGCGAAGCGCGTCGCGTGGGTGCTCGCGCTGTGCCAGCGTGTCGCGCTCGCGCACGGCGGCACCTTCACGCACGCCGCGTTCGCCGACGGCGCCGTCGTCACGCTGTCACTCGCGGTTCCCTGCAAGGCGGCGGGCTAAGCCATTCGGCCGCCCGACACATTACATCTTCCTTTCCGGCCCTATACTGTTGGGCCTGTCATGACTGGAGCGATTCTTTGTTACAGATCTTCGCGCTCATCGGCGCGTTGTTCCTGGTGGCCCTGAACGGGTTTTTCGTCGCAGCCGAATTCGGCCTCGTCAAACTGCGCGCGACGCGCGTCAAGACGCTTGCCCGCAAGCACGGCCTGCGCGGGCGCATCCTCGCCGTCGTGCACGGTCGACTCGACGCGTATCTGTCCGCGTGCCAGCTCGGCATCACGCTCGCGTCGCTTGGCCTCGGCTGGGTCGGCGAGCCGGCATTCGCGGAACTGATCGGCCCGCTGCTCGACCTGATCGGCGTGGAGTCCGAACGCATCGTGCACCTGATCTCGCTCGTGTTCGCGTTCTCGCTGATCTCGTTCCTGCACATCGTGGTCGGCGAGCTCGCGCCGAAATCGATGGCGATCCGCCAGTCGGAGAAGGTCGGCCTGTGGGTCGCGCTGCCGCTCTATGCGTTCTACTGGGCGATGTATCCGGCGATCTGGGTGCTCAACAGCAGCGCGAACGCGGTGCTGAGGCTCGCGGGGCTGTCGGCCGACCACGGCGGCGATGCGCACTACTCGACCGACGAACTGAAGCTGATCCTGCGCGGCCGCCGCAGCGCCGCGGGCAACACGGCGCAGCCCGCGCGCGGCACGTACACCAACGACGAGTGGAACACGCTCGCGCATTCGCTCGATTTCTCGTCGATGACGGTGTCGGACCTGATGCGGCCGGCGCACGAAATGATCGGCCTGCGCCGCGACCTGCCGCTGCCCGACAACATGGAAATCGTCGCGCGGCACCGCTTCAGCCGCTATCCGCTGTTCGAGAATGCGTCGCGCGAACAGGTGAGCGGGCTGATCCACCTGAAGGACCTGCTGCTCGCGCGTCATGCGGGCGCGGCGCTGGAGGACCTGTCCGACTACGTGCGCCCGGTGCAGTACGTGAAACCCGACACGCCCGCGCTGGAGCTGTTCCGCCGCTTCCGCAAGGGCGCGCCGCACTTCGCGCTGGTCGGCAACAAGGGTGAGAAGCCGATCGGTTTCCTGACGCTCGACAACCTGCTCGGCGCGCTGGTCGGCCAGATCCACGACGAGTTCCGCCAGGGCGACTCGGACTGGACGCGCCTCGACGACGGCACGCTGATGGGCAAGGGCAGCCTGCCCGTCGTGTCGCTCGAGCAGGCGCTCGGCATCGACATCGACGAAGGCCGCGCGGAATCGGTCGGCGGCCTCGTGATCCAGGCATTGAGCGATTTGCCGACCGAAGGGCAGCGCGTGTCGTTCGATCGCTTCGACGTCGTCGTGAAGAAGATGAACGGGCCGCGCATCGTGCTGGTGCGCGTCTATCCGAAGACCGCGAAGGAGGCCGACGAATGACGGCCGCCGCTCGCCCTTCCCGCCCTCGCCGCATGCGATGAGTGCGACGCTGCCGCGCTGCTGCGTGATCACGCCGGAGCCGGCGTCCGCGTCGGCCGCCGATTGCCAGGCGTTCCTCGAGCGACTGTCGGCCGTGCTCGCGCGCGGCGAGACGCTCGTGCAGTTGCGCGTGAAGTCGTTCGACGCGGCCGCGTTCGCGCGGCTGGCCGCCGATGCGCTCGCGCGTTGCACCGCGGCCGGCGCGCAACTGATGCTCAACGGGCCGATCGACGCGGCCGGCGTGATGCAGCTCGACGGCGCGGGCTGGCACCTCGACAGCGCCGCGCTGCGCGCCGTCGCGCAGCGGCCGTTGCCGGCCGCGCGTCGCGTGTCGGCCGCCTGCCATGCGACCGACGATCTCGTGCTGGCCGCGCGCGCAGGCGTGGATTTCGTCACGCTGTCGCCCGTGTTGCCGACGCTCAGCCATCCCGGCGCGCCGACGCTCGGCTGGACGCGCTTCGCGGCATTGGCCGAGCAGGCCGTGATGCCGGTCTACGCGCTCGGCGGCATGACGCGCGCGCATCTCGACGACGCGCGCCGCCACGGCGCGTATGGCGTCGCGGGCATTCGAAGCTTCTGGTGAGTGGAGTGCGGCCGGGCGCGCCAGCGCCCGGCCTTCCGCGCGTTACGCGGCTTAAGCGTTCAGTTCAGATCGGCGCGCATGCCGCGCCATGTGCTGTCGTCGAGCCGGCGCACGTCGTGCGTGAGCGCGTAGTGGTTGACGTCCCCCGTCAGCCACGCGACGAGCGAATACGGCGGCAAATCGCCCTCGTCGATCCGGTCGCGGGCACGCGCCGGCGTCTCGAACACGATCTGCCCTCTCGGCGCATCGAACGGCAGCGCGTCGGGCGACAGGTTCAGTGCGATGGTCAGCGTCTCGTCGTCGGCGAGCTGCCACGACGCCACCAGCGCATCGGCATCGCCATCACCACCCGCCTTCAACGTGTGCGCGTCCCGCGGCCGGCAATCGGCCAGCCGCGGCGCGATCAGCTTCGCGCGCACGGCGAGCGCCGACTGCACGAAATGCGCTCGATCGGCATCGCGCGCGGTTTCGTCGAAGATCAGCGGGATCTGCGGCGTCAGCAGCGACAGCGCGAGCGCGGCGAGCCCCGGCGTCTCGAGCTCGCCATGCTCGCTCTCGCGCCATACGCCGTCGGACAGCACCAGCGAGGTCAACGCCAGCCCTTCGGCGCAGGGGCCGTCGCCGGAGGCGGCCGGCTGGAACGCCGCGCCGGCCGCGGTCAATGCACGGGCCAGCGTATGAATCGACTGGTGTGCCGAAATCCCTTCGTGAGCGGTCGTGCCGCGGTCCGTCAACCGATGCAGCGCGCGTTCGCCGCAACCGTTCCACTGGGCATCGAAATGGGTATCGGCCAGATGCACCGGATGACGCTCGCTGCCGAGCACGAGGTGGATCAGCCGGTCGGCCGGCACGGCCGCGCGCACGCGGTCGGCGATCTCGCGCAGCCACGACGTGCCGATCCGGTCGGCCTCGCGCAGCCGCAGCCCGTCGCAACGGTATTCGTCGATCCAGTACATCGCGTTGTCGCAGAAGAAGTCGCAGACTTCCGGATGATCGAGCGCGAGCGGCGGCGCCTGCAGCGGATCGTCGCGCGTATGGAAGAACGGCACCGCGTAGTGGCGCAGCGCGTCGGTGCCGCTGCCGAAGCGCGCGTAATCGAGCTCCAGCAGCACCGCGAGACCGTAGCCGTGCGCGTCGTCGATCAGCGCCTTCAGTGCATCGGGGCCGCCCTCGGCCGCGAGCGGCGCGAACGGCAGGCTGTCGTGCGGCGACGCGAGCAACTCCAGCGCGGTCACGCCGAGACGCGCGAGCTGCGGCAGCCGGCGGCGCACGCCGTCGAAGCCGCCCACCGCGTGCGGACGAATCGCATACAGCGCGATGTCTTCCCACGGACGTCCGCGCCAGAACGTGTTGCGCCACGTGAACGCGCGCGGATCGATGACCTCGCTCGGGCCGTTGAGCCCGTCGGGCTGCGAACGCGACGCGGGATCGGGAATCGACACGACATCGTCGAGCCGATAACGGTAACGCGCGCCCGCACCGCATTCGACGAACGCTTCGAACCAGTTCCGACCGGCGGCCGTCATCGGAACGAGCGTCGTGCCATTACCGCTATCGAGTTCGAGCTGAACGTGCATGCTGGCCGGCGCCCACACGCGGAAATGCGTGCGCGGCGACTTGCCGAGCGCGCCGCAGGGCTGCGCGCCGAACGGCAGGCAGTGAATGTAGTGCTGCGCATACGGATCGTGCAAACAATCTGACATCATGCGCTCCTCATGCGTGCCGAGCAGCATGGCCGCGCGAACGGCGCGGCGCAGCGGGCCCGGCATGCGACGGCCAGGCAGGGGGGAAGAAAAGTATGCGCCCGTTTCAGTTCTGAAACGTATCGATTCCTCACATTTTTAAATGCGAATCGACCCCGACAACGTTTGCGCGCGACGCGCGCCGAGTCGGGTAGTCCGCATACCGGAATGGCCGCTCGCCTTGTTGCGCCGCCGACCGCCGCTTACGCTCGGTGCAATGCGCGTGGACACCCCGTCCGCGCCCGAACCCGAGGCATCCACCATGTCACTCCCCGCCAGCGCCGCGAAGTTCGATCCGGCACGCGCGCACGAATACGCCGAACAGTCCCGCATCGCACTCGCCGGCTACGACGCATGCCACGAACTCGCCGCGTGCATGCTTGCGTCGTCGATCGGCGCGGCCGATGCGCGGATACTCGTCGTGGGTGCAGGCGGCACCGGGCAGGAAATCTGCGTGCCCGCCGCGCTCGAACCGGGCTGGCGGTTCACGGCCGTCGATCCGTCCGCGCCGATGCTCGCGCTCGCGCGCGCCAACGTCGAAGCAGCGGGTTTCGCCGCCCGCACGCACTTCATCGAGGCCGGCATCGATGCGCTGCCCGACACGCCGGCGTTCGACGGCGCGACGCTGATCGGCGTGCTGCATCACGTGCCCGGCGACACGGCGAAAGCCGCGCTGCTGGACGCGATCGCGCATCGCCTGAAGCCCGGCGCGCCGCTCGTGATCGCGGGCAACCATCGCCGCTACGCGGACCACCCTCGGCTGCTCGATGCGTGGCAGCAGCGCTGGCGCATGAAGGGCGCGACGCCCGACGCGGTGCGTGCGCAGCTGGCGAAAATCCTGCAGGGCGCCGATCCGCCGGCTTCCGAGGAGGCCGTGTTCGAACTGCTGGACGATGCGGGTTTCGATGCGCCGCTGCGCTTTTTCGCGAGCCTGTTCTGGGGCGCGTGGATCGCGCTGCGGCGCGCCGCGTGACGAGACGCAACGACGGGTGACGAGCGCCGCTCAACGCACTGGACCGTCGCGCGGCAGCCCGGCGTGCCGGGCGCCACCCGCGCTCGGTATGATGTCGTTCCCGCCCCCCTTCCGGCCTCGACATGCTGACCGTCCATCACCTGAACAACTCGCGTTCGCAGCGCGTGCTCTGGCTGCTCGAAGAACTGGATGTGCCGTACGAGATCGTGCGCTACGCGCGGGATCCGAAGACGATGCTCGCGCCGCCCGCGCTGCGCGCGATCCATCCGCTCGGCAAGTCGCCCGTCGTCACCGACGACGGCCGCACGATCGCCGAATCGGGCGCGATCATCGAGTACCTGGTCGAACGCCACGGCAACGGCCGCCTCGCGCCGCCCGGCGGCACGCCCGAGCGGCACGACTACACGTACTGGCTGCACTACGCGGAAGGGTCGGCGATGCCGCCGCTGCTGCTGAAGCTCGTCGCGTTGCGGATCGCGCATGCGCCGATGCCGTTCTTCGCGCGGCCGATCGCGCGCAAGATCGCCGCGACGCTGCAAGCGGGCTTCGTCGATCCGCAGATCGCGCTGCATCTCGATCATATCGACGGCGCGCTGAAGCGCACCGGCTGGTTCGTCGGCGACAGCTTCAGCGCGGCCGACATCCAGATGAGCTTCCCGCTCGAGGCTGCGATGGCGCGCGGCGACGGCGGCAGATATCCGGCGATCGCACGCTTTCTCGACACGATCCACGCGCGGCCTGCATACCGCCGCGCGCTCG
Organism: Burkholderia sp. KBS0801; assembly: GCF_005937855.2. Lineage (NCBI taxonomy): Bacteria > Pseudomonadati > Pseudomonadota > Betaproteobacteria > Burkholderiales > Burkholderiaceae > Burkholderia > Burkholderia sp. KBS0801. The sequence goes on from NZ_CP042178.1 coordinate 2,067,902, forward strand.
AGCGCGGCGGTCCGTACGAACTCCTCAAATAACCCGCGATAACCCGCGTCAGCTCAGCAACCCCGCCGCGACGTTGATCGACAGCCCGAGCACAGCCATGTTGAAGTAGAACGACAGGATCGACTGCGCGAGCACCGCGCGGCGCGCGGAGCGGTTCGCGAGCGACACGTCGGCCGTCTGCGACGCGACCGCGATCGTGAACGAGAAATACAGGAAATCCCAGTAGTCGGGCTCGGGATTGCGGTCGGGAAAGCGCAGCGAGCGATCGCCGGTTGGCGAGCCGTAGTAGAGCCGCGCGTAGTGCAGCGTGAAGATCGTCGGGATCAGGAACCACGCGCCGAACAGCGTCGCGGCCGTGATCGCGTAATGACCGAGCCCCGCGCGAAAGCCGACGCTCTTTGCGGTCGCGAGCTCGATCGCGATCGCGGCGACGCTCGCGACCGTCGCGAGGCAGATGACGGTCAGCACGGTCGTCGCGTTCTCGTCCTCGCGGATCGCGACTTCGCGCACCTTGTGATGATGCGCGGTGACCATGCGCACCCACATCAGCACGAGATACAGCCAGACCGTGCAGTCCCAGCCAATCAGCGCACGCGCGGTCGGCCGCAACTGGAGCGGCAGCAGCACCGCGCACGCCACGCCCGCGACGAAGGCGGCGACCATGCGCGGCCGGTTGCGTAATACCTGCGGATAAAGCGTCATCGTGTGATTCCGAAAGCGGATGGAAAGGTCCCACCGGCGCGCGAACGGCCGCTGCGCGTCGCCGGCGGGTAGCGCCCCGATTATCGCCATTCCAGCATGTCGTTGCGATGGCCGCGAGCGCCTAAGATATCGGGATGACACCCGCCCTCTGCCACCATCCCGCGAACGCGGCCGGCCGCGACTTCGTCGTCGGCGATCTGCATGGCTGCGTGGATGTGCTGCGCGCGCTGCTTCACGACATCGGCTTCGATCCGGCTTGCGACCGGCTGTTCTCGGTCGGCGATCTCGTCGATCGCGGCCCCGCGTCCGAAACCACGCTCACGCTGCTCGACCGCCCGTGGTGCCATGTGGTGCGCGGCAATCACGAAGAAGTGCTGAGCCTCGTGTCGCGCGGCAAGCTGCCGCCCGATGCATGGCGCGGGATCGGCGGCGACTGGGGCGCCGATCTCCCGCCGGAGCGACTGCATGCGCATGCGGCGCGCGTCGACGCGCTGCCGCTCGTGCGCGTGGTCGGCGACGGCGCCGCGCGCTTCAACGTGCTGCATGCGGAATTCTTCGGTCCGGACGCGGAACTCGACACCGGCAGCTATTCGCACGACGTGCGCGAGCGGCTGATGTGGGGGCGCGACCTGGTCCAGGGGCTCGCCGACCCGGCCCTGCAGGCCGGCCTGTCGCTGACCTGCACCGGTCATACGCCCGTGCGCGCGCCGCAGCGCATCGGCGCGCAATGGTTCATCGATACCGGCGCTTTCGCGCCGTCCGGACGCCTGACGATCGTCGAACCGCGCACGGGTGACATGTGGTCGCTCACCCAGGCCGACGCGCGCGCCCGTCACGCGGGCGAGCTGCCGCTGCCGTAGGCCGGCAACGGCTTGGCGGGCCCACGCGCACGCGTTTGCCCGCGGGAGCTTCCCCCGCTAGCCCACCTGATTCAACTCGAACACCGCATCGATCGCGGAACCGTTCCAGTTGTATTCGAGATACGCCGCGTGATGACAGTCGCGCAGCAGCGTCGTGCGAAACGCCGCGAGACATTCGCCGCCTGCGTCGCGCACCGACGGATAGACGATTCCCGCGCCACCCGCATGGCGCACCGCGCGGCCGAGTGCCTGCCCCGCGCCGTAGTCGAGCGGATCGAGCAGCGCCGGGCTGCGCTGCAGCCACGTGCGCACGTCGGCGACCTCGCCGTGCGCGTACACCGTGTAGAGCCGCATCTGCTGGCGCATCGGCGGCTCCTTCGTCGCGGACATGAACAGCCCGCTGTGATAGCGCGTTTCGGCGATCGCCGTATCGCGCGACCGCCCGCAGTAGAACACGCCGTAGCTGCCGTCGGAGAAGCGGCTGCCCTGCGGATTCAGGTGCGTGAACGCGGCCATGATCGGCCCCCAGCCCTGGCCGTAGCGACGCTCGGCCGGCGGCACGAGCTCGAGCGTGCCGACTTCGTTGCGGATGCGGTCGTTGGTCAGCGATTCGAGCGCATAGAGCGCATCGAAATCCTCCGCGGACGCGACGCGATCGAACAGGTTGATGGCGGGGAAACGGGTGGGAATCACGCGATAGGCAGGCGCCCAGTCGACGACGGTCGTGGGCCAGGGTTGCGCTTCGATCGGCATCGTCACGCCCAGCCACCTCGCATCGCGTCGAGATATTGCCGGACGGCGACCAGATCGCCGACGTTGCCGGCGAGCATCCGGTCGAGCGCGCGCTTGCCGCCGAACGGCGCTGCGTCGTTGGGCCGCTTGACCCAGGTATCGGCGGCAGCCGGCTGCGGCAGCAGGATCTGCAGCGCCTTGTAGATGCCGAGCAGCAACGATAGCCGCTCGAGCGTATCGCGCGGCAGGCGCGCCGATTCCGGCGCTGCCTTCCACTTGAAGAACGTCGAACGGCCGGGCGACCCGAGCAGCACGATCTGTTCGTCGATCGTCAGCTCCCAGTCGCGCGCGATGTTGAAGAACGCACGCAGGCCGGCCGCCGACATCTGCGCGACCGAAGCCTGCCGCGGGGCGGAATACGGATCGAAGGCGGGCTGTGTCATGAGCGTTAGTCTCGAAATGAATTCACTAACAAGATTAGTCCATTTCGGTATTTTTGCAAGGGTCGTCCCCCGACATCGGCATTTCCTTCGACAAGAGATATTTTTTGTCCATTCTGGACGAATATTTTATTTTCTGCGTTAATGGCCGTGCGGACTGCGCATCGCCACGCGGTGCGTATCTACAGCAACCGAGTCGCCGAGAACCGGATAGACCACGCCAAGGAACCATCATGAAGAGACTGATTGCCGCCGTTTCGATCGCCCTGCTCGCGGTATCGGCGGGCCCCGCCGTCGCGAAGGACTGGACCACGCTGCGCTTCGGCACCGACGCCAGCTACGCGCCGTTCGAATCGAAGGCGCCCGACGGCAAGCTCGTCGGCTTCGACATCGATCTCGGCAACGAAATCTGCGCGCGGCTGAAGGCGAAGTGCGTGTGGCTCGAGAACGATTTCGACGGCATGATCCCGGCGCTGAAGGCGAAGAAGTTCGACGCGGTACTGTCGTCGATGTCGATCACGCCGCAGCGCGCGGAGCAGATCGGCTTCACGACGAAGATCTACAACCAGCCGACGCGGCTCGTCGTGAAGAAGGGTTCATCGCTGCTGCCGACGGCCGAATCGCTGAAGGGCAAGTCGATCGGCGTCGAGCAGGGCACGACGCAGGAAGCGTATGCGAAGGCGTACTGGGCGAAGCAAGGCGCGAACGTCGTGTCGTACCAGAACCAGGACGGCGTGTATGCCGACCTCACGTCGGGCCGCCTCGACGCCGCGCTGCAGGACGAGGTGCAGGCCGCGATCGGGTTCCTGAAGTCGCCGCGCGGCGCGGGCTACCAGTTCGTCGGGCCCGAACTCATCGACGAGAAGGTGCTCGGCATCGGCGCCGGCATCGGGCTGCGCAAGGAAGACACCGACCTGAAGGCGAAGATCGACCGCGCGATCCTCGACATGGTCAAGGACGGCACCTACAAGCGGCTCGCGTCGAAGTACTTCGACTTCGATATCTACGGCGGCTGAAGCGGCGTCGCGCGCGACGGGTGTGATGCCCGCCGCGCGCGGCCGGACCGCCCCTCCCCCAAGCGCCGGACGGCAACGCCTCCCTGACGTTTGCCGTCGCGCCGGTTTCATCGACCGTGTCGTACCGCCTGATACCGCACCGCCTGATCCCGCGTTTCATCCGGATTGCAAACCGCTGACTTCCGCGGGCGATGGCCCGCGTGCGACGTCAAGTCAATACGCAAAGAGCGGGCGCAGCCGAACCGGCGCGCGGGTGCACATACCCTGGCGGATCCGGTTGGCCAGCGAAAAAGTACCGGCCCGGCGCGGATGACCGGGTATCAGCCGGATCCGCCTCGCACCGGGCGCGCAGAGATGGCCTGTCGACGCATGCCGGCCGGCGGCAAGATGCGCGGACGCCCGGCGATGGGTCGAATCATTGCGTTCGCGGCTGGCCGGCCGCGTCGTTTGGCGATCGTTCATCATTTTTCTACCCCGTATTCGTGCCGTTGCTTGTGCCGGCAACCGGACTTCGCCGGTGCCCCGACGATCCGACGACGACGGCCCTGCCGGTCGGACCCGGGCAGTGCTTGCTGCCCGTCCCGCCGGTCATCCCCGTGGGCTGCGTCCTTGTCGGCTCCTGAATTCGCTGCCGAACCGGCCGGACGCCACGTCGTCGACTCTCGCACCTCGATCAGCGCAAGGAGCGGGCCAGCTTCGGATGAAGCCGGCCGCACAAGGCTTTCGTCGGACAAGCTCGCGGCCGGACCGGGCGGGACACGCGGGAAGTTACGAAACTGAAACATGCCGCGCGCGAGCGGCCGCGGGTGCGCTGCGGCAATGCCTTGCCGGACAAGGCGCGCGGACGATCCGGAAAGTTTTGCCGGCGCGGGCGGCACGCCGCCGGCCGCGTTTGCCGGGTTATTCGCGCGGCTGCCGACAGGAAACGTTTCACGCCCTTTACATGCCGCCGGCCGTGCACACGGGACAGCCGCGAACGCTGCCCTGCCGCCGTTCAGCCGACGCGCTGATGATCGGCGTCGCCGGGCGGTGAACCGTCCTTCCCGCCGTTGTCGCCGTTGTTGTCGTGGTCGTTGAGCCCGTGCTCGATCATCATCCGGTACAGCGTGACGCGCGAGATGCCGAGTTCGGCGGCGGCCTTGTTGATCCGGTGATCGTTGCGCAGCAGCGCGTTCTCGATCGCGGTGCGCTCGGCGAGCGAACGCGCCTGTTCGAGCGTGACCGGCTCCGTTTCGCCCGGCGTCTCGAGCCCGAGATCGTTCGGCGTCAGCAGCCGGCTCTCCGCCATCACGATCGCGCGGCGCACCCGGTTGATCAGCTCGCGCACGTTGCCGGGCCACTCGTAGCGGCGCATCGCGTCGAGCGCGGCCGACGTGAAGCCGCTGATCTTGCGGCCGCTGTCGGCCTTGTATTTCTGCAGCACGTAATGCGCGAGGATGTCGATGTCCTTGCCGCGCGCGCGCAGCGGCGGCTCGTGAATGCGCAGCACGCAGAGCCGGTGATAGAGGTCCGCGCGAAAGCGTGCGGCTTCGACCGCACCGTCGAGATCCACGTGCGTCGCCGAGATGATCCGCACATCGACCGAAATCGATTCCTGCCCGCCGAGCCGCTCGATCTTCCCTTCCTGCAGGAAGCGCAGCAGGCTCGCCTGGCTTTCGACCGGCATGTCGCCGATTTCGTCGAGAAACAGCGTGCCCCCGTTCGCGGATTCGATCCGGCCCGCGCGCCGCTGGTTGGCCCCGGTGAATGCGCCGCGCTCGTAGCCGAACAGTTCCGACTGCAGCAGGTGATGCGGAATCGCGCCGCAGTTGATCGCGACGAACGGGCCCTTGCCGCGCCCCGAGCGCTCGTGGATCGCGAGCGCCGTCAGCTCCTTGCCGGTGCCCGACTCGCCGGAGATGAACACGCTCGCGTCGGTTTTCGCGACCTTGCGAATCGTGCTGAACAACTGTTGCATCGCTTCGCAGTTGCCGATCATCCCGTGCTCGCCGATCGACGCCGCGTAGGCCGCGCCGTCGACGCGATCGAGCGCGGCCATCCCGCGTGCATGGCCGAGCACGTGCGAAATCCATTCGTGCGGCAACGGCAGCGTCACGTAATCGAAACAGTAGCTGCGGATCATTTCGCGCACGGCGGGGCTGATCGTGACACCGGCCTGCGCGACGGAAATCCAGCCGATCGCCGCCTGGCTCAGGCACGCCTTCAGCGCGGGATAGTCGCGCGACGTGAATCCGGAGAAATCGATGAGCCCGGCGGCGACGTTTACGCCGGACGTCATGTTCTGCGCGGCGCCGGCTGTCTTGGCGATCGAGATATCCCAGCCGAGCCCGCGCAGTTGCGCCAGCAACGGCTCGTCCGGCGAACGCATGATCACGAACAGCTTGCGTCCGGCCTCGGGGGCGGTAACGGATACGAGCGGCATCTCGGGCGCCGCCGTCACGTTTGCGTCGGGTGACCTTGCAACCATCGTTATTCCCCGCTTGGCGTTGGTATCGTGCGCCGGCTCGCCGCGCGTACGAAGGACCTCGATCGAACCGACATATTGGCCGTATTTCCGTACGAATAAAATCCCCCCGGGCGATAATCGTGCGCCGAACGAATCCTTTCATGAACGGTATATCGATGCCGCGGACGCGCGGCTAGATGGGTGTTTTCCCGGTGGCGGGGTGAACCCGGAAGAAAGCCGCAGAGATCACGAACGCGGGGAACCGCGCCGGTGCTGGCGCACCGGGTCGGCATGCGATGCCGGGCAGGCGGAAGCGAATCGGCCGCATGCGCCGGCGTGGCTGGTCGGCCGTCCCGGCAACCGCGTGCGCAATCGTTTCCGCTTGATGCCGGTCAATCGTCAATTAAACGGGGTTGATGCACGCACGCAACACGCGCCGCATCGCGCGGCGGCCGCGTCAGCGTCCCGATGCGACCGGTGCGGGCGCGTGGGCGTGGGAGCGACCGCGGCCGGCCGCCGCGTCATCGTGTTCGCCGTACGCGGCAACGAGGCCGTCGACGCGGGAGAGGTGATGGCGGTTGTCGTGATCCCACGGATGGAAGCCGGGCCGCAAAAAGCTCAGCCACTCCCCCGCGATGCGAGGAAACAGCCCGCGGCGCGGCCCGTACAGGAACGCGATCATCCGCAGCATGCCGCGCACGCGATGCCTGATATCGCGATCGCGCGACAACAGCGTCACGTGGATCAGAAACACGGTCGGCCAGAACGTCAGCGTCGTCAGCAGGTACACGCCGACGCGGATCAGGTAGCGGCGCAGGCCCGGCTTCATCACGGCGTTCCACACGTCGTAGGACACCGCCTTGTGCTCGGTTTCCTCCAGCGCATGCCATACCCACATCTGCCGGTAGCCTTCGGCCGAGCCGGCGAGACGCGTCGGGTCGCGCAGGATCCAGTCCGCGAGCATCGCCGTGTAGTGCTCCGCCGCGACCGTATGCGCGAGCTGAACCGAATGCGGCAGCACGCGCTTCGCGAAGCCGAGCACCGTCCACACGCGCTTGTCGAGCTTGCGCGCGGGCAGCCGGTTCGCCTGCATCAGCTCGTTGTATTCGACGTGCTCGCGCGTATGCATCGCCTCCTGGCCAATGAAACCGAGCACCTGGCGCTTCAGCACGGGATCGTCGATCCGGTCGCGATAGTTGCGCACCGAATCCATGAAAAAACGTTCGCCGGCCGGAAACAGCAGCGACAGCGCATTGAAGAAGTGCGTCACGTGCGGGCCGAGCCCGTGCCAGTCCTTCGCGCGTTCGACCGGCAGGTCGAAGCGCAGGTCGCGGCGCACCGGCATCACCTCGGCTGCGGTGGCGGAAGCGGCTGACTTCATGTTCGTGGTTCTCCTGGTTTTCGGGCGGCCCGGCAGCCGCTGCGGCCTTGCCGGCGCGGGCCCGGGCGGCGCATCGCGCAACGCCGAAATCTTGACATCGACAACTGTAAAGATAGGCCCGGGGCGGCGGCGCGCGCAAGCCGCGCGATAGACGCGTGCTTCCAAACAGGGCGCGCTCGGCGGCGCGGGAAAAACGACGCTCGAACGGTGGTCGCGCGGGCCGCGATTCGAACGCGCACGGCGGCGTGGGGACCGACAGGCGGGCGCTCGACGCGCGAACCGTAATCGCCTTGAAAGCGCCGTGCGACGGGCGTCTCGCGCGAAGGGTCGGTGGTGTTCAACGCGACGCCGGCTTGCCGCGTCGCAACGATTCATACGCGCGCGCCGTTCGCGCGGTACGACCGCGTCGATCCGGTTCGCGAAAAATTCAAACGCGCGTTCCATTCGCGTTTCCCGCCAGATGCGTGGCCGCCTCGCCAGCGACCCGCGATCGACACGCGGATTGGCCTTCGCCACGCAGGGGCGGCCCGCTGCGCGCTCGCCTACAATAGCGGTTTTACCCAACCCCTTTCAGGAGAAGTCATGTCTGTCACCACGACCGCATCGGGCCTCAAAATCGAAGAGTTGACCGAAGGCACGGGCGCGGAAGCGCAAGCCGGCCAGACCGTCAGCGTCCACTACACGGGCTGGCTGACCGACGGTCAGAAATTCGACTCGAGCAAGGACCGCAACGACCCGTTCGCGTTCGTGCTCGGCGGCGGCATGGTCATCAAGGGCTGGGACGAAGGCGTGCAGGGCATGAAGGTCGGCGGCGTGCGTCGCCTGACGATCCCGCCGCAACTCGCGTACGGCCCGCGCGGCGCAGGCGGCGTGATCCCGCCGAACGCGACGCTCGTGTTCGAAGTCGAGCTGCTCGACGTCTGACGAAGACGCCGGCCGACTCCCTCCGATGGAACGCATCCCGTCACCCGCCATCGCGCTGCGCCGTTACGACACGTGCGAAGCGTCCGACGTGCACGACTTTCACCAGGTCGTGCTCGGCGTCGACGGCGAGATGGTCATGGCGGTGGACGGCGTCGGCCAGCGCATCGACCGGCACGCGGCCTGGCTGATTCCGGCCGGCGCGCGCCATGAGTACGCGGGCCTCGGCGACAATCGCCAGCTCGTGCTCGACCTGCCCGCCGCGTCGCTCGCGGTGCCGCAGCGGCTGTTCGACAGCGCGCGTGCGGTGTCGATCGACCCGGCGCTGACGTCGCTCGTCGCGCAAGTCGCGGCGGCCGCCGCGCAACTCGACGGGCCGGCCGGCAACGCGCGGCACGCGCATCGCTTCCAGTGGCAGGCCGCCGCGCGTCTGTGCGACGCGCTCCTTGGCGACACCGGCCTCGCCGCGCCCGCGGCAGGCCTCGATTTCGCGCGCATCGACCGCTGGCTGCGCGCCCGGCTCGCGGAGCCGCTGCGCATCGCCGATCTCGCCGCGCACTGCGGCTACGGCATGCGCCGGTTTCATCAATTGTTCGTCGACGCGTTCGGCGAAACCCCGCATCGTTACCTGCAGCGGCTGCGGCTCGACGCCGCCGTCGTGCTGCTCGCCGACGGCCGCCATCCGCTCGTCGACATCGCCGGCATGGTCGGCTTCGCCGACCAGAGCACCTTCACGCACGCGTTCACGAAGCGCTTCGGCGTCGCGCCGGGGCGCTGGCGCGGCGAACGTCACTGAGCGATTTCGCCGGACGATCCGTGCCTGCCGTAACGCGGTCGCCTGGTGCGGCAAGCCGCCATTTTTCACGCGTAAATCGATCGCATTGGATCGCAGCCGGCGACCGTATCGACGCATCATGCCTTCCTGAAACCTCGGCCGCACGACGCGTACTTCTCCGGGATCGCGCGCTGGGCCGACTATCACGCGGTATTCGAGCGCGAAGCGTTCCCGCGCTGTGCGCGGCCCGCCGACGATGCCGATGGCCGCGGCCGCACGAACTGCCGCCGCGTTCGGCTGCGGATCGCTGCATTTCATCGATGCATTGAGGCCGCTGCGGCTGCTGCTCGCGTCGGTCGGCGTTACTCGTCGCAGCGGGGTTGCTCGCGACGCTGATCGGGCCGGGTGCGCATCGCGTGCATTGGCTGCGCGTCAGGCAGCGGCGTCCGTCGATTGAACGGTACGGCCGGCCTTCACCCCCGCGTCGCGCCCTCGTCGTCGCCCACCTTTCGCACGACCGTCTCCGCCGCCTTCAGCGGCCGGCCGTCGTCGTGCCGCAGCGCGAGCTTGCGGATCGCGCGGCCCGTCCTGCGCTCGACCAGCACCGAATGCGGCTCGCCGCGCGCGAACAGGTTCGCCTCGCCCCACTGCCGCAGCATCACGATCACCGGAAACAGCCCCTCGCCCTTCTTCGTCAACGCGTATTCCTGATACGCGCTGCCGTCCGACGCGGGCACGACTTCGAACACGCCGGCCTCCACCAGCATCCTGAGCCGGTCGGACAGGATGTTGCTCGCGACGCCGAGGCTCGCGCGGAAATCGCCGAACCGGCGCACGCCGTCGAACGCGTCGCGCACGATCAGCAACGCCCAGCGATCGCCGACGATATCGGTCGCCCGCGCCACCGGGCACGGCGAATCCGCAAGACTTCTCTGCCTGGCCATATTGCTCTCCGCTGTCGCGCCGGCTGCCTTCCCGGCCGCCGGCCATTCGTGCGCGGGTCCGTCGCCCGCCACCTCATGAAGTTGCATTTTAAAACTACTTTTCCTACACTCACACTAGTTTCAAATTGCAACTACTTGCGTGAGGCAACCGATGGAATCGTCTTGTCGTTCAGCAACCGTCGCGTCGAACGCGGCATCGCGTGCCGCTCGCCCGGCCGATGACACACGCGTGTCCACGGCGCGCGTCGCGCTGCTGGCCGTCTGCTGCGCCGCGAGCGTCGCGAACGTGTACTACGCGCAACCGCTGCTCGACTCGATTGCCCGCGACTTCGGCGTATCGCAGGCGGCGGTCGGCGGCGTGATCACCGCGACGCAGCTCGGCTGCGCGCTCGCGCTGCTGTTCGTCGTGCCGCTCGGCGACCTGTTGAACCGCAAGCGCCTGATCACCGTTCAGCTCCTGCTGCTGACGGCGGCGTGCATCGGCGTGGCCGCATCGTCGACGCGCACCGCGTTGCTCGCAGGCATGGTCGCGGTCGGGCTGCTCGGCACCGCGATGACGCAAGGGCTGATCGCCTGCTCGGCCGCGCTCGCGGGTGCCGGCGAGCGCGGCCGCGTGGTGGGTGCGGCACAGGGCGGCGTCGTGATCGGCCTGCTGGCCGCGCGCTCGCTCGCGGGTGTCGTCACGGATATCGCCGGCTGGCGCGCGGTTTATCTGGTGTCGGGCGCGCTCGCGATCGCGATGCTCGTCGCACTGGCGCAGCTGTTGCCCGATGCCGATGCGCCGCGCGAACGCATCGGCTACGCGGCGCTGCTCGGGTCGATGGTCACGCTGCTGCGCACCGAGCGCGTGCTGCGCGTGCGCGGGGCGATCGCGCTGCTGATGTTCGCGGCGTTCAGCATCTTCTGGAGCGCGCTCGTCCTGCCGTTGAGCGCGCCACCGCATGCGATGTCGCATACGCAGATCGGCGCGTTCGGGCTCGTCGGCGCGCTGGGGGCGGCCGCCGCCGCGCGCGCGGGCCGGCTCGCGGATCGCGGGCTCGGCGAAGCGGCCACCGGTGCCGGGCTGGCGCTTCTTGCGTTCTCGTGGCTACCGCTCGCGTTCGCCGGCACGTCGATTGCGCTGCTGGTCGTCGGCATCGTGCTGCTCGATGTCGGCGGGCAGGCCGTCCACGTGGTGAACCAGAGCATGATCCTCGGCGCGCGGCCCGACGCGCATGCCCGCCTCGTCGGCTGCTACATGCTGTTCTATTCGATCGGCAGCGGCCTCGGCGCGATTGCATCGACGATGATGTATGCGCACGCCGGCTGGATCGGCGTTTGCGGGCTCGGCGCGGCGGTCAGCGTCGTCGCGTTCGCCGTTTGGGCCGTGGCGCGCAGGCGGGCGTGACGACTGTCGAAAACGGCGTGCGGGTCATGGCGAGTGCGCCAGCGAACGACAAAAAGCCGGCTCGCCCGAATTGGGCGAGCCGAATTGGGCGAGCCGGCTTGGGTGTGCGGCTTGGGTGTGCGGCTTGGGTGTGCGGCTTGGGTGTCCGACGCGAGTGTCAAGCGTGCGCGACCGGCTCGCAAACCGGCCGCTTGCGCGTGCACCGCTCCAAATCCACCGGCGACGCACCGCGCTCACTTACCCCGCCGCCCGAATCGCCTCCTCGTACACACCGGCAACGCGCCGCGCGATCACCGCGTTGTCGAAGTGTTCGCGTGCATAGCGCTTGCACGCGGCTTCGTCCGGCAGCTTGATCGCGCCCGACAGCGCCGCGCCGAGCCCTTCCGCGATCGCATCCGCGCCGGTCGACGGCAGCACGAGATCGTCGGACAGCCCGGCGACCGCCTCGGGCAACCCGCCGACCGGCGTGACCAGCACCGGCGTGCCGGACGCGAGCGATTCGACGGTGATCAGCCCGAAGCCCTCGAGCGCGACCGTCGGCACGACGCTGACCGTTGCCGCGCGGTACAGCGCCGCGAGATGGTTGTCGGGCACGAAGCCGAGCAGCTTCACGTTGTCCTGCAGCCCCGCCGCATCGATGCGCTGCTGCAATTCCTCGCCGATCTTGCCCTTGCCGGCGATCAGCAGCAGCACGTCCGGGTGCCGTTGCTTGACGACGCCGATCGCGTCGATCAGATCCTCCAGCCCCATGCGCCGAACGAGCCGGCGCACGGCCAGCACGATCGGCCGGTCCTGCGGCAGTTGCAGCTTGTGCCGCGCCTCGCTGGGCGTGAGCGGCGTGTCGAACTGCGCGGTATCGACACAGCCGGGAATCACGCGCACGCGCGACGGTTCGATCCCGTAGCGGTTCGTCAGGATCTGGCCGAATGCCTGCGACAGCACGATCAGCCGCGACGAGCGCGTATAGACCGCCTGTTCGAGATAGCGCTTCGCGCGCTGCCCGAGCGACGCGGCGCCCTCGACCTGGCTTTCGTCGGCCCAAGGCCCCTGGAAGTGCGACACCTGCGGAATCCCGCGCGTCACGTCGAGGCCCGGAAACGTGTACAGCGCGAAGTGCGACGAAATCACGTCGGGCCGCTCGCTGCGAATCTCGTCGCGCAACGCGCGGCGCGCGGCGAGCATCCGGCGCGCGAGCGGCTGCGACGCGGGCCCGAAGCCCTGGATCGCACCGCCCGTGTCGTCGGCGACCTTCGGCGAGCCGGCGACGAGCCCGCGCACCTCGACGCCCGCACCGGGCAGCGCGCCGACGAGCGAGTAGTACATCCGGTCGAGGCCGCCCGCACGTTCGGGGAACCAGTGCATGCCGATCTGCAACGATTTGATCGGCCGGGAAGATTGGGACATCACGATTGCTCCTGCGTCACCGCATGCTCGACCCGCTCGAAGGCGGACGGCTGCGTGGGTTGGCCGATGCGCCGGTAGAGCGCGACGTACTGGGCGCCCATATGGGTCCAGCCGAAACGGGTCATCAATTCGCGGGCCGCGTCGCCCATCGCGCGGCAGGTGTCGCGCGACGCCGCGAGCGAACCGATCGCCTGCGCGAGCGCCGCCGGATCGTCCGGATCCTCGAGCACGATCCCGCATTCGCGCGTGATGATTTCCGCGCCGCCCGCCGTTCGCGCGGTGACGACCGGCAGCCCGGCCGCCATCGCCTCCAGCAGCGACAGGCTCATCGCCTCGTAGCGCGACGGAAACACGTACGCGTCGACAGAACTCATCAGCGTGGGCATGTTCTTCACGAGGCCGAGGAAATGCACGCGCGAATCGATGCCGAGCGCGCGCGCCTCGTCCGGATACGGGCTGCCGGGCAGATAGCCGGCCACCGCGAGATGGACGTTCGGCGGCAGCTTCGTCAGCGCCTTCAGCACGGTGCCGAGGTTCTTGCGCGGCGTGCGCAGGTCGCCGACGAACAGCAGCAGGAACGCGTCGTGCGGCAGCTTGAACGCCGCGCGATCGGGCTGCGCGCCCGCGAATGCGCTGCCGTCGACGCCGTTGTAGATCACGCTGATCTTGCGGCTGTCGATGCCAAGCCCGGCGATCTCGTCGGCCACCTTCTGCGACACGGCCGTGATCGCGCGCGAACGCCGGTACGCCCAGCGCTCCAGCGCGGTGTTCACGCGCGTATAGACGTACTGGTAGGCCGACCACATGCCCTTCGTCAACCCGAACGGGTAGTACGGGCTCTTGAACCAGCCGCCGTGCACGAAGTGCGCGGTATTCACGTCGGCGCGGATCCACGAGATGAAGCCGTTCACGTGCAGCACGTCGTACTCGGCGCGATGCGCGCGCAGCCACCACGCGCTCTTCAGCGCGAACACCTGCTGCTTGACGAGATTCGACGGCCAGAAGCGACCGACCTTCACCGGCACCCAGCGCACGCGCGGGTCGGCCAGCAGCTCGGGCGCGACATGCGACGCGACCAGCGTGACCTCGTAGTTTTCCGCCAGCGCCGCGCGCGCGATTTCGTAATTGACGCGGCCCTGGCCGTCGTTATGTCGCACGACGTGCGTGACGATCGCGATTCTCAATGGTCGCCTCCCCGTGATTGCGCGGCGGCCAGCAGGCGCTGCGCCTTCTGCCAGTGCGCCGCGGATAGTATTGAAAAAATGGCCGTGAACAGCAGCAGGCCGCCCGTGCCGATCAGCGAGTTCGTGAACACGAGCATCGCGAACACCGACAGGCACAGGCTCAGGCACGCGCCGACGAACTTGTCCTTGCGCAGCTTGAACGCCGCGCGCAGCGTGCGGCCGAGCAGCATCACGACGCCCGCCAGGTACAGCAGCGTGCCGGGCCAGCCGAGCACGAACGGCACGTTCATCACGCCGCTGTCGAAGCTGCCGTACTTGCCGAGCTCGCCGCTGTCGCTCGACAGCTTGGTCGACGCGCCGGTCGCGCCCATCCCTTCGCCGGCGACGTCGGTGAACGCCGTCTGCGCGAAGGTCGCGTAGAACTTGTTGCGGTCGTCGTAGCTGCGGTCGTCCTTCAGGTTCGTGATCGACTGCAGACGCGCGCCGAGCCGGTCGGCCACCGGCCCGACAGTCAGGAGCGGCACGCACAGCCCGACCAGCACGACGCCGCTGATCAGGATCCGCATCCGCACGCGGTTGCTCGACTGCAGGAGCTGGATCGCGAGCGCGATCACCCAGCCGCCCCAGGTCGAACGCACGAGACACAGCGCGAACGACACGAAGCCGGCCGCGCCCGCGAACCAGCGGACCTTCTGCGGCGCCGCGAACACGAACACCAGCGCGCCCATGATCGCGAACGCGAACGGCCCCGACGAGTTCATCGTGCTGAATACGCGGACGCCGTACGGCACCGGCTCGCCCTGCGAACCCATGTTCGACCCGATCATCCACAGCACGTCCCACTGCGGCATCACGAAGTACTGCACGACCCCGTACACGCCCATCACGGCCGCGCCCCACATAAACGTGGACAGCAACACGTCGCGGTACTCGGGATAGTCGCGCGAGTTCACCATGATGTGAAAGCCGATCAACACCGGATACACCCAGTTCGCGAGGTCGTAGGTCGCGGCCATCACGCCGCTCGACACGATGCCGACCAGATACGCGTACGCGAGCCCGAACAGCATCAGCAGCACGGGAATCCCGCGCCGCTGCGCGAGCACGCGGTAATGCCTGATCAGTCCGAACGCGGCGATCATCGTCACCGCGAGCGGCGCGACCTGGATCAGGCTGGTCGGCGTGAACGCGCCCTTCGACCAGTCGGCCAGACGCCGCACCTCGGGGCTCAGGAACCACACCCACCACATGAAGCCGACGTAGCGCGCGGGGCTCTTGAAATACAGCCAGATGCCGACCGCGATGGCCAGCACCGGAAACGCGAGCGTCAGCACCTTGCCCTGGTGAATGGCGATCAGCGCGGCGGTAAAGGTCCACAGCCCGGCCTGCCCGACCCAGTGCTTGCGCTCGGGCAGCCAGCTGCGGTTGCGCGACGATTCGCGTTCGGCGGCAATCGTGCTCATCGATCCGCTCTCACCGCGACGACGGACGCGAATCCGCGAGCGGCATCGCGAGACCGGCGGCCGCCGGCGTGCGACGCCGGCGCAGCATGTCGCGCGTGATCCGCACGTGCTGTTCGGCGAACGCCTGCGTGGTCAGGTCGCGCTCGCGCAGGCATGCGGCCGCGGCGCGCGCGCAGTCGAGCGCGGCGAGCGGATCGGCCACGAAGCGGTCGGCGGCCTGGCGCATCGCCTGCGCATCGAACGCCGGCACGTAGGCAGCCGTGTCGTGCGGGAAGTAGTCGCTGAGCCCGCCGACGTCGGACACGATCATCGGCTTGCCGACCGCCGCCGCCTCGAGCATCACGGTGATGCCCGACGCGTGGAAATTCGGCCGCAGCGGCACGACGATCACGTCGGCCCATGCGTACAGCTCGTGCTGCTTCGCGAGGCCCGATGCCGAGCCGATCTTCACGTTCGGCGCATGCCACTCGCGCGGTACGCGACGGCGCGTCGCGAGCCGCACGTCGTAGCGCTCGTCGCCGCCGAACGCGGCGAGGAACGTGCGCCAGTCGCGGTCGCGGTCGTTGCCGATCGCGGCGATCCGCAGCGGCCGGTTCGGCTGCCACTGCCGCGGCTCGACCGGCGGGAAATCCTGCGTGTTCAGCCCGTAGTACACGAACTCCGCGTCGCGCCCGAGATAGCGGCGGCACAGCTCGGCGTTGTCGCGGGCGAGTGTCGTCAGCGCGTCGGCACGCGCGAGCAGCTTGCGATACAGCCAGCGGCGCGCGCCGCCGAACGTGTTCCACTTGTCGAACAGCCACACGCTCTGCGCGAGCAGCAGCGGGCGCTTGCCCCGCGCGCCGGCGAGCTTCAGGATCAGCGCCGCGGCGAGGTGCTCCTGCTCGGTGTGCGTCCAGATCACGTCGGTGTCCAGCAGCGCGGCGCGATTGCGCCACGCGTGCACGACGTCGAAGCCGAGCGCCGCCTTCAGCGCACGGCGCGCGAGGCTCGCGACGCGGTTCTCGCGCCGGTCCTGCGAATAGGTCAAGCGGAATTCGTCGGATTCGGCGTGGTGATAGCCGTACAGGCAGCCGATGTCCTCGCCTTTGCGGTAGGTACGCGGATCGGCGCCGTAGAACAGGTGGACGTGAACCTTCGTTGCAGTCATGTCAGCCTCCGCCGTGCCGTGGGATGCCCCGACAGGCAGGCTTCAGGGAAATGAGCGGGTCGTACCATATCAAGCCCTCCGAGGGTGGCCATGCGTCGTGCGCGGCCCGTTCAAGACGTCACCGGCGGCATCGCCGCGCGATGGGGGGCAAGGTTGGCGCGGCGCGCATCGCGTGCGCCGCGGCGCACCGCGCGCCAGTGCTCGCGCACGCGCTCGCGCTGCGCGGTATGCAGCGACAGCAGCACGTGCGCGAAGCCCGGATAGACGCGCGTGCCGATCAGCGTCCACCACCACCACGCGAGCTCGCGCCGCAGCGGCGGCAGATGCTCGCGCAGGATCAGGTGCAGGTTGTACGCGCCGTTGCTGATTGCATTCAGCGACGCGGCATCGCGCCGGTCGTCGTCGAAACGCTCGGCCGGGAAATGATCGACCGCGATCGCCGGGTCGTAGACGAGCTTCCAGCCTTCGCGCTGCACGTGCATGCTGAATGCCATGTCGTTGTGCACCTGCGCACCGGCGCCGCGCAGCCGCGTGTCGAAGCGCAGCCGCTCGATCGCGGCGCGGCGGTAGCTCATGTTCGCGCCTTTCAGCATGTCGACTTCGCGCGCGCCGCCGACGCCCAGGTGATGATTGCCGATGATCTTGCCGGCGAGCGTGAGCTGGCCGACGAGCTCGCGCGACTCGTCGAGCACGCGGCCCTTCTCGTGCACCCAGTCGCGGCCGCCGACCGCACCGACGCGCGGATCGGCCAGGAACACGGCTTCGATGCGCGCGAGCCAGTCGGCGCGCGGCGCCGCATCGTCGTCGGTGATCGCAACGATGTCGCCGTTCGCCGAGTCGAGCCCCTTGTTCAACGCGGCGACCTGCCCCGGCACGTCGACCGGCACGATCCGCAGCGGCAACGCGCCGCCGACCGACGGATCGGCGAGGCGCTCGTGCGTGGCATCGTCCTCCGGGCGCGCGACGACGATCACCTCGTCGGGCAGCCGCTGCTGGCGCTGCAGCGCCAGCAGGCAGCGCGCGAGGTCGGCGGGACGCCGAAAGGTCGGAACGAGCACGGAAATTTTCATCGAGGGTTCTCCAGTCGGCCGGGCGGCGCGATACGCGCCGGCCCGGTTTCGTGCAATGCGGTCAGGCGCTCAGGTATTCGTGGACGGCCGCATAGCCGCGGCCGTAGCCGCGCGCCTTCGGCGGCACGCCGTTGAAGATCCCGCCTTCCAGATCGACGCCCGCGGTGCGCAGGCGCTTGATCGCGTCGGCGATCTCGCCTTCGGTATGCATGCCCGAGCGCAGCACCAGGAAGGTCGCGCCGGCCATGCGGCCGATGATGGTCGCGTCGGTCACCGCCAGCACCGGCGGCGAGTCGATCAACACGATGTCGTAGCGCTTGCCGAGCCCTTCGAGGTATTGCGGCAGACGCGTCGACATCAGCAGCTCCGACGGGTTCGGCGGGCGCGTGCCGGCCGAGATGAACGACAGGCCCTGCACCGGCGTCTCGCGGATCGCGTCCTCAAGCGCCGACTGGTCGCTCAGCAGCTCGGACAGGCCCGGCTGCGCCGTGAGGCCGAAGTAGCGGTCGAGCATCCCGCGGCGCATGTCGGCGTCGATCAGCAGCACGCGCTTGCCCGAATGCGCGAGCAGCACCGCGAGATTGACCGTCAGGAAGCTCTTGCCGATCCCCGGCGTCGGGCCGGTCAGCACGATCACGCGGTTCTTCGCGTCCATCATCGCGAACTGCATCGCGGTGCGCAGGCTGCGCATGCTTTCGACGCTCAGGTCCTTCGGGCGCAGGCTCGCGAGGATCGGCCGCGCACGGCCGCCGCCCTTCTCGGCCATCGCGTCGAGCTTCACCTGCTCGGCGCTTTGCGGCACCAGCCCGTACAGCGGCAGGTTGAACGTGCGCTCGACACGGTCCGGATCCTCGATGCCCTGGAACAGGTTGCGGCGCAGGAACACGACGCCGGTGCCGAGGATCAGCCCCAGGAACACCGCGGCCGACAGGATCAGCACCTTCTTCGGCTTGATCGGGTCGCCCGGGCGCAACGCCGAGTCGATGAGGTGGATGTTGCCGCCCGTGCCGGCCTTCTGCACCGACAGTTCCTGCACGCGGTTCAGCAGCAGCACGTAGATGTCCTCGGCGACCTTCGCGTCGCGCTGGAGCTGGACGGCCTTCACTTCGGTCGCCGGCAGGCTGCGGAACCGGTTGCTGAACTTGTCCTTCTCGCCCTGCAGCTCCGCGAGCTGCTGCTTCGCGGCGATCACCATCGGGTGCGAGTCGGTGAAGCGCTGCGCGAGCGACGCGAGCTGCAGGCGCTGCGCGGCGATCTGCTGCTCGTACTGCACGCTGCCCTGCAGGTAGACCTTCGCCTCGTCGCTCGCGTTGATCGAGCCGGACGTGCGCTGATACTGCGTCAGCGCGGCTTCCGCACGCTCGAGGTCGGCCTTCAGGCGCGGTTCCTCGCCCTTCAGGAAGTCGAGCATCTTGGTCGCTTCGGCCTGCTTCGCGATCACGTGCTGGTTCAGGTACGACCGCGCGAGCGCATTCGCGATCGCGGCCGTCTGGTCCGGATTCTTGCCTTCGAGCGAGATCTGCACGACGCCCGTCTGCTTGCCCTGCTCGCTCACCTGGATGCCCGACTGGAAGCCGGTGATCGCGTCGAGATCGTTGTAGCGGACCACCGTGAACTGCGTGCCCGGACGCGCGACGAGCTTCTGCACGAGCAGCGTGACGCCGCCGCCCTGCTCCGATTCGCCGACGCGGCCCGACAGCAGGCGGCGGCCGTTCTGGTCGACGACCGTGTAGGTGCCGTTCGGGCCGGCCGTCAGCGTCATCTTCTTGCCTTCGAGCTCGGGCACGACGTTGATCGAGTCGATATCGGCGACTTCGCCGCCCCACGCGTACGACCGCAGGCCGAACCACGCGCGCGACGGCTCGCCCGGCGTCGCGATGCGCGCGGCCAGGCTGCCGATCAGCGGCATCGTCTTCGGCACGACCGAGAAGTTCAGCTTGAACTCCTCGACGACCGGCGCGACGACGCCGCGGCTCTTGATGATCTCGATTTCCGCATCGGTCGGCGCCTGCTGCGGACCGCTGTTGATCGATGCACCCGTCTGCGTCTGCGTGAGCGCCTGCGACGTATTGTCGTTGCCCTCGACCCGCACGTGCACGTCGGCCTGATAGACCGGCTTCGCGACGAAGCAGTACAGGCCGGCGAGCGCGATGACGGTCACCGCGATGCCGAGCAGCAGCCAGATGTCGTCCATGATCACCTGGAGCAACTGGCCGAGGACGACGTCCTCTTCCTCGGTTTTCGCGGCCGGACCCGCGTAGGTGTGTTTTGCTTGCGTGTTCACCATTCGTTCCCGCTTGAGTGGTGCCGGGGGGCAGGTGCCGCCCCGGCGGGCTATCAGCGCGTGATCTGCCGCATGTAGAAGATCGTCTGGATCGTCGGCAACACCTGCTGCAGCACACGGTTGAACTGCACCGAGCCGGCCGTGCTGACGTAGACGACATCGAGCGGCTGGAGCGGGAAGCGGCTCGACAGCATCAGCGCATCCGGCTGCGTCATGTCGAGGCGATACACTTCCGGCTTCGTCGGGTTGTCACGCATCCCGCGCATCACGTAGATCTTGCGCGGGTTCGCATCGGTGTCGAGGATGCCGCCGCCGGCGGTGAGCGCGTCGGCGATGGTCAGCCTGCCCTTGAGCATCGGCACCGTGACCGGCGTCTTGACCTCGCCCATGATGAACACGCGGCTGTCGCTACGGTCCGGCACGTTGACGATGTCGCCCGGCTGGAGCATCACGTTCTGCTTCACTTCGCCGCGATCGAGCACGCCGTTCGCGTCGAGCGTGTAGAGCTTGCCGTCGCGCGTCAGGCGCACGCGCTGCAGGTCGGCCTCGTTGGTCGAGCCACCCGAGCGCGAGATCGCGTCGACCAGCGTCAGCGGCACGTCGCTCACCGCGAGCGGGCCCGGCTGCTTCACCTCGCCCGTCACCTGTATCTTCTGGCTGCGGAACGACAGCACGCGCACGTCGAGCTGCGGATTCTTCACGTAGCGCGCGAGGGTGGAGGCCATCTGCTCGCGGATCTGCGCGACCGTCTTGCCCGCCACGTGAATGCGGCCGACGAACGGGAAGAAGATCGAGCCGTCGGCGGACACGGTCTGGCCGTACGGATCGGCCTGCCCCGGCAGCGCGGTCGTATACGGCTGCTGGAGCGCGCCCGCGACCGACTGCGTCGTGTTGCCGCCGCTCGAGAACGACTGGCCCTGCGGCGTCGTCAGCTCGGGGTGATCCCACACCGTGACGCCGAGGATGTCCTGCGGGCCGACGCGGTAGACGTATTGCGACGGATCGGTGTAACGGCCCGGCGGCAGCGGGTGCTCGACCTGCTGCTTCTGCAGCTGATCCATCACCAGCTTCGCGTCGATGTAATGAACCGGATAGGTTTCGGCCTGGCCCTGGCGGCCTTCGTCCTTCAGGTTCGACGAATCGAGATAGTTGCCGGGCGCGGTCGCGCAGGCCGACAGGAATGTCGTCATCGCGACGGCGAGCGCCAGCGGGCGCATGGGACGTTTCAGCATAGTTTTTGCAGCCATCCTTGAACCAGACGTTCGATCAATGAGTAGCTCTCGCGATAGTCGGCCTCGGGGCCGCCATGCGGATCCGCGATCTCGGCGTCCTCCCACTTGCCAAGCAGGTGAACCTTGCCGCGCGCGAACGGATCGACCGATTCGACGGCCGCGATCTGTCCACGCTCGCTGACGAGAATCAGGTCGGCGTCGCGCACGAGCCGGCGCGACAGCCGACGCGACCGGTGCGTCGTCGCATCGACGCCGCGCTCGGCGAGCAGTTGCCGCATCACCGGATCGATGCCGTCGCCGTCGTTCGCGCGCACCCCCGCGGAATGGAACGTCACGCGCGGGCCGCCGCGCGACGCGGTGTGCGACTTGAACAGCATTTCGGCTGCCGGGCTGCGGCAGACGTTCGCGTGACAGACGATCAGGATGTTGCGGAACATGGCGTCTCGAATCGGGTAACGGGGAACGGTGACGCGGGTTACGCGTTCGCGCGCGCGGCGCCCGCCACGCGGGCCGCGACGGCCTGACGCGAGCCCGGGCGGCCGATCGGGTGGTATTCGATACCCTGCTCGCTCATCGCTTCCGGCTCGTACAGATTGCGGCCGTCGAAGATCACCGGCGACTTCCACTGCCGGCCGAGCGCGATGAAATCGGGGCTCTTGAACGCCTTCCATTCGGTGACGATCACGAGCGCGTCGGCATCGCGCGCGGCCTGCGCCTCGTCGTCGACGAAGCTCAGGCGTTCGAGCCAGCTCGGGTGATCGGCGAGATCGAGCGCGAGCACGCGGCGCGCTTCCTGCTGCGCGACCGGATCGTATGCGGCGATGCGCGCGCCGCGCGACAGCAGCTCGGCGATCAGTTCACGGCTCGGCGCCTCGCGCATGTCGTCGGTGTTCGGCTTGAATGCCAGGCCCCAGATCGCGAACGTGCGGCCGGTCAGGTCCTCGCCGAAGCGCGCGACGATCTTGTCGGCGAGCACGCGCTTTTGCGTCGCGTTGACCGACGACACGGCCTTCAGGATCTGCAGCGACTGCCCATGCTCGTCGGCCGTGCGGATCAGCGCCTCGACGTCCTTCGGGAAGCACGAGCCGCCGTAGCCGCAGCCCGCATACAGGAAGTGGTAGCCGATGCGCGGATCGGAACCGATCCCGCGGCGCACGGCCTCGATGTCCGCGCCGAAGCGGTCGGCCAGGTTCGCGAGCTCGTTCATGAACGAGATGCGGGTCGCGAGCATCGCGTTCGCCGCGTATTTCGTGAATTCGGCCGAGCGCACGTCCATGTACAGCGTGCGTTCGTGGTTGCGGTTGAACGGCGCGTAGAGCTTCTTCATCAGTTCGCGCGCGCGCTCGCCCGGCACGTCGTCGTCGCAGCCGATCACGATGCGGTCCGGCCGCGTGAAATCGTCGACCGCCGCGCCTTCCTTCAGGAATTCCGGATTCGACACGACCGAGAACATCTGGTCGTCGCCGCGCTTCGCGAGCTCCTCGGCAACCGCCGCGCGCACGCGCTCGGCCGTGCCGACCGGCACCGTCGACTTGTCGACGATCACCTTGAAGCCCTTCATGTAGCGGCCGATGTTGCGCGCCGCCGCGAGCACGTACTGCAGGTCGGCCGAGCCGTCCTCGTCGGGCGGCGTGCCGACCGCGATGAACTGCACGTCGCCGTGCGCGACCGCGGCCTCGATGTCGGTCGAGAAGCGCAGGCGGCCTGCCGCGCGGTTGCGCGCGATGACTTCCTTGAGGCCCGGCTCGTGGATCGGCACGCCGCCGTTGTTCAGGATGTCGATCTTTGCCTGATCGACGTCGAGACAGAACACGTCGTGCCCGATGTCGGCGAGACAGGCGCCGGTGACAAGTCCTACGTAACCGCTGCCGATGATAGTCAGATTCATGATGTGTCGGACCTCGTGACCAATGATTCGAAATTCGTAAAACCGGAACGCCTGAGCGGGCGTGCGTCAATAAGCGTTGCTGCCGGTGAAGCCTTTCCAGAGCGTCAGCACGACGATCTTGATGTCGAGCCAGAACGACCAGTTCTGCATGTAGTACAGATCGAGCTTTACTCGCCCCATCATCTTCTCGATCTGATCGGTCTCGCCGCGAAAGCCGTTGATCTGCGCCCAGCCGGTGATGCCCGGCTTGATCCGGTAGCGGAACATGTAGCCCTTCACCAGATCCTTGTAGATGTCGTCGTGCGCGAGCGCATGGGGCCGCGGGCCGACCACCGACATCTCGCCCTTCAGCACGTTGATGAACTGCGGCAGCTCATCGAGGCTCGTGCGGCGCAGGAAGCGGCCGACCGGCGTCACGCGCGTATCGTTCTTGGTCGCCTGTGTGACCTGCCCCGCGACTTCCTGATGCACCTTCATCGAGCGAAACTTGTAGATCTCGAACTCGTGCCCGTCGATGCCCTTGCGTTTCTGGCGGAAGAACACCGGCCCGCGCGACGTCAGCTTGATCAGGCACGCGATCAGCAGCATCAGCGGCGCCAGCGCCGTGAGCGCCGCCAGCGCGAACAGCCGGTCGAACACGAACTTCGGCAGGATCCGCACGTCGGTGATCGGCGACGCCGCGAGGTTGATCGCCGGCACGCCGAGCACCTCGACCACTTCCTGGTTGAAGAACGACAGCGTGCGCACGTCCGGAATGAAGCGGATATTCACGAAGTCGTGGCGGAACACCGTCACGATCTGGTGAATCCGCCGCTCCTCCGTGATCGGCAGCGTGAGCCACAGCTCGCTGATCGCGCGGCTGCGCACCAGCCACACCAGCGATTCGAACTGCCGCTCGATGCGCACGTCGTCGAGCGCGACTTCGCCCGGCACTTCGCTTTCGTCGTATACGCACACCGGGTTGAAGCCCGCTTCCGGCCGCGCCCGCATCTGCGCGATCAGCCGCCGCGCGGCCGGCGTACCGCCGACGATCGCGACCGCCTTCAGGTTGTAGCCGCCGCGCCGCAGTTGTCGCAGCACGACGTGCACGCAGGCCTTCGAACCGGCCAGCAGCGCCATCGTCACGAGCGCCCAGTAGCCGAGCCACAGCCGCGACAGATCGCCCGACTGGTGAAAGCTGAAGCTCATCAGGATGCCCGCGAGCTCGACCACGAGCCACGCGAACGCGACACGCCCCACCAGCCCGACGAGACGCTTGCCGCGCCACGACTGATAGATGCCGATCGCCGGAAAGAACACGACGACCAGCAGGCAGTCGAACAACACCGTCGTGCGTTGCAGATCGTTGAGCCAGATGCTGCCGCCGTGCAGCGCGGCGGCGATCAACGCCCCCACCACGACCATCGCGATATCGATGACTCTCGCCAGCACGCTCAACATGTTCGCTTCCTCTTTGAACAGGCGTTTGCCGAACAGCTCCTCGTGCAGCCCGTGCCGCACATTCGATTCAAACGTTGCATGACGCTATTGAAGCGGTAAGAAAATTCATCCTCAAGCGCACAAGTATTTCGAAAAATAATCGGAAATTCTTGCCGCGATATTCTTGAATTAAATCGGCACGTTTTCCCGAATCGAGCCCGAATCGGGGCATTTTTTGAAAACTTTGCGGTTCTCGCCAAGCCTTTGCGGCAAGGCATGCGCGCCCGATTCGGGGAATTATTTTTTATTTTTTCTTTGCGTCGGATGTCATCGCGGAAAATTTTCCCGGATACGTGCGCGACGAACGTGCGCGACGAATATCGTGCAAGGCGCGCGGTTTTATTGTCGATTTACTTCATGCTACAAACAGGCACTGACTTCAATCGAGGAGAGTGTCATCATGAATGCTCCGGCCGTGGTAGCCGATACGCGCCCATCTTCTTCCGCCGCAACCGACGCCGGTACGCGCGTCGCGGTGCAGCCGGTGATTCTCGCCGGCGGTTCGGGCACGCGTCTGTGGCCGATGTCGCGCGAACACTATCCGAAGCAGCTGATCGGCCTGCTCGGCGATCATTCGCTGCTGCAATCCACCGCGCTGAGGCTCGACGGCCTGTCGACCGGTCATCCGCTGAACGACGACGTGCTGATCGTGTGCGGCGAGGATCACCGCTTCACGACCGCCGAACAACTGCGCCTGACCGGCAAGCGCGCATCGATCATGCTCGAGCCGCTCGGCCGCGACACCGCGCCCGCGCTGACGCTCGCGGCGCTGCGCATCGTCGCCGGCGGCGGCGATGCCGTGATGACCGTGATGCCGGCCGACCACGCGGTGGCCGACCAGCCGCGCTTTCATGCGGCGGTCGCGGCCGGCGTGCACTGCGCGGCCCAGGGCAAGATCGCGACGATGGGCATCGTGCCGGGCCGCGCCGAAACGGGCTACGGCTACATCCGCGTCGGCGCGCCGCTCGGCGACGCCGGCACCGGCGACCTCGACGTGCGCCGTCTCGACCGCTTCGTCGAGAAGCCGCATCTCGAACTCGCGCAGCAGTACGTCGCGTCCGGCGAATACTGGTGGAACAGCGGCATCTTCATCGTGCGCGCATCGGTGTGGCTGAACGCGATCCGTCAGCTCGAACCCGAGATCTACGCCGCCTGCGAGCAGGCCGTCGCGAACGGCAAGGAAGACGGCGACTTCTTCCGCGTCGATCGCGACGCGTTCGCCGCATCGCCGTCGAACTCGATCGACTATGCGGTGATGGAGCCTCTCGCGAACCTGCCGCAGCTGTGCGAAAGCGTGGTCGTGCCGCTCGACGCCGGCTGGTCGGACGTCGGCTCGTGGGACGCGATCTGGCAGATCCTGCCGAAGGACGATGCCGAGAACGTCGGCCGCGGCCACGTGCTGTTCGAAGACGCCACGTCGACCTTCGCGCATTCGGAAAGCCGGCTCGTCGCGTGCGTCGGCACGCAGAATCTCGTCGTCGTCGAAACACCCGACGCCGTGCTCGTCGCCGACAAGTCCCGCGTGCAGGACGTGAAGAAAATCGTCGGGCGCATCAAGGCCGCACGCGGCGCGGAAGCGACCGATCACCGCAAGGTCCACCGTCCGTGGGGCCATTACGACTCGGTCGACATGGGCGAGCGCTTCCAGGTGAAACGCATCGTCGTGAAGCCGGGCGCGCGACTGTCGCTGCAGATGCACCACCACCGCGCCGAACACTGGATCGTGGTGCGCGGCACCGCGCGCATCACGCGCGGCGAGGAAACCTTCCTGCTGTCCGAGAACGAATCGACGTACATCCCGCTCGGCGTGTCGCACCGTCTAGAGAACCCGGGCAAGATGCCGCTCGAGCTGATCGAAGTGCAGTCGGGCGCGTATCTCGGCGAGGACGACATCGTCCGCTACGACGATACCTACGGACGCCAGTGACGCAGCGGATGCCGGGCGTGCCGTGTCGACGGTGCGCCCCGCATCACGCGGATGGAGGAGACAAAAAACAACGCGCGGGCGCCGTGACACACGACGGCCCGCGCGTTCTCGTTCGGATGACGATCAACCTACCCGATACGCATACTCGCGGCGCTCCGACTGCACCGGATCGTTGCGGCCCTCGGACAGCACGCCCGCGCGACGCTCGGCGATGAAGCGCTTGATGTCCGACTCCGCACGCGCCAGCGCGGACAGGCCGGCCAGCACTTCGCTTTGCGGCACGCGCACCGGTTCGTCGCTCGCACCATGGCGATCGATCCATTGCCGCGCCCAGTCGAGCGCGTACTGCTCCGCGGCTTCCGCGTCGGTAAAGCGCGGGCCGATCAGGCCCGAGCGCTCAACGCGCCGGTCGTCCTGCATGATCTCGGCCCACGCGCGGTACATCAGGTTCTGCACCGGCTGCGCGCTGCCATGGATCGTATAGCCGCGATACTCGTCGACTTGCGGCTCGGCCGCGGCGAAGCTCGTCGCGCCCGCCCGCCCGCGGCGCAGCCCGGCAGGCTGCGCGCCGGGCACCGCGAACGACGAGCCGGACGATGATGGGTCCGCGCCGGTGCTGGACCTCGCGGCCACCGTCGCGCCCTCGCCATCCCAAACGTTTGCCTGCGCGACCGGCAATTGCCACGACTCGGGGTTCTGCCAGAACACGCCGCGCAGACGATCGTTGTCGGGCACCGGCTCCGCACGGCACGCGGGTGCCGCGGGCACGGGCGGCGGCGGCACATACGCGAACGTGCGCCCGCTGAATTGGGTCAGCACGTCGATCATCTGCAGCAGCGTGCCGTTCGCGAGCCACTCTTCGTAGCGGCGACGGCACGTCGGCCCGGACGGATAGCGCCCGGGCAATTTCGACCATGCTTCACCGGTCGTCAGGATCCACAGGACCGCGTTGGCGACAACGCGCGGTTCTGCACGTGGGCGGCCTCGACGGTTCAGCCGGATGGGTTCATCGGCGATCAGCGTTGAAAGACGAACCCACTCTTCATCGTTAAGCTCATCGAAGAACATAGTAGATCTCTCCACGCAGCCAGGCCGGGCTGCGATTGTCGGCGCCGTCGTCACGCATCGCGTGACGGGGCGGCCCGGTTGCACATTATGGTTATCCGAATGTTGTGCATGCCGGCGCGACACCGCACGTTCACGGTGCCGCCATTCCCGGCAATGGCGCACAAATCACGGTCTCACTCCAATGTGGGAATTTTTGTGCACGAAGCATACCATCCTCAGGGTTTCTCTCAATATGACAATGACTTAATGTTACGTACTGAAACAACCTGCCATGGATGCGCAAACCATTTACGCTTGAATTTTTTTACGCGATCTTTATGCGTGAGGCTGGGAAGCCCCGTCTGGCGGGGCTCTGCAGGGTGCGGCCGACGCGCGGCCGGCGGCGCTTCCACGCTGTTCCGACCCTGCGCCGTAACAATCGCGGAAAGTGCCGCCTAAAATCGGTAAATCAGGGAAAATTTCGTAACAAGATATTCACGGATCGGTAAATCGTTCAAATGCCGATGAACCGAATTATCTCCGTGCACAATCTTTTTATTGTTTACCTGCGAGTGATGAAAGCGACCTGACGTGCAACGCACATTGTTTCCCGGCATGCAAGCGCGGACAGGTTTGTTACATACTCGGACTGAAGCGCAGTCGGTCGCGCGATCGAGCGGATGGAAGAGTCGAAACGACGCGAGCGACCGTAGATCAGCTCAGATCGCCGGCCAGCGACGCGGCCACGTCCGCGTCCACTGGGTGCGGCGGCAACGTATAGGCCGGGTGGTCGCAGCCGATCGACAGCGTCGCGCCGTCCTTGAGCGCCGCGCGCATCGGCACGCTCAATTCGAAGCGCACGAAATGAACGGCGGACGTCTTCTCCGCGTTGTCGCGATCGAGATCCTCGTCGGCGATCGCATACACGGCGGGATGTCCGTCGACCTGCAGGTACACGCGATCCTCGACGCCGATCAGCCGCGCGAGCGCCGCCCGCCGTTCGGCCTCGTGCTCGTATTCGATCTGCAGCGTCGCCTTCAGGTTGGTGCCGTCGGGCACGAGCGGCAGATAGGCTTCCAGCTCGCCTTCGATGCCCGCCTCGTCGAAGATCTTCTCGATGTGCAGCATCTCCTGGATCTGGTAGCGGATCGTGGTCTCGTCCTCGAACAGCAAGCGCAGATGGTTGCCGAGCGCCACCGCACGGCGGCGCTTGTACGCAACGAGCCGCGCGTGTTCGGCCTTGCGGATCTTCGCGTACGCTTCGAGCGTGAGCAGCGAGTCGCGGGTCAGCGTCATGGGATGTCCTTGGATGGGAGTCGATGGGTTCGCCGGGCGGGCGCCTCAGATGCCGTACGCGCGGCGTAGCAGCGTCAGCGGATGCGCGAGCGGCGCGGCCGGCAGCCCCTTCTCGTCGATGCCCTGCACGATGTGATGGCCGGCGAGCGCGCAGTCCGACGACACGAAGTCCGGCTTCGGCTCGGCCATTGCCTTGAACACAGGCGCGCCGATCCGCATCGCATCGGCATGGAAGCCCTTCTTCACGCCGAACGTGCCCGCGTGCCCCGAACAGCGCTCGACCACGTTCACGCGCGTATCGGGCACGAGCGACAGCGTGTCGGCCGTCTTGCGGCCGATGTTCTGCACGCGCGCGTGGCACGGCACGTGATACGACACGGTGCCGAGGCCCTGCTTGAAATCGGTCTTCAGCAAACCGTCGCGATGCCGCGCGATCACGTATTCGAACGGATCCCAGAATGCGTCGGCCACCGCGCGCACGGCTTCGTCGTCGGGGAACATCAGCGGCAGTTCGCTCTTGTACATCAGCACGCAGCTCGGGATCGCGCCGATCAGCGCATAGCCTTCGCGCGCATAGCGCTCCAGCACCGGCATGTTCACGGCCTTCTTCGCGGCGACGCCCGCTAGATTGCCTTGCTCGAGCAACGGCATGCCGCAGCAGGCTTCGCGCGTGACGAGCTCGTACGGGATCTCGTTGTGCGCGAGGATCGCGAGCAGGTCGTGGCCGATGCCCGGCTCGTTGAAGTTTACGTAGCACGTCGCATAGATCGCGACCTTGCCGGGCGTGCGCTCGCCGTCGCGCACCGGCGGGCCGTCCGAGCGCTTCGCGGTGCGCCGGAACTTGCGCGGCGCGAACTCCGGCAGCCACGCGTCGCGATCGACGCCGAGCGCCGCTTCGAGCGCGTGCCGCGCGGGCGGCGTGCGGTTCACCGCGTTCACCGCCTGCGTGACGATCGGAATGCCGGCGAAATGGCCGAGCGCGTCGGTGTTCGACAGCACCTTGTCGCGCAGCGGCGCTTCGCCGCGCTGGTAGCGCGCGGCCTTCCCCCGCAGCATCAGGTGCGGGAAGTCGACGTTCCATGCGTGCGGCGGCACGTACGGACATTTCGTCATGTAGCAGAGATCGCACAGGTAGCACTGGTCGACGACCTTGCCGAACGCCGCCTTCGGCACTTCGTCGATGTCGCCCATCGGCGTGTCGTCGACGAGATCGAACAACGTGGGGAATGCGCCGCACAGCGACACGCAGCGCCGGCACCCCGCGCAGATGTCGAACACGCGCGTCATTTCCGCATCGATCGCGGCCTGGTCGTAGAACGCTTCGGACTGCCAGTCGAGCGGATGCCGGGTCGGGGCTTCGAGGCTACCTTCCTTGTGGGGCATTGGGCGCTCCAGCGTGGCGCGCATGCGCGCGGACGCGCCGCCCGCGCGGTGCGGGCAGCGATCGACGCACGGCCGCCGGCCGGCGACATGCTCCGACCGGGCCGTGCGGCCTTGCAGGGGCCGCGTCAGTCGACGAGTGCGTCCAGCGCCTTCGTATAGCGGTTCGCGTGGCTGCGTTCGGCCTTCGCGAGCGTCTCGAACCAGTTCGCGATTTCGTCGAAGCCTTCTTCGCGCGCCTCCTTCGCCATGCCCGGATACATGTCGGTGTATTCGTGCGTCTCGCCGGCGATCGCCGATTCGAGGTTCAGCCGCGACGAGCCGAACGGCAAACCCGTCGCCGGATCGCCGACTGCTTCGAGATATTCGAGGTGGCCGTGCGCATGGCCGGTTTCGCCTTCGGCGGTCGAGCGGAACAGCGCGGCGATGTCGTTCTGTCCCTCGACGTCGGCCTTCGAAGCGAAATACAGATAGCGCCGGTTCGCCTGCGATTCGCCCGCGAATGCGGCCTTCAGGTTCTCTTCGGTTCTGCTGCCCTTGAGTTGAGCCATGTGCGCCTCCGTGCATTGCGCCGGCGCAGTGATGCGTCGGACCGGATCACCGATTGTGGGGAACGATGCGCGGGCGGCGTCGGCCGCTGGCATCGTGTTGTTTAATCTAGGCGTTGGGGCAGGCAAGCCCCAATAGGCTTTTTCAATGCTTGCGATAGCGATCGCCGGAGACAGCGAACGGTCGTGCGAATGTGGGCTCGGCCCGACGGGCGGCCGATAAGCGCGCCGGGGCATTGGACACATGCCCCGGCGCGATGCGTGTTGCACGAGGCGTCGCCGACTGCGCGACGCCCCGCTCGCCCGGCCCGGTGCATGCGGCCGGGCAAAGGACGTTTATCGAACGTCGCCAGCAGGCGTCGGACGCACCATGTAGCTGACGATGCGCCCCGGACCGGACACGCGCCCAGCGCCGAACACGTTGCCGTAGCTGCTCGTGACACCCGACAACCCGTTGTACAGGCGGCCCATCACCGACACCGAATCGTCGCCGTGCAACGTGCCGTCGTTGGTCACTTTGCCCATGACCTTGACGGCGCCGGCCTCGATCGTGCCGCGGTTGGTCACGTTGCCCATCGCGGAGAGCAACTTCTCCGCGCGCAGCGTGCCGTCGTTGGTCGTGTTGCCCATGACCTTGACGTCGCCGCCCTCGATCGTGCCGCGGTTGGTCATGTTGCCCGACGTGGAAAACAACTTCTTCGCACGCAGCGCGCCGTTGTTGGTCGTATTGCCCATGACCTGAACGTCACCTGCCTCGATCGTGCTGCCGTTGGTCACGTTCCCCATCGCGAGCAACTTCTCCGCGCGCAGCGTGCCGTTGTTGGTCGTATTGCCCATGACCTGAACGTCACCTGCCTCGATCGTGCCGCCGTTGGTCACGTTCCCCATCGCGAGCAACTTTTCCGCGTGCAGCGTGCCGGAATTGGTCGCGTCGCCGGCAATCCTGACGCTGCGCCCGCGCACGGAACCGTCGTTGTCGAGACGACCGGACACGTCGACGGTATCGGCGTCGACCGTGCCGGCGATCCGGACGCCGGTTTTCGCGGACGCGCCGATCAGCGCGATCTCGTCCGCCCGCAGGCTGCCCGATTCGGACACGTCGATCGCCGCGGCCGGCGCCTTGCCGCTTGCCGAGCCGGAGAGCGTCTGCCGGTTCGATTGCTCGATTGCCGCCGTGCCTTGATGCGCGATCGCGACCAGCTTCTTAGCGCGCACCGCTGCATCGACCTTCAGGCCGCGCGACACGAGATCGAGCTGATCCATATTGCGCGCGTCGAGCCCGGCGCCGTCGATCGCGATGCGGCCGTTCTCGGTCCGGAATCGTGCGATACGGCCGTCCTCGTCGAATTCCGTCGTGCCCGCGACGAGCGACGCGCGGCTCGCGTTGATGAAGCTCGCGCCATTCACGCTGATCCCGTTCGGGTTCGCGACGATCACGCGCGCCTGCTGCCCCGCGACTTCAGTCGCCCCGGCCAGCACCGATGCGTTGCCGCCCGTCACCTGGTTCAGGATGACCTGCGCCGAACGGCCGCCGAGCCGCGCATTGCCGTCGATGCTGCCCGCCAGCTGCGTGTTCGTGCGGTTCACGCTGTTGTTCAGCACGAGACCGTTCGGGCCGACGTTGTAGTCGAGAAAGCGGTTCGAGGAAATGCCGGAGGCGTCCGCCGCATTGATGTCGACGATCGGCGTGCCGTTCGGCGCGGCGCCGAGACCGGGACGGTTGGCCGCGTTCGGATCGACGACGAGTTTCGGGTTCGTTTCGGCGATCGGCGGTTCCGGGTTGACCGGCGGCTTCGTCTCCGCTACCGGCGGTTCCGGCTCGACCGGCGGCTTCGTCCCCGCTACCGGCGGCTCCGGCTCGACCGGCGGCTTCGTCTCCGCTACCGGCGGTTCCGGCTCGACCGGCGGCTTCGTCTCGGCAACCGGCGGTTCCGGCTCGACCGGCGGCTTCGTCCCCGCTACCGGCGGCTCCGGCTCGACCGGCGGCTTCGTCTCCGCTACCGGCGGCTCCGGCTCGACCGGCGGCTTCGTCTCCGCTACCGGCGGCTCCGGCTCGACCGGCGGCTTCGTCTCGGCTACCGGCGGTTCCGGCTCGACTGGCGGCTTCGTCTCGGCAACCGGCGGTTCCGGCTCGACCGGCGGCTTCGCCGCCTCGTCATCGTCCGTCCAGTTCCCGCCGTACTGCAGACCGGACGGAGCCGAGAGCGTCCCCACGCGCAGCGATCCGCCGCTCGAGATCCGGACCCTGCCATCCGACAGCAACTTCACCGAGCCCGTAAGCGCCTCGACCTTGCCGGAGATATTGATGCCGACGCCCGCCGACGTGCCGCGCATGACGATCGAATCCTCTCCATGCACGCTGCCGAGTCGCGACACGTCGATCGCGACGCGCGGCAGTTCCCCGCTCGTCGACGCATCGAACGACATCGCCTGAGGATTCTCGATGGCCGCCGTGCCTTGATGCGCGACCGCGACCAGTTTCTTCGCGTGCAACGCGGCGTTCACCTTCAGGCTGCGCGACACGAGATCGAGCTGGTCCAGATTGCGCGCGTCGAGCCCGGCGCCGTCGATCGTGATGCGGCCGTTCTCGGTCCGGAATCGTGCGATACGGCCGTCCTCGTCGAATTCCGTCGTGCCCGCGACGAGCGACACGCGGCTCGCGTTGATGAAGCTCGCGCCGTTCACGCCGATCCCGTTCGGGTTCGCGACGATCACGCGCGCCTGCTGACCCGCGACTTCGGTCGCCCCTGCGAGCACCGATGCGTTGCCGCCCGTCACCTGGTTCAGGATGACCTGCGCCGAACGCCCGCCGAGCCGCGCATTGCCGTCGATATAGCCCGCGAGTTGCGTGTTCGTGCCGTTCACGCTGTTGTTCAGCACGAGACCTGCCGGCCCGACGTTGTATTCGGTGAAGCGGTTGGCCGAAATGCCGGCGGCATCCGGTGCGTTAATGCCGACGATCGGCGTGCCGTTCGGCCCGTTCGTGATACCGGGACGGTTCGCCGCGTTCGGATCGACGACGAGCCCCGGTTGCGCAAACGCGGGCTGCGCCGCGAGGATCGGCATCGCGAGCGTCAGCGCTGCGGCGAGCGTCGTGCGCGCGACTGGCGTCGCCGCACGCGGGCGATGGTGTTGTTGATGTTTCATGGTCTTCTCGGTTTCCTGAAGATGAAAGGACGGACGTGGCGCGAGCCACGCCGGATCGGGCCGGTCCGTCGATCGGCCGATGAACGAGCGTGCGTACTTACATGGTGATTCCCCCTTGACGTTCGGCGGACGCGGGCGCGCCCGTCGCGATCAGAAACGGCTCGTGAGCAACACATCGAACGTGGGTTGCGCGGTTCGCAGCGCCCCGGGCTTGCGAAGCGGCATGCCGAGCGCGACGTCGTAGCCGAGCATCCGGTAGCTGCCGCGCACGCCGAGCGCGGCGCCGATCAGCGTGCGCCCTTCCCGGCCCGCGCCTTCGCGCGAGCCCGCACCCGTGACCAGGCCAGCGTCGAGCGCAACATAGGCCTCGTGCGCGCCGAACCACGGCGTGGCCAGCTCGTTGCGCCAGAACCAGCCGCTATCGCCGGCGAGCGTCTGGTTACCGTCGAAGCCGCGCACCGTGTAGCGGCCGCCGATCTGCAGGTACTCGGTCGACGGCAGCGCGCCGGGCGCGTACTGGAACTGGAGGAATCCGCGATAGCCGAATGGCCGCGCGCCGATCCGGAACGGCGCGTCGGCGCCAAGTGTCGCGGTGTACACGCGATAGCGGCCGTCCCATGCGGTCTGTCCGTTGACGCGCCCCGGGAAGGCGCTCAGCCCGGCGAGGCTCGAGCGCATGCCAACGCTGGCGTCGACGGTTGCGCGCGCGAACTTCTCGCGATGCGCCGCGCTCACTTCGTAGCTGACGATGTCATGACGGAACACATCGAGCTGGATCGGCCCGAACCACGAGCGGTCCTCGCGGCGGGCGAGCTTGAAGCGCAGCGTGGTCTTGCCGTGACCGGAGCGATACGGCACGTAGCCGATGCCGGCTTCGTAGCGACGGGTCCGCTGACCGAGCGGCGGCACGACCACACCGGGTAAGTCGGCCACCAGCGTCTGCCGGCTCGACCACTCGCTGATGCCGAGTGCAAACGACGCATAGCCGATCGGCACGTTCCATGCGGCGCTTTTTGCCTGCGAGCCGAGCGACTTGTTGCGCAGCGCGGCGTCGGTGTTGTAGGTGACGATCAGTTGATCGTAGAGCCGCAGCGGCGAATCGATCGAGACGATCGCGCCAAGCTGGTTGCGGCCGGTCGCATCCAGCCCGCCGTTGTCGGCCGTCGCGACGAAACGAACGCGACGCGCATCGTCGGGATGCCGGATAACGATGTCGGTGTCGCCCAGCGACGCGCCCGGAACCAGATCGAACGCGGTGGCCGCCTGGCCGGGAAGGCGGCGCACGTTCTCGAGCGCCTGATCGAGATCGCGCACGTTCAGCAGTACATGCCCGCCGCGCGGAAACACGATGGGCGTCCACCCGATCCGACCGCGCGTATCGTCGATCGCGCCAATGCGGCCCGGCAGCACCTCGATGATCAGGCGTCCGGTCGACAAGTTCTGCGGCGGAATGCTGACGAGCGACGTGATGTAACCGCGCGCGATGAGACGCCGTCCGACCCATTCGCGCAGCAGACTCAACCCGTTCCGACCGATGCACGCGCGGTCGATCGGGACTGCGTCACGCAGCCACGGGAAGGCATCGGTGCCTCGCCACTCGATCGCGTGAATATCGAAACACGGCGTTTCTGCCGGGAACCGCAGCGTATCGGATTCGTTCGTCGGCTTCGCCGACAGCACGTCCGGCCGGTCGAGCATCTGCTGCCTGAGCTCGTCGAGCTGTTGCGCCTGGTGGCGCTGCGCACTCAGCGGCTGCGCGCCGGACTCGTGCGTCTGCGCCGCCGCGCCAACGGCGAACGCCAGCAGACTCGCGGCACACAGCGCACGACCGGGAAATGCGGCTACGCGCCGTACATCGGCGATCCGAGTTCGATCGCCCCCGCTTTTGTTAATTATCCTTAACACTCGAATTTCGCCAATCTCGCGATACATCAATCAAGCGCGGATTATGCGGAATCGAATTATCGTATTTCAATTCAAAACAACGTCTTGAAATTAAATTCGTACTTGTCCCATTATTTTTTAACGGGACGAATAGGACATTTCATTTATCTCATAAAAATATTGGTCAATCCCGTCAAGACGACTCGCCTCGTGCGCACCGGCTCGTCGCGTGCCGCCCATCTCGCGCGGCGCGGCAAGCCGCCAGCTCACCACAACGCGCGAGCTTGACCGAATGGCTGGACGCACCGGGCGATGCGATGAATTGCGCGAATGACGGAATGTATTTCGCCAACCGGTAAGGCGTGACGGCGCAAGCTTCCGCTCATGCATCCATCGCACGCTTGAGCAGCAGTTCGCGCTCGCGCTCGTTGCGGGTCAACTCCGCGGCGCGGCGGAATTCGAGCTTCGCCTCGTCGGTGCGACCGAGCTTCGCGAGCAGATCGCCGCGCACGCTCGGCAGCCAGTGATAACGCGCGAGCGCGGGATCGTCGCGCAGCGCATCGACGAGTTCGAGTGCCGCGGCCGGCCCGAACGCCATCCCGACGGCCACTGCGCGGTTCAGTTCGACGACCGGCGACGGCGCGACTTCGGCGAGCGCGTCGTACAGCGCGACGATCTGCGCCCAGTCCGTTTCCGACGCGTGCCGCGCACGCGCGTGGCAGGCAGCCAGCGCGGCCTGCAGCGCATACGGCCCGCGCACGCCGCCGAGCTTCGTCGCCCGTTCGAGCGCCGCGAGACCGCGCCGGATCAGCAGTTGATCCCAGCGGCTGCGATCCTGGTCGAGCAGCAGCACGGGCCGGCCCTGCGCATCGATGCGCGCATGCATGCGCGACGCCTGCAGTTCCATCAGCGCGACGAGCCCGAGCACTTCGCTCTCGTCCGGCGCGAGCCCGGCCAGCACGCGACCGAGCCGTAGCGCCTCGTCGCACAGCGCCGGACGCATCCAGTCGTCGCCCGCCGTTGCCGCATGCCCTTCGTTGAACACGAGATAGATCACTTCGAGCACAGACGCGAGCCGCGCCGGCCGCGCGTCGGCGGCCGGCACCTCGAACGGGACGCGCGCCGCCGCGAGCGTGCGCTTCGCGCGCACGATGCGCTGCGCGATCGTCGGTTCCGGCGACAGGAATGCGCGCGCGATCTCACCCGTGGTCAGCCCGCCGAGCAGCCGCAACGTCAGCGCGACGCGCGCATCGGTCGACAGCACCGGATGGCACGACGTGAAGATCAGCCGCAGCAGATCGTCGCCGATGTCGTCGTCGCTCGCATCGGCCAGCGCCTCCGCGATGTCGGGGACGACGTGCGCTTCGAGCGCGTCCATTTCATGGCCGAGCTGGTCGCGCTTCGCCGCGTGCAGCGACTCCTGCCGGACCCGGTCGAGCGCGCGCCGCTTCACGGCCGTCATCAGCCATGCGGCCGGGTTGTCGGGCACGCCGTCGACGGGCCAGTGCTCGAGCGCCGCGACGAGCGTGTCCTGCGCGAGTTCCTCGGCCACGCCGACGTCGCGCACCACGCGCGCGGCGCGGGCAATGATCTTCGGCGCCTCGATTCGCCAGACGGCCTCGATCGCACGATGGGTCGCCTCGCGCGTCACGACGCCGGCTCCTGGCTGGCCGCGTCCTGCTCCGCGTAGACCAGCCCCCATTCGTGGCCGTCCGGGTCGGCGAAGTCGTGGGTGTACATGCCTGGATACGTCTGCGGCTCACGCGGCACCGCACCGCCGGCCGCCCGCGCCTTCGCGACGACCGCGTCGACCTCGGCACGGCTGTCGCACGACAGGCACGGGAGTACCTGCACGTGCGTCGCCGGTTCGACGATGGTCTTGCCGGTGAAGGTCTGGAAGAACGGCCGCACGAGCAGCATCACGAAGATCGCGTCGCTGATCCGGATGCAGGCGCCCTGCTCGGTCGTGTAGGCCGGCACGACCTCGAAGCCGAGCGCGACGTAGAACGCCGTCGCGCGCGGCAGGTCGGCCACCGGCAGGTTGATGAACACCATCCTGTGCATGAAGATCGCTCCTGGTGACGACGGGTTCAGACGGGCTGGCCGCGTCCGACGTTGAGGTCGCGGAACCGCTCGAC
This sequence comes from Burkholderia sp. KBS0801, assembly GCF_005937855.2. Classification (NCBI taxonomy): domain Bacteria; kingdom Pseudomonadati; phylum Pseudomonadota; class Betaproteobacteria; order Burkholderiales; family Burkholderiaceae; genus Burkholderia; species Burkholderia sp. KBS0801. The sequence continues at coordinate 2,106,024 of NZ_CP042178.1, forward strand.
CGCGTCGCTGGGCGTCAGGTCGTCGAGTTCGAACAGCGGACGCACCTCGATCTCGCAGTCCATTTCCGCACCGAACGGCGCGGGGAACCGGCGCGTCCATTCGAGCGCCTCGTCGCGCGAGCGCACCTGGATCAGTGTATAGCCGGCGATCAGTTCCTTCGTCTCCGCGAACGGGCCGTCGACCACCGTGCCCTTGCCGCCCGTGTATCGCACGCGCCAGCCGCGCGCGCTCGGCCGCAGGCCGTTCGCATCGAGCAGCACGCCGGCCCTGGCCAGTTCCTCGTGATAGACCGTCATTGCCTCGACCAGCCGGTTGTCCGGCAATGCGTCGGATTCGCTGACGGCGTTCGCCCGGATCATGATCATGAATCGCATCGTTCGCTCCTTGTCGTCGGTGGAAAGCGGCGTCCGTTCATCGGCGCCTCATACGGACGACGGGTGACAGGCTGCCGGATCGACGTGCCGCGCGACGAGCTCGGGTAAACACCAGGGCGCAGCCGTCACAGGAAGCACGGGCCGACCGCGCGCACTTCGACCGTGCACCATTGTGCCGCCGGGCACTGCCGCGCGATCTCGATCGCTTCGTCACGCGTGTCGACGTCGACGATGAAGAAGCCGCCGACCATTTCCTTCGCCTCGGCGAACGGGCCGTCGACGAGGCGCGTCTCGCCGTCGCGCACCTCGACACGCGTCGCGCGTTCCGAGCGCTCCAGCGACTCGACGCCGCGCAGCACGCCGCGCGCTTTCAGCGTCTCGGCGAAATCGACCATTCGCGCGTAAAGCGCCTGCCCGTCTTCGAGCGTGCGTTCGGCGCGCTGGCCGGTCGGTTCGACAATCAACAGCATGTAGGACATGGAAATCTCCTGTTTGGGGGCCGTGCGCGGAAACGCCCGGATCGCAGGCCGGAATGACACGTCAGGTGCGAAGCGTAACAGCCCCGGCCGGCCTTGCCGTCATCGTTGGCCATTCGGCACTGGCCTGATGGCCAATTCGATCGCGGCACGCGATTTTGCCGTCAAGATGCGTCCCGAACCTTCGAATTTTCTTCCTGTGTGCCACGCCATGTCACTCCTGCCGTCACCGCTCGCGCTTGCCGCTTTTCTCGTGCTGTCCGTTCCCGCCACCGCCGCGCTGCCGGTCAGCGCGGTCTGCGGCGGCGCCACCACCGCGATCGCCGACATCAGGCATCCCGCGGGCGGCTCCCCCCTGGCCGGACACACCACGTCGATCGAAGCAATCGTCACCGCGGCGTTCGGCGGCCCCGATGGCTTCGGCGGATTCTTCGTCCAGCAGGCGGACGCGCAGCGGCGACACCGGCCGGGCGTGCCGGAAGGCCTGTTCGTATATGCGCCGCATGCGCATGTGCAGCCGGGCGAGCGCGTGCACATTATCGGCAGGATCGAACAGAAATACGGCCGGACGCAACTCACGTTGGCGGGCCGCGTGGCCGTCTGCGCGCGCGGGCAGAGCGTCATGCCGGCCGCGCTGATGCTGCCGGTCGACAGCGAATCCGTATTCGCCGCGCATGAAGGCATGCGGGTGCGTTTCCCGCAAACGCTGACGGTCAGCGATACTTACGAACTCGGCCGCTACGGCAGCATCGTGCTCAGCCGTGGCCGCCTGTACACGCCGACTCACGTGGCGCCGCCGGCCGAAGCCGCTACGCACGCGGCGGCCAATGCACGCAACCGCGTCGTGCTCGACGACGGTTCGAACCGCGTGAACCCTGCAACCGCCCGCTATCCGCCGCCTGCGCTCAGCGCCGCCAACACGCTGCGCGCGGGCTATACGGTGCGCGGCATCGAAGGCGTGCTCGAGCGGCGCTTCGGCACGTGGCGATTGCAGCCCGTATCGTCCTCGCCACCCACCTTCGATGCCGCGTCGAATCCGCGTGCCGATGCACCGGCACGGCATCCGCAAGCCGACGTGCGGGTCGCGTCGTTCAACGTATTCAACTACTTCAACGGCGACGGCGCGGGCGGCGGCTTCGGCGATCCGTCCGGCCGCGGCGCGAAGACGCCCGCCGCCTTCGCGCGGCAGGAGGCGAAGATCGTGGCCGCGCTGCGTGCGCTGCGCGCCGACGTGATCGGCCTGATGGAAATCGCGAACAACGGCCACGGCCCGGCGAGCGCCGTGCAGCGGCTCGCGGCCCGGCTCGGCGGCGGCTGGCGCGCGGTCGATCCCGGCACCGCACGGCTCGGGCGCGATGCGATCGCGGTCGCGCTGCTGTATGACAGCCGGACGATCGAGCCCGTCGGGCGCGTCGCGACCGTTGCGCTCGACGGCCGGAATCGCCCGCCGCTCGCTCAGACGTTCCGTCGCGTCGGCGGCACCCGCGCGTTCACGGTCGCGGTCAATCACCTGAAGTCGAAGAACTGCCCGCACGCCGCCGGCCCGGATCTCGACCAGTCGGACGGCCAGGGCTGCTGGAACGCGACGCGCACACGCGCGGCCGAACGCGTCGCCGCGTGGCTTGCGACGTCGCCGACCGGCGCCGCGGCCGACGGCGTGCTGCTGATCGGCGATCTGAACAGCTACGCGAAGGAAGATCCGCTGCGCGCGCTCGAATCTCGCGGTTACGCCAACCTCGTCGCCCGCTTCGCCGGCAATGCCGGCTACACGTATGTATTCCGCGGCGAAGCGGGCAACCTCGACCACGCACTCGCGACGCCGCCGCTCGCCGCCCGCGTGAAAGCCGTGCATGCCTGGCACATCAACGCCGATGAACCGATTGCACTGCAAGCCGTGCCCGATTACAAAACCCCGGCGCAACAGGCCGCCTATTACGCGCCCGATGCATACCGTTCGTCGGATCACGATCCCGTCGTCATCGACCTTGCGCTGGAGGAAGGCGCCACCTGAAGCAGGGCGGGCACAATCCCTGCTCCACGAAAGCATGGCGAGTAGTGCAATTGCATCAACAGAACGCATGCAATGGCACTATTTACCTGACAGGCCGGGCGACGCCATATTTACCGGGCTTTTCACGCCCGGCAAGGGTTGTCCTTATGTCGCTTCGCTCGATCTCGAAATTTTTTCAACCGCTGTCCGGCCCCATCTCGCGGGGCTCCCAAGGGATCTTGCCGACGAATTGAAAATTTGTCTCGAAACTCAATTGGCTGATTTGAATCACACAGGTTGCTGGGATTCGTCTTATCTTCAAATTGGCCTGTAAATCAAATCGAAGGAGGATAAACACCATGGCGCTCACCGACTCGATCGAACACAAGCTGGATCGCGGCCTGTCCGAAATCCGTCGCACCGGCCGGCGTGTCGGACGCACGACGCGCTCGGCTGCCCACGACCTGCATGCGGATGTGACCGACGATCTGCGCGGGCTGGTCGACGAACTGGAAGACCTGCTGAAGAACGATGGCGACGGCGATATCGCCGCGTTGCGCAAGCGGGTGCAGGCGCGGCTCGACGAAGCGCGCAGCACGCTCGACTACGCGTCGGGCACCGCGGCCGCCCGGCTGCGCGAATCCGCCGAACGCGTGTCGCAAGCCGTGCACGACAACCCGTGGCAGACCGCGGGCGTTGTCGCGGGCCTCGCGTTCGTCGCCGGCCTGCTCCTTTCTTCCCGCCGTTGAACGGGGCCGGCCGCCCCGCTGCACGCACCCGGACCGTCCGTCCTCAACCCGACAACGAAGGAGAATCGCCATGCAGAAATCCCTCGCCCTGAAAGCCGCCACCGCCGTCATGGTCGGCAGTCTCGCCCTTGCCGGTTGCACCATGACGTCCGACAAACCCGACAACGCGGCAGCCAGCGCGTCGAAACGCCAGTCGATCGACGCGAGCGTGAACGCGACGCTGTCGCGCCTCTATTCGACGGTGCCGGGCTCGCGTGAGCTCGTCGCGAAATCGCGCGGCGTGCTCGTGTTCCCGAACGTGCTGCAGGCCGGTCTGATCGTCGGCGGCCAGTCCGGCAACGGCGCACTGCGCGTCGGCGGCAACACCGTCGGCTACTACAACACGTCGTCGCTGTCGGTCGGCCTGCAGGCCGGCGCGCAATCGAAGGCGATCGTGTTCCTGTTCATGACGCAGGATGCGCTCGACTCGTTCCGCAAGTCCGAAGGCTGGTCGGCCGGCGCCGACGCGTCCGTCGCGGTCGTGAAGGTCGGCGCGAACGGCGCGGTCGATTCCAACACGGCCACCGCACCGGTCCAGGTACTGGTGCTGACCAACGCCGGCCTGATGGGCGACCTGTCGGTGAACGGCACCAAGATCACCCGGCTCCACATCTGACGATCCGGCGCGGCGGCGCCGCGCCCCTCCCGGCCAACGCCGCGGCTTCGCCCGCGGCGTTTTCGCGTGCGCCACGCGCAGCGGCTATGATGGCGACACCTTTGCGGGCATACTGCCGGTCGGGCCGCCCGCAGCGTGCTTCGCCGCGAACCCGTGACGTTCGCGAGCCGATCGCGCCCGAGGCAACGAGATTCAATCAAACCAGGCATCAATGCGCGAACCATCCATGGAAAGCGGACACGATCACCAAAAATTCTTCTATTTCCTGCTGTTCGCGGTCACCGTCGGACTGTGCTGGATACTCGCGCCGTTCTCCGGCGCCGTCTTCTGGGGCACCATTCTCGCGATCCTGTTCCAGCCGGTGCAGCGCTGGCTCGCCGCGCGTTTCGGCAAGCGGCGCAATCTCGCCGCGCTCGTGTCGATGTCGCTGATCATCCTGATCGTGATCCTGCCGCTCGTGTTCGTCACGGCGACGCTCGTGCAGGAAATCGCGTACGTGTACCAGGAACTGAAGGACGCGCAGCCGAATTATTCGCGGTACTTCCACGACATCATTCACGCGTTGCCGACGTCGATCCAGAACCTGCTGCAGAAATACGGGCTGTCCAACATCCCCGGCATCCAGAAGAAGCTGACCGACGGCGCCGCGCAGATCAGCCAGTTCGCGGCCACCCAGGCGCTCAGCATCGGCCAGAACACATTCCAGTTCGTCGTCAGCTTCGGCGTGATGCTGTACATGGTGTTCTTCCTGCTGCGCGACGGCGGCGAGATCGGCCGCCGCGTGCGCCGCTCGATACCGCTCGACGAAGAGCACAAGAACCTGCTGCTCGCGAAGTTCACGACGGTGGTGCGCGCAACCGTGAAAGGCAATATCGCGGTCGCGCTCGTGCAGGGCGCGCTCGGCGGCCTGATCTTCTGGATCCTCGGCATCGAGGGCGTCGTGCTGTGGGGCGCGCTGATGGCGTTCCTGTCGCTGCTGCCGGCGATCGGCGCGAGCCTCGTGTGGATACCCGCCGCGCTCTACTTCCTCGCGATCGGCGCGATCTGGAAATGCGTGATCCTCGTCGCGTTCTGCGTCGGCGTGATCGGCCTCGTCGACAACCTGCTGCGCCCGATCCTCGTCGGCAAGGACACGAAGATGCCCGACTGGGTCGTGCTGATCTCGACGCTCGGCGGGATGGCGCTATTCGGGATCAACGGCTTCGTGATCGGACCGCTCGTCGCCGCGCTGTTCATGGCAAGCTGGGACATCTACGCGCGCTCCGAACAGGGGGAATGACTCCGCGCGTCACGGATGACGAATCCCGATCACGACGGGCGCCACGGCGCCCGTTTGCATTTCCGGCCCGGCCACCGTGCGTTGCCTTCGTTCGCATGTTTCGCCTCCCTTCTCGCCGCGCCAATGAAAACGGCGGCGTGACGCGCATGTCACGCCGCCGTTTGCCGGCGATTACTGTAAGGCGAGCGACCGAAACGATCGATGGGACGAGTCCTAAAACGATGCACGGCGGTTCGAACTCAATGCGCGCCGCTGCTGCCGCTCACGCGTCGGGATCGACGCGCAGCACGAGCTTGCCGCGATGGTCGCCGTCGAACAGGCGATTGAGCACGTCGGGGGCGTTTTCGAGCCCGTCGGCCACGGTTTCCTCGGCCTTGAGGCGGCCGTCGCGCAGCCAGCCGGCGAGCGTCTGCACCGCTTCGCGGCTCTTGCGGTAGTCGAGGATCAGGAAGCCGCGCATCGTGATGCGCTTCGAGATCAGCACGCCGACGTCGTCCGCCGCGCGGCCGCTGTTGTAGTTCGAGATCACGCCGCACAGCGCGACACGCCCGCCGATCACCATCCGCGACAGCACCGCGCGCATCACTTCGCCGCCGACGTTCTCGAAGTTCACGTGCACGCCGTCCGGCGTCGCCGCCTTCAACTGCTCACGGAAATCGTCGGCCTTGTAGTCGACGGCCGCGTCGAAGCCGAGCGTCTCGGTCAGGTAGCGGCACTTGTCCGCGCCGCCCGCGATGCCGACCACCCGCGCGCCGTGGATCTTGCCGATCTGGCCGGCGATCGAGCCGACCGAGCCGGCCGCCGCCGACACGACGAGCGTCTCGCCGGGCTGCACCGGCGCGATGTCGGTCAGCCCGTAGTACGCGGTCAGGCCGCTCATCCCGCACGCGCCGAGCAGCGTCGGCAGCGGCAGGCCAGACTGCGCGGGCAGCTTCACGAGCTGCGCGGCCTGGTCGGCCGCGACGACCGCATAGTCCTGCCAGCCGACGAGCCCCTGCACGAGGTCGCCTTCCGCGAAACCCGCGTGGCGCGACCCAACCACGCGCCCGATGCCGAGCGCGCGCATCACCTCGCCGATCGCGACGGGCGGCAGGTATTGCGGCACGTCGCTCATCCATACGCGGTTGGTCGGATCCATCGACAGATACAGCACGCGTACGAGCACTTCGCCGTCGGCGAGCGCCGGCACGGGTGTTTCGGCGAGCGAAAAGTGTTCGCGGCCGACCCGCCCTTCCGGGCGCGTTTTCAGCAGCAGCTGGCGGTTCACGGGTGTCGACACGATGTTCTCCTCCGGTTGATATTGTCGATTGCGCGTCAGACCGCGCACATGCCGCCGTCGATCACGAGTTCGGCGGCCGTCATGAAGCGGCTTTCGTCCGACGCCAGATAGACGGCCGCATGCGCGACGTCGTCCGGATCGCCGAGCCGGCGCAGCGGAATGCCGCGCGCGAGCTTGCGCGTCGCGTCGCGTTCGCCGAGCGACTGGAACAGCGGCTCGACGATCCCCGTGCGAATGAACGCCGGGTGAATCGAGTTGCAGCGCACGTCGAGCTCGCGGCGCGCGCAATCGATCGCGACCGACTTCGTCAGCGACGCGACCGCGGCCTTCGACGCGTTGTACGCGGTGAATTCCGGCTCGACCTTGAACGCGGCCACCGACGAGATGTTGATGATCGACGCCGGCCGGCTCGCGCCGAGGTACGGCAGCGCATGCTTGCAGCCGAGCACGATGCTCTCGACGTTGATCGCCATCACGCGCCGCCACTCGTCGATCTCGATCTGCGCAGGCGTGCCGATCGACCCGACGCCCGCATTGTTGACGAGCACCGACAAGCCGCCCATCGCTTCGTTCGCCTGCGCGAGCAGCGCCTGCCAGTGTCCCTCGTCGCGCACGTCCTGCGTGGCCGCGAACGCGACAGGCGCCGCGTGCCCCGCATTGAGTTCGTGCGCGAAGGTGTCGAGCACGGCCGCGTCGGCGATGTCGGTCAGGAACACGCGCGCGCCCTGCTCGACCATCCGGCGCGCGATCGCGCGTCCGAGGCCGCCGGCGGCGCCCGTGATGTACGCGCACTTGCCTGCGAGGCGCGAGGAAACGACTGTCATGGGACCTGCTCCTATCGTGAATCGTCGTGGCGTACCGGTGCCGCGACGACGGTTGCCGTGCGCCGGCCGACGGCCGCGCGGTTTGCGCGAGTATAGCGAGCCGGTCGCACCGCGCCGGCCCCATTGGGCAGGCCGCCGTTGCAGGCCCCGATCAAACGAACGCCAGCGTACGCGATTGCCGCCGATCGATGAAATGAATATTCGTAATGCCCGGTCATAGATGCGGCTGATGGCCTTGGCACCCGCGACCGCAGCCGGTGCAACGCGCGGGCGCAGGCGCAGCGCGGCCGATTACCGCGAATACCGATGCGAGGAAGGCCCCACGCGGGCGTTTGCCGATGACAGGGAGCGAATGAAACAAGAAATAACGCGCGGGCACCCGCCGGAGCGACGACCGCATCCGGCACCGGGGCATCGATGCCCCGAAACCAACCGCCGTCAGAACCCGTCGCCGGACGCGCGCATGAACGCGCAGACCTGCGGGGAATGCGTGTCGATCATCTGCTGGAACGGTGCGCGATTGCCGTACGCGATGCCGGACACGAGCAGCAGGCAGACGGCCGCGATGTGCGGGGAGGACGAGCGCTTGTGCGCGTGGGCGTAGGCGCGCAGGAACACGAGCGCGACCAGCGCGCCGAGCAGCCAGCCGACGACGACTTCGGGCATCGTATGCGAATGGTCGAACACGCGCGCGGCGGCCGTCACCGCGCCGACGGCGAGACCGGCCGCCACGCCCGGCGCCTTGCCCGGACGAAACGCCTGCCACAGCATCGACAGCGCGACGGTCCACACGGACGTCGACAGCATCGTATGCCCGCTGATCACGCGGAAATCGAACTGCGGGATCTCGACCCCGCAGCCCGCATAGAGAATCTTGGTCGCCCCGACCAGGCTCATGCCGGCCGCGAGCAGCACGATCCAGCGCACCGCGAGCCGCCAGTTGGACAGCGCGAGCCAGACCGCGCACGTCAGCGCGACCGGCAGGGTCAGCGCGGCGTCGCCGAGGTTGCTGATTTCACTCCACATAACACACATCGAACCGCTAGCGAAAGGGGGCAGTTTACCGCAAGCGCGTGCCGCGCCTGTTTCAGCCTGTGACAGCCTGTATCAGCCGGCGACACCCGAAATCAGCAGCAGGTTGGTGCCGGTGATGACGACGAACAGCGCCCATGCGGCGAACTGCATCTTGCGGCCGATCACATGCTCGCCCATCGTTTTGCGATCACTGACCGACTGGATCAGCGGCCACATCGCAAACGGCAGTTGCAGGCTCAGCAGCACCTGGCTCCACACGAGCAGTTGTCCGACCGACCCTTCGCCCAGCCACAGCACGCCGATCAGCGCGGGCACCAGCGCGAGCCCGCGCGTGATCAGCCGACGCTGGTAGCACGGGATTTTCGTGTGCAGGAAGCCGTCCATGATCACCTGGCCGGCGATCGTGCCGGTCAGCGTCGAGCTCTGGCCGGACGCGAGCAGCGCGATGCCGAACAGCAGCGCGGCCGCGCCGCCCGCGATCGGCGTGATCAGCCGGTACGCCTGTTCGATGTCGGTGACGTCGTGCTGGCCGGTCGCATGGAACGCCGCGCCCGCGACGATCAGGATCGCCGCATTGACGAGCATCGCGACGAACAGCGACACGCAGGTATCGATCCGCACCAGCGCGAGCGTGTCGCGAATCAGGCCGCGCGCGCCGCCGACGACATGGCGCGTCTGTACGACCGACGAATGCAGATACAGGTTGTGCGGCATGATCGTCGCGCCGACGATGCCGAGCGCGAGCACGATCGCGTCCTTGCTGTCGTGGCCGGGGTTGCCCGGCACGAGCCCCTTCGCGACCGCATGCCAGTCGGGCGGCGTGATCGCGACCTGCGCGACGAAGCAGAACGCCATCGTCGCGATCAGCCCGAGCACGATCGCCTCGATCTGCCGGACGCCCTTGCCCTGCAGCCCGAGCACGATCACCGTGTCGAGCGCGGTCAGCACGATCCCCCACGCGAGCGGCACGCCGAGCAGCAGCTTGAATGCAAGCGCGCAGCCGAGCACTTCGGCGATGTCGCACGCGATGATCGACACCTCGGCCGTCACCCACTGCACGACGCGGCCGAAGGGGCCGTAACGATCGTAGCTGGCCTGCGCGAGATCCTTGCCCGCGACGAGGCCGAGCCGCGCGGCGAGCATCTGCAGGAAGATCGCGGCAAGGCTCGAGAACGCGACGACCCACAGCAGCGAATAGCCGAATTGCGAGCCGGCCTGGATGTCGGTGGCCCAGTTGCCGGGATCCATATAGCCGATCGCGACCAGCAGGCCGGGGCCGAAGAAGCGCTTGAGCTTCATCCAGCGCGACGCGCCGGCGTCGATCGTAATGCTGCCCTTTACTTCCGACGGGCAGAAGGGGGCGGTGGCGGTAGTGGGGAGCAAGGGCATGGGCTTGACGCGATCAATAATGCCCTGATTGTACGGAAATGAAGGCTTCGTGGGAGGCGCGCATGCCCCGCCTGACGCGTCAATGCCCGGCGCGCCCCGTCGGCAGGCGCCGCGGCCGGGCCGTCATACGGGCGCGCAGCAGCATCCACGCGAATCGGCTGTTCGTCGTCCAGTAACGCCTCCACATGCGTCGCGGCTCCTGAAGCACACGAAACAACCATTCGAGACCGGCCTTCTGCATCCAGCCCGGCGCTCGCCGGACTTTGCCGGCAACGACATCGAACGTGCCACCCACGCCCATCACGAAATCGACGCCCATTTCGGCCTTCCATCGATTGATGAAATTCTCCTTTCGAGGCGACGTGATCGCGACGAAAAGCAGCCGTGCACCGGACGCGCGAATCATGGAAATCACGGCTTCCTCGTCGTCCCAGAAATAGCCGTGATGCATCCCCGCGATCTTCAAGCGCGGATATTTCTTCTGGACAGCGCATGCCGCCCCGGTTACAACGGCATCGGTACCGCCGAGCATGAAGATCGGCAACGCCTCCTGCTGCGCCATCCGCAACAACCGATCGAACAGGTCGATGCCGGCGACGCGCTCGGCGACCGGATAGCCGAGCGTACGCGCGCCCCACACCACGCCCATGCCGTCGATATTGATGATGTCGCACGCCCGCACCGACCTTGCCAGTTCCTCGTCGGCCTGCATATTGACCAGCTTTGCGACGTTGACCACCACATGCTGGGTGAATTGCCGATGCGCAATGCGATTACGGATCAGTTCGACGGTCTCCGACATCGTCGCGACATCCATCGGACAACCGAACAACTCGATGCGGTTCATATGATTTCCCGTTCAGGTAGACGCGCGTCGGCGGTATTGGCGGCACGCGCTCGGTTCGCGAGCAACGCGATGGAGTAGAACGCCCACGCTTGAGTCCACCGCAAATAGTCGATCCGATTCGTGAAGCGTGCGCCGCGCTGGTAGACGAAGCGCCCCTTTGCCGGCATGTAGAGCGTTTCGACCGCGCGCTCGAATACGCGCACGGCCAACGCATAATCCGCTTCCGACGTCGAGACGGTCAGCAACGTGATCAGCGCCTGTGCGACAGAGTGCATGTCGAGCGGCCAAATCGTGTCGTCGTAGTACTTGACGGTGCCGTCGGAGAGAAAAAACGTGTCGCGATAATAGGCGAGCCCGAGGTCGATCGATTTCGCGAACACCTGGGTGCCGCACGTATGTTGAAGCCGCTGCAGTGCTTCGAGGTTATATCCCGTATGGAATCCATCGACGAACCCGTGATGATCGCGCAGCCCGTACGCCCACGCGCCGTCCTCCCGCTGCATGGAGACCGTCAATCTCGCCGCCGACATCGCGCGTTCACGCATCGACGTGTCCCTGACGCGCACACCCGTTTCGGCAACGAACGCCGCGCTCCACAGATTCGCGTTGTGAACAAAGGCGGGTTCACCCGGGATGTAGGCGAAATAACCCGATCCTTGATGCGGCAGGTAAAGCGAATCAAGAAAATGGCCTGCATCGATCGCCACATCGGTGAATCGCGCGTCCCCGGTGGCGATGCCGAGCGCGTACAACGCACGCGCCACATAGCAGGTGCTGATCGCGTTCGGCGTGCCGACCGGCACGAAGAACGCCCTCGCCGCCCAGTCGAAGTGATAGCCCCACGCGCTATGGCGCCAGCGCTTGCGGTCCACTCGGTGCGCCAGCAGCCAGTCGCCGAGTGCGCACGCTTCGTCGAGATTCGCCCCGTCGCCGGTCCGTTGTTCGCGCTCGAGCAGGCCGAGCACGATGAGGGCGACGCCCTTCGGATTGCGCATGCGCGGAACACCGAGGATCTGCCTGAAATTGAGCGGGCTGCGCTTGTGCACTTGCAACCACGCAATGCTGGCAAACGGCAGTTTCGACAACCCCGTCCATCTGAACAAGCGGCTGTTCAAACCGTCGAACGGGTCGTGGCCGGCATGCGCGTGTCGGCGGCAATGCGCCAGCACGCCATCCGACACCTGGGCGGGATCCGGTCGTGCGCTCATTGCCTGGCCTTCCTGTCGCCCACCGCGACCTTGCCGAAGTACAGCGTTATGGCGTCGATATCCGACGGGTCTGTCTGCCAGCCTGGTTTATATACGCCGAATTTCAGATAGGCGTTCACGTCGCCGGGATATGCATTCGGCTTTCCGCTCCCCTCGAACACGCTCGTGCCGTTTTTCCACAGGTGCGTGATCGCGTGCTCGCCGCTTGCGTCGGGCGTGTACTGGAGTACCCAGTCGACCCATTTCCCGCGGTCGTCGGATGCGCAGCAAAGACTCCCGCCATATCCATGGACGGTATTGGTCCCGCCGCGGACGGAGAACGTGTACTCATTGCCAAGCAGCGTCAGCATGAACGGCGGCGACCCCGTCAAGCCGCTCTGGTGAATCTGCGTGATGATCTCCATTTGCTGACGATCGAACGCAAAATCTCGCGGCAGATAGGTGCGCCACCAAATCAGATAATCGTGCCCGGGAGAGAAGACGATCTCGCGGGGCAACGTGAATTCCGCGCGCGGCAATCCATTGATCAGGTACGCGAAATTCTCGCTCTTTTGAATCTGCACGCGAATCGACCGACGTGCGGGATCCGCGGGATCCGCCACCCACGTGATGTCCGAGCGCCGGGCCTCCTGGAATTCGAGGTCGCCGATTCCGCTTCGCCAGTCGTTCGTGTAGATCGGCCGGTAGGACTCGACGTGCACCGATTTCGTTAAATCGGACGCAGCCGCCGTCGCGTCGGCCGCAGCCGCCATGCCGATGCACACCGCCACCAGCGCACGTCGAAAATCTCGCTTTGCATTCATATCAGCTCCATCCGACTATGTGTCGATAACAATCCACATACCGAGCAACGACTCTCTCGGTCGTGTACAAACGGTGTGCGCGCTCGCGGGCGGCGCGCCCCATTCGTTCGCGAAGCGCCGGATCGCGGGCAATGTCGCGAATGACTCGCGCGAGTGCCGCCGCATCGTCCGGCTCGACCAGATATCCGGTGACGCCGTCATCGACCAGTTCGCCCAGGCCGCCCACGCGAGTCGCCACGACCGGTAACCCGTAAAACATCGCCTCCAGCGCGGCAATACCGAACGATTCGAACCGGCTCGGCAGACAGAACAGCGTTGCCTCTTGATAAAAGCGGGATTTGTGCGAACCGGCGAGCCAGCCGGCAAATCGAACGCGATCGGCCACGCCCAAGCGCTCGGCGTAAGCCTTCCACCGCCGTGTGTCGCCTTCGCCCGCCATCACGAGATCAAGCGGGCCGCTCGTCAGATTCACTGCCGCCAGCGCTTCGATCAACGCCTCGAGCCCTTTCTGCTCGGACAACCGACCGGCGAACGCGATGTACGGGCGGTCGGGAACCGCCACTGGCGACGGGCGCGCTTTCTGCGCGTCGACTGCCGTGTTCGAGATGACGCGGGCATCGTCTGCACCATTTCTGAACCGGTTCAGCACACGTGCACTCGCTTCCGAGACGCCTATCGCGGCATCCGCGCTGCCCACGAACCAGGCCACCGCCATACGCGTCAACGGCCCCGCCCGATCCGTAAAGCGATCGAAATTTCCCGAGTGAAGATGGAAGACGACACGCCGGCGACAGAGTTTCGCGATCCGGCACAGGAGCAGCTTGCGGTAGAACGATCCTCGCTCGGAGACGTGAAAGTGCACCACGTCCACACTCCAGACGACACGGAGAAATCGCGCGACGTCCAGCCACGCGAAACCCGCCGCGTCGCGGACTTTGCGAAAACCGTGCGTTCCGACGAACGCCAGCTGAATCGACGCATCCGCAAATGCATCGCGCTGCGCCACCAGTTCGTCCAGAACCGACGCGACTCCGCCTCGCTGGCCGTACCCGGGACCGACATGCAACACACGTATCCGGCGCGTGCCGGCCGGCCCTTGCACGCTCATCGAAATCCTTGTCATATGCACCCTCTCTCCCGGGCCGCCCGCTGCATGTCGCGCCGGATCATGACCGCGACCAACGCGAGAAACGGACTGATGACGGCCGACCCCAACACGTGCCCGGCCGTCGATGCCATGGCGATCAGCACGGCAAAGAACAGCCGGCCGAATCTCCGCGATGCGGTTCGTGGCCCACGGCGCACGAATGCACGCGAGAGCGCGATGAAATACACGCTGAAAAGCGGCAATCCCAGCATCAGGATCAAATCGGGAATGTCGATCTCGACCATGTAGCGCACGACCGGATATCCGCCCGTCAGCAATGCGGCGAAATTGCTCTGTTCCAGATCGTCCCAGACGTTGGCGAATTTCAGGTTGCGCCCGGAAAGCAGCAGCGTGAGGACCTTGTCGCTGCCGATACGTCCGCCCTGATGCGAGAAATAGCGCAGGCTCAGTTCCACCGCGCCGTTCACCGCGGGAATGAACAGATACGCGAGGATCGCGGACGACACCAGCACCGCGATAGTCGTGCCGACATAGCGGGTTGCCTTGATGGCGTCGAACCGGGCATAACAATAGGCGCAGGTCATCCCCAAAGCACCGATCACCGCGCCTTTCGTCCCGGACAGCATCGCCGAGACCAGCATGCATGCCGTCAGCGCCACGCTGCGCGTGCTCCAGCCGCGTGTCAGTGCATGCAGGTAGCCGAACCCGAGCGCAACGACGATCAATGCCGCGGCTTCGTTCTGGGCATAGACGATCCCCTTGTATCCCGATCGAATGTGCGTCTCCGCCTGATAGCTGCGGAACATTTCGATCGACATCGCCGCGCCCGTCACGATCGATGCGCCGTAGATCAGCAGTACGACGAATACCGCGGATTCGATCTGTGCCAGGCGCCGGTCGCTGAGGAGCGCCATGGCCGCCGGATAGACGAAGAACGAAAACACCTTCAGCACGAACACGCTCTGCTCGATCACCTCGCGATCGGTCAGCCTGCCGAACACATAGGCGCCGAGCGTCACGCAGGCCGCCAGCATCGCCGCAACCGTCACACGAACGCCCGACATCCTCGCGCGCAACCCCGACAGCGTGACCGCCAGAAGGCCGGTGATCATCACACCGCGGACGAGCAACGAGATGCGCGCATCGTCCCCGTGCGATGCCGCGCTATTCGTCATGTAGACGGACAGGAAATCGCCGAGCGGCGACAGGACGAGGCCGATCCCGAGGATGGCCCATACCAGCGTCGCGGCGATTCGCGTGGCCGGATCGGTCACGCGTCGCGGCGAACGGGCGCCGTACGAGAAGCGAAGGCTGTCATCCATGGCGAGCGAAGAGTTTGTCGCGCGACGCAGTGATGGCCAGCGTCGCCACGATCAGCCAGCGAAACACGGCACGCACGACGCGCAGCGGTTTGAACAACAGTTCGAGCGTACCGTGACGCCGCGACGACAGCGCGGCGCGTCCCGCTTCGATGGCGCTCGGCATCGTCTCGAATGCCTCCCATACGGCATACGGACGCAACTCGGCGATACGCAACCCGCCGTGATCCCGATGCCACGGCCAGTCGTCGAGCACCGCCCCGACCGGACCGCGCGCATGTTCGAGCGCCTTGCGCGCGCCGTGCACACTGATCCAGTAACCGACCGCTCCGCTCGTCCATTGCTTGAACGGCACGCCGATCTGAAGTCCGCCGATCCGCCGGGCCCGCTTCAGTGGCTCGTACAGATAGGCCTGCGCCGCGCGGTCGCGGGACAGCTTCGAGCGGCCCAGCAGCACGAAATCCGCATGGTCCGAAAGCAACTCACCGGGCGTCGACAGGAAACGTTCGAACAGCGCGTCGTCAAGCATCGCGTCGTCCTCGAGGACGATCGCCGCGCGCCCCGACCGGACGATTTTTTCCCACACGCGGACATGACTCATGAAGCAGCCGACTTCACCGCGGCTCAGCGGTCGTCCGTAGCGCGCGATGACCCGCACGGTATCCGTCATGGCGGAACACGCGTCCGCGTCGAGCGCCCGTGCATCGAATGCGTCCTCGAAGTCGAAATCGACGCCATGACGGCCAACGGCTCGCCGAATCGTCGCGCGTCTCGGAGAATCGGCCAGCGAAATCACGTGAATGGCAAATGTCATGGAGCGTTCCTCATGCCTTCGCCCGTCGCGCGAAGTGTTCGCGCAGCGTCGCCGAGCGGACGGTCCAGATCGCGAAGGTCACGAGCAATGCGATCTCGGCAATCAGGTACGCGACAGCCGCGCCGACGGCGCCAAATCGCGGAACCAGCAGCAGTGCGAGCAATACGTTCAGCAATCCCGCCGCGAGCATCACACGGGCGCGTCGCCGCGTGCCTCCGAACGGCACCAGCACCTGCAGGCCGAGGAAATAGGCAAGATTGCCGAACAATGTCGACAGGCAGAGCACATTCACCACCGACGACGCGCCGGCGAACTTCTCTCCCAGCACGAGCCGGGTCAGCATGTCCGACGTCGACAGGCAAATCGCGATGCCGATACCCGTCACGAACACGATCGCGATGCCGCCGGATACCGTGAGGCGCGCTGCCGCGCGCGCGCCTTCCGGCTGCCGATCCGCGAATAGCGCGGAAATGCGCGAGTAGAGAACGGTGTTGATCTGGGCAGGCACCATGTTGCCCGCGGTCTTCAGCTTGTCCGCGGCGGCGTACAGTCCCACCTGATACGGCCCGGCGATAGCACCAACGATCACCGCATTGGCGGCACTGAACAAGCTGACCGACGCGGTCGAGACGAACATGTCGGCACCCGCGATCAACTGCGCGCGAATCGCGCGCCAGGAAAGACGCCGGTAGCCCAGCAATCCCAGGCGACGGGCCATCAGCATCGACCCGCCTGCCGCGAGCACCGACGTCAGCGACTGGATCGCGATCGCCATGTCGACGTCAGCCGGCGAGTGGACCAGCCAGAATGTCAGCGGTAGCGCGACGAACCGGCTTGCCAGCGCGACGACGGTGAATGACGAGAACCGCTCGAGGCCCTGCAACAGCCAGTTGAGCGTCCAGACGTTCGCGATCACACCCAGCCAACCGATCCAGATCGCCGTGGACATGGCGGCGAGCGTGCGGTCGGCCATCAGCACGACGGCCAGAATCGCACACGAAGCCACGCACAGGCACGCCTTCGCGCCGACGATCGACCAGACCAGCTCGCTCAACCGCTGCGAATCGCCGCGGTATTGCGCGACCGCTCGCGGGCCGCTCAGGTTGAACCCCCATTCGGTCAGTATCGTTCCATACACCGTCAGCGCCGTCACATAGCCGACCACGCCGAACTGTGCCGGGCCGAGCACCCGGGTCAGATAGGGAAACGTGGCGAGCGGAACGACATACATGCCGATCTGCCACAGCAGCATCGCGGCAAGATTGCGGCCGAGCCCCGCCGCGCCCGGCCGCGAGCCGGACGAAGTCATCGCGCGGGTTGCGTTCGACATGCGTGCCGTCATCGGATCAGGCCACCTGCCGTTCGCGCGCCAGCAACCCACGCGTATCGATCACGATCTTCGTGTGCAGCTTCATCGGATCGATCCGCTTGAATTGCCGGTGATCGACGAGAATGACCACGATATCCGCACGCGCGAGCGCATCGGCGATTTCGCCGAGCATCACGCGCCCTTCCAGCGACGCCGGAAGCTGACGGATGTTCGGTTCGACGGCGATGACCTGCCCGACCTCGCGATTCGCCAGTTCCCGGACGATGCCCACGGCGGGGCTTTCGCGCAGGTCGTCGATGTCGGCCTTGAACGCGAGCCCCAAGCATGCGATCACCGGCTCGCGAAAGCGTTTCGCAACATGCTCGATGCGGTCCAGTACGTAGTTCGGTTTGTCGTCGTTGACGGTACGCGCGGTGCGGATCAGGCGCGCGTGCTCGGGCGCGGAGTCGACGATGAACCACGGATCCACGGCGATGCAGTGTCCGCCCACGCCGGGGCCCGGTTGCAGGATGTCGACGCGCGGATGCCGGTTCGACAGCCGAATCAGTTCCCACACGTTGATATCGAGCGACTCGCAGATGACCGACAGTTCATTGGCGAACGCGATATTGACGTCGCGGAACGAGTTCTCGGTCAGCTTGCACATCTCCGCTGTCCGCGCGTCGGTCAATACGCACTCGCCGCGCACGAAGACCCGATACAGCTCGGCGGCCAGCTCACTGCACCGGCGGGTCATGCCGCCGATCACACGATCGTTTTCCACCAGTTCGCGGATCACGTGCCCCGGCAGGACGCGCTCCGGGCAGTGGGCTATCCGGATATCCGACTGCTCGCCGGCCTGCTGTGGGAACGTAAGATCGGGCCGCATCGCGGCCAGCCATGCGGCGATCTTCTCCGTCGTGCCGACCGGAGACGTCGATTCCAGCACGATGAGATCGCCCTTCTTCAGAACCGGTCCGATCGCGCGGCTTGCCGCTTCGACATAAGTCAGATCCGGCTTGTGTCCTGCGGCGAACGGCGTCGGCACCGCGATCAGGAAGGCATCGGCCGGCTCGACCGTATCGGTCGCCCGCAGGTGTCCTTGCGTCACCGCCGCGCGCACGAGCATGTCGAGCTCCGGCTCGACGATATGCACCTCGCCGCGATTGATCGTGTCGACCGTCGCGCGGTTGACGTCGACGCCGACCACCGATTTACGTCGCGCCGCAAATGCGGCGGCAGTCGGCAAGCCGATGTAGCCGAGGCCGATTACGGAAATGACATCGAAAGACATGAATGGATCTCGCTGTATTGTGATTAGGCTTCACACGAGCCGGCCGGCCAGGGCTGCGCCGTGCGGGAATCGGACGGGGCGGCCGTCAGCAGGTCGACGATGCGCTCGCTTGCGTGGCCGTCGCCGTATGGGTTGTGTGCCCGGCTCATCGAGCGGTATACGTCCGGGCACTCCCACAGCTGCGTGACCTCGCTGACCAGCCGGTGCGCGTCGGTGCCGACCAGACGGACCGTGCCGGCCGCGACGGCTTCCGGACGTTCCGTCGTGTCGCGCATCACGAGGACCGGCTTGCCGAGCGACGGCGCTTCCTCCTGTATGCCTCCCGAATCGGTCAGGATCAGCCACGCGCGACTCATCAGATAGACGAACTGCAGATACTCCTGAGGCTCGATCAGGATGATGTTTTCAATGTCGCCGAGCATGCGTGTCACCGGCTCGCGGACGTTCGGATTCAGATGCATCGGATAGACGATCCGGCACTCGGGAAAGCGCGTCGCGATCGCCGCCAGTGCATTGCAGATCTGTTCGAAGCCCGAGCCGAAATTCTCGCGCCGGTGCCCCGTGACGAGAATCATTCGGCGCTCGTCGCTCAGGAACGGAAATGCGGCACGCATTCGCGCGCGCAGTTCCGGCTCGACTGTCAATCGTTCGGTCACCGTCAGCAACGCGTCGATGACCGTATTGCCCGTCACGTGAATCCGGTCGGCACACACGCCTTCGGACAGCAGGTTCGCCTTCGACGTCTCGGTCGGCGCGAAATGATGCAGAGCGAGCGCGCCGGTCATTTTGCGGTTGGCCTCCTCCGGCCAGGGTGCGTACAGGTTCCCCGTCCGCAGGCCGGCTTCCACGTGTCCGACCGGAATGCGGCGGTAGTAGGCCGCAAGCGAAGCACCCAGCGTCGTCGTGGTGTCTCCATGCACCAGCACGAGATCCGGCCGGAACGACTCGAGCACCGGATCGAGCGACGTCAGGATCTGCCCGGTCAGATCGCCGAGCGTCTGCCCGTTGCGCATCAGGTCGAGATCGAAATCGGGCACGATGCCGAACAGGCCGAGCACCTGATCGAGCATCTGCCGATGCTGCGCGGTCACGCATACCGCGCATCGCACGCCGACGCGGGACTTCAGGCGGCGCACGACGGGCGCCATCTTGATGGCTTCCGGGCGCGTGCCGAAAGTGACGAGAATGTTTTCATGGCGGACGGTCATCGGCTTCTCCCTGAACGGCTCACATCCGCTCGACACGCGCTTCGACCTCGGCGCCTTCGTACGCATACGCGCCGTAGTTCCCGTACTGCGCAGATCGCAGCCCGGGCCTGAAGCCGTTGAACACGACGCCCGTTACCGTGGCGCCCACGCGCTCGATCCGCTTCACCGACTCGAGAATCTCGCCCTGACTCGTCATGCCGGAGCGTGCGGCAAGCAGAATCGTGCCCGCGTGCAGCGCAAACACCGTCGCATCGGTGACCGGCAGCAGCGGCGGCGCATCGAGCAGGACGACGTCATAGCGATGCGAAACGTCCGCGAGCACCATGGCGAGGTCGCTGGACGCGAAGAGTTCGACTGGTTGCCCCACGCGCGGCCCGGTGGGCAGGAAATCGACCTGCGGAGTCACGCCGCGCACGATCGCCTGATCGACCGTGGCTTCGCCGCGCAGGACGCTGGACAAGCCGGGCGTCGACTGAATCCCGAAATCCTTTGCGAGACGCCCACGCCGCAGGTCGCCGTCGATCAGCAGCACTCGCTTGTTCGACTGCCCGAGAAGCGCCGCGACGTTTGCCGAGATGAACGACTTGCCGATGCCGGCAGCCGGCCCCGTGATCAGCACCACGTTGTTCTTCGGCCGCTCGAGCAGTAGAAACTGCAACGCCGTGCACAGGCTTCGCAGCGCCTCCACTGCAGGCTCGTGCGGCCGCGCCAAGGCCAGGATCGTCGCGTCCTGGCTCGCGCCCGCACCGACCCGCGTCAGTTGACGCTGGACCGGGCTCAGCGGAATCGTCGCGATGACGTTCAGATCGGCGTCGCGCTCGATCTCCGACGGATCCGTCACCCCGCCAAAGAGCACAGCCCGCGCGATCGCGACGCACGCCCCCACTACCAGGCCGACCACGGCAGCCAGCACGACGACGAGCACCGGCTTCGGCCAGACCGGCTGATCCGGCACGATCGCGTGGTCAATGACGCGCACATTGCCGATCTTGCTGGCTGTCGCGAGCCGCAACTGCTGGATGCTGTTGAGGAGCCCGACGTAGATTTCCGTCTGAACGGTCACGTCGCGTCGCAGCCGGACGATATTCTGTTGCGCGTCGGGCAGGCGCTGGATTGCATCGTTGAACGTGCCGACGTTGGCCTTGGCCGCGGCAATCTGCTGGTCGAGGGACGCGAGTTGCGGGTGCTCGGGCGTGTACATCGACGCCAGCGCCTTGCGCTTCTGCTCCAGTTCGAACAACGACGTCTGAGCGCTGACCGACTGATTCAGCATGGCCTTCGCCTGCTCGGTCAGGTCGATCACTTCATGCTTGGTCTGGTAGGCGTTCAAGCGATCCTCGACCGCGCGCAACTGCTTCTCGACGTCGGGAACCTGCTCATTCAGAAATCGCAGCGACTTCTCGGCGGTCGCCGCTTTCCGATCGGCATTCTGACGGACGTAGTTGTCGGCGATTTCGTTCAGTACGCCGGCCCCCAGGACCGGGTCGTCGCTCTCATACGTGACACCGATGACGCCGGACTGATCCTTGCCCTTTTCGGTGATCGTCAGTGCCCTCTGGAGCTTCGTCAGCATTTTCTGTTTCGAGAATGCCTTGAGGACGAATCGGGCGCCCGGTCGCCCTTCGATCGCCGCCACCGTCAGCGTCACATCACCGGCCGGCGTTCCGACGTGCAACGGCACGCCGACACGGCCGACTGCATCGGCGTCCAGATCGCCCCCCGACAGCCGATAGCGTCCGTCGCCAATGAACGTCACGAAGAATCGGTCTTCGAGGAAATCCCGCGGCACCTCGAACGTCGGAACCGAAATGCGCTCGCCGCCCCATACGTACCCGCCCATCCCCAGCAGTCCCGGCGTCGAGAGCTTCTTGTTGAAGCGTGCGATCACCGCACCGACGATCGGAAAGTGGTTCGGCCTCGCTTCAATGGCCAGGTGCTGATCGACAACGACCGGTTCGGCGACGAGTCTGGATCGCAGGATTTCCATTTCGCCGTCATCCGTCGACTTGACGTCGAACAGCGAGCTGAGGCCGCCGACGAGACTGCCCGCCGCGCCGCCCATCATGTCGGCACCGTTGCTCTCGACCTGCACGACGATGTCGACGCTGTACACCGGTTTCGCGACGAGCGCGTAGAGGCCGCCGAACAGGACGAACGCGCACGTCACGATGCCGATGATCCTGGCGTTCTTGATCATCATGTCGGCGATGCCTCGAATGTCGACTTCGTCCGAGTCTCGCGAGAAATGGGGTGTTGCTTTCATAGGGTTCATGGTGACTGCCGATATCCTTGGGCTAGCGAGCCAGGCGGCTCAACGGGCACGCTCGATCAGGTTGCCGATGCGCTCGACCCAGTCGTTGACGCCGTGCTCGATCAGCGTCAATGCATAGTCGTAACTGCGCTGCGAACGACGATACGGATCCGCCACATCGGATGGAAAGGCTTCGGCGACGCGATAGATGCGCCCTCGCGCGGCCGGATGGAAACGCTCGATCGCCTTGCGTTGCTCGAGCTCCATCACGAGAATCAGGTCCGCCGCGCTACACATGCGCTCGTCGAGGCGCCTCGCGCGATGTCCGGACATGTCGATTCCCCGTGCCTTCAGCAGCGCCGCGGCAACGGCGTCGATCACCATACCGTTGCGGGCCGACAAGCCGGCCGACGAGACCGACACGTCAGGAAGCAAGCGCTGGAACAAGCCCTGCGCCATCGGGCTGCGACACACGTTGCCGTGGCAAACGACGAGCAGATGCTTGATCATTTCGAGACGATTGCTGCTGTCAGGCCTGCATTGATCGCGGGCAACAACAAGCTCAGAACCCGGCTGAACCGGACGAGCCCGTTCCCGTCGACATAGACGACATCTTTCGGTCGCAACTCGAACTGGTTCGCGAGCACCATCGATACCGGCGATCGCGCATCCAGGTGATAGACCTGCGGCGCTTCGCCTTGCGCGCCGCGGATCACGTAGAGCTGCGCGGCGTCGGCGCTCGCGCTGTTGAGGCTGCCGGCCTGAGAGAGCGCATCGCTCAGGGTCAGCTTGCCGGTTCGCAGCGGCAATGCCGTCACCGGCTTGGTGACCTCGCCCATCACGTAGACGCCGTTGTCCTCGCGCGGTACGACCCGAAGCGAATCGCCGTCGCGCAGCAGAATCGACGCGGGATTCACGTCGCGTGCAAGCATGCCCGGGAGGTCGAGCGGGTAAGACACGCCATCGCGCACGAGAACCAGATGGCTCTGATCCGCCGTGGGCGCGAATCCGCCCGCACGATTGACCGCCTCGAACAATGTCATCGGAATATCATTGATCGGTACATTGCCCGGCGTACGAACCTCGCCGTCGACGTAGACTTGCTTCGCCCTGAACGAGGCGACCCGGACCATGATCTTCGGCGTGACAAAGTAGCGTGCCATCGCATTGGTGATCGCCTTGCGTGCGTCGTCGATCGTCAGTCCGGCCACATGCACGTTCCCCGCATACGGCACCTGCACGTTGCCAACGTAATCGACGACGAAACCTTGAGGCGGATCGAACGGGCGTCCGTTGGTCTGTTGCGGCGCGCCCTGAGCCTGCGTCAGTTCCGGATGATCCCAGACGGTGATCTGAAGGACGTCGCCGGCCCCCAGCGTATAGGGCTGCGCCTTTCCGACAAGCGCTTTGAAACGCGCGCCGTTGTCGGCGCTCGCAGCCGTGCCGAGTTGGCGAATCAGCGTCGCGTTGATCTCTTCGATCGGAATCTGCATCGACTCTGCAGGCACCTTCCCGGCTCCGCCGGAGACCGCGAGCGTCGCGGGCCCGGTCATGCGCATCCCCGGCGCAACTGCACATCCGGACAAAACCAGACAGGCGCCGGCGATGAGCGTGGTTGTCCAGCGACCGCGCAGGCCAGGCGAGCCGGAATGGACAGCTTGTTTCACTCGATTGTTCATGGTTCCGATTTCATCGACATGCTTGTACACACCCGCCGTCCCTCGTCGCTCCAGCGGTACTTCCACCCGGCACGAACCCTCGCGCCGCCGCGCCATCAATACGCATTGCTCCCCGCGAACCCTTTCAGAATCGTGGCTCCCACAATCCGCATGTCGAGCCCGAACGACCAGTTCTGCAGGTAATAGAGATCGTGCTCGACCCGCCCCTGCATCTTTTCGAGGCGATCGGTTTCACCGCGATAGCCGTTGACCTGCGCCCAGCCTGTAATGCCCGGCTTGATCCGGTAGCGCTGGATGTAGCGATCGACGACCTTGCGATACAGCTCGTCATGCTCCAGCGCGTGCGGGCGCGGCCCGACGACCGACATGTCGCCCTGCAGCACGTTGATGAACTGCGGCAGTTCGTCGAGACTCGTGCGTCGCAGGAACCGCCCCAGCGGTGTGATGCGCGCATCGTGACGAGTCGCCTGCCTGACGATGCCGGGCTGCTCCGCGTGCAACCGCATCGTGCGAAATTTGTAGATGCGGAACACGCGGCCGTCCGCACCCTTGCGGCGCTGCCTGAAAAACACCGGCCCGCGCGATGTCGCCTTGACGGTCATCGCGATGATCAGCATCGCCGGCATCAGCGCCACGAGCACGAATGCCGCGAAACATCGATCGAAAATCTCCTTGCTCAGCAGCGCGTGCGGCGGCAGAGGCGACGCGGCGAGATTGATCGCCGGCACGCCAAGCACGTCCGTGAGTGCACTGTCGAACAACGACAGCGCACTCACGTCTGGCATGAAGCGGATGTTCACGAGTTCGTCGCGGAATTCGGATACGAAGCGCAGGATCGTGCGTTCCTCCGATAACGGCAGCGCAAGCCACAGTTCACGCATGCCTTGCCGGCGCACATAGTCAATGAATGCAGCATCGCTCTCGAAAGTCGCGATGCCCGACACCAGACCGGACGCTGCGCGATCGACGTCGAATACCGCTGCTGCACGAAACCCGCTCTCAGGCGAACGCGCGATCGTGCCCAGTACGCGACGGCAATATTCGCCACGCCCCACGATAGCGACCGATCGAAGGTTCATCCCCGCATGCCGCAACCGGCGCAGCATCGCGTGTACGGCGAGCCTCACCACGACGAGTGCGGTACCCGTCATGCCCGTCCAGTATGCAAACCACAGCCGCGACACGGCCTCCGACTGGTGAAGCGTGAACGTCACCACCAGCGCGCCACCTTGCGCGATCAGCCAGGCCAGTGCCAGTCTCCCGGCAAGCCTGTACAGCGAACGCCCGCGCCACGACTCGTACACGCCGAACATCGGAAACAGCATCAACGAAAACGCACACGAGAACGCAACGACCGAGGCGTCGAGCCGGGCATTCACGACCGTGTCGAACCGGAAGTGCGCAGCCAGCACCGCACCGAACACGATCAGCATCAGATCGACCGAACGCGCGGCGGCCCCTGGGACACTCGCCGCAACCGACCTGTACTCGACATGTGGCGTTTCGCTCATCTTGCCCCCGTATTCGCGACGTGATCGACGACTCCGGCATACCCGCACCGACTCCATTCGACGCGCAGTGCCGCCACTACGCGTCGCGGCATTCCGGATGCCGCGCGATAGCAGATCGTCATATAAGGATTCCTATCCATCGTTTTCCGTGAGACGGCAAACGACGATTTCACGTTATTGATCCGGACTGGCAATCACCGCATGACGCACGCATTGCCGCGTGCGCGTACGTCGCCTCGTCTACGCGATAAAGCGACGTATGCCGTGATGCGATCGACGGTTAAATCAGGGATGCGGGCGCCGGTGCGGCTGCATCTGCGGGCCTACCCGCCTGGTGCTTGCAGGGCGAATGAATGGCATCGACGGAATTTCCCCGGCGCCGACGCCGAAAGTCGGAATTGAATTCATGATTGGTCTGATGTTATTGATGTTAAATACTGCGGCACGCACGAAAATAAGCAGAAAGCATGCCAATCCCAAAAAATCGGGATGCACGTCCGTTCCATATCCGATGAAAATCCTCGTGAAATCCGTGGATTACGCGACGTTCTTCAGGAATCGGAGTGCGGCGGTGAGCGACGCGCGTGACGCGCGGCAAGCTCGTCGTTACGTTACGCGCCACGTAACATGTGGCGTAACGCACGCGATATCAGACACCGACGCGTCATCGCACGTCGATCGAATCGCAGCGCCGCTCCAATATCGGCCCTCTTCTTCAATCGTGCGCTCGCCGGGTCGATCGCTCGCGTGTCGCGGCGGTGACTCGGCGCCGGCGCGCTCGTGAACTCGATGCCGGCTCTCGCGATTCGCTCGCGCTCAATGATGCGAAATTCGTCAATAACAAACCCACGATAATCGGTCCCGCAAAACACGAAAAATCGAATGCTCTTTGCAGCATTGGAAACGCACCGCGCATTCCCGCTTCGGTTTTTTATAGATCGCTAAACATCTTTCGTCGCTTCCACCTATTTTCCCGGAATCCACGGAACTCAGCGGAATGCGTAATTCGATCAATGCAAACGTTGTCGCACACCAAAACGGCAGATATCGGCACTGACCGACCGCGCGACGTTCGGCCGCCCACGTGCCCGCGCGCTCGGCGAACACGGTCCGGCCGTTCTAGAATCGGACCCATTCCCACTTCGGTTCCGCGCCCGTGCCCGTCGATCACCGTCTCGACCTGAACCTGTTCCGCGTGCTCGACGCCGTCTACGTGAACGGCGGCATCGGCGCGGCCGCCCGCGCGCTGCATCTCACGCAGCCGGCCGTCACGCATGCGCTCAACCGGCTGCGCGCGCATTTCGACGACCCACTGTTCGTCCGCCAGGGCAACCGCGTCGTGCCGACCGAGCGCACGCGCGCGATCATCGCGGACGTGCAGCTTCACCTCGCCGGACTGCAGCGCACCGCGCGCGGCCCGTCGGCGTTCGACCCGGCGACGCTCGACCTGAGCATCGCGGTCGGCATTCGCGACGTGCTCGAATCGATCGCGCTGCCGCAGATCGTCGCAGCGTTCGCCGACGAAGCGCCCGGCCTGCGAATCGTGAGCCGCCGCGTCGCGGTGCACGACATCGAACGCGAACTCGCGTCGGGCAATCTCGATCTCGCCGTCGATCGACGCGTGCAAACCGGCCCGCGCATCGCGACCGAACACCTGCTCGACGATTCGCTCGTCGTCGCGATGCGGCACGATCATCCGCTCACGAGCGGCCCGCTGCGGCGCGCCGATTATTTCGCCGCGCGGCATATCGCGGTGTCGCCGCTCGGCGAACCGCAATCGCTCGACGTGCTGCTCGGCAATGACGGACGCTTCCGGCACATCCAGCTCGTGTGCCAGCATTATTTCGCCGCGTGCCAGATCGCGGCGGCGGGCGATCTGCTGCTGACGCTGCCGCGCTCGTATGCGCTGCGCATGGCGGCGTTGCTGCCGGTCGCCGTGCAGCCGCTGCCGCTGCGGCTCAAGCCGTTTCCGCTGCTCGCGTACTGGCACGAATCGCGCGAGACCGACCGCGCGCATCAGTGGGTGCGCGAACGCGTCGCCGCGCTCGTGCGCGGGACGGCCGGCGTCGCCGGCTGATCCCGTCGAGCGTCGTGGAAGCACGCAGCGCCCGTGGTTTTCGCCGGGACGGTATGCTGACGGCTCGTACGCCGCGCATCGTCGCGGCCCCTCTTTCCCGCTTACCGGAGACTTGCCATGCCGCTCATCCACGCTGCCGCCACCCTCGCCGTCGACGCACCCGACTACGTCGTCCAGCTGCAGGCCGGCACGCATGCGCTGACCGGCGACGAAGCGCCGCGCGAAGGTGGCCAGGGCCTCGGGCCGGCGCCGTACGAGTTCGTGCTCGCCGGCCTCGCGCAATGCACGGCCGCGACGCTGCGCATGTACATGCAGCGCAAGACGTGGCCGGCCGTGCGCATCGACGTGCACACCGAACTGCATGCCGATCGCGAAGGCCAGCAATACGTGCGCCGCACCGTCACGCTCGAGGGTCCGCTCGACGACGCGCAGCGCCAGCGTCTTGCGGAAATCTGCGAGAAGACGCCGGTGACGCTGTTCATCAAGCGCGGCACGCGCATCGAAACGACGCTGAACTGACACGCGCCATGCCGGGCGTGCCGGTAGCGCGGGGTCGCACGGAATTCGCACCGTAGCGCCGCACGCGATCCACGCATCACAAACAAAACGGGCGGGCCGCGCACGATGCGCGGCCCGCCCGTTTGCGGATATCGTCCGGCGCTTAAAGGCCGAGCGCGGACAGGTCCAGCTTGCCGTCCTTCACCGGCGGGCACCAGAAATACGCGCCCGTCAGCGGCCGCGTGAAGCGGAACAGGCCGTCGACGATGCCGTCGTCCGCGCCGCTCATCCGGCGCATCTGCACGTCGAACGCGCGGAACGAACAGCCGAACGCGACGAAGTAGAGCCCGGCGCGACGCGCATCGGACCACGGCGACGAACGGCGCAGCATGAAGGCCTCCGGCTCGAAGCTCTCCTGCGCGGTGCGCTTCACGTGCGCGAACTCGGGTGCGTCGTCGAGTTCCTCGTTGTCCGAGCGGCGGCGCCCGATGATGTGATCCATGTCGCCCGACGCAATGCGCTCCATCTGGTCGAAGTCGTGCAGCCATTGCTGAACCGCGACGAAGCTCGAGCCGTCGAGCCCGGCGCCCTGCCCCGTGACGATCGCCGCGGCGAGCGCGTCGTCGCCGGTCGGGTTTTCGGTGCCGTCCTCGTAACCCGACAGGTCGCGATCGTTCGAATAGCGGAACCCGTCGACAGCGTCCTGCAGCGCGAATGCCGGCGCCAGCGCCCGCTCGATCGCCCGCGTGCGCAGCACGAGATCGCCGCGATCGTCGCCGCGCAGCCAGATCCATACGTCGGCCGGCGTGATCGGCAGCGTGCGGTCGTTCACCGCGAATGCCGGGTATTCGGTCAGGCCCGGCACCGGGCGCCCGAGGTGCGCGGCCAGCGCATGCCCGAAGCCGGCGACCGTGCCGCGCCCGTCGACGAACTCGCGCAATGCCCTCAGCGCCGCTGCCACATTGGCGTTGTCCGAAATCGTGAAAGTGAGGTATCGGGCCGCCGTGTCGATCGGAGCCAGGATGCCTTGCTGAACGTCGCTCATCGTTTCCTCAGGAATGTATCGGGGTGAATCCGCGGGGGCCGCAGCGGCCGGCGCAACCGCGAAGTGTAATCGATGCGGGCCGCCGGTCCTTTTCCCGTGCGGCACTGCACCGCGGAACGCGCGCGGGGAAAAGGGCCGAAACGCCGAATACGCTAACCGGCCGACCGTATCGACGCTGCAACGCCGCATTCGTCAGACGTTGCGGCGAGTCCGGCACTGCTGATAAAATCCCTACACGTCTTTTCGACGCCCTTTCAATCGTTCACTTCAGGGAGGTGCAGATGTTCCGAATGCCAGCAGCCTTCCCGAACGTGGTCCCACGACGCGGCTGATCCAGCCCGTCGTCCGCGCCGGCTCCCGGGTTCTCCGCTGACCCGCCGGCCCGCGCACTTTCCCGACAGCCCGTTTCATTGCGCCCGCGTCGTTCGCGCGGCCCGGCTGTTGCGTTTTCGACGTTCTCCGAACCGGAAAGTCCCGTCGCGCGATGCGCCGGGCAACGATATATGACCAGAAAAACCACCCATCTGGGCGGCCAGGCATTCCAGGCCGTCTTCGGCTTCACTTTCCGCTACTGGCGCAAGCAGCCGGTACGCATCGCGACGATCACCGCACTCGCGCTGCTCGGTGCGCTCGCCGACGTGCTCACGCCGCTGTTCGCCGGGCGCCTCGTCGACGCGCTGTCGACCGGCCTGACCGAGCGCGCCGCCGCATGGCATTCGGCCCTCGCCGCGTTCGGCACGCTGGCCGCGCTCGGCATCGCCGCGACGCTGCTGCGGCAAGGCGTCTACCTGAACATCATCACGCTCACGCTGAAGATGATGAGCGAGATCGCCGCCGCGTCGTTCCATCGCGTGCAGCGCTTCTCGACCGACTGGCACGCGAACAGCTTCGCGGGCTCGACCGTGCGCAAGATCACGCGCGGGATCTGGGCGCTCGACCTGCTGAACGACACGGTGCTGATCGCGCTGCTGCCGTCGGTCACGATGCTGGTCGGCGCGACCGTGCTGCTCGGCACGCACTGGCCGGTGATGGGGTTCGTCGTCGGCGCGGGTTCGCTGCTGTACATCTCGGTGACGGTCGCCGTGTCGCTCGGCATCGTCGCGCCGGCCGCGCGGCTCGGCAACATGTGGGACACGCGCATGGGCGGCGCACTCGCGGACGCGGTGAGCTGCAACGCGGTCGTCAAGGCGTTCGGCGCGGAAACGCGCGAGGAAGCGCGGCTCGCGCGCGTGATCGGCAAGTGGCGTCAGCGCACGCGCCGCACGTGGGTGCGCGGCACGCTCAACGGCGGGCTGCAGGGTGCGATGCTCGTCGCGATGCAGGCCGCGATGATCGGCGTCGCGCTGCGGCTGTGGGCGAACGACGAAGCGAGCGTCGGCGACATCGCGTTCTCGCTGACGATGTTCTTCATGCTGCAGGGCTACCTGCGCGACGTCGGCATGCATATCCGCAACCTGCAGCGCTCGGTCAACGACATGGAAGAGCTCGTCGCGCTCGAGCGCCAGCCGCTCGGCATCGACGATCGTCCCGGCGCGCAGGCCATCCGGATCGGGCAAGGCGAGATCCGCTTCGAGCACGTGACGTTCCGCTACGGCAATCATCCCGTAGCGCTGTACGACGACTTCTCGATGCGCATCGCGCCCGGCGAGCGCGTGGGCCTCGTCGGTCATTCCGGGTCCGGCAAGACGACGTTCATCAAGCTGATCCAGCGCCTGTACGACGTGTCGGGCGGCCGCATCACGATCGACGGCCAGGACATCGCGCAGGTGCGGCAGGATTCGCTGCGCAGCCAGATTGCGATCGTCCAGCAGGAGCCCGTGCTGTTCCACCGCACGCTTGCGGAGAACATCGCATATGCACGCCCCGACGCGAGCCGCGCGGAGATCGAGCGCGCCGCGCGTCTGGCCAGCGCGCACGATTTCATCGTCGCGCTGCCGGACGGCTATGACACGCTCGTCGGCGAGCGCGGGATCAAGCTGTCGGGCGGCGAACGCCAGCGTGTCGCGATCGCGCGTGCGTTCCTCGCGGATGCGCCGATCCTGATCCTCGACGAAGCGACGTCGAGCCTCGACAGCGAAAGCGAGCTGCTGATCCAGCAGGCGATGGAACGGCTGATGGTCGGCCGCACGACGCTCGTCGTCGCGCACCGGCTGTCGACGGTGCGCTCGCTCGACCGCCTGCTCGTGCTCGATCGCGGCAAGGTGATCGAGGAAGGCAGCCACGATGCGCTGATCCGCATCGACGGCGGCACGTATCGCCGGTTGTTCGAGCGGCAGGCGCTGGAGCTGGCGAAAGGGCTCGCCGATTCGCCGCGGCGCCTCGCGGATCGCGATGCCGGGCCGCTAGGGGAGCCGGCGAAGGTGTGACGCAAGCGCGTCGCGACGCAACGCGGCCCGGCCCGGCGGCGCGGTCATCGCCGCCGGATCGGGTCGACGCAGATCCGGATCGAGGCCGTGCCGCGCGCACGGCCTTTTTTGCGTCCACCGCAAGTGCCCGCCGGCGCCGAACCGTGCGCCGCGGCGTGCTCGCCGCCGGGATCACTTATCATGTCGGCCAGCCAATTTGCGACAAGGGATCGATCATGTTTACAGGCATTGTTCAGGGCGTGGCGACCATCGGCGCCATCAAGGATCACGGCGAACTGAGAACGTTCAGCATCGAATTCCCCGAGCGCTTCACCGACGATATCGAGATCGGCGCGAGCGTGTCGGTCGACGGCGTCTGCCTGACGGTGACGACCATCCATTCGCCGGTGCTGATCGACTTCGACGTGATGTTGCCGAGCCTGCGAATCACCACGCTGGCCGACCTGACGACCGGCGCCCGCGTCAACGTGGAGCGGGCCGCGAAGGACGGCGCGGAAATCGGCGGACATCCGCTGTCCGGTCACGTCGACTTCATGGGGACCATCCTGCACATCGCGTCTTCCGAACACAACCGGATGATCCGCATCGGCGTGCCGGCCGAGTTCAAGCGCTACGTGTTCGCGAAGGGGTACATCGCGATCAACGGCTGCAGCCTCACCGTGTCGGACGTCAATCGCGACGAAGGCTGGTTCGAAGTCTGGCTGATTCCCGAAACGCGCCGCGCGACCACGTTCGATGCGAAGGGCGTCGACGCCAAGGTCAATATCGAGATCGAGCGCAGCACCCAGGTCGTCGTGGATACGATCCGCGAGTCGGTCAAGGAAACGCTCGGCGAATTGAACGGCGTCGTCACCGCGCTGCTGGCGGAAAAAGGCATCGATATCGAGGAACTGCTGGCGCGCAATGTCGCGCGCCTGCCGAAGCAGTAACGGGTCGCCCTGTTCCCGGTGATGGGCGGGGCCGCCGGATATCGGTTTGCGTCGACACGCGCTGCCCGGCCGCCCCGCGCGCCCGCATCACTCCACCTCCACCTGCGCGCCCTTCCCCACCGCCACGCGCTGCGCGCGATAAATCCCCGCGTGCCCGGAAAACAGATAGGCGACCACGCAGGCCACGATCGCATACACGCCGACATCCGCGCCGAACAGTTCGATCGCCATGATCGTCGACGCGATCGGCGTGTTGGCCGCCCCGGCGAACACCGCGACGAAGCCGAGCCCCGCGAGCACCGGCACCGGTAGCGCCAGCACCTGCCCGAGCGCGTTGCCGAGCGTCGCGCCGATGTAGAACAGCGGCGTCACTTCGCCGCCCTTGAATCCCGACGCGAGCGTGACGACGGTGAATGCAAACTTGCCCGCGAAATCGTAAGCCGGCAGCGGCCCGTGAAACGCGGCCTCGATCGTCGGAATCCCGAGACCGAGATACTGCGGCGCGTTCAGTACGGTGGCCGCCACGGCCACGATCGCGCCGCCGAGCACCGGCTGCAGCGGCGCATGGCGGACGACGCGCCGGAACCACCCGGTCAGCGCATGCGTGGCGAACGCGAACAGCCGGCCGACGACGCCGAACGCGACACCCGCGACGACCGTCGCGGCCAGCCCCGTCGCCGAGACAGCCGGCACGAACGGAATCGCATAGACGGTGTGATGCACGCCCCACGCGCGGCAAACTACGTCCGCGACGATCGCGGACGCGACGCAGGTCAGCAGCGCGTCGTACCGGACGCGGCCGATCGCGAGCACTTCGAGCCCGAACACGGCGCCCGCGAGCGGCGTACCGAACACCGACGAGAACCCGGCCGCGATGCCGCCCATCAGCAGCACGCGCCGATGCTCGCGATCGAGCCGGAACAGGTGCGTGACGCGATCGGCGAGCGCGCCGCCCATCTGCACGGCCGTCCCTTCGCGCCCGGCCGACCCGCCGAACAGGTGCGTGACGACGGTCGCGACGAGCACGAGCGGCGCCATCCGCTTCGGCACGAGCGCCTTCGGGTCGTGAATCTCGTCGATCAGCAGGTTGTTGCCACGCGCGACCGACTGGCCGAACCGGTGGTAGACCCAGCCGGTCGCGAAGCCGGCGGCCGGCAGCCCCCACAACAGCCACGGATGCGCGACGCGCGTGCCGGTCGCCCAGTCGAGGGCGAGCAGGAACAACGCGGAAGCCGTGCCGGCCAGCGCGCCGAGCAAGGCCGAGAGCGCGAGCCAGCGGCACACGTAGCGCACGGTCGCGAAAAAATCGGCAGAAGTCGAGAAAAACATGATTTCCAGATTCGACAGGACATCAAAACCTGGGCGGCAGAATACCGCATGGACGGCCTGCGACCTCCTGACGACCCAGGAACACGCAGGCATCATCAGCCGGGCAAACCGGCGGTTGAGGGCCGAACCGCACGCGAGGCACCGGGATCGACCGCAGGGAGGCATGCCATCTCCGCTGGCGGCGATTGTACGCGACGCCGCACATCGCATGCAATGCGGCCCCGCCGGGCCGCCGCACGCCGTCAGTCGAGCGGCACGCGCGCCACGCGCGAGATCAGCTGCGGCGCGATCCGGTCGAGCGGCAGGATCGCGGACGCCGCGCCGATCGCCGCGGCCGCCTTCGGCATCCCGTAGACGGCGCTCGTCGCCTCGTCCTGCGCGATCGTGTAGCAGCCCTTCGCGCGCATCGCCTTCAGCCCCAGCGCGCCGTCGCGCCCCATCCCGGTCAGCAGCACGCCGAGCGCGTCGCCCTGCCAGCCGTCGGCGACGCTGTTGAAGAACACGTCGATCGACGGCCGGTACGGCGTCTCGGCCGGATGCCGCGTATAGCCG
Organism: Burkholderia sp. KBS0801; assembly: GCF_005937855.2. Classification (NCBI taxonomy): domain Bacteria; kingdom Pseudomonadati; phylum Pseudomonadota; class Betaproteobacteria; order Burkholderiales; family Burkholderiaceae; genus Burkholderia; species Burkholderia sp. KBS0801. Next base: position 2,140,222 of record NZ_CP042178.1, read on the forward strand.
AGCACGCCGCGCGGCGACAGGCACAGGTGGTCGTTGGACGCCGCGAGCAGCACCTCGCCCGCCTGCGGCACGCTGCCCGGCCGCGCGACGCGCACGGGCAGTCGCGTATAGCCGTCGAGCCACTCCGCCATGCCGAGCGCGAACGCCTGGTCGACATGCTGCACGATCACGAGCGCGGCCGGAAAATCGGCCGGCAGCGCGCGCAGCAGCGCGGTGAGCGCGGTCGGCCCGCCCGCCGACGCGCCGATCGCGATCAGCGTCGGCTGGCCGCGCGCGGGCGCAGGCGCGGGCGGCACGAGCGTCGCGGTCCGGCTTTCGAGCAGCCGGCCGATCTGGTCGATCTTCGCGAGCAGCGGCTGCGGCGCGGCATCCGACGGCAGGCCAAGCGCGAGCGTCGGCGTGTCGACCGCGTCGAGCGCGCCGGCGCCCATCGCCTCGTAGACCGACGACGTGTTCGCGCTGACGCTCGCGGTCACGATCAGGATCGCGCATGGCGCACGCGCCATGATCTGCCGCGTCGCGGCCACGCCGTCGAGCTTCGGCATCACGAGGTCCATCAGCACGAGGTCGGGCGGATGCGCGACGCAGAAATCCACGGCCTCGTCGCCGTCGGTCGCCACCCACAGCACGCGGTGATCGCTGCGCCGCGCGATCACGCGGCGCAGCGCCTCGACGGCAAGCGGCAGATCGTTGACGATGCCGATGTTCATCCGCGTGCCCCGCCGATCAGGTCGTGCACCGCATCGAGCAGCGCCTCGTCGTGGAAACTGCTCTTCGCGAGATAGTAATCGGCGCCGGCATCGAGCCCGCGCCGGCGATCCTCGTCGCGATCCTTGTACGACACGATCATCACGGGCACACGCTTGAGCGCCGGATCGCTCCTGATCAGCGTGACGAGCTCGATCCCGTCCATGCGCGGCATGTCGACGTCGGTGACGACCAGGTCGAACGCGTCGCTGCGCACCGCGTTCCAGCCGTCCATCCCGTCGACCGCGACGGTCACGTCGTAGCCGCGCTTTTCCAGCAGCTTGCGTTCGAGCTCGCGCACCGTCAGCGAATCGTCGACGACGAGCACACGGCGGCGCCGGTCGGCCCGCGCGTGCTGCGGATCGCGCGTGAGTTTCGCGAGCTGGCCGCCGCGCACGAGCTTGTCGACGGAGCGGATCAGGTCCTCGACGTCGACGATCAGCACCGGGTCGCCGTTCTCGAGTAACGCGCCGGCCGCGATGTTCTGGATCTTCTGCAGGCGGCTGTCGAGCGGCTGCACGACGAGCATCCGTTCGCCGAGGAAGCGGTCGACGGCGACGCCGTACAGCTCGGGCTCGCCGCCGACGACCACGACCGCCGTGCTCGTGCGCGTGACGGCGGGCTCGCCCGCATCGAGCAGCTGGTGCGCGCCGACGAGGCCCGCACGCCGGCCGTCGAACGGAAAATGCGGCTGTCCTTCGAGCACGTCGATGTCGTCGTGCGACAGTTCGAGCGTGCGGCGCACGTGCGCGAGCGGGAACGCGTACGGCTCGCCGCCGACCTCGACCAGCAGGCTTCGGATCACCGACAGCGTGAGCGGCAGCTGCAGCACGAAGCGCATGCCCGCGCCGGGCTCGTTGAAGATGCGCACCGCGCCGCGCACGCCGCGCACCATCTCCTGCACCGCATCGAGGCCGACGCCGCGCCCCGACACGTCGGTCACCGCATCGCGCATCGAGAAGCCTGGCAGCAGCAGGAATTCGAGCAGTTCCGGATCGGACAGCCGGGCGGCCGTCTCGTCGTCGGTCAGGCGCTGGCGCACGACCGCCGCGCGCAGCGCGTCCATGTCGACGCCCGGCCCGTCGTCGATCACGCTGACGAGCAGCGAGCCGGCGCTGTGGCGCGCTTCGAGCGTCACGCTCGCCTCGGCCGGCTTGCCGCGCGCGCGGCGCGCGTCGGGCGAGTCGACGCCGTGATCGATCGCGTTGCGCAGCAGATGGCCGAGCGGCGCGTCGAGCAGGTCGAGGATGTCGCGGTCGACCTGCGTGCCTTCGCCGACGATCGAGAAGCGCACCTGCTTGCCGAGCGAGCGCGCGAGATCGCGGACGATGCGCGGATACGCGCGCGTCGCGTCGCCGAACGGGCGCATCCGGCACTGGAGGGCCTCGTCGTACAGCTGCTCGGCGATGTGCGTGCTGCGGCGCTCGAAGCGGTCGAATTCTTCCATGCGCTCGGCGAGCGAACGCTGCACGTCGTTGAGCATGTGCCGCACTTCGTTGACCGACGCGAGCACGCCCGCATCGAGCTCGTCGGCGAACCGTTCGTACAACAGATCGAGCGAGCGGGCCGCGTCGCGCTGTGCGCGCTTCACGCGCAGCATCGATTCCGCGAACGGCTTGAGCCAGCGCGATTCGACGAGCGACTCGCCGGACAGGCTCAACAGCCGGTTCAGCGTATCGGCCCGCACGCGGCGCATCGCGCCCGCGCCGGTCGCACGGCCGGCCGGGACCGGATCGGGCACCGCCGCCGACAAGGCGAACGGCGGCACCGCGGCGCCGGCCCCCACGGGCTCGTTCGCGGCGCCGTCGTGATCGCGAAACGGCACGCTGGACGGCGGCGCCGGCGGCGGCGCGAAGGCCGGTGACGGCATCGCGTGCGTGCCGTCGGCGCCCGTGAGCGCCAGCGCGAACGCGTCGATCTCCGTCGACGACACGGGCGGCGCCTGCGGATCGGCGACGCGCACCAGCAGGTCGACGCCGGCGAGCAGCACGTCGACATGCGTGGCCGTCAGTGCGATGGTGCCGGCCTGCGCGGCGACGAAGCATTCTTCCATCCGCCCCGCGATCTCGACGCCGAGCGGCACGCCGACGATGCGCGCGGCGCCCTTCAGCGAATGCGCGGCGCGCATGCACGCCTCGAGCGCGACGGAATCGGGCTCGCCCGATTCGAGCGCGAGCAGGCGTTCGGACAGCGCCTGGGTCTGCGTGCGCGTCTCCTCGCGATACAGCTCGAGCAGCGACAGGTGGCTCAGATCGTCATCGCCGCTCATCGCATGCTCCGTGTGACGGCGTCGAACAGCCGGTCGTCGTCGAGCAGGCCCACCGACTTGCCGCGCCACGACAGCACGCCACGCGACAGGCCGGCGCTCGCGCGCCCGACCGTCGCCGGCACGGGCACCCATTCGGATGCGCCGAAGCGCAGTACGCCCTCGACTTCGTCGACCGGAAACACCACCGGCTCGCCCTGGTGCGCGGCGACCAGCAGTCGCGTGAAGCGGCCGTCGCCGCCGCTGCTGCCGCCGCCGCTCCCGCCGTTGCCCGCCTCGAGGCCGAGCAGCGCGCCGATCGAGATCGCGATGCGCAGCGTGCCGCGAATGTTGACCACGCCGCGCACGGCCGAATGGCGGCGATACGGCAGCGAATGGATCCGGCGCGTGCCGGCGATCTCGCGCAGCACGCCGATCGGCAGCGCGAGCCATTCGTCGGCGACGCGAAACGCCAGCGCCGCCTGGCGCGTATCGTCGCCGCCGTGCGCGCCGGTCGCGTCGAACGCGCTGATCCGCCGCGTGGCGTCGGCCATCTCGGTCGCGCCGAGCGGGCGTTCGAGCAGTTTCGCCGCGTGATACGCGTAGACCGGGCAGTTCAGGCAGCGCAGGCAGTCGGCCAGCCGCTCGCACGAGCGGTCGCCGCGCGTGCCGATCCGGTTCCAGCAATCGTCGACGCCGATCGTCGTGTCGTCAGTGGCAACGGCGTCGCGGTTCATTCTTTCCTCGGTCATCCCGATGTCGGCTCCCAACCCGTATTCTCATCACCCTGCCGCGCGCCGCGCACGCTCGAGCAGCCATTGCGCGCCGGCGCCATCGCCGCCGACGTCGAGCAAGGTCGCCAGATGCGTCAGCGCTTCGTGGTGCGTCGGCCGCAGATACAGCGCCTTCCGGTAGAAGTCGCCCGCTTCCGCGACACGCCCGCACGCATCCGCGATCAGCCCGTTCAGGTAGAACGCGTCCGCGTGCGGCCCGGCGTGCGCGGAGAATCGCGCGAGCACGCGCTCGGCCTCGTCGAACGCACCCGCGTTGGCCAGCGCCTGCGCTTCCTCGAGCGTTGGGGTGGCGGCGTCGGCGAGTGGTGGTGCCGGGGCGGGCACGTTGGCTGCGTTGGCTGCGTTGGTCGCGTTGGTCGCGTTGGTCGCGTTGGTCGCGTTGGTCGCGTTGGCTGCGTTGGTCGCGCTGGCTGCATGGCCTGCATGGCCTGCATGGCCTGCGTGGCCTGCGGTGGCTGCGTTGGTCCGCGAGCCGGCGCGCATGTCGGCCCGTGGCTCGAACGCCGTCGGGCGCTCGGCCGGCGCAAGCGCCGCGGACGACGCCGCATTACCGCTCCACGTCGGCGGCACGACGGCCAGCAGCGGGCGCGCCGCGGCGGGCGGCGCCACCGTCAAGCGCCCGGCACGCCGGTACGGCGCAACCGCGCGCGTCGGTACCGCATACCGCGCCGCGCTCGCGTCCGCCGCCACCGCCGCGCCGCCATGATCGCGATGAAACGCGAACGCCAGCGGCACGCGCGCCGAACGCATCCCGTGCCGCATCGCGACGCCCGTTTCGGCCGGACCGACGAACAACATCCCGTCGTCGGCGAGCCAGCTTTCGAGCGAAGCGATCACGCGGTCCTGCGCGTCGCGGTCGAAGTAGATCAGCACGTTGCGGCAGAACACGAAATCGTAGCGAATGCCCGTATCGACGCCCGGTTCGATCAGGTTCGCCTGGCGAAACTGGACGCGCGCGCGCACGCGCTCGTCGAGCAGCCAGCCGTCGGCGGCCGGCGTGAAGTAGCGGGCGCGAAACTCCGTCGCCGTGCCGCGAAACGCATTGCGCCCGTAGCAGCCGAGCCGCGCCTGTTCGATCGCGCGCACGCTCAGGTCGAGCGCATCGATCATGAAGCTGGCCGGGTCGAGCCCGGCGTCGAGCAACGCCATCGCCGCCGAATACGGCTCCTCGCCGGTCGAGCACGGCGCGCTCAGCACGCGAATCACGCGCCCGGGCGTCGCGGCAATCCACTCGAGCGCAAGCCGCGCGAGCGTCGCGAATGCTTCGCGATCGCGGAAGAACCACGTCTCCGGCACGACAAACAGCTCGATCAGCGCACGCCGTTCGTCGGCCGACGCGTTCAGATGCTGCCAGTAGGCGTCGAGCGCTTCCGGCGTCACGGGCGTCCGCGCCGCCGACGGCAGCCGCTCGCCATCGCCCTGCAGCGCGTGCACGCGCTCCGTCAACGCGCGGCTCAGGAAATCGTTGCCGAGCGAATCGGGATCGATGCCGGTCTCGCGCAGCAGCCAGCCGCGAAATCGCGAATCGGATTCTTTCATGCGGACTCCCCTCCGTGGCCCGGCAGGCCGTCGAACAGATACAGGCGCGCAACGTCGTCGATCAGGTCGGATACCGAAACCTGCTGCACGATTCCGTCGGGCGTGTTCGCGACGTGCCCGAGCCAGCGCGTGCGCGCGGTCGACACGCCGCTGGCGCGGAACGCCGTGCGATCGATTCGCAGCGTCTGCGTCGCGCGCTCGACGATCAGGCCGATCACGCGCTCGCGGTCGAGCGGCTCGACGCGGTAGCGCACCATCACCAGCCGCGTCGAACGCAGCGCATGCGCGCGCCGCCCGAGCGCCAGCATCGGCACGTCGATCACGGGCACCGGCTGACCGCCCCGCATCAGCAGCCCGGCGATCCAGTCGGGCGCGCCGGGCACGACCTTGGTGGTCGCGAGCGGCAACACTTCGTCGATGTCGGCCGCGTCGAGCGCATAGCGCTCGCCGTCGAGCTCGAACATCAGGAACAGCGCGTGCGCGCCGCCGTGCGACTCGGCGCGCGTCACGCGTCGACCTTGAAGCGCGACACGCTGGTGCGCAACTGATTCGCGACCAGCGTCAGGTCATCGATCGCCTGCGACGACTGGCGCAGCGATTCGGCCGTCTGCTGCGCGGCTTCCGACAGCTGCGACAGCGCCTGCGTGATCTGCTCCGCGCCGTTCGCCTGCGTCTGCATCCCTTCGTTGACCATCTGGAAGCGCGGCGAGAGCGTCTGCACCTCGGCGATGATCTGCGACAGCTGGCCGCCGACCTGCTGCACGTCGAGCATCCCGCGGCGCACTTCCTCGGAGAACTTGTCCATCCCCATCACGCCCGCCGACACCGCCGACTGGATCTCCTTCACCGTCTGCTCGATGTCGTAGGTCGCGACCGCCGTCTGGTCGGCGAGGCGGCGGATCTCGGTCGCGACGACCGCGAAGCCGCGGCCGTACTCGCCGGCCTTCTCGGCCTCGATCGCCGCATTCAGCGACAGCAGGTTGGTCTGGTCGGCCACCTTGGTAATCGTCGCGACGACCTGGTTGATGTTCAGCGCCTTCTCGTTGAGGATCGCGAGCTTCGCGTTCACCGAACCGGCCGCGTCCATCACGCTGCGCATCGTCTCGCCCATTCGCGTGAGGCCGCTCTGGCTCGCGCCCGCGAGCGTCGCCGACTGCTCGGCCACGCCGGCCACCTCGTTCATCGTGCGCAGCAGGTCGCGCGAGGTCGCGAAGATCTCGCGCGACGTCGCGCCGATCTCGGTCGTCGTCGCCGCGGTTTCGTTGGCGGTCGCCTGCTGCTCGCGCGACGTCGCCGCGATTTCGGCCACCGACGTCGTCACCTGCAGCGACGACTGCTGCGCGCGCGCGACGAGCTCGGTCAGTTCGTCGGCCATCCGGTTGAAGCCCGTCTCGAGCGTGCCGAACTCATCATGGCGGCGCAGGTCGAGGCGGCGCGTCAGGTTGCCGGTGCGCATTACGTCGTGCACTTCCACGAGCCGCGCCATCGGCACCGTGACCGCGCGGAACAGCCCGTAGCCGAGCGCGAGCGCGGACAGCAGCACCAGGCCCAGCGCCAGCGCCAGCACGACCTCGGTGTCCTGCACGGACTGGCGAATCAGCTTCGCGGAGTTGTCGGCGAACTTGCGGTTCTCCTGCACCAGGATGTTCGCGTTGCGCACGACTTCGGTCCATGCGGGCAGCGTCCGCGCGTAGGCTGCGACGGCTTCCTCGCGCGACACGCGGCTCTTCTGGATCGCATCGTTGAGCAGCGGTACGTAGCGGTCGTAGGAACCGCGGAACGTCGAGAAACGCTGCCGGTCGTCATCGCGGAACGTCGTGTTCTGGTAGTCGACCGACAACGACTCGACCTCCTTGAGCGCCTCGGCGATCTTCGCGAAATCGCGCTGCACGAGCTCGGGATCGGTATCGACGAACGTCGCCTGCTGCAGCATCGCGAACGATTCGTTGACCGAGCCGCGCAGCGACGCCGCGAGATAGACGCCGGGCAGCGAGTCGCGTTCGATGCTGACGGCTTCGGTGTTGATCGCATGCAGACGCTCGTAGGACACGCCGGCGGTCACCAGCATCAGCACGAACAACACGCCGAAGCTGAGCAGGATGCGGTTGCCGAGCGTCAGCCGGCCAGCGCCGATCGTCGGATGCAGGCTTTCATTGGTCGCGCGGGGCGTCACGGTGGCCATGTTCGTTATGGGCTTTCTAAAATCAGCGTTGAAAAAAACCGCGCCCGCCTGCACGCCGCACGGCGCGCCACGAGCGCATCAGGGTCTGCGGGCGGCACGGCTGCGGCGGGCCGCGCCGCGAAATCACCGGTCCGCTTGCGCCGGCAGCCGGAGCGCGACCATGAAGCCGCGCGGCGTATTGCGCATCAGGATCTGGCCGCGATGCCGCGCGGCCGTCGCGCGCACGAACGCGAGCCCGAGGCCGAAGCCGCTGCGCGCCGCGCCATGCACGGATTCGAGCCGCACGAACGACTCGGTCGCGGCCGTGCGCTGCTCGGGCGCGATGCCGTTGCCGGCGTCCTCGACGCCGATCAGCCATGCACCGTCGTCGTCGCCCAGCGTGCAATGCACGTCCGTGCCGGCCGGACCGTATTTCAGTGCGTTGTCGATCAGGTTCGCGACCGCGCGCGTGAGCATCATGCGGTCGCCCATCGTCACGCACTCGGTATCGGGCACGTGGGCCACGACGCGGCTGCCGAAGCCGGCCGCTCTCTCCCACAGCTGGTCGACGGCGTCGAGCACGATCTCGTTCAGACTCAGGACCTCGTGCGCGCGGCGTTCCGACTGCGCGCGGGTCAGGTGGATGAAACCGTCGGCCAGCGCCAGCGCGCGCCGTGCATGGCCGGCAATGCGCTCCATGATCGCCGGCATGTCGCCGTGCTCGGTGCGGTAAACCTCCAGCAATGCGAGGATCGACGTCTGCGGCGAGCGCATGTCGTGCGACAGGAAATCCAGCGCTTCGTCGCGCTGCCGCGACATCAGGTACGAATTCGAGTGATAACGGATGCGCGCGGTCAGCTCCATCGCGTCCGGGAGCTTCACGAGATAGTCGTTCGCGCCGGCGATGAACGCTTCGCGCTTGACGATCGGCTCCTCTTTCGCCGACAGCACGATGATCGGCACGCGTGCGGTGTCGGCGTCCGCACGCCACGCGCGAACGAGGTCGAGACCGTCGATTTCCGGCATCACCAGATCCTGCAGGATGACCGTCGGCTTAACATCGCGCGCGACCGCCAGCGCCCGGTGTGCGTCGGTGCACACATGCAGGTCGATATCGTGCTCGCTGCGCAGCGCGCGGCGGATCACCTCGCCGACGAACGGCTGATCGTCGACGAGCAGAACCGATAGCCCCGATTCGAGACAATCCGGCGCATTTTCACCGCTCGATTCTTTCATAAATACCGTTTCAAACGCCAAATCTCCAATTGATTCTTTCATAGGAGTTGTTTATCCGACTTGGACGCCATCTTAATTTAGCGGTCGAGAAATCCGCTTGTTGTCGCCGACCTGGCCTGTCGGCATTGCCTCACGGGGATCCGAGCGCCGATTTTCCCCCGACGACGGTCGTATTACCTCCGCGTGCTTTCTCTCAATAAAGATAACCGGCTGATTCTAAATGAAATTAGAACACAGCATCTATCTCCTTCCGGTTTAGTTTTGCCAAATATGGTGAAAGTGAGGGATTCAGTTAAATCAGATCATTTCCGGACGCGAAACACGATAACGTTTGCGAGGCCGATGCCACGAGGCTTGCATGCGCTGCAAGCCTCCCGTCGGGAAGGTATTGGGGCCGGACTCCGATGCGACGGAATCGGGGGAAATGGAGGGGAAAAGTAGCGCGCCGTGAGCGGATCGGCCGCGATGCGAACGGTCGGGGCGTGGCCGGGCGGCCGGCCGGAACCGGCAAGCGCAACCGCGACGCCGACGCCGACGCCGACGCCGACGCCGACGCCGACGGCGTGCGCCGTGCGCCGTGCGCCGTCCGGCAGCCTACCCGCGCGCGTGTTGCGCGGACACTTCCTGCAGATCGAGATCCCGCTCGAGCATGTGCAGCATCTCGTCGTGGATGCGGCCCGAACGATGCAGGCGCAACAATTCCGCACGTCCGGCCTTGATCGCGGCCAGCACGACGTCGTAGTGCGCGGCGCGCACCTCCGCCGGATACGCCGGCTCGTTCTTCGCCCGCTCGGTCAGTTGCGCGCGATACGTATATTGCTCCAGCAGGCGCGGGTGAATCACGTTGCCGCGCTCGTCGCGCACCAGCGGCTGGATCGCCGCGAGCTGCGCCGCCTCGATATGCGCCCACGCCATCGGCTCGGTCAGGTGATGCGCGGCGCGCGCTTCGTGCGGAGGCAGGCGCAGCAGCCGGATCAGCGGCCCGATGGTCGTGCCCTGCAGCAGCACGGTGACGAGGATCACCGCGAACGACGCGACCAGGATCACGTCGCGGCCCGGCATCGCCTCCGGCAACGACAACGCGATCGCCAGCGTCACGACCCCGCGCATCCCGGCCCAGCTCATGATCGTCGCGGCCTTCCAGTCGGGTGCGAAACCGCGCCCCATGACCCCGCGCACCGGCAGCTTCAGCGCCTCGACCGCGTAGATCCACACGAAGCGCGACACGACCACCGCCGCCAGCACCGCGAGCACCGGCGGCACCATCGTGGCGAGCACCTGCTCGAAACCGCCGAGCCGGTGGATCGCGCCGCGCAGCGACAGCCCGATCAGCACGAACACCATCGCCTCGAGCAGGAACACGATGACCTGCCAGAACGCGGTGCCGCGCGTGCGCACGGCGGCCGAAAACACCTCGTGCTGATGCCAGCCGACGATCATGCCGGCCGTCACCGTCGCGATCACGCCCGACACCTCGACCATCTCGCCCGCGATGTATGCGAGCCAGCCGGCGATCACCGCGACGGTAATCACCAGATAGTCGTCGTCGAGCAGCTTCAGGAACCACACGACGAGCTTGCCGACCAGGTAGCCGACCACGACGCCGCCGAGCCCGAGCTCCGCGAAGCGCACGACCGCGTGCTCGAAACTGAACGCACCCGTCAGCGCGGCGGCGACCGCGAAGCGGAACAGCACCAGGCCGGCCGCATCGTTCAACAGGCTTTCCCCTTCGAGCAGCACCATCAGCCGGCGCGGTAGCGCGACGCGTTCGAGCACAGCCTTCGCGGCCACCGCGTCGGGCGGCGACACGATCGCGCCGAGCGCGAAGCACGCGGCCCACGGCAGCGACGGCACGACCCAATGCACGGCCAAGCCGACCGCGAACGTCGTGAACACCACCGCGCCGATCGCGAGCATCAGGATGCCGCCGACGTTGCGCTTGAACTCCTCCCAGACGGAGAAATACGCGCCGTCCATCAGCAGCGGCGGCAGGAACACGAGCAGCACGAGTTCCGGATCGAGATTGATCGGCGGCAGGCCGGGAATGAACGCGATGCCGATGCCGCCGATCAGCAGCGCGGCCGCGGGCGGCAACCGCAACCGCTTGGCGATGCACTCGAGCGCGACGATAGCGAGAAACGACAACAGAACCAGCTTGAATGCCGAGACGGGGGACATGAATCGACCTTGTGAAGAATGAATGCGCACGCCAACCGGTGTCGTATCCGGTTGGCCATTTCGCGCGATTACATCACGATGCGATGCCGGGAGTCGAGCGCGTTCGGCTGGCGCGGCGCGCGGTGCCGCGTCGATACCACACGGCTGGGAATCGCCGCGCACGGCGGCAGGTGTCGAAATGAAAAACGGCACGCGGACCGGTGCGATCCCGCGATCGCCAGCCCGCGTGCCGCCTTGCCGCCTGCGATCGCGCTAGCGGCGTCGCACGACCATCAGCCGCGGCTCGGTCATGTCCTCGATCGCGTAGCGGATCCCTTCGCGGCCGAGACCCGAATCCTTCACGCCGCCATACGGCATGTTGTCGACCCGGAACGACGGCACGTCGTTGATCACGACGCCGCCCACCTCCAGCTCGTCCCACGCGCGCTGCGCATGCGCGAGCGAATCGGTGAACACGCCGGCCTGCAGCCCGAAGTCGCTGTCGTTCACGCGCGCGAGCGCATCGTCGAAGCGGTCGAACTTCTCGAGGATCGCGACCGGGCCGAATGCCTCCTTGCGGTACAGGTCCTGCTCGCGGCCGACGTTTTCCAGCAGCGTCGCCTCGAACATCGCGCCGTCGACCTTGCCGCCCGCGACGATCTTCGCGCCCGCCGCGACGGCCGCATCCATCCAGCCGGACAGCCGGCGCGATTCGGATTCGGAGATCATCGGGCCGACGAACGTCGACGGATCCTTCGGATCGCCCATCTTCAGCGAACGCGTCTTCGCGATCAGCTTGTCGCGCAGCGCGTCGTATAGATCGGCATGCACGAGGATCCGCTGCACGCCGATACAGCTCTGGCCCGACTGGTAATACGCGCCGAACGCGAGCCGCTCGACCACGTAGTCGAGCTGGTCGTGCTGATCCGCATCGACGATCGCCGCCGCGTTGCCGCCGAGTTCGAGCACGACTTTCTTCTTGCCGGCCTTCTCCTTCAGCGCCCAGCCGACGGCCGGCGAGCCCGTGAACGACAGCAGCTTGAAGCGCTCGTCGGTCGTGAACAGATCCGCGCCGTCACGATGCGCGGGCAGTACCGAGAACGCGCCCTTCGGCAGGTCGGTTTCCGCGAGCACCTCGCCGATGATCAGCGCGCCGATCGGCGTGCGGCTCGCGGGCTTCAGCACGAACGGGCAGCCGGCGGCCAGCGCGGGAGCGACCTTGTGCGCGGCGAGGTTCAGCGGGAAGTTGAACGGCGAGATGAACGAGCACGGGCCGATCGGCACGCGCCGCGTATAGCCCGTGTAGCCCTGCGCGCGCGCCGAGATCTCGAGGTTGATCACTTCGCCGTCGATGCGCACCGACTCCTCCGACGCGACGCGGAACGTATCGATCAGCCGCGTCACTTCGCCCTTCGAATCGTTGATCGGCTTGCCGGCCTCGATGCACAGCGCCTCGGCCAGCTCGTCGAAACGCTCGCGAAAGCGCGCGACGCAGTGATCGAGCACCGCCTGCCGCTTGTAGGCCGGCAACTCGCGCATCGGCTTCGCGGCATCGACCGCCGCGCCGATGGCCGCATCGATCGCCTTCGCGTCGGCAAGCGCGACGCGCGTCGCGACCTTGCCGGTGAACTTGTCGGTCACGTCGAGATCGGTGTTCGCGTAGACGGCTTCGTTGGCCAGGTAATACGGATAGGTATCCTTCAACATGGAACGCTCCTTCCGGTGAACTGCGGATTCAGAGTTGCGCCGACAGGCGCTTGATTTCGCGGTTGAGCACGCGCTCGTTGTCCGAATAGTCGATCGGCACGTCGATCACATGCACGCCCGGCGTCGCGAAGCAGTCGCGCAGCAGCGGCTCGAGATCATCGGCCGCTTCGACGCGATGCCCATGCGCGCCGTAGCTCTGCGCATACGACACGAAATCGGGATTCTTCAGCGTCATCGCGAAATCGGGGAAATTCATGTTCTCCTGCTTCCAGCGGATCATCCCGAACGCATCGTCGCGCAGGATCATCACGACGAGGTCGAGCTTCAGCCGCACGGCCGTTTCGAGTTCCTGCGAATTCATCATGAAGCCGCCGTCGCCGCACACGGCGATCACCTTGCGCTGCGGGTGCACGATCTTCGTCGCGATCGCCGACGGCAGGCCCGCGCCCATCGATGCGAGCGCGTTGTCGAGCAGCAGCGAGTTCGGTTCGTGCGCACGCCAGTAGCGCGCGAACCAGATCTTGTACATCCCGTTGTCGAGGCAGACGATCCCGTCGACGGGCAGCGCGTTGTACAGGTCGTTCACGATCCGCACCGGATACATCGGGAAGCGCGGGTCGTGCTGGCCCTTCTGCAGGTGCGCGTCGAAATGCTCCTTGATCATCGTGAAGCGCTCGAAATCCCAGTGCGGCTGGCGCGTGACCGCTTCCTTCATCTGCCACACCGCGTTCGCGATGTCGCCGACCACCTCGATCTGCGGGAAATAGACGGGATCGACCTGCGCGCCGAGGAAGTTCACGTGGATCACCGTCTTGTCGTCCGCGCGCATGAAGAACGGCGGCTTCTCGATCACGTCGTGGCCGACATTGATGATGCAGTCCGCATGCTCGATCGCGCGATGCACGAAGTCGCCGTCCGACAGCGTCGCGTTGCCAAGCCACAGCGGATGCGTTTCGTCGATCACGCCCTTGCCCATCTGCGTCGTGAAGAACGGGATGCCCGTCTTGTCGACGAATTCGAGCAGCATCTTGCAGGTCGTCTTGCGGTTGCCGCCCGCACCGATCATCAACAGCGGATGGCGCGCGGCCTGGATCGCGTCGATCGCGTGCGCGACCGCCTTTTCCTCGGCGATCGGCCGCCGGCTGTAGCTGCGCGGAATCGGCTTGCCGTCGCCCTCCTCGTGCGCGATGTCCTCCGGCAGTTCGAGGTGCGCGGCACCCGGGCGCTCCTCCTCCGCGCGGCGAAACGCCTCGCGCACCGCAGACGGAATGTTGCCGATCGACACGATCTGCCGCGTGAACTTCGTCAGCGGCTGCATCATGTCGACGACGTCGACGATCTGGAAGTGGCCCTGCTTGCTGGACTTGATCGGCTTCTGCCCGGTGATCATCAGCATCGGCATGCCGCCGAGCTGCGCATACGCGGCGGCCGTCACGAAGTTGGTCGCGCCCGGCCCGAGCGTCGCCAGACACACGCCGGTGCGGCCCGTCAGGCGGCCGTAGGTGGCGGCCATGAAGCCGGCCGCCTGCTCGTGCCGGGTCAGCACGAGCTTGATCTTCGAGCGCCGCAGCGATTCGAGCAGATCGAGGTTTTCCTCGCCGGGAATGCCGAACACGTACTCGACGCCTTCGGCTTCCAGCGCCTTCACGAACAGATCCGATGCTTTCATGGGGACTCTCGGTTATGCCGCCTGCCCGGCTTACGGGCGCGCGACGTTCAGAACGCGCGCCGGCCTACGGCACGCGGACGCTTTACCTACTGGACACAAACCACGACACGGCACGCGCGCGGCAAGCACGCGCGGTCGACAAGGACGTTTTTGATTGTAGACGGATTCGCGCAATCCCGACTTCGACCGAATGGCCGGGGCAGCCTCGCGAGAGGATCGGCCTGACGGCCAATTCGACGTCAAACGGCGCGCGCGGCCCTACTGTAGAGGCAACCGAATTCCACTCATCGAATCTGTGAACCATGGTTGACATGCCGCGATCCATGCCATACAGTGCACCAACATTCAGTATCCGGACCACCGACGTCTTCGAAGCGTGGTTTGCCGGCCTGCAGGATCGCGTCGCGAAGCGCCGCATCCAGGCGCGCATCGACCGTCTGTCGATGGGCAATCGGGGCGACTGGAAATCCGCCGGCTCCCCCGTCGTCGAAATGCGTGTCGATCACGGGCCCGGCTATCGCGTCTACTACGTCAGGCGCGGAACGATATGGGTGATCCTGCTCTGCGGCGGCGACAAGTCGACGCAACAGGCGGACATCCGCGCCGCGCACGCGATGCTCGCGCGGCTCGATCTGGAGTGATCGATGGACAAGATCAAGACGCGGCCGTGGGATTCGGCCGAGCACCTGAAAACCGACGACGACATGGCCGACTACTTCGAGGCCTGTCTGCAGGAAGCCGGCGACGACCCGGCCTTCATCGCGCATGCGCTCGGCGTGATCGCCCGCGCGCGCGGCATGTCGCAGGTCGCGCGCGACGCGGGCCTGTCGCGCGAAGGGCTGTACAAGGCGCTGTCGCACGACGGCAATCCGAGCTTCGGCACGATCCTGAAAGTGATCAAGGCGCTCGGCCTGCAACTGCACGGCGCGAAGGCGCACGCGTGATTCGCCGGCGCGCGCGGGCGTGCGAGGTGCATGATGGCCGCATCAATGCAGCCATCCGCCGGCCCAATGCGGCACCAGCGACACCACGTACAACCCGAGCCCGATCAGCCCGCCGACCAGCGTGCCGTTGATGCGGATGTACTGCAGGTCCTTGCCGATATTCAGCTCGATCTGCCGCGACATTTCGCGCGCATCCCAGTTGCGAACCGTATCGCGGATGTGACGCATCAGGAAATCCGCGAAATCCGGTGCGATCTCGTGCACGGCCTTCTCGATATGCTCGTTCAGCGACGCGCGCAACGCCGGGCTTTCAGCGAGCCGCGCGCCGAGCCAGCCGCCCAGCGTCGCGGCCTGCCGGTGCAGCGACGAATCCGGGCGCGCGAGATCGGCCTTCAGCCACGCGCGCAGCTGATCCCACAGATCGCGCGCATAGTCGTTGAACGCGTCGCCGTCGCGGATGTAGCGCTTGATCTCGTCGCCCTTCGCGATGAACACGGGATCATGCTTCAGCCGCTCCGTCAGCCGCACGACCGTGCGGTCGAAGCGCTGCCGCAGCTCGTGTTCGGGGTCGGCCGCCACCCCCTCGAGCACGCGGCTCACCGCGCTCGCCAGCATGCGCGCGCCGTTCTCGCCGAACCACTGCGTCGGCATGATCTTCTCGACCTTCGGATATTGCGTCTTCAGCCATTCGACGATGAAGCCCGCGATCACCTCGCGGTTCTCCTCCTTGTCGAGCACGTCGACCACCTGTTCGATCGCGTCGTCGAGCAGCGCCTGGTGCCGGCCGTCCTTCGTCAGCGTGTCGAGAATCACGCCGGCCGATTGCGACAGGTCGATCCGGTCGATCACCGCCCGGAACGCATCGCGGACGAATGACTGGATCCGCGCGTCGTCGGTCATGTCGAGCGCGAAGCTCATCAGCTTCGTCACGTAGCCGCCGAGCGCGTCGGTGTTCGCCGGTTCGCCGAGCCATGCGCCGAGCTTGCTGGCTGGGTCGTGCTGGCGAATCTGCGCGGCGAGCGCGTCGGGGCCGAGGAATTTCTCGCGCACGAACACCGCGAGGTTGTCGGCGATCTTGTCCTTGTTCTTCGGAATGATCTCGGTGTGGCGCGACACGAACGGGATCGGCACGCGCCGGAACAGCGCGACGACCGCGAACCAGTCGGCCAGCGCGCCGACCATCGCGGCCTCGGCCACCGCCTTGATACTGTCGACCCACGGGCCGCGCGGCAGCAGGATCGTCGTGACGAACACCGCGACGGCGGCCAGCAGCAGCCATAGCGCGCGGCGCTTGCTGCGCTTCAGTTCGAGAGCTTTGTCTGGCGTCATGGGCGACCGGTGAAACGGCAATGCCGCTAATATGCACCGATCGTCGGCCCGCGACAAACCCGCGCGCATCGCGCGCGCCGGGACGGTTGCCCGGAAGGCATTCCTTCGATCGACTTTCCGGCCACCCGCCGGCGGACGCCGGACGCCGGACGCCGACGCGAACGCGGCCGCGCGGGCCGCGTTCGCGCGCCGCTTCAGAGGAACGTCTTCAGGTTCACCGCCGGATCGGCAAGCTTCACCGGGTCGGGCACCGCCCCGGCCGCGATCAGCCGGCGCGACGCGCCGATGTCGCGCCCGAGGTTCGCCGCGGCCACCGCGACGATCCTGCCATCGTCGCCCAGTCCGAACACCGTGAGCGGCCCGCTCGCCGGATCGCCGCGCACAACCGTCGTGCGTTCGCTGCCGAACAAGCCGAGCATCTGCAGGTTGCAGTCGTACTGATCGGACCACAGCCACGGCAGCTCGGCATAGGTTTCGTCCGCGCCAAGCAGGTTCGCGGCCGCGATTGCCGGCTGGTTTTCCGCGACTTGCCACGACTCGATCCGCACGTGACGCCCGAGCAACGGATTGAAGTGCATCGTCACCTCGCCCGCCGCGAAGATCGCCTGATCGGCCGTGCGGCAGCCCGCATCGACACGGATCCCGTTGTCGACCTCGAGGCCGGCCGCCTGCGCAAGCTCGACGTTCGGCACCACGCCGATCCCGACCACGACGATATCGGCCGGCACGTCGCCGCGATCGGTCTCGACGATCGCACCGCCACCCGCCCCGCGGCGAATCGCACGGGGCAGCGTCGCCATCTGAAAGTTCACGCCGTGCGCGTCATGCAGTTGCCGCGCATACGCGCCGACGACTTCCGGCAACGCACGCTGCAGCAAGCGCGGCGCCGGGTCGATCACCGTCACGTCGCAGCCGCGCTGGCGCGCCGCGGCCGCCACTTCCAGGCCGATGAAGCCGCCGCCGAGCACCGCCACGCGGCGTCCGGACGCAAGCTGCGCCCGCAACGCGCGCGCGTCGGCGACGGTGCGCACGTAATGAGGAACGACGCCTTCGTCGACCGGACCGCCGAACGCACGCACCCGCGAACCCGTCGCGAGCACGAGCCGTGCGTACGGCAACGTCGCACCGTCGTCGAGCCGCACACGCCGTGCATCGCGTTCGATCTCATCGACACGCGTGCCGAGCCGCAGCTCGACGCGCTGCGCGTCGTACCACGCGGCATCGCGGATGAACGCGCGCTGCTCGCCGCCGTCGCTCAGCAGCGCGTCCTTCGACAGCGCGGGCCGGTCGTACGGCAGCTCGCGCTCCGCGCCGATCATCACGATGCGCGCATCGGCGTTGCGCGCGCGCAGCGCCTCGGCCGTGCGCCGCGCCGCATGGCCGGCGCCGACGATCACGAACGGGTCAGTCGACATTGACTTCCACCTGCCCGTCGACGATCCGGATCGGATAGGTCCGCACCGGCTCGGTGATCGGCGCGCATTTCGGCGCACCCGTGCGAATGTCGATGAGCCCCTGGTGCAGCGGGCACTCGACGCAGCCGTCCTCCACATAGCCTTCGGACAGCCGCGCGTGACCATGGGAACAGAGGTCGTGCATCGCGAACAGTTCGTCGCCGATCCGGAACACCGCGATCGGCTTCTGGCCGGCGATGCGCGCCGCCGGTTCGTCTTCGGAGAATTCGTCGAATGCGCCCAGCGGATGCCATTCGGCGAGCGTTGCTTCGGTCATGTCGGTTCCTTGGCTGTCAGATCGGCGTCGCGAGCAGCGTCTGCACGCGCGACGTGTCGTAGATCACGCGCTTGGTCTTGTAGCGCAGCCCGTCGGGCGTGCGCACGACCGTGTCGTAGTACTTGCCGGCCTGGTACACGTTCGATTCGCCGTTGCTGCGCGTCTGCACGACCACGTAGTTGCTCTCGGTGTCGATCTCGCCGTCGCGCTGCGCGACGATCGTGAGACCCGACGTCATGTGCCGGTACGTGTGCTCTTCATAGATGTTCGCGTGCCGCAGCGACACCACGCGATCGCGCAGCATCCGCTGGTTCGTGCAGTGGACGATCCCGACCGGCAGCCCGAGATCCGCGTTCTCCTTCGGCACGATCTCGTACGTGCAATCCTCGGTGAACATTTCCGGCCAGTGTTCGAGCCGGTCGTTGTCGAGGTGGCCGATGTAGCGGTTCTGGAGCATGTAAATCTCGAACCACGTCTTCATGTCTTCCGTCAGGTTTTCCATCATTCCGCGCTCCCGCTTCGATAGCCCATCAGCTTCTGGTAGCCGACCCAGAACTTGCGGATCAGGCTTTCGGTGATCACCGTGTCCTGCTGGTCCGGATTGCCGCGCGACATCTCGATCACCGACGTCGCATCGGCGTCGCGCACCGTGCCGCGCTGCACGAGTTCGGTCGCCTCGGTGTCCTCCATCGAGATGTAACCGGCCGGCCCGACCAGGTTCGCCTGCTTGATGCGCAGCGCGCGCAGCTCGGGCGTGTCGTCCGCGTAGCCGAAGAAATGGAAGATCAGCTCGAAGTTGTCCGGCCCCTTCGGCAGGATCTGGCGCGCGACCAGCGTGTTGTGGATCTGCTGGATCACGAGCTGCGGGAAGATCGGCTGGATATGGTTCGTGCAGTCCTCGTCGTATTCCGACACGAGATCGAGGATCGACTCGTCTTCCAGATGGAAGCCCTCGTCGAACGAGCGGATGTTCTGCTGCTTGTACGCGGCCGACGTGTCGTCGCCCGTCTTCGTCACCGTGATGATGCTGTGCAGCCCGTGATTCGCATCCGGAATCGAACGCGCCTTCATCCCGACGCGGAAGATGTTGAAGGTCGTATGGAACAGGTGCAGCATGCTCGCGTGATACGGATCCTTCACGTTCTCCATGTACAGCTTCCAGTTCGACTTCGAATACTGTCTCGTGCAGCCGAGATACTCGATCGGCTTGTGGAAGATCCGGTCGATCCACGGCCGCATCTGCTCGCCGAGATAATCCGGCAGCGGCATCACTTCGTCGCTGAAGGTGGCAAACACGAGCCCGCGATAGCTGTCGACGCGCAGCTTGCGCAGCCCGTGCTGCTTCGGGTCGAAGTCGGCCGGCATTCCGGTCATTCCCTTCTGGCCGCGCCGGAACGGCACGCCGAGCAGGTTGCCCTGGTTGTCGAAGCTCCACTGGTGGTACACGCACGTGTGCGAGCTCGCGTTGCCGCGCGACTTGCGGCAGACCTGCGCGCCGCGGTGCGCGCAGCGGTTCACCCAGGCTGACAGCGTGCCGTCCTCGGTGCGCGTGACGACGACCGGCGTGTCGCCAACGAACGTGCTCTTGAAGTCGCCGGCGTTCGGGATTTCCGCTTCAAGCGCGACGAAGTTCCACGTCGGCCCGCGGAAGATGCGTTCCTGCTCGCGTTCGTAGACGGCCTGCGAGCTGAACACCTTGTACGGCACGCGCGAGCCGTCGTCGTGCGGAAAACGCACATCGGACGCGTCGTCACGCGTGGCGAATACGACGGGCGATTCTGTCTGCTCCATGTCGGACTCCTTGTGGTTCCGTTTCATTAGTGAGATGGGGTCCATTTTTGAAAGGCTAATATTCGGCGTCTATCCGGAAAGTGCGATTGCGGCGACGCAATATCCACTTTCGGCGGATTTCTGAGCTAGCATGGCGACACACGTGACGCGGCATCCGATCGAGACCCATTCGTCGGATCGACGCGCGCGGTCCACAATCAGGTTGATGCCCATGTCCCCAACGTCGTTCGAGCCGCTCGCGCTGCGCGCGCACCGGCTGTTCGAATCCCGCGATCTCGACGAGACGCGCGAGCGGATCTCGCGCGTGATGCAGCCGCACGCGCTGCTGCCGAGCAGCCGCTTGCAACGCGCGTCGCACATGGATTTCGTGCGGCTCGGCGGGCTCGGGATGGGCACCATCGCATTCGGCGATGCAATGCGCGTGCAGGTCGATGCCGTCGACGGCTATTACCTGCTGATGTTCTGCCTGTCCGGGCAGGCGGAAGTCCACGCGATGGGACGCCAGCTCGGCGTCGACGGGCAGACGGGCGTGCTGTGCGCGCCCGGCGAGCGCTTCGACGCGGTGCTGTCCGCCGACTGCGAGCAGTTCGTGCTGCGCATCGACGCGGCGACCGTCGGCTCGCTCACCGGCGACCCGCGCGCGACGCTCGACCCCGTGCTGCACATCAGCGACGCCGCGCTCGCCGCGTGGCGCCAACAGCTGATGCTCGTCGCCCGCTCGCCCGAACTGCTCGAACGCGCGAACGCCAATCCGCGCGTGGCGTCGCAGCTCGAGCACCTGCTGATCGACCTGCTGATCGAAGGCCACCCGCCGTCCGTGCTGCGCGCGTCGCACCGCGACCCGGCGCCGGGCTTCGTGCGGCGCGCGCAGGAGTTCGTGAACGCGCGCTATGCGGAGCCGCTGCAGCTCGCGGATATCGTCCAGGCCGCCAACGTGCCGGAACGGACGCTGCGCGACGCCTTCCTGCAGTTCCGCGGGATGAGCCCGATGCAATACCTGCGCGCGACGCGGCTCGACCATGCGCGCGAGTTGCTGCGCGGCGCGGCATCCCACCGTCGGATTGCCGATATCGCGCTCGATTGCGGGTTTACGCACCTTGGGCGGTTCGCGATCGCGTATCGGGAAAAATTCGGCGAGTCGCCATCGGAAACGCTCGACGGCCAGCGATAGGCGCGTGCCCGCGTCGACGGGCCAGCGCTCGGTTCCATGTCATCCGCCCGCGAACGACCGCCGAACCGCCCGTCACGAAAGCGCCGCCCGCGGGCCCGGCGGCCCGGCGGCCCGGCGGCCCGGCGTCAGACACGGTCCATCGCGGGTGCCGCACGCGCATCGAGCCGGGCCGACACACACGCCAGCGCGCTTTCGACCTGCTCGAACATCGTGCGCGTCGCTTCGCTGTCCGGGCGCGCGCGCAACAACAGCCCGAGCCATTTCAGCCGCCGCGAGAGCATCGGCACGACCAGCGTGCGCACGACCAACCGCTGATCCACGTCCGATGGATCGAAACGCGCGCACGCATCGACCAACGCCTCGAGGGTGAGCACTGCCCGGGTCGGATAGGTCATGATCCTTCCCTCAAAAAGCGTGCCATTCGGCGGACCTGCGCAGCGCCTGCGCATCCGGTGCGTCCGGCAGCCGCGCCGCCACCGGCGGTTTCGCCCGCACCGGCGGAGAAATCGCCAGCGCGGACGCCGCGGCGGCTGGCTCGTCGCTGACGATTGGCCCAAGCTTGAACGCCGACATCGCCGCCTGCAGATGCCCGGCCTGCTCCTCGAGCGAATGAGACGCCGCGGCCGCCTGCTCGACGAGCGCCGCATTCTGCTGCGTCACGCCCTCCATCTGCCCGATCGCCACATTGACCTGCTCGATTCCCTGGCTCTGCTCCCGAGACGCCGCCGCGATTTCGGCGACGATATCCGACACCTGCTTGATCGCCTGCTTCACCTGCCCCATCGTCGCGCCGACGTCCGCGGCCTGCTGCTCGCTGTCATGGATCATCGACACGGACGTGCCGATCAGTTCCTTGATCTCCTTCGCGGCACTCGCGGAGCGCTGCGCGAGGTTGCGCACCTCGGTCGCGACCACCGCGAAACCGCGCCCCTGCTCGCCCGCGCGCGCCGCCTCCACCGCCGCGTTGAGCGCGAGAATGTTGGTCTGGAATGCAATTCCCTCGATGACGCCCGTGATGTCGGAAACCCGGCTGGAGCTGCTGCTGATCTGCTCGATCGTCGCGACCATGTGCTGCACCGCGTCGTTGCCGGCATCGGCCATCCCGGTCGCGCGCGTCGCGAGCGTATTGGCCTGCTGCGCGTTGTCGGCGTTCTGCTTCACCGTCTCGGTCAGTTGCGTCATGCTCGACGCGGTTTCCTCGAGCGACGCGGCCTGCTCCTCCGTCCGGGCTGACAGATCGGCGTTGCCGCTCGCGATCTGGTGCGACGCGATCGCAACCGATTCCGCGCTGCGCTTGATGCCGCGCACCGTCGCGCTGAGCTGCCGGTCCATCGTCGCCAGCGCGCCGAGCAACTGGCCGAATTCGTCGTGCGAGTCGATGTCGATCCGGTTGTCCAGCGTGCCGCCCGCGATCTCGTGGGCCACGCGCACGGCCTTCCCTAGCGGCGTCGAGATGTGCCGCAGCAGATGCGCGGACGCCCACACCGCGACCAGCACGCCGACGCCGATCAGGCCGATCGCGATCCACAGAATGTTGCGGAAGGTCGATTCGCTGTCGTCGACGAACGATTTCGCTTGCTCGACGTTCAGGGCGATATCTTCCTGGAGCGCCTGCCTGAGCAGGTTCGCGGTCGGCGACAGTCGATCGATCACCGCACTGGCCGCGTCGTGATCCCCGCTGCCCATCGCCGTGACCACGTCGTTCACCCCGGCCCGGAACTGCGGCAGCACGCCCCGGATGCGCTCGGCGATGATGCGTTCCTTGTCGCTCGTGATCGATTTCTCGTAATAACGATTCCAGATCGTATCGAGACGGCTTTGTTGCACGCGAATGTCGTCGACCCCGCTGCGCGTGCGCACCGGGTCGTGCTCGGCCTGTATCCGGCGCATTTGCAGCCGTATGCTGACCGCGAGCGCGCTGATTTCCGTCAATTCGACGATCGGCACCGTATTGCCCGTATAGGCGCGATGGAGATTCGAATTCAGTCTGGACAAGCCGAATACGCCGAACGTGCCGATTGCGACCATCAACACGACGCACACCGCAAGGGTGGAAAAAATCCTGAACTTTATGCTTTTCGCAAATTGACTCACCTCGTTCTCCTCCGGTTTTCCGGGTCGACAATGAATGGGAAATGTCGCTCCATGACCTTGGTTTACGGGTAGAAAATCAGATGATTTAGTATTCGATATTGCAATAATTAAAACCAGAAATAGCAAGAATTAATATTTCTCATCGACCAGAACTCCTTTTTATCTCATTATTAAGCCATCTCTTTAATACATTAAATTGCGTGCTGCATGAGCCGCTCTTATCTCGCCAGCCAGTTATCTCATTAATAGACGGCCGGCGCGCGGTCGACGGCATGAAGCCACGGCGGCGAGCCGGATTCCCTTTCGGACGAGCACGACAAAATAGGCCGTTAGTTGCGATTCGTGCTCGAGCCGAGCCCCGTTACGCCGCCGGCGCGATCATCTCCCGCGCAATCGCGCAGAACGTCGCCGTAGCGGCGCTTTCGCCGTGCAGCCGGCGGCTCATGATGATCGGCGACGTCGCGGCCGGCTCCGGCAGACGTCGGTAGACCACCCCCTTCACGCGCACGCCCTCCACACTCTCCGGCACCAGCGACACGCCCACCTGCGCGGCGACGAGCCCGAGCGCCGTCTGCAGCTCGCGCACCTCGTGAACGGCCGCCGGCACCAGCGCGCCGTCGCGCAGCGCGGACAGTTGCTGATCCGCGAAGCTCGGCCGCGGCGTGCTCGGATAGACGATCAGCGTCTCGTTCGCGAGGTCCGCCAGCGTCAGCGGCCGTTCCGGATCCGCGAGCGGATGCCCGACCGGCAGCGCCGCGATCAGTTTTTCCTCGATCAGCGCCTCGCGCACCAGCTGGTCGTCGTCGAAGCGCAGGCGACCGAACCCGACGTCGATCCGCCCGCCCTTCAGCGCGCCGAGCTGTTCCAGCGTGAACATTTCGATCAGCGACAGCTCGACGTTCGACTGCGCCTCGCGAAACGCCCGAATCACGTCCGGCAGCGCGCCATAGAGCGTCGACGGCACGAAGCCGATCACGATCCGCTCCGACAGCTGCGCGAGCCGCCGCGTCAGCGGGCCGAGCTCGTCGGCCTGCTCGACGACGCGCTTCGCCTGCGCATAGAACACGCGACCCGCGTCGGTCAGTTTCAGCGGCCGCGCACCGCGCTCGAACAGCGGCAACCCGAGTTCGTCCTCGACCGCCTGAAGCTGGCGGCTCAGCGGCGGCTGCGTCATGTGGAGCCGCTCCGCCGCCCGCGTGATGTTCATTTCCTCCGCGACGGCGATGAAGTACCGGAGCTGACGCAATTCCATTTCATGCCTCGAAGGTATGGAAGTAGTCGGAAAGAGTGTTGGACGACGCCGGGCGGGAATTCCTACCATGTGCACCAACAGGAGGAATCGCATGATAGCAACTGCCGCCACCATCGAGCGCATCGACACGCTGCTCGTCGATGTGCCGACGATCAGGCCCCACAAACTGTCGGTCGCCACGATGAATTGCCAGACCCTCGTGCTGGTCCGCGTTCGATGCACGGACGGTATCGAAGGCGTCGGCGAGGCGACCACGATCGGCGGTCTCGCGTATGGCGAGGAGAGCCCCGAGAGCATCAAGGTCAACATCGACACCTACTTCGCGCCGCTGCTGCAAGGCATGGACGCAACCCGCCCCGGCGCCGCGATGGCGCGTGCGCGCAAGCTGTTCCAGGGCAATCGGTTCGCGAAGTGCGCGATCGAAACCGCGCTGTTCGACGCGCAGGCGCGCCGCCTCGGCGTACCGCTGTCGGAACTGTTCGGCGGCCGCACGACCGACGCGGTCGACGTCGCATGGACGCTCGCGAGCGGCGACACGCAGCGCGACATCGCGGAAGCCGAGGCGATGCTCGACGCGCGCCGCCATCGCGCATTCAAGCTGAAGATCGGGTCGAACGCGGTCGACGACGACGTCGCGCACGTGATCGCGATCAAGCACGCGCTCGGCGAGCGCGGCGACGTTCGCGTCGACGTGAACCAGGCATGGAGCGAAACCGACGCGATCCGGGCCGGCGCACGCCTCGCGGACGCCGGCGTGAGCCTCGTCGAACAGCCCATCGCCGCGACCAATCGCGCGGGGCTGAAACGCCTCACACAGCTCGCGCGGATTCCGATCATGGCCGACGAAGCGCTGCACGGCCCCGTCGATGCGTTCGCGCTCGCGCAGGACCGCGCGGCCGACGTGTTCGCGGTGAAGATCGCGCAATCGGGCGGCCTGCTCGGCGCGGCGAGCGTCGCATCGATCGCGTCGGCGGCCGGCATCGACCTGTACGGCGGCACGATGCTCGAGGGCGCGGCCGGCACGATGGCGTCCGCGCAGCTGTTCAGCACGTTCGGCTCGCTGAAATGGGGCACCGAGCTGTTCGGCCCGCTGCTGCTCACCGAGGAGATTCTCGTCGAGCCGCTGCGCTACCAGGATTTCAAGCTGCACCTGCCGGCGACGCCCGGCCTCGGCATCACCTTCGACTGGGCCCGCATCGAACGGATGCGACGAGACGCCCGCTGATCCCCCACGACACGACTACCGAAACCGGAGACACAGATGAACAAGCAAGCCATCGACGCCCTGCTGAAGACCTTCGACGACGCCGCGGAAAAGCCCGGCAACCCACGCGTGCGCGCGATCGTCAACCGGATCGTGAAGGACATCTGCTACACGATCGAGGACTTCGACGTGCAGCCGAGCGAGTTCTGGACCGCGCTCAACTACCTGAACGAAGCCGGCCGTGAATTCGGGCTGATCGCCGCGGGCCTCGGCCTCGAGCGCTTCCTCGACGTGCGGATGGACGAGGCCGAGGAGAAGGCCGGCTTCCAGGGCGGCACGCCGCGCACGATCGAGGGCCCCCTGTATGTCGCGGGCGCACCGGAATCGGTCGGCCATGCGCGCCTCGACGACGGCACCGATCCGGGCCAGACGCTGATCATGCGCGGCCGGGTGCTCGGCCAGGACGGCGCGCCGATCGCGAACGCGCTCGTCGAGGTGTGGCACGCGAACCATCTCGGCAACTACTCGTACTTCGATCAATCGCAGCCCGCGTTCAATCTGCGCCGCTCGATCCGCACCGATGCCGACGGCCGCTACAGCTTCCGCAGCGTGCTGCCGGTCGGCTACAGCGTACCGCCGGGCAGCAAGACCGAGCAGCTGCTCGACCTGCTCGGCCGCCACGGCCATCGTCCGGCGCACATCCACTTCTTCGTTTCCGCGGACGGATATCGTAAGCTGACGACGCAGATCAACATCGAAGGCGACCCGCACATCTGGGACGACTTCGCGTTCGCGACCCGCGAAGGGCTGATCCCGAAGATCAAGCAGGCCGAGGGCGCGGAAGGCAAGCCGTATGGCGTCGACGGGCAGTTCGCGCTGATCGACTTCGATTTTTCGCTGCTCAAGGACAAGCAGGACGTGCCGGCGAGCGAAGTCGAGCGGGCGCGGGCGCAAGTCTGAGCGGCCGTCCGGTTCGACGCATCGATAACGCAAGGAGTACAGAATGCTGTTTCATGTGGAAATGACCGTCTGCCTGCCGGCGGACATGGATCCGGTCAAGGCGGCCACGCTGAAGGCCGAAGAGAAGGCGATGTGCCAGCGGCTGATGAACGAAGGGACCTGGCGGCATCTGTGGCGGATCGCGGGGCAGTATGCGAACGTCAGCATTTTCGATGTCGAGAGCGTGCAGCAGTTGCATGACGTACTGAGTCAGTTGCCGTTGTTTCCGTATATGGAGATGGAAGTGCGGGCGCTGTGCCGGCATCCTTCGTCCGTTCGGGACGACGATCGGTGAGTTCTGAGTGGCCCATGCCGCCGAAGGGCGGGCGGCATGGGGCGGGAAGCGGAAGTGACCGCGGTTACTTGGGGATGTCGCCTGCCATCTCAAGCCGATTCGACGTCAATCCGATCCGTAGCGGCTTGTCCGGATCGAGTCTCTTTTTCTCGACGACTCTTTTCCAATCTTCGGCGCTTCCCGGAACGCGGTACAACGCAACGACCGCCACATACTTCGTCTCCCGTTGCATCGGCTGAGACAAGCTCGACGAAGCCCCGGGGCGCACGGTAGCCGACATATTCGCTTGCAGATCCTGGGCAAGCACCGTGCGATCGTTCTTCAACAGATCGTCGTACGAGGCGGCATCGAACATCTTGCGATCCTTCAGCTGGTAGACGCGCACGGCAACCGACGTCGGTCGTCCCGCGTCGTCCGGGTTCAGCGCCGCGCGTGCAGTCAGATCGACGTCAAGCACCTTCACCTGCTTGAAAAACACTGCGCGATAGGCATTCGACGACGCATCCGATACCGACTGCCACGCACCACAGCCCGACAGAAGCAATACGGCGGCAGCCGTAGCCGCACTCATTCGATAGAACATGAAGACTCCGGAATCAGATCGTGCGCGGCACGAGATGCGGGTTGGGTTGCGGCGCCGGCAATGCCTCGTAGGCACCCAGCGCAATATCGATCAGCCGTTCGTCGGCAGACGGCAACACCGTCGTCCAGCCGAGGCGCGGCGCCGGGCCGGTACGCTCGATGCCGACGGACGGATGCGGAACGAAACGTGACGACACCTCCATCCGCAAATACACATCGGCCTTGATGCCGACATACAGCTGGATGAATGCCATCACCTCTCGATGCAGCCATGCGCCCGGCAGCAGATCCTGAGCCTGCCGCGCATCGGCTGGCCGCAACGTCACGCGCACTGCCCGGCTGCGATACGTGAGACGCCTGCCGAGCACGTAACCGCCACCGAGCCCGTTGCGCTTGCCGTCCGACAGCCCGCCCGCAGCCGGCTTCGTCGACGTCAACGGCTTCGGCCGACCGGTACTCGTCGTCACCGCCCAGAACTCGTCGACGCGAACCTCCGCCCCCGGCGCGGCGAGCGCCACCACGCCGGCCAGCCCTTCGGACGTCCGCGTGCGCTGGATCAGCAGCCCCGACAACGCGAGCATCCGCGAATCCGGCAGGCCTGCCCGCAAAGGCTTGTCGCCCCATCCGAACCCCAGCAGACACAACAGGCTCTGCGAATAATCGTCGACACCACCGGCCCGGAAACGCTCAGGATACCGATACTTCTTCCATGCGCGATACAGCAACGTCGCGATGCGGTGATTGAATGGATCGAGAAAGGCTTCCACCGCCTCATGCCCCTCTTCGCGCAACGCGATCTCGTCGATCGTATGCGACGGCATCGCGGCATCGACGCCGTAAAGCCCCATGAAGGTCGTACGTACGGTCGGCGGCGCATCGAGATGCTCGTCGTCGAATTTGACAGCGGCCATCTCGCCTGCGGGGAACCCCAACCGAGGACGCGGCCGGAATCGTACCGGCTCGTACGCCGGCGTGTCGCGTGTGCCGAATCCGGGTCGTTCTGGCGCACATGCCTCCAAAAGACGACAGAACTGCATGAAAGTCATCTTCGGCGCCCGCTCGAACAGCCTGGCCGCCACTGCCGACAGGCCCTTCGATTCAGCGGCTTCGGCACTCATCCGGTCGATCGATGCACTCATAGCGGTGCCCGCCCCGCCTTGCTGCGTGGCCACTCCGTTCGCGACCGCGATGGCAGGCTGACGATCGCCAGCTTCGTGAACAGATTGATCTCCGCGTAGGTGCCGAAGAACCGGTGCAGCAACTCGCCGAACAGCATCACGTCGCCTTCGCCCGAGAACGCATGCGCATCGAGCGTGACCTCGATCAGCACGCCGCGCTCGACCGCGCCGCCCGACATCTCCTCGATCATTTCCTGCGAGACATGCAGGATGCCGGCGAGCCGCCGCCGGTTCAGTTCGTCGTTCGTCCAGTCGTACAGCGCCAAAGCGCCACGCAGCACCTCCGCGTTCATCATCGACAGGAAGTTGGGGGCGAGATGCGACAGCACACGCCACTGGAAACGATCTTCGGTCGGCGGATGGAGCGGCAACGTCGGCGACACGAGATTGCGCACGCTCGCGACGTTCGGCGTGCTGGCCGCCAGCTCGTCTAGACTTGCCTCCCGCAGCCCCTTGCGCGGCAGTAGCCCGTTCGTGCCCGTCACGCGCAGCGACAGGCTTTCCTCAGGCAGCGTATCCATCGTTTCCCACGCATGCCCGCCGAGAATCACCCACATTTCGTGCAGCCCCGATACGCCAGAACGCACGCGTGTGTGGAAATAGCGCTCCGGCGCCTCATGCCGCAGCATGCCGCCGCGGTGCCGGAAGGTCGTGAACGGCACGTATTCGTATCGCTCGGCAGTATCGTGATCGAACGTCGCGATCGCATCGACCGAATACGTTTCGACATGCTCGCCCTGATGACCGGCCGGCACGACGCGATACTCGGTTTCGTGATGGTCGATCTCGATCGGCTCGGCATCCAGTTCGAACAGGTTGATCACCGGCGAACAGAACAGTCGCACGTTGTCCACGCTGAATCGCTGATCCGACGGATAGGCATCCTTCAGAACGATCTCCAGTTCGAAGCGGGTCGATTTTTCAGGCAGCTTCGTGATGTCGAGTCCGCACAGATCGACGAACAGGAATTTCTCGCGAAACGTAAAGTATTCAAGTAGCAACTGATATCCGGAGAACGCCGCATCGGCTTTGGGCCACAGCCGTTCTTCCGTCGAAAATCCCGCCGGCTCGATCGTGACGCCCGGCAGCGGCACGGATTCGCCATCGCGTATTTCCGGAACGCGCCAGTGAATCGCGTCGACCTGACGCGTCAGCGCAAGATGCATCGCGAATGCAGTCGGCAAATCGGCGTTCAAATGCAGCCGCAGCCGCGACAGATCCGTCTCCTTGCGCAGCGCCGACGCTTGCAACGCGAAGCCGAAGCGGATCACCGATCGCCCGTCGTGTCGCACGGCCGGCCCGGCATGCGTGAGCGACACCGGCTGCAGCGCAACATCCTGCGTGGTCCGGTACAGACATCGCACGGTCAGCGGCGCCGCGCCCTGCGCGCCGCCCGCAGCCGGCACGTTGATCGGCGCGGAGCGCACCGGCACGCCGGCCGGGACCACTACCGTTTTCTGCAGCTTCTCCGCGAACGGCGTCAGCTCGACGATCGACAGCGAAGGAATCATCCGCAGATAGTGCGGCCACAACAAGCTGACGAGCCCTTCGGTCAGTTCGGGCAGTTCGTCGTCGAGTTTTTGCTGGAGCCGGCCCGTCAGAAACGCAAACCCTTCGAACAGGCGTTCGACATACGGATCGCGATCGCCGACGCGGTCGAGGTTGAGCAGGCGCGCGCGATCGGGATGCGCCTTCGCGAATTCCTTGCCGGATTCGCGCAGATAGCGCATTTCCGCTTCGTAGTAGCGCAGGATGGGATCGTTGTTGTCCATGGGAATCCGTTACGAAAGGGTCAACGCGCGGGCGGGATCGAGTACCGTGAGTTCCGCCTGCAGCTCGCCGATGCGGCGTGCGAACGCCGGCTTGTCGGCGTCCTTGCGGCTGCTCATCGCTTTCAGTGCTTTGACCAGTTGCTGCTTGACCTCAAACGTCAGCGCCGGCTCCCAGCGCATCAATGTCAGCGAACGGGACGTTCCGTCGAGTTCTGCAAGGAGTGCGAGCGCCGCATCGTGACGGCCGGCATGGTCGGCCAGGCGGGCCATCACGAGCCGCTGCAAATAGCGATGTCGATCGGTTTTCATGCCGGGCAGCGCTTCGAGCCACGCAAAGGCCGTTTCGATGCCGTCACGGGCAGCCAGTTCGCGAGCCTGGGTTTCGATCTCCGGCCAGTCGCCCGCCGCATCGCTCGCGCTATCCGCGGAAACGGGCAGCGGCGCGACCGTCTCGCCCGCTTCCAGATCGCGCACGACCGCATGCCGGGCGATCCATTCGAGCGTCGTGTCGTCGGCGAACGGCGTGCCGTCGCTGAATGCCAGCCGTTCGATGCCCGGCAGTCGTTCGAGAAACAGCGCAAAGTCGGTGCGCAGCAATTCACGCCATGCGCTGTACGGTGTGCCGACGTGGTCGAGCCCAATGTGCTGGAAATACTGCAGGTCGAACCACAGGTGATTCACGCCTTCCATGAACGCACCCTCGACACGCTCCAGCAACTCGTGCCAGTGCTTCTGCAGAACGAGGCGCTTCATCTGCTGACGCAATTCGGCACGTGGCGGCGCCAGACGCGTATGCGACGCGGCATCCGACGGCGGCACGTCGTGCACGGTGTCCCAGCGGATGCTTCGCACGAGCCGCACCGACGGCAAATAGCCGTTTTCCTGATCCCTGAGCCACGCCGACATCGCCCGCGCCTGATCGAGCAGATCGCGCGTAGACGCGATCGATCCGGCTGAAGTCTTTCCCGCGGCCGTAACGGGCGGTATCGCGACACCGGCATCGACACTGCGTGCCGGCCCTTCCTTTTTCTCGAAGCGGGAAACGAGCGACTGCAAATTCGGGCGAGCCGCCTCGGGCCACGCCGCCGTATGCGTGACGAGCACATCGAGCGCGGCCAACGCGCGTTCGAGATCGGCCGGCGCAAAGTCGCCACGACTATCCAGCGTCTCGATCACGCGCGCAGTCGCGAGCATTTCGAGCGCGGCCTTCTTCGCTTCGTGACGGGCAGGCAAAAGAGCTTCGCCAAACCGGTCGACGAGCGCGGCAGCCAGTTCGAGCCCGTCGGCAAACCCGGCCGGGCCGTCCTGCCGCAGGCGTGCGAACGCGTAGTAGCCGGCGACGCGCAAATCCTTGCCGGTCTCCTTGAGCAGGTGTTCGCACACGCGGACGATCATGCCGTCATCGATTCCCGACAGCTTGCCGGCTTCATCCTTCAGTTCGAAGAACGCGTCTTCGTAGCCGGGGTCGCGCCCGCATGCGTGCTCGCCCGGTATCGGCGCGACCCATGCGGCCCAGGTATCCGTCCGTGCCTTGCGGAGCGAATCGATGCGGGGACCACCGACGAGTGTCTTCACAAAATTGGCAAGCGTCATGGCAGGTCTCAAAAAACGAATACGTCGCTCGGCAGCCTGAGGGCGTGCCCAAACGGACGGGGGAAGGAATCGGAGCGCCCCGACGTGGTCGCCAATGGCGAAATCGCGGCCTTGGGCGTGTTCGTCTGTTTCGCCGCGCCAGGCTCGGCAGTTCGCGCTTTTGCTCGAGCAAGGCCGAGCGCGGTGCGTTGACCGGAGGCCTGCTCCGCCGACGCCCACATGGTGTCGTCCGGCAAGGGACTCCCGCCTGGAAGCCCCGGCGGCAACGGCACAGCCGCATGCTTCGCGGCCGCGATCGCCGACGCCGGCAACGGCGGCGGGCCGATCGTCGACACCCGAGGCCCTGCGCTCCGAGATCCCGTCACGAAAACGCGGATCGGCAACGTGAAATTCCGCAACTGGAGAACGTCGAGCGGACCGCCGCCGGCTTCGCTGCGCAATTGCACCTTGAGCGGAATGCCCTGGCTCGTGTCGGGCGTCCAGGTCAGCAGATAGCGGGCGTTGTCCTGCTGTGTGACCTTCGCGCGCTCCAGCAATCGAACGAGGCCGAAACGCCCCTGCGAATCGAGCGCCGTACGCAAGCCGCCCTGCTCCGTTTGCCATTCGATATGCGACAGGTTCTCGAGCGACTGTCCCGGCCATTCGAACGGTGTCCACTCCTGCTTCTGGTTGAAGTAATGCAGTTCGCGGCCGGACAGCACGAATCTCATGTTGGTGACGCCCGGCGTCGGCTCGGCGCGTAGTTCATAGCGCACGCGCGCGTCGCCCGACGGAAACAGGACCGTCGACGTGCGCGTGAGCTTGTTCAGACCAGTGAGGAAAGCCGGATCGATCGTCAATGCGCCGGAATCAGCTCCCTGTGCGGCGACCCACCGGTCCCCCTGCCGTTCGACGACACCGGCCAGTTGCGACGTCACGAACTGCGCGATCACGCCGCTGTCCGGACGCATGAAGCGCGCCATCTCGGGCAGCGATGCGTCGTTGTCCGAATCCGCGAACGGATAGCGGCCGCCGAAGGTCTTGTTCCAGTCGGCCACGATCGCGGTGCGCCACATCTCGTTCAGGCTCGATGCGGCCGGCTGCACGATGACCTGCCACGACTGATCGAACGGCGCGCGGAACAATGCGCCAAACCCGGACCACTGTTCACCGAGGCTCGCAGCGACACGACTCGCGTAATCGCGGCTGTCGGCGATATCGGACGTCTTGCCTTGCAGCACGGCTTGCGCGGCCAGACGTGCGATCGCGTCCGGATCCGGGCTGGAGACGATCTGCGATGTCTTCAGGCGCATCGCCGTGATCCGCTCCAGATAGCGGGCCAGGCTCAGGTCGCCGGTCGCTGCCATTTGCGTGGTGGCTACCTTGCCGTTCGTCGGCATTCCCGACACGAGGTCGCTGCCGGTCAGGCGCAGGATCGGGCCGAACGCGGCGGCCAGCGGTGCGAGCTGCGGTTTGGCCTGCTTGGACGGATCCTTCTCGTCCGCGCCGACCAGTTGCTGTGCCTTGCTGATCAGCGTGTCGGACAGCGACTGAGCATTGGCTCCCGTTCCCGCCTGATACACGATCGCATTCATCAACGCGACGAGCGGCGAGCGTTGCGGATCGCCGAGCAAGGTCAATTGATCGGCGGTAGCAGACATCGTGGGCGCGGGTTGCCAGCGCACGCTGTTAAGGAACTGGGCCCAGGCGCGTGCGTAATCGTCGAAGTAGCGCTGGCGGAGTTCAAGTTTCAGCGTTGAAGACGCCTGATTACCGGCTTTCGCGTCGGAAAGCACCCAATCGCCTGCCACGCTGTGCTGCCCGCTTGCGTCATCGATCGCCTTGGAGATTCGGTCATCCCACGCCTCGCGCGTAAAGACACCCGGAATCGTAGCTGCCGTATTGAACACGCCTCGGCCGCTCGTATCGCCCAACAGCGTAGCGAGCGACACCGACGGATATTTCGGCGTCGCGTCGTCGAGGATTTGTTGATAAACCGCGTCCGACGAACTCTGGATACCCCGTACACCGACGATCGTCTGGCGCGTCGACGCAACGAGCCCGAGATCAGGAGCAATTGCCAGCGAATTGGCCTGGGCCAAGTGGTTTGCGAAGAATGCAATCGTACGCAGACGAAGGTCTTCCCAGGCGCCCGCTGACAGTGACGAGTCGGTCGGGCGCGCGGGTACGGCCGTTGCCACCAGCTGAGGCGCCAGGAATGTCGCCACCGCGCGTTCAGGCCTCGCAAGCATCATGTACGCCCTGAGCGTATCGTAGGCGGCCTGTACCTGTGCCTCTCCACCACTGGCGATCTCCACGTCCGACAGCGATGCGAGCTGATGCAGGCGGCGTTCAAGTCTTTCCCTGATCGGCGTAACGAGGATGCTACTCGCGGCCTGCGCGTAGCTCGGCCAAAGCACATCAAGCAGCGCGGCGTCGCGATTCAGACCGAAACGTGTCTTCAACGGTGCGCCATCGCGTTGACGGAATTCGAGTGTATCGATCTGCTTGCCGAAGCCGTCCAGCGAAATCATGGCCTGGGTGCGGTCCTGCACGCCCGCCAATTTCGCGACCGTATCCGCGGCAGTCTGAATCACCACACGATTCGAAAAGCCCGACACCATCATGCCGATGATCCACGAGCCGATGAGAATGCCAGTCAACCATGCAGCCGCCGTCGAGAACGAAAAGCCTACACGACGTCCGCGAATATTGCGGCTGTGTGCCGCGACCGTCTGCCAGACAGATCGATGCGGCAGACCCGACGGAAATTGCTCGCCGCCCGGCTCGCCCGGAGCCGACGGTACCCGTTCCTGCTCGTTGAAGAGTGGGGCGAACAGCAGGCCATGAACCGCATGCCGCCAGACATTCGATCGGGTCGTTTGCAGCACCAGTTCCGACAGCGCACTGCGCACATGCGCAAGATGGTGCGAAAGCACGGCCGGATACCGGTCCCGAACGTTCTTGCTGAGCGCTACGACACCCGCGTCCGCGAGGTTGTGCGACAGCATCGTCAAGTGCTCGTCGACTTCAGCCGCGTTGATCTGCGCATTCGACCATGTCAAGCCGATGGTCCCGTCCGGTGCGGACGACTCGCTACCGAAATCGGTGACGTTGGCCAGATACACCGGCGCGGCCCAGCGCAGCGCCCGCGCCTGGCGCGCCAGTCGTTGAGAAAGCTCGTCGGCGTCGAACGGTGCACCGGACGACGCACGGTTGCGCATCAATGCGACGACGGCGTCGACGGGCCGAGATCTACGCATGCGCCGGATCTGGTCGAGCCACCCGGTATCGAGCGCGTTGCCGGCTTGCCGGGCATAAATCAGAATCGTGTCGCCCAAAACCACATACCCGGCATCCGCGAGCCCCGGAGCCAATCGATTGACGATCGGTTCGTCCCCTGTCACGAGCACCCAGTGATTACGATAGCGCCAGCGCCATCCGTGTCGGGAACGCAACGTTTCTCGAAGGCCCTGGGCGCGGTACGAACCGAGATCCACCTGCGCTTCGGCACGCGTGCCGATCCGGGCGGACGGATCGCGATCGTTCTGGCTCGCCGATCGAGCGGAAGCATGCCGTGCAGCCCATTGCCATGCTCCAATCCATAGAGGGTGGAACGCCAGAACAGCCAGACCGGCCATGATGACGACGCCGACGCGAAACGCCGGCGATGGATGAAGGTCGGCCCCCATGAAGTACGCCAGCAGCGCCACAACCGCGGTGACCGCCGGCACGAGAACCCAATACCCCAGGATCGTGCGAATGAACATGCAATAGATACCGTTGCTTTATGCGCGTGGCGTACGAGCGACTGCGAATCGCAGCGACCCTTCGTGCCATGCCATGAGTTGAGGGGCGCCGGTTTGCGCCGCGTGCTCGATTCCGAGCGCGATACTTAGCCAACCCGCGCACACGCCGGGATGGCCGATTGCCAGATCGACGTCGTGGACGCCCGACAGTCCGGCAGTTTGCGAAACACCCAGCTTCGTATTCGAGGCGGCCTGAAGCAATGCGCGCTTGTCCTGCCCGGCCATGCCAGCCTGCCAGAGATCGCTGATTTCGGCGGCGGTCGCATCACCCCACAGCAGTACCCTGGACAGCGCTGTATCCATCCCGGGCCCACTGGCGTCCACCGGCCGATGAAGCAGCGCCCGCGTCGTCAAACCATGCCGCTCGGCGAGCGGCGCCCACGCAAGCAGCACACCGACGGCCGCTTCGGCACTCGACTGCGGAGGGTGGTCGTACAGTTGCGCGGAAACGAACAATGTGGCCCGTTCAAGGGCGGGACCGCCCCGAATGTCCAGCCACTCATCGAGCGCCATCACGCCCTGATCGACTGAAAGCTGTTTCGTCTTTGCCGATCGAAGGTTTTTGGCGCTCCAGCACGACTCCCATGTCTTGAGGAGATCGTCCTGATCAACATCAGCTGGTGCGAGCAAACGGATACAGAGCGGGACTTTGGCTGGCACAGTCATCACGGCATCGGAAATTTGCTCCAGCAATGCGTTGAAACACGCCCGGTAGCGCACGGGCATTTCCTTGTCCTCGTTCAGTCTCAGTGCGGTGTGACGAATCGCGTCAATGCCCGCACCCGATGTCTGCGCACTCAACGCATGCTCACCCCTCGCTAGCTTGAGCGCGGCGTCCGTACTGCCCAATGCGGTCAAATACGTGTAGCCCAGGACAGCGAGCGGTTCACGTGCGAACTGCAACGCCTTCTCCCGATCTTCAGCACGCACGCCGCGTTCGGCCTGAAGTCGCTGCATCTGCTCATCGTAGTAGTGCCGGCGCAGGCCGAACATCACGCACCACGTCAACGCAGGAAAAGCAAGCAGGCGCACCCAGAACCATGCGGTATCGGTCGCTTCGTCTTTGGACCGTGTCAACAGTGCCACCGACATGCCGGCGACCATGACGAAGACAAACAGCACCGTCCACACGATTGCACGCGGCGACCTCGGCACGGCGCCGGGCGGGTCGAGGTCGGGAAGTTCCACCGGCATGGTCGTCCTGTCACACCAGACTTGAAATCAGACGGCACCCGCACATGGCGCGATAGCGCTGCCGTGCGATCGGTACGCCGTCGTCGAGCATGGTTTCGTCTCCGTCGATGATGAGATTGGGGCGGATATCGTGCCGCGGGCACGTCACTTCATCCCCTTTGCGAGCGATGTACCTGCCGTCGAAGCGCATCGAGTTCGACGCGGTGATGACTGTTCCGCCATGGTCGGTTGCGTCGCCGAGACGAATGAGATCGATCATGATTTGAGTATTCCTAAAGCGAGAAAGAGGCACGAAGCCGTGCTGCTGGTTTTTTGATTGGACGCTACGGTTCGAACATGCGCAAAAGCGAGACGGCCAAACCCGATCAGGGGTGTATTTCAGCAAGTGCACACCGCATAGATTCGGTATCAGGCGCGCGCAACGTTCCTCGGCATAGTGTTCAGGTCGAGCAATCGTGGCGGAAGATCTTCGGTGTCGACAAGATCGAGCCGCTCCTGACGGGAATCCCCTTCAGAGACGGAACGCCGGTGACCGAAAGCGCACCGGCTCCTCAATCGCTGGTAGCTTGCATGCCGCCTCATCCGCGTACACCAGAATCGACGATTGCTCTGCCATAACGGCTTCGTCAGCTACGTTGACGCGTTGCCCGTCGCCACGGCCACATCATTAAGAATGTTCCCCGCTCAGCTCAATTACCTACGTCGCGCATATTTGCCTGCAGTTCCAGTAGCTTCAACAGTTCCGCATCACTGACATGAAAGGAAAGGTTGGATGGCAACGGTGTTGCAAGCTCCGGGAGCCGAGTCCATTCGTACAGACTGCTTTTATCAAGAAAGTTATGAATCGCTTTCAATTCTGGAACAAGATCTCCTCTTGGTGTTGCGCTGGTATAGCCGGGGCGGACCTTTGCGACGGCCAGCATGTGGTCCAGGCAATCTCTACAGCCACTGTTCACACCTTTCTCCCACAGCTTGTATGCATCAACCTCACGTCCCTCCATGTCAGCGATTTTTCCGAGACTTGCGTAAGCATCTGCATTCCCTTGGGAAAGGGCACATTCAAGCATAGCCTTCCCAACTGGTCGGAGTTTCCTGGAGCGCACGACCATCGTGCCGCCAACCACGGCCATCGCATCGGGACTACCGCGGATAATCGCTTCGTTGAGTAGACGATCCTGTTCGCCAGGAGCCTGATCGAGGTAGGTGGCATAGGTGTAGGCTGCGATCGGAATACCGCGCTTGACGAGGGAAGCGAGCCGATTTCCACTCCGTTGCATAGTCGCGTTGTCCTCGGCTAGGTGGAACGCCCAAACAGCATCCACGTACGCCGCCTTCCAGCTTCCCGCCTCAACGGCGTCAGCAAGCAGCTGTTTCCGCTTGTGCCGTGACGATTCATTCATCCAGAAATCAGGCACTGAATCGCCGTGGGCCGAATACTTTACGAAGTCGGCGAACGCGCGTGCGGCCACGGGTGTCTCTTCTGGAGTATGGTTCGCGGCACGACTACATTGAAACGGCTTTCCCTGGTACCGTCGCACCAGATCGTGATCGAGCTCATCGGCACTTACACCATCCCATGGCTTCGCGTGATTGAATTCGGCAAGGCGATGCTGCTCTGTCGATTGAACGCATCCACTAGGACCAAGAAAAGTGCTAAATATCGCAAGCAAAATAATGCTAAACCGCCCGACTAACCTCACCACCACACCTTATCCTCGTAGGTCACCAGTTTCCACACAACCTCCGTCGTCAAGCGACGCTCGCCCAGCACGCGGTCAAGCCAAGCCAGCGCACGCGGCTCGTAGAAGTCGATCATCGGCAGCACGTCGCCATTTTCGAAAGTCCGTGTCGTATCGGCTCGAAGACCTGGACGAAGCTGTGCGCACCAGACACCGCTTTCAGGACAGCGTGTCCCGGTTCTTGCCAGTGTGCCGAGCGGCAGTCGCGCGATTACATCGGTCGGCGATGCCGTCTGCGACGTCTGCGCATCGGGCGAAAGCAGTATCCCAGTCGCCGGGTCAAGGTTCTTTTCCTTCGCCAGTCTGTTGATCAGTTCATCCGACGGCTTGGGCGGCACCTGGGCTTGCTGCTTTTCCCATTCGAACGTACCGTCCCACGGTGGGAGCTTCGCAGGTGGCAGCGGAACGATCTTGTCAATGTCTGGAACCTTCGGGTTGGCCAGTTTGTTGTCCCTCAGAAATTGGCCGATCAACTGATAGCGACGCGAGCGTTCGGGATCTTTGGGCAAGTCAAGAAAATAATATTGCTTATCGCCAAGGAACGCGTGCTCAAGGTTCATGGCGGTTCCGCTGACCCCTGCAGCCACTCCCTTTTGATAAGCAAGCAAGGCGCCGGGGAAATCTTCGCTATTCTTAAGATTAATCGCCAGTTCATAAGCCGCCATCCCATGCCCCTGATCAGCAGCACATCGGCGCATCTTTCGAGCGATATCGGGCGCTTTGTTATGAGGCGCCAATAATTTGGCGACGTAATACTGGGCATCGGCATTGCCAAGATCGGCAGCCTTCCGGATGTATTTCAGCGCCAGCTCGTTGTTCTGCTTCAGCCCATATCCGGAATTCAGGTAGTAACCGATATCGTAGTAGCCCATCGGAATCCCCAGATTGACTAGCTGACTCGCCCACTCCACTGCCTCGTGCGCCGCGTTCGGAGAGCTTGCCAGACCCTGCGACACCAGTTGCTGCACGTTGTGGTTGGCCTTGTAATGGCCATGCGCCGCTGCGATCCGGTAGTAGCGCGCCACCTCGTCGAAGTCCTTCGGACCATCACGCGTTTGCAGATACCGGCCGTAGCGGAACAACGTGTCCACGTCCGGATCGATGGCAGGTAGACGATCCGCTTCGTGGGCGCAGGTAAACGCCAGATTGGCGCGCACACCAGCAAGGTCGGGCGATCCAGGCAAGTCGCTCTCCTTCGAGCAAGCAGATAAACTGGCAATCGCCAGGCAGATTAGAATGATGAGGCGCATCGGTTAATCCAGATTGGACCGGCTTGGACTGTCTCTATAAAACTCGACCAGCGATGCGCACGGTGCGCGCCCTTCACTCCTTAAGTCTTTATTATTCAAAATCACTTCCCCCCAAGCTTCATAAGCAACATCTGCATTCAACCTCCCATTTTTATCCTTCGTCCCCACCCCATCTTCACCGGCATGAATTCTCCACAATTTCTCCCGGAGCGGCTGAGTGACCCGCATGGACTCGTGGAAGATATTCAGCTCGCTATCCACCTCCATGCTGCGCAAATTGACATTCGCCGAACCATGCGTGACGAACACGTCATCGATGATCATCAGCTTGGAATGGATATACACCTCATCCCATGGCCGCCCCTTCGGCGTGTCAGACGGCACAAGGGTACAGATATGGACTTCGAGCCCCGGGATATTGAACTTCTGCGGATCCTCGGTCCTGGCCTTTTCCAATTGGACTTTCAAGTCGTTCGCCCGCTGGGCAGCCTCGGTAGCGTCCAGTTGCGTCGCAACGAGATTGTTCACGGCATACTGCGCCGAATTTGAAAACGGATTGACGGGAACGTGCCGCGCGCGTTCATATGCCTGGTCAGCCGCTTTCTTCGCCTCGAGTGCTGCCTCGTATTGCTTCTCCAAGTCGTCGGCGCGTTCCAGTTTCGAGACACCCGGCAAAACATCCGCGCGCCCGAGTGCATTGAGCATGTGATAGGTACTCACCGTCCCGAGCCCGATCCCGTCGTCGCTCGAGTTGGTCACGACGAACAGATAGAGCGGCGTCTTACGCCCGCCAGCCTGGTACGCTTTTACCAATTTCGTAAGCTTCTCGGCTAACGGCGGAAATCGGAAGTATTGATTTTCGATATAAATAAAATTGGACGTATTGTTGACCGCCTGCAGGTAAAGTCGTTCGATGTCTTTAACGCCACCTTTCCCAACTTGGGGTTGGGTGCGCAGGATCTGTGCCCTCACGGCGATGTCATCTTTACTGCAACGGAGCAGGGGCTCTTTTGCCGACTCTCGCTGCTTTTCCAGTTGCTGTCCCGTCGTTGCATCCCATGCCTGACAGAAGTTTTTATTCAAATCGGTCAGAATCGGCCCCGTGACGCGGGCGGAGATATCCTGTCGCGGCGAAAATCCGTTGCGCCCCATTTGTGGATGCATGCGCACGTGGCCATGGCTACTGATATCCCAGTACTCGTCAAGCGTGTTATGCCCCATCACAAAGCCAGTCGCGATCTCCGGATGCGCGTAGTCGACCAGCACCATTTTTTGATGATGCGAGGGTGCCAGGCCCATTGCTGCGGCATTCTGAATTTTCGCATTTTTGGTGCGATCGCCGTACTTGCTGTCCGTCGCGGTACGCCACGCTATCTCGGCACGTTCGGTCATGCCGAAATCACGCGTAGCAAAATCGATATTCCGGAATGCCGGATCACGCTTGCTGCGTAAAATACGTCGAACGGCTTTATGCGTCAGCACGGGGATGGGTGCGATACTGACGCCTGTCCATTCGGTGCCCGCTTGATTCTTCTTGTCCATCTTCACCATCTCGTACCACCAAGCATCGAACTCCCGTTGAGCCGAGTTTCGATTATCTGGCAGGTGCGAGAAACGACCGCCGGGCATCATATTTTCCAAAAACTGCGCAACATGGAATTTATCGCCCCACACAAGCAATCGGACCTTCACATTGTGTTTCGCCCTTTCGAGCAATAATTCCCCGATCGACAGCGAACCCTGTCCCGACGATCCGCGCTTGAAATACATCGAAGGCTGAAACCCCCAGCAGACGATATCGACGCTGTGCTGCGCGCTGGCAATCGCATCGTATACAGCGCCGAACGCCTCCTCGCCATTCACCAGCGGGCAGTGCGTCGCATTCCTTGGCTTGTATTCCGCCCCTTGTACAAAGTGCGGCAACGTCAACGTCGCCGCGTTGCCGCACGATTGCGCGATCGGTACCGTGATGGCTGCCGGTTGACTCATGACTGCGCCTCCGTGTTCTGCGTGTCGGTATCGGGATTCAGCAGGCGGTAGTAATGCTGGCGATTGGCTGCACGATCTTCCCCGTCACCGCCGGCACCTTGCTCGTAGAAATGAAACCCCTGGTTGGCCAATTGGCCGTTGGCCGCGTCACCGCGAAATTCCTCGCTGACCGGAATCTCGTAGGAAACGCCATTGGCTAGTTCAAGCCGATACGATTTCGTGCCCTGGCGATGTTCGACAGCGATTCGCCCCGTCGAATCGGTTACCCCTTGCGTGACCAATGCACCCTGCGCATACAACTTGTACGGAACGTCCTGCGGGATCGCCGCCATGGCCGAAGGAGACGCTGCCAGGCTCAACATTAGGCGCTCCGCCGGCAAGCTATTCGGCAGCGCAGTACTGATCTGCGCCGAAGCGGGCCCAGGTTTGTTCCACGATGCGCACTTCTCGAGGATGTCTCCCGGCGTACCGTTTTCGATGCGATTGGCGTCGATCCTGATATACGAGCCGCCGGCACCAATCCACACCTCCTTGGCCGCCGAAAGTACGAGCTTGCCGTCGGAGCTCGTGATAGTGACGTCCTTCAATGCCGCCAACGTCAACTCGTCGGTTTGCGCCTGAATGGCGACCTTGCCTTTCGCGGCGAACAGCTTGATGCCGAGTTTCGCCGCGAACATCGATACGGTTTCGCCAGCCGCTACCGTAAATCGCTTGACAACACCGATGTCGGCGCTACCCCCCGCCGTTGCAATCAGGTTTTTGCGCGCCGTAAGCTGCAAATGATCCCCCGACGCCACGCCGATACCGGCCGGCGCACTGATCAGGACACCGGCCTTTTTCAGTTCGGCCAGCGTTTCCTCCAGCAGGACCTTCTGATTGGCGCAATCCGCGGCAACGGCTTCCGCTGCTTTCGCCGCATCGGCAAGGGACTGCATCTGCTGCAAGCCAAGCTCGAGCAGTTCCTGCGCCGGTCGCATATCGAGCTGCCGGCCATTGGATGCCGATTGCATGTCGGCCGAGATGAAAACACCTTTCCCTCCCCGTACCGCCACGTGTTCGTCCGTGCGAAGCTCTGCACCTTGGCCACGCTCTTTGCGACTTTCGTCGACCATGTGTCCGAGATTGAGTTCGCTGGTCTGGTACGGCGTGGTCAAATGAATATGCTCACTCCCCTCCTTATCCTCCATCCGCAACTCATTCCGCGCAGCCGTCCGAATAAGGTTCCGCGTATGGTTCAGGTTGTTCACCAGATCCGGATGCACGCTGTCATGCATCGCCCCGATGATCACCGGCCGGTTCGGGTCGCCGTCCGTATGGACGATCGCCACCTCCGCCCCGTCGATCAACGGAAAGT
Source organism: Burkholderia sp. KBS0801 (assembly GCF_005937855.2). Classification (NCBI taxonomy): domain Bacteria; kingdom Pseudomonadati; phylum Pseudomonadota; class Betaproteobacteria; order Burkholderiales; family Burkholderiaceae; genus Burkholderia; species Burkholderia sp. KBS0801. The sequence goes on from NZ_CP042178.1 coordinate 2,183,726, forward strand.
GATGCCCGTAGTTGTCGCCGCTGTACGGCTTCGCAAACCGCACAGGCCGGCTAGTCCCACCCGGGCTCCATTCATCGAGATCGAACGGCAGCTTGATCACGTACCAGCCCTGCTCGGTCAGATACGCATACTTGTAGTTGCCCGGCGACGTAATCCGTGCCGGCAGGATCCCGTCCACCACCGGCCGTGAAACCGAAGCCACCGGCGTGCGCCACACGCGATCCGACGGAATTCCCTCGAACGCCACCCAGAACGACTCATTCCGCCCGCCGTGCGACTCGACCGACGTAACGAAAACCCCGTGCTTCGCGTCAGCCGGTTTCGGCTCGACCCGCATCACCTCGCCGGCTTCGAGCCAGAACGGATTGCCCGTCCCCTTGAACCTGATCTGCGTCGCCAGATAGGCCTCGTGCCGCAACCGCGCAACCCGCTTGCCCTCCTCCGGCGTCTCGTAATGCTCGCCCCAGCGATAATCGACCGCACTCGTCGTCTTGTCGTCGCGCGCCGCGTTTTCCTCGACCAGCAGCGATACCCCGGCTTGTCGATGGTTGTAGTCGTGCAGCCGCACCGCCTCAGGCACACGCTTCATCTCGCGCCCGAGCGTCTTGATCGCATCCGCACCGACACTCTCGAGCCCCGAGTCACGCCGATACGGCACCGTGCGCTGCTTGCGCGCATAGGCATCAAGATCGTCGCCGAACACAACAACTGCGCGATCCTTCTTTTGCTCCCAGCGAAACCAGATCCCTTCTTCCGCGCAAAGGCGCTGAATGAAGGCAAACGTCGTCTCGTGATACTGCGTCACGTACTCGCGACGCTTGTACTGTCCACGCAGCTGAAACTGAAAATCGACACCCGCGCGGTACCCGTAATGCCGCAACGTGTCGGTCACGATCTCCTCGATCGACTGCTTCTGAAACAGCCGGCTGGTCACGCCACGATCGAGATCGGCCAGCGTCGGCTCCAGCACGACCCGGTAGCGCGTTTCGTCCGCCGACGTCTCCAATTCGTCGAACTGCGTGATCACGCCATGAACCGAATACGCCGCCGGCTTTGCGCTGAACTGCGCTGCGTTCTCCCCGAACATCTTGCGCAGGTAATCCATGTTTGAATCGACCGGATCCGCGCTGAACTTGGCCGGCCGACCCAGCACCTGATCCATCGGAATCCCCGCCACCGGGCTCGTGAATTCGATCTCGAATCGATAGAGCTGGCTCACGCGGTCCAGCCCGCTGAACTTCAGGATCGAGAACGGCGCCGGGTGCGGCGCCAGCTTCAATTCATAAGCCTGCGAAAGCAGAATCATCGACATGGAATCTCTCGGTTGCGCGACTGCACGGCACGCCGGGGTGCCCCTGTCCACCCCGGCGCCACTGCGACTAACATCAGATCAGTTCTTGGCCTTCGGCATCTGCGACACGAGCGACAGCCCGATGTCCATGCCTTCGACCTGGAAGTGCGGGACGATGAACAGCTTGATCCGGAAGAAGCCCGGATTGTCCTCGATGTCCTCGACCGTGACCTTCGCCTCGCGCAACGGATGCGACGCCTGCAGTTCGTCACCCGGATCCTTCATCTCGGTCACGAGCCCCTTGATCCAGTTGTTCAACTCGAGCTCGAGCAGACGACGATCCTTGGTCGTGCCGATGTTCTCCCGCTGGATCAGCTTCAGGTAGTGCGCGATGCGCGACAGCAGGAAGATGTACGGCAGCCGTGCGTTGATGCGGCTGTTCGCGGTCGCTTCCCGGGTCTCGTACAGCGCCGGCTTCTGCGCCGAGTTCGCGGAGAAGAAGCACGCGAAGTCGTGGTTCTTGTAGAACGACAGCGGAATGAAGCCGAGATTCGCGAACTCGAATTCGCGCGTTTCGGGGATCAGCACCTCGGTCGGGATCTTCGGCTGGTGGCCGGTGCCGAGGTCGTACAGGTGAACCGGCAGGTCCTCGACCTTGCCGCCCGCCTGCGGTCCGCGAATCTGCACGCACCAGCCGTTGCTCACGAAGCTGCGCACCATGTTCGCCGCGAACGCGAACGACGCATTCATCCACAGGTACTTGTCGTGGTCGGGGCCCTTGACGGCCTCCTCGTAGTTGAACGCGCGCACCGGCGCCGTGTCCTTGCCGTACGGCAAGCGGCCGAGCACGCGCGGCATCGTCAGGCCGACGTAACGCGCATCGTCGGTATCGCGGAAGCTCTTCCACTTGATGTACTCGGCGCGATCGAAGTAGTTGCCGATATCCTGGATCGCGGCAACTTCCTCCATCGACTGCTTGCCGAAGAACGCCGGCCCGACCGAGCCGATGAACGGCATGTGCGCGGCGGCCGCCACCTTCGAGATGTTGCGCAGCAGTGCGACGTCCATCGGCGAATTCGCGAACTCGAAGTCGCTGATCATCGCGCTGATCGGCTGACCGCCCGGTGTGTCGTATTCCTCGATGTACGTCAGGCGGTACAGGCCGCTCTGGATCAGTTCCGGCGTATCCTCGAAGTCGCGCTGCAGCGCGTCCTTCGACACGTCGAGCACTTCGATGCGTGCGTTCTTGCGGAAATCGGTGCGGCTTACGAGCATCTTCAGGCCGCGCCAGCGTGCCTCGAGCGCCTGGAATTCCTGCGTATGCATCACGGCGTCGAGCTGGCGGCTGATCTGCCGGTCGATCTGGCCGATATGAAAATCGAGCAGCGACTTGTCGAGGCGGTCCACCGGCTGGCGCGCGTTCGCGACGAGTTCGAGGAATGCGCCCATCCCGCGCGCGATGCGCTCGTCGGCTGACGCCTCGGACAGCATGTCGTTGTCGCGGAACGCCTCGATCGGGCGCGCTTCGCTGACGGGCTTCAGGTTGATCTTGCTGCACAGCGACGCATAGACGCTGTCGATATCCCCGTGCGGGGCGTCCAGCACGACGGTCTCGCTCGCGCCGGCGTGCTGCGTTTCAGTGGATTTCATGGCGTGTCCTGTCTGCGATCGAATCGCTACGATGTTGCGGAATGCGCTGAACGCGCGTTTTGCCCAGCGCGTGTCACGCATGCCCTTCCGGCTGCGTCGCGGCGGTCGCGATCTGCGCGAGTTCGCCGCGCAGCTTCGCGGACAGGCGATCGTCCTTCAGCACCTTCTCGAACTCGCGACGGAACGTGCCGTTGTCGAGCAGGTTCGATTTCAGGTCGCGCAGCAGGTTGCGCATCGCGAGGAGCGCCTGCAGCTCGGGAATCTGGCGCGCGACCTGCTCGGGCGCGAAATCCTTGATCGAGCGGAACGACAGGTTGACGGGCAGTTCCGAACCGTCGCCGGCCAGCGTGTTGTCCGCGGCAATCCTGAGATCCGGCGCATAGTCGGCCAGCACGGCGTCGAAGTTGTTCTTGTCGATGTTGACCTTCTTGCGCTCGGCAAGCGGCGCCTGCTCACGGCCGGCACTGAAGTCGCCGGCGACCAGCAGCTTCAAGGGCAACTCGACCTTCTTCTGCGCTCCACCCGTATGCAGGTCGAGCGTGATCGACACCCGGCTCTTCGGGATCTCTCGCTGAAAGCTATCCAATTCGTTCTCCTTATCTCAGGAAGCTTGAAGACTCCGCGACACGCACCCGCAAGTCATGGGGTGCATCGCCGTCCGTACCGCCCATGCCAACCCGCAACGTGCATCGACGAACGGCCCATCCGGATATTCGCGGCCCGATATCCGACTCAGGCGGCAGAAAATATCACGCTCTTTGTCAGCGAGTAAACCTGAAACACGGAAAATTGAAAATTAACGACACGAGGTCTTTTGCAAATAAGACCAGTCCGATTCTCCGACGCATTCCAGACATGTCGTCCAAATTCCACACGCCCGCCCATAAATCACTATCAAAAAAATTCACAACAATCTTATAACTACTTGATTTTTATGCGATTTCCACAAAACATGTGGAACACAAGATCTCAATAAAATCTCACCCGACACCGCTTACACCAAAGAAACACCCCGCACCCAATAAATCTCAAAATAAACACCCCGTTTATCTCAATTTATTCGAGACATTTCACAACAAATTCGAATAAAACGGGGTATACGAAATCAGAAAACGATGTATAGAATCGGCGCCTCATAATTCCTACATCGGTATTGACCACACCATGCGGATCGACAAACCGCTCTGGCATGAAGGGCTGATTCTTACGCAGCAGCATTTCCAGCAGCAGGAGCGCTGGAACGGGTTCGCGCTGCAACAACTGGCGTCGGCTGTCGCCGTATCGCCATGGGGAACGCTGAACGTCGACATCGACGAGGAGGCGCTGTCCTCCGGCCGCCTGAAGCTCGCGCGGCTGCAACTGCGATTCCCGGACGGCACGCCGATCGACACGACCGTCGCCGACGCGTTGCCGCCGGCCCGCGACCTCGTCAGCGAAATCCCCGCCGATACGCAGACCGTCGACGTACTCGCCGCGCTCGCGCTACCGGATGCGAACGGCAGCAACTGCCGTTTCGACGAAACGGCGCTGGCCCGCCCGCGTCGCGCGTATCGCGAGTTCGTCAAGGTGACGGACCTGAACGGCTCGGCCGAAACCGAAATTGCCGCCGAGCGTCACGCCGTCCGGTTGCTGTTCGGCTTTGAATCGCACGCCGACGACACGGCATGCGCGATCGCACGCCTGACGCGCACGACGAGCGGGCAGTTCCAGGTCGATCGCCGATACGTGCCGCCTTGTCTTGCGCTATCCGGTCACACGCTGCATATCGAGCGTATTCGGCGAATCGCCGACATCCTCGCCGCCAAAAGCGCGCTCCTCGGTGCGCGCCGCAGCGAGCGCATCGAGCAGGTGGCCGAGTATGGCGTCGCCGATGTCCAGCTGTTCTGGCTCCTGCATTGCATTCACCAGGCGTGGCCGCAACTGCGCTTCCTCGCGTCGCACCCGGCGCAGCCGACCGATCGCCTGTACCAGGTGCTCGCCCAGCTGGCCGGCTCGCTGATCACGTTCTCGACGCGCGTGTCGCTGACCGACATTCCGCCCTACGACCACGCGAGCGCCCATGACGTGTTCGCGGCGCTCGAATCGCTGATCCGCGATCTGCTCGACGCGATCATTCCGTCACGCGTCGTCTCGATCGGGCTCTCGCATACGACGCTGACGACCTGGGTCGGTCAGTTCCGCGACGAGCGCATCGTCGAAGATGCCGCGGACTGGTATCTGTCCGTCAATGCCGCGTTGCCGGCCTTCGAGCTGGTCGAACAGTTTCCGCGCCTTTGCAAGATCGGCGCACCGGACGACGTCGAGCACATCGTCAATTCCGCCGTGGCGGGAATTCCGCTCAAAGCCGTGCAGCGGGTGCCCGGCGCCATACCGGTCCGGCTGGACAACCACTATTTCGCGCTCGATGCGCACGACGCCGCGCATGCGCGGATGCTCGCCGCGCGCGCTTGCCAGATCTATCTGCCCGCGTCGATTCCGGACGCGTCGCTCGAACTTTATGCGGTGCTGCGCTGATGAATGCCGTCGCCTCCCTGCGTCACGAAACCGCGCTGCTTGCGCGCGATCCGTCATCCGGTCATGCACATCGAGCCTCGATGCGTGCGCTGTTGCGCGATACCGCATTGCTCGTCAGTCAACTGTCGAACGGCGGCGAGGTCGACAACGCCGCAACCCTGCGTGAGCAGTGTCGCCTGCTGGTCGCGCAGTTCGCGACCGCGCTCGATGCGCAAGGCATTGCCGCGGACGTACGGGACGACGCGATCGTCGCCCAGTGCGGGCTCATCGACGAAGCCGCACTGCGACACCTGCCGGCTTCCGCCAAGGCGAAGTGGGAATCCACGCCGCTACAGGTCGAGCGATTCGGCACGCACGATGCAGGCACGCGCCTCTACGAGCGGCTCGACTACCGGATGCGCGAGCCCGTGCCGAACGTCGACCTGCTCGAATGCTATGCGGCCGTTCTCGGCCTGGGATTCCGTGGCCGGTATGCCGCCCGCTCGGGGCCGTCCGCGGGCGCCCATGACGGTGAGGCGAAACGTCAGGCACTGATTGCCGCGCTGGTTGCGCAGATCGATCAATTGCGGCCGGCGGTCCGCCCGGGGTTCGTCGCCGATCGCTCCAACACACGACTGCTCGACCGGCTCAGGCATGTGTCGCCATTGATGATCGCGGGCGCGGCATGCGTCATCGCGATACTCGTCTGGTTCGCGTGGGATCGGATCCTCGATGCCGAACTGGCCCAACTCATCCAGCAAGCGAAACGGCCATGAGTTCGGGCACCATGCTCCCCACGGCGGCAACCCGCGCCGATTCCAATGCGGCACGCGCGGCGTTGTCGGGCCTCGGCTATCCGCTCAGGACGGTCGTGACGCTGTCCGCGGCACTGGCATTGGCCGTCGTCGGATGGGTTGTACCCGTCGAGCGCGGCGTCATGTGGGGATGGGTAGCGCTCGTCGTCGCGCTTTCCGCGCTGATCGTCTGGTTGCATTCGCGCGGATTGACGCGCGCCCGCGAACAAAACGTTCAGGTGATTGCGCAACTGGGCGCGGCGACCGCCGACCTGCCCGTCACGATGCGCACGAGAATGCCGCTCGCGCTCGTCACGGGCGACGGTCTGTCCGCGTTGTTCGATCGCGATACGGCCATGTCGCGTTTCGTACATGTCGGCGACGGCGCGATCTGGTTGCGAGCCGACCGCCCTCAGGATCTTCCCCGGCTCGCCGTTGCGGTCCGCCAGTGGCGGGACGGTCATGCGCCGGATTGTGTCGTGCTGGCGGTCGCGCCGGGCCTTCATGCGAACGACGACACGCTGTCGCAGTCGCTGCGCGTGATCCGGCAAGCCGTGGCCGATGCGTCCCGCATGCTCGGCACGTCGCTGCCGGGCTATGTCGCTCTCTATCAGCGGCTCTCGAACGCAAATGCCGCGGCAACGTTGCCCGCCGTCGAATCGGCGGCCCGGTGGTATGGCATGTCGACCGGATCGCCCATCGTCAACACGCATCGCTTCGACACCGCGATCGAAGCAGCCGAGTCGGATGCGCTCCATGCCGACGGCAGCCCCGCGGTCGCGGCACGCGCCGCCGGCGTCGCATCGATGATCGGATGGACCCGACGCGTCGTGTTCGACACGCTGACGGATCGACGCCAGCCCGCATCGCCGTGGCCGTTGTTCGGCGTGGGCTGGATCGACCATGGCCCGGCGAGCGGCCCCGGCAAACCGTGGGAACGGGAAGTCCGCAGCCTGACAGGTATCGCCCCGGCCACACTGCCTGCGTCGCCGACGCCGTGGCCATTGCCGCAACCGCTGATCGACGCGATGCCGCGCCGCACGTGGCGGTCGCCGCGCATCACCGCCGCCGCGCACGTCATCGCGATCGTCGCCTGCGCCGCAATCGCCGCCATCTGCGGCGCCGCAAAGAACAACGAGGCGTTGATGACCCGCATCGGCGAGCACCTCCAACACTACAACCGAATCCCCGCCACGCACGACACGGCCAAACGCGACGCGCTCCGAGTCCTTGTGTCGGACCGCGATCAGCTCGACCGGTACGCACGGGTCGGCGTGCCGCTCCGGCTGTCGTTCGGCACCTATCGCGGCGCACCGCTGCTGCCCGTCCTCAACGACGCAATCGCGTCGTACGAACCGCCCCCGCCGCCGCCCGCCGTCGTCACGCTGGACAGCATGTCGCTGTTCGACAGCGGCAAGGCAACGCTCCGAACGGGCACCACGCGCGCGATGGTCGATGCGCTCGAACTGATCAAAGCCCATTCGGGCAAACGCGTGCTCGTCGCTGGCTACGCGGACGATCAGGGTCGGCCCGATCGCAATCTGAAGCTGTCGATCGATCGCGCGTCAGCCGTGCGCGACTGGCTCGTCGAAGCATCGGGCATCCCGCCGACACGGTTCGCGATCCAGGGCTACGGCGATACGCGGCCGGTCGCGGACAACGCCACGCCGGAAGGGCGGGCGAAGAATCGTCGGGTCGAGATCACGCTCGTGCCCGATACACCGGTGCCTGCCGTCCCGACCGGCGCCGCGAGGTAACACGCGTTTGGGTTCCCGGGGCGGTCGCCCCGGGGTTATCAGCGCCGGAATCCGGTTCCGGCGATTCGCAGTACGAAGAAGAAGGAGTGAACAAATGGCAATTCCGGCCTACATGTGGCTCAAGGACGACGGTGGCGCGGACATCAAGGGTTCGGTAACCGTCCAGGATCGCGAGGGTAGCGTCGAACTGGTCGCGTTCGATCATGGCGTGCACATTCCGACCGACGGCAATACGGGCAAGCTGACCGGCACGCGCGTGCACAAGCCGATCACGCTGACGAAGGAGACCGACGCGTCGACGCCGTACCTGTACAAGGCCGTGACGAGCGGCCAGACGCTGAAGTCGGTCGAGATCAAGTGGTATCGAATCGACGACGCGGGCAAGGAAAAGGAATACTTCAACACCAAGCTCGACAACGTGAAGATCGTCGCGGTGAAGCCGAAGATGCTCGACATCAAGAACCCCGACTACGAGAAGCACAACCATCTCGAAGACGTGGAACTGCGTTACGAGACGATCACGTGGTCGTACAAGGACGGCAACATCATCCACAAGGACACCTGGAACGAACGTTCCTGATGGACTGACCGCCTGGCGGAATCCGTCGCGCTTGCGCGGCGGGATTCCGCTCCTCAGGGGCGCCCGCCCTTCTCCCTTCCTGATCCGATACCGACATGACGCCGCCGCTCCGGGACGCTTCCCATCTCATTCGCCGCCTCAATCCTCACTGCACGCGCGCACTCGAAGCCGCGGCGAATCTGTGCCAGACCCGGCTCGCGGACGAAATCGCGGTCGAGCACTGGGTGCTGAAGCTGATCGAAGCCGACGACGGCGACATTCCCGCGCTGCTGCGCCACTACGACCTCGACATCGACGCCGTGTGGGATGCGATGATCGACGTGATCGAGCGCATGCCACGCACGTTGCGCGGCATGCCGGCGCTGTCGCGGCAACTCGCCACGGTGCTGGAGGATGCGTGGGCGCACGCGACGGCCGACGATCCCGACGACTCGATTCGTTCGGGGCACCTGCTGCAGGCGATCGTCGACGCCCCTCATGTGCTGCGCACCCAGCGTGCGTGGCCGCTGCTGTCCGTCTCCAGCGCGCAGATTCGTCGTGTGCTGCCCCGGCTCGGGCGGCGCTCGTGCGAAAACGCGGTTGACGAACCCGTATCGGCACGCAAAGCGGACTCGGCCCGCGATCCGCACGCAACGGGAACACCGACGTCGGCCACCGCGGCACACCCTGCCCCCACGCGCGCGATCGAGCGCGACGCACTCGCGCGCTTCACCCTCGACCTGACCGAAAAGGCGCGTCGTGGCGAGATCGACCCCGTCTTCGGACGCGACCGCGAGATACGGCAGATGATCGACGTGCTCGCGCGCCGCCGCAAGAACAATCCGATCCTGGTCGGCGAACCGGGCGTCGGCAAGACCGCGCTTGTCGAAGGGCTCGCCTTGCGCGTGATCGACGGCGGCGTGCCGGAAACGATCCGCGGCACGCGCATCCTGACGCTCGATCTCGGCTTGCTGCAGGCCGGCGCCAGTGTAAAGGGCGAATTCGAGCAACGGCTGAAGAACGTGATCGACGAGGTGCGAGCTTCGACGACACCGATCCTGCTGTTCATCGACGAGGCGCACACGTTGATCGGTGCCGGTAACACGGCAGGCGGCGCCGATGCCGCGAACCTGCTCAAGCCGGCGCTCGCACGCGGGGAGTTGCGCACGATCGCGGCCACCACGTGGGCCGAGTACAAGCAATACTTCGAGCGCGACGCGGCGCTCGAACGGCGCTTCCAGGTCGTCAAGGTCGACGAGCCGGACGACGAAGCAGCGTGCCTGATGCTGCGCGGGCTCGCGAGCCGCTATGCGGCCCATCACGAGGTTCACATCCGCGACGAGGCGATCGTGGCGGCCGTGCGCCTGTCGCGCCGCTACATTCCGGCGCGCCAGTTGCCGGACAAGGCCGTGGATCTGATCGATACGGCAGCCGCGCGCGTGCGGATGGCACTCGACGTACTGCCGGCGGAACTGCAACAGGCGCATGCCGCGCTGGCGGCGCTCGAGCTGGAACGCGCGGCGCTCGATGCGGACGCCCGTGCGGGCATCGCCGGCATCGCGGAGCGACGTGCCGCGATCGATACGGAGCACGACGCGATGCGCGACACCGCCGACACGCTGCTCGGTCAGTACGCACGCGAGCGCGAACTCGTCGATGCAGTGCGCACGCTTCGTGGTGCGGCCGACCCCGCGCCTGATTCGGCCGACGTAATCAAGGCGATCGACGCGCTGGCGAACGCTCAGGGAAAGTCGCCGATGATCTCCCCCGACGTCGACGCGCAATCGATCGCGCGTGTCGTCGCCGAATGGACGGGCGTACCGGTCGGCAATCTCGTCGAGGACGAACTGCGGAGCCTGCTCGCGCTCGAGTCGACGCTCGCGACGCGCGTGGTCGGACAGGACGATGCGATCGGCGCATTGGCTGAGAGCTTGCGCACCGCCAAGGCCGGCCTGAAAAGCGAGCACGCGCCGCTCGGCGTATTCCTGCTCGCCGGGCCGTCCGGCGTCGGCAAGACCGAGACGGCGCTCGCGCTCGCCGACGCGCTGTTCGGCGGTACCGCGGCGCTGACGACGATCAATCTGTCGGAGTACCAGGAAGCGCACACGGTATCGCAGCTCAAGGGTTCGCCACCCGGCTATGTCGGTTACGGACGCGGCGGCGTGCTGACCGAAGCCGTGCGTCAGCGTCCGTACAGCGTCGTGCTGCTGGACGAAGTGGAGAAGGCGCATCGCGACGTGGTCGATATTTTTTATCAGGTGTTCGACCGCGGCACGATGCGCGACGGTGAAGGGCGCGAGATCGATTTCCGCAACTGCGTGATCGTGATGACGTCCAATCTCGGCAGTGCGCAGATAGACGACGCGACGGCCGAGAACGCGTCGATCACGCAGGTCGCGTTGCGCGAAGCCATTCATCCGCAGCTGGTCGCGCATTTTCAGCCGGCGCTGCTCGCACGCTTCCAGACGCTCGTCTATCGGCCGCTCGATGCCGCGTCGCTTGCATCGATCGTGCGGATCAAACTGGACAAGATTGCCAAACGCCTGCATCGGCAACACGCCGTCACGCTCACTTGCGACGACGATCTGCTCGAATCGATCGCGCAGCACTGCGTGTCACGGGAATCCGGCGCACGCGGTGTCGATGCATTCCTGAACCAGCGTGTGCTGCCCGTCGTGTCCCGTGAGCTGCTTGCCCGGATGGCAACGGGCATCACGCCGCGACACATCGTGCTGTCGACCGGCGTTGAAGGTGCGTTGACGATCGATTTCGTCGACGCCCCGGCCACGACCGATAACCGCATCGAGCAACCGCCCCCCCGATGACCGCCGGCCCCTCCCTCTACGACATGCTGCTCGGCCAGATCGGCGGCGAGCCGATCGGCGCCTACGACGACCGGACGCTCGAATGCCTGAGCGTGCAGCAGAACGTGCGCCGCATCCTCAATACGCGGGCCGGCGCGCTCAAGCACCTGCCCGACTACGGGTTGCCCGACCTCACGAACATCTACAAGGCGCTACCCGCGTCGGCGCATCTGCTCAAGCAGCAGATGGAAGCCACGCTACTGAAGTACGAGCCGCGCATCCGTTCGATCGACGTCGCGATCGTCGAGAACCGCGATCCCGGCATCCTGGTCAGCTTCGAAATGACCTGCCACCTGAAGAACACGGGACTCGTGCGCTTCGGCACCTACTTCGAACCGCCGGGCCGCCTGCGCATCGAACGGCGCCTCGACCGGACGTGATCGCCCCCCCTCACTGCTCGCGCGCGAGGTGCGCCGCAAACCCCACCTTCTCCGGCGCGATCCCGGCCTTCAGCGTCAGCGCCGGAATGTCGTAGTCCCCCGCATTCTGCCGCCGGAACGGAATCGGTCGTGCGGTCCACAGTTCGTCGAGACGCGTGCCGAGCGCCGCGCACGTTTCATCGAAGCGCGCGTCATTCATTCGCCCCGTCCGATAGATCACGAACGGCGGCAGCACGTCGAACCCCGGGTAATACAAAATCCCGTGCTGGATCGGAAACAGCACGTCGTCGATCGGCCCGTTGATGCCGCGCGCGCTGTAGTGCGACTCCCAACCGCCCGTCGTGACGATCACCATCGCACGCTTGCCCGCCAGCGAGCCCTCGCCGTAACGGTCGCCCCAATGCTGGTCGGAATGCTCGCCAACACCGTACGCGAAGCCGTACGCATACACCCGCTCGACCCAGCCCTTCATGATCGCCGGCATCGAGAACCACCACAGCGGAAACTGCAGGATCACCGCGTCGGCCCACTTCAGCTTGTCCTGTTCGCGCGCGATGTCGTCGCGCTGCGTGTCCGTCTCGAACGCACGCTTCGAATCGAGCGCGGGATCGAAACGCGCGTCGGGCGCACGGTGGGTCACGTCATGCGCGTCGAACGCGGCCTTCCAGTTCATCGCGTACAGATCGGTCACCTGCACGGCATGGCCGGCCGCTTCGAGATGCTCGACCGCGAAGTCCCGCAACGCACCGTTGAGCGAACGCGGTTCGGGATGGGCATAAACGATCAGCACATTCATGTTCACTGCTCCGTTGATTGAATGACTGCAGGATGCCGTCGCCAACGGTATATTGGAAATGAATTCCCGATATTCCAGGTATAGCCATGAATAATCTCAGAAGACTGGACCTGAACCTGCTGGTGACGCTCGACGTGCTGCTCGCCGAGCACAACGTCACGCGGGCGGCTGAAAAACTGAACATGTCGCAGCCGTCGGTCAGCGTGCAGTTGCAGAAACTGCGCGACCTGTTCGGCGATCCGCTGCTGCTGCCGGGGCCGCGCGGGATGCGACCGACCGCCCGCGCCGAAACGCTGCGCGAGCCGTTGCGGGATGCGCTCGACGCGGTCGAACGGGCGGTGCTGACGGCCACGCCGTTCGATCCGGCGACCGCGACGAACACGTGGCGCGTGGCCGCCACCGACTACGGCGAATCGACGATCGTGCTGCCCGCGCTGAACACGCTGCGCTCGGCCGCGCCCGCTACGCGGCTCGCCGTCGTCGAACTCGTGCCGCCGCGCATCGAGCAGGACGCCGAGCGCAACGGCATCGACCTGGCCTTCCATACGAGCGAAGGGTCGCCGGAAGGCATGCGGCGCCTGCCGCTGTTCGTCGAGCGATACGTGCTCGTCGGCCGTGCCGGTCATCCGAAGCTGAAGCGGCGCCCCACGCTCGCGCAGTTCGGCGCGCTGGAACACGTGATCGTGTCGCCCGACGGGGGCGGCTTCTTCGGCGTGACCGACGACGCGCTCGCGAAAGCGGGCGCTGCGCGGCGTGTCGTGCTGTCGGTTCCGCATTTCCTGTTCGTGATGTCGGCCGTCGCCAGCACCGATCTCGTCGCGATGCTGCCCGAGCGGCTGGTCCGCAACACGCCCGCATTACGCGTCGTGGAAGCGCCGGTCGAAGTCCCCGGCTACGAGATGTCGATGCTGTGGCACGAACGCGTGCATCGCGATCCCGCACATCGATGGCTGCGCGAGGCGATCGCCGCGGCGGTGTGAATCGCTCGCGGTACGGACGCAACCGCACCGCGGCACACGCGTATTCATTCAGGACTTGAAACCGCCTCGAACACTGTATATATTTACAGTGCTTTTTCACCATTTGACCCGAATTCCGTCAGCCATGACGGACGGACTTTTGTGAGGCGACCATGTTCCAGTCATCCGCATTCGATCCCGAGCAACCCGGCTTCAATCCCGGCCACTTCGAGCGTGCCGCGCAGCGCGCGGTCGTCGATCTGCAGCGTGTCGTCGGCGGCCCTGCGCAGCGCGCGCTCGGCCTGCGACGCCGCACGCATCCGGCCGCCGTCCGCACGATGAGCTGGCAGGCGCTGCTGAACGTCGAGGAACTCGCGTTCTCGAACGCCGGTTTCCTGAGCCGCAACGATCCGACCGTCGTCGACGCGTTCATCCGCCTGCGCGACAGCCGGCTGGTCGCGGCGGACGTCGAGGAGCCGGTCGACTGGCGTCGCGACGACGACGACCTGCCGGCCGTCTACCTGATCGTCAAGGCGATGCTGGAAGCGGAAGAGGAGGAACGGGCCGAAGCGGCCTGACACACGCGGGCCGGGAGCGGATGACCGTGTGCGGGGATCCCGTCGCGTGGTGACGCGGCACATCGATTCGACGTGCTCAACCGCCCTATGGAATTACGGAGCGGAAAACCGCGAGCCGTCGCGCAGGCAGACCACCGCCGCGCGACGCACACCGCCCCGAAACCCAAAACGATTGCCCGTTACAGCCGCGCGGCAAGCCGCGAACCCTGATCGATCGCACGCTTCGCATCGAGTTCGGCCGCCAGTTCCGCGCCGCCGATCAGATGCACCGATCGTCCGGCCGCCTGCAACGGCACCAGCAGCGCGCGCTGCGGTTCCTGCCCCGCGCACAGCACGATCGTGTCGGCTTCGATCAGTTCGTGATCGGTGCGCTGTTCGCCGTACGACACGTGCAACCCGCGCGCATCGATCAATTCGTAGTTCACGCCGCCGATCATCTTCACCTGCTTCATCTTCAGCGTCGCGCGGTGAATCCAGCCGGTCGTCTTGCCGAGCCCCTTGCCGAGCGGCGCGGCCTTGCGTTGCAGCAGCGTCACTTCGCGCGCGGGCGCCGCGACCTGCGCGCGCGTCACGCCGCCGCGCGTCGCGGCCGGATCGGTCACGCCCCACTCCGCTTTCCACTCTTCCAGATCGAGCGTCGGCGACGCGCCGTCCTGCACCAGATACTCGGCGACATCGAAGCCGATGCCGCCCGCGCCGATCACCGCGACACGCCGGCCGACCGGCTGCCTGCCGGCGAGCACATCGATATAGCTGAGCACGTTCGGCCCGTCCTGGCCGGGAATCTTCGGGTCGCGCGGCGCCACGCCGGTGGCAAGCACGATCTCGTCATAGCCGCCCGCGATCAGGTCGTTCGCGTCGACGCGGCGGTTCAGATGCAGGTTCACGCCGGTCAGCTCGACCTGCCGGCCGAAGTAACGCAGCGCTTCATCGAACTCTTCCTTGCCCGGGATCCGCTTCGCCATGTTGAACTGGCCGCCGATTTCCGCGGCCGCGTCGAACAGGTCGACGTGGTGGCCGCGCTGCGCGAGCACGGTCGAGCACGCGAGACCGGCCGGCCCCGCCCCGACGACCGCGATGCGCTTCGGCTGCTGCACCCGCGTGTAGACCAGCTCCGTTTCGTGGCACGCGCGCGGGTTCAGCAGGCATGACGCGATCTTGTTCTTGAACGCGTGGTCGAGACACGCCTGGTTGCAGCCGATGCAGGTGTTGATCTCGTCAGCGCGGCCCTGGGCGGCCTTGACGACGAACTCGGCATCCGCGAGCAGCGGACGCGCCATCGACACCATGTCCGCGCAGCCGTCCGCGAGAATCTGCTCGGCCACTTCGGGCCGGTTGATCCGGTTGGTCGTCACGAGCGGGATGCCGACCTCGCCCTTCATCTTCCTGGTCACCCATGCGAACGCGCCGCGCGGCACCGACGTCGCGATCGTCGGCACGCGCGCCTCGTGCCAGCCGATCCCCGTGTTGATGATGGTCGCGCCCGCGCGCTCGACGGCCTTCGCAAGCTGCACGGTCTCGCGCCAGTCGCTACCGTCCGGAATCAGG
Source organism: Burkholderia sp. KBS0801 (assembly GCF_005937855.2). Lineage (NCBI taxonomy): Bacteria > Pseudomonadati > Pseudomonadota > Betaproteobacteria > Burkholderiales > Burkholderiaceae > Burkholderia > Burkholderia sp. KBS0801. The sequence goes on from NZ_CP042178.1 coordinate 2,199,395, forward strand.
TCGAGCATCGACAGCCGGTAGATCAGGATGAAGTCGCGCCCGACCGCTTCGCGCGTGCGCTCGATGATCTCGATCGGCAGGCGGATGCGGTTTTCGTACGAACCGCCCCACTGGTCGCCGCGCTTGTTCGTATGCATCGAGATGAACTGGTTGATGAGGTAACCCTCGGAGCCCATGATCTCGACGCCGTCGTAGCCGGCCTCGCGCGCGAGCTGCGCGCAGCGGACGAACGCACGGATCTGCCGCTCGACGCCGCGCGCGCTGAGCTCATGCGGCGCGAACGGCGAAATCGGCGACTTGATCTTCGACGGCGCGACCGCGAACGGGTGGTAGCCGTAGCGGCCGGTATGCAGGATCTGCAGCGCGATCTTGCCGTCGTCCGCATGCACGGCGTCGGTGATCACGCGATGCCGCCGCGCGCCGGCGGACGTCATCAGCGTGCCGCCGAACGGCTTGGTCCAGCCGGCCACGTTCGGCGCGAAGCCGCCGGTCACGATCAGGCCGACGCCGCCACGCGCCCGTTCTGCGAAATAGTCGGCGAGCCGCGGCAGCGTCTTGCGGCTGTCCTCGAGGCCCGTGTGCATCGAGCCCATCAGCACGCGATTCTTCAACGTGGTGAAGCCGAGGTCGAGCGGGGCGAGCAGGTGGGGAAAGGGGGTCGTCATGATGAGTCTGCCGGTAAGCGATGGGGGTCATCGTATGCGCGCGCCGCCTTGAACGTGAGGGGGCAAACAGCCATAATGCTTGTCATTTCCGGCCAAATCGACATGACCTCCCCGTCACGCAAGGATCACCTCGGGCTCCGCCGGCCGACGATTCCGGTCGCCTATACGCGCCTGCTGCTGCAGGCGCTGGCCGCACGCGGCGTCGATCTGGCCGCGGTGCGCGCAGGCACGGGACTGCGCGACGCGGTGTTGGCCGAACCGGACGCCCGCGTCGCGCCGTCGCAATGGGGCCGGCTCGTGCTGAACGCGATCGAGATCGGCGGCGATCCGGGCATCGGGCTCGCGTTCGGGCTGCTGCTGAAGCCGACCGTGCACGGCTTCCTCGGCTATGCAACGCTGACCGCGCGGGACATCCGCGACGCGCTGATGGTCACGCAGCGCTACTTCCGGATGCGCAATCGGCAATATCGTCTGACCTACGCGGAGGACGAACACGGCGCAACCCTCGAACTGCACGGCGTGCAGGCGAGCCCCGTGCTGCAGCATCACGTGATGTTCGAGTTCGTGCTGACCGGGCTCGCGCAAAATATCTCGCAGTGGTCCGGGCGCGCATCGCCGCCGATCGCGCTGCGCTTCGCGTGGCCGGAGCCCGGCTATTTCGCGCGTTATCGCGACCAGTTGCCCCCGGTCGAATTCGGCTGCGCGGCGAATGCGCTGTGGATCGCGCGCGACGTGCTCGACTGGCCGCTGCCGCTTGCCGACGAAGTCGCACACCGGCAGGCGCTCGTGCAGGTCGAGCGCGAGTATGCGCAGGTACGCCAGGAGGAAGGCGATCTGGTCGAGCGCGTGCGCGCGGAACTGGCGCGCACGGCCGGCGACTATTCGAGCCCGGAGGCGCTCGCCGACGCGCTGCTCGTGTCGACGCGCACGTTGCGGCGCCGGCTCGAGGAAGCCGGGTCGAGCTACCGGCAACTGCTCGACGAAGCGCGGTTTCGCGATGCGAAGCAGTTGCTCGCGGCCTCGGATCTCGATCTGAAGACGATCGCCGAACGGCTGCAATTCACCGACCCGGCGAATTTCACGCGGGCGTTTCGACGGTGGGCCGGGCAGACGCCGAGCGCCTATCGGGAAGCGGCGGGCGATCCGGCACGCGAGTAAACCGGAAGGTCAGCTGCCGACGTCGATCCGCGCGCCGCCATCGCCTTCGCGTGCATCGATCCGCACCTCGCCCGTCGCCGCGACAATCGCGTCATACACGTCGTCCGTCACGCACACTACCGGCACCGCGATCGCATAGAGCTCCGCCGCCACGATCGCACCGATCGAGATGATCAGATCGCGCTCCTTCAGCACGATCCCGACCGGCCCCGTGCCGTTGCGCACCGCTTCGGCGAGCACGCTGCTGCTCGAACTCGAGCCCTTCGCGTGCGGCATCACCATGATCCGGCCGGCCAGGCTCGCGCCGGCCTGCGGATGCCCGCGATCGACGATCCGCCCCGCGGCCGAGTCGTAGCCGCCCCAGAAGCTGAGCGGCTTGTCGAGCACGATCGTGTTCGCGCACGCGCTGCCCGGCACGAGCGTGTCGCCCGTCAGCTGCTTCATCGTTGCGTCAGTCATCGAATCGCACCTTTCCTTCGAACGCGGAGCGCACGCACTCGCGCATGCTGCCGTACGCGACCGTGACGCCGATGTTCGCGGGCGCATACGACGCCCACTTCCCCGAGTTGGTCATCACCAGGCCCGACAGCTGTTTCATCACCGGCGTGATGTACGTGCAGGTGTCGACGACGATCTGGATGCCGCGCGCGTCGAATTTGCCGGCGAGCCCGAGCTCGCCCAGCTCCCACAGGATGAAGCGGCTCGTGTTCACGTAGAAATCGCACTTCGGCTTGCCGTCGAACTGATCGAGCAGCGCGTCGAGCGTGCGGAATTCGGCCAGCGAAAAATGCGGCGTGCCGAGCGCGACCGCGACGAGCGCATCTCCGGCCGCGCCATGATTCAAAGTGCGGCGGATCTCGTCGAGGTCGGCCATCGCGACATCGACCGTTCGCTGCGCCGCCTGCCCGTGCAACGCGGCGTCGAGCGTGGGTGCCTCGGGAGTGACGCCCACCGCATGGAACAGCGCGACGGCCCCGCTCGATGCGGCGGCCGCGCCGAGCGCCTTGAGTTCGTCTTCGGTGGTGTCCGCAGGCAGCCCGACGATCGCGGGGACGATCGCGCCCGCGATCCTGCCGATCAGCAACCCGAGCGCCGCGAAATAGATGTCGCGCGACGGCCGGTTGCCGAAGTCCGGCGCGTTGAATACGATCCGCGCCGCGCGATTCGATTCGACGTGCAGGCCCGCATACGGCGCACGCCCCGTGATCGCGGCGGCCAGATCGAGAAAGTCGCCATAACGGCTGGTGCGCGCACCGAGCACCGAGTTCGCGAACACGATCGCGTTGGATTCAGCCCACGCGATCTGCTCGCCCACGCGCGGACGATTCTTCAGCTGATACGGCGCGCACGTGAAGCTCGATTCGCAGCCGAGCTGCAGATGCGCATCCATCAGCCGCCGCGCGTCGCGCTCGATCGTGCGATCGCCGTGATACAGCTCGGGGTGGATCAGGTCGAGCGACCCGACGTTCAACGTGGTCGGCACCGCGACGCGCGCGCCGGTATCGACGAAATACTCGACGAAGTCGAGGCTCGTCCGGCCGTGGTAAAGGCAGCCGTCGATATGCGCGGACGTGATGTCGATCAGGTGCGGCGCCGACATGACCTCGGCCGTGCGCGTGACGATCCGCATCGCGCGCGCGACGCCGTCGCCGAATGCGCCGCGCGACATCGCGTCGTCGCGCTCGCTCAACTGCAGCATGGGGAGTGCTCCTCGGGTCTCGTCCGGCGGGCCCGGATCGCTTTTGTCATACTACCGCGCGTTGCGGCTATCGCTGCGCCGTCAGGCTGAACAGCTCGTCGCGCAGCGCCTTGGCGCGGTCGCGGCCGAACTGCGTTTCGAACTCGTCCTGTGCGGCCTGCCACGCGATTTTCGCCTGCGCGTAGGTGCGCTCGCCGAGCTTCGTCAGGCTGAGTGCGTGCGCACGTGCGTCATGCTCGGACGCGGCCGCGGCGACGAATCCGTCGCGTTGCAGCGGCTTGAGCGCGCGCAACAGCGTGGTGCGGTCCATCACCAGCGTGTCGGCAAGCTCGCTCATCACGAGGCCGGGCCGGCGCGACAGGTTCGCCATGATCGAGAACTGCGCGGGCGTGACCCCGACGGGGGCCAGATGCCGCTCGTAGAGTTGCGTGACGAAGCGCGCCGCCTGGCGCAGCGCGAGGCAATTGCAGGCCTGGGCGATCTGGATATCGTTCATGATCGGCAATTTATATGTGCATATGCATAAAGTCAATGTACACTCCGCCGTAACATGGCCGGGCCGGCCGCTTGCACCGCGCGCCGCCATCGCCGCGAGGAGACGAACATGGACTACATCGACAAGCTGCGGATCTTCCGGTCGGTGGTGGAAATGCGCAGCTTCACGCGCGCCGCCGACATGCACGGCCTCGCGCGGCCGGTCGTGTCGCGTGCGGTCGCGGATCTCGAGGCGCGCTTCGGCAGCCGCCTGCTGCACCGGACCACGCGCCAGGTCTCGCTGACCGAAACCGCCGAGCGCATCTACGAGCGCTGCGCGGCCGTGCTCGACGAACTCGACTCGCTGGAAGCGCAGGCGCAGTCGCACACGCGCGAGCCCGAGGGGCTGCTGCGGCTCGTCGCGCACACGACGGCCGCGCTGAACCGGCTCGTGCCGCTGATCGCCGGCTTCAAGGCCGCGCATCCGAAGGTGCGCCTCGACGTCACGCTGACCGAGCGCCCGGTCGACCTCGTCGGCGAAGGCTACGACATCGGCATCGTCGTGCCGTACATGCTGACGAGCGAGACGACCGTGGTGCGCCTGGTCGAACGCATTCCGGTGGTGATCGTCGCGACGCCCGCGTATCTGCGTACGCATCCGCGTCCTGAGACGCCGGCCGCGCTCGCCGAGCATGCGTTCGTGCCGCTGTCGCCGTCGCTGCGCCGGCCCGCGCTGTCGTTCCGCGTCGACGGCGACACGCTGACCGTGCCGTTGAGCTTCGACATCTCGTCGAACAGCCCCGTCTTCAACCGTGAAATGGTGATGCACGACTTCGGCATCGGCGTCGTGCCGAGAACGCTCGTCGAGGCCGAACTCGCGTCGGGCGCCCTCGTGCAGCTGCTCGAAGGCGCCGATCTGGTCGACGCATTCGTGGAGATCAAGCTCGCTTACGCGAACCGCGCGCTGCTGCCCGCGAAGGTCAAGGCGTTCATCGACTACACGGCCGCGTACTGCGACCACGACGGCCGGATTGTTCCCGCCGCCGCGTGATCCGGCGCGAAAACGCGCCGTCCGGCCGCCGATTGGTACAGCCACGACACCAATCTGATCCCGCGCCGCCGCTCGCTTCGAGCCGGCTCGCCACCTAATATGTGCACATGCACACGACCACCCTCACCGATGACGATTGCTTCGCGATCCGGCAGGCCGCGCGGCGAATCTCGCAGTTCTACGAGCGCTATCTGTCGCGGGCGGGCGTCACGCCGTCGCAGTACAGCATTCTCGCGCTGCTGCGGGAGCGCCCGGGCCTGACGATGGCGACGCTGTCGGCGGTGCTGGTGATCGAGCGCACGGCGCTCCTGCGCGCGCTCAAGCCGCTGATCGGCGCGGCGCTCGTGACGGGCCGGATGGAGCCGCGCTGCCGCCGCCAGACGTTCGCGCTGACCGAGCACGGCGAAGCCAGGATCGCCGACGCGCATGTGCACTGGCTCGCCGCGCAGCAAGCGTTCGAGCAGCGGTTCGGGTCGGCCCAGGCGGCCCGCCTCAGAGACGAATTGTTTCGGATCACGCACAACCTGCCGGAGCGCTAGCCTCTTTCCCGATCGATGCGATGTCATCGATCGTTTTGATAAGTGCATATACATAGGTGACTCGATGGAAACGACCCAAGCCGCTGCTTCCCGCGAAGCAGCCACAATCGATCCGCCCGCGAAGCAGCAGCGTCGCGTGCCATGGATGCGCATCGCCGTGGGCGCCGTGGTGGTCGTCGTGGCCGCGGCCGCGCTCGACTGGCTGTTCGTTCTGCGCTTCCAGGAAAGCACCGACGATGCGTATGTCGGCGGCGACGTCACCGTGCTCGCGCCGAAGGTGAACGGCTTCGTCGACAAGATCCTCGTGAGCGACAACCAGCGCGTGAAGGCCGGCGACGTGCTCGTGCAGCTCGATGCGCGCGACTACGATGCGAAGCTCGCGCAAGCCGATGCGGAAGTCGACAGCGCGCGCTCCGCGGTGACGGAACTCGAAGCGAAGCAGCAGCTGCAATACGCGGTGATCGGCCAGCACGCGGCGGACCGCAATGCGTCGTCGGCCGAGCTCACGCGGGCGTCGTCCGACCGCGTGCGCTACCGCGAGCTCGTCAAATCCGATGCGGTGTCGAACCAGATCGTCGAGCGCGCGGATGCCGACTATTCGAAGGCGGACGCGGCCGTCGCCCGCAGCGACGCCGCGCTGCTCGCGTCGAAGCGGCAGCTCGACGTGCTCGGCGCGCAGCTCGCCGATGCGCGGGCCCGCGTGAACACGGCGCTCGCCGCGCAACGCGTCGCCGCGCTGAACGTCGAGTACACGACGATCCGCTCGCCGGTCGACGGCTACGTCGGCAACCGTACGAGCCGCGTCGGGATGCTCGCGAATGTCGGCGTGCCGCTGCTCACGGTCGTGCCCGCGTCGGGGCTGTGGATCGACGCGAACTTCAAGGAAGACCAGTTGCGCAAGATGCGCGCGGGAGACCGCGTCGACGTCACGCTCGATGCGTCGAGCACGCGCCTGCACGGCCGCGTCGACAGCCTCGCGCCCGCGACCGGCGCGACCTTCAGCGTGCTGCCGCCCGAGAACGCGACCGGCAACTTCACGAAGATCGTCCAGCGCGTGCCGGTGCGCGTGCATCTCGATCCGCAGCCGGGCCTCGAGCACGTGCTGCGCCCCGGCCTGTCCGCGGCCGTGACGGTCCACACCGATCACGCGAACTGAACGGGAGCCGACCATGACCACCGCGTTTTCCGGCGACCCCGCGTCGCAACCGACGAAGCAGCGCGTCTTCGCGTTCGCGCTGATGTGCGTCGGCTTCTTCATGGCGACGCTCGACATCCAGATCGTCGCGTCGTCGCTGCGCGACATCGGCGGCGGCCTGTCCGCCAGCCAGGACGAGCTGTCGTGGGTGCAGACGGCCTACCTGATCGCCGAGATCATCGTGATCCCGATGTCGGGCTGGCTGTCGAAGGTGATGTCGACGCGCTGGCTGTTCGTCGCGTCGGCGGTCGGCTTCACGATCACGAGCATGCTGTGCGGGCTCGCGTGGGACATCAACTCGATGATCCTGTTCCGCGGGCTGCAGGGCGCGCTCGGCGCCGCGATGATCCCGACCGTGTTCACGACCGCGTTCGTGCTGTTCCCGGGCAGGCAGCGGCTGATCGCGTCGACGACGATCGGTGCGCTCGCGTCGCTCGCGCCGGCGATCGGGCCGGTGATCGGCGGCTGGATCACCGATCAATGGTCGTGGCACTGGCTGTTCTACCTGAACCTCGTGCCGGGCATCGCCGTGGCCGTGCTGGTACCGCGCTACGTACATATCGACGAACCCGACCCGAGCCTCCTCAAGCGCGGCGACTATCTCGGCATCGCGCTGATGTCGGGCTTCCTCGGCTGCCTCGAATACGTGCTGGAGGAAGGGCCGCGCAAGAACTGGTTCAGCGACGACGCGATCGTGATCTGCGCGTGGATCTCCGCCATCTGCGGCTTCCTGTTCATCGTGCACGCGCTGACCGCGGACGATCCGGTCGTCGACCTGCGCGCGCTCGCCGTGCGCAACTTCGGGATCGGCAGCCTGCTGTCGTTCGTGACGGGCATCGGCATCTTCGTGACGGTGTTCCTCACGCCGCTGTTCCTGTCGCAGGTGCGTGCGTTCAGTTCGCTGCAGATCGGCATCGCGCTGCTGTCGGTCGGCGCGTTCCAGCTGGTCGCGCTCTGCGCGTATGCGTTCGCCGCGCGCTACTTCAGCATGCGCGCGCTGCTCGTGTTCGGGCTCGTCTGCTTCGGCCTCGGCTGCTACCTGTACACGCCGATCACGCACGACTGGGGCTGGCGGGAACTGCTGCTGCCGCAGGCATTGCGAGGCATCGGCCAGCAGTTCAGCGTGCCGCCGATCGTGACGATGGCCTTGGGCTCGCTGCCGCAGTCGCGGCTGAAATCGGCGAGCGGCCTGTTCAACCTGATGCGCAACCTGGGCGGCGCGATCGGCATCGCGGTGAGCGCGACGATGCTCAACGACCGGCTGAACTTTCACTACCTGCGGCTGAACGAGCACGTGAGCGCCGGCGAGCCGCAGGTCGCGTCGCTGCTCGATCGCCAGGCCGCGTACTGGACCTCGGTGGCCGGCAACACGCTCGATACCGCCCAAGCCGGCCTCGCGAACCTGCATCGCCTGATCTATCGCGAAGCGCTGACGCTCACCTACGCGGATGCGTACTACGCGCTGTCGCTGTGCTTCATCGTCGCGCTGATCGCCGTCGCGTTTTCCCGTCCCATTACCCTGAACGCGCCGCCGCCGGACGCGCACTGAAGCCGAGGTCATCGCCATGAAAAAGCTACTCGTCGCGCTGGCCGTCAGCGCGTTCGCCGCCGGCTGCGCGGTGCAGCCCGCGCAGCACCCCGCGCTGCACGATTCCGTTCAATCGCTCGCGCCCGCCGCGTGGGACACCGACGTGCCGCGCGCGGACATCGACGCCGCCGCGTGGTGGGCGCGTTTCCACGATCCCGTGCTCGACCGGCTGATCGCGACCGTGCTCGACGGCAACCTCGATCTGCAGGCCGCCACCGAGCGCGTGAAGCAGGCGCAGGCGCTGACCGTGCAGAAGCGCGCGGCGCTGCTGCCCGAACTCGACGCGACCGCGCATGCGTCCGACGCGCGCCAGAACACGCCGCCGCCGCTCGGCTACGTGCGGCAGGCCGGCATCGGGCTCGCGCTGAGCTGGTCGCCGGACGTGTTCGGCGGCGAACGGCTCGACCTGCTCGCGGCGCAAGCCGGGCTGGTCGGACAACAGCATGCGGAAGATGCGATGCGGCTCGCGCTTGCGGCCGATGCGGCGTCCGCGTACATCGACCTGCGCTGGGCGCAGCAGGAACTGAAGATCCTGCAGGACAACGCGGCGATCCGTCAGCATGCGCTCGAGCTCACGCGCAAGCGCCAGGCGTTCGGGCTGTCGACGGAACTCGACGTCACGCGCGCGCAGAACCAGCTCGATGCGCTCGAGGCGCGGATTCCGCCGACGCAGGCGCAGATCGCGCATCAGCTCAACCTGATCGCCGTGTATTCGGGCCGCACGCCCGAGTCGGTCGACCGGCTCGTGCTCGCGCAGGCCGGCGCGATTCCCGCACCGCCGGCCGGGTCGCCCACCACGCTGCCGTCGCAGGCGCTGCTGCGACGGCCAGACGTGCTCACCGCTTACGCGCAGGTCGAACGGCGCGCGGCGCAGGTCGGTGTCGCGAAGGCCGAGCGGTATCCGAAGTTCTCGCTGAACCTGGCGGACGGGATTCTTGCCGCGTCGTACCTCGGCTTGCCGACGCTGACCGACAACCTGTTCAGCGCGGCGCTGAGCGCGACCAGCCCGATCTTCAACGCGGGGCGGATCACGGCCGACATCACGCAGAGCGAAAGCCGGATGCGCGAGTCGGAACTCGGTTTGCGGCAGACGATGCTGCAGGCGCTGCGGGAAGTGGAGGATGCGCGCGCAAACCTCGTCAGCAGCGATGAAGCGACACGGCGGCTCGATAGCGCGCTCGCGGCGTCGGACAAGGCGCTCGGGCTCGCGAATCAGCTCTACAAGGGCGGCGCGACGGATTTTCTGGACGTGCTGTCCGCGCAGGAGGTCTATCTGCGGGACTCGGATGCGCTCAATCAGGTGAGGCGCGAGCATGCGCTGGCCGCGGTCGCGTTGTATCGGTCGCTTGGCGGCGGGTGGAGCAGGAACGATGCGGCGGGCGGGACGGACACGCAAGCGGTGGCCGTCGCGGCTGCGGTCGCGAAGGACTGACCGCGGCCATCCGGCGACGCCTCTGTCGCCCGTGCATGCAGGGAGTGCCGTGCCGGCGGCGCGATCAGCCGGCGTCTGGCCACCGGTAGCCGATCACCTCGCTCAGCGGATACGCGAGCTCGCGCACCTCGTCCAGCTGATTGCCGCCGAACAGATGCACGTGCTCGTCGTCATGACGCAGATAGAACCCGACGTGGCCTTTCCAGCTCGTGGGATCGTCGCGCGTGAGGATCGCAATGCAGCCGTACACCGGGCGCGTCAGCGGCCGCCCCCACTCGAGCCACGAACGCGCGAGCGCCGACCCCGTGCCGCGGATGCCGGCATGCGTCATGCACCAGTTGACGAACGACGAGCACCACGAAATCTTGTCGTCGTAGCCGACGAGATTCGTGTGGCTGTTGTATTCGACGATGCGCGGATTGATGCTGCCGGGCGGGAAACGGCGGATGCCCAGCTCGGCCAGTGCGACGGACATCCATGGCGGATGACCGGATTGCGGATGGTCCTCGGGATTCGATCGGATCACGACGGTCTCGGGTTCGGTGGTCGGATGGAGAGTAAATGTTCGCACGAATGGGGGGCGTTGCGAGTGCACCGCTTCGTGAGCAGCCCGCGATATCCGACCGCCATCGTCACTCGATTTCCGATACAGGCGCGAACAATGGGCCCGATTATTTCGGCTTTCGCATTCGCGCGAATTCCGGATGCGGGATGCGAGCCATTCCGCGAGATCGACTAACATCTGATCATTCGTCGATCTCCAGAACACCTCCTCCGGAAAAGGGCCACGCGCCATGACCACCCGCTCAGACGGCACCCTGTCGTCCGGCATCGCCGACACGTCGAACCCATCAAGACAGGGCACCGGCGCAAACCCGCGCGTCATTACGCTACCGGCGCATCTTCGGCAGATTCCGTCGTGTGACGGGATTCCCGACCTGTTCAATACCTATCTGGTCAATATCGGCTTCCTGCTGTTTTTCGGCACGATGTTCGTCGGGCTGCTCACCGCGCCCTTCGGCGATGCGTCTTTCGCGCGAGGCGGCTTCATTGGATTCGTTTTGTGGCTCGCCATATTGGGCTGCCTCGCGTGGGCGGTGGTCGTCGTCATTCGGGCCATGAGGAATACCGGCGGCTGGTTTCATGTCGATGCAACCGGCTTCCGATATGGGATCGGCAAGCGCTCGAATGCGGCGGCCCTGCAGCAGGAACGTCACATCGAATGGCGCGATGTCGTACCCAGCCAGGACCTGCGCTGCGACGTCGAATACGACACGGCATCCCGAGTGGCCATGCGCCCGGCGAGTTTCCAGTTCTGGCGACGCGGTGCCAAGAGTGAACCGGCGACGCGATTCACGCTGCGCACGAGTCTCGTGGATTACGACGCCGACAGTGCCATTCGCTGCGTTCGCTTCAAGAATCATCACGAACTGGTTGTCGCGCTGCTGTGCGGCCTCGCGCATCAGGGGCTGCGTTTCAATCCGAGGACGTTCATCGCCGCGGGGATTCACCCTGAAACCTGGCAGCCGCTCGCAACAGCACGGCGCCCGGCGATGATCGCTTTTTCGATCATCGGCGCGCTCGGGCTTCTCGCCTTCTGGGCATGGGGGCGCATGTCGCTGCCCTTTTCGCTGGCGATCCTGATCGTTTCCTTCGCGTATTACCGGACCGAGGGCAGGTACGCTTTATCGCCGGATATCAAGCACTATCCGCGCGATCCGATCGTGTTCCGCGTCGACGACGAAGCTCCAGCCGACGACGAGAAATCGTAACGGACCGGGCGGGCCGTGCACGAATCGCGTCGGTTTTCCGGCTGCCATTCCGAGGCCGCTCCGCACCACACCGAAGCAGCCCCGTCGCGCCCCCTTCCCGTCACTCCACCGTCACCGATTTCGCGAGATTCCTCGGCTTGTCGATATCCGCGCCGCGCAGGCACGCCGCGTGATAGGCGAGCAACTGCAGCGGCACGACGTGCAGGATCGGCGACAGCAGCCCGTAGTAATCCGGCATCCTCAGCACCGACACGCCTTCGCCGTTGTCGATCCGCGTATCGGCATCGGCGAACACGTAAAGCTGCCCGCCGCGCGCCCGCACCTCCTGCATGTTCGACTTGAGCTTCTCGAGCAGCGCGTCGTTCGGCGCGATCGTCGCGACCGGCATCGCGTGCGTCACGAGCGCGAGCGGCCCGTGCTTCAGCTCGCCGGCCGGATACGCTTCCGCGTGGATATATGAAATCTCCTTGAGCTTCAGCGCCCCTTCGAGCGCGATCGGGTAATGCAGCCCGCGCCCCAGAAACAGCGCATTCTCGTGCCGCGAGAATTCCACCGCCCAGCGCTCGATCTGCGGCTCCAGCCCGAGCACGTCCTCGAGCGCGTCCGGCAATCGTCGCAGTTGCGTCGCATAGCGGGCGAGCTGCGCATCGTCGACATAGCCGCGCAGCCGGCCGAGCGTCACCGCGAGAATGAACAGCGCGACGAGCTGCGTCGTGAACGCCTTGGTCGACGCGACGCCGATTTCCGGGCCAGCGCGCGTCAGGAACCGCAGGCTGGTCTGACGCACCATCGCGCTGGTCGGCACGTTGCAGATCGCGAGCGTGTCGACATGACCGAGCGCCTGCGTGTACTTGAGCGCGGCAAGCGTGTCGGCCGTCTCGCCCGATTGCGACACGCTGACCACCAGCGTATTCGGCAGCGCGAGCGCGTCGCTGTAACGGTATTCGCTCGCGATCTCGACCTGTGCGGGCAGGCGCGCGATCGTCTCGAGCCAGCGGCGCGCAGTCAGGCCGGAATAGTAGCTCGTGCCGCACGCGAGAATCAGCACGTTGTCGATCTGCTCGAACGCCCGCGCGGCATCCGGGCCGAATGCCGCCGGATCGAACAGCCCCGCATCGGGAATGGTCGCGGCCACGGCCTGCGGTTGCTCGAAGATTTCCTTCTGCATGAAATGCCGGTACGGCCCGAGCTCGACCACGCCCTGCGTCGACGAGACGGTCTGGATCGGGCGATCGACCGGCGTGCCGCCGCGCTCGAGAATTCGCACGCCGCCCGGCGTCAGCTCGACGATGTCGCCTTCCTCGAGAAAGATGAAGCGGTCGGTGATGCCGGCGAGCGCGAGTGCATCGGACGCGAGAAAACATTCGTCGTCCTTCAGGCCGACGACGAGCGGCGAGCCGGCACGCGCGCCGATCAGCCGCTGCGGCTCGTGCTTGCTGAACACCGCGATCGCATATGCACCGTGCAGCTGCGACGTCGCATCGCGCACGGCGGCGAGCAGGTCGCCGCGATACTTGCTGTGGATCAGGTGAGCGACGACCTCGGTGTCGGTCTGGCCGTCGAATTCGTAGTGCTCGTCAGACAGTTGCCTGCGCAACGTTTCGTGATTCTCGATGATGCCGTTGTGCACGAGCGCGATTTCGTCGCGCGAGAAGATCGGATGTGCGTTGCAGGTGGCGGGCGCGCCGTGCGTCGCCCAGCGGGTGTGCGCGATGCCGGTGGTGCCGGACAGTCCGGCGCTGCGCACGTGCGCGTCGAGATCCGCGACGCGCGACACGCTGCGCTCGCGGCGCGCGTGGCCATCGACGACGGTCGCCACGCCGCATGAGTCGTAGCCTCGATATTCGAGGCGGCGCAAACCTTCGATCAGAATCGGAACGATGTTCCGTTGCGCGACCGCGCCGACGATGCCACACATGACACGTCTCCTTCCCTTTGTCCGTTCATGAACCGCGGGCCGAACCGTGCGCCGTTGTATCAGCGCGATCCGGTCACCGTGACCTCCGCCGTCGTGAACCCGCATTTGGCGGGCGCGAGCGGGTCGGTCATCCTGTTTTCGAATGCCAGGTACAGTGCCTCCTCCAGTACATTCCAGTGCGGGCCGTGACGGTACGGGCCCGAGCGGGCATACCAGCAGGCGACGGTGTTCCAGTCGTTCATCTTGTATGCGACCAGCGCGATCAGCCCCCACGGAAAATCGGAGCCGGCGAGTTGCATCCAGGTCTTGCCGTACTTCTGCATCCACTGTGCATAGATCCTGTCGTTAGACTGGTCCGGCACCTGGATGCCCGACAGGATCGGGAAAATCTGCGCGACCTTCGCCGGATAGAAGCTCGCGTCGCTGATCTTCTGCGTGCTCGCGCGAAAGCCGGATTGCGAGCCGCGCCAGAACACCTTCACGATCGCCGACGACAGCCGGTCGGCGCGCTGGCTCCACGGCGCCGCACGCGCGGAGTCGCCGCGGCGCGTGTAATACGCGGCGAACGCCTGGAACGCGCTGTGCACCTCGACGTTGTCCATCAGCAGCGCGACATGCAGCGACGAGGAGATCTGATAGACGCCGCTCGGCTTGTCGAGCAGCGCGTCGAGGTGGGCGCCCGCGCGGTTCAGGCTGAGTTCCCACGCGGCCGGCATCCCGTCGGGCGGGGCGAAGCGCGCGAGCAGCTCGATCCAGGTCGCCATCATCGCGTCGTCCGCGTCGGCTTCCGCGCACCGGTTCGTCATGCCGTCCTTCACGCAATAGCGGTCGAAGCCGCCGTCCGGGCGCTGGCGCGGCAACAGCCATGCAATCCACGCGAGCGCCGATTGACGGGCGTCCATCCGCGTATCGGCCGCGGCAAGCAGCGCCTTCGCCGCGAAATAAGGATCGATGCCGGCCCCGTTCAGGCGGACGGTGATCGCACCGTCCGGGCGTTGATACAGCCCGTTGAGCTGGAGTTCGGCGGCGCCCGCGTGCAGCACGGAGCAGCACGCGGCGACGCAGCAGGCAACGCGCCACGCATGGCACAGCCGGACGGTGGCCGCCACGCACGTGCGTGCGGCGGGGAAAAGCGCGGGCCAGTTCATGATGTGGGGCTCCTGCGCGGTAGTCCTGCGCATTCGTCGCCGAACGCGGCGTTGGCCGCGTCGCGTCCGGCGAACAGGTCGACGGTGTGACTCAGTGCAGCTTGACGCTGCTGAACTTGAGGCTCGTGCCGCTGGTCGCGGTCACGAGCCAGTACGTCGAGTCGGTGATGCCGATGGTGCCGATGCCTTGCGTGATGATCGGCGTCCCGAAGCTGGCCTTCGGCAGCAACCACGTCATGTTCGCGAGGCTCGTCGGGTGGCTGGCCGAGAAGGCCCAGCCGGTGCCCGTGTCGGTGGCCGACCACGTGACGTTCAGGCGTGCGCGGTCGAACACCGTGATGTCGGTCATCGTGTACCACCTGAACTGCCCGGTCAGCTTCAGCGTGTTGGCCTGCGAGAAGATCGCGGACAGCGTCGACGTGTAGGATGACGCGCCAAGCGGGTGCGCATAGATCAGCCGGCTCGTGCGGTTCGCGACGACGAAGTTCATCAGCGATGCGTACCAGTTGTTCACGTCGCTCGTCGGCACCGCAAACTGCTGGAACTCCTCGAACGTCGCGTACTTGCCGAACGGCATCACCGGATAAGCCCACAGGCCAGGGTTCAGCATCGCGCCGTTGCGATATGCGCGGGTCGGCGCCGAGCCGGTGTGGCCGGTGAAGTAGTACCCGTTGAAACCGTTGCTCTCGAGCCAGTTCACGGACCAGGTCGGCGTGTTGCCTTCCGGCGCCGCGTATTCGACGTCCGGCTGAGCGGTCACGGCCTGCACGGCCTGGTGGTTCATCACCAGGTACTGCGTGAACGTGCTCGCGTTCGTTTCGCTCGCATTCGCGCCCCAGTAGTCGTGGATCCAGCCGCCGTGACTGCCGACGCGATGCCCCTTGAGCAGGAAGTACTTGAGGAGATTCTGCGCGGACGGATTGTTGGCGAGATTGATGCCGCCTCCGTCGCCGAAGGCTGCTTCGTCGGGGCCGGCCGTCACCACGAGCGAGAACGGTCCGTTGTTCCACACACCGAGGCTCTTCAGGTAAAGCGCCGGCTGGATCTGGTCGCCCGCGCAGAAGTGCCAGTTGAACACGAGCCCGGCCTGAGCCTTCGGCAGCGGCGACAGCGACGGCAGGTTCAGCAGCTTCGTGCCGAAATAATGCAGGTAGCCGTGGATCAGCATCCCGTCGGTCTGGCCGTCGAGGTAGGCCAGCGGCAGGTTGACGAACAGCACGCCGCCGTTGCCGTAGGTGTTGTAGCCCGATACCAGCCCGAAGGTGGGCGAGGTCAGGATCGTGGTGCCGGTGTACGTGCCTTGCGTGACGAAGCTCGGATAGGTCAGGAAGCCATATACGTAGCCGGAGATCCCTTCGAGCGTGTCGGTGGTGGTTGCCAGCATGGATGCCAGCGTGTTGGCGGTCGTACCCGTCGCGGTGCTCAGCAGCGAGCCGGCGCTATACGAAGTGGTCTTCTTCAGCTTGCCGGTCACGGCGCCCGTGATCTTCGGGAGGGACTGGCTCAGCACGCCGCTGCCGGCGGGCGGCGTCGAATACTGAAACCACGCGCCGTGGTTGTAGTTCGCGAGGCCGCCCGGGTTCGACGGGCTTGCGGGCAGGAACAGCGCGCTGCCGGACGGGGACCCCGTCGATGCCGAAGTCGTCGACGTGCCGGAGCTGCTCGTCGACGCGAACGACGTAGCGGGCCCGGCGGTCGTGCCCGACGCGGTCGTCGTCCAGGCCATCGACTTGCCCGGAGGCACCTGCAGCGTGCGCAGCCAGCTGCTCATGCCGGTCACGGTGCCGAGGCCGATCATGTTGCCGCCGTATTGGTCATACAGCACGTAGTCGACGCCGGCCATGCTGCTGAAGCGCGATTTCGGGCTCACGTAGAAACCCGCCGAGTTCAGTACGCCGAAATCATAGACGAGCATCACCTTGCCGCCATTCAGCGCGTAGTTCTGGATTGCCGTCACGAGCGTGTCGGCGGCCGTCGTATGAATCTGGTCCGGCAGGATCAGGCCTGGATACTGCGACAGCGTCGAGCCGGCGGCCATGAACTGGCTGTCGGTCATCACCGTGATCTGCAACCCTTCTTCCTGCGCGGTATCGAGCCACGCGGACACGCGCGGATCCGGCAGTGTCAGCGTGTCTGGCACCAGTAGCAGCAGCTGGTTGGTGGCCGCCCGGACGACGCCCGGACTGAATGCGATCGCGAGCGCGAACAACGCAAACAGAATCCGCAAGAACTTGCCTGACTTTGCCAACATGGTGTGCTCCTCGCTCCAGGAATGAGTGGCGCGCGGCGGCAGCGCTGCGCGTGCCGTCAGGTCAACCAACCTTGCCCGGTAGATGTGTGGGGCTGCCCGGTTCGTCGAGCATCGAACGGCATCTGCCATCGGCAGCCGGACCGGTGAATCCGTCCCGGCGTGCCGCGCCGTCTTCTCCGTGGAAAACAAATCGATGCGACGGAGGAGAAGAAGCGAACAACGTGCCATTGGCGCCAGAGCCCCGGTCGCGCTCGCTTCGTGCGTCGGGCTCCCGACAGGCCGGCCGAAAACGCGGCCGAATCGTTTCATCGCTGATACGGCGGCGTTTGCGCGCGATCTCCGCGCGAACCATCTAAGGATTCGTCAGCGAGCCGGGCCAGCTCGCGCAGTAGGTGTAGAGCGTGACCAGCAGGCCGATCAGCAGCGGGCCGCCGAGCAGGAAATAGCAGAACGGCAGGAACAGCAGCGAGCCGTGATGGATGATGACCGCGTGCAGCAGCATCACGAACGGCAGCGCGAACACGAAATAGCCGACCACGAGCACCGATGCGACGATCTTTTGCAGCAGCGAGAAATCGAGCGGGTAGTAAAGCGCCGCCATCACCAGCGGAATCACCGCGATCGCCGCGCCGTGCAGCACGAACATGTCGCGCAGATGCAGCATCGGCACGTACGGAAACGCACCCGGCGCCAGCCAGAAATACGCGCAGATCAGCAGCTGCGTGAAGCTCGCGATACGTAACAGATATGCAACGGGCAACCAGTTTGCCCGCCGGAAAAACGACGCGCCGAAGCCGATCGCGCAAATTGCCGCGGTCACGGCAAGCTGCATTGCGCTCGGCATCCGCGCGGCAAGGTCGATCGACAGCAGCAGTACGCGCGGCGCATCGGGCGGGTAGCCGAGGGCAATCACGTGCAGCGCCGGGTCGAGCTCGTGCGCGCCCCATGCGACGACCGCGCGCCAGTAGCGCCACGCCATCGGCAGGCCGAGCCACAGCAACGCATAGAGCGTCGGTGTCAGCAGCACGATCGACGTCAGCCAGCGCTGCGGGTGCGGGTGGATCCGCAGCGAGCGGTCGACAGGAGGACGGACGGGATGCGTCTGCATGGCCCCCGTCCCCGCTACCAACGATAGAACACGCTCAGCTCGCCGCCGATCCGTGAATAGTAGGGGTTATGGTAGTAGTCGAATTCGAGTTGGGTACCCCACTTGCGCGTGAACCAGTAGCGCCACTTCGCGGAAAGCTCGTGACTGCGGAAATCCGCGATCTGCGAGCCGGAGCCGGTGATCTGATACGCCTCGCGGCCGAACCCGCCGCGCAGCACGATCACGCTCTTGCCGACTTCGCCGTAGGTGACGGCGCCGTAGTACTGGGGCGCCTTCACCGAACCCGGCGAATCGACCGTATAGTTCGCGCCCGCCTCGAAGATCCACTTCGGCAGCGCGTACCAGATCACGCCGGCGTGATACAGCTGATCCTTGTGGCCGCTGCGGTTGCGTGCGTAGCCGGCGCCCAGCGACACGATCAGCGACCGGTCGGGCAGCAACTTGCGGTTGATCGACAGATCGACGCGCGCGCTCGGCAGGATCGTCCCGGACGTGGTGCCGGCAAAGCCGATGCCGCCGAACCAGTTCGGTCCCATGTCCTGCACGTACGTCAGCGAGCCGAGCTGCGTGTTCTCGCCGAAACGGTGCAGTTGCGCCAGCTCGCCGAGTATCGTGCGGCCGCCGTCCTGATAGATGCCGCGCACATGCACGCCGTACCAGTCGCCATACCCGTGCGTCAGGTGCGCGCTGGACACGCCGAGCGACATCTCGGCATGCGATTCGCTCGGCGCCTGCACGTGCGCGATCACGGCGTCGGGCAACGGCGGCCTATTCGTATCCTCGGGTGTGAATTCGGCGAGCGACATGCCATCCGGCAAGCCTTCGGGCGTCACGCGCACGAACACGGGAGCGTCGAGCGTGCGCGGCACGATGACGGGCGAGGAGACGGGCCCGGCGACGGGTGCGGCAACCGCAACGTCGGGCGACTGCGCGGGTGGCGGCGCGCCGGCATCATCCGGCTGCGCCGCGAGCGCCGGCAGCGGGCCGACGGCGACGCCGTACAGCACCGCCAGGGCGGCGACCGGCGCGCGCGCGCCGCGACGACGGGAACGATCGGACATGAGAAGGCGCTCCTTAACGGGATGCGTGGAACCAGCCGCTGCGGCAGGCGACGAGGTCGCCGTGCACGCAGGCATGACCGATGACCGAGACGTCGCGTGCGCATGCGCTGACAGGATGGCCGGGGGCACCGATGCGCCCGCCGGTCAGGCGCAGCAGGCCGCCGGCGGACACGACCCCGTCGATGCAGCTGCCGCTCGCGAGCAGCACGTCGTCCCGCGCGAACACGGCGCCGTGCAGGAATGCGTGGCGTTCGAGCTCGACGCGATGCGCCTTGACGCTGCCGCGCAGCACGCAGCCGTCGCCGAGCACCAGCGTGCCGTCCACCACGAGGTTGCCCTGCACGACCGTGTGCGCGGGCAGACGCACATCGCAGGGCAGCAGGTAGCGGCCATGCACGTAGCGATACGGCAGCTTCGCGAAGTGGCGCGTCAGCGAGACCGCGCGGCGCGGCGTGCCGGCCGTATCGGCGGCCGGCAGCTCCGGCGCCTTGCCGAACACGATCGGCTCGCCGTACAGGCACACGAAGCCGCCCGCGCCGTGCAGGTACATCGTCCCGCCGACCACGACGCCACGCAGCACCGCGCTTTCGACGTCGATGTGCGACGCGTGCGCGAGCATGCCGATCGTCGCGCCCGCGTGAATGTCGATGCGCTGCTCGGCGAACGCATACGCGGCCCGCGCGCCGCCGTCGAGCGTGATCGCGCGATCCGCGTACAGCACGTCGTCGCAATGCTCGTGACGCAACACGCGAATCTCTTCGTCGTGCCGCACCAGCAGCCCCAGCGCGTGCCACGGCGGCGCGACGGACGGATCGGCCGGCGGCGCATCGTCGGCGTGCATGCGCAGCGCATCGTGCCAGCGCGCGGCGAGCAGCGCCTGGTCGACGAACGGTCCGTCGCCGATCGGCAGCGCCGCCACGTCGCTGCGCCGGATCAGTTCATGCAGCAACGGCAGGAACGGCAGGCTGAGCACCCCGGCCACCGGCACCATCACATTGAAGGTCGTCATCGTTCATCGCCCCGGTTTCAGTTGCCGGCGAAAGCGCTCGGTCTTGTCCCATTTCAGTTCGCGGCGCAACGCGGCGTCGAGCGCGAGCCCCCACAGCGCGGAGACCACCGCCGCGATCGTCACGCAAAAGCCGACCACGTTGACCGGTACGAGCCGCAGGCGGGTCGCGCGACCGTCGAGCCGGGCGGCGACGACGATCTCGAAGAACACGCCGAAATTGCCGAAGGTGCTGAAGCCGAACAGCGCGAACAGCGACACGAGCAGGCCGAGCGCCGTCGAGTTGACGCCGTTGAGCAGATAGAGCGTGATCGCGGTCGCCCATGCGATCGCGAGCAGCGCGGGCATCAGGAACACGCCGAGCAGCAGCGCGCCGTCGAGGCGGCAGCGCCGCGACAGCAGCGGATTGCGCAACACCGGGCCGATATAGCGCAGCAGCGTCTGGTTATGGCCCTTCGCCCAGCGCGTCAGTTGCCGCGCGCGCACCGCCCAGCGCTCGGGCACTTCCTCGTAGCATTCGGCGTGATTCAGGTAGACCGTGCGCCAGTCGCTCAACAACAGGCGATAGGTCATGTCGGTATCCTCGGCGAGCGTGTCGTCGCACCAGCCGCCGACCGCATCGAGTGCGCTCTTGCGGATCCCGCCGACGGTGCCGCCGTATTGCGGCACCAGGTTCAGGTTGTTGCGCGCTTGCTGGTTGACCTGGTAGCCGCCCGCGCGCTCGAGATCGAGCAGCCGTGCGAGCAGGTTGCTGTCGGCGTTCTGCGGCACGACGCGGCCCATCACCGCGCCGATTTCCGGATCGAAGAACGGCGCGACGAGTTCCTTCAGCAGCCCGGGGCGCGGCAGATAGTCGGCGTCGAACACCACCATGATGTCGCCGCGGATGAAACGCAGCGCGTCCTTCAGCGCGGCCGCCTTGCCCGGCTTGCCGCTCGCTCGGTGAAACGGCTTGATGAGATCGGGCGCCAGCGCCTGCACCTCGTCGATCAGCGCGCGCGTGTTGTCGGTCGAACGGTCGTTGACCGGAATGATCGTCAGCCGGTCGCGCGGATAGGTCGTTGCGAGCAACGCCATCAGGCAATCGACGACGACGGCCTCCTCGTTGTGCGCGGCGACGAACACCGTGAGCCGCGGCCATTCGCCGTGAGTAATCGTCTGATAAGGCGCGTGCTGCGGCTTGAACAGGCGGTCCAGACTGAACACGTAATGCCGTGCGGCATAGACGCAGGTCAGCAGCGTGAACAGCCACAGGTACGCGACGCACGGCATCAGCAGCGTGTCGGGATCGAACGTGATTGGCGCGTCGTCGGCCGGCGCCGTTTGGAGCAGCGCGTTCGCATCGGTCGACTCGCGCACCGCGAGCGGCGCGGCATCGCGCACGCTGCGCTCGGCCGCATCGGCCGCCGACATGCCGACGCGCACCGCTGCGGCCGCCGGCCGCGTGGCGGTGTCGCGCACGGCCAGCGAGCAGGCCAGCACGATCAACAGCAGAATGCCTTCGATGCAGAGCGACACCGACCGACGGTTCTTCATGTCCTGCCCCGTGCCGGCGACGGCGGCCGCCGAGCGTTGGAGCCCGGGCCGTGGATCGCACGGATGTCAATGGGAAGCGGCTGCACGTTCGTCGTGCATGCGCGGCCTTCTTACGCGCAGGACGAGCGTGGCGTGCCGCTTTCCGGATTCGCTGCTGTGGCGCTCAGTCCGTCCGCTGTCGTTGCAACACGTCGGAACGCACCTGTCCGGCCAGAACAAGCAAGCGGCGAGCCATCGGCCGCCGTGCCGCGTGCGGCAAGGGCCGGCCAACGAGCGGCGCGAGCGGTCGGGGTCGCCGCCGGGGGTTTTTGATTCATCTGCGAATCAGCTTCGCCGCGACATGCGAGGCCCAGACTCGCGATGCGTGCGCATCCGGCGGCGAATCGTCTGCTCATCGCGCGCGTGTCGCCTTGCGCGACGCGGCTCACGAACATAACCGAGCGCGAATCGCCGTGGCATGGAACGTGGTTGGCAAGCGTGCGCGGCGCCCGCGGCGGTACGCCACTGATGGGCGCGACACGGATGCGGCCGCGTCATTCCGGCCGCGCGTTACAGATACGCAACATTTCGAACCTGTCAGCCCGCACGACGCCGGCGCTGCCCCACGGCGACGAAATCACGCGTGCTCGACCGGAATCGGATGCGCGATGACGCTGCGTTCATTTCCCAGACAAAATTCGCAGATCGAAGCGATTCAATGCGCTTCGAAAGATGCATGACGTTCGATCGCCCACCGATGCACGACACCCACCGCTGTTCGCCGAATGATGCGAGCGGGCCGATCGCACGCACGGCCGCCCGTTTATCTGCATCGCGCCCGCCCGCCGATGGGGCGTCCGTAGCAGTTGTGAAACGTTCCTTGACGAACCGCGCGGGCCCCGCGATCCGGACCATTCCGGAGGGCGGCTGGTTTGAATATTGCTGTATCGAACGCAGGGACACCCGCCGGGTGCGCCACCGCGTGGCAGTGCGAAACGTGTGACGGAAGACGTGGCGATCGATACAGCGAGGAACGCTCATGACGTGATCGACGAGGTCCAAGGTAACGGGCGTAGTCCGACGATTGCGCGGCGCAGACCGCGCGGACAGAAGCGGCGCGCTCGCCCGCACCGCCGCCGCATGTCGCGCGGCCGGCGCCGGTCGGCGCGACCGCGTGCGGGCACGGAACGGTTCGCCTGCAACCCTGCTTGGCGCCAGGTACCGGGTCGTACGGTGCGAAGAAGCTCAACGAGGATAACGATGAAAAAGATCTTGCTTGTGTTCGGGACTCGGCCGGAAGCCATCAAGATGGCGCCGCTCGTGCGCGCGCTCAAGGCGCGCAGGGATGTCGACGCCCGGGTATGCGTCACCGCCCAGCATCGGGAAATGCTGGATCAGGTCCTCACGTTGTTCGGCATCAAGCCCGACTACGATCTCAATCTGATGCGTCAGAGCCAGACGCTGACCGACGTGACGACCGGCATCCTGCAGGCGATCGGCGTCGTTTTCGAGGATTTCCATCCGGACGTCGTCCTGGTGCACGGCGATACGACGACGACGCTGGCCGTGAGTCTCGCCGCGTTCTATCGCTATCTGCCGGTCGGACACGTGGAAGCCGGTTTGCGCAGCGGCGACATCTGGTCGCCGTGGCCCGAGGAACTGAATCGCCGCGTGACCGACGCTGTGTCGTCATGGCATTTCGCACCGACCGGCCAGGCGCGCGACAACCTGTTCAGCGAAGGCATTCCGGTGGGTGCGGTCGTGATGACCGGCAACACCGTGATCGATGCGCTGCACGACGTCAAACGGATGCTCGATCACAATGCCGAGCTCAACGACACCGTCGCCTCGCACTTTCCGTTTCTCGAGCCGTCGCGTCGCGTCGTGCTGATCACCGGCCATCGTCGCGAGAGCTTCGGCGAACCGTTCCGGCATTTCTGCAAGGCGCTCTGCGCGCTCGCGAACCGCTATCGCGATGCGCAATTCGTCTATCCGCTGCACATGAATCCGAACGTGCGCGAGCCGGCGCGCGCGCTGCTCGGCGACGTGCCGAACATTTACCTGATCGATCCGCAGGAATATCTTTCGTTCGTATTCCTGATGTCACGCGCGCATTTCATCATCACGGATTCTGGCGGCATCCAGGAGGAAGGGCCGGCGCTCGGCAAGCCGGTGCTCGTCACGCGCGAGACGACCGAGCGCCCCGAAGCGATACAGGCCGGCACCGCGCGGCTCGTCGGCACGGATCAGGAACGGATCATCTGGGAAGCATCGCGGCTGTTCGACAGCGAGAGCGCGTATGAGGAAATGGCGCGCGCGAGCAATCCGTATGGCGACGGCCACGCGAGCGAGCGGATCGTTCACGCGCTGATGCATATGCCCGGGGCGAGCGCGAACGCGACGAGCTTTTCGATGGGCGCCGCGGAGATGCCGTTCAACGCGCTCGCGCTGGGGTTGCAGGCGTTGCGCTCGCCCTGAAGGCCATCGTCGGACGGCGTCCCGACGGACGGCGACGCGTGCGTGGCGTAGCCCGCTCGCCGTTGCCCACGCCTCGCTGCCGTCCGCTATCGGGCCACCGCGTCGGCCATCGATTGCGCCTGCGCGAGCAGCCGCGGGTAAATCCGCTGGGACGCCACCTGTTTGGCGAAACACGCCTGCCGCGCGTCCTCGGGCACGCGCGCCGCGCTGCACGCCGCGATCGGACGCAGCGTCACGCTCTTCCACAGGATGTACACCCGTTGGCCCTGCCGCACCGACACGGCCAGCGTGTTCGGCCCGTCCGGCACGCTGTCCTGGCTTTCGCCGAGCAGCAACGCCTTCACGACGCCGTCGGCCGGCTGCCGCTTGACGGGCAATTCGGCGAAGCGAAACGCCGCGGCGTCGTCGCCGAACACGTTCGTGTAAAGCGTTTCATTGTCGAACATCGCGGCGACGTCGTCGGTCGGCTTGATGCCCGCATCCGCGGTACTCGCCCACGCCTTCAGCAGCGCAACCGTCGTGACGACGAGATTCGTCTTGCCGTCCTCCGACTTGAAGGACAACCCGTCCGGCCCCGGCGGCATTCCGTCGACAGGGCCGACACTCTGCACGGTGCCCTCCGCCTTCGCGGCAAACCCTCTCGCGCGGACCGTGCCGATCAGCTTCGCGAGCCGTGCATTCACGTCGGCCGTGTACTGCTTGTCGAGGCCCGCCCGATCCTCGATGCGCGCCGCCGCCAGGCTCGCCGCGGCCTTGCTCCGATAGGCAAGATACGACTGCGCCGGCGATGCGATCACCTTCGCCCCGACCGCGGCGAGCAGCGCCGCGACCACCACCACCCCCGCCCCGATCTTCAGTCTTGATATGCGCTTCATTTTTTATGACGTTACCGAACCCCGCGCCGACAGCGAAAACGGCTGCCGTCATCGCGTGGCAGCCGTCCCTCAGAAACGCTTCATTCTAACGTCGCGCAGGCTTCATTCATCGACCTTGAACGCCGACACCAGTCGCGTCAGTTCCGCCGCCTGTTGCTTCAGGCTCTCCGCGGCCGCCGCGCTTTCCTCGACCAGCGCCGCATTCTGCTGCGTCATCTGATCGAGCGACTGCACCGCGTTGCCGATCTGGTCGATGCCCGCGCTCTGCTCCAGGCTCGCCTCGGCGATCTCGCTCATCATCGCGCTGACGCCCTGCACCTGCGACACGACATCGCGCATCACCTTGCCGGCCTCGCTCACGAGCCGAGATCCGGTGTTCACCGTGCCCGCGCTGTGCTCGATCAGCGCCTTGATCTCCTTCGCGGCCTGCGCGCTGCGCTGCGCGAGGTTGCGCACTTCCGCGGCGACAACCGCGAACCCGCGCCCCTGTTCGCCGGCCCGTGCCGCCTCGACCGCGGCATTCAGCGCGAGGATGTTCGTCTGGAACGAGATGCCGTCGATCATCACGATGATCTCGGAGATCCGTTGCGACGCATCGCTGATCTGCTCCATCGTGGACACGACTTCGCCGACGACCTGCCCGCCGCGCGACGCCGTATCGGATGCACCGGTGATCAGCTTCGCGGCCGTCGTCGCGGTTTCGGTGTTGTTGCGAACGACCGCCGTGATTTCCTCCATCGACGAAGCCGTGCGCTCGAGGTTGCTCGACTGTCCTTCGGTGCGCTCGCTGAGATCCGCGTTGCCCGACGCGATCTGCGCGGAGCCGGTCGCGATCGATGCCGACGCCGCGCGAATCCGGTGCACGAGCGTCGACAACGACGACACGAAGCGATTGAACGCGTCCGACAATTGGCCGATCTCGTCGTCGCTCTCGACCGTCATCCGGCGCGTCAGGTCGCCCTGGCCGCTCGCGATCTCCGACAGCAGCGTCGCCGCGCGGCGGATCGGCGCGGCGATCGCGCGCCCGACCAGCCAGATCACGACCAGCGCGACGCCGAGGCCCACCACCGCGGCGACCAGCGCCGCGCTGCGAATCGCGCGCGTGACCGGGCCGAGGAGCTCGGCCTGCGGTACTTCAACGACTACATACGCATTCAGCTCCGGAATGAACGACGTCGCGATGAAGCGCGCACCGCCGTCGCCGTCGTAGCTCAGGTGTGCATACGGTTTTCCGGCCAGCAACGTCGACGCCGCGTCGCCGGGCAGGCCTGGTTCGTCCTTCAGGAAGTGCTTGCCGTCGATCAGCGACGTATCGCGATGCATCATGATCGCGCCGTCCGGCCGCACGAGGGACGCGAAGCCGGTGTCGCCGATCCGGTACGCGGCGATGCCCTTCGCGAGCGCATCGACGGACAGGCTCATGCTGGCCGCGCCGATCGGCGTGCCGTTCAACTCCACGCGGCTGTTGATGAACATCATGTAGCCGCCGAGCGTGACTTCGCGATCCATGTTCACGTCGAAGGCCTTTCCGGATGCGAGGAAGTTCGTCAACCACCGATCGTCGCCGGTGACCTTGCGCTGCAGGCCGCCTTCGTTGTAGTAGTTGCCGCTCTTCACCGACACCCACTGCACGGACGCCGCCTTCTGCGCGTCCTTCACGTTCTTCGCAAGCTGGATCCAGTTGCGCGTGCCGGCGTCGGGCTCGCCGTCGGCTTCCCATTGCAGCAGGAACGCATCGCGCGCGAGCAGACGCGACGCGGCGATCGGTCCGGCCATCTGCCGCTGCACGTCGGCGCGGATGCCGCTGACGGCCGTCGGCAGCTCTTCGCGGACGACGCGATCGCGCACCGCGTGACCGATCAGGCGGACGCTCAACCCGCTCGAGATCGCGACGAACACGAGCAGGCAGCTCGTCATGCTGAGAATCAGCTTGTTCTGAATGGACAGCTTGCGCCAGAAATGCATGGGAAACCCTCGATAACCGCTCGGTCTGAGCCAGCTTGGGTTATCGGCAGGCACGCGCGAAATCGCATCGCCGATTTCACATGTCCGTCATGCGGGATCCGATATGTCGTCGACGGGCGGGCGTGGCGTGTCCGTCGAGCGTCGCGCGATCAATATGCGACGAAGATCGTCACGCGGCGGTTGCGCGCCCGCGCGGGCGCATCGTCGCCGGCGACGAGCGGCTGCGTGTCGGCTCGCCCGATCGCCGCGAGCCGGTGGGGCGCGACGCCGCGATCGGCCAGATAGCGCACGACGCTGCCCGCCCGCGCGGATGACAGCTCCCAGTTCGATTCGTATTTCGCGTTCGCGATCGGCGCGCTGTCGGTATGCCCCTCGACGAGTATGTCGCCGGTCGCATGCTCGCTCAGCGCCCGCGCGATCTCGCTCAGCACCGGCGTCGCGTCGGGCAGCAGGCGCGCATCGCCGACGTTGAACAGGATCTTCGCATCGATGCCGATCTCGATGCCGTGCGGCGCCCGCACGAGCGAGATGCGGCCGTTCGTCTTCAGCGCATCGAGCGACGTCAGCCATGCGGGCGCGCGCTCGGGTGTCGCAGGTGCGGCCCCAGTCACGCTTGCCGCGCCGCCGTCGTGCCGCGCGAGCGTCTGATATCGCGCATCGAGCGCGTTGTATTTCGCGAGCTGCAGCACGTACAGCGCGAGAAACAGCACCATCAGCGTCGTGATGAGATCCGCGTAGGAAATCAGCCAGCGTCCGGACTGCGCGCCTTCCGCTTCATCGTCGTCGCGGGCGGCGGCGGAAGAAGCCGCACGCATCCCGTCAGTTCGAGCCGTCATGTCGAAGCTCCCGCTGCGTCATGCGAGCGATTCAGCCGCGCGGCCGCGCACGTCGCCCGTCAGCCGCGTTTCGATCGTATGCGGCGATTCCTTGCGCGAGATCGCGAGCAAGCCGTCGAGATACAGCTTGCGAAAGCGCAGCTCGCTGTCGATCTGCGCGCGCAGCTTGCCGTAAAGCGGCAGGAACACGAGGTTCGCGAACGCGAGGCCGTAGAGCGTCGCGATGAACGCGACCGCGATGCCGGGCCCGAGCTGCGCCGGTTCGAGAATGTGGCTCGTCACCTGCACCAGCCCGAGCACCGAGCCGAGAATGCCGAACGTCGGCGCATAGCCGCCGGCCTGATGCCACACGCGCGCCGCCGCGAGCCGGCTGCGCTCGTAGGCGTCGAGCTCGCGGTGCAGCGCGTCCTCGAGCACGGCGGTCGACACGCCGTTCGCGAGCAGTTCCAGCCCGCGCCGCGCGAACGGATGAATGCCGCTCACGTCCATCGATTCGAACGCGAGCAAGCCGTCGAGCTTCGCGCGATCGCCCCACTCCAGCAGGTCGGTCAGGTGCTTGCGATCGACTTCCTGCGCGCGCACGAACGCGAGCCGCAACTGCTTCACCGCATCGAAGAAGCGCGCCCACGTGTTCTGGATCATCACCGCGCCGAGCGTGCCGCCGAGCACGATGACGAGCGCCTCGAACTGGAACAGCATCGAGAAGTGACCGCCTTCCAGCGCGAAGCCGAATACGATGGCCGCGCCACCGAGTACCACGCCGGCCAGGGTCAACAGGTCCATATGCGTCTCCGTCGGGTCGAGTGTTACGCGTCGGATGCAGCCAGAGGCGCGGACGGCGCCGGCGCCTTGGCGACACGCACGGCATCGAGCACGCGCTGCCCGATCTCCTCGATCTCGATCGGATCGAGCTTCAACTCGCGACGCATCACCCACGACACTTCGTTGCGCCGCGCCTCCGTCATCACCGAGAACAGCTTGTCGGCCACCGCGCGATCATCGAGGCTCGCGATCAGCTTCGCGAGATCGTACGTGTCGAATGCGCTGATCACGTCGAACAGCGTGCGCTGATCGATCCACACGATGTCCTCGAGCGCGCGCACGTCGCCGCCGGCGCGCGGGCTGCGGCGCGAGAAATACGCGACGCCTTTCTGCTCGACGTAGCCGAGCACCTTCGACTTGCGAAACGCGAACACCTCGTCGGCGATTTCGCCGTGCGACAGCTTGTTGAGCAGCAGCTTCCGGTCGACGCCGATCAGCGCCTCCAGATCGGCCAGCTCGATCAGCTCCAGCTCGCTGTTGATCGACAGGTCGAGATCGTGATCGGCGACCTGCTGCGCGCGATCGATCACGCGCGCGGCATCGAACGTGACGACCTGGCGCGCATCCGACGAGCCCGCGTAATCACCCGCGCTGCCGGCATGGTCGGCCTGCGCGGCTTCGATCGTGACGAGATTGAGCTTCTCCATGCGGTGCAGCATCGCGAGCACGTGCGGACGCGAATGGCCGGCGATCGCGCGGCAGCGGCGAATCACGTCCGCGAGCGGCACCGATGTTTCCGCCGCATGCGCCTGCATCGGCCGGCGTGACCACGCGTCGTCGGAGCCGCGCGTGTCGGCGCCCGCCATCAGCGACAGCACATGCGCATACGACAGCACGCCCGGCATGAAGTCGGCGTGCGTATAGGTCGCGAGTTGATCGTCCTTGCGCTTCACGCGCCGGATCATCGTGCGCACGACATGACGAAGCAGCGCGGACACGTGCTCGATCTCTTCGTCGAGCACCGCGGCCGGCACGACCGTGAGCTGACAGAACGACAGCGCCTTCGCGGTATGCGCGCGAGGCTCGGCCGCGAGCAGCGCGGATTCACCGAAGAACTCGCCGCGCCCGAGTGTCGCGACGACGACGCGCTTGTCTTCGCAGCGGGTCGACAGCTCGACCTTGCCGTCGGCGATCAGAAAGATGACGGGCTCGCCGGCGAAGCCCTCCGAGTAGATGATCTCGCCGGGCGCGGCCGGGCGCGTCCATGATTGCTGACGGTTCACGTCGATCCCCCTGCTGCGCTGAATGTTGCGGACTGCGCGTCGCCTGTCGGAAGCATGCGATCGCGAGTCATCCCCGTGACTCGTTTACGTCATCGGGCGCAACATCCTTTAGGGAGTTCGCACTCGCTTTTGCGCGAAATCAAGGTGAAACGTTTGCGGGTTGCACGGCTGTTTCGCAATGTTCACTTCGATTGTTCACTTCGATGCGTGCGTGTGCGTGTAGTGCAATTGAAAGCGCAATGCGATCCCGCGCGTCAAAACTCCATGTCGAGTTCGTCGATGTCTTCCTGCTCCGCCTTCGCCGCGTCGATCCACTCCGCCACGAACGGATGCGCGAGCACCTGCATGCAGTACTCGGCGATATCCGGCTCCAGCTTCACGTCATAGGTCAGGAAGCGCGTGACGACCGGCGCATACATCGCGTCGGCGATGCCGATCTCCGCGCCGAACAGCCAGGGGCCGCCGTACGCGGCCAGACACTCTCGCCAGATCGTCACGATCCGCTGGATGTCGTGCTGCGCACGCGACCAGATCCGGAAGCCGGGGAAATGCGCACGCAGGTTCATCGGCAACGCGGATCGCAGCGCGCTGAAACCGGAATGCATCTCGCCGCAGATCGACCGGCAATGCGCGCGCGCATGCCGGTCTTCAGGCAGCAGCCGCGCTTGCGGCCGGATTTCGTTCAGGTATTCGGCGATCGCGAGCGTATCCCACACCGCATTGCCGTCGTGCGTCAGGCACGGCACGAGAATCGACGGCGACAGCAGCAGCAATTCCGCCCGCGACGCGGCATCGATCGGCACGCTGACCGTGTCGCACGCGAGCCCGCTCAGCTTCGCGAGCAGCCAGCCGCGCATCGACCACGACGAGTAATTGCGGCTGCTGATGGTCAGCGTCGTCTTTCCGGTGGATTCCATGTCGCTCCCCTACCCAATGCCGTTCGTGCCCCTGCACCGAAAACCGACGCTGCACGGCGTCATCCGCACCATACCTGTGCGGCGCATTCGCCGAACCGGCACAGCGTCGCACCGTATCGCGGCACGGGCCACACGCCAGACCGGCGCGGCAACGCATCGCCTTCGGCCGTCCGTCATCGCGTGCCACCTGCGCCGCCGCACTCACGAACTGCGTGCAACGCGCGTGCCAGCCGCGCGCTGGCACACGGCTTGCCTCGTTTGATGCAATGCAGCGCAACGAGCGACGGTCATGAACCTGCTTGCCTATCCGTTCTATCAATGGTCTGCCGAATGCCTGCGCCCGGCGCGTGCATGGGCGGCCACTGCACGCGCGACGATCGCGCTGTGGCCGCCGTCCACCACCACGCCGACGGGCCGCACGCTCGACGCACTGTGCGAACTGCTCGAATGCTGCGCGTTCTCGCATCGGCGTCCACCGTTCGGCATCCGGTCGATCGTCGTCGACGGGGAAACGGTACCGATTGTCGAGGAGGCTGCCGCGGCCACCCCGTTCGGCACGCTGCTGCATTTCCGCAAGGCGCGGCCGGTCGCGCCCCAGCCGCGCGTGCTGATCGTCGCGCCGATGTCCGGGCATTTCGCGACGCTGTTGCGCGGCACGGTGCATACGATGCTGGCCGACCACGACGTGTACATCACCGACTGGCACAACCCCCGCGACATCCCGCTGACGGCCGGACGGTTCGGCTTCGACGAATACGTCGCGCACGTGATCGACTTCATTCGCCAGATCGGCCCCGACGCACATGTGCTCGCGATCTGCCAGCCGACCGTCGCCGCGCTCGCGGCGGTCGCGCTGATGGCGGCCGGCGGCGATCCGGCGCAGCCCGCGAGCCTGACATTGATGGCGGGCCCGATCGACTGCCGCGTGAATCCGACGAAGGTCAACGCGCTCGCCACGAGCCAGTCGATCGAATGGTTCGCGCGGAACCTGATCAGCGTCGTGCCGGCCGGCTTCGTCGGCGCGCAGCGGTGCGTGTATCCGGGCTTCATGCAGGTCGGCGCCTTCATGTCGATGAATCCCGACCGGCACGCGGCGTCGTTTGCCGATCTGTATTACGAGCGCGCGAAAGGCGACCCCGCGAAAGCCGACACGCTGCGGCACTTCTACGACGAATACTTCGCAACGGCCGATCTCACCGCGGAGTTCTATCTGGAAACGGTCGAGAAGGTGTTCCAGCAATACGCGCTCGCGCGCGGCGAGCTGACGGTCGGCGACAGGCTCGTCGAACCGGCGGCGATTCATCGCACCGCGCTGCTGACGATCGAAGGCGAGAAGGACGATATCTGCGCAGTCGGCCAGACGATGGCCGCGCAGGAGCTGTGTTCGGGGTTGCCGCCATATCTCAAGACGCACCACGTGCAGACGGGCGCGGGCCACTACGGGGTGTTCAACGGCACCCGCTGGGAAACGCAGATCTATCCGATCGTGCGCGCGACGATCCACGACAACGAGCCGTACGATCGCACGGCGGATTCGGAAGGCAACGCGAACGGCACGCACTACGTCACGCTGCGTGCACTGCTCGATGCGCGCGCGACGAGGCACGATGCGGCGGCCGAAACATGATCGCATCACGCCCGCTGAAGCCGAGCGGCACGGTATTCGCCGGCGTTGCAAATGAATCGCCCCGCCGTAGGGGCGGGGCGCGATTTCCAGCAGCGTTCAGCCGACGCGCGAGCGAGCGAACCCGCGCGCCCGGCCTGTGTTACGAACAGGCCTTGCCGTGCGATGCATGGAAGCCCTTCGCCTTCGCATCCGCTTCCGACATGTAGCTGCCGTGCTTCGTCTTGCCGTAGTACTTGTCGGTCGAGCAGTGATAGACCTTCGTGCTGTCGTTGGCCCACACCTTGCCCGCGCCGCCGCCCGGCGCCGCAGCCGCGGTCGTCCCGGCCGCGCTCTTTGCCGGCGCGGTGCCGGATGCCGCGGCAGCGGAAGCCGCCATTGCGGGCGCTGCAGCCGGTGCGCTGGCCGCGGCGGCAGCCGATGCGCCGTACCAGGTCTTCACCCCCTTGTGGCCCGCACATGCGCCCTTCTTCGACGCGCCCGAGTAGAACGAACCGTCCTTGCACAGACCGGTCGTGCCGGCCGGCGCGCTGGCCGGAACCTGCGCGAACGCACCGATCGACATACCCATGCCGGCGACCAGCGCGGCGATCAACATCGTCTTTTTCATAGCCCTCTCCTGATTGGCCTGAATGGTGAAAGCGTCCCGGGCATCACCGGGGAAAGCCACGGTTACCGCACCCAGCGGCACACGCGATGATGGTGATGATCGAAATGGCACACGCGGTGCGAATGTGCTTCGGCAAGCGCCGGAATGAAAACGGCGCAAGCCAGTGCGCTAGCCGTCAGGATCTTCGCGATACGATTCATGGAACGCTCCCGGGTAGGTCAGCCGGTGATTCGGCTGGTACCTCCTTAACGCCGGCCGTCGACATGCCGTGCACCGCGCCCACGCGCAATTGACGATCTTTGACATCGCAGCGCCGCCACCGCATCGAAGCTGACGAATGTCTTTCTTTTCTTTCCGGATCTTCAGCTTCGCAACTATTCGGAATTCGAAAGAATGTGTCGAAGGGGAAAGCAGATCGCAGGTGACATCGGAGCACACGGAAGCTTCCGTGGAACGCTCAACGAAAAAGCCGCCCCAAGGCGGTTTGATGCAAGCGTGCGCACAATGCGCGCGTCGGGAAACCGGGCAGCTACGCGCCCGTCTCGCCCCACGGCGTCGGCGGCGGCACGGCGCAAGGCCCTTCGACATCGATCGACTTGAAATCGGCGGGCCCGACGATCTCCAGATACTCCATGTCCGGCGAGTAGTCGAACAGGTAGTGGACGATCCCCGGCGCCTGATGCACGCAGTCGCCGGCGGCAACCAGTGTTTCCTGTTCGCCGTACATGAAGCGCGCCCAGCCCTTCAGCATGATCACGATATGGAACTCGGCCTCGTGACGGTGCCAGCCGGTGCCCGCCGCCGGTGCATGATTCGCGCGGACGAGTTGAGCGACGACTTTGCCGTTCGTCGCGGCCGCGATGCCGAGATCGCGATACAGGAAGAAGTCGCGCAGGCCGTCGCCCCGATACGCGGTGTCCTGCGGCTTCACGTGGGAAAAGGCGGTGGTGGTCGGTGTGCTCATCTTGGTGCTCCTTCATCGAAAGGATCACGCCTGACAAGCATTTAGCGTTCCAGTCTGCGACGGCGCGAAGCCGTGCCGGTTACCGCTCGTGCGTGTCGCGCAGCGCGCCTTCGACGGACGGGCTCGCGCAACTGTCAGCGTACTTCAATCTCCGCATCGCCCGTGACGCCATTGCGGTTTCACGGGCGATGCGCAACGCTGCTGCTTACTTACTTCAACCGCCCCGACAGGAACTGCCCGAGCCGCTCGCTTTTCGGATCGACGAGAATCTCCTGCGGATCGCCCTCTTCCTCGATCTTCCCCTGATGCAGGAAGATCACATGATTCGACACGTTGCGCGCGAAACCCATCTCGTGCGTGACGACGACCATCGTGCGGCCTTCCTCGGCCAGCTTCTGCATCACCTTCAACACTTCGCCGACGAGTTCCGGATCGAGCGCGGAAGTCGGCTCGTCGAACAGCATCACCTCGGGCTCCATCGCGAGCGCACGCGCGATCGCGACACGCTGCTGCTGGCCGCCCGACAGGTGCGACGGATACATGCCCTCGACGCGCGGCGCGAGACCGACCTTCTCCAGATACTGGCGCGCGCGCTCGACCGCTGCTTCCTTGCCGATTCCGAGCACGGCCATCGGCGCCTCGATCACGTTCTCGAGCACCGTCATGTGCGACCACAGGTTGAAGTGCTGGAACACCATCGCGAGCTTCGTGCGCATCCGCTGCAGCTGCTTCTGGTCGGCCACGCGCAGCGAGCCGTTGCGGTCGCGGGCGGTCTGGATCGGCTCGCTGCCGATCGTGATCTGCCCCGAGCACGGCTGCTCGAGGAAGTTGATGCAGCGCAGGAACGTGCTCTTGCCGGAGCCGCTCGAGCCGATGATGCTGATCACGTCGCCGGCCTTCGCCTTCATCGACACGCCCTTCAACACCTCGTTGTCGCCGAACTTCTTGTGGAGGTTATCAACGGTGAGCTTGTACATGCTTGGTCCTTCCTTGCATTAATGGCCGCGCGGCGAGAGGTACGCGAGCCAGCGCGTCTCGAGCTTGCGGAACGCCCAGATGAGCGTGAACACGACGATGGCGTACAGCACGGCCGCGATGCCGTAGGCCTGGAACGACATGTACGTCGCGGAGTTGACGTCGCGCGTGACCTTCAGGATGTCGGGCACGGTCGCGGTGAACGCGAGCGTCGTCGCGTGCAGCATCAGGATCACTTCGTTGCTGTAGCTGGGCAGCGAGCGGCGCAGCGCGGACGGCAGGATGATGCGCGTATAGAGCTTGAGGCGCGACATCCCGTACGCCATCCCGGCCTCGATCTCGCCGGCCGACGTGGCCTTGATCGCGCCCGCGAAGATCTCGGTCGCATACGCGCATTCGTTCAGCACGAATGCGAGCAGCGTGCAGTTCATCGCGTTGCGGAAGAACGTGTCGAGCAGCACGTGGTCGTGCACGACCTGCAGGCTGTAGATGCCGGTGTAGCACATCAGCAGCTGCACGTAGAGCGGCGTGCCGCGGAACACGTACGTGTAGAGCCACACCGGGCCGGAAATCCAGCGGTTCGACGACGCGCGCGCGATCGCGAGCGGCACGGCCAGCGCGAAGCCGAACGCGATCGACACGACCAGCAGCCACAGCGTGATCGCGAGGCCGCTGAAGCGATAGCCGTCGGTGTAGAGATAGTTTTGCCAGTACTGGCCGATGAGTTCGATCACAGTGCGAGCCTCCGGACGCCAACGGAATAACGCTTCTCGAGGTGATACAGCACGACGTTCGACACCGTCGTGATCGCGAGGTAGATCGCGCCCGCCGCGAGCGTGAAGAAGAAGAAATCGAGCGTGCTCTTGCCGGCGTCCTGCGACGCCTTCACGACATCGGCGAGGCCGATGATCGACACCAGCGCGGTGGCCTTCACGAGCACCTGCCAGTTGTTGCCGATGCCCGGCAGCGCGAAGCGCATCATCTGCGGAAACAGGATCCGGTGGAACACGCGCCAGCCGCCCATCCCGTACGCGAAGCCGGCTTCGAGCTGGCCGCGCGGCACCGCGAGAAACGCACCGCGAAACGTCTCGGTGAAGTACGCGCCGTAGATGAAGCCGAGCGTGATGACGCCGGCGACGAACGGATCGATGTCGATCTGATCCCAGCCGAGCGCGTCGGTCGCCATGTT
This sequence comes from Burkholderia sp. KBS0801, assembly GCF_005937855.2. Lineage (NCBI taxonomy): Bacteria > Pseudomonadati > Pseudomonadota > Betaproteobacteria > Burkholderiales > Burkholderiaceae > Burkholderia > Burkholderia sp. KBS0801. Next base: position 2,235,453 of record NZ_CP042178.1, read on the forward strand.
CAGCAGGATCTGGATCCCGTAGAACAGCAGCAGCATCAGCACGAGATCGGGCACCGCGCGGATCAGTGTCGTGTAGAACGTGCCGAGCGCCTTGAGCGCGCGGTTCGTCGACAGTTTCGCGCTCGCACCGACCAGCCCCAGCACGAGCGACGCGGCGAGCGACAGCACCGCCAGCTTCACGGTTTCCACCGTGCCGGCCCACAGCAGCGGGCCAAATCCCTGGAAAATCATGTCAGCAATTCCAGAAAGACCGGCGGCGTGGCGCGGCACCCACCGCGCTACACGTGAGGGCAATACTGAGGACGAGTTTCTTCATGGCGTTCCTGTCATAGGCGAACTGGGCACGGGCCCGTCGGGCGTCGCCGCCGCGAACCCTTCCAACCCGGAAGCCGTCATCTAGACGGCCCCCAAGTTGTACATACAACTTTGCCTTTTTCGGGATACCGCCAGCAATCCGTGTTTATCTCTAGTTGCCGAACAATCGTCGTATCGGCTCGGGATTTCCTTATATTTCAATCCACTGCGCATTACATTTTGCTGAAACCGCGCTTTAATAAGACAATTCTGACCCGCTCGGCCATGCGTTCGTTTGTCTATACTTTTCCGCTCGCGGTGCGTGCATCGCCCGTGCTCGACGTTCGCCGAGCCACGTCTCTGCGCGATTTCCCGTGTGGATATGTGCCGAAATAATGGGGATCATGCGTCGATGGCCGGGCGGGTGCCGCATCGAACCCGGTACACTCCGCCCGGCCGCCGCACGAAGGCCGGACTGCGACGGCACGCGGCCGCCGTCACTTGAACAGCAACCCCATGACCACACCGATCTATCAGGAAATCAAGGACTTCATCCTCGCGCGTATCCACGCGGGCGAGTGGGCGGAAGGCGACCAGGTGCCGTCGGAGAACGAGCTCGCGCGCGAATTCAACGTCGCGCGGATGACGGTCAACCGCGCGCTGCGCGAGCTGACGGCCGAGCAGGTGCTCACGCGTACGCGCGGCTCCGGCACGTACGTCGCGTCGCCGAAATACGAATCGACGCTGGTCGCGATCCGCAGCATCTCGGATGAAGTCGCCGCGCGCGGCCATGCGTATCGGGCGCAGGTGCTGGAGGTGGGCGCGGCCGTCGCCGACGCGCAGCTCGCCGACGAACTGCGGCTCAACACGGGCAACCCGATCTTTCATTCGCGCGTGCTGCACTTCGAGAACGACACACCCGTGCAGCTCGAGGAACGCTGGGTCAATCCGGCCTGCGCGCCCGAATACGCGTTGCAGGACTTCACGACGACGACGCCGAACCAGTACCTGACGCGCGTCGCGCCGCTACAGCGTGTCGAATACCGGATCGAGGCCGCGATGCCCGATGCGCCGACGCGCCGCCACCTGGCGATGGACGAACGCGAGCCCTGCCTGCTGCTGCATCGGCGCACGTGGTCGCAGGGGATGGTCGCGTCGGTCGCGAATCTATGGCATCCGGGCAGCCGCTACCGGTTCACCGGGCATTTCTGACGCGCGGCTCGCGCGTTCATTGGGCGCCGCGGCGCGCCCAGCGCTCGATCGCATCGACCGCCACACGCAACCCGTCCTCCCGCCCGAGCCGCGCACCGAGTTCAGCGGCCCGCGCTTGCGTATCGGCACGCGCCGCGAACGCGATCGCACGTGCGAACGCGGCGGCGCGCACGCGGCGCCCGGCAACCGGCGCATCGGCCACACCGAGCCGCTGCAGCCGGTTCGCCCAGAAGAACTGATCGCCCGCGAACGGCACGACGACCGACGCAATGCCCGCCCGCGCAGCCGAATGCGTGGTGCCCGACCCGCCGTGGTGGATCGCCATCGATACTTGCGGAAGCAACCAGTCGTGCGGCGTCTCGCCGATCACGCACACGTGCGCGGGCAGCATCGACGCGTCGATGCCGCTCCAACCCGGCTGGAACAGCGCACGCCGGCCGTCGAGCGCCCGCACCAGCGCGTCGACCATCGCGGCGCGGTCGAACCCGGCCATGCTGCCGAAGCCGATATACACGGGCGGATCGCCCGCTTCCAGAAAGGCGGCGAGCGCGGGCGGCGGTGTCCACGCCGGCGCGTCGATACGCCACTGACCGCATGCCAGCACATTCGGCGGCCAGTCGGCCGGCTCGGCGAGCAGCACGGGCGACACGCCGTACAGCATCGGATGATCGGTCCACACGCGCCGGCGCGGCGGCAATCCGCACACGCTGGCGCGCGCCGCATTGGTCGCCTTCCTGAACGCCTGCCACAGCAGCGCGTTCACGAACCGGTGGCTGGCGCGATTCAGCCAGCGCGGCACCTTGCCGGGCGGCAGGAACGGCGACGCGAACGCCGCGGTCGGCGTGATCGGGATCATTCCCGCGCCGATTGCCGGCACGCCGCGATACTCGGCGACCGACAGCCCGACGAACGACGCCAGCCCCGACACGAGGATCGCATCGCAACCGGCCGACGCGTGCGCGACTTCGCGCATCCACGCTTCCGTGTTCGCATTCGCGATCGCCGCGAGCGCCTTCGACGTGTCGTTGAAGCCGCCGCGCCCGCGCACCGCATCGGACAACGCGCCCTCCGGCGCGAGCGCCGCGCGGATATCGCCGGACAACGGCGCGCACGGCACGCCGAGCGCGGCGGCCGAACCAAGCGTCGCGGCGTCGGCCAGCAACCGGACTTCATGACCGGCCGCCGTCAGCGCGCAACCCAGCACCGCGAGCGGGCGCGTGTCACCTTCGGTGCCGTAGGTGGCAATGACGAGCTTCATGCGTGACTCCTCGCGCACGGCGAGAACGAGTGGATTCAAAAAAGTGCACGTCGTATACTAATGCAATTCGTACACTTTCCGTCAACCCCGAGCCATGCCGATGACGACCGAGGATCAGGGCCGCCGCGCGCGCAAGCGCATCCAGATGCTCGCGCACCTTGCCTCAACCGGCGCGCGCCTGTTTGATGCGCACGGCTACGACGCCGTCACGATGGAGCAGATCGCCGCGCAGGCCGACGTCGCGAAACGAACGCTCTACAACCACTTCCCGACGAAGGAAGCCGTGCTCGCGCACTGGCTCGAAGGCGAACTCGCGCGCGACCTTGCACATCTCGGGCGCGACCTCGCAAGACGGAAAAGCTTCGCGTCGCGAATCGCCTGCGTGCTCGATGCGTCGGCCGCGTGGTGCGAACAGCACCCGGTGTATCTGCTCGCATACCTGCGGCATCGATTCCTGAGCATCGGGGCGGTCCCAGCGGAAGGTGCGACGGAGCACGGCAGCGACATCGCGCTCGTGTGGCAGCAGCTGATCGCGGCCGGCCAGCAGGCCGGCGAGCTGAACCCGGCGCTGGCGGCCGACCAGCTCGCCACGTGGTTCCACCACCTGTATCTCGCGGCGATGCTCCGCTGGCTGACGGTGCCGGGGTTGTCGCTGAAACGGGAATTCCAGTCAGTCGCGAAACTGTTCGTCGAAGGCGCGCAAGCGAAGCCGTGAGCGGCATCGGCAGTCGGATGCCGCGCCGATTGCGCCGCGCGCCGCGCAGGGGTTTTTACAACGAATGATCAGACGGGATGCCAAATTTCCCGCGCGGCAGTATGCTGGTGTCGTACGGCCGCGCCCGATACATCGGGCAATCCCCTAGTCCGCACGTCGCCGCGCCGCCGTCGCATCCGCAATCATGCATTGCAAGGAGGGCTTCGTGATGGCTACGACACATCAGCACTTCCACCTCGAGCTACGGCACGCCACCGCGCCGACGTATTTCATCAGCTACCTGTTTCCCGCCTTGCTGTTCGTCTACGAACTGCTGCGCGTCGGCCAGTGGATCCGCGATCACGGGATGCAATTCGCCGCGTTCAAGCAGATGGGTTACGAGTATCTGCTGATGCTGCTGTTCGTCGGGCTGCAGATCGTCGTCGAGGCGATCTTCCTGCTCGGCGCCGCGATGCGCCGCGACCATCGCGATTTCGAGCACCGCCTGCCGAACGTGGTCCTCGGCATTGGCTGCTCGATCGCGCTGCTCGCGATCGATCTCGCGATCCAGCTGGCGTTCTGAGCGCCGGCAGGTTCGCCCCGCCGGTCGCATCTGGTTGGCAGGTTCAGGCGGGCGCGTCGCGCAGCAACGTCGCCACCGCCGCGAGTACGTCGTCGGGCCGCTCGCGATGCGGGATGTGCCCGCATCCGTCGAGCAGCAGGAACGTCGACGGCCCCGCGACGCGCGCGGCGATCCGCTTCGGATGCACGTCGGAGCCGTATTCGTCCTGCTCGCCGTGAATCGCGAGCGTCGCGCAGCGTACGCGCGGCAGTTCGTCGTCGAGACTCCAGCTGCGAAACGCCGGCGACAGCCACATGTCGACCCACGCACGCAGCACCCATTCGGCCTTCTCGCCGTGATAGCGCGCGAGCCGGTCGAGCTGGCCGGGCGCGTCGAACTGCTGCGCCGCGTCGCGAATGCCGTCGCGCGTACGATCCTCGACGAATGCCTGCGCGGCGACCGTCACCAGCGCGCGGCAACGCGCCGGATACGCGGCCGCGCACCCGACCGCCATCCCGCCGCCGACGCTGTGCCCGAACGCGACGAACGTATCGATGCCGAACCATTCGAGCAGCGCATGGAATCCGTGACCGGCCTCGTCGCGCACGAACGTCGCGGCGAGCTGCCCCGGATGACGATCGGATCGGCCGAAGCCGAGCCGGTCGTACGCGATCACGTCACGGCCGGTGGCGCGCGCGAGGCGGGCGGGGAAGTCGCGCCATAGTTCGACGCAGCCGAGCGAATCGTGCAGCAGCACGATCGGTGCGGCCGGCTTAGGTGCGGCCGGCCTCGGTACCACCGCCTCAGGCGCGGCCGTTTCCACCGCCGGCGCACCGCGCCAGCGCTTCGCGAAGAGACGCCCTTGCGGCGTCTCGACCCAGGTCTCCTCGGTCACGATGTCAGTCATGTGTATGTCGTCGTCTGCATGAAGGCGGGCCGCACGCGGGCGTACCGCAGCGAATGCCGACGATGGTGGCCCGGCGCCGCGCGCGGCGTCAAGCAAGCCTCCACCGCCCGCACGCTCATTCGGGTTGCGGCGGCAGATACTCCATCTGCGCCTCGTCGTAGAGCCGGTAGATCAGCGCCTGCATCGCGCGGATGTCCTCCGATTCGTCGAGCATCCGCATGCTCATGATGATCGGCGACACGAGGTTCGGATCGTCGAGCGGCTTGTAGCTGATGTCGTCGCGCTTCAGCCCGTACACGCTGTGCGGCACGACCGACACGCCCTCGCCCATCGCGACGAGCCCGAGCGCGATCTGCAGCTCGCGCGTCTCGTAGATGCGCCGCGGCTGCAGCGCGCGATCGTGGAATGCCGCGAGCACCTGGTCCGCATAGCTCGGCCGCGGCGCCTTCGGAAAGATGATCAGCGTGTCGTTCACGAGATCGTGCAGCGACAGCACGGGCTTCGCGCCGTCGAGCACGTGACCGACCGGCAGCGCGACGATCATCCGTTCCTCGCGCAGCACGACGCGCCGCACGCTCGGATCCTCGTGACGGATGCGTCCGAACCCGACGTCGATGCGCCCTTCCTTCAGCGCCTTGATCTGGTCCATCGTCGACATCTCGTGCAGGCTCAGCTCGACGGCCGGATACTCGCTGCGAAAGCGCCGGATGATCTTCGGCAGCATCCCGTACAGCGTCGAGCCGACGAAACCGACCGACATGCTGCGCTCGATCTTGCCGACCCGCTTCGTCATCGATTCGAGCTCGGTCGTCTGCGCGAGCAGCTGCACCGCGTGCGAATAGAAGAACCGTCCCGCGTCGGTCAGCTTCAGCGGCCGCGCGTTGCGCTCGAACAGCGGCACGCCGAGCGCCTCCTCGAGCTGCTGGATCTGCCGGCTGAGCGGCGGCTGCGCGATGTGCAGGCGCTCGGCCGCACGCGTGAAATTCCGCTCCTCGGCAACGGCGACGAAGTAGCGGAGGTGTCTCAACTCCATGTTCGAACCCTCCCGGACAGGCCACGGACGTTCATTCGGCCCCGCGCGGACGCGTGCCGCGCCGGTCGCCCGCGCTGGTCGCCACGCCGGTCGCCCCGTGCTCGCCTGATCCCGATGCCATGACGATACCTCACGGCGCGCCGATCCCGGCGCGAGCAACGTCGCGCCTGCATGCGCGTCGCGCACCGCGCAAAGCAAAACGGGAAGCCGCCAGGCTTCCCGTTCGTTCATCGACGCCGCGTCGCGGCATCGTCCCGGCCGCGCGTCACGCCTCGGTGGCGTACAGCGCATCGCGCTGCGCGTCGCTCAGCGAATCGAGCGGCACGTCCGGCAGCCGATAGCAGATCATCGCGCCGTACAGCTCGGCCAGGCAGTTGCTGCCGGCGTCGAGCGCGTAGCCGTCCTCGCCGTCCGGCGCCGGCGGATACACTTCGCGCCACGCATTGATCGCGGCTTCGATTCGCACGATGGAAACGGGTCCGGCCTTCCGCTCGGCGGGTGATGCGCTCATGAATTCCTCTGGGTTGCCGCTCCGCGGGCCGTGCCGGCCGCGGCGGAGCGATTGAAACGCCGGGCGCCGCCGGCCGCCGCAACAGGCGCGCGCCGGATGCCCGATCCGCGCCGCGCTCGTCGCGCCGGCCGGGCCGTGGCCCGGTAGGGTCGGGAAATATAACCGGCTTTGACCGCGTGCAGGGGAAAGCCGACAAAAAAAACGGGAAGCACGCGGCTTCCCGTTTCATCGCATCTCGCGCGGCCCTGCCGCACCGGCATCAGCCCGCGGTTTCGCGGTTCGCCACGCGCTGCGTCTGTGCGCCGCGGTTCGCGGCCACCCACGGCGCGATTTCCATATCTTCGTAGCGCACGAAGCGGCTCTTGTTCAGGAACCGGTAGCCGAGCCAGACGACGAGGAACAGCGGGATGCCGACGTAGGTCGCGGCCACGCCCGCCCAGTCGATCCGGTTCGCGAGGAACGCCTGATAGTCCTGTCCCAGCGCGATCACGAGACACAGCACGAACGCGAACAGCGGGCCGAACGGGAACCACTTCGACTGGTACGGCAGCTGATCGACCGCGTAGCCCTGCTTCACGTAGCCCTTGCGGAACCGGTAGTGGCTGATCGCGATGCCGAGCCACGCGATGAAACCGGTCATGCCCGACGTGTTCAGCAACCACAGGTACACCGTCTTGTCGCCGTACAGCGACGTGAAGAAACACAGCGCGCCGACGGCCGTCGTCGCGTACAGCGCATTGCGCGGCACGCCGCCCGGTGACAGCTTCGCGAACAGATTCGGCGCACGGCCTTCCGTCGCGAGGTTGTAGAGCATCCGCGTCGACGCGTACATGCCCGAATTGCCGGCCGACAGCACGGCCGTCAGGATCACCGCGTTCATCACGCCGGCCGCGAACGCGAGGCCCGCGTGGCGGAATACGAGCGTGAACGGGCTCACGCCGATGTCGGTCACGTCGCTCTTCAGCAGGCTCGGGTCGGTGTACGGAATCAGCACGCCGATCACGAAGATCGCGAGCACGTAGAACAGCAGGATCCGCCAGAACACCTGGCGCACCGCGCGCGGGATCGTCGTGCGGGGGTTCTCCGATTCGCCGGCCGCGACGCCGATCAGCTCGGTGCCCTGGAACGAGAAGCCCGCGATCATCGCGACGCCCATCAGCGCCGGCAGGCCGCCCGCGAACGGCGCGTCGCCGATCGTCAGGTTGCCCCAGCCGTTGCCCGGCGCGCCCTTCAGAATGCCGAAGATCATCAGCAGGCCGACGCCGATGAACGCGACCACCGTGACGACCTTGATCAGCGCGAACCAGTATTCGGCTTCGCCGAAGCCGCGAACGGTCAGCGCGTTGAGCAGGAACATCACGGCGAGGAACGCGGCGCTCCACCAGACACCCGGCACGTCCGGGAACCAGTAGTGCATCACGAGCTGCGCGGCGACGAGTTCGACCGCGATCGTCACGGCCCAGTTGTACCAGTAGTTCCAGCCGAGCGCGAAGCCGAAGCCTTCGTCGACGTATTTCGCGCCATAGGTCGCGAACGAGCCCGACACCGGCATGAACGCGGCCATTTCGCCGAGGCTCGTCATCAGGAAGTAGACCATCAGGCCGATCAGCATGTACGCGACCATCGCGCCGCCGGGGCCGGCCTGCGAAATCGACGCGCCGGACGCGACGAACAGGCCCGTGCCGATCGAGCCGCCGATGGCGATCATCGTCAGATGGCGCGCCTTCAGCGCGCGATGAAGCTTGGGTGGGTTCGCGGGCGAACCGGATGGGTCGGAATTCGGAAGTGCGGACATAAACGAGACGAACGTTGAGCGGGCCGGCATCCGGAACCGGCGCAAGCGGGATCGGGTGCGCCGCCTGCGATGCATTCGATGCGGCCCCGATACGCGTTGCGCGCCGGGCGCCTGCGGCGAAGCGCGGATTCTACCTGATTCGTCATCGGGATCGCTCGCGTCCGAACGCCCACGGAATCAACGGGTTGGGTGCGGCACGGGCGGCAACGCGCCACTCACGGCCGCGCAGGCGGCGAAACGCCTATTCGCCGACCGGTTATCGGTCATTCCAACCCAAGCCATGCGTAATCGGCTTCGCTTCCTATGCCGATCCCGCATTAAAGCGACAAATCAATCGACATACACGGTAATAATCAGACGAAATGTTACGGATTGGCGATTGATTCAAATCAAAATCGTCCGCAAGGCATGCAGTAATGATGCGTAACCGCCGGAAACCCGGTAATTTGCGCAGCATGTTTTGCAGCGCGCGGCCAGCTTCAAGATTTCGCGACATAATACGGGCTAATTCGAAATATTCAGCGCGCGGACCCCACGACACACCAATATCCGCCGCCTGCCGCCCCCGAGGATGAATTCATACCCGCTGCCCGCTACGCTGCGCCGCCATACCGTGTCGGCCGTGGCCCGCATTCTGTCGCCCCGCGGCGTACTCGTCGCGGGCATCGTGCTGTTGCTGCTCAGCTGGGGATTCTCGACGTCGCTTTTAATCGAGGCACGCAACGACGCGTACGGCCATGCGGTCGAAAATGCGCGCAATCTGATGCTGCTGATCGAGCGCGATATTTCCCGCAATATCGAACTTTATGATCTATCACTGCAAAACGTGGTCGACGGTCTATCCGATCCGGAACTAATGGCATTGCCGCCGCGCCAGCGTCACCGGCTGCTGTTCGACCGCGCCGCGACCGGCGCGTATCTCGGCGCCATTTTCGTGATGGACCCGCACGGCAATATCGTGATCGACTCGGCCAGGTCGCCGCCGCGGCAAGGCAATTTCGCCGATCGCGACTATTTCGCCGTGCATCGCGACCGGCTTGCGCCGGGCCTCTACATCAGCCGGCCCTATGCGTCCCGGCTGCGCGGCGGCGCACTGACGATCGCGCTCAGCCGCCGGATCGTCCGGGCCGACGGCACGTTCGGCGGGATCGTCGTCGGCACGCTGAACATCGACTACTTCCGCGCGCTGCTCGACGGGGTCGCCGTCGGCAAGCACGGCAGCGCCGCGGTCATCGAGGACAACGGCGCGCTCGTGTCCCGCCTGCCGTACGACGCGCGCGTGGTCGGCCTCGATCTGCACGACTCCCCGCTCTTCATCGAGTCGCAGCGCCGCAGCGAAGGCGCGCTCACGGGTGTCGGCGCGATCGACGGCGTGCGCCGCATCTATGTTTACAAGCACCTCGCGAATCTGCCGCTGCTCGTCGACGTCGCGCCCGCCGAGATCGACATCTACGCATCGTGGCGCCATCGCGCGATCTGGACCGCCGTGCTGATGGGCCTGTTCACCGCGTTCATCGCGTGGGGCTCGCTCGCGCTGTCGCGCGAACTCAAGCGCCGGCAGATCGCCGAGTCGAAGCTGTACCGGCTCGCGCACACCGATTCGCTGACCGGCCTCGACAACCGCGGCACCTTCGACGCGGTGCTCGCGAAGGAAGCGCAGCGCGCGTCGCGCAGCGGCCGCCCGCTGTCGGTGCTGTTCGTCGACGTCGATCATTTCAAGGCGTTCAACGACTACTACGGCCACCTCGCCGGCGACGACGTGCTGCGCCGCGTCGCGCAATCCGCGTCGCGCTGCCTGCGTCGCGACAGCGACCACGTCGCGCGCTACGGCGGCGAGGAATTCGTCGTCACGCTGCCCGACACCGATGCGCGGGGCGCGGCGACCGTCGCCGAGACGATCCGCCGCGCGATCGCCGGGCTCGACATCGCGCACGGCCGCAGCCCGTACGGGCACGTGACGACGAGCATCGGCACCGCGACCGCCACCGGCGGGCGCGTGAATGCCGCGGCGCTGCTGCGGCAGGCAGACGAAGCGCTGTACCGTGCGAAGTCCGGCGGCCGCAATCGCGTGTCCGACGCCGAGGCGAGCACGGCCGACGCGTGACGCGGCGGTCGCCCATTCCCCCGACGCTCCGCCGCCTCGCCGTGGACAGCCCGCGCGCGTTCGGCTAGCGTTGCGTCAGCTGCGCGTGCGGCGCGGCGCCGGCCCGCGCAGGCCGCCCGCGCGTATTGTGGCCACCCCGGCGGCCACCCCGCCGGCCACCCCCGCTCCGTCATGACTGCCCAGCTCCCTGTCCAATTGCCACCCCTCCTGCGCCACGCGCTCCGTCCTCTGCTGGACCCGTACCGCCGCTACCGGCACGCGAAGCTGATCCATGCGGCGCGCGTCGCGCTCGCGATCCTCGTGTCGATCGGCCTGTCCACCGGCCTGCGCGTGCCGCACGGCGAATGGTCGACGATCACCGTGCTGATCGTCGTCGGCGGGCTGCAGCATCACGGCAACATCCGCAAGAAGGCGGCCGAGCGCGCGCTCGGCACGTCGATCGGCGCACTCGCGGGGCTGGGGCTGATCGTGCTGTATTCGGTCCTGCACATGCCGTTCGCGATCTACCTGCTGATGTCGATCGCGTGCGGGCTCTGCGCGTATCACGCGATCGGCAAGGCCGGCTACATCGCGCTGCTGTCGGCGATCACGATGGTGATCGTCGCCGGACACGGCGACAACGAGATCGTCGACGGCCTGTGGCGCGCGGTGAACGTGCTGGTCGGCATCGCGATCGCGCTGGCATTCTCCTTCGCGCTGCCGCTCTATGCGACCTACTCGTGGCGCTACAAGCTCGCCGACGCGCTGCGCGCGTGCGCGGCCGTGCACGCACGGCTCGCCGGCGACCGCCCCGTGAGCGACGACGCGCACCTGAAGGAAATGGCCGCGCTGAGCGCGCTGCTCGTGCAGCTGCGTTCGCTGATGCCGTCGGTGTCGAAGGAGTGCGAGATCTCGGTCACGCACCTCGAGGCGATCCAGCGCAGCCTGCGCCTGTGCATCGGCTACCTGGAGATCCTGTCGAGCGCCGTGCCGGCCCGCGACGACCTCGCCGCCCGCGAATACATGCGAACCGCGATGAAGGCCGTGAACCGGCGCATCCGCGACACGCTCGTCGGCGCGAGCCGCGCGCTGAAGTTCGGCACGCCGAGCCGGCTCGCTCCGCGCCGCCGGCCGGCCGATGCGCCGCACGACGCGCCGCCGCCGGAATTGTCGGGCTACGTGTCGATCACGGCCAAGCTGGCCGCCGAAGTGGATCAGTTGCGCGAGAAACTGCTCGATACCGCGCAGGCGTGGAATATCTGAAGGCGTGAAGGTCTGAAGTCAACGGATTACGGTGGACGCCGGAAATCTTTCATATTTCTTTCATCCGGGCGAGACCGCCTCTTGACGACATCGGCCGCACTTTCAGGCCGATCCGGCCCTGGAAACAGCGCTTACGTGACGGCGCGTGCCCACCGGTTTCGACCGCCTTTCGGCGCCGCTTCGCGGCGGATTCTCCGGGCGGTTAACCGGCCGCCAAGCCCGCCGCGACAGGGCCGCCGACGCATTGGCGCGAAAATCAGGTCTTGCCCCAACTTCCCGGACAGCCGATACTCGCATATTCCGCGAAATACGATCCCACCGGCTTCAATCCACGGTAATTCCTATGAGCACGATTCTCGAAAGCCTCCCGACCGGCCAGAAGGTCGGTATCGCCTTCTCCGGCGGCCTGGACACCAGCGCCGCGCTGCACTGGATGAAACTGAAGGGCGCCGTCCCGTACGCATACACGGCGAACCTCGGCCAGCCCGACGAAGACGATTACGACGCGATCCCGAAGCGCGCAATCGAATACGGCGCAGCCGGCGCCCGCCTGATCGACTGCCGCGCGCAGCTCGTCGCCGAAGGCATCGCGGCGCTGCAAAGCGGCGCGTTCCACATCACGACGGCCGGCGTCACGTACTTCAACACGACGCCGATCGGCCGCGCCGTGACGGGTACGATGCTCGTCGCCGCGATGAAGGAAGACGGCGTCAACATCTGGGGTGACGGCAGCACGTACAAGGGCAACGACATCGAGCGCTTCTACCGCTACGGCCTGCTCGTGAACCCGGATCTGAAGATCTACAAGCCGTGGCTCGACCAGACGTTCATCGACGAACTCGGCGGCCGCGCCGAAATGTCCGAATTCATGAACCAGGCCGGCTTCGCGTACAAGATGTCGGCCGAGAAAGCGTATTCGACCGACTCCAACCTGCTCGGCGCGACGCACGAAGCGAAGGATCTCGAAAGCCTCGAAAGCGGCATCAAGATCGTGAATCCGATCATGGGCGTCGCGTTCTGGCGTGACGATGTGAAGATCGCCGCAGAGGAAGTGACGGTGCGCTTCGAAGCGGGCCAGCCGGTCGCGCTGAACGGCGTCGAATTCAAGGACCCGGTCGAACTGCTGCTCGAAGCGAACCGCATCGGCGGCCGCCACGGCCTCGGCATGAGCGACCAGATCGAGAACCGCATCATCGAGGCGAAGAGCCGCGGCATCTACGAAGCCCCGGGCCTCGCGCTGCTGTACATCGCGTACGAGCGCCTCGTCACCGGCATCCACAACGAAGACACGATCGAGCAGTACCGCGAGAACGGCCGCCGTCTCGGCCGTCTGCTGTATCAGGGCCGCTGGTTCGACCCGCAGGCGATCATGCTGCGCGAAACAGCGCAGCGCTGGGTTGCACGCGCGATCACCGGCGAAGTGAAGATCGAACTGCGCCGCGGCAACGACTACTCGATCCTGAGCACGAAGTCGCCGAATCTCACGTACCAGCCGGAACGCCTGTCGATGGAGAAGGTGGCATCGACGTTCTCGCCGCGCGACCGGATCGGTCAGCTGACGATGCGCAACCTCGACATCACCGATACGCGCGACAAGCTGCGCGTGTATTCGCAAGTCGGGCTGCTGACGCCGGGTGAATCGTCGGCGTTGCCGCAGATCAAGGGCGACGACGGGAAGTAACGCGATTTACCTTGAGCCGGGCGGTGGCGTAAGTCGCCGCCCGGTTGCATCACCCTCGCTACACCCATCTGCTTTCTCAAGCCCGGTTGGTTGACAATGTCGAGCAACTTGATATCGCCACAACCGCCCCTGTTCCACTCCGCTCGCCGGTGTCGTTTCACGGCCGACGGTAAATCCGCCACGGTCAACGGGGGTTCCATCGATACGATCTATCGTTTGACGGCGAGATCAAATCCATAATTGCTAATCATATGGGCCGACGTTATCGAGAATAACGCCCAAGCACGTCATTTTCGCAACATATCGACGTCCATCGGATCTATAAGGAACCTTCCATTGATGAAGATCCTTCATATATTCGAAATTTTCATCAAATACAACATCCGACGCGCCTTTTTGCTTCGCATATTTTTCCATGTATCCGGTTATTTCCGATCTACTCATGTCGGAACATGCCCCATCTCCGCCATCCCAATTTCTGACGTAAACCACCACCACAAATAGAATTAACATCAATGCCAAAGAAACGGAAATAGAAACGAAAAAATATTTCATCAGCCTTCCGACCCACTTATTTTTCATAATCTTCCCTTTTTGCAGTACAAGGAAGATCAATTTGACCTTCCTCATACCTCCTCAAATATCAGAAAAATTAGCGCGGAGGCCTGGGCGACAGCCCACCAAACGAGGGGCGATGAATTGCTGCCGGAGTTCCGTCCGGATTCATTGCCTTGATACTGGCGCGCGTGCCGTTGACTTCCAGCGGTTGCGAGCCCGTGAAATAAATCACGAAATCCTTGTGATCGACGAAGTCTCCGATTTTTCGTACGAGAGTTGTCAAAGCCTCTTGAACCGACGGGCGGGATCTCGAAGCATCAAAGTCGAACTTATCCGGGTCTGCGGGGCCGTGCCCTTGCGCCAAGCTTCGAATAGGAGTGCTTTCCAATGCAGCAGCGGAGACGCCAAGAAAATCCCTTCTTTTCATCTAACAACCCCGATATCGTGTGACCTTGTACACGACGCTCCCTTCTAGCGTCAGCATCAAGGCAGTTTTGAAATTGGCAGGTCAGATATGTTCTGATCCATGCGGGTTATGCATGCAACCGCGTACATCATCAATGTCCGCAGACACCGCCAATGCTTCCGGTTGGCTCCACAACCTTTCTAGTTGATAACGAATTTCGTCTGACAATACAAGCGCGAGTTTTTATTGCCCTATTTAACGCGCAGGTAAAGTCGACAGCCGAGAGGCGAGATGGGTAAGAACAGTCCACCACCAAACGTCACGAGCGTCGGCTCACGCATGTGCGAAGGAAATCGCCGAAAGCGTTCCGATGTCCTCGCTTGACGATCGTGCAAGACGTATCAACGGATCAATGACGCTGCACGGCGGCGCTGCGCCGCCGCGCCAGTCATGGCAAGCTGCGAGTCGTCCGACTCTGTGTTTTCTCATGCGCCCTCTCACCGTCATTCACCTGAACGGCCCGATCAACAGCGGCAAGACGACGATTGGCAGCGCACTCTCGCGCGCGCTGCCCGATGCGCGCTTCATCGACGGCGACGATCACGACGCGCCCGACGACGCCCCGTTCGACGTGCAGTGGGCGATCGCGCTGGAGCGTCTGGTCACGCAGATCACGCACGCGAGCGAACGTCATCTGGTAATCGCCTATCCGATCGGCGAAGCGGAATTCGAACGGCTGCGCGCGGCCTGCGATGCGCGTGATGCGCGGCTGTTCGTCGTCACGCTCGCACCGCCCGAAGCGATCGCATCGTCGAATCGCGGCACGCGCGCGCTGACGGACTGGGAGCGGCAACGGATCGCCGAGATGTATCGGGAAGGGTATGCGGCGCGCGCGTTCAGCGATTGCTTCGTCGATACGTCGACAGCGTCGGCCGATGCGTGTGCGCTGGAGATTGCGCGCAGCGTCGCGGCACCAGGCACCCGCCAACGCTGCGGCAAAGATCGACTCAGCTGACGCGTCACGCCGGCGCCGCCGTGCGCGAAACGCTGCACGAATGCGCCGACGCGGCGCGCCTTCAATGATGATGCTGCACGCCCGACACGACCCGCCCACGCGCCTCTTTCCGACTCAGCATCAACGTAACGACCGCCGACACCGCGAGCGTGCCCGCCACCACGTACAGCCCGGCCGCATACCCGCCCGTCACGTGCTTGAGCCAGCCGATCGCGAATGGCCCGACGAAGCCGCCGAGGTTGCCGATCGAGTTGATCATCGCGATCCCCGCGGCCGCGCCGGCGCCTGACAGGAACGCGCTCGGCATCGCCCACAGCGGCGCCTTCGCGGCGCTGATCCCGATGTTGACGACGACCAGCGCGAGCACGGTCAGGAGCGCGGTGCTCGCCTGCCCCGCGAACACGAAGCCGATGCAGGCCAGCACGCACGGAATCACGACGTGCCACGTGCGCTCGCCGGTGCGATCCGAATGCCGCGCCCAGACGATCATCGCGACGACCGCGGCGATGCTCGGGATACCCGTCAGCAAGCCCGTCTGCAGCGCGGTGAAGCCGAACTGCTTGACCATCAGCGGCGCCCACAGGCCGAGCGTGTACAGCCCTGCCGACGTGCCGAAGTAGATCAGCGCGAGCGCCAGCACGCGCGGGTCGCGCAGCGCCTGCCATGCGCCGGCCGTATGCCCGGCATGCGTGTGGCGCGCGTCGGCTTCCGTCTTCAGCTTCGCGATCAGCCAGTCGCGCTCGTCCGGCCGCAGCCACGCGGCCTTCGACGGCGAATCGGTCAGGCACTTCAACACGACGAAGCCGAGCAACACCGCCGGCAGCGCTTCGATGATGTACAGCATCTGCCAGTCGGCGAGGCCGAACATCGGCGGCATCTGCATGATCGCGCCCGACAGCGGCGAGCCGATCGCGGTGGAGATCGGCGCGGCCGCCATGAACCACGCGGCAGCCACCGCGCGCTGCTTCGCGGGAAACCACAGGCTCAGGTACAGGATGATGCCGGGGAAGAAACCGGCTTCCGCCATGCCGAGCAGGAAGCGCAGCACATAGAAGCTCGTCGGCCCGGCCGCGAATGCGGATACCGCGGACACGATGCCCCACGTGATCATCACGCGCGCGATCCAGATGCGTGCGCCGACGCGGTGGAGAATCAGATTGCTTGGCACTTCGAACAGAAAGTAGCCGATGAAGAACAGGCCGCCGCCGAATCCGAACGCGGTCGGCGACAGGCCGATCGCCTTGTTCATCGTCATCGCCGCGAAGCCGACATTGACGCGATCCAGAAAGCTGACGAAGTAAAGCAGCATCACGAACGGAATGATGCGCCACATCAGTTTGCGCGCGACACGGGTTTCAAGATCCGCTTGCATGTGTCTCCTCCTTCGAGGTCGAGCCGTGCGCAGTGCGCGCGTGCCCGGTGGGTGCCGGCCGGTGTCACGACGACGCGTGCGCACCGGCGCCCGGCTCGCGTCGAATGCGCGAGTCGCGGGCAGAAAAGTCAGGGCGGTGAATCGACGACGAACGGCTGCGCACGCGCGCGGCCGTTACCGTCCTCTTTACCGTCAGGCGGTAACCGCCGCGGTCGCGACGCGCTCGCAGACGGCCGCCGTCACCTGCGCGGTGCTCGCGCTGCCGCCGAGGTCGCGCGTATGCAGCGACGGGTCGGCGGTGACGGCCTCGATCGCCTGCATTACGCGCGCGGCGGCGTCGGTCTCGCCGAGATGCTCGAGCAGCATCACGACTGACCAGAACGTGCCGACCGGATTCGCGAGGCCCTTGCCCATGATGTCGAACGCGGAGCCGTGGATCGGCTCGAACATCGACGGATAGCGGCGCTCGGGATCGATGTTGCCGGTCGGCGCGATGCCAAGGCTGCCGGCGAGCGCGGCGGCGAGATCGCTGAGGATGTCCGCGTGCAGGTTCGTCGCGACGATCGTGTCGAGCGACGCCGGGCGGTTCACCATGCGCGCGGTCGCGGCGTCGACGAGCTCCTTGTCCCACGTGACGTCGGGAAATTCCTGCGCGACCTGCTTCGCGATCTCGTCCCACATCACCATCGCGTGACGCTGCGCGTTGCTCTTCGTGATGACGGTCAGCAGCTTGCGCGGACGCGACTGCGCGAGCCGGAACGCGAAGCGCATGATGCGTTCGACGCCGGCGCGCGTGAGGATCGACACGTCGGTCGCGGCCTCGATCGGATGCCCCTGGTGCACGCGACCGCCGACGCCCGCGTATTCGCCCTCCGAGTTCTCGCGCACGATCACCCAGTTCAGGTCGTCCGGCCCGCAGCGCTTCAGCGGCGCGTTGATGCCGGGCAGGATGCGCGTCGGGCGCACATTCGCGTACTGGTCGAAGCCCTGGCAAATCTTCAGGCGCAGGCCCCACAGCGTCACGTGGTCGGGCACGTCGGGGTCGCCGGCCGAACCGAACAGGATCGCGTCCTTGCCGCGCAGCGCGTCGAGGCCGTCGGCCGGCATCATCGCGCCGTGCTGGCGGTAGTAATCAGCGCCCCAGTCGAAATCCTCGAACTCGAACGCAAAGCGGTCGCTGCCGCGGGCCAGCGCTTCCAGCAGCTGCTTGCCGGCCGGCACCACTTCCTTGCCGATGCCGTCGCCGGGAATGGTCGCGATACGGTAGGTCTTCATGCTGACATCCTCGATTGATCGTAAGCGTGAATGCACTTTACCGAACCGGCAGTACGGGAACCGGTGCTAGACTCAAAGCATCTTTAACTTTGATTCATGAATCCCGTCATGGCGGATACCGTCCAGCCGGCCGATCTCGGCTTCTTCTCGACGCTGGCCGCGTCGGGCAGCCTGAGCGCGGCCGCGCGCGAACTCGGGCTGACCGCGGCGGCCGTCAGCAAGCGGCTCACACAGATGGAGCGCCGCGCCGGCGTGACGCTCGTCAACCGCACGACACGGCGCATGATGCTCACGCCCGAGGGCGACGTGTATCTCGACTACGCACGCCGGATCCTCGATCAGATGGACGAACTGGGTGAATTGCTCGGCAGCGCTAAACAGCGGCCGAAGGGGCTGCTGCGCGTAAATGCGACGCTCGGCTTCGGGCGCAGCCACGTCGGCCCGGCGATCTCGCGCTTCGTCGCGCGCTATCCGGAAGTGTCGGTGCAGCTACAGCTGTCGGTGATGCCGCCACCGCTGACGGACGATGCGTTCGACGTGTGCATCCGCTTCGGCGAGCCGCCCGACACGCGTGTCGTCGCGCGGCGGCTCGCGCCGAACCGCCGGCTGCTGTGCGCGGCGCCCGCGTATCTCGCTCGGCACGGGACACCGGGCACGCCGCACGAGCTGACGCGACACAACTGCATCGGCATCCGGCAAGGCGATGAAGGCTACGGGATCTGGCGGCTGACGGGCGGACGCGGCGCGTCGCGCAACACGGAGGCCGTGCGGATCAACGGCAACCTGACGACGAACGACGGCGAGATCGCGGTGAAGTGGGCGCTCGATGGACACGGGATCCTGATGCGCGCGGAATGGGATATCCGCGACTACCTGGCCGACGGGCGCCTCGTCGTCGTGCTACCGGACTACGAGACGCCGGCCGCGGATATCTATGCGGTGTATGCACGACGGCATCAGATGTCCGCGCGGATACGCGCGTTCGTGGACTATCTGGCGGGGGAGTTGGGTGGGTGATGGGGGGGGGCGGGCAGCCGCGCGCCGAACCGAATACAATGCGTCGATCCTCCCCCGCCGCTGCGCCCACCTTGCTGGAGCCGCCATGTTCGACCTGACCACGCTGACCACCTTCACGGCCGTCGTTCTGGGCCTGTTCCTGATCCCCGGCCCCGCCGTGCTGCTCGTGCTGAGTCGCACCGTACAGGGCGGCCGCAAGACCGGCATCCTGACCGGTCTCGGCGTCGCGAGCGGCGATTTCGTGCATACGCTGTTCGCGGCCGTCGGGCTGTCGGCGCTGCTGATGACGTCGGCGCTCGCGTTCAACGTCGTGAAGCTGGTCGGCGCCGCGTACCTGATCTACCTCGGCGTGCGTGCGCTGCTCGACCGGCCGTCTTCCGATCCGTCGCTGCCGAAGGTGGCGGCCGTCACGCCGCTGAAGGCGTATCTGCAGGCGATTCCCGCCGAAGTGCTGAACCCGAAAACCGCGCTGTTCTTCCTCGCGTTCATGCCGCAGTTCGTGCATCCGGAACGCGGTTCGACGTTCGTGCAGTTCGCGGTGCTCGGGCTGATCTTCGTCGCGCTGAGCTCGCTCTACACGACGCTGATCGCGTGCTCGATCCGCCCGCTCGGCCGTGTCGTGAAGCGGCTCGCATGGCTCACGCGCTGGCAAGGAAAGATCATCGGCTCGATCTTCATCGCGCTCGGGCTGCGCGTCGCGGTGCAGCAGCGCTGACCCGCGCGTTTCGCATGACGTCCGGCGCCGCGCCTGCCGGCGAACGCCTCTATACCGACCCGCGCCTCGTCGCGGTCTACGACCGGTTCAATGCCGGTGATCGCGACTTCGCGTTCTACGCATCGCGCATCGGCGCCGCGCGGCAACGGATCCTCGATCTCGGCTGCGGCACCGGCACGTTCGCGCGGCGGCTTGCGTCGGCCGGACACGACGTCGTCGCGATCGATCCCGCACCCGCGATGATCGACCATGCGCGACGCCAGCCGGGCGCCGACGCCGTGCGCTGGTTCGCGTGCGGCCTCGATGGCCTGCCGCGCGGCGCGCCATTCGACGCCGTCGTGATGACCGGGCACGCGTTCCAGTGCCTGCTGACCGACGCGGACATCGACGCGACGCTGCGCGGCGTGCGGCGCGTGCTGGCCGATGGTGGCCGCTTCCTGTTCGAAACCCGCAACCCGCGTGTCGAGCCGTGGCGTGCGTGGACACCGCAGGCATCCGTATCCCGTATCGATTCGCCGGAATTCGGCATCGTCGAGCTGCACCACGCGGTGACCGCGGTCGACGGGCCGATCGTGTCGTTCGACACGGTCTACCGCTTTCACCGTGACGATACGCAGGTGAAAAGCGCGAGCCGGCTGCGCTTCATCGCGCAAAGCGAACTGCAGGCGCGGGTCGCGGCCGCCGGTTTCTCGTCGGCTGCGTGGTGCGGCGACTGGCACGGCGGGCCGTTCGATGAAGCAGTCAGTGCGGAGATCATCGCGATCTGCGGCGTTTGAGCGGTGAATATCGCGGCGGTTCGACTACCTCGCGTCCAGCACCTGCCGCACGCCGTCCCAATCCAGCCCGAACCGCGCGAGATACTTGCGCAGCCGGTCCGCATCGTTCGGCTGCTTCTTGTTCTGCCGCGACACCGCGAACAGCGTGCGCCCGGCCTCCGACAGGCTCGCCGACACGCGGCATACGTCGAGCACGCGTTCGAGCTGCGCGCGGTCGAACAGGTCGAGTTCCGCCGCACGCATGCCGAACACGGCGTCGACGTACCTATCCGACGCGCCCGCGCCGCCCGGTGACGACCACGTGCGCGTCAGCCGCTCGACCTCCTGTTCGGCAATCGCCTCGGTAATCCGCCCAGCATCGGCGAGCGTCGCCATCCGCGTGATCGATGCGGACAGCTCGCGGAAGTTGCCGGCCCATGCCGCGCGCGGCGACGCCGCAAACGCGAGATAACGTCGCTTCGCTTCCACGTTGAACCGTACCTGCTCGCCCTGCTCGCGGCCGAATCGATCGAGTTCGAACTCGAGGTTCGGCTCGATGTCCTCGCGACGTTCCGCCAGCCCCGGCAATTCATACGTCCACAGATTGATCCGCGCATACAGATCCTCGCGGAACGTGCCGGCCGCCACCATCTGCCGCAGGTCGCGATGCGTGCCCGCGATCAGCTCGAAATCGCTGGTCGCCTCGACGTCCGCGCCGACCGGCAGGAAGCGCTTCTCCTCGATCGCCTTCAGCAGCATCGCTTGCTCGTCGAGCCCGAGTTCGCCGATCTCGTCGAGAAACAGCAGGCCGCCGTCCGCCGCGCGCAGCAAGCCCGCACGCGCGGACTGCGCGCCCGTGAACGCTCCCTTCACGTGACCGAACAGCGTCGACATCGCCGCATCACCGCGCAGCGTCGCGCAATTGATCTCGATGAACGGCCCCGCGAGCCGATGGCGGCCGCGCTTCAGTTCGTACACGCGCTTCGCGAGAAACGACTTGCCGGCGCCCGTCGGCCCGACGAGCAGCATCGGCGCGCGTGAGCGCACGGCCACGCGCTCCAGTTGCTCGATCAGCGCGTTGAAACGCGCGTTGCGTGTCGCGATGCCGGCCTTCAGGAACGACACGGTTTCGTCGCGCTCGCGCGTGAAGCGCTGCGCGATCCGGTTGTAGCGCGACAGGTCGAGATCGATCACCGACACCGTGCCGGGGCCGCTCGACCCTTCGTCGGTCTGCTTCGGCGGCCCCGTCTGTACGAGGCGCGCGGGCAGGTAGCGCGCTTCCGCGAGCAGGAACCAGCAGATCTGCGCGACGTGCGTGCCCGTCGTGATGTGGACCAGGTAGTCCTCGCGGTCCAGATCGAACGGATAGGCGCGCGCGAAGTCGTGCAGCGTCGCGTAGACCTCCTCGAAATCCCACGGATCGCGGATCGTGACCGGCGTGAGCCGCACCTCGGTATCCGGCGACAGATGCGCGAGATCGTCGCGCACCTGATTGGCGAGGCGCGTGTGGCCCGGCGGATGCAGCAGCTCGAGCCGGTCGATCGCGAAGTCCGGCTGCATGCAGAGCGACACGGTCGGCCGCCACTTGCGGTAACGGCGCGGCGCGCGGCCGCCCTGATCGAGCACGGTGCCGAGAAAGCCGATGGCGACGGTCTTGCGCATGTTTATCTCATGGGATAAGAAGCGATCCGATTGTATCGGAATTGGGTGAGAAGGTGGACGCCGGCGGATTCCGTAGGCGCCGACGAAAAATCACAAATTATTCTTTTATTTCAAAGGCTTGATGGAATTTTTCGTCACCCATCCCACCCGCTGGCACGCTCCTCGCTAAATAGAAGGTGCCGGATGTCCCGCTGGCCCACGAGCCAGGGTTCACAAAGCCCTGCTGGTGCGCTGCCGCCGAACCTCGTTCGTCGCGGTCGCGCATGCCGCCATGGGCAGACGAAGGCAAACGGGCGCGTATTGGAACTTCGCCCGGGTTCGAATCCCGGGGCGCCCTCCGTTCGGTAGCTCATTCGGGTAGAGCAGCCGGCGCAAGCCGGTGTGTAGCGGGTTCGAATCCCGCTCGAACACTGTCCGCAAAGACAGTCTCTTGAAAAAAGCAGTACCCGCCGATGCGGGCCGACAGGCCCGCCGCGCGTCGGACCGGTTGCGGTTCCGCGCGATCGGCCGGGCGGCCGGACGGCCCGCGCGAATGCGCACGACGACGCGATGCAGGATGCGTCGCCGTGCGACCGCGCCGGACCTCCGCGCCGCCCGCCCGATCGCGTCGCACCCCGATCCGTGCGATGCGTGTCGCTCGGCGGCCATTGAAGAAAAGGACAAGAATATGTGGAAGCGTCATGTGGTGAAAAAGAACGAACGCGCGCTGCTGATGAATGAGGGCGATTTCGTGAAGGTGCTCGAACCGGGTGTGTTCAAGGCCTTCGATCCGTTCAAGCGTCTGTCGGTGCAGACCGCGCGTCTCGACGCGCCGCTCGCCGATGCCGCGCTGGCCGACTACCTGCGTCACGACGCACCGGACGTGCTCGCGCACTACTTCGTCGCAATGGATCTGGGCGACGACGAAGCTGGCCTGCGTTACGAAGACGACGTGCTCGTCGAAATCTTGCCGCCCGGCACGCGTCGGCTGTACTGGCGCGGCCCGATCGCGCACCGGCTGGAGCGCGTCGATCTCGCGCAGGACAGCATGCTGCCGGCCGCGCTCGTGAAGCGCATCGCGCAACCGGCGCTGCGTGCGCGCGGCGTGGCGGGCCTGACGGGCGTGCTGCTGGCGCAGGTGCCGGCGTATCACGTCGGTGTGCTGAAGATCGACGGCAAGATCGAGCGGCTGCTCGAACCGGGCGTTGCAGCGTACTGGCGCTTCAACCGCGACGTCGCGGTCGAACTCGTCGACCTGCGTTTGCAGGCGCTCGAAGTCGGCGGACAGGAAATCCTGACACGCGACAAGGTCGCGCTGCGGCTGAACCTGTCGGCGACGTGGTGCTATGCGGACGTGCTGCATGCGTTCGGCCAGCTGCAAAAGCCGGTCGAGCACCTGTATCGCGAGCTGCAGTTCGCGCTGCGTGCGGCCGTCGGCACGCGCTCGCTCGACGAGCTGCTGGAGGACAAGCAGGCGATCGACGACGTCGTGATCGCGCAAGTGCGCACACGGCTCGCGCAATCGGGCGTGGACGTGCGCAGCGTCGGCGTGAAGGATATCGTGCTGCCGGGCGACATGAAGACGATCCTCGCGCAGGTGGTCGAAGCCGAAAAGGCCGCGCAGGCGAACGTGATTCGCCGCCGCGAGGAAACGGCGGCGACGCGTTCGCTGCTGAACACCGCGAAGGTGATGGAAGAGAACCCGACCGCGCTGCGGCTCAAGGAGCTGGAAACGCTCGAGCGCGTCGCGGAACGGATCGACCGCATCTCGGTGTTCGGCGGCCTCGACCAGGTGCTGAACGGACTCGTCAGCATCAAGGGTGCGTGATGGATGAACCGGCGCGGCGCATGCGTGCCGCGCCGGACGAATGAACGAATGAATGGTGATGCAAATGAGTAACGACGATTTTCAGGTAATGGAACTGGCGAACGGCAAGCCGGTGAAGATGTGGACGCAAGGTGTCGCTGTCGAGGACGAAGCACGCGCGCAGCTGCGCAACACCGCGCAGATGCCGTTCATCTTCAGGCACGTCGCGGTGATGCCGGACGTCCACCTCGGCAAGGGCTCGACGATCGGCAGCGTGATCCCGACGAAGGGCGCGATCATTCCGGCAGCGGTCGGCGTCGACATCGGCTGCGGGATGATGGCCGCACGCACGACGCTCACCGCCGCTGACCTGCCGGACTCGCTCGGCGCGCTGCGCAGCGCGATCGAACGCGCGGTGCCGCACGGCCGCGCGCCGGGCCGTCGCGATCCGGGCGCATGGGGTGAGCGCACGCCGGCCGCCGTGACCGAATCGTGGAAGTCGCTGCTGCCGGGTTTCAAGCGGATCGTCGATAAGTATCCGAAGCTGGAAAGGACGAACCACTACGCGCATCTGGGCACGCTCGGCACGGGCAACCACTTCATCGAGGTGTGCATCGACGAAGCGGACCACGTGTGGTTCATGCTGCACAGCGGCTCGCGTGGCGTCGGCAATGCGATCGGCAGCCTGTTCATCGAACTCGCGCAGGCCGACATGCGGCAGCACATCGCGAACCTGCCGGATCGCAACCTCGCGTATTTCACCGAGGGCAGCCGGCACTTCGACGATTACGTCGAAGCGGTCGGCTGGGCGCAGGACTACGCGCGGCGCAACCGGCAGGCCATGATGGAGGCGGTGATCTGCGCGGCGCGCAGCGTGATCGCGAAGCCGTTCTCGGTCGACGAGCACGCGGTGAACTGCCACCACAACTACGTGCAGCGCGAACGCCACTTCGGCGAGGACGTGCTCGTGACGCGCAAGGGCGCGGTGTCGGCGCAGAAGGGGCAGCTCGGGATCATTCCGGGCTCGATGGGTGCGAAGAGCTTCATCGTGCGCGGGCTCGGCAACCCGGAAAGCTTCTGCTCGTGCAGCCACGGCGCGGGCCGGACGATGAGCCGTACGGAAGCAAAGCGCCGCTTCACGGTCGACGACCAGGTGAACGCGACGCGCGGCGTCGAATGCCGGAAGGACGCTGGCGTCATCGACGAAATCCCGATGGCCTACAAGGACATCGACGCGGTGATGGCCGCACAGCGCAGCCTCGTCGAAGTGGTGCATACGCTGCGGCAGGTGGTGTGCGTGAAAGGATAGCGCGGTGCGCGGCCGAGGGCCGGCGGCCGCGCACAACGAAAAGGAAACGACAACAATGAAAACGGAAAATTTGACACCCGTGCGAAGCGCGCACCCGGTCGATCCGGCCGTACGGGCGCGCGTGATGGT
Source organism: Burkholderia sp. KBS0801 (assembly GCF_005937855.2). NCBI lineage: Bacteria > Pseudomonadati > Pseudomonadota > Betaproteobacteria > Burkholderiales > Burkholderiaceae > Burkholderia > Burkholderia sp. KBS0801. The sequence goes on from NZ_CP042178.1 coordinate 2,260,745, forward strand.
GGAACTTGCGGAAGTCGAACGCCGCCACGATGTGAGCGTGCTGTTCGCGTGCGAATCGGGCAGCCGCGGCTGGGGCTTCGCGTCGCCGGACAGCGATTACGACGTGCGCTTCGTGTATGCGCATCGACGCGACTGGTACCTGAGCGTCGAACCGCAACGCGACGTGATCGAGCGGCCGCTCGACGACGAGCTCGACGTCAGCGGCTGGGAACTGCGCAAGGCGCTGCAGCTGCTGCGCCGCTCGAACCCGACGCTGCTCGAATGGCTCGACTCGCCCGTCGTGTATCGCGAAGATGCGCGCTGGGCGCCGCGGCTCAGGTCGCTGGCGTCGGCGTTCTTCTCGCCGGTGCGTGGGCGTCACCACTACCTCGCGATGGCGAAGAAGAACTTTCGCGGCTACCTGCAAGGCGACACGGTGCGCTACAAGAAGTACCTGTACGTGCTGCGGCCGCTGCTCGCGGTGCGCTGGATCGACATGGGGCTCGGGATGCCGCCGATGCGCTTCGCGGATCTCGTCGCCGGCACCGTGCACGAGCCGGCGGTGCGCGCGGAACTCGACGCGTTGCTCGCGCTGAAGATGAGCGCGAACGAAAGCGAATACGGGCCGCGCCGGCCGGCGATCCATGCGCTCGTCGAAACGATGCTCGCCGATGCCGAACACGATCGCGAGTACAAGCGGCCGTGGGGCGACGTGGCGATGCTCGATGCGTTCCTGCGTGACGTGGTCGACGATCGATGAAAAAGGGAATGGCGCGATGCCGGTGGGCGTCGCGCCGTTTTCATATGCCGGTATTCGACAACCGTCACATGAATCGCCATCGTAGCGGCGGTATACTTGATGCCGTCCGGCCGCGCCCGATCCGCATCGCGCACCCGCGATGCGCGTGCAACCGGACATCCGCCGTTCGCCCCGTCACCGCCGATACGAACCGTTATGTTTCGTCATCTCCCGCTTGCTGTCGCCATCACCCTGCTCACCGCGTCGCTCTCTGCCACCGCGCGCGATCCCGCGCAACATTCGGTGGCGCGCGACTTCAAGAACTGGTCAGTTGTTTGCGACAACGCGAACCGCTGTGTCGCCGAAGGCGGCAACGACGACATCGACGACACGCGCACCAGCATGATCGTGCGACTCACACGCGATGCCGGCGCCGACGCGCGAGCATCGCTGGAAATCTTCGCATCGGCGCCGCTCGACCTGCGCACCGCGCGGGCGGACGGTCAGCCGTTCGACGCGGTGCCGGCCGAGTGGCACGCAGTCGCCAGGACGGGCAACGAAGATGGCGACGTCTATCCGTTCCGCATCCGCACCAGCGACCCGACGACCGTCGACGCGTGGCTGACCATGTCGCACAACGCACAGATGGTCAGTTTCGGCGACCCGGCCGCCGCGCGCACACCGCGCGTCTCGCTGTCGGGGCTCAATGCCGCGCTGCTGCTGATCGACGACACGCAGGGCCGCATCGGCACGGTCACCGCACTGCTGCGCAAGGGTACGCGGCCCGCGTCGTCGGTGCCCGCCGCGCCGGCGTTGCCGCCCGCGCCCGTCCCTGCACCGCGTGTAGCCGACCTCACGCCCGCCGAACAACGTCCCCTGGTCGACGCGGTGTTCGAAAAATTCAGCGGCAACGTGAAGCGTTGCGTGGCCGATGCCGGCGACGAAATGTCGGCGCTCGATCGCCGCAAGACGGCGTCGGCCATCGCGATCTCGACCACCGACGCGATCGTGTCGATCCCGTGCCAGACGAGCAGCGCGTACAACCATACGGACCTCTGGTATCGCGTGCATCGCAGCGCGCCGTATGCGCCGACGCCGCTGGATTTCGGCGAGCACGCGAGCGCGGGGCTCGATCCGGCATCATTCACGAATCAGCTGACCGCAGCAAGCTACGATCCCGCGCGTGCGATGCTGTCGAGCCTCGACCGCGTGCGCAGTGCCGGCGATTGCGGATCGAGCGCGTCGTGGGTGTTCGACGGCCGACGCTTCGTGCTGAACGACGTCGCGATGCACGGCGCCTGCAACGGGTTGTTCCAGGATCAGTGGCCGCGGCTGTATCGCACGGCGGGTTCGACGAATACACGCCCCTGACGCCAACGCTCCCGGGCATCCAGGTCGGCAATCAACAACAATCCCGAGGCTCCGAGCCATGCAACCTTCCTCCCGCGCGTGGGTGCGTCGACGCGTCGACGCGATTTTGCTCGCGTCCGTCTCCATCCTGTTGGCGTGCGCGCCCGCAAGCGCGGCGACCGCATTGACGGCTGCGCGCGCCGAGCCCACGGTCGAATTCCCGGTGTGGTCCGATGCGTGGGCCGGCACGCTCGGCAACCGGCATATCGAGGTTGCACTGTCGCGTGTGGCCGACACGCTGTCAGGCACGTACTGCTATGCGCCGTGTGCGGCGGACACACGCTATCGCCTGTCGCTGAAGGGATCGTTCGGCACGCAGGGGGCATCGCTGTCGGAGCGCGACATCGGCGCCGTATCAAACCCCGATCGCGTCACGGGTACGTGGAAGATGGACCGCTTCGTCGAGACGGCATCGGGCACGTGGACCTCGCCGGACGGCAAACGCACGCTGCCCGTGTCGCTCGCCAGAAAGCACGATGGCAAGCGATTCCCCTATGACGTCCGCCTCGTCGCCAATGCGCTGCCGGGCGACGGCTCATGCGACGACACCCCGCACGTCACCGCGATTCGGCTCTATGACCATGCTCGCCTCGTGCAAACGCTCGAGACCGATTCACAAGGCACCTGCGGCATATTCACGCCTGAATTCGTCGACGTGAACTTCGACGGCTGGCCCGACCTGATGCTCGCGCAGTCGATGGGCGCCGGTCCGAACATTCCGTACCAGATGTGGATTTTCAATCCGAAGACGCGGCGCTTTGTCGATGCACCGCCTACACTGCAGGCGATCACCTCACCGTCGTTCGATCCCGTACACCGGATCATTTGGGCGAGTTGGCGCGCGAGTGCCGCCGAGCACGGCGTGACGACTTACCGCTGGCAGGGCAACGATGTGAAGGAAATCGACTCGGCCACCAGTTATCTGCTGCCTGTGCTTGATGGGAACACGCGTCGCTATTGCTATATGGTGCCCGACTACGGAGACGGCTTCATCTCATTCCCGCAACGCATCGAGCAAACTGCTTCCGGCGTCCTGCGCTCTACTCTGCCCGCTCCAAAGGACTGCGAAACCGACGACTCGCCGTTCCCCGCGCGCACGTATATCGATGTCTGGAAGGCGGCTCCTGCCGGTCACGCACCGACGCTCGTCCGCACGGAAGCTGTCAAATGGAAGCCGGCGCCAACGCGGGCGGGCCGGAAGTTCTGCCCGGAAGTGCCGTTCTACGATCACGGCACGATCCGCCGGATCCTGCTGCGCGACGATCCCGACCAGTGCAGCGATACGGATCCGGACAAGGGCTAGCAGGTTGCATGCCCTTGCGACGTCACGCAGCACCACATCACCCGCCGACGATCGAGATCGAGAACCCGTCCCAACCCTTCTGCCCGACCGTCTGCACGGCCGTCGTCGTGAGGTTCGGGTCGGCCACGAGACGCGCGAACCCGTCGCGCACGCCGACCACGTCGGGCTCGCGATTGTCCGGATCCGCCACGCGGCCGCCACGCACGACGTTGTCGACGACGATCACCGTGCCGGGCCGCGACAGCTTCAGCGCCGCGTCGAGATAGACCGGGTTGCTGTCCTTGTCGGCATCGATGAAGATGAAATCGAACGGCGCTTCACCCGCATCGACGAGCCGCGCGAGGCTGTCCTTCGCGCTGCCGACCACCACCGTCACGACTTCCGCGAACCCGGCACGCGCGATGTTCCGCGTCGCGACTTTCGCATGCTCGGGGTCCAGTTCGAGCGTCACGAGCGTGCCGCCTGGCGGCAACGCGCGCGCGAGCCAGATCGTGCTGTAGCCGCCGAGCGTGCCGATCTCGAGAATCCGGCGCGCACCGCGGATCGTCGCGAGCAGTTGCAGCAGCTTGCCCTGGTTCGGCGCGACGTTGATCGCGGGCAGCCCGGCCGCGTCGCTCGCCGCCAGCGCCGTGTCGAGCACGTCGTCGGACGGCACGAGCGTCGCGGAGAAATACGCATCCACCTGGTTCCAATGATCCTGATTCATTGCGCACCCCTTGTTTGCGGAAAAGGCATTTTATGCGCCGCGCCACCATAAGCAACAAACCAATCGTTCTAAGGGTAGCCGCGCACGTCCTCCTATAATCGCTCGACCACCACAACAACAGACGGAGCACCCATGACCGATCAGGCCGCATCGAACTGGCGCCTCGAAACCATCGCCGTGCACGGCGGTTATCGCCCCGACCCGACCACGCGCGCGGTCGCGGTGCCGATCTATCAGACCGTTGCGTACGCATTCGACGACACGCAGCACGGCGCCGACCTGTTCGACCTGAAGGTCCAGGGCAACATCTACACGCGCATCATGAACCCGACGACGGACGTGCTCGAGCAGCGGATCGCCGCGCTCGAGGGCGGCATCGGCGCACTCGCGCTGGCGTCGGGCCAGGCGGCCGTCACGTACGCGATCCAGACGATCGCGGAAGCCGGCGACAATATCGTGTCCGCCAGTTCGCTGTACGGCGGCACCTACAACCTGTTCGCGCATACGCTGCCGCAATACGGGATCACGACGCGCTTCGCCGATCCGCGCGACCCCGCATCGTTCGAGCCGCTGATCGACGCGCGCACGAAGGCGATCTTCGCGGAATCGGTCGGCAACCCGCTCGGCAACGTGACCGACATCGCCGCGCTCGCCGACATCGCGCATCGCCACGGGATCCCGCTGATCGTCGACAACACTGTGCCGTCGCCGTACCTGCTGCGCCCGTTCGAACACGGCGCGGACATCGTCGTGCACTCGCTGACGAAGTATCTCGGCGGCCACGGGACGAGCCTTGGCGGCGCGATCGTCGATTCGGGCAAGTTCCCGTGGACGCAGCACGCGGACCGCTTCAAGCGGCTCAACGAGCCCGACGTCAGCTATCACGGCGTCGTCTATACGGAAGCGTTCGGGCCGGCTGCCTATATCGGCCGCGCGCGCGTCGTGCCGCTGCGCAACATGGGCGCAGCGATTTCGCCGTTCAACGCGTTCCAGATCCTGCAGGGCATCGAGACGCTCGCGCTGCGCGTCGAGCGCATCAGTGACAACGCGCTGAAGATCGCGCAGCATCTCGCGCGCCATGAAAACGTCGAATGGGTGAACTACGCGGGACTGCCCGATCACCCCGACCATCCGCTCGTCGCACGCTACCTGTCGGGCCGCGCGCCCGGCATCCTGACCTTCGGCGTGAAGGGCGGCCGTGACGGCGGCGCGAAGTTCCAGGACGCGTTGAAGCTGTTCACGCGGCTCGTCAACATCGGCGACACCAAGTCGCTCGCCACGCATCCGGCCTCGACGACGCACCGCCAGCTATCGCCCGCCGAACTCGCGAAGGCTGGTGTGAAGGAGGAAACCGTGCGCCTGTCGATCGGCATCGAGCATATCGACGACCTGCTCGCCGACCTCGACCAGGCGCTCGCGCAGGTGTGATCCGAAGCGGGCGTGCCGACACGCCCGCTTTCGATTGTGCGACGACAGTTTCGTCACCGATCGAAGACGAATCACGCGAGTCGCACCGCGACGCATTCGCCGCTGCATGACAAAAATTTCATGTTCCGATCAGCTTCGCGATGGGTCGCTTCGATACGATCGACAACGTGACGGGCAATGCCCGTTACACCCACGCAAGCGATTCGCTGCCGCACGGCACGAACACGCGTTAGGCCCGGACACGTGAAGTGCCGGGCTTTTTTTTGGTTCATCGCGGATTACGGGGGGAACGCTGGGGAGGAACGTCGGCGTTCGGCCAATTGCCGTCATACACCTGGTTGCTGCCTCGGACATTTAAACGATGGATTCCGACCGTTAGCGCTCCTTCGCCTCGCAGGAGTTCTCGGATTGCCAGCCATGATCGCCCTCTTTGCATGTCCGATCAGAACGCAGAGCGGATCGTGCCACCATCGACGCGGATCGTTGCGCCGCTCACGTAGTCGGCATATGGGCTTGCGAGATAAGCAACCGCCGCCGCGATCTCTTCAGGACGGCCAAGGCGGCCGACGTCGTTGGGCACCATGTCGCGAACGCAGCCGCGCTCAATCTCCTCCCACGTCCGACCCCATCCGTGCTGCGGAGCGATGTTCTCGAGCAGCTCCCTGACGGCCGGCACGAGAATCACGCCGGGTGCCACAACATTCGAGGTCACGCCGGAGTCCTTGAGGTCGCGCGCCAGCGAAACAGCTAGGTTGTGCCTGGCGGCAAGCGAGGCGTTGTAGTCAGGCTGCATCGAGACCGGCTGACCGGCGAGTCCGCCGCCGATCTGAATCACGCGGCCCCACCCGCGCTCGCGCATGGCTGGCACCAGCCGCTGGATCATGCGCACGGCGGACAGGACGTTGACCTCATAGGTCTCCATCCACTTGTCGGGTAAGGCAGTGCGCCAGTTCAAATGGTGATAATAGCCAGCGTTATTGACCAGTATGTCGATGGTTCCACCTTCGGTCGCCTTGGCAACCACGGCATTGGCGCCTGCATCGGTTGCCAGATCGCCCAGCGCGACTTCGGCATGGCCGCCTGCCACTGTGATCGCTGCCGCGACCGCCTCTGCACGATCACTGCTGCGGCCATGCACAACCACTGTTGCACCCTCCGCAGCCAGCAACTTGGCAATCGCCTCACCTAGTCCGGCCGTCGATCCCGTCACCAGCACGCGCTTTCCCCTCAGATTCAGATCCATGAGTGTTTCCCTGATCACATTAAATTTATACAATCGTATACTTCCATGCTCAAAAAATCTACAGGTGTTTAATTAATGAAGACGCTGGGCAAAAAAGGCGCGGCTACCCGCGAGGCGATCCTCGCATCCGCGCGACAGGCATTTACGCAATCGGGCTACGATGTCGGTGTACGCGAGATCGCTGAGAACGCGGGAGTCACCGCGATGCTCGTGAATCGTTATTTCGGGTCCAAGGAACAGCTGTTCGAGGAGGTAGTCGACCTGGTTCTTTCGGCTCCGGGCATCCTCACGCGGGAAGTGATGACGAACGCGTCTGACGTATCGACGCTATGCCGCGATGTTGCTGCCGCGCTTGTGGCGAAGACGGCACCGGACATCACGTCGATGGACGGGTTTCTCATCATGCTGCGATCGGCCAACAATGAGCAGGCCACAGCCATTCTGCGCAGGAAGTTTGAAACGCACTTTGCCCGACCGTTATCTGAGCTGCTGCCCGGCGAAGAAACCTCGCAGCGGGCCGCGATGTTTCTAGCCGTCATTGCCGGCTTCCAAGTCATGCGACAGGTCGTCGAGATGGCCGCATTGGCGCAAGCCAAACCGGATCAGTTGGAGCGACAACTAGAGGCGCTCTTCGGGTTGCTGATTATCGGAACTCCGATCAAGCACTTGACTGGCTGAAGTGTTGCGATACATCGCGCGGGGTAACACCAAATCGGCGGTAGCGTTGGTGGGAAGAGCGGGAAAGGGCGGTGCAAATATTGCCTAATGGCGGGTATGGCACATGTTTGAGCCATCCGCGCATAAATGCCTGGCTGACCGCGAAGGGTCGGCAAGCGACGTCTCCGGAAATCCACGAAGAACTTTTTTGCACGGTCTTTCACGCGGCCGCGGTATTCAGCGCGCGACGTTGCGCTGCGGAAACAGGCACGGATGCATCTTCACGTACAGGTTCCGATTGCCGCAGCGATGTCCCGCGTAGTCGACCTGCTCGCCTGGCATCAACTGGCCAGCGGCGGGCTTTGCTTTTGGCGCGCTGGTCAATGCGACCGGTCTGGTGTCTGGGCGCACGGACGCGCAGCCTGCGAAAAGCGGGACGAGCAGCGAGATAACCAGCATGACGAGGCGCGACGAGCGGACAAACAGGCGATTCATTTGGCGAACGAATGGAAGAGTCGTGACGGGCTCGTCCGCTGTCGAGACTCTCGCGGCGAACGATGCGCATGCCAGCGGCCGGATCGCATATCGGCGGCAACGCGCCCGACATGTCCAACGCTGATTGACTGCATCTTCCGCTTTGATCCCGCCGCATGCATGACCCGGACATGACGATTGCGTCACGCGGGCCATCGCGCAATCTGACGCACTTTTCATCTTCCGATCACGGTCACGCCCGGCTGCTTTCGCATACTGAATGCATGGATCGCCACCCGGCGGCCTCGTCAAGGAGAGCTCCATGCAAACGACAAAACTCACGGCACTGTTCGTCACCGCCACGCTGTCGCTCGGCATCACCACGCAAGCCGCATTCGCGCAAACGCAAGCACAAGGCAAGACCCGCACGGAAGTCATCAACGAACTGAAGCAGGCGCAACACGACGGTGTGGTGCCGACGAGCAAGACGCAGTACCCGCCGACCACCGAGATGATCTCGCGCAACAAGGAACTTCACGTGATTTCGATGCATGCCGGCGAGAAGACGCCGCAGCCCGACCATCACGACAGCCTCGCGACCCGTTGATGCCGGTCAGGCGCGTGCGCTGCCCGGCGATCGCGGGCAGCGTCCCGCACCGGAGATCAGGCAGGTTCAGTGAAGGTGCGGGGTGACCGCCGCACGGCAGAAAGATGAGGTTCCGGCAGTCGGCACGCGTGCCCGAAGAGGTCCGGCTCGCGCGTTACACGCTCCCCCGCTTCGCACGCCGGAGCTGCACCAGCCACTCGAGCAATTGCCGCCCGTCTCGCTCACCAAACCAGCGCGCGTGCCCGATCAGATAACCGTCGTACGCGACATCGACGATCGCCGGCGCGTCGATGATGCACCCGAAATACGCGACCTCCGACAGCGCGAACTCCGTATGCACGATCGGCAGCATCGCGACCAGCGCCGCATACGCGTCGTCGCTCAGCGGTTCGAGCGATTCGTAGCCGTCGAGCAGCGCATCGATGTGCGCGTATTCGATGCGCCGCGCGTCGGGCGGCGCCATCCAGTCGATCGTGTTGCGCTCGATCGCAAGCGCGACGTCCATCACCGCGCAGGTGCGGTCGGACAGGCCGAAGTCGAGCACGGTGCGCACCTGCGCGCCGGGGCCGGCGCCGGTCCACAACAGGTTCGACGCATGCCAGTCGCCGTGCGTCCACAGCGGCGGCAGCGCGGGCAGCAGCGACACGAGGCGCGCATGATACGGGCCGATCGCATCCGCGACATCGCCGCGCCAGTCGCGCGTGCCGAGCGCGCGCACCAGCAGCGGCTGCGCGTCCACCCAACGTTCGAGCGCGCCAGCCAGATCATCGGACGACAGCACGCGGAAACTCGACAGCAGCGTGCGCACGGGTCGCGCCGGCGCGTCGTAACCGGCCGACGCGCGATGCAGCTCGGCGAGCGCGCGGCCGGCCGCGTAAGCGTGCGAAGGATGCGTGAACGGCTGCCACGACATCACGCCGCGATACGCGTCGACGCCGGGTGCGACCACATGTACCTCGTACGTCCAGTCGCCGCACGCAAAAGCCGTCGCGCCGTTGCGATCGGCCAGCACGTCCACCACCGGCATCCCGCGCGCGCGCAGATGCGCGATGAAACGATGCTCCTCCTCGAGCCCCGCGACGTCGCGCAGGCTCACGTGATGACGCTTGACGAACAGTGCGCGCCCGTCCGTCATCCGCACCAGCGTGGCCGCCGCGAACTGACGCGGACTGTGCCACGTCAGCCGCGCCGGTTCGCCGGCACCGTCGATGCGCGCGAGCAGCGCCGCCACCTCGTCGGGCGTCATCAGCGGCCAGTCGCGTTCGGCCTGCTCGCCGTCGACACCGAACTGCGGCGGTGCGACGTCCGGCGATAGCGGCCCGTCCGGCTCGAGGGGAAATGACATGAACGACGTAGCTCCGTAGTTGAATCGGCCCGTGAATCAGCTTGCCGGATTCGCACTCGCGCGCAGCGCGTCGGCCGTCCTGCTCCAGTCGCGCCAGCCGACGACGGCGAGCGCGATGAACAGCGCATAGAGCCCGGCCGTCAGATACAGTTCCTTGAACACGAACATCCCGACGTACACGACGTTCACGACGATCCACAGCCCCCACGACGCGATGTAGCGTCGCGCGGTCCAGTATTGCGCGACGAGGCTGAACGCGGTCAGCGACGCATCGACGAACGGCAGCGCGGCGTCGGTCCAGCGCGCCATCATCCCGCCGAGCAGCGCGCTGCCGACGACGGCCGCGAGCAGGTCGGGCAGCATCTGCCGCGGCCGCACGCCGGCGACGGGTGCGACGTCGCCTGCCGGCGCCGCGCCGCCGCTTGCCTCCAGCGTACGCTGCGCGATCCAGCGGCGCCAGCCGTACACCTGCAGCACCGCGAACGCGCCCTGCAGCAGCATGTCGGAATACAGCTTCGCATCGAAGAAGATCCAGCCGTACAGCGCGACCGACGCGAGCCCGACCGGCCAGCACAGCATGCGCCGCTTCGCGGTCAGCCAGATCGCGAGCGCGCTGACGATCACGCCGGCGATTTCGAGTGGGGACATCGTCCGTGTTCTCCTGGTTAGCTGCCGGGGCCGCGTATCACGCGGCCGGATCCGGTCGATCAGAAATCATAAGTCAGCGACACGCGCGCGGTGCGCGGCGCGCCCGGGAACAGGTACGCGTCGCCCTGCTGCTCGCCCGCGTCGCGCCAGTAGAACTTGTTGAACAGGTTGTCCACCGACACGCGCAGCACCGTGCGATGGCCGCCGATCTGCGTCGTATAGCGCGCGCCGAGATTGAACACGAACCACGACGGCACGCGCGCGGTGCCCTCTTCGTTCGCGTTGCGGCCCCCGCTGTACTCGACGCCGCCCAGCATGTTCAGGCCCGCGACGCCCGGCACCGCGTAATCCGCGTACAGCGACGCGCGCAGCGCCGGCACGTTGATGATCTGGTGCCCTTCGTACGCCGGCGAACCCGAATCGTACGCACGCGCGCGAATCGCCGCGACGCTGGCCGTCAGCGACAGCCGCTCGGTGAGCCGCCCGGCCGCGCCGAGCTCGATCCCCTGATGGCGCTGCGTGCCGCGCTGCACGAACGTATAGCTCGTGCCGGACGCATCGGGGTCGGCGAACTGGAACGGCTTGCTGATCGAGAACACGGCGGCCGTCAGGCTGAGCCGGTCGAGCCAGTCGTATTTCGCGCCGAGCTCGAACTGGTGCGATTCGACCGGCGGCAGGAACGCATACGCGTTGGTCGCGCGCACCGGCGCCTGGTCGCCGAGCGACAGCGCCTTGCTGTACGACGCATACAGCGACAGCACGTTCACCGGCTTGTAGACGAGCGCGACCTGCGGCAGGAACACCGAGCGGTCGGTGTGCGTCGCGTCGCCGTCGAGGCTGCTCCAGCTGCGCTGGCGCAGCAGCACCTCCTTGCCGCCGGCGAGCACCTGCCAATGCTCGCCGATGCTGATGCGATCGAGCCCGAACACGCCGTACTGCCAGGAATCGAGCTGCGGATACGACGGCCCGGCCGTGTTCGGCGACGGCGCGAATGCGACGTCGGGCCCGTAGATGTTCTCGCTGCCGACGTAGTCGTACACGGCGTTCGCCATGTGCACGACGCGGCGCTGCACGCTCACGCCGAGCGTCAGCTCGTGGCGCAGCGGGCCCGTCGCGAACTTGCCCGTCGTCACCGCGCGCAGGTCGTCGTTGCGGCGGTATTCGCCGGGGCTGCGGAAGTCGTACACGTCGTAGTCGCCGTTCGCGCCGAAGAAGAACGGCGACGTCGCGCCGGCCGCGCAGCTCGGCGCGTAATAGCAGCCGTACGCGAACGCGCTGTTGTCGTCGATCATCGTGCGACTGCGGCCCGCGGCGATGTAGGCGTTCCAGTCGTCGTTGAATCGGTAGTCGAAGCGCGCGTTCAGGTTCAGCGCGTCGGTCGTCACCGGCTTCGCCCACGGCTGTGTGCCGAGCGCCTTCGACGTCGTGTTGACGGACGGTACGACGGTGCCGCCGAGCAGCTGGTAGCCGGGTGCGGAACGCTGGATCCACTGCTGGAATTCGGCGTTGAACTGCAGGCTCGCGCGCGGGCTGATGTCCCAGTCGGCGGCGATCGAGCCGAACGTGCGCCGTCCGTTCGTGCCGTCGATGTACGAGTGCATGTTCTCCTTCGCGGCATTGATCCGGAATCCGAACTGGCGGCCGGGGCCGAAGCGACGGCCGAGATCGACGGCCGCCGATGTCGAGCCGCGGCTGTCGACGCCGGTCGTCACGCTCGCGACGTTCGCCGAGCGCTTCGTCACGAAGTTGATCACGCCGCCCGGCGCGACCACGCCGCTGTCGATGCCGGCCAGTCCCTTCAGGATTTCGACGCGCTCCTTGTTCTCGAGCGGCACGTTCTGCTCGCCGGACACCGTCAGCCCGTCGATCCGGATCGCGCTCGCGAGATCCAGCGGGAAGCCGCGAATCGCGAAGCCTTCGAAGTAGCCGACGGGCGCGTAGTCGTTGACGACCGACGCATCGTTGCGCACCACGTCGCTCAGGCGCTTGGCCTGCTGGTCGTCGAGCTGCGCGCGCGTGACGACGCTGACGGAGGCCGGCGTGTCGCGCAGCGGCGCGTCGTCGAGCCCAGCGACCGACGCTTCGCGCGCGCGAAACGCGCCGCCGCGCTCGCCGCTGACCGCGATCGCCGGCAGCGTCGCGCTGGCGGCCGCATCGGCTTCGGGAGCCGGCGCGTCGCCCTGTGCCGCGGCGGCCTGCGCGGCGAAAAGCGTGATGCCGAGACCGACGCCCACGCCGACCTTCGCGCGCCGCCGCCGTGCGGGCGACGCTGTTGTTCTATTCACCGTCATTGTTCTGGATGGAAAACTCGCCACTCGACCCTGTCGAAACACGTTATACCGCCGCGAAGCGCGGCCTCGCGCATGACCCGGCGAGCCGCCGGACACGACCGTCGGCACGACATTCACCGGACGAATCTGACGATCCGGCCGCTTGCGTGCCGATCGATCGGGAATGCGCAGGATGGGACATCGGATGCCGGTGACGCGCCGGGCGCCGACGCGGCGGCCGATCCGTGGATCGGGTGCGTGTCGGGCGGCCGGCTATGCCGCGCGGTGTCGTCATGCAGGGGACGCTTCGAACGCCCCGGCGCGGGCGCCGGGCATTTGCGTGCGCCGTTCGTCGGAACGGCGGAATGCCCGTCGCACGCGACATCGCGGCGTGGCGCGCATTTTACCCCGGGCGGGGCTGGCGGCCGGAGAATCGGCCGAAACGGAAGGCGGGAAGCGGGAGGGGAGCGCGGGCATCACAGCCCGCGTGATTCGGCGAGCGCTCAGAACCCCTGCATCGTCACCGTCGGATCGACGACCAGATGGACGACGCCGTAGATCACCGCGCCGACCAGCACCGCGAGCACGATCGCGACGAACGGCAGCAGCGTGAAGTTGACGTTCGCGAGATCGGACGCGTGCGCCTTGCTGTTGCGTACGCCGAAGAAACTCCACAGAACCAGGCGGATCATGCTGAACAGTTTCATGATGTTGCTCCTTTCCTCTATCGGTTGACGCTATCGTCGATCCGACAGGCCTCCTGAAAAAGAAGCAGTTGCGGGCGTTTTTTGCGCAGCACGCGCTGTGCGACCGCATGCCGCACGCACGTCAGCGGTCGAGCACGAGCGGCTCCGTGGCCCCTTCGGCAGGCTGCGCGACGCACAGCAGCGCGCAACCGGGCTCGACCGGCGCGTCGTGCGACTGCACGTAATCGACCGCCCCGGACAGCACGCGCGTTGCACACGTGCCGCACGACCCCGACCGGCATTCGGACGGCACCGCCACGCCCTGACCTTCCGCGAATTCGAGCAGCGTGCCGTCGGCGGCCGTCCACGCGGCGTCGCGCGCGGAACGGCGGAACACGACGGGCACGCTCGCCACCGACGGCGCTGCCGCGCCGCGGGTCGCACTGCGCACGACACTCGACGGCCCGAACGCCTCGAAGCGGATACGCTCGTCCGGCACGTTCAGCGCACGCAATCCGTCGTACAGATCGCGCATGAACGCGGACGGCCCGCACAGGTAGAAATCGTAGTCGTCGAACGGCAGGATGCGCTTCAGTTGCGCGACGTCGATGCGACCCGGCCGCGCCGCGCCGTCGCGCTGCGGCCGGCTGTCGAACCAGTGCAGCGACACGCGTGCGTCGGTGTCGGCGATGCGCGTCAGTTCCGCCGCGAACGGCCGGTCGGCCGTATCGCGCGCACCGTGCACGAACACGATGCGGCGCGACGGCGTGTCGTCCGCCAGCGCGCGCCGCAGCATCGCGAACATCGGTGTGATGCCGATGCCGGCCGACACCAGCACGGCCGGACGCGGGCTCGCGATGTCGAACGTGAAGCGGCCGCGCGGCATCTGCGCATCGAGCGTCATCCCGGCATGCGCGTGGTCGTGCAGCCATGCCGACACGCGTCCTTCGCGCTTCACGGTGATCCGGTAACGCGGTGCGCCGGGTGCATCGGAGAGCGTGTAGCTGCGGATCGCGGGCGCGTCGCTGTCCGGCAGCGCGATGCGCAGCGTCAGATGCTGGCCGGCTTCATGGGCCGGCAACGCGCCGCCGTCCGCCGGTTCGAAATGAAACGAGCGGATCGCGCGCGCTTCGTCGACGATCTTCGCGATGCGCAGCGGACGCCAACCGGATGGCGATGCGGATGCAGGCTCCGAAGCCGCCTGCGCACCCGCGTTCGCCGAACCCTCGGCCATCGCCGCAAACTGCGGCGCCCGCTCGGGCGCCGACCACCGGAACGGCAACGCGCCCCGCGTGCGCCGCACTTCGTGCACATGAAACCGCACGACCCGCTGCGCGCCGTCGAACGACGCGACGAGCGGCCCATCCCACACGATCTCCGCCCGTGCGGCGACATACAGCACGTCGCCGCTGTCGAAATCGATGAAGAGCAGCCCCGCGCGCGGATCGTGCTGCAGGTTGCCGAGCGTGTTGAAGAAGCGGTTGCCGCTGAAATCCGGCGTCGTCAGCGTGCACGCGTCGTCGACGCGCACGAAGCCCGGCATGCCGCCGCGATGCGACACGTCCGCGCCGCGCGCGGCGCCCGCATCGGCCGACGTGTTCGCACTCGCGACGAAGAACGTATCGGCCTGCGCGAGCAGCGCGCGATCCGCGTCGCTCAAGCGGTCCGACACGTCGGCCGCGCCGGACGCATCGCCTTCCCGCGCCACGAACGTGGCTTTGCGGCCCTGGATGTACTTCGCGCAGTTGCCGAAGCTCTGCTCGACCGAGATCGTCAGCGCACCGCCGTCGACCGCACGCACGACGCCGTTCACGCGATTGCGCCGGCGCGTGTCGAACTCGATGCCGAGCCCGCCGAGCGGCGCACCCGGCTGCCACGCCCCGGCCAGCGGATCGCCGGGCAGCGCATCGCCGTCGATGTGCAGCGTGCGCGCGTCCGGCGCCGTCACGAAGCCGGGCATCCCGACCCGCAGCGTAGCCCACGGCTGGCCGTGCGCGTCGACGCCGCCGAGCACGAAGAACGGCAGCTGCGCAAAAAACGTCCGGTGCTGGTCCGGCATGAAGCGCCGGATCCCGCGCCGGCCGGCCGCGCCCGCGGCGGCCGTCACGCCCGCGCGCAGCTGCACGGCGAGCTCGCCCGCATGAAAAGGCGCAACGTCGAGTTCCCAGCCCGGTACGGCGGCGGTCGGTGCAGTCATCGCGTTTCTCCCGGTAAAGACGTGTCGTGGCGCTTCGCGTCAGGCGGCGAGCAGGCCGGCACGGGTCGTCGGCATGCCGACGAAGCCCGGCAGCGCCTCGACGCGCGCGAGCCACGCCCGCACGTGCGGATACGGTTCGAGCGACACGCCGCCTTCCGGCGCGTGCGCGATGTACGTGTAGGCGGCGATGTCGGCGATCGTCGGCTGCGCGCCCGCGGCGAACGGCTTGCCGGCGAGTTCGCCGTCGATCACGGCGAGTATCTTCGCGGCGGTGCGCTTGGCCGCGTCGTGATCGAGCGGCGCGTTGAACACGGTGACGAGCCGCGCGGCCGCCGGCCCCGATGCGATCGGCCCGGCCGCGTACGACAGCCAGCGCTGCACGGTCGCCGCGCCTGCCGCATCGTCGGGCAGCCAGTGCGCGTCGCCGTAGCGCTTCGCGAGATAGACGAGGATCGCGTTCGAATCGGCGAGCACCGTGCCGTCGTCGTCGATCACCGGCACCTGGCCGAGCGGATTGACTGCGAGGAACGCGGGTTCGCGCTGGGCGCCGGCCGCGAGGTCGACGTCGACGATGTCGGACGGCAACCCGAGCAGCGACAGGAACAGCCGGACGCGGTGCGCATGCCCGGACAGCGGGAACGAATAGACACGAACTGGACGGGCGGGCTTGCTGGCGGCTGGCATGGAAAGGCTCCTGGATCTCGCGCCGCCGGGAATCGGCGACGAACAGCCCCCAGCGTAGCGCTCGCCGTTCACATGCAGAAGGCGGATAATCGCTGAAACATTATCCTTTCCCATAGGACAATCAACGATGGCCGATCTGCGCGACGTGAACCTGAACCGGCTGGCGATCTTCGTCGCGGTGGTCGATGCCGGCTCGCTGACGGCCGCGGCCGAGCGGCTCGGCCTCGCGAAGACGGTCGTCAGCACGCACATGCAGCGCCTCGAATCCGAAGTCGGCGCGAACCTGCTGGTCCGCACCACGCGGCGGCTGAGCGTGACCGATGCGGGGCGCGCGTTCTACGACGCGTGCCGCGACATCGTGCGCGCGACCGAAAGCGCGCTCGACGCGGTGTCGTCCGACGCGGGTCCATTGCGCGGCACGCTGCGCGTGAGCGTGCCGATCGACTACGGCGCGCTGGTCGTCGCGCCGGCCATCGTCGCGCTGCGCGATGCTCATCCGGGGCTCGATGTCGAACTGATCGCGAACGACCGCGTCGTCGATCTGGTCGCGGACAACCTCGACGTCGCGATCCGCCTCGGCCGCCTCGCGGATTCGAACCATCGCGCGGTGCAGCTGGGTCAATACGAGAAATGGGTGGTGGCGAGCCCCGCGTTCGTCGCACGGCATGGCCTGCCGCGCGATCCGGACGCACTCGCCGCGCTGCCGTTCGTGATGCTGTCGACACCGTCACGCCCGCATACGCTCGAACTCGACGATACGAGCGGCGGCCATGCGTCGGTGCGCTGCACCGCGCCGGTCGTGTCGAACACCGCGACGGCCTGCCGCGCGATCGCGCTCGCGGGCGGCGGCTTCGGGTTCCTGACGGATTTCTCGACCGCGGAGGACATCGCGGCCGGCCGGCTCGTCCGGCTGCTGCCCGCCTGGCGCTCGGCGCGGGCGGGGATTCATGCGGTGTATCCGTCGACGCGGTTGCCGTCGCGGAAGGTGCGCGCGTTCATCGACGCGATGAAGGCGCGGATCGCGGCAACCGCGCCGGCGGCAACGGATTTTCTCGCGCCGAATTAATCGCGCCATTTATTCACAAAAAATCTCATATTGATTTTCGAGATTTTCATCTAACCTTATTCCCGGTAATGCGCGGAATCGCGTTTTACCGAAACGCTTCAATTCTCCGCCTTATTCCAATCAAGGAGTTTGAACATGCAAACCGCCGCAATTTCCTGGGGAACCACGCCGTCGATTCGCGTCTACACGGCCAACGGCAACAAGATCACCGAGCGCTGCTACGACGGCTCCAACTGGTACACCGGTGCGTTCAACCAGGCCGGTGACAACGTGTCGGCGACGTGCTGGCTGAGCGGGAGCGCCGTGCATATCCGCGTGTATGCGACCAGCGGGGGCTCGACCACCGAATGGTGCTGGGATGGTGATGGCTGGACCCGGGGCGCATACACGGGCTTGTAATCTCGCGGTGCACGAGCGCGACACCTTTCGCGCGCGGGGCCGGCGCAACGTCAATTTTCATTGGCGTGGCGCCGGCTTGTTTCATTTAAATTCGATTATCAATATTCAACAGGCCGGAAAATCAAAAATGAATATAGCCAATGACAATTCGGTGAAATTCTGCGCCTTGTTAATATCGATCCCCACCCGTTAATTACGAATACGGATTGCGCGCGAGAATTTACCCCTCTTCCCGCAACGTGCCCAGCAGCACTTTCCTGCAACTCGCGACCATCTGCGCCTCCGGATCGCGATAGTCGGTGAGCAGCCATGCCGCGCCGACGTTCGTCATCGCGCCGACCAGCGCGAGCCCGACGAGCCGCTGCTCGGTGCGCTCGGCGGGCGTCACGGCCTCGCGCGCCGCGCCGATCGCCATGATCAGCTTGCCGAAGTCGATCAGCATCCGCTGGTAGGTCATGTCGGTGTCCGCGCTCACGCCCATCACCTCGAGCAGCAGCACGCGCGCCGCGCACGGGTCGCGCAGGAAGCCGAAGAACGCGGCAAGCCCTGCGTCGACGCGCTCGCGCAGATCGCCGCCGCGCTCGGCCACCGCGCGCTCGACCGCGTCGTGCAGTTGCTGCGCGTGATGCAGATAGGTGCAGCGCAGCAAATCCTCCGTGCTGTCGAACGCCGCATAGAAATAGCGGTCGTTGAGCTTCGCTTGCTGGCAGATCGACCGCACGGTCGCCTTACGAAAGCCGACCGTGCCGAACACGCGCGTCGCCGCGCGGATCAGCGCGTCGCGCCGCTCGGCGGCGCGCACCTCGGGCGCGACACCGCCGTACGCGCGCCCCCGTTTTTCCGTTTCGAGTGCTTTCTCCATTTCGCTATTTGACATCATGACACCCGAAAACTAAAGTGGTGACGAATATCACCACAATAAGCACGCCGCCGGCGCAGTGCAAGCGGAACGGGAGGAAGACGATGAAGAGTTTTTCCGGCAAGGTCGCCGCGATTACGGGCGCCGCCTCCGGCATGGGCCGAAGCCTCGCGGTCGAGCTCGCGCGGCGCGGCTGCGAGGTCGCGCTCGCCGACGTCAACGATGTCGGGCTCGCCGGCACGGCGGCCGCGTGCGGCAAGCACGGCGTTCGCACGAGCATGCGGCGGCTCGACGTCGCCGACCGCGACGCGGTGTTCGCGTGGGCCGATTTCGTGCGCGCCGAACACGGCAAGGTCAACCTGGTCTTCAACAACGCTGGCGTGTCGCTGGCCGCGAGCGCCGAGACCGCGCGCATCGCCGATCTCGAATGGATCGTCGGCATCAACTTCTGGGGCGTCGTGCACGGCACGCAAGCGTTCCTGCCGCATCTGCGCGCGTCGGGCGATGGGCACGTAATCAACACGTCGAGCCTGTTCGGGCTCGTCGCGATGCCGACGCAGAGCGCGTACAACGCGACCAAGTTCGCGGTGCGCGGCTTCACCGAGGCGCTGCGGATGGAGCTCGAACTGGACGGCGCGCCGGTCAGCGCGACCTGCGTGCATCCGGGCGGCGTCGCGACCGGCATCGTCGACGCGAGCCGCGTCGACACCAGCATCCACGCGCTCACGGGCCAGGACGAAGCGACCCACCGCCGCCAGGCGAACCGCCTGATCAACGCGACGACGGCCGACGACGCCGCGCGGCAGATCCTCGCCGGCGTCGAGCGCAATGCGCGCCGCGTGCTGGTCGGCGCCGATGCACGGCGCCTCGACCGGATCGCGCGGCTGCTCGGCGCCGGCTACCAGCAGCTGGTGTTGCGCCACGTGCGCCGCGCCCGCGCACGCAATCTGTGCCCGAAGGCAGCGGCCGCGGCAGAACGCATGCACGCGCAGGCCGCACGCCCGACTCCACCGACCAGGGACCTCACATGAGCTCGACGACGACCGACCGGCGCGACGCGCCGTCCGCCTGCGGCGACAGCCGCGACCTCGACGTGCTGATCGTCGGCGCCGGCCTGTCCGGCATCGGCGCCGCGTATCACCTGAGAAAGCGCTGCCCGTACGCGAGCGTCGCGATCGTCGAGGCGCGCGATGCGATCGGCGGCACCTGGGACCTGTTCCGCTATCCCGGCGTTCGTTCGGATTCCGACATGTTCACGCTCGGCTACAGCTTCCGCCCGTGGCACAGCGACAAGGCGATCTCGGACGGGCAGACGATTCTCGACTACATCCGCGACACGGCACGCGCGTACGGCATCGACAAGACGATTCGCTACGGCCAGAAAGTGGTCGCGGCCGACTGGGATTCGAACCGCGCGCGCTGGACGGTGCGCATCGAGCGCACGCGGGACGGCACGGTCGACACGCTCGTCTACACGTGCCGCTTCCTCTACATGTGCAGCGGCTACTACGACTACGACGGCGGCTACCTGCCCGACTGGGCCGGCATGGAATCGTTCGAAGGCCGCATCGTGCACCCGCAGCAATGGCCGCAGGACCTGTCGTACGCGAACCGGCGCGTCGTCGTGATCGGCAGCGGCGCGACGGCCGTCACGCTGGTGCCGTCGATGGCCACCGACGCGAAACACGTGACGATGTTGCAGCGCTCGCCGACCTACATCGTTTCGCTGCCCGCGCGCGACAAAATCGCGAACGCATTGCGCCGTGTGCTGCCGTCGCGGCTCGCGCACCGGCTCGTGCGCGTGAAGAACGTGCTGCTGACGATGTACCTGTACAACGTGTCGCGCCGCAAGCCCGAGCGGACGAAGCGCTTCATCATCCGCGCGGCCGGCAAGCAGCTCGGCCCCGACTTCGACGTCGCGAAGCATCTGACGCCGCGCTACATGCCGTGGGACCAGCGCGTGTGCCTCGTGCCGAACGGCGACCTGTTCAAGGCGATCCGCGCGGGCCGCGCGTCGATCGTCACGGACGAGATCGAACGCTTCACGCCGACCGGCCTGCAGTTGAAGAGCGGCCAGCAGCTCGACGCGGACGTGATCGTCACCGCGACCGGGCTGAAGGTGAAGATGCTCGGCGGCGCGCGCGTCACGGTGGACGGCCGCCCGGTCGACTTGCCGCAGACCGTGTCCTATAAAGGAATGATGTACAGCGACGTGCCGAACCTCGCGTCGTCGTTCGGTTACACGAACGCATCGTGGACGCTGAAGGCCGAGCTGATCGCGCGCTACGTATGCCGGCTGCTCAACCACATGCGTGCGAACGGCTACGACACCTGCGTGCCGCGGCTCGGCGCCGGCGACCTCGGCGACGTGCCGGCGGTGAACCTGAGCTCGGGCTACATCCAGCGCGCGGCCGGCATCCTGCCGCGGCAGGGGCACCGCAAGCCCTGGAAATTCCATCAGAACTACGTGCTCGATCTCGCATCGCTGAAGTTCAGCGGACTCGCCGATTCGGCGATGAAGTTCGAACGCCGCGCGACAGCCGGCCCGGCCGCCGCGCCAGTTGCCGAACCTGTACTCGAAACCCGTTGAGGCCGACATGAGCCATACGCTTCATCTGATCCAGAACGTGCTGCTCGGCGTTGTCGTGGTGCTCGCCGTGCTCGCGCTGTTTTCCGGCTTCATCGCGCGCCGCGTGACGCGCGCGTTTCCGCCCGAAGGCCGCTTCGTCGACATCGGCGGCGATCGCATCCACTACGTCGAGTACGGCAGCGGCCCGCCGCTCGTGTTCGTGCACGGGCTCGCCGGGCAGTGGCGCAACTTCGCGTACCTGCCGCTCACGCGGCTCGCGCAGCACCATCGCGTGATCCTCGTCGACCGGCCCGGCGCCGGCCGCTCGCTGCGCGGCGCCAGCTCGCAGGCGAACGTGTTCGCGCAGGCCCGCACGATCGCCGCGTTCCTCGACGCGCTGAAGCTCGACCGGACGGTGCTCGTCGGCCACTCGCTCGGCGGCGCGATCGCGCTCGCGGTCGGCCTCAACCATCCGGAGCGCGTGAGCCGGCTCGCGCTGATCGCGCCGCTGTCGCACGACCAGACCGAGCCGCCGGCGCCGTTCAAGCCGCTGATGCTGCCGTCGCCGCTGGTGCGCCGCTTCGTGTCGTGGACCTTCGCGGTGCCGCTGACGATCCTGACCGGCCGCAAGGCCGTCGACCAGGTGTTCGCGCCGGAAGCCGTGCCGCGCGACTTCCCGGTAAAGGGCGGCGGTTTGCTCGGGCTGCGGCCACACGTGTTCTACGCGACGGCGACGGACCTGCTGTCGGCGCCCGTCGACCTGCCCGCGATGGAGCGACGTTACGCGGATCTCACGCTGCCGGTCGACGTGCTGTACGGCCGCGCCGACCCGATCCTGAACTGGCGCGTGCACGGCGAGGCGCTGGCGAGCAAGTCGGCGCGCGTGCGGCTGACGGTCGTCGAAGGCGGACACATGCTGCCCGTCACGATTCCGGACGCGACCGCGGACTGGCTGCTCGAGGTTGCCGCCGCGCCGGTCGACGTGCCGGCGCAGGGTGCGCACGTCGAGCATTGAGCGTCATCGGGTAGACGGCGCGCCGGCGCTGCGGGGGCGGGCACCGCGCGTCGGTCACGCTTCGTCGTCGGGCAGCGACAGGCCGAGTTCCGCGATCACCTCGCGTGCGCTGCGGAACGCTTCGACCGCGGCCGGCGCGCCCGCGTACAGCGCGCTGTGCAGCAGCACCTCGCGGATCTCGACGAGGCTCGCGCCGTTGTTGAGCGCGCCCCGCACGTGGCCCTTCAGCTCCGCGCTGCGCCCCAGCGCCGCCAGCATCGCGCACGTGCAGAGGCTGCGCGTCTTCAGGTCGATGCCGCCGCGCTGCCAGGTGCTGCCCCATGCGTGCTCGTTCAGCCAGTTCTGCAGCGGACGCGAAAATCCGTCGAGGTCGCGCATCGCGCGCTCGACGAATGCGTCGCCCATGACTTCGGCGCGGCGCGCCTTGCCCTGTTCCCTGTCCTGTTCGCTCATGTCGGTTCCTGTGTGAAGTCGCTGCCGCTTCGGCGCCGGCCGCGGCCGGGCGGGTTCGCGTCATGTTCGCGGCGCGCGGGCGTTTCGTCAAAGAGGCGGCGTTCCGGTCGCGGCCACCCCGCGTTGCGTCGCGTCGCGTCGGGACGAACGCTACGTAACATCGCGCCGCGCGTTACGGCGCCTTACGGGAACATCACAGCGGGCGGATTGGCGCACTTGGTATGCCCGTCTCGCGAAACCGCCATTCCTCCGTTTAAATCGCGCCGATATTTCCGATTTCCGCAACAAAGCGCCGGTGCGTCGCGCGAAAGATCCCATGGCGCGGAATTTGCAGTAATGGCCCTCGGCACAACTTCCAATGTCGAGGGCACCATGCACCATTACTTCAAGAAAACGACGGTATCGCTGGCCGTCCTGTCGCTCGTCACACTCTACGGCTGCGGCTCGGTCGACGGGCCGGTCACGCCGTCGGTCAAGCCGAGCACGTCGGGAACATCCGGCATTTCGGGGACTTCGGGGACTTCGGGAGCATCCGGGAACACCTCGACGGGGACGTCCGGCGGCGGTAGTTCCGGCACTTCGGGTGGGGGGTCGTCGGGAACGTCGGGAGGCGGTAGTTCGGGGACTTCGGGCACTTCCGGCACCTCGGGTACATCCGGTACGTCGGGTACATCCGGTACGTCGGGTACATCCGGTACGTCGGGTACATCCGGCACGTCGGGTACCTCTGGTACCTCGGGCACTTCCGGTACCTCGGGTACGTCCGGCACCTCGGGCACGTCCGGTACCTCGGGTACTTCCGGTACGTCGGGCACCTCCGGTACCTCGGGCACTTCCGGTACGTCGGGTACGTCCGGTACGTCGGGCACCTCCGGTACCTCAGGCACGTCGGGCACTTCCGGCACGTCGGGCACCTCCGGTACGTCGGGTACTTCAGGTACGTCGGGCACTTCGGGCACTTCGGGTACTTCGGGTACTTCGGGTACTTCGGGTACTTCGGGTACTTCGGGTACTTCGGGTACTTCGGGTACTTCGGGTACTTCGGGTACTTCGGGTACTTCGGGCACTTCGGGCACTTCGGGCACCTCCAGCAACGTCACCCCCCTCGGCAACGTCCTCCAGCAAACCGGCACGCTCGTCACGGCATTGGGCACGACGGTCGCGAACGGCGGTAGCCAGATCGGCGGCGTGCAGGTCCCCGGCACGAGCCCGACGACGGCCACCAGCATCGGCAACGCCGTCACGAGCCTCGGCAACGGCGTGCAGTCGCTCGGCAGCGGCGTCGCGGCCGGCCTCGGGTCGATCGGCGTGTCGCCGAACCCGCTCGGCCCGACGCTCACGTCGACCACCGGCCTGCTGACGGGCGCCGGCGGCGCGGTCAACAACCTCGGCAACGCGGTGACGAGCCTCGGCAGCGGCCCGCTGTCGCCGCTCGCGCCGGCCACGACCCTGGTCGGCGATCTGGTCAACACGGTCGGCACCGCGGTCAACTCGACCGCATCGGCGCTGAACACGGCGCTGAACAGCGCGCCGGTCCAGCAACTCGAGACGCAGCTCGGCAGCGTGATCAACCCGATCACGAACACGCTGACCGGCGGCGCCACGACGCCGGGCGCCACGCAGACGCTCGGCAACGCAACCCTCCTCGGCGCCCCGCTCAGCGGCCTGCTGAGCACGCTCGGCAGCGGCCTCGGCCTCGCCGGCTCGCAGGTCGGCAGCGCGACCGGCAACCCGGTCGGCACGAGCGCCGGCGGCAGCGTGTCCCAGCTCGGCAACACGGTGGCGTCGGCCGGCGGCCTGCTGTCAAGCGGCAGCTCCAGCAGCGGCACCAACCCGCTCGCACCGATCACCGGTCTGCTCGGTACGCTGACGGGTGGCCTCGGCGGCGGCAGCAGCTCGAGCGGGTCGGGCGGCACCAGCGGAACGAGCGGCACGAGTGGTACCAGCGGCGGCCCGCTCGCACCGATCACCGGCCTGCTCGGCACGGTGACGGGTGCGCTCGGCGGCCTCGGCTCGAGTGGAACGAGCGGAACGAGTGGCACCGGCGGCACCAGCGGCTCGGGTGTCGGAGGTCTGCTTGCGCCGGTCACCGGCCTCGTCAACTCGCTGACGCCGCTCGGCGCCAGCCTGACCGGCACGGTCACGACGCCGGGCGGCGGCCTCACCGGCACCCTCGGCGGTGCGCTGACGAGCGGCCCCGTCGGCACGCTGACGGGTTCGCTCACGTCGCCGGCCGGCGCGTTGGGCGCGCTCGGCACGGCCAGCCCGAGCGGCGCGGCCGGCACGGTGACGACGCCGTCCGGCAGCAGCGTCGTCACGACCGGCCTGACCGGCAGCTCGACCGGTGCCGCGGGCGGCACGAACAACCTGCTCGCGCCGGTGACGAACCTGCTCGGCGGCCTGCTCGGCGCCACCCCGAAGAAGTAACGCTTCACCTATCAAAACCACAGGCCAATGGCCGGGCGCGTACCAATCCAATGCCCGGCCGACGGCCGGCGTCACCCGCCAAGCGGGGGCGCCGGCCCTCATCCCGACGAGGATTCGATCATGAATTCCACCATCGACGGCATCGCCGCCGTCCAGGACCGCCCGCCCCGTTCCGCCACCCCATTGCGCGCCGGCCTGCTCGGCATCGCGGCCGGCCTGTTCGCGCTGTGGATCACCCGCGACCAGCCGACCCTCGATGCGGCCACGCGCGCGGTCATCGCCAGCCTCGCGATCATCGGCACGATCGCGCTGCACGAAATCTTCATCTCGCGCGTCTACCTGCGCCCGAGCGCGGGACTGTCGCGGCAGGCCGTGCGCACGCTCGGGCTCGCCCGCGTCGCGACGCGTCTCGGCGCGCTGACGTCGATCTACGCCGGCATCGGCCTGCTCTACTGGCTGCTGCCCGAATATCACGGCGCGTTCTACCTGCCGTTCTGGTCGCTGCTGCGCTCGCTCGCGCCGTACGTGATCGTCGCCGCGCCGTTCTACTTCGCGTGGATGGATCGCCACCAGCGCGAGACCGACGACGCGTACCTGCTGTGGGGCCGCTTCCTGTTCCGCCGCGAGCAGCCCGCGAGCTGGCAGCCCGTGCGCGAGATGCTCGCCGGCTGGGGCGTGAAGGCGTTCTTCCTGCCGCTGATGACCGTCTACCTGTCGAAGGACGCCGATCACCTGAGCGCGTCGCTCGCGAACGCGCTGCACGCGCCGATGACGCTCGCGACCTTCGTGTTCCTGTACGACCTGTCGTTCACGATGGACCTGATGTTCGGCACCGTCGGCTACCTGTGCACGTTCCGCATCCTCGACAGCCACGTGCGCACCGTCGAGCCCACCACGCTCGGCTGGGTCGCCGCGCTGATGTGCTACCAGCCGTTCTGGTCGCTGATCTCGAACAACTACATCCGCTACGAAGGCTCGCTGTTCTGGGACAACTGGCTGTTGTCCGCGCCGACGCTGCGCGTGATCTGGGGCGCGGTGATCATCCTGCTGCTGATGACCTACGCGCTGTCGACGATCTCGTTCGGGCTGCGTTTCTCGAACCTCACGAACCGCGGGATCATCACGTCGGGCCCGTACCGCTTCACGAAGCATCCGGCGTACATCGCGAAGAACCTGTCGTACTGGATGGTGTCGGTGCCGTTCGTCGAGCCGCTCGGCTGGCAGCTCGGGCTCATGCACTGCGCGGGGCTCGTCGCGGTCAACCTGATCTACTACACGCGGGCGAAGACGGAAGAACGGCATTTGATGCGGGATCCCGACTATCGCGCGTATGCGGAGTGGATCGCGCGGCACGGGCTGTTCGCGCGAATCAGGCGGGGGTTTGGGGGCCGGCAGGCGGTGTGAGGGTGTGTCGCGCTCATCGGTTCGATGAGCGCCTCGAGCATGGCAGCCCTGCGGAACGCGTGCGATCGAGGCAGCGGCTACCGTGTCGTGTCGCGAACGTGCAATACAAACCCACTCGCGATGTCGCACGCCGAGCGCTGTTCACGCAAACCCATTGCCATCACACGCCGCTCGCTTGCGGCCAATTGTCGCGAAACACGCCGATTCCCCGCGTTTCGTCGCTTTTCTCCCACCGCCAGATTGCCCGCCCCGTATCCGTCGCGTATGGTGCTGACCGTCCGCGCGCGCCTGTCGCCGGACCTCCGACCGTCGTCGCGCACGACGGCCGCGCGGGCCGTGCCCGCCGTCACCGTCTCCGCGGCGCCGTCCTTCGGCGCCGCGCGTTCATGAGGAGAGAGGCGTGATCCACAAAGTCCTGATCCTGTTCGCACTCTGCATCGCGGGCCTCGCCGCGATCGCCGCCGGTTTCCAGCACATCCCCAGCTGATTCGCGGCCCCGGCTCGCGCGTCGAGCCCGGGGGCCGCTTTCCTGTCCCTTCCCCATTGCGATGAACCCCTTTCTCGATGCGCCCGGGACGGGCGCCTTTTGCCATGCGTATCGACGTACAGCATTCCCAGCACGACATCGACGATGAACTGGACGCGCTCCACGCGCGTCTGCACCAGCGGGGCCATCGCCTGCACGGCCTGCCGGCCGTCGCGCTCGGCGACTCGGGCCTGATCGTCCGCCACCGCCAGGCGGACGGCGAATACTTCCTTTACGTCGAGGATCCGTCGGCCCGACAGCTCGCCGGCTACACGATCTTCAACCGGTTGCCCGAACTCCCGCGCCGCGCGGACCGCTACCTGCGCGCCCCGCATACGCGGCTGCGCGGGTCCGCGCAACGCAAGGGCATAGCGACGACGCTGTATCGCTGGGGACTCGACGCGGGCCTGTGCCTGATCAGCGGCGCCCGGCAGTCGGTCGGCGCGGCGCGGCTGTGGACCGCGCTCGCGCACGACTACCGGCACGGCTTCGTCGACGTCGAAGGCCGCGCGCTGCGCTATCTCGGCGAAGCCGTCGCGGACGACGTGCACGGCGCGCTGCATACGCGCCGGCTGTTGCTCGGCAACGGGTGGACGCTCGATGACCTGGCGCGGGCAACCGGGATGACGGACGTCGCTGGCGCAAGGTGCCATGACGTGAGACTTCCGGAGGAGGGACGCGAACTCGCCCATCCGCACGGCGCCGCCAACGCGCATCGCGTCGCTCACACCACTCACGTCGCTCAC
Organism: Burkholderia sp. KBS0801; assembly: GCF_005937855.2. Lineage (NCBI taxonomy): Bacteria > Pseudomonadati > Pseudomonadota > Betaproteobacteria > Burkholderiales > Burkholderiaceae > Burkholderia > Burkholderia sp. KBS0801. The sequence continues at coordinate 2,288,585 of NZ_CP042178.1, forward strand.
GCCGCGATGCGATAATCCGGCGGATCCGCGCGACGCCACCGCGCACGCCACCTACCGACACGCGCTCCGATGGCTACCGAACCCCGAACCGATTCCGAACGCCGCATCGATATCGTCGCGCTGTGCGGCAGCCTGCGTGCGCAGTCGTACAACGCGGCGCTGCTGGATGCGGCAGCACGCGTCGCGCCGCGCGGGATGCGCATCACGCACTTCGATCGTCTCGGTGAATTTCCGCTGTTCAATCCCGATGACGAACATCCGGCGCCGGCCGCGGTGCGCGACCTGATCGAGCGGCTGAACGCCGCGGACGGCGTGCTGATCGCGAGCCCGGAATACGCACACGGCGTGACGGGCGTGATGAAGAACGCGCTGGACTGGGTCGTGGGATGCGAAGCCGTCGTGGACAAGCCGGTCGCGGTATTGAACGCGTCGCCGCGTGCGACGCATGCGGACGCGGCGCTGCGGGAAACGCTGTCCGTGATGTCGGCGTGCATCGTCGAGCGCGCATCGATCGCGTTGCCGATCCTCGGCAGCCAGCTCGATGCGGCGGGCATCGCCGCGCATCCGCCGTTCGCGTCGGCGCTCACCGATGCGTTGCACGCGCTGCGCGCGGCGATCGACGCGCAGGCGCCGCGCCGCTAGACAACGATCGGCGCGGCCGACCGCGTGCATTATCGCGCCTTGGTGCGCGTGGTCTTCCTCGCCGGTTTCGCCGCCTTCGCGCGCGGCGCTTCCTTCTCCGGCTGCGCGCCGCCGCCGGCCAGATCCTCGAGCCACGCGAGCGCGTCGATATACGACATGAATTGCTGCAGATATTCCGGCGACAGCTCGCGCATGGTCGCGAGCGACCGATGCACGAGGCTGTTCGAATTGAGCGGCCCCGCGTTGCGCGGCACCTGGTCGAGCGACTGGCGATACTGCTGTTCGGTCCGGACCTTCGACCACATCGTGCGGAAGTAGTCGATCAGCTCGGGATCGACACCGTGCCGGTCGGCCTGCGCATCGCGCGCGAGCTGCTCGACGAGCCCGCCGAGCGCGCCGCGTGCAGGCGCCTGTGCGCTTGCTTGCGCCGTCTCGCTCGCGGCTGCCGCTTCACCGGCGCGCGCGAGGATTTCCGCAAACCCTTCCAGCAGCGTCGCGAGCCGCGCATCGAGCAACGCGCGCGCGTCGCCGTCGAACGCGGCCGCGCGCTTCTCGAGCGCGTCGAGCCGATGGAAGCGCACCGGATCGAGCCGGTCGGCGCCCTGCTCACGCCACGCGTCGAGCGTCGCGCGCACGTGGGTCGCGTCGTCCGTCACTTCGTCTTCCCTCCGTTCGATGCGGACTTGCGCGGCACCGGTGCGATCTCCACGCGACGGTTCTTCGCGCGGCCTTCGTCGTCCGCATTCGAGCTGACCGGCTGCTCGGAGCCGAACGCGGCCGCGAACACCGACCGCGCCGGCACGCCGGCGTCGATCAGCGCCCGCGTGACCGTAAGCGCGCGCTTGGCCGACAGCTCCCAGTTGTCCGCGAACTGGCGGTTGCCGGCCCGCACCTGCTGGTCGTCGGCGAAGCCGCTGATCATCAGGATCTCGTCGCGCGTCGTCAGGTAGGCGGCCAGCGGCCCGGCCAGCGTCTTCAGCAGATCGCGGCCGTCGGGCTGCAACTGGTCGGAGTTCAGCGCGAACAGCACCGCGCCGCTGATGCCGATACGGCCGTTCACGAGCGTCACGCGGCCGGCCGCGAGCGGCCCGGCGAGCGCCTGTTCGAGCGACTTGCGCTGCTGCGCCTCCTGCTGGCGCGCACGCACGGCTTCCTCGAGCTTCGACGTGAGCTGCAACTGCATGCCGATCACGCCGACGAGAATCAGCACGAACGCACCGAGCAGCACCGACATCAGGTCGGCGAATGCGGGCCACACCGGCGCGGCAGACGCGCCGTCGTCGATTTCGTCATGCATGCGTCACACTCCGACCGATGCGCGCCGACCGGCGATCTGCTGGAGATCTTCGACGATCTGCTTCTGCGACATCATGCTCAGGTCGATCACCTCGCGCGCCTGCGCGACGTAGTACTCGAGCTGTTCGTCGCTGCGCGCGAGCGACTTCTCGAGCGCGGCCTCGATGCGCTGCAGGTGGTTCAGCAGCTTGTCGTTCGATTCGCCGAAGATCTGCACGGCCGCACCGAACGCATCGCCGAGGCTCGCGACCTCGACCGCGCCCGCCGTGACCTGCGCGGCCACCGCATCCAGCTTGCGCGTTTCGGCATCGACGGTGTCGTTGAAGCGTGCGCCGACGCGATCGAGCAGGTCGGCCGACGTGCTGACGAGCGCGTCGATCGCGGTGCGCTGTTCGGTGGACGCGTGATTGACCGCGCCGAGCAGCGTTTCGAGCGTCGCGAGCAGGCGGCTGCGCTCGTCGAGCATCGCGGTGTCGCGCACCATGCTGTCGGACAGGCGCTGGCGCAGCTCGGCGACGACGTCGGCCGCGGCTTTCGGCGCTTCCGACGCGGCCTGCACGAGGCGCGAGATCTCGTTGATCGTGTCGCTCGCGTGCACCTGCGCCTGCGCGGTGATGTCGTTCGCCGTGCGGGTCAGCGTGTCGCAGATGTCCTGCTGGCGCGTCGCGGCCTGTTCGCTCGTGCGCGCCCATTCGTCGCGCAGCGCGGCGGCCATCGCGGCGAGCGAGTCGTTCCAGGCCGACAGGCGTGCTTCGTCGCGCGCGGCCAGTTGCGTTTGCAGGCCCGAGTGCGAATCGCGGATCGTCGACAGCAGATCGTTCGAGCGTTGTTCGAACGTCGCCGCTTGCGTGGCGAGATCGCGCGTCGTTTGCGCAAGCGCGTCGCAGATTTCCTGCTGACGGCCCGCGCTATGCACGCCCGTGCGCTGCCACTCGTCGCCGAGCTTCGTCGCCATCTCCGTGAGCGAAGCATTCCACGTCGCCAGACGTTCTTCGTCACGGGCAGCCAGTTGCGTTTGCAGGCCCGTGTGCGAATCGCGGATCGTCGACAGCAGCGCGTTCGAGCGTTGTTCGAACGTCGCCGCTTGTGTGGCGAGATCGCGCGTCGTTTGCGCGAGCGCGTCGCAGATCTCCTGCTGACGGCCCGCGCTGTGCGCGCCCGCGCGCTGCCACTCGTCGCCAAGCTTCGTCGCCATCTCCCTGAGCGAAGCATTCCACGTCGCCAGACGTTCTTCGTCACGGGCAGCCAGTTGCATTTGCAGGCCCGTGTGCGATTCGCGGATCGTCGACAGCAGCGCGTTCGAGCGTTGTTCGAACGTCGCCGCTTGCGTGGCGAGATCGCGCGTCGTTTGCGCAAGCGCGTCGCAGATCTCCTGCTGACGGCCCGCGCTGTGCGCGCCCGCGCGCTGCCATTCGTCGCCGAGCTTCGTGGCCATCTCCGTGAGCGAAGCATTCCACGTCGCCAGACGTTCTTCGTCGCGCGCGGCCAGTTGCGTTTGCAACCCGGTATGCGACTCGCGCATCGCGGCGAGTACCGCGCCCGAATGCCGCTCGAACGTCGCGGCGGCGTCGCCCAATGCCTGCGCATGCTGGCCGGCCAGCGTCTCGCCGACCTGCTCCTGACGCGCGAGCGCGTCGCGCCACGCGTCGGCCAGGCAGCTTTCGGTCGATTCGAGGCGCGTGGCGACGCCGTCGAGCAGGTCCGTCGAACGCTGCGCGAAGGTGTCGGTGAACTGGCCGAGCGTCGTCTGCAGCTGCTGCGCGACGGCGTCGCCCGTGCGGCGCTGCTCGTCGAGCGCGCGGTTCCATACGGCCGTCACGTTTTCAGTGGTCTTCTCGAAACCGTCCGTGAGCCCGTCGAGCTGACGCTGCACGGCGCCCGTCACGGTGTCGCGCAGGGCAGCCATCTCCTGCGCGAGGCCCGTCATCGTCGCCGCGACGACCGGCTGCAGCGCGGCACCGGCCACGCGCGCACTTTCGGCGGCGCTTTCCTTCAGCGCGTCGCCGACGTTCGACGCCAACCCGGCGTACGCGCGCTCGGTGCGATCGAAGAACGCCTGCTGGCTTTCGATCTGGCGATCGTGCAGCGCGACGCTGCGCGCCTCGAGCGTCGTCATCATCGTCTGCAACCGGTCGACCAGCGCCGGCATCACGTCGGCCTGGCGCTGCAGCAGCCGGAACGATTCGTCGCGCTGGTGCGCGGACGAATGCACGCGCAACGTCGTCGCGATCTTCGCGTCGAGCTGCTGGCCCGCGTCAACGCGTTCGCGGCGCACGAGCGCGGACAGCAAGCCGAGCATCGCGGACGTCGCGACACCCGCGATCGACGTGCCGAACGCGAAGCCGAGGCCCTTCACCGGTGCGATCAGCGATGCGCGGATCGCGTCGAGGTCGGTCGCGCTCTCGAGCGCGGCGCCGGTGCCCTTCAGCGTCACGACCATCCCGAGCAGCGTGCCGAGCATGCCGAGCAGCACCAGCAGGCCGACGAGATACGGCGTCAGCGACGGGCCGGGCAGCGCGACGCGCGCGCCTTCGACCCGTGCCCGCACCGCGCCGCGCAGGCCCGGGTGCAGCGTATCGAGCCACGTGTCGAGTGTCGCCGGCGGTTGGGTCAGGCCGGCCACCGCGCGCGACAGCGTAGCGGTCGCCTGCCGGTAGCGCAGCAGTTCCCACGCACCGGCGACGTAGCACGCGCCGATCAGCAGCGTGACGGCGGTCGCGAGCGGGTTCGACGCGACATAGCCGACGCCGATCCAGCAGACTGCGAGCAGGCCGGCGATGAAGACAACGAGATCAAGACGAATTCTGGACATAGCATAGGGTCTGTTTACATATGGAACGCGCATGCGTTGCCACGAGAACGGCCGCTCGCGAGGCGCGTGACGCCGCGAATACCGACGTATCGCCAAGGAGCGCAACGCGGCGAGCGGCCGTTCTCGTGGCAACCCGAAATTAAAAAGACATTCCAGGGGAATGCCCGAAATCGCCCGTATGGCGGCGTCGCTCGTCGCTTGTCCCCCAAGGGGACTTCCTCCGGGGCGTTTGGCGCGGCCAAACGGCGCTTCTCACTTCTTGCCCTACGCGCGATTTCGGGCATTCGCATGTGCGTTCCATATGTAAACAGACCCTAAGGATTAGCAGGTACGAAGGGCTGCGAGCAACCCGTCTACCGTTTGAAACCGGACTTCGAGTTCGGCGAGCAGGATGCTTTTCATCTCGTCGCGGAACGTATCGAGCCACGTGCCGGGCACGATCGCCGCGGCGGACGGCGCGTCGTCGGCGTCGTCGGCGTCGTCGGCGCCGGCATCGGCGGCCGCTTGCGCGTCGGCCAGCGCCTGCCGTTCCGCGTCGCGCAGCCGCTCGAAGCGCGTGCCGAGCAGCGCGGGCACGGCGGACAGCAGGCTGCGCTCGCGCGCGCCGAGCACGCGCTCCATGATCGCGTCGAGCGCCGCGAGCCGCGCCATCCCCGACGAGCGCGCGGCGAGCGCGACCCGCAGGCGCCCGCGCAACTGGCCGATCGCGGTCTCCATCTCCTGCTGCAGGGACAGACAGCTCTGGCGGAAGTCCGCGAAATCGGCCGTGTCGGCGGGCGGCGGCGGCATCTCGCCGGGGCGCCGCCGCATCCGCGGGCGGTGGGCGGCCGTGATCGCCTGCGCGAGGTCGTGGCGCACGCGCGCGCCGTCGCGCTCGGCGTCGTAACCGCGCACGCCGGCCGCGACGCCGGGCGGGATCGCATTCAGCGCGGACGACAGCGTGATCGCGTCGGTCCAGCCGAGCCACTGGCTCAGGCGGTCAGACAGCGGCTGCCGGGATTCCGCGACGTCGGCATCGGTCAGGCGCGCGAGCAGCCGGACGAGCGTCGGGCCGCTCAGTGCCGGGCGCGGAGGAGCTTGCACCATGCTGCAAACCGTCAAAAAGGCAGCAGTTTACACGTCGGCGGCAGGTCGGCCGCCAGAATCGGGGAAGCGCGCCGGCCCGGGATGCCGCGCAACCGGCGCGAACGCCCGCCGCACAAGGCTCGCGAGCCGATCGCCGCGGTGGCGGACAGCCGGCGCGATCCTGGCGACGTACCGGGCCGCCTTCCGAGTTCGTGCGCGAGCGTCGCGCCAGCATCCTCATTGACGTCCAGCAACACCACCTTGCCGCCTTCGACCACCACCATGCGCGCGACCGCGGCGCCCGGCCCGGCGAGCGCCGATCTTCACCGGCCTACTATTTCGCCACGCAGGTGCGGTACCATCGCGACACCCGCCGCGCGATCGCGCCCGCTGCGGCCCGCGCCGCGATGCACCCGGCGCGCGGGCCGCCGGACGCGTGACGGATATCCGGCCGATATCCGCGGGCCACAGTCGGCGCCCCGGCGAGACGGGTGCCGCCCATGACAACAGAACCAATAACAGACGGGCCCGCCCGACCGCTCACGATGCTTTCAGACTTCGTCGCGCGCCTGCGCGAGCGTTTCAGCAAACCGCCGACCCGGCAGGACTTCGCCGAACGCCTGATCGCCGCGCTGCGGGCGACCGGCGACACGCGCGAGTGGCTTCACGAGGACGACAAGGGCCGTCTCGTGCAAGCGGATGTCCCGTCGAACATCATCAACCTGCACAACCTGTTCCGCGATTACGCGGGCGCGAAGCCGGCCGAGCGCGAAGCGACGCTCAAGCGCCAGGCGAACGCGATGATGCAGCACGAGATCCCGTCGAACTTCGCGGACGTCCGCCCGCGGCTACGCCCCGTGATCCGCAGCGCGACCGAGCGCGGCGCGGTCGCACTGCAGCTCGCGGGACAGCCCGGCGCGTCGGAGGTCGCGTTCCGGCCGCTGTGCGAGAACCTCGAGATCGGCATCGCATACGACGGCGAATTCAGCGTCGCGCGGCTGACGACCGCGCGGCTCGCCGAATGGGGCGTCACTTTCGACGACGCATGCGACGTCGCGATCGACAACCTGCGCGGCATGTCGTCGGCGCCGTGGGCCGCGCTGCGCGACGGCGTGTTCCTGTCGCAGTTCGGCGACTACTACGACGCGGCGCGCTTGCTGCTGACCGACCTGTTGCACCGCCAGCCGATCTCCGGCGCGCCGGTGGTGATGGCGCCGAACCGGACGGTGCTGTTGCTCACCGGCGACCGCAATGCAGCCGGGATCGCGACGATGGTCGAACTCGCCGAACAGGCGCGCGCACAGCCGCGCCCGCTGCCATCGCTGATGCTGCGCTGGGACGGCGCCGCGTGGCGCAATTTCGTTCCGCCAGGACTGGAGGCGAAGCTGCATGCGCTGCGCGTGGACGAATTCGCCGGCGACTACCAGGATCAGCGGGCGCTGCTCGACGAACTGCACAAGCGCGACGGCACCGACATCTTCGTCGCGACCTACACCGTGTACCGGCGGCAGAACGGCGAGCTGTTCAGCGTCAGCGTGTGGAGCGACGGCGTGCCGACGCTGCTGCCCGAGACGGACATCGTCGTGCTGTACCGGGAAGCGACGCGGCAGTCGGCCCACGTGCCGATGGCCGCGCTGCGCGACGCATGCGGCGACCTGATGACGGCCACCGCGCACCGGCCGGTGCGGTATGAAGTGACGGCGTTTCCGGATGAAGCGCGGTTCGCGGCGCTGATCGAGCGGTTTCCGGCGGCGTGACGCGCGCTTGCGCGCGTCGGTTGGACGGCTGCCCAATCGCCCGCCGGCATGAACGGCCGTGATGGCATGCTCGACAGGAATGAAAACGGCGGTGCGCCCCCGCGACACCGCCCGTCGTCAGATCCCGACCTTCGGCGCGTTCAGGATCAACCGCAGCCCAAGCAGTGTGATCGCGCCGGCCGCGACGCGATCGACCCACTTCTTCGCGCGCAGGTAAAGCTCGCGCGGCCGGCGGGTCGAGAAGCACAGCGCGACGATCGTGTACCAGCCGCACTCGACGCCGAACACGAGCGGCGGCAGCGCCAGGTAGCACCACAGCGGCGGATGCTGCGGCAACAGCGCCGCGAAGATGCTGCCATACCAGATCGCCGTCTTCGGGTTGCTGAGCTGGGTCGTGAGGCCGATCCAGAACGACTTGCGCGCGCTGCCGGCGATGGCTGCCTGCGGGTCGTCCATCGCGATCGGCCGCTCGGCGCCGCGCCAGATCTTGGACGCCATGTAGATCAGGTACGCGCCGCCCGCCACCTTGAGCCCCACATACAGCCATTCGACCGTCTGCAGCAGCGTGTAGAGCCCGGCCAGCGCGACGCCGCCGAACGCGATCCCGCCGACGCCCATGCCGAGCGCGGTGGCGAGCCCGTCGCGGCGCGACAGCCCGATCGAATTGCGGGCGACCAGCACGAAACTCGGGCCCGGAATCATCGCGCCAAGCCACAGCGCGGCCAGAATGGCGAGTACGGCAGCCGATGCAGTCATCGAAGTCTCCTTGATCAGCGACGCCGAAGCGCCGGCGCCTGCGTGTCGGTATCGTGTCGATTCCCGACGGTGAAGTCGCTGATTCTGGCACGCTTCGCGAGCCGCCGGAAGGACCGGCGCGCTGCTATGCTGGCTGCCGTTCCCGCCATCCCGCACCACCCGCCGTGATCGAGCTGCCCGAATTCGCCGCCGCAAGGCAACTGTATGATTTGCTCGGCTTCACGCCCGCGCCGCCCGTTGCGTTCGATCCGGTGCCCGGCACCGCGTTTCGCAGGCGGGATCTGTGAGGGGCACGATGCGCGCGCCGGCCGCGGCGGTTCGTCGAGCCCTCCTCGTTCCGCTGTTCGCCGCGTGGTGCTGCCATGCGCAGGCAGCGCCGCCGCTGCCGCCGTCGATCGCCGCGCAATTGCCGGCCGGCTATCAGCCGTTCGTCGCGCAGCCCGGCCCGGCACTCGGCAACGGCCGGCGCAGCCTGCTCGTCGTCGTGCATCGCGCGATCGACACGCGCGAGCAGCCGTCGCCGCGCCCGCTCCTGATCTATGAGGAACTGGCCGACCACACCTATCGGCTCGCCGCGCGCAACGACGACGTCGTGCTGCGCGCGAACGACGCGCTGCAGTGCGACCCGTTCGATCCGGAATCGGCCGCCGAGGGCGGGATCGCCGTGAAGGGGCGCTATTTCACGGTGCAGAACGACGTCGCATGTGGACAGCACTGGAGCGACTACGTGACGTTCCACTACGACCCGCGCACGCACGGGTGGGTGTTTTCCAGCCAGATCCACATCGAATCGTTTCCGGTCGATCCCGGCAAGCCCGACTTCGTCAGCGCGGTGCGGGCCGACGCGCGCAAGCCGGTGTCGTTCAGCCAGTGGCGGCGCAAGGAATGAAACCCGCGCGCTGCGAGCATGCGCAGGTTTCGTCATGCGCATGTCCGTGTTCCTGATACGCCGCGACTAGCGCACATTCGATTGCATGCCCGGCGCGCTCGCCTGCGTGTGCCGCTGCGGCGCCGGCGGTCCCGCGTCGCGCGCGTCCACGACGATCGACTCCGCCCCGGCGCGACGATCGAGAACGGCCCGGGCCTTGTCGAGGTCCAGCGCCCCTTCCCAACGGGCCACCACGACCGTTGCCACGCCGTTGCCGATCAGGTTCGTGACGGCGCGCGCCTCGTTCAGGAAGCGGTCGACGCCGAGCAGCAGGACCAGGCCCGATACGGGCACCTGATGCATGGTCGACAAGGTTGCGGCCAGCGCGACGAAACCCGCACCCGCGACGCCCGCCGAGCCCTTCGACGTCAGCAGCAGCACGCCGAGCAGCAGAAGCTGGTCCCAGATCGACAGATGGATGTTGAATGCCTGTGCGATGAACAGCGACGCCATCGTCAGGTAGATCGCGGTGCCGTCGGCATTGAAGGTATAGCCGGTGGGCAGCACCATCCCGACGACCGGACGCGAGCAACCCATTCGCTCCATCTTGAGCAGCATCTGCGGCAGCACGGCTTCCGTCGATGCCGTGCCGAGCGTGATCAGGATCTCGTCGCGGATATAACGCAGGTATTGCCACAGCGACAACCCGCACACGCGCATGACGAGGCCGAGCGCCACGACGACGAACAGGATCGACGTGAGGTACAGGCACAGCATCAGTTGTCCGAACTGCGCGAGCGTGCCGATCCCGTATCTGGCGATGGTGAACGCCATCCCGCCGAATGCACCGGCGGGCGCCACATGCATTACGATGCGCACGACTCCGAACATCCCTTGCAGGAACATGTCCAGCATGTCCACGAGCGGCGCGGTCCTCGGGCCGAGTTTCGCGAGCGCGACCGCGAAGATGACCGAGAAGAAAATGATCGGCAGTATCTCGCCGTTCGCGAAAGCGCCGACGACACTCCCCGGCACGATGCTCATCAGGAAGTCGAGCGTGCCGTGATGCTGCGCCGCATGCGTGTAGCTGGCGATTGCGGCACCGTCGATCTTCGCCGGATCGACATTCATCCCGCTGCCCGGCCGGACCAGGTTGACGACCGCCATCCCGACCACGAGCGCGACAGTGGACGCGGCTTCGAAATACAGCACGGCCTTGACGCCCACCCGGCCGGCTTCGTGAAGATCGGTCATGCGCGCGATGCCGACCACGACCGACGCAAAGATGATCGGCGCGAGCAACATCCGGATCAGCTTGATGAACAGGTCGCCGAGCGGCTTGAGCTGGGCGCCGATATCGGGGTAGAAGTGCCCGACGAGGATGCCGGCGACGATGCCGATCAGAACCTGGACGTAGAGTTTGGAAAGCGTTCTGCGAATGCGTGATGCCAGCATGACTGTCTCCTGTGCATGGCGTCCTGTTTCCGGAAAGCGCACGCGTGCCGGCGATGCAGCCGATCGCCCGGCACGCCAGTGCCGATTCCGCCTGCCCGATTGATTGTTTTGTAATGTGATACGGTGCGCCGTCGAGCGGCCGGCGCACCCTGCCGACAACGCTTATGCGGACAGCTTCCGCATTTGCGCGTACAGGTCGGCCTTGCCTTCGAAGCCGATGCCCGGCAGGTCCGGCATCGTGATGTAGCCGTTGTCGACCTTCACGCCGTCGGGGAAGCCGCCGTACGGCTGGAACAGGTCCGGGTACGACTCGTTGCCGCCGAGGCCGAGGCCGGCCGCGATGTTGAGCGACATCTGGTGACCGCCGTGCGGAATGCAGCGGCTCGGCGACCAGCCGTGCTGGCGCAGCATGTCGAGCGTGCGCAGATACTCGACGAGGCCGTAGCTCAGCGCACAGTCGAACTGCAGCCAGTCGCGGTCGGCGCGCATGCCGCCGTAGCGGATCAGGTTGCGGGCATCCTGCATCGAGAACAGGTCCTCGCCCGTCGCCATCGGCTTGTCGTAGTAGTTGCGCAGCGTCGCCTGCAGCTCGAAGTCGAGCGGATCGCCCGGTTCCTCGTACCAGAACAGGTCGTATTGCGACAGCGCCTTCGCATAGCGGATCGCGGTGTCGAGATCGAAGCGGCCGTTGGCGTCGACGGCGAGCTTCTGGCCATCGCCGAGCACGCCGAGGATCGCGTCGATGCGTCGCAGATCTTCGTCGAGCGACGCGCCGCCGATCTTCTTCTTCACGACCGTGTAACCGCGGTCGATGTAGCTGCGCATCTCGTCCTTCAGCTTCTCGTGATCCTGGCCCGGATAGTAGTAGCCGCCCGCCGCATAGACGAAGATCCTGCGGTCCGGCCGGCCGTCGCCGTAGCGGTCCGCCAGCAGCTGGAACAGCGGCTTGCCTTCGATCTTGGCCACCGCGTCCCACACCGCCATGTCGATCGTGCCGATCGCGACCGAGCGCTCGCCATGGCCGCCCGGCTTCTCGTTGGTGAACATCGTCGCCCAGATCCGGTGCGGATCGAGGTTGTCGCCGGCATCGTTGACGAGCGCGCCGGAGTCGGCTTCGAGAATGCGCGGGATGAAGCGCTCGCGCATGAGCTTGCCCTGGCCGTAGCGGCCGTTCGAATTGAAGCCGTAGCCGACGACCGGCTTGCCGTCGCGGATCACGTCGGTGATCACGGCGACGAGGCTCAGCGTCATTTTGCTGAAGTCGATGTAGGCGTTGCGGATCGGGGAACTGATCGGAACGGTTTGTTCGCGAATCTCGACGATTCTCATGGCGGCGTCTCCTGGACTGGCACGTTTGCGGGTAGCTCGATTGCATGCACGTTGCTGCAACGAGACGGAGCATAGTCCGCGGAGAGCGCCCTATAATTCACCTCAATTCATTTCATTTTTTACCCAAAGTGAGAACTGATTCGACCTCCGACTTCGAGTTCTTCGTCCAGCTCGCCAAACTGAAGAGCCTGTCGGGCGCGGCCCGCTCGCTCGGGATCACGCCGCCCGCGGCAACCAAGCGGCTCGGCATTCTCGAAGACCGGTTCGGCAAGCGGCTGGTCAACCGGACCACCCGCAGCGTCAGCCTGACGCCGGAAGGCGAGATGTACGCGCGGTACGCCACGCAGATTCTCGACCAGGTGCGCGAGATGGAGGACGCGATCGCAGGCACGCCCGCGGACCCGCACGGGCGGCTGCGCATCAATGCGACGCTCGGTTTCGGGCGTACGACCATCGCACCGCTGGTGTCGGAATTCGCGAAGCGCTATCCGAACGTCGATGTCCAGTTCGTGGTCACCGATCGCCCGGTCGACCTCGTCGAAGGCGCATTCGACATGGCCATCCGGTTCGGCGAGTTGCCGGACCAGCGCTTGAGGGCGCGCCGCCTGATGAGCAATCGCCGGTTCCTGTGCGCGTCGCCGAAGTATCTCGAGCGCAACGGCGTGCCGCAGTGCAAGGAGGATCTCGCGCATCACCGCTGCATCATCCACACGCAGAACGACGATGCGTTCGGCGTGTGGCGCTTCATGCAGGAGGATCACCTCGAAGCGCTGAAGGTGAGCGGCTCGCTGTCCAGCAACGACGGCGACATCGTGCTGCGCTGGGCGCTGGACGGTCACGGCATCCTGATCCGCTCGGAGTGGGATCTCGCCAAATACATCCAGAGCGGCCGACTCCGTCTCGTGCTGCCCGACGTCGTCCTGCCGTCCGCCGACCTGTTCGTCTACTATCCCGGGCAACGCAACGAATCGACGCGGGCCCGCGCGTTCATCGACTTTCTAGTCAAGCACTTCGAGGCACCGTTCGTTCCGGTCGACGTAGCCAACGCGGCGCCGGACCGCAAGCGATCCGCTCGAGCGAAGCGTTGACACCGCACCGGCCCCGGGCCCTTCGGGCCGCGGCCGGTCGATGCAGGGACACATCACGGGGCCGCATTGCCACGGGGCGGGAAGCCGCCGGCCCGGCCGGGAATGAAGCATGTTCCGTCTCGCGCGCATCCATGCAACTCGCACGCCCGCGCCAACCGGTCTACCATAGGCGCTCGTCGCCGTTCAGGCACGCGCCGGCGCGGCATGCGGCTTGCGCGCCGCCCTTCCCACGTTGAACCAGCGCAGGAGGACGTCATGACGCAACAATTCGACGCGATCGTCATCGGCACCGGGCAAGCCGGACCGCCGCTCGCGGCGCGGCTCGCCGGCGCCGGCATGAAAGTCGCGATCGTCGAGCGCGGCCGCTTCGGCGGCACCTGCGTGAACACCGGCTGCATTCCGACCAAGACGCTGATCGCGAGCGCGTACGCGGCGCAGCTCGCGCGGCGCGCGGAAGAATACGGCGTGTCGGTCGGCCCCGTCAGCGTCGACATGAAGGCCGTGAAGGCGCGCAAGGACCGGATCTCCGGCCGCTCGAACCACGGCGTCGAGCAATGGGTGCGCGGGCTCGACAACACGACCGTGTTGCAGGGCCATGCCCGCTTCGAGCGCCCCGATGCGGTGCGCGTGGGCGACGAACTGCTCGAGGCCAAGCGCATCTTCATCAACGTCGGCGGGCGCGCGCAGATCCCGCAGATGCCGGGCCTCGACTCGGTGCCGTACCTGACCAACTCGACGATGATGGACGTCGACTTCCTGCCCGAGCATCTCGTGATCATCGGCGGCAGCTACGTCGGGCTCGAATTCGGCCAGATGTACCGCCGTTTCGGCTCGAAGGTCACGATCGTCGAGAAGGGCTCGCGCCTGATCCATCGCGAGGACGAGGACGTGTCGCAGGCCGTGCGCGAGATTCTCGAGAACGAAGGCATCGACGTGCAGCTCGACGCGAACTGCCTGAACGCGCGGCGCGACGGCGACGGCGTCGTGGTCGGCCTCGATTGCGCGGGCGGCGGCCGCGAGGTCGCGGGCTCGCACCTGCTGCTCGCGGTCGGCCGCGTGCCGAACACCCGCGATCTCGGGCTCGAACAGGCCGGCGTCGCGACCGACTCGCGCGGCTACATCACGGTCGACGATCAACTGCGCACCAACGTGCCCGGCATCTGGGCGCTCGGCGACTGCAACGGGCGCGGCGCGTTCACGCACACCGCGTACAACGACTACGAGATCGTCGCGGCGAACCTGCTCGACGGCGATCCGCGCAAGGTGTCCGACCGCATCGCCGCGTACGCGATGTACGTCGATCCACCGCTTGGCCGCGTCGGCATGACGCTCGCGGAAGCGAAGCAGACCGGCCGTCGGCTGCTGGTCGGCACGCGGCCGATGACGCGCGTCGGCCGCGCAGTCGAAAAAGGCGAGAGCCAGGGTTTCATGAAGGTGATCGTCGATGCGGACAGCCATGCGATTCTCGGCGCGTCGATCCTTGGCGTGACGGGCGACGAGGTCGTGCACGCGCTGCTCGACGTGATGGCCGCCGGCGCGCCGTACACGACGATCAGCCGCGCGATGCACATCCACCCGACCGTGTCGGAGCTCGTGCCGACGCTGCTGCAGGACCTGCATCCGGTCGAATGAAGGGCGGCGGCCGCGCGTCGCCCGCCGCGCGTCCACGCCGAACCGGCGTGGAACCCTGTGCGAAGATGGCTGATCGCTACGACATCCGGAAGCGCCATGGACCGTCTGCAAACGATGCAGATCTACGTGCAGATCGTCGAACGCGGCAACTTCACGCAGGCCGCCGATGCGCTGCAACTGCATCGGCCGGCCGTCACGAAGGCCGTGCAGCAGCTCGAACAGGAACTCGGCATCCGGCTGCTGAACCGCAGCACGCGCAACCGCGCGGAAGCTCGACGCGGGCGCCGCGCGCGTGATCGCCGGTAGCCCCGCGGACCTGCCGCAACAGGTCGCGGAACTGACGGGCGGCCGCGGCGCGCGCATCGCGTTCGATCCGGTCGGCGGCCCAGCCGCGGCGAACCTGCTACGCGCGCTGCGCACGAACGGCACGTTCTTCCAGTACGGCGCGCTCGACACGCGCGACATCCCGGTGCCGGTGATGGACCTGCTCGCGCGCCATCTGACGCTGCGCGGCTACGAGCTGTTCGAGATCACCGGCGACGCGCAGCGGCTTGAACGCGCGAAGCGCTTCATCGTCGACGGGCTCGCGGCCGGCGCGCTGAAGCCGTCGATCGACCGCACGTTCGCGTTCGACGACATCGCGCAAGCCCATCGGTACATGGAAGCCGGCACGCAGGTCGGGAAGATCGTCGTGACCGTCTGAGCAGGGGCGCGCCGGGCGTGCCGACCGGAAACGACGGCACGCCGCACGCGCGCGTCAGGTTTCGAAATACCGCGGCCGGTCGATGTCGGCCAGCAACCCGACCTGCGTCGGCGCCCAGTCGAGCCATGCGCGCGTGCGCTCACTCGTTGCGGGCGCATCCATTCCCGCGAACCTCGCGAACCACCCGAAGTGCTCGTCGGCTTGCGCGGCCGATTTCGACACGACCGGCACGTTCAGCCGGCGACCGATCACTTCCGCGATCTCGCGGAACGGCACGCCCGTATCGGCGACCGCGTGATAGCGCGCGGCCGGCGCACCGCGTTCGACCGCGAGCCGGTACACGCGCGCCGCGTCGAGCCGGTGCACGCCGGGCCAGCGGTTGCCGCCGTCGCCGAGATACGCCGATGCGCCCTTCTCCCTCGCGAACGCGATCAGGCGCGGCACGAAGCCGTGATCGCCATCGCCGTGCACGGACGGCGGCAGGCGCACGACCGACGCGCACACGCCGCGCGCGGCCAGCGCGGCCGCGGTGGCTTCGGACGCTCGCGGATAACCGGCCGATACCGGCACGTGCGCATCGTCCTCGGTCGCCGCGCGGCCCGGCGCGACGAGCGCGAGGCCCGACGTGACGATCAGCGGCCGCGTCGAGCCGGCGAGCGCCGCGCCGATCGTTTCGATCGCGCGGCGGTCGAGTTCGCAGTTTTCCGCGAAGCGCGAGAAGTCGTGATTGAATCCCGTGTGGATCACCGCATCGACGCCCTGCGCACCGCGCCTGAGGCTGTCGATATCCTCCAGCGACCCGCGATGCACGTCCGCGCCCAAGACGGCGACCGATGCAGCGGCCGCGTCGGAACGCGCGAGGCCGAGCACGGAATGCCCGGCGGCCACGAGTTCGGCGACGACCGCGGAGCCGACGAAACCCGACGCTCCCGTAACAAAGACACGCATGTTCAGCACCTCCGGATGAATGAGAGGCTTACTATCTGTCGAGCGTCGCGCACGGTGAAGACGTGACGGTTTACCGGTAAACGAACTAACAGGCTATGGCTGACGCATCCGACAACCTGCTCGGCGCGTACCTTCGGGACCGCCGCGAGAAACTCGATCCGGCCGCGCTCGGGCTGCCCGTCGCGCGCCGCCGCACGCCGGGCCTGCGCCGCGAGGAAGTCGCCCAGCGCGCGCACGTGAGCGCCGCCTGGTACACGTGGCTCGAACAAGGGCGCGGCGGCGCACCGTCGGCCGACGTGCTCGAACGGCTCGCCCGCGCGCTGCTGCTGAACGACGCCGAACGCGAGCACCTGTTCCTGATCGGCCTCGGTCATCCGCCCGAGGTGCGCTATCACGCGAGCCGCGACGTGACGCCGCGCCTGCAGCACGTGCTCGATTCGCTCGACGCCAGCCCCGCGATCGTGCGCACGGCGACGTGGGACGTCGTCGCGTGGAACGACGCGGCCGCCGCGACGCTGACCGACTACGCCACGCTGCCGCCGCCCGCGCGCAACATCCTGCGGCTGATCTTCATCGATGCCGCGGTGCGCGACGCGCAGCCGAACTGGGAACGCGTCGCGCGATTCGCGGTGGGCGCGTTTCGCGCCGACATCGCGCGCGGCGGCGCGACGCAGGCCGTGCAGGCATTCGTCGACGAGATGCGCGCGGCGAGCACGGAGTTCGATGCGATGTGGCGCAGCCACGACATCCATTCGCATGACGAAGGGACGAAGGAAATCCGTCATCCGCAGGCCGGCCGGATCGCACTCGAATACTCGGCGTTCTCGGTGACGGGCCGCCCGGATCTGAGCCTCGTGGTCTTCACGCCCGCGACGCCGGCCGATCGCGCGCGGATCCGGACGCTCGTCGCCGCCCGTGAACAGGCCCGCGAACACGCCCGCGAGCCGCACGCGCCGACCGCGTAGCAGCGCGTCGAAGGTGCGCCCGGCATCCCACCGAACCCGCCGCGCCGCCCGTGCAACGGCCGCCACCGTGCCGGCCTCGCCCAGCCGGCCCCGTCACGCCGCGCCGTGCCATCACGATCCGCACTGACACCCAGTCGAATATTTAATTTTCCGCGGGGCAAACGCGCCTTTACCCTTTCGGCATCGCATCACAGGGCCACCGGCCCCTTCCGGAGCATCCCGATGACCGACCCCGCCACCGCGCAAGCCGTTCCCCGCACGCACGCGGCTTCCGCATCCTATGGCGCGCTCGCACTGCTGGTGCTGGCCGGCCTCAACCTGCGTCCGTTCCTGACCGCGTTCGGCCCCGTGCTCGACCTCGTGCGCGCCGACACCGGCCTCGGCTTCCGCGCGGCCGCGCTGCTGACCACGCTGCCGTTCGTGCTGATGGGCGTCGTCGCCGGCGTCGGTGTCGGGCTCGCGCGGCGCGTCGGCGAGCAGCGCGCGCTGAACGTCGCGCTGGCGCTGATCGCCGCGGGTTGCACCGCGCGCCTGTGGACCGGCGGCAGCACCGGGCTGGTCGTCACCGCGATCGTCGCGGGCGCGGGCGTCGCGGTGATCCAGTCGCTCGCACCCGGCCTCGCCAAGCGCTGGTTCGTCGGCCGGCTGCCGCTCGCGATGGGCCTCTATTCGGCCGCGCTGGTCGGCGGCGGTGCGTTCGGCGCGATCGCGAGCCCATGGCTCGCCGCGCATGGCGGCTGGCATCTGTCGCTCGCCGTGTGGGCCGTACCCGCGCTCGTCACGCTCGCGCTGTGGCGCGCGAAGGCGCCGCGCGACGCGGTGCACGCCACGACGGCATCGGTGCCCGTCACCGCGTTCGCACGCATTCCGCGTGCGTGGCAGCTCGCGTTGTTCTTCGGCCTCAGCAACAGCGGCTATGCGAGCCTCGTCGCGTGGTTGCCCGCGTTCTATCGCAGCGTCGGCACGAGCCCGCAGGCGAGCGGCAACCTGCTCGCGTGGATGGCGCTGTTCCAGGCAATCGGCGCGCTCGCGATGCCGCTGCTCGCGAAACGTTCGCACGATCGCCGCGCCGTGCTGTGGCTCACGCTCGCGTTGCAGACGGCCGGCTTCGTCGGCTTCGCGACGATGCCCGCGTTCGCGCCGTGGCTGTGGGTCACGAGCGTCGGCCTCGGGCTCGGCGGCTTCTTCTCGATGAGCCTGATCGTCACGCTCGACCATCTGCCCGACGCGCGGCTCGCGGGCGCGCTCGCCGCGTTCGTGCAAGGCGTTGGCTTCCTGATCGTCGCCGCGAGCCCGTGGTTGATCGGCTGGCTGCGCGACGCGGGCGGCGGCTTCGCGATCGCATGGTGGCTGCACATCGGCGTGATCGCGTCGACGGCCGCGTTGAACGCCACGTTCTCGCCGGCCGGCTACCGGCGCAGCATGGCGCGCATCACAGGCGCCGCGCGCTGACTCGCCGACTTCGTTCGATATCCATCATTGACCGATGCGAGCGGGAAATGCAAAGGGGCGTCGTGCTCGCGTGCACGACGCCCCTTCTTCGTTTCAGGCAACCGTAAAGATGCTCAGAGCCGCACGACAGGGCGGCGCTCCGAGGACACATATCCATTACCGAGCGAGTGCGGTGGCGCTAGCCGCAGCACAACTGACGGTATCGATGATTACGTTGTGGGTTCCAGTAGACCCGTTGCGAAGGACCTCGCATGCGCGACGGCCTCTTGCGGGTCGGGGAAGACGCCAAGTTCCTCCCACTGCTCTTCGGCCGCGTAGGTTCCTTTCACCGCGAGCGCGCGCTGAACGCGCAACTGCGCCGCGTACCTGCCGTCTTCCAGTGGCCGGGCCGTCGCGACGACCTTGTGCGGAAGACCGGACCGCTCCGGCTGAACCAGCTCGACCGGGCCGTCGGCCGCGCCAACATTCTTCAACTCGTTCCTGGCCTTGCAGTCCGGGCAGTAGAAGCACCAGCCCGCGTCCTCCTCACGTGACCTGACTTGCCCTCGAGCCAGCACGGCACGGCATTCAACGTTCTCGCAGATGAACGGCATGGCAGTCTCCGAAGTTGTTTGTCGGAAATCCTAGCATGTCCGCCGACCATCAACCATCGGCATCGACAGTGCAGCGATTTCGGCCCGGCGCGGCAGTTGCGTGCGCGCCATCGTCTTGCTCGTTGCATACGCACGAAACCAGACGCCATGCTTGCGCCCGCGCAACGATGTCGAAACTCTCCGCAATCCGGCAGCGACTGTCAACTGCGGGTTCGCACACGACATAGCGCCACGAAGCTGACGGCGCGGCTTCTCGCAATGCATCAATCGTCGATTCATTTTGACCAACGACCTGTGCATTGGCGCCCCGTTCAATCGTCCGACTAGACCTCGTTGCGCACGAAACGACGAATGGTGCACTGCGCCGAACACGCAGTAGCGACACGCACATGCAAGCGGGCCAGCCCGCGGGCCGCGCGACCGTCGAACGCGCAACAGCATCGGCGGCGGCCAGCATCGAACGCGCGCCCGCAGGCACGAAGGTTGCGCCTTCCGCCCGCTCGCAATTTTCCGCACGGCGAGTGCGCGTCGCTTCGCGGCGGCGATGCGTGATCGGCTGGCCAGCGCCGCATCCAATAACGAAGGAGACGTTGTCATGGACGAGTCGAATGCATATCGCCGCTACAACCGCCGCCGTTTTCTGGCCGGTGTCGCAGCGGTGGCCGGCAGTGTCGCATTGCCGGGATGCGGAGGCGGCGGAGATGGAGACATCAATTCACCGGACGGCAACGCGCCCGCGCCGTCGATCGGCGACACGCCTTCGCCGAATGCCGGCGATCGCTACAGCCTGCCGCGGCCGAAATTGCCCGACCCGGCGAGTTCGGGCATCGATCACATCGTGCTGATCACGATGGAAAATCGCTCGTTCGATCACTTCCTGGGCTGGGTGCCCGGCGCCGAGGGCATGCCCGCGAACCGCCAATACAAGGACGCGTTCGGCGCAACCCACGCACCGTTTTCACTGTCGGCCGATCCCGCATACGGCTATCAGGCGTGCGCGTACCACGACCCGAACCACGGCTACGAGGGCGGACGCGTGCAGCTGGCCTCGGGGGCGATGAACGGTTTTCTCCTTACCCCAGGCACGAGCCAGACGCAGGGCGACCTGCTGCCGATCGGCTTCTACACGGCGGCAGATCTGCCGTTCTTCAACGCGGTGGCGAGCAATTACACCATCGGCGACTTCTACTTCACGGGCGTGCTGACCGACACGATCCCGAATCGCCTCTATCTGCATAGCGGTGCCACCGACCGCCTCACCGACAGTGTCGACAACTCGTCGCTGCGCACGATCTGGGACAACCTGAGCGACGCCAACGTCGGTTGCAACTACTACTACCACGACGTGCCGTTCACCGCGCTTTACGGCACGCGCTATCTCGGCATCTCGCGTCCGTTCTCGGAGTTTCTGTCGAATGCCGCAGCGGGCACGCTGCCGCCGTTCTGCATGGTCGAACCTGTTTTCTCGGGCGAGCAGGCCGGTACGTCCGCCGACGACCACCCGCACGCGGACATCCGCAACGGGCAGGCATTTCTGAACCAGGTGTATGACGCGCTGCGCACGAGCCCGACGTGGAGCCGCACGCTGACGATCATCGTCTACGACGAATGGGGCGGCTTTCTCGAGCACGTGGTGCCGCCGATCCGGCCGATCAGCAACAACGAGCACGCAGTCGGCAACGACGGCAAGCTCGGCTTTCGCGTGCCGCTTGCGCTGCTCGGCCCGCGCGTGCGTGCCGGCACGGTCACGCGCTACCCGTTCGACCCGAGCTCGATTCACGCGCTGCTGCAATGGCGCTTCGGCCTGAAGCCGCTCGGCGTGCGCGGCAGCGATCCGGCGACCTTCAATCTCGCGTACGCGCTCGATCTCAACGGCGCGGCGCGTACGGATGCGCCGGCGTTCACGGTCGCGCAAGGGCCGTTCGGCGGAACGTGTCCGGGAGCCACCGCGCCATCGCCGTCCAGCTCGGTGTCGGGCATCGATCCGTCGCAACTGGCGGCCAACCCCGCCGCCGACCGGTTCGCGGACCTGCGCGCGAAGGCCGCGGCGTTGGGATTCCAGACCGGCGGCTGACGGCAACGCGGGTGCGGCGGCCGCGATCGCCACCGACGCGGCTGCCCACCCGTGCCCTGCCGCCTCGACATTCAGTACACTGCCCCGCCGCGCCAACGCATGCCGGCTCCCCCTTCTGTCGCATTCCGTCTGGTTCGCGTCGCGTTCGGATAAAAACTTCCGTTGATCGCCGCCGTTAACTCGTTCGCAATCCCGGCGCCCCGCATCGCGACGCGGCGCCCGTCGTCGTTCGTGCTCCGGAATCCACATCCGCCGTCGGCCGCCCATCGTGCCGCCGGCAAGGGAACGTCATGCGAAAACTCACCATCCGCGGCGGACTCGTCGCGACCATCGCCGGCTATACGGCGCTGCTCGTCCTGGTCGTCGGCGCGTGCATCGCCGCGCTCTATGCCGGCAACGGCTCGCTCGAAGCGATGTACCGCGACGACACCGCGTCGCTGCTGCACCTGAAAACCAGCTCGGAACGCATGCTCGTGCTGCGCGAACGCGTGAGCGACGTCGCGCAGATCATCAGCGCCGGCCAGCCCGCGAAGGCGGAAATCGCGCAACTCCACACGCTGCTCAAGCAGAGCAACGACGAACTCGACGCCTACACGCGCCTGCATACACGCGACGCCGACGAGCAAACCCTGTTCGACACGCTGCAAACGCGTCGTCGCACGCTGCTCGATCAGGTGTTCCTGAAGGCGATGTCGCAACTCGACCAAGACAACGCATTCGACTTCCTCGACACGCACCGCACCGCGCAACCGGCGCTGTTCACCGCGTACCAGGATGCGATCGACGCGCTCGAATCGTTCCAGGTCGCGCGCCAGAAGGCACGCTACGACGCGGCCGGCGCGCGCTTCCATCGCATCGTGTGGGCGATGGCGGCGGTCGCGCTGTTCGCGCTGATCGTCGGCTTCCTCGCGCAGCGCGTGCTCGCGAAGGCGATCATCGAGCCGATCCATCTCGCCGTCGACCACTTCGACAGGATCTCGAAAGGTGACCTGACCGGCACGGTCGTCATTCCCGGCAAAAACGAAATGGCGTATCTGCTGAACGCGTTGAAGCGGATGCAGGACGGCCTCGTCGAAACCGTGACGCAGGTCCGCACGAGCACGGAGACGATCGTCGGCGACGTCCGCACGATCGCGAGCGGCAACGTCGACCTGTCCGCGCGCACGGAGCAGCAGGCCGTGTCGCTGCAACAGGCGGCGGCGAGCGTCGAGCAGCTGACCGCGACCGTGCGGCAGAACGCGGACAACGCGCGCGATGCACGCACCTACGCGCAAGGCGCGGCCGGCATCGCCGCGCGAGGCGGCGACGCGATGCAGCGCGTCGTCGAAACGATGTCCGCGATTTCGCACAGCTCCGCTCGGATCTCCGGCATCGTCGGCGTGATCGAGAGCATCGCGTTCCAGACCAACATCCTCGCGCTGAACGCCGCGGTCGAAGCGGCGCGCGCGGGCGAGCAGGGGCGCGGCTTCGCGGTCGTCGCGACCGAGGTGCGCGGGCTCGCGCAGCGCTGCGCATCGGCGGCGAAGGAAATCCGCGAGCTCATCGGCAACTCGACGCAGCGCGTGGAGGACGGCAGCGGCCTCGTCGCGCTTGCCGGTTCGGCGATGTCCGAACTCGTCACCGCGGTCGAGCGCGTCAACGCGATCATGGGCGAGACCAGCATCGCATTCGACGAGCAGACGTCCGGCATCGAGCAGGTGAATGCCGCCGTCATCCAGATGGAGCAGACGATGCAGCGCAACGCCGCGCTGGTCGAGGAAGCCGCCGCCGCAGCGCTGTCGCTCGAGGATCAGAGCACGCGGCTCAGCGATGCCGTCGCGCAGTTTCGTATTGGTGAAGCGGCGCTGGCGTGATTGGCCGTCGGCATCGCCAGCGCACGCTTCGATGATTTCAGCGCATCCGTCGTACAGCATGTCGAAATCGATGTCGCGCGTGTCGCTGCCGTTCGGCGGTAAAACGAAAGCGCGCAGGTCCGCCCGGCAATGCGCGCTTTCGTCAGACGTGAAGAGCCCGCGTCAGCGAGCCGATGAACCCGCGCCGCGCGACGCGTCTATCCGGTTTTCCCGGCCAGCCCGTGCATCGGCCGCCGCAACGCGGCGTCGAATGGATTCGTGCGTGGGCCGATCGCGTCGGCCTGGCGCCTGAGCAGTTCGACGACCATCGGCATCCGGTCGTCGCCGAGGCGCGACGCCAGCGTGCCGACGCTCAGCGCGCCGACCGGATACCCGGTGCGGTCGAGGATCGGCACCGCGACGCCGGCCATCCCGTCGAGCACGCCGCTGTTGCGGCCCGCGTAGCCGAGTTGCCGCACGCGTTCGATTTCGGTGCGCAGGTACACCTCGTCGAGCACGCCGTAGCCGCGGATGCGCGGCACGTTGAAGCGGATCACTTCCTCGCGCTCGGCCTCCGGCAGGAACGCGAGAATAGCGAGGCTGCCCTGTCCGACGCCGAGCGCGATGCGCCCGCCGATGTCGCCGGTAAACGAGCGGATCGGAAACGGCCCTTCGCACAGGTCGAGACACACCGCGTCGAAGCCGCTCTTCACGAGCAGGAAGATCGTCTCGCCGAGACTCGCGCACAGCCGCAGCAGCACGGGCCGGCACAGCGTGCGCATGCTGCTCGGATTGCCGGCCAGCGCGGCGAGCGCGAAGAAGTCGACGCTCAGCCGGTACAGCTTCGACTGTTCGTCCTGCTCGACCATCCCTTCGGCGATCAGCGATTGCAGGATCCGGTGCGCGGTGCCTTGCGTGAGACCGACGGCCTTCGCGAGGTGCGTGACGCGCACGCCGTCCTGCTGCATGCCGGCCAGGGCGCGCAGGATCG
The DNA here is from genome assembly GCF_005937855.2 of Burkholderia sp. KBS0801. Taxonomy (NCBI): domain Bacteria; kingdom Pseudomonadati; phylum Pseudomonadota; class Betaproteobacteria; order Burkholderiales; family Burkholderiaceae; genus Burkholderia; species Burkholderia sp. KBS0801. The sequence goes on from NZ_CP042178.1 coordinate 2,312,843, forward strand.
CGAACGCGCGCTGCAGCATGCCGGTGCCCGGCGCGCCGGCCGGATCGGCGGCGTCCTCGTCCGGGCGCGGCGCGCGTGCGGCCGGCGACGTTCCGGGCGATTGCGGTTCTGGCATGCCGGGCTCTCCTCGATGATTTCATTGAACGGAATACGGTAGCCGCCATTGTCGTCCGGCCGAAATTGCGCGGGCATCCGGGTGTGCACGGGATTGACGTGTGCATTTCGCGGGCCGGCCGCCCTTCATTCATCGGAACGATTCCGACGTGATTCGACATTCCATTCCGCTCATCGGAATTTTTTCGAAATTCCTCCCGTTGAGCAGAATTCCAAATTGACGCTCCGAAATATGGCTGGCTAGAGTCCGCGTCATCGGCGCACCGGCCACGGTGTGCGAACCCGGAGCTCCCCATGTCGTTTCTCACGCTTACGGATCTGACGAAATCGTTCGGCGAGCTGACCGCCGTCGCCGACGTCAACCTGTCGGTCGAACAAGGCGAATTCGTGTCGTTGCTCGGGCCGTCGGGCTGCGGCAAGACCACGACGCTGCAGATGATCGCCGGCTTCGTCGACGTCACGCGCGGTCGCATCGCGCTCGACGGACAGGACATCACGCACATGAAGCCGAACCGCCGCGGGCTCGGCATCGTGTTCCAGAGCTATGCGCTGTTTCCGCACATGAGCGTCGCCGAGAACGTCGGCTTCGGCCTCGACATGCGCGGTGTCGACAAGGCGGAGCGCGCCGAGCGCATCCGCGCGGCGCTCGCGCTCGTGCGACTCGATGCGCTCGCGCATCGCTTCCCGCGCGAACTGTCGGGCGGCCAGCGGCAGCGCGTCGCGATCGCGCGCGCGATCGTGATCGAACCGCCTGTGCTGTTGCTCGACGAGCCGATGTCGAATCTCGACGCGAAGCTGCGCGAGGACATGCAATTCGAACTGCGCGCTATCCAGCGCAAGATCGGCACGACGACGATCATGGTCACGCACGATCAGTCGGAAGCGCTGTCGATCAGCGATCGCGTGGTCGTGATGGAAGCCGGCCGCATCACGCAGACGGACACGCCGTACCGCGCGTACGAACGTCCCGAGAACCATTTCGTGTCGCAGTTCATCGGCAAGGCGAACCTGCTGCCCGGCACGATCGTCGCGCACGACGGCGACGCGATCCGCATCGACCTCGGCCACGATCTCGCCGAAACGGGCCGCACCGCGCACCTGCCGGCGCGCGAGCGCGACATCCGTGTCGGCGACGCCGTGTCGGTCTGCATCCGCCCGGAAAAGCTGCGACTGTGCGCGCCCGGCGCAGGCCGCTTCGCCGCGACCGTCACGAGCCGCTTCTTCCTCGGCAGCCAGTGGCTGTACCGCGTCGACAGCGCGCTCGGCGAAGTGCTCGTGTGCTGCCAGAACGAAGGCGCGGAGCCGCTCGCGGAAGGCGCGCCGGTGGGCGTCGACTGGCATAGCGACGCGGTGCGCGTGATGCGCCGGGAGGCCTGAATGGGACAGCCTACCCGCCCGCTACCCGCCGACGGCGCGACGGCCGGCCTCGCACCGCCTACCGCCCCGGGCGATGCGGTGACGCCGCGCGCCACGTGGCGCGCCCATGCGCCGCTGTGGCTGATGTGCGCGCCCGCGTTCGCGCTGTTCGCCGCGCTCGTGCTCGTGCCGCTCGCGATGACCTTCGCGCTCACGTTCTACCGCTTCGACCCGGCCACCGGCCCGATCGCCGCGTTCCAGTTCGGCCACTACGCGGAGGTGCTCGGCTCGTCGTACTTCCACACGATCTTCGCGCGCACCTTCGGCATCGCCGCGCTGACCACCGCGATCTGCGTCGCGATCGGCACGCCGGAAGCGTACGTGCTGTCGAAAATGCGCGACCCGTGGCGCTCGCTGTTCCTGCTCGTGATCCTCGCGCCGCTGCTCGTGTCGGTCGTCGTGCGCGCGTTCGGCTGGAGCATGCTGCTGAACACGAGCGGGCTCGTGAACCAGGCGCTCGGCCTCGCGGGCCTCGGGCCGTACAAGCTCGAATACACGACGTTCGCGATCGTGATCGCGCTCGTTCACGTGATGCTGCCGTTCATGGTGATTCCCGTGTGGACCGCGCTGCAGCGGCTCGATCCGCAGACCGAACACGCGGCGCTGTCGCTCGGCGCCTCGCCGTTCACGACGCTGCGCCGCATCGTGGTGCCGCAGCTGATGCCGGGCGTGCTGTCGGGCAGCCTGATGGTGTTCGGGCTGTCGGCGAGCGCCTTCGCGATTCCGGGCCTGCTCGGGGGGCGCCGCCTGAAGGTCGCGGCGACCGCCGTCTACGACGAATTCCTCGGCTCGCTGAACTGGCCGCTCGGCGCGACGATCGCGGTGCTGCTGCTGATCGCGAACCTCGTCGTGATGCTCACCTACTACCGCGTGCTCGAACGCCGCTACGCGCGCAGCCTCGGAGGCGCTTCCCGATGAGCAAGAACGGCCCCTTCGCCCTGGCGTTCCATACGCTCGTGATCCTGTTCGTGCTCGCGCCGCTCGCGATCGTCGTGCTCGTCGCGTTCACGCCCGACGAAACGCTGACGCTGCCGACGCACGGGCTGTCGCTGCGCTGGTTCCGCGCGATCCTCGACTATCCCGACTTCGTCACAGCGTTCGCCAACAGCGTGAAGCTCGCGTTCGCGTCGGCGACGCTGTCGCTCGCGATCGCATTGCCCGCCGGGCTCGCGATCGGCCGCGCGACGTTTCCGGGCCGCGCGTTCCTGAACGGGCTGCTGCTGTCGCCGCTCGTGATTCCCGGCCTCGTGCTCGGCATCGCGCTGCTGCGCTTCTTCGCGCTGATCGGCGCGACCGGGTCGTTCGCGTGGCTGGTGCTCGCGCACATGATCGTCATCACGCCGTTCGTGATGCGGCTCGTGCTCGCGTCCGTCGCGGGCCTCGACCGCAGCATCGAGCAGGCCGCGTGCTCGCTCGGCGCCGATCCGTGGACGACGTTCCGCCGCATCACGCTGCCGATGATCGTGCCCGGCATCACCGGCGGCTGGCTGCTCGCGTTCATCAACAGCTTCGACGAGCTGACGATGTCGATCTTCGTCACGTCGCCGCAGACGGTCACGCTGCCGGTGCGCATGTACATGTACGCGACCGAATCGATCGATCCGATGATGGCGTCGGTATCGACGCTCGTCATCCTCATCACCGCCGGCGCGATGCTGCTGCTCGATCGCGTGTACGGCCTGAACCGCATCCTGATCGGCCAACACTGACGATGACTTCCGTTTCCCGTTCAACCGACATCGCCGACGACGGCCCGCAATTCGTGCGCGTCGCCGAACGCGAGCGCGCCGCCGTCGCGTTCACGCTCGACGGTCGCCCCGCGCATGCGCTTGCCGGCGACACCGTGCTCACCGCGATCCTCGTCGCGCAGCGCCGCGTGCGCGTGAGCGAATTCAGCGGCATGCCGCGCGCGGGCTTCTGCCTGATCGGCGCGTGCCAGGACTGCTGGGTGCGAACCGAGGCCGGCGCACGCGTGCGCGCATGCTCGACGCCGATCGCAGAAGGCATGCGGATCGTCACCGGAGTGCAACCCGCCATCGCTGGAGACGCATCGTGAGCGACGCACTGCGACCGGTGATCGTCGGCGCGGGGCCGGCCGGGGTGCGCGCGGCCGAGGCGCTGGTCGACGCGGGGCTGCGCCCCGTCGTAATCGACGAGAACGCGCGCTGGGGCGGGCAGATCTATCGGCAGCCGCCAGTCGACGGCGCGTTCGCCCGCGGCAAGCGCGCGCTGTACGGCTTCGACGCCGCGAAGGCGGACGCCGTGCATCGGACGATGGCCGCGCTGCTGCCGCGGGTCGACTACCGGCCGAACACGCTCGCGTGGGCGTGCGGCGCGGGCCGCGTCGACACGCTGCAGGACGGCCGTGAAACGACCGTGCCGTTCTCGCACCTGATCATCGCGAGCGGCGCGACCGATCGCATGCTGCCGGTGCCGGGCTGGACGCTTGCCGGCGTCTATACGCTCGGCGGCGCGCAGGTCGCACTCAAGTCGCAAGGCTGCGCGATCGGCAGCCGCATCGTGTTCGCGGGCACGGGGCCGCTGCTCTATCTCGTCGCCTACCAGTACGCGAAGGCCGGCGCGCAGGTCGCGGCGGTGCTCGACACGAGCCCGCTGCGCCGGCAGGCGGCCGCGACACCGGCGCTGCTGCGCATGCCGGCGACCTTCGCGAAGGGGCTCTATTACATCGGCTGGCTGCGCGCGCACGGCGTCGCGATCGAAACGGGCGTCACGCTCGAACGCGTGCTCGGCGAGCGGCACGTCACCGGGCTCGCGTGGCGCGCGGCCGGTAACGATGCACCGCCGCGCCGGCTCGTCTGCGATGCGCTCGGCCTCGGCTTCGGGTTGCGTTCGGAAACGCAGCTTGCCGATCTCGCCGGCTGCCGGTTCCGTTTCGATCCGCTGAACCACGCATGGCTGCCGGAACGCGACGCAGCCGGCCGCACGTCGGTGCGCGGCCTCTACGTCGCGGGCGACGGCGCCGGCATCGCGGGGGCCGACGCGGCCGAAGCATCCGGGCGACGCGCGGCGCTCGCGCTGCTCGATGACGCGGGCATCGTGACGTCATTGTCATCATCGTCGCCGGCCGGCAAGCCCGATGCGGCCGCGCTGGACCGCACGCTCTCCCGGCTCGGCGCATTCCGCGCGGGACTCGAGGCGGCGTTCGCGCCGCCGCCCGAGCTTGCCGCACGCTGCCCGGACGACACGATCGTATGCCGCTGCGAGGAGATCGACGCGGGCACGCTGCGGCGCTGCATCCGCGACGGCGCGGCCACCGAGATGAACCGGCTGAAGGCGCTGACGCGCGCCGGGATGGGCCGCTGCCAGGGCCGCATGTGCGGCGACGCGACCGCCCTCGTGCTGGCCGCCGAAACCGGGCGCCCGCTCGCTGACGTCGGCCGGTTGCGCGCGCAACCACCGGTGAAGCCGTTCCCGATCTCGGCCGCGCTCGCGGGCGACGATGTTGCGGCGATTCCCGACGAGGCGCGCGATGAGTGAACGCCGTCACTACGACGTCGCGATCGTCGGCGGCGGCCTCGTCGGCGCGTCGGCCGCGCTGGCGCTCGCGCGGCGCGGGCTGCGCGTCGCGCTGTTCGAGCGCCGCGACTGCGGCGCGCAGGCGAGCGGCGTGAACTACGGCGGCGTGCGCTGCCAGGGCCGCCCGGCCGAGCAGCTGCCGCTCGCGCTGCGCGCACGGCGCATCTGGGACCGCCTGCCCGAGCTGATCGGCATCGACGGCGAATTCGTCGTGTCGGGCCACTTGCGGCTCGCGCGCAGCGACGCCGACCTCGATGCGCTCGATGCGTATGCAACGGTCGCCGGCGAGCACGGCCTGCCGCTGCAGGTAATGCGCGGCGACACGTTCCGCCGCCGCTACCCGTGGCTCGGCCGCGCGGCGCTCGGCGGCTCGCTGTGCGCAACCGATGGCCACGCGAACCCGCGTGTCGTGTCGCCCGCCTTCGCGCGTGCGGCCCGCGCGGCGGGCGCCGACGTGTTCGAGCACGCAGCCGTCGACGACGCCCGGCACGACGGCATGCGCTTTCACGTTCAGGCGACCGGCCGCGCGTACACGGCGACGTGGCTGATCAATTCGGCCGGCGCATGGGCGAACACCATCGCCGCACGCTTCGGCGAAGCCGTGCCGATGGAGCCGATCTATCCGAACATGTGGGTGACCGAGCCGCTGCCGCCGTTCATCACGCACAACCTCGGCGTGTACGGCGGCGGCGTGTACGCGCGGCAGGTCGCGCGCGGCAACTGCGTGATCGGCGGCGGACGCGGCCGCGGCGACGGCGAATTCGGCCAGCCTTCGGTCGACACGACGCGCGCGGTGATGCGCGACGCGTGCGCGCTGTTGCCCGCGCTGCGCGATGCGCTGCTGATCCGCACGTGGAGCGGCGTCGAAGGCTGCACGCCCGACCACAACCCGATCATCGGCGCGAGCCGCACGACGCCGAACCTGTTGCATGCGTTCGGCTTTTCCGGCGGCGGCTTCCTGCTCGCGCCGGGCGTCGGCGAAGTACTCGCCGAGCTCGTCACGACCGGCGAAACCGCCACGCCACTCGAAGCATTCTCGATCGGCCGCTTCGCGCCGCACGCGCCGATCGCCCCTTTCCGTCAAGAGGAGACCCACAAGTGAAACTGTTCGGAACGATCGCGGCCGCCGCCGCCCTCTGCATCGCCGGCGCCGCCGCGCCCGCATTCGCGCAAACGAAGACGATCTACGTCGGCATGAACGGCGGGCCGATGGAAAAGGCCTATACGAGCCAGGTGCTGCCCGAGTTCGAGAAGGCGAACAACGTGAAGGTCGTCGTCGTGCCCGGCACGTCGTCGGACGTGCTCGCGAAGCTGCTCGCGAACCGCAACAAGCCGCAGATCCACGTCGCGTTCCTCGACGACGGCGTGATGGCGCGCGCAGTCAGCCTCGGCGTGTGCCAGAAGCTCGACGATTCGCCGGTGCTCAAGGAGCTGTATCCGTTCGCGCGAATGAAGGACGACGTCGGCGCGGGGGTGCAGCTCGGCATGACCGGCATCGCGTACAACAAGAAACTGTTCACGGAGAAAGGCTGGGCGCCGCCGACATCGTGGATGGATTTCGCCGATCCGAAATACAAGGGCAAGGTCGTGTTCCAGTCCGCGTCGAGCAGCACGTTCGGGCTGCACGGCTTCCTCGCGATCAACCGGTTGCTCGGCGGCAGCGAACAGAACGTCGAGCCCGGCTTCAGCAAGTGGGCGAGCACGGTCGGGCCGAACGTCGTCGAGTACATCCCGAACTCGGCGAAGATCTCCGAGATGGTGCAGACCGGCGAGGCCGGCCTGTTCCCGCTGACGCCGACCGGCGTCGGCGACCTGCAGGACAAGGGCATTCCGGTCGCGTATGCGAACCCGAAGGAAGGCCCGGTGCTGCTGCTCGTCGATCTGTGCGTCGTCGCGAACAATCCGGATCCGCAGCTGGCGCAGAAGCTCGCGCAGTTCCTGCTGTCCGCGCCCGCGCAGACGAAGGCCGCCGAAGCCGGCAAGCAGATCCCGACCAACCGCCTCGCGAAGATGCCGGCCGCGATGCAGCAAAGCCTCGGCAACGTCGACGATCTCGTGCGCAAGGTGACGGTGGTCGACTGGGCGGCGATCAACGCGCGCCGCGCGCAGTGGGACACGCGCTGGAACCGGCAGATCGAGCGGTAACGGGCGACGGTGCGCGCGGGCACGGCCGCGCGCGGCGCGACCATCATCAGCGGGAGTGATGACACTCCCCTTTTTTTGTGGATTTGACCGGGGCGGCGGTGCCGACAACACTAGGGTCTGTTTACATATGGAACGCGCATGCGTTGCCACGAGAACGGCCGCTCGCGAGGCGCGCGACGCTGCGAATACTGGACGTATTCGCAAGGAGCGCAACGCGGCGAGCGGCCGTTCTCGTGGCAACCCCAAATTAAAGAATTCACGTCACGGGAATGCCCGAAATCGCCCGTATGGCGGCGTCGCTCGTCGCTTGTTTGGCTCGGCCAAACGGCGCTCCTCACTTCTTGCCCTACGGGCGATTTCGGGCATTCGCATGGGCGTTCCATATGTAAACAGACCCTAGCAGTGCCGCATGCGTTCTCCAGAGACGGCACGCGTTCGTCCCCCTTCAGAGTCCGCCATGTACCCGACCGACACCGTGCAATCCCCGAGCGCCGCCCGGCCGCTCGCCGACCGGCAACTGCGCCGGATCGTCATCGCCTCCGTCGCCGGCAACGCGATGGAATGGTATGACTTTTTCGTCTACGGCACGGCAGCCGCGCTCGTGTTCGGCCACGTGTTCTTTCCGCCCGGCGCGTCGCCGCTCGCGGGCAGCCTTGCCGCGTTCGCGGCGTTCGCGCTCGGCTTCGTCGCGCGGCCGCTCGGCGGGATCGTGTTCGGCCATGTCGGCGACCGCTACGGGCGCAAGGCGTCGCTCGTGTGGACGCTGCTGATCATGGGCGCGTCGACGTTCGCGATCGGCCTGCTGCCGACCTACGCGCAGGTCGGGTTGTGGGCGCCCGCGGCGCTCGTCGTGCTGCGGCTGCTGCAGGGCGTCGCGTCCGGCGGCGAATGGGGCGGCGGCGTGCTGATGATCAGCGAGAACGCGCCGCCCGAGCAGCGCGGCTACTACGCGGCGTGGAGCCAGCTCGGCGTGGGTGGCGGCTTCGTGCTGTCGTCGGCCGCATTCCTCGCCGCGCAGGCGCTGCCGGACGATGCGTTTCGCACCTGGGGCTGGCGGCTGCCGTTCCTCGCGAGCATCGCGATCTTCGCGATCGGCATCTATATCCGCCGCCACCTGCCGGAAAGCCGCGACTACGAGCAGGCCGGCAAGCGCGGCGCGCATACGCATCTTCCGATCGTCGAGTGCATCCGTCGTCATCCGAAGGAAATCCTGCTCGCGATGGGGCTGCGCGTCGCCGAAAACGGCGGCGCGTACATCTTCCTCGCGTTTTCGCTCGTCTACGGAAAATATGTCGGCATCCCGAACGGCGTGATGCTGACCGGCGTGATGATCGCGATGATCGTCGAAATGGGCGCGATGCTCGCGTGGGGCCGCCTGTCCGACCGGATCGGCCGCAAGCCCGTGTACCTGATCGGCGCGCTGAGCCTCGTCGCCTGCGCATTTCCGTTCTTCTGGCTGCTCGACACGCGCGCGACGCCGCTCGTGTGGCTCGCGCTGACGATCGGCACGGCGGTGAGCCACGGCGCGATGATCGGCACGCTGCCCGCGCTGGTCGGCGAGCTGTTCAGCACCGAGGTGCGCTACTCGGGCGTCGCGCTCGGCCATGAAGTCGCGTCGATCTTCGCCGGCGGGATGTCGCCGCTGATCGCGACCGCGTTGCTCGCGCGCTATCACGCGTCGTGGCCCGTGTCGTTGTTCCTCATTGCGCTCGGGCTCGTGACCGTCGCGACGCTGTGCGTGATGCGCGAGACGCGCGGTATGCCCGATGCCGGTACGCCCGCCGCCGGTATGCCCGCCGCCAGCACGCGCGGCGACGCGGCATGACCGCGCGGCCGCGCGCCGCGCGACGCTCAAGCGCCGGAATCGCGCCGTGCGGCATCGAACGCGGGCGCGAGCCCGAGGTGGTCGAGCAGCCGCGCGAACTCGCCGAGCCGTTGCTGCATGTAAGCCGGCACGTCGACCTGCGCATAGTCGTGGAACCCGGCGCCCGTACGCACGCCGTCACGACCGGCCTCCATGTTGCGCACGACGCTCGCGGCCGGCGCGAAGCGCGGACCGATCTCGCCGGCGAGGTACGTCGACGCGTAGTACAGGATGTCGCAGCCGCCCCAGTCGATGAACTCGAGCAGCCCGAGCACCGCGAAGCGCGGGCCGAAACCGGTGCGGATCGCCGTGTCGATGTCCGCGGCGCTCGCGACGCCCTCCTCCACCATCCGCGCGGCCTCGTTCATCGCGAGCGCCTGGATGCGCGGCACGATGTAGCCGGGCGCCGGCCCGCAGATCACCGGCTTCTTGCCGACGCGTTCGAGCAGCGCGGCGAGCGCATCGACAACCGACTGATCCGTCGCGTCGCTGCGGCTGATCTCGACGAGCGGCATCAGCAGCGCGGGATTCAGCCAGTGAGCGTTCAGCATCCGTTCAGGGTGTGCGACATGGCGCTGCAACGTGGTGACGACGAACGTCGACGTCGTCGACGCGATGGTTGCACGTGCATCGACATGTTCGCCGAGCCAGCGCAACGCGTCGGCCTTCGCGTCGAGCACTTCCGGCAGCGCTTCGAACACGATGCCGGCGTCGCGCACCGCGTGCGCCGCGCCGTCGCGCGCGACCAGCGCGATGCGCGCGACGACGGCCTCTGCCTGCGCGCGATCGATGCGACCGAGCGCGACCTGCGCATGCAGCGGCCGCAGGATCTCGCCACGCGTGCGCTCCTCGAATGCGCGCCATCCGTGCGCGTCGCGCGGCTTGAAGTCGATCAACGTCACGTCGAGGCCCGCGAACGCGAACACGAGCGCGATCCCCTGCCCCATGCGCCCCGCCCCGAGCACGTGCACGCGCGTCACGTCGAGGGCGGCCGTCATGCGGCGTACCCCGCATCGAGCAGCGCGCGCAGCGCGTCGCGCGACAGGGCAGCGAGACCCAACCCGTCCAGCGTGCGCCCCTGCGCATACAGGTCGCGGCCGGTGACGGCCGACGCGACGCTCAGCAGCCCCTGCGCAACGGGCGTCGGCACGTTGGCCCAGCGCCCGCACGACACGATGAAGGACAGCCCGAGCCGGGTGTCCTCGAGCATGTAGCGATGCGTGCGCAAATCGATCTTCTCGCGCCAGTCGCCGCTGTCGGTCAGCTTGCCGTGCGCGCCGCGCCCGTACATCCATTCGTCGCCGTCGGTCGCGTAGTGGTCCGCGAGCGGGAAATGCGGCGCGCGGTAGCCGAGCGCCTCGCGCACGGCGATGCGTTCGGCGTCGAGCGCGTTCGTCACGCAGCGGATCGACGGTTGCGTGCCTTCGTTGTGGATGTCCCACGCGTCGAAGTGTTCGAGCGGCCCGGCGTTCATCAGGATCAGCGGCGGATGGATCACCGGGCCCGCGTTCATCAGCGCGCCGGACAGCGCGTCCTCGACCGGCTCGACCGACGGATAGCCCGCGCGCAGCACGTCGAACGCCCAGCCGGCCGCGTTCGCGGGAAACACGCCGGTCGGCAGGCGGGTCGCGTATGCGCTGATCACGACCTTGTTGTCGCCGTGCTTGCGCACCAGGTACGGCAGCGTGCCCGTCTCCGCGAACGCGACGCGCGCACGGTTGCCGGCATCGGCCGCCGCGCGCGCGAACACGAAGCTGCCGAACGTGCCGGGCGGCAGGAACACGACCTGGCCGTCCTCGAGCAGCGGCGCGACCTGCGCGGCCAGCGCGTCGTGCGACACGGCCGGCAGCGGCACCACGACGAGCCGCGCGCCGTGCAGCGCGGCCGCGAGATCGTCGGTCAGCCGGATCGCGCCGGGTGTATCGCCGAGCGGCACCGCGCGCTCGCCGCGATAGTCGGTCACGTGCAGCGCGCCGAGTTCGCGCAGCCGCGCGTGCGGTTCACGGTCGCGCCGCCACCACGTCACGTCGTGGCCCTTCTCGAACAGGTCGATCGCGGCCGCATGGCAGCCGTGGCCGCCGCCCAGTACACATACCTTCATCGTTTTCTCCCGGTGAGTGAGTGTTGCCGAGACTACGCGGCGGCGCGCAGCGCGTCGCTTCAAAACGCGCAACGGCACGCCCGTTCGCGCAACGCAATCGCGGCGACGCGCATTACGCCGCGCCCACCCATCCGACACGAGGCCCCCGCATGGACATCGCCCTCTCCCGACATGCGCCGAACCGGCTCGGCACGCTGCATGCGCCCGACGAAGTCGAACGCGCGGTCGCGCACCGGCTCGGGCCGCACCGGATGGCCGCGCGCGGCCGCGATCCCTTTCATGCGGAGCTGTACGAGGTGCCGCTGCATCACGGCGCGCTGCTCGAGCTCTGCTACGGCCGCGAAACGCGCATCGATTTCGGTGACGATGCCGATCACTTCCTGTTCCGGCTGACGCTGTCGGGCGCGTGCGAACTGCGGGCCGGCCAGCGGGTCGCGCGAGCGGGCCCGGGCGAGCTGACCGTGTCGTCGCCGGCGCTCGCGAGCCGTCTGAGCACGAGCCCCGATTGCCGCAATCTGGTGCTGCGGCTCGAGCGCGGCGCACTCGAACGCAAGCTGCAGGACATGCTGCATGCGACGCTCACGCGGCCGCTGCACTTCGATCTCGCCGCGGGCGGCAGCGGCGCGGGCGCCGCGCTCGTGCCGCCGACGTTCGAGTACCTGTGCCGGCTCGGCGCGCAGCCGGGCGTCGGCACATCGGCGACGACGTTTGGCGCCGATCTCACCGCGTGGCTGATGTCGCTGCTCCTCACGCATCTGCCGCATTCGTACAGCGCTGCGCTCGCGCGCGGCACGCCGCCGCTGCCGGCGCACGTGCGCCGCGCATGCGACCACGTCGACGCGCATCTGGGCGAACCGCTCGCGCTCGCCGCGCTGGCGGCCGTCGCGGGCGTCGCGCCACGCACGCTGCAGCATGCGTTCCGCGCGTTCCTGAACACCACGCCGGCCGCCTACGTGCGCGAGCGCCGGCTGGCCGCGGTGCACGCCGCGCTGCAACGCGGCGACGCGCGCAGCGTGACCGACGTGCTGATCGCGCACGGCATTCATGGCTTCGGCCATTTCGCGAAGGCCTATGCGCGGCGTTACGGCCACGCGCCTTCCGTCACCGCGAGGCAAGCACCATGACGCACTCCGCCACCAGCCGGCCGCCGGCCCCGGCCCGCGCCGAAGCTTCACCGCACGACGGCGATTCGCCCGACGGCCTGCGCGTGCAGGATCTCGATCTCAACTTGCTGAAGACGTTTCGCGCGGTGTACGAGGAGCGGCACGTCGGCCGCGCGGCGCTGCGGCTCGGCGTCACGCAGCCGTCGGTCAGCTACGCGCTCGGCCGCCTGCGGCTGATGTTCCGCGACGCGCTGTTCGTGCGCACCGGCACCGGCGTCGAGCCGACGCCGCGCGCGCAGCGGCTCGCGATCTCGGTCGACAAGGCGCTCGCGATCCTGCAGGACGTGCTCGACGAAGGCTCACGGTTCACGCCGGACAGCACGCAGCGCGTGTTCCGGCTGCACATGAGCGATTTCGCGGCGAGCGCCTTCCTGCCGACGCTGCTCGCGGCATTCGACCGGCGCGCACCGGGCGCGGTGATCGAGACGCTGCACGTCGACGAATGCCAGCTCAACGTCGCGCTCGAATCGGGCCGCATCGATTTCGCGCTCGGACATTTCGCGGATGCATCGAGCCATTTCCAGCGCGCGGCGCTGCTGCACGAGCGCTGCGTGTTGCTGATGCCGCGCCGCACCGCGCAACGCGTCGCACTGCCCGACGATTTCGTGCTCGACGGCGACGCGCCGGACACGCTGCGCTTCGTCGCGGTGACATCGCATCCGCAGTCGATGCAATTGCTCGAGCGGCACGGACTGATGCCGCGCGTACGGGCCGCGCTGCCCGACTTCATGGTGGTGCCGGCGCTGCTCGAACACGGCGATTACGCGCTGATCCTGCCGGAGACCGTCGCGATCACGTTCGCCGCGCGTCAGCCGTGCACGCTGTACGAGATCGCCGGGGCCGGCGAATGGGCCGTCAACGCGTACTGGCACCGGCGCTTCGATGCGGACCCGGGCCATCGCTGGCTGCGTGCGCTGCTGCTGGAGTTGTTCGATATCGGCCGGCAGCCGCCGTTCGACGCATGGCTCGCACCACACCCGCCCGCCTGCGCGTAGCGGCGCAGGCGGCCAGCGGCAACCCTCGGCGCTCAGAACGACGTGAGGATGCCTGCGACGATCGAGCTGGCGGTCGCGCCGGGTTTCGCGACCGCGACGCCGCCGCCCGCCGCGCCGTTCACGACGAAGCGCGCATGCGCGCCGTTGCGCACCATCGCCGCGCCCGTGTAAAGCACCGTGCGCTTCGACAACGGATAGTCGAAGCGGATGCCGTACGAATCGGCGTTGCCGTCGCTGTCCGCGACCTTCCGGTAGTGGCCGATGCTCAGCAGCAACGACGCGCGGCCGATCGGCACCGTCGCGCTGAGCTCCATCGTGTCGCTGTGCGGATACGCACTCTGGCTGTCGATCGCGGCCGCGACGTCGGGGCCGCCGCGATGGCGCATGTACAACGCGGCGATCTTCACGACGCTGAAGTCGTACGAGATCGCGCCGAGCGTGTAGTTGCCGTTCGCGGCCGGGCTCGTGGCACCGAGCGCGGATGCGGCGACCGGGCTGAACTTCTGCTGCATGTAGTCGACGTCGATCGACAACCCGCCGCGCGCGTAGTTGAGGCCCGCGCCGTACGTGTCGCCGAGCGTCGCCGGCTGGCCGGCCGCGCCATTGGCGCCGCGCGCGGCCATCGCGCGGAGCATGAAGCCGGCGTAGCGCGGCGACGTGTAGCGCATCGAGTTGCGCACGCGCAGGAACGCGGGCCCGACGAAGTTGTTCGTCGCGTTGCCCCATGCGAGGCCCGCGCCGAGACCGGGCAGGCTGTACGTGACGAGCGTGGTGTGCAGGATCGTGTAGAGCTCGCCGAACTGCACGCCGCCGAACGGCCCGGTGATGCCGACCCACGCCTCGCGGCCGAACAGCGCGCTGCTGTTCGACAGCGCGCCGCTCGCCGCGTTGAAGCCGTCCTCGAGCTTGAATATCGCCGCGTAACCGCCACCGAGATCCTCGACGCCCTTCAACCCCCACTGCGACGCCCACAGGTTGCCGCTGCCCATGCGCGTCACATGATTCGGCCCGGCGTTCGCGTATTCGATCGCGGTATCGACGCGGCCGTAGAGCGTCACGCTCGATTGCGCGAGCGCCGGCAGCGACGCGCACGTGAGGAGCGCGGCAACCAGCGTGGCACGCGGTACGGCAAGCCGGTCGGCCCGCCCGTTCGGATGGTTCATCTTCGTCGTCCCGTAGTCATTCCGGCGCCCGTCGGCGTCGCGCCGCTCGATATGAAACGCGTTCGCGATCTCGTGCGAACGCTGCCGATCAAAACCGGGCCGAGTCTAGGAACGACAATTTCGGACGTCGACGCAATCCGCTCTATAACGCTTATAGATGCGCCGCATGATGCGCGCGCGCCCCGCCGCACACGCGCTGCGCGCCGGCCCGCGCGCACGGCCTCGGTGTTTTCTTTATCCGGGTCGGTAAAGGTCCGTGTGGCGCGGCTGTCACTCCGGCTATGGCGGCCGAATTTGGCCGACTACGCTGCGTCTCCGACACGTGTCACCCGCACGCTTTCGCGCCGCGACGGCGCCCGGCCCGCGAGGCCGGCGCCGCGCCTTTCCACCGCCCGCTCCTGGAGAATCCGCATGTCCGCACCCACGGCCCGCGCTGCCGACGGCAAGCGCTATACGTACGAATGGTATGTCGTCGTCATCTGCATGCTCGCGTACGTCTTTTCGTTCGTCGACCGCCAGGTGCTCGTCCTGATGATCGAACCGATCAAGCGCGACCTGCACCTGACCGACACGCAGTTCAGCCTGCTCAACGGCTTCGCGTTCTCGCTGTTCTATGCGGTGATGGGGCTGCCCGTCGCGTATCTCGCCGACCGCTACGCGCGCCCGCGCATCATCGCGCTCGGCATCGCGCTGTGGAGCGTCGCGACCGCCGCGTGCGGGCTCAGCCAGCAGTTCGTGCAGATGTTCGTCGCGCGCATGGGGGTCGGCGTCGGCGAGGCCGCGCTGTCGCCCGGCGCGTATTCGATGCTCGCCGACTACTTCCCGAAGGAGAAGCTCGGCCGCGCGATCGCCGTGTATTCGCTCGGCTCGTTCATCGGCGGCGGCGTCGCGTTCCTGATCGGCGGCTACGTGATCGCGCTGCTCAAGCACGCGAGCGCGTTCACGCTGCCGCTCGTCGGGCAGGTGCATGCGTGGCAGGTCACGTTCCTGATCGTCGGGCTGCCGGGGATTCTCGTCGCGCTGCTGTTCGCCGCGACCGTGCGCGACCCGCAGCGCAAGGGGCTCGCGCAGGATCGCTCGGGCGCCGTGCGGCGCGTGTCGATGCGCGATTCGCTGCGCTTCGTCGGCACGCATCGTGCGACCTTCTCGTGCCACTACCTCGGCTTCTCGTTCTATGCGATGACGCTGTACTGCCTGTTGAGCTGGACGCCCGCGTTCTATATCCGCCACTTCGGGATGACGGCCGTCGAAGCCGGCTACACGCTCGGCATCGTGCTGCTGGTCGCGAACACGGCCGGCGTGTTCTGCGGTGGCTGGCTCAACGACTGGCTGCTGCGCCGCGGACGCAGCGATGCGCCGATGCGTGCGGGGGCGATCGGCGCCGCGTGCATGGTGATTCCCGCGACGCTGTTCACGCAGCTCGACAGCCTGCCGGCGTCGCTCGCGATGCTCGTCGTCGCGATGTTCTTCGCGTCGTTCCCGATGCCGACGTCGACCGCCGCGATGCAGACGCTCGCGCCGAACCAGATGCGCGCGCAGATATCCGCGCTGTTCCTGCTCGTGTCGAACCTGATCGCGCTCGGCATCGGCACGACCGTCGTCGCGCTGTTCACCGATCGCGTGTTCGGCGCGCCGGCGGCGGTCGGCCACTCGATGTCGATCGTCAACGTCGTCGCCGCCACGCTCGCCGCGCTGCTGCTGGCGGCCGGATGCCGGCAGTACCGCCGCAGTCTCGAGCGCGAGCGCGGTCATGCGGCTGCGTCGGCCAGCGCCGCCAATGCGCCCGTCGACGGTGGCAACGCGGTCGCCGCACGCTGAGCGCGCGACGATCGGGTCGCGGCGCAATTATCCATCCCACTGATTCCGGCATCGCTTTTTTATCGATTTGATTTATGCGGTGCGCGTCCCTATTCTCGGCTGCATGACGGCGCGGTATCTGCCGCGCCGGTTTCTTCCCTACCCCACGGAACACCCATGCAAGCGAACCGCCACCAGGTCCGGATCGATGCGCTGATCGACGCGGCGCAGGACATCCGCTGTTTCCGGGTCTCGCGCGTCGACGGCCAGCCGTTCGACGCGTACGAGCCGGGCGCCCATATCGACGTCACCGCGCCATCCGGCGTCACGCGGCAGTATTCGCTGTGCGGCCGCCCCGACGAGCGCGGCAGCTATCTGTTCGCGGTGAAGAAGGAAGCGCGCTCGCGCGGCGGTTCGCGCTCGCTGCACGACGACGTGTGCGTCGGCGCCGAGCTGTCGATCGGCGCGCCGCGCAACCTGTTTCGTCTGGCGGACAACGCGAGCGAACATGTGCTGATCGCGGCCGGGAT
The DNA here is from genome assembly GCF_005937855.2 of Burkholderia sp. KBS0801. Taxonomy (NCBI): domain Bacteria; kingdom Pseudomonadati; phylum Pseudomonadota; class Betaproteobacteria; order Burkholderiales; family Burkholderiaceae; genus Burkholderia; species Burkholderia sp. KBS0801. Next base: position 2,329,668 of record NZ_CP042178.1, read on the forward strand.
CGGCATCACGCCGCTGCTGTCGATGGCGTATGCACTCGAGCAGCGCGGCGCGCGCTACCGGTTGCACTACTTCGCGCGCAGCCGGGAACACGCGGCCTTCGTCGACGAACTGTCGGCCGCCCCGTTCGCCGCGCACGTGACATTCCATTACGGCATCGAGCCCGACGCGCTGGCGGCCGAGCTCGGCCGCTGCGTCGAATCGATCGATGCGCACGCACATGTGTACACGTGCGGCCCCGGCCCGTTCATGGATGCGGTCGTCGCGGCGGCGGCCACGCGGATTCCCGAGGATGCGATTCATCTCGAACGCTTCGCGGCGGAACCGGCCGCGGCCGATGCCGCCACGGATGCAGCGCCGGCAGAAGGCTTCGAAGTGCGGCTGCAGCGCAGCGGGCAATCGGTGCGCGTCGCGCCCGATACGTCGATCGTCGACGCGCTCGCGCGCATCGGCATCGAGGTCGATACGTCATGCGGCGAAGGCGTGTGCGGCACCTGCATGGTGCCGGTGCTCGACGGCGAGCCCGATCATCGCGACCACTGCCTGAGCAAGGCCGAGCGTGCGAGCAACACGGTGATCTGCTGCTGCGTGTCGCGTGCGCGCTCGGCGGTGCTCGTCCTCGATCTCTGATGCGATAACGCGACGATGCGTGGGTGCATCGCGACGGCCCGCGCGTCGATCTCGGATGCACCGATGCGTTGACGCGACGATGCGCGGCTGCATCGCGACGGCCCGCGCCGCGCGCTCACGCCTCGTCGAAATGCTCGACGATCTCGGCGAGCAGCGCGCGCATCCACGCGATGCCCTCGTCCTCGTGAAAGTGCTCGTGCCAGTGCATCGTGACCGGCGCGGGCGGCAGCGTCACCGGCAGGTCGTACAGCCGGAACGCGTTGCCGCGGTTCAGGATCTGCGCGAGCCGCCTCGGCAGCGTCGCATAGAGATCGGTGACCGACAGCACGCTCGGCAGCGCGACGAAGTGCGGCACTTCGAGCGCGATGTTGCGGCCCACGCCCTGCGCGCGCAATGCGTCGTCGAGCGCGTGGTGGCTGTGCTCGACCGATTTCACGTTGACATGTGCGGCGCGCACGAACTGCTCGAGGCTCAGCGCCGCGCCGGCCGGCAACCCGCGCCGGCGGCCGGTCATGCACACGTAGGTTTCCTCGAACAGCACCTGGTGGCGCGTGCGCGGCATCAGCTCCGGCAGGTTGCCGATCGCGAAGTCCAGCCGGCTCGCGCGCAGCGCCTCCTCGATCTCCTCCACGGGCAGCGGCTGCACGCTCAGCGTCACGCGCGGCGCGCGCGCGCGCAGCGCCTGGCAGATCGCCGGCAGGTACGCCATCTCGCCCGCGTCCGACAGCGACAGCCGGAACGTACGCGTGCTCGACGCCGGATCGAAACGCTCCGCATAGCGCAGCGCGGCCCGCACCATGTCGAGCGCCTTGCCGACGATCCCCGCGAGTTCGAGCGCGACCGGCGTGGGCTGCATCCCCGCGCGCGTGCGCACGAACAGCGGATCGTCGAACAGCGTGCGCAGCCGCCCGAGCGAATAGCTGACGGCCGGCTGCGACAGCGCGAGCCGCTCGCCGGCCTTGGTCAGGCTGCGCTCCTCGACGATCGCCTGAAACACCCGCAACAGGTTCAGATCGAGATGATCGACCGATGTCATCGTGGCCTCCATCATTTGCCGTATTTATTTGATCAGCAATTTTAGATCAATTTGACGGATATGTAGCGGAAGCCGAGACTGGTCTCCCGACGCTGCGCACAGCGCGGCCCGACTTCGCGACTCTTTCCCCACGACGACGATGAGCGACATTCCCTACCAGACGATCGACACCCGCGCGTTGCACGGCCTCGCGCAGCCCGACCGCATCGCGCCCGCGATGTATCACGACCCCGCGCTGTTCGAGGCCGAGCTCGACCGCATCTTCTACCGCACCTGGATCTGGGTCGCGCACGACAGCGAATTGCCGAACCCGGGCGACTTCATCACGACGACGATCGGCCGCCAGCCGGTGATCGTCGTGCGCGACAAGACCGGCGAGATCAACGTGCTGCAGAACCGCTGCCGCCATCGAGGCGCGACCGTGTGCGAATCGCACAAGGGCAACGCGAAGGGCTTCACGTGCCCGTATCACAGCTGGTCGTACGCGCTCGACGGCACGCTGCGCGCGCTGCCGTACGGCGACGGCTACGAAGGCGTGTGCGAGAAAGGCGACCTGCCGCTCGTGAAGCTGCGCGTCGGCGTGTATCAAGGGCTGATCTTCGCGAGCTTCAACGACGACATCGAGCCGCTCGAGGATTTCCTCGGTGGCGCGAAGCCGTGGATCGACCTGTTCATGAAGCAGGGCGCCGGCTACCCGATCAAGGCGAACGGCGAGCACAAGTTCAAGTTCAAGGGCAACTGGAAGATCCAGCTCGAGAACACGACGGACCTCTATCACTTCCCGGTCGTGCACAAGTCGTGGATGAAGTCGATCGACGATGAAACAGCCGCCGCGATCACGAGCTTCATGACGAGCGAGCACGCGTTCTGTCGCGCGCTCGGCAACGGCCACAGCCTCGCGGTGCTGATGCCCGAGCTGATCGATCTCGACGAAGACGACGGCGCGCCGCTGCCCGAGCGCTTCGCGCCGCTCGCGGCAACGCTCGCCGAGCGCCACGCGCCGAACGAAGTGCGCCGCATCGTGCGCTCGCTGCTGGGCGTCGGCTTCAACCTGAACCTGTTTCCGAACCTCGCGCTGTCGATGGCGTTCTTCCGCGTGCTGCGGCCGATTTCCGCGAACGAAACCGAGATCCGCCACGTCGCGCTCGCAATGGACGGCGGCCCCGACGAAGCGAACCGCGAGCGGCTGCGCATCCACGAACACTTTCAGGGCCCGTTCGGCTTCGGCAGCCCCGACGACGCGGAAGCGTGGGAGCGCGTGCAGCGCGGCGCGCATGCGGGCCCCGACGTGCCGATCCTCGTGAACCGCGGGCTGAACCGCGAGACGACCGCCGCGAACGGCGAAAAGACCGCGCATGCGACCGACGAGACCGGCATGCGCGAGGCCTACCAGCAATGGCGCAAGTTGATGGAGCAAGCATGATGGACGACCGCAACGCCCTTTTCTCGCAGCAGACCTTCGCCCGCGCGGTCGAATTCGTGTGGCGCGAAGCCGAGATGCTCGACCGCCGCGACTATCGCGCGTGGCTGGACCTGTGGGATCCGGCCGGCCACTACGTGGTGCCGATCGATCCCGACGCGACCGATTTCGCGGCGACGCTGAACTACGTGTTCGACGACCAGGACATGCGCGAGAAGCGCGTGCAGCGGATGCTGTCCGGTCACTCGGCGTCGGCAAGCGACGCGGCGCGCACGGTGCGCACCGTGTCGCGCTTCACGCTGGAAAGCAGCAGCGCGGGCATCGTCGAGCTGAAATCCGCGCAGGTCGTCGTCGCGTACAAGCGCGGCGTCGCGACGCTGTTCGCGGCCGACGTCACGCACAAGCTGCACGTCGATGCCGAAGGCGAGATGCGCATCGCCGAGAAGATCGTGCGCCTGATCGACTCGACCGAAGCGCTCAGCGCGATCGGCTTCCTGCTGTAAGCCGTGGCCGGTTCGCCGCTGCAAGTGCAACGGTGAACCGGTCACCTTCACCTTTGCCGACGACCATGCCCACACTCGAAGTTTTCCTGCCGGCCGGCCACGACGACGCACGAAAGGCCGAGCTGATCGCGCGGCTGTCCGGCGCGACCGTCGACGCGATCGGCGCGCCGATCGAATCGGTGCGCGTGCTGCTCACCGAATTGCCCTCGGCGCATGTCGGCCTCGGCGGGCGCACGGCCGCCGACGGCGCACCGCCGTCGCTGCCGGTGATCGTCGCGATCCTGATCGCCGGGCGCACCGACGAACAGAAACGCGCGCTGATCGCCGCGCTGTCGGACGCCGGCGCGAACGTGCTCGATGCGCCGTTGCAGGCGACCCGCGTCATCATCAAGGACATCCCGAACACCGACTTCGGGATCGGCGGCCAGACCGCGCGAGCGCTGGGGCGCTGATCGTGTGCCGCGCGTCGCAGTCCGGCCGTGGCGCATGTAAAGCACGTGAAGCAACGCGGCGGCTACGCCTGCGCGTCGGCGAGCGGCAGCGTCACGCGGCAGTCGAGCCCGCCGCCTTCGGCCGGGCTCGCGACGATGCGGCCGCCGTGGCGCGTGACGATGCTCTTGCACAGCGACAGCCCGATCCCGTTGCCGCCGGCCTTCGACGACGAGAAGCCGTCGAACAGCCGGTCGTGCGCGCCTTCGGCGACACCGGGGCCGTTGTCGATCGCGCGCAGTTCCGCGTGCCCGCCGACGTTCGCGGTGCCGAGCATCAGCGTGCGCGGCATACGCTCGCAGCCGGCGAACGCCTCGATCGCATTGAACGCGAGGTTGAGCACCACCTGCCCGATCAGCACGCGCTCGCAGCGGATCGGCAGCGGCGCATCGGCCTGCACGATCGAGACGGTCACGCCCGCTTCCTTCGCCCGCAGCTCGATGAAATACGCGACGTCGGCGAGAATTTCGCGCAGGTCGGCGAGCGCGACAGCCGGCTCGCGCTTCACGATGAACTCGCGCACGCTCTTGATGATCAGCGCCGCATGTTCGGCCTGCCGGTCCGCGCTGCGCAGCCCCCAGATCGCATCGTCGACGGCGCCGCGCGCATTCAGCCGCCGCACCGCGCCCTCGATGAAGTTGCGCACGGCCGCGAGCGGCTGGCTCAGCTCGTGCGCGATCACGCTCGCCATCTCGCCCATCGCGTTGTAGCGGCCCGCGTATTCGAGCATGCGCGCTTCCGCACGCCGTGCGTCCTCGATCGCGACTTCGTCGCTCACGTCGCGAAACTGCACGAGCAGCCCGTCGAGATCGCCTTCGATCTCGACCTGCCGGCACAGGATGCGCAGCCAGCACGTCGAACCGTCGCGCCGCACGATCCGGTAGCGCTGCGGTTCGGACGGGCACGCCGACGGCGCATCGCGCAGCTGCGCGACGAGCCGGTCGCGGTCGGCCGCGCTGCAGTAGTCGAGCACCTCGCCGAGCGCTTCGTCCTGCGCGAGCCCGAGCACGCGCCGGCCCGACTCGCTGATGAACTGCACGCGGCCGTGCGGCGTCACGACCGCGATCCCTTCGTCGAGATCCTGCATGAACTCGCGCAGCCGCGCCTCGTAGCGGCGCAGTTGCTGGCGGACCGCCTCTTCCGCGCTGATGTCGCGGAACTGCACCATCACGACGTCGCGCCCGCGCAGCGGCACGTAGGTGGCGGTCGCCTCCGACAGCATGTCGACGCCGGTGCGCGACCGGTAGCACCACTCGTACACCTGCGGGCCGTCGACGAGCGCGCGATCCCACGCGCTCACGGCGATCTCGCGGCGGTATTTCGGTTCGGGACGCGTCATGTCCTGCGCCTTCAGCGGCAGCAGCTCCTCGACGGAAAAACCGAGCGCGATGCACGCGGCGCGGTTCGCCCACACGATCGCGCGAGTCTTCGCGTCGTGCAGCAGCACGCAGGTGGTCAATGCGTCGAGCAGCCGGTGGAAATCGTCTTCGTCGGGAAAACTCATGATCGGATTCGGATGAAGGCGCGCGGCGTCGCGCGGCCGGATGTCCAACATAGCATCGGCGTGCGCGGCCCGCATCTGAAGATTTCTTTAGTCCGGCACGGAGCGACACCAGTCACGCGGCCCTACGCACCAATTGCTGCGGGTTTTCGACGTTTCTAGACTAGGGTCTGTTTACATATGGAACGCACATGCGAATGCCCGAAATCGCCCGTAGGGCAAGAAGTGAGGAGCGCCGTTTGGCCGAGTCAAACAAGCGACGAGCGACGCCGCCATACGGGCGATTTCGGGCATTCCCCTGACATGAATTTTTTAGTTTGGGGTTGCCACGAGAACGGCCGCTCGCCGCGTTGCGCTCCTTGCGAATACGTCCAGTATTCGCAGCGTCGCGCGCCTCGCGAGCGGCCGTTCTCGTGGCAACGCATGCGCGTTCCATATGTAAACAGACCCTAGCCCATGCATCGTCTTGCCCCCGCAACCGAACCCCATCCCCAGGAGACCGCCATGCCCAACGCCGCCCTCGCCATCGATGCCGCGTCCCCCTCGCCGCACGCGGTCCGTGAAGCGGCCGCGCGGGTGTCGCCGCTCGACGCCGTGATCGAGACCGTCGCCGCGCGCCGCGACGAATTCGACCGCCTGTCGCACGTCCCGCGCGACGTGATCGCGCTGTTCAAGGAAGCCGGCATCTATCGCGCGGGCACGCCGCGCCGCTTCGGCGGCGACGCGCTCGCGCCCGGCGCGTTCCTCGACATGATCGAGCGGATCGCGACCGCCGACGGCTCGGCCGCGTGGGTCGCGAGCTTCGGCTCGGCCAACGTCTATCTCGCCGCGCTGCCGCTCGCCACGCAGGCCGAGCTGTACGCGGGCGGCCCCGACCAGGTGTTCGCGGGCGGGCTGTTCCCGGTGCAGCCGGCGCAAGCGGCCCCCGGCGGCTGGCGCGTGAACGGCACGTGGAAGTTCGCGAGCGGCTGCAAGGGCGCCGACTGGCTCGGCGTCGGCATCGCGGTGCCCGGCGCGCAGGACGCCGCGCCGAACAAGCCGCGCACGGCCGTGTTCCGTGCCGCCGACGTCGAGATCGTCGAGAACTGGAGCGTGGTCGGCATGCAGGGCACCGGCAGCCACGACCTGCGCGTCGACGATCGCTTCGTGCCGGAAGCATGGACCTTCGTGCGCGGCGGCGAGGCGACCGTCGACGAGCCGCTGTACCGCTATCCGACCGTCGCGTATGCGGCGCAGGTGCTCGCCGTGGTCAACCTCGGGCTGGCCCGTGCGGCGCTCGACGTCGCGAACCGGATGTCGGGCGGCCGCCAGACGACCACCGGCGCGCCGCGCCTCGCCGATCGCGCGTATTTCCGCATCGAGCTCGCGAAGGCCGAGGCGCAGTTGCGCTCGGCGCGCGCGTTCTTCTACGACGCGACCGACTCGGTCTGGCAATCGATCCTCGCGGGGAACCCCGTGACGCCCGAGCAGGTCAGCCTGCTGAGGCTCGCCGCCACGCACATCGCCCGCGAAGGCGCGAGCGTCGTCGAGCGCGCGTATCGCCTCGGCGGCACGGCCGCGATCTATCGCACGCATCCGCTGCAGCGCCTGCTGCGCGACGCGATGGTCGTCACGCAGCACGCGTTTCTCGGCGAAGGCAACTTCGACGGCGCGGGCGCGGTGTTCACCGGCGTCGCGCCGTTTCCCGGCTATCTGTAATCCGCGTCGCTTCGCCGCGACGCCGCTCAACGCATTCTTCAGGAGAACCTGTCATGTCCGATTCGAATCCGCTGCCGCTGCGCGTGCTGTTCTGCTGCGGCGTGTCGCAAAACTTCTTCGACCTGCCGCGCGAGAAGATCGGCGAAGTGTGGCAAGCGTATGGCGCGATGCTCGCCGCCGTCGAGGCAATGCCCGGCGTGCGCGTGCTCGGCGTGATGGATGACGACCGCCTCGTCGTCGGCCAGGCCGACGGCGCGCCGTGGACCTTCTACATCATGGCCGACGTCGCCGACTTCGACACGACGGTCGCGGTCTGCAACCTGTATCGCACGACGCCCGTCGGCGAATACAACCTGTGGCGCTACGGCAAGATCGAGGCGCGGGTCGGCCGCGCGCTGACCGTGCCGCCGGCCGCGCGCCCCGCGTCGTGAGGCGCGCGATGACCGGCTCCGATCCGGCCCGCTCGATCGAAGTGCTTGAAGCGCTCGGAGCGCTTGAGCGGCGCGTGGCGATGCTCGACGCCGAACGTGCGGTGCGCGCGACGATCACGCGCTACATGGCGCTGTGCGACGTGCCCGAGGATGCCGGCGACGGCCCGGCGCTCGCCGCGCTGTTCACGGCCGATGCTGTGTGGGAAGGCATCGGCCCGCAGTACGCGCGCAAGTTCGGCCGCCGCGAAGGCACGGACGCGATCGTCGCGATGCTGCGCCGCTATCTGCCGCCCGAGCCGCATTTCGCGGCGAACCTGCACTTCCTGACGTCGGAGTCGATCGACGTCGGCGCCGATCTCGCGACCGCGCGCGGCCGCTGGATCATGCTGCAGGCGTCGCGCCACGTGGACGGCACCGCCGAGCTGATCGCCGCGCGGCTGACCGTCGATTTCGCGCCGGCCGATGGCGGCACCGCGTGGCTGATCCGCCATTTCCGCACCGAGCGCGTGCTCGACGGCCCGTGGCCGCTCGCCGCCGCGCCGCGGCCTTGAACCCTTTCACTCCGCTCGCACGCCATCGCACCATGACAGGCTTCATCGACACCTTCACGCTGGGCGGCCCGGGCCCGACGATCGCGATCAAGGACACGATCGACATCGCCGGCCATCCGACCCGCGCGGCCAGCCGCGCGCTCGCCGACGCGCCGCCCGCCGCGCGGCACGCGGACGTGGTCCGCCTGCTGCTCGACGCCGGCTGGCAGATCGCCGGCAAGGCGAACATGCACGAGCTCGCGTTCGGCATGACCGGCATCAACGACACCACCGGCACACCGGTCAATCCGCAGGACCCGCTGCGCATTCCGGGCGGCTCGTCGAGCGGCTCGGCGTCGCTCGTCGGGCTCGGCGTCGTCGACGCCGCGCTCGGCACCGACACCGGCGGCTCGATTCGCGGGCCGGCCGCCTGCTGCGGCGTGGCCGGGCTCAAGCCGACGTTCGGCCGCGTGTCGCGGCGCGGCGTCGCGCCCGCCGACACCACGCTCGATTGCGTCGGGCCGTTCGCGCGCGACGTCGATACGCTCGCGGCCGTGATGGCCGCCATCGCACCGGGCTTCGACCGCGCGCGCGCGGCAGCGCCCGTTGCCGGCTGCACGATCGCGCACGTGATCGTCGATGCCGACGCGGCCATCGCTGCCGCGCTCGACACGGCGCTGCGCGCGTCCGGCCTGCGCGTACGCGAAGCCGTGCTCGACGAGCTGCCTGCCGCGTTCGCGGCAGGGCTCGCCGTCATCAACGCGGAAACGTCGCGCGCATTCGGTCATCTCGTCGCGACCGGCAAGCTCGGCGCCGATCTCGATGCGCGGCTGCGCACGGCCGCGACGACGACACCGGCCGCGCTCGAGGAAGCCGAAGCCGTGCGCGCACGCTTCACCGCGCAGGTCGATGCCGCGCTCGAACATGCGGACGTGCTGGTGCTGCCGACGCTGCCCGCGTTGCCGATCACGCTTCAGCAGGCACGCGACGGCGTGTCGGTGATTGCGATGTCGTCGCTGATCCGGCCGTTCAACCTGAGCGGTCACCCGGCGCTCAGCCTGCCGCTGCCGCTCGCGGGAACGCGGCTGAAGGCCGGCTTGCAGATCGTCGGACGCAAGGGCGCGGACGAACACGTATGCGCCGTCGCCGCGCACTTCGACGCGGCGCTCGCCGCATGAACCACGATGCGGGCGCCGCTTCGGCCACGCGCCCGCGAACCAGGGAATCACGCACCATGTCAGATCGAGTCGTCCTCGTCACCGGCGCCGCGCGCGGGCTCGGCGCCGTCATCGCCGAACGCTTCCATGCGGCCGGCTATCGCGTCGCGCTGGCCGACATCGCCGCCGACGCCATTCAAGCGCACGCGCGCGCACTCGACCCGAGCGGCGAACGCGCGATCGCGCTGCCGCTCGACGTAACGTCGAAGCGCGACTTCGAAGCCGCGCGCGATGCGCTCGTCGCGCGCTGGGGCACGATCGACGTGCTCGTCAACAATGCCGGCGCGTCGAAGGTCGTGCCCGCGATGGAGATCACGGCCGAGCAGTTCGATCAGGTAATCGACGTGAACCTGCGCAGCGTGCTGTTCGGTTGCCAGGTGTTCGGCCAGTACTTCGCGACGCGCGGCGCGGGCCGCATCGTCAACATCGCGTCGCTCGCCGGGCAGAACGGCGGCTCTGCGACGGGCGCACACTACGCGGCCGCGAAGGGCGGCACGCTGACGCTGACCAAGGTATTCGCGCGCGATCTCGCCGCGCAGGGTGTGACCGTCAACGCGATCTCGCCGGGTCCGCTCGACTTGCCGATCGTCTACGAGAGCGTCGCGCCGGAAAAGCTGCGGCAGGTGCTCGCGAGCCTGCCGGGCGGCAAGCTCGGCTCGGCCGGTTTCGTCGCGGATGCGGCGGTGCTGCTCGCGTCGGGCGACGCGCATTTCGCGAACGGCGCATGCTGGGACATCAACGGCGGGTTGTACATGCGTTAAGCGCTGAGCGTGGCGCGCTTCGGCGCGCATTCGCGCAGCTAGCTGCTAGCGCGGCGTTTCGTTGTCGCCGCCCCACACGACCATCACGTCGCGCACGAGCGCGGCGATCGACGTCGCGCCGAGCTTCTCCTTGATGCTCGCCCGATGCACGTCGACGGTCTTCACGCTGATCGACAGGTCCGACGCGATCTGCTTGCTGCCCTTGCCGTCGATGACGCCGCGCAATACTTCCTTCTCCCGCGCGGTCAGCGCATCGAGCCGCTGGCGCAGCTCGCGATGATGCCGGTCGACCGCGTGCCGCTGCTGCGCGAGCCGCAGCGCGCGTTGCACGCGCTCGAGCATCTGCTGCGAGTTGTACGGCTTCTCGACGAAGTCGATCGCGCCGTTCTGCAGCGCGCGCACCGACATCGGAATGTCGCCGTGCCCGCTGACGAAGATCACCGGCAGCGTCGCGCCGCGCGCATTCAGCTCCGCCTGCACGTCGAAACCGCTTTTCTCCGGCATCCTCACGTCGAGCACCAGGCACGCGGGCAGGTTCACGTCGAAGCGCGCGAGAAAGTCGGCGGCATTCGCGAATCCTTCGGACGCGATGCCGACCGATTCGAGCAACCACGCGAGCGACGTCCGCATGCCGCTGTCGTCGTCGACGATGTATACGATCGGAGCGGGTGACGTCATCGGGGTGTCTCGCAAAATATCGGTATCGGTATCGCACGCGCCGCATATCACGCAAGCGTCGTTCGTCGGGGGTATGCGGCACATCATAACGAGCCGAAAATGCGCTGAATACCCCTTCACGTGCCGCGCGAACGCCCGATCGCAGTTTTTTTCGCGCGCCGCGCCGCGCCGCGCATCTAGGGCGTGTTCACGCCCTAGGTAGAACCTTTAGACGCGTTGGCGGGAACGCCAGCTTCAGCATCAATCGTGCGAATGTTCGCCGGCTTTTTCGTGACGTACGCTTGGATCATCGTCGACGATCCGATGCCGCATCGATACCATGCATGATCGCCGCACTCATTCAATCAGGAGCGCCCATGTCCGCCACGACCGACACCCCGCAACCGGCGCGCGCCGAACCGACCGACGCGCAAAAGGCCTTCCGGCAAGCGATGGCCCACCTCGGCGCGGCCGTCAACGTGATCACCACCGCAGGGCCGCACGGCCTTTGCGGAATCACAGCGAGCGCCGTCTGTTCCGTCACCGATGCGCCGCCGACGCTGCTCGTGTGCCTGAACCGGTCGAGCGCGATGCACGCGATCTTCGAGCGCAATCGGCACGTGTGCATCAACGTGCTGCCGGCCGAGCACGAACTGCTCGCGCGGCATTTCGCGGGGCTCACCGAGTTGCCGATGGAGCGCCGCTTCGAGCTGCCGGTGTGGGATCGCGGCGAGCGGGACGTGCCCGTGCTGCGCGACGCGCTCGCGAGCCTGCAGGGGACGATCGCCGAGATGAAGGAAGTCGGCTCGCATTCGGTGATGTTCATCGAGGCAACGTCGATCCGCGTGCGCCACGACGGCGACAGCCTCATCTACTTCAGCCGCGCGTTTCATCGCGTAGCGCGCACGGCCTGCGTGCGGTGATCGGCGCGTGACGACCGGCAATGCACATTCGCAAGCCCGTTATCAGCGTTAGCAGACCCTAGGAAGCCCGCAGCGCGCGCTGTCCGGCCGCGAGCGCCGCACCTGCGAACAGCGTCAGCGCCGAATACACGAGCCCGCGCGCGAGCCCCGCGCTGTCCGACACCCAGCCGATCGCGACGGGGCCGGCGATCTGCCCGAACGCGAAGACCGTCGTGAACGCGCTGATGCCTTTCGCCCAGCCTTCGGGCGGCAGGTTGTGACGCACGAACGCGGTGGTCGCCGCGACCGCCGACAGGAACGTCGCGCCGAACAGCACGCCCGACGCGAACGCGGCCGCCGGATGCACGAACAGCGCCGGCATCAGCGTCGCGACGCCGAGCAGCGCGTTGAGCACGGCCAGCGCCTGGCCGCCGCGCATCCGGTCGAGCAGCCCCGACCACAGCCGCGCCGACACGACGGTCGCGACGCCGAGCGTCACGTAGAACGCGGACACGACCGTCCCGCTCATCCCCGCGCCACGCAGCAGCGCGACGATGAACGTCATGTAGCCGATATAGCCGACGCCGAACAGTGCGTAGCCCGCGAGCGCGAGGGCGAAGCGCGCGGGATGCGCGGTGGCGGCCGGCGCGGTGCCGTCGCGCGGCACGGCCGGCGCCGCGTGCGCGCGCTCGATGCGGTGTGCCGCCGACACGGCTGCGGCGGAGAACAGCACGCACGCGAATGCGAGCGCGAACCATGCGGGTTGCCAGCCATGCGCGCGAGGCACGAGCGTCGCCGGCACGAGCAGCGACGACGCGACGATGCCCCACCCCGTGCCGCCGTAATAGAGCCCGAGCAGGAGCCCCGCATCGCGCGGCGCCGCGGACGCGAGCCGCGCGGCCAGCACGCCGCCGCTGATGAAGATCAGCGCGCTGCCGACGCCCGTCGCGAGCCGCTCGACGAGCAGCGCGTTCATGCCGGACGTGAGCCCGCATGCGGCCATCAGCAGCGCGGTCAGCGCGCAGCCGGCCGTGAGCAGCGTGCCCGTGCGCCAGCGCCGCGACAGGAACGGGAAAACGAGCGCGCCGATCAGGTAGCCGGCCGCATTCGCCGTGTTCAGCGCGCCGGCCTGCGCGAAGGTCCAGCCGAGATCGGCCTTCATCGGCGGCAACAGCAGTGCATACGAGAAGCGTGCGAGGCCGAGCGCGATCGCGCTGCCGAGCGACAGGCAGATCGCGAGCCGCCATGCGGCCATGCGGTCGGGCTCGGTGGCGCTCGCATCCGGCCGTGCTCGGCCGGCGTGCTCCGGTTGCGGTGCTGCGCGCATCGCGGTGTCTCCATCGTGATTTTTCGAGGCCGATCCGGGCCGATGCCCGGGGCCTGGGTTCCGCAACGCCGACGCGGCTTGACCGCCGTGGGCCGCCGGCCGTGATGTCGTCGCTGCGGATTCCGTGTTGTGGCGGGCGCCGGTCCCGACTGCCGGACCCGGTGCGCCGCCCGACCGATGATACTTGACCGGCCGATGAGCGCTGCCTGCGCCGTCAGCAGCGATGCCGTACGACGCCCGCGAACTGCGGTGCGCCGACACCGGGCGTGCGCTACGCACCCAATCCAGCGGTAAAAGCAGTGAAGAGCGCGCGCCCCTCGTCCCACTGCGCCAATCCGGAAGCCGCGTTCAAATGGCCGCGTGCGCCGACCACGAGCGATTTCGCACCGCGTGCCGCCGCCCATCCGATCGCTCGCCCATACGGATCGTACGGATCGTCCGAACTGGCGATCGCCACCACCGGCCGGTCGCCGAAATCCCCGTCCGGCACATGCGCGAACGCCTGCGCGGCGGGCGGAAAACGCGGGCCGTCCGCATCGGGTACCGCCACGAGAAAGGCCCCGTGCACCGGCCGCGCCGCGGCTGCACGCCAATGCGCGAACAACAGGCAGCCGAGCGAATGGCACACCACGATCGGCGGAGTCCGGGCAGCCGCGACGGCCGCATCGAGCACCGCGATCCAGTCGCTCAAGTCGGGCGTGTCCCACGACGCCGGCGCAATGCGCGTCGCGCCAGGAAGCGCCGTCTCCCAGTATGTCTGCCAGTGATCCGCGCCCGAGTTGCCGATTCCCGGCACGATGACGATGCTTCGATCCATTCCCGCCTCCATGAACATGAGGGGCCCAGTCTGGTCCGGACGACTTCCGCGTGGAATGGCAAGTCATCGGATATTGAGACAGAATCCCGATGAATTAACGGAACAGGAATGCCGACATGCCCGATGGAGAACTGGATCGCCTCGACATTTCGATCATCGAAGCGCTGCAGGAGAATGCGCGGATGCCATTGTCCGAAATCGGCCGGCGCATCGGCCTGTCGCAACCGGCGACATCGGAACGCGTCAAGCGCCTCGAGGAGCGCGGCATCATCGCCGGCTACGCCGCACGGATCGATCCGGCTGCGCTCGGGTTGGGAATGATGGCCATCATCCGGCTGAGAACGACGCACGAACACATCAAGCCCGCGTTGAGTGCGTTTGCCGAGATGCCGCACGTGATCGAGATTCACCGGATGACCGGCGAGGATTGCTTCCTGCTGAAAGTGCTCGTGCCGACGCCCGGCCAGCTCGAGACCATCGTCGACGCAATTGCCCGCTTCGGCGCGGTCACGACTTCTCTGGTGCTCCGGTCCGAGCCCGTCAAGCCGCTCGGCAAGGCTCTGCTGGGTTGAAACCGGTAACGGTCCGGCGAGGCACGCGTCGTTCGCGAATGATAAAAAACGAAACGATCTTCGCAATTAGACTCCAGATTTAAAAAATCACGCGAATCGATTTATCGATCATGCCCCGATATTCAATAAAAAATCGAGGCCTTCGAAATTCGATTCATGCGCGTCGATCGCAGGAGGTTCAGCGAACGCGCGTGTTTAGCACGCTTTGGCTAAAAACCTTGCAACGCATTGCATTCGGTAAATCGTCAGACTAATATCGACGCCACTCGCCCGGTATTCAAAAAATTCCGGATGAGGGCGGTAATCCCTTTTACCGCGCTTTCATGTTGAATCACTCATGTTCACCACAGGAGAATTGACATGCAGGAAACCCGGCAAATCGAATTGCTTGACTGGATGCAGGAAGACACGCACCCCGAAGCCGTCGACATGATGGTGGAGGATGCCGTGGTGCCGTTCGGCACCGCGCTCTGGCCGGTCTGAGCGGCCAGCCCGTTCTCGCGGAAGGGCTGCGGCCCTTCCGCCGCTTCCGGAGACACGCATGCTGAACCTGCATCGCGCGCTGGGTTTTCACCCCGCGCTGCGCGACAAACTCGCACGCGGCGAGACGGGACAACTGCTGGTCGGCTACGACACCCGCAACCGCGACACCGCATTGCGCGCGTTTTCCGCCCTGCCCGACTCGCTCGACGCGACCACCCTCTGCCTCGAAAGCACCCCGCCCACGGAAATCACCGCCGCACTCTCGCACGCCGACCTGTTCGTGCTGCTGTACGACTCGTCGTGCCTGCCAACGCCGTCGCCGAGCGGCCCGCCGTTCCTCGCCGCGATCCGTCCCGCGATCGTCGAGCACTGGAGCAAGTCGGTGCTGTTCAAGGATTACGGCCCGCATCTCGACGAGGCGTTCGCCGAATCGCTCGACGACATCGCCGCGCGCAACGGCCGGCTGATCGACGCGGCGTCGCACGCGTCGCAGATCCGCTTCATCGACGAAGCCGGCAACACGCTGACCGGCTCGCTCGCGCCGGACCAGAAATGGACGAGCGTGGACGGGATGGGCAATCTCGACGTCGTGCCCGGCGAAATCGCGACGCACGTCACCGACCTGCGCGGCTCGATCGTGTTCAGCGGCACGTTTCTCGGCACCGTGCCGTTCGCGATCAAGTACCGTGTGGCGGAGCGGCTCGCGACGCTGCATGTCGAAGACAGCCTGATCGTCGATTTCGACAGCGACGACGCAGGCTTCCGGCGCGACTTCGCGTCGTATCTCGACCGGCACGACAATCACCGGCGCATCGAGGAATTCGGCATCGGCACGAACCTGGGCATCCGCGGGCTGTACGGCCGCAACGCCGGGTTCGAGGAACGCCATCCGGGCCTGCATCTCGGCCTCGGCGGCGGCGCGAACGGCAGTCATCACCTCGACCTGATCTTCGCGCGGGGCACGCTCGCGTTCGACGGGCAGGTCGTGTTCGACGGCGCGTTCGCCGTCTGAGCGTGGAATCAGGCTTCGGCGGCCGCCGCGTCGCCGAGCCACTTGAACATCACGAGGCAATCGACGAAGCCGAGCCGCGCATGACGATACGCGCGCGGCAAGCGGCCGACGACCTCGAAGCCGAGCTTCTGCCACAACGCGACCGCCACTTCGTTCGTCGCGACCACCGAGTTGAACTGCATCGCAAGGAAGCCGCGTTCGCGCGCCACCTGCTGCGAGTGCTCGCACATCAGGCGCGCGACGCCCTTGCCGCGCGCTGCGTCGGCGACCATATAGCCGCAGTTGCACACGTGATTGCCGGGCCCGGCCGCATTCGCCTTCAGGTAGTACGAGCCGAGCAGCACGCCGTCCTCCTCGGCGACCCACGTGCACAGCGGCGCATCGAGCCACAGCGCGCGGGCGGCTTCGCGCGTCGGCGCCGGATCGAATGCGTAGGTTTCCTGCGCGGCGACGATCGCGTGGTAGGTGGGCCAGAAGCGGGGAAAGTCGTCTTCGGTCATCGGGCGAAGCGTGATCATGCGGGTTCTCTCGCGAAAGGGTTGGGGGATGCGCGTGGCGTTACGCGGCGCCGTTGCAGGCGCCGTCGCGCAGCAGGCCGCTGCGGTAGGTGCCCGGCGGCACACCATACCAGCGCTTGAACGCCTGCGAGAAACTCGACAGGTCGCTGAAGCCGAGCCGCTCGGCGACTTCCGTCAGCGACAGGTGCGCATCGCCGAGCAGCGTCTCGGCCATCGCGCCGCGCGCCTGCGCGAGCAGCGTGCGAAACGTCGTGCCTTCCTCCTGCAGCCGGCGCTTCAGCGTGCGCGGGCTCGTGTTCATCAGCCGCGCGATGTCGTCGAGCAAGAACGGCACGTTGCCGGGCGTCGCCGTCAGGTATTGCCGCACCATCTCCGACGTGCCGACCCGCGCGCGCCGCGCCTCGACCAGCTGGACGCACATCTGCTCGCACATCGAAACCGTCAGCGGGTTCGCATGCGGCAGCGGCCGGTCGAGAAAGCCTCGGTCGAACGCGAGACTGTTCGCACGCGCGCCGAACACGGGTTCGACACCGGCAATGCGCGGTGCGGGTGCGCGTGTGGACGTGGCTACGCTCCCCGCGCTCTCGGCCTGCATCGTGAAGCGCGACAACGCGAAATCGTCGCCGCCGATTTCCTGCAGCAGCACGACGGCGGCCGTCATGTCGCGTTCGACGAGGAACCTGCTCAGGTCGGCATCGAGCTCCGGCGCGCCGAAATTGAGCACGCATGCGTGCGATTCCTCGCGGTACGTGATCACCGTGAACGCATACGTGAGCGGCAGGAAGCGCATCGCGAGCGCCAGCGCGTCGCGCGCGGTCGCGCTCGCGATCAGCCCGTAGCCCCACACGCCGTAGGCGGAGAAGTGATAGCGCTGCCCGACCTCGAACCCGAGGCCCGGAGCACGCCCGAGCGCGCGCAGCAGATTGCCGGTCAGCCGCAGTTCCTGCGCGGCCGTCACCTCGACGTTCGGATCGTCGAGCTGCGCGTCCGCGAGGCCCGTGCCGGCCAGCAGCTTCGTGCGCGACACGCCGCGCTCGTCGCCGAAATCGACCAGCAGACGGGCACTGGCCGGACTCCGGGTGAAGTCCCAGAAGCTCATGCGGAGAAACCCTCGAAGCGCCGATTTGGCCCAAATACTAAAACAATTGTCCCGAAGCAGCATTGGTGTTTTCCCATGCGGCCCGCAGCATCGGTGTCATCAGTCGTCGCCTGAACGACACTCACGCCCCGGAGGAGACACCATGCGACCGAGTCGCCCGCCCGATCTCGCGACCCGCTTCGAACGCCAGCGCGAAGCATTCGCCCGCGACCCCGCCCCGCCGCTCGCGATCCGCCTGTCGCGGTTCGATCGCCTGCGCGTGCTGACGCGCATCGCATGATCCATCGACCATCGGGAGACGATTCCATGAGCAAGACTTTCGACTACATCGTCGTCGGCGGCGGTTCGGGCGGATGCGTCGTCGCAGGGCGACTGACCGAGGACCCGGCCGTGACCGTCTGCGTGCTCGAGGCCGGCGGCCGCGGCGACAACGCGGTCGTCAACGTGCCGACCGGCTCGGTCGCGATGCTGCCGACCCGCGTGAACAACTGGGCGTTCGACACGGTGCCGCAGCCCGGACTCGGCGGGCGCATCGGCTATCAGCCGCGCGGCAAGGCGCTCGGCGGTTCGTCCGCGATCAACGCGATGGTCTACATTCGCGGCCATCGCGTCGATTACGACGGCTGGGCCGCGCTCGGCAACGAAGGCTGGTCCTACGACGACGTGCTGCCGTACTTCTGCTTGAGCGAGCACAACGAGCGCTTCGACGACGCCTTTCACGGCCGCGACGGCCCGCTGTGGGTCAGCGACCTGCGCACAGGCAACCCGTTTCATGCGCGCTATCTGGAAGCCGCGCGGCAGGCCGGCCTGCCGCTCACCGACGACTTCAACGGTGCGCAGCAGGAAGGGGTCGGCATCTATCAGGTCACGCAGAAGCACGGCGAGCGGTGGAGCGCGGCGCGCGCGTATTTGCTGCCGCACGTCGGCCGGCGCGACAACCTGACGGTCGAAACGCACGCGCAGGTGTTGCGCATCCTGTTCGACGGCACGCGGGCGACGGGTGTCGAGGTGCGGCAACACGGCGAAGTGCGCACGCTGCGCGCGCGGCGCGAAGTCGTGCTCGCGGCCGGCGCGCTGCAGACGCCCCAGCTGCTGATGCTGTCGGGTGTCGGTCCGGCCGTCGAACTGCAGCGACTCGGCATTCCGGTGCGCGCCGACCTGCCCGGCGTCGGCCGCAACCTGCAGGATCATCCTGACTTCATCCTCGGCTACCGCACCCGCAGCGTCGACACGATGGGCGTGTCCGTGCGCGGCGGCCTGCGCATGCTGCGCGAGTTCGCGCGCTTTCGCCGCGAACGGCGCGGGATGCTGACGTCGAATTTCGCGGAAGGCGGCGGCTTCCTGAAAACGCGGGCCGGCCTCGATGCGCCCGACATCCAGCTGCACTTCGTCGTCGCGCTCGTCGACGATCACGCACGCCGGCTGCACGTCGGCCACGGGCTGTCGTGCCACGTGTGCCTGCTGCGACCGCGCAGCCGCGGCTCAGTCACGCTGCATGGCACCGATCCGCTCGCCGCGCCGCGCATCGACCCCGCGTTCTTCGACGACCCGCGCGACCTCGACGACATGGTCGCCGGCTTCCGGCTCACGCGCCGGCTGATGGCGGCACCGGCGCTTGCCGAATGGATCACGCACGACCTGTTCACCGCGAACGTCGCGACCGACGACGAGATCCGCGACGTGCTGCGCCGGCGCACCGACACCGTGTATCACCCGGTCGGCACCTGCCGCATGGGGCGCGACGCGCTCGCGGTCGTCGATCCGCAATTGCGTGTGCACGGCCTGCAGGGGCTGCGCATCGTCGATGCGTCGATCATGCCGACGCTGATCGGCGGCAACACCAACGCGCCGACGATCATGATCGCCGAGAAGGCCGTCGACCTGATCCGCGGCGTGCGGCGCGTGCCGGCATGCTCGTCGGCCGACATGGAGCGCGAACCGGCCGCCGCGCCGGCGCACCGCGACCCCGTTTATGCAGCGTGCGCGTCGCACGATGCGATCCAGCCCGAGGAGATTCGCCATGTCGTCGCCTGAAACGTCACGTCCCGCCGAGCCGGCCGCGCCGCTGTCGGCGATCATCATCGGCGCCGGCTTCGCCGGCATCGGTATGGCCATCGCGCTGCAACGCGCCGGCATTCACGACTTCGTGATCGTCGAACGCTCGCACGACGTCGGCGGCGTGTGGCGCGACAACCGCTACCCGGGCGCCGCGTGCGACGTGCCCTCGCATCTGTACTCGTTCTCGTTCGACCCCAATCCGAACTGGTCGCGCGTATTCGCGCCGCAACCGGAAATCCATGCGTACCTGCAGCATTGCGCGCGCAAGTACGGTCTCGCACGCCATCTGCGTTTCGGCGCCGACGTCGAGCGCGCGCAGTATGACGAGGCCCGTGCGCTGTGGCACGTCACGCTCGCCGACGGCACGACGCTCAGCGCCGCCGTGCTCGTCAGCGGCACCGGCCAGTTGAGCCGCCCCGCGATGCCCGACCTGCCCGGCATCGACACGTTCCGCGGTCGCGCGTTCCACTCCGCGCACTGGGATCGCGACTATCCGCTCGCCGGCAAGCGCGTGGCGGTGGTCGGCACCGGCGCATCGGCGATCCAGTTCGTGCCCGCGATCGCCGCCGACGTCGAGCGCCTCGTCGTGTTCCAGCGCTCGCCGGCCTACGTGATGCCGCGTCCGGATCGCGCGTATCGCCCGTGGGAGCAGGCGCTGTTTCGCCGGCTGCCGTGGGCGATGAAGCTGCATCGCGCGTCGATCTACGTGCGCTACGAGTCGCGTGCGATCGCCTTCACGCGGCTGCACGGGCTGATGAATGTCGCGGTCGGCCGGCCGTTCCGCAAGCTGCTCGCGCGCGACGTGCGCGACCCGGCGCTGCGCGCGCGGCTCACGCCCGACTATCCGATCGGCTGCAAGCGGATCCTGCTGTCGAGCGACTACCTCGCCGCGCTCGACCGCGACAACGTCGAGCTCGTCACGCAGCGCATCCGGCGCGTGACCGAGACCGGCATCGAAACCGACGACGGCGTGCTCCATCAGGTCGACGCGATCGTCTACGGCACCGGTTTCGCGGCGACCGCGTTCCTGTCGCCGATGCGCATCACCGGCCGCGACGGGCTCGACCTGAACGATGCATGGCGGCACGGCGCGCAGGCGTATCTCGGGCTCACCGTGCCGGGCTTCCCGAACTTCTTCATGCTGTACGGCCCGAACACCAACCTCGGCCACAACTCGATCGTCTACATGCTCGAGAGCCAGATCGCGCACGTGATGCGCTGCGTGCGCGCGATGCGGCGCAACGGCGCGACGGCGATCGACGTCGACTCGCGCCGCTACCGGCGCTTCAACGTGCACGTGCAGCAGCGGCTCGAGGGTTCGGTGTGGAGCGGCTGCAAGAGCTGGTACGTCGATGCATCGGGCCACAACAGCACGAACTGGCCCGGCTTCACGCTGACCTATCGATGGCTCACGCGCTTCACGGGGCTGTCCGCGTATCGCTTCACGCAGCCGCTGCCCGGAACGGCCACGCCGACGCACGGCGCCGTCGTCGCGCCGCCCGCCGGTCGCGTGGAAGCGCTCGCCGCCGCCTCGCTGCGCGGCTTTCTGCGCGTCGCGTTCCGGCCGCTGATCGGGCCGCCGTTCGGCGCGCGCATGCAGCGCCGTGTCGTCGCGTGGCTGGCGCCGCTTATGCCGGGCGCGGGCGGCACGCTGCGTTACCGGACGTCGGCCGCCGGCGTGCCGGTCGAAGTGATCGCGCCGAAGCGCGGCGACGCGGGCGGCGCGATCCTCTACCTGCACGGCGGCGCGTTCTGTCTCGGCGGCCCGCACACGCATCGCGGCGTGACGACGCGGCTCGCGACCGAAGCCGGGCTGCCGGTGTGGGTGCCCGACTACCGGCTCGCGCCCGAGCATCCGAGCCCGGCGGCACTCGACGACGCGCTGGCCGCATACGATGCGTTGCGCGCGCTGGGCCACGCGCCGCACCGGATCGCGATTGCCGGCGATTCGGCCGGCGGCGCGCTCGCGCTGGCGCTCGCCATCGCGCTGCGCGAGCGTGGCGAACCCGCTGCCGCCGCGCTGCTGCTGATCTCGCCCGTGACCGACCCGGCGCTGGGCGGCGACACGCTCGCGTCGCGCCGCCACGACGATCCGATGATTCGGCGCGGCTGGCTCGAACAGGGGTTGCGCTGGTATCACGATAGCGGCTCGGTGGCGCCGCGCGGCCCGCTCGACACCGACTTGCGCGGCCTGCCGCCGATCCTGGTGCAGGCCGGCGACCAGGAAGTGCTGCTGTCGGATGCGCAGCGGCTGGCGGCGCATGCGCTCGCGTGCGGCGTGCCGTGCCGGCTGGAGATTCACGCCGCGCGCTGGCATGTGTTTCATCTGCAGGCGTTCTATCTGCGCTCGGCGCGGGACGCGTTGCGGACGCTGGCGGGGTTTGCCGCGCAGCGGGTGACGGCGACGGCGTAGTGATGCCGGCGCTCGAGGCAGCGGGGCGCGGGTTCGGCGCAATGCCGCGTCCGCGCGTCGTTCGATGCAACGGAACGCGAACGATATCAAGCACGCCGATGTGATCGTGACGATGAGCGAAGCACACGGACAAGGTGCTCGCGCTCTGGTCGCGCGCTACCCGTCGGCCGTCGGCCGCGTGTTCACGTTCGCCGGATACGCGACCGGCGAACACAAGGACGTGCACGACGCGCGGAGCAAGCCGACCTCCTTCCACGAATCGGTGACCGCGCAGCTCGACGAGCTGTCCCTCCTCCGCACGGTGCGTGTCCTCACGCGCCGATGAGATCGGCCGTTCGGCCGAATCGTCATCGCATGCCCCGAATGAAAGAATGACCCTCGTTCGGGAAGCCAGCCTCATCGCCCGAAACCCCACGTCGCGAAGGCTCTGCGGGCACTCCTGCGCAGCGCCCTTGCATCGTGCTTCGTCTCGATTCGGCAGTCGGCCCGCGTATGCGTCGCTTCACGCCATCCCGTCGATACCCCTATCCATCATGTAGCTTATAAGTTACAATGCTCTCCAAGTTCGAACTGCTTCGCTATCAGCGCGACGACGGTCGCGAGCCTTTCACCGAATGGCTGAACACCGTCCGCGACAAGGTCATCCAGGCACGGATTCGCGAACGCCTGCGCCGCGTTGAGACCGGCAATTTCGGCGATTGCGAGCCTGTCGGCGAAGGCGTGATCGAACTGCGCATCGACGTCGGTGCCGGCTATCGCGTGTACTTCGGCCGGTACGGCAGCGCGCTGATCCTGCTGTTGTCCGGCGGCGACAAGCGCAGCCAGTCCGACGACATCAGGCGTGCGCACGAACACTGGTTGAACTGGAAACGGAGGCAAATGTGAACAAGCTCAAAGGCGCGGTCTCGCACCACGACGCGGAAGTCGCCGAACTCGGCGCCGACCGCGAGCTGGCGGTGGCCTATCTGCGCGTCGCGATGGAATCGCTCGACGATCCCGACAACCGCGCGGCCGCGCTGCTCGCGCTGCGCACGGTCGCGGAAGCGTACGGCGGGCTCGGCGCGGTCGCGGCCGAAGCCGGGATCAGCCGCGAATCGCTGTATCGCACGCTGTCGCCCAACGGCAACCCGACGCTGAAAACCCTGCTCGCGGTGCTCAAGACGGTCGGCTTGCGCCTGTCCGTCGTCCCCGCGCAACCGGCGCACGCCTGACGCATTGCGCGCGCGTCACGGCTGCACCATCCACACGAGCGTCATCGCGGGCGGCGCCGCGCTCGTCCCCGCCGGCGGCCGCTCGATCGTCGGCTCGACCTTCAGCGCCTGCGCGATCGTCGCCGCATCGTCGAGCGGCGTCGTGCGCACGACCGCCATCACCCGCGCGGGCCGATGCAGCGTCTCGCGATACAGCGCGCCGTACCACAGCGGCCGCATGCCGAGCGCATCCTGCAGCACGTACGGATAACGCCATAGCCGCAGCACGAGGCGGCTGTCCGGATGGGCCGCGTCGACACGCACGAACACCCGGCGCGTGCTCTCGCCGTGCGTGTAGCGCGGCAGCACGGGCAGCGTATCGGCCGGCGCCTGCGGCGACAGCCAGCGCAGCGCGGTCGCGGGCGACCACGGCGTCGCGCGCTGCCAGCCGGCCAGCGAAAGATGGCGGTCGAGCGTGTCCGACGTCGCGCACCATTGCAGCGGCAGATATTCCTCGCGATCGCCGCCGATCTCGGTGCGCCGCGTCGGCACGCGCTGCCAGCCGCCGCGCATCCACTGGTCGACGGTCATCGCGACGACGTCGCCGACATGCGGACGCGCCGCGCGATCGAGCTGCCACTGCGCGGGCACGGTCCACACGCCGGCGGTGGCGAGCACGACGAGCACCGCGACGAGCGCGCCGCGCGGCTGCACGTGCTCGTGCACGCGCCAGTACGCATGGGCGCCCGCCAGCACCGCGAACCATGCGAGCCCGAGGCACCAGCCGCCGAGCAGGCCCGACAGCCACGTATCGCCGACATAGAGCCGCGCGAAGCCGCCGAGCACGATCCACAGCACGACCGCCGTCACGACCGGGATCCGCCACGACGCGGGCCGCTCGCGCGTCAGCACCCAGCCGATGCCGCTGCTCGCGAGCATCGCGAACGCCGCGTCGGCGTCGGGCAGCGCCACGTGCAGCGCGCCGGGCGGCAGGCTCGCGGGCGACATGCCGGGCACGCCGGCGCCGAACGCCGGCACGAGCACGACCGCGATGCCGAGCGTCGCGAGCCACCAGGCGGACGTCACCCAGCAGCGATGGATCATCAGCCAGACGAGAAACGCGGCCGCGACGATCAGCCCCGTATCGTGTCCGTGCAGCACCGCGAGCGCGCGCATCGTGGCGTCCACGGGCGGCGTGCGCAGGTTCTGCAGGAACGCATACAGCGCGATGTCCGCGTGCGTCAGCGGATCGTTCGCGACGACGTCCTGCACGATGCCGGCGAACAGCCACACGCAGCCGAGGAACAGCAGCGCGAACACGGGCACCGCACCCGGCAGGCGGCGCACCTTGCCGATCGCGTCGTGCAGCCACGCGCCGAAGCGCGGCCAGCGGCGCGCGGATGCATGCACGGCCGCGCCGGTCGCCTGGCACAGCAACGGCCAGCCGCGCCGCAGCGCGACGCGCACGCCGACCCACACGACCGCGACCAGCCCGGCGACCACCAGCAGGATCGCGGCGACCCGCACGCTGATCGCCGCGGCCAGCGCCGCCGACGCGCCGAACACGATGCCCGGCGCGACGTGCACGGGTGCCCAGATCAGCGCCGACACGACGTTGACCGGATAGAACGACCGGCGCGGCAGCGTCGCGCAGCCGACCACGACCGGCACGACCGCGCGCACCGGTGCCAGGAAGCGCGCGAGCACGATGCTCTTCATCCCGTGGCGCAGCACGAACTGCTCGCCGCGCGCATAGGCGTCCGCGTAGCCCAGCCGCACCCAGCCGTTGCGAATCGCGCCGCCATAGCGGCGGCCGATCTCATAGCTGATGCCGTCGCCGACGATCGCGCCGGCGGCCGCGACGCCGATCGTCGTCACGCCGTCGAGCGCGCCCGCGCCGATCAGCGTGCCGGCCGCGAACATCACCGCGCCGGCCGGCACGACCGTACCGATGAGCGCGATCGCCTCGGCGCAGGCGGTCGCGAACACGATCGCCAGCACGAGTAGCGGATGCGCGCCGATCGCGCCCAGCCATGCGTGGATCGTGTCGTTCATCGCGGGTCGCGCGGCGTGGCGGCGCGGCGTGTCCGCACCGGGCCGGCCATGGCGTGGGGAAGGTTCATCGGAGGGTGTGTGGGTTCGTGCGGGCCGGTGGCATCAGTCGAACTCGTGCTGCCGCGCATCGGCCTCGAGCGGCGCATCGTGGTAGCCGACGGTCGCGATCTCGTGCAGATAGCGCGCAAGAAACGCGCCGATCGACCCGGCTTCCTCGTACTGATGCACATGGCGGAACTCATGCGTGAGCAGGCGCCGCGTATCGTGGCCGCGCAGTACGAACACCGCATGGCCGAGCGTGAGGCCGATCGTCCCCGGCCGCAGCAGCCCGGTGTCGCGCGCGATCGCGGCGAGCGCTGGCGTATCGGGAAACGGCAGCCGGTCGCCGACCACGATGCGGATCCGCTCAGGTTGCGCGACGCCCACGATACGCGCGTCGTCGGCCTGCGCGGGCGTGAGCGGCACGCCCTGCGCGAGCCCGTGGGCCGCCTGCGCGTCGGCCCACGCGACGGCGTCGGGCAGCGCGGACGGCAGGATGTCGGCGAGATCGATCATCGTGGAGGCTCCTCGGGTCGCGACAGTGCAATCGGGCACCAGTTTATCTCTGAATCAGGGCCGTCCGCGACCCACACTGACCGCCGGACGGCAACGACGCCTCGGGAATACCCGCCCCATCTGGCCCTATCGCCTGTACCATTTCTCGCTGATTATTTCGTTGCGGGACACATTGCCCACCTCGATGTCTCAAAAATTTCCCGAAGGTGCACCTTTTCCGGCTTCGGCGGAATATATTGGTCAGAAGAACGGCCGCGGCGGCAACCGGCGGAACGGACCGCGGCGGCATCCCGAAGAGGAACGCTAGTGATCAGGATAATTCTGGCTGACGATCACGCAGTCATGCGGGACGGACTGCGTCACATCCTGGAAACGGCCGGCGGTTTCGAAATCGTCGGCGAGGCGAGCGACGGCACGGCCGCGCTCGCGCTGGCCGAGCGTGGCGATGCCGACGTGCTGCTGCTCGACCTGTCGATGCCCGGGCCGACCGGCATCGAGCTGATCCGGCTCGTCAAGACGCGCGCGCCGGCGCTGCGCATGCTGGTGCTCACGATGCATGCGGAGGCGCAGTACGCCGCGCGCGCGTTCAAGGCCGGCGCGACCGGCTACCTGACCAAGGACAGCGCGACTGCCGAGCTGGTCCAGGCCGTCACGAAGGTCGCGGCGGGCGGCGTCTACGTGAGCCCGCAGGCGGCCGAAAGCCTCGCGCGCACGCTGCGCGCGCCGGTCGAAATGCTGCCGCACGAACGGTTGTCCGCGCGCGAACTCGACGTGATGCGCCGCATCGTCGCGGGCCAGACGGTCACGCGGATCGCGGCGGAACTCACGCTGAGCGCGAAGACGGTCAGCACCTACAAGACGCGCATCCTCGAGAAGATGGAGCTGCCGCACGAAGCCGCGCTGGTGCGCTACGCCGTGCGCCACGATCTCGACCTCGGCGTCGACGACGCATGATGCCCGCATTCCGCTCGCGCGCCGCGGCCACCGACGACGACGACGACGCGCCGGATCCGTCGCACCTGTTCATGTCGTCGCTGCCGCCGGGCCGACAGGAGCGGCGGCTCGCGATCGCGATGGTGATCGTGTCGGCCGTGATCTTCGTCGCGCTCGCACCGTTCGCGGGCGTGCCGCTGGCTCGCGTGTGGGGCTTCATTCCCGTGTACCAGTCGGCGATCGTCGTCAACGACATGGTGACGGCCGGCCTGCTGCTCGGCCAGTTCGCGATCCTGCGCGAGAAATCGCTGCTCGCGCTCGCCGCCGGCTACCTGTTCACGGGGTTCATGGCCGGCACGCACATGCTGACCTTTCCGGGGCTGTTCACGCCGACGGGCCTGCTCGGCGCGGGCGAGCAGACCACCGCGTGGCTTTATCTGTTCTGGCACGGCGGCTTTCCGCTGGGGGTCGCCGCGTACGTGCTGCTGCGCGCGACGCCGCGCGCCCGCCCGCCGTCGCTCGAGCGGCGTCGCGCGACGCTTCCGCTGCTGCTCTGCATCGTCCTGACGGCCGCCGCGACCGGCGCGCTCGCGCTGCTCGCGACCGCCGGCCACGACCTGCTGCCGCGCATCATGCAGGGCAACCGGATGGCCGCGACGATGACGACCGCGATCGCGGTCGTCTGGGCGTTGAACCTGGCCGCGCTCGTGCTGATGTGGCGGCAGCGGCGGCGCCATTCCGTGCTCGACCTGTGGGTGATGATCGTGCTCGTCGCGTGGCTGTTCGACATCGCGTTGTCGTCGATGCTGAACCACGGGCGCTTCGACCTGGGCTTCTACGCGGGGCGGACCTACGGCCTCGTCGCGTCGGGCGTCGTGCTGTTCGCGCTGCTGTTCGAGAACGGCCGGCTGCATGCGCAGACGGTGCGTGCGCTCGCCGGCGCGCGCTATCAGCACCTGCTCGTTGTGCAGAAGAGCGCGCAGCTCAACGACGCGAACGAACGGCTCGAGCAGCGCGTCGCGGCCCGCACCGCGCAGTTGAGCGCGTCGAACCGCGACTTGCGGCGCGAAGTCGAGGAGCGTGTGCGCGCGGAGCGGGCGCTGCAGGCGTCACGCGAGGAGCTGCGCGAGATCGCGGCGATCAGCGCGAGCGCGCGCGAGGCCGAGCAACGCCGCATCGCGCGCGAACTGCACGACGAACTCGCGCAGACGCTCGCGACGCTGAAGAACGATCTCGAATGGCTGCTCGATCACGTGCCGCAGGACGATGCACCGCTGGCGCGCAAGATCGCGGCGATGCATGCGCTCGCGCGCGGCGCGGTGACGGCCACGCGACGCATTGCATCCGACCTGCGCCCGCTGATGCTCGACGACCTCGGGTTCGCGGCCGCGATGCAATGGCTCGTGGAGGATTTCCGGCACCGTCACGGCATGGCGTGCACGCTGCGCGTCGAGCCGAGCGAGCTGCAGCTCGACGAACCGTATGCGACGGCCGTGTTCCGCATCGCGCAGGAAGCGCTCGCGAACGTCGCGCGGCACGCGGCCGCGTCGAGCGCGACCGTGGAACTCGTGTACCGGAACGAGACGATCGCGCTGACGATTCGCGACGACGGTGCGGGCTTCGATCCCGGTGCGCCGCGCAAATCGGGATCGTTCGGGCTGGTCGGCCTGCGCGAGCGCGCGTATCTCGTCGGCGGCACGCTGCGGATCGACACGACGCTGGGCGTTGGGACGACGGTGGAAGTGGATATTCCGGTGGCGTCCGCGCATGTGGCGATCGCGCATGATGGACGGGGGGCGTCGCGCTAACGCCGACCGGCAATGATCGTGACGGGATCGACCCGTGCGCGTCGATCGACGCCAACCGTCTAACCCATTATCTTCGCTGCACGCGCGGCTTTCAGCATCGTCCCAAGTTCGATCTGGACTTCTGCGGCGTCGACGTATTCACCGGTACGCCGCGCCTCCTCCGCCGACCACACGCCGCGCGCGACAAACTCACGCAGCGAGCGCCGGCGTGCAATCACAGCGCGCAGCGTCGATTCGACGAACGCAGGCAGCGTCTCGTTTTCCGCCAACACGGTTTGCGCTTCCTCGAGTAATGTCTGATCGACTCGAAGCGCGCACATCGCCGCAGTCTTCATTGCTATCTCCGTGCATTCAAACCGCATGCACGGTAGCACATCAGGCCCGCACCGCCACCATCCCCCGCTCCGAGCGCGTCCACGCGACCAGCGCGCCGATCCCGAGCAGCGCGAGACACACGATCGGCACGATCATCGGCCCGAACGCGGTGCCCGTCACCTTGCCCGCGAACGGCATCAGGTTCTGGCTGAAGAAGCCGCCGAGGTTGCCGATCGAGTTGATCGCCGCGACACTCGCCGCCGCGCGCGCGCCGGTGAAGTAGCGCGGCGGCATCGACCAGAAGCACGGATACAGCAGCGGGATGCACGCGCCGCCGAGCACGAGCGCGACGAAGCGCAGCGGCGTCGACGGCAGCACGAGGCTCAGCAGAAAGCCGAGCGCGCCGAGCGCCGCAACGATGGCGATCGTGCGCAGGATGCTCTTCGCGCGGCGCAGCTTCGACGGCAGCCACACCAGCAGCACCACCGCGAGCGCCCACGGCAGCATGCTCAGGAAACCGTTCGTGCTGCTCGACACGCCGAACGATTTCACGAGCGTCGGCAACCAGTACGTGACGCCGTACAGCGACGTCGACATCAGCATGTAAGTCGCCGCGAACAGCATCACGCGCGGATCGAGCAGCGCCTTCCACGGCTGGCCGTGCTCGGCCTGCGCCGGCTTCTCGCGCTCCAGCGCGGCCGCGACGATCTGCTTCTCGCGTTCGTCGAGGAACGCCGCCTCGCGGAACGAGGCCGGCAACACGCGGAACACGACGATCGCGACGATCACGGCCGGAATGCCCGTCGCCACGAACACCCACTGCCAGCCCGCGAGGCCCCACACGCCGTTCAGGCTCAGCAGCACGCCGCCGACGAGCGACCCGAGCATGTTCGCGAGCGCGCTGCCGAGCGTAAAGATGCCGAGCACTTTCGCGCGGTAACTCTGCGGAAACCACAGCGTCAGGTAGTAGATCACGCCCGGATAGAAGCCGGCCTCGGCAATGCCGAGCAGGAAGCGCAGCGAGCAGAACGCCGGCATCGACGTCGTGAAGCCCATCAGCACGGTGATGAGGCCCCACGTCAGCATGATTCGCGCGAGCCACACGCGAGCGCCGAAGCGATGCAGCGCGAGCGTGCTCGGCACCTCGAACAGCAGGTAGCCGATGAAGAACAGCGACGACGCGAGCCCGAACGCAGCTTCCGTCATCCCGAGGCTGTGCACCATCTGCAGCTTCGCGAAGCCGACGTTCTGCCGGTCGATGAACGCGATCAGGAACATCACGACGAGGATGGGCAGCAGGCGCCGCGCCATCTTCGACATGACGCGCTGCTCGTCGGCGGACGCGGGGTCCAGGGTTTCGGTGGCATTCATTAAGGGCTCCTCCGTGAATCGGTTGCTTGTCGGTTGAATCGGCGCCGCGCGACGAACGCGCGTGCGCTTTGCAGGTCGATGAAATCGTGGATCGGCGGCACTCAGCGTGCGTGGTAGTCGTCGAGCATCGGCGCGAACATCTCGTGCCACGCGCGCGGCTTGGCCTTGATCGTGCCGGCGAGGTACAGGAACTCGACGTAGTCCATCAGCTGGTTCGGCCATACCGAGAACCGCGTGTCCGGCGCGGCGAGCATCCGTATCACGTCGTCGTGCGACACGCCGACACCCGACGATGCTGCATACAGCGCGGCCGCCGCGCGCGGATCCTGCACGATCAGGCGATTCGCTTCGTCGAGCGCGCCGAGAAACGCCGCGGCCAGCGCAGGCTCCGCATCGACGAGCCGCTTCGGCGCGAACACGACGTCGAGCGTCATCGGGCCGAGCACGTCGACCGAATTCACCACGCGATGAATGCCCGGCTGCCGCAATTCGAGCGTCGAGAACGGCGGCGACGTGAAGTGCGCCGTCACGCCGTTCTCGCGGCGGATCAGCGCCTGCATCGCTTGCGGATGCGGCAGGTTCACTGTGATCGAATCGAGTTGCGCGAAATGCCTGGCACCCAGCTGCCGGCTCGCGACCATCTGCAGCACGACCGCCGACAGCGACGTGCGGATGCCCGGCACCGCAATCCGGTCGGACGGCATGAAGTCGCGCAGCGACGCAAGGCCCGGACGATTCGCATTGAGCGACAGCGAGGTCGTCGACAAGCCGCTGATGCCGATCACCTCGACATTCGGAATCCCGCGCGCCCGCGCCCACAGCTCGATGAAGCCCGGCGCGCCGGCGCCCGCGAAGTCGAGCGTGCCGGCCATCATCGCGTCGTTGACGGAATTGCCGCCGTCGAGCAGCACCCAGTCGAGCGCGATGTCGCGCAGGCCGCGCCGTGCCGCGTGCCGCTCGAACAGGCGCTGCTTCTCCATCACGAGCAGCGGCAGGTACAGCACGCCGTAGCCTTTCGAGATTCGCACCGTGCGCGGCTTCGAGCGCACCAGCGACGGTGCGGCCAACGCACCGAGGCCGGCGGCGAGCAATGCGCGGCGGCGCGGCGACGTCGTCATGCGCACGCCTGCGTGCGGCGCACGGCGAGCGGCCACGCGGCAGCCGGCGTCACGCATCGCCGTGCATTCTGCCGAGCATTGCGCCGCGCCTTCGTCGTGCCCGTGACATGCTGCATGTTGCCGTCTCCTCTGGTATTAATGCCGTCATCGCTTGTTCCGGCTGTACACAGGTTATCGAGCGAGTCTGAGAAAATGCTGACATCCCGGCCCCGGGAAAACCCCTAACCTTCTACCTGCAAACGGCACCATGCGCATTCTCGTCGTGGAGGACGATGCCGAAATCGGCGCGGCGATCCGCAGCCGTCTGACGCGGCTCGGCCATGCCGTCGATCTCGAAACCGACGGTTCGACCGCGAACAGCCTGCTGCGCGTCGAGCGCTTCGACCTCGTCGTGCTCGATGCGAACCTGCCCGGGCTCGACGGCTTCGCGGTGCTGCGCAACCTGCGCGCATCGGGCAGCACGACGCCGGTGCTGCTCGTCACCGCGCGCTCGGCAATCGACGACCGCGTAAGCGGCCTCGGCTTCGGCGCCGACGACTATCTCGTGAAGCCGTTCGACTACCGCGAGCTCGAAGCGCGCGTGCAGGCGCTGCTGCGCCGCAACAGCGGCCATGCGAACGACGTGCTGACGCTCGGCGGCCTCGTGATCGACCGCAGCAGCCGCCTCGCGGAACTCGACGGCCAGCCGCTGTCGCTGTCGCGCCAGGAGTTCGCGCTGCTCGAGATTCTCGCGAGCCGTCCGCAGCGGATCTTCTCGAAGGACGAACTGCTGAACCAGCTGTTCAGCTTCGGCAACGAGCCGAGCGCGAACGCGGTCGAGCAATACGTGACGCGCGTGCGCAGAAAGCTGCAGGGCAGCTCGGTCGAAATCCGCACCGCGCGCGGGATGGGGTATCAGATTGCCGCGCATTGACTGGTTCCCCAAGACGCTGTTCGGGCGCACGCTGCTGTTCATCGCACTCGTCGTCGCGACCGGCGCGCTCGCCCTCGCGGTGATCGCGCGCTACTACGCGGGCGTCGCGGCCGAGCGCGCATACGACCAGTTGCTTGCGGGCGCATCGATCCAGGTCGCGGAGAACCTGTACGTGCAAGGCGGCGTGCTTGCGCTGAATCCGCCGGTCGCCGCGCTGTCGACGCTGTCGCGCTACGACCTCGTCTACTACAAGGTCGTCGATTCGCGCGGCGTCGTGGTGGCCGGCTACAACGATCTCGCGAGCCCCGCGACGCTCGCCGCCGCGAAGCAAGGCCCCGCGTTCGCGAACGCCGTCTACCAGGGGCACCAGATCCGCACCGCGACGATCGCGCGCTACATGCCCGAGGAAAGCACGCCGGGGTGGGCGCTCGTGACGGTTGCGCAAACCACCAACGCGCGGCAGCAATTGACGAACGACATGAGCATCAAGGTGTGGACGTTGATCCTGCTGATGAGCGTGCTCGCGATCGGCGCGAGTGGCCTCGCGATCCGGCGCGGGCTGCGCCCGCTCGCGCAGATCGGCACGATCATCGCCGCGCGCGACCCCGCCGATTTGCGGCCGGTGGCCGTCGATACGCCGAGCGAGATCGACGCGATCATCGGGTCGATCAACGGGCTGATGCACCGCCTTGCCGAGCGGATCAACGCGATGCAGCGCTTCATCGCCGACGCCGCGCACCAGATGCGCACGCCGCTCGCGCGGCTCGATGCGCAGATCGAATTGCTCGACGGCGAGGCCGATCCCGCGCGTCATGCGGCGCGCCTCGATGCGTTGCGTGCGACCAGCTCGGACGTCGGGCGGCTCACCGGGCAGTTGCTCAATCATGCGATGGTGATCCATCGTACCGAGGTCGTGCCGCTGCAACCCGTCGAACTCGTCGCGCTCGCGAAGGACGTGCTCGGCCGCACGATTCCGCTCGCGGACGAGCGCGACGTGGCCGTCGCGTTCGCGAGCGATGCGCCGCATGCGTGGATCGACGGCGATGCAATCAGTCTGCAGGAGGCGTTGTCGAACGTGCTGCACAACGCGCTGCTGCATGGGCATGCGGACGATATCGTCGTGTCGGTCGCCACCGCGGGCAACAGCGACGATGCGGTGACGCTGACCGTCACCGACAATGGGCGCGGGATTCCGCGCGAGCATTGGGACGCGGCGTTGCAGCCGTTCGTGCGAATCGCGCCGGACGGCACCGAACGCCGCACCGGGTCCGGGCTCGGGCTCGCGATCGTGCAGGAAGTGATGAAGGCGCACGGCGGGCGCGTGGGGTTCGCGTTTCCTGATGAGGGTGGGTTTGCGGTGGTGTTGACGTTTCCGCGGGCGGCGGGGATCGCCGCGGACGAAACATAAGGCCAGTTCGGCGAGCCGGCGCCGCACCCGCCTGCGCCGGCCTTCACACCGTACCGCACCGCGGCTCCGCCGGCACCGCACTCCCGCGCGGCAGCAACGCAACAAACACCCCCGCTGCCAGCACGAACACGACGCCGGCGCCCGCATAAAACGCGGGCCAGCCTACTGTCGCGATCAGCCTCGGTATGCCGAGCAGACCGAACGTGCCGACGAGCCGCCCGCTGCTATAGAACAGCGCATATACAGTCGCAGGCTGGCGCCCGGCAGCCCAGCCGAGGATCGCGCCGCCCATGCTGATGAAGGTCCATGCGCTGGCCGCGCCAACCAGCACCGCGCCCGTCGTGGCCAGCGCCGCATCGCCGCGCGCCGCGGCAACCGCGAGCACGGCGACGCTCGCGGCGCACGCCGCGGCCCCAGTCGCGCAGATCGCCGCCGGCCGCCAGCGGCGCGCGGCCCAGCCGGCCGCGACCGCCGCCGCGAGGTTCGCGGCCGGCACGAGTATGCCGAGCAGCGCACCGATCCGTTGCAGCGGCATGCCGAGATCGACCAGCAACAACCGGTTGAAGTTGAACAGCAGCATCAGTATCACGGTCAGCGCGATCGTCGCGAGCAGCCGCGCGCGCATCGGCGCGTCGCGCAGTGCATCGCGCCACCCGGGCAGCGACCGGTTCGCGATGCGCGGCGCCGCGCGATCGGC
The DNA here is from genome assembly GCF_005937855.2 of Burkholderia sp. KBS0801. Classification (NCBI taxonomy): domain Bacteria; kingdom Pseudomonadati; phylum Pseudomonadota; class Betaproteobacteria; order Burkholderiales; family Burkholderiaceae; genus Burkholderia; species Burkholderia sp. KBS0801. Next base: position 2,364,103 of record NZ_CP042178.1, read on the forward strand.
CGCGACCAGCAGCCCGACCGGCAACAGCGATACGGCGAGGATCGCGGCCAGCAGCACGAACGTGAGCCGCCAGCCGGCCGACGGATACGCCCACACGAGCACGCCGCCGCCCAGCAGCAGGCCGACCGCCATCCCCCCCATCTTCGCGGCCGCGACGAGCGTGCGGCCCGACGGTGGCGTCTGCTCGACCGTCAATGCGTCGAGCGACAGGTCCATCGTCGCAACGGCTGCCGTCGCGACGAGCCCGAGCGCAAACAGCGATGCGACCGACGGGGCACCCGGTAGCGCGGCGATGCCGAGCGTCGCCGCGACGGCGACCAGTTGCGTCGCGACGATCCAGCCGGTGCGGTGCCCGAGCCAGCGCATCCGCCGCGCGTCGAGCCACGGCGCCCACAGGAACGCGACGCCGAACGGCAGGTACAGCGCATAGACCCATTGCAGCGACGCCAGCGTCACGCCCTGCGCGCGCAGGATCGGCCCGAGGCCGCCCTGCACGAAGCCGAACACGCTGCCGATCGCGGCGTAGAGGATCGCGACGACCGTGAGTACGCGCGCGATGCCGGGCGTCGGCGCAACGGCTGGCGGTTGATCGCCGGCGAGAAGAAGTGGTTCGCTCATGGGGCTTCCGTCAAAGCTGCGTCGTCATGCCGATGCCGACGACGCGCGGCTGGCCGACACGCACCGAACCGACACCCGGCGCCCAGCTCTGCCCCGCGACGACGTAGCGGCGGTCGAACACGTTCTCCGCGAACCCGTACAGCGTCCAGTTCCGGTAGGTCCAGCCGACCCGCAGGTTGGCCACGCTGTATGCAGCGAGATTGAAGCTGTTGCGCACGTCGACCGCGCGCGAGCCGACGAACTGCCACGCCACGTCCGCATTGAAGCGCCCCGGCAACCCGACGGCGCCGCCGGGCAATTCGCCGTGCACGCCGAGGTTGGCCGTCGTGCGCGGCACGTTCGACAGCCGGTTGCCCGACCGCGCACCCGTGACGTCGCCGTCGGGCACCGAGCGCAGTTCGCCCTGCGTATAGCCGAGCCCAGCCGTCAACCGTACGTAGCGCGACACCTTCGCGCCGAGTTCGAATTCCGCGCCATAGGTCCGATAGTCGAGCGACGCAGGCATGAACAGCCCGCTCGACGGGAAGAACGCGACAAGGTGGCCGTTCTTCACGTCGTTGTAGAACACCGACCCGTCGACGCTGAGTCGCCGATCGAGCCACAGCGACTTGAAGCCGAGTTCGTAGGTCCAGCTCGTCGACGCGGGAAAAGACGACTCGCGCCGGCCTTGGGGCCCGTTCACGGTCACGGCTGGAAAACCGGCCGACGCTTCGCCGCGCGACACGGTCGCATAGGTCATCAGCGTATCGGTCCAGTCGAACGTCAGGCCCGCGCGCCCGGTGACGAACGTGTCGCTCAGGCTGTCGTCCTCGCGAAACCGGCTCACGACTTTCGGATTGCCGTTGCCGTCGAACGCATAGCGCGCGTCCTTGCGCTCATAGGTCGCGCGCACGCCCGTGATCGCCTTCAGCCGTGCCGTGAGCGGCCAGCTCGCCTCGCCGAACAGCGACACGCTGTCGGTATTGATGCGGTTGTGTTGCTGGCCGTTCTGCGTCGTCACGAAATTGAACGCGGCCGGCGACGCAATCGCCGACGTGTCGTTCGTGAAGCGCGAATGGAAATAATTGAGCCCGGCGGTCCACATCACGAGGCTGTCGTCGTGCGAATTCAGCCGCGCCTCCTGCTGGAACGTCGATTCGCCGAAATGCATCTCGGTGTAGTCCGCACCCGGCACGTTGAACACGCTCGCCGGTCGCCTCGACAGCGCCGAATAGATAAGCCCGTCGGTCAGGTCGAACTGCTGGACGTTGCGCGAATCCTGATAGCTCGTCAGCGACGTGAACTTGACGCGGTCGAACGCGCGCTCGACCCGCACGCTGCCGCCCGCATCGCGCCAGCGGCTGGCCGTCGACGGATCCAGCTCGACCTGCGGGAAATCGGCGTTCTGCAGCAGCACGAAGCGCGGCGCGGTGGTCTCGGTCTGGTCGACGAAGCCCGACACCGTGACCGACGTGCGGTCGTCGGGCACCCACAGCACCGTGCCGCGCGCGGCGCCGATCTTCACGCGCCCGTCGGTGCTGCCCGTCGCGAGGTTCGGCACGCTGCCGTTCAGGTTCGACATCCGCACCGCGACGCGCGCGGCGACATCGTCCGACACCGGGCCGTTGCCGATCATCTCGCCGAGCCAGCGGCCGTGCGTGCCGCCTTCTGCCGTGGCCGAGAATTCGTGCTTGAAGGTCGGCTGCTTCGTGATCACGTTGATCGCGCCACCCTGCGTGTTGCGGCCGAACAGCGTACCCTGCGGGCCGCGCAGCACCTCGACGCGGTCAATGTCCATGAAGGTCGGCGGCGCGCCCGTGGTCGCGCGCGGCACATCGTTCACGTACATCACGACCGATTCGTCGTCGGCCGCGAGCGGCATGAACGAGCCAACGCCGCGAATGCTGAACACGTTTGCATAGGTCGCGCCGATATCCGCGAACGCGAGGTTCGGCACCGAACGCGCCAGGCCCGCGTTGCCGGCCGACGGCGTGGCGTCGACCGCGAGATCCGCGCCGCTCGCCACCGTCACGCTGACCGGCACTTTCTGCTGCGATTCGCTGTGGCGGCGCGCGGTGATCGTCACCGCTTCGAGCTGTGTGGCGGTGGCCGAATCGGACGAGGTGGAAGCGTAAGCCGGCGACTCGATAGCGGCTGGAACGGCGGTCGCGCCGCTCCCCGCGCGTGCGGACAGCGGTGCCGCACAAGCGGCCGCTAGCGCAAGCGACAGCGGCGCAATCGGCCTGACCGCGCGACGCACCTCGGCGCCGGCGGCGCCCGCGAAGCTGATGAGCGAAACGTTCAGTGAACTGAAGGATTGAACGGGGAATCGATCCGGTGAAGCGATACACGAAGTCACCCGGCGGGTCCGGGCAGCATGACTGCAACGACAACTCATGAAACATTCTCCTGCTGATGCTCCGTTTTCGACCGGCCGGCAACGGCCTCGCCGCGAACCCCGTGAAGCGTGGTGGTAGTGGTTGAAATGGGAGAGGCGATTCACGCGCAACCCGCATCGCGTGCGATCAGGCGCGCATAGCGTCCGTCGCGCGCAACGAGTTCGGCATGCGTACCCTGCTCGACGACGCGGCCTTCGTCGAGTACGACGATGCGGTCGGCCTGGCGGATCGTCGATGGCCGGTGCGCGATCATCAGCACCGTGCGACGCCGGTGCAGCCGCGCGAGCGCGTCGTGGAACGCGCGCTCGCTCTCCGTGTCGAGGCTCGACGACGCTTCGTCGAGCACGAGCACGGGACTGTCGCGCAGCAGCGCGCGCGCGATCGCGATCCGCTGCCGCTGGCCGCCAGACAGCCGGGCGCCGCGTTCTCCGCAGCGCGTGTCATAGCCGTCCGGCAGTGCGACGATGAAGTCGTGGGCCTGCGCATCGCGTGCGGCCTGCTCGACGTCCGCGCCGCTCGCGTCCGGCCGCCCGAGGCGGATGTTGTTCGCGACGGAGTCGTCGAACAGGTACACGTCCTGTGGCACGACCGACACGCACTGCCGCAGCCGCGCGACCGGGATGTCGCGCACGTCGACGCCGCCGAGCGTCACGCGCCCCGCCTGCACGTCCCGGAAGCGCAGCAGCAGGCTCACGCACGTGCTCTTGCCCGCGCCAGACGCGCCGACGAGCGCGACCGTCTCGGCCTGCTTCACGTCGAAATCGACGCCGCGTAGCGCCGGCGCGCGCTCGCCGTCGTACGCGAAACCAACCTGTTCGAAGCGTACCGTCGCATCGGCCGGTTCCGCGGTGCCTTGGTCGACGATCTGCGCGGGCTGCCGTTGGATCTCGAGAATGCGCTCGGCGCCGGCCTTCAGCCCGCCGAGCGCGCGCGCGGCCTGCGCGGCTTCGGCGAGCGGAATCAGCGCTGCGCCGACCAGCACGACTGCACACGGCAGCCACGCGCCGCCGAGCCGCCCGCCCTCGACGAGCACGGCGCCGGTCACGAGCGCGGCGAGCAGCGCTCCCGCCTGCAGCAGTTCGATCGCGCCCTGCTCGAGCCGCGCGCGCGCACCGTAACGGTGCTGCTCGTCCTCCATCTCGGCCACACGCGACGCAACGCGGTCGAGCCACGCGCGCGCCTGGCCGAACAGCGCGATTTCCTTGCGGCCCTGAATTCCTTCGATCACCTCCGCGTCGAGCCGCGCCGCCGCTTCCGCGAGCTTGCGGCCCTGACGGTGCGCGCGATCGCCGAGCCAGAACGGCACCGATGCGAGCAGCGGCAGGAACGGCAGCAGCGCGAGCATCAGCCACGGCTGCACGAACGCGAGCGCCGCCAGCGCCAGCAGCGGAACGACGCCCGCCGCGATCGCGTCGGCGAGCGTGTGCGCGAAGAAATGCTCCATCGCCTGCGCGTCGCGCGTCGCCGTCGCCGCGAGCTCGCCCGTGCGGCGCCCGGCCACATAACCGGGCGCTGCGCGTTCGAGCCCGTCGTAGATGCCGATCTGCATCGTCTCGATCAGCGCAAACGCAAATTCGTGCGACACGTGCGCCTGCCACCAGCGGCCGCCCGCGCCCGCTGCCGCCGCCGCGGCGAGCACCCACAGGCCGGGCTGCCACTGCGCGGCGCCCGCGCCCGTGACCGCGTGTCCGATCAGCCACGCGCAGGTCGCAAGCGTCGCGACCATCCCGCCCTGCGCGAGCACCGTCGCGACGATCGTCAGCGCCATCAACCGTTCCTGTCCGCTCGCGAGCCGCATCAGGCCCGCCCAGCTGCTACGCGCGCGGCGCGTCGTCGCGCGGTCGTGGAGCGTTGTCGAGTTCGCGCTCATGCCGCTTCCTCCTGCGATGCGCCGGCCTGCGCATCCTGCGCGGCCAGCAGGCGCGCATACAGTCCGCCACGCGCCGTCAACGTGTCGTGGTTACCTTCCTCGACGATCCGACCGCCGTCGACGACGACGATCCGGTCCGCATGCCGCACCGTCGCGAGGCGATGTGCGATCACGACGAGCGCGCGCTGCCCGGCGAACGCCTCGATCGACGCCTGGATCGCCCGTTCACTCGACGGATCGACGTTCGAGGTCGCCTCGTCGAGCAGCAGGACCGGCGCGCCCTTCAGCCACGCGCGCGCAATCGCGAGCCGCTGCCGCTGGCCACCCGACAACTGCGCGCCGCGCTCGCCGACAGCGGTCGCATAGCCGTGCGGCAAACTTTCGATGAACTCATGGATGTGCGCGATCCGCGCCGCGTCGCGAATCGCCTGCGCGTCCGCGTCGGGGCGCGCGAACCGTAGGTTGTCCTCGATACTGCCGTGGAACAGCACGATGTCCTGGAACACCGCGCTGACCTGCGCGCGCATCGCCGCCAGCGGCAGGTCGCGCAGGTCGACGCCGCCGATCCTCACGGCGCCGCGCTGCGGGTCGGCCATCCGCGTCAGCAGCTCCCCAAGCGTCGACTTGCCGGCGCCCGACGGCCCGACGACACCAACGAATTCGCGCTCGCCGACCGCGAACGACACGCGCTCGAGCGCGAGCCGGTCAGTGCCCGGCCACGCAAACGTCACGTCGTCGAAGGCAATGTCCGAGCGCGCGCCCGGCGCGCGCGGCGACGCCGGCTCGCGCACGGGCGGTTCGGCATCGAGCAGCGCGGCGACCGGTGCGGCCGCGCTCGCGGCTCCCCACGCGACATGGAACGTCTTGTCGAGCCGGTCGACCGGCCGGAACGCCTCGCGCGCCAGGAACAGCGTGATCAGCGCGGTCGTCGCAGGCAGCGCCCCCGACGCCGCACGCGACGCATTGAGCGCCGCCACCAGCGCGATGCAGCCAAGCCCGAACAGGCCCGTCACGCCGTTGCGCATCAGCGTGGCGTAAAGAATCCCCATCGCCTCGCTGCGCAGGTCGGCCGCCGCGGCGACCAGCGCCGCGCGGCGCGTGCCGGCCGCGTCGAACGCCTTCAGCGTGGCAATGCCCTGCAGGCTGTCGAGCATCGTCGCGCCGAAGCGCCCCATCGACGCCATCAGCCCCGATGCCTTTGGCCGGCACAGCCGCAGCCACACGCGATCGACGACAGGCACCGCCAGCACGCAGGCGGCGAGCACACTCGCGGACAGCGGATCGAGCCACGCGACAGCGCCGATCACGCCGGTGCAGCCGACGAGTGCAACGCAGACGGCGGGAATGTAGCGACCGTAATACATCTGGAGCGCCTCGACGCCGCCGATGATGGTGTGCTGCAGTTCAGCGGTGCGACCCGCGCCGCCGTCCGGGCCGAGCGCCAGCGCCTGCGGCAGCAGCCGCGCGCGCAACCGTGCCTTGGTGCGGCTTGCGGTGCGCAGCGCCGCGACTTCGCCGGCCCACATCAGCGCGATCCGTGCGAGCGCGAACGCCGCGAAGCCAAGCACCCAACCGAACACGTCCGACGGCGACGCGCCCGACAGCACGGCCGCGATCCCGCGCGCAATGCACAGCGCCTGGGCCGCGTAGCACGCGGTGACCGCCAGCCCGATCGCGACGCTCGTCGCGATTTCGGCGTAGACGACTCCCGCGAGCCGCCACAATTGAGTTTGCATCCGATTCCCCTTCATTTGGATACCTGATCGATGCGGCTCGTGCTGCACCGTTATGACGCGTCTGCGATGTGTTGGTCAACCTGCCGTGCGGTCGCCCGTCACGCAGTGCACGGGCACCCCCTTCAACGGCGTGGCCGTAACATCGACGAGCCCCTGTTCGGCGAGCAGCGCCCTGACTGCGGCGACCGGATAGCAGTCGCCCGCCAGCGTGAGCCCGAGCATCTGGGCGGCGAACAGGCGCGGCACGGGTTCGCTCGCGGGCGGCGCGTCCGAGATCATGAAATCGCAAACCGCGATCCGCCCTCCGGGCGCGAGGCGGCGGCATGCGTGCGCGAGCAGCCGGCGGCATGCGTCCTCGTCGAAGTGATGGAGGATCTGGCTCAGGATAACGAGGTCGTACTGCCCCGGAATCTCGACGTCGAACAGATCACCGCCGACGAACTGCGCGCGCGCCTCGACACCGAATTCGTGCGCGGTGCGCGCACACACGTCGCGGATCGACGGCCAGTCGACGCCGCAGACGGTCGCCTTCGGCTGCGCCTGCGCGAACGTGAAGCCGTAGATACCGTTGCCGCAGCCGAGATCGAGTACGGCAACCGACCGGCGCGCGGCGGCCCACGGCGCGAGCAGATCCGCGACGCGCTGCGCGGTGCGGCGGCTCGTGTTCGCAATGCCGACCGCAAACTCCTGCCAGTACGGGTGATCTGCGGCCTCGAGGCTCGACGGCAGCACGCTGCCGCCCGCCACGACGGCGTCCTTGAAATGCCGGAACGTGTCCCACATCAGATCGGCCGTATAGACGCTCGACAGCCCGCCGATGTAGTGCGGCGACGCGGTCACGAGAAAGCGCTGCGACGTCGGGTTCAGTGCATAGCATGCACGCGCGGCGTCGTGGTCGACGAGCTCGAGCCCGGCCAGCGCATCGAGCAGAATCCGCATCCCGCGCGCGCTGGCCTGCAGTTCGCCGGCCAGTTCGGCCGCACCGCGCGGGCCAGCCGCCAGCCGGTCGAACACGCGCAGCTCGATCGCCGCACGCAGCACACCGGCACGCTCGACGCCCATCAGCAGATCGAGGACCGGCGCCGCGGACAGCGCGGGTTGCGCGCCCGGCAGGCAGGTCGCAAGCGCAGCCTGCGCGGTCGCGACTTCGCGCGCGAGCGTCGCGCGATCGACCTTGCCCGACGGCGCGAGCCGCAGCTGCGGGCACGGCACCACCGCGTCAATGCGCTTGCTGCTCTCCACACCGCAGTCGTCGAGCAGGAAGCGGTTGATCGCGTCAAGCGTCGGCGCCTGACGGCCCACGCGCGGCACGACACACGCGCAGAGCCGCACGACAGCCGCATCGCCCGCCGCCTGCACGACGGCCACGTCCGCCACGTCGGGATGCCCGTGCAGCAGCATCTCGATCTCGACGAGATTGATCTTCACGCCGTTGCGCAACACGGTATCCGCACGGCGGCCGACGATCTGCAGATAGCCGGCCGCATCCATCCGGCCGCGATCGCCGAGCCGCACCCAGCCGTCCGCCGCGCGATTGCGTTCGTTCAGTTCCGGTGCGCCGTAGTAGCCCATCGGCGTCATCGGCCCGCGCGCCCAAATCTCGCCTTCGTCGCCCGGGTCGGCATCCCGACCCGCATCGTCGACGATCCGCACCGTGACGACCGCCGGATCGGGCCGCCCGACCGTCGCGACGACCGTATCGAAATCGTCGTCGAGCGCGGTGTGACACGCGACGCCGTCCGCCGAGCCGTACGACTGGATCAGCGCGCAGCCGATCATGTCACGCACGCGCCGCGCGGTTTCCGCGCTCAGCGCCGAACCGCCGCTGACGATCGCCTTCAGCGACGACAGGTCGGGCGCATCGTCCCCGCCGTCCACGAGCAGTGGGCTTTCGACCAGCATGTCGACCATGTTCGGCCCCGCGAACAGATGCGTGACGCGCAGCGAGGCGATCGCGAGCAGGGCAGCGGTCGGCTCGAACCGCTCGAGATTGACGAGTGCACCGCCGAGCGCCGCGAGCGTGCACGACGTGCCGAGCGAGCCGAACGGCGACGCAAGCGACACGCAGAACATCGCGCGTATCAACGAAACATCGGCGCCGAGGCTCTTCAGGTACGACGCCTGCCCGCCAATCAAGCCATTGTGCGAATACAGCACGAGCTTCGGCTCGGCCTCCGAGCCCGACGACGCGATCAACCGCACCGGGCCGTCCGGGTCGAGCACGCCCGCACGGTACGGATGCGGCTCACGGTCCCAGCAGCGATCGAGGTCAGGCCAGTCGAAATAGCGCGCGCCGTGCACGAACACGCGTTCGAGCGCGGGCAGTTCGTCGCGCAGCCCGTCGACCAGTGCCGCATAGTCGATGTCGCCGACCCGCCGCTGGCAGATCAGCACCTTCGCGGCCGACTTCGCAAGCAGCGCACGGCTCTCGTGCCGCTTGCGGCCGATCGGGTAAGGCAGCACGATCGCGCCCAGCGCAGCGGCGGCCAGGTCGGCCGCGCAGGCACGCCAGCCGTTCGGCAGGTTGACCGCCACGACGTCGCCCGCCCGCACGCCACATTCGTGCAGCGCGGTCGCGAGCCCGAGGCTGCGCACGCGCAGTTGCGCATAGGTAAGCGCGATGCCGCCGTCGGACACCGCGAGCGCGAGCGGGTGCGCATCGGCGTAACCCGCGAACGCACCGAACAGGTCGTGCCCTGCGTAAATGCCGGCGTCGGCCCAAGCGCGCCGCAGCGCGACGGGAACGTGGTCGCGCAGGACGCGGGATTCCGGAACGGCGCCGCGCGACCGAGCGGCGGAAAGCGTGGAGTCGAATGTCATCGAAGCGTCTCAGTATGAGTGAAGGTCCAGGGACAGGTGACGGCCAGACGGTCGGCTTCACGCCGCAAGCTGCCCGCCAGGAGCGGATGGGCCGCGACGTCGGCCACATCGGCCGCGATAGCGACGGCCGGCACGTCGTGCGCGGCAAATTCGCGCTGCCAGTGCGCGGTGTCGTGCACTGCGAGCGCGGCGGCGAGACGCTCGGCCGCATCGTCCGGCACCACGCCGTGCACGGCGCCGCACAGCCTCACGAGCCACCCCGCGCCGCGTTCCCCGGGTGGCACATCGATCATCAGGCGGCCGTCGCGCGTCGCGTATGCGGCCGGCAGGCCCAGCGCCGCGGCGAGTGGCGCGGCATCGGCACGTGGCGCAACCGCCGCTTCGTGCGCGTGCGCAACGAGCAGCGCCGCAGCACCCGTCATCGCGGAATCGAACCCGCGCGCGCGGCCGTCGACGGCGCGCGCGTAGAGCGCGGCGGCCACGCCCTCGGCCGCCGCGACGCCGCCCAGCACGTCGACCAGCGTCAGCAGCGCGCCGCCGCGTCCGTGCGGGCCCCCGATCAGCGCCGCCAGGCCGCTGTGCGCCTGCACCATGAAGTCGGTACCGACCGGATCGTCGTGCGCCGGCTCGTGCCCGGCGCCGGATGCCGATGCATAGACGAGCGCGGGCGCGACCCGCGCGAAATCGGCCGCCGTCAGTTCGAGCCGCGCGGCGCGGCCGGGCGCCCAGTTGTGCAGGAACACGTCAGCGTCGCGCGCGAGGTCGAACACGCGGTCGCGCCCGGCGCGCGTGTGCAGATCGAGTTCGATGCATTGCTTGCCGCGGTTGATCGCGTCGAAATGCGCGGACACGCCGCCCGCCAGCGGCGGCATCCCGCGCATCGGATCGCCGCCGGGCGGCTCGATCTTGATTACGCGCGCGCCGAGCAGGCGCAGCACGTGACCGGCGAGCGGCCCCTGGATCAACCGGCAGGATTCAAGCACGGTCATGCCGGCGAGCGGCCGGCCGGGCACCGCCGGCACCTCGCCGCGCGCGAACGGCGGCGTACCGGCCGGCTCCGCCGCCGGATCGAATTGCCACGGGCCGCCCGCGCGCCAGCGCGCGTCGCGTGGATCGTCGCGCAGCGCGGCCGCATCGCGCACCGCGCTCACATAGGTGCCCGTATCGCGCGCAATCGCGCACAGCGACGCATAGTCGAGCCGGGCCACCACGCGAAACAGGCCGGCCGGCAGCGGCGCACACGCCTGCGTGTAGCGCAGCATGAACGGGCGCCATCCGGCCGCGATGTCGTCCGCGGCGGCCCCCGCACGCTGCCAGAAGCGCCCCCACGCGTCCGGGTCGAGTGCTTCGAATTCGAAGCGCTCGCCGTCGCCGCTCTCGAACGGCGGTGGACGATCGTTCGTGTCGCGCGGCGGTTGCACAGGCTGCCCTGCGTGATCCATCGCGAGGTACTGGCCCATCGCGAACAGCGCGGCATCGGCAAGACACAGCGACAGCGCGGCAGGCGGCGCTCCGTCGCGTCCGCGCTGGGCAGCCAGCGCAGCCAACGCGGACGCGGACGCGAGCGACGCGCCGAGCGTCGACACGTAGTCGACGCCGAGCGACCGCCACGCGTGCTCTGCACGCGCATGCCAGCCAGTGATGCCGGTCGCGGCCTGCAGCAGCGCATCGGACACGGGCGCGCCGGACGCCGGCCAGCCGCGCAGCGACACGTCGACGCGCGCGCCCGACGCATCGGCAAGACGCGCGTGAATCGCGCCGCAGCCGGGGGCCGCCACGTCAGGGAAGGCGCAAACGCGCCGCAGCGGCACGCACTGCGCGCCGAGCGCCGCCATCCGCCGTTGCAGCGCGCTCAACGCCGGCGCGAAGCCGGGCGGCGACGCCGACAGCGCCAGCCGTACATCGCCCAGAGGCAGCGCCGCAAGCCGCGCGGCATTTCGTTCAACGTCGGTCATAGGCATGGATGTTGATCTGGCCCCGGTCAGGGGGAAACACACCGCTTCCCGCCCGTCCAGCGGCCGCCGCGCCCCGCCGGGGTACGCGCCGGCGCTGCCGGCGGACGACAGCGCCATCAGTTGATGGTCGACATCCACAATGATATTTTACTGATGAATGAGAATCATTCTCATTTCATATGGATATCGGCGAATTTCATATGCGAGCCGGGTGAAGCCGTTCCATCGCCAAAACTTTGTAGCTAGTCTTGCGGACATCGAGGCGCTCGAGATTTACCGAAACGTCCGGTCTGCCGTGGAGAACCTGAGAGGAGTTGTTCGAATGCACGCACTGACCATACCCAGCGCGTCCGCAATGGACGTCGCCCCAAACCAGACCTGGACCGTCGCACTCGGGGACGCCGAATGCGGCAGCTACGCGGTCGAACGCCTGAATTGCGAGCCCGGCTTCTCGGTCGTGCGCTCGAGTGTGCTGTCGGAGCGTGCGCTGACCGAGGTCTGCAGCCACGACGGCGACGAACGCCAGCTCGTCGTCACGATCGGCCTTGAAGGCGACTCCGAGTTCTGTGACCGGCGCGGCGAGCGCCTGCCGTTCTCGTCCGGCCACACAACGGTGTCGGTGTTCCGAAGCGGCGGCGGCGAACGCCGCTTCGCCGCAAACCGGCTCGTGCGGCAGCTGCGGCTCGTCGTGTCGGAAAGCACGCTGTCGACCTTCGTCGGCGCGGACCGATCCCGAGAGTTGCTCGGCCCGATGCTCGGCCATTTCGAAGGATTCCGGCAAGTTGCGTTCATGGCGAACGGTACAAGCCCGCACCTGCGCTTCTTCCGGAATCCCGACCTGCTGCAGCAGGACGGCCTGAGCCTGCGCATCCACGCGCTGAGCCTGCTCGCCGACCAATTGAGCACGATCGCACCGGCGCCCGTGCGGACCGGCCGCCTCGGCGCGCGCGACCTCGACAAGCTCGCGCACATCGAGGCGTTCATGCGCACGCACCTCGACAAGCCGCTCAACAACGCGTACCTGTCGGCCTCGCTCGGCATCAGCGAATACAAGCTGAAGGAGTGCTTCCGCCAGGCCTACGGCACGAGCCCGGCACAGCATCTGCTCGAACTGCGGATGCACCGCGCGCAGGAGCTGCTCGAAGCCGGCCACCAGGTGGCCGAGACGGCCTATCGCGTCGGCTACCAGCATCCGAGCAATCTCAGCGCCGCGTTCACGCGTTTCTTCGGGTGCACGCCGAAGTCCGTCCTCGGCAACCGATCCTGCCGAGCCCTCGTCCGATGCGCCGAATGTGCCAGCCATGACTGACCTGCATGCCACACCCGCCCACGCCGCCGGCCGGCGCGAGATATTCCTGAACCTCAACGAATCGCCGTTCGGCCCGTTCGACGAGGCCGAAGCCGCCGCTGCGCACGTGCTCGCCGAGGCGGGCCGTTACCAGTTCCCGCTCGTCGAACGGCTGCGCGAAGCGATCGCCGCCGCGCACGACGTGCCTGCCGGCTGGGTGTCGCTGTATCCGGGCTCGAATCGCGCGCTGCATTACGCGACGCTCGCGTTCACCGCGCCCGATGCGCCACTCGTGCTCGCCAGCCCCGGCTACCCCGTCTGCGAACAGGCCGCGCGGCTCGCGAACCGGCCCGTCCGCCGCGTGCCCCTTTGCGCGGACGGCGCGCACGACGTCGCAGCGATGTGCGAAGCCGCGCCGCGCGGGCTGATCTATGTCGCCAACCCGAACAACCCGACCGGCACCGTGACACCGCGCGACGCTCTGCGACGCCTGCTGAGCGACCGCTGGCCCGGCACGACCGTGCTGGTCGACGAGGCCTATATCGAGTACAGCGACGAACCGTCCATGCTCGACGCGGTACGCACGGACCCGAGGCTGATCGTCGCGCGCACGTTCTCGAAGATCTACGGGATGGCCGGCCTGCGGCTCGGTTATGCAGTCGCTCAACCCGACACCATCGGACACATCCACACCATGCCGCCGCACGATGTGTCCGTGCCTGCCGCCGCCGCGGCCCTCGCGAGCCTCGCGCTGCGCGACCGGCTCGGCGAGCGCAAGGCGTACACGGCGGCCGGTCGCGACGATCTGATCCGCTGGTTCGCCGTGCGCGGCCTCGCGTGCCTGCCGTCGCGCGCGAACTGCGTGATGGTCGATCTCGGCCGCGCCGGCCCGCCCGTGATCGCGGCGCTCGCCGCACGCGGCTTGCACGTGGGTCGCAGTTGGCCCGACATGCCGAACTGGATGCGCATCACGATCGGCACGCGCGACGAGATGGACGCGCTGAAAGCGGCCCTCGCGCACGTGCTCGCCGAACCGGCCGGGCGCGACACTGCCTGAACGCGCCCCGCTCCCCGTCATTCCGCTCCACCGCCTACCGACGATCCGCCATGAAACTACCGCCTCTCGTTACGACGTTCGCACCGCTGTCCGGCGACGAGCTGACTCGCTACAGCCGGCACATCCTGCTGCCGGAACTCGGCCTGACCGGCCAGCAGCGCCTGAAGTCCGCCCGCGTGCTCGTGGTCGGCGCGGGCGGGCTCGGTTCGCCCGCGCTGCTCTATCTCGCCGCCGCGGGCGTCGGCACGGTGGGCGTGATCGATTTCGACCGCGTCGACGTGTCGAACCTGCAGCGGCAGGTAATCCACCGGATGTCGACGGTTGGCATGCCGAAGACGGCAAGCGCGCGCAACGCGATCGTCGCGCTCAATCCGCACGTCGACGTGCGGGTGCACGACGAGCGGCTCGACAACGACAACGCGATCGAGCTGTTCTCGCAGTACGACCTGATCGTCGACGGCACCGACAACTTCGCGACGCGCTACCTCGTCAACGATGCTTGCGTGCTGGCCGGCAAGCCCTACGTGTGGGGCTCGATCTACCGCTTCGAAGGCCAGGCGTCGGTGTTCTGGGAGGACGCGCCCGACGGCGCCGGCGTCAACTATCGCGACCTCTATCCGGCGCCGCCGCCACCCCATCTCGCGCCGTCGTGCGCCGAAGGTGGCGTACTCGGCGTGCTGTGCGCGTCGATCGCGTCGATCATGGCAACCGAGACCGTGAAGCTGATCACGGGCATCGGCGAATCGCTGCTCGGCCGGCTCGCCGTGTACGATGCGCTCGACATGCGCTACCGCTTCCTGCCGCTGCGGCGCGCGCCGCAGCGGCAGCCGATCGTCGCGCTCGACGACTACCCGCATTTCTGTGGCCTCGCGACGCACACCGAACCCGTGCGTGTACCCACGATCGATGCAACCGCACTCAAGCAACTGCTCGACGCGGGTCTGCCGTTCGAGCTCGTCGACGTGCGCGAGCCGAACGAATGGGAACTCGTACGCATTCCCGGCGCACGGCTGATGCCGAAGCAGCAGTTGCTGGCCGACGGGCTCGCGAAGCTCGAGCGCACGCGCCGCACCGTCGTGTACTGCAAGGGCGGCACGCGCTCGCGCGATGTCGTGCAGGCGATGTGCCAAGCGGGCTTTACGGACGTCAGCAACCTCGACGGCGGCATCCTTTCGTGGATCCGCACGGTCGATCCGTCCCTGCCGCAATACTGAGGCGCCGCCGATGCTGACCCTGCCGACCGTCGTCGTCGACATGATCGTCCGCCACGCGCGCGCAGCACATCCGCTCGAATGCTGCGGCATCGTCGCGGGCACGGCCGACGGCTCGCCGCCATCGCGCGTGATTCCGATGCACAACGCAGCGCAGTCGCCGACCTTCTTTCAGTTCGACGCCGCCGAGCAGCTGCGCGTCTGGCGCGACCTCGACGCGCGCGACGAAACGCCGGTCGTGATCTACCACTCGCATACGGCGTCGGCCGCGCGACCGAGCCGCACCGACATCGATTACGCGGCCGCGTATCCCGATGCGTACCACCTGATCATCGCGACCGACCCGTGCTTCCAACCCGCGCTCCGCTGCTACCGGATCGTGGACGGCATCGCAACCGAAACGCCACTGAGGATCCGCGCATAGGCACCACCCGGCTTCACTGAACTACGCATCCAACAGAACATTAAGGATTACCAATGGCTATCATGATCTGCATTCCGACCATCATGCGAACGCTGACCAACGACCGGAAGGTCGTCGAAGCGCAGGGCGACACGCTGCGCGCCGTGATCGACTCGCTCGAGTCGACGTATCCGGGTCTGCAACAGCGGCTCGTCGAAGACAATCGGCTGCACCGCTTTGTCAACGTCTACGTGAACGACGACGACATCCGCTTCAGGGGCGGGCTGTCGGCCGCCGTCGCGGACGGCGACACCATCACGATCCTTCCGGCCGTCGCCGGGGGCCGGTACTGAACGCGGCCTCCGCGACGTCTCTCCTGCCCGAGGAGCCGATCATGCAGCAATGTCCTTTCATGGGTCCGCCTGACGCGGCGGCCGCGAAGCCGCGGCCGGGCTTGCGCTACAGCAGCTATCTGCAGCTCGACAGCCTGCTCGACAGCCAGTCGCCGCTATCCGGCACGCACGACGAGATGCTGTTCATCATCCAGCACCAGACAGCGGAACTCTGGATGAAGCTGCTGCTGCACGAGCTGACGCGCGCGTGCAAGCAACTTCGCGCATCGCAGCTGCCGCAGGCGTCGAAGACGGTCGCCCGCGCGCAGCGGACCATGGATCATCTCGTACACAGCTGGAACGTGCTCGCGACGCTCACGCCCGTCGAATTTCTCGCGATGCGCCCCGCGCTCGGTTCCGCGTCCGGCCATCAGTCGTTCCAGTTCCGCGAGATCGAGTTCCTGCTCGGTTACCGACATGCACGATCCAGCGGGGCCGGCTGAACCGGCTCCTGCTCGACGCGGCAGAGCGTGCCGGCGCGCGCGTGCACCACGGCGTGGCCGTCGAGGACGTCGATTGCAACGCGCGCGACTTGTCCTGACGAACAGACAGCGCGCCGCCTTCGATCTGCTGATCGGCGCGGACGGCGCGGATTCTCGGGTGCGCACCGCGCTGTCGCGCACGGTCGATCTCGGCATCGATTGCGAACGGCAGCCGCACGCCGGATTTCCGCGACACGCTGTCCGACTCGCGTTACGCGAGCGCGGCGATCCCCGCGCGGGCGACTTCCGCGTCCTCGGCCGACTTCACACCCGATACGCTGACAGCCCCGACGGTCTCGCCCTCAACGACAATCGGCACGCCACCCTCGAGAAAACCGGCCATCGGCGCGCTGAGGAATGAGACGCGACCCTGCATCACGATGTCTTCGTAGATCTTGCTCTCGCGCCGCCCGAGCACGGCCGTACGCCCTTTCGCGATCGCCATCTCGACCGAACTCGGCGTTGCGCCATCGAGCCGCTGCAGGTGCAGCAAGTGGCCGCCGTCGTCGAGAATCGCGATCGTCACGGGCCAGTGACGGGCCAGCGCGAAAGCCTCCGATGCAGCGGCGATCTTCTTCACGTCTTCACTCGTCAATACGGGTTTTGTTTTCATTTCCGGTCGTTTTTCCTGTTGGATTCTATGATCTTTTACATAGTTGTCCAAATTAACAATATAGCGTAAACGGCGGCCGGCATAACGATATTCTGCAATGCTCTCGATACGTGAACGGCAGTTCGACGGCAAGCGCGTCGAATGGAACGACACAACAAAGGCGCATCGGTTTTGACCCACAGCCCCGTCGCTGTCAAGCCTTATGCGTCGACAACAAAATGCTGGTCTCCGTGCTCGCGATCCCGTCGATCAACCGGATCGCGCCGAGCACGCGATCGAAATGCTCGAGCGAATCGGCATGCAGCTCGGCGACGAGATCCCAGCGCCCGTTGGTACTGTGAATCGACGCGACGTTCGGATGCCCGCGCAGCACCTTCACCACTTCCGCGCCGCGATTGCCCTGCACCGCGATCGACATCAGCGCGCGAATCCGGTGCCGCTCGGCCGCCGGCTTGAGCCGCACCGTATAGCCGACGATCACGCCGTTCTTCTCGAGCCGCGTCAGCCGGTTCTGCACGGTCGCGCGCGCGACGCGCAGTTCCTTCGCGAGCGCGACGACGGGCAGCCGCGCGTTGTCGCGCAGCAGCGCGATGAGCTGCCGGTCGACGTCGTCGAGCGTAATCATGAACCAACCTTCCTGTTGAACGTGAGACGTGAGCGGACCGCCAACGTGCCGGAGAGCACGCATTCCGACCCACATGAATCGAACAAATTGCCGAATCGGCATAGCAATTTGTCAAGTCTATCGAGGAATCTGCCACTTTTGCCGTCTTTTTGTTGGCTCGACTCCCGGAAATAATGACTTCATCGACCGGCAGCCCACGCTGCCACGCCGCTTTTGATGGAGCCGGGGCCCGGGCCGACACGCCCGCCCGCTCGACCAGAACGCCGGACACGCGTACCGGCAACACAATGGAGACAGACCGATGACTCGCTTCCTCGACGTTCCCGCCACCGCCCGGCTGATCGCCAAAACCGGCGTCACGACGTTCCTGCGTGAACTCGTCGACACGCTGCGCGCCGACTACCTGCACTGGGCCGACTTCGACAAGTCGCCGCGCGTCGCGTGCCACTCGCGCGACGGCGTGATCGAGCTGATGCCCGTCGCGAACGCGTCGCTGTTCGCGTTCAAGTACGTGAACGGCCATCCCGTGAACGCCGCGCGCGGCATGCATACGGTGATGGCGTTCGGCGCGCTCGCCGAAGTCGACACCGGCTACCCGCTGCTGCTCGCCGAACTGACGCTGACCACCGCGCTGCGCACGGCCGCGACCTCGGTGCTGGCCGCGCAGGCCCTCGCCCGTCCCGACTCGCGCACGATGGCGCTGATCGGCAATGGCGCGCAGAGCGAATTCCAGGCGATCGCGTTCCACACGCTGCTCAGTATCGAGGAGATCCGCGTATTCGACGTCGATCCGCTCGCGACCGACAAGCTCGTGCGGAACCTCGCCGCGTATCCGGCGCTGCGCATCGTGCGCGCCGCGTCGACCGCCGATGCCGTGCGCGGCGCCGACATCGTGACGACCGTCACCGCCGACAAGGCCTATGCGACGATCGTCACGGCCGACATGATCGAGCCCGGCATGCACCTGAACGCGGTGGGCGGCGATTGCCCGGGCAAGACCGAGCTCGAAGCCGGCGTGCTGCAGGCGGGCCGCGTGTTCGTCGAATTCGAGCCGCAGTCGCGCATCGAAGGCGAGATCCAGCAGATGCCGGCCGACTTCCCGGTGACCGAACTGTGGCGCGTGCTGCAGGGCGAGACGAGCGGCCGCGAACGCGCGGACGAAGTCACGGTGTTCGACTCGGTCGGCTTCGCGCTGGAGGACTACTCGGCGCTGCGCTACCTGTACGCGCTCGCGCAGCAGCACAACGCGGGCGTCGAGATCGCGCTGATTCCGCCGGCCGTCGATCCGAAGAACCTGTTCGCGCTGATCGACGATCCGGCCGCGATCGCACCGGGTCACGCGGCGTTCGTGACCGAAGCCGTCGCCGCGTTCGCGCGCTGATCGATTTCCGCGGGCGGCCAGTGCGCCGCCCGCTCTCCCGCCCTTCGCTTCCGCCTTTCATGAATCTCGTATCGATCCAGGCGCCGTCCGCCGTCGTGATGATCCGGCCGCACCACTTCGTGCCGAACCCGCAGACCGCGGCCGACAACGCCTTTCAGCGCACGGCCGGCAACGGCGCGGGCAGCCCGCCGTCGGTGTCGGCCGCCGCGCGCGACGAGGTCACGGCCGCCGCGCAAACGCTCGCCGATGCGGGCGTACGCGTGCACGTGTTCGACGACCACGGCGAGCGCGACACGCCCGACTCCGTGTTCCCGAACAACTGGTTCTCGACGCATCCCGGCGGGCACGTCGCGCTGTATCCGATGTACAGCGCGAACCGCCGCCGCGAACGGCGCGCCGACGTGATCGAGATGCTGAAGGCCGAGTACCGCGTGCAGGACGTGATCGACTACTCGGGGCTCGAATACGACGACGTGTTCCTGGAAGGCACGGGCGCGATGGTGCTCGATCACGTCGCGCGGATCGCGTATACCGCGCGTTCGCGCCGCGCCGATCCGGTCGCGCTCGAGCGCTTCTGCACGAATTTCAACTTCGAGCCGATCTGCTTCGACACGGCCGACGCGAATGGAAAGCCGATCTATCACACGAACGTGATGATGAGCGTCGCCACCGAATTCGCGATGGTGGGCCTCGACCTGATCGCGGATCGGCGCCGCCGCGACGAGATCGCGCAACGTCTGACCGAAACGGGTCGCACGGTGATCGCGCTCGATCACGCGCAGATCGCGAACTTCGCGGGCAATACGCTGGAACTGTCGGGCAGGGACGGGCGCGTGCTCGCGTTGTCGCGGCGTGCGTTCGACTGTCTCACCGGCGAGCAACGCGCGACGATCGAGCGCTCCGCGCGGCTGCTGCCGCTCGACGTGCCGACGATCGAGCTGGCCGGTGGCTCGGTGCGCTGCATGCTCGCGGGCGTTCACCTCGCGCGGCGCGCGGCAACCCGTGACGTGAAGGAAATCGAATCGGGGGAAAGGCAACGCGAACTCGTGTCGCATGCCTGAGAGACAGAGACGGGCCGCGACGCACGACCCGACTCGACAGGATGATGCTTCGATCTGCGAACCGGATCGAAGCCCCGCGCCCTTGCGTCAACCGGCCAGCAGCTTCAACCCGGCCGGCAGCGTTTCGCCGAACACGCGCGCCGTGTCGGCTTCGTCGAAGGCGATCGCCTCGCGCACCATGTCGATCCACGCCGCCGACGCATTCGCGGCCGACAGCCGCTTGATCACCGCTTCGCGCGTGTCGTCCGGCAAGTCGCGTTCGCGGTCGCCCGTCATCCGCGCGATTTGCGCGGCCGCGAAGGCCGCGGGTTCGACCTGCTTCCAGTCCAGCGCGAACAACGCGTCGAGCCAGCGGTTCGCGATCCCGGCCGGCACGACACTGTGCGCGCTGCCGTAGAACGGCCGGCGCGCACCGATCCGCCCGAGCGCCCACGCGCACAGCGTGCGCTCGGCCGGCTTCTGCAATTGCACGATCAATCGCTCGGCCAGTTCCACCTTGCGCTCGACCGGCAACCGTTCGAGCGACGCGGACAAGCGCGTCATGTCGGCCGGGCCGACCTTGGCCGGGTCGAACGGCAGCTTGCGGCGCTTGTCGTCGGACGGTTCGAGGAAGGCGATCGCGTCGCGCACCTGGGTCTGCGCATCGTCGTCGAGGCCGCCGGCCACGCGCCGCCACAGCGTCCACCACTCCGACCACACCTGTGCGTCGTTCACGTATTGAATCCCGTCGTCGAACAGCGGCCACAGCTGCTCGATGCGCCATGCATCGAGCGGATGGCCGAAGCCGGGGCGCAGGCAATAGCCGGCCAGGTTCAGCCATGCGCGTTCGTGATCGGCCGAGCGCCGCCGACGACGCGCCCGTGCGAGCAACGCGTCGAACAGTTCGCGCGCGAGCGCGACGTCCCACTCGTCGCGCGGGCCGAGCACCTGTTCAAGTTGCGCGCGCAACCGTCGCGTTTCCTTCGGCGTGACGTCGGCGGCCTTGCTGCCGAATGAGCGGTCGATCAGCTCGATCGCGTGATCGAGCCGCGGATGGCGCGCCAGCGCGGCGCCGTCGCCCTGCGCGGGCGCATCGCCGCGCAACTGGAATTCGAGCCGCCAGCGCCGCGATGCATCGTCGGTCGCGATGCAGTGCATCTCGAGCGTGCCGACCTCGGTCAGCGACGCCGTGAGCTTCACCGGCGTTTCGCGTGCGTCGCCGCCGGCCTGCCGGTCGACGACCGTCGCGATCGGCGGCAGCCGCACGAAATCGCCGCCGTCCAGCTCGACGAGATCGCCGGGCCGGTACGCGGTGTCGGCCACCGTCGACACGAGGTGGAAACGCACCGGCTGCCCGAGCTGCAGCGCGAAGGTGCGCTCCTCGAGCCGGATCTCGCGGCCTTCCTCGGCACCGCGCGGCAGCAGGCAGACGCCGCGCGGCGCGGCGGCGCTCTCACCCGCACCGTCGTCGAGCACGAGGAAATAGCTGCGCGCCGAGCCGCCGCCGATGCGCGGCGCATGCCCGGCACGCGCCAGGCCGTACGCCACCGCGCCGCGCGCGACGGCCACGTCCGGATGCGCGTTGTGCAGCACGTCGAGCGGTGCGCCGCGCCATGCGCCGAGCGTCTGCGCGAGGCGGCCGGCGAGTGCGCCCGCGCGGAACACGCCGCCGTTGAGCAGCAGCGTGTCGGGCAGCGGCCCTTCCGCATGACGGTGCAGGAATGCGGCGACGTGGCGCGTGACGCCCGGGTCGCTCGCATACGGCAAGCCGAATTCGACGATCGCGGCCCGCGCACGGCGCGGCAGCTCGCCCGCGTCGACCTGCGGAAAGAAACCGTCGACGACGACCTGTTCGACTTCCTGCCGCGTCAGCTCCGCCGAGCGCGCGCCGCCGACGAGCTTGCTGCCCGCGCCGAGCAGCGTCACGGTGACGGACGCCGGCGCGTCGTCGCCGAGCAGCCGCTCCTTCGCGGCGCGGCAGCGTTCGACGAGCTGCGACAGGCTCGCGGCGGACAGCCGCGTGCCGGGCTCGGTCAGCCGCGGCTCGACCAGGCGCGCGAGCGCGAGGTCCATGTTGTCGCCGCCGAGCATCAGATGATTGCCGACGCCGACGCGCGTGAAGGTCGGTGCGCCCTCGTCGCCGGGCGCGACATCGACGAGCGTGAGATCGGTCGTGCCGCCGCCGACGTCGCAGATCAGCACGCGGCGCTGGGCGGCGAACGTGTCGCGCAACGTCGCGCGCTGGCCGTACAACCAGTCGTAGAACGCGGCCTGCGGTTCTTCGAGCAAGCGCAGCGCCGGCAGTTTCGCGCGCTTGGCAGCCTCGACCGTCAACGCGCGTGCGCCGTCGTCGAACGAAGCCGGCACCGTCAGGATGACGTCCTGCTTCGCGAGCGGCGCATCGGGAAAGCGGGCATCCCACGCGGCACGCACGTGCGCGAGATAGCTCGCGCTCGCGTCGACCGGCGACACCTTGTCGACGCCGTCGGCCGCGCCCCACGGCAGGATCGCCGCGAGCCGGTCGACCGATGCGTGCGACAGCCAGCTCTTCGCGCTGGTAACGAGCCGGCCCGGCACCTGTGCGCCGAGCGTGCGCGCATAACGGCCGATCACGGCCGGCGGCACGTCGGCCGCGGCCGCGCCGGCCTTCGGAGCAGCCGCCCACGGCAGGCGCAGCGCGTCCGGCGGAAGCTCGCCCGCCGCCGGGTGATAGCGCACCGATGGCAGCAGCGGCTGCGCGGCCACCGCGCCGGGGCCGACCAGCTGATCGACGTCGAACACGCGGATCGCGTCGGAGCCGGCCTCGACGTATGCGACGACCGTGTTGCTCGTGCCGAGGTCGATGCCGACGGTATAGCGCTTCATCGCGCTCAGGCAGCGCCGCGCACGTCGAACTCGACCTTCCAGCGCTCGTCCGTCCCGCTCGGGATCGCCTCGAGCTCGAGCGTGCCGGCTTCGGTCACGCGTGCATGCAGCTTCACCGGCACGATCTCGCCGACCGTGCGCCCTTCGGCGGGCAGCGTGGCCTGGATTTCCTCGAGCTCCTGCAGCTCTTCCGCCGACCAGTAGTCGAGCAGCGTGCCGACCTCGTCCTGACGGCGAACCGACGACCCGAAGAAGCGGAACTGCACCGGTTCGCCGACGACGAGCCCGAACTCCTGCGGCGGCAGCGCCGCATCCGAGCCTTCCTCCATCCCGAACGGTGCGACGCACAGCGCCTGCACCGGCGGTTCGAGCCCCGGCACCGCGGGCATCGCCGATTCGATCGCGACGTAATACGCACGCGCCGTGCCGCCGCGAATGCGCACGCCACGGCCGCGCTTCACGAAGCCGTAATACGCGGCGCCGCGCGCGACCGCGAGATCGAGGTCCGCGCCTTCGAGCAGGCGCGCGGCCGGCGCACCTTCGGCGGCGAGCCAGCCGTTGAGCGTATCGAGCACGCGCTGCGTGAGCAGCGCCGACTTGAACACGCCGCCGTTGAACAGCACGGCGGTCGGATGCAGGAACGTCGCGCCTTGCGGCAGCGTGCGCTGCACGCCTTCGAGCGCGTCGAGCGCCGCGACCTGGCGGCCGAGGAACGCCGCGAGATGGCGCGTGATGCCCGCGTCCTGCGCATACGGCAGGCCAAGCTGCGTGAGGCCGACGCGCGCGCGGCTCACCGGACGCGCGGCCGCGTCGACCTGCGGGAAGAAGCCTTCGAGGATCGTCTGCGTGAGTTCCGTGCGCGTCAGTTCCGTGCGGATCGACCCGCCGATCAGCTTCGAGCCGCGGCTCGGCACGACGAGCGGCACCGCGTCGGTCGTCGGGTCGGACAGCAGCGTTTCCTTCGCGGCGCGGCACGCGTAGGTCAGCGCGCGCAGTTGCCACGGATCGGCCTGCGTGCCCTGCTGCGCGAGCTTGCGCGCGACCACGTGCGCGAGCGCGAGGTCCATGTTGTCGCCGCCGAGCAGAATGTGCTCGCCGACCGCCACGCGATGCAGCTCCAGGTTGCCGTCGCGCTCGACCACCGCGATCAGCGACAGGTCGGTCGTGCCGCCGCCGACATCGACGCACAGGATCAGGTCGCCGACCTGCACCTGCTTGCGCCAGCCGCCTTCGCTCTTCTGGATCCAGCTGTAGAGCGCCGCTTGCGGCTCCTCGAGCAGCGTCATCCGCGAGTAGCCGGCGGCACGCGCGGCTTCCGCCGTCAGTTCGCGCGCGGCCGGGTCGAACGACGCAGGGATCGTGACCGTCACGTCCTGGTCGGCGAACGGTGCGTCGGGATGCGCGTGGTCCCACGCTTCGCGCAGGTGCGTCAGGTAGCGGATCGAGCTTTCCAGCGGCGACACGCGCGCCACTTCGGGCGGCGCATCGCTCGGCAGGATCGCCGCGCGGCGGTCGACGCCCGGGTGGCACAGCCAGCTCTTCGCGCTCGACACGAGGCGAATCGGCGTGCCCGCGCCGCGGGTGCGCGCCATCTCGCCGACCGCGAAGTCGCGCGAGTCCGTCCACGGCAGCGTCAGGTCGCCCTGCGTCAGCTCGCTTTCATGCGGAAGATAGAGGAACGACGGCAGCAGGTCGCGCGACTCCAGCGCACCGGGCGCGGTCAGCTGCGCGATCGGCAGCACCTGCTGCGTGATTTGTTCGCCGTCGCTCGCGGCGCTGTCGACGTACGACAGCGCGCAGTGGGTCGTACCGAGGTCGATACCGATCGAATAGCGCGGATCGCTCACAGTTCCACCTCCGCCGGTGCGACCACCGATGCGTCGTGGCTGCCCGTCAGCTTCGGCAGGCGCACGTCGGCCACGCGCCAGCCGCGATGGCTGACCGTGCCCGTGAACGGCGCCGCGCCGACCACGTTCCCCGTCACGCGCACGGCCGTCGCATCGAAGCCGGCCGGCAGCGTCACGCGGCTGCCCTCGGCTTCATCGCGCACCGGCACGATCGTGAAGTGTTCGCGCAGCGTGGCACGGCAGCCGTCGTGCACGAGGCGGGCGGCGGCGCCGATGTCGGCGTCCGCGTAGCCGGCGATGTCTTCCTCGACGAAGTCGATGAAGCGCGCATCGCGCTGCAGCAGGCCGAGCAGTTGCAGCGCGGCTTGCGGGCTCGCTTCGCGCAGCTCGGGCACCGGCGTCTTCACGGGCGCGGGTGCCGGCGCCGCGGCGGGGGTCGGCGCGACCGGCGCCGGGGCGACCGGTGCCGGCGCGCCGTCGCGCAGGCGCAGCACGCCGGCCGCGAACTCGCGGTTGCCGAGCACGGAGAAGAACGTGCCGACGGCCAGCGACAGCCGGCCGAAGAAGGACAGGTTGGTTTCGGGCATGGGATCTGGACTCCTGTGGGCTCGCGACGCGGCGAGCAGCTTGCCTGGGCGCCCGGCGACGGCGTGCGATTGCGCACTGCCGCCGCCCGGCGCGTGATTCGGACGCGCCCTCTCGGGTGCGGAAAACCCGTATTTTGCCCTGTGGCGGGCAAATCGGGCAGAAGTCGGGGGACAGAACACGGCGGTGCGGCGGTTTCGCGCCGCGCCGGATTACGTCGGACTGCCGGCCATCTACGGCCGGCCGCGATGTTGCAGCGCGTCAGCGCGGCTTGCGACGGCGCGCCGCCTTCGCTTCGAAATCGCGTGACAGCATGCCGAGCGTGACCTCGCCGAAGCGCGCGAGCAGTACCGCCTCGGCCTCTTTCAGCGTGGCCGACAGATGCGCGTTGACCGCCTGTTCGACCAGGCATTCGGGCGCATCCTCGGACACCAGATCCGAAAACACCGGCGGCTCGCCCACCGCGCGATAGACGTCGAGCAGCGTGATGTCGTCGAGCGCGACAGCCAGCGCCCAGCCGCCGCCGTGGCCTTTTTCCGACTGCACATAGCCGCTGTCGCGCAAGCCGCCGAGCAGGCGCCGCACGACGACCGGATTCGTGCCCAGCATCGCCGCGATCGCCTCCGACGTCAGCGGGCCGTCGGCCTGGTCCATGTGGATCAGCGCATGCAGCATGCGCGACAAACGGCTATCGGTTCTCATCGCCGGAGGGCTCCCACTCTCGAAACTCCTGAAGTTGCGTGAATGATACCATCGACCTATCATGCAACTTCTCGCGTTTCATGAGTTGACGCGCCATCGAAGCGCGTTCTTCGTTGGCACGGATTCCGGAAAGGGGTGAACACATGCAGAACCATCATGAAGTGATCGTGATCGGCGGCAGCTTTGCCGGGCTGTCGGCCGCGATGCAACTGGCGCGCGCGCGACGGCGCGTGCTCGTGATCGATGCCGGGCAGCCGCGTAATCGTTTCGCCGAGCATGCGCACGGCTTTTTCGGGCAGGACGGCAAGCCGCCGGCGCGGATCGTCGCCGACGCCGCCGCGCAACTCGCGGCCTATCCGACCGTGCAGCGGATCGCTGGCGAAACGCGCACCGCCGAGCGCGACGCGAGCGGCTGCTTTCACGTGACGCTCGCGGACGGCAGCCGCGCCAGCGCCGACCGGCTGATCCTCGCGACCGGCATCCGCGACGTATTGCCCGCGCTGCCGGGGCTCGCGGAACGCTGGGGCGTCAGCGTGCTGCATTGTCCGTATTGTCACGGGTACGAGGTGTCGGATCGGCAACTCGGCGTGCTGGCCACGCATCCGCTGTCCGTGCATCAGGCGATCCTGATTCCGGACTGGGGGCCGACGACGTGGTTCACGCAACGCATAGTCGAACCGAACGAAGAGGAAGCCGCGTTGCTGGACGCGCGTGGCGTGCGCATCGAGCGGTCGCCGGTCGTCGAGATCCTCGGCGACGCACCGCGTATCGAAGCGTTGCGACTCGCCGACGGGCAGGTCGTGCCGATCGATGCGCTGTTCATCGGCGCGCGTACGGAGATGGCGAGCGATCTCGCGCAACAGCTCGGCTGTGCATTCGACGAAGGGCCGCTCGGCGTGGCGATCCGCGTCGATACGTGGAAGCAGACGAGCATTCCCGGCGTGTTCGCGGCGGGCGATGCGTCGAGCCTGATGACGAATGCGACGTTCGCGTCGGCATCGGGCGTCGCCGCCGGCGTGGGCGCGCATCGTTCGTTGATTTTCGGGCTTGGCGCATGATGCGCACGAAGCCGCATGTCGGTTGATGCCGGGTAGCGCTATCGTCTTCGCGCGATGTGTTGTTTAATGCTGCGCAACGCCAGCATTAAGAGATATGCAATGCTCGATCTCGAAGACCTTCGACTCGTCCGCGCGATCGGCGCGTCGCGCTCATTGGCATCCGCTGCCCGTCTGCTCGATCTCACCCCGCCCGCCGTCACGATCCGCCTGCAGCGGATGGAGGCGCGGCTCGACGTACGACTTGCCGTGCGACAGCCGAAAGGCATCGCATTGACCGACGAGGGCCAGCGGCTGTATCAGGAAGCCGTCGAGATTCTCGAGCGCGTCGAGGCACTGCCGGTCAACATCTCGGGCGATCACGGCGACGTGCAGGGCACGCTGCGCGTCGTCGCGCCGTTCGGCTTCGGACGCAAGTACGTCGCGCGGATCGTGCGTGACGTGCAGCGCGCGCATCCGAAGCTCGAGATCTCGCTGTACCTGTCGGAGAGCCCGCTGGGCAGCGCGTCGGGCGCCGACGTGGTCGTGCATGTCGGCACCCTGAAGTCGTCGTCGTGGATCGGCTATCCGCTCGCACCCAACGAGCGCTTCCTGTGCGCGAGCCCCGGTTACGCGCGTCGCATCAGCGAACTGAACCATCCGTCCGACCTCTCCCGCTACGACTGCCTGTGCCTGCGCGAGAACGACGAGGACGTCCCGCGCTGGCACTTCTCGCAGCCCGGCGACAACCAGGGTGAAGCCAGGCGAACCGCGGTGATCCGCGTCTCGGGCGCGCTTTCGTCGAACGACGGCACCGTCATCACCGACTGGGCACTGGCCGGGCTCGGCATCGTCGAGCGCTCGGAATGGGACGTCGCGCCGCTGCTCGCGAACGGCAAGCTGGTGCGGCTGCTGCCCGACTGGCATCTGCCGCCCGCACCGGTGACCGCGCTGCTGCCGTCGCGCACCGGCCGCTCCGCGCGGCAACGGGTTTTTCTCGACGCCGCGAAGCAATTTCTCGATCCGCCGCCATGGCGCGGCAAGGCCTGAGCGGCTTTCCACGATTAAATGCGGCTTAATGATCGATTTGGCATGCATTAAACACGCGGCCGGCCGATCGCCCTACAGTGTTCGCTGTCGGCAACCCACCGAGGCAACGCACCATGGGCATACCCCCCCTGAACACCCCCGCCGCATTGATCGACGTCGATCGCATGCGCAACAACATCGCGCGCATGCAGGCGCATCTCGGCACGCTGGGCGTCAAGTTCCGGCCGCACGTGAAGACCACCA
The DNA here is from genome assembly GCF_005937855.2 of Burkholderia sp. KBS0801. Taxonomy (NCBI): domain Bacteria; kingdom Pseudomonadati; phylum Pseudomonadota; class Betaproteobacteria; order Burkholderiales; family Burkholderiaceae; genus Burkholderia; species Burkholderia sp. KBS0801. The sequence continues at coordinate 2,392,298 of NZ_CP042178.1, forward strand.
AATGCCAGCAGGTCGTCGACGCGCAGATCGCGGCCGGCGCGCAGGGCATCACGGTGTCGACGCTGAAGGAAGCCGAACAGTTCTTCGCGGCCGGCGTGCGCGACATCGTCTATGCAGTCGGGATGATTCCGGCCAAGCTGGGTCAGGCACTGGCGCTGCGCCGCCAGGGCTGCGACCTGAAGATCGTCGCCGACAGCCTGCAAACCGCGAACTCGATCGCCGAATTCGGGCGCGAGCACGGCGAGCGCTTCGACGTGTGGATCGAAGTCGACGTCGACGGCCACCGTTCGGGGATTCGGCCCGACGACGGTCTGCTGATCGACGTCGGCCGCGCGCTGGTCGACGGCGGCATGGCGCTCGGCGGCGTGCTCGCTCACGCCGGTTCCAGTTATGAATACGACACGCACGACGCGCTGGTCGCGATCGCCGAACAGGAGCGCGGCCGCACCGTGCACGCCGCCGATCGCCTCAGGGCGGCCGGCCTGCCCTGCCCGGTGGTGAGCATCGGTTCGACGCCGACCGCGCTGTCCGCGACGAACCTCGACGGGGTGACGGAAGTCCGTGCAGGCGTCTACGTGCTGTTCGACCTCGTGATGCACAACATCGGCGTGTGCGCGCTGGCCGACATCGCGCTGTCGGTGCTGACCACCGTCATCGGACACCAGGAAGAAAAAGGGTGGGCCATCATCGACGCGGGCTGGATGGCGATGAGCCGCGATCGCGGCACCCAGCGGCAGGCGCGGGATTTCGGCTACGGACAGGTGTGTACCGAAGACGGCGACGTGCTCGGCGAGTACGTGATGAGTTCGGCCAATCAGGAGCACGGCATCGTGTCGCGCATCGATACGCCCGACACGCGCGTCGCGCAGCGGTTTCCTATCGGCACGCGTTTGCGGATCCTGCCCAATCACGCATGCGCCACCGGTGCGCAACATCCGGAATACCACGCGCTGAGCGGCGACGGCACGGTCGAGACGTGGCCGCGCTTCTACGGGTGGTGAGCGCCGAGAGCACGGTAGCCGGTGCGGCGATCCAATGCCCGACTCTTCACTCGGACCGAATTGACAGTTTGTCTATATCTATACAAACTATAAACATTGCGATTCGCATCGCCCCACAGGCTCGCCCACCATGCCGACAGACGCTCAACTCCTTCTTCTCGACCGCGACGTGGTCGAACCGGCCCTTCAAGCCGAACAAGTGACGGCGGCCGTGCGCGAGGCCTTCGTGCTGCATAGTCGGCGCGCCGGACGCGTGTTCCCGGTCGTCCGCGAGAAGCTGCATACCGGCGGGGTATTCGGAATCAAGTCGGGCGACGTCGCGAGCCAGGATCTGCTCGGTTTCAAGGCTGCCGGGTTCTGGCCCGGCAATCGCGGCCGCGGTGGCGAACCGCATCAGGCGACGATCGCGCTGTTCGATCCGGCCACCGGCCGCCCGCTCTGCATCATGGACGGCAACGCGATCACCACGGCCCGGACCGGGGCGGCAGGCGGCCTCGGGCTGCAGGCGCTCGCCCGCCGCGACAGCACGCGCATCTGCGTGTTCGGCACCGGCGTGCAGGCGCGCGTCCAGCTCGACTATGCGATCAGGCTGCTGCCGCAACGGTGCTCGGTGCAGTACGTGAACGTCAGCGGCGAAGTCGATCCGGCGTTCGAATCGGCATTTCGCGAACGCTGCGACATCCGCGTCGCGCGAGACCGCAACGAGGCGGTGGCCGACAGCGACGTGGTCATCACGGCGACGCCGGGCGGCGGCCCGCTGTTCGATGCGGATGCGGTGCAGCCCGGCACGCACCTGACTTGCGTGGGCGCGGATACCGCCGGCAAGCGCGAACTTCCCGACCGCGTATTGGAGCGTGCGCGGATTTTCGTGGACGATCACGAGCAGGCGCGCAGCATCGGCGAGTGTCAGTGGGCGCCGGATTTGCCGCGCACTGAAATCGGCGACGTGCTTTCCGGGGCTGTGTCGGTCGATCGCGCGGCGAGCGAGATCACCGTGTTCGACATGACGGGGCTCGCGCTGCAGGACCTGACCGTCGCGCGTTTCCTGTATCGGCACGCTGTCGAGCGCGGCGCGGGGCGCGCCATCCCGTGGCCGTGGTGAGCGGCGACTGCGTGGTATCTTCCGTCGCCATGCACCTGAACAACGTTTCCGCCATCTCGTTCGATCTCGACGACACGCTGTGGCCGTTCGGACCCTCCGTCGAACGGGCCGAGGCGTCGCTGCATGCGTGGCTGCTCACGCACGCGCCCGAAACCGCGCACGTGCTGCCCACGTCGCAGGCACTGAACCAGTTGCGCGACGAATACGAACGCTTGCGGCCGGATCTCGTCGGCGACTATCGTGCGTTGCGCATCGGCTCGATCCGGCTTGCGCTGGAACGCGCGAACGAAGACGTCACGCTGACCGAGCGCGCATACGACGTGTTCTATTCCGCGCGGAACCAGGTCGAGTTCTTCGACGATGCATTGCCGGCGCTCGCATGGCTGAGCGCGCGCTTTCCGCTGATCGCGGTGACGAACGGCAATGCGGACCTTCGGCTGACGGGCGGCGGCGAGTTCTTCCGCGACACGCTCAGCGCGCGTGCGTTCGGCTTCGCGAAACCCGAGCCGGAGATCTTTCATGCGGCCGCCGCGACGCTCGGCGTGCCCGCGGGGGAACTGCTTCATGTCGGGGATGATTACCACCTCGATGTCGTCGGCGCGTTGAATGCGGGGCTTCAGGCGGCTTGGGTGGTGCGCGACACGCATCCGGACGGGGAACACGTTCGGCAACGAGCGCCTTCCGCACATCTCACGCTGCATGACTTGTCGATGCTTTGTCGAGCGCTCGGCGGGTCCGGCGAGGTGTCGTAGACATTCTTAAGACGATCGGTCGGATCGAATCCTTCGATATGAATCGCCTGCTGTTCGGCAGCGTAGCACCCATACCGTGCAACACGTCTACCAACCTCGCATATCGGGGCGACAGAAACCCGAAACAATATCCATCAGCTCGAGAATTTTATTCTCGCATTCCTCTGCCGCCCCATTCCTCATTGCGTCTAGAAGTGCATAAACGGAATCAGAGCCAAATCCTTGATCACGATACTTCACAATAATGGCTCGCATTAAACCAAGCTCACCGTTTTTTTCCAAGGCGTCGCGCAATGCATTGTCCAACACTCGGTCTAGTTCGACAGTCATCGCTTCACCCATTTTTCGCGAGTTGACCCAAGTGGGGCTCGGTAATCATGAAGACATGCTTTCATTTGGTTGGATCGTCTCATGCTGGGCACTGTCCTGAATGTACCTCAGGCTCACAGGGAGGTTGTCGACATTGACAATCTCCACACCATATGAGTGCTCCCAAACCTCATCACACTGGAACATATACCAGCGCTGCAACTCAATTATTAAACCGCTCATTTTAGCAACCCATTTTCGTCTCGCCGAATCGCCTGCCGTTCGGGTCGTAGAAAACGAACTACGATAAGAATGTCAATTATATTTCGACCCCACTTGAAAACTGAAAACTGATACCCTCCTTCATTATTTGCAAGTCTTCTATTTCATACCTTAGGTCTTGAGGATGCGGACCGACCACATAGAATCCAAGTTTGTAAATCTCAACTTCCAGCCGGTCTATTTCCACCAAAATCTGATCATTCGCCGCCTGCTCGAATTCTGCAAACAATGATGCATAGGTAGCAAAACGTGGAGTAGGCGAGAATTCGCCACGCATGCCCTTTCCAAGTGCGGAGGTCACAATGATTTCACCTACAACGTGCCCACCATAATCCTTAAGAGTTAGTTTCATCTATTTTTCACGATTTGATCCAAGCGCGGTTTGCGAATACTTCTTTCACGCCCAGCGCCGTCGGTTTCAGCAAATACTCGGGCGGATCATATGTGTAAATCCGTGCCGCCCCCCGTGCAGTCGTCGATGCGCGTCAACTGGCCTGCCGCGTCGTGCAGATCACCATTGGCCCGGATCGCCGCTAACCTCGCTAACTACAAGGAGGGCCGCTAACGCGGCCCTTGTAGTTAGTTACTGCTTGATGCGAAACGCCTCCTGCAGCGTTACTTCATCGTCCCAATCCCCATCTTCGAAGCATCTAACAACCATGCTGCTCAATGCTCCTTGCACTAAATTGTACAAATTAGACGATCTAAAATTAACTTCAAGCCATAGTGCTCGATCACTCTCTTTTGTCAACCTAGCATCATACTCAGCCAACGTCTGTAGGCCTCGGTCCTTCAGGCAAACTTCCTGAGCTTGCGCTTTGACACAGGCGTCACTCGACTTCAGTGAATCGATGACAAGCTGCGCTGAAACAGCGTCGTCAAACACCAATCTATATTCGTAGCTCATGATCCGTGCGGCCTCCCTCGAACAGCTGGCAGATCAGCAGGGTTACGGATACCAATGTGCGTTTCATTTGGATCTAGTGATACAAGTCCACGATCATTAAGTTGATTCCCAGCGGGATCTTCCTTGTGAACATGCGCGTTATTTCCCGACCTATAAGGACAAAGGCACTTGTTTCCGTATTTATGAACCCGAACCTCCGATCCATCCGCATGCTTCCAAGTCTCGTTCAAGCCATTGTCCTTCGTTTTGGCAAAGCCCGCATCATTCAGCACCGATCCTACACGTGGCGCACTTCGTCCTTTCACCCGAGGTAGATCGGATGCCGCAGAAAGCCCCAACGGATCAATCCACCCAACCGGGTTAGGCGCGTATTGCCATGCGTTGATTCCACCCGCCAGCCCGATCGGATCCTTGCTAACAAACCGCCCACTCCCCGGATCGTAGTACCGATACCGGTTGTAATGCAGCCCCGTCTCTGCATCGTGATACTGCCCCTGAAACCGGATCGCGTTCGCCACTTCATTCGGCTCCGGCGTCTCCCGCCACACCGTCTTCTCACCGCCCCACGCCCGATACCGCCCCAGCCACACCACCCTCCCCGTGTCATCCAGCAGTTCCTGCGGCGTCCCCAGATGATCGTTCTGGTAGAACAGCGTCGCATGCCGCGTCTTCGCTGGCACCTGCACGAACCGACCGTCCGTGCCCGTTTCAACGAACGCCGCCTCCACCAGTGTCTCGTCCAGCCGTGCCAGCGGCACGAACGTGCCCGGCTCGTGCAGGTACAGCGACGCGCCCTGCCACTGCCGCCGCTCGCCGAGCGTATGGACCCGCTGCGCCACCGGCACCGAGTACGCATCATCCGGATCCTCACGTACCACCTGCGGCGCGCGATGTGCGAGCGGATCGCGCTCGCCCAACTGCGGCGGCGGGACGTGGAATCGCTCCTCCATCAACAGCACGTCGCCGTCCCACGTGAACACCGTTCGATCGACGCTACCGCTCTTGCTCGCCACTTCCTTCAACCGGCGACGGCCGAACGCGTCATAGGTGAAGCTCACGCGTAACTCCGGGCGCACCGTACCCGGTATCGACGTCACGCCGCTTTGCGTCCGCTCGATCCGGTCAACCTCATCCGCCACCGGCGGCTTCGGGTAACGATCGGCCCGTTTGAGCCGGTTCGCCGCATCGTACTCGTACAGCCACGTCACCCCACCCGGTTCAGTCTTGCGCACCAGGTTGCCCTGCGCATCGTGATCGTAGCGTGTGCGGTTCAGTTCCTTCAGCACATTGCCGACGCACTTCGGCAGCGCGTCGTACCAACTGGTCAGCGCATTGAACTCCTCAGCGATCCCCAAGCGCTTCGCGAGTTGCTCGTCGGGCAATCGTTCGCCCGGATGGGCGTCCCACCACGCGCGATCCTGCGCCATCTGCCGCTGCATCCGCGCCGTGACAGACTCGATCGTTTCCTCGCTCGGGCGCGGCAGGATATTCTCCGGATCCACCGGATTGCCCGCCGGATCGAACGCAAACACCTCCTTCAAATCCAGCGTCGTCGCCTTCAGCAAACGCCCGGTCGGATCGTATGTGTAATCCGTGACGCCGCGCGTGCGGTCGTCGATGCGCGTCAACTGGCCCGCCGCGTCGTAGCGCAACTCGCGCCCGACGATCCAGTCTTTCGGTAACGTCCTTTGTACGTCGTGACGCACGATCATCCGTTTCAGCCGGCCCAGCGGATCGTATTCGCGCCGCTGCTCGAAATGCCGATATTGACGGTGGGTCTCGCGATGCAACGCGTCACGCTCGAAATCCACCAGGGGCTGGCCGTCCAGCAGTACGCCATGCAGATGACCCGAGCCGTAGCGCAGCCAGTCGATCGTCCGCGTATTCGGCAGTTGCGTGCGGATCCGGTTGCCGAGCACGTCATATTCATGCCGGGTCACGGTCGTATAGGCACTGTCGGTATCCGGGTAGATCGTCTGTTCTTCCGCGATCAGGTTGTCGGCGTCGTCATAGTGCAGGGTCACGCGACTGCCGTAACCCTGCGCGGTTGTCAGCCGACCACGAGCGTCGTAATAGAAACGCTCGATCACCTGAGCGCGACCGCTGGCGCCCTTCAGCTCCCGCCGCGTCAGGCGGCCGAGCGGATCGCGCGCGTAGCTCGTGTCGATATCACCGGTCTGCGAGCCGATCAGTTGCCCCGTGTCGTCCCACCGGTAGCGGGTCGTGCCGCCATCGAAGTCCGTCTGCTCGGCGAGGCGCCCCAACTGGTCGTAGCTGAACCGCATCTGGTCGCGGTTCTCGTTGGTCAGCGTGTCCAGCCGCCATTGTCGGTCGTATCCGTACGCCAGTTCCCGGCCTGCGGCGTCCTTGCGCCAGATCGGCTGCCTGCGCGCGTTGAACATGTATTCGGTGATCTGGCGCGCGCCGTCGCGGTACGTGCGCAGGTTGCCTTCGCCGTCCCACGTGAAGCGCTCTTCGGTGCCATCCGGATGCGTGACGCCAGTGACCTGTCCGCGCGCATCGCAGCTGTACAGCGTAATGTGCCCCGCTGCATCGGTGATCCGCGACAGATGACCGCGCTCGTCGTATCCGTAGTACGTCGTGTGGCCGGAGCAGTCGGTCGCCTCCGCCAGCCGTCCTCCGTGGTCGTAACGAAAGCGCTTCACGCCGCCCTTCGGGTCGGTCAACGACAGCAGCTCACTTTGGACGCCCCATGCGTAGCGGGTCGTACGACCTGACGCATCCGTCACCGAGACCGGGCGGCCGAGCGGATCGTATTCGGTTTGGGTGACGCGGCCGTCCGCGGTCGTTACCGTGACGGGCAGACCGGCAGCATCGTATTCAGTGCGCGTCGTATTGCCGAGCGCATCGGTTTCGGCAGTGAGGCGCCCCTGCGCGTCGTAAGCGAAAGTTTGCGTGTGACCCAGCGCGTTCTTGGTGCCGATGAGACGGTTCAGTTCGTCCCATTCATAGGACTCGGTCGAACCATCCGGGTGTTCGACCAGCACGATCCGGTTGTGGAAGTCGTAGCGGTGGGTGGTGGCATGACCGTCCGCATCGGTGACCTTGGTGTACCAGTGTTCACGGTGGTACTCGAAGCGCGTGTCGTCCTGGACGTGCTGCCCTTCGCTGCCGTACCAGGTGCGCACACAGCGCGCATCGGCCGGCGCCGGCACGCCTTCGCGTCGCCCCGGCCAGTCCCACGTCAGATTCGCGGGATTGCCGTTGAATTCCGTATAGCGCGTGAGCAGGTGCTGCTCGTACGCATACGTGCGCCGGAAGCCGAGCATGTCGACGTGGCCGATCAGGTCGCCTTCGGCGCTGTACGTGTAGTGCGCGAGTGCTTCGTTCGCGAGGCCAGGGACGCCCGCGCGGTAGATCGCCGACACGCGGCCGTCGACGTAGTCGATGCGAATCGCGTTGGCCACGCCATCGCTGATCGTCGTGAGTTCACCGGCTGCGTTGTAGGTGAAGCTCAGGCCGAGGCCGTCGCGGTTCGTGCGGGAGATGAGGCGGTAGCGAGCCGATGCAATGAAGCCATGCAGTTCGTAATCCTCTCGACTGCCGTCGGGATAGCTCAGTCGAATGCGGCGCCCATCCAGCCGCGTCACCGTGAACTGTTCGGCCGGCACCTCCACCGATTCCCCCATACCGACTGGCGGCAACGGCACCGCCCGGCTATCGGGATCGAAGAACGTCAACCTTCCATCCCGTTCCTCCAGCGACAGGTGATACGCGCTACTCCAGCGCGCGCCCAGCGCGCTCCCGTCGTAGGCCGCGAGGCTCGACCGGTAGCGTCGCGTCCACATGATCGGCACGACGCCGTCCAGCACGAAGTCGGTCTGCTCGAGGTTCTCGTCGCCCATCGCGTAATTGACGGGCTTCGGAGTCGTCGTTTTCGGGCACCCGCATCCGTTCTTCGCCGGCAGCGGGCTCGGCGCCGCGCCTTTCTGCGTCGAATCACGGTGCTCGCCTGGCTTCCTGTGCGGCTCGCGCATCGTGCCCGGCGCGGCCTGCGCCACATGCGACGGGATCCTGCGTGCCTTGCGGGCCTTGATCTCCGCGATGATCTGCCCGGCCATGAACAGCAGACTGCCGGCTTCCTCCACGCTGCCGAACGCCCGGTCGAGCATCGGCCCCGTGTCGCGATCGAACGCGTCCAGCCACGCGACGATCGCGTCGCGCTGCCCCGACACCTTGAGCAACTGATCAATGCCGACGAGCGCGATCTCCTCCGTCGACGGCACCCACGACAGGAAGCCCGTGTTCTTCTTGACCCGTCCCATCTGCTCGGCCACGGAAACGGGATCGAGCACGAAGCGGCGCACCGTGCGCGCGGCTTCGCGCACGCCTGCGACGATGTCGGTCTTCCATTGCGCGAGGGACACGTCGAGTTCGGCCATGAACGCAAGCACGTCGCCACCGGCCGTCGCCCAGAATAGATCGACCAGCATCGCCGCGCCCGCGCCCTTCGCGAACGCGAGCAACACCTCCTTGACGACCGCGCGCGCCGGCCGCGTCGCGTTGCCCGCCGCTGGCACGACGCCGATCGCATCGATCGCGAGGATCCCCCAATTGAGCACCTTCGTGGTGCCGCGCGGCTCGCTGCAGATCCGGTAGATATCGACGCCGACGTCGTACAGCGACATCGCATTGCCGACGAACGGCACCATGTACAGACACTGCACGAAGATTTCGAGGCCGTGATTGCCGACCGATTCGGCGTCGGCCGAGATCAGCGTTGGAGACGTCCCGGGCGCGGGAACCGGACCGACGATGACGCGCCGTGCTTCGGCATTCTGAAGAAGTGCCTTAGGAATCTGGCGCTGTGGGGTAGAAGGTGCGGCGGTTCCGGTCATGGTTGTTATCTGTCTAGAACGGGAAAAAACGCGGAGCGTGAATCAACGCGACACGGTGGTTTTGACGAGCGCAGGCGTGACATCCGATACCGAGGCTGTCGCACGATTGGCAGCGGCATTCGCAACCGGCTGCCCGACCGGTTCGAGTGCGGCTCGAGCAAGCACGGCGCCATCGCCTTTCGCGACGCCGGATGTTGCCGCCCCGATGGAGGCAGCCGCATCCAGTCCTTGCCTGACTGCGTCGCTTTCCGGCACCACCGCCGCCATCACGGCCCCGACGAGACTAGGCACCGCCTGGCCGGCTTCGCGACCGACCGCCGCAAATAGCGCCGTCCCTTTCGGGTCGACCCATTTGCGCGCCTTATCCTGAATATCGTGGTCTTCTTCGAGATACTCGACCGCGCCGCCGTCACGCGGCACATTCGCGACCGTAGCCCTGCCGTTGGCATCGAGCCGGCCCTCGCGCCACGAACCATCCGAAAACGTCACGCGATACGGTGCGTTCCTCACCGGCTCGCCATTCGGGTACGCATGCCAGAGTTGCATGCCGGTTTGTTCCTGCTCAGGCATCAGCGGCAACGCCTGCCTCAGGGTCGCGGATGGCCCGACGCTCAATGGCCCTTTCACCCGGATCTCGCCCGCACTGCCGATCTCGACGATTCCGCCTTCGAGCTTGATATAGGCACCGCCGCACATCAACGTCAGCGCCTTCTGTGCATTCAGCGTCACCGCATCCGACGTGCTCGCGATCGTCACGCCCTTCAGCGCCGTGAGTTCGAGCGCGTCTGCCTGCGCCTGCACGTCGACCTTGCCGGCGCCCGCGTACAGCTTCATCCCCTGCGCATTCGCATACATCGATACCGCATTGCCGGCCGCGACCGTGAAATTGCCGCCGATCGCCGCATCCGCATTGCCGCCCGTCGTCGTGAACAGATGTCCGCCGGCCGCCAGTTGCATATGCTCGCCACTGGTGATCGCCACGCCGTGTGGCGCAGACGCGAGCACCACAGCCGCTTCGAGATCCTTGATCTGCGATTCGAGCAACGCCTGCTGTGCGTCGCATGCGGCCACCGTTGCCCGAGCCTTCTCGACCGCTTCTGCCAGGCTGCGCATGCGGGACCGGGCCGCGTCGAGCTGCTGGCGGGCCGCCGTCATGTCGAAAGCCTGTCCGCCCGCGTTCGACTGGACATCGGCCGTCAGGAACAGCCCCTTGCCCGCACGCAGTACCCCGCGCTCGTCGGTCCTGACCTCGAACCCTTCACCGCGCGTCGCTTTCCGGCTGTCGACGAGATAGCCGAGATTGACCTGAGTCTTGCCGCCGTAGTCCGTCGACAGCTTGATGCCTTCGCGTCCTTTCCGATCCTCGAAACGAAGCTTGTTGTTGGCCCGCGTGCGGATCACGTTGCGCGTATTGAATTCGTCCCGGCTCGTCACCAGGTCGGCCGCCTGACTGTGATGATGTGCGTGCGCGATATAAGGCCGATTCGGATCGCCACCCACGAACGCAACCGCCACCTCCGTATCGACGAGCAGCGGGAAATGGAAGCCTGTCTGGTTGTCCCCAGCGAATGGTTTGGCCAGCCTGAGCGGCACGGATTCACCACCTGCCGCCCAGTCGTCGAAGTCGAAATCGAATCGTACGGTGTAGAGGCCAGCGCTCGTCAGATGCGCATAGGGCGAAGCATCCGGCGCCGTAACGCGCGCCGACAGCGTGCCGGCGATTGCCGGCCAGCGCCGTTCGTCGAGCTTCAGGCGGAACGGCCGGCCACTGGGAATCGCGTCGAACGTGTTGATGTACGACGCATCCCGACCGCCTTCGTGACGCACGGCAATGATGACGATCCCGTGCGGCGCATCGGCCGGCTTCTCGTCGAGCTTCGCGACGAGCCCCGGGGCGAAATCCACCACCGAACTCGTGCCGGAATACACGACCTGCCACGCAACCGCGGCTTCGTGACGCAACTGCGCTTCGTGCCGGGCTTCGTTGCCGTCCAGATGATGCGTGCCGAAGACGTAATGCCGGCCCCACGTCGTCGGATCGTCGCGAACGATATTCACTTCGGCATTGAAGCGGTCGTAGGCCTTGTCCGGGTTGTAATCGGCAACCTTCACCGACTGCGGAATTGTTTCGCTCAGCGACTCGAGCGACAGCACGGCTTCGTGACCGGTTTCGAGTCCGCTTGCCTCGCGATACGGAATCACGACATCCGGACGATATGTGTAGGCATCGACGTCGTCGCCGAAATGCAGTTCGTCGCCATGCTGCCCGGCACGGAAAAAGCAGAACAAGGCCGTCTGTTCCATCAGCAACCTGATGTAGTCCCAGTCGGACATCCGGTACTGCATGCGGAACGCGAGACGCGGATAGGCGCGCCGCAGCTTGAACGAGAACTGATGGGAGCGGAATTCGTGCCGCCTCAGGATCGATTCGATGATCTCGGGCACGGACTGCTGCTGGTAGATGCGTGATGTTTCGACGAGACGCAGGCGAGCGACGAACGGCTCGACAACGATGCGATACGACACGAAATCGTGGGTCTTGCGAATCTGGCCGAATGCGGTGATGCAGCCGGCGAAGGTACGCAGCGCATCGGCGGCGCCGGCCGCTCCTGCCGGCTCGATCGTGAAGATCGCCGGGCGATTGAGATAGTCCGGACGCGCGAGCGGAGCCGGGCTGGTCAGCGTCAGGTCGATTCGATAGGGCTCGCCGAGCCGCTCGTCGAGCGCGAACGACATAATCGACAGATCCTGCGCCCGAGGCGCCCCCGGCACCTCCAGGAAATACGACTGACGGCCGGTTATCCATTGCGCGAGCGCACCGTGCGCACTTCGTTGTCGAGCCATGTTTTTCTCTCAGCCACGGATTTTTTTGTGGAAGCTGAGGGATAAAGGATGGCCACGTTCTCGTCCAGCGAATGGCAACAGTTCGCAACAATGTTCGTGGTTGACCCGCGGTCAAGCCGGATCAACCACCCGCTCACGCCGCCTTGCGCGCCTCCGCAATCCGCTGCGGCGCCTTCGGCCGCGCATACAACCGTTCCAGATACGCGCGCAGTTGCGGGAACGGTTCGATCAGGTTGCATTCGCTCGCCCAGTCGATCAGATACGCCGTCACGCAATCGGCCACCGTCAGCGTATCGCCGACGATGAATTCACGCCCTTCGAGATGCTTGTCGAGAATCACGGCCATCGCGTTGAAATCCTCGCGCGCCAGTTCGATATCGGCCGGCGAGCGCTTCTCGGGCGGATAGATGAACGTATGCCGCGTGATGCGCCACAGCGGCTGCTCGAGTTCCGTCACCGCGAACATGATCCACCGATAGGCCTCGGCACGCCGCGCAAGATCGACCGGCAGCAATTGCTTCTCCGGATACTTGTCCGCGAGATACAGCACGATCGCGGCCGACTCGGGAATCACGAGGTCGCCGTCCACCAGCACGGGCACCTTCCCGGCCGGATTGAGGTGCAGGAATTCGGGCCGCTTGTGCTCGCCCGCGAGCAGGTTGACCGACACGAATTCGAAATCCGCGTCCAGTTCCTTCAGCCCCCACAGCGCGCGTTGCGTGCGGGTGCCGGCAAATCCGTAAAGCTTCATTGCAGTGTCTCCATCCAGGTTGTCGGGAATTGGTCTCCATGCAGGCTGCGGCGCATGGTTCATGCGTTCATCGTTTACATACCGGGCACCGCGAGCACCGGCATCACCTCGATCGTGTCGCCGGGAAACAGCGTGAAATGCGGATGGCCTTCGAACAGCGCGGCAGCAGCATCGTGCGATGCGGCGCGCACGACGGTAAAGCCGCTCAGCGCATTGGCGGTGTCCGTGATGCCGCCCTTGCCGATGGACTTGGTCTTGCCGAGCGGCCCGCCGAGCTCGACGATCGCGTCGCGATGCCGGTCGACCCACGCATGCCAAGCGGCGATCCCTTCATTCTCCCGCGTGCGCCGCTCCTCCTCCGGTAGCGCCATCCACGCCTTCATGGCCGGGCTCTCCTTGCTGCCGAGGAAAACCGCGAGATACAACTGCTGTTGCGCACTCATGCTTCCTCCGTCCGATGGCGGGAACGGCGGGCTGCCGCTCCTCGCCCTTGACACGATAGGTTGATATCAACACAATTGCAACATGGCACGCAATGAAACGCTTCCTTTCGAAACGACGCTGATGGTGCGCGATTGCTGCCTGTGCCTGCACATGCAGCGCGCGGCGCGCAATCTCGCGCGCATCTTCGACGATGTGCTGCGTCCGCTGGATCTCACCAACGGCCAGTTTTCTCTATTGATGTCGCTGAACCGGCCGAAACCGGCCGCGATGAAATCGGTCGCGTCGCTGCTCGCGATGGATCGCACCACGCTGACCGCCGCGTTGAAACCACTCGAGCGGCGCGGGCTGGTCACGATCGTGCAGGATCCGGACGACAAGCGCAGCCGCCTGCTCGAACTCACGCCGGCCGGCCATCGTCTGCTGACCGACGCGTTTCCGCTGTGGCAGCAGGCGCACGCCGAGATCGAACAGCCGTTCGCGGCCGGAGAAGTCGATGTGTTGCGCGATCAGTTGCGCCTGCTGTCGGAAGACCCGGCTACGCGCGGCTGAAGCCGTGCGCGGCAGGGCACCGCCGGCGCTTCATTTCCTGCCCTTCGCCGGCATCAGCAGTTGCGCGAACTCCTGCAGGAAGCGCACGGGGCCGTGCGCGTGCAGCGCGTGCCCGCTGCTGAGCGCGCCGTCGATGACGGTCGCGAGCCGCAGCGCGTAAGTCTGCGGTTCGTCGATCCCTATCGCGCTCGCCAGTTCCGTCAGCCGGCGCCGCAATTCCTGCTTGTGCGCGACGGCGACCTTGCGGGCCGGATGATTGGCGTCCGCATACTCCGCGGCGATGTTGATCTGCGGACAGCCGCGATAACCGGGCCGCTCGATGCGCTCGCCGATCCACTGCAGCTGCGCGTCCAGCTCCTCGCGCGGCGTGCGCCGGTACCGCGCGGCCACCGCGTCCCAGTGCGCCCAGAAATCCGCATCCTCGCGCAGCAGAAACGCCTCGATCAGGTCGTCCTTCGTCGCGAAGTGCCGATACAGGCTCGTCTTCGCGACGCCCGCCTGCGCGACGATCAAATCCACGCCGACCGCCCGCGTCCCTTCCCGATAGAACAGCGCGCTCGCCGTTTGCAGAATGCGCTCGCGCGTATCGGGCGCGCTCCCCTTCGTGTGTGTTTCCTGTTTCATCCAAGCCCGGCCGCCGAGGGCCGCCTGTCCCGCAAAAGTGCATCCGATGATAGCATCGCGGGGTTGACGACGCTACAGGTCTGTACTATAAAACAAACCGGTCTGTATCGGAGTGAATCATGGACGGTCGAATGACGGTTGCAGTGTATGGCGCCACCGGTCACACCGGGCGGTTTGTCGTCGCCGAACTGGAACGGCGCGGCCTCGGCGTGATGCGCATCGGGCGCGATGCCGCGCGGCTCGCGCAAGGCGGCACCGACGTGGCGCCGTGGCGCGTCGCGTCGGTCGACGATCCGGCCGCGCTCGACGCCGCCTTGCGCGGCGCGCACGCGGTGATCAACTGCGCGGGCCCCTACCTCGATACCGCGCTGCCGCTCGCCGACGCGGCGTTGCGCGCCGGTATCCCGTATCTCGATCTGACGGCCGAGCAGCCGTCCATCCAGACTCTGACCGACCAGCGCGACGCCCGCGCACGCGCCGTCGGCGTGACGCTGGTGCCGGCCGCCGCGTTCTACGGCGGTCTGGCCGACCTGCTCGTGACGGCCGTGGTCGACCCGCAGCGGCCGATCGAGCGCGTCGACGTCGCGACCGGCCTCGACAGCTGGCATCCGACGCGCGGCACGCGCGTGACCGGCGAGCGCAATCACGCGACCCGGCTGATGCAGAAGGACGGCAAGCCGACCGCGGTGCCGACGACGGCACGCGAGCGCCGCTGGCCGTTTCCGTCACCGCTCGGCGACGTCGACGTGACATTGCTGCCGTTCTCGGAAGTGATGACGCTCGCGCGTCATCTGCGCATCGATACGATCGAGTCCTGGCTCGCGACACTCGCGCTGCGCGATATCCGCGATGCCGGCACGCCGCCGCCGCAACCGATCGACGCGCTCGGCCGCTCGGCGCAGCAATTCGTGATGGACGCTGTCGTCGTGCAGAACGGCATCACGCATCGCGCGAGCGCGTCGGGACGCGACATCTATGCGGTCAGCGCGCCGATCATCGTCGAGGCGACGGTTCGCCTGCTGAGCGGCCGTACACTGACGTCGGGCGGCGTACGCAGCCTCGGCGAACTGTTCGACGCGCGCGATTTCCTCGCGGCGCTCGACACCATCGACGTATCGTTCGATACGATCACCGATCGGCATTTCAACCGGAGGGACGAGCATGAGTCGCAATAACAAGGAAAAAGCCGCGTATTTCCGTTCGCTTCATCGCGCGGGCGAGCCGCTCGCGCTGTTCAACGTGTGGGACGCGGGCAGCGCACGCACGGTGGCCGAGGCGGGTGGCGTCGCGCTGGCGACGGGCAGCTGGTCGGTCGCGGTCGCCAACGGGTTCGCCGACGGCGAGCAGATGCCGAAAGCGCTCGTGATGGAAGTGCTCGCGCGGATCGCGCAAGCGACCGACCTGCCCGTCACCGTCGATCTCGAAAGCGGGTACGGCGAGCGGCTGGAGGACGTGGCCGACACGATCGCGCGCAGCATCGAGGCCGGCGCGATCGGCTGCAATCTGGAAGACAGCTTTCCGGCGACGGGCGAACTGCGTACCGTCGACGACGCGGCCGCGCGTCTTGCGGCAGCCCGGCAGGCGGCCGATCGCGCGGGCATCGGCTACTTCATCAACGCGCGCACCGACGTGTTCTTCAAGGCCGCGGCCGACACGCATGACGAACGGCTTCTGGACGACGTGCTGACCCGCGCACGCGCGTACGCGGCGGCGGGCGCCGACGGCCTGTTCGTGCCGGGCCTGCGCTCGCCGGCGCTGATTCGCGCGCTGACGGCCGCGTCGCCGTTGCCAGTGAACATCATGCGCGTGGCCGACACGCCGACGCTCGCCGAACTCGCGGAATACGGCGTCGCGCGCATCAGTCACGGGCCCTACCCTTACCTGGAGGCGATGAAGGCGCTTGCGGCGGTGGTGAAGCAAGGCGGCTAGGCGCTGCCCGCGGCGGACATCGGACGTTCACATCCGATGCAATCGCCGCCCCACGCTTCAGGTGTCGCGCCGCCATTGCGGCGGCGCGCATCATAACTAACAGCGGGCCGATGCGCGATCGCGCGCGCCGGCCCGCTGCGATCCGTCACTCGGCCAGCGCCCGCGCGACGCCAACCCGCTTCGGCACGCCAGTCACGATCGTCGCGACCGCGACGGCCAGCACCGCGGCCGCGCCCAGGAACACGCCGCCCGCGCCGTTCGCGTCGAACACGACGCCGCCGGCCGCCGCGCCCGTCGCGATCGCGAGCTGGATCGCCGCGACGATCAGGCCGCCCGCGCTCTCGGCTTCATCGGGCACGGTGCGCGTGACCCACGTCGACCAGGCGACCGGCACGCCGCCGAACGCCATCCCCCACAACGCGACGAGCACCGCGTCGATCATCGGCGCGCGGCCGAGCGCGACGAGCGCGATGCCGAGCACGACCATCAGCGCCGGCATCCCGATCAGCATCGGCCGCAGCCGGTGTTCGAGCACGCGGCCCGCGAGCGACGTGCCGACGAAGTTCGCGATCCCGTAGCCGAGCAGGATCGCCGACAGCCCGTTCACGCCGACGCCGGCCACCTGCTCGAGGAACGGCCGCAGATACGTGAAGAACGCGAAATGCCCGGTGAACACGAGGATCGTCGCGAACATCCCGAGGCCGACGGTCGGCCGGCGCAGCACGTCGACGAGCGTGCGCAGCCGCGTCGTGCCGCTCGGCGGCATCGACGGCAGCGTCATCACCTGCGACACGAACGCGACGCCGCCGAGCCCGGCCGCGATCAGGAACACGTTGCGCCAGCCGATCAGGTGCCCGAAGTAGCTGCCCATCGGCGCCGATGCGATCGTCGCGACCGCCACGCCGCTGAAGATGATCGACAGCGCGCGCGGCACCATCGCGGTCGGCACGAGCCGCATCGCGGTGGCCGTCGCCATCGTCCAGAAGCCGCCGAGCGCGACGCCGAGCACGACGCGGCCGATCAGCAGCGTCGTCAGATTGGGCGCGAACGCAACCGCGAGATTCGAGGCGACGAGCAGCACGGAGAACGCGAGCAGCACGCGCCGGCGGTCGATCGTGCGCGTCAGCGCGGAGATCAGCAGGCTCGTGACGAGCGCCACTGTCGCGGTGGCCGTGACGGCCTGGCCGGCCACGCCTTCGGTCACGCCGAGGCTGTCGGCCATCGGCGTGAGCAGGCTCGCGGGCAGGAATTCGGCGGTGACGAGGCCGAACACGCCGAGCGTCATCGCGAAGACGGCACCCCAGGCCGGGGCGCGGGGAGCCGCCGGGGCGGCGGCAGAAGAGATTCCGGGATTCATGCGTCGTTCCGAGTGAGATAGGGAAAATACTGATGACGGCCTATCGTAGGGAACCACGGCAGGACGGTCTATGACATACAATCCGTTCTTGTTGATCGATCGTCCGAATCTCGAAATGGCAGAGCCTCTGCTTCCCCCCGTGCCCGACGTACACGACCTCGTCAGCGAGTTGCTGCTCGGCATGCGCCTGAGCGGCGTGCAGTACCGCCGGATCCAGGTGCCGCGGCCGTTCGGGCTGAGCTTCGGCCATGCGCCGGGCCGCGCGCAGTTCCATTTCGTCGGGCGCGGGCCCGTGCTGCTGCGCGACGCGGCCGGCACGATGATGCGGCTCGAGGCCGGCGACGCGATCCTGCTGCCGCACGGCGGCACGCATGCGCTGGTGTCCGATCCGGATGCGCCGTGCCGCGAGATCGGCGGGTTCGAGGTCGCGAAGATCTGCGACACGGTCGCGTCGGTGGCCGCGACGTCGTGCGCCCCGGCGGAGCCGGCCGCCGGCGACGCGCTGATCTTCAGCGCGTGCATGGAGCTCGATCTCGGCGGCATGCAGCCGCTCGTCGGGACGATGCCGGAGTTCATGCACGTCGGCACGCTGCTCGCGCGCTACCCGGAAATCCGCCCGATGCTCGACGCGATGGAGCGCGAATCGTGCGCCGAACGCGCGGGCTTCGCGGGCATCCTCGCGCGGCTCGCGGACGTGGTCGCCGCGTTCATCGTGCGCGGCTGGGTCGAGTGCGGATGCGGTGACGCGACGGGCTGGGTGCAGGCGCTGCGCGAACCGAAGCTCGGCCGCGCGATCGTCGCGCTGCATCGCGATCCGGGGCGCAACTGGAGCGTGTCGGAACTGGCCGCCGAAGCGGGCGTGTCACGCTCGGTGTTCGCGGAGCGCTTTCTCGCGGCCACGGGGATGACACCCGTGCGCTACCTGACCGAGCTGCGGATGCGGCTCGCCGCGCAATGGATCGCACGCGACCGCGAGACGATCGAGGCCGTGGCGTACCGGCTCGGCTACGGGTCGCTCGCCGCGTTCAGCCGCGCGTTCAAGCGCGTGGTCGGGCGGCCGCCGGGCGCGGTGCGCGCGGAAGGCGACACGCACGCCGACGTGTAACGCGTCACGTGCAACGCGGCCGCGGGCGAACGCCTGTCGAGTCGCCCCGGCTTCGCTCGCGCCGTCTTCGCCTGCGACGACTCCGCTCAGCCGCTGCGTGCTTCCAGCCGATCGACCAGCGCCGTCGCGCAGCGCACGGCCAGCGCCGCGCACTGTTGCGCATCCACCGGCGCGCCGCTCATCATCGCGCCCTGCACGATCCGGCCCAGCAGTTCCTTCGACAGGTCGGCGATCTCGTCTTCCCGCTTCGTCATGTCCGTCTCCCGCGCGTCGGCCGAGTCCGGCCGCGCGTCCGATCGTGCCGAGCGCCGCATGCGCCGCGCCCGGCGTTCAACGTTGCCTTGCCCGCACGACGATCTGCGCCTGCGTGTCGCGCTCGATACGTTCGAGCGATACGCGCAGCGCCGTGAATTCGTCGGGCGTGCAGACCTGCCGGCCGAATGTCGCCGTCAGCCGGCGCGTAACCTGCACGACGTGCGCGGCCACATCGAACACGTAATGCGACGTGAAGTCGACGAAGCGGTCGTGCACGGCCGTATCGGTCGGCAGGTCCGTCACCGCGACGCCGGCCGGCAGCGCGATCTCGCCGGTCTCGACGAACGTGCCGCCGAGACACACCCACGGCTGCGTGCGCACCGGTTCGGCCAGCCACCCCTCGACCTGCGTCGCGATGCCACCCGTGATGCTCGACAGCGCGGGCACGGCGGTCGTGCCGTCCGGCCACACGACGTGATCGAGCGTGCCGTCGTACGTCGCGTCGAACGCCCCGTCCGTCGCGCGGCGATCGCCGGTCGAGATCCGTGCGCGGCCCCGCAAGCCGCTTTGCCGCAGCCGTTCGTTCGCGAGCTGCCGCACGCGCTCGGGCGGCGCGCGGCGAAACAGCGTGCGTTCGAGCTCCGCGGTCCAGCCGTCGTCCTCGACGAGCGCGTGAAACCGCGCGGCGCCCGGCTGCGCCGCATCGATCTCCACGCGCGCGGTGCGGCGCTTCGGCTGCGTGGCCGGCGTGCGCGACAGCACGCCGGTGTCGACGAGCAGCGCCGGCCGGTCCATCACGATCGGCGGCAGATAGCCGAACGCGATGCCGCTCGTCGTGGTGTCCGCGTAGAGGCCGAGGCCGGGCAGCCACGTGATCGCGTGATTGATCGCGCCCGCGCCGTAGCCGGGCACGGAGGGCAGCGTGTACACGGAGCCGAGGTTGATCAGCACCGGTTCGCTGCGGATGCCGACTGCCGCGAGCAACGCGCCGAACAGCGCGACGTGGTCCTTGCAGTCGCCGTAGCGGTTGCGCAGGATGTCCGTCACGCGATGCGGCGCGGCGGCCGTCTCGCCGAGAAAAATCGCGACGTAACGCACGTTCGCCTGCACCCAGTCGTACAGGCGGCGCGCCTTGTCGTGCGGATCGGCGACGTCGGCGGTGAGCGCGCGCGCCAGTTGCACGACGGCCGGATCGTTCGCGCCAGCGTCGACGGCCGCGTTGCGGTAGCGCGCGGCGAACGCCGCATAGTCGGGCAGCGTGGACACCACGAGCCGGTCGCCGTAGGTCGGGTAGCCGACCGAGCCGCTCTCGATGCGGTCGTATGGGCCGTGCCGGTATGCGAACTCGTAGCGCGTGCGGCCGTTCGCCGTGACCGGCGGCAGCGCGACGTAGCCGCGTGCGTCCGCATGCAGCGGCATGTCCGCCGGCACGTCGAAGATCAGCCGCTGGTTCTCCACCGGCTCGCGCGACGGTTCGACGTAGTAGCCGAAGTAACCGGCGTTGACGGGCTTCGTACGCGCCTTGCGGAACGCGATGCGCGTGCTCGACCCGGCCTCGACGCCGGGAAACACGACGGTGCGCAGCAGGCCGTCCTGGAAGGTCGGCGCACCGGCCGAACGCGGCTCCTGGACGTCGCGGATGCCGTCGGGCCCGACCGGATGCGCGACGCCGCCGCGATCGATCGTTTCGGCCGCGACCAGGTCGACCTTCTCCAGGTTCTTGTCGAACCAGACGTAGCGCTGCGCGATCGCGTCGATCCCGTTCGCATCGTTCGCGCGCAGTGTCGAATCGTCTTCCTCGTCGAGCGAGCCGTCGCGCTGGATCACGAATACGTGGACATCGCTGACGAGCGTGACGGGCGCTTCGTCACCCGAATCGGCCAACGCGGGACGCGCGAGCGCGACGGCGGCGACGGCCACCGCGAACGCGGCGGCGGCGCCCGGCAGGCGGCCGGTCGATCGGAACGGAAAACGCACCACGTCGAAGCTCTCCGCGCGTTCGTGTTCATGTCGGGACGCGACGGGCACGCATCCGCGCGCCGCGCCCTGTCGTTCAATTCAGTGTGGGTGACGTGCCCGCGAGCGTCAAGCCGCGGCGCGGCCGCGCGCGCCGCGACGCAACATGCGGGCCGGGAAGTGCCGCAAGCGGGATGCAGGGCGTGGTCGCGCTTTCACGACCTGCGCCGAGTGGGACCGCTTTTTATATCACTTTGTGATATATAATTCAGGCAGTGAAAGCGTGCGTGCGACGTCGCCGAAACGAATGACGATCCGGTGCGTTCGACACGCCTACATGGGGAAGGAGACATCATGCTGATCAACAACGATTTCGAAATCGGTTATCTCGTGATCGCTTTCGCGCTGCTGGGCGTGATCCTGATCGGAGCGCTGCTCACCGCGCTGCATCTCGAACGGTGGCATCCGAAACTCGTCGGCGCCGCGATCGGCGCGCTGCTTGGGATTGCACTGATCGAAGCGATGCCGATGCTGACGTGAACGCGTCCCGGCACTCGTTCGTATGTCGCGGACGTGGCGGGCACGGGCGGGTTTGCGGCGCGGGGTCGGAACGGCGGGCGCCCGTGAAGGGAATCGGGATGGAGTCGTCGCGTTCCGTGACCTACCATCAAGATGAGAGCCGCGCGGACATGCGGGTCGAGCCGGTGGCCGGCGAAGGCTTCGCCCTCGGCGTGAAGTACCCACCGCTCGCCGTCATGTGCCGGCGCGATGCCCGCGTCCGAAACGACGCGCATCTGCTCGATCCCACGCACCACGTGTTCAGCAACGACGCGGACGCGCGCCGGGTCGCGATTGCACCGGCCAATCGCTTCATCGATACGAAGCTCGCCGGACTCTTGATGCCCATGCCGGCCGGCTAACGTCAGCCGATGGCATCCCCCGCTCCCAACCTGCCGGAGGCGACATGGAAAACGGTATCGTCGCGACCATCCTGCTGCTCGCGGTCCTCATGTTCGCGGTGCTGTTCTTCGCGGAACAGCGCAGCCGCGAGCGCATACGCGACCGGCTCTTGCACCGCCCGTCGCGGCGCTCGGCACGCTCGCATACGCATCACCATTCGTAAGCGGAAAGCGCCCCGCGCAAAAAAAATCGGCCGACGGAATGGCGTCTTGCGACGCCAGGCCGTCGGCCTTGCAGCGGAGGTCCGGTTCCCGGGCAGCCGGCGTGCGTCGCGCGCCTACACACCCCACATCACGTGACGGCCCTGTTGGTGGGCCGCACGCATCATGTCCAGCAGCGGCCACGCGCGTTGCGCGAGCCCGCCCGCATGCGGCGACAGTTCGGTGCGCAGCGCCTGCGTTGAACGCTCGTGCGCGCTTTCCCGCGCCATGTCATCCCTGATCGCCTGGTCGAGCCGCGCGATCGCGCCCGGCAATTCGTCAGTCGAAATCACCCCGCGGACGTCGAGCCTCTTGCCGACGAGGCCCAGCAGGTACTCGGCCAGATCGCGCAACATCACGATGTCCGGTGCGGCGGCGGATCGGAATGTAACCATCATCGTCGTGTTTCCCTCGTCATCGTCGCGAGATCGTGCGGCGATAGCAACCGCCGATCGCGGCGAGGTCTGTGGCCATCCTCCGTTCTTCTCGCTCGATAGAAGGTCTGCCCGGCACGCTGCGCGTATCGCGCGGCCGGGTTCGTTTGCGGCGTAGAGACCGGATGGCGCGAACGCCTGCTTTTATTTTATGTCACGTTGTGACGCATTCAAGTTTCGGGCGCGAGAACGGCCGTATGTGTGTGTCGTGACATCGGCGCGTCAGCAACAATCGCCGACGCACTTGGCGCGCGCCTGTTCGTTCGCGCAGGTCAGCGCGATCTTCAGCGTGGTGCGCACGTAGTTCGAGTTCGCGATCGTGCGTTCGACATTGTCGCGTCGCAGCCGCAATTCAATCATCTTGCACAGGTGCTTCGCGTCCGTGTCGCTCACGCATCGGGGCAACGCCATGCGGTAGCGGCGGCGTGATCCTCCAACACTAACCGACGCACGGTCGCTGCACCAGTCCGCACATTCCATGAGATGTGATCGACGGCGCGGCGTCGTTTTCATCGCGCAAACGACCGACACGCCACACGTCTCCGGAACGGCATGCGCGCCGGTTGTCGCCGCATCGTCACACTTCCGTGCCTCCACTCCCCCACGTCCTCCCGCCAAGCGATCGGCATCGATCGCATCGATCCCGCCGCTCGCCTGGTCCACACGCCTCACACCGACCGCGATACCCCTCCTCGTCCCCGTCGTGCGTTTTTCCCCGCATTTCGGCTTTTGTGTGCGCGCAACAATGGCGGTGCCTCGCGGCCGGCGCCGTGCGGGGGCAGTTGTCCACGGCGCCGGCCGCGGTGCTCTTTGCAAAACCACATCTCACGAGGACATACCATGCAACTCCAATCTCATCCGGCGTGCCGTCCGTTTTACGAAGCAGGTGAACTCACGCAACTCACCGCGTTCTACGAAGAAGGCCGCAACATCATGTGGATGATGCTGCGATCGGAGCCGCGGCCGTGCTTCAACCAGCAACTCGTCACCGACATCATCCATCTCGCGCGCGTCGCACGCGACTCCGGCCTGCCGTTCGACTTCTGGGTGACGGGTTCGCTCGTGCCCGAGCTGTTCAACGTCGGCGGCGACCTGAGCTTCTTCGTCGACGCAATCCGCAGCGGTCGCCGCGATCAGTTGATGGCCTATGCCCGCTCGTGCATCGATGGCGTGTACGAGATCTACACGGGCTTCGGCACCGGTGCGATCTCGATCGCGATGGTCGAGGGCAGCGCGCTGGGCGGCGGCTTCGAAGCCGCCCTCGCGCACCACTACATGCTTGCGCAGAAGGGCGCGAAGCTCGGCTTCCCCGAGATCGCGTTCAACCTGTTCCCGGGCATGGGCGGCTATTCGCTGGTCGCGCGCAAGGCCGACCGCGGGCTCGCGGAATCGCTGATCTCGTCCGGCGAGGCGCATGCGGCCGAGTGGTACGAGGATCGCGGGCTGGTCGACCAGACGTTCGACGCGGGCGACGCGTATCTCGCGACGCGCACCTTCATCGACGTGACGAAGCCGAAGCTGAACGGCATCCGCGCGATGCTGCGCGCCCGCGAGCGCGTGTTCCAGATCACGCGTTCCGAGCTGATGGACATCACCGAGGAATGGGTTCACGCGGCGTTCACGATCGAGCCGAAGGATCTCGCGTACATGGAACGTCTGGTGATGCTGCAGAACCGGCGCGTGTCGAAGCTGCGCACGGTGTGACGTGAATGGAGCGCGCCGTCGCGTCGCGGGCGGCGCGCTCCGTCATGCGGGCAGGCTCAGGCGATCAGCCTGAGCTTTCTCGTTTCCGCGAGCCAGCCCTCGAACGCCTGGGCCGGCATCGGCCGCGCGAAGTAGAAACCCTGCGCGTGGTCGACGTCGACCTGCTTCAGGAACTCCGCCTCCCCGGGCGTCTCGACGCCTTCCGCGACTACCGCGAAACTCAGCGCCTTCGCGAGCGACACGACCGAGCGCACCAGCGCCTGCGAGCGCGGATTGCGATCGATGCCCGTGATGAAGCTGCGATCGAGCTTGATCGAATCGAGCGGCAGCCGCGACAGTTGCGACAGCGACGAATAGCCGGTGCCGAAATCGTCGAGGTGAATCTTCGCGCCGAGCTGGCGGAATTCCTTCATCAGCTCGTGCGCCGTTTCCTCATCCTCGATGAAGCTGCTTTCGGTGAGCTCGATGTCGACGAGGCTCGGCTTCAGCCCCGCGCTGGCGAGAATCGATGCGAACTGATGGACGATGTTCATGTCCTGCAGTTGCCGCGCGGACACGTTCACCGCGATCCGCACGTCGAGCCCCTTCGCCTTCCATGCGGCGGCCTGCGCAGCCGCGGTGCGCATCACCCAGCGTCCGAGCGGCGCGATCAGCCCCGACTCCTCGGCGAAGTGGATGAACTCGATCGGCGCGACGAGCCCGCGATCGGGCGACTGCCAGCGGATCAGCGCCTCGACGCTGCGCACGTCGCCGCTCGCGAGGTCGACGACCGGCTGGTAGTGCAGCACGAACTGCTCCTCCTCGAGCGCCTTGCGCAGGTTCGTGTCGAGCCACATGTATTTCGCGACCTTCTGGTTCATCTCCAGCGAGAACACGCGGTACGTATGCTTGCCTTCTTCCTTCGCGACGTACATCGCGGTGTCGGCGCTGCGGATCAGCGTTTCGAGCGAATCGCCGTGCTGCGGATACATCGCGATGCCGATCGAGCAGCTCGTGTAGATCTCCATCAGCCCGAGGTGGATCGGCGTGCGCAGCCGTTCGAGGATGATCTGCGCGGTCGCTTCGAGCAGCGGCCGCGTGCCGTGCTCGAACAGCACCAGGAATTCGTCGCCGCCGAGCCGCGCGAGCGTCGCACCGGACGGCAGGCAGCCGCTGATGATCTTGGACACGTCCTGCAGAAGGCGGTCGCCGGTGATGTGCCCGTAGTGATCGTTGACGCGCTTGAAGTTGTCGAGATCGAGGAACAGGATGCCGACCTGGCCGCGCATGTCGGCGCGGTCCGCGGCCAGCGCCGCGCCGATGCGCTCGCTGATCGCGTGGCGGTTCGGCAGGCCGGTCAGCATGTCGGTGTTCGCGAGTTCGGTGAGCCGCTGCTGCGCGTTGCGCTCCTCGGTGACGTCGATGCCCGAGCAGATCAGGTACTGCTCGTCGGCGCCGCTGCCGCTCTGCACGAACTTGTTGCGGAACTGGAACAGGCGCGGCCCGTTGACCGTGTTGATGTAGCGCTCGACCGCGAAGGAACGGTTGCTCGCGAAAAAGCCGGTGATGTTGCTGCGCGACTGCGCGCCCTGCTCGGGGCTCATGAACAGCTCGAACGCGCTGCGGCCGATCACGTCGACCTCGCGCTTGCCCGTCACTTCCTCGCACAGGCGATTGAAGCGCTGCACCATGCCGTTGCGGTCGAGGATCACGACGAGCGAATTCACTTCGGACACGACCTGCTCGGCGAACGCGAGCCCGTGCGAGAGGTCGTTCGCAACCGACGCGGTATCGGAATAGGCGGACGCCGTGCCGGCCCAGTTGGACGTATCGACCTTGCGGCCAACCAGATGGAGACTGACCGTGTCGCCGAACAGCGCGAGGTCGAGCACGAGGTGCGACGTGACGCCGGTGAGCGCGCGGATTCGCGCGGCCTGCTCGCCGGTCAGCGCCACCGCGACGTTGGTCAAGCCGCGGACGGCCGCCAGCTCGAGCGCATTGCTGTCGCTGCCGAGACGCCAGCAGGGGCTGCGCGTACCGACGTGCGCTTCAAGCACCGCGCTATCGTTTTCGTCATCCATGGACACGCCCCGATCCAGAAAAAAACGCACAGTGTAGACGGAGGCGAGTTGGCTGACCCCGATTCCCGGACGCGCAGCGCGCGGATCCGGCGGGGCAGTCGTGATGGCCGTGACAGCGGCCCTCGTTCCGTATTTGTTTCCAATCAATGCGACCCGGCGGTTGCGCATGTCGCGCGCAGGTTTTCCAAACGAATGTGTAAGCCATCTTATCAAATGACGATCAAGAATGGCACTCACACTCGGCAAAGGGTGTCAAGGAATCGGGACTCGATTGGCACGGCGGCTTTTTCGTGATTGGCGGGAGGTCTGCCGGCGGACGCAGGGTCCCGAAGCGGGGCGGCCGGATCAGCGGAGTGCCCCGCCGGACGGCCGTTTGCGGGGAATCCCGGTCGCCCCGGACCCGCTCGGTCTCAAGTCGTTTCGCAGGGGTCGGATCGCATCGAGTCGAGCGGTGGAACGGGGAATTTCCATTTCTGTTTACGACGGGAATGCACGTCTTTATTCCCATACGCTTGGCAATATCGCGCCGATCGATGAAAGTGAATATATCGCCGGCGCGTACCGGCCTTGCACCGCCCTGAATGGAACCGGTACGACGGCCCCGCCGCCACGCGCGAAAACCGTGCGGCGGGCCCGCCGCCGCACGGTTTTCGCATGCGTTGCGCGGCGCCCCTCAGCCCGCCGCGCCGTAACCGCCGCCGCCCGGCGTTTCGACGACGAACACGTCGCCCGGCGCCATCTGCGCGCGGCCGATATGCGCGAGCGTCTCGACCGTGCCGTCGGCCCGCTCGATCGTGTTGCGGCCGAGCGCACCGGCCTCGCCGCCCGCCGCGCCGAACGGCGCATGGATCCGGTTGTTCGACAGGATCGACGCGGTCATCGGCTCGAGGAAGCGGATCCGCCGGACCGCGCCGTCGCCGCCGCGCCAACGCCCGCCGCCGCCCGAGCCCGCGCGCAGCCGATGCGAGTCGACCCGCACCGGGTAGCGCCATTCGAGCACTTCCGGGTCGGTCAGCCGCGAGTTCGTCATGTGCGTCTGCACCGCGCCGACGCCCGCGAAGCCGTTACCCGCGCCGCTGCCGCCCGCGATCGTCTCGTAGTACTGGTATCGAGCGTTACCGAATGTGAAGTTATTCATCGTTCCCTGGCTCGACGCGACGCAGCCGAGCGCGCCGTACAGCGCGTTGGTGACCGCCGACGACGTCTCGACGTTGCCCGACACGACCGCCGCCGGATACTCGGGATTCAGCATCGAACGCGCCGGCACGATCACGGTGAGCGGCTTCAGGCAGCCGGCGTTCAGCGGGATGTCGTCGCCGACCAGCGTACGGAACACGTACAGCACGGCGGCCATGCAGACGGCCTTCGGCGCGTTGAAGTTGTTGTCGAGCTGCGCGGAGGTACCGGTGAAATCGATCTCGGCGCGCCGTGCCGCGCGGTCCACGCGGATCGCGACGCGAATCTCCGCGCCGTTGTCGAGCGGATAGCGATAAGCGCCGTCCTGCAGCGCGCCGATCACGCGCCGCACCGCTTCTTCCGCGTTGTCCTGCACGTGCCCCATGAACGCGAGCACGACGTCGCGGCCGAACTGGGCGACCATCCGCCGCAACTCGTCGACACCCTTCTGGTTCGCGGCGACCTGTGCGCGCAGGTCGGCCATGTTCTGCTCGACGTTGCGCGCCGGGTAGCGGCCCGACGCGAGCAGCGCGCGCGTGTCCGCATCGCGCAGCACGCCGGCCGACACGAGCTGCCAGTTGTCGATCAGCACGCCCTCTTCGTCGATGTGCGTCGAATCGGGCGGCATCGAGCCCGGCGTCGTGCCGCCGATGTCCGCATGATGACCGCGCGAGCCGACGTAGAACAGCGGGGTGTCCGAGCCGTCCGCGAACACCGGCGTGATGACGGTGACGTCGGGCAGGTGCGTGCCGCCGTGATACGGGTCGTTCAGCATGAACACGTCGCCATCGCGCATGCGGCCGCGGTTGCGCTCGATCACCGTGCGGATGCTCTCGCCCATCGATCCCAGATGCACGGGCATGTGCGGCGCGTTCGCGATCAGGTTGCCGTCGCCGTCGAAGATCGCGCACGAGAAGTCGAGCCGCTCCTTGATGTTCACCGAGTACGCGGTGTTCTGCAGCCGCGGCCCCATCTGCTCGGCGATCGACATGAACAGGTTGTTGAAGATCTCGAGCCGCACCGGATCGGCATCGGTGCCGAGCGAGCGGCGCGTCGGCAGCGGCGTCGTGCGCGTCAGCACGAGGTTGCCCTGCGCGGTCATCCGCGCGCGCCAGCCGGGCTCGACGACGGTCGTGCCGTTCTGCTCCGCGACGATCGCCGGGCCGTCGATCGTGTCGCCGGCGAGCAGCGTGTCGCGCACGTACAGCGCCGCGTCGTGCCATTGGCCGCCGGAATGGAACCGCACGGCGCTGTGGGCCTGCGGCGCCGCGCCCTCGTCGCGCGGCGCGAGCGGTGCGATCTCGACGGGCGCATCGGAGCGGCCGATCGCCTCGACCGAGGCCAGTTCGGCGACCAGCGGCGTGCCGGGCATCAGGAACGCGTAACGCTGCCGGTACGCGGCTTCGAATGCCTGTTGCATCGCGGCGACGCTGCCGGCCGGCACGTCGAGCGCGGAATCGGTGCCCTGGTAGCGCAGGTGCACACGCCGCTCGGTCGCGATGCGTTCCGGTGGCACGCCCTGTTCGAGCAGCGCGCCGACCGCGTCGTCGGTCAGCCGGTCGAGCGTCGCGTTCAGCGCCGGCAGCGACGCGTCGGACAGCACCGCCTCCACCGCGCGCTCGCGCATCGCGGTCTGGTCGGCGAGGCCCATCCCGTAGGCGGACAGCACGCCCGCGAGCGGATGCGCGAACACCTGCGTCATGCCGAGCGCGTCGGCCACGCCGCACGCGTGCTGGCCGCCCGCGCCGCCGAACGTCGTCAGCACGTAGCGCGACACGTCGTGGCCGCGCTGCACCGAGATCTTCTTGATCGCGTTCGCCATGCTGCCGATCGCGATCTCCAGGAATCCTTCGGCCAGCGCCTCGGGCGTCTCGCGCCGCCCGGTCGCGGCGTGGATCTCGTCGGCGAGCGCCGCGAATTTCGCGGCGACGCCGTCGCGGTCGAGCGGTTCGTCCGCGTGCGGGCCGAACACGCGCGGGAAATGATCGGGCTGGATCTTGCCGAGCATCACGTTGCAGTCGGTCACGGTCAGCGGGCCGCCGCGCCGGTACGCGGCCGGCCCCGGGTTCGCGCCGGCCGATTCGGGCCCGACGCGCAGCCGCGCGCCGTCGAAGCCGAGCACCGAGCCGCCGCCGGCCGCGACCGTGTGGATGCTCATCATCGGCGCGCGCATCCGCACGCCGGCCACCTGCGTCTCGAACACGCGCTCGAATTCGCCGTTGTAGTGCGACACGTCGGTCGACGTGCCGCCCATGTCGAAGCCGATCACGCGGTCGAAGCCGGCCGCGCGCGCGGCGCGCACCATCCCGACGATGCCACCGGCCGGGCCGGACAGGATCGCGTCCTTGCCCTGGAACGCATCGGCGCGCGTCAGGCCGCCACTGCTCTGCATGAACTGCAGGTTCACGCCGGGCATCTCGTGCGCGACCTGCTCGACGTAGCGGCGCAGGATCGGCGACAGGTACGCGTCGACCACGGTCGTGTCGCCGCGCGACACCATCTTCATCAGCGGCGACACCTCGTGCGACACGGACACCTGCGTGAAACCGATCCGGCGTGCGAGTTCGGCCAGCGCGCGCTCGTGCGCGGTGTAGCGATAGCCGTGGATCAGCACGATGGCCAGCGCCTGCACGCCCGAGTCGAATACGCGGCGCAGCTCGGCTTCCGCGCGTTGCACGTCGAGCGGCACGACGACGTCGCCGTGCGCGCCGATCCGCTCGTCGACCTCGACGACGGTCTCGTACAGCGCATCGGGCAGCACGATGTCGAGATCGAACAGGCGCGGCCGGTTCTGGTACGCGATGCGCAGCACGTCGCGAAAGCCGTGCGTCGTCGCGAGCGCGGTGCGTTCGCCCTTGCGTTCGAGCAGCGCGTTGGTCGCGACCGTCGTGCCCATCTTCACCATGTCGACGCGTTCGGGCGTGATCGGCTCGCCGTCGGCCAGGCCGAGCAGGTGGCGGATGCCGGCCACGGCCGCATCGCGATACTGCTCGGGATTCTCCGACAGCAGCTTGTGCGTGACGAGCGAGCCGTCAGGCCGGCGCGCGACGATGTCGGTGAAGGTGCCGCCGCGGTCGATCCAGAATTGCCAGCGCGCGGCGTCGGAGGAAACGGGGAAAGTATGTCGGTCAGTCATGGCGATGAACTCGATGCGTCGTTGAGGCGAAGGACGAGCGCCGCCGCACGGCGCGCGTCGCGCGCCGCGTGAGGGCTTCGGTCAAAGGGAAGAGGTAAGGCGGCGGGCCGGCGCCCGCTTACGCGGCGTCGAGTTCTCGGCCGCGGGTTTCGGGCAGCGTCAGCGCGGCGACGATCATCACGCCGTACGCGGCGACCGCGAAGATGCCGATGCTCGCGCCGAGCCCGTAGTGCTTCGACAGCGCGCCGATCAGGAACGGGAACAGCGCGCCGACCGCGCGGCCCACGTTATAGCAGAAGCCCTGCCCCGAGCCGCGCACCCGCGTCGGGAACAGCTCGGTGAGGAACGCGCCCATCCCGGAGAAGATGCCCGACGCGAAGAACCCCAGCGGGAAGCCGAGCCACAGCATCGACGCGTTCGTGAGGTTCAGCACCGGCGACGTGTAGGCGAACGCGATCACCATCGAGCCGAGCGCGAACAGGATGAAGTTCGGCTTGCGGCCGAGACGGTCGGTCAGGTAGGCGCTCGTCAGGTAGCCGACCCACGAGCCGATGATGATCGTCGCGAGATAGCCGCCCGTGCCCATCACGGTCAGGTGACGCTCCGTCTTCAGGAACGTCGGCAGCCAGGTCGTGATCGCATAGTAGCCACCCTGTGCGCCGGTCGTCAGCAGCGCCGCGCGCAGCGTCGTCGACAACAGCTTCGGCGCGAAGATTTCCGTGAGGCGCGGCGTGCCGGCCACCTGTGCCTGCGCGGCCTTTTCCTTCTCGTAGACGTCCGGTTCCTTCACGTAGCGGCGGATCACGACCACCAGCAGCGCCGGCGCGAGGCCGATGAGGAACAGCGCGCGCCATGCCTGTTCGGCCGGCAGCACCGAGAACAGCAGCGCATACAGCAGCGCGGACAGCCCCCAGCCGATCGCCCAGCCCGACTGCACGAGGCCGACCGCCTTGCCGCGATCGCGCGCACGGATCACCTCGCCGATCAGCACCGCGCCGGCCGTCCATTCGCCGCCGAAGC
This sequence comes from Burkholderia sp. KBS0801, assembly GCF_005937855.2. Taxonomy (NCBI): domain Bacteria; kingdom Pseudomonadati; phylum Pseudomonadota; class Betaproteobacteria; order Burkholderiales; family Burkholderiaceae; genus Burkholderia; species Burkholderia sp. KBS0801. The sequence continues at coordinate 2,424,014 of NZ_CP042178.1, forward strand.
CGAAGCCCATCAGCGCGCGCGCCGCGAGCAGCTGGTGATAGTTCTGCGCGAGTCCGCACAATGCGGTGAACACCGCGAACCACAGCACGGTCAGCTGCAGCGTGCGCACGCGGCCGATCCGGTCGGACAGGATGCCCGCGAGCCAGCCGCCGAGCGCCGACGCGAGCAGCGTCATCGTGCCGATGAAGCCGGCGTCCGCGAGCGAGATGCCCCAGGTCGCGACGAGCGTCGGGATCACGAACGACAGCATCTGCGTGTCCATCCCGTCGAGCATGTAGCCGACCTTGCAGCTCCAGAACGCGCGGCGCTCGCGCGGCTGCGCGTCCGCATACCATCCGAACAGGCCGTTGCGCGCGGGGCCCGCGGGGTCGGCGGCGGGCGCCGCGAGGATCTTGCTTTCCATGGTGAAGCTCCTGTCGAAATGTGCGGTCAATGCCGTGCGTGTGGTGCGTGTCGTATGTGGTCGTACATGCGTCGCGCTAGTCGGGCCGCAGCTGCGCGCCGCCCTGCGGCCGCGCCGATCGTCTGCGGCTGCCGCATGCCGCCGCGTCGGGGCCGGACCAGCGGCCGTACAGGCCGCGGGCGCCGACCGGGTCAGAACACCGCGAGCGACGCGTTCGTGATGTCGGTCATCAGCATGTAGCCGGGCGTATGCGCGATCGCGAGCGGCAGCTTGGCTTCCATCAGCGCTGTCTGCGGCGTCACACCGCACGCCCAGAACACCGGCAGCTCGCCGTCGCGCACCGTCACCGCGTCGCCGAAATCGGGCGTGCCGAGATCGGCGATGCCCAGTTCCCGCGGATGGCCGATATGGACCGGCGCACCGTGCACGCCCGGGAACCGGCTCGTGATCTGCACCGCGCGGATCGCGTCGGCGCCGCGTAGCGGCCGCATCGACACGACCAGCTGGCCGCCGAAGATCCCCGCCCGGCGGTTCGGGATCGACGTGCGGTACATCGGCACGTTGCGACCCTCTTCGATATGGCGCAGCGCGATGCCTTCACGCGCGAGCATGTCCTCGAACGAGAACGAGCAGCCGATCGCGAATACGACGAAATCGTCGCGCCATAGCGCCTCGAGCGATTCGACCCGCTCGGTCAGGCGGCCGTCGCGGTAGACGTTGTAGCTCGGCACGTCGGTGCGGATGTCGAGATCCTCGCCGAGCACGTCCAGCCGGAACGCGCCCGGCTCGCCGACGCCCAGCAGCGGGCACGCCTTCGGGTTCGCCTGGCAGAAGCGCAGGAAATCGTGCGCGTACGCGTTCGGCAGGATCGCGAGATTCGCTTGCGCGAACGGGCCGCACTGGCCGGCGGTCGGTTGGCGGAACGCGCCGCTGCGTACGGACTGGCGGAATTCGGAAGGCGTCATGATGGTGGTCGGCGGATCGGGATGTCGTCGGGCTCACGCAATTGCGTCAGCGGTTACGGCGAAGAATAGAAAAGAAAAAAATTGGCCGCCAACGAGTTTTTTTGCGCCCGGTGTATAGAATTTCTTAACGTGTCTCGGGGTTTTCCCCGGTCCCGTTCATTTTTCTTCACCGGCAAGCTGCGCGTCCACCGTCCCGCCGATCGCCATGAACACGCGTTTTCTCGAAACCTTCGTCACGCTCGCGAAGCTGCGCAACTTCCGCACGACGGCCACCGCGCTGCACGCGACGCCGGCCGCGATCTCGCAGCGCCTGAAGGCGCTCGAGGATGAATTGCAGACCGTGCTCGTCGATCGCGACAGCCGCGAGTTCCGGCTCACGCCGAACGGCGAGTACCTGCTCGGCTATGCGAAGGCCGTCGTCGAGGCGACGCACGAGCTGCAGGCCGCCGCGGCCGGCGAAAGCGCGCTGCGCGGCAAGCTGCGGCTCGGCGTGATCGAGACAGTCGTGCACAGCTGGCTGCCGCACTACCTGCGCCGCCTCGCCGCCGACTATCCGCAACTGGAGGTCGACCTGACCGTCGACGTCAGCGTCGTGCTGCAGCGCCGGCTGATGGCCGGCGAGCTCGACCTGATCATTCGCGTGGAGGGCAGCGACGAGGCGTCGGTCGTCTGCGACGCGCTCGCGAACTATCCGGTGCGCTGGATCGCGCGCGCTGGGTTGCTGCCGACCACGCGCACCGGCCTCGCGCGCCAGGTGCTGCGCCAGCCGATCCTGACCTACGGGCGCGGTACCGCGCCGCATCGTGCGCTCGAGGACATCGTGCGCACGCTCGCGCACGCGCATGGCGTGCCGCTGTCGGAGACGCGCATCACCGGCTCGCCGTCGATCTCGGTGATCGTGCAGCTCGTGCGCGACGGCTTCGGCGTCGCCGCGATTCCGGTGCTGTTCGTCGATGCGCTGATCGCGAGCGGCGAAGTCGTCGAGCTGCCGCTGCAGCCGTCACCGCCGTCGATCGTCGTGTCGATGTCCCGCCGTGCCGACGCGCCGAAGTTCGTGCACGGCGCGTCGATCGCCGCGCGTGCCGCGTGTCACGAGTACTGCGAAAAGAGCAACCGGTTGCTGGTCGAGGCGCTTTGACGCGGGGCGTGGAGGCGCGGCGGTTCGCGCAGTACGCCCGACGCGCCGATTCGACATTCAACTCACGCGGGCTGCCCCGCATGCGGTTGCGCGAGCTTGCCGTCGCCGTACTCGCGCAGCACCTGCGAGATCACCACGCGATAACCGTCCAGCCAGCGCGCCTGCTTCGCCTTCGCTTCCCGATGCGCGGGGTGCTGGATCAGCTGCTGCAGCGCCGCCTCGGATTCCCAGTAGTAGACGTTCTGGATCAGCCCGGCTTCCGCGTTCTCCCAGGTTTCCTCGCCGAGATAGCCGGGTGTCGCGCGCGCCATGTCGGCGATCTGCCGGTCGAGCCGATGGAATTCGTCGTCGTATTGCCCGGCGCGGAAAATGAAGGTCGATGCGTACATGCGCGCTCCGTCGGAGACCATTGAAAGAGCGTCAAGTGTAAGGCACGCACCGCGTGCCGCTTTCCTCATGCGGTGAGCGTGACGGCGTCGTGCCACGCGTCGATGCATGGTGCATTCGTGTGGGTGGCCGGCAAGGCGGTCGGCACCGTCAGTGCGCCGACGAAGCGACGCCGATGCCGGAACAGTTCGCGCAACGACAGCGTCGGCGCGCTGTTGCAGCAGCGGCCGCACGCATTGCACGCGAGACGATAGTCGTCTACCACGGCCGCCGCACCGAGTCCTGATAGCGCGTCAGGATGAAATGCGCGACGTCGTCCGAGTGATACGCGGCGACGAGTTGCGCGACCCACGGCTTCGTGCGATCGGCATCGCGCACGGTCAGCACGTTCGCATACGGCGAGCGCGCGTCCTCGAGGTTGATGCTGTCGCGCGCCGGTTGCAGTCCCATGCGCGTGGCGTCGTCGCTGTCGATCGCGGCGAACGCTGCCGTGTCGAGCGCCGCGTGGAGCCTGTCGCGACGCAGCGCAACGAATTTCAGCGCGAGCCGGTTGCCGGTCACGTCGCGCAGCGACGCATGCAGGCCTGCCTTCGCGCGCAGCGTCACCAGCGTGTCGTTCTGCAGCAGCACGAGCGCGCGCGCCATCCCGCGCGGATCGGCCGGGATCGCGACCGTCGCGCCGGGCTGCAGTTCGTTCAGACTCCTCAGCTTGCGCGAATAGAGCGCCATCGGCAGCGTGACGGTCGGTGCGACGGCGCTCAGTGCGTAGCCTTTCGCCGTGCGGGTGGCGGCGAGGCGCTGTGCATCCTCGAAGCTCGCCGCGTCGATCTTGCCGTTCGCAAGCGCGGCATCGATGCGCGACGCGTCGTCGAATTCGACGACGTCGACACCAAGCCCGCGCGTGGCGGCAACGCGTTTCACCGCGTCGAGGATCTCCGCATGCACGCCGCGCGTCACGCCGACGCGCACCGTGCGCGTGATGGTTTCGGCAGCAACGGCCCAACCCGGATGAACGAGGCCACATGCAACGGCCAGCCACACGGCGACGCAATGCACGACGCGTTTCACGATGCATCCCTCAGAATCGTACGGAATCCGATATGCGACGCGCCGAGATCGGCTTCCTGCTGTTCGCGCGACGACGCGCGATAACGCACGCAGTAATCGCGCGAGCACAGGAACGAGCCGCCCTTGATCACCATCGGCGTGTCGTGTCGGCGCGTCGGTGGCGCCACGGCCGCCGTGTCGCCGTTCGTGTGCGACTGATGCGGGCCCGTGTACGCGTCCTTCGTCCATTCCCACGCGTTGCCGATCATGTCGTACAGACGGAAGCCGTTCGCCGCGTAGCAGCCGACCGGCGCCAGGCCCGCATGGCCGTCCTCGGCCGTATCGAGCACGGGGAACGCACCCTGCCAGTAGTTCGCGGCCGGCTTGCCCTGTGCGTCGCGCGGCGCTGCATCGAGCGACGCGTCGTCGCGACCGGCCTTGCCCGCGTATTCCCATTCGGCTTCGGTCGGCAGGTCGCGGCCGAGCCAGTGCGCATACGCGAGTGCGTCGCGCTGCGTGACGAGTGTGACGGGCAGGTTGCCGTGCCCGTCGACGCTGCTGCCCGGGCCGCGCGGCTGCCGCCACGACGCGCCCTTCACCCAGCTCCACCACGCAAGGTCACGTGCATTCAGCTCGTCGCGCGTCGGCACGTGAAACACCGCCGCGCCGCCCTGCTGCTCGGCCTCGGTCACGTAACCGGTCGCCTTCACGAAGGCGGCGAACTGCGCGATCGTCACGTCGGTCTGGTCGATCCAGAAGCCGCCGACGCGCGTCCTGCCGTCGCCGACCGGACGCTCGTCCGCATAACCGCGCGTGCTGCCGAACACGAACGCGCCGCCGCTCAGGTGCACCATCCCGGCCTTCGGGTCGTCACGCCACGTCGCCGGCAGGCCCGAGTAGCGTTCACACTGCCGCTCCGAGCCGAGCGGCGCGAGCGGGCGGCCGCGATTCGCGTCGTCGAAGGCGCCGGCGGGCGATGCCGACGGGCTCGCATAGCCGGCCGCGAACGCAGCCGCGAAGAGCGTGGCCGCGAGCGCCGCGCCGAGCGTCCAGAAGCGCAACCGCATCGTGTCGTCCTCAGTAGTAGCCGCGCGGACGCAACGGCTCGACGCCGCCGACGTTGCTCATGTAGGTCTTCCACTGGTCGACCAGCGTGCCGATCACCGACGGGTTCTGCGCGGACACGTCGGTCGTCTCGCCGCGATCCGCAGCGAGGTCGTACAGCTGCCAGTGACCATCGAGCGGGCCGAGCGGCGGCTCGGTCCACAACGCCTTCCAGCGACCGTCGGCGCTGCGCAGGTACGCGCGGCCGTACGCTTCGTCGCCGAACGGCGCCGTATGCACTTCACCCGTCGCCGAGCCGGTCAGCGCCGGCAGCAGCGACTGGCCCGTCACCGGATACACGTAGCGGTTGTTGTAGACGACCTTGCCCTTGTTCTGATCGATGCCGGTCAGCGTGTTCACGAGCGGCGGCGCCGGCTGCGACGGCGGCGTGACGCCCGCGAGCGCGAGGAACGTCGCCGTGTTGTCGGTCACGTGCGTGAACGCGCGCAGCGTCGGCAACTGCTGCGTCTGCCCCGCCAGGCGCACGATCGTCGGCGTCGACACGCCGCCTTCGCCCGAATAGCCCTTCGTGAGCCGGAACGGCGTCGCGCTCACTTCGGCCCAGCGCAGCCCGTATTGCAGCCGCTGCGCGTTCTGCTTGCCGTTGTCGGTGCCGAGGGTCGAGTAGATCGGCTCCTGCCCGTTCGCTGTGTCGGTCGCCGTCGGGTCAGCGCCCGAGTCGATCGGCCAGCCTTCCGCGCCGTTGTCCGACTGGAACATGATGAACGTGTTGTCGTATTCGCCGATGTCCTTCAGGTGCTGGATCAGCAGGCCGATGTTGTAGTCGAGGTTCTCGACCATCCCTGCGTAGATCTCCATATAGCGCGCCTGTGCACGGCGCTCGGCCGGGCTCAGGCTCGCCCACAGCTTGTCGACCTTGCCGGTGCCGTAGTCGGTATAGCCGTCGGCGGCCGAATGCACGGCGCTGATGTACTTCGCGTTCGCGGTGCCGTTGTTCGCCGTTGCCGGCGACGCCGACGTCGTTTCTGGCAGGCCGTCGAACGGCCTGAAGTCGGCCGGGATCAGACCGAGCGCCTTCTGCCGTGCGATGCGCGCGTTACGGATCGCGTCGTAGCCCGCGTCGTACACGCCCGCGTACTTGTGCAGCCACGGCTCCGGCACCTGCAGCGGCCAGTGCGGCGACGTGTAGGCCGCGTATGCAAAGAACGGCTTGCCGTCCCGCTTGTTCGAATCGATGTACGAGATCAGCTTCTGCGTATAGAAATCCGTCGAGTAGAACACGGCCGGACTGCCGCCCGCGCCGCCCGGTTGTCCGGGCTGGCCGGGCTGCACGTAGCGGCCGTCCTCCGTGTAGTTCGACGAGCCGGCCGGCTCGTGCGCGAAGTGGTTCGTCGCGGCGCCGCCGAGCAGCACGTAGCTGCGTTCGAAGCCCCATTGGTCCGGCGTCTGTCCGCTGCCCGTCGCGCTGCCGACGATCCCCGAGCCGATGTGCCACTTGCCCGCGATGTACGTGTGATAGCCGGCGTCCTTCAGTAGTTGCGCGAACGACAGCGCGCGATCGTTCAGGTAGCCCTCGTAGCCCGGCAGGCCGCGCCGCTCGTCGGTCGGCACGCCCATCGTGCCTTCGCCGACGAGGTGGTGATCGGTGCCGGAAATCAGCATCGCGCGCGTGATCGCGCACACGGTGCCGGTGTGATGGTTCGACAGGATGCGGCCCGACGCGACGAGCGCGTCGAGGTTCGGCGTGTTGATCTCGCCGCCGAATGCATGGATGTCGGAATAGCCGAGATCGTCGGCCATGATGTACAGGATGTTCGGGCGCTTGGCCACGGGCGTCGCATTGGCCTGCGGCGGCGGATCGCTGTCGACGCCGCCGCACGACGCAAGCGACATCGCACCGGCGATCGCGGCGCAGACCACACGGAAACGAAAGGCAAGCAAGGGCGAAGCGGACTTTTTCATTGTTGTTGATCGCACGATCTACGGGATCGGCGATCTTAGCGTCGCCCGCGCGGCGCCCAAAGTCGGATTCGTCACATGCTAACGGGGCAGGAGAATATGCGGCGCGGCCCGTGTTTTACGACGCGCGCCGCGACGGATGTGTTGCGTCAGCTGCGTCCGCCGAGGCTGCCGCCGCCATCCACCGCGAGCACCTGCCCCGTGACGAAGGCTGCATCGTCGGACAGCAGGAACGCGATCGCCGCAGCCACATCGTGCGGCGTGCCGAGACGGCGTGCGGGAATCGTTGCCAGCACCTTGCGTTCGGCTTCGCTGCCGACCGGCCGCGTCTGGCGAAACAGTTCCGTCTCGATCGGGCCCGGCGCGACCGCGTTGACCGTCACACCGTGCTCGGCGAGTTCAAGCGCCCACGTCCGCGTGCAACCGACGAGCGCGCTTTTCGCGGCCGAATACGCGGTGCGATCGAGGCTGCCGAAGATCGCACGGCTGCATACGTTGACGATGCGGCCATATCCGCGCGCCTTCATCGCGTCGGCGAAATGCTGCGTGACCTGGATCGCCGCGCGCACGTTGAGGTCGAACACCGCCTGCAGCGATGCGAAATCGACCTTGCCGAGCGGCTGCGGCAACGCGATGCCCGCATTGTTCACGATGCCGTCGATCTCGTCGGACGCGCCGATGCGGGCGAGCGTCGTGGCCGTCCGTTCGATATCGGCGAGATCGCACGCGATCAGTTCGCCGGGAAAGTCGATGCCTTGCGCATGCCGCGCGAGACCGATGACGCGATGGCCGCGCCGGGCAAGCAGCGTGCTGGTCGCGAAGCCGATGCCGCGCGACGCGCCGGTAACGAGATAGGTGCGGGATGACATGATTCGTGCCTCTGACGAAAGAATCGAAGACGGTGGGGTGTGCGCTCGCGCACGCAGCGCATGCATGACGCGATCGATTGTGCGTCAGGCGGGGAAAACGCGTACGGTCGTCGTCCGCATTGCGCATCCACGCAAATGCTTTTCCGAATCCGTTATTGGATCGCGCCGCCACGCGTTCATATACTCGTCAGCACTCTCCGATAAAGAGTGCCAACCAATCTCGACGCAACAGAACAGGACGGACAGATGAGCCTACGCCCCTTGCACGACCGGGTCATCGTGAAGCGACTCGACCAGGAAACCACCACCGCCTCGGGCATCGTGATCCCCGACAGCGCCGCGGAAAAGCCCGACCAGGGCGAAGTGATCGCCGTCGGCCCCGGCCGCAAGGACGCCGACGGCCAGCGCCTCGTGCCCGACCTGCAGGTCGGCGAGCGCGTGCTGTTCGGCAAGTACGCAGGCCAGGCCGTCAAGGTGGATGGCAACGAATTCCTCGTGCTGCGCGAGGAAGACATCGTCGCGGTCGTCAATCAATAACGGAGCGCAATCATGGCAGCAAAGGAAATCATTTTCAGCGATGTCGCGCGTACGAAGCTCACCGAAGGTGTCAACATTCTCGCGAACGCGGTGAAAGTCACGCTCGGGCCGAAGGGCCGTAACGTCGTGCTCGAGCGCAGCTTCGGCGCGCCTGTCGTCACGAAGGACGGCGTGTCGGTCGCGAAGGAAATCGAACTCGCGGACAAGCTGCAGAACATCGGCGCGCAACTCGTGAAGGAAGTCGCATCGCGCACAAGCGATGCCGCCGGCGACGGCACGACGACGGCCACGGTGCTCGCGCAGGCGATCGTGCGCGAAGGCCAGAAGTACGTCGCGGCCGGACTCAATCCGCTCGACCTGAAGCGCGGGATCGACAAGGCTGTGGCATCGGCCGTCGACGCGCTGAAGACGATCAGCAAGCCGACCACCACGAGCAAGGAAATCGCGCAGGTCGCGACGATCTCCGCGAACGGCGAGGAATCGATCGGCCAGCGCATCGCCGAAGCAATCGACCGCGTCGGCAAGGAAGGCGTGATTACCGTCGAGGACGGCAAGTCGCTCGCCGACGAGCTCGACGTCGTCGAAGGGTTGCAGTTCGATCGCGGCTACCTGTCTCCGTATTTCATCAACAATCCCGACAAGCAGATCGCCGAGATCGAGAACCCGTACATCCTGCTGCACGACAAGAAGATCTCGAACATCCGCGATCTGCTGCCGGTGCTCGAACAGGTCGCCAAATCCGGCCGGCCGCTGCTGATCATTGCGGAAGACGTCGAGGGCGAAGCGCTCGCGACGCTGGTGGTGAACAACATTCGCGGCATCCTGAAGACGGTCGCGGTCAAGGCGCCGGGCTTCGGCGATCGCCGCAAGGCGCTGCTCGAGGACATCGCGATCCTGACCGGCGGGCAAGTCGTCGCGGAGGAAACGGGACTCACGCTCGAGAAGGCGACGCTCGCCGAACTGGGCCAGGCGAAGCGCATCGAGGTCGGCAAGGAAAACACGACCGTGATCGACGGCGCGGGCGACGCGAAGAACATCGAGGCGCGTGTGAAGCAGATTCGCGTGCAGATCGAAGAGGCGACCTCCGATTACGACCGTGAAAAACTGCAGGAGCGCGTGGCCAAGCTGGCGGGCGGCGTCGCGGTGATCAAGGTCGGCGGCGCGACCGAGATCGAGGTGAAGGAGAAGAAGGACCGCGTCGACGACGCGCTGCACGCGACGCGCGCGGCGGTCGAGGAAGGCATCGTGCCGGGCGGCGGCGTCGCGCTGATCCGCGTGCGGCAGGCAATCCGCGAGCTCAAGGGTGCGAATGCCGACCAGGACGCGGGCATCAAGATCGTGCTGCGCGCGCTCGAGGAACCGCTGCGCCAGATCGTCACGAACGCGGGCGAGGAAGCGAGCGTTGTCGTCGCGAAGGTGGCGGAAGGCTCGGGCAACTTCGGCTACAACGCGCAGACCGGCGAATACGGCGACCTCGTCGAATCGGGCGTGCTCGATCCGACCAAGGTCACGCGCACCGCGCTGCAGAATGCGGCGTCGGTGGCCGGGCTGCTGCTGACGACCGATGCGACGGTGTTCGAGGCGCCGAAGGATGGGGCGCCCGCCGCGGTGCCGGGCGGCCCGGGTGCGGGCGGGCCGGGGTTCGATTTCTGACGATCCGACGATGTGCCGCGGCGTGCCGGTTCGCCGGCATGCGCGGTGTTTCCGAAGCCATGCAACGCGTGGCGACGTCGGTCGTCACGCGTTTTTTCTGCATCGCCCGCACGCAGGCACGGCAGGTCGGCCGGAGTAAGATGAAGGCCCATTCCGCGTCACGGGCCCCAAATCCATGTCGACCACCATCAATGCGTTGCTGCCGCTCGCCGGCGTCCTGCTGCTGAGCGTGGCCAGCCCCGGCCCGAACTTCGTGATCGTCACGTCGAGCGCGGTCGCGCAGCGCCGCGCCGGCGTGATGACCGGGCTGGGCCTCGCTGCCGCATCGGGCACCTGGGCCGCGATCGCGATCGGCGGGCTGAGCCTGCTCGTGACCCACGTCGCATGGGTGCACACCGCGCTGCGGCTGGCCGGTGCGACCTACCTGATCTGGCTCGGCCTGAAAATGGTGCTGACCGCACGCAAGCCGTTGTCCGTTGCCGCGCCGGCTTCGTCCTCCGGCTGGCACGCGGCGAAGAAAGGCTATGTGGTGAGCATGACGAACCCGAAAGCCGTCGCGTTCTACGGCAGTGTCTTCGCGTTGATGGTGCCGGCCCATGCACCGGCATGGTTCGATCTCACGGTCGTCGCGCTGTCGATCGGGATTTCGGGCGCTTGGTATTGCACGATGGCGCTGCTCGCGTCGCATCCGCTCGTGCGCCGGCTGCTGATCAAGCGCAAGGCCGTGCTCGACACGACGGCCGGACTGCTGCTGATGGGGCTCGGCGGCCGAATGTTGACGGGGCGTTGAGCGGTGTTGTCATGGACGGAGCCCGCGAACACGATGAATGGAAACTGCTTTCGCTGCTTCCCCGCTCCTGATACGGACACAGGCATGGCTTCCTGAATGACGATCCCGACGGACGCGGTGCATCGCCGACGCACCACGCCCATCGCCACCTCAAACGATCGGATCGACCACCGTCACCGCCGCGCCGCGCGCCTCGATGTCGCGCCCGGCGAGCAAGCACAAATCCTCGCGATGATGCGCGGCAACTACCTGCACACCGACCGGCACGTCATTGACGATTCCCGTCGTCACCGCCAGCCCGGGTAGCCCCATCGCCGGCAGCGCACGCAGCGTGAGCTGCGCTTCCCATACGCGCTCGAACCCTTCGCGTCCTTGCCTGTCGAGATCGTCAGGGAACGGCAGCTCCGACGACACCGGCAGCAGCAGCACCGCGTACTCATCGAGAAACAGTCGCCATTGCCGCGTGAGCGTCGTACGCCGCACGAGCGCGCGGCTGATCACGTCGGCCGGCAGATCGCGCACCTTGCCGCGCACGGCCGCGATCACCGCGGCCGCGCCCGGATCGCCGTCGCTTTCGACCGCATTCGTCAACGCGTCGAATCCGTCGCCAAGCCAGAGCTGCTCCTGCAACAACGCGGCCTCGCGCATCGGTGGCGTATCGTCGATTTCATCGACTGTCCACCCGGCATCGACGAGCCGGCGCGCGGCATCGCGCAACGCCGCCTCGACTTCGGGCACGACCTGCAGGCCGCCCGGCCGCACGCACAACGCCGCACGCTTCGGTACCGCACGGCCTTCGAACGGCACCGGCACATACCACGGGTCGCGCGAGTCCGGCGCGGCAAACGCTTGCAGCGCCAGCGCGAGATCGTCGATCGTGCGCGCGATCGGCCCCGTCGTCGACATCAACTGCGCTCCGATCGCACGCTCAGGCGACGACGCATTGAACGCCGGCACGCGTCCGAGCGACGGCCGGATCCCGTGCACGCCGCACGCATAGGCCGGGTAACGCACCGAGCCGCCGATGTCGGTGCCGACCGCGAGCGGGCCGATCCCGGCGGCCACGGCAGCCGCCGCACCGCCGCTCGATCCGCCCGGCGTCAGCGACCGATTGCGCGGATTGTACGTATGGCCGTGCACGAGATTCGACGTGAACCAGCGCAGTGCGAACGTCGGCGAATTGGTGCGGCCGAGCAGCACCGCGCCGGCCTTTCTGAGGTTCGAGACCGACGGGCTGTCGGCGCTCGCGATCAGGTTTTCCTGCAGGCGCGTGCCGTTGGTCGTCGCGAACCCCGCGACGTCGACGTTGATCTTCACGGTCACGGGCACGCCGGCGAGCGGCCCCGGATCGTCGCCGCGCGCGATCGCGCGATCGACTTCGTCGGCTTGGCGCCGCACGTCGTCCGGGCGATGCTCGACCACCGCGTTGATCGCCGGGTTCACCGCGTCGAGACGGGCCAGCGTCGCATCCGCCACTTCCCGCGCGGACACTTCACGTTGCCGCACCCGTTTCGCGATTTCAGTCGCCGATAGTTGCCAGAGTTGCTGCGTCATCAGAATGTGCTCCGAGAAACTCCGCCATGCCCCCAACGGGAGCTTCCTTCGAGGCGGATGGCCGGAAGGAGGCGCCGCGCGCCGTTCGCATCGCGGCGCCGCATCGCTTACTGCGTATCGTGCTTCGCGCGCTCCGCGGCCGCGATGATCGCGTCGGCCACGGCCTTCGGCTGGCTCAACATCGCGACGTGGCTGCCGTTCACACGCGCGACCGTCGCGCCGATCCGCTTCGCCATCGTCTCCTGCAGCTTCGGATCGATCATCCGGTCCTGCGTCGCGACGACGAACGTCGACGGCTTCTCATGCCACGCGGCCTGCGTGACCTTCTGCGAAATACAGCCACCGTACCACGGCCCTTGCGTCGCCGCGACGACGCGCTGCTGCGCGGGCGACAGGTCCGGCGCGAAATCCTGCGCGATCGCCTTGTCCGATAGCGTCGTGAAACCACCCGTGTCCTTGCGCAGTTCGCCGGCCCACGCCGGCGCCGGCAGCCCCTGCGTGACGTCGGCGATCGACTGGCCGTTGTCCGGCGCGAACGCGGCGACGTAGACGAGCGACTTCACCTTGTCGTCGTTGCCTGCATCGCTGATCACGACGCCGGCCCACGAATGGCCGACCAGCACGACGGGCCCCTTCTGCTCGTCGATCGCGCGCTTCGTCGCGGCGGCATCGTCGGCGAGCGAGCTGAGCGGATTCTGCACCGCTACGACGTGCAGGCCGCGCGCCTCGAGCAGCGGAATCACACGATTCCAGCTCGACCCGTCGGCGAACGCGCCGTGCACCAGCACGACGTTCGTGCCCTTCAGGTCCTCCTTCGGCGCAGCCTGCGCCGCGACCGCACCGAACAGACCGCCCAGCACCGCCGCGGACACCAGCACCCGTTTCGTCAAACCGACCATCGTCATGCTCCTTCCTGTCGTGTTGTACATCTGAAATGTTTACGTTGCGGCCGCGCCGGCGCTCGGCAGGCGCGGCAGCGGATCACGAATGCGCGTACAGGCCGTTGGCGGCATCCGTGCGTGCGTCGCCGGCTGCGGCGTAGCGGGCGGCCGGCACCGACGCGGCGGCGACGTTGTCGCCCTGCGACTTCGACGGACCGTTCTGGTCCGAGCGCGCGACCTGCTGCGCGGCGACGGCGTTCTCCGCGGCGGCGATATCGTCCGGGTAGTTGGCTTCGCCGCTGGCGGGGCTGTAGCCGGCCTTCTCGAGCCGGACGAGATCGGCGCGCACGTCGGCACGCGTGAGGCCGTGGCCGGTATCGGCGAACGACAATGCGGGGATCGAAGCGAGGACGGCAACGGCGAGGATTCGAGCGACTTTCATGAGTGTTCTCCTAAAAGGAAGTGGGTGTATCGAACATTCGGCATCCGATCCAGATGGCTGGCATCGAACGTTTCCTGCATGTCGACAGTAGAACCCGCCCACGTATCCGGCATGTTTCCGAAACCGGTGCTTCCCGCATGCCAGTTTTTCAGGAGGGGCCGCAGACACACTGCGATACAAACCCGCATGCCGATCCATCTCCCGTCATCCGCGCACGACAAAAAAAGGCGTGCCTCGCGCGGCACGCCATTCCGTCAAGCCGATCCCGTCAAATCACATCACGGCGCCAACCGCGTGAACACGAAGTCGTGATTCTTCACGCGCGCCTGGTGACACGCAAAGCACGTCTGGTGCTGACCGATATCGGCCGGCACGCCGTTGATGAAGCGCCCGAAGCCCCAGCCGCCCGTCGACGCATAGCGACGCGAATCCTTCACCATCACCTGCACGGTGGTCGCCTGGCCCGGCACGGTCGCCGGCGGGAACTCGTCCGACTGCTTGCGCTTGTACGCGAGCTTCACGAGGATCGTGCCGTCCGGAAACGGCAGCGTCGACTTTTCGAGCGCACGCATCGCGACGGGATTGCCGAGCACCACGCGCAATTCGTCGAGCGGCGCCGCTTCCTCGGCCGGCGCGACCATTTCCCACTTCCGGTAGCCGGGCGGGATCGTCACGCCGTAGATCGGCGACGCGGCCGGCTTCGGCTGCTCCGCGAACGCGGCCGGGCCGCTCGCCGACAACGCACCGGCCAGCAACACGCCCGCAACGAGCGCACGGCGCGCGCGGTGACGCACCACTCCGATATGCGCCCGCATCACAGATGCTCCACTTGCAGGATCGCCTCCGCGAACGCCTGCGGCGCTTCCTGCGGCAGGTTGTGGCCGATGCCGCCGGTGATCGTGCGGTGCTGGTACTTGCCCGTGAACTTTTTCGCATACGCGGCCGGGGCCGGATGCGGCGCGCCGTTCGCATCGCCTTCCATCGTGATCGTCGGCACGGTGATGACCGGGCCGGCTGCGAGCCGTCGCTCGATGTCGTCGTATTTCGCCTCGCCCTTCGCAAGACCGAGGCGCCAGCGATAGTTGTGGATCACGACAGCCACGTGGTCGGGGTTCTGGAACGCCGCGGCGCTGCGCGCGAAGGTCTCGTCGGAGAACTGCCACTTCGGCGACGCGAGCCGCCAGATCAGCTTGTTGAACGCGTCGAGGTTCTCTGCGTAGCCGAGCGCGCCGCGTTCGGTCGAGAAGTAGAACTGATACCACCACTGGAGTTCGGCCTGCGGCGGCAGCGGCTTGGTGTTCGCCTGCTGGCTGCCGATCAGGTAGCCGCTCACCGACACCAGCGCCTTCACACGCTGCGGCCACAACGCCGCGATGACGTCGGCCGTGCGTGCGCCCCAGTCGTAGCCGCCGAATATCGCACGGTCGATCTTCAGCGCATCCATCAGCGCGACGATGTCGACGGCCGTCACCGCCTGCTGACCGTTGCGCAGCGTGTCGGCCGAGCGGAACGTCGTCGATCCGTAGCCGCGCAGGTACGGCACGATCACGCGATAGCCGGCCGCCGTGAGCAGCGGCGCGACGTCCGCGTAGCTATAGATGTCGTACGGCCAGCCGTGCAGCAGGAACACGACGGGGCCGTTCTTCGGCCCGAGATCCGCATACCCGACGTTCAGCACGCCCGCGTCGATCTGGTGGATGGTGCCGAGCGACGCCGCGCCGGCCGCGCGGTTCGTCGGTACATCGGGCGCCGACTGCGCATGCGCCAGCGAGCCGAAGCCGAGATCGGCGAGGCTCAGGCTTGCGATTGTCGTACCCAGGATCAGGCGGCGGCGGCTATTCACGGTATCAGGCATGACTGGTTCTCCATTGTCGATCGCTAAGGAAGGGGCCCGCGGCAGGTGCAGGCGCTCCGGTATCGCCGTTCACGCCGGCCGCGCATTGCTTCGCGCCGCCGTGTGAATCGCTTCACCGGATTTATATCCGAACCATTCGGACGCTTTGTATCCCAACGTATCTGTGTTCGGATACGACACAGAGCGATTCAAAAAACGCCCGCGAGGCAGTGCGTTTCGGGGCCCGCGCAACACACGCGCCCGCTTGCCCCGATGCGGAGACGAACGCGGGCCGGCATCGCAACCGGCCCGCGCGCACCCGTCGAGCCGTGCTTACGCGCGACGCAACGGCCGGAACCCGGCACGCACTTCGCGTGCGAACAGCTCCGGCTCTTCCCATGCCGCGAAATGGCCGCCCTTGTCGACTTCGTTGAAGTAGATCAGGTTGTGATAGCTGCGCTCGGCCCAGCTGCGCGGCGCCTGGTAGATCTCGCCGGGGAACACCGTGATCGCGGCCGGCAGCGAGATGTCCACCGCGTTGAAGTTGTTCGAGTGATCCTCCCAGTAGATCTGCGCGGAGGACGTCGCCGTGTTGGTCAGCCAGTACAACGAAATGTCGTCGAGGATCTCGTCGCGCGGAATCGAACGTTCGGGTACACCGCCGCTGTATGTCCACTGCGAGATCTTGTCGTACATCCACGCAGCCTGCCCCGACGGCGAATCGGCGAGCGCGTAGCCGACCGTCTGCGGACGCGTGACCATCATCGCCGAGTAGCCGCAGTTGTCGCGATAGAACGTCGCGAGCTTCTCGTACGCGGCCTTCTCCTTCGGCGACAGCGATGCCGGGGCCGGCGCGTCGACCTGGAGCAGCGTCGCGATGTCCGGCGGCACCGTCGCCGGCATGTTCACGTGAATCCCGGCCAGGCCCTGCACGCGTTGCATCGCCATCCGGTGCGAGATCACCGAGCCGCAGTCGCCGCCTTGCGACACGAAGCGCGTATAGCCGAGGCGCGCCATCAACTCGCCCCATGCGCGCGCGATGTGGTCCGAGCCCCAGCCCGTCTTCGTCGGACGGCCCGAGAAGCCGAAGCCCGGCAGCGACGGCACGACGACGTGGAATGCATCGTCGGCGCTCGCGCCGTGCGCGGTCGGGTCGGTCAACGGGCCGATCGCCTTCACCAGCTCGAAGACCGAACCCGGCCAACCGTGCGTCATGATCATCGGCATCGCATTCGCGTGCCGCGACCGCACGTGGATGAAGTGAATGTCGAGCCCGTCGATTTCCGTGATGAACATCGGGAAGCCGTTCAGGCGCGCCTCGCCCTTGCGCCAGTCGTAGTCGGTGCCCCAGTAGCGCAGCAGCGCCTGCATGCGTGCGAGCCGCACGCCCTGCGATTCGTCGGCGACGGTCTCGCGGCCCGGCCAGCGTGTCGCGGTGATGCGGCGGCGCAGGTCGACCAGTGCGTCATCGGGGATATGGGCGGTGAACGGGCGTATGCCGGTGTCGCCGGTTGCCGCATGCAGCGCGGTGGGCAGCATCGCGGATACACCCGCGGCCACGGACGTGGCCAGCAGGTGCCGACGCATCGGGGAAAACGGTGTGGAAGACATCGCTCGGCATCTCCTTTCGTGAGGTTGAAAGTGAACATGCCGCGCGCCCGGGCGCGCCTTCGCTTTCATTCGGGCACGCGGCGTTCACGCGGCGGTCACCCATTTGAAAGGTCTGATGTATCCGGGATGTGTCTGATTTGTACGCGTTTGTAGCAGGCGTGCGAACGTCGACGTCAGGGGGCGATCCAGCGGCCTTCGTAGCCGTCGTCGTTCAGGTCGAAGATCGCGCGCCGATGGCCGGCCCGAGCGAGTTCGAGCCAGTCGAGGCGCGTCACCGTGACGTGGACGAGGCAGAAGTTCCGATAGCCGTCGTCGGTGGTGGCGTCGCCCGGACTGGGCGTGACGTGCGCTTCTTCGGGCGACTCGATCGGCGTGCCCGGACGCAACGGTGCGCGATACAGCAGCAGCGTATGCGGGCGGCTCGATTGCCAGATCGCGCGCCGTTGCGCTTCGTCGTCGCAGATCGACGCGACGCCTTCCGCGCGAATCTGCACGAGCGCGTCGAGATCGTTCGCGACGACGGCGATGCGAGGGTCGCGGCGCAGCTCCGCCACCTTCTCCGACCGCGCATCCGTATGGAACGCCAGCAGACGATCGGCGCGGCTCACTTGCCGCAACACGATCGTGCGCACCTTCGGCGCGCCGTCGAGGCCGAGCGTCGCGGCCTGCACCATCGTGAACGGCGAGCGCTGCGTGCCGACGCCGGACTCGAGGCACGACCAGAGACGATCGTAGGTTTGCGTGAGCGATTCGGAAGCGGGATCGGACATGATGGCGCGGCGATCTTGCGGGATTCGGTCGCGCTAGCTTAACCGCTTCTTCGGTGGCGAAGCGCGCGACGCGCCCACGATGTGCGTTGCAAACCCGTCGCCGCGCGGTTCAGTTATAGCCGAGGATGACGGGTGCGGCGTCGCTCGTGTCGCTCGTGTCGCTCGTGTCGCTCGTGTCGGTCGAGTCCGCGCCGAAGCGGCCGAGCACGTCCGCGACGTATTGCGGCCCCGCGCCGATCTGCGACGACTTGTGCGCGACGGGACGAATAGCGGCCATGCGCGGCGCTTCATCCAGCCATGCGGTGTCGTTGATGACGATGTTCATGGGTGTCTCCTCACGCGGCCAGCGCCGCACCATATGCGCGCACCAGACGCGCCACGCCTTCCCGGATCGCGTCGACGTCGGGCGCGGCGAACGACAGCCGCAGCGATGCGGCGTCGACGTTGTCCGCGAAGAATGCCTTGCCCGGCACGAAGACGACCTTGTTCGCGATCGCCTGTTGCAGCAGCACGTCCGACGATACCGCGCCGATCCGCGCCCACACGAACATCCCACCTTCGGGGCGATGGAACGTGATCGCATCGCCGAAACCGTCGCGCAGTGCGTCGCACATCGCATCGCATTTGCGCTGATAGGCCGCGGTGATGCGCGGCAGATGGCGTTCGAGCGCGCCGTCGGCGAGATATTCGGCGGCGGTGGCTTGCGTCCACGGCGTGCTGCACAGGTCGACCGTCTGCTTCGCGATCACGCAGCGTCGCGCGATCTCGGCCGGCGCGATCGTCCAGCCCACGCGCAGCCCCGGCGCGACGATTTTCGACAGGCTCGCGAAATGCACGATCCAGTCGCGCGCGCCTTCGACTTCTTCCGCGAGCGCGAGCATCGACGGCACCGGTTCGCCTGCGAAACGCAGGTCGCCGTACGGATCGTCCTCGACGATCAGGAAACGGTACTGCACCGCGAGACGCAGCAGCTTCAGCCGCCGTTCGCGCGTGAGCGTCGCGCCGGTCGGGTTCGCGAAGGTCGGGACGGTGTAGAGCAGTTTCGGCTGCGCGATCGCACCGGACGCGAGTTGCGACGCGAGGCGGTCGACGTCGACGCCTTCAGCGTCGACCGGGATCGTGACGATGCGTGCCTGCTGCAGGCGCATCGCCGACAGCGTCGCCGGATAAGCCGGCTGTTCGGTCAGCACGACATCGCCCGGCGCGACCATCACGCGCAGCAGCAGGTCGAGGCCCTGCTGCGAGCCGGTCGTGACGAGCAGTTCGGCCGGTGTGCAGCCAACGTTACGGCGCGCCATCAACGCAATCAGTTGCTGCTTCAGTTCGGTAAGGCCGTCGGTCGGGCCGTATTGCAGGCAGCGCACCGGCTGGGCGTACGCGCGTTCGGCGGCCGCGTTCAGGCCGTCGACGTCGAACAGGTCGCTGGCCGGATAGCCGCCCGCGAACGAAATCATCCCCGGCTCGGAGAGGTACTTGAACAGTTCGCGGATCGGCGAACCGGCGGGATTCTGGAATGAGGGCGTAAACGCGTACATGTCGTCGTGAGCTGGATCGCACGGACGGCCGGGATAGCCGACAGGTGCCGCCCGCCCAGGGCGCTTCTGGCGCACGGGCGGGAATTCGAGCCACGATTGTCGATAGTCATTAACGCAGCCGCAAACGATATCTATGCACTAGGTCTTGCGGTTTGGTCATTAATTGGGGAAGAGCCGTGTTTTCGTCCACGGCCGTCCGGCCGGCACACGCCGCGAATGCGGGAGGCCGATCGCGACCCCGGCATCCGCGCCGTTACAGCCCCGCGACGCCATCAACGCGATGACGCCCGGAGACACGTCCGCGTGTGATCGGACCGAGCCAGACCCGGGGCAAGCCGCGCCGCGCTTGCACCCTTGGCCCGGCCGGTCACGCGCACTGGACACGCAGTGGACGCACGTGAATCGCGCGCTATTCGCCCGGAGGAGATATTCCCTTCCTGACATAGCCGGCAATCGCCTCCAGCATGCCGAGGTCGAGGTCCTGCACGCGGTCTGCGCCGAAGTGGGTCAACCACTTGCGCGCGAGCTCCGTCTGCATCGTCGTGTGCCCGGCCGCGGCAGGGGCACACAGGTCTTCCAGTGCTGAACGCTGGTCCATGTCTTCTCCGTGATTGCTGATGGGCGGGACGTCGCCGGCTCCCGTCGCGATCAAGACGCCGTCAGACGGCCTCCAGCGCGAGGGCGATACCTTGGCCGCCGCCAATGCACAAGGTCACCATGCCGCGTTTGATGCCATCACGGCGCATCGAATGCGCGAGACGAGTCGCGAGGACCGCACCGGTCGCACCGATGGCGTGACCGTGCGCGATCGCGCCGCCTTCGACGTTCACCCGTTCTTCGTCGATGCCGAGTTCCCGAATGACCGCGATTGGCACGGCGGCAAACGCCTCGTTGATCTCGAAACGCTCCACGTCGTTCAACGACCATCCGGCACGCGCGAGCGCCATCCTGACTGCCGGCACGGGCCCCAGCCCGAACATGCCCGGCTCGACCGCACCCACGCCGTACGACACGAGCGTCGCGATCGGCTCGATTCCCCGCGCCTCGGCATACCGCCGCTCTGCCACGACCATCGCCGCCGCGCCGCTGTTCAATCCCGGCGCATTGCCTGCTGTGATGGTGCCGTCAGACCGAAACGCGGGTTTCAATCTGGCAAGCGACTCCATCGTCGTGTCCGGCCGCGGTTGCTCGTCGCGCTCGAATCGGACGGGTTGCTTGCGCCCCTCGATATCGACCGCCACAAGCTCCGCGTCGAACGCCCCGCGCCCCTGAGCCTCCACGAAGCGCCTTTGCGAACGTTCCGCCCAACGGTCCTGCTGCTCTCGCGTCATGCCCACCTTCGACACGAGATCTTCCGTATGCCATCCGGAATGCCGGCCGGAAAACGCGTCGACGAGACCGTCCCCGAGCATGCTGTCGACGATCTCGGTATTGCCCATGCGCTGGCCCCACCGACCGCTATGCAGCAGATACGGCGCACGGTCCATGTTTTCCATACCGCCCGCCACCGCGACCTCGCCGAATCCGAGCCAGATTTCCTGGGCCGCATTCACGATGGCCTGAGCGCCCGAGCCACAGACGCGATTCACGGTCAGCGCAGGCACCTCCACCGGAATGCCGCCGCCGACGGCTGCCTGGCGCGCGGGATTCATTTTGTTTCCCGCCTGAATGACGTTGCCCATCACGACCGAAGCCAACGCCGCCGGATCGACCTTGCTGCGGCGCACCGCTTCGCGCACCGCGATTGCGCCGAGCGTCGTCGCGGCGACGTCCGTCAACGTGCCACCAAACGCCCCGATGGGCGTTCTTACCGGACCGCAGATCACTACTTGTCGAGCAACCATTTCAACACTCCATTCAACGTTCAGTTTCGCCTGAAGCGATGCCAGCGCATCGTCGCGCGTTGCGTGCCGGGGATGCATACGTCGCATGCCCGGCACGCTCGTGAACCCGCATCTCGTGCTTGCGGGCACAGGATCGAGGGCGCCGCGCGCGCCCTCTCCGTTGGGTCAAATCGATATCATTTCGAAATCCTCCTTGCCGACGCCGCACTCGGGACACTTCCATTTGGCCGGAATGTCTTCCCAGCGCGTGCCCGGTGCAATGCCGTCTTCCGGCGCACCTTTTTCTTCCGAGTAAATCCAGCCGCACACCAGACACATCAATGTGCGCATCTCCACCGCTGTCGTGCTCATCCCGCCAACTCTCCAAGATTCGACATTTGTCGCTTCACGAATTCGCGCACCTGCTCGCGTACCCTCGCATCCGACAAGATCCGCCCGTGACCCGTGCCCGGCGCCGGCCACAATGTCGCCTGCGGCAGGCCCGCCACGACCCGCTGCGCCTCGCAGTACGGCACCACGGGATCGGCCGGATCGTGCACGACCAGCACCGGGACATCGAGCGACGCGCCGCGCGCCAAAATGTCCCAATGGCTAACCGGCACGCCATTGCGGCATTGCAGCTCCGCATAGATGCGCTCGATCACCGGCCGCGGCAACGCCATGTCGCGATTCGCCCAGCGCTCCAGCACCTCGGTCAGCGCGCTCGTCGGCGCGATCAGCACGATGCAGCGCAACGACGCGCGGCGCGACCGCTCCGCCAGCGCCGAGATCGTCGCGATCGAGCCGAGCGAATGTGCAATCACCACCTGCGCGCCTTCGATCGCATCCAGCGCCGCGCCGGTCGCCCGCGTGAACTGCGTCATCGTCGTGTGCTTGCCCGGCGACAGACCATGCGCGGGCGCGTCGAATGCCGCCACCGAAAAGCCCAGCGTCTTCATCGGCTTGACGAAGCTCAGCATGCTGCTGCTGTCGGTGCCCCAGCCGTGCACGAGCAGCACCCGCGCCGCGCCGCCTTCCCAGTAATACGCCCGGTCGATGTCCGCGTTGCCCTCGATGGACGTTACCGTCGCGCCGAGGGGTATGCGATCGCTGACGGGCAGCCCGTAGCCACGCGTGAAGCCGAACGCATCGGCCGCGCGCCGTCCGGCAATGCGCGGCGCGAACGTGTTCAGCATCCGGAACGCGTGACGGCCGAGCCGCATGCGCAACGAAGGCGCCTTCGTGGTCTGCCGGGTGATCGGCGAGACTTCCGTGGGATTCGCGGCAGCCATCACCGGCCCTCCGTCGCCGCACGCGCGCCGACGGCCACGGCCTCCCGGGACAGGGTCCGGTAATAGCCCGACTCGGTGTCGTAGAAGTGGCAGTGGCGGATCACGTGCCACAGATCGCCGAACGTGAAATCCTTTTCGCGAATCATTCCCGGAAACGCTGCCTTGAGCGCCGCCTGTGCCTTCGGAAGGTTGTAGAACGGCACGATCGGCGCGACGTGGTGCGCCGTATGCACCGAAATGTTATGGGTCATGAAGTGCAGCCATTTCGGATACCGGTAGTCCGTCGTCACGAGCAGACGACTCGCGTTCGGCGTCCAGTGCTGCGACGGCAGAAACGGGATGTCGTCCGACGTGTGGTGCATCAGCGTCGTGGCGCTGAACCACGCATGGATCATGAGCCACGGCACGACGAAGTACAGGAACAGGCCCGTGACGCCGGTAAAGTAGATCAGCGCAGGGAAATAGAGCATCGCGACGATCAGCACGAAGCCGATCGAGCGCTTCACGTCACGCCGCATCTCGCGCTTCGGATAGAAGCCGGGACGGAAGCCCGATTCCTTCCAGTAGCTCAACGTACCTGCCCAGAACAGCCACTTGCGGGTACCGGCGTACTCGAGGCGCTTGAGGAACGGCATGCGATCGTAAAGCGGCGCGGGAATCGGCCGCCAGTCGGTGTCGAGCTCGAGGTTGTTGGTGTTCGCGTGGTGCAGGTTATGCGTGTGGCGCCATGCATGGAACGGATACAGCAGCGGCAGCAGCGATAGATGCCCGATCGCCAGGTTGAACCACCGGGAGCGGGAGAACGAGTTGTGCCCGCAATCGTGCGCGATGCAATGCAGCCCCCAGCCGCCCAGGCCCGCGAGCAGCCACAACGGAACGTAGAACAGCCAGTGCGGCGCATACGCGATGCCGACGAGCGCGCCGATATACGCCGCATAGCTCACCACGAAGCCGGCAACGCCACGCCACGCACGCGGTTCGTATAGCGACTTTGGAATCGCATCGGTCAGCCGTACGCCCTCGAGCGCCTTCGATTTCTGCAGGAATTCGTCGAAACGCGCCGGCGGCGCGCTCGGAACAGTGTAGGTGTTCGCCATGTCGATCTCCCCTTACGCAGCCTGCAGACCGAGCTCGGTCGAGAGGTGGCGCGCCAGCTCGTCGATGCTGTTGTGTTCGAACAGCAGCGCCGGAGACAGCCGCTGCTCGACGACTTTCTCGAGATCGCCCGACACCTGCACGGCAACGATCGAATCGAGCCCATACTCGTCGAAGCGTTTGGCGGGATCGATGGCAGCCC
The DNA here is from genome assembly GCF_005937855.2 of Burkholderia sp. KBS0801. NCBI lineage: Bacteria > Pseudomonadati > Pseudomonadota > Betaproteobacteria > Burkholderiales > Burkholderiaceae > Burkholderia > Burkholderia sp. KBS0801. The sequence continues at coordinate 2,447,866 of NZ_CP042178.1, forward strand.
GGTCCATCTTCAGCTGCTTCGCGAGCCGGTCGACCAGCCAGCTGCGGATCGACGCTTCCGTCAGGGGGCCGACGTCGGCGGCGACCGCTTTCTTGCGGCCGAACAGGCCACCCAGGATTCCAGCTTGAGACATGATGAATAATCCTTCTATACGAGGGAGATGAACAGCTTCATGAAGGCAACTTTCTTCAATACGGTTGCTTGGCCAACTTGCGGATCGCGGCCGGCCCCGGCAAGCGCAGGTCCCAGACGACACCCGCCTTGCCGAGTGTCCAGAGCACCCACGCGCTGAGATCCGGCTCGTACCACTTCACCGAATGGCGATACGACGCGGGGAACGCGTGATGGTTGTTCTGCAGACCTTCGCCGAACGTGAGGATGGCGACGGTCCAGTTGTTCGCGCTGTTGTCGTCGGTCTTGAAGGGACGTCCACCGAACATGTGGCACACCGAACCGACGCACCAGGCAGCCTGATTGGCCAGGAAAATCCGTGCGAAGCCACCGAACAGCAGGCCGTTCCACGCGCCGTGCCAGGAACCGCCGATCGCGCCCCCGATCGCGGCGGGCAGCACGAGGCCGAGCACGATCCACCAGACATAGGTGCGGTGATAGAAAAACAGCCGGCGATCGCGCAATACATCGGGTGCGAAGAACGTCCACCCGGACACGTCCGGGGCCAGCATCCACGGCATGTGCGCATACCAGAGGCCGCGCAGCTTCGCGATCAGGCCCGCGCCGCCCAGGTTCGGCGAATGCGGATCGCCTTTCTGGTCGCTATACAGGTGATGACGGCGATGCGTCGTCACCCAGAACATGACCGGCCCTTGCGCGGCCATCGAGCCACAGATCAGCAGGATTCCTTCGAACCACTTCGAGGTCCGGAACGTCTTGTGCGCCAGATACCGATGGAAGCCCATCGTGATCCCGCCCATGTGCAGAAAATAGAACACCGCGAACAACACCAGGTCAGTGACGGCGAAGTCGCCCAGCACGAGTTGACGCACCGCCAGCGCGAACCCGGCAAGCGGCACCAGCATGACGGCCAGGGCGGTGTAGCGTTTGACGCGCGCACCACTGCCTTTTAGCGGCGAAACGCCGGGGATCTGGCCGTCAGGGGCCGACAGCCCGCCGGCGGCAGTCACGCCGGGGGCAACCTGAATCGACGAATTCATAGGATTCTCCAAACGCTAATAGAGGATTACGGCGAAGTTGAGGAGAACGCCGCGCGGCGCTTCGGCGCATAGCGCACCTCCGTGACAAGTCCCAGCGCGTCGAGCAGGCGGATGAGCCAGGCGGACGGATCGATCTGCCAGAACGCGTGGTCGTTGTTGGCGAACGCCGGCTGCGCGTGATGGTTGTTGTGCCATGCGCCGCCCACAGAAACGATCGCGAGCACGCCCAGGTTGCGGCTATGGTCGCGCGTCGCGTGCGGACGGGTGCCGATCGTGTGGCACAGCGAATTGACGGCCCAAGTCGACTGATCGAGCAGGAATATCCGCGCGAGTCCGCCCCACAGGAAGCCGCCGACGGCCCCGAGCAAGCTCTGCCCGGCGGGCGCGAGCAACGCGCCCGCGAGCACGGGAATCGCGAGGCCGAGCAGCACCCACCATCCGTAGCGCAGATTGAGATTGACGATCAGACGGTCGCGCAGCAGGTCTGCGGCATACGTGCTCCAGTTCTCGCGGCGCACGGTGAATAGCCAGCCCACATGGCCGTGCCAAAGGCCAGCGAATCGGCTGAGCTTGCCGTGCCGGTTCGCGCGCGGGCGCGGCGAATGCGGATCGCCGTCCTGATCGGTGAACGCATGATGCATCCGGTGCGTGGCGGCCCAGAACAGGATCGGCCCCTGGGCGGCCATGCTGCCGAGCACGCCAAGCATCACGGTGACCACCGGCCGCCCCTTGAACGACCGGTGCGAGAAATACCGGTGCATGCCGGTTTCGACACCGATCGCGGTCGAGAAATACATCACCGCCAACAGCACGAAGTCGGTTGCGCGCAACCCATATATCCACGTGTAGGCAATCGCCAGTGCGAAACCCAGCGCGGGAATACCCACGGTCAGATAAGCGAGCCGGCGTGCGCGCACGTCGGTATCGGCTTGCGCCTCACGGGCGGCCGCCGGTGTTCGCGAAGACAAAGAATCCGCTTCAGCCATGACTGGCTCCGAATAAAGACAGCGTCAATGAAAATCGGGGATGCGGTTCGTGCGAACCGCTTATGCGCGCGTCTCGAGTGCGCTCAAGCGTCCCTGCTGGAACGCTTGCTTGCACGCTTGCCGACGCACCTTGCCGCTCGTCGTGAGCGGAATCGCACCAGTCGGGCCGAGGTGCACCACCGCTGGCGAGACCCCATGGTCGCGCGTGACCGCCAACGTGATCGCGGCCCGCACCTCGCTCATTTGCTCGGCACTCGGACGGCGCGAGCGTTTAAGTTCCGCAACGATGACGAGCGACTCCCCTTGAGCGCCGTCGATCGAAAACGCCACCACGCCGTTGGTGCGAATCGAGTCGTGCGCCGATTGCACCGATCCCTCGATGTCGGTCGGATAGAGATTGCGCCCGGCGACGATCACGACGTCCTTGATGCGGCCCGTCACGAACAGCTCGCCGCCGTTCAGAAAGCCGAGGTCGCCCGTGCGCAGGTAGCGCGTCGGCTCACCGCCGTCGTCTGCATCGGCAATCGTCGCGGCGAAGATGACGTCGCTGTCCGCACGATTCAGATAGCCGGCTGCAACGTTCGGACCACTAAACCAGATCTCGCCGACGGTACGCTCCGGCAGCACGCGCTTCGTCGCCGGATCGACAATCAGCAGCCGATGGCCGACTGCCGCGGGCCCGCACCCAACCAGCGTGGTGCGGCCGTGCCCATCGAGTTCCGGGTCGTGCGCCTTGCACAGGCCACGAACGAGCGCCTCTTTATCGACCTCGATCAGCGAGACCGGCGAACGGCCGACCTTGCCCGATACATAGAGCGTCGCCTCCGCCATGCCGTAGCAGGGAACCACGGCGCGGCGCTCGAAGCCGTGCCGGCCGAAGCGCGCGAAGAACCGTTCGAGCGTCGTGTGGCTCACGGGCTCCGCGCCGCAGAATACGTGCTGCAACGAGCTTAGATCGAGCGTGGCTGCTTCTTCTTCACCGACGTTGTCGACGCACAGGTCGAACGCGAAATTCGGAGCGACGCTCGTCGTCACGCGGTAGTCGGAGATCGCCTTGAGCCAGCGATAAGGACGCTGGACGAAATGCTGCGGCGACAGAATCACGAGCGGAAAGCCGCTGTACACCGCGAGCAGCAGCGCGCCCATCAGCCCCATGTCGTGATACGGCGGCAACCACGTGCAGCCGACGCGATCCGGATCGGGGCCGAGCCGCTCGGCGATCACCGCGCAGTTGCTGACGAGATTCTGGTGCGTGACGATCACGCCCTTGGGCTCGCCCGTCGATCCCGACGTGTACTGGAGCAGCGCCGGCCGATCCAGGTCGACGTGCTGCTCCAGCAGGTTCCGAACGTCATGTACCGATACTTCGCCATCGTCGAAGGAATCTTCGTCGATCGTCAGCAAGGCGGGCGCCGCGCGCTGGTCGCCGTAGAGCGCGTCGAGCTGCGGTTGCAGCGAGCGGTGAAGCTTGCCGGCAATGACCACGTCAGGATGGGCGTCGCGACAGATCGACGTGAAGCGTGCCACCGCGCGAGAACCAGCAGGCGGAAACGAAGGCACCGCGGTAGCACCCGCGAGCAGGATGCCGAACAATGCCGCGACGTAGCTCAGGCCGGGTTCGAGCAGCAGCAATACGCGCCGTTCGTGCAGCGCGTGCTGCAGCACCCTGTCGCGCACGTGGACAGCAGCGGCGGCGAACTGGCCGTACGACCAGCTCACGACATCATCCTCGCCGTCGCGAAGAAAATGGAATGCGATCCGCTCAGGCGTTTGCTCGGCCCGCTCTCGAAGAATGTCGAGCAGAGACGAGGTCATGCGCTCCGCCGTCAGGGTGGAGGGGGGAATGCTACCGGCCATCGTGAGACCCTCGGATAATTAGTGTTGTTTTGTTTTGGTGAAAGCTTCATGCGCCAACCGGCGCCGGCCGGCACGCGGCCATCAATGCGCCGTCGCGGGTGCCAGCGCTCGCGGTCGCGTATCCACCGGCGCGCACAGGATTGCCGTGGCCAGACCGAGCGCGATCTGCAGGTAACACAGGGTGCGGAATTCCGCGAGGTGCCCGATCGCGTTGCCGGTTATCGCGACCGTCAGCGCCACGCCGAACACCGATCCCATCTGGCGTATCGCCTGGTTCACGGCCGAGCCCACGCCGAAGCGGGCCGGCGGCAGATGCGCGACGGCGGCGGCCGACAGCGCAGGCATGACCATGCCCACCCCGAGTCCGGTCAGCAGCGCCCCCGGAAGCCACGCGTGCACATAGTCGGGAGTGACGCCGGGCACCAACGCGAACCATATGCTTGCCGCCGTGGAGATCAGGCTCCCGGTCACCAGCAGAAGCCGGTGCCCCGCGCGCGCCGCGAACCGTCCGCACACGATCGCCGTGGGGACGACGAGCAGCGGCCCGGGGCTGCCGGCCAATCCCGCACGCGTCAGCGAATACGACCAGACACCGGTGGTAAACAGGAACGTCTGGAAAAACATCATCGCGAAGCCGATCGCGAAGCACAGCGAAGCCAGATTGATGTAGCAGTAAGTCCGATCCTGGAACAGCGACAGATCGATGGCCGGGGCGCGCGCCGTGCGCGCCCATGCAACGAACGCTGCCAGCACGACCAGCCCACCGACGATCGCCAGCGCCACCGCGGGGGAAGTCCAGCCGACCGCCTCCGACTGCACCAAACCGAACGCAATCGCGCCAACGCCGAGGATTAGCAAGACGACGCCAACGAGATCGAGCGGCGCGCCCCGCTCGGGATCACGCGACTCGTCGAGAATGCGCCACCCGCGCCAGAGCGCGATAGCGCCGAGCGGCAGGTTGAGAAAGAAGGCCGACGGCCAGCCGAAGCGATCGACCAGGAACGAGCCGAGGCTCGGCCCCAACGCACCGGCCACCCCGCTGACCGCCCCCCACAAGCTCACGGCGATCGCCCGTTTGTTGACGGGGAATGCCGCCAGCAGGATCGACAGCGACGCAGGCAACAACAGCGCCGCGCCTGCTCCCTGCACGGCGCGCATCGCCCAGAGCATCTCGACACGCGTGGCGATGCCACAGCCGAAGGATCCTGCCAGGAACATCGCGAGACCAAGCAGGAATGTGCGTTTGCGCCCGCGCAGGTCGGCGAGGCGGCCGGCCGGCACGAGCAACGCGGCGAACACCAGCGTGTACGCGTTCAGCACCCACGACAGGCCGGTCGGGTGCGCATCGGGAAACGCCGATCGCAACGCGGGAAACGCCGCGTAGAGCACGGTGACGTCGATCGAAACGAGGAACACCGCCACACTTGCGATCCAGAAAACCGGCCACGGTGAAGCGGCGTTCGACTGCGCCTGCGGAGTGAGCACGCTAGGTCCGTTCATGTCCTTATACCTCGCGCGGCTGAAGCGGCGTCACGCCGTCGCCCGATTCTGATTCGAAATACGACGCGTCGAGAAACGACAGCGTTCGCGCCCGCATCCGCGCTTGAAACAGCGCAACAACCGGCCACGGGCGCATCGCCATTGCCATGCCCTTCACGTTCTGGGCATCTTCCCAGTGAATGACGTTCGCCACTTCCAGCGGCAGCCCGCCGACCTCCCCTGTCCAGAGGCTCAGCGTCGTCGCGCCAGCCGACAGACGCGGGCCGCTCGCCCGCCCCCCGTAGACCGCGATCGAGTGGCCGCAAACGCGTTCGACATCGGCGCTGCCGCGAATCGGCTTGCACGCCACCGGACTGGTCAGAAACATCTCGTCGGTGATGCCGAACGGCAATTTGGCGTCCAGCACTTCATCGTCGGGTACCGGCGGCAACGCGGTATCGATCCCCGGCGGCAGCGTCCACACGGTGGCGTCGACTAGATCCCGGCTCGCGTCATACAGCGCCCGCCGAACCGGCGCGGGAAACGAGCCGAGGAAGATGTCGACCTGGATGCGCGTGCCGAACCGGCGCGCCACCGTCACGCCGCGAATCTGACGGTCCTGGAAGCGACCGTGCCATTCGCGCCCGCCGATATCGGCGCCGCTCCACGCGTGTGTCGGCTCGACCTCGGAGAAGATGCCGTCGGCGGCAGCCGCGAGGCGCTCGACCTGGTCGCGACCGACGATTTCTCCGAACGTCATCGGATGCCGCAAACTGACCTCGTCCTGCGCCGACGTGTCGAGCTCGCGCAGCAACTCGCCGACATAGAGACCGGCGCGTCCTTGGTGATTCATCGTCGTTTCCTTCCCGGTGATCGTCGATACTTCCGCTGCGTGCGTCATACGGCTGCTCGAATCGACGCGTTCGCGCCCATTCGCTCCAATATCCGCCGCGCGGCAAACGCCGGTCGATCGAGCTGGATGTCGATCATCGGCGCCGTGGGGCTCCAGTTCGCCTGCAGGCTCTCCGCGACGTCCTTGTCCTCCATGACGGTGGCAAACACTTCCTTCGCGGTGAACTCGGTAAATCGTTCGTTGTCGATGTCGAAATCGCGGTGCATGCCCACGAAGACATGCGTCGTGGTGTCCGTGGCGGGCGTGAAGATCGTCGTCGTGTAGACGTGGTAGACCTGGCCGCTAGCATCGTCGCAGGCGTGCGCCCGCGTTTCGACCCGCGTGTTGCCGATGGGCCAGTACACGACCTCCTGGAAGCGGTCGATGTAGTCGAGCTTCAGGATATGGGTGTAGAGCGGCGGCGTCTTCTCGCGGCGCAGGTACCGGCGCACGCGGACTTCATCGTCGTTGATCACGATTTCGGGCGGCGTCTCGACGATGTCGAGCGAACCCAGCGTCTTCGCATGCACGAACGCGGCGTGCGAGATGTCGAGGATGTTGTCGATGCCGAACAAGTAGCTGCACGCGATGGTGCAATAGCTCATCTTCCCGGCGAGTTCAGGCGCCGAACAGACCCAATGGTTCGGGATCGTCGCTTCGTCGGCCTGGTCCGGCTCGCCGGTCCACAGCCAGATGAAGCCGTATTTCTCGACCGCGGGGAACGCGCGTGCGCGCGCGCCCTTCGGGATCGTGCTCTGGCTCGGAATACTGACGCACGCGCCGGAGCAGTCGTACCGGAGCCCGTGGTACCAGCACTGGAGATCGTCACCGACAACGCGCCCGCGGGACAACGGAACCTGCCGGTGCGGGCATCGGTCCTCGAGGGCGACGACCTGGTTCGCCAACGTACGGTACATGACGATCTTCTGATTCAGGATCGTCCGTGCAAAGGGCTCCCGCTGGACTTCGTCGGAAAGTGCTGCTGCGTACCACGCATTCTGGATAAACATGATTCCTCTCTTTGCTACAGGGGTGGCGTTGTGGCACACCGGACCCGAGTTCAGGCTGGCATGTGCCTACCGGATCGTTTCTACTTGCGCGCGACGGCGACCAGCGCGTCGCCGTCCCGAACGTCGGCCGTGGCCGCTTCGCGATCGAGACGACCGTCCGCCATCCGCTCGAGGAATTCGTCCGTCGCGGACTGCAGGTTGACGCACGGGTACTGGAAGCGACCCGTCGTATAACGCAACGCCCCAAGGAAGGACGGCTCGACCTGCGCGCCTGTCCCTTCGAACAGCCCGTGCGACGCCAGATACGCGTGGAGCGCGGGCAGCCGATAACACGGGACGGCTGGATACTGGTGGTGTTCGAGGTGGTAATTGCTACCGAAGAACAGCGCGGTATAGATAGGCGACGTATAGCTGCGGCTGTCGCGATATCGCCCCGGCACGGTATCCGTGTGCTCGATGTAGGCGCGGATCGTGCTGAACACGTACACCCCGATATACGGAATCAGCATGACCGTGAAACCCAGCCACACCGAGCGATGCCAGATGAACCCGTAGGTCGTCACCGCGCACAGGTTCAACGCAACATTGAGCCGGGAGATCCAGCGCATTTCGCGCTGGCTGAACGGCAACCGGGTGTTCTCCGGCCAGGGCAGCCCCGCCGCCATGCGCATGGCGTTCTTCAGGTAGATTCGCACGCCCGTGGAGCGCGCGAGAAAGAAGCGCGACCAGAATGTGCGGTACTGCGAATAGATCTGGACATCCGGGTCGATGTCCTGACCGGTGAAGCGATGGTGCTTCCAGTGCGTCATGCTGAAGCCGACGATCAGGAAACCGGGCACCAGCGACGAGCAAATGAGCGCGAGCGCAGCGCTCACATACTTGTTGCGATGCAGGTTCGTGTGCATCCCCTCGTGCCCGACGAACGTCAGCAGGTGCATGCCGTGCCCACCGATCACGCCCAGGACGATCGCCATGGCAATACGTGCCGGCGTCGACGCCGGGATATCGACGATGGCGAACGCCACGGCGGCCGGGATCAGGAAGAATGCGAGCGCGTGCGCCAGATAGAGGATCGTGGCGACGGAACTGATTCGGTGGAAGTATCGTGGCAGCTTGAGCCGCGAGAGTGCGAGTTCACTGTCCAGCGTGGCTTCGATGGTCAAAGCGTCTCTCCTCGAGTTACGCGACGCAGGGCCGGCGATTGGCGAACGTGCCGCGCCGTGGCCGTGGCTTGAAATCGCGTGGCAGCAACGACCACGCACCGGTATTCCGCGCTCATATGGACTCCTTCGCGCGGACGTCGTGATCGCTGCCGACGGCGAACGCTTCGATCTCGTCAGGCTCGGACGCTTGCGGCCGGCTGGAACGGGCTTCCTCGGCCAGACGCTGGCGCAACGCCATCTCGGCGCGGATCGCCTCGCCTCGCCGGGACATGTCGATCAACGGCTGGATCACGCCCATCTCCCCGCGCGCAACGGCCTCGTCTGCCCATTGCTTGATATCGCTCGGGTCGAATACCGCAAACGGCGAGCACTCGCGATTCTGCGAAGCGAGCAACCGTGCCTGCAGCACAGGATCGGCCGCCAGCTTGCCGTACAGGATCCGGCTGAGCGGGTTGTTGTGGTCGACGGCGCCGCGACTGCGCGAGTATTCGAACAGGTCGATCGAGGTCGCGTCGCGCTGACGCCAGTAGCGCACCAGCGCGTCGTCGCCGCCCTCGACAATCGCTCGGCCGAGCGCACGTGCATCGCGTAGCGCATCGGTAATCCCGAACCCGGGAGACGGGTCCATGAAGAGGCCCGCATCGCCGACCAGGGCCCAGCCTCGACCTGCCGCCTGACGAAAGAAAAAGCGCAGCTTCAACGCGCCGAGCACCTTGCTCGCAGGCGCGCCGGTGATCAGCGGAGCCGTGTGACGGTTGGCTCTCAGCGTCTCCATGAGCTTTTCGAGCACGCGCCCTTTCCACTCCGGCAACTGCGTTTTCGCGAAAGCCACCCCGATCAGCAACAGATCGCGGTTGGTCGGAAAGACGAAGACGATATCGTCGCCGAACACGCAGTTCATCGCGCCACCCTGATAGCGTGGATCGTCGTCGAACCAGTCCGGCCGCGGCCAGTAGGCCCAGTAAATCGCACGAGGGCAGTCGTAGTCGTGATACTCGTCGGCGCCGACGAGTTCCGCCGTGGTCGAGTGCGGACCGTCGGCGCCCACCACGACCCGCGCGCGAATTTCTTCACGGGTTCCGCCCTGCTCGACCACCGCGCCCGTCACCCGTCCGCCGTCGCGCAGCAGGCCGACCAGCTTCGTGCGCGTACGGACCTCGGCCCCCGAGGTTCGCGCCTCCTCCAGCAGGAGCGCATCGAGATCCATGCGTCGCGGGCACGAGCACCGTCCGCCGACCGGATACTCGATGCGGCCGGTCACCTCGTCGACGCCATACATCATGCTGGGCACCGGTGGCGCGAAGCTGCGCACCTTGTCACCCAAAGACAGTTCGTCCAGCAGCGCCATGCCGTACGGCGAAATCCAGTGAGTGGACAATGGCTGGTCGCTCGGGAGATTGCCCGCGTCGATCGCCAGAACGCGCTTGCCGGCGCGCGCCAGATGAATCGCGAGTGTGGCGCCCGCGCAGCGGGCGCCCACGATGAGGGTGTCTAACACGGAAAGTTTTCCCTTTGGATGACGACTGGAACCCGGATTGCACGTGACGCGCCCTCGCCATCGAATGGCGGGGGCGGTTGCGGACCGCGACGTAGCGCCGATTACTGACGCTTCGCGATCCTTTCTAAATGTCGAATGGCACGCGGACTGCGAGCGTCTGCGTTCAATGCGCCGAGGCTGATCTATCCGGCGGATACCGTTTGAACAGCACCGATGCATTGACGCCGCCAAACCCGAACCCGTTCGACAGCGCGATCTCGACGGGAACGTGCCGTGCGGAAGGCCCGATCAGATCCAGGCCGGCGGCAGCTTCGTCGGGGTGCTCGAGATTCAGCGTGCCGGGCATTACGCCATCGCGCAGGGCGAGAATGGAAAACGCCGCTTCGATGGCGCCCGCCGCCCCAAGCAAATGGCCGGTTGCCGACTTGGTCGACGAAATCGCCGGGCCGGCGCCCACGCCGAAGACGGTTTTCAGTGCCTCGATTTCTCCGGAGTCGCCGACTGGCGTCGAAGTCGCATGCGCGTTGACGTAGCCCACCTGTTCCGGGGCGACCTCGCCCATGGCCAGCGCCAGCTTCATCGCCCGCATGGCGCCGGATCCGTCGTCGGGCCCGGCGGTCATGTGATAGGCATCCGCCGTGGTTCCGTACCCGATGATTTCCGCGATCGGGCTGGCGCCGCGTGCGATGGCATGGTCCAGCGACTCGACCACCAGCATCGCGGCCCCCTCGCCCATGACGAAGCCGTCACGGTCGCGGTCGAACGGGCGCGAGGCCCGAACCGGCTCATCGCCGAAACCGGTCGACAGCGCGCGCGCCGCCGCGAATCCGCCCAGGCTGACCTTGTCGAAGGCCGCTTCAGCGCCGCCGGCCAGCACGACATCGGCCTCTCCGTTCTGGATCAGGCGCATCGCATCGCCGATTGCCTGCACACTCGCCGCACAGGCGGTCACGGGACAGCCGAGAGGCCCGCGAAACCGATGCTTGATCGAAATCTGGCCAGCCGCCAGATTCGACAGAAAGAACGGAATGGTGAACGGCGACAACCGCCGCACGCCACGCGTCTCGCCAATCCGGACCGCCTCCGCCAGACCGGGAAAGCCACCGATGCCCGATGCGACGACCGTAGCCGTGCGCTCGCGCTGATGCTCGCTTTGCGGCGCCCATCCGGCTTCAGCGAGCGCCTCATCCGCGGCAACCATCGCCATCTGGATGAAGCGATCCATCTTCCTCAGTTCCTTGTTCGGCACCGAAAGCTCGGGATCGAATCCGCCGTCGGGATCGTCGGTCTTGTCCTGCACGGTCCCGCCGACCTTGGCGGGCAGGTCGGCGACGATGTCGTCGCCGAGCCGGCGCAGCCCGGAGCCTCCTCCGATCAAGCGCTGCCACACCAATTCCTTACCGCAACCCAATGGGGACACAATGCCGATACCGGTCACTACCACTCGAAGCGTCATTTCACCTTCCCCTTCGGGCCGGGACCAGCCGAGCCACGTCGTTAAAACTGTTCATCTTCAGGGCACACCCTTTGAGTTAATTCATTGCACCGGGGCACGGCCGCGGCGGACCGTCGTGCTTCCCGGGGCGTGCGTATCGAGCGTTCACACCGCTTGTCCGAACGCGTGCGACATAGGCAGGGCGCGCGACAGGTTGAACGGCACGCTGTGTTCCAGCGCGTCGAGGTTCAGCGCCGCGCGCGTTTGCTCATCGATCTCGATCCAGAACGGCAAGGTCGGCTTGCCGTCGATCATTTGCGGCGGAGCAGCGCGATGCACGTTGACGCCCATCCGCTTCAGCAGCCGTTCGTTACCGAGCACGGAGAACGCAATGAGACGGTTGGCGCCATGTGCATGCGCGACACGGACGATTTCGGACATCAGGGCACGCGTGTTTTGCCACGACTCTTCCGCGGTCAACGACTCGCCGCGCGGCATGCTCATCGCGAAGCGGGACAGTTCCCACACGTTGCGCGCACAGGGAAGCGATGCGCCGCCCATCAAATCCGGAAACACCTCACCGAGCAGATAAGGCTCGTCGGTCGGCAGCAGCCGACCGCATCCGACGATTTCGCCGTTGCGGTCGCAAGCGACCACATAGAGCGTGTCCGCGTGATCGAAATCGTCAAATTCGATGCCGTCGCCGGTGGGTAATGACCAACCGAGTTCCTGTATGAAGACCTTATGCCGAAACTCCGCAAGTCGATTCATCGTCTTGCGACTCAAATCAGCGCTTCTTCCCGACAATAAAGTCAGCATCGTAAATGCCCTCGCTCTCTCATCTCAGAATTGTTAGCGCGAATTGGACCCGAAATTGCCATGTCAAAAAAGCTGCCCGAATGGGCAGGGTCGGGCGTTCGGGCGAGATTCTTCGCGGCGAATGCGCTGGGACATTACGCCGTGCAAACGGAGGGGGTGGAATTCAACTGGCGAGAGCCACGCGAGTCGGTCGGAAGAACCGGCTGGAGCGCGCTTGATTATCGGAGGTTCTGTGTCACGGCATGGATGACCGTAGCCGTCATTGCGCGATTGCCATACCGATCAGGAGGATCGACGGGAATCGGGGGCGGAGCGGCACATGCGCTGTGCCGCGAAGCATAGGGTTTCATGCAAGATAACCCTATGCATTGAAAAAACAAAATCAGTAACCTGCGAAGATGGCCGATTCAAGTTCGCGCTGACGGACGCCCGAGCACAGCCAGCCCTGGATCAATTCCTGGCTGTATCGCGCCCCATAATCGTCACCGTTCATATTGAGGAGCATCACGTTGCTGCTGACATCGTCCTTCCCGACCCTCACGTCGGACTGGCCCACCGCAACATGCCATACGCAGCCGACGCTCGCGGTCGGTCGCGTTTCAGTGCAGACCAGTTCGTAGTAGCCGGCGTTGACGGCGCTAACGCCCTCGCCCCACAAGTCATGCAACACGTTCGGGGCTTGCTGACACATATGCTGACGGAAGCGCAGCGCGTAAAACGCCGGCAAGGTCAATCGTACGTATCCATCGTTCAGTTTTTCTGGCATGTCCGTTCTCTCGACGTGGCACCTGTTAAAATCGCTGCCGCATAGTTTGGCAAGATTCGCGGCTATCGGCTAGGCGAAGGCCATTGCAACGCTTGTAGCGCACCCGCGTTGTGATTCGTGATAGCCGGCGCAATCGTGTGCATATTATTTACGATTATTACAGATCATCCCAACAATGCCATCGCATTATCAGGATGTACAAGTAGCCATGCCCACATGCAAACCCTACAACTCGAGCAATCAATATCGAGCGCGGATCCCCCTGAATCCGCCATCACGCAGAAAATTCGCGTACAACATCATGCTTGCCACTCGATACTTGAAACAATGAGCCTCCCTCTTGAATAATTTTTTGAAAAAACCGGTCAACGCACCAACCACACGATATAGCCCGCCTTCGCGGGCAAGATTGACCGCAAGGGAATGATATGCATGCCTGGAGAGAGAAGTATCTGAATGGATACGCTACGGCAAAATCCGAGGCCGACGTGTTTCTGGAGTTCACGGCTGACGTGCGAGCACTTGGATTCGAGTACTGTTCGTTCGGTCTGCGCATTCCGTTGCCGGTCAGCAAGCCGCAGTTCATGCTGCAGTCCAACTATCCGCAGACGTGGGTCGACCGCTATGTGAGCCAGAACTATTTTGCCGTCGACCCGACGGTGCGGCATGGCCTCAGTCAGATGAGCCCGTTGATCTGGCGTGCCGATAGCCAGACGCAGAGCGTCGAGTTCTGGGACGAAGCGGAACACCATGGCTTGCGCCACGGCTGGTGCATGCCGTCCATCAGCCGCACCGGGGCGATCGGACTCGTGACCATGGTGCGATCGGGCGAGCCGATCGATGAGCGCGAGCTCGCGGAAAAGGGCTACAAGATGTCATGGCTCGCGAACATGGCCAACTATGCGATGAGCATGCATCTGCTCGCGCGGTTCGTGCCCGAATATGCCGTCGAGTTGACTGCTCGCGAGCGCGAGACGCTGCAATGGTCTGCGGCGGGGAAAACCTACGCCGAGATCGGCAAAATCATGCATGTCGACGACCGCACCGTCAAATTTCACCTCGTCAATGCAATGCGCAAGTTGAACGCGACCAACAAGACCGAAGCCGCAGTCAAGGCGGCGATGCTGGGGCTTTTGTTCTGATGCCGTTCTCTTCATCGACCTTGTACGGACCTTTCCGCCGTTCCTAAGTTCGCTCATCGCGCAAGAGGCGCATCGGCACATGGCGTTAGCCCTTACTCACGCCGTGCGGGCAGACGACCGTTCGCCCCGCCGTCGTGACGCAATGGCCGGCGTCATTCTTCCGACGATTCAGGCTTGGCGTTTGCCAAGCCTGTCGCCAGCCTTACCACCCGCCCCTACCTGAACCCGCAGCCGGCTCGCGCTTGTCTTGCGCCACGCTGCGGGCGCGGCTTTTCGCCTGGTGCCCGAACGCGAGCGCGGTTTTTTACCCGATTCCGGATGCCAATCCGACAGTCGGGCCGATCGCCCGTCAGCCCCACCCCGCCCCCGATTACCTAGGTAATTGACACGTATAGACCTAGGTAATTGTCCTCCCTACCATGGGTTTCGACGCGACCCAAAGCGCCCTACACGAAGAGGATACGACCATGACCACCCAGGACGTCGACACCAGAACGTTAAGACGCGTGATCGCTGCAGCGTCGATCGGCAACTTCGTCGAATGGTTCGATTTCGCCGCATACGGCTTTCTCGCCACCATCCTGACGCGCGAATTCTTCCCGAGCGGCGACCCGACGATCGGACTCCTGAAGACATTCGCCGTCTTCGCGGTGGCCTTCGCGTTCCGACCGCTCGGCGGGCTCATCTTCGGCGTCATCGGCGACCGGATCGGCCGCAAGCGCACGCTCGCGCTGACGATCCTGATGATGGCCGGCTCGACGACGTTGATCGGCCTGCTGCCGACCTACGCGAGCATCGGCTATTGGGCACCGTTGCTGCTCACGATCATCCGCTGCGTGCAGGGCTTTTCCGCCGGCGGCGAATACGCCGGCGCATGCGCGTACGTGATGGAACATGCGCCGCGCCGCCGCCGCGCATTCTTCGGCAGCTTCGTGCCGGTATCGACCTTCTCGTCGTTCGCTTGCGCGGCGGTGGTCGCCTATCTGCTCGAGTCGTCGCTGTCGTCGCAGGCGATGATCGAATGGGGCTGGCGCGTGCCGTTCCTGATCGCGGCACCGGTCGGCCTCATCGGCGTCTACCTGCGCGTCAACCTGAATGAAACGCCCGCGTTCCAGGCGCTCGAAGGCAAGCACGACATTGCGCATGCCCCGCTGATGGAAACGCTGCATTCGCAGTCGCGGAACATCCTGAAGCTCGGCGCGTTCGTGTCCGTGACGGCGCTGTCCTTCTACACGTTCACCACGTATTTCGCGACTTACCTGCAAGTGGCCGGGCACCTGTCGCGCGGCACGTCGCTCCTCGTGACGGTGCTCGCCCTCCTGTTCGCCGCGGCATTGTGCCCGATCGCCGGCCTCTTCTCCGACCTCGTCGGCCGCCGCGCGACGATCGCCACGACCGGCATCTTCATCATCGTGTCGGTGTATCCGGCCTTCTCGCTGGGCGGCTCGGGCGTGCTGTCGCACTCGCTGCTCGGCGTCGCGCTGCTCGCGATCGGCGCGGTGTTCTCGGGCGTGGTGACGGCGCCGCTGATGTCGGAAGTGTTCGCGACGAAAACCCGCTATACGGCGTCCGCGATCACCTACAACCTCGCGTACACGATCTTCGGCGGCACCGCCCCGCTCGTCGCCACGTGGCTGATCTCCGCGACCGGCACCAACCTGTCGCCTGCGTACTACCTGATCGCCGTGTCGATCTTCGCGATGATCGGCGGTCTGTCGCTGCCGGAAACGTCGAAGACGGCACTCGAGGAAGCCGGCCCGGCAACCGGCAGAACCGCCCAGTCCGCCAAGCGCGGCGTCGAACGCGCCGTTTGAGCGGCCGTCCCGCACAACATCAACGCACGGAGCGACACGATGACGAGCCTTCATGAATCCAGCATCATCATCGACGGCCTGAACATTTCCAAGTTCGAGCGCTCGGTGTTCGAGGACATGCGCAAGGGCGGCGTCACGGCCGTCAACTGCACGGTCTCCGTGTGGGACGACTTCCAGAAGACGATCGACAACATCGCGGAGATGAAGCAGCACATCCGCGAATACAGTGAAATCCTCACGCTGGTGCGCACGACGGACGACATCCTGCGCGCGAAGCAGGAGAACAAGACGGGCATCATCTTCGGCTTCCAGAACTCGTATGCGTTCGAGGACAACCTCGGCTACATCGAAGTGTTCAAGGAACTCGGCGTGAACGTGGTGCAGCTCTGCTACAACACGCAGAACCTGGTCGGCACGGGCTCCTACGAACCGGACGGCGGGCTGTCCGGCTATGGCCGCGAAGTGATTCAGGAGATGAACCGGGTCGGCATCATGGTGGATCTCTCGCACGTCGGCGCGAAGACGTCGTCCGACGCGATCGCCTGTTCGACGAAGCCGGTCACCTACTCGCACTGCTGTCCGTCCGGACTGAAAGAGCATCCGCGCAACAAGACGGACGATCAACTGCGCGAGATCGCCGAAGCCAACGGCTTCGTGGGCGTCACGATGTTCATGCCGTTCCTGCGGCGCGGCGCCGACGCGACGATCGACGATTATCTCGAAGCGATCGAATACGTGATCGACGTGATCGGCGAGGACAAGGTCGGTATCGGCACGGACTTCACGCAGGGCTACAGCACCGAGTTCTTCGACTGGATCACCCACGACAAGGGTCGCTATCGTCGTCTGACGGACTTCGGCAAGGTCGTCAATCCGCAAGGTATCCGAACAATCGGTGAATTCCCGAACCTCACGGCCGCGATGCAGCGTGCCGGCTGGAGCGAACCGCGCATCAAGAAGGTGATGGGCGAAAACTGGCTCCGGGTATTCGGCGAAGTGTGGAACGGTTGAATCGCCCCCCATACCAACACACCGGCCATGCGCGCGCACTCGGCCGAGGTCCAGTGCGCGGGCGAAGGACACGAGTGCTGTGTCTTTCAAGTCGGATGAGTGATCGGCAAGCGCTACAATCCAGCAGGAGCGAACCTGCCCGATAGCCTTGGTCCGAACGCGGTTCGGGCCCGTCGACACGATGCCGAACATGACCGACACGACGCCCCGTCTCGATTACGAAGATCTCTTCCGACATCTGCCCGTCGCGGCGATCGTGGCCAGGGAGCGGATCATGGTCGAGTGCAACGAGAAGGCGCTGCAACTGTTCAGGGCGACCCGTGACGACATCATCGACCAGTCGTTCGCGAAGCTGTATCCGCAGCAGAAGGACTTCGCGACGACCGGCCGGCGCCTCGCGCCGCTGCTCGCGAAACATGCCGGGTTCAGCGACGATCGCATCATGCGCCGTGTCGACGGCAGCCATTTCTGGGTCACCGTGTGCGGCTTCGGATACAACCCGAAACGGCCCTTCGAGCTGGCCGTGTGGACCTTCACTGACCTGTCGGAGAGCGCGAAGCATCCCGACGTCACGAGCACGCTCACCGATCGCGAGCGCGACGTCGCGGCATTCCTGGTTCACGGCCTGACGAGCAAGGAAATCGGCAAGGAGCTGAACATCAGCCCGCGCACGGTCGACATCCATCGTGCGAGCTTGCTGCGGAAGTACGAGGTGCGCACGACGCATGACCTGATCGCGTGCTTGCTGGCGTGAAATGCGTGCGGGTCAAAGCATCAGTGCTTCATTTCCCGGACGCCGACCTGACGAACTCCGCCAGATCGTGATTGAAGCGGTCGGGTTCCTCGATGAACGGTGCGTGACCCGCATCGACGTACACTTTGCTCTGGATGCGAGGATTCAACGCCTTCGCGCGGGCCAGCGTCGTGGGCGTGTCGACCAGCGCATCGCGGCTGCCGTATATGAACAGCAGTGGCACGCGTGTCTTGCTGAGCGCCTCGGCGGCAAACACCGCCATCGTCGGAATTTCCTTCTGCATGTCCCACGACGCCAGCGCGGCGTTGGCGAGCAATCGGCTGAAAGTGTCGGCATCCGGACGGCGGTTGAAGCACAGCCCAATGAAGGTACGCTCACCGTCGAGATGTGTTTTCAGGTCCGGCGAATTCATGTCCCGATAGACCTCGGGATGGTCAACGATCTGACCCGGCGCGAGTTCGACGACACCATCGACGTATACGGCACCGGCGACGTTGTCATCGCCATACGTTGCGAAGTAGTTCGATATCACCGCACCGCCAAGCGACCAACCCACCACGACGGGTTTTCTCGCATGCGAGCCGTCGATGACTGCTTCGAGGTCGTCGGCCCAACGGCGTCCATCGTGATACGGCGAGGCGCCAGATGGCTTATCCGACAGGCCGTGGCCGCGCAGATCGTAGGTGATGATCCGGTATTTGCGCAATTCGGGGCTTTGCACTTGCGCTTCCCAGTTCAGGCGACTGCCAAGCAGACCGTGAATGAAAATGACCGGCGGGCCGTTGGGGTTGCCGCTTTCCTGAACCGAAAGCCTTACACCATCCTTCGATGTAACCATATAGCTTGTCGGAGCAGCGACCGCGTCAGGTATCGACGCAAATAGCGTTGCCGCGGAGACTGCGGCGGCCAGCAGGTATCTGAGCATTCGGGTGAGCATGAAGAAGGCCTCGAGGTGAATCGTCCGCCCAGTCTGAACCCTGACACTAATGTCAGAGTCAAGCGCTTTGTGCTAGCCTGTTTTTCATGGACAAGATGCCCTCAAAGGAACTGCTGACTATCGGAGAAGTTTCGCAACGCACCGGCGTAAGCGTGCGATCGATCCGTCACTACGACAAACACGGTTTGCTCGCGTCGGTGCGCGCGGACAATGGATACCGGATGTTCCCCGACCGGGCGGTCACGCAGGTCAAGCAGATCCGGCGCATGATCGCGACGGGTTTCACCATTGAAGACATTCTCGGCTTCCCGGACTGCATGCTTCTGATCGAAGGCGCGCGCTCGTGCGACCAGATCACCGATATCCAGCGGCAACGCCTCGAAGCTATCGATCGTCAGATCGCGGATCTCGAACGGCGTCGCAAGAGGCTTATCAAAACCTTGTCGGAAGGTGCGGTTCCGCCGGTCGAGTGAGACGTGCGTTCGAATGGATACACCCGCGGCACACGAGTCGATCGTCAAAACTTCGCATTCGGCGCTGACTGCTTCTCGCAAAGGTCTAGGCCTCGGCTGTTGTATTCCGCGTGCCGAGTTGACGACAACGAGCGCCGGCGGAACGGCTTCTTTCTGCTAAGTTGCAGACGTTCAGCCGTTTGACTGGTTTCTTTGCGCTCAATCAGTGAAATGGTCGAGCGGCTAACGCCGCTGGAAACAGCCAACTCTTCCCGAGTGAATGCACGGGCCTTACGCAGATCCCGGACTCGTTTGGCGATGAAGTGGTCGATGTTCATGCCTTCTAGTACATTGGATTTTTTCCCGAAAACTAACACGGGATGCGGATGACGAAGCGAGTCTCGCGCCGCTGAGCGAGGGCTCGTTGCGGCCGGTCTCGGGGTCGAGGGGCAAATCTCGGCTTCATAGGTCGGTCACGTCTTGCTGGCCGACGACTTTGGCCGTCGAGTCCATACTCCGACGGTGCACGTGGTGCAGCGGTGCAATCAGAGTTCACCCGAGGTAGCGCGGAGTTTCAGGCGGGCGGAATCGCAGCATCAGATTTAGTAATGGTACTGCCGGAGTATTTTGGCGCGTCGCCCGGCTTACTACACTCCGCTCATCGGAACCGTAACAGTCGAAGACCAAGGCGTCCACGCCTACCACCACCTACCGATTGGGTCCGACTCAATCGCCCGCGTCAGCGATGACGCGCCGGCGATCCTTTACCTTCAATCCGGGAGTACGCTGTGAAAGATGCATGCGCTCAATTGAGCCAGGTGAAACGCCTTGCTTGCACGTTCCTCATTTTTGGCTTTCTCGCGACTGGGTCGTTGAACGCCCAAGCGCAGGCTCAAGCCCAGACTCAGCAGCAAACCGCCCTGCCTCACGTTGCTGTACTGGCGACTGGTGGAACGATCGCTGGAACCGCGGCTACGGAAACGCAGTCGACGGGCTACAAACCGGGCGTACTCACCGCAGATGCGCTTCTCAAATCGGTCCCATCGCTGGGAAAGGTAGCCAGGGTATCAGGCGAACAGATCTCGAACGTTGGAAGCGAAAACATCACCAACGCTATTCTTCTCAAGCTTTCGAAGCGGGTAAACGAACTTTTAGCTCAACCCGATATCGCAGGCGTGGTTGTAACTCACGGAACCGATACGCTCGAAGAGACCGCCTATTTCCTGAATCTGGTCGTCAAGAGCGACAAGCCGGTCGTCGTCACCGGCTCAATGCGCCCTTCGACTGCTATCAGCGCGGACGGCCCTAGCAACCTGCTTCAGGCGGTGACTGTCGCTGCGTCACCCGAGGCACGCGGGCGAGGCGTGATGATTGTTCTCAACGACCGGATCGGCTCTGCGAGATACACGACTAAAACTAACGCTGATAGCCTCGATACGTTCAAGAGCCCTGACGACGGCTACCTTGGCACCTTGGTTGACAACGTGCCGCACTTCGAAACCGCTGTGGTAAAACTTCACACAACGCAGACCCCGTTTGATGTGTCTAACCTCGATTCGCTTCCCGAAGTTGACATCATGTATGGCTATCAGAACGACGGAGGTTATCTGTATGACGGTGCAGTGTCCCACGGCGCTCGCGGCATCGTCGTGGCGGGCGTAGGCGCGGGCAGCGAGTCGCTTCTCGCACTTCCGTCAATCAAGAAGGCAATCGATAAGGGGGTCATCGTGGTCCGTTCGTCACGAACCGGCAGTGGTTACGTTCCGGAAGATCCCGCGTACGTTGGCCTGCTGGGGGATAACCTCAATCCGCCGAAGGCTCGTATTCTCTTGATGCTCGCGCTCACGGTCACAAAAGACCCGGCCCGGATTCAGCAGATGCTTCATCAGTTCTGAACTCGGGACCGAAAGCTAATGCTCAACATGTTCTTGTACGGAACGCTGCGCAAGGGCGAGGCTAACGACATTTGCGATCTTGCCGTCGATCATGGGCTGACTGCGCCTCGCTTCGTCGGGCCCGCGACCGTAAGGGGACGTCTCTACGACTTCGGGAAGTACCCCGGATTAGTGTCAGCTAGCGATGGCGGCCCCGTAATCGGGGAAGTCTACGAAATCGAGGACGAACTGCGAGCTGTGCTCGATGAGGTCGAGCGAGCATATCCCGAGAATGAAACATTGTTCTCGTTGGAAGTGATCGACCTCAATGTCGATGGACAAACGGTGGCTTGCCTGTTCTACCCTGTGTCAGCCGCATCGGTGCTGGGACTGCCCGAGATCCGCTCAGGAAATTGGGTGGAACACCGCCGATCCCGAACTACGAAAAACTGACCGAACGAAGTTCCTTGGACAGCCCGGCGCTACGCGCTGGGCTTTTTTACGCGCTACCAAAAGCGCAGCGCCGGCTCATATTCAGCCGTGCTTCGAGTTTCTATTAGAAACGATAATAGTATGGCCGGACCTGCTGTTTTGCTGAATTTCTCGTCATAGACTGTTTTCAAGGTGCCAAGACACTTAGGCATCACCCCGAGACAGGAGACGACAGTGAGCAACCAGGTTTTACTTGAAGACGTACCCATTCGTCCTTTCCACGTGGGCGTCGCGTTCAGTGGCACGGGCGGGCAATTCAGCGACGGTTTCGTGCTTGGCATCATCGGCATCGCCGTCAGCATGGCAGCGGGCCCCCTTCACCTCGACGCGGTGTGGATGGGGCTACTCGGAGCGGCGTCGCTTGCGGGCCTCTTCTTCGGCAGCATGTTGGCAGGCCCATTCGCAGACAAGTTCGGTCGCCGATCGATCTTTGCGTATGACATGCTGCTCTTCGCCGTCGTCTCGGGCGCGCAGTACTTCGTCACCTCGCCTACGCAGCTATTCGTTCTGCGCCTGCTTTTAGGGTTCATTCTCGGCGCTGACTATGTCGTGAGTAAGTCCCTGGTCACCGAGTATTCTCCGCGTCGCTACCGGGGACGCCTTCTCAGCGTTCTAGCCGCAGCTTGGGCGGCCGGCTATGTTGGCGCCTATCTTGCCGGGTTCGCAATGCGCGACATTGGCCCGGACGCCTGGCGAATCATGCTCGCGGCAAGCGGCGTTCCTGCCCTATTGATTCTTCCGTTCCGTCTCATCGTGCCGGAATCGCCGATGTGGCTGATGAAACGCGGACGCGGCGACGAAGCCCTGGCCATCATTCGCCGTAAGTTCGGTTCCGAAGTTACGCTTTCGAAGCCGACGGCCGACGCAAAGCAGCACCGCGGCGGCGCATGGTCCGAGCTGTTCTCGCCGCGCTGGCGAAAAAACACCCTTGTCGGTTGCGTGTTCTATACGTGTCAGGTCATCCCTTACTTTGCACTGGGGACGTTCGCGCCGCGAGTGCTTGAGGCGCTGCACGTCAAAGACAAATTCGTTGGCGGCCTTGTCTATAACGTTCTGCTGTTGGCCGGTGCCATCATCGGGCTCTTGCTGGTCGATCGGCTGTCTCGCCGCACCTTCCTGATCGGGACGTTCTACCTCGCGGCGCTTGGTCTGGCTGTGCTGGCGTATGCCAATTTCGGCCCCGTCGGAACGATGATCGCATTCGGCGCGTTCGCGTGCATTCTCTCGGCAGCAGCAAACCTTGAATTCGTCTATCCGCCCGAACTCTTCCCGACTCATCTGCGTGCATCTGGCGTGGGCCTGGCAGTTGCGGCAAGTCGCTTCGGTTCGGCGATCAGCACGTTCTTGCTCCCGCTGGCGGTCCAACACGTCGGCATTCACGCGGCGTTGGGCGCGTGCGTCGCAGTGCTGCTCTTTGGCGGGATTTTCTGTCACCTGACGGCCCCTGAAACGGGCAATGAGAATTTGACCGACGTAAAGTCCGATACCGCCGCCGAGGAAGAATCTTTTGCTGCCAAGCGCCCTGTCTGACGGCTTACGTCATCGTGGTGAGCGGCGAGCAGTCGGTTCCTGAAAGCGGCAACAGCATGCGGTTCTGAAGTCGGCAAGCCTATGCGACAGTGAGCCCAAGCAACTATCAGGAGCCGAACAATGTCATCTAACAAGCCACTCGACATGCATGCAGTGCAAATCTTTGTGGCCGTTGCCGAAGAAGGAAGCATGTCGGCAGCGGCAGCGAGGATGGGCATCTCACAATCAGGCGTGTCGCAGATAATCCGGCAGCTTGAGGAAGAGTTAGGCGTCGTGCTGGTCAACCGTACGACACGACCGCTCGCATTGACGCCGTTTGGAATCGCGCTTCGGAATCGCGGTGCAGTCTTGAGTGAGGAAATTGCCAACCTGAAGGCGCAAGTCGTTGAGGCAGGTCAAGGTATCAAACCTGATTTGCGTATCGGATTGGTCGACTCCTTCGCATCAACTTGCGGCTCACTTTTCACGAAAAACCTGCTGAGTAGGGTTTCGCAGCTCTCGATACGCACTGGTCTAAGCCCGCAACAGGGCGAAGCCCTGTTGCGCCGAGACCTGGACCTCATCATAACCAGCGACCCGTTGATGGATGCGAATGACGTTGTCCGCTACAGGCTTTTCTCAGAACGGTACTTCGTTATAACGCCAAAGGAGATGACAAAGCCGGTGCGCACGCTGGACGATTTGCGGTCGCTCGCGAAAAACTTACCTATCGTCCGGTTCAACCGAACCTCTCAGGTAGGCATGCAGATCGAACGGTATCTTCGGCGAATTGAAGTTCGCGCCCCCAACAGGCTGGAGCTGGACAACGCGGACGCCCTCACATCCATGGTTGCGGAAGGCATCGGATGGGCAATTACATCTCCCATGTGCCATCTCCAAGCTGTGACACATGCGGGCAACGTCGCTACTCACGTAATTGACAATATGGGCTTGGAGCGCTCGCTTTATCTAGTGGCGCGACGAGACGAATACAACGCTTTCTTCGATGACGCCTGCGAGACCGCGCATGAGGTCATCAAAACATCATTCATGCCGAGGCTGAAGGCCGTTGGCTCGAACATCGAATCTCTTGTTACCGTTGGCGAAAGGAACACTCATGAATAAGCTTACTCAAGGCGAGCAGCGCACCGAGCAGGACTACGTCGGCAAAGTCACCATTCCGGTTGACAAGCTCTACGGCGTGAACACTGTTCGAGGCGTCGAAAATCTTACGGTGTCCCCGCTCAATGTGGCTCACTACGCGCAGTTCCGGGACGCCTTCGCACAGGTCAAGTGGGCCGCCGCACTGGCGAACCTCGACAATAACGTCGTGACCAAGGAACAGTGCGAAGCGATCGCCCAAGCCTGTCAAGAAGTCATCGCCGGGCGGTGCGACTCGTCGCTTCTCGTAGATCTGATGGAAGGTTCGGGCGGGACTTCGACGAATATGAACTTCAACGAGGTCATCGCCAACCGTGCGCAGCAGTTCCTCGGACACGCACCCGGTAGCTATGAAGTCGTTCATCCGAACGATCACGTCAATGCTTCGCAATCGACAAACGACGCTTACCCTGCAGCTTTGAAGATCGCGACATATGCGATGCTCGGACCTCTGATCGAAGAGCTATCGCAACTTGCGGTTCTGTTCGACGGCAAGGCCACCGAGTTTGCCGATGTACTGCATCTTGGCCGCACCTGCCTACAGGACGCGCAACCGATGCGTCTCGGCCAACTGTTTGGAGGCTACGCTTCTCTGACAAAGCGTCTGGCCGAAGAACTCGCAGCAGTTCGCGACAAGCTTCGTACGCTTCCGCTGGGCGGCACGGCCATCGGGACTGGTTTCGGCGCTCCGGCTGGCTACCGCGCTGCGGTGTATTCGCATCTTGGCAAAATTACGGGCGTGGACTATCAGGCACCGACGAACTCCTTCGATGCAATGCAGAACATGGACGTATTCTCGCGAGTTTCGGCAGAACTCCGCACGACTGCCGTATCGCTCGCAAAGGTCGCTTCCGACCTGACGGTGCTGTCTTCGGGACCGGTGGGTGGCTTGGGCGAACTGAGGCTGCCAGAGGCACAGGCCGGTTCATCAATCATGCCCGGCAAGGTTAACCCTGTCCTGCCAATGGCAATACTCCAGCTGAGCTTCGCGATCGTTGGAAACGACGTCGCAGTTGCTCAGGCAGTGCAGTACGGCGAGCTGGAAATCAACCATTTCGAGCCCGTAGTTGCCTCTCGTGTGTTTGATAGCATCATGCTGCTCACAAACGGCATTCAACGTTTCGCACAGAAATGCGTCAAGGGCATCCAGGCCGACGTGGAACGTAACGAGAAGCATCTTTTGGAATCGATGGCAGTTGCAACGGCCTTGGTTCCCAAAGTCGGCTACGCCCGTGTAAGTAAGCTCGCTCGGCAGTCGGTGGCGGAGGGCCGCTCGCTTGTAACCATCCTGGACGAATCGGGGTTGCTGTCGCCCGATGCGACCATCGCTGCTATCCGCAAGGCATCGTATCCTGTATTCGACGACGCGTAACCGAAATGAATGGGGTCATCGGCCGTGCAGACGGTTTCCCGAGCCGGCCACCGCCCTGCCACCTCAAAGACTGAAACACATCAATGTTGCGAAAAGACGAACTACTGAAGCTCCTCGCCGATAGACAAATACCGTTCTCTTGCGAGCAGCATGATTCGGTGCTCAATATGGCTGAGTCGGGCAAACTCGACCTCGCGCTTGAAGGTGTGCGGTGCAAGAATCTGCTGCTTCAAGACAAAAAAGGACGCTACTTTTTGATAGTTACGACGGCCACAAAGTCTCTCGATTTGGTTGCTCTGGCAGACCTGCTTGGCAGTAAGCGTCTCTCCTTCGCGTCATCAGACAAACTCTTGGAACTGCTGGGTGTCCTGCCTGGCTCCCTGAGCCCGTTTGCGCTGGTCAATGATGAAGCGAAGCGTGTTCGGCTCATTGTGGATTGCGGTCTGCACGCAGAACAGTTGTTTCTTTTCCATCCGTTAGAGAACAACGCAAGTGTTTCGCTCTCCAAACAAGCACTTGACGCCTTCCTCCGAACCATCGGTCATCGCGCCGACTGGACGCCGCTCCCCGACCGCACAATCGCTTAGAACGCCGCCATCCGTACGCTCTAGGACCAGTATCGGATGCGGATTCAACCCGTCGATGCAACACACCAAGGCTCACCGGCGCAGCCCGAACACGCCGTGCCAGAGAGCGCTGAAAAAGTCCGTATGCGCGTGTTCGCCACTCCTTCGCGCGTCGCTCTTTGACGCGTGCGCCGATGTCGCCTGTGTCGCCCTCTCGTCGCATTGCGGCATCTGCTCATCACGCTCCCCGTCCGGCGATACGCCCGGCTGGCGCGACGCATGCAACTCGACCACGCTGCCGGCAATGCGCTCGGCGAGTTGAACATCGCAATCACGGCCGAGCAGAACACCGAACACGACGTCGCGGTTGTGCCCTTGCTCGGCGAAGCGCATCGCCCATGCCACGAACTGCGCATATTCCGCTTCGCGCTCCGCGTTCAAGCGCTCCTCTTCTTCGCGAAGCCGTGCGTGACGGAGCATTTCCTCTGCGTAAGCGGTGTCATAGACGCGGCGCAGCTCCGGATCCGAGAGAATCGCGTATGCCTCCTTGATCTCCTGAAATCGCGCATGCGCGTCCGCTTCGCACCCGACGTTGCGGTCGGGATGCGCTTTCATCGCCGCCTTTCGGTAGCCTCGCTTGATTTCCTCGTTGGTCGCGTTCTCGCACACACCGAGCAATTCATACATTGTCGTCATTGCGCGTCGGGATGAAAGTCGGATCGCGTTGATCGTAGCATGTCGCCGCAGCGCCAATCCGTCGGGTCGAGAATTCACCGCGTTCTGACACCCTGAGTGCAGGTCAGGAGCGCTTTGGCAGATGACGGAATCTGAATCATTCTCATCGGAACGGCCGTTTGCCGACTGGAGCGGTCGCTCGAGTGTCCGAATGTGCATGCAGGCGAACGGCGCTTCATGGCCGAATGCCAATCGCCGCCCCCCACCCATAACCCCCAAAGAACAAAAAAAGCCCGGCAAAGCCGGGCCAATCAGATTGAGACACAAGGAGAATCCCGCCCACCCCACACCGGGCGGTCACGCCGCGCTACACGACGTTCTTCTCGACGATCGGCCGGTTTTCGAGCACGCGCTCCCAGCCGAGCGACGACAGGTCGAGCGATTCATACCGCCCGCCCAGAATCAGTTCACTCACCCCACGCCCGGTCGCGGGCCCCTGTTGCAGCCCGTGCCCGCTATAGCCGTTCGCGAACACGACGTTATCCAGCTCGGGGTGATACCCGATGATCGCATTGTGATCGAACACGTTGTACTCGTAGTACCCGGACCAGCAGTTCTCCACGCGCAGCGCTTCGAACGCCGGCACGCGATTCGCGAGCGTCGGCCAGATCACCTCGTCGAACAGGTCGTGATCGACCTCGTCGAGCGGCAGATCGTCGGGATCGCGATCCGGGCTCGGGGACGTCCCGCAGATATACGTGCGCCCCTCCGGCCGGAAATACACGCCGGTCGGATCGATCAGCAGCGGACAACCGGTGAGCTGCGCCGGCGACGACACGTTGAAGATGCTGCGACGCCGCGCATACACGGGAATGTCGATGCCCATCATCGACGACAGCGTGCGCGTCCACGCCCCCGCCGCGTTGACGAGCGTGTCGCACGCGTAGCGCTCGCCGTCGCTCGTCATCACATGCGTGACCTTGCGACCGTCGCGAACGACGCCGGTCACGTCGGCCGGCACGTAGCGCGCGCCCAGTGCCTGCGCCTTCTTGCGCAGCGCCTGCACGAGCCCGTAGCCGTCGAACCACCCTTCACCGCTTGCGCCATAAGCGCCCGACACGAGATCGTCGACGTTCAGCCACGGAAACTTCGCGCGCAGCGCATCGCGATCCATCAAGCGGATATCGGCGCCGAGCTTCGTCTGCAGCGCATGGTTTTCGCGCAGCGTCGCATCGCCTGCCGGTGTCGCGAGAAACAGGTAACCGCCTTCGTGCAGATCGATCGACGGCCGCGTGCCATCGACCTCGAGCCGCTCGCCGATCGTGCGCAAGAAGTCGATCCCGAACAGCGACATCTCGATCGACAGCGGCGTCGAGAACTGCTGGCGAATCGATGCGGCCGACAGCGCCGACGACGATTTCGCATAAGTGGGATCGCGTTCGATGACGGTCACGGACACCGTCGGATCGGTAGCGCGCAGGAAATAGGCGATCGAGCTGCCGATCACACCACCGCCGACGATGACGACTTGAGAACTCACGACTGACTCCAGTTGCACGTGAAGGGCGCGGCCAGCCGGCCGCGCCCGAAAGTTGTTCGTGCCGCGTCGCGCGCGGCGCCGTGCGTGCGGACCGCCCGGCGTATCGCCCCGACATGCGCGGCGATCGCATTCGATCGCCTTGGGTATTTCAGCACGTCCGGCGTCGCCGCGAAAGTCCGCGCGCGTTCGGGTATTCAGTCCGCCGTTTGCGTGGTGACGGGCTGCCACGCGGCGTTCTTCACTTCATACAGCGTCGAGCTCGGGTTCTTCAGGTCGCCCGTGTTCGTGAACGCGATCGTGCCGGTAATGCCGTCGTAGCGCGTGCCCTTCAGCGCGCCGTTGAAATCGGCCGGCTTCGTCGAGTTCGCCTTCTGCATCGCGTTGATCGCGATCCACGTCGCGTCGTACGCGAACGGCGCATACGCGAGCATGTCGACGCCGTACTTCTGCTTGAATTTCGTTTCGAACTGCTTGCCCTTCGCGAGACGCGACAGCGGCTGACCGTACTCCCACACGGACGCGCCTTCGGCCGCGTTGCCGGCGAGCTTGATGAAGTTTGCGTTCATCACGCCGCCGCCCGCCAGGAACTGCGCGCGGATGCCGAGCTGGCGCATGCGCTTGACCAGCATCGCGGACTGCGCGTCGAGGCCGCCGAAGAACACCAGGTCGGCGTTCGTGCTCTTGATCTTCGTGAGCTGCGCGCTGAAGTCGACGGCCTTGTCGTTCGTGAATTCGCGCGCGACGATCGTGCCGCCGTTCGCCTTCGCGGCCTTCTCGAACTCGTCGGCTTCGCCCTGGCCGAACGCGGTACGGTCGTCGATGATCGCGATGCGCTTCGCCTTGGTCACGCTCGCCGCATAGGCGCCGGCGTTGCCGGCGTTCTGCGCGTCGGTGGCGATCACGCGGTACACGGTGCCGAGGCCGGCACGCGTGATGTCGGGATTGGTCGCCGACGGCGTGATCATCGGAATGCCGGCCTTCGCGTAGATCTTCGACGCGGGCAGCGTCGTGCCCGAATTGAAGTGGCCGATCACGATGGCCACTTGCGCGTCGGTCAACTGCTGCGCGGCCTGCACGCCGATGCGCGGGTCGCTCTGGTCGTCCTGCGACGCGACGACGAACTTCACCGGCTTGCCGCCGATCGTCGTATGCGCGGCGTTCGCCTCGTCGACGGCCATGCGCACACCGTTCTCGATGTCCTTGCCGTAGGCGGCGCCGCCGCCGGTCAGCGGCACGGCCACGCCGACCTTGACGACCGTCTCCTGCGCGTGGGCCGCGCCCGTCTGGAACGCGAGGATCGCGGCGGTCAGTGCAATGCCGGAAAGCGAACGAATGCGGAACGTCATCGGCCAATCCTTCTTCTATGGGTCGGATGCGCCGCGCGACCATCGCGCGGCGGCGACCTCCCGCGTGCCGGTGAATTCTGCTGTCGCCGGGGGCTGCGCGAAACGCGCGTCGCCTGCCGGTCGATCACCCCGGTTCCGTCTCCGAAGAACCTGTCAGCGCGAAAGAGGTGAACCGATTGTGGGTAGCCAATACGCGTGCAGCAAACGAAATATCGGAACTACGTTGTGAGGAATTGTCATCAAGTTCCGTGTGCACAGACGGCGCCGGCCCGCGCGATGGCGGGCCGGGAAGGAGAAAGATCGGGCGGGATGCGCCTAAATGCTTTCGAATTAAGGCTGCGACGGGTAATGCCGATGGAGAATCATCGCGACGTCACGCGGCATGGGCACAGCGTGCGATGAGTCAACGGCGCTCAGTGCCGGTCGCTGCCCGTATGACGGCGCACTTCGTCGGCCGCTTCGCCCGCCTTCTCCTGGATCTTGCCGGCCTGCTGTTCCGCCACGCCTTCCGCCTCCGTCTCGCGGTCGCCCGTCACCTTGCCGAGTGCTTCCTTGACCGAACCTTTCAGTTGTTTGAGCTTGCCTTCGATGCGATTCCTGTCCATGGTCGTCTCCTGCAACGAATTGGGGAGAGAGCCGACGGTGCCGCAGCCCGCGTCGCACCGCCGAGTGGACAGGATCGCAGCCGCGCGCCGCGCGCGGCAGATGCGGATGCACCAGCCTGCATGGTGCATTCGCACCGATGGGGAGACGGCCCGCGCCCGGCGTCAGCCCTTGACGTTCGCGCCGCCCTTCTCGGCGCCCTTGTCGCCGCGCGCGCCGTTCGCGTCTGCCGCGCCGACGATCCCACGCTCGCGCGCCCACACGATCGCCTCGCCGCGACTATGCACGTCGAGCTTCGCGTAGATCGTCGCGACATGATTGCGGACCGTGTTCGGCGCGAGCCCGAGGCGGCCGGCGATCTCCTTGTCGGCGAGGCCGTGGCACAGCAGGTCGAACACGTCGCGTTCGCGCGCGGTGAGATCCGACAGCTGCGCGCCCGCGTCCGGCGCATTCTCGCGCCGCACGTTCGCCAGTTTCTCGATCAGCGTGCGGCTGAACCACGACGCATCCTGCATCGCGGTCTCGATCGCGTAAACGAGCTCCATCTCGGTACGCTTGCGATCGCTGATGTCGAGCAACGCGATCAGCAGGCAATCCTGCCCGTGAATCGCGACCGGTTCGGCCGACACCACGCAATCGCGCACGTCGCCGTCGCCCGTGCGGATCTGCACGTCCGCGTTGCGCACGTTGCCGTCGCGTGCAAGTGCGCTGTCGATCTGCTGCCGCGCGCCGCGCTCGGCCCACAGCCCGATCTCGTCGGCGGACTTGCCGAGCAGATCGTCGCGCGCATGGCCGGCCATCGCGACGAATGCATCGTTCACGTCGAGCAGTTCGAAGCGGTCGGCCGTGACGATCGCGGTCGCGACCGGCGCCATCCGGAACGCCTTCGCGAAGCACTCCTCGCTCTGCCGCAGTGCGAGTTCGGCCTGCTTGCGCGGCTCGAGATCCATGAACGTGAACAGCATGCACGCCTCGCCGTTCATGTCGATCGGCTGCCCGGCGACGACGACCGCCTTCGTGCCGCCGTCCGCGCGCTTGAGCACGGCCTCCATCTGCGGGATGGTCGCGCCCTCGCCGAGCCGCTCGATCGCGAGTTCGCGATGCTCGGCCTGATCGAGCACATCGACTTCGTAGACGGAGCGGCCGAGCACGTCGTCGCGTGCGTGGCCCGTCATGTCGAGGAAGCCTTGATTGACCTTCACGTAGCGCAGGTCGTCGAGCCGGCAGATCACGGCCGGCGCGGGGTTCGCGTTGAACGTGAGCTCGAAGCGCTCCTCGGCGCTCGCCCATTCGGTCGCGTCGTGCAGCACGAGCGCGAGACAGTCGGGCTCTCCCGCGGCGTTCGTCAGCACCAGGCTGCGGATCCGGTGGACCCAGCTCACGTTCTCGTCGGCGGCCGATTCGACTTCGACCGTCACGTCGCTGAACTCCTCGCCCGCGATCACGCGATCCATCGGATAGTGGCCGTCGCCCACCGGATTGTTGTTCCGGTAGCGCAGCC
This sequence comes from Burkholderia sp. KBS0801, assembly GCF_005937855.2. NCBI lineage: Bacteria > Pseudomonadati > Pseudomonadota > Betaproteobacteria > Burkholderiales > Burkholderiaceae > Burkholderia > Burkholderia sp. KBS0801. The sequence continues at coordinate 2,479,692 of NZ_CP042178.1, forward strand.
GGAAGCGCTCGCGATACTCGGTCACGTCCGCGCCGAGTGCATCGAGCTCGGTGACGCCGTGCATCGCGAGCGCGGCCTCGTTCGCCCACACGATGCGCTGGTCGGGTTCGATGAGGATCACACCTTCGGTGAGCCCCGCGATGATCTGGTACAGCTGACGCCGGTCGGTATGCGACTTGAGCGTCTGTTCGTTTACTCGATCGTCCATTGAAGGGTCGTCCACGTCGTGTGCATGGTTGCCGGTTGGGCTGCATCCGCGCCATCAGGCGCCGACGTGCGCCGGCCCGGCGCGTGTCGCGATGGTCGCGTGCCGTCGATGCGCTCGGCACGCTGGATGCACCATGCGCAATAGTACATTCGCGTGCCATGCCGCCAGCGTGCGCTATCCCGCCAAGCGGCGCGCATGGCGGCACCCGCGCATGCCGTCGCGCCTCGCGCGTCCATCGGCGCATTTCCCGTTCCCGCCCGGCCGTTCCGTCCCCGTGCAAACGCACTAGGCAACCCGGTGAATTTGCGCGATGTGTGCGTGCGTTCGTGCCGGTACGCTGGTACTGCATCGGCGCTCACGCGCTGAACTACCGCAGAGGAGGACGACCCGATGAAGCTGCATCAGACACCTGATCCGACGCGGCCCGAACCGGCTCCGGACCATCCGCCCGAACCGTCGCCCGGCACCGACCCGCCCGTGCCCCAACCACCCGACGTACCGCGCCCGGACATGCCGCCGCGCGAGCCGGGCTACGACACGCCGATCGCGCGATGACGCGATAACGCGCGGCGCGATCCGCATTCGCATTGCATTCGCATTGCATTCGCATCCATTCACTCACGCCACTCGAAGGAGAACATCAATGAACAAGACCTCGCACCTTTCGACGCTGCTCGCCGTCAGCGCGGCTTTCCTGCTCGCTGGCGCACCGCTCACGACCGCGTACGCACAGGCGTCGTCGACCGAGAAATCCATGAAGGCCGAATCGGACCAGCCCGTGACCGATACATGGATCACGACCAAGGTGAAGAGCGAACTCGCGACCACCAAAGGCGTGAAGAGCACGGACATCGACGTGAAGACGGTGGACGGCGTCGTCACGCTGACGGGCGTGCTGCATTCGAAGATCGCGGTAAAGAAAGCGATCGCCGTGACACGCTCGGTGAAGGGCGTGAAGCACGTCGACGCATCCGGCCTGAAGGCGAAGGCCTGAGGTATCACGCGGCCTGGCGCCGCACTTTTCTCCCTTTACGACAGGAGCACACCATGAACGAAGACAAGATCAAGGGTCAGTGGAAGCAGTTGTCGGGCAAGCTGAAAGCCAAGTGGGGCAAGCTGACCGACGACGACCTGGCCGTCGCCGAAGGTAATCGCGACTATGTGGTCGGCAAGATCCAGGAGCGTTACGGGATCGCGCGCGACGAAGCCGAGAAGCAAATGAAGGAGTTCGATCGCGAGCTGTAACGCGTCAGTCTCCTCACACCGCCGCGACGCGTCCCGCGTCGCGGCAATGCGGAGGACCACGACATGGGCAAGTATCTGATCGCATGGCTGTTGGGCGTACCGCTCGGCGTGCTGGTGCTGTTCTACCTGGTCACGCATCTGTTCTGACGCTCGACGCGCTCATGCAACGCAAAAGGGCCGGCGGCTGTCATCAGCCGCCGGCCCTTTTGTCTTGCGTGCGTCGCGCTTACTTCGCCGCGTTCGCCGTCATCTTGAAGATGCCCTGCGCGTTGCCCGCATCGAAACGCAGGTCCGTCACCCAGCGCCGCGCCGCCTGGTCGAACGTGCGACGACGCGTGATGAATTCATAGAACGAGCCCGGCACGTTGCGCTTCACCGTGCCGCCGTCGCGCGTGCGGAACTCGCGCTCGACGATGTCCGCGCGATACGCGGTCTGGAACACGCGGCCCGAACGCGAGCGCTCGACTTCCGGCTTCATCGGCCGCCCCTTCGCCTTCTCGTCGTCGGACAGCTTGAACACGTCGGTCACGCGATCGGTCGCATGGTTGAATGCGTTGCCTTCGGTCGCGATCCATGCCATCTCGGCAGATTCGAGCAACAGCGTTTCGTAGTCGAGTTCGTTCGGCACGTCGTGCTGGCGCGCGAACGCGCCGACGATCTCGGGCAGCAATGCATGCGCGGCATCGAGCGGCAGCCAGCCTTCGCGCTCGATCTCCCACAGCAGCGCGACGGCCGCCGGCGACAGCGGATCGCGCGACGAACTCACGACGTTCGTCACGGCCTGCTGGAATTCCTTCGAGAAACGTTCCGGATGCAGTTCGCTGACGAAGAACTGCGCGATCTCGTCCGGCGCGTCTTCATGGGCGTACGCGCGGCCGGTCATGCCGAGCTTGTCGAGCGGATAACGGCCGTTCAGGCGGAAGCCAAGCGGACGCAGGATCCGCGTGAACGCGGCCTCGCCCGGCGGCAGCGCACCCGTGTGCGGCCAGCGCACCGTACGCAGCGCGCCGTGGTCGAAGTAGACCGAACCGCCGTTTTCGATGGCTTCGGCGGTGTATGCGCGGCCGTTCGCCGAACGTTCGAGCAGCCCTTCGAACAGCGCCATGTTCATCGCCTGCGCGATTTCCGCGCGCGTGACGACGTCGGTTTCCCATTCCTCGAGAATGGCCGGCATGTTCAGGGTCGCGAACAGGGCGTCGGTCTTTGCCTGTCCCAGCAGCTTCGTCAGCAGGCTGTCGATATTCGGATTGCGCATCAGGATTCTCGTGTCGGGGATCGCCGGCAAACGTGCCGGCATTTCGGTTGGCCGGCCGCCCCCGCGGGCGCCTGACCTTGCGTGGGATGCATTATTCAAAGGGTTGCAGCCGGGCGTAAAGCGAGATTAAATTGACACGTGATGAGTTTTTGGAATTATTGACGGTTCCCGCACGCGTTCGCCGGCCCGCTTCGGGCGGGCTCCTTCGTCAGACAAATTCATGCGCAAATTCAAGATCCCCAACATGGGTGCGCTCGTGGCTTTCGAAGCCGCGGCGCGCCACGAGAGCTTCACGCACGCGGCGAAGGAGCTGTTCCTGACCGAAAGCGCGGTATCGCGGCAGATCGCGACGCTAGAGGCGAGCCTCGGCGTGCGGCTGTTCGCACGCGTGAAGCAGCGCGTCGTGCTGACGCGCGCCGGCAAGCTGTACGGCACGCAGGTGCGCCGCGCGCTGGAAGCGCTCGATCGCGACACGCTGTCGATCATCGCGCACGGTAGCGGCGGCGGCTACCTGGAGCTGGCCGTGCTGCCCACCTTCGCGTCGCACTGGCTGATCCCGCGCATCAAGAGCTTCTACGACCGCACGCCGGACGTACGCGTGAACATGGGCAGCCGCACCGACCTGTTCTCGTTCGAGGACACGCACTTCGAAGCCGCGATCCACTACGGCAAGCCGACCTGGCCCGGCACGTCGTCCGACTATCTGTTCGGCGAGGAAGTCGTGCCGATCTGCTCGCCCGCGCTGCTCGACGGGCCGGTCGAACGCGTGGAGGATCTGCTCGCGTATCCGCTGCTGCACTCGACGACGCGCCCCGGCGCATGGGCGCAATGGTTCGAGACGCACGGCGTCGAGGACATCCGCACGATGCAGGGCGTGCGCTACGAACTCCATACGATGCTGATCAGCGCGGCCGCGGCCGGGCTCGGGATCGCGCTCGTGCCGAAGTTCTTCGTCGAGGAACAACTGCAGCAGCTCGGCCTCGTCGTGCCGTGCGACGCGGCGACGGTCGGCGATTCGGCGTACTACCTCGTGTATCCGACGGAGCTCAGTCACAGCAAGCCGCTGGAGTCGTTTCGTGCGTGGTTGCTGGAACAGGCGAGCGCGTATGCGGCGCCGGGGCGGGACGGGAGGGAAGACGATCTCGATGCGGAGGATGACGAAGACGTCGAGTGATCGCGGCGTACCGCGACAAGTCCGGTGCGCGCCGGGCGGGCAACCCCGACCCGGCGCTCCGGGCAGCCGACCTCGCTTCGGCAGCGCGGCGGCACCTTCTCTCATTTCTTCACTGCTTATGTTTTCTCTCAGGTCCCGGGGCAATTTTTTCTGCGCCGCGCGTGGCCATTATCCGCCCAAACCGGCCGCCGTGAAACGTTTGCGCACGCACCGATCGGCTTATTTCCGGCATTTGGAAACAGTCCTACAGAATCCTTACGCGCCGAACGATCGCGTTCGGTAAATGTTGCAATCGGCGCGGCGTTCCTTTTAAATGGAACTGGTTCCAATCCGGGTTTCGGCCACACCATCGCGTGACGTAGCGTGACGTCGAGACGTGCGCGCGTCATCATGCCGATTCAAGGATCGAGGATCATTCAGCTCAGGATTCCGCATCGCCCGTCCTTTCCGGACACCTGTCAAACGAGACCGTCATGCCCGATTCCGCCTCCCTGCAGCAGCTGTTTCCCGCCTATCAAGACATCCCCGCCGAGTTCCGGCTCGCCGCTCCGATCCACCAGCGCGTGTCGCTGGTCGACGGCGAGTTGCGCCCGTGGGACGGCACGACCAAGACCGTGCTGTCGCCCGTGTGCGTGCGCCAGCCGGACGGCAGCGTCGCGCAGATGGAGATCGGCAGCTATCCGGTGATGGGCGAGAGGGAAAGCGACGCAGCGCTCGACGCCGCGGTGCGCGCGTACGACTCGGGCCGCGGCGAGTGGCCGACGATGAAGGTCGAGCAGCGCATCGCGTGCATGCAGGACTTCATCAAGCGGATGGTCGCGCAGCGCGAGCTGGTCGTGAACCTGATCATGTGGGAGATCGGCAAGAGCCTCGCCGATTCGCAGAAGGAGTTCGACCGCACCGTCACGTACATGACGCAGACGATCGACGCGCTGAAGGAGCTCGACAACGCGAACTCGCGCTTCGTGATCGCGGAAGGCACGATCGGCCAGATCCGCCGCACGCCGCTCGGCGTCGTGCTGTGCATGGGGCCGTACAACTATCCGCTGAATGAAACCTTCGCGACGCTGATCCCCGCGCTGCTGATGGGCAACACCGTGGTGTTCAAGCCGCCTCAGTACGGCACGCTGCTGTTCGAGCCGCTGCTCGAGGCGTTCCGCGATGCGTTCCCGAAAGGCGTGATCAACACGATCTACGCGCCGGGCGCGGTGGTCGTGCCGCACATGCTCGCGTCGGGCAAGATCAACGTGCTCGCGCTGATCGGATCGAGCAAGGTCGCCGATCACCTGAAGAAGCAGCATCCGAAGTCGCACCGGCTGCGCGCGATCCTCGGCCTCGACGCGAAGAACGCGGCGATCGTGCTGCCCGACGCCGATCTCGACCTCACCGTGAAGGAGTGTCTGCTCGGCGCGCTGTCGTTCAACGGCCAGCGCTGTACCGCGCTGAAGATGCTGCTCGTGCATCGCTCGATCGTCGACGAGTTCCTGAAACGCTTCACCGCCGCGCTCGAACAACTGAAGATCGGCATGCCGTGGGAGAAAGGCGTCAGCATCACGCCGCTGCCGGGCATGCATCGCACCGCGTACATGACCGACGCGATCGACGACGCGAAGGCGAAGGGCGCGCAGGTCGTCAACCACTCGGGCGGCGAGTTCAGCAAGACGCTGTTCTATCCGGCCGTCGTGTATCCGGTGTCCGAAGGCATGAAGCTGTATCGCGAGGAACAGTTCGGGCCGATCATTCCGGTCGCGCCATTCGACGACGTGGAAACCGCGCTCGACTACGTGACGACGTCGGACCATGGTCAGCAGGTCAGCATCTTCGGTTCCGATCCGGCGCAGATTGGCGCGCTCGTCGATCCGCTCGTGAACCAGGTCTGCCGCGTGAACATCAACTGCCAGTGCCAGCGCGGGCCGGACGTGTTCCCGTTCGCGGGCCGCAAGGACTCGGCGGAAGGCACGCTGTCGGTGACCGATGCGCTGCGCGCGTTCTCGATCCGCTCGATGGTCGCGGCCAAGCAGACCGAGGGCAGCAAGCAGCTGCTGGATTCGATCGTGTCGGATCACTACTCGAAGTTCATCAACACGGGCTTCATTTTCTGAAGCATGGTGCCCGGAACAAGCCGCTGCCCGCGCCGGTGCAGCGGCTTTTTTTTGCGCGTGCGCGCCACGCGCGGACCGGGAACGCCGACGCGGCGCTGCGCGCGACGCCGTTTCGCGACGCGCCGCCCTATACGTTCGACGCCAGCAACCGGACGCCCGCCACGCCGAACACCACCGCGAGACACGCTTCCATCGCGCGCCGGCCGCGCACGTACAGCCGGCGTGCGCTGTCGGTCGAGAACACCAGCGCGTAGCCGCCGAACACCACGCATCCGATCGCGATGCAGCCCGGCACGACAGCGCCGTGCGACGCGCCCGCGCCGTTCGACGACAGCGCGACGATCGAGACCCACACCAGGATCGCTTTCGGATTCGTCAGGTGCAGCATCGCGCCGCGCACGTAGAGGCGCGACAGCTTCTGCTCGGGCGCCGCGTTCAGCGTATCGGCCGATCTGGCCGACCACGCGGTGCGGCCCGACTTGAACGCGAGCCACAGCAGATACGCGCCGCCGAACAGCTTGATCGCGACCAGCAGCTTCGACCATGCGAGCAGCGCCGCCGATACGCCCAGCGCGGCCACCGTCGCCCAGAACATCGATCCCGAGATGACGCCCAGCGCGAACGCGAGCGCCGCCTTGCGGCCATGGTTCGCGGCAACCGACATGATCGCGAGATTGCTCGGGCCGGGGCTGGCCGTGCCGATGAAATAAGCCGTGTAGGCGAGCAGCAGGTTGGCCGAGAAGAAGGCGTGGACGCTCATGTCGAACCTCGCGGGGATGATGCGAAGATTGTTCGCAAACACGGCGCCGCTGCCCATGGACAGTTGGCCGGTTATTCGCAGGGCCAGTTGGATCGCGCCGGCGGCGTCCGTTGCATACGCATACGCATCCGGATCGCCTCGCGCGAAAACGTCTCGGATATGAAACATCCGGCGCACGCGTCGCGGCATTCGACCGTGCGGCGGACGTGGTCGCGGCGCGCGGCGCGCAGCCGCCCGAGGCCACGGGGCACTGCCGACACACAGGCGTCGCGACCTTCCGGCGATCCGTCGACCGAAACACGTAACCGGTTTGAACCCGGCGTTACGTTACATCGCTGAAGCATTTCATCCGTCCGGGCCATGACGCGCGATCGATAGCGACCACGCGCGGCGTATGGATCCCTTCGTCGATTTTCCACGCAAGCCAGCCCCGGCGGGACGCGATGACCGCGGCCGCGCTCCGCGTCGACGTTGCTCGACAACCGGATCGCGCCGCTGGTACGAAACCTGCATTCGCATTGCAGCGACAGCCGCGTCACCAGTCGGCGCGGACATGAACCGGATCGGGATCCGTCCACCGGATACGCCCGAACGATCCACGCAAGCAACGAGGCTCCCCATGGATGCGCTGCCCAACTCATCCGATACGTCGTTCCAGCTCTTTCTCGCGAAACTGCTCGAACAGCCGCAGCTCGAATGGACCGAAAAACAGCAGATGGAACTCGAGATGGCACGCTCGCTGTCGACCCAGATGGTCCACTTCGCCGAAGGCATGCGCGGCGGCAATGCGGACCTCGCGCGCTGCCTCGTGCTGCTGCGTTACGCGAAGGTGCTCGACTTCATGCTGACGTCGCTCGCCGCGCGCCGCGACATTCATCCGCAGACGCTGCGCACGCTGTTCCGGCTCGCGAACCTGAAGGTCGACGATGCGTACCCGGTCTGAGCCGGCATCAGGCCACACGCCGCATCGCCGTCGCGCCTAACGCGCCGCCCGCCCCGCCATCCACTTCCGGTAGCGCCGCGTCTGGCACTGCGCGGCCATCTGCTGCGACACCAGCGCGCGCAGCGGCGACACGCCCGGATGCGTACGCCGCCCGGCGCTCAACCGCGCGAGCTGGAACTTCACGACGGCCATGTTCGCCAGCGCGCCCAGCGCCTTGTTCTTCCACCGGATCGGCTGCAGCGCCGGCGCGCTGTCCTTGCCGGCCCGCCAGTCGCGCGGCAGGTTCGGATCGATCGACAGCGCGGTCGCGATGCCGACCATCGCCACGCCGCTGGCGACCACCTGCTCGGCCACCGCGCGACGCCGGATCCCGCCCGTCACCATCACCGGCATCGCCGCGACGGCGGTGATGTCCCGCGCGAATTCGAGGAAATACGCTTCACGGGCCAACGTGCGGCCGTCGCGCGCCTCGCCTTGCATCGCCGGAACTTCGTAGCTGCCGCCCGACAGCTCGACGAGATCGACGCCGAGCGGATTCAGCAGTTCGACGACACGCTTCGCATCGTCCGCGCTGAAGCCGCCGCGCTGGAAGTCGGCCGAATTCAGCTTGACCGACACGACGAACGCCGGCGACACCGTCGCGCGCACAGCCCGCACGATATCGAGCAGCAGCCGCGCGCGGTGCTCGATGGGGCCGCCCCACGCGTCCTGCCGGCGGTTGGTCAGCGGCGACAGGAACTGGTTCAGCAGGTAACCGTGCGCCGCGTGGATCTGCACGCCGGTGAAGCCGCCTTGCTCGGCGAGCCGCGCGGCCCGCACGAAGCGCTGCTGCACGTCGACGATATCGGCTTCCGTCATCTCCTTCGGCACCGGGAACTGCTTCGACAGCGCACCGAGCGCGAGCGGCACGGCCGACGGCGCGACCGTCGTCTGGCCGAGCGCCGCCTGCATCTGGCGCCCCGGATGATTGATCTGCATCCACACGTGCGCGCCGCCGGAGCGCGCGACCTGCGCCCACCGCCGGAAGCGGTCGAGATGCGCGTCGCTGTCGAGCACGACGCCGTTCGGCCCCGTCATCGCGCGGCCGTCCACCATCACGTTGCCGGTCAGGATCAGGCCGGCCCCGCCGTCGGCCCACGCTTGGTACAGGCGCAGCAACGCGTCGGACGGCGCGTGATCCGCATCGGCCATGTTTTCCTCCATCGCGGCCTTGGCGAGGCGATTGGGAATCACCGCGCCATTGGGCAGGGTGAGGGGCGCAAACAGGTTCATATGGACATCCTCGATTGACGATGCCCCACCATAACTTTAAAGTCAGCTTCAAGGTCAAGCCCCCTGGAGCATAACCATGAAAATCGGCGAGCTGGCGCGCGCCAGCGGCATCGCGGCGTCGCGCATCCGCTTCTACGAAGCGAGCGGCCTGCTCGAACCGGCACGTCGGCAGGCGAACGGCTATCGGGAATACGGGCCGGAGGCACTGACGCGGCTCGCGATCATCGACCGCGCGCAGCGCGCGGGTTTCGCGCTCGACGAGATCCGCGCGCTGCTGCCGCCCGATCTCGGCGCGTGGCCGCACGACGAACTGCTCCACGCGCTGCGGCACAAGGTCGACGAAATCGCGCTGCTCGAACAGCGGCTCGCGCAGAACCGGCGCAGCCTGGAAACGCTGATCGACGAGATCGCGAACAAGCCGGCCGGCGAAGATTGCGCGGGCGCCGCGCAACGCATGCTCGAGAAGTTGTGCAAGGAAGCGGCGGAGTCGGCGCCGGCACCCGAGGCGGTGCCGCGCCCGCGGCCGATGCGCAAGCGCGCGTGACGCGCCCGGCCGGCATCGCGTTCGTCCAGGTGGATTTGCTTACGTCGCGGGTAATCGACGCGCGCCGCCCGCGCACCGATCATGGCCGCATCGATCAACGAATCGATCGACGCATCGCATCGACACCACGGAGCCCGCCATGACCGCCTACGCCATCGCCCACCTGCACGACGTTCAAATGTGCGACGACATCGTCGACTACCTCGAGCGCATCGACGGCACGCTCGCGCCGTTCGACGGCCATTTCGTCATTCACGGCGCGCGGCCCGACGTGCGCGAAGGCGAGTGGCGCGGCGACCTGATCGCGATCGCGTTTCCCGATCTCGACACCGCCCGCGCCTGGTACGAATCGGATGCGTATCAGCAGATCCAGCCGCTACGCGCGCGGCACGCGAGCGGCCCGTTGATCCTGATCGACGGCGTGGATGAACGGCACAAGGCGACGGACATCCTGCGCTGATCCACGTCGTGCGCCGCGCTTACTTCGCGTTGCGCTCCATCGGCTCGCCGACGACGAAGCCGCCGCCCTGGTAGCGCTGCGCGGGATCGTCGTAGTCGGCGGTTGGCGCGGTGAGCGGGAACATCCCCTCGAACTGCGCGGAGCTGTCCTGCGGCCGGAAGCCGAGGAAGCCGGCCTTCGTGTTGTCCCACCACTTCACCGGGTTGTCGGACACGCCGTACACGATCGCGTGCCCGACGCGGTTCGTCAGCAGCGAGCAGCGCACGAGCTCGATGAAGTCGCGATAGCTGAGGAACGTCACGAGCATGCGCGGGTTCTTCGGCGCCTCGAACGACGAGCCGATCCGCAGGCACACCGTCTCGATCCCGAAGCGGTCGAAGTAGTAGCGAGACAGCGACTCGCCGAAGCACTTCGTCACGCCATAGAGACTGTCCGGGCGCAGCGGCGAATCGGCATCGAGCACCTCCGTGACCGGATGGAAACCGATCGCATGGTTCGAGCTCGCGAACACGATCCGCTTCACGCCGTGCTTGCGCGCGGCTTCGTACAGGTTGTACGTGCCGGTGATGTTCGCATCGACGAGATCGTCGAACGGTGCGTCGACCGAAATGCCGCCGAGATGAACGATCGCGTCGACGCCGTCGACAAGGTCCATCACCGCCGGCCGGTCGGCCAGGTCGACGATACGGGCTTCTTCGTGCGGGGCCGCGTCGTCCAGCGCGGCGATGTCGCTCACGCGCACGACGTCGGCCCAGTTCGCCAGCGCGCCGCGCACCTGGCGGCCGAGGTTGCCGGCCGCGCCGGTCAGCAGCAGGCGCCCGAACGGCTTGCGTGCGCCGGTGGATGAGGCGTTCATCGAGTCTCCTTGAATCTGTCCTGAAGGGTGTCCTGAAGTTGCCCGAAATCGGTGGAATCAGCCGAAAGCGGAAAACGTTTTCCAACTATACGCGGGACAAAAGCCGACCGTCAATGCTTGAACCTGCCCGCGGCCATCCGCATTTTCCCGATATCGGGCGGTGGTCGAGTGCCGGCTTTTTCTGCCACAATCCGGGGCAATGGAACGAAAACGTTACCCTCCTCATGAAAAAAGTTTCCCCGACGATCCGCGACGTGGCGGCGGAAGCCGGCGTGTCGGTCGCGACGGTATCCAAGTACGTGAACGGCACGCAGCGCTTTTCGCCGGCTGTCGAGGCGCGGCTCAAGGAAGCGATCGAGCGGCTCGGCTATCGTTCGAACCCGCTCGCGCGTTCGATGATCACCGGACGCACGCGCACCATCGGCGTCGTGATCCTCGATATCAGCAACCCGTATTTCACGAACGTCGTCAAAGGCGCGAACCGCGTCGCGCTCCAGCATGACTACACGCTGCTGCTCGTCGATACCGAAGAGAATCAGGCGCGCGAACGCTCGCTGATCGAGGCGCTCGCGCAGCGCGTCGACGGGCTGATCGTCAGTACGCGGATGCCCGACGAGGAAGCCGGCTGGATGCTCGACCTGCACAAGCCGCTCGTGCTGCTGCGGCGCAGCCCCGGCCTGCCGATTCCGAGCGTCGGCATCGACAACCGGCTCGCCACCTACATGCTCGCGCGTCACCTGCTCAATCTCGGCCATACGCACATCGCGTACCTCGGCTTCGGGCCGGCGCGCGTGAACGACGAACGGATCCAGGGCGCGCGCGACTGTCTCGCCGAGGCAGGCCTCCCGCTCGACGTGCACGACGCACATGCGCCGACCGCCGAGGCCGGCGAGCGCGCGTGCTCGCGCGTGATGCTCGGGCCGCAGCGTCCGCAGGCCGTGATCTGCTACAACGACCTGATCGCGCTCGGCTTCATGAAGGAAGCCGCGTCGCTCGGGTTCCGGCTGCCGCAGGACGTGTCGGTCGCCGGCGTCGACAACGTGCCGTACGGCGAATACGCGGCGCCCGCGCTGACCACCATCGACATCCAGAGCGAGAACATGGGCGAGCTCGCGATGCAGAAGCTGATCGACGCGCTCGCCGGGCGTACCGACGCAAGCTATTCGACGTTCGAGCCGCGGCTGATCATGCGCGCATCGACGGCCGCGGTCGGCTGACGCACGCGCCCGCTGCGATACCCGGCGCTTCCTCGCCCCGCACATGAAAACGCGCCGCCTCCGGGCGGCGCGTTCGTTTGCCGGCACGCCAACACGTCATCACGCGTCGAGCTTCGCGGGCTTCATCTTCGGCGTGAGCACGTGCATGACCGCCAGCGCGAGCAGGTAGGCGAGCGCGCCGATCGCGAACAGCACCCAGTAGTGGCCCGTGCGTTGCAGCACCTGGCCGATCACTTCCGAGAACAGCACGCCGCCGATCGAGCCGGCCATCCCGCCGATGCCGACCACCGACGCGACCGCACGTCGCGGGAACAGGTCGGACGCCGTCGTGAACAGGTTCGCCGACCAGCCCTGGTGCGCGGCCGCGGCGAGGCCGACGATCAGCACCGCGATCCACAGGTTCTGCACCTGTGACACGAACGCGATCGGCAGCACGCAGCATGCGCAGATCAGCATCGCCGTCTTGCGCGCGCCGTTGACGCTCCAGCCCGCACGCAGCAACGCCGACGACAGCCAGCCGCCGCCGATGCTGCCGACCGTCGTCAGCGCATAGATGCACACGAGCGGCAGGCCGATATGCTGCATGTCCATCCCGCGCGACTCGTTGAGCCACTTCGGCAGCCAGAACAGATAGAACCACCACACCGGGTCGGTCAGGAACTTGCCGATCAGGAACGCCCACGTCTCGCGCTTGCGGATCAGTTCGCCCCAGCGCGGCGCGCCGGCGTTCACGTTCGCCGCGTCGAGCGCTTCGGCTTCGTCGCGCGGCTCGTCGTAGGCGTCGGCGAGCGCGCGCGTGTCGGCCGTGCGATAGAGCACCAGCCACACCGCGAGCCACACGATGCCGATTGCGCCGACGATCACGAACGCCGCCCGCCACCCGTAGGCCACCGCGATCGCCGGGATGATCGCAGGCGCGAACACCGCGCCGATGTTCGCGCCCGAGTTGAAGATCCCGGTTGCGAGCGCGCGTTCGCGGCGCGGAAACCATTCGGCCGTGGTCTTGATCGCGGCCGGGAAGTTGCCGCCCTCGCCGATCCCGAGCAACGCGCGCACCGCCGCGAAGCCCATCACCGAGCCGACCATCGCGTGCATCATCGCCGCGATGCTCCACACCAGCATCGCGACCGCATACGAGATGCGCGTGCCGAGCCAGTCGACGATGCGACCGAAGCAAAGCAGGCCGATCGCGTAGAACGCGGAAAACGCCATCACGATGCGACCGTACTGCACCTGGCTCCAGCCGATGTCGTGCTGGAGCATCGGCGCGAGCAGGCCGAGGATCTGGCGATCCATGTAGTTGATGACGGTCGCGAAGAACAGCAGCGCACAGACGGTCCAGCGGTAGCGGCTGGCGGCGGCGCGCACCGCGCCGACGACGGCAGATTGCATGAGTGTCTCCAATGCGCGGCCGCGCCCGTCGCGCCGCAAGTCGTTGCCTGTCCGTGACCGGCGACGGGCGCCGGGACGGGCGGCGGCCCGCCCTTTCGTGGCGCGGCCGATTACCCGTCGAGTCGTGGAAAACGTTTTTCAAAGAATAGGGCGTGGCCGGGTGCCGTGTCAGTCGGGGATTTCGATGAGTCATCTCGAAATTGGCCGCGCAAAAAGAGACGACTGTTTCGCAGATTGGCATTAACCGTTTTCTGGAATTTTTCTGCGGGCAAAACGGGGGGCATGACGCGAACTCGCGCGCCGATACACAGGTCCGATTTCGACCAGAATCGGCGGCGGCGATGGTTTACAGTCGTCGCATGCGCCTCGATCCCGACACCTGCTACGCAGCCCTGCTTTCGCGGAACCGCCGCTTCGACGGCTGGTTCTTCGTCGGCGTGGCGACGACCGGTGTGTATTGCCGCCCCCTTTGTCCGGTGAAACCGCCGAAGGCGCGCAACTGCAGCTATTACGCGAGCGCCGCCGCCGCGGAGAAAGCCGGCTTTCGGCCGTGCATGCGCTGCCGGCCCGAGCTCGCGCCCGGCCACGGGCTGCTCGACCTGTCCGGCAATCTCGCCGACGCGGCCGCCACGCTGATCGAGGACGGTTTCCTGGACGAGCGCTCGGTCAACGCGCTCGCGCAGCGCGTCGGCGTGACCGAGCGCCACCTGCGCCGGATCTTCGCCGCGCAGTTCGGTGTCTCGCCGGTCGAGTTCGCGCAGACGCACCGGCTGCTGATGGCCAAGCGCCTCCTGACCGATACCGCGTTGCCGGTGGCCGTCGTCGCGTCGACCGCCGGGTTTGGCAGCGTGCGGCGCTTGAACGACTTGTTCCGGCAACGCTACGGCCTCAATCCGCTGCGCCTGCGCAAGGGCGCCGGCGCAGCGGGCGGCGGCGACATGACGTTCCCGCTGCCGTACCGGCCGCCGTTCGCGTGGCCCGAGTTGATGCGCTTTCTCGCGCAGCGGCAGATCGACGGCGTCGAGCGGATCGACGCACAGGGCTATGCGCGCGTCGTCGCACTGCCGAACGGCAGCGGTCATGTGACGGGCTGGCTGTCCGTCACGCACATGCCGCAGCGGTTCGCGCTCGCAGTCACCGTGTCGCCCGCGCTGACGCCCGTCGTGCCGGCCGTGCTCGCGCGCGTGCGGCGGCTGTTCGATCTCGACAGCCGCCGCACGCGGGCGAGCATCTGGCCGCGACGCACGCAGGCCCGGTGCTGACGCGGGTTGCCGAACGCTTCGGTACGTCGGTCGCCGACGCCGCGCCCGGCCTCACGCATGCGTTGCCTTCAGCTGCGATACTGGCGGCCGCGCCGCCGGCGGCGCTCGAAGCAATCGGCGTGACGCGCGAGGCCGCGCGGGCGATCGTGTCACTGGCCCGCGTCGTTGCAGACGGCACGCTCGCGCTCGAACCGATGGCGCCGCTCGATGCGACGCTCGCCGCGTTGCGCGCGCTGTCCGGCTTCGACGAACGCGCGGTGCAGTACGTCGCGATGCGTGCGATGGCCTGGCCGAACGCGTTCCCCGCCGACGACGCGTGGCTCGCGCCGCGCGTCGCCGCCGAACGCCCGCGCATCGCGTCATCCGCGCCCGATGCGGCGCGTTGGGCGCCGTGGCGCGCGTATGCCGCACTGCATGTGTGGCGCCTTCATGGAGAAGCTTCGCGATGACTCTCGCTCATCTGATTCCGAGCCCGCTGGGCGACATCGCCATTCGTATCGAGGACGATGCGCTGACGGGCCTGTTCTTCGTCGGCCAGAAATACTATCCGTCGCTGGCGATCGCGCCGGATGCGGACACGCGCAATGTGCCGTCGCTCGCGCGCAAGGTCGCCGAAGAAGTCGCCGAATATTTCACCGGCACGCGCGAAACCTTCTCGGTGCCGATTCATCTGCGCGGCACCGCGTTTCAGCGCAGCGTGTGGAAGGAACTGCTCGCGATTCCGTTTGGCGAGCTCGTGTCGTACGGCGACATCACCGAACGCGTCGGGCTGCCGATGAGTGCCGCGCGTGCCGTCGGCGGCGCGGTCGGCCGCAACCCGGTGTCGATCATGGTGCCGTGCCATCGCGTGATCGGCGCGTCGGGCAGCCTGACCGGCTATGCGGGCGGGATTGAACGGAAACGCGCGTTGTTGTCGCTCGAAGGCGCCGGCTTCGCGCACGGCGAGCGTCATCCGGTGCAGCAGACGCTCGCGTTCTGACGCATGCCGCGCGTCACGCGCTCAACACGGGCCGACGCGCTTCACGCTTCGCATACGCGCCGGGCGTCACGCGGAATTTCGCCTGGAACAGCGCGATGAACGACGATGTCGAGTCGTAACCCAGTCGCGCGGCCACCGTGCCGATCGGCTCGCCCGCGTCGAGCAGCGGCAGCGACGCGAGCAGCCGCACGGCCTGCCGCCATTCGGTGAACGACAGCCCCGTGTCCTGCCGGAACAGCCGCGACAGCGTGCGCCGCGTCGCGCCGACCTGATGGCCCCATTCGTCGAGACCGCGCGTATCGCCCGGCGCCGCATGCAATGCGCGCGCGATTTTCAGCAGGCGCGGATCGCGCGGCAGCGGCACCGTGAGCGGCGCGGGCTGCATGCGGGCGATCCGGTCCGCGATCACGCACACGAGCGCACCGTCCGGCCCCGTCTCGTCGTAATTCACCGGCAATTCGCGAGTCGCGATCACCAGCTCGCGCAGCAGCGGCGTCATGCAGAGGATCGTGCAATCGTCGTTCACGTCGCTCCGTGCGATCGCCGCATCGAGATACAGGCTGTGGAACGCGACGCAATCGCGCGTCGATACCGCATGCGGCACGTGCGGCGGAATCCACATCGCATAGTGCGGCGGCAGCAGTTGCCGGCCCGACGGCGTCGACACCTCGAGCACGCCGCTCGTCGCATACATTAGCTGGGCCCACGGATGACTGTGCGCATCGACGCTCACGTTGCCGGGAATCCCGAAGGCGCGCACGTATAGCGGCCTCGGCAGGCGCGCCATCGGCGGCACTGCGTACGGGGCGCCGGGTTGTCCCGCCAGCAACATAAGACGTCCTCCGAAGGTCATTGCACGAACGAGCGCGATGCTACCGTGGCGGCTCTTCTTTCACACGGCTTCCGTTCATGAGCGCTCATACCCGCACCACCCGAAAGACCGTCACCGCGATCCGCTCGACCAAAGGGCTCGGCAGCCTCGTGTCGCTGACCGCGTATTCCGCGCCAATGGCAACACTCGTCGACGACGTGGCCGACGTGATCATCGTCGGCGACTCCGTCGGCATGGTGCTGTACGGGATGCGCGATACGCTGCGCGTCACGCTCGACATGATGATTGCACACGGCGCGGCCGTCGTGCGCGGCGCCGCGCAGGCGTGCGTCGTCGTCGACCTGCCGTTCTCCACGTTCCAGGAATCGCCCGCGCAGGCCTACCGCTCCGCCGCGCGGCTGCTCGCCGAAACCGGCGCGCAGGCCGTGAAGCTCGAAGGCGGCTGCGAGATGACCGATACGATCCGCTTCCTGACCGAGCGCGGCATTCCGGTGATGGCGCATGTCGGCCTCATGCCGCAGCAAGCCAACGCGACGGGCGGCTTTCGCGCACAGGGGATGGACCCGCTTTCGGCCGCGCAGGTGTTCGACGCCGCATGTGCGGCCGAACGGGCCGGCGCGTTCAGCGTCGTGATCGAAGGCACTGCCGAGGCGCTCGCGCGCCACCTGACCGGAACGCTGACGATCCCGACGATCGGCATCGGCGCATCGCCCGCGTGCGACGGGCAAGTGCTCGTGACCGAGGACATGATCGGCGCGTTCGATGCGTACACGCCGCGCTTCGTGAAGCGTTACGCGGATGCGAATGCGGTGATGCGCGACGCGATCCGCCAGTACGCGCATGACGTGCGGCACCGCGTGTTTCCGGAGCCCGCGCATTGCTTCGGATACGGGAAGCCGCTGCAACTGACCGATGCGGGCGCAACGGTGTGACGCAAGACGAATGACGCGTTCACCTCACGCTATGCGCGCTTGCGCATCGCATGCGCGACCCGCGCGTTCGCCTCGAACTTCGCGCGATGCGTCGAGAAGAACGTCCGCACGTTGCGCACGTTCGATGCGCCGGTGAACAGCCGCCGCGCGAACGCGTCGTATTCGGCGACGTCGGCGAGATCGGCAATCACCACGAAATCGGGCCCCGGCGACACGCGGTAGCACTGCGTGACCGCCGGCTCCGCACACACGTAGGCTTCGAACGCGTCGTAGTCTTCGGCCGTCTGCCGGTCGAGGCTGATCTCGATCAACGCCGTGACCGCCGTGCCGATCGCGACCGGATCGAGCACCGCGACCTGGCGGCGGATCACGCCCGCCTCCGTCAGCCGCCGCACGCGGCGCATGCAGGTCGGCGGCGACGACAGCGCACGCTCGGCCAGTTGCAGGTTCGACACCGATGCGTCGTCCTGCAGGATCGCGAGAATGCGCAGGTCGAGATCGTCGAGCGTGATGCCGGCCATCGGCGGCTCCTTCCGGTCAGGATGTGAAATTTAATTTCAACATGATAGCCGATCGCCGTCTCGTTTCATTTATCGGTATATTTTGAAATTTAATTCCATACGCTCGACTCTACCATCGCTGTCACGGGTCCAGACAGGACATTTACGGAGCGCGATATGTGTGGAATTGTCGGGGCGGTTGCCCAGCGGGACATCCTGCCGAACCTCGTCGACGGGCTGAAGCGGCTCGAATACCGCGGCTATGATTCGTGCGGCGTCGTGGTCTATCGCGACCGAGCGCTGGCACGCGCGCGCAGCGTCGACCGCGTCGCCAACCTGCAGCGCGAGATCGCCGCGCACGCGCTGTCAGGCTATACCGGCATCGCGCATACGCGCTGGGCGACGCACGGCGCGCCCGTCACGCTCAACGCGCATCCGCACTTCTCGCCGAGCGACGACAACGCGCGCATCGCGCTGTCGCACAACGGGATCATCGAGAACTGCGATCAACTGCGCACGGAGCTGCAGGCGCACGGCTACGTGTTCGCGAGCCAGACCGACAGCGAGGCGATCGCGCACCTGATCGATCACCTGTACGACGGCGACCTGTTCGACGCGGTGCGCCGCGCGGTGGCACGGCTGCGCGGCAGCTACGCGATCGCGGTGATGTGCCGCGACGAGCCGCACCGTATCGTCGGTGCGCGTGACGGGATGCCGCTCGTCGTCGGTGTCGGCGAAGGCGAGAATTTCCTGGCGTCGGATGCGATCGCGTTGTCGGGCATCACCGATCGCATCGCGTATCTGGAGAACGGGGACGTCGCCGATATCCAGCTGCATCGCTACTGGATCGTCGATGCGGCCGGCCAGCGCGTCGAGCGCGCGGTGCAGCGGGTGGCGGCGCACAGCGGCGCGGCCGATCTCGGGTCGTATCGCTACTACATGCAGAAGGAGATCTTCGAGCAGCCGCAGGCGGTGGCCGATACACTGCTCGATGTCGCGTCGATCATGCCGGAGCTGTTCGGCGACGGCGCGTGGCGCGTGTTCAACGATGTCGATTCGGTGTTGCTGCTCGCGTGCGGCGGCAGTTACCACGCGGCGCTGACCGCAAAGTACTGGATCGAGAGCATCGCGAAACTGCCGGCGAGTGTCGAGATTGCGAGCGAGTTTCGGTATCGCGACAGCGTGCCGAATCCGCGCACGCTGGTCGTCGCGGTGTCGCAGAGCGGCGAGACGGCCGACGTGCTCGGCGCCGTGCATTTCGCGAAGCAGCGCGGGATGATGCATACGCTCGCGATCTGCAACGTCGCGACGAGTGCGCTGATGCGCGAATGCGCGCTGCAGTTCGTCACGCGTGCGGGGATCGAGATCGGCGTGGCGTCGACGAAGGCGTTCACGACGCAGCTCGTCGCGTTGTTCCTGCTCACGCTGGCGCTTGCGCAGGTGCGTGGCCGGTTGAGCGATGACGAGGAGAAGGCGCACCTGCGTGCGCTTCGGCATCTGCCCGATGCGATGTCGAAGGTGCTCGCGCTGGAGCCGCAGATCATGGGCTGGTCGGAGCTGCTCGCGCGACGCGACAACATGCTGTTTCTCGGACGCGGGATGCATTATCCGATCGCGCTCGAAGGCGCGCTGAAGATGAAGGAGATTTCGTATATCCACGCGGAGGCTTATCCCGCCGGGGAGTTGAAGCACGGGCCGCTGGCGTTGGTCAGTAATGAAATGCCGGTTATTGCGGTGGCGCCGAATGATGCGCTGCTCGAGAAGCTTCGGTCGAACATGCATGAAGTCAGTGCGCGTAATGGCAGGCTTTTTGTGTTCGCGGATGTGGACTGCGGGTTGGTGCCGAGCGAAGGGATCGAGGTGATTCGACTCAACGAGTACTACGGGCCGCTGTCGCCGATACTGCATACGGTGCCGATGCAATTGCTGGCTTATCACGCGGCGTTGGCAAGAGGGACGGATATTGATAAGCCTAGGAATTTGGCGAAGTCGGTGACGGTGGAGTGAAGGGCGCGGGGGCGATTGGGCATTTGGCAACTTCGGTGCCAACGGCTTCTCGCAAAATTGGCAGATTTCCGCTCCGGAGGATCGATATGAAGCCGAGGCCTCGAGCCTATCCGAACCTTTGTGTGTGAGGCATAAACTGATGGCCAAGGAGCCACTTTATGCCACGCAAACGCAAGGAAGAAGTGACGATTGAGCCGGGCAAGGGCTTGAACCTGGACCCGGAACTGATCAAGCAACTGGTGCCCGGGACGTTGGACCGCGCAACGATCAACGAGCAGCTCGCTGCGCTCAAGAAGGCGATCTTCGAGCGCGCGCTGGGTGGCGAGTTGACGCACCACCTTGGCTACGAGAAGGGTGAAGCCAAACCGGGCGGCCGCACGAACCATCGCAACGGCACCAGCCGCAAGCGCATCGCGACCGATGACGACCTGCTCGACGTCGAGATTCCGCGCGACCGCGAAGGCACCTTCGACCCGGTGCTGATCGCCAAGGGCGAACGGCGTTTCACCGGCTTCGACGACAAGATCATCGCGATGTACGCACGCGGCATGAGCGTGCGGGAGATTCAGGGCTTCTTGCTGGAGATGTACGGCATTGAGGTGTCGCCGGACTTCATCAGCACCGTCACCGACGCGGTGATCGACGAAGTGCGTGAGTGGCAACAGCGGCCGCTCGAGCCGATGTACCCGGTGGTGTTCTTCGACGCCTTGCGCGTCAAGATCCGCGACGAAGGCGTGGTCCGCAACAAGGCGATCTACTTGGCGCTGGGCGTGCGCCGCGACGGCACACGTGACGTGCTGGGCCTCTGGATCGAGCAGACCGAGGGGGCCAAGTTCTGGCTGCGGGTGGTGAACGACCTGAAGCTGCGTGGCGTGCAGGACATCCTGATTGCCGTGGTCGACGGCCTGAAGGGCTTTCCGGAAGCAATCAACACGGTGTTCCCGGAAACGACGGTCCAGACCTGCATCGTGCATCTGATCCGGAACTCGCTGGACTTCGCCAGTTGGAAAGACCGGAAATCCGTCGCGGCGGCGCTCAAGGAAGTCTATCGGGCACCGTCGGCCGAAGCGGCCGCCGTGGCGCTGGATGCGTTCGATACGAGCCCGTGGGGTACGAAATACCCACCGATTGCCGCCCTCTGGCGACGAGCCTGGGATCAGGTGATTCCGTTCTATGCCTTCGCGCCCGATATCCGGAAAATTGTATATACGACCAACGCCATCGAGTCGCTGCACATGCAGCTTCGAAAGATCATCAAGGCGCGCGGCCACTTCCCGTCGGACGAGGCCGCGCTCAAACTGATCTGGCTAGCGCTGCGCAACGTCGTAGCCAAGTGGACCGGTTCCCGGCACGATTGGAAGAGCGCGATGACCCAGTTTGCGCTGCTTTACCCGGAACGATTCAACATTGGAGTCTGAAACTCAATCCGCCTCACACACGAAATTCCGGATACCTCCGAGGCCTCACATCACGACGGGCGAACTCGAAAGGTCGTCGCGCCGCGGACCGTGAGCTGGAAAGTGTTTTCTCAACAGCTCGGTAACCTGCTCGACACCCCGCAGCGCACCGGACCGGAAATCTCCTTGCCGGAAATGGGCCTCCATGGCTTGGCAAATCGCCTCCCATTCGCGGCCATCCACCTTGGCGTGTATGCCTCGGTCCACAACGATTTCGACGTCGCGGTCCGCAAGAAGCAGATAGATAAGAATGCCGTTGTTGTGCTCCGTGTCCCAAACCCGGAGGTCCGAGAAAACCTCGATGGCACGGTCCCTCGCAGATGTGCCCTTCAGCAAGGCGCCGATGTGCAGCGCCCCCTCTACAGCAAACCTGACTTGACCCACGTGCGCGCGATGACTGGTACGTACAGCCTCTTCAATAGCGATAAGTGCTTGCCGTGAAAATGCGCTGTTGACCCGCCAGTGGGTCGTGAAAAGATGCCGAAAGAGGCGTTTCAGGTCCATGCTCACCACCGTCCCGATGCGCCACCGCCGCCAAAGCCTCCACCGCCTCCGCGAAAGATGTCGCGATTCGAATCACTACCGAAACGCCCACCGCTACCGCCAATGAAGCGCCCGCCAACCGCGCCCATCCCGCCCCCCAGCAACGTGAAGAGCAGCGCCATCAGTCCTGCCGCAATAGCGACAAATAGCGCCCCCGATAAAACCCACGCGAGTACACCCACGACCCCGCCTGTAACGGCGGCCCCCGGCAATCTCCCGAGCATGGCGCGCAGGAGGCCGCCGGCCATGACCGTCAGGAGGAAGAGAAGCGGAAGTAACCGTCCGGCGCCGGTGCTTGCCTGATCTCGTCGCCGCGGCGGGGGCAACTGCTCGCCGCTGGTGACGCGCATCATGCCGTCGAGGCCCGCCGTGATGCCGCCGTAGAAATCGCCGTTTCGGAACCGGGGAACGATTGCCTCGTTGATGATGCGATTGCTCGCCGCGTCGGTGAGCACGCCTTCGAGGCCGTAACCGACCTCGATTCGAAGCGTTCGGTCGTTCTTGGCGATAATCAGGAGCGCGCCGTCGTCGACGTTCTTGCGCCCAAGCTTCCATTGCTCGACGACTCGCATCGAATACTGTTCGATGGTTTCCGGCCCCGTGGTTGGAACAACAAGAACCGAAATCTGCGTTCCCTTTTTCGCTTCGAACTCTTTCAACGTCTGCTCAAGGCCAGCCTTCTGGTCGCTGGTCAGGGTTCCAGTCTCATCGGTTACTCTCGATGTCAGCGGCGGGACAACGGCGTCCGCGTGGGCGCGAACTCCCCCCAACACAAAGAAGGCGAAGACGACGGCCATCGCCAGTCGGAACACGTTCAATTGGAAGCCCTGCCTGCAGATGCTGGCGTCGAGCCGAAGTCGACCCGCGGCGGCCTGGTAATCTCGGCTTCGTTGCTTACCGAGAAGTTGGGTCGTTCCAGATAGCCGAACGCCTTTGCAGTCAAATTACTCGGGAACGAACGTACCGTCGTGTTGTACGTCTGGACGGAGCGAATGTATCGATTGCGGGCGACGGCAATACGATTTTCCGTACCCTCGAGCTGCGCCTGCAGGTCCCGGAAGTTCGCATCCGACTTCAATTGCGGATAGTTCTCCGATACCACGAGCAGACGTGACAGAGACGACGTGAGCTGCCCCTGCGCCGCCTCGAACTTTGCGAACGCCTGCGGGTCGGCAAGAAGTTCAGGCGTGGCGCGAATCGAGCCCACTTGCGCCCGGGCCTCCGTCACACTGACGAGCACTTCCTTTTCCTGGTTCGCGTACCCCTTCACCGTGTTGACGAGATTGGGGACAAGGTCGGCACGCCGTTGATACTGATTTAGAACTTCTGACCAACTGGCCTTCACCTGCTCGTCTTGAGTCTGGATCGCGTTATAGCCGCATCCAGCGAGAGCAAGCAGGGACACCGCCAGGGCGGCCGTCAGAAGTGCGCGGGCCAGACCGCGCCGCGCGGAGATTGCTGCCGATTTTTCCACCATGGACGCGCCTCTGCTCGATATTCCGCGGCATTCCGCTCACGGGTGCACTGTCTATCGTAAGTAGCCGGGCCGGCGCAGCGTTGATGCACGTCAATGCTGCGTTGCCGAGCATGTCCGGGGCGATGCACCCGAGCGGTCGCACGCTCGCTCCATGGCTCTTATTCGTATGACGACTTTGGTTCTTGATTTTGTTGAGCGACGTCAAACCGTCGAAGGGGCGCGAGCATAGAGTGATTCCGGAATTCAACCGGCTTTCGAAAACGATGCTCGTGGACCGTCAGGCCGCGGGGGAGCATCCGGCCCAGAAGTTTTACCTAATATGTTCGGGAAACGCCCGGCCCAGGTACATTGAAATCAGGCGGCCCACCCACAGCCGACGCTGTGGCGTCTCACTGTGCGCAACCGATGTACCGGCCGGCCTCGGTAAATAACCGGAGCCGAACGGCTGAGCAACGGAGCGTCAAATGAGCGGTCAACCTGGCGAAGACAAGCGTTGTCGTCAACGGATTTCCGAGCACGTGTCATCGGGCGGGCATGACGCACACGAGACGGCCAATCAGCAGCCCCAAGCGATGCCCGAGGGCACCATCTACACGTGCCCGATGCACCCGGAAATTCGCCAGGACCACCCGGGGCAATGTCCGAAGTGCGGCATGACGCTGGAACCGATTCTGCCCAGCGTCGACGAAGGCGAGAATCCGGAACTGGTCGATTTCCGACGGCGATTCTGGTGGACGTTGCCACTGACCGTCGTCGTTTTCGTGCTTGCGATGTTCGGCCATCGCCTGAAACTGATGGATGCCGGCACTGAAAGCTGGGTCGAGTTCATCGTCTCCACGCCGGTCATCCTGTGGGCCGGCCTGCCGTTTTTTGCGCGGTGCATTCGCTCATTCATGAACCGCAGCCCCAACATGTGGACGCTCATCGGGCTCGGGACAGGCGCCGCGTATATCTACAGCGTCATCGCTACCCTCTTCCCCGGCGTGTTTCCTGAAACGTACAGCGAGCACGGCCGAGTCAGCGTGTATTTCGAAGCGGCGGCGGTCATCATTTCGCTGACGCTTCTCGGGCAGTTGCTCGAACTGAAGGCCCGCTCGCAAACGTCCGCCGCCATCAAGGCGCTGCTCGGGCTCGCCCCCAAGACGGCCCGACGCATCAACCCGGACGGTTCCGAGGAAGACATTCCGTTGTCCCATGTACATGTCGGAAACCTGCTTCGCGTGCGGCCCGGCGAGAAAGTCCCCACGGACGGCGTGGTGACCGATGGCTCGAGTTCGCTGGACGAGTCCATGATCACCGGCGAGCCCATTCCCGTCACGAAGCGCGTTGGCGACCACGTCATCGGCGCGACGATGAACGCGACAGGCAGTCTCATCATCCGCTCGGAAAAGGTCGGCTCCGAGACGGTGCTGTCACAAATCGTGCAGATGGTCGCGCAGGCGCAGCGGTCCCGAGCACCCATGCAGCGGATGGCCGACAAGGTGGCTGGGGTGTTTGTCGTCGGGGTCGTCAGCGCCGCTCTTCTGACGTTCTTCGTATGGGGCATCTTTGGGCCCGAGCCCAGCTGGGTGTTCGGCCTCATTAACGCGGTGGCGGTACTCATCATTGCGTGTCCATGCGCGTTGGGCCTCGCGACACCGATGTCCATCATGGTCGCGAGCGGCAAAGGAGCCACCAGCGGAATTCTCTTTCGCGATGCGGCCGCGATCGAAAATCTGCGAAAGGTCGATGTACTGATCGTCGACAAGACGGGCACGCTGACCGAGGGGCGTCCAGCCTTCGAGCGGGCCGTGGGCACAAACGGATACACGACCGACGAAGTGCTTCGTCTGGCGGCGAGTCTCGACCAGGGCAGCGAGCATCCGCTTGCCTCGGCCATCGTCGCGGCTGCGCGTGAGAAGAACCTGACTTTGGACCGCCCGGAGAATTTCGAATCCGCGACGGGTATCGGCGTGAGAGGACTGATCGCCGGCACGAAACTCGCGCTGGGCAACACCGCGCTGATGCAGAACGACGCCGTCTCCGTCGAATCGCTGGCCAACGAGGCGGACAGCATGCGCGCGCAAGGCGCCAGTGTCATGTACCTGGCGGTCGATGGCAGCTTGGCGGGACTGCTGGCAGTCGCTGACCCGATTAAGGCGACGACGCCGGAAGCGCTTTCGACGTTGAAGGAGAACGGCATTCGCGTCGTGATGGCGACCGGTGACGGCGTGGTCACGGCCAAGGCCGTGGCCGAAAAGCTCGGCGTCGATGAATTCCATGGCGAGGTGAAGCCTGCCGACAAGCTCGACCTGGTGACACGGCTTCAGCAAGCCCGGCATGTCGTGGCGATGGCCGGGGACGGCATAAACGATGCCCCCGCGCTTGCCAAGGCCGATGTCGGCGTGGCGATGGGAACCGGCACGGATGTGGCAATGAGCAGCGCCCAGGTGACGCTGGTCAAGGGCGACCTGCGCGGTATCGCGCGTGCTCGGGCGCTGTCCGAGGCAACGGTCGCGAACATGAAGCAAAATCTTGGCTTCGCGTTCGTATATAACGCACTCGGTGTTCCGCTGGCGGCCGGGGTACTTTACCCGTTCACGGGGCTGCTGCTGTCGCCGATGATTGCCGCACTGGCTATGAGTCTTAGCTCCGCTTCGGTCATCTCGAACGCGCTGCGACTGCGCAACGCGAAGATTTAGCTTTTCTCGCAGCGTGCGTCGCCATGCGGACCTGCGATCATGCGATCAACCGGCTTGGCGAGCTTGCGCTCCGAGCCGTCGCCGATCAATTAATCTGCGGCACATGACGATCGAGAGATTAGCCGTTGGCCCCCACGAGACGAGCCCCCGTATGGATCTGCAAAGAACACTGAAAGTGGGAAATTCGGGCTCCGGAAAAAGCTGGCTCGCCGAACGAATCGCGCATCGCTTGGCGGCGCCCTGTGTAGACCTGGATTCGATTCATTGGCTTCCGGGCGGATACAGCGTTGCTCGGGAGCGCAACGATGCCGTTCAATTACTGCGAGATGCCGCGAAAGCTGATCGATGGGTCATCGAAGGTATTTACGGTTCGCTCGTCAATGAGATCCGCGATGACTCCACCGCGCTGATCTGGTTGTGCCTCGACGAAGCGGAATGCGTTGAGAATATTCGTCAACGCGGTATTCGTCGAGGAGGAGACGCGGCGTCATTCGCCGCGCTGCTGGATTGGGCCTCGACGTATCGAAGTCGTCAGGGATCGAGTTCGTACGTTGGCCACCAGAAATTGTTTGACGAATACCGGGCCGACAAGCGGATTCTTCGATCACGCGATGACGTAATGGCCTTCCTCCATCGTTGGGACGCGCAGCCTTCCTAGACTCTGCGGTGCGTCTCGCCGACGCCAACTCACCGCGGCGAGTCAAGACGGCGTCGGATATCGCGCGTGAAATGCACTTGATCGCAATACCGCTACTTCGACAAACTCAACTTCTTCAACACCACCGCCCCACTCGCCGGACTCACCAGCGAGATAGATTCGACATCCAGATACAACCTGGAAGTCCTCGTCGTGATATCGGTCGGCTCGTCGTTGCTCGGCTCCGCGTGCTCGACGTGTTCCGTCAGATACGGCCGCACCAGCCGCCCGGAAATAGCGATCGCGAACTGGCCATGCGTTTGCGCATACGCGGCCGGCGAAAGGTTCACACGCCCGCGAACGGTGGACTTCCCGCCTTTTCCGGGATCGAGCTCGATGATGTCGATCTGCTGGATATAGCCTTTTGCCTTCGCCTCGGCCGCGATCGCGAGCCCTCGCCCGCGCTTCCCGGTGATGCTCTTTTTGAGCAGGATGCCTTTCCGGCCCTCGCCGTCGCTGTCGATCAAGTCGACGTCCACCTTCAACACGTGCTTCTTCGACTGATACAGCAGCCCGTACAACACCGGCACCAGGAAAGTCACCTCACGATCCAGATTGACCGCGGCCAGGTCGGCGTTCCGTCCATGCTTGTCGGCACCGCCGGGGACTAGGCTGCGAACGCGATCGCTCAGGGACGGCGCCGCGCTTTTGATATGCTGCTTGTGCAGCGCGTCCCGAATCGCAACCGGATCGTCGCCGACAATCGGCCGCGCGGGCGACGTGTCGGGCGACACGGCGGGCGCAGCGCCCGCCGCGTCGCCGACATCGGCGGCCTCTGCACGCGCCGCGACTTGCGCCAGCATGATCGCCACGGCGGCAACGCACACGACATTCCGACGACCCAACATGGATTTCCGGTAAAACACGACAGACTCCTGATTATCTGACTGACCGGCCGACCACGCGATCGGCAGGATGAAATTGATGGGCAGCGCGCCAACCGTTCGAGCTCACCGGTCGCCTACGCGACACATCGTAGGTTCAATTGCAGCTCGGCGGCAGGCCAGCACGCCACACTATCGTATTGCCCGGACTACAACAATCCAACAATCCACGACTGGCGAGCAGCGGCACGACGTGCGGCAGGCAATGACATTCGGTTGCCCGTCACGAAGCCGCACCCGCCAACTCACTGCTGCCGATCTTCCCGCCGATACTCCGCCGGCGCTTTCCCCACCAGCTTGCGAAAATCGCGCGTGAAATGCGCCTGATCGAAATACCCGAGCGCATGAGCCAGCTCCGCGAGATCGACCGGCTCGCCGCCCGCGAGCTTGTCGGCGGCCTCGTGCAACCGGTATCGACAAATCACCCACTTCGGCGTCACGCCCACATGGCTGGCAAAAAGCTGCTGCAGCGTGCGCTCGCTCAACCCCGCACGCTCGGCCAGATCGCGCACCTGCGTCAGCGCGAGGTCCTGTTGCAGCATCTGCAAAATGGCATGAATGCGCTCGACCTGCGGATCCGGCGGCGGCAGCACGCGCAACAGCAGCGCCTCGGCCACCGCCACCATCGCGGCATCATCCTCGGCGCCAAGCACGGCGTTTTCGGCTTCCGCATCGCCGCAATCGAGCAGCGTCGACACCGGCACCACCTTGTCGGTCAGCAGATGCACGGGTTTGCCGAGGAACGCGCGAAACGCTCCGGGCCGAAACCGCATGCCGATCACCTTCCCCGCCCCGGCCAGCGTCGTCTCGAACGCGCCCGACACCACACCGAAGATCCCCGTGCGTCGCCGGTCGAACACCAAGTTCACGCACGGATACGGCAGCGTGCGCTGCACGTACGACGGCTGGTCGCGCAGATCCCATTCGACGACCCAGTGGTGATCGAGCACCCCGGCCAGCTCGGCACACGGGTAGTAGCGATTCAGGCGGAAGCGCTGGTGGAACGCTTTCGGGCCGACGACGCCCTTGGGCGGGTCGGTCACGTTACGCAAGTCGGCCATGGTGACGAACGGGTGGAAGGATTGCGTAATGATGCACCGCCACAGCGGATTTTTCCAAGACGGCGGCCTGGAACCTACCTACATTGGAAACCTTGTCCCGAATCACACCGGAGCCCGCCATGCCGCAAGACCGTCACCTGACCCTGTTCCACTCCCCGCGCAGCCGATCGGCGGGCGCCCGCATGCTGCTCGAGGAACTGGGCGCCGACTATGAAGTGCACGCGTTCGATCTGTCGACCGGCAAGCATCACGAAGCCGATTACCTCGCGATCAATCCGCTGGGCAAGGTTCCCGCGCTGCGTCACGGCGACGTGATCGTCACCGAGCAGCCCGCCGTCTACCTGTACGCGGCCGAACTGTATCCGGAAGCGGGCCTGTCGCCGGCACCGGGCGACGCGCTGCGCGGACCGTACCTGCGCTGGATGACGTTCTACGGTTCGTGCTTCGAGCCGGCCATCGTCGACCGCTCGATGAATCGTCCGCCCGCCGCCTACTCGACGTCGCCCTACGGCGATTTCGATGCCGTCGTCACCGCGCTCGATGCGCAACTGGCAAAGGGGCCGTACCTGCTCGGCGAGCGCTTCACGGCGGCCGATGTGCTGTGGGGCTCGGCGCTGAACTGGACCACGATGTTCAAGCTGATCCCCGAGACGCCGCGCATTCGCGCGTACATCGATCGCATCCTCGCACGCCCGGCCATCCAGCGCGCACAGGCGGCGGATGCGGCGCTGGCGGAGGAGCAGGACAAAGCCAAAGAGAGCGCCGTCACGGCGAGGTAGCCCGCAACCGGGCGGAGCTTGACGCAAGCTCCGCCCCGACACCTGCCGAACCGCGCGCCGCCGCTGCGGCCGCGTCCGTCAAAACATCGTATGCAACCCGATCCGCGCAACTGCCTGGGTCGCTGAACTAGATGCCCCGTTCGGGTCGAGCACGCCATTGATCTGCGCGTTCGCGCCGCTGTTCGCGCGTTGGTAGTCCCCGGACACATACACCATCGTCCGCTTCGACAGCAGGTATTGAAGCGCGACGCTGACCTGATGCGCGTGGTTGTCGTTCACGGCTTCGTTGCCCTTCATGTACATGTACTTCGCGCCGAGAAAAACGTCCGGCCTGATGCGCCACATGCCACCGGCTTCAGCCATCCACACACCGGCGTCGTTGAACGAATTGTGGACGGTGGTAAGCAACGCCTTCGCGGTCACCGCGCCGAAGTCATAGTGCATCCCGACGCCCCAGTTACGCACACTGGTCGATGGTGTACCGGGCGCCGGACCGTACTTCTCGTTCGTATAGGCGGCGCCGACACCGAACGCCCCCACTTCGTAGTTCAACCCGGCGCTCACGGCGTTGTCCGCGCCGATGGAACCGGCCACGCCGCCGAACGCATACATCACGCCAGCGGAGAAACCGGCAATCGTCGGCGAGTTGTATTTGACCGAATTCGCCACCGGCTTGCTGCCCGCCGTTCGATCCCAATCGAATGCGCCGGTCGGATTGTTCGGCAGCGCAAGCCGCTGGAACGGGCCATTCCTGAACCCGTACAGTCCGCTGATATCCATCGAAATCGCATTCCCCTTCGCAAACAGGGAATCGACCATGAAGTCGTACTGGTTGCCGAGCGTGATGTTACCGAAGCGATCGCTCTCGATCCCGACGTATGCGTTGCGGCCGAAAATCCCGGTGCCGATGATGCTGCCGTTCGCCATCGAGAACTGGTTCACGAGCGCGAACGTCGCGCGATATCCGCCGCCGAGATCTTCCGTGCCGCGCAAGCCGAACAGGTTCGGCGTGAAGATGCCGTCATCGAACTTGACGTTCTTCCCGCCGCCCTCGTTGCTGACATACGAGATGCCGCTGTCGATCAGGCCGAACAAGGTAACGCTACTTTGCGCGTACGCGCCCTGCGCGATGACAAGCATCGCGACTGCTCCAAACCTCAGTTTCATGGTGTCTCCGTCTTTTTTCTGTCAATGCGAACGGCCGCCTGCTGTCTCGCGGGTACTCGACCGATGTTTCGTGAAACAACGACTTCCCCAGCCCGGTGTCTCTTTCATCCGGGCCGGAAAATTACTTAGTTTTACTGATTTGAAATTGAATGAAATCCCGCTCATTCCCGATTTCATCCACCTCGATGCGATTGCCCGATCACCCGAACACGGCTGGGCAATCCCACCTTCCGACTCACGCGCCCCGACAGACCACCCATGCCGCCGAATCCACTTCGACAGCCACGGCTTCGAGCGTGGCCCCGGAGCACGGTCCATCGATGCACACACCATCGTCGAACCGGAACAGCGCACTGTGATGCGCGCACATCAGCACCTGCGACCGGTAACAGGAGACGTTGCCCGGCACAAAATCGAGCGGGACCGAGAAATGCGGACAACGGTTCACATATGCCCAAACCTGCTCCCCACGCCGCACGACGATGACGGGTCGCCCGATGCCCGCCTCGTCGACGACCCGCGCCCCGCCGTCAGGCACCCCGGAGAAGCGGCAGAGTTGCGTGGCGCCCATGGCTCACACTCTCCGCTCGGGATTGCCGAGGCTCCAGTCCCACGGACGCACCTCGACCCGCGAGAACAGCCCTTCCTTCACGTACGGATCGTTGCCGACGAACTGCATCACCGCATCGATGTCGTCCGCCTCGATGACGAGCAGCGTGCCGTTCATCGCATCGCCCTGCGGATCGAGCGTCGGCCCGCCGAGCCGCACGTACACGCCGTGCTGCGCGGCGGAACGCAGGTAAGTCCGATGTGTGGCGCGCACGCGGTCGCGCACGTCGCGCATCCCGGGCTGGTCGGTCGCAAACACCGCGAAAAATCGAGCCATGTCGGTCAGCTCCGGTCGAGCACGAAGTCATACGTCGCTTCGCGGTACGCGCCTTTCAACCCGAACCGGCGCGCAAGTTCATCGCCCGCCGCACGCGGCCGATAGGCGACCATCAGCGACGGCTTCACGCCGAACACGGCATCGGACTCCAGATACGCGTCCTCCTCGTCGAACAGATGCGTGACGAGCTTGCGGTAGCCCGGCGCATCGATCATGAAGTGCAGGTGCGCGGGCCGCCACGGATGGCGTCCGGTGGCATCGAGCATCTTGCCGACCGGGCCGTCGGTCGGAATCGGATAGCTGACCGGCAGGATCGTCGTGATCGCATAACGGCCTTCGGCATCGGTCCGGTAGCGGCCGCGCAGATTGCCGTGCGGCTGTGCGTTGTCCTGTCCGGAATACATGCCGTTGTCGGCGGTCTGCCACACGTCGAGCACGGCGCCCGGCACCGGCGCACCGTCGGTGCCGAGCACGCGGCCATGCACGACGACCGGCGTGCCGGGCGTGAACGCCATGTTCTCGCCGTACGCACGCTCCGGCATGCCCTCGATGTAGAACGGCCCGAACACGGTCGTTTCCGTCGCGCCGGTGGCGAAACGGTGGTTGATCGCATCGACCAGCATCGACACGCCCAGCGTGTCCGACAACAAGATGAATTCCTGGCGCACGACGTCGTCGCACATCTGCCCGGTTTCGGTCAGGAAGCGGATCGCGGTCACCCACTCGGCCTCGGTCAGCTCCGTTTCGCGGACAAACGCATGCAGGTGCCGCACGAGGCTCTGCATCAGCACGCGCAAGCGCGGGTTCGGCGTACCGTCGAAGCTGGCGACGACCTGCTCGGTCAGCCGGGTATCGCCGTCATGATGATCATTCGTCACGTTCGTCTCCTTGGATGCGGCCGGCCGCTCACCGCGGCGCGTGCCCTTGCCACGCACGCTGAAGCAATTCGCGAATCGGCGCGCGTTCGATCGGCTGCGGATTCGCGTATGGGTTCCGGCATGCGAGGTCGGCGGCTTCGTCGAGGCCCGCTTCCGGCATCCCGATATCGGCCAGCGCCGCCGACAGGCCGAGCTGCCGATTCAGCCGGAACAACAGCGGGCCGGCGTCGGCCGCGTCGGTGCCGCCCAGCGCCCGCGCGACCCGGCGCAGCGCGTCGGGCGCCGCGGCATGGTTGTAGTGGGCGGTATGCGGCAACATCGCGGCGTGTGTCTGCGCGTGCGGCAGGTTGAAGGTGCCGCCGAGCGTATGACAGAGCTTATGGTGCAGCGCCATGCCGACCGCGCCGAGACACGTGCCGGCAAGCCATGCGCCATACAACGCGCGGCTGCGCATCTCGCGGTCGTCCGGCGCGCGCACGATGACCGGCAGCGCGTCGCCGAGCGCACGAATCGACTCCTCGGCCATCAGGCTGATCACCGGGTTCGCATCTTCCGCATAGAGCGCTTCGACCGCATGCGCCATCGCGTTGACGCCGGACGCCGCGGAAATCCCCGGCGGCAGCGACAACGTCAGCGACGGGTCGTAGAGCACCGTACGCGGCAGCACGCGCGCATCGCGCCCGGTGCGCTTCAGCCGGCCTTCCGTGAGCCCGTAGATCGGCGTCATCTCCGAGCCCGCGTAAGTCGTCGGCACGGCGAGGATAGGCAGCGACGATTCGAGCGCGATCGCCTTGCCGAGCCCGATCGTCGAGCCGCCGCCGATCGCGATGCAGCAGTCCGCGCCCAGCTCGGCCGCCATCTCGCGCGCGGCACGGGCCACCTCGATCGGCACGTGCATCACGGCCTGCGCGCATACGCCGGCGGCCCGCTCACCGAGCACGCCGCTGACGCGTTCGGCGAGCGGCTGCTGCTCGGGTGTCGACAGAATCAGCGCGCGGTGCGCGCCGAGCGCGGACAACTCGTCGGGCAGCCGCTCGAGCGCGCCCCATTCGAACACGACGCGCGACGGCGTTCCCTGATAGACGAAGCGCTCCATCTCGGCCTCAGCGCTTGAAGTGCGGCGGCACGTTGCCGTCGACGTTGACCCACACCGAGCGCGCTTCCGTGTAGTCGTGCATTGCCTCGAAACCCATCTCGCGGCCGTAGCCCGACTGGCCGACGCCGCCGAACGGGCTGCCCGGATTGACGCGCTTGTAGCAGTTGATCCAGCACATGCCCGCGTCGATGCGCGCTGCCATCCTGTGCGCGCGGGACAGATCGTTGGTCCACAGGCCGCTGCCGAGCCCGTATTCGGTCGCGTTGGCGATCGACAGCGCTTCGTCGTCGCTGCCGAAGCGCAGCACGGTGACGAACGGGCCGAACACTTCCTCCTGCGCGACGCGATCGGCCGCGCTCTTCGCTTCGATGACCGTCGGGCGCACGTAGTAGCCGTTGGCGAGCGCCGCATCCTGCGGCACGCTGCCACCCGCGAGCACACGGCCACCCTGCTCGCGCGCGACGTCGACGAACGACAGGACGCGGTCGAGGTGCTGCTTCGACGTGAGCGGCCCCATCTCGGTGTCCGGGTCCAGCGGATTGCCGACACGGATCGACGACGCCAGCGACACGAAGCGCTCGAGGAATGCGTCGGCGATGCGTTCGTGCAGCACGAGACGCGAACCCGCGATACACGCCTGCCCCTGGTTGTGGAAGATCGCCCACGCGGCGCCGTTGATGGCGGCGTCGAGGTTCGCATCGTCGAACACAATGTTCGCGCCCTTGCCGCCCAGCTCCAGCTGCACGCGCTTCAGGTTGCCCTGCGATGCGTCGACGATCCGGCGGCCCGTCGCCGTCGAACCGGTGAACGCGATCTTCCCGACACCCGGATGTTCGGCAAGCCGCTGGCCCGCCGTATGCCCGTAACCGGGGACGATGTTGACGACACCGGCCGGGAACCCGACCTCGGCCATCAGCTCGACGATACGCAGCGTCGACAGCGGCGTGATCTCCGACGGCTTGAGCACCACCGTGTTGCCTGCGGCCAGCGCCGGGCCCATCTTCCAGCTCGTGAACATCAGCGGGAAATTCCACGGCACGATCTGGCCGACGACGCCGATCGGCGAGCGCTGCACGTAGTTCAGGAAGCCGGTTTCGACCGGAATCACCGAGCCCTGCAGCTTGTCGGCCATCCCGCCGAAGTAGCGGAAGCATCCTGCCGTGCGCGGCACGTCGAGCGCGCGCGAATCGCGGATCGGGTGGCCGGTGTCCAGCGATTCGAGCTGCGCGAGTTCCTCCGCGTTGGCTTCGATCGCGTCGGCCAGACGCAGCAGCAGCCGGCCACGTTCGGCCGCCGGCATGGCCGACCACTTCGGGAACGCGCGGGTGGCCGCTTCCACGGCCAGGTCAACGTCCGCCGCGGTGGCGGCGGCGATCGTCGTGATCAGCGAGCCGTCGTGCGGATTGAGCACGTCGATCGTGCCGCGCTCGACGGCGTCAACGAAGCGGCCGTCGATGAAGAGTTGGGTTTGCATGAATCGTCCTCGGTATCGCGCGCATGCGCTGCTTAGAATTCGATCGGATACGGCGCAAGCTCGCCGCTCTCGTATCGCTGCGGAAGGTCCGGCGTCGCGTTTTCCCAGACCAGCAGCATCGAACGCTTCGTCGAGTAACCCTGGTGCCGGATGTCGGCGGGCATCGCGCAGATGTCGCCGGCCCGCATCGTGATGCGTGCGCGCGGCGCGCCGGTGTTCTTGTCGCCGATGTCCCACACGATTTCGTCGGACAGTTGCAGAAACCATTCGACGCGGTCGTTGCCATGGAACACCGGCAGGATGAATTCCTCGGTGGTCGGGCAGAACAGGCTGCGCCCGCATACGGAAGTGACCGACGGATTCCACGTCACGTCCGAGCGCGACAGGTACTTGAACAGGTTGAACGCGTGCAGCTCGCCTTCGAAGCCGGGCTTCACATGCACCTCGGGCTCGTCCTGGCCGACGTCGCGGAACGCGCGGTTGACCGGCAGTTCGTCGCGCAGCGGCGAGTCGCCTTCGAGGCCCGGCATGCAGCGCGTCGCGATGCGCGTGCGTTCGATCGCCGCGCCGTTCTCGCCATGCTTGCGGCCGAATGCCGTGCCGGTTTCCTCGGGCGCCGCGAACGGGTCGAAGCCTTCGTTGGTCCAGTCGTGCAGCATCGCCTTGAAGGTCGCCATGATCGTCGGCGTTTCGAAGGTCTCGGTGTAGTCGACGCCGGCTTCCTTCAGGATTCCGTTGAATGTGCCGGCATAGACGTCCACCTTGCCGTAGTGATTGCGCGTGCCGAACACGTGATCGAAATTCACCCAGCCGTAGAAGAAGCCCCACGCCACGTCGCGCATCATCGCGCGCAAAAACGCGTCCGCGGGGATCGCATGCGTGCGTGTGCTGCCCTTCGCCGGCCAGCTGATTTTCACGAAGTACTCGTCGCGCTGGAACGCGAACGCGCCGAGCAGGAAGCGGCGGTAGCCGGTGACGGCATCGGCTTCGGTGGCTTGCACCAGATCGGCGGCAAAGCCTGCGGAAAGATCGAGGGTCTCGAGGGTGGCCATCACGTGTCTCCAGGAATAGTCGAATGGGGGGCGGTCGGATCGGTCAGTGCAGGCAGATGTCGGGCCACTTCTCGACGGACAGTTCGCCGAGCACGGTCTGCACGAGCGCGACGCCCGGCTTGTCGGCGGCGAACCGATACGCGCATCCGGCCGGCAGCAGCGCCTGATGCCCCTTGCGCAGGACGACGTAGCCCATCTCGCGGCCCGCCGGCTGCGTGCCGGCGCTCACGGTGCCGCGGCCGGTGGTCGGCGGGTTGTCGAGCTTGATGAATTCGATGCTGACTTCGCCGTCCATCTGGATCGCGAACTCGTCGTGCGCGCATGCGAACCACGGCGACTCGCCGTCGGTGCGCAGCACTTCGATCACGTATTCGAGGTTCTTGCCGGCGACGACTTTCTCGTAGGGGGCCGACTTGGATGCCACCTCGAACACGTTCGAGAAGGCGTAGTGCTGCGCGCTGCCGCTGGTGATTTCGATCTCGCCCTTGGTGTAGCTGTCGAGCGAGCCAAAGACGGTGTGGAATGCCGTGTCGGTCATTGCTGTCTCCTGAGTTGTACCGCTTGTTGGATTCAACTCTAGGGGCAAGGGCGCCCCTCAACAAGGCAACGGAGCGCGACTACGGCATTTGCGTTTCGCGAATAATCGCCCGGCTCAGCGGACCCAGCCGCGCTCCAGCAGCGGACGGTCCCACGGCGACTCGTCGCCGATGTATTCGGCGAGGAATTCGACCAGCGCTTTCACCTTCAACGCCTGTCGCTGCGTTGCGGGATAGACGGCCGCGAAGCTCAGCGGCGCGATCTGGAAGTCGGTGAGGATGGGCACCAGCCGGCCCGCGACGAGCGCCTCGCTCGCGACCAGCGTGGGCAGGCACACGACACCGCCGCCCGTCAGCGCATACTCGCGCAGCAAATGCACGGAGTTCGAGCGGATCATGCCGGGCAATTCCATTTCGACGACCTCGTCGCCGCGCGTCATCGTCCAGCGGTTGCGCGATGGATAACCCGAATACAGCGCCGTCGTGTGCTGCAGCAATTCGCGCGGATGTTGTGGCGCACCATGCGCGTCGAGATACGCGGGCGACGCGCAGAAGAGGCGTCGGACCACGAACAGGCGCCGCTCGATCAGCGATTCGGAAATCGGCGGGAAGATCTGGAACGCGATGTCGAACCCTTCTTCGACAGGGTCCACCACACGGTCGTTGACGATGATGTCGAGCTGGATGCCCGGGTAGCGCCGATTGAATTCGGCGAGCGGCACGCCGAAGTGATCGAGCGCGAAGCCGGGCAGCATCTGGATACGCAGCCGCCCGGTCGGGGTCGCGCGCAGTTCGCGCATCTGGTCGGTCAGCTCGTTGACGCGCCCGACCACCTCCGCGCATTCGCGGTAGAAGGTCTCGCCCACGTCGGACAGCCGCACGTGCCGCGTGCTGCGATGGAACAGCGGCGCGTTGACGAACTTCTCCAGTTGCTGGATGCGGTTCGTCACGACCGAACTCGTGACGCCAAGCTGGCGCGCCGCTTCCGCAAAACTGCTCGCCTCCGCGACCCTGACGAATGCCTCGATGCTCAGAAAGCGGTCCATGCGGCGCCTTTTCCGGGAAGCGAAACCGCCAGTCTAACCGCACCTGCCGGCCCGTTGGAGCATGCGCAAAGCGTCACACTGTCACCCGGCAGGTGTCAATCTCGCAGGCCGCCGGGCGCAGGTGCGGGTACAGGTGCGGGTGCGACCGAGCCGCATGTTACGGCTGCTCGCCCGTAGTCAGCTCCGGCTGCACGCCCACGCGGCGCTGCAGCACGGCCGGTGCAGTTTCCCGCAGCAGCATGCTGACCACGATGCCGAGCAGCACCGCAATCATCGGCAGCCACAGAATGTTCTGGATCCCGAAGTGCGCGGCGACGTAGCCGCCCAGAGCCGGCGCGATGCCGCCGCCGAAGATCTCGCCGCAGCCGACCACCACGCCGATCGACGTCGACACGAGGCCGACGGGCGCGGCTTCGGTCGCGACCGGACCCGACAGCAGCGACACCAGCCCGAGCGTGAAGAACGACGCGACGAACAGGACGCCGAACAGTGCGAACGGCTGCGGGCCGAGCCCACGGAAAATGTAGAGCATCACCGCCGTGCCGGCGAAGCCGACGATGCTTGCGAGGCGGCGCCCCACCAGGTCGGACAGGCCCGGCAGCCCGAACTGCCCGAGAAAGCCGCCGAAGCCGATCGCCGACACTACCAGGCCCATCTTCTGCGTGCCGAGCGACAGGTAGTCCGTCAGGTACAGCGGCAGCAGCGCGCCGAGCACGAACACGCCGGTCATCGCGCAACAGAGCGCGGCCATCGCGACGAGGATGTTACGGCTCCTGAGCACATGGCCGAGCGAGGCCGGCGCATGTTCCGACACGACCTCCTTGGTGCGCTTCGGTTCGCGGATCACGAAGAACATGATCGCGCCGAGGATCAGCCCCGGAAGGGCCACCAGCGCGAACACCCAGCGCCACGACACGACGTTGAGCAACTGGGTCGCGATGATCGGCGACAGCGCCAGCCCGAACAGCGCGAAGCCGCTTTGCTGCAGCCCGAGGTTCAGGCCGCGCCGCCGCGGATGCGAAGCGTCGGCGGTCGCGGCAAAGCTGGTCGGGCAGAACGAACCCTCGGCCACGCCCATCAGCCCGCGGATCGCGATCAGGCCGAGCAGCCCGCCCGCGAGCCCCGAGAAGCCGGACAGCAGCGAGAACGCGACGATGGCGGGGATCAGCACCTTGCGGCGGCCGATCTTGTCGGAGATGCCGCCCATCAGCGCCGCGAAAATGCCCCAAGACAGCCCAAGCACGCCGATGCAGTTGCCGACGTCCTGCGCGGTCAGGTGCAGGTCCTTCATGATCGACGGGAACAGCGGCGCGATGAGCCAGCGGTCGAGGCCGACCAGCCCGAAGCCGAGCGCCAGCAGCGTCACCGCCTTCCACTCATAGGAGGTATCCCACTCGTTTGCTTTCATGTCTGTCTCCGTGGATTGGTCCGCGTGCACGCGCCGCAGCGTCGGTGCATGAAGCCAGGTCCGTTGTCTTGTGTGCGATGCGACGCGAGTCGCGAGGAAGTGGCGGCCGCCTTTCCGGTGGCAGGCGTCGAATTCAATCAGCCGACGCCCGAACGATAGGTGCGGGGCCGCCGATCGGGTATGGAACAACCGGCGAACGCGCCATTCGCGAAACGCAAATAATCGGGAGCCGGGGGGTGGGAAGCGTCGGCGGAAAAGCGCCGGGAGAAGGGCCATGGGCGTCGACGTGGCGTTCACCGGCGTGTTACGGGGGAATCCCTCATAGACATCATGCGTTCCCCGCACATTGCCTGCGCAGGCACGAGTAGCGATCCCGTTCGCATCTTTTCCGATACTGCAACACGCAGTCGCCCGCCTTTATGTCTGACAAATCGAGTTTTTTAAAATACACGCCTGCAATAATCGGACAAAATCAGCTGATCGCACCCCGCAGCTGACCGAACGATCGTCGAGACAGCATCAATCGCATCCGGAAATAAGACTTTAAAAAAAACAAACAAATCACGACAAACGCAAAATACTGTTTCTTAAAGATAAATCGCACAATCCCAAAATAAAAATACATTCTCGGATCCAGAAAAACTTGCTAATCTCCGCCGCGCGATTTAGCGGATTCCCGTGCTTAACCATACCGATATTCAATTTCATATAAATCTGAATTCTGAAACCTAGCAATGAGATTAGCGTGATATCGATAGCAAAAACGCTCCGTAATTTTGCGTCTGGTCTGATTGACGGAAACCCGCGGCCAGTCGATCTCCATTTCGGGCGCGCGCAACGCGCGGTCGGCCATCTGCTGGCGCTCCATCACGCCGATATCTCCGAAGGGCTGATGTCCGGAATCGAAGGGCAGCTGACCTGCGTGTCCACCCACGACCATCTGTCGCCTGCGCTGTTTCTCGGCCTGCCCGTGTCGGTTCGTGTGACGACCGATCGGGGCGGCGTACGCGCGATCAATGCGATCGTGCGCGAAGTGCGGACCGGTCAATCCGACGGCGAGCTGACCGTCTATCAGTTGCAGGTGTGTGACGCGCTGTCGTTGATGGAGGGCCGCACGAACGCCCGCGTGTTCCGCTCGCGCAGCGTGACGGAAATCCTCACGACGCTGATGAACGAATGGAAACAGCGCAGCTACGCACTCGCGCGCGCATTCGATTTCGACCTGTCCGGGCTGCAGGCCGATCGCTATCCGGTGCGCGAGCTCACGCGGCAGGTCAACGAATCGGACGCGCGCTTCATCCGGCGTCTGCTGCGCCGGGAAGGCATCACGG
Organism: Burkholderia sp. KBS0801; assembly: GCF_005937855.2. NCBI lineage: Bacteria > Pseudomonadati > Pseudomonadota > Betaproteobacteria > Burkholderiales > Burkholderiaceae > Burkholderia > Burkholderia sp. KBS0801. The sequence goes on from NZ_CP042178.1 coordinate 2,520,085, forward strand.
TCTTCGCGAAGGCTGAGCCGGTCGGACGCGTGCACGGCATGACCGACGAGCCGCCGGTTCACACGCTCGTATTTTGCGACGATCCGCATTGTTTGAAGGAGGCACCGGCCGGTGCGCTGCGCCTTCACCCTCGCGATGCGGGCGCTGCGCAGCGCGACACGGTGACGCTCTTTGCGCACCGCCAGCGCCTGTCGTCCGGCAAGGTCCGCCGTCCGTCGTGGGACTACAAGACGGCGCGTATCGACGATTCCATGGCCGTCACCAGCCTCCATCAGGGTGAATCGGGAAACGATCTGGCACACCTGCTGAGCGACGTCGCGATCGACATCCCGCATGTCGGCGATTCGTGGAACGATCACGACCGCATCACGCGCGACCGGATACTGGCTCACCAGTTCGAAGCCGAGCGATACGACGGGATCAGCAACGTGCGCGATTTGCCGGTTGGCCACTGGTTCACGCTGACGGGCGACCCGGAGCTGGATATGAAGCCGATCGAGCATCGTCGGTTCGTCGTCACGTCGGTTCGACACGACATCCACAACAACTTGCCAACGCAGCTCGCAAGTCGGACGCAGGGACTCTTCGCGGCGAGCCGTAACCTGGCGCAAACCGGTGGGCCGACGCCTGCCGATGTTGCCGAACAAGCGGACACGCGCTACGAGAACCGCTTCACGTGCGTGCGGCGCGGCGTGCCGCTCAAACCCGCCTACGATCCGAAGATCGATGTGCCGCCGGCTCACCTGCTGACCGGCACGATCGTCGGCACGCAGGGCGAGGAAGTGTCTTGCGACAGCGCCGGCCGCGTGCGCGTGCGGATTCATGGTTACGATCCGGCCGATCATGCGCACGCGCAAGGCGCCGGAACGAACGGCCGGGCCGGTGACAGCGCACCCATTCGCGTTGGGGCAAATCTGGCGGGCGGCAACTTCGGGACGCTCTTCCTGCCCCGCGTCGGCATGGAAGTCCTGTTGGGATGTCTTGCAGGCGACCCGGACCGGCTGGTCATCATCGGCGTCCTGAGCAATGCCGCGAACCCGCCTGCGACCTTCAGCCATACCGGCGCGCTTCCCGGCAACCGTTTCCTTTCCGGCATCAAGACCAAGGAAATCAACGGCAGGCGTTATAACCAGCTTCGTCTGGACGACACGCCGTCGCAAATCTCGGCGCAGTTGGCGAGCGAACATGCGCATACCGAATTGAATCTCGGCTATCTGACGCAGCCGCGAGAAAACGGACATGGGGAGGCGCGCGGCGAAGGCGCGGAGTTGCGTACCGATGCCGCCGCCGCGTTGCGTGCCGCCCGCGGCATCCTGCTGTCGACCTATGCGCGCACACGGGCCACCGGTGGTCAGCTCGATCGCGATGAACTGATTCGCCTGCTCGATCAATGTGCCGAACTCTTCAAATCGCTCGGTGATTACGCCGGCCAGCACGGCGGGCAGTCCGCCGACACCAGCGGTCAGGACAACGTCGCCAGTGCGTTCCGTAACTGGACGCCCGGCGGCGTCCAAGCCGGCGCGGCCGACGATGCGTGCGCGCTGCTCGCGTTCGGCGCGCAGTCCGGGGCGCTCCACGTCACGCCCAAAACGCACGTCATCCATGCGGGCGAGAACATCGATCAGGTCGCGCAGCAACATGTGCAGGTCACGAGCGGCGAGCGCATCAATCTGCATGCCGGTCGCGGCGTCGCGATGTTTGCGCACGGCGACGGCGTGTCGGCGATCGCGAATCAGGGGAAGGTCGCGCTCCAGTCGCAGAACGACGATACGCGCGTCGACTCGGCGAAGAACATTCAATTGACCGCGGCGGGCGGAAAGCTCGTTGGCACCGCGAGCGATGAAGTCGTGCTCGTTACGTCCGGTGGCGCGTATCTCAGGCTGCGCGGCGGCGATATCGAGCTGGGTTGCCCGGGCACTTTCACGGTGAAATCGGCCGGTCATGCGTGGGATGGTCCGGCGAACATGAGCGCGGACATGCCGACATTCGCGCAGGACACGCTTGGCCGCGTGCCAAAGCTGGTCCGCGCGACGGACGGCCACGCGGCGGCGGGATTCGAAGGCGAGGTTCAAAAGCCATCCGGGCCGGTGTCGAATGTGTCGAGCGACGTGGACGGCCAACTGCCCGCCGTCGATGCCGACCAGTTCGAGAGACTGGCGGTGCGGTTCATCAAGAAAAACGTATAGGAATGCGCAGGAGTTTGAATGACCGATTCGTTTCTTGATTCGGCGACGGTAGCGGTCGCGCCTGGCGGCGAACCTGCGACGAAAGCCTATGCTCCCGACGTTCCTGCGCCGCGGCCGGCGCCGCCGCAGATCGTCGTCGGCCGCGGCGAAGGCGTGACGATGTTTGCAAAGAACACGCCGCTGATCTGCATCAAGCAATTGCCGTTGCCCGGCATCGTGATCTTCGTGCATGGCGTGAACTCGGAGGGCGAATGGTTCGATGCAACGGAGCAAGGACTGTGCAAAGGCCTGAATCGGAGGCTTGGGCGGCTGGACGATCAGATGATGTATCACGGCGTCGATGCGGGGCAGCTGACGCCCGCGAAGTACACGGAAAGCGTGACGCCGGATGGGTACTTGAATCCGAAGCTCTGGTCCGGTGACTACATCAAACCCGAACCATCGTTTTCGCCTGTCATTCATTTCCGATGGGGTTATCGGGCGACCGCAGCAGAACTGAAGGAATACGGCGACAAGATATTCCTGAACGAGAAGGACTATTGGGGCGGTGGTCCGTTCACGAACGGTTGTGCAAGCCTGCCCGATCTCTGGCACGGCGGTCTGGATGATCGAACGATGGGATGGATGACGGTGCAGGGCATCAATCCAACCAATCGGCCGCTGTACCGCGCGCCGCCTCGCGCGTACGGCGTGCTCGCGGCGTTGCGACTGGCCAGGCTGATCGAGTCGATTCGCCGCATGCAGGCTGATGTACCGATCACCGTCGTGTGTCATAGCCAGGGCAACATCGTCGGCCTCACGGCGGCGTTCTTTGGCGACGCGTTCCCCGATGTCGAAGATCCGTGGGGACGCACCGGACATTGCGTGGCGGATGCCTACGTACTGGCGAATGCGCCGTATAGCCTGGCGAATGCGGACGGCCCGTATAAATCCGACACGTTCATGGATACATGGTCGCAACGCGCGACGAAAGACGCGAACGGTCATCGCGGACGGCAGACCTATGCTGCGCGCACGAAGACGCTCGGCAAGTTTCTATCGATCATCGGCGCTCGCACAGCATGCGAACTTTCCGCGGACAAGATCGACGAGGACATGGCAAACGAGCGGGTATCGCCCACGAGCAACCGTTCCTATGCAGCGCAAGAGGATCGCGCGCGGCACGGCTTGAATGGGTCGACGTATGGGCGCGTCACCGCGTATTGCTGTCCGCACGATCAGGTGATTTCAGCGGTGACGGTGCAAGGCATCGGATGGCGCGGGATCAGCAAGCACGAACTTGAGGATATTGGTGCGGCAGGCATCCTGACGCAGCGGGTGTTCGCATCGGGTTTCCCGGTCGGCGTGCAGAAACCCTACCGGTATTGGGAAGACGATTGGCGGCATGGCAAGCACGGAACGAAGCCGGGCTTCTGGTATCCGCCATCGCCGCCCGCGAAATTCAATCTGATCGGTGCGATCAAGGGTAACGAATCTGTGTTGGGCGTGGCCGCTACGCTCGTGACAGCGCCCCTGATGTTCGTCGTGACCGGAATCAGTTCGGCGTTGAACATGCTCCGTGTAAATGCCGATCCGCCGAAAGGCTGGACCGTGGTTGCGGATGCGCCGGCACTTGATGATCCGTTTTCGCCGAAGGCGCTGCGATTCGGCAAGCCCGTTGAAACGAAAGATGGCGACGCAGTCAGCGACTTCAACGAAGGCAACGATCCACCAGCCGCATGGCGCGACGCGAGCAAGACCGATGCGGACAAGCGGGCTGACGATCCGTACGACCAGTACAACGCAAAGAACGCGGATGGCGTCGCGCAAGGTACAGCGGAAACGGAAGCCGGACAGCGCTATGAAGATCGCGCGTTGATGCGGATGGAAGCGCGTCGAACGCTGAACACCGAATGGTTTGATAGCGACGGCCACGTAATTGGTGAGGATGGCAAAAGCACGATACCGGAGGGCTACAAAGAATGGCGCGACAAGCAGATCGTCGACTGGCTCGATCGTGGTTCGACGAATAGCCCGACCAATCACTCTACGACGATGACCAATCCGGAGCATGCCGAGAAGGCGCTTGCGTATGACGTTGCGGTGGGCCTGTGCTACCTGACGGAGGAACAACTCAAATCGCTGCGCATTGAGGCGGATTGGCGGATAGGGAAGGGTATTCCCGAAACCAATCCGAACAAGAAGTACGTCAATTACTTTAAATACGGAACGCTTGATCGAATGTCGATGCATGAATGGGTGCATGCCACGAATAGCGAAGGAAAGATTCCCGAGGCGATCACGGATGAACGTGAAGGCGAGTTTTATCTGAAGGCCGGGGGTTTCGTATGAAGGCACTGATCGCTACCTGGCCGCGACGCGTCGCCGTCGCCGTTTCGACATGGCTCATCACCACCGTGCTCATGGCCTCGTTGATGGCGCATGTCGAACAACCCGACCCGGCACATTTGGAAATAGGAGATTGGATGAAACGATTGTTTGCCGTACCTGGCCTGGCCGCGCTGATGGTGTTTCTGTTCACCACAGCCCTCATGCGCTCTGTACACGCCGCACCTGTCAATGCACTAGAGAATTCATCACCATCAGCCCAGGAGCCCGCCAAGCCGTTCGTCGCGCAGGTTGTGGGCCTGATGTGGTTGAATCCGTTGCAACGTATGGACTATCCGACCGAATGGCAATTGTTGTGGACACAGGGGCTTGCCGCTCCCAACAAGAATGACGATATGGTCCGCACCGACCCGAAGTCCTTTACCACCCTGCAGTCGGTAGCTGGCATCGCATACGGCAACGAGGGCGAAGAAACATTCAAGGGTTTCTATCACAAGTACGTAAGCGAGTTTCTCGTGTTGATGCGTTCGCGCTACTTCGCGAACGCGAGCTATTTCTACACCGTGAAATCGAAGAATCCCAAAGATTGGCGCGAGCTTGCCGGAATACATATCGAGCTCGCGCTGCCTCCAAGGCTCGATCCGATCGAAGCGAAGACGTACTTTACCAATGAGTTTCTCCAATGCTTCGAAATCGGTCCACCATCACCCAAGACGCTTTGGAGCCGCGACACGCCCCCTGATATCCAGATCACGCAAGGTGGCGCGAACGCCGGCTTTACATCGCTGAACAAGGCGCTGGATTACTTGCAGGCAAACCCCGACGAGACCGTATGGGCGATGAACTGGGACGCGCCGAACTTCCCGCCCACGGATGCGCAGATCAACGAGAACCTCGTCGTGCTGTTCCTCGCCGGCCCCAACTTCAACACCGAGCGCGAGCCGCTCGCATGGATCGGCAAGGCTGCGGCCGGCGACACGAAAGCGTTCTCGCCGAAGGCCGGCACGACGCGCGCCGTCCAGGCGTGGAAGGCAACCATCGCGCAAGCGGCACGCAATGCGGGTGTCGCGGTCACTGACCTCAACTACATCGTTCACGATGCAGGCCACGGCAGCGATGCAGCGTCATCACGCGTCGCCGCACTCGCGCAAACCTTGACCGAAACGCTGCCGGAATACGATCACAAGAAGCAGACATTCAACACCGCCGCCCTGCTCGGCGACATGGGAACAGGTAGCGCATTGACCGACGTCGCGCTCGCGATCGGCCGGATCAACCACTTCGGCGGTAACGCATTGGTCGCCGGCACGACCGACCCTGAACACCCCGTCGCCGTCGTCGTCAGGCCGCCATCGAAGCTCACGCCGATCGACCCAACCAAGGACTGGTTCCGCGCGCGCGGCGGAAACAATGCATACCTGCCGTGGTGGGGACGCAGACACGATGTCGATTACGGCATGCAGGGCTATTCGTGGTGATGCAAACCGGCGCCGAGACGCATGAGCGACGATCACGGACGAACGTGAAGGCGAGTTTTATCTGAAGGCTGGGGGATTCGTATGAAGGCACTGATCACTACCCGGCCGCGACGCGTCACCGTTTCGACATGGCTGATCGCCACCGTGCTCATGGCCTCGCTGATGGCGCACGTAGAACAAACCGGCCCGGCACATTTGGAGATAGGAGATTGGATGAAACGATTCTTTGTCGTACCGAGCCTGGCTGCGCTCATGGTGTTCCTGTTCACCACGGCCATCGCGCGCTCGGTACATGCCGCACCTGTCAGCGCGTTAGAGAATTCATCGTCATCAGCCGAAGAGCCGGCCAAGCCGTTCGTCGCGCAGGTTGTCGGCCTGATGTGGTTGAATCCGTTGCAACGTATGGACTATCCGACCGAATGGCAATTGTTGTGGACACAGGGGCTTGCCGCTCCCAACAAGAATGACGATATGGTCCGCACCGACCCGAAGTCCTTTACCACCCTGCAGTCGGTAGCGGGTATCGCGTACGGCAACGAAGGCGAGGAAACATTTAGAGGTTTCTACCGCAAGTACATGTTCGAATTTCCTCTGCTGCTCAGCTCGCGCTATGCGTCCAATCCCAAATACTTCTACACGGTCGCGCCCAGCTATAAAAAGGACTGGCGGGAACTCGCGGGCATTCATGTTGAGCTTGCGATCCCGAATCGACTTGATGCAGCCGAATCGCAAAGCTACGTGCAAGACTCGATTCGGAAGACGTTTTCTATCGGCAATCCGCATTTCCCGACGATGTGGAGCCACGACACTCCCCCCGATATTCAGATCACGCAAGGCGGCGCGAACGCCGGCTTTACATCGCTGAACAAGGCGCTGGATTACTTGCAGGCGAACCCCGACAAGACCGTATGGGCGATGAACTGGGACGCCCCCAACTTCCCGCCCACGGATGCGCAGATCAACGAGAACCTTGTCGTGCTGTTCCTCGCCGGCCCCAACTTCAACACCGAGCGCGAGCCGCTCGCATGGATCGGCAAGGCCGCGGCCGGCGACACGAAAGCATTTGCGCCGCAGGTCGGCACGACTCGCGCTGTACAAGCGTGGAAGGCAACCATCGCCGAAGCGGCACGCAATGCCGGCGTCGCGGTCACTGACCTGAATTACATCGTTCACGATGCAGGCCACGGCAGCGATGCTGCGTCGTCACGCGTCGCCGCACTCGCGCAAACCCTGACCGAAACGCTGCCGGAATACGACCACAAGAAGCAGACATTCAACACCGCCGCCCTGCTCGGCGACATGGGAACGGGCAGCGCATTGACCGACGTCGCGCTCGCGATCGGCCGGATCAGCGCGAGCAACACGCGACCACCACACGAATCATTCGGAGGACGAGTCATATGCGAGGAATTATCCGGGTAGGCGACATGCATACCCACGGCGGCCGAGTCGAATCCGGAGCCGGATTCAGCAAGGTCATGGGGCGCGCGGTCGCGCGCTTTGGCGACGCCTGCTCGTGTCCGATCCACGGCGCCTGCACGATTGCAGCAGGCGACCCGGCCTTCAACATTGAAGGCCAAGCCGCCGCGTTCGACGGTCATGAGACGACCTGCGGCGCGAAACTGATTTCTTCACTTCCGAATTCGGGGCGAATTTGAATGCAGAAGATACGACGCATGACCGCCGAACAGTTCCGGCTGTTGCGGCTTCAGGATACCCGAATCAAGCCGGTGAACCAGTGGGCGCTGCACGAGATTTTCGTGAAGGGCCGCCCACAGCGTGAACTGGCCGCGAAGCTGGGCATGAACCGCTCGGCAATGTCTCAGCTCGTTCGCAAGGCGTGGCAACGGTATCTGGACCTGCCGGGTAACGTCACACGCCTCACCACGGTCACGATCACGATCCCGGCGAAATACGAGCGCGCGCTGCACGCATGGGTGCAGGACGCGCATCGTTTATCGAACCGGCCCGATCAAGACGAGCCGGCCTGACCGATTCGCGCGCCGACGCGCTAACGGCATTCGGTTTGTCACACGCGGGCCCACACGCCGCGCCGGGCGATGCGGGGCATCCGTATGACCAATCCCCGATGCCCGCCACCCCAAGAAAAGAAATTCATCCCCCAATATCGGATTCAGATAGATCCATATTCCATATCCAGCTAAATTCTCAGCCCCTTTTGGATCCTTTTTCCCCACCCGACCTCGTATCATTTCTCCCATTCCGAAGAGAAGAGAAGGACATGAGCGATACCACCCCGCTGCACTACCTCGACTACGCGGCCACCACCCCTGCGGATCCCCGCGTGATCGAAGAGATGACGGCCTGCCTCGGTGCCGACGGCATCTTCGGCAATCCCGCGTCGAGCTCGCACGCCGCCGGCCGGCTGGCGAAGGAAAAAGTCGAGCACGCACGCGCGCAGGTTGCCGCACTGATCGGCGCGCACGCCGACGAGATCATCTGGACGTCGGGTGCCACCGAATCGAACAACCTCGCGCTGAAGGGCTACGCGGAAGCCGCGACCGACAAGCGCCACCTGATCACGAGCCGCATCGAACACAAGGCCATCCTCGACACGATGGCGAACCTGTCGAAGCGCGGGATGACGGCCGCTTACCTCAACCCCACCGCCGACGGCGAAATCACCGTCGACGCCGTGGCCGCGGCGATCCGCCCCGATACGGGCCTCGTGTCGCTGATGCTCGTCAACAACGAGCTCGGCACGCTGACGGACATCGGCGCGATCTCGCGCATCGTGCATGCGGCGGGCGCGCTGCTGCACGTCGACGCCGCGCAGGCGCTCGGCAAGACGCCGATCGACGTGCGCGCGCTCGGCATCGACCTGCTGTCGATGTCCGCGCACAAGGTGTATGGCCCGAAGGGTATCGGCGCGCTGTTCGTCCGCCGCGACATCGCCGATCGCATCGCGCCGCAGATTCACGGCGGCGGACACGAGCGCGGCCTGCGCTCGGGCACGCTCGCGACGCATCAGATCGTCGGGATGGGCACCGCGTGCGAACTGGCCGCCGAAAAGCTCGAGCGCGAAGCCGAGCGGATCGCGGCACTCAGCGCGCGCCTGAAGGACGCGCTGCTCGCGCTCGGCGACATCACGCACAACGCGGCAGCGGCGCGCCGCATCCCGCACACGTTGAGCCTCACGGTGAACACGCCGGGCTTCTTCCCGTTCATGCTCGGCGATTCGCTCGCCGTGTCGTCGACCTCGGCATGCAACTCGACCAGCGGCGCGCCGTCCCACGTGCTGACCGCGATCGGCCTCGATGCGGAAACCGCCGGCCGCACGGTGCGCATCAGCTTCGGCCGCTTCACGACCGAGCAGGACGTCGATTTCGCGGTCGCGTGTTTCGCGCGCGCGATCGAGCAATGCCGGGCCGCGGCCGCCACCGGGTTCACCGCGTCGCGACAGATCACGCCGGCGGACCTGAAAGCGATCCGCAATGCAGGCTTTCGCGCGGTGATCTGCAACCGGCCGGACGGCGAAGGCGCCGATCAGCCGGCCTTCGACGAGATCGCGGCCGCCGCGCGCGAACTCGGCCTCGACGCGCGCTATCTGCCGGTCGAACGCGACCGGATCGGCGATGCCGAAGTCGACGCGTTCGGCGCGCTGGTCGATGCGCTGCCGAAGCCCGTGCTCGCGTATTGCCGCAGCGGGAGCCGCTCCGGGATGCTGTGGAACCGGCTGACGGCGCGACGAACGGCAACGGCCTGAGCGTAACGCCGTTTCCCGCGCTGGAAGCGCGGTGGTCGTCGGGCGACGCGCCAGTTCTCTCCCGCTACTTCGCCGGCTCCAGTTGTAGCGCCCCTCCAGTCTGACGTCGCGTCGCCGTAGCGCGCCGCGACGTCTCCGAGCGCACCGGGCGGCAGCGCGTCGCAACGGCACGCGCGGTCCATCCGAACCGTGCGGTCGTGCACATCGCTCCATCCATCCGCGCCGATGTGCGCGCCGACGTTGCGCGGCGCGCCGCCGCCGAACCCGCCAACGCATTCCCCCCGCAAGCGACGCGCGAACCGACACGGCCACGCCGGCCGCCGTCATCGCATTGCCCTCCATCACGTAACGGCGATCGGCGACCCACGCCGCATCGGCAAAACCGCCCGCCCGATGCCCCCGAAAGGTGCATCCGCCCAGAGTTTCCGGTGCATTGCCGAAATCCGATAGCGCCGCGAGATTTGGCTTCATACCGTTCCAGCATCGGGCCGGAAAGCGACGTGTCATTCACCCATGACGTCGCGTGCCGCCGACGAATTCCAGGGGCGGGCCGCAATGTCGGGCCCGGGCAGCGATGACGGTCCTGCCATGCAGGACATTCGTGACGGAGCGAACATGGACGCGAAAATCCAGCCTGACTCAGGCACCGACAGTGACGTAAGCCTTCTCCACAAGATGGGATATGCGCAGGAGCTGTCGAGACGCATGAGCGGCTTCTCGAACTTCGCCGTGTCGTTTTCGGTGATCTGCATTCTGTCGGGCGGCATCACGGCGTTTCAGCTCGCGTTTTCCGCCGCCGGCGGCGCATCGATCGGCCTCGGCTGGCCGCTCGGCTCGCTGTTCGCGCTGATCGTCGCGGTGTCGATGTCGCAGATCGCATCGGCGTTCCCGACCGCCGGCGGCCTCTATCACTGGGGCGCCATCCTCGGCGGCAAGAAATGGGGGTGGATGACGGCGTGGCTCAACCTGATCGGCCTGATCTTCGTGATCGCCGCGATCAATTTCGGCACCTACGATCCGTTCTTCAAGACGCTGATCGCCCCGATGTTCGGCGTCACTTCGGACAGCCTGACGTGGTGGCACCAGACCGCGTTCATCGCGGTCATCACGCTGTCGCAGGCGATGCTGAACGCCCGCGGCATCAAGATCGCGAGCAAGATCACCGACCTGTCCGGCTACCTGATCTTCGTCGTGACGATCGCGCTGGTCGTGTCGCTGCTGGTCTACTCGCCGGTCGCGTTCGACCTGCATCGGCTCGTCACCTTCACCAACTTCACGGGCGTCGACGGCGGCGCATGGCCGAAGCAGACCCTGCCGCTCGCGTTCCTGTCCGGCCTGCTGCTGGTGACCTACACGATCACGGGCTTCGACGCGTCCGCGCACACGTCGGAAGAGACCCACGATGCGGCGAAGAACGTGCCGCGGGGCATCATCGGCTCGGTGTTCTGGTCCGCGGTGTTCGGCTACGTGATGGTATGCACGTTCGTGCTGGTCATGCCGGACCTGACGGCCGCGATGAAACAGGGCACCGGCTTCTTCGAAGCGATCCTCGCGCCGATTCCGAAGACCTTGCGCGTGTGCCTCGAACTCGCGATGTTCTTCATCAACTACGTGTGCGGGCTCGCCGCGATCATGTCGACGTCGCGCATGGTGTATGCGTTTGCGCGCGACGGCGGGCTGCCGGCGTCGAAGCTGCTGCGCAGCGTGAATCACAACCATCGGACGCCCGGCCCCGCGATCTGGACGTGCGCTGTGCTCGCGATCGTCGTCACGCTGTACGGCGACGCGTTCTCGGTGTTGAGCGCGGGCAGCGCCGTGTTCCTGTTCATCTCGTATGCGATGCCGATCGGCTCCGGGATGCTCGCCGAAGGGCGCACGTGGACCGAAAAAGGCCCGTTCCAGCTCGGCATCTGGTCGAAGCCGTGCGCGTTGCTCGGGCTGGTGGGCGCCTGCGTGCTCGCGTACGTCGGCATCCAGCCGCCGAACGAGAAGGTGCTCTACGTGCTGGTTGCGTTCGTGGTCGTGCTGATGGTGATCTGGTACGGCTTCGGGGTGCGCAAGTCGTTCGCGGGGCCGCCGGTGCTCAAGGACACGCGCAACGACGCGCGCATTCGCGAACTCGAGGCGAACGTCGATGCGTCGGTGTGAAGCGATAGCGGCTTATACGTAGGATTACAATGCAAAAAATCCGGCTCGCACATACACGGCGAGCCGGATTTTTTTACGTCGCTTCGGACCGGACGACGTTCAACCGCTTGTGCAGTTGAACGCCCGACCGAGCGCCCGACTGCAGCGGGTCAGCCGTAGACCGGGAAACGCTGCGTCAACTCCGCGACGCGCCCGCGCACGCGCTCGATCGTCGCCGCATCTTCCGGCGCTTCCAGCACGTCCGCAATCAGGTTGCCGACCAGCTCGGCTTCCGCCGGGCCGAAGCCGCGCGTCGTCATCGCCGGCGAACCCAGACGGATGCCGCTCGTCACGAACGGCTTTTCCGGATCGTTCGGGATCGCGTTCTTGTTCACCGTGATGTGTGCAGCACCCAGCGCCGCTTCCGCTGCCTTGCCGGTGATGTTCTTCGCGCGCAGGTCCACCAGCATCACGTGGCTTTCGGTGCGGCCCGACACGATTCGCAGCCCGCGCTTGACCAGCGTTTCAGCCAGCACGCGCGCGTTCTCGACCACCTTTTCCTGGTACGCCTTGAATTCCGGCGACAGCGCTTCCTTGAACGCCACGGCCTTCGCCGCGATCACGTGCATCAGCGGCCCACCCTGGATGCCCGGGAAGATCGCCGAGTTGATCGGCTTCTCGTATTCGGCCTTCATCAGGATCACGCCGCCGCGCGGGCCGCGCAGGCTCTTGTGCGTCGTCGTCGTCACGAAGTCGGCATGCGGCACCGGGTTCGGATACACGCCCGCCGCGATCAGGCCCGCGTAGTGCGCCATGTCGACCATCAGGTACGCACCCACCGACTTCGCGATCTTCGCCAGACGCTCGAAGTCGATCTTCAGCGCGAACGCCGACGCGCCCGCGACGATCAGCTTCGGCTTGTGTTCCTGCGCGAGCTGCTCGGCCGCGTCGTAGTCGATGTCTTCCTGCTCGTTCAGACCGTAGCTCACCACGTTGAACCACTTGCCCGACATGTTCACCGGCGAGCCGTGCGTCAGGTGACCGCCGTGCGCCAGGCTCATGCCCATGATCGTGTCGCCCGGCTTGAGCATCGCGAAGAACACGCCCTGGTTCGCCTGCGAACCCGAGTTCGGCTGCACGTTCGCGGCTTCCGCGCCGAACAGCTGCTTCACACGGTCGATCGCCAGCTGCTCGACCACGTCGACGTATTCACAGCCGCCGTAGTAGCGCTTGCCCGGATAACCTTCCGCGTACTTGTTCGTGAGCTGCGAGCCCTGGGCGGCCATCACGGCCGGGCTCGTGTAGTTTTCCGACGCGATCAGCTCGATGTGATCTTCCTGGCGGCGGTTCTCGTCCTGAATGGCAGTCCAGAGTTCGGGATCGACGTTGGCGACGGTGCTGGTAGTGCGATTGAACATGATGATTGATCAGAAGAGAGTGATGGATTGATCCTGGTATGCCGGACTTGCCCGGACCCGCGAAGCCGAGCGCCGGAGCGGCGCTCGATGACGTCGACAACCCTGCCGCGTCGCGAAGCCGGCTGAACGGTGACTCGTCATTGCCATTCCAGCAGACGCCACGTCGTTCAGATAGAAGGATTGCGACATTCCGCTAGGACGCATCGCGCGACGCCCAGCCAAAAAAATCGAAGGTCCGCATCGCTGCGGCACCTTCGACCGAACCCGCCGTTCCCGGAGAGGTCGCGCCTGCCCGTCGGCTTCTTTCGTATATGGGGGCCTAAACGGCGGAAAAACAGTTGTCGACGAACAGCTGGGTGCCGTTGACGAAGCTCGATTCGTCGGACGCAAGGAACAGCGCGGCCGCGGCCACTTCCGACGGCTCGCACAGCCTGCCCTGCTGCACCGCGACGGCCGCCTCGGTCGCGTCCACGCCCATCGCCTGCAGATCCTTCAGCTCGCGCATGCCGTGCGGCGTGCGGATGAACCCCGGCGCCAATGCGTTGCAGCGGATGCCGCGATCGCGGTATTCGACGGCGATCGCGCGCGCGAACATCTGGCACGCGCCCTTGGTCGCGTCATACAGCACCTCGCCGGGCGTCGCGAAGACGGCCGAGATCGACGACGTACAGACGATGCTGCCGCGTCCTTTTTCCAGCATCTGCGGCAGCACCGCCTTCGTCATCAGGAACATGCTCTTCACGTTCACGCCCATCAGCCAGTCCCATTCCGACTCCTCGATATCGAGGAACGGTTTGACGATCAGCGTGCCCGCATGATTGAACAGGATGTCCGCGTTGCCGTACTGCGCGCGGGCCGCATCGACCGCGGTCTGCACGTCCGGCTGCTTCGACACGTCGGCTTGCAGGCCGATCGCCTGCAAGCCGGCATCACGCAACCGCGACGCGAGCGTGTCGGCCGCGTCGCCGTCACGGTCGATGATCGCCACCTTCGCGCCCTGCGCGGCGAACAGCTCGGACGCGGCGGCGCCGCATCCGCCCGCGCCGCCGCTCACGATGGCGACCTTGCCGGCAAGGCGACCGTCAATCTTGGCATTCATGCGTCGTTCTCCAGTGTGATTCGTCAGGACCCGTCAGCTGAACAAGGTCCGAAGATGATCGTTGAGGAAACGGCCTTCCGGGTCCACGCTGCGGCGCAGTTCACGGAACGCCTCGGCCTTCGGGAACCAGCGGTCCACGTCGTCGCGGTTCGTGAAGTGCAGCTTGCCCCAGTGCGGACGCGAGCCGTAGTCGCGCAGGATGTCGTCGACATCCTTCAGGAACGGCCAGTAGTCGACGCCGTTCGGACCGCCCGAGCACGAGATGGTCACGCTGTCCTGGTGATTGAACGGGCTGATCCATGCCGGGTCTCCCTTCGTGAAGCGGTACTCGACCGGGAAGATGCAGTCCCGATGCTTCGTGAGGATCAGGTCGCGCACGCGGCGCAGCGCTTCCTTGCCGTGTTCGGCCGGCACGGCGTACTCGAGCTCGTGGAAGTTCGCGACGTAGTGGATCGCGTAGACCTCGGAGCTGTATGCGATCTTCTCGTGCTCGCCTTCGTGGTACGTGCGCACGTCGGTGACATCCATCACCTTCACTTCGCACACGTCGTAGTCCTTCTTCGAATTCGACACCGCGGTGGTGTCGGGCAGGCAGTACAGGTGGCGGCTTTCGGACGTCGGGCACCAGAAGAAGCCGAAATGCCGGTGCGTCGCCGCGAGCTCGTCGTACCGTTCCATCAGCGCGTCGAAGTCCTCGCGCCACACGCGGTCGTGCAGCCAGAACGCGTCGGTCACCTGCAGCGTCAGCTCCGAGACCACGCCGAACATGCCGATATTCACCTGCGTCGCGTGCAGCAGGTCGAGGTCCTGCTTGTCGCTCACTTCCATGATCGAGCCGTCGGGGCGAACGATGCGCATCCCGACCACCTGCGACGACAGGTTGCTGAGCGTCGTCCCGGTGCCGTGCGTGCCCGTCGCCAACGCGCCGGCAATGGCCTGCGAATCGATGTCGCCCTGGTTGACGAGCGAGAAGCCGATTTGCTTCAGATGCTGCGTGACCGCGTTGATACGCGTGCCCGCCTTCACCGTCACGCGCTTCTGCTGCTCGTCGACCGCGACGATGCCGTGGTAGTCCTTCAGCGACAGCAGCAGGCCGCTCGTCGCGACGACGGGCGTGAACGAATGCCCCGATCCCGCGCAGCGGACGTTCTTGCCCTGGCTCGTCGCGGCATGCACCAGCTCGGCAATCTGCGCCTCGCTGGTGGGCGCCGCCATGTGCGCCGCGACGCACGACTGATTGCCGACCCAGTTCCGCCAGAATCCGCCACGTGGAAGCTCCATCAACGTCTCTCCTGAAGTGCGCGGGCCGGCAACGAAGCGGGAGACTCCAGGCGCCGGCGCGATGCGCCGTGTTCGTGCCAACGATATTTCGCCGGCCGGCTTTGCACTATCGGATTTCGGCAAGCGAGGGTTTTCTCCGGGGGTTTTTTGACCGGCGCGTGCAACGACTACAATGAATCGATCCGCCCGCTCCCCTCCCGACTCCGATGACGCCGTCTGCCGATCCGAGCGATTTGTCCGGCGCGCCGCCGCTCGCGCGCAGGGTGACGTTCTGCGCGTTCACCGACGTGGAGGAGCAGGCACGGATCTTCGACGGCTGGCACCTCAACTACACGCAGATCTCGGGCGGCCGGTTTCATGGCTCCTCGTCCATCGTGTCGCTCGGCGGCATCCGGCTGCTGGTCGAGGACCTCGACAAGGTGATCCTGCAACAGGGCGCGGTGCCGTCGGATCGCGTCGCGGTGGCCGTGCCGCTGGAGCTCGAAGGCCATGCGCGCATGTGCGGCGAAAAGAGCGGGCGCGACAGCCTGCACGTGTTCTCGAGCCAGCCCGTGTTCGAGTTCTATTCTCCCGACCGGCACGTGCTCGTGAACGTCGAGATCGCGCCCGACAAGCTGTCGACGCCAGCGCTGCGCACGTTCGCCGCGTCGCTGCGGGCCCGCACCTTCGCACCGCTGATCCCGATGACGGCCCCGGTCGCGGATCGCCTGCGCCACCTGCTACGCCATGCGATGGCCGCGGCCGCGAAGAGCACGCCGGCCGACGACGTGACGACGCAGGACCGCATCGAACTGCTCGAGCGGACCGTGCTGTATGCGATTTCCGAAGCGATGACGATGCCAGAGCCGCACGCGGACGCGCTCGCGACCCGTTCGACGAAGTACTGGTCGCTCGTCAACGCGGCGCAGGCGCGGCTGCAGGATGCGTCGACGTGCCCGCTGTCGATCGCCGAACTGTGCGTGCAGCTTGGCATCAGCCGGCGTACCGTGCAATACGCGTTCAACGACACGCTCAATCTGAATCCGATCGCCTACCTGCGCGCCGTCCGGCTCAATCACGTTCGCCGCGAGCTGCGGCTCGGCGGCCCCGTGACGTCGGCCGCGACGAAGTGGGGCTTCTGGCACCTGAGCAGTTTCGCGCAGGACTATCGCGCGATGTTCGGCGAGTTGCCGTCGGCGACGGCGAGGCGCTACGCGCAGCGGGAAGCGTGAGCGTCGATCGTGCGAGGCGTGACGCGCGACGCTGATGCGGCTTCGTGCTGTGCCGAACTTCCATGAAGAAGGCTGCGGCCGAACGTGCGCCGCTGCAGGTTGAACGCAGGCCGCCGCCGCGGTGGGGGCAACAGGCACCGAACCGGCACCGGCCGCCTTCCCACCCGGCGAACTCGCTACACCGTCACTCCTGCTGTTCCTGCTCTGCCTGCACCTGCCGCTGCTGGATGAACTGCCGCACATCGCTCATCGTCACGCGACCGGTGTGTTTTGCATCGATCTCGTCGAAGTGCTTCGCGACGAACCCGAGCCCGCTGCTCTGCGCCTGCGCTTTGGTCACCGCCGCGCCGTTGCCCAGCACCGTGTTGCCGCCGAGCCGGGCATCGACACGCTTCTGCGCCTGCTGCTGCAGCGTCGCGCCGGTCGACGGCAATACCGGCGCCACGCGGGTCGACGGAAAGAACGGACCGTCGACGCCGTGGCCGCCGTGCGGCAGCTTCACCGGCGCCACCGCCTGCGGCGGCAGCGCATGCGCGACGCTCATCACCGCACCGAGGACGATCAACGAACACATACGTCGCATCAAGTTGATTGGAGACATGATCACTCGCATTCAATGGATGAATAGAGGGTTCCTTTTCGCAAGGAGTCCGTCGTTTACGGTGCCGCTGCCAGCGAAGTCGAGGCCGTCGCACCCGGCGTGCTGCCGGTCGGCGTGCCGGCCGGATTCTCGTCCGGCCACGGCGGCGGCAGGGTCTTCAGCGTCAGCGCCGTCGGAATCCGCGCGCCCTTGTAGAAAGTCGCCAGGTCGCGCTTCATCTGAGGACGTGCGACGTCATCCAGATACGTCATGTGGCCGCCCTGGAAGAAGTTCACCTGCAGCTTCGGATTCAGGCCTTTCACCGTCTGCAGACGGGCGAGCTGCTTCTCCGTGTTGAAGAACGGCGTGGCGAGGTCGTGGAGGCCGTTCTCCGCGAGCACCTGGAGCTTCGGATTGAGCTGCAGCGCGCCGAGCAGATCGGGGATCGTGTCGGGCATCGGCTGGCCGTCATGCGAGAAGTCCCACACCTGGATGATGTTGTCGTTCAACGGCAGGTAGGTCGCGTTCGGCGCGGTGTAGCCGAGGTAGTCGGGCATCTGCGTCGCGAGCGCGTTCGTGAACGGCTGCGAGATCAGGATGTCCGACGGGTCGCCGTCCGTCTGCAGCCGCGGATCGCTGTTCGGCAACGACACGCGTCCGTCGTAGCGGCCGATCGTCGTGCCGGGCACCAGGTTCGTGCCGAACGGGTTCGCGTTGAAGTAGTCGCGCAGCGCCTGTTGCGTAAGGCTCGACGGGATCGACCACAGCTTCAGCGTCGCGTCGCTCGGGAACACCGGCGTGCCGAGCGCATCCGGAATGCCGAGCTGGCTCAGCACCCACGACTGCGAGTACTTCTGCAGCTGGTTGTAGATCAGCGTCGTGAACAGTTCGGTCTGCAGCGCGTACAGAAATGGATTGACCGGCGCCGGCGACACCTGGTTGAAGTACGCCGCGACCGCCGCATAGCCGGGCAGATAGCCGGCCACGGTATCGGTGTCGAGCAGCAGCCCTTCGGTCGACTGCGTGATCGCCACCGCCTCCACCGCATCCGCGAAGTAGTTCAGGATCGCCGATTGCAGCACGATACCTGTGAGGTGCACGCCGGCCGATTCGAGCGCCAGCGCGAGCATGTCGGTGCGCGGCGTGCCGTACGATTCGCCGTACAGGTAGATCGGCGACGTGCCGCGGCCGTTCACGTTCAGGTAGCGCTGGATGAAGTCGCGCATGACGTTGACGTCCGCGTCGGAGCCCCAGTACTTCTGGTTGGTGTTCGGCAACACGGCTTCCGACAGCCCGGTTCCCGGCGGGTCGATGAACACGAGGTCGGTGGTGTCGATCAGGCTTTCCGCGTTGTCGACGAGCGGATAGTTCGGCCAGTTGGTGCCGAACAGCGGATCGGGCGTCGCGACGCGCGTCGGCGCGAACGAGCCGAGCCGCAGCCAGATCGACGACGAGCCGGGGCCGCCGTTATAGACGAACGTGACGGGACGCGGCTTGCCGTTCGTGCTCGGCGCGGTGTACGCGACATACGACATCGACGCTTCCGCGTTGCCGTTCGCATCCTGCGCGGTCAGGTGGCCAGTGGTCGTCGTGTAGTTGACCGTCGTGCCGCCGGATTTCCACTGGTAATGCATCACCGCGGCCTTCTCCGACACCTGCGCGGCCGCAAGGCCGTCTGTCGCGTTCAGCGAATAGGCAACGGGGTCGACGTAAGGCTGGTTCGCCGCCGAAGTTTGATTGCCGGCCGCCTGTTGCGCGCCGGCCTGCTGGCTGGCGGTGGCCTGCGCGAGGCTCGATGCGCCGACCGACGACGAATCGTCGCCGCCGCAGCCCGCGAGCACCATGGTCAAGACGGTCAATGCGCCTAGCCCGGCCAGCCGGCCGCGGCGTTCGCGGCGGCTGCCGGTACTGCTCCTGTCTGGTTGCATGCCTCTGTCCTTGTGTTGGGTCGAATATCGCTTCACACACAGGCCGCCATCGCCGGCGAAAAACGCGCAGGCACACCCGCCACTCGCGTTGCACGATCGGCAGACGGCGGTTGGGGATTGGACTTCTTCGAGAGACTGAACTTGATACAGACACAGCAAACTGCTGGCGGAGAATGATGCGGAAACGCCGCCCCCTTGCAGTTTTGACGACTTTTGTATTACCAAAATTTACGACACCACAAAAATAGGCGGTGTTGCGCCGCGTTGTCAAAGATCATTCGGATATTAAAAAATCTCTGATGATGCGAACGAAGATCAGTGTCTGGAATTTGAAAGAAAGCACGATTGGTCGCAGCCGGCTCGCCATTCGAGACGTTTTTCCCGGAATGCCGCGGCTTTGTCGCAGGTCGCATAACCCTTTTCTGGCATTGGTGGGCGCATATGGAATGCCTTCAAATCGACAGGCTTATTCTTTCATTTTAATTACCCGAAGCCGATTGACTTGAATTGCTGAATAACAGCCGCCTCTATCCACGAAATACCGATTTCCGGGATTTTCAGGAGATGCCGCGGAATTATTTACCCGATAGCGGAATAACGCCGCACGGTTGCGTAAGATGCGGGTTATTCACAAGGAAGAAGCAATCATTCGCCCCGCGCATTGCGGATTGCGAATTGCATTGCGGCAATCGCGAATCGGGCACGTGATGCGCAGGGAATGGAGAGGCCGCGCGAGCGAGCGGCGACGCCCCCGCTCACGCAGCGACGTGCGGCCGCGCCGCACGCCATCGTTCAACCGCTCAAACGCTCGAGCGACGATCAGCGCCCGCCGCCCGGCAGCGCGATATCGATCAGCACCGGATCGTGATCCGACGAGCGATACGCATCCGGCGCGTAGTACGTCTTCTGCTGCTCGGCCGACTTGTACGCGAGCGTGTACTGCAGTGCGAGCGGCTCGTCCGCGTTGATGTGCCATTCGTGCACGGCCTTCACGTGCGACGCGAGCGGCAGCGATGCGAGCGCGTGATCGAGGTAGCCGGCTTCGCCGTTGTACACGTAGCTGTACGCGTTCGCGCCTATCCAGCGCGACACGAGGTTGCGGTAGCCGCGCGCTTCGAGCAGGCGGATCGGGTCTTCATACGTGTAGCTGTTGAAGTCGCCGATCAGCAGCGTGCCCTGCCCCGCGACGCCCGTCGGCGTGCCGGCGAGCCAGTCGGCCAGCTTCGCCGCCGCGCGCGTGCGCGTCGGGTTCCAGCAGCCCTGGCCGTCGCCCTGGTCGAGGTCGTCGTTCGCCGCGTCCGGGCAGTTCTTCGACTTCAGGTGGTTGACCGCGATCGTCAGCGCCTGCTTGTTGCCGCCGACGCGGCGGAACGACTGCGCGAGCGGCTGACGGTTCTTGTCGTCGATCGCGAGCGTCGACGCGCGGCCGACCGGTTCGACCGTGCGGCTGTCGTAGATCATCGCGACCGTGATCGCGTCGCCGCCGAGGCGCGACGTGCCCGGATCGACCACGCGCCAGTTGCTGCCGAGCTTCGCCGCGAGCTGGCGCACCGCGCTCAGTTCGCCGTAGCCGTTGTTCTGGATTTCCATCAGGCCGATCACGTCGGCGTCGAGCGCCTTCAGCGCGCTGACGATCTTCGCTTCCTGACGCTGGAATTCCTGGAAGCTCTTCGCGCCGCGGTTGTTCGGATCGTCGAAGCCGCCGCCCATGCCGTTGCCGTTGAAGTAGTTGAGGACGTTGAACGACGCGACGCGCAGATTCGATTTCGGATCGCGTGCCGGTGCGTTGGTGCGCGGGTTCGAGCGCGTGTCGAACGTCGGTGCGGCCGCGCCGGGCAGCGGCTGCACACGCCATGCTCCGTAGCGCACCTCGAGCACGCCTTCGACGTTGCGCACGGTATAGCCCGAGCGCAGCGTGTTCGCGGCCGACAGTTCCGGCGCCGGATACGGCACGTTCGCGGGGTTCTGCTTGTTCGAGCCGTCGTCGAGGATCAGCCGGTTGCGTGCGTTCGCATCGATCTGCGCTTGCACCTGCGACGGCGGCACCACGCTCGTCGGCGTGCGCAGTCGGCCGTTGCTCAGCATCGTGCTGCCGTAGCGGCCGAGCTCGTAGTTGTCGGTGACGGTGAGCGTCTGCGGCAGGCGTACCAGCATTCCTTCATACGCGGCGAATGCGTTCGGGCTGTCGACCGGAAGCGTGAGCGTCGCCGGCGTGACCGTCTGGCCGTTCGCGCACACCGCGATCGCGCCCGACAGCGTGAGCTGCGTCTGCCCGTATTTCTCCTCGATCTTGCCCGTCACATGCACGAGATCGCCGGCCTTCGCGCGCACTTTCGGCGCATAGACGAACAGGCCTTCGGACACGCCCGGCTGGTTGCGGCGCTGCGGGTCGGCCTGCTGGACGAAGAAGCCGCCGAAGCCGTCCGTGCCGCCGAAATCGGCCGTAACGACCGCCTCGATCGACGCGTTCTGGCCGGCGAGCGGCGACGGCGCGCCCGGCCCCTGGATGTCGGCGATCGGCGTCGTGCTGCCGCCGCAGTTCGGGCTGACGGGGGCGGCGGTCGCCGCGAGGACCGGCGCGGCAAGCGTGGGCAGCAGCAATAGCGGGGCAAACAGGCGGATTGTCGAGCGCATGGCGGGGAATCCCGGTTGTGAGGGTGGCGAAAGCTTAGCGGCGCTCGGTGACAGTTTTTAGTAACCGGCAGACAGGCATATGTAATTGCCGGTATCGCTGCGCGATTGCGATCGAAAAGCGGGAAATCGTCCAACAAACGCCGGCCCCGTTCCGACGATTTCCCGCTGCCGGCGTCACCACTCACCCCGCCGCGACGCTAGACCGTCCCCGGCAACGCGCTCGACACGAGCACGGCCGCCACCATCAGCACGCCGGCGAGCACGACCGCCTCGATCCGCAGCACCGCGCCGAACCCGCGCAACGCGACGACCGGCATCGCGGCCGCCGGATCCTTCAGCGCGGCCAGCAGCTTCGGCATCCCGAAGAACCGGTTGTGTCCGCCGAGCGCCGCCGCGATCAGCACGAGCGCGAGCTTGAGCAGCAGGATCTGCCCGTACGTCGATGCGAGCAGGTTGTCCGGCGTATCGACGCCGCGCCAGCCGTTGTATGCGCCGGTCGCGAACAGCACCGCCAGTGCAACCGTCGACGCATCGGAGAGCGACTGCACGAACGACGCGCCGGTCGTGCGCTCGCTTGCAGGCATCCCGGCGAATCGCGGCATCACGGCGAACGCCGTCACGAGCACGAGCCCGACCCACGCGCTGATCGCCAGCAGATGCAGCCAGTCGACCCACACCGGCACGCTGAACAGCCCCGCGTCGACCGGATGGCCGCCATTGCTGCGCGCCAGCGCGACGCATGCGAGCGCGACCCAGATCGCGAACGGAAAGCGCGTATCGGTCGCGCGCCGAACGAACGACAGGATCACGACCGCGAGCATGAACACGGCGCCGGCCAGCCACGCATGACCGAACCCCGTGCCGGCGAGCATCGCGCGCACGGCCGGCGCCGCTTCGAGCAGCGGCACTTCGCTCATCAACGCGCAGTGCGCCCAGAACGCCGTGATGCTCGCGAGCAGCGACACGACGGACGCACCACGCAGCGTCGCGAGCAGCCGCCCCGCGATGTCGTGCTGCCACGCCGACGCGCCCCGCGCGAGCCAGCGGTTGCCGAGCAACGTGCCGACGACGACGGCAAAGCCGGCGTTCTGGATCGCCACGGCTACAAGCCGCAGCATGCCGACGAAGCCTTCGTTCACCCTTTCACCTTGAACGTATAGGTGCCTTTGGTGCGATGCGCGTCGGCCGTCATCGCCACCCATTGCACCGTGTACGCACCGGGCGCGAGCTTCGGCATCGCGACGGTCATCACGCGCGGCGTCGCCGGATCGACCTTCGCGCTGTCGTGCGCGACGGGCTTGCCGTTCGCGTCCGACACCTTCACCGAACTGAAGGTGGGCTCGAGGTCTTCGTTGAACGCGAGCCGCAACGTGTCGGGCGCGGTGTCGACCGTGCTGCCGGTCGCGGGCGTCGCGCTCTCCAGCTTGCCGTGCGCCCAGGCCGCAACCGGCGCGGCGGCGATCAGCGCGCCGGCCGCGACAAAGCGAACGAACCGGACGCAGCGGACGAACCGCATGAGCATCGTGATCTTCGTGTGCATGTTCCGCCCCGGCATCACGGCTTGCGCAGTTCGACGACGGTCAACGCGCCGTCCACGTCCTCGGCGACGAAATCGATCTTGTCGCCGGCCTTGACCTGCGTGAGCATCGCCGGGTCCTTGACCTTGAACACCATCGTCATCGCGTCCATCCCGAGGTTCTCGAGCGGGCCGTGCTTGATCGTCAGCTTGCCGGCGGCCGAGTCGATCTTGCGGATCTCGCCGTGCGACATCCCGTGCGTCGCGCTGGCGCCCTGCTTCGCGTTGCCGCCCATGTCCATGCCGGCCATGTCGCCGGCCGCGTACGACGCAGTGGAAAACACCAGCACGCAACCCGTTGCAATCGAAACCAGTCCTTTCTTCATCATTGCCTGCTCCATCCAGAGTGAGTGAAATGAAACCGGTGGCTCGCACCGCGCGGCCACCGCTTGCCGCTGTTGGCCGCCGCTCAGCCGTCCGGCAATTCGCCGGTGTATTCGTAGGCGACGGTGCCCTTCGGATGCCGGAACCAGCCCGGATCGCGATAGTCGTTGCGGCCGAGCCCCTGCCGGACCTTCAGCACCGTGAACATGCCGCCCATCTCCAGCGGCCCGAACGGGCCGGTGCCCGTCATCATCGGCAGCGTGTTGTCGGGCAGCGGCATCTCCATGCCGCCCATCGCGCCGCCGGTGCTGCCCATCGCCATGTAGTCGGGCACGAGCTTGCCGATGCGCTGCGCGAGATCCTTCTGCGGCACGCCGATCAGGTTCGGCACCTGGTGGCCCATCGCATTCATCGTGTGATGCGACTTGTGGCAATGGAACGCCCAGTCGCCGGGGCGATCGGCGGTGAACTCGATCGCGCGCATCTGGCCGACCGCGACGTCGGCCGTCACCTCCGGCCAGCGCGCCGCCGCCGGAATCCAGCCGCCGTCGGTGCCGGCGACCTCGAAGCTGTAGCCGTGCAGGTGGATCGGGTGGTTCGTCATCGTCAGGTTGCCGAAACGAATCCGCACGCGGTCGCCCGCACGCACCGGCAGCGGGTCGATGCCCGGGAACACGCGAGAATTGAACGTCCACATGTTGAAGTCCGTCATCTCGTTCACGCGCGGCGTGTAGCTGCCCGGGTCGATGTCGTACGCGGCGAGCAGGAACACGAAGTCGCGATCGACCGGCATCGTCGCGCGGTCCTTCGGGTGCACGATGAACATGCCCATCATCCCCATCGCCATCTGCACCATCTCGTCGGCGTGCGGGTGATACATGAACGTGCCGTGCGCCTCCAGTTGGAACTCGTAGACGAAGGTCTTGCCGGGCGGGATATGCGGCTGCGTGAGGCCGCCGACGCCGTCCATCCCGTTGGGCAGCCGCAGCCCGTGCCAGTGGATCGTCGTGTGCTCGGGCAGGCGGTTGGTCACGAAGATGCGGACCTTGTCGCCCTCGACGGCCTCGATCGTCGGGCCCGGCGACTGGCCGTTGTAGCCCCACAGGTTCGCGTTCATCCCGGGCGCCATCTCGCGCACGACCGGCTCGGCCGTCAGGTGGAACTCCTTCCAGCCGTTCTTCATCCGCCACGGCAGCGTCCAGCCGTTCAGCGTCGCGACGGGCGTGTACGGACGACCGTTGGGCGGCACGAGCGGCGGCTGCGTGCCGGCCTTCGCCATCGTGGGCGCTTCGGGCAGCGACGCGGCGCCGGCCTTGCTGACCATCGCCGCACCGAGCAGCGCGGCGCCCGAGCCGCTGAGAAATTGTCGACGGGACACCATGTCAATGACCTTCCGGATGCGTTGCGGGCGCCGGTTGCGCCACGGGAGAGGAAGCCGGCTGCGGTGCAGCGTCGGGCGTGGAGGCGGCGGGCGCGGAGGTGCGCGGCGCAGGCTGCGAGATCGACTGCGAAGTAGGTAGCCGGCCGCCGACGGCCATCTGCAGATCGGTTTCGGCGAGCCAGTAGTCCTTCAGCGCATCGATGTAGCCGTTGACCGCGCCGACCTGTTCACGCGCATCGGTGAGCAGCTCGAACACGCTCGCGAGCATCCCGTTGTAGCGCAGCAGCAACTCGTCCGAGATCGTCTTGCGCAGCGGCACGACTTCGTCGCGATAGTGCGTCGCAACGTCGTAGCTCGTCGTGTACGCCGCGTACGATTGGCGTACTTCCGAGCGTGCGTCGATCGCGGTCTGCGCGAGCCGGTTCGCCGACTGCATGTAGACGGCCTCGGCCCGCGCGACCTTCGCGCCGCCCCAGTCGAACAGCGGAATCTCGACGCTGATCTCGTAGCCGTGCTCGTGCCCCTTGTCGGTCTCGTAGTTGTTCACGTAGCCGAGATCGACCGCGTTGACGAAGCGCGTCGCCTTGCTCAGTCCGAGCGACGACGCGACGCCCTGCGTCTGCAGCTTCGCGGCCTGGATGTCGAGACGGTTGCTCATCGCGTAGCGTTCGAGATCGGGCAGGTCCGGGCGCGCCTTCGGCAGGTCGGGCAGACGCTCGGGCAGCGCGTAGTGCATGCGCTCGCCCCACAGCCCCATCGCCCGCGTGAGCTTCTCGCGCGCGGCCACGGCCTGCTGCTGCGCCTTCGCCTGCTGGGCGACCGCGTCCGCATGGAACGCCTGTTCGCGTGCGTAGTCGAGGCGGCTGAAGTTGCCGGCCTGGCGCATGCGCAGCGCGAGTTCGGCGGCGGCGCTCGCGGCGTCGCGCACCTGCCGCGCATAGTTCGCGGCCTGTTCGGCGGCGACGGCCTCGACATACGCGCGACGCGCGTCGGCTGCCACCTTCAGCATCGCGTCGGCCGTCTCGAGCTTGGTCTGCTCGAAGCGGCGGCGTTCGATGTTCGTCGCGAGCGGCAGCGTCAGCAGTGCGAATACGTTCGCCGAGAACGTACGCCCGAGGCTCAGCTCGCCGTCGCCGGCCCGCGTGCGGCTGAACGAGAAGCGCGGGTTCGGCAGCCGGCCGGCCTGCACGAGATCGGCCTCCGACAGCCCGAGCGCCGCGTACGAAGCCTGCAAGCCACGGTTGTTCAGCAGCGCGAGCTGCACCGCGTCGTCCATCGACAGCGGTTTCGCGAGCAGTTCCTTCGTCCGTGTGTCGACGGCGTCGCGGTCGGCGTCGGTCCTGACGATGACGGCGTCTTTCCCGATCCGCTCCGATGCGGTGGCCGACACGGCGTCGAAGCCGCCGTCCTTCGAGAACGTCGTACAGCCGGCGAGGAAGGCCAGCACGAGCGCGGTCGCGCCGATTCGCGGTGACATCGCAAGTCTCGTCATTGCGCGGCCTCTCCGTGCATCGAATGGACCGCGCCGCCCACCGTGTTTCCGGGCTTCGCGCTTCCGGACTTCGCGTGCCCCTTCGCGGGCCGCTCCATTACGTCGCGGTTCAGTTGTTTCCAGCCGGGGCCTGCATCGTCCCGATACCGCACGTAGCCGTCGAATGCGGACGGCACGGCGACGTCCTGCACCGGCGCGGCGGCATCGGCCGGATCGGGACGCGGAGTTTGCGCAGGCGCGAGCGACGGCACGAGGGCCGCCGCGCCAAGCAGCGCCGCAGTGATCAATCGCATGGATGTTTCTCGTCGTGAGTCGTGCGACGGGCGTCGAATGACCGCCGGCACGGTTTGCGGATCGCGGCCGGTCGACCGCGGAAGAGGCAAGGACTAGACGGGAAGCCGGCGCGGCGGCCGCTCGATGCCGCCGGTCAGGAACGACACGATGACCGGCGACGGCGCGAAAGCGACGAACGCGATACCGATGCCGGACGCCGCGGACACCGCGGGAGGATCGGCGATGCCGGTGCCGAAGCAGCAGGCCCCGCACGACGAACACGACGATGCATGCCGTGCGTGGCCTTCATGCGCATGCTCGCCACCCTGCGCGCTCGACATCGCAAGCGACGCGGCCGGGTGATCGGCGCTCGCTCCATCCTCCGCATGCGGCACGGCAGCCGCAACGCCCGCGCACTGCATCGACCCGGTCGCGAACGACTGGATCGGCAGGCTCAGCGCCAGCAGCACGACGAGGATGAATTTGCGCCAGTACGACATGGATGCGGAATCAGGCAGGCTACGACCGGATGAACGGGAGCGACACCGCGACGGCGCGCTCCGGACACATGACCACCGCAGCTTATCGCCGCCGTCGTGACGACGACATGGCCGAAACATGACCGGTTTTTCATGAAACGCGGGCATCGCACGGCGAGCGCGCTTCATGACAATTCCGTCATCCGCCGGTCATCTTTCGCGCACGCGCGGCGCCCTAAGCTCACGCGTTACACTGACCGGCTGAAATCACGGATGAATCACGAACGGCCTGCTCCACCATGCGGATACTGATAGTCGAAGACGAACCCAAGATGGCGTCCTACCTGCGCAAGGGGCTGGCGGAGGCGAGCTATACGGTCGACGTGGCCGAGAACGGCAAGGACGGGCTGTTCCTCGCGCTGCACGAGGATTTCGATCTCGTCGTGCTCGACGTGATGCTGCCGGAGCTGGACGGCTTCGAGGTGCTCCGGCGGCTGCGCGCGCAGAAGCAGACGCCGGTCCTGCTGCTGACGGCGCGCGACGCGATCGAGGACAAGGTCACGGGGCTCGAACTGGGCGCCGACGACTACCTGCTCAAGCCGTTCGCGTATGCGGAGTTCCTCGCGCGCATCCGTTCACTGCTGCGCCGCGCGCCGCGCAATGCGCGCGACTTCCTGCAGGTCGCCGATCTCGAGGTCGACCTGATCAAGCGCCGGGTACGGCGCGCGGACAACCGCATCGACCTGACCGCGCAGGAATTCGCGCTGCTGCAGCTGCTCGCGGAACGCGAAGGCGAGGTGCTGACGCGCACCTTCATCACGTCGCAGATCTGGGACATGAATTTCGACAGCGACACGAACGTCGTCGATGCGGCGATCAAGCGCCTGCGCGCGAAGATCGACAACGCCTACGAGAAGAAGCTGATCCACACGATCCGCGGGATGGGCTACGTGCTCGAGGATCGCTCGTGACCGGCGGCCCCGCGCCGTATTCGCTGCTCCGGCGCCTGACGCTCGCGTTCGCCGCCGTCGCCGCGCTCGTGTTCGCGCTGACCGGCGCGTACCTGTATCGCTCGCTGTCCGCCGAGCTGACCCGGCGCGACGACATCGAAATCGCCGGCAAGCTCAACCAGTTCCTGCAGCTTGCGCGCTCGAGCGGTTCGACGACGGCATTGCGCGCCGATCCGGCCGTCTTCCATGAAGTGCTGCTGTCGCATCCGGGCGTCTATCTCGGCATCTACGACGCGGCGAACCGTCCGCTCGTCGAACACACCGACGAAGCCGGCAACACGCTCGCGTCGGTGATCGCGCGGCCGGAGCCGGCCGACGCAGCGACCGTGGCAGCGAGCCCGTTCACCTGCGCGCCGCCCGGCATCGGCACGTCGCGCTGCGTGCGGGCGCACGCCACGCTGCCGTCGGGCGAAACCATCCAGGTCGCGCTCGCGCGCACGGCGACCGATCGCCAGTCGCTGCTGGAAAGCTATCGCGTCGACATCTGGCTCGCGGCCGCTCTCGGCGCGCTGCTGGTCGGCGCGCTCGGCTACGCGGTCGCGTCGCGTGGCCTGCGCCCGGTCGAGAGCCTCGGGCGGCAGACCTCGCGCATCGAGGCACACAACCTGAACGCGCGTCTCGATGCACGCGGCGGTCCGGTCGAGTTGCACGAGCTCGCCACGTCGGTCAACCGGATGCTCGACCGGCTCGAGCGCGCGTTCGTGCGGCTGTCGCAGTTCTCGTCCGACCTCGCGCACGACATGCGCACGCCGCTCGCGAACGTGATCAGCTCGTCGCAGGTCACGCTGTCGCGCGCCCGCACCACCGATGAATACGAAGCGCTGATCGATTCGAACATCGAGGAATGCGAACGGTTGCAGCGAATGATCGAGAACATGCTGTTTCTCGCGCGCACCGACAATGCGCGGCAGCACCTGAAGGCCGTCGAACTCGATGCGGGCGCCGAGCTGCGCCGGCTCGCGTCGTATTTCCAGGCGCTGGCCGACGAGGCCGGCGTGCAGCTCGCGGTGCAGGGCGAAGCGCCGGTCGTCGCGGACGCGACGCTGTTCCGGCGCGCCGTCAGCAATCTCGCGTCGAACGCGCTCGAACACGCGCAAGCCGGCTCGACGATCGAGCTGACCGTATCGACGCGGCCCGGCTACGCGGTAGTCGAAGTCACGAACCGCGGCGCCGCGATTCCGCCCGAGCAGATCGAGCGGATCTTCGAGCGCTTCTACCGGATCGATTCGTCGCGGCACGGCGCGGCGCGCAACGCCGGGCTCGGGCTTGCGATCGTCAAGTCGATCATCGAGCTGCACCGCGGCAAGGTCGAGGTCGAGAGCCGCGACGGACGCACGACGTTCGCGCTGTATTTCCCGTCCCGCGCTGCGTGACACGCGCGTGACGCCCGCGCACGCCGATTGCTTCCCCGCTACGGCATGCGCATCCGCTGTCGCTCGACCTGCCTTTCCGAATGAAAGGGTGTGACTGCACAAGCTTGCCGAAAGCGGCCGGCTCGGCTAGACTGCCCTTCGTCTTTGGGGAGTAGCCTGCTTTCCATCCCCCGGAAAGCGAACACGTCAACATACTCGGCCTGCGGCCGTGGCGCGTTCGGCCGAATCGGTCTGGCGAGACCATCGACGCATCGCGCCGTTCCTGGTCGGACGTCGGCAGATGCGTCATGGTTCGTCCACGTCCGACCACGGAGTCCCCATGTTCCTCGTTGCCCGTCCTTCGCGTTTCATCAGTTCCATGACCGCCTGCATGCCTGCCTGCGGAGGTGCCGCATGACGTTGATGCTCGTCGAACTGGCGTTCATGCTGATCGTCATCCTGGTCGCCGCCGAGTTCTTCACGAATGCGCTCGAACATCTCGGTGAACGGCTGAAGATTTCCGAAGGCGTAACCGGTTCGCTGTTCGCGGCCGTCGGCACCGCGCTGCCCGAAACGATGGTGCCGCTGCTCGCGCTCGCGGGCGGCACGTCGAATGCGGCCGTGAACGAGGAAATCGGCGTCGGCGCGATTCTCGGCGCGCCGCTGATGCTCGCGACGCTGACGACCTTCCTGATGACGATCGCCGTGATCCGCTCGCGCGGCCTGACCGGCACGATCAAGCCCGAGCGCACCGGCTTCGTGCGCGACCTGAACTACTTCATCGCCGCGTTCGCGCTCGCCACCGTCGCGATGTTCGTCCCGCATCATGCGTGGGGAATCCGCGCGCTGCTCGCCGCGATGCTGGTCGGCGTCTACGTGCTGTATGTCGTGATGACGTTCCGCGCGTCGACGCAGCTCGTCGATGCCGGGCACGGCACCGAAGCGCCGCACGCGATGTTCCTGTCGCGTGTCGGGCTGCCGACCAACCTCGCGACCATCGCGCTGCAGCTCGCGATCGGCGTCGCGCTGCTCGTCGGCGGTGCGAAGGGCTTCATTCACGGCGTCGAAGGCGTGTCGCACGTGCTCGGCATCTCCGCGCTGCTGCTGTCGCTGATCATCGTGCCGATCGCGACGGAGTTGCCGGAGAAGGTCAACAGCGTGCTGTGGATCCGCCGCAAGAAAGACACGCTCGCATTCGGCAACATCACCGGCGCGATGGTGTTCCAGGGCACGCTGCTGCCGGCGATCGGCATCATGCTGACGCCGTGGGAGCCGCGCCCCGAAGTGCTGACCGGCGTGATCATCACGCTCGCGGCGGCGGCGTGGCTGCGCGTCAATGCCCGCGCGCACGGGCTCGCGATCTGGGCGTTGCTCGCGAACGGGGTCGGTTACGTCGGCTATCTGTTCGTGACGCTGACGCGCTGAAACGCGACATCGCGCACGATCGGGCAACATCGTGCGCATCCACGCGCCCGACCGCGGTTCACGAAGCAGCATCGTGAGCCGCGGCCGTCGCTGCAGGCGGCTGCGCCGCCCGCATTGCCGCGCTTACGATGCCTTCTCGAGCTTGACGATCGTCAGCGTGCCGTTGACGCGCTCGACGCGCACCCTCACCTTGTCGCCCGCATGAACCCCGGCGAGCATCGCCGCGTCCTTCGCCTTGAACGCCATCGTCATCGACGGCATGTCGACGTTCTCCAGTGCGCCGTGCTTCAGCGTAATTTTGCCGCTCGCGGCATCGACCTTCTTCACTTCCGCATCAGTCAGCGCCGTGCCCGATTCGGCCGCGCCGCCGGACGACATCTTCATGCCGGACATCTCCATGCCCGACATGTCGCCCGCGGCAAACGCGGGTACGGCGAACGCGCCGGTCGCGAGAGCGGCGGCGGCAGTGGCGATCAGTTGATTCATCTTCATCGTGATTCTCCAGTGGGGTTGGACGGCACGTTCATGCCGTGAGGAACTGCATCGGAATGCCGCCGGCGGCTCGCGCCGCGCGCCCGACGGCGCTGCCGCAAAAGCCATGCGGCGGGAATGACGAACATCGACAGCAGCGGCGCGGTGACCATGCCGCCGACCATCGGCGCGGCGATGCGCTGCATCACTTCGGAGCCGGCGCCGTGTCCGATCATGATGGGCACGAGGCCGGCAAGCACGACGGCCACCGTCATCGCCTTCGGCCGCACGCGCAGAACCGCGCCTTCGCGAACCGCATCGAGCAGCACGGCATCGGTCAGCGGCTCGCCGGCATCGAGACGGCGCCGCAGCGCGCCCTCCAGGTACAGCAGCATCACCACGCCGAACTCGGCGGCCACGCCCGTCAGCGCGATGAAGCCCACCGACGTCGCGACCGATACCGCGTGGCCGAGCGCCCAGACGAGCCAGAAGCCGCCGACCAGCGCGAACGGCACTGTCGACATCAGCAGCAGCGCATCGGCTGCCGAACCGAACGTGAGGAACAGCAGCACGAAGATCACGGCGAGCGTCACCGGCACCACGGTGCGCAGCGTTGCCGCCGCGCGTTCGAGATATTCGAACTGGCCCGACCATGCGATCGAATAGCCGGGCGGCAACGTGACCTGCTGCGCGACCGCCTGCTGCATCGCGCGAACCGCGGTGCGCAGATCGGTGTCGCGAATGTCGACGTACACGTAGCCGGACAGCCGCGCATTCTCGCTGCGGATCATCGGCGGCCCGTCGGCGATCACGACGCGTGCAACGTCGCCGAGACGAAGCTGCGCGCCCCGCGCGGTGACGACCGGCAACTGTCGCAGGTTCTCGAGCGAATCGCGAATCTCGCGCGGATAGCGGATGTTGATCGGA
The DNA here is from genome assembly GCF_005937855.2 of Burkholderia sp. KBS0801. Taxonomy (NCBI): domain Bacteria; kingdom Pseudomonadati; phylum Pseudomonadota; class Betaproteobacteria; order Burkholderiales; family Burkholderiaceae; genus Burkholderia; species Burkholderia sp. KBS0801. The sequence continues at coordinate 2,552,792 of NZ_CP042178.1, forward strand.
AATCGCTCGCGCCCGGCAATCACCTCGCCGACGTCCTCGCCGCCGATCGCCGACGACACGACCGACTGGATATCGGCCACCGACAGCCCGTAGCGCGCGGCCGCGAGCCGGTCGATTTCGACGTCGATGTAGCGGCCGCCGTTGAGCCGTTCCGCGAGCGCGGACGTGACGCCCGGCACGTGCTTCACCACTGCCTCGACCTGCGTCGCGATCGCGTCGATCCCCGCCAGGTCCGGCCCGGAGATCTTCACGCCGACGGGCGTCTTGATGCCGGTGGACAACATGTCCAGCCGGTTCCGGATCGGCGGCACCCACACGTTCGACAACCCCGGCACCTTCACCGTGCGATCGAGCGCGTCGACGAGCTTCTCGGGCGTCATCCCAGGCCGCCACGCGCTGCGGGGCTTGAAGCGGATCGTCGTTTCGAACATCTCGAGCGGCGCGGGATCGGTCGCCGTATCCGCGCGCCCCGACTTGCCGAACACCGTATCGACCTCGGGCACGGTCTTGATCAGCCGGTCGGTCTGCTGCAGCAGCTCGCTCGCCTTGTCGGCCGAAATGCCCGGCAATGCGGTCGGCATATACAGCAGGTCACCCTCGTCGAGCGGCGGCATGAACTCGCCGCCGAGCCGCGACACCGGCAGGGCCGTCAGCAACAGCGCGACGACGGCAATACCGATTGCGAACCACGGGCGCCGCAGCGTCGCTTCGAGCAGCGGCCGGTACACGCGGATCAGCACGCGATTGATCGGGTTCGCGTGCTCGGGCGGAATGCGGCCGCGCACGAGATATCCCATCAGCACCGGCACCAGCGTCACCGACAGACCGGCCGCGGCGGCGATCGTGTAGGTCTTCGTGAACGCGAGCGGCGCGAACAGCTTGCCCTCCTGCCCTTCGAGCGAAAACACCGGAATGAACGACAGCGTGATGATCAGCAGCGAGAAGAACAGCGCCGGCCCGACCTCGGCGGCCGACGTCGCGACCAACTCCCAGCGGCGTGCGGTCGTGATCGGCTCGCCGGGATGCGCATCGCCATATGCCTCCAGATGCTTGTGCGCGTTCTCGATCATCACGATCGCCGCGTCGATCATTGCGCCGATCGCGATCGCGATGCCGCCCAGCGACATCAGATTCGCATTCACGCCCTGGTAACGCATCACGATGAACGCCGTCAGTACGCCGAGCGGCAGCGCCAGGATCGCGACCAACGCACTGCGCAGATGGAACAGGAAGACCGCACAGACGATCCCGACGATCACGAACTCCTCGATCAGCTTGTCCCTGAGGTTGTCCACCGCGCGCTCGATCAGCTGCGAACGATCGTAGGTCGTGACGATCTCGACGCCGGGCGGCAGCGAGCGCTTCAGCGCGGCGAGCTTCGCCTTCACCGCGTCGATTGTCGTCAGCGCATTCTTGCCCGAGCGCATCACGACGACGCCGCCCGTCACCTCGCCCTGGCCGTTCAGTTCCGCGATCCCGCGCCGCATCGCGGGGCCGACCTGGATGCGCGCGGCGTCGCCGAGCAGCACCGGCGTGCCCGCGTCGTCGGTGCGCAGCACGACGTGCCGGAAGTCGTCTAGCGTGCGCAGGTAGCCGGACGAACGCACCATGTACTCCGACTCGGCCAGCTCGACGACCGAGCCGCCCGATGCCTGGTTCGCCTTGCCGAGCGCGTCCGCGACCGCCGCCTGGGTGATGCCGTACGCACGCAGCTTGTCCGGATCGAGCACGATCTGGTACTGGCGCACCATCCCCCCGATGCTCGCGACTTCGGACACGTCCGGCACCGCCTTCAGCTCGAATTTCAGGAACCAGTCGTTCAGCGCGCGCAGTTGGCCGGGGTCGTGGCGGCCGGTGCGGTCGACAAGCGCGTACTCGTACACCCACCCGACCCCGGTCGCATCCGGCCCGAGCGACACGGTCGCGCCCGCGGGCAGCCGGCTCTGCACCTGGCTCAGGTATTCGAGCACGCGCGAACGTGCCCAGTACGGGTCGGTATGGTCGTCGAACAATACGTAGACGAACGCATCGCCGAACGACGAGTACGCGCGGACGGTTTTCGCACCCGGCACGCCGAGCAGCGTCGTCGTCAGCGGGTAGGTCACCTGGTCCTCGACGATCTGCGGCGCCTTGCCCGGGTACGACGCCTTGACGATGACCTGCGTGTCCGACAGGTCGGGCAGCGCGTCGAGCGGCGTCTGCCGCAGCGAATGGACACCCCACGCCGCGAGCAGAACGGTCGCGAGCAGCACCAGAAAGCGGTTGCGGACGGACCAGCGAATCACGTGCGCGATCATGGCTTGCCCCCCAGCGGATCGACCTTCGTCAGCCGGTAACCGTCGTCGCTCTGCACGAACGCGAAGCGCACCGTCTGGCCCGGCTTCACGTCCGGGAACGCGGTCGCGGACGGCTTGCCGAAGGTCATCGTCATCGCGCCCCAGCCGAGCGCGGGCACGGGCCGATGCGAGAACGTGATGTCGTCGGCCGTGACGCTTTCGACCTTGCCGGTGGTCTCATAAGTCGTCGACGCCGCCTTCGGCGCCGACGCAGGCACCGCGCCGGCGCTGCTTTCCAGTCGCGGCAGCACGGACTTGAGGCTCGCTTCGGAATCGATCAGGAACTGTCCCGATGCGACGACCGTATCGCCCTCGCTCAACCCGGCGAGCACTTCCGTATCGCTGCCGACGTCGTTGCCGAGCGTCACCGTCGCCGGCTGCAGGCCGCCGTCGCCGCGCTTCACGATCACGACCGTGCGTTTACCGGTGGCGATCACCGCCTCCGACGGCACGAGCAGGCGTGGCGTCGCCTTCGGGTCGGCGACGCGCACGCGCATCAGCATGCCGGGCGTCAGCTTCAGCGATGCGTTGTCGATCTCGAGCCGCGCCTGCAGCGTTCGGCTGCTCGTGCTGATGCCCGGCAGGATCTCGCGGATGCGACCCGCGAAGTGCCGCGACGGATCACCCGCGAACGTCGCGTCGACCTGCATCCCCGGCTGCGCGTTCAACGCCAGCGCTTCGGGGATCTCGACGATCAGCCACAGCGTCGACAGGCCGGAAATCCTCGCGAGCGTCTGCCCCGGCGCGACCATTGCGCCGTCGCGCACGTTCAGCTCGCTGACGACGCCGGTTTCCGGCGCGGCCAGTACGACGTGGGTCTGCACGCGGCCCGTGCGATCGAGACTCGCGATCATGCCGTCCGGAATCGACAGCGCGCGCATGCGTGCGCGCGATGCGTCCAGCAGGCCGCGGTCCATCCCGCCGCGCTTCAGCGCCAGGTATTCCTCCTGCGGTGCGAGCCAGTCCGGCACGTACAGCGACGCGATCGGCGCGCCCTTGTCGATGCGCTGCATCGGCGCCCGCGCGTACAGGCGATCGATGTAGCCCGTCACGCGCGACTGCACGACGTCCGTGCGCGCCTCATCGAACTGGGTGGTGCCGACCGCATCGAATCCGCCGGCCGCTTCCTGACGCCGGACGGCCACATAGCGGATGCCGAGGTTCTGCTGCAGGCCCGGATCGATCCGAACACCCGACGTGCCGCCACCTTCGTCCGCATAGACGGGTTGCAGCTGCATGTCCATGAACGGCGACTTCCCCGGCTTGTCGAAGTGCTGGTTCGGCACCATCGGATCGTGCCAGTACAGCACCTTGCGTCCGGACGTCGGGTCGGATCTGGCCGGCGACGCAGCGGCGGCCTCCGGCCCCGCGCTTGCCGCACGGCGTGCGCCCGCGACGTAACCCGCGCCGAGCAGCGCCACGGCGGCGCACGCCAGCAGGACGGCGCGGACGAGCGTTTGCTTCGTCATGTCGTTCTCCTTCATTGTGCGGCGGCGAGGGTCGGCGGCACGACCTGGTATTCGAGCCGCGCCCAGGTCTGCGAAACCTCGCGGCGAACATCAAGCACCTGCAGTTGCGCATCGAGTTGCGCGCGGCGCACGGCGAACGTGTCGGCGAGCGACCCCGTGCCGGCCCGGTATGCGGCGTCGGCGAGCTGGACGCGCTGCTCCGCGGCCGGCAGCAGCGCTTCGCGCAGGTTCGCGATCCGCGCGCGGCCGCTCGCGAGCGTTGCCGACTGCATGCGGATATCGGCCTGCACCTGGCGCAGCGTGTCCTCGTACATCAGCCCCGCTTTCGTCGCGAGCGCGGCCTTCTCGGCGACGTCTCGGTTCTGCCGGTTCTTGCGGTTCAGCGGCAGCGGGATCGTCACGCCGAAGGACACCATGTTCGAATACGCGCCGCCCCGCTGCTGGTACGCGACTTCCCACGTCCAGTTGGGGCTGCGCTCGCTGTTCGCCACCGCGGTGTCGGCTTCGGCGACGGCGATGTCGCCCGCCGCGGTGATGAGCGCCGGCTGCGACAACCTCAATTCATCCGGCGGCAACGACGATACGAACGATTCCGCGGCCGGCGGCGTTCCCGCGACGTCGTCGACGGGCGCGGCGGTCCAGCGCGACAACGCGATGCGCGCGGTCTGGTAGGCCTCCTGCGCCTTCAGCAGCTGATCCCGGGTCTGCGCGAGCATCGCCCGCGCCTGGACGACGTCGCCCGCACCCGCCTTCGCGCCGCGATACGACGCCTTGATTGCCTCGAGCTCATGACTCATGTGATCGAGCAACACCTGCTGAAGCGCAAGCGCCTGCTTCGCATAGATCGCGTTCAGCCACGCCGCGGCCGTCTGCTGACGCACGCTGGCGAGTTGCGCGAGATAGCCGGCGCGCTCGCGCCCGACCTGTTCGTTGGCGAGCGCCGTGCGCAGGCGTCGCTTGTCGCCCGACACCCATTCCTGTTCGATGCCGATGCGGCGCATCGTCATGAAGTCCTGGCCGACTGTGAAACGCTGCCCGCCGTTGACCGGCAGATTGTCGATGCCGGCCTTCAGCAACGGGTCGGGCAGTTGGCCAGCCTTGACGGCTGCCTCGGAACTGGCACGCACGGAAGCCTGTGCGGCCTGCATCGAGGCGGAATGTTCGGTGGCGGACTGCAGCGCGGCGTCCAGCGTGACAGGCGCCAACTGCGCGTGAGCGGCGCCCGCAACCAGCAGCGCCGCGCCAAGCATGGGCGCGCGCCGACGCGCACGCCGCGCGTGCGGCGTGCAGAGATCGAATGACATGGTGTAACCCCAAGTCGGAACCCGAATGGGTTCCACGTCCTGAATGCAGGACGAACCTCACCGCCTCGGCGGTGAACCGGTCAAATCGGGATCAATTGATGCGGGGTGGGCGCCACAACCCGTTCGGGTCGCGGATCGGGACGGACTGCGCGTAGTGGAAGACGATCGTACTGGTGTATGCAGCGGGGCGGCCGACGTCGGCACGAGCGGCGGGGTGATAGAGACTGCCGAACTGACACTGGGCGGTCAGCTTGCAGGCCATGCCTTTCGCTTTCGCCTTGGCCTTGGCGCTGTCGGCGGGCGACGCCTTCATCGAATCGCAGCCGCTCATGTCGGCGGACATGCTCATGCCCGCGTCCGTATCCATCGACATCGTGGACTGCATCGGACATTCGCCGGTCAGCCCGCTGGCTGCCAGCCCGCTGAGGGGCAGCACCGCGCAAAGCAGCAGCAGGATGAAGGTCCGGAGCCATTTCATGGCGGCGATTATAGCGCGGTGAATGGCGGCGGGACCGGGTGACATGTACGGCTTTGTACGCCTCCCGGGCCGTCCGGCTCGCTAGCTGGCCAGGCCGTCCGCGGCGAGCACCTGCTGTACGGCCGGCCGGGCCCGCACCCGCTCGTACCACGCGCGCAGGTTCGCATGGCGGCTCAGGTCGATATCCGCGTTGTACACCGAGCGCATCCAGTCGGCCTTGCCCCAGCCCGTCACCGCGAACAGGTACGCGTCGGCGATCGTGAATGTGTCGCCCGTCAAGTACGCGTTGCCGTCGAGCTGCCGGTCGATCCACGCGAAACGACCATCGAGCTTCTGCCGCACCGGCTCGACGCATTTCCCCGCCTGCACCGCGTATAGCAGCGGAATGAAGCCCTTGTGGATTTCGGTGCCGACAAAGTTCAGCCACTCCATCAGTCGATAGCGTGCGAGCGTGCCGTACGCGGGCGCGAGCGCCGCTTCCGGGCGTCGGTCGGCGAGATACTGCGCGATCACCGGCCCCTCGCGCAGCATCGTGCCGTCGTCGAGTTCGAGCAGCGGCACGTAGCCGAGCGCGTTGACGTCATGGAAGTCGCGGCCGTCGTCGATGCGGTGCTTGCGCGCGTCGACCGTGACGATCTGCGCGTCGAGGCCCGCTTCGCGCAGCACGATGCGAATCGCCTGCGAACAGCTGCCGGGAGCGTGATAGAGCTTCATCAGAATTTGCTCCGAGAAACCCCGCCATTTCCCCCAAGGGGACTTCCTTCGGGGCGGATGGCGGGAAGGAAAGGAGTGCTGTTGACAGGCAGCTTCTTCCACGGGTTAGGATCACCGGCATGATTCTTGTCTACCGCTACCGGGTGAAGTCGCTCAACGGACTGCTCAACAAGCAGAGCCGTGCAGTGAACTACGTCTGGAACTTCTGCAATGACACGCAGAAGCACGCGCTCAAGTGGAGCAAGAAATGGCCGACGGGATTCGATCTGAACGTGCTGACGACCGGCAGCAGCAAGGCGCTCGGCATTCACTCCGGCACAATCAACGCGACGTGCGAGCAATACGCGAAGTCGCGCAGTCAGCACCGTCGGCCCTACCTGCGCTATCGCGGCAGGAAATCGCTGGGCTGGGTGCCGCTGAAGGGCCGTGACCTGAAGCGTGAGGGTGACGCGTTCCGTTTCGCCGGCAACACGTTTCGCGTGTTCAACAGCCGGGCGCTTCCCGAAGGCAAGATCAAGGATGGGACCAACTTCGCACAGGATGCGCGCGGCAACTGGTTTCTCAACATCGTGATCGAGGCACCCGATGTTCAGGCTCGCCCGATCCGTTCCGGCGTCGGCATCGATCTCGGCCTGAAAGACTTCGCCACACTTTCGACCGGCGAGAAACTGCCCAACGACCAATTCGGCCGCCGTGCGGCGGACAAGCTGGCGAAGGCCCAGCGAGCACGCAAGCACAAGCGACATATCGCGAAGCTGCATGCCAAGGTCGCGAACGCCCGTGCCGATTTCCAGCACAAGCTCGCGCTCGATCTGGTGCGGCGCTTCGATTACATCGCGGTCGGCAACGTGTCGGCCGCGAAGCTCGCCAGAACCAGGATGGCGAAAAGCGTCTACGACGCATCCTGGTCTTCCTTCCGAAACAAGCTCCGCTACAAAGCGATCGCGCACGGAGCCACGTTCGAGGAAGTGGACGAAAGCGGTTCTACCCAGTCCTGTTCGGCGTGCGGATCGAAAGACAGCACGACGCGGCCGAAAGGTATCGCGGGACTGCGAGTAAGAGAGTGGGCCTGCAGTGGATGTGGTGTCGTGCATGATCGAGATACCAACGCTGCGCTGAACATTCTCCGATGCGGACGTGCATCGCCAGGTGTGGGAATCACCTGCCTTTAGGCGGGTGAGGACGTCAATCGCTTTCCTGGGTTGGATGGTTGGACTATCGATTCGTCGCGACGCGGGCGCTAATATCTCGCATCTGCGCGACGCGCGGAAGACGGCAGTCGTTTGTGCCGTAGTCACAAAAACGTTACCTATCAGGGCCAGCAGCATGAAAACGAGTGCGACAGGATGTTCCGTGGAAGAGGCGATGCGCATGCTCGGCGGCCGCTGGCGGCTGCTGATCGTGTCGTATCTGCTCGACGGGCCCAGGCGCTTCAGCGACTTGCGCCGCGATATTCCCGGCATCTCGCAACGGATGCTGACGCTCGACCTGCGCGCGCTCGAGGAAGCCGGCTTCGTGCGGCGCACCGTGTATCCGGAAGTGCCGGTGCGCGTCGAGTACGATCTGACCGCGGACGGCGACCGGCTGCGGCCCGTCGTCGAGGTCATGCGCGAATTCGGGTTGTGGCTGAAGGCGCGCGATGCGCGCTGCGGCGTCGCGACGCAAGCGGCCCTGCATAGTTGATTCCACATCAGAGGAACATCATGGAACTGCACGCCACTGTCGGCGCGGCCACGTCCGACATCGACGACGATGAAAGCTGCGCGAACATCTATTGCCACGACGCGGAGCAAAACTATTGCTTCTCGCTGCTGCGCTTTCCGGAGGAAACCACGATCGAAGTGATGGTGCGCGACCAGCTCACCGCGCACGTGAACGATCTGTCGGTGCGTCTGACGGGCGACACGATCGAAGTCGAGGTCGACGCACGTACCGCCGCGCGGCTCGACGGCAATACGCATTACGTGATCCATCTCGCACCCGGCGAGCATGATCCCGTCGCGCTGCGCGCCGCGCTGAAGGAAATCTTCGACGGCAAGAGCGGGTATCGCGACGACAGCGCAGGCGCGTAAGCCGGCCGGCTCGACACACCATCCCGCCCACGCGTTCGAACTCGGCACATGACACGCACTCCGCGATTCCAACCGCTCCTCCGCCGCTGCGCGCTGCTGATCGCGTGCTGCGCGTCGGCTGCCGCCGCGCATGCGGCCAAACCGCTGCTCACGTTCAAGGTCGACGACGCCGTCACGGCTCGTGTCGAACACGCCGACGGCACGCGCATCACGATCCGCTTTCTGCCGAGCGGGAAAACGCAGGTGCTCGACGTCGGCATCTCGGACGAGGAAGGCCACTACCGGCTTGCGTCCGACGACTACAACTTCGACGGCCACCGCGATCTCGCCGCGTATGCGCCGCTCGGGATGGTCAACGAGCGCTCCGGCATCTTCCTGTATGACGCCGCGCATCAGCGGTTCGAGCCGCTGAACCTGCCGGCGGCCAGCATGCCGCACGGCAACTGCGACGACCTGATCAACGTCCAGGCGAAGCCGAGCGAGCACACGCTGTACAGCTCGTGCCGGAGCGGGCCGATCTGGTACACCGACGCCTACCGCTTCGACGGCAACGGCCGGATGTATCTCCATCAGTCCAGCGAAGCAATTCCCGACGACCTGCACGACCTGTTCGACGGCGACTCGGGCCCGCCGTCGATGCTGCTGACCTATGACGCGCACGGCAAGCGCGTCTCGCGCCGCCCCGACGCATACGGCGGCGGCAAGGTCACGTTCAAGGTGCGCCCGGCGCGCCTGCCGTTGCACGACGCGATGAACGACGCGCCGACGCGCCGCTATGTCGTCGCGGGCGATACGCTCGAACTGATCGACGCCAGCGCCGACTTCCAGTGGCTGAAGGTGCTGTATCGCAATCCGCGCGGCGGCAGTTCACAGGGCTGGGTCAGCGCGAAGGAAGCGACCGGCAACTGAGCCACTGCGGCGCCGGCGTTCTCCGCGCGCGTACCGCCCTTTCCCACATACTGAGCGCTTCACATCCCATTAATAGGGATGCCTGCCCAAATGTTGACGCGCTTCGCTCCACGGCCCTAACGTTCGCCCAATGCCATTGGATCCGGCCGCACCACCACGCGGGTGCCGGCCGGCACAGAACACAGGAGACGACCGTGGCCCATTCCGCGTCACGCACGCATGCCAGCCCGTCGGCGCAGCCGCACACGCGCGCCGACACCGCGCCCGACACAGCACGCGATTCCGCGCCCGCGGCCGCCGCCGCCTTCACCGCGCCGCCGAGCCGCAAGCGCCTGATCATCCTTGCGCTGCTGTTCGTCACGGTGGTGATCAACTATCTCGACCGCAGCAACCTGTCGATCGCCGCGCCCGCGCTGTTCAAGGAATTGCACATCGACCCGGTTCGCGCGGGCCTCGTGTTTTCCGCGTTCGGCTGGACCTATGCGTTGATGCAGATCCCCGGCGGCTGGCTCGTCGACAAGGTGTCGCCGCGCGTGCTGTATGCGGGCGCGCTCGCGCTGTGGTCGGCCGCGACCCTGCTGCTCGGCTTCGCAGGCTCGTTCTTCGGGCTGGTCGTGCTGCGGCTCGCGGTGGGCGCGCTCGAAGCGCCGGCCTATCCGATCAACAACCGCGTGGTCACGACGTGGTTCCCGACCCGCGAGCGCGCCAGCGCGATCGGCGGCTACACGTCGGGGCAGTTCGTCGGCCTCGCGTTCCTCACGCCGGTGCTCGCGTGGCTGCAGGTGCATCTCGGCTGGCACATGGTGTTCGTCGCGACCGGGCTTGCCGGCATCGCATGGGCCGCGATCTGGTATGCGGTCTATCGAGAGCCGCGCGCGTTTCGCGGTGTCAACGCGGCCGAGATCGCGCTGATCCGCGACGGCGGCGGGCTCATCGATCTCGAGGATCGCGTCGCCGCGCGCACCGAACGCACGCCGTCGACGTGGCGCGATCTCGGCGTCGTGCTCGGCCGGCGCAAGCTGTGGGGCATCTATCTCGGCCAGTTCGCGCTGAACTCGACGCTGTGGTTCTTCCTCACGTGGTTCCCGACTTACCTCGTCAAGTATCGCGGGATGGATTTCATCAAGTCGGGCTTTCTCGCGTCGCTGCCGTTTCTCGCCGCGTTCGTCGGCGTGCTGTGCTCGGGCGTGCTGTCGGACTGGCTGATGCGGCGCGGCGCGTCGCAGGGCTTCGCGCGCAAGCTGCCGATCATCTCGGGGCTGTTGATCTCGACCTGCATCATCGGCGCGAACTACGTCACGTCGACGGGCTGGGTGATCGCGTTCATGACGATCGCCTTCTTCGGCAACGGCTTCGCGTCGATCACGTGGTCGCTCGTGTCGGGCCTCGCGCCCGCGCGGCTGCTCGGCCTCACGGGCGGCGTGTTCAACCTGATCGGCAACCTGTCCGCGATCGCGACGCCGATCGTGATCGGGCTGCTCGTCGACGGCGCGGACTTCTCGCGCGCGATCACCTACATCGCCGCGATGGCGCTCGCGGGCAGCCTGTCGTACGGGCTGCTGGTCGGCAAGGTCGAACGCATCGACGCCTGAGTCGTCGCGCGGGCGGCACGCGCTACGCGCGAGCGCGACCGCCTTGCTGCCATCCGCGCTCGCGGTCACGCGCCATCTCGCCGTTCCATTCGATGTCGGCGTCGCATTCCACGTCGCTCGTCGTTACCCATTTATACTGCCCCGGTATGCCCCTTCGTTGCGGGACAAGCCGCGTTTTCCCGGGCAGGACGGCTGACAAGACACCTGCCGGTATTTCCCCTGAATGACGATTTCGGCTTCCGGCGCTAGAATCGCGCCCGCTTTTCATCGGCGAACCGCATGCTGCCCGACGTGAACTCCTCCCACCGCGACACCGATCGCTTCAACGTGTCGTTCAAGGCGCTCGGCGAATTGATCGAGACGGTCGGCACGCCGCACTTCGTGCCGCGTCTCACGCAACTGCTGAACGACGTGGTGCCGCTCGACGTCGCGCACGTCGAACGCTCGCGCGTCGACGGCGCGATGCCGACCGGCTATCGCTGCGAATGGATCGGCAGCAGCGGCATCGGCGCGCAGACTGATACCGCAGAAATCTCCGACGTGATGACGCTCTACTACGAGCGCTTTTTCGACAGCGATCCGCTGTTCGCGGGGCTGCGCGGCAAGACGGGCACGATGCTCGTCGTGCGCGACATCGCGGCGATCCCTCCGGGCGAGTTCCGCCAGCGGCTGTTCGACGACGTGCGTATCGGCCACGAATGCGTGCTCGCGCGCGGCACCCGCTATGCGCAGCATTCGATCGCGCTCGAACGCGGCCGCGACCGTCCGCCGTTCACGCTCGCCGAGATGAGCCGCTTTCGCAGCATCAGCGACGTCCTGTTCCCGCTGCTCGAGCTGCACGCGTCGACCACCGCCGCGCGGCGCATCGCGCATCCGACGCCCGACGTGCATCCGCTCGCGCGGTTCGATGCACGGATCGCGGCCGACGGCGTGAAACTGTCGAAGCGCGAATACGAAACCTGCAAGCACCTGATCTCCGGCAAGACCGTGCCGGAGACCGCCGAGATCCTCGGCGTGCGGGTCGCGTCGGCCGAGTCGTACGTGAAGCGCGCGTTCGCGAAGCTCGGCGTGCGCACGAAGCGCGAGCTCGCCGCATGGGGCGCGATCGATTGACCAATGCGGCCGTTCTGGCCGTTGGCGACGACCTGGGTTCCTCGGCAGCCAGCTGCGCGCGGCGCTGTCAGTAACGATGTGCGGCCGCTTCGGCGGCGGTATCGTGGTACTCGGCAAACTTCGCGATCTTCCCGCTTTCGATCGTGAACACGTGCACCCAGTCGTCCTCGTACGTGCGCCCGGTCGACAGGACGTGCCAGCGCTGCGTGCCGAGCACGACGACCCGCTTGCCGCTGGCGATGAATTCGAGCGGCTCGAACCGTTCCGCGGTCTGCGTCGCCGCAAGCGCAGCGAAGAACGTCGCGACGTCCCGCGGCCCTCGTCTCCTGCCGACGAACGGTACGACGTCGGCCGGCCCCGGGATGAACCAGTCGATGTTTTCGGACAGCGTCTGCAGGACGCCGCCGATGTCGCCCCTGCCGAACGCCGCGTACGCCTCCTGCACCAGTTGCACATTGCTTTGCTCGCTCATCACGCCCTCCCGCCATCGCCGGTTCCCAGCGTTGCGGCGCGGAAATCCGGCCGCAGACAATTCAGCATAGTCGAAGCGCGGGACGGCACGTGAAGGTTCCGCGAGCAACCGGCCGGCGTGGATTCGGTATGACGGTATGAGCAATTCGCGGTACCGCTATCTCGCCGCGATGCGCGATGCGGTCACGGCCCTGGAGTGCGTCGACGTGCTGCTGCTCGGGCCGTGCGTCGAACACGTGATCGAGCTGCACACGCCCGAATCGGCCGCCCGCTGCTGAGCCACGAACCGCGCGTTGCACTGTTGATCGACGACGGCAGCGCCACCGTTTCGAGGTTGCGTCAATCGGCATTCGATTATTCGGATTCCTCTCCACCCTCTTCCACAGGCGCGTGCAGTACCGTCGACAAATCCCAATCCGATGGTGACAACGGAACTGCGGCGGGGTCCGCGCCGATATCGCGCATAATCGGGCGTTGACGGCGCCGCGTGGGGAAGGATTGTGCGAGCGCAGCCACTCGAGACAGGACACCGACACATGGACCGAGCCGAGCACATCAGCATCGAACAGGCGGTCGATCTGCCCGCCGACGAACTGAACGGATGCGACTTCTCGTTCGAGATCGCGTGGGAACTGAACGCGCCGTACCGCGATCTGCTCGACTTGCGCGCGCTGCCCGTGCGGCGCAAGGACTACGGCTTCGACCCGGCCGGCTGGGCGCGAGAGGCGTGCGGCGGCACCGCGCTGTTCCGCGCGACCGCAGGCGGGCGCCTCGCCGGTTTCGTCGCGATCACCGAAAGCTGGAACGGGATGGCCGAGATCGCGGAACTCGCTGTCGATCGCGCGTGCCGGCGGCAAGGAATTGGCCAGTACCTGCTGGCGGCCGCGGAAGCGTGGGCGCGCAGCCGCGGGTTCGGCTTCATGCGACTGGAAACGCAGGCGAACAACGTCGCAGCATGCTGCACATACGCCCGCGCGGGCTTCGTCGTGGGCGGCCACGACCGCTTCCTGTACGCCGACGGCGTGAACGACGGGGAAGTCGCGCTGTTCTGGTACAAGGATCTGCGCGACGGCCAGACCGCGAAGAGCCGGACCGTCGATCCGGAATCGATGCGGCCGTTGTCCTGACGCGCTACAACCTGCCGCCCCGACATCAATCTTGCTGTTGCATTACTTCCGCGTCGCGACGATGAACAGTCGCGGGAACGGCAGCAGCACGGTGCCGTCGTCGAGCACCGGATAGCCGTCCGGTCCCGCGAGTGCATCGCGATAGCGCGCGATGAACGCGTCGCGTTCGCTGTCGTCGTCCAGCGCCGCGAGGAACGGCCGAAGCGCGCTGCCCTTGAACCATTCGACGACCGCATCGGCGCCGCCGCTCAGCGGATGGTAGTAAGTCGTGCGCCATACATCGACTCGCGAACACATCGGCGACAGCAACGTGTAGTAGTACCGCGCATCGAACCGCTCGGTGCGCGCGGCGTCTTTCAGCTTGTCCGCCCACGGCCCGGCCGCGGCGACTTCCCGCATCAGACGGTGCGCGGGTTCGTCGAGGTTGTCGGGCATCTGCACCGCGAGATGGCCGCCCGGCGCGAGCCAGCCGACGAGTGACGGAAACAGCGCGTCGTGCGCGGGCACCCACTGCAGCACCGCGTTCGACAGGATCAGGTCGTAGCCGCCCGGATCGTCCCAGGTGGAAATATCCGCCAGATCGAAACGCAGCGCGGGCAGGCGCTTGCGCGCAGCCGCGATCATGTCCGGCGACGCGTCGATACCGCGGACCGTCGCGTCGGGCGCACGCGCGATCAGCGCCTCTGTCGAATTTCCCGGCCCGCAGCCGATGTCGATCGCGGTTCGGATCGGCGTATCGGGCACCGCGGCCAGCAGGTCGCGGACAGGCCGCGTGCGTTCGTCTTCGAATCGCACGTACTGTTTCGCGTATTGATCGGGTGGGGTCGTCACGGTAGGCCTCCTGGTCGGCGTGGACGGCGTCGGGAGATCGACAGCCGTCGATGCAGCACATTCTGCGATTTCGGCGTTCGTCAGTAAAATGAATTCAATATCGCCATTGATTCATATTTCTGATGAAAATCGATACGCTTGGTGTCCAGGCTTTCGTCGCGATCGCCGATGGCGGCAGCTTCAGGCAGGCCGCCGATACGCTGCACGTCACGCAAACGGCGATCACGCAACGGCTGCGCAAGCTCGAGTCGTTTCTCGGCGTCGCGCTGGTCGAGCGCACGACGCGCCGCACCACCCTCACCGAAATCGGCCGACGTTTCCTGCCGCAGGCGCGCCGGCTGCTGAACGAGCTGTCGGATGCGCTGACCGAAATCCGCGAGACGGGCCTGAGCCAGCGCGGCGACGTGACGATCGCGTGTTTGCCGACGGTCGGCGTGCAGTATCTCCCCCGCATTCTGCGCGCGTTCTCCGGGCACCGGCCGCACGATCGCGTGAAGATCCTCGATCATGCATCGGCGTCGGTACTGCAAGCCGTGCTGCGGCGTGAAGCGGAATTCGGGATCAGCATCGCAGGCGATCAGCATCCCGAACTTGTCAGCGTGCCGCTCACGCATGATCCGTACGTGCTCGTCTGCCGCGACGATCATCCACTCGCGAAGCGGCGGCGGATTCGCTGGGCGGCGCTGCAGCCGCATCCGCTGATCTTCGCGGGTGAAGTGAGCGGCAATCGCGGGTTGCTCGACGGTGCGTTGAAGACGAGCGGCGTGTCGCTGCATTCGTTCTACGAGGTGCAGCGCAGTTCGACCGCGCTCGGACTCGTCGCGGAAGGTCTCGGCGCGGCCGTGGTGCCGAAGCTCGCCATCCAGAAGAACGCGTATCCGATGATCCGCACGATCGAGCTCGTCGAACCGTCGGTGTCGCGCACACTCGTGCTGGTCAAGCGCAAGGCCGCGCAGCTGTCGCCCGCGGCGCAGGCGCTGTACGACATGATCGTCGAGCGCGCGACGCCGGAGCGGTGACTCGGGCAATGTCGCTCAAAGCGTCTTGACCATGAACACGCGCGCCGCGCCTTCCGGCTCGCACGGCACTTCACCGAATACCTCATACCCGTGCTTCCGGTAGAAATCCGGCGCCTGGAACGTGATCGTGTAAAGCACCGCGCGGGCGCAGCCACGCCGCTTAGCCTCCGCTTCGGCCTCGCGCAGCAGCCGGCTGCCAAAGCCGCCGCCGCGCAGCGATTCCGGCAGGTAGAAGAGATCGATGAAGAACAGGCCGAGCGACGTCCGGCCGGTGAGGCCGCCCAATACCTCGCCGGTCGCGGGATCGGTCACGTAGACGTCGAGCGCCGCCGTGTCGGCGCGGCCCGTCATCGCGTGATTGAATTCGCCGAGCTTGCGGCTGATGAAGTCGCGGGCGGACGGCTGTTCGGTGTCGGTCAGCTGAAGGGAAACGGCGGAATGCGCGGTCATGGAATGAAGGCGTGCGTGAATGGACGGCCGGATGTGCGGAGCGTCCGCAGCGGGTGTCGCACGACTATAGCGCGTCGGGCGTTTGCGCGACGCGAGCCGGCCCTGCGGGCGCGCGGGGATCGGCAATGATCGAGATCGTGCGCCGCGCGAATCTCGCGACGCTGCTACCCCCAACGACCGCCCCGAGCATGGATCTCGTCGCCGTGGCGCTGGAACCAGCGGTGCCGCGGCGTACGGCCCTGTTGCCGCCGCGCGATGAGCCTTATCGCAGCGCGCCAAGGCGGTCGGGCGCTCAGGAGGACTGAGGCGACAGGCAGTGAGCGTATGTGAGAGGCCGCCGCCGGTGTCGCCGGCTGCCACCGGTCCCCCAATAAATCCGATGGATTTGATACCGAAATGGTGCGATTTATCCGTTAAAATCGCCTACCGAGAGCATTCATACGACAAATGCGACGATAAAGTCGCCAACTCATCGTTCTCGATCCAAGAGGGCCACGACGATGAATTCACAAGAACTCGTTCGCGCAATCGCCGGCGGCCTGTTTCAGCAAGGTCGTCTGCTCAAGCTCGATACACCGCTGGGCGAGAATGTGCTGCTGCCCCAGACCGTCCATGGCGCGTCGCGGCTCGGCCGCGAATTCGCATTGACGGTCGACGCCATCTCGACTCGCGACAACATCGAACTGAAAAAGCTGATCGCGCAGCCCGTCACGCTGTGGATCCAACAGCAAGGCGACGCCTACCTGCCGTGGCATGGCTATGCGCAGACCGCACGTCGGCTCGGCTTCGACGGCAGCATCACCGCATACCAGATTCGTTTCATGTCGTGGCTCGGGTTTCTCCGCTACCGCCGCGACCAGCGCATCTGGCAGGACCGCACCGCCGACGAAATCATTACCGACGTATTCAACCAGCATCCGCAAGCCGGCGGCATGTTCCGTTTCACGCTCTCCGCACCGCTGCGAAACCGTTCGTTCTGCATGCAATTCGAGGACGACTGGCATTTCGTCCATCGTCTACTCGAGGATGAAGGCCTGTTCGGCTATTTCGAGCAGGCTCCGGACGGCTCGCACCATACGCTGGTGATCACCGATTCCTTGCACTCGTTGCCAGCCGCCACACCTGCACGCGTGCCATTCCATCGCGCCACCTCGGGCGACGAGACCCAGGCTCTCGCCGAGTGGTCCAGCACGCGCACACTGCAAAGCAGCCGCTACACGACGCGCACCTTCGACTACAAGTCACCCGGCACCGCACTCAATCCAAAAAGCACCGACGTCCCGACCAGGCCGGACCAGGGTGAGTTG
Organism: Burkholderia sp. KBS0801; assembly: GCF_005937855.2. Lineage (NCBI taxonomy): Bacteria > Pseudomonadati > Pseudomonadota > Betaproteobacteria > Burkholderiales > Burkholderiaceae > Burkholderia > Burkholderia sp. KBS0801. The sequence continues at coordinate 2,569,984 of NZ_CP042178.1, forward strand.
CCTGATCAGGCCGAGGTCTACACTTACACGGGCGCCTATACGTACGGCCCCCAAGGTGACGGCAACCGTCAGTCGACCATCCGGATGGAAGAATGGGAGTCGCGCGCCAAGCGGTTCCACGGCATCGGCGGCATGCGCGGCATCGATGCGGGCCGGGTATTCGAACTGACCGACCATCCCGCGCATCCGCCCACCGAACATGACGCCAACCGATTTGCCGTCGTCGAGACGGTCTGGTGGATCAGGAACAACATTCCGGCCACGCCGTCGCCGTTTCCGCACGGGCTGGCCGCGCGCTTCGACGCAATGCAGGCACAGCTCGGCGACGCGGTCAGCGCGATGACCGTACGCCACGCCGACGGCAGCGAGGGTTTCTATTTCGTCGAGGTCGAAGCCCAGCGCCAGGCGGTGCCGTTCCGCAGTCCGTTCGAACATCCGAAGCCCGAGATGCACCTGCAGACCGCAACCGTCGCCGGCCCCAAGGGCGAGGAAGTCCATACCGACGAACTGAACCGCATCAAGGTCCGGTTCCACTGGGATCGCCTTAACGAAGGCGGCGACCGCGCATCGTGCTGGCTTCGCGTCGCATCGTCGGACACGGGCGGCGGGTACGGCAGCGTACACGTGCCGCGCATCGGCGAGGAAGTGATCGTCGACTGGATGTCCGGCGACTGCGACCGGCCGATCGTCACGGCCCGTCTCTACAACGGTGCGACCAAACCGCAGTGGCATACCGACGGCGTGCTGTCGGGCTTCCGTTCGAAGGAATACGCGGGCAGCGGCTACAACCAGCTCGTGATGGACGACGCAACCGGGCAGAACCGCGTGCAGCTCTACAGCAGCATGGCGAACAGCGCACTGCACATCGGTTATCTGATCGAGCAGTCCGGCAATACGCGCGGCGCTTACGTCGGCAGCGGCTTCGACCTGCGGTCCGATGCCTACGGCGCCGTGCGCGCGAGCCAGGGCCTTTACGTCACGACGCATCCGAAGACCGTGTCGAGCCAGCCGCTCGACGTCTGTGAGGCGCAGCAACAGCTCGTCGGCGGCGAAAGCCTGCTCGAATCGTTGTCCGGCGCGAGCGAAGCCCATCAGGCCGACACGCTGCAGCCCGGTCGCGATGCGCTGAAGACGTTTACCGACGCAACGCAGCAGAGCGCGTCCGGCGCGGCTTCGGGCGGACGCACGGCGGGTGGCGGCACCGGCAACGCGAACGCGTTCGCACAGCCCGTGATGCTGTTCGGCAGTCCGGCCGGCATCGGGATGGCCAGCCAGCAGTCGTTGCAGATGGTCGCGGACAAGCACGTCAACGTCATCAGCGGCCAGAGCACGCACATCGCAGCCGGAAAATCGCTGATCGCGAGCGTGATCTCGTCGGTGAGCCTGTTCGCGCAGAACTCGGGAATCAAGCTGTTTGCCGGCAAGGGCAAGGTCGAGATCCGCGCGCATGACGACGACGTGCAGCTCACTGCGCAGAAGACCGTGAAGGTCGTTGCCGCCACCGCGCAAATCGACATCGCATCGAAGCGGCCGATTCTGTTGACCTCCGGCGGTGCATACATTCGCATCGGTAACGGTAGCATCGAGATCCACGCGCCCGGGAAGGTGGATTTCAAGGGAGGCAACCACAGCTTCTCGGGCCCGACCAGCCTCGACTACCCGCTGCCACGCCTGCCCGAAGGCGTATGTTCGGAATGCCGTCGCAGCGCCGCGAAAATGAAATCCGCACTGACGCCCCGCACATGAACGACGCAGCCTCCATGAAGCCGTTTCGCGATCTGACGCGCGCGCTGCCGCTGCCGGCGCAATGGCCGCGCACGAGTGCAGCGCAACGGCACGACGACCTGTGCGACTGGCATCGCACGCGGCAGGCCGGGCACACGCGCCCGTTGCGGCTGATCGCGCTCGTCGACGGCGCGCTGGACGACACCATGCTCGACGCCGCGCGTGTGCGGGGCCTTGCATGGCAATCGCTGTACCCCGACACGATGCTCGAGGCGTCGCGGCCTGAAATCGGTCCGTTCCTGCTCGACCTGAGCGCAGACGACGAGGCATCGCACGCGATGATGCTGGACCTGCTGAATGCCGGCGGCGAGTCGGACCTCGTCGTGTGGCTCGCGACGGGTCATGCGGTGTCCGAACTCGCGGCCTACCTGCATCCGCTTGCCGAGGTCACGCTGCCCGATACGCGACAGGCCTTGCTGCGCTACTACGATCCGTCGGTCCTCGAGAACCTCCTGCCGATCCTGACGCCCGCGCAGCGCCGCGAACTGCTGGCCGCGTTCGTCGAACTGCGTTACCGGTTCGATCCGTGGGAGGCCGTGGCGGGCGACGAACGAGGGCCGCTGCCCGCGCCCGCCGCGACGCCGATCGTGTTCACGGACGCGCAATACGACGCGCTCGCCCGCGAAGGGTTCGCCGAGACCCTCTATTTCCAGTTGCGTGACGAACTGCTGCCGCCGATGTCAGCGGTGCCGGACCGCTGGGGCATTCGCTATGTGAAGGACCTGGTGGCCCGAGCGCGGAGCCGGCATGGGCTCGTGAACGAAAACGATCTCGCGTACTTTGTGCTGGTCGGGATGAACGTGCATCCGGCGTTCGACGCGCATCCGGCGATTGCCGGGAAGATCGCGGCGCGCGGGGACGATCCGCCGCCGTTGTCGGAGTCGCTCGGCGATGTCGATACGGAAGTGTGGACGGAACTGCTGGACGGGCATCCGGTGGCCGGCTATGCAGCCGAACGGCAATCGGCAACGATGGCGGCGGTGGGTGTGCTGCCTGATGTCGGTTGAACGGCGGGGGAATGGGGATGTTGAGCGGAATACGTCGTGTGACTCCTCGGTCGATTGCAATGGCGGTGATGATCGCGGGCGGACTGTGCGGATTGCATGCACAGGCGGAAGTCAGCGGTCCGTATCAGGTCATCAGTTTCAATCACATCGATCGCAGCGTCTACAGCTATCCGATCGATGATTTCGGTGCTGGAGGCGCGTATGCGAACGAGTCCCAAGGCGGCAGCGGCATCGTCTCGCAATGGGTTGCTCGCCGGATCGACGCGCATGTTCCGGACACCCGCTAGACGGGCGAATTTGATGGATCGATCGATGGAATCATGGACATGTTGAGCGTGATGCGCCGTATCGTTCGCGAACCGATCGTGGTCGCCGTCGGGCTACTCGGTAGCGCGTGGTGGGTGCATGCTCAGATTCAGAGCTATGGCCCATACCGCGTCATCGGATACAACTTCGCCGATCGCAGTATCTACAGCGTCAACATTGACGGATTTGGTGCAGGTAACGTTCGCGCACACCAAGCCGGTGGTGGCGGTGGAACCGTGTGCTGCATGGAAGTCCCGCGCAACAAGAAGACCTGGCACATCAAGCTTCGGTACGAATTGACGCCCGAGCAGTACAGGAACAACCTGCCTAACGACGTTTTCGAAACGGACATCGCCATTCCGCCGCTTCCCGACAAGCACGGCGGGTATATCGAGTTTTACTTCCGACCGGAACATAAGATCGAGGCGCGATGGGCGGCATCCCCGACAGATCCACGCAACCCGAATACTACGGGCAATGCGTTGTCTGCGAACTGAGTGGCAAGAACATCGACATGTTGAATTTTCATCATCGCCTCATTCGTAACCCGATCGCGATCGCGGCATTGCTGCTCGCGGGTTCATGGGGTGCGCACGCGCAGATGGCAAGATACGGTCCTTATCGCGTCGTGGGTTTCAACTACACCGATCGAAGCATTGCGTTTTTTACGATCGATGGATTCGGAGCCGGCGGTGTCAACGCGCATGAATCCAGTGGCGGTGGAGGAACGGTATGTTGCATGAGCGTGCCGCGAAACGGGAAAATGTGGCATATCAAGATCGCCTACGAACTGACACAGGAGCAGTACAAAAAAGATTTGCCGAACGACGTATACGAAACTGACATTCCTGCCCCATCGTTGCTCAACAAACACGACGGATACATCGAATTTCATTTTCTGCCTGATCGCCGGATCGAAGCCAAATGGGTAAAGTATCCGGCGGGCCTGCACAACTCGAGTACAACGCACAACGCGTCGTCCACGACGAACTGAGCGGCTGGAACACCAATATGCAGGATCTTCTTCGCCGCCTCATTCACAACCCGATCGGGATCGCCGTGCTGCTACTTGGCGGGGCATGTTGGGCGCATGCGCAAACCGCGAACTACGGCCCGTATCGCGTCATCGGATACAACTATACGGACAGAAGCATCTACAGTTTCACGATCGACGGATTCGGGGCCGGCGGCTCTACCGCCCACAAACCTGGCGGCGGTGGGAAGTCCGTATGCTGCATGGAAGTCCCGCGGGGCAAAAAGATCTGGCACGTCAAGATTGAGTACGAGTTGACCCAGGAGCAGTACAAGAACAACTTGCCGTCTGACGTTTACGAAACGGACATTCCTGTACCAGCCTTGCCGAACAAATCGCAGGGATACATCGAATTCCATTTCCTGCCTGATCGCAAGATCGAAGCCAAATGGGTCGAGTCCCCGACAGATCCACGCAACCCAAATACAACTAGCAATGCGTCGTTCGCGACGAATTAAACGACAGGAACAACGACATGCCGAATTTTCTTCGCCGCCTCATTCGCAACCCGATCGTCGTCGCCGTCGTGCTGCTGGGTGGCGCATGGTGGGTGCATGCACAGACCGCCAGCTACGGCCCCTATCACGTGGTGGGTTTCAACTACACCGACCGTGGCGTCTACAACTTTGTCGTCGACGGCTTCGGCGCCGGCAGCGTGCACGCCCGCCAGTTCGGCGGTGGCGGCGGTACGGTCTGCTGCATGGAAGTGCCGCGCAACAAGAAGACCTGGCACCTCAAGGTCACATACGATCTGACGCCTGAGGAAGATGCAAAGAACATGTCGCCGGAAATCTACGAGACGGACATCGCCGTCCCGGAGTTGCCGGACAAGCGTGACGGCTATATCGAGTTTCATTTTCTGTCCGGCCGCAAGATTGAAGCCCAATGGGTCAAGTATCCGACGATGCCGCGCATGCGCGCCAACAACTAGTCGAGCGAGGAAATCATGCCGAATGGAACCGCAGCCGCGCAAGGTGCCACGCAAAACCAATCCGAATCCGGCGCCGCAGCGTCTCGCATCGCACGCGCCGCGAGCGTCAGTGCTCAATTGCCGGCCGATCCGCCGAGTCCGTGCTTCCGCTGCAATCAGGAGATCTATCAAAGCTTCTTCTTCGACGGTTTCGCGCAAGGAATGACTGACACCGATCGACTGTCGAATATCGCGCGCCTCTTCAACGCGCATGCGGACAGCAGCGACGAGTTCGGCATCTACAAGATGTATTACGAGGGCATGGGTCGCGACCTGTCGGTGAAAACCGTCGGTACGGCCAAGAAGATCGTGACCGACTCCAGCAACGCACTCCTCAAGGAAGCCGACAGCAAGGTGATCAAGGAGCCGGGCAAGAAGATCGCCGCCGACATTGGCCAGCGATTTCGCGACACCGCTGCGGACAAAGGCCTGCTGACGCGAGGCAAGTCGTCGATCCTGGACGGACTGGACCATGCGGGCGAGACCGCGCGAGGCCAGATCAGGAAATCGCTGACGCCTAAGAAAGTCGGCGCCGATCTGCTGCCGGCCGCCGTGACGATCGCGGCAGACTCCGTCCCGGTCGTCCGCGACAGCGAATTCGCGGCCGGCTACATGGGCACGGGTTTCGATGCACGCGTCAACAAGGCGATCGCCGATTTCAAGGGCAACGTCGATCATGCACGGGCAGCCGACAATCGCGAAATCAAGCGCATCCGTGTGTCACTGTTCGGCTATGACCGTGGCGGCGTCATTGCCCGGAAGTTCGCGAACGAACTGATCGAAAAGGCCTGCAAGAAGAAGGACGGGAAAATCACTTACGACGGAATCGAAGTCCAGTTCGATTTCATGGGACTCTTCGACTGCGTATCGACTTCATACGCGGATTCGATTTTCGCCAAAGTCGTCGCGCCGGTGCTGAGTGTCGTTCCCGGAGAGGGGAAAGTCGCCAGCCTCAGCATCAAGGGATTGAGCCTTTTCGTCGCACTGTCCAAGCAATCGCTCGGTCAATTCGATATCCAGAAGGAATTCAAGTCGATCGTCCACCACGTCGCCGCGACCGAGCTGCGCTTTTACAAGAATCTGGATTCGCCCCGGAAATCGGCGGATCACGCCAATCTTCAGGAAATCGTCTATCCAGGCAGTCAGTCGGATGTCGGCGGCGGATTCGTTGAAGGAGAGGATCAGAAATCGGCCGAACTCGCGCGCGTATCCGCCCGCAACATGCTGGACCGCGCGTGGTCGGCCGGCGTACCGATGCTGCCGCTTGCGAAGTTGCGGACGGTCTCGCCAATAGCCGCACGCGAATTCGACTATCGGAAGACCGTCAATGTCAACGGCAAGGATCTCAACGTCAACGACCTGTTCGGCGCGTATACCGCCATGCTGCCGAAATCGAACGGCCCACTCGAAACGCACTTCCTCGAACACCAGAAATTGTTCGTGTCATGGGCACGTCATGTCCACGATCGCACTGCGCACGAAAGTATCGGCAACAACCTGTTCATCAACACCGTGGACGCCAACGTCTACAACGCCGTCTTCCCGCACGGTGGTGGGTTGCCGAACTACGAAGGCCGTGACTGGTACTACAAGAGCCAGGATCCTACCTCCAAGGTTCCGCAGCTCACCTTCGGCGAGCGCCGTACGGTCGACGACATTTCGGACAAGACGGTGCGAGCATTGGCTACCGCATGGGTACATCCGCCGAAGCTGTCACCGGAAGTGATCGCGTTCTTCGACAACTTCGTGCACAACACGATTACCCGGCTCAACAATGTGTCGCTCGGCGACGGCGTATTCATGCAGCTTCGCGAAATCGAGGAGAAAGGCTGGGTCGCGCGCAAGACCGACGCGGCAAAGGACTACGTCGAGAAAGTCCTCGCCAATGTGTCGAAGAACATCCAGGATGCGCAGGACGAATACATCAGGCAGGTCACATCCGGCCAGATTCCGCACGGCGCTTCGATCGGCGATCTCTCCGGCGACTGAGCAGCTGCCCGGAGCAATACCATCCCCTGCCACGCCGGCAGGCAATGCGAAACCACCCGGCGCATACGCGACCGGGTGGCGCCCACGTTCAATCCCGCGTCAGTTATACCCAAGAATCGCCACCGCCGCGACATCCGGCCGATCCATCGTACCGCCGACGAGCGACGTCATCGGCTCCTGCAGCACCGCCTGATACGACGTCACGTGCACTTCTTCCGGCGCGCCGGATTCGTCCCACGTCGGCTCGTCGAATGCATCGAGGCCAGTGAAAAACCGAGCTTGCGTTTGCGTAAAAGTCATCTCCACTCCTTTTGATATGTCATTGATGTTCTAATTCGCCTGCTTCAACGCCGCCGCATGCACCGTCGGCACGGATGCACCGTCATGCGTGGCCTCCGACCGCGCGAGCTGCGCGCGCGTGCGTCGCGTGATATGAATCACCGCGAACACGACCGGCGCGATCAGCAGGCCTTCCGCCAGTTCGGGATCGACCTGCAGGTTCATCACATGCAGCGCCTTGAACGCCGCGGTCGCAAGCGACAGCACGTAGTACGAAATGGCTGCCACCGACAGCCCTTCCACGGCGTGCTGCAGATGAAGCTGATTGCGCGCCGTGCGCTCCATACCGACTAGCAGCCGCGTCACGTCCTTTTCCTGCGCAAGATTCACGCGCGTGCGCAGCAGGTCGACCGCTCGCGCAATCCGCGCGGCGATCTGCTCATGACGCGCCCACACGCTGCGGCAGGTTTCCATAGCCGGCGCGAAGCGCCGTTCCATGAATTCCGCGATCGTCGGCATCCCTTCGATGCGCTCCTCGCGCAATTCCTGGATGCGCGCCAGCACGAGCTTTTCGTATGCACGCGACGCGCTGAAGCGGCCGCCGGACCCCGACAGCGCTTCGACCCGCACCGCCAGATGCGTGAGCTTCACGAGCAGGGCCGCGTCGTCGCCGTCGGCGCCGCTCGCGTCCATCCGCTGCATCAGCGCATGCAGCGCCGCGTGAATCTCGTCGAGCTCGCGGCTCATCCGCCGCGCGACCGGCAACGCGAGCAGCGCCATCATCCGGTACGTCTCGATTTCATACAGACGCTGCAGCAGCCGCCCGCCCTGTTCCTCGCGGAAATCCTCGTCGACGACGAGAAAGCGCATGAAGCCGTCGTCGCGCACGTGCCAGTCGCAGAACACCTTGCCGCCGCCGAGCACGTTGCTGCCGACGAGCGCGGGCCCGTCGATCCAGCGGCGCAGGTCGCCGCACACGAGCCGCGCGGCATCGCCCGACAGCAACTCCATGCGCACCGCGACGAAGCGGATGCCCGCGAGGCGCGCGAACCATGCGGCCGGGATCCCGTCGATCGCGAGATCGTCGAAATAGCCGGTGTCGCGACGCGGCGCGACGAACGTGAAGGTCGAGAATTCGGTGTGGCGCTCCCACTTCAGATGCCAGCCGCACGGCGACTGCACCGCGTAGTGGGTCGCGCCGTCTTGCGGCACGGCGATGCCGGTGTCGCGGCACAGCGCGTGCAGCAGCGTTTCGTGGATGTCGGGCTGGCCGTCGGTGTAGATCGCGTAATGCGTGAGCGACACAGCCTCGGCGAGCCGCAGGAACGGCCGGGCATGCAATTCGGCGGCCAGTGCGGCGCGCAACGGATGATCCATCATCGATACACCACTCTTCCCTGTTCAACGCTGCATGCCGGCACGCCGGCTGATTGCCGCACCACATCGAACGATACGGCGGGCTCGATTCCACTATGGCAGACACACAGCGACAATAAAAACGCATAATGCTGATCGTTACGTTCAGTTTTCCTGATACCGATGAAGATGCTCGATCACGACGTGCTGGCCACCGTCGTCGCCGTCGCGGAAACCGGCAACATGACCCGCGCCGCCGAAGCGGTGAACCGCTCGCAGTCGGCCGTGAGCATGCAGATCAAGAGCCTCGAGGACGCGATCGGCCGGCCGCTGTTCGTACGCAAGCCGCGCAGCATCGTGCTCACGCGCGAAGGCGAGGTCTTGCTCGGATTCGCCAGACGAATGCTGGCGCTGCGCGACGAGGCGTGGGCGGCCGTGGTGCGGCCGGAAGTGACCGGTAAGGTGGTGATCGGCGTGCCGGACGACTATGCGTCGTCGCTGCTGCCTTCGGTGCTGAAGAAGTTCTCGGCGACCTATCCGAAGGTCGAGATCCAGGTGATCGGGCTGCCGAGCAGCGCGCTCGCGCCGCTCTTGAAGGAGGGCACCGTCGATCTCGTCTGCGGCACGCGCATCAAGGGGCTGTCCGGCGACTTCATCCGCCACGAGCCGATGGCGTGGGCCGCGATGACGAATGGGCCGCGCGTATGGGAAGAACGGCCGCTGCCGATCGCGGTGTTCATGCCGGGCAGCGTCGCACGCGAGAACGCGATCCGCAGCCTCGAGCGCGCGAAGCTGCCGTTCCGCACTTCCTATGAAAGCCCGAGCCTGCTCGGGCTGCTCAGCATGGTGGAGGCAGGCCTCGCGGTCGCGCCGCTCGCGCGCTGCGCGATTCCCGCGCAGCTGTCGATGCTCGGCCGCTCGCACGGGTTGCCCGACCTGCCGCCGCTCGAGCTGATCCTCGCGCGCAGCACGAAATCGAAGCGTCCGCCCTGCGACTTTCTCGCGGATCAGTTGATGGAAGACCTGCAGCGGCAAACCGGCCAGGCCGGCGATGCCTGAAGTGTGAGCGGGCGGGCGCCGCCAGCGCCGTCACGAACCGCCGGGCCGCGGATGGCCGGCCGCGAGCAACGCGGCGTTGACGATGCCTGCCACGGTGTCGACGAGCGCCTCGAGCGTGTCGCCGTGCACGTGCCGCGTGGCCGGCGGAACGCATTCGTTGCACCGGCCGCCCCACTGCGACCCGGCCGTCACCGACAGCGTCGCGCCGAACCGGTTGCCGTGCCGTCGACCGAAGATGCCGACGCGCTGCTCGCCCATATACGCCTGCTCGGGCAGAAACAGCCGGATCTCGACTGCTACCTGCCCGGGATCGCCGGCGCGCGAGTTCGCGTCGACACCCGGCTCGAATACCTTCGCGATGCGAAACGTCACGTGCGAATCCCACGCGGCCAGCGGGCCGCCGGCCGCGTCGACACGTTCGATGTCGACCGACCATTGATGGCGATCCGGCAAGCGGATCGCCTGGCGCAGCAGCACGTCCGCCGCGCGAACCGTCACCAGCAACTGCCGGGCGAGCTGTCTGCCCGACGGCAGTGTCACCACGCGCACGCGACGGCTAGCGGGACGCGCGGTGTGTACTTCTTCCGTGAGGTACATGGATCCTCCTTGGCGAAGGCAGCGCCGCATTCGACGCGGGCCACAAACGTCCGCTGCGATCGGCCGGCGGAGCACCGCGGCCGAATAAAACGGCGACGAATCTACCTGCAAGCAATCGGCGTTCCCAGCCTGACGAACCCAGTTTAGAAGGCACTGCATCAATACCGTGCAAAAAAACGGGGTTGCGGTGCAAAAAACGGCATGCGGGATGATCGATACGTAGCGGGGGTGGCGCTGCCGGTTCCCGTCAACGCTGACAGGACCACCGCCCATGCTCCGCCGATACGCGGCGCGCTGCGCACGGTATGGCCGCCGTCCGCCATGCACGGCTTTGACAAGCTCGCGTTGCTCGTCGCTTATCTGGTGTTGTCAGCCGGCTTGAGCGCCGTCATCGCGCGCGGCTATGCGACGCCGCTCGACCGCTTCATCCGGCAGGCCGCGTCGCGACCTGCGCCACGCATGCCGGACGCTGCGGCATGAGCCGCATCCGGAAGCACTTGCAGGGTCGATGAAAGGAAGCGCGGTATCACACCGGCATCACGCCACTTCTCCGATGGCGGCGCGGCGCATCGTCACGATGCGCGCGGGCGGAATATTTGCCCACACGATCCGGCTGGCGTCGGCAACAAATGCCGGATCGCCGAGCGGATGACGGTCGGGCGATCGCAGGTCGTAGGTGAACTGGATCATCACACCGTCGACCGCCAGCACGCGCTGGCACTGACTGACGATCGCCGTCACATCCTGGCGCGGCAGCGTGCGCAGCGGCAGGCACGACACGATTGCGTCGACCCGCGCGTCGCTCGGCAGCAGGCGCTCGAGCTGTCGAGCGTCGCCCGACACGATCGAAATACCGGGAAAGCGCCGCCGCAGGTGCTGGACGAACGCGGGCGACCGCTCCACCACGACGAGGCGCCGCGGCGCGACGCCGCGCTCGAGCAGCGCGGCGGTGATCGCGCCGGTGCCGCCGCCGAGCTCGACGACGAGCCCGTCGCCATCCGGCACCACATCGGCCATCTCGCGCGCCAGATGCCGCGAACTCGGGCACAACGCGCCCACCGCGGCCGGGCGGCCGACCCACTCGCGTACGAACAATGCCGAGACGCGCAACGCGTTCGGCCAGATCATCGGCCCACCCTGCGCGATTGCGCGTTCAGCTTCGACGTGCCGATGAGCGTTGGGAACAGGGGTACGACGACACCGGGCATTTTCACGTGCATCCTCCTCGACAAATCGATCCGCCGCGGCGAAGCGGCGATCAATCGATTCTAGGAAACGCAAACTTAAGGCGACATGAAGATTGTGCCTGATTGCGCCATCGAGGCGGGCATGCCGCCGCCGAACACCCGCTCAGCGGTCGACGCGCTGCTGAAGCTGCGCGGGGTAGCGCTCACCGCCGTGCTGCCGTGCGGGCGGGCCCGCCGTCGCCGCGCTCGACGCCGCGATCGCCCGCAACCTGTCATCCGGTCGGATCCGCCATCCGCCGGCCGCGATGCGACTGTTCGTGCAGGCCGTGCGCGAATGGACGGCTGCCGGGGGCGACACGTTGACCGATTGACGGTACGCGCCGCCCCGCCACCTCACCTGCCACTCACCGTAGGTTGGTCCGCGCCAGTTCGACGATCTCGTCCCCGCGCCCGCTCAGGATCGCGCGCAGCATGAACAGGCTGAACCCTTTCGCATGCGCGATCTCGATCTTCGGCGGCATCGCGAGTTCGTACTTCGACGTGACGACGTCGACGACCGCCGGCCCGTCGTGCGCGAACGCGGTGCGCAGCGCGTGCTCGACGTTCTCCGAATGCTCGACGCGCACGCTGAAGATCCCCGCGCCCTTCGCGATTGCCGCGAAGTCGGTCGGGCTCAGGTCGACGTTCGTGTCGAGATAGCCGGCCGCCTTCAGTTCCATCGACACGAAGCCGAGCAGGCTGTTGTTGTAGACGACGATCTTGATCGGCAGGTTGAGCTGCCGCGCGCTCAGCAGATCGCCGAGCAGCATCGACAGCCCGCCGTCACCCGACAGCGACACGACCTGCCGCCCCGGATGCGCGCCCTGCGCGCCGAGCGCCTGCGGCATCGCGTTGGCCATCGAGCCGTGATTGAACGAGCCGTGCAGCTGGCGCTTGCCGTTCATCGTCAGGTAGCGCGCAGCCCACAATGTGGGCGTGCCGACGTCGGCCGTGAAGATCGCATCGTCGGCCGCGACTTCGTCGACGATCTTCGTCAGATATTGCGGATGGATCGCGCGTCCCGGCGGCTCCGCCACCGCGAGATCGTCGAGCCCCTTGCGCGCGGCCGCGTAGTGCTTCAGCGCGTTCTCGAGGAAGCGCCGCTGCGTCTTGCGCGTGAGGCGCGGCAGCAGCGCCGCGATCGTTTCCTTCACGGTGCCGACGAGCCCGAGCGCGAGCGGCGCGCGATGGCCGAGCTGCGAACCCTTCCAGTCGATCTGCACGATCTTCGCGTTCGCCGGATAGAACGGCCGGTACGGGAAATCCGTGCCGAGCATCAGCAGCGTGTCGCACGATTCCATCGCGTGATAGCCCGAGCTGAAGCCGATCAGCCCCGTCATCCCGACGTCGAACGGGTTGTCCCATTCGACGAACTGCTTGCCGCGCAGCGCATGCACGACCGGCGCGCCGAGCGTGTCGGCCAGCGCGACCACTTCGTCGTGTGCGCCCTGCGTGCCGCTGCCGCACAGCAGCGTGACCGCGTCCGATGCATTGAGCAGCGCCGCGAGCCGGTCGAGATCGGCGTCGGCCGGCAGGATCGACGGCGGCGCCGATTCGCTCCACGCGGGCGCTTCTTCGGGGCCGTCGCCGAGCGCGATATCGCCCGGCAGCACGATCACCGCGACGCCGCGTTCCTCGATCGCCGTGCGCATCGCGCGCGCGAGCACGCGCGGGAACTGCGACGCGTTGGTCACGAGTTCCGCGAAATGGCTGCATTCGCGGAACAGTTCCTGCGGATGGGTTTCCTGGAAGTAGCCGAGACCGATCTCCGTCGACGGAATGTGCGCGGCGATCGCGAGCACCGGCTGGTGATTGCGGTGGCAGTCGTACAAGCCGTTGATCAGGTGCAGGTTGCCGGGGCCGCAACTGCCCGCGCACACCGCGAGCCGGCCGGTCGATGCCGCATCCGCGCCGGCCGCGAACGCGGCGCTTTCCTCGTGACGCGTATGCATCCAGCGGATCGAGCCCATCTGGCTCAGGCTGAACGACAACCCGTTCAGGCTGTCGCCCGTCACGCCCCAGATGCGCTCGACGCCCGCTGCCGCCAGCGTCTTCGCCAGGTATTCCGCCATCGTCTGTCTTGCCATCACGCCCTCACTCGTTGATTGATCGAGACATGCATGAACCGGCCGTGCGCTCGCACGCATCGCCGACCGGACGAGCATACGCGACTCGCCCGCGCCGCGTCGCGACGGTGCAACCGGGCCGACTGCCGTATGAGGCGCACGCACGCGATTGGGTCGATGCGTCGCCGCGCCGCGCGGCGGCTGTCATCGTTTCGTTATCGCCCCGTCGGCGAACGGACAGGCTGACAGGCGCCGCACTCAGCTCCAGTCGGACGCGGACTCGTCCGGATCGACGAGCGTGAGCCCCGCCGCCGGCAACGGCAGCGCGGTCTTGTAGCGCACCTGCTTCAGCGCGAAGCTCGACCGGATGTTCGACACGCCCGGAATCGTCGTGAGCCGCTCGATGATGAAACGCTCGAGCGTACGCATGTCGGGCATCACGACGCGCAGCAGATAGTCGGCGTCGCCCGACATCAGGTAGCACTCCATCACCTCGGGCCGCTGCGAGATCGCCTCCTCGAAGCGCTGCAGCGCGTCCTCGACCTGCTTCTCGAGGCTGACCTGGATGAACACGTTGATCCGCAGGCCGAGCGGCTCGGGATCGAGCAGCGTGACCTGCTGCCGGAACAGCCCGAGCTTCTCGAGCGCGCGCACGCGGTTGAAGCACGGCGTGGCCGACAGGTTCACCGCGCGCGCGAGTTCCGCGTTCGTGATCCGCGCGTTCTGCTGAAGCTGGTTCAGGATGCCGATGTCGATGCGGTCGAGCCGCTTGGGGGAGGTGCTCATAGTCTGAATATTCCTGATCTCGCGGAGATTCTGGAATATTTACACTATCCGGCGGCAAATTCACAATGAAATCAGACGCATATTTTGCGAAGCGACGCGTAGCATGAGTCCCATTGATGCGTGCCGCCCCGGGCGCGCGGGAGACTCGCATGACGGATCTGTCGAACGGTATCGAACACGCGCAGCGCGCGGCCCTCGCGCGCGCCGACGAGGATCCGGAAGAAACCGCCGAATGGCTCGAGGCGCTCGATGCGGTGGTCGCGCACGTCGGCCGCGACCGCGCGCAATACCTGTTCGACCGGCTCGCCGAGCATGCGCGCACAACCGGCCTCGCGTCGCCGCGCGCACCCGTCACGCGCTACCTGAACACGATTGCGCTCGCCGAGCAGCCGCCGTATCCGGGCGACCTCGACCTCGAGGAACGGCTGTCGGCCGCGTTGCGCTGGAACGCGCTCGCGATGGTCGTGCGCGCGAATCGCGCGTACGGCGAGCTCGGCGGCCACATCGCGAGCTATGCGTCGGCGTCCGACCTGTTCGAAACCGGCTTCAACCACTTCTTCCGCGCGGCGTCGCCCGCGACCGGCGACGCACCCGGCACGGGCGGCGGCGATCTCGTGTACTTCCAGCCGCATTCGTCGCCGGGCGTCTATGCGCGCGCGTATCTCGAAGGCTTCCTCACCGAGGATCACCTGAAGCATTACCGCCGCGAAATCGCCGGCCCGGGCCTGTGCTCATATCCGCACCCGTGGCTGATGCCCGATTTCTGGCAGTTCCCGACCGGCTCGATGGGGATCGGCCCGATCAACGCGATCTACCAGGCGCGCTTCATGCGCTACCTGCAGCATCGCGGCCTCGCGAACACCGCGGGCCGCACGGTGTGGGGCTTCTTCGGCGACGGCGAGATGGACGAACCCGAATCGCTCGGCGCGCTGTCGCTCGCCGCGCGCGAGGGGCTCGACAACCTCGTGTTCGTGATCAACTGCAACCTGCAGCGGCTCGACGGCCCGGTGCGCGGCAACGGCCGCGTGATCGACGAACTCGAAGCGCAGTTCGCGGGCGCCGGCTGGAACACGATCAAGGTGCTGTGGGGCTCCGACTGGGATCCGCTGTTCGCGCGCGATCACGCGGGCGCGCTGACACGCGCGTTCGCCGGCACCGTCGACGGCCAGTTCCAGACCTTCTCCGCGAACGACGGCGCATACAACCGCGCGCGCTTCTTCAGCCAGGACCCCGCGCTCGAAGCGCTCGCCGCGCAACTCACCGATGCGGAGATCGACCGCCTGCGCCGCGGCGGCCACGACGCACGCAAGCTGCACGCCGCGTATGCGCGTGCGCTCGCGCACCGCGGCCAGCCGACCGTGATCCTCGCGAAGACGATGAAGGGTTACGGGATGGGCGCGGCCGGCCAGGGCCGGATGACGACCCATCAGCAAAAGAAGCTCGACGTCGACGATCTGAAGGCGTTCCGCGACCGCTTCCGGTTGCCGCTGTCGGACGGCGACGTCGAACAGTTGAAGTTTTACAAGCCAGCGGAAGACAGCCCGGAGATGCGTTACCTGCATGCCCGCCGGGCTGCCCTGGGAGGCTATCTGCCCAGAAGGCGGATAGCGGCATCGAAGGGGCTGACCGTCCCTTCGATGCCGGCCTGGGGCGCGTTCGCGCTGGACGCGGCCGGCCGCGAGATGTCCACGACGATGGCGCTCGTACGCATGCTCGCCGCGTTGATCAAGGATCGCGACATCGGCTCGCACGTCGTGCCGATCGTGGCCGACGAAGCGCGCACGTTCGGCATGGCCAGCCTGTTCCGGCAGGTCGGCATCTACTCGCCGCTCGGCCAGCGCTACGAGCCGGAAGACCTCGGCTCGATGCTCTACTACCGCGAGGACACGCGCGGCCAGATCCTCGAGGAAGGCATTTCGGAAGCGGGTGCGATCTCGTCGTGGATCGCCGCCGCGACGTCGTACAGCGTGCACGACCTGCCGATGCTGCCGTTCTACATCTACTACTCGATGTTCGGCTTCCAGCGCATCGGCGACCTGATCTGGGCCGCCGCCGACCAGCGCTCGCGCGGCTTCCTCGTCGGCGCGACGTCCGGGCGAACGACGCTCGGCGGCGAGGGTCTGCAGCACCAGGACGGCAGCAGCCACCTCGCCGCGTCGACGATTCCGAACTGCCGCGCGTACGATCCGGCGTTCGCGTACGAAGTCGCGACGATCGTCGATGCGGGCATGCGAGAGATGGTCGAGCAGCAGCGCGACGTGTTCTATTACGTGACCGTCATGAACGAGAACTACGCGCAGCCGTCGATGCCCGACGATGAACCGGCCGCGCGGCGCGAAGGCATCCTGAAGGGCATGCACCGGCTGCCGTCCGGTTCGAACGCGACGGCACGCGTGCAGTTGCTCGGCTCGGGCGCGATACTCGGCGAAGTGCTCGCCGCGCAGCGGATGCTGAAGGACGACTGGGGTATCGATGCGGCCGTGTGGAGCGTCACGAGCTTCAGCGAACTGCAGCGTGACGGGATGGAAGCCGAGCGTCGCACGCGGCTCGACGACGACGCGCACTCGACGCCGTTCGTCACCGCCGCGCTCGCCACGACGCGCGGGCCCGTGGTCGCCGCAACCGACTATGTACGCGCGGTGCCCGAACTGATCCGCGCGTATGTACCGCGCCGCTACGTGACGCTCGGCACCGACGGGTTCGGCCGCAGCGACACGCGCGACGCGCTGCGCGCGTTCTTCGAGGTCGATCGCGCGAGCATCGTGCTCGCCGCGCTGAAGGCGCTGGCGGATGACGGAGAACTCGATGCGACTATCGTGCGTGACGCTCGCGAACGACTCGGCAAGACTGTGCAGCAGCCCGGCACGGCGCCTTGGCAGCGCTAGGCACTCAATTCATTTCCGCTACGATGCGCTGTCCTGTCAGGCAGCGCCATCGATAGTTGCCGTTTCCGCCGGCCACTCGTCCCGCAGGCGGCGCTACACCGGCAGCGCATGCGTCGACAGAATCTCCTTGAGCACCATGAACGAGCGCACCTGCCGCACGCCGGGCAGGTAGATCAGTTGTTCCGCATGCAGCCGATTGAAGCTCTCGTTGTCGCGTGTGCGCACGAGCATGAAGTAATCGAACTCGCCGGTCACGACGTGGCACTCCACGCATCCTGACACCTTCTGCGCGGCCTTCTCGAACGCGGCGAACGCTTCCGGCGTCGAGCGGTCGAGCACGAAGCCGATCACGACGAGCATGCCGGCCCCGAGCGGCTTCGGATCGAGCAGCGCGACGATCCCGCGAATCATCCCCATTTCCTTGAGCCGCTCGACGCGCCGCAGGCACGCCGGCGCGCTCAGCTTCACCTTCGCGGCGAGGCTCACGTTCGAGATCGACGCGTCCTGCTGAAGCTGCCTGAGGATCGCGCGATCGATGCGGTCGAGCGCGGGCACGGCATCGGCAGGCGTCGCTGGTCTTCCAGTTAATTTCATTGCGTCTTCCTCGATTTTTCAGGACTCGAATTGCTTGATTAACGCTGGATTCGTTATCAACGTAGGTCGACGATATTTATTTCGCAAGCTCATTTCTCGCGTGCTTGCCTATCATTCTTTTCATCGGGAGACGACATGCCGGCCCGTCCCGAACGCACCGATGCCCGCGCCAACCCCGCCTTTCCGGAGACATGAATCGATGAACCTGCAACGCTTCCCCCGTTATCCGCTGACGTTCGGCCCCACGCCGATCCAGCCGCTCAAGCGCCTGAGCGCGCACCTCGGCGGCAAGGTCGAGCTGTATGCGAAACGCGAGGACTGCAACAGCGGCCTCGCGTTCGGCGGCAACAAGACCCGCAAGCTCGAATACCTGATCCCCGATGCGCTCGCGCAGGGCGCGGACACGCTCGTGTCGATCGGCGGCGTCCAGTCGAACCAGACGCGCCAGGTCGCGGCCGTCGCCGCGCATCTCGGCATGAAATGCGTGCTCGTGCAGGAGCACTGGGTCAACTACGACGATCCCGTCTACGACCGCGTCGGCAATATCCAGCTATCGCGGATGATGGGCGCCGACGTGCGGCTCGTTGCCGACGGCTTCGACATCGGCATCCGCCGTAGTTGGGAAGAAGCGATGGAGAGCGTGCGGCAGGCGGGCGGCAAGCCGTATCCGATCCCAGCCGGATGCTCCGAGCATCCGCTCGGCGGGCTCGGATTCGTCGGCTTCGCGGAAGAAGTGCGCGCGCAGGAAGCAGAACTCGGATTCAAGTTCGACTACATCGTCGTGTGCTCGGTGACGGGCAGCACGCAGGCCGGCATGGTCGTCGGCTTCGCGGCCGACGGCCGCGCGGATCGCGTGATCGGGATCGACGCGTCGGCGACGCCGGAGAAAACTCATGCGCAGATCACGCGCATCGCGCGGCATACGGCTGAAATCGTCGAGCTCGGGCGTCGCATCGACGAGCAGGACGTCGTGCTCGACACGCGCTACGCGGGCCCGGAATACGGGCTGCCGAACGACGGCACGCTCGAGGCAATCCGGCTATGCGCACGGCTCGAAGGCGTACTGACCGATCCCGTCTATGAAGGCAAGTCGATGCACGGAATGATCGACAAGGTGCGGCGCGGCGAATTCGAGCCGGGCTCGAAGGTGCTGTATGCGCACCTGGGCGGCGTGCCGGCGTTGAGCGCGTATGCGGAGATTTTCCGCAACGGGTGACGTGATTTCCGCGGGTAGTCGGCACGCGACGTTCCGGGCGTGCCGGATCGGCGCACGCGTAAACGAAATACCGCCGGCAAGCCGGCGGCAAAAGGTACGTCCACGGATGACGTGGCGCACCGGAGGCACTCGATTCAACCGACGCGGTTCGCTCCGCAGAGAACGACCCGCGTCGTGCGGCTGCAACGCGAACAGCCGCTCAGTTCTGCGTGAGCGGATTCAGCGTCGTGCACAGGAAGCCCGTGCAGTTCGCCGGCTTGATATAGAACGACGCCATCACCGGTGTCGTCGTGCCGAGCGCGAGGTCGCCCAGATACGCGGAGCCCTGCGCGCCAAGATTGTTCGACTGCTGGACGAAGCCGGCGCCCGTCGACTGGATCGCGGCCGACTGGTACGTGAAGGTCGGCGACTGTGTCTGGTCCTTCACGTAGACCCACGCGACATTGACGGCGCCAGTCGGATTGGCCGGGCCGAACGACATCTCGCCCTTCGCGCGATAACCCTTCGCACCCTCGCTGTTGGCCTGCGCGATGAGGTCGCCGACGCTCGCTGGCGGGATCAGTGCATCGTACGTATAGGTCGAACCCGACGCATTGTTCTTCATGTACAGGTTCGCTTGCGCCGAGCCCACCATCATCGGGCCGACGAACCAGTAGCCCGACTGGCCCTGGCCGTTCGCCTGGGTGACGAACGCGTCCTGGCTGGCCGGCAATGCCGCCGTCGCGTACGTGTACGTCGCCGACGAGCCGCCGTCCTTGCGATACAGGTAGCCGTACGTGAGCGGCCCTTCGTAGCGGTAACCGTTCGTGCCTTGCGTGTTGGCCTGGTTGAGGAAGGTCGTCCAGTCACCCGGCGCGGACTGCAGTTGATACGTGTAGGTCGGCGCGGTGCCGTCGTTCACGAAGATCGAGCGCGACCCGCCGTTCGACGCGTCATAGTAGTAGTCGCCCAGATAGCGGTAGCCCTTCGCGCCTTCGCTGTTGAGCAGCGTCAGGAAGCTCGGGCCGTCCGACGCCGGCGTCGTCGCCTCGTAGCGCCACGTCAGCGTGCTGTCGCCCGAACCGCCGGTGCCACCATTGCCACCATTGCCGCCGTTGTTGCTCGAACCGGAGCCGCTGCCGGTCGACGGGTTGTCGTCGCCGCCACAGGCGGTCAGGGCCAGACAGGTCAGTGCGATCAATGCAACGGCTTTCATCGGGATCACCTCGGAACGAAAAGGACGAACGAAGCCGAAGCGCACGGATCACGCCGCGAGCACGGACAGTCGCGAATCGGAAATCAGCCGGCGGCGCACCGCCGGCCCGGGACGTCAGTTGACCTGAAGCTGACCGCCGCGGCCGAGGCCGCCCTTGACGTCCTGCGCCTTGTAGCTGCGCAGCGCGACGACCATCTTGTTGTACGCGTCGATGAACGCGACGACCGTCGCCTTGCCTTCCGGCGTCGCCGAGAAGCCGGCGAGCGCACCGCCCACGCCACCGCCGAAGCCGCCCAGCGCCGCACCGTAGTTGGTCGCCGTCGAGCTGCCTTCCGACGCCGCGATCTGCACGGCCGAGCGCACGTCGAACAGCGTCAGCGTCACGACCGACGCCTTCGTCTGCAGGTGGCCCGCCACCGCCGCCACCGCGCCGTTGCCGATCAGCCCGCCGATCATGCTGCCGATCCCGCCGATCGGCGAATCGTTGATCACGATCTGCGGCTCCATGTAGTAGTCGGCTGCGACACGCTGGCCCTTCTGCTGCTTCGAGCCCGCGCGGTATTCGCCCGAGTTGCGCTGCAGCTGCGTGATGCGCGACAGGCGCGCGTCGCTCTTCTGGTTGCCGATCGACGTGATCACGAAACAGTTCGACTGCTGCACCGCCAGGCGCAGCAACGGATCGATCGTCGTCATCTTGGTCGCGCTGCCGAAGGGGCCCCACCAGTCGGCATTGCGGCCGTCATCGACCGCGATCGTGCCGAGCGGCGACGTGCAGCGCTGCAGTTGCGAATCGGCGCCGGCGCTCGCGCCGCCAGCCGCGGCGCCCGTCACGCCGGCGTTCTGGCCGCCGGGCGTCACCACGCCGCCGCAACCCGCGACGGACGCGCCAAGCGCTGCAACGAGCGCACCTTGAGTGAGACGTTGGAGAAGGTTGGTCTTCATGTCGTTGTCGATCGATTAGAGTCGTTGTTCGGCTTATGTGTCCGTGCGAACTTCGATAAGCCCCCCCGGTGTGGCGCGCGATGGTGGTCTCCCCGCTGCAGCCCCCGTTGCTCGATGCCCGGTCAGTAGTACCAGTACGTCTGATTCCAGACGCCGTAGTACGGATAGCCCGAGTACCAGTAGCCGTAATAGACGTCACGCCATTGCGTGCGCCATTTCCAGTCTTCTTCGTCTTCCTTTTTGGCCTTGCGCGCGAGCTCGAGCAGCCGCTTCGATTCCTTGTCGCCGCGGCCGGCCGCGATCGACAGCCACTTTTCCGCTTCGCGCGGATCGGAGCCCATTTCCTCGAGGCCGAACAGGTAGAAACCGCCGAGCGCCTTCTGCGCGCGCAGGTCGCCGCGCTCGGCTGCGTCGCGCATCCATTTGAGTGCCTGGTAGCTGTCCTGACGCACGCCGTCGCCGCGGAAATAACGCAGGCCGAGATCGTAGGCCGCCTTCGGCTGGGCCTTCGCGGCTTGCTTCAACGCGGCGATGCGCGGGTCTTCGCGATCTTCCGCATCGTCCTTATTTTGGTAGGACACCTGATCTTTAGGGCGATGGGAACAACCGGTGTCGTCGCAGATCCGCACCGTGTTGCTGGTCACGGACGGATCCTGCGCGCACGCGGCCAGCAGCAACAGCAGCCCCGGTGCGAGTAAACGGCGGTACATTGGTACTGTCCTCGATTTTATTTGCGCCGCAATTCTTCGCGCTTTTCACCCCCGCGAGCTCGCCTCGCACCCGGTCGCGCGCGGCGCGGCGGATACAATCCGCCAACGCCGACACGCAGCCCAAGGCTCTCTCAGGTTCTCTCTTCGAATCACTCGGTCATTGCTTCATTGCGCCGCGTTTCGCCGTACCGGCTGCCGCCGGCATCGACCTTCAAACATGACGCAAAAAACAATAGTGACGTGGTGAGCAATAATAATGGAGAAAAACGGCATGTCAAGGGCATTCGCGTTTTCAAAGTTTGCGTGACGCGTCAGCTTTGATATGCTCTTCCTCGCCCAACCCCCTGGAGACCCCATCGAGATGTCCACCACCGAGCAGGCCAACGTCGATCTCATCACCGCCAACAAGGTGCGCGACCTCCTGAACCGGAACGGCATTCCGCCGCGAAGTCACAACACGACGATCGCGAATGTGCTGGGCCTGAGTTTCTCGGTCGTCACGCGCAAGATGAAAGGCCTGATCCCGTGGAACCTGTCGCAGTTGCAGGACATCGCGACGCACTTCGGCGTGCCGCCCGCGATCCTGCTCGACGACAAGGGCGCGCAGCCGGCCGCCGCCGAGATGATCGACGCGACGCTCGTGATCGAGTCGCGGCGCTTCCGCTGCCGGGCCGCAATCTCGACGAAGGCCAGCAGCCAGATCGAAACGGATTTCGTCGCGCTGCAATGGCAAGGCGAATGGATCGTCACCGAGCGCCAACACGCGCGCGAAGGGCGCACGTATGCGGTCGATGTCGTCGAGCTGCGTTCGACCCAGCCGAACGTGTACGCGGCACGCATCGCCGTGGTCGACGATTCGCAGGATGTCGCCGAAACGGTGTGTGAATATTTCATCGAAAAAGGCGTGAACGCGATTCCGTACTTCGACGGCGCGAGTTTCCGCAAGGCGCTGGAAGTCGAGGATTTCGACGGCTACATCCTCGACTGGATGCTCGGCGACCAGACGGCCGCCGAACTCGTGCGCGGCATCCGCTCGAGCGAGAACAGCGGCGCGCCGATCTTCCTGCTGACCGGCAAGATCTCGACCGGGGAAGCGAGCGAGGACGAGATCGCGCACATCGTGTCGCACTACAACGCGCGCTGCGAGGAAAAGCCGGTGCGCCTGCCGATCCTGTTCGCGGAAGTCGCCCGCGAACTGAAACTCACGCTGCCGGCCGCGGCGGCCGCGACGAACTGAGCACCGGGCACCGGGAACGGCGACCGGACCGACCATCCGCTACACGCACCACCAGACCGAGGGAAAGACATGCGCGTTACAACCATCTGGACCAAAAGCCTGCTGGCGGCCTGCCTGCTCGGGATGGCCGCCGCGGCATGGGCTGCGTCGTCGTTCACGTTCACCGTCGACGGCAAGATCAGCAAGAGCAATCAGCAGGGGAAGATGACCTACGTCTTTTCCGAGCAGGCGCTGATGGCGTTGCCGCAGCATACGATCGTCACGTCGACGAGCTGGACACCGAAGGCGACCTTCACCGGCCCGCGCCTGTCCGACGTGCTGAAGACGGTCGGCGCGCACGGCACGCAGATCGAATTCCGCTGCATCGACGAATACACGTTCACGATTCCCGTGTCCGATGCCGACAAATACGGCGTGATCCTCGCGCGAACGATGAACGGCAAGGTTCTCGGCAACGACAACTACGGCCCGCTGTGGATCATGTATCCGCGCGATCAATACCCCGACGAGCTGAAGACGCCGCTCGGCGAAGCCAAGTTCGCGTGGCAGATCATCGGTCTGACCGTGAAGTGACATGACACGGCGGCGCTGGAAGAACAGAAAAATCATCCTGATCCTCGGCTCGCTGTGGATCATGGGGTTTGCCGCCTGGGCGTTCCTGCTGTGGGATCTCCTCGCCGCGTCGGTCAACGAGGGCGTGCTCGAGGGGCCACGCGAAGGCGTGTTCTGGACCGCCGCGCAATACCGCAACGTCTATACGCGCTTTGACCGGCAGCTGATTCTCTACGCGACGCGCGAGGACGACGATTTCGATCACGTACAGATGCAGCTCGACAGCCTGTCGGTGTCGTTCGGGTTCCTGCAGCGGCCGTCGGAAGTGTCCGAATACTGGCTGCGCATCCCGCGCGCGCGCAACGAGATCGACGCGCTCGGCGAATTCATGACGCGCCTGAAGCGCGAGGTGCCGCTGCTGCGCGATTCGCCGAAGCAGGCACGGCAGGTGATCGACGAAGTAAATGCGTACTGGCCGAAGGTCAACGGCCTCGCGAACTACTTCCGCGCGATCGAAATGGCGCAGCGCGATTTCACGTTCCATCAATTGAAGGACAAGCAACGCGCGATCCTGATCCTCGGCATCGTGCTCGGCGTGATCCTGTGCGCGCTGTTCCTGCTGCTGTTCTATACGATGCGCACGCGCGACGACCTGCTCGAACGGCAGGACGCGGCGCTCGACGCGGAGCGCAAGGCGTCGGATCGCGCGTTCGAGATGATCGAGGCGAAGAACGCGTTCCTCGGAATGGTCAGCCACGAGTTGCGCACGCCGCTGCAGGCGATCTGCGGGTCGATCGAAATCCTGCTCGCGCGGCCGCAATCCGACGCCAACCTGAAGACGATCCGGCGGCTGCAGAATTCCGCGCTGTCGCTGGAAGCGCTCGTCAAGGACCTCACCGACTACATCAAGCTGCGCTCGACGAAGCGCGTCGCCGAACTGGATACCGTCGGCATCGCACCGCTGCTCGCCGAAGCGCTCGAGCCGCTGCGCGAGAAGATCGCGGCCAAGCGGATCGCCGTCACGCAGCTCGTCGAGCCGCCCGGCCTCGCGATCCGCTCCGATCGCAAGCTGCTGCGGCAGGTGCTGTCGAACCTGATCGAGAACTCGGTCAAGTACACGGTCGGCGGCTCGATCACGGTGGCGATCACGCTCGCCGACGCGCCGGCCGGCCAGCAGGTGAAGATCGCCGTGCGCGACACCGGCGCCGGCATCGCGAAGCAGCATCTGTCGAAGATCTTCGAGCCGTTCTATCGCGCGAATGACGCGGTCGGGCTGCATGTCGACGGGATCGGCATGGGGCTCGCCGTCGTGCGCGAAATCGTGACGACGCTGCGCGGGCATGTGGACGTGCGCAGCGTGGTCGGCGAAGGCAGCGAGTTCGTCGTGACGCTGCCGGCCGAAGTGCCTGGCGTCGATACGGCCGGCACTGCGGCCGGCGACGTGCCCGCGCTGCCGCCCGTGCTGGCGCATCGCGACCGGCGCGCGCTGGTCGTCGACGACAACGACAACGCACGCGAAACGCTCGGCGCGATGCTGTCGGCGCTCGGCATCGACGCCGATCTGTGCGGCACCGGCCAGGAAGGCGTCGCGCGCTTCGGCGCGGGCCGCTACGACATCGTCGTGCTCGATCTCGAACTGCCGGACCTGAGCGGCTTCGAGGTCGCGCGGCGCATTCGCGCCGTCGCGCAGCCGGACGACGAAGGCCGGCATCCGGCGATCGTCGGCGTCAGCGCGTATGAATCGGCTGCGCTGCACGAGAACAAGCAGGTGTTCGACGAATTCCTGCCGAAGCCCGTCCACCTGCACGAGCTCGGCGCCCTGGTCGAGAAGCTGCTCGCGTGAATCGGTGCGCCGCGTGCAAACGCGCACGGCATCGCGCGTTCCCGCTCACGTTCCCGTTTATTCGCCGATGAGATGCAGCACGATGTCGCGCCGATGCGCGCCACGCCGATGCTCGAACAGATAAATCCCCTGCCAGGTGCCGAGCACCATGCGCCCGTGCTCGACCGGAATCGACAACTGCACCTGCGTGAGTGCCGTGCGCAAATGGGCGGGCATGTCGTCGGGGCCTTCGGTGTCGTGCTCGTAGCGGCTTTCGTCCTCGGGCGCGAGCGTCGCGAAATAGCGTTCAAGGTCGCGCCGCACCGACGGATCCGCATTCTCCTGGATCAGCAGCGAAGCCGACGTATGGCGGCAGAACACGGTGAGCAGGCCGGTGCGGATCGACTGCTGGTCGACGAACGCGCGCACCTGCGGCGTGAACTCGACGAGGCCGTTGCCGCGTGCGTCTACGGCGATATGCGTGATGGCCTGTTGCATGATCGTGACGTCAGGCCAGAGCGGCGAAGCCGTCGACTTCGATCTGCTTCGCATCGGCGGGCCGCACGACGCGCGCGACCTCGACGCCGTCGCGCAGGAACACCAGCGTCGGCCACAGCTTGACGCGGAACGAGCGGCCGAGCGGTCGGCCCGGACCGTCCTCGATCTTCAGGTGGCGCACGGCGGGATGCGCGGCGAACGATTCGACGATCGCCGGTTGCGCGCCCGCGCAGATGCCGCACCAGTTCGCGCCGAATTCGATGACGGTCGCGCCGGCGAGTGCATCGACTTCCTCGCGCGTGGGCGCTTCTTCGGCATAGCGTTGCGGAGTGTGCATCGGGGTCCTCATGTGCAATTCCGGAAATGACCGCGCGGCGGCACGCGGCCTGCGGTTTCTTACTGTAGCGGAAAAGCAGGCGCGGTGCCGATGCGCTGATGGCCGTTCGCGCGCCGCATGCTCGCGCCGTTGCCGCGCGTTGCAAGCGCGGCTCCGCGAGCAATTTTCGTGCGTCGCCGCATCGCAGCCGATCTCCGGATGACACGACAAGAATCGGAGCGCCGCGCGGCCGCGACAGGATCAGCATGCGAACTGATCCCTCAACGAAGCGAAGGCCCCGACCATGAACGCTCCGCATCGCGTCAGCGAACCGAACATCCTCTACTTCGGCACGCCCGTCGTGCTGGTCAGCACGCTGAACCCGGACGGCACAGCAAATCTCGCGCCGATCTCGTCCGCGTTCTGGCTCGGCTGGCGCGGGGTGATCGGCATCGCCGCCAGCTCGCAGACCACCCGCAACCTGATGCGTACCGGCGAATGCGTGCTGAACCTGCCGTCGTCCGCGCAGGCGCACGCGGTCGACCGAATCGCACGGACGACGGGCACG
Organism: Burkholderia sp. KBS0801; assembly: GCF_005937855.2. Classification (NCBI taxonomy): domain Bacteria; kingdom Pseudomonadati; phylum Pseudomonadota; class Betaproteobacteria; order Burkholderiales; family Burkholderiaceae; genus Burkholderia; species Burkholderia sp. KBS0801. The sequence goes on from NZ_CP042178.1 coordinate 2,596,978, forward strand.
CATCCGGTGCCCGAATCGAAGCGCGCGAGAGGCTATGTGTACGAACCCGACAAGTTCGGCACGGCGGGGTTGGCGGAAACGCCATCGCAAACCGTGTGGCCGCCGCGTGCGCTCGAATGCCCGATTCACCTGGAAGCGGTCGTCGCGGCCACGCACGGCCTCGCCGATGAAACACCGGACCTGCGCGGGAAGATCACGGTGTTCGAGGTGCGCATCCAGCGCGTGCACGTGCATCCCGACCTGTTGATGGATGGTCATCAAGACCGCATCGATCCGGACAAATGGTCGCCGCTGATTATGAGCTTCCAGAAATTCTATGGTCTGGGGCCTCGGCAGGTACATGCATCGCGGCTCGCCGAGATTCCCGAGCGCGCGTATCGCAGCCCGGACATCGAGCGCTCGCGCGATGCGGGCGTGCCGGCTGGCGCCGGGCGGTGATGAAAAGCGATGTCGCGGGCCGCGCGCTCGTCGATGCCGACGCCGGCCTGCTGATTCCCGCGTCGCGCCCGATCGTCCGCATGATCTGGCGCGATTCGGCCGAGCGCTCACGCCCGCTCGGCATCTGAACCGCGTGCGGCACAGCGGCGCGGCCGGGCTGCCGATCGCGATGCTTGCGGGCACGCGTGCGCCGCGCTCGCGTGGCGCGCGACCGGCTCGGCCGCGCCGGCCGGTGCGCCGAAACCGATCGGATAAAATACGGCCGGCCACGCTCATTGGCCCATGACCGAACCGACGGAGTGTTTTCAGTGATTCAAGCTACCCCAGTATTCAAGGACAACCTCGCGCAATTGCCGGCCATCGACGGCATCGCGCGCATCGATCTCGTCGGCGCGAACGGCGACGTGGTCGCCAGCATCGAAAACCAGCCCGGCAAACAGGGTTCGCTCGCGGTCTACCACTACCTGAAGCAGGCCTTCGGCGCGCTCGACGCTAAGGCTGCCGAGCACGGCCTCGCGGTGTTCGCGGAGCACACCGCCGACGCACGCAACCGCCCCGGCGCGCACCCGAATGTCGACCGCCTGCTCGCGATCGTCGCCGGCGGCGACGCGCTGCGCATCGACGTCGTCGCGAAGGGTTGAGCGACAGGCGGACAATGAGGCCGTGTATCGATGCGTGGCACGTTCACGCATCTCTACAATGGGCGCAATGCGTGCCGCATCGTCGTCCCGTCCGCAGAGCCGCGGCAATTCAGTCGTGCCTGATCGAGCACACTCACGCGTCAGCAAAGACACTTCGCTTTCGTCGGGTACACGCAGTTGCCCGCTGCGTGTCGGCCCGGCTTGCCGAACGGCATAGCTCCCCGCGAATGCCATGACGCATGCGCCCGCATTCATATCATCGATGACAGCCTCGCACGCCAGTCGTCATTTTCACGATTGCCCGTCCTGATTTAGACAAAACCTCGCGAAGATCGCCCGCGATGCCACCGGCGAATCACCTCGGCCATCGCGCGTCGGCGTCGAATTTTTCGCGACGCATCGCACACTCGCACCTCAAGCGCGCACTGCCCGCTGCGGGAATCGCGTGCCGTCCCGGCATCGGCTACTACCATGCCGGCGTGCTTCGCCGAGCAACGCTCCGATCCCCAGCGCGATCCGCGTCTGGTCTTTCGTGCCGTGCGCATCAGGAAAACGCCGCCTCGCAGCTTTCCATGTCTCAAGGGGCGACAGCCCCACTTAATACACGTCCCATTCAAATCGTCTCCCCGGTAGTCGAAATTGAATCCCGTTGAGTTGAGTTGGCTCAGACGCGTCACGTTTATCAAGCCACGGCGCGGCATTCGATCCGGACCTTGTCGCCGCAAAGATCCTCGCCGATGGCTCGGCGACTGCGTTCCGGCAATCGGCCTGGACGGGGCCTGACCAGATTCGCACCGCGCGCAAACACGTGATCGACGCGTTGCGCGCGGCTCGAGAGGCTTGACGATCTGGAGACCACCGATGCTCCTCCGCCTGCGCAGATGCGTCATCCGCCATGAAATACAGGGTCGCTGACAATCATGAGGGTAACGATTGAAGCTGCCATGCGATGAAATCCCATTTCTGCCGGGAATTTCGACGTGATGGAAAATGGCATATGCGGAATGGCATTTTTCTCGATTCCGACACAACCATATACCGACATGAAACCGGGTCATACGCGCAGCACTCGATATCGAGTCCGGCAAAATTGAATGTCGCATTCAAACCGACGACCCATTCCGGCTAGCCCCGATGAAAATCGCCCGTCCGCCCTGCCGGACCGGCGCCATCAGCATCACTTCCCACAATGTCAAATCCATTTGACGTTGCATGAGAATACACGCCTAGACTTTCTCAAAAAATTCCAATTAGTACTTGTCCCATCATACGAAGCATGCATTTAGGACAAGTCAAATTTATAGGCATGCGCCGGAACGATACCATCGCTACAACTCTTTTCAAAGAGTTATTCGCCTCATTCAAATCACGTTGAAACGGAGAAAATCATGACTTTCAACAAAAACATTCTTGCTATTGCTGCAGCAGCAGTTTCGTTCGCAGCAGCAGGCTCGGCAATGGCTGCCGACGGCACCATCACCTTCACCGGCGCGATCACGACCGCATCCTGCTCGCTGACGGGTGGTGCGGGCGCCAGCGTGTCGCCCGGCACCGGCGGCCAAGACATTGCGGTCAACCTCGGCACGGTGAGTGCGGATTCGATCGGCAACGCCGCTGGCGGCGGCGTTGTAGCAGGCACGAACATCAACCTGAACCTCGATTGCGGCAAAACTGGCACCGGCCTGAACATGGTCAAGATGAAGTTCGACCCGGCGGCAGGTTCGGGCCTCGATGCCAAGAATAACCAACTGCTGAAGGTCACGGGCGACGCTGAAGGTGTTGCCATCGGCCTCTACGACGCCAACAACGAGCGGCTGAACCTGGCTGCAAGCGACACGTTCAATGCCCCGCTCGTGAAGGGCGGCACGGAAGAAGCGCCGATCTATACCGCCGCGCTGAATCTGCGCGCCGGCTATGTCGCGAACGGTGCGCCGATCAAGGCCGGCAAGGCAATCGGCACGCTGCCGTTCACGCTGACCTACGAGTAAAGCACTCCTCCGGGCGACGCGGCGGGTCACGGTTTCGTCGCCCTCACACTTTTCCAATTCCATCATGAAACGATCACTCATTGCCGGGCTGGTCGCGGCCAGCTCGCTATTAATCCATTCAGGCGCATCTGTCGCCGGAATTTCGTTGAACGGCACGCGTGTCGTGTACACGGCGCAGAGCAAAGAAGCGTCCGTGCTCGTCAGGAATTCGTCGAAGCAAGACGTGATGATCCAGTCATGGCTGGAATCCGACGACCGGAAAAGCGATCTGCCGTTCGCGATCACGCCTTCGCTGAGCCGTCTCGGCGCGGAAAAGCAGCAAACGCTGCGGATCTTCTACGCCGGCCAGGGTCTGCCGACGGACCGTGAATCCGTGTTCTGGCTCAGCGTGCAGGAAATTCCGCAGAAACCGGATGGCGACAACACGCTGCAAATCGCGGTGCGTCAGCGCATCAAACTGTTCTATCGGCCGACCAACCTCGCAGGCAAGCCCGAGGACGCGCCCAAGCAGCTTCAATGGCGCTGGCGGGCGGCGGGCGGCAAATACGGAATGGAGGTCGTCAACAACACCCCCTATTTCGTATCGCTGGTCAAGGCAACGCTCCACAGCGGCGTGCAAACGCATCCGATCGACACGGAAATGATTCCGCCGCAATCGACCCGTCAGCTTGGCGTCAGGAACTACAACGGCCAATCGCTTGCACCGGGCGCCAAGGTCGATTTCGAGTCGATCAGCGACTTCGGCGCGGTCGAAGAAAACAACGCAACAGTCGCCAACTGACAGCGCATTCGTTGGTTCTGGCTTCGAATCGCCCAATATAAATTCGCATTACTAATTTATCGGAGGCGCGCATTCCTGAAATCCGGACAGGTTGGAAAAGGCACGCGACCAAGGTCAAGGCATGGATACCACTGAAAAGAAAATCGATTTGCGGATAGCGGCCTGCCAGGGCGCAACCTGTCTGGTGGCGCTCGGGGGCCTCGTTGCAGCCACCTCGGTTCAGGCAGCCGAATTCAACGAACTGTTCATCAAGAAAGAAAACGCGCCTGTCGAGCTCAAGTACTTCGAACAGGGCAGTTCGGTTTCGCCCGGCACGTACGACGTCGACGTGTCGCTGAATCAGCGTCCCGGCAAGCGCGAATCGATTGTCTTTCAGGCGAACGGCGACAAGGTCGATCCCGTCATCACGCTTGGCCTGCTCGAGGCGCTCGGCGTGGACGTGAAGCGACTCGAGCGGGAAAACCGGATTCCGGCCGACCTGCAAGACGACGCAGCGCTGAATCTCGCGGAGATCATCGACGGCGCGTCGACCGATTTCGACGTCGGCACACTGTCGCTGAACATCAGCGTGCCGCAGGCCTACGTGCCCGGCCGGTCGCGCGGCTATGTGGATCCGTCGAAGTGGGACGACGGCGAGGTCGCGGCCTACAGCAACTATCAGGCCAATTTCAGCCACGACTCCGACTCCGGATACAACAGCGCCTACTATTACCTCGGCCTGCGCAACGGCTTCAACGTCGGCGGCTGGCGGCTCAGGAACGAATCGGCGCTGACCGGGCGCCGCGGCACGAAGTCGCAGTTCACGTCGAACCGTACCTATGTGCAGCGCGACCTGCGCGGCATCAAGGGCACGCTGTCGGCGGGCGAACTGTATTCTGCCGGCGAAATCTTCGACAGCTTCCGCTTCGTCGGCGTGCAGGTCGGATCGGACACCGGCATGCTGCCGGACGACGAGGTCGGCTACGCGCCGGTCGTGCGCGGCATCGCGCAGTCCAACGCGGTCGTCGAGGTGCGCCAGAACGGTTACGTCATTTATTCGACCACGGTCACGCCCGGTGCATTCGAGCTGAAGGACATCTATCCGAGCGGCTCCAACGGCGATCTCGAAATCTCGATCACCGAATCCGATGGTAGCGTCCGGCGCTATACGCAGCCCTATTCGTTCCTGCCGGTGATGATCCGGCGCGGCTCGATTCGTTATTCGTTTTCCGCGGGCCAGTATCACGGGATTGGCGAGGTCCGCCCGAAATTCGCGCAGGGCACGGTGGTGTATGGCCTGTCCGACAACTTCACCGGCTACGGCGGCCTGATCGGCGCGCAGAACTATGCCGCGATCGCGCTCGGCGTCGGCTTCAACTCGCGGCTCGGCGGCATTTCGTTCGACGTCACGCATAGCCTGTCGAACGTGCCCGGCCGCAAGGCGAACGGGCAGAGCTTCCGGTTCCTGTACTCGAAGACGCTTGCGGCCACCGACACCACGTTCACGATGGTCGGTTATCGGTATTCGACCGACGGCTTCCGCACGCTGAGCCAGCACGTCGACGATACGAGCAGCCGGCAAGGCGACGGGATGCGGCGCCAGAAGAGCCGCATCGATCTGAACATCAACCAGTCGCTCGGCCGCAACGGGTCGGTCTACGCGAGCATCGGCGAGACGAGTTACTGGAACCGCGGCGGCACGAGCCGCAACATCCAGCTCGGCTACAGCGGCTCGCTGAAGAACATCAGCTACAGCGTCGCGCTCGCGCGCACCGAGGAGACGGGGCCGTTCGGGCGGATCGACAACCAGATCTCCGCGACGGTCAGCATTCCGTTCGGCAGCAGCGCGCGCGCGCATCGCGCCTATTCGAACGTCACGGCGTCGACGCGCGGCGACGTGCGCGTTCAGGCAGGCGTATCGGGCTTCCTGAACGACCGGAACACGGTCAACTATTCGGTGCAGGGCGAGTACCAGAAGGACAACGGCGGCTCCGGCGCCGTGGGCCTCGGCTGGGATACGCCGATGGCGAAGCTGACGTCGAACTACAGCCAGTCCGGTCACGGCAAGCACGTCGACGTCGGTGCAACCGGGTCGATCGTCGCGCACCGCGGCGGCATCACGCTCGGCCAGCCGGTCGGCGAAACGTTCGCGATCGTCGAGGTGCCCGGCGTGAAGGGCGCGCGCTTCGATTCGTCGACGGCGGTCAGCACCGATCGTCGCGGCTACGCAGTGTTGCCCTATGCGCAGCCGTACCGGTACAACTGGCTCAACATCGACACGGAAAGCCTCGGCAACGACACCGAGATCACCGAGAACGCGAAAACGATCGTGCCGACGCGCGGCGCGATCGTGAAGACGCGCTTTGCCGCGGAAACGGGCCGCCGCATCCAGTTCGACGTAACGACGACCGACGGCAAGAAGGTGCCCCTCGGGGCGACGGCTTACGACGAGGACGACAAGGTACTCGGCATGGTCGACAACGCATCGCGCGTGCTCGTGTTCGGCGTGAAAGATCAGGGGCGTCTGTCGATTCGCTGGAGTGAAGGCACGTGTGAAGGCGGCTACGTTTTACCCCAGCGGAACAAGGCGCTCATGTACGAGCGCGTTGCGATGAGCTGCCGTATGGGCAATCGCTGACGTTTTACCCGATCCGGCTCCAGACATTCGCCTGATGCACATCGGGAAAACACAATGCGCCGCCCCGATCGCGGCCCGATTAACTTAACGACATTCGATCCGACATGAACCCGAAGAGTTTGCTTATTGGACTGGCAAGCATGTTGCCATTCGTATGCGGTACCGCGCTGGCGCAGTTTTCTTGCACCGTCACGCAGAACTCCTACCCGACAGCGAACAACGGTCAGAGTCCCGCGGTCCTCACGATCCCGTCTTTCAATGCACCCACCTTCGACCCCAATGTGCCAGACGGTACCGTGCTCTTCTCGAGACAACTCCAGACGACAGCGAACGGCCTCGGAGCGGTCTCCTGCTCCGACTCCGTCGAAAATGAAATTACTGGGCGACTGGAGCCAGTGGGCCAATATTCCACTTGGCCAACCGGTGTCGCCGGCATCGGCGTCAGAATGCGACACGCGACGCTCTCGTCATGGTGGCCGCATCTATACAATACTACCTCCAAGGGCTCAAGTTGGTTTCCTTATGCCATTGTCATTGAAGTGGTCAAGACCGGCCGCATCACGGCCGGCGGCAAGATGACTGGAGAAGTGGCCGGCGCTTGGCTCAAAAACAGGACTTTCCAGTATCAATCCTTCAGGATCAACGGATCGATCGAACTCAAGCCGACCGTACCGACCTGCAGCGTGACGACAAAGTCGATCAAGGTTCAGTTTGGCGAGGTCAACCTGAACGGCACGGCGACGGCACCCGAACAACCGGTCAATATTGGCTTGCAGTGCTCTGGCGGCACGAGCGACGCCAAGACCCGGATGTATATCACGCTGACGGACGCAACCAACCCCGGCAACCGGAGCGACGTGCTCACGCTGACGAACGCTTCGACGGCAAAAGGTGTCGGTATCCGGATCATGAACGGGACGACACCGGTCCAATATGGGCCCGATTCCAGCGAGACCGGCAACCCGAATCAATGGTTCGCGACCGAAGCAGGCAATCAAACCGTCAATATCCCGCTTAGCGCACGCTATGTCCGAACCTCGGACACGCTCAAAGCAGGTACGGCGGATGCCGTCGCCACCTTCACGATGAGCTATCAGTAACCGCAATATCCAAGCGAGGAATGCCGCATTGCACCGGCATTCCCCTTCTTGGTTCTTCCTGCGCGACGCCGGAACCGGCGACCGGAGCCAGCCGTCTCACCGCATAGCATTCGCACTCGACACATGATTGTGCCGGGTCTCAACGGCTCGACGGAAGATCGATTCCTGACCGACGTCGCGTCAATCCGCATGACGATCGTCCGGTCCTGTCCATTGATGGCGAACACCATGGCGGCCACAGTCGATCATTCGTGATCGGGACCATTTCCGGACGCATTTCATCGCGTGATTGCAGGAGTTCACAATCGCATCCGGTCGAACGCCGGCCCTATGGCGTTCCGAAGCCACGATTACTTCCGGTCAGCCGGGCAAGCGAGCGTTCGATGACTGCCCGGCAAGCCGGCCACGCCGGTGCGAACCATCCACGCCGCCCTCGGCCACGATCCGCTCGGCATGCGCACATGCGTCCCCGGAGCGCAAAGCCGCCGCGCATCGAATGCGGTTCGATTCGAAGCGTATCGGCGTCGCCGCTCGCCGCGAGCGAATGCCACGTCGCGTCCCGCATGCCGCCGCAACGTCGCATCGAGCGTCTCGATCGACAGTGGCTTGAGCACGACCTCCGCGGGCATCGGCTACTACCATGCCGGCGTGCTTCGCCGAGCAACGCTCCGATCGCCAGCGCGATCTGCGTCCGGCATTTCGTGCCGCGCAAATCCGGAAAACGCCGCCTCGCAGCTTTCCATGTCTCAAGGGGCGACAGACCCACTTAATACACGTCCCATTCAAATCGTCTCCCCGGTTGACGAAATTGAATCCCGTTGAGCCGAGTTGACTCAGATGCGTCGCATTTATCAGGCCGCATTCAATCACCTTGAAGTATGCCGCCATGCGATACACGCGATCCAACAGGCCGATGGTCGCTGCGCCTAACCGCAACGTCATGCGCTCGGGCGATGCCGACAAACCGGCAACGCAACCACGGATCCCTGTCCGAAATCTCATTAGCTACCTTCGCATCCGGCCGATACCCATCTTCCGATCGTAATCCGATGCCGACCCGTCGCTCGTACAGGGAACAGGATCTGCCGGGACGAGCCACGCGCTCGAAAGCGCGCCCGGCCTCGCATCCCGGATTTAACAATTCATGCAGTCCACCTGACGATTCCCATCGCAATTCATAACTTTAGTACTTGTACGATTAATTAAGGCTTCGCTTTAAGCGTCGTCCGATTTCCCGTCTTGTCTCGCATCAGGAAAATACGTATCGAAATGCAAACATTGAGATTCACCTCATCCCCCCTCCGCAAGACGGATCTCATGCGCGCTTTCATCACCTTTAAACCATCGTTTGGAACTCAATCAATGAAAATCGCGAAAAGCACTTCCGCACTTTCCCTGTTCGTGGTCGCAGCCGGCCTCGCGGCAACTTCGGCAGCGCATGCGGCGGACGGCCAGATCAATTTCACGGGCTCGGTCGTCGCGTCGACCTGCAAGATCAACGAGGGTGTCAACGATCTGAAGGTCGCGCTGCCGACGGCATCGACCAACATCCTCACCGGGGCAGGCAAGACTGCGGGTCGTACGCCGTTCAAACTCACGCTGACGGGCTGCACGACGGACAAGGAAGAGGGCGGCACGACGATTCCGGCGCCGGTCAACAAGGTGGCGGTGGCGTTCGAGCCGGGCGCGACCGTGAACCTCGCGACTGGCCGTCTGATGCTGACGGGTGATGACTCAGCGAAAAACGTCGAAATCAGCATCCTGAACGACAAGTATGAGGCGATCAAGGTCGGCGCAGAATCCTCGGCGCAGAACTCGCAGGTCGTCAATATCGACACGACGGCCGGCACCGCGACGCTGCAGTATTCGGCCGAGTACTACGCAACCGGCGACGTGACCGGCGGGACCGCGAATTCGCACGTCACCTACTCGCTGATCTATCCCTGAACAATCGGTTGGTTGAGTGACAGAGCCGGCCTCCGGATGAGGCTGGCTCGCCGGACGGTTCTCTCGATTTCCTGATTAATTTATTTGGACTACATAACACAAGGAGGATGATGATGAAGCTTGCCGCCCCCTATCGCTTGCTCGCGCTGCTGATGGCCGCCCTGTCCTGCGTGAGCGCACAGGCGAGCGTGACGCTTTCCGGCACACGGGTCGTATTTCCGGGTGCCGACAAGGAGGTCACGGTGCAACTGTCCAACGACGGCAAGGCACCGGCCCTGGTCCAGACGTGGATCGACAAGGGCGACGAGCGTGCCGCACCGGATCAAATCGACGTGCCGTTCGTGATCACGCCGACGATCTTCCGGCTCGAGGGCGGCAAAGGGCAGACCCTCCGGATCCTTTATTCGGGCGAAGCGCTGCCGGCCGACAAGGAGTCGCTGTTCTGGCTGAACGTGCTCGACGTCCCGCCGAAAGCGGCGGCCGACGACGATAGAAATCGCCTGATGATCGCATTTCGCACACGCGTGAAGCTGATGTACCGGCCCGAAGGGCTGCCGGGAAATCCAGCCGACGCGCCACGTCAGCTCACCTGGAAGATCGCAGCCGATCCCGACAACCGGCTGGTTCTGAAGGCAACCAATCCGACGCCATACGTCGTCAACCTCGGCGGCATCGCACTCCATGCGAACGGCAAGACGCTGGACGCCGGCGTGGGCTATGTGCGCCCGGGCGAAACCGCTTCGTTCCCGGTCAAGGGTTCGACGAACGCGGATGCAACCGGCGGAACGGTCGTGTACAGCAGCTTCGACGACTGGGGCGGCAACCGATCCAACGAGGCTCCCGTGTCCCGATGAGGTGATGCGCGCACGGCCGATTCAGCCAGGCCATTCGATCCGAGGTGAACACTCAACTCAATACTGACGGGAAAGATCAAATGACGGAGAAGCGGCAACCGAGCATGCAGGCGGAGACAGAACCGAAACTGAAGCCGGTCTGCGCGCTGCTTCTCACGATCATCGCGGGTTGGCAGACGCACGCGCATGCGGCACAGGCCGATGCCGGCGAACTGCAGGTCGCGCAGACGGATTTCGCGCAGGTCGAGTTCGAAGGCGGCTTCCTGAACAACGGCAAAGGCGCGATCGACGTGTCGCGCTACGGGCGTCGCAACGTCGTGCGGGCCGGCCTGTACAAACCCGACGTCTATGTCGACGGCAACTGGGCCGGCCGCGTCGAATTGCAGTTCAAGAGCGCGCCGAACACGGTCGATGCGCAGCCGTGCTTCGACAAGGCGCAGTTCGAGCTGATCGGTGTCGATTTGTCGAAGCTGCCGCAGGACGTGCGCGCAACGCTTGACGAGGACGGCGCGTGCCTGCGTATCGGTCAGGCCATTCAGGAAGCGTCGGTCAGCTACGACTTCAACGAGCAGCGGCTGGATCTGAGCATCCCGCAAATCTCGATGCGGCGGCAGGCACGCGGCTACGTGAGCCCCGACCAGTGGAGCGAGGGCGTCCCGGTCGGGATGCTCGGCTACAACGCGAGCGTGTATCACTCGCGTACCGGCGGCCAGGGAGAAAGCACGCAGGGCTATGTCGGCGTCGACGGCGGCATCAACGTCGGACGCTGGCACTTCCGTCATAACGGCTCGTTCAGTTGGGACGATCGCGGCCGCAGGAAGTACGAGAACGTCTCGACTTACCTGCAGCGCGACCTGACCGCGTGGTCGTCGCAGTTGATCGTCGGCGACGCGTACACGTCCGGCGATCTGTTCGACTCGACGTCGTTCCGAGGTGTGCGCCTGTACACCGACGACCGCATGCTGCCTGAATCGCAGCGCGGCTATGCGCCGGTCGTACGCGGCGTCGCAAACACCCACGCGAAGGTCACGGTCACGCAGAACGGCGCGACGCTGTACGAGACGACCGTCGCGCCGGGCACGTTCGTGATCGACGACCTGTATCCGACCGGTTACGGCGGCGACCTGAAGGTCAGCGTGACGGAAGCCGACGGTTCCGTGCATTCGTTTTCCGTGCCGTACGCGGCGGTGCCACTGTCGCTGCGCCCGGGCCAGAATCGCTACAGCTTCACGACGGGCGTCGTACGCAACCTGCCTAACACCACGCCGTACTTCGCGCAGGCGACCTGGCAGCGTGGCGTCACGAACCTGCTGACTGGCTATAGCGGCGTGACGTTCGCGCAAGGCTATCTGTCCGCGATGGCAGGCGCGGTGCTGAACACGTCGCTGGGCGCGGTCGGCGTGGACGTCACGCATGCGACGACGTCGATTCCGGGCGAGCGCCGCTATTCGGGGCAGAGCTTCCGGATCAGCTACGCCAAGGCCGTCGCGGCGACCGGCACGAACGTCGCAATCGCCGCGTATCGCTATTCGACGAACGGCTTCTTCGCGCTGAACGACGCGATGCTCGCGCGCGACCAGACGAAACTCGGTGTGGGATCGACCAGCGTGTCCCGGCAGCGCAACCGCGCGTCGCTGACGGTGAGCCAGTCGCTCGGCGCCCGTGGCGGCAGCCTGAACGCAACCGCATCGGCGTCGACCTACTGGAACCGCAGCGGGTCGGACGTCAACTTCACGGTCGGCTACAACAACACGTTCCGCAACGTCGCGTATAGCGTGTCGGCAACGCGCCAGCGCGACGCATGGGGCCGGTCGAGCACGATGTACTACGCAAACCTGTCGATTCCGCTCGGCAAGGCGCGGCCCATGACGCTCGCGACCAGCTTCAGCCGCGACACCCGCGGCTCGACACAGGCGCAAACGAGCCTGTCGGGCGCGCTCGGCGTCGACAACAACCTGTCGTACGGCGTGAACGTGAACCACGGCAATTCGTCGGGCACGTCGCAGACCAACGGCGGCGCGAGCATCCAGTACCGCGGCCCGGTCGCTGAACTGAGCGGCAGCGTCAGCGCAGCCGCCGACTATCAGCAGTTCTCGGCCAGCGCGCGCGGCGCGATCGTCGCGCATCGCGGCGGCATCACGCTGTCGCAGCCGCTATCGGAGACCTTCGCGATCATCGAGGCGCCGAATGCCGAAGGCGCGCGCGTGACCAATACGTCGGGCGTGCGAATCGACCGGCGCGGCTATGCGGTCGTGCCGTACCTGACGCCGTTTGCGATGAACGACATCGGCATCGATCCGAAGGGGCTGTCGACCGATGTCGAACTGAAGGAAACGAGCCAGCGCATCGCGCCGCTGGCGGGCGCGGTGCCGATGCTGAAGTTCAAGACGGCATACGGACGCTCCGCGATCATTCGCGCGCGGCAGGCCGACGGCTCGCCGGTACCGTTCGGCGCGACCGTGACCGATGCGGACGGCAAGGACATCGGCACGGTCGGCCAGGGCGGCAAGCTGCTCGCGCGCGGGCTCGTGGATCAGGGTGAACTGAAGATGCAGTGGGAAGCGGGTCACGGCAAGTCGGTGTGCGCGCTGTCGTATTCGCTGCCGGTACGCAAGCGCACCGGGACCTACCAGCCGCCCCAGAGCCTTGAACTGCCGTGCGTGGCGAGCGAGGTCGCCAGCTATGCGCCGGCCGTGTCGAATCGCGTGGCATCGGCGCGTCGGTGACGTTGCGCAATCTTCACTGCGCAAGCGCTCGAACGTCGCTGACGGCAAAGCCTGCGAAAGTTTCGAAATCGTTTTCGGTCTAACGGGACAGATATTATGAAATGGATGAATGCGGCGAGAAATGCGGACCTGCACGCGGGCGCGCTACGCGCGTCGAATCGCTCCGTAATGCGAATCACGATGCAATGCCTGGCGCTGTGCTCGATTGCATTTTCTGAATCCGCGCTTTCTGTTTGCGAATTGTGGGGCACTGGCAAGTTGACCACGCCCACTCTCCCAGGGAAAGTCAGCGTGACCCAGGACGAAATTCCTTTGGGGGGGAAATTTCCGAACTCGACCACCGATGGCGCGAGTGCTGCCAGTATCAACGCTGATGTTGGGGGGGTATGTCAGTATGACGAATATGTCTTAACCCCGATCGCAAAGGTTATTCCGAATGTAACGTACAAAACGAGCACGGGAAAAGCCGCTGCAGTTTTCGAAACCGGTATACCCGGGATCGGCTTTGTAGTTGAAGTACGATCTAACGGGTTTAGCGATCCCCCTGCGGCACCACTTGTAGACGGCGAACTTTCCATCCCGGTTTCTACACGGGATAGAGGTGGTATTTACGCATCGGTGACGCTTGTCTCTGCCGGTCCGCTCGTGACGGGAACTTACACCTCTAATTCGACCAGGCTTTTCAACTACAGGCTGAAGTACCAAGGTGCGCTTCTTCCAGGAAGTAGCGGATCGAATTACATGTCCTCGCTGACCACGAATGTGACGGCAAGGGCGTGCAAAGTCACATCCGGCGCAACCAATTCGGTCACGCTGCCAACCTTGGTAGCGGCAAGCCTCAAGGCGCCCGGTGACGTGGCATCCGCCCGGTCGGCGCCGTTCTCTGTCGGCCTGAACTGCGATGCGAACGTCAGTGTTCACGCAACATTGACCGATGCGACAAATCCCGCGAATACGGGCAGCGCCCTGAGCCTTGCGCCCAGTTCGACGGCGGCCGGTGTCGGGATTCAAATCCTAAAAAAAGGCGAGAGCACCCCGTTGAGCTTCGGGCCGGATTCGTCTGCCAAGGGAAATACGAATCAGTGGATGGTCGGCAAATCTTCCACCGCCAACACCCAGATTTCAGTGCCGTTCGAGGCCAGATACGTCAAGGTCGCGGAAACGATCAAGCCGGGCTCCGTGAGTGCACTCAGCACGATTACGTTTTCGTATCAGTAGCGACGCCTTCATTCGGGCCGGGCCGGCGCAAGCGGCCGATTGCTTGCTCGATTGCAGCCTGAACGTCGGGCCAAACACGCCCGACTTCGTCCTGGCCTCCGTCGTTCATCGCCCGCTCCGCGCGTGCACATGCATCGCGCGCATCGACGTCGCCCGCCAGCGCGAAGCCGCCGCGCATCGAATGCAGCTCGATGCGAAGCGTATCGGCGTCGCCGCTCGCGAGCGCGTCGCCGATCGCCGCGAGCGAATGCAGCGTCGCGTCGTGCAGCGTACGCCGCACCTCGTCGGTCATCGCGGGCGCGACCGGCACTCGCCCGTGCGCCGGTGCGGGCAATGCCGCGTCGCGCCCCGCATGCCGCCGCAACGCCGCGTCGAGCGTCTCGATCGACAGCGGCTTGAGCACGACCTCCGCCACGCCGACCTGTTCGCAGCGCCGGCGATCCTCGTCGGTCGCGTGCGCCGTCATCGCGATCACGGGCACGCGGGCACCCTGCTCGCGCAAGAAGTTCGCGAGCGCGAAGCCGTCGAGTTCCGGCATGCCCAGATCGGTCAGCACGACGTCGTACGGCCGCTCGAAGAACGCGCGCATCGCCTCGATGCCGTTGGATACGATCGTCGCGTCGTAGCGCAGCGCGTCGAGCTGGTCGCGCAGCAATGCACGGCTTGCCGGATGATCCTCGGCAACGAGCACGCGCAGCGGTTCGTCATCGTCGGCCTCCGCGCCCGCCTCTGCCCCCGCTTCGGATTCCGCGTCTGCTTCGTACCCGCGCGCGGTATCCGCGAATGTTCCGGGTTCCGGCGCTTCGTGTCGCCAGCCGGACGGCGCTTCGGGCAGCGGCAACGCAGCCACGAAAACCGTGCCTTCGCCAAGATGGCTATCGACGCTCAGCTCGCCGCGCATCAGCGTCACGATGCGCCGGCACAGCGGCAGCCCGAGCCCCGTGCCGCCGAAGCGCCGGTAGATCGACGCATCGGTCTGGACATAGACGTCGAACAGGGTCGGCAGGCTGTCTTCAGGAATGCCGATACCCGTATCGCTGACTGCGATTTCGACGCAACGCCCGGCCGGGCCCGCCTTTGCAAGCCGCACGTCGATCGTCACGCCACCGCGCTTCGTAAACTTGATCGCATTGCTGACGAGGTTCGAGACCAGTTGCCGCAGCCGGGTCGAATCGCCCACGTAACCGTTGGCGAGATCCGGCGCGATGCGGCACGTCAGCGCAAGGTTTTTCGCATCCGCGAGCGGGCGGAAGATCGCGGCCACGTCGTTCACGACACGACGCAGGTCGAACGGAATGCTTTCCAGCACCATCTGGTTCGACTCGGCCTTCGACAGGTCGAGCACGTCGTTGATCACGCGCAGCAGCGCATCGGACGACGACATGATCGTCCCGAGCCGGCGCCGCATCGGCGCCGCCATCTGTGCGCGCTCCATCAGCTCCAGGTTGCCGATGATCGCGTTGAGCGGCGTGCGGATCTCGTGGCTCATCGTCGCGAGAAACGTCGACTTCGCCTTGTTCGCGAGCTCGGCGGCTTCGCTCGCCTCGCGCAGCTTCTCCTCCGCCTGCTTGCGGCCCGTGATGTCGAGCAGCGTGCACAGCAGCACTTCGATCCCGCGATACCGGGTGCGCACGATGTGCGCATCGAGATAGACGGTGCCGGATCCCGAGCGCTCGACGGCCAGCTCTCGCGTGACGCGCCCACGCGCGTTGCCGGCTGGCGCGCCGTCCCGGTACGCGCGCCACAAGCGCTTGCCGAGCGGCTCGCCCGACACGTCCCGCTCGTACGCGATCAGCGCGTCGTTGCGCATGATCGCTTCGCCGTCGACGAACGACAGTAGCACGAGCCCGGCCGGCGCCGTGCGGATCAGCGTCCGGTTGAGCGCCTCGCTTTCGATCAGGCGAATCACCCGCCGATTCGCCGGGCGCAGCGCCCGCCTGTCGAACGTCACGATTGCCATCCATAGCAGCGCGATCGCGAACAGTCCGCACCCGATCGTCAGGCCCACGCGCAGCGCGATGTCGCTCAGCACGCTGCGCCATGAGAAGGTCGCCATCACGACCTCGTCCGACTCCGGTATCCGGTCGCTGATGAGGAAGTTCACGCCGACGCGATGTGCGGCCGTTTTCCAGTCACGCTCCTGGCGGGCAAGTTCGAGCGCGCGGGCCACCATCGTGCTGGCGGGTTGCCGGCCGATCAGGAGATTGCCCGCGGAATCGATGAGCGCATAATCCTTGCCGGCTTCCGGCGAGCGCAGCATCTCGTCGATCTGCGGCCGGCTGTTGATGACGAACGAGGCGACCAGCCCGCCGTGCGCGCCATGCACGCCTTTCACGAGCCGCAGCAAGGAGCGCCCGAGCACCGGATCGAATCGCCGATCAAGCACGATCGCGTCGCTGCCGGGAGCGGTGGCGAGCGTCGCCGGCACGGACTCGCCGTCGTCCTTCGGCTGCAGTTGCCTGATCAGTGCCTTAATGTCGAAACCGGCCGGCAGCGCGAGTGCTTGCTTTGCCAGCGGGTACCCCGTCGCAATGAGAAAATCGCCGTTCGGATCGATCAGATAGGCGGACAACCCCGGATCGGCTGGTTGTGGCGGCGGCAGGACGCCGGTCACTTCGACCGGTTCCAAAAAACGCGCGAGGTAGGGCAAATGAGTGTTCGACGCATCCGTCGACGGGATGTCGGCGAATGCGGCGATCGCCACTCGCCCAGTTTGCCCGACGAATATCTGCCTGCCGCGTTTGCCCTCGAGTGGCCCAGGCAGGCCCGGCGAATTTTCGGCGACGCTCGCCCAATGCAGTTCCATGTCGCCGACATAGCGATTCTGCAATGCCTTCATGACCTCCAGTTCGGCCACGAGCCCGGCCTTGCGCTCCATGAACTCGACACGAAAACGCTCGAGGGACTCCTGGACGTCGAGCAGCAGAACGAGTGCCGCGCACACCAGAATGAACACCGAGATCGCCGCTCCGCTTGCGTACAGCAGGAACTGCTGCTGCCGCCGGACGCGCCCCGGATCGAATGGCTTGCGCACCGCAACGGCGGCGTGAGATACAAGTCTTTTCAGCTTTGCAGGCATGTTCTATCGATCTCGTCGCTCGCGGCGGGGAATACCGCATCATTCGCCGATACCGGCGCATCGGCGTCCTGAAAAGCAGAGTAACCGCGTCGCGCCGCGGGCGTCGGCCCACGCGCAATGCGTCACTTCGGCGGCATCTGGCCCGAAGCCGATCCGGAGCGGCAGCCAGCCCCCGCGATCGTCATGTCGGCAACGCATCGCCGTCGGACGCGCCCGCGAGCTTTTGCTCATCGTTATAGCGGATCAGATCCGCGTCGCGAACGATCCCGAGTTTCTTCATCGCGCTCGACTTCTGCGAACTGATGGTCTGCTTGCTGCGATGGAGCTGCGCGGCGATCTCGCCCACCGTGTAGCCGGCGCCGAACAATCGGACAACCTCGATCTCGCGCGTCGTCAGCGCGCGAGTGGCGGGCTCGGATTCGACGTCCTGCAGCGTCTGTTTGATGAATGGCGACATGTAGTTCGCACCGACGTACGCGGCATGCACGGCGCCGATCAGGTGCGAGATCGCGTCCGACTTGCTGAGGATGCAACTCACGCCCTGCTTGTGGATCGCGCGCAGCACGCTCGGATTGTCGATCATCGTGATCGTCACGATATGCAGCGCCGGATAACGGCGCTGCAGGAACGACAGCAGCACGAGCCCGTCGCCGTACTTGCCGCCCGGCATCACATAGTCGAGCACGAGCACGTCGCTCTGCTGCGCGTCGAGCGCCGCGACCAGGTCCGTCGAGTTCGAAACGGTGCCCACGAGCTTGATCGTGCTGTTGCCTTGCAGCGCCTGCGACATGCCGAGCGCGGACGCCGGATGATCGTCGGCTACCATCACGCGCACAAAAAATTCGTCCATGTTCCTGTTTCCCCGAGGCTTTTCAGTCACGCATCCGGTCCCCCGCCGCAACGGGGAGCATGCTCGCGCCATCGTGTCGATGGCTGGCCGTATTCGGCGCACCGGACAAATAGTGCCTCAATTTTAAGATAAATCCCGGTTTGCCCTTCAATCGGCGCTGGCCACGCGGCAGACGGTGTGCGCCGGCGTCAGCGCGCGCGACGCGCACGACGTGTCCGCGCGACCGCGCCGCGCAGATTTGCCGAAGCGCACGACCGCTTGGCGCCGTTACGGGATGCCGGCCGCGCTCTCGCGCAGCGCGGCCGTGCTGCAACCCGGAGCGCTATTGGCGGTTCGAATCGCCGGGCAGGTCATGCGAGTTGCCATCCACCCTATGTTTCCACTCGATAAGCGTACGCCGCCTCTGAACCGGCGACATGAGCAAGAACTCGTTCATCATCGTCAGGAATTCCCGACGAGACTTCTCAGAAAGTGCGGCGAAATCGAGCAACAGTGCGAATATCTTCCCTACATGACGCACGATGTTCCCCTCCAGTATTGATTTGAAATCTGCCGCGCGACGTGCGTCGGCACCCTGCCGTTGTTGTTATCTCGAATACTCGTTGATACGTTCGATGCTGTAGGTTACTTGTCATGCAATGCTGTTTCATGATGGGTTTGGCCCGCCGGGCAAGCGGCCACGCATGCGTCCTGCGCCGACGTCGCGGCCCGTCGCTGCCATGCATGCGCAAGCGCGCCGCGCAAGTGCTGGAGTGTCACGGGCTTTGTCAATACGCGCCGGACACCGGCCGTCGTGCAGCGGCGCATGCCTTCGGGCGTCAAATGTGACGTCACGACAAGTACGTCGCACGCGGCATCGACGCCGCGTGCCGCCTCGGCCAGTTGGTGCGCGCGCATGTCGGGCAGATCCCCGCCGATCAGCAGCACGTCCCAGTCGTCGCTGGCCAGCGATTCGAGCGCCGCACGCCCCGATCCGACCTCGGCTGCCGTGCAGCCGAGTGCGTATAGTTGCTCGCTGAAAATCGAGCCGTTGATGGTTTCGTCGTCTGCGACGAGCACGCGCAATGCGCGACTGCCGTGCGCGGCCGCGTCGCGCGACGGCGCGGCCGTCACCGAATCGCGAGCATGCGAATCGTCACGCAGCGGGCCGTCGCCCGACACGGCATCGATCCCGCGGTCATCGCCCATCTGGCCGCCGAGCGCCAACGCGGCGCGCAAGCCGCGGAGCGAGTAACTCGACACGCGGACCGTGTCGCCCGCGCGATACGGTTCGAGCGGGCCGTCGGGTATCGCGAGTATCAGCGGTGCGCAATCGCTCAGGCTGTTCAGATCCGCTCGCGACCACGTGTCCGAATCGCCGAACAGCACGACCGCGCCGCGTCGTGCCATGCCGGCCGGCAGACTCGACGGGCTGTCGTACACGCTGACGTCGAATTCCCATGCATGTAGATGCGGCAATGCAAAATCGCACCATTCGGGATGCGCGGCAATCAGCGCCAGCGCGTGTGCGCGAGCCGCGCGCGGCCGGTCGAGCGCGACGATGTCCATGCCGAGCGGCAGAAGCACCTTGAAACGGCTGCCGACGCCCGGCTTGCTCTCCACCGCGATGCTGCCGCCCATCGCCGCGACAAGCCGGCTGCACAGCGCAAGCCCGAGGCCGGTGCCGCCGTAACGTCGCGTGATCGACGTGTCGACCTGCGAAAATGCCTTGAACAACTTGTACCGATGTTCGGCGGCGATGCCGATGCCGGTATCCTCGACCTCGATCGACAGTTCGGGTACGTCGTGCCGCCCGGCGAGGACAGCAACGCGCACGGTCACGCGGCCCGCATCGGTAAATTTGAGCGCGTTGTTCACCAGATTGCGGAGCACCTGCGCGAGCCGCGTCGGATCGCCACGCATTTGCTGCGTGCTGCACGCATGGATTTCGCAGAACAGCTGCAAGCCCTTCGCCTTCGCGATCGTCGCGAACGCGTTCAGCTCGCGCTCGACCGTCTCGATCACGTCGAACTCGATCGATTCGACCGACATCGCGCCGGCCTCGATCTTCGAGAAATCGAGAATGTCGCCGACGAGCGCGAGCAGGCTTGTCGCCGATGCCCGCAGCGTGTGCACGCGATCGTGCTGGACCGCGTCGAGCGCCGAGCGCTCGAGCAGTTCCAGGTTGCCGAGGATCACGTTGAGCGGCGTGCGGATCTCGTGGCTCATCGCCGTGAGGAACGACGATTTCGCCGCATTGGCCGAATCGGCGGCGCGCACGGCCTCTTCCAGCTGCTGCACGAGCTGCCGCTTGGCGGTCACATCGGCAACCGCGGCGATCAGCACGTCCGTGCCCTGATAGCGTGCGCCGCACGCAATGAATTCGAGATGCTGCCGCGTGGCTTGCACTTCGCCCAGCAGCAGGTCGTCGTGCTGCACGCCGCCCTCATCGCCGCACGCCTGCCAGGCGTCGACCACCTGGCTCGACAGCGCGTGATAGTCGCCGCCCATGCGCTCGACCATGTCCGTCAGCGCCGGGCTCACCAGCATGAAACGCCCGTCGTCGCGCGCGATCAGCCCAAGCCCGATCGGTGCCATCTCGATCACGCTGCGGCACAGCGCTTCGCTGTCGAACACGCGTTGCGAGTGCGCGTAGAGCGGCACGAACTCTCGCCGATGAAAGCGCAGCAGCAAACCCCACATGACCATGAGCGCGAGTAGCGTCGCGGCGCCGAGCGTACCGGCCGAGCGCGCGACGCCGGCCGCGATGTCGGTCCACGACAGCGCATAGGCAAGCGTCCAGCCCGTCGATTCGAGCTTGCCGTGAAACAGCAGGAAGCCGTCCCGGAACACCGGCGCGCTCGACGACGACGCGCCGCCCCGCCACGGGTTCAGCTTCAGCAGGCTTTCCACGCGGCCGGTTTCGCCCGCCGTGGGATCCATCGTGACGAGCTGGCCATCGGCCGTCGTGATGTAGAACATGCCTTCGGGGCGATAGTCGGCGAGCCAGGACAGCAGGTAATCGGTCGGATATTCGGTGACGAGCACCGCGAACGGCTTGCCGTTGTCGCGCGCCTCGGCCGCGAGCCGGATGCGCGATTGCCCCGATACGGGATCGATGAACGGCGGCAGCCAGCGCACGTGCGGGCGGGCATCGACGATGTCCGGATACGGGCGCTCGAAATCGACGCGCAGCGCATCCAGCACACGTGCGCGGCTTTCCGGCGAAACCAGCGCCGGATCGTCACGATCCCGATGAGGTATCAGCGCGAACAAGCCCGTGCGCGTGCTGTAGTGGTAACCCTCCAGCGTGCGGCCGCGATTGAGCGAACTGGCCGCGCAGATGCGTGCCAACAGGACCGACAGCGACAGATAGCGCGCGACTTCAGCCCGATCGCTGTTACGCGCAGGCACGCCGACGACAAGCGACGGATGCGGACGGGTCGCGACGCGCTGGTCGTTGAGGAAGAATTCGTCGACAACCGCCGCGGGCGCGTCATCGGCCTCCTGCCAGATCAATTGCGCATTCGCGACGCCGTTGCGGAACGAGGTTTCGCTTACCTGGATTTCGTTCAGCGTCTGCTCCAGGCCGTTCAGGTAGTTGCGCCGCTGCCCCTCGACATAGCCCGAGACGATCGATGCCATCCCGAGACCGCAAGCGATCAGGACAAGGATGGTGACGACGATACCGCCACCGAACACCGAAATGCTCTGGTAACGACGAAGGGATTGAAGCGGGCTCTGCGACATGGCGCGCGGCGACGATCGCGAACGCAGCCGGAACAGCGCTGTTCCGACATCCGTGATCGTCACGGGAAACACTCGGAAAAAGGGGAGTTCCGATCATGCCAAAGGCCCGCCGGGGTGTCCGCATCGTACGAACCATTTCGTACACGTCAAATCGAACGACTCAACACTTTCGGACTTGAACGAACTTTAACGCGGTAAATCCGGGTCGGTCGTTTCGCGTTGCGTTGCGTTGCGTTGACAGATCGTTCGGCGGGTTAGCCGCTCAGGCGACACAATTGGCTGGAGTTTTTTGGGATAGCCCGGTCGCGCGGCTACCTTGATGCGTAACGACGGCGCAGAATACCGACAGCCCCGCGATTTTCCGGCCGTGCCCGGCTCGCCGCCAAAGGAAAGGGTTCTTCGCGGATCGACGTGAAGAACCCTTGAAAAGCATCGTTGCGACGAAGACCGAGCCGGCGATGGCACACGTGCCGCCATCGCCGGTCGGCGAACCCCTCCGGCACCTATGCCGAACGGGCGTCGGATCGAAGTCGCGACAACGCGACGCGCCCGGGAGGCGGGCGTCACTGCAACGAACCCAGCCTCCCGGAACGGGGCCGATCAGTTCCGGATTGAGCCGAAATTGCGGCCCGCGAGCGGCACCGCCGCCGCGTTTCCGCTCACGCCATTGCCGCGCATCCGGCCGAAGTTGACGCCGGCCAGCCCGCCATAGAGCTGGTCGTAGCCGGCCGTGTAGGCAACAAGGCTGCTCGAGTTCGAATAATCGACGTTGCCGAAGTTTTCGCCTGCCACGCCGCCCAGCCGTGCATTGCGCCCGCCGGACACCGCGCCCGACGACGACGACGCCGCGATCTTGCCGTCGTTCTTGCCGACGAGGCCTCCGACCGAACTGCCATCGCCGCCCTTCGCCGAACCGTAGGCGTCGGACGCATCGATCGATGCAATCGTGAAGTTATGGCCGACCAGGCCGCCGACATAGCTACCGGCGCCCGAAACGACGTCTCCCGACGCGCTCGACGACGACACGCTGCCCCAGTTGAGTCCGATCAGGCCCCCTGCACGGCCCCTGCCGGCGACGTTCACGGCACCGCTTGCGCGGGCGCTCGCCACCTTGCCGAGATTCATGCCGACGAGACCACCCGCGATGCTGTCATCGCCGGCCGACACGTTGCCGTCCGCCGAGGAGGCGGCCACGGTGCCGTGGTTTTCGCCGACGAGACCGCCTGCCTGGCTCTGCGCGCCGACCTTGACCGCGCCGTCGGCCGACGAACCGTCAACCTTGCCGAGGTTCGAGCCGACGAGCCCGCCAGCCTTCACGTTGTTACGCCCGTCCACCCGGCCATGTGCGCTCGATGCGAGTATCTCGGCATCGCCCCTGTTACGGCCGACGAGGCCGCCCAGTTGGCTGTCGGCGCCCGTCGAGACGTTGCCGTTCGCAGTGGAGGCGCTGATCGTGGCCTCGTTCAACCCCACGAGCCCGCCCGCCACCGCGGCGTTGCCGGCCTGAACGCTGCCGTTTGCCGTCGACGTCGCGATCGTTGCACGGTTGACGCCGGCGAGCCCGCCGACCACACCCGATGCACCCGCAACGACTTTGCCGCCAGCCGTCGACGCAGCGATCTTGCCGCGGTTTTCCCCGACCAGGCCGCCCGCCGTGCTGTTATCGGCCACGGTCACGTCACCTGTCGCGGCGGACGCCTCGATCAACGCGGCGTTGTAGCCGACGAGGCCGCCTGCCGTCGCGTCATGACCGCCTCGTACGCTCGCGGTCGACGAAGAGGCCTCGATGCGCCCCGCCTTGTCCCCGCCTTCGTTGAAGCCGACGAGACCACCGACGCGCGCGCCGCGGGCCAGGGCGCTGACGCTGCCCGCTGCCGTCGACGCCGTGATGACGCCGCGGTTGATCCCGACCAGACCGCCCGTATCGCCGCCCGACCCGATGACGCCGCTCGCCCCGCTGATGACCGTTACGTCGGCGTGGCTGTTACTGATGGTAGCGTCGCGCTCATTCGGCTCGAGGAACGTGCGGTTTTCGCCAGCCAGACCACCGACGTACAGCGCATCCTTGCCGCCTTCGACGCGGCCCGAAACGGATGCGCGATCGATGCGTCCGCTGAGGTTGCTGCCGACCAGGCCACCGAGGATCGCGCGGCCGTAGCCGGTCACCACGACGTCTTTCGCCTTTACGTTGGTGATGTCACCCGTGTTGTAGCCGGCCAATGCGCCGACGCTGACCGGCGACCTCGTGTACCCGGCCGACCCGCGCGCCGTGATTTTCTCCAGCCCGAGGTTGGCGATGCGGCCTCTGTTGACCGCAAACAACCCGACGACCGCACTGTCGGGATTCGAGATCGAGAGATCGCCGATGGTATTGCCCAGGCCGTCGAACACGCCGCCGAACGCCGCACGATCGCCGCCGAGGCTGCGGAATTGCGCACCGCCGCCGTTGATCGCGTTACCCAGCACGTAACGACCCTTCATGTCGCCGTCGACGGCGCGCAGCCCCGCGAGATCGTGAATCACGCGATACGCTTCGCCGTTCGCCGAGAACGATGCATTGCGCCCCGACAGCGTGACCACGGCGTCGTCCGTCAGCGTATGGCCGCTGCCCGAGTTCAACGCGAGGCTCGCGTTTTCGCCGGTCAGCGCCACGTTGTTGCCGACGCGAATGCGTTGCGCCGCGTTCACCGTCACGCCTGCGTTCGCGCCGCTCGCCGCCAGCGACTGCTTCAGGTCGACGCTGCCCTTTTGCGACGTCAGCGTCAGCGCGTTGTCGCTCGCCCAGTTCACCGCGTCGCCCACCGTCAGGTCGCCCGACGTGTTGGTCAGCGCCACGTTCGTCGTGCCCAGGTTGCGCGACAGCGTCTCGCCGTCGATCGCCACATCGGCGTTACCGCCAACCGACGCGTTGGCCGCCTCGATCGTCCACAGGCCGGTGCGGCCCGACGCCGCGCGCGTATCCACCTGCACGTCGCGCGACACCGCCACGCGCTCGCCGCGCGTCGTCACCGTGCCGCCTGCCGTCGCTGCGTCCTGCGCGCTCGCGTCCAGCTTCCCGCCGACCTGAACCTCGCCGCCGTCCAGCGTGATCTTCCCCGCGCGGCTGCTCAGCCCCTTCGCCTCGATCGTGCCGCTGTTCCTGACCACCGAACCCAGCAGATCGCCTGCCGCGCGCGCCGTCATCAGCACTTCCCCGCCGTCCGCCTTCAGCAGCCCGCCGTTGTGCGCCTGCGCGTCCACCGCCCCACCTTCAACCTGCAGGTTCAGCAGCCCGTTGCCGTCGAAGTTCACGTTGAACGCATTGCCCGCACCCAACGCCACGCGACCCATCTGGGCACGGATCACGCCCGTGTTCGACACCCGCGCACCCAGCAGCGCGACGCTGCCGCCGTCCGCCGCCGTGATCGTTCCGGCGTTCTCCACCGACTGGCCCGACGTCCCCGCGAACCGGTAGCGACCGGCCAGGAAATCGGCGTCCGACAGGTTCTGCGTCGACGCCACCAAGCCGCCCACGTTCACCTGCGCGCCCGCGCCGAACATCACGCCGTTCGGGTTCACCAGGAACACGCGCCCGTTCGCGTCCAGCTGGCCGTGAATCTGGCTGCCGTTCGCGCCGACCACCCGGTTCAACGCGATCGACTGGTTCGTCGGCTGCCGGAACGACACCCGCTCGCCGCTGCCCACGCTGAAGTCCTGCCAGTTCGTGATCAGCTTGTCCGTGTGCTGGTTGATCGACATCGTCTTGTTGTCCGCCGACTTCGCGATGTCAGCCTGCCCCGACATGATCTCGCCGCCCGTCGGCAGCGCGTATGCTCCCGACGACGCCGCCAGCCCCAGCAGCGACACGCCCGCCGCGAGCAGGCGCTTGCCACTGCCCGACTTGCCGCGACGGCGCGCCGTTTCCCCGACTGCGCACCAGCCACCCTGTGCTTCATTCCACACCAGTGAATAGGCCTTGTTCATTTTGGTATCCTCTTCAATCTGCCTTATAAAACCCGCCCTGCCGGACGGACCGATCATGCGCGCTCAGAAATACTGAGCGGCCTGAACCCATACGCTCGGCGCGCGGGTCGGCGAGCCGAACGCCGCGCCGAGCGGCCATGCGGCCGTCAGCGTCACCTGGCGCTTCGCGCCAAACCAGCTCGCGCCGACACCGCCGGCCTGCATGTGCTGCATGTTTCGCTCACGCGTCCACGGGAACTTGTCGGCCTGCACGCGCCCGGCGTCGACGAACGTGCTGACCTGCCATCCCGGTGCGACGAGATACCGCAACTCCGCGCTGGCCTGCCAGCCCTGGTCGCCGCTGCCGGTGCCGAGCGCGTAGGCGCGCACGCCGTACGGGCCGCCGAGACTGAATTTCTCCGATTCGTCGAGATTGCGCGACGCGAACTGCGCGCTGAATTGCGTGTACAGCTCGAACCGACGCCCCAGCGCCTGCACGCGCAGCGCGCTCACATTCAGCTTCGTAAAGCTGCCGATCGATTTTTTCAGCGCATCCGCTTCGAACGGATCGTTGCTGCGCAGTCGCCCGACACCGAACATCACCGAGAACCCGTTGCGGCCGCCCCCCAGCCAGCCGTCCTGACTATTGCCGCTGACGCCGAAGGTCCACAGTCCAACGTTCTTGTCGCGACGTATATCGAATATCCCGTAGTCGTCGCGCAGGTTCTTGTTTTCGTACTGGGCCTGCGCGGTGACGCTCAGGTTTCGCGCACGCACGAGCGGCTGCGTCACGTAGGCGGTCTGCACCGTCGCACGGCCGCTGTAATCGAGATCCGAGAACGCTCCGCCGAGCCGGTAGCGCAGCGACGAATACGCAACGCCGACTCGCGTCGACGCGGGCCCGACCGGTAGCTGGTAGGCGGCACGGTAGTAGCGCTGCAACTCGTTGCTGACGAGCCCGCGCAGGCTCAGGCGATCGCCGAGCCGCAGCGGTGAATTGACGTCGACGCTGCCTCCGACACGGTAGCGCCCGAGCGCTGCGTCGCCGAAGTTGTCGAATTCGAGCGATCCGGACGCGAACGGCCCTTTGTCGGCGTCGACGACGAGATCCGTGGTGCCGGGCATATCGCCCGGACGCAATGTGCCGCGCGCGGCGACGCCGGCCAGATCGTCGAGCAGCAACAGGCTGCGCTCGAGACCGGACCCGCGCACGACATCGCCAGGATGCAGCGCCGCGAGCGGCTGGCGCAGCGCGGCACCGAGCACGCGCGAATGATTCTGGATCGTGATTGCGCCGTAGCGTCCTTCGGCGATTTCGATACGCACGACGCCGTCGTCGATGTCCTGGCGAGGCAGATAGGCGCGCGCAAGCACGTAGCCATGGCGGCGATAGTAGGCAGTGATGCGCGCGGCGGCGCGTTGCAGGTCGGCGAAACCCAGCGTGCTGCCGGCGAGATCGGCGACGAGCGACTGCAACTCGTCGTTGCCGAACACGGTATTGCCGTCGAGCGCGAATGCGCGAACGAGCACGCGAGGCCCCGACTCGGGCGCGCTCCCGGCTGCCTCTTCCGACGGCGCGATCGTCAGCTCGGGCGCGGTTTCCGGCGGCAGATCCGGCCGCGGCGTCTCGATATCGCGCATCGCTCGCCCCGCATCCGGCACTTGCGCATGGACCGGCTCGAACAGGCTCGCGGCACCGCCGCAGAGCAGCGCCACGCACATTGCGCGGCGGACCCGCACGACCACGCCGACGTCGCGCAGCATCGCACGCGAACCAGCGTCGCGAGAGCGCGTCGCTTCGACGCTACCGATGTTGGCCCGACGGCGGTCGACGACTTGCATTGGATCTACCCACATGGAATACATTCGGACCTGGCCGGCAAGGCACTTGCCGGCTGTGACTCAATCGCCGAATGCTACAGACAGACATTCCGCATGTATTTAGATCACGTACGAAAATTCGCGACAGAATTGTTGGTTGCTGGCGCAACCGTGCGACATGCCCGAATGGCAAAAACGGCTTTCGCTTTATCGAAAGGATTGAAGCAAGTCGGCCGTCGGTCGGATCCTGGCGCGAGCACGGTTGACCACCTGCAGCGGCACGCCTAAAGTGGCATTCCTTTTTACGCCGCTCACGCAAAAAGGATTCCCATGATCGACTTCTCCACGCTCGCGTTGTTCTCCGGCGCGTGTCTGGCGCTGACGGCCACGCCGGGCCCCGACATGCTGCTGATCGCATCCCGCAGCGTGAGCCAGGGCCGGCGCGCGGGCTTCGCGACGCTCGCCGGCATTCAGGCGGGCACCTACTGTCATGCGCTCGCCGCCGCGCTCGGGCTGTCGCAGCTCTTTCTCGCTGTGCCGATCGCATACGACATCGTGCGTTTCGCCGGCGCGGCCTATCTGCTCTATCTCGCGTGGAAGACGTTTCGTTCGGACGCGACCGCGCTGTCGCCCGTCGCGTCGCAACGCCGCCACTCGACCGCGACGATTTTTCGCCAAGGGCTGACGACGAACCTGCTGAATCCGAAGATGGCGCTGTTCGTGCTCGCGCTGTTCCCGCAGTTCGTGCGGCCCGGGCACGGCTCGATCGCCGTGCAGATTCTCGTGCTCGCGACGGTGCTCAACCTGATCGGGCTCGTCGTGAACGGCGCGGTGATTCTGTCCGCGAGCCGGCTGAGCCAACGGATCGGCGCGCGCCGCCGTCCGTCGAAGCTGCCGCAATACCTGCTCGGCACGGTGTTCGTGGGGCTCGCGGCGCGACTCGCGGTGGCGGGACGGAACTGATCTCGCCGCCTCCCGAAGCACACGAGCAGGCCTGATATCCATTCGGACAACTAGTCGAATTCAGGCAACAGGCAAACAATCTGGCTCGCACATCAGCAACGAAGCACCGAAGAAACGTCCAGACGTTTCTGCGGTGCTTCCGTGCATTCGACGAGCCGCCCTCATGACAAACACGACGGCGCTCCTTCTTGCAAGGAAATAACATATTTGTTACTATGCGAACCGTCGCGTATGAAATCCATTTCTTCAGCGAGCAAGTCGAGGCAGGCGTGTTTGCGTTGCCGAAGACGCTGACCGCCAGGTTCTTCGCACTCGCTGACCGTATGGAGCAGTACGGCCCGAATCTGGGCGAACCTCACACCAGGCCGATGGGCGACGGGTTGTATGAAATGCGCTTGAAGGGCCTGGAAGGTATCGCCCGTGTGTTTTACTGTGCGGCCGTCGACCGGCGGATCGTCATGCTTCACTGCTTCGTGAAGAAGACGCAGAAAACGCCGCGAAAAGAACTGGAAACCGCGCGCCGCCGATTGAAGGAGATTCGATATGGCAACCTATAAGGCACTGCGCGAGCGCGCGTTGTCCGATCCGAAGGTACGCGCCGAATACGACCGGCTGAACCGCGAGGAATTCGCGCTGCTCGACGCAATGCTGGCCGCCCGGCGAGCCGCCGGTCTTTCGCAGGCCGATGTGGCAGAGCGCATGGGCACGAAGGCGCCTGCCGTCACGCGGCTCGAACGCGCGCTCGCGACAGGCCAGCACTCTCCATCGATCGACACGCTGCGCAAGTATGCGGCTGCTTGCGGAAAGAAACTCGTGATCTCTTTCGCCTGAGTCGCACCCACGCCCGGCCACGCATGAATCGGCCGTCGGTGCGCGGGCGGGGATCGGCCGGGAGGCGGAGCAGGTGAGCCGTCGGTCGCACGCGACATCGTCGCGACGCGCGATGCCGGGCAATCAGCGCGTCGCGCCCAGCGCCACACGCAGCCGCTCCATCAACTGCGTGTAATGCCGCAGCACGTCGTCCTTTGACACGACATTCGCGGTCGAGAAACGCTCGGACCACGCCGGCTTCCATTCATACGAGCCGTGCACGCTGCGGTCGCCGTCAGGCGCGTGGATCAGCGAACGGATTCGCGCGTCGCGGCCCGGGCCCGTGTGCATGTCGAACAGCGCGTGGATATACGTGTGATACGCGTCGTACACGTCGTCGTCGAACAGGTAGCGGTAGATGTGGAACGTGCGGTCGAGCTCGCGCTTCGCGCGGATCACGTCGTCCGGCGAGATGTCTTTCCAATAACCGATCCACGTGTAGAAGCACAGCAGCGCATTGAGCTGCGGCGCGACCGCGTCGTACAGCGCGAGGCGCTTCTCGATCAGCCGCTGGTTGGTCCACTGCACGAGTTCGAGCCGCTTCAGCCGGCGCGCGACGAGCCAGCCGAGGCATGCGACCGACAGCGGCGTCAGCACGCCGAGCACGAGCTTGACGATTTCCAGCGAATTCCACGGATTGTTGAATGGCTGCATGAATGGCCCGACAAGAAGAAACGCATCCGCGCCGGCGCATGACCCGGCGCGCAGCGCCGCCTGCCCGATCGCGTCGACATTGCCCGTTAGTTGCTTGCGCATCGAACGTCGCACGGCGGTGCGAACCATACGTTCGAAGCGGCGTGACTCGCCAGATTACCGGGCGATTGTCACCGAGCCGTGACCGTTCGTCGAGTCATCGCCTCGCATCCGCTCGGCACTAGGTCGGCAGCGCCGACGTGAGCTTGACCTTCTGCATCGGAATGTCGGTCTTCACGCTCAGCACGCCGGGAATGCGCGTGAGGGTTTCCATCTGGAAGCGACGGTAGTCGTCGATGTCGGCCGCGACGACGCGCAGCAGGAAATCGCAGTCGCCGGCCATCAGATGGCATTCGACGACTTCCGGCATCTGCTGGACGGCATCGGCGAAGCGGTTCACGGATTCCGCGTCCTGCCCCTTCAGCCACACGCGAGTGAAGATCGTCAGCCCCTTGCCGACCTTCGCGGGATTCAGCACGGCCACGTATTTCTCGATCACGCCCGCTTCCTCGAGAAGCCGCACGCGCCGCAGGCACGGCGACGGCGACAGCCCGACCTCGTGCGCGAGTTCCACGTTCTGCATGCGGCCGTCGCGCTGGAGCGCGCTCAGGATCCGCCGGTCGATGGCATCCAGTTTCATTTGGCATCCGATTCCAAAAATTTCTCGAATCACGCGTTCAATGCCAAATTCTCTGAAATTTATGGCCACAACGCAACCCGATTCGAGTCAAAAAAGCAGACAATTCCTCCCCCGAAGGAGGAGTGATGAGCAGTAGCGTTTCAACGTCGTCCGGGCTTCGCGACAAGCCCGCCTATGTCGCCGAGATGGGTCGCGGATTGCGCGCGGCGCTGCCCGTCATGCTGGGTTTCGTGCCGTTCGCGCTCGTGCTGGGCGCGCAGGCCGCGCAGAAAGGGCTGAGCCTGTTCGAAGTGCCGATGATGACGGGCCTGAACTTCGGCGGCGGGTCCGAATTCGCGGCGATCCACCTGTGGACCCCGCCGCCGCACATCGCGCTGATCGTCGCGATGTCGTTCCTCGTGAATTCGCGCCATATCCTGATGGGTGCTGCGTTCGCGCCGTATATCCGGCGCCTGCCGCGCCGCCGCGCGTTCGCCGCGCTGTTCTTCATGTGCGACGAAAGCTGGGCGATGTCGCTCGCCGACGCGCGCTCGCGCTCGGCCACGCACATCAGCGTCCCGTATTACGCGGGCGTATGCTCGGGGCTCTACCTGACGTGGATCTCGATGACCACGCTCGGCGCGGCGGTCGGCCCGACGATCGGCAACGTCGAGCAGTACGGCTTCGACATGGCGTTCACGGCGGTATTCCTGGTGCTGCTGCGCGGGATGTGGAAAGGGATGCGCGCGAGCCGCCCATGGTTCGTGAGCCTCGTCGTCGCGGCGGCCACGCACCTGGCCGTGCCCGGTGCGTGGTACGTCGCGGCCGGTGCGTGCGCGGGGCTGATCGCCGCACTGCTGTGGGAGCCGCGCGATGCTGCCTGATTTCGCGACGGTGGCGACCATCGTGCTGATGGCGTCGACGACCTATCTGTCGCGCGTGCTCGGATACTTGCTGCTGCGCAACCGCACGCTGAGCCCGCGGATGGCATCGGTGATGGAGAACGTGCCCGGTTGCGTGCTGATCTCGGTAATCGCGCCGGCCTTCGTGTCGACGCGCCCGGCCGACCTGCTCGCGCTCGCCGTCACGCTGGTCGCGGCCACACGCCTGTCGATCCTGCCGACCGTCATCGTCGGCGTCGTGTCGGCCGGGCTGCTGCGGCATTTGCTCGGATAACACGGTGCGGCCCGCCGCGCAGGCGGCACACATCGAACCACCGAACGGGCGCGTCATGCGCCCGTTTTCGCATGCGCGCGCAGGGCGCGGCACCGCACGGCACGACACGACACGCGTCACGACGCAATGCTAGCCTTGCGGGTGTACCCGCGATGCCTTTCCCCTCTCATTGCCTACCTGCGAGGATCATCCCGATGCAAGAAACCCGCCCGCTGTTCGACCGCGTCCTGCTCACCAACGACGACGGATTCGACGCCCCCGGCCTTGAAGTGCTCGAACAGGTCGCCACGCAACTGGCGCGCGAAGTCTGGATCGTCGCACCGGCGGAAGACCAGAGCGGCACGTCGCATTCGCTGAGCCTGCACGAACCGCTGCGCGTGCATCGCAAGGGCGAGCGCCGCTTCGCCGTGCGCGGCACGCCGGGCGATTGCGTCGCGATCGCGGTCAGCCACCTGATGAAGGACGCGCGGCCCGACTTCGTACTGTCCGGCGTGAATCGCGGCGCGAACCTCGGCACCGAAACGGTGTTCTCCGGCACCGTCGGCGCGGCGATGACGAGCATGCTGGTCGGCGTGCCGGCGATCGCGCTGAGCCAGGCATTCAGCGACCGCAACGCGGTGCCGTGGGATACGGCGCGCACGCACGCGCCGGACGTGATTCGCCGGCTCGTCGCGGCGGGCTGGGACCGCGATGCGTGCCTCAACGTGAATTTCCCGCCGCGGCCGGCCGACGACGTGCGCGGCTTGAAGGTGACGAACCAGGGTGCCGGAACGCTGCAGGGCGTCGACATCGAGTCGGGACGCGATCCGCGCGACATCGAATATCACTGGCTGAAGCTGACGCGCGCACCCCGCGACGACGATGCGAATTCGGAAACGGTCGCGCTCGGCGAAGGCTACATCGCGGTCACGCCGCTGAAGTTCGAACGCACGCACGATCACGCGCTCGCGCGGCTGCGGGCGAACCTGGGCTGAACGGTGCGATCGCGCCGGCAGGCATCGGCCACCGGCGAATAACGGCGGATCGCGACCGCTCGGCGGCCTCACCGCGCTGCCGGATCACGACGTTATCGCACCGCATCACGTCAAGTTCATTCCCCCGTCGAGCATCACGATCTCTCCCGTCACGTAATCGGACGCGACGAGCATCGCGACCGTCTGCGCGACGTCGTCCGGCGTCGCCGCGCGGCGCATCGGCGCACGCTCGTGCCAGAGCTGCTGCGCTTCGGTCCAGTCGGCCGTCAGCGGCGTATCGACGAGCCCCGGCGCCACCGCGTTGACGCGAATCGCCGGCGCGAGCGTGCGCGCGAGCAGGCGTGTCGTGTGATTGAGCGCGGCCTTCGCCGCCGCGTACGGAATCGACGCGCCCTTCGGCCGCACGCCCGCGTGCGAGCTGACGTTGATCACGCAACCAGCGCGCCCGCTCGACGCCGCTTCGAGCAGCGCGGGCTGCGCCTCGGCGACGAGCCGGAACGGTGCGATCACGTTGATCTCGTGCATCTCGCGCCACACGTCGGGCGTCGCGGCGGCGAGATCGTCGTGCGGAATCACGCGGCTCGCGCCTGCATTGTTGACCAGCACGTCGAGCCGCCCGTGCACCGCGAGCGCATCGCGGATCAACCGCACGCGTTGCGCATCGTCGGCGAGATCGGCCTGCACGTAGCTCGCGCCGAGCTCGGCCGCCATTGCGCGGCCGGTGTCGGCGGAGCTGCGCGAATGCAGGATCACCGCATAGCCATCCGCCGACAGGCGTCGTGCGATGGCCGCGCCGATCCCCGACGTCGATCCGGTGACGAGCGCGACAGGCCGATGCACGCGCGACGCGCGTGGCTCGGCGATGGTTTCGGTTTCAGGTTCCGTTTCGGAAATCGGGGCATTCATCGGCGGATGCGGCGCGTCCATGGCGTGGAATCCCGTGAGTAGCGTTCCTGCATCATAGGCGCGGCGGCGGCCGATGCGAATGTGTGCCGTCTACGACCGTTTCGGCAGATCGACGAAATCCTCGAGTTCGCCGGCGATGTAAAGCCGTTTGCCGATTCTCGGGTATTCGCACACGTCGTGTTCGAGGCGCTGGCCGGCGATGAACAGTTGCAGCGGCACGTCGCCGGTATTCTGCAACGTGTGTGCATCGCCGCCGCGCGGAAAGCCGAGAAAATCGCCCGGCCCGATGTCGACAGCGCGTTCGCCGATCGTGGCCGTGCCGGTGCCGGACAGCACGTACACGCATTCTTCCTCGTACAGGTGACGGTGATATTCGGCCGATTCGTGACCGGGCATCAGCGTGAGCAGGTGAGCGCCGATTTGCGTGAGGCCGGTCAGGTCGCTGAGCTGCCTTTTGAGGCGAACGGCATTGGGATTCAGCGAATGCACCGCGCGCGTCGGTTCCATCTTCGCGATGTCGGCAGCTTTCAGCAGTTCCCGGGGAGGTGTCGTGGACATGGGGATCTCGTCAGCGTGATGCAGCGGTTGAACTTGCCGCCCGGGCCGGCGCGGCACGCATGCCCCGTTATTGTCCGGCATTTTCACGTGGATGAGAAACGCGTATGCGCGCGTCGGCGCACACCCGCACACCGCTACCCGGCCTGAGCCGCCACGAGACAGCTTCTTCCGCGGGTTGGCGACGCATGCGCAATGCAAGCGCCGCGCCAGGGTCGCGCGCCACCGCCGCTCAGCCCACCTGCACGCCGCGCAGCTTCGTCAGCAACGCGACGAGACGATCGATGTGTTCGTCCTCCGTGCGCCACGACGACACGCTGATCCGGAACGCCGGCCGCCCCTGCCACACGGTCTGCCCGAACCACACATCGCCCGAATCCTGCGCGGCCTGAAGGATCGCGGTCGTTTCGTCGTCGGTGCCGGCGCGCACGAGCACCTGATTCAGCACGACGCGGTTCAGCACGTCGTATCCCGCCGCGCGCAGGCCATCCGCGACGCGCGCGGCCTGCGCGCAATGCCGCTCGATCATCGTCGCCACGCCGGCGCGGCCGAGCGCGCGCAGCGCGGCCCACACCGGAATGCCGCGCGCGCGCCGCGAGAATTCGAGGTTCAGGTTCTTCTGCGCGTCCTGCGCGCCGCTCAGATAGACGGCGTCGCTGTTCATCGCGCTCGCGAGCGCGGCCGCGTCGCGGCAGATCACCATCGCGCCGTCGTACGGTGTGTTGAGCCATTTATGGCCGTCGGTCGTCCAGCTGTCCGCGCCGTCGACGCCGTTGGTCAGCGCGCGCTTGGACGACGCGCGCGCCCACAGCCCGAACGCGCCGTCCACGTGCACCCACGCGCCGGCAGCCTTCGCGGGTGGAATCAGCGCCGCGAACGGATCGAATTCGCCGGTGTTCACTTCGCCGGCCTGCACGCAGAGGATCGTCATGTCGTCGAGCGGCGGCAACTGCGCGGGATCGATGCGGCCATGCGCGTCGACCGGCGCGACGATCACACGCGTCAATCCGAAGCCGAGCACGCGCAGCGCCTTCTTCACCGTGACGTGCACGAGCTCGGAGACCACCACCTTGACCTCGGGCGCGCCGACCAGGCCGTCCTCGTCGACGTCCCAGCCCTTGCGCGCGAGCAGTGCACGCCGCGCGACGACCAGCGCGACGAGCGTGCAGGCCGTCGCGCTCGTGCCGAAGCCGACCGCGCTGCCCTCGGGCAGCCCGAGCACGTCGACGATCCAGCGCGCGGCCTGCCGCTCGATCGTCGCGGCCACCGGCGAATTGGCGAACGACGACGCGCACTGGTCCCACGCGAGCATCAGCCGCTCTGCCGCCGCCGCGGCCGGCAGCGTCGCGCCGATCACGAAGCCGAAGTAGTTCGGGCCGTTCGACGCGACGGTCGCGGGTGTGCCGCGCTCGTCGAGCAGGCGCAGCACGTCGTCGGCCGGACGGCCTGTGTCGGGCAGCGGCTCGTCGAACGCCGCAAGACCGGCGAGCGCGGCCGCGTCGGGATACGCGCGCCGTTCATCCGTCGCGGCGAGATACGCATGCGCGCGCCGGTCGGCGTCGGCCAGCAGGGCGAGTTCATCCATGTCGATTGCCTCGGTGAGGGTTAGAGTTGCAGGAGATCGCGGCCCAACTGATGCAGCGCATCGTCGATCCGCCTGTAGTACGTGAACTTGCCGACGCGCGTCGCCTGCACGAGCCCGGCATCCGCGAGGATGCGCATGTGCCGCGTGGTCGTCGCCGGCGCGATGCCGAGCTTCTCGGTGATGTAGGTGCAGCACACGCCCAGTTCGTCGAAGTCGCCGTGCGGCTGCGGCGGAAAATGCTCGCGCGGCTGCTTGAGCCAGCGCATCACGGCCAGACGGCTTTCGTTGGCCAGTGCGCTGATGCGGGTGACGTCGTCCATGGGTTGCGGTTTCGTTTGGCGTTTTGAATATTAGCTAAATGACGAAACGTGGACAACCGGGCCGGCGGGCGGCTTCTGCGTTGGGTGTCGTGCCGGCAGCGGCTTCGTCCGTCATCGCAACGCATCTGATGTCATCACGTCGCAGCCGGCATGGAGAGGCATCCGGCGCGACGCGATCCGGTTGCGATCATTCCGCTGCTGCCAGCGCCTGCGCCAGTCGCTCGATCAGCGCGCGCACGCGCCGCGGCTGCGCGGCGCCGCCCGGATAAACGATCTGCAGGTCGACTTCGCCCGGCGAGAAGTCGCGCAGGATTTCGACGAGCGCGCCGGACGCCAGATCCTGCTCGACGTCGAGCTGCGACTTCAGCGCGATCCCGTGCCCCGCGACGCACCACGCGCGCACGAGCGCGCCGTCGTTGGCCACGCGCCGGCCGCGCACCATCACGCGCTTCAGTGCGTCGTCGATGCGGAACGGCCACTCGGCATACAGTTCCTGACCGAAACGCATCACGATGCAGTCGTGCGCGGCAAGTTCGTCCGGATGCCGCGGCGTGCCGCGCTTGGCGAGATAGGCGGGCGCGGCGCACACCACGCGGCGCGACCGGCCGAGCGAGCGGCTGCGCAGCGCGCTGTCCGCGAGCGTGCCGCGCCGGATCGCGAAATCGAGCCCCTGCCCGACGAGATCGACATAGCCGTCGCCGAGATGCAGGTCGACCGTGACGCCCGGATGCTCGGCCAGGAACGCGTCGACGACGGGCACGACACGCGCCTGCCCGAGGTCGGCCGGCGCGCTGAGCCGCACGGGCCCCGACAGCGTCTGCGCGCCGAGCCGCACGCGGCTTTCGAGCTCATCCGCTTCGGCAAGCAGGCGCCGCGCGCCGGCGACCAGCGTGCGGCCCTCGTCGGTCAGGCTGATCGCGCGGGTCGTGCGCGTGAGCAGCGCCGCGCCGTAATGGCTCTCGAGCGCCGCCAGCCGCTCGGACACCGTGGCCGGCGACAGGCCGACCTCGCGGCCGGCCGCGGCCAGCCCGCCCTTCTCCACGATGCGCAGGAACAGCGCGAGGTTATCGAGCAGCATTCTTCGGTTTCTCCGAATGATATTTTCGAAGTCTGCCCAATTATCCGGTTGAACCGCAAGCGCTAGAGTGAGGATCAACCTTGCCGGCGCCCACTCGCGCCGGCGTCCGATCCAGAGAGGGCACACGACATGGAATACCGCACGCTCGGCCGCTCCGGCCTCAAGGTTCCCGTGCTGAGCTTCGGCGCAGGCACGTTCGGCGGCACCGGCCCGTTGTTCGGCGCATGGGGCAACACGGGCGTCGACGAAGCGCGCCGCCTGATCGACATCTGCCTCGAAGCCGGCGTCAACCTGTTCGACACGGCCGACGTGTATTCGGACGGCGCCTCCGAGCGCGTGCTCGGCGCCGCGATCCACGGACGGCGCGACCAGGTGCTGATCTCGACCAAGACGGGCCTGCCGACCGGCGACGGGCCGAGCGACGCCGGCACGTCGCGCTCGCGACTGATTCGCGCGGTGGACGGCGCGTTGCGCCGCCTCGACACCGACTACATCGACCTGCTGCAGCTTCACGCGTTCGACGCGGCCACGCCGGTGGAGGAAGTGATGTCGACGCTGGACGACCTGGTGCGCGCGGGCAAGCTGCGCTACATCGGCGTATCGAATTTCGCCGGCTGGCAGATCATGAAGTCGCTTGCGGCGGCCGACCGGCACGGCTGGTCGCGCTACGTCGCGAACCAGGTCTATTACTCGCTCGTCGGCCGCGACTACGAGTGGGACCTGATGCCGCTCGGCGCGGATCAGGGCCTCGGCGCGCTGGTGTGGAGCCCGCTCGGCTGGGGCAGGCTCACCGGCAAGATCCGCCGCAACGCGCCGCTGCCCGCAGGCAGCCGCCTGCACGACACGGCCGGCTTCGGGCCGCCGGTCGACGACGAACGGCTGTACGACGTGGTCGATGCGCTCGACGCGATCGCGGAGGAAACCGGCAAGACCGTCCCGCAGATCGCGCTGAACTGGCTGTTGCAACGGCCGACCGTGTCGTCGGTGATCGTCGGCGCGCGCAACGAGGAACAGCTGCGCCAGAACCTCGGTGCGGTCGGCTGGTCGCTGACCGCCGCGCAAATCGCGAAGCTCGATGCGGCGAGTGCGGTCGAAGCGCCGTATCCGTACTTCCCGTATCGGCGGCAGGACGCGTTCGCGCGCGTCAATCCGCCGCTGCGCGGGTAAGCGCAGCCGCGGCGCCATCGCGCCGCGGTGCCGCCAGCGGAATGCGGCGCGACGGCGGTCACCGCGCGGCCAGCACGCGGTCGATCATCTCGCCGATCCGGCGCGCGAGCGCGTCCATCCGCTCGGCCGGCACGCCGCCGTAGCCGAGCACGAGCCCGTTGTAGCCGTGCGGGGTGCCCGGCATGCAAAACGACGACAGCGGCCGCAGGATCAACCCGTGCGCCTGCGCGACGCGGCTCAGTTCCGTGTCGGCCACCGGCACGTCGAGCCGCGCGGACAGATGCATGCCGCCGGCGCCGCCCGACACCGTCAACCGCGTGCCCAGCCGCCGCGCCAGCGCATCGTGCAACGCGTCGCGCCGCTCCGCATAGACGCGACGCATGCGCCGCAGATGCCGCGTGAAATGCCCCGCGTCGATGAAATCCG
The DNA here is from genome assembly GCF_005937855.2 of Burkholderia sp. KBS0801. Classification (NCBI taxonomy): domain Bacteria; kingdom Pseudomonadati; phylum Pseudomonadota; class Betaproteobacteria; order Burkholderiales; family Burkholderiaceae; genus Burkholderia; species Burkholderia sp. KBS0801. The sequence continues at coordinate 2,636,041 of NZ_CP042178.1, forward strand.
CGAGCGCGCGCTGCTCGATCGCACGGCCCTGCAGCATCAGCGCACCCGCCGCGTCGCGCAGCGGCTGCGCGAGCGCGGGCGGCACGACCATGAAGCCGAGCCGCAACGCGGGAAACATCACCTTGCTGAAGGTGCCGAGATAGATCACGGGCGCATCGTCGACGAGCCCCTGCACGGCCGCGTGCGGCGTGCCGTGGTGGCGGAACTCGCTGTCGTAGTCGTCCTCGACGATCCACGCGCCGGCCGCGCGTGCCTGTGCGACGAGCGCGAGCCGCCGTTCGAGGCTCATCACCGCGCCGAGCGGATACTGATGCGACGGCGTGATGTAGACAAGCTTCGGCGCACGATCGCGCCAGTCGTCCGGATGCGGCGCGAGCCCCTGCGCATCGACGCCGATCGGCTCGACACGCAGGTCGGCCGCGAGAAACGCGTTGCGCGCACCTTGATAGCCGGGGTTCTCGATCCACGCGACGTCGCCGGCGTCCGCCAACGCGCGGGCGCACAGGTCGAGCGCGCCTTGCGTGCCGTCGGTGACGATCACCTGCGCGGCATCGCAGCGCACGCCGCGCGATGCACGCAGATAGCCGGCGATCGCGTCGCGTAGCACCGCATCGCCTTCGGCCGACTGGTAGCCGAGTTGCGCCGGCCCGGCGTTGCGCCATGCCCGTTCGATGCAGCGCCGCCACTGCGCGAGCGGGAATTCGTCGACGGCCGGCGCGCCCGGCATGAACGGCAGCGACTCGTCGAGGCCGCTCGTCGCGCGCTCGGCCCGCGCGACTCGCCGCGACAGCACCGTCGTATCGCCGGCGGGCGCCGCGGCGGCGGCCCGCGACCCGCGCAGGCCCATCCGCGCGACGACGGTGCCCTGTCGCGAGCCGGTCACGAACCCTTCCGACGCGAGCCGCTCGTACGCGTACAGCACCGAGTTGCGCGCGATGCCGAGCTCGTCGGCGAGTGTGCGCGACGCAGCGAGCCGCGCGCCTTCGGCAATCCGGCCGCCCAGGATCGCATCGCGCAGGCATGCGTACAGCCGCTGCTGCTGCGACATCCGCGAGGCCGCATGCGGCCCCGCCTCGCGCTCGAAGGTCGACAGCAACACGGCGTAATCCATCGTGGCTCCAGAATGTGTAGACGTCATGGGTCTACACATGGTGCCACGAACTTTCTATCGTAGCGGTCTGCTCTCGTTGCCGGCCGTGCTGGCAACGCTTCGTTCCAACATCATCGATGAGGTTCGCGACCATGAACGCTACCGACGCCGGCCTGACCGTACGCCCCGTGCGGGAAGACGATTTCGACGACTGGCTGCCGCTGTGGAACGGCTACAACCGCTTCTACGGCCGCTTCGGCGACGCCGCGCTGCCGCGCGAGATCACGCAGCTCACGTGGTCGCGCTTCTTCGACGGCTACGAGCCCGTGCATGCGCGTGTCGCGGAACGCGACGGCCGGCTCGTCGGGCTCGTGCATTTCCTGTATCACCGCAGCACGACGCTGGCCGGGCCGACCTGCTATCTGCAGGATCTGTTCACGCTCGACAGCGAACGCGGCAAGGGCGTGGGCCGCGCATTGATCGAAGCCGTGTACGACGCCGCACAGGCCCATCGCGCCGAACGCGTGTACTGGCAGACGCACGAAACGAATCACACGGCGATGCGGCTGTACGACTCGGTCGCGGAAAAGACCGGATTCGTGATCTATCGGAAGGTCCTGCCGCGCTGATCGTGCCGCACGCAGCGCGGCCGCGACGGCTTCAATCCAGCGGCCGCGCCTTGATCCACAGGAACAGCGGCACGCGCGACCACTGCTTCAGCGTGTCCGTGTCGGCGCGGTCGGGCGGCGGCTCGCGCAGCGACACGATCGCGAAGCCGGCCGACTCCAGCGCATCCATGTAGGCCTGAAGCGGCAGCGACCAGCCCGCGAAGTGCATCGACAGCCCGTCGCGCGTTTCCACGCCTTCGAAATGCTCGCTGCCGAAATACGTGCCTTCCAGCACGAACGGCGCGTCCGGTTGCGGCCCCGCGAAACGGCCGCGATCGCGGAACGGATGCACGAGCGACACGAACAGCAGCCCGCCCGGCTTCAGCACGCGGCGCGCCTCGCGCAGCGCGGCGGCCATGTCGTCGAGGTCCATCAGCACGTTGTATGCCATCACGACGTCGAAGCTGGCCGGATCGAACGGTAGCGCTGCGGCGTCGGCGAGCGCGTAGCGGTGCGCGGAATCCGCGCGACGCGCGGCGTCGAGCATCGCGGGCACCGCGTCGCTCGCGGTCACGTCGTAGCCGAGCGCCTTCAGCTCGCGGCTCACGCGACCCTCGCCGCAGCCGATCTCCAGTGCGCGGCCGGCTCCGCGGCCAAGGTAGGCGGCCAGCCCCTCGCGATACTTCCAGAACGCATCGTGGCCCGGCCTGCCGGCCCAGTCGATCCATTGGTCGGCGACGTGCGTCCAGTGCGCTGTGATGGCTTTCGTGTCGGTCATGTTCGATCTCGATCGGCGGGGGGCGTTCCGGCCCACGTGCGCATGGTAAGCCGAAGCGGCGGAGCGCGTGAGCGCGGCTTGGCGCTGGCGTGGTCGCTGGGGGTCGCTGGGGGTCGCTGGGATCGCTGGGATCGCTGGGATCGCTGGGATCGCTGGAGCCGCTGGAGCCGCTGGAGCCGCTGGAGCCGCTGGAGCCGTTGGCGTCCCTGCCGTCGCTGGCGTCGCCGGAGCCCACCTCGGCTGGTTTCCGTTTCCGGCCACCGCGTCCTACAGTTATGAGCAACACCATGCGCCGCCGCGTATCGGCCGCGTCCGTCGATACGCACCCGATTCCGAGGGATGTCCATGCCGAGTATCGTCGCCGGTCCCGCCCATCTCCCGCCTAGCTCTGTCGCCGCCGAAACGCGCATGGTGCACGACGTCGCCACGCTGCAGCCAGCCGACTATCGTTCGGCCGACGGTGCATCATGGGTCATCGCCACGCTCACGCCGGCCCCGGACAGCGGCGAAACCGTGACCGGCACTACCTACTTCGATACCGCGAAACAGCAGACCGTCGCGGTGCCCGATGCACGGCGCCGCTACGCGAACCGCGGGACCTGGCAGGTCGTCGCGAGCTCCAGCCCGTCGGTGCCCGCCACCGGCCGCTACGACTGGCTGACGCTCGCGTGGCTGCCGATCAACCGGCGGCCGCTGCCGCAAACGGCCGAGCACCTTTATTCGCCGTTCATACACGGCGGCACGATCGTCTACCGGTGGAATCCGGCCGCGCCAGGCGGCGAGCAGTTCGGCAACGTGCGGATGATTTTTCCGGAGTGGCGGCAGCAAGTGGCGGACGTGCTGCGGGCCGCGCCCGGCGACGACGCGCAAGCGGCGACCGCGGCGTCGGCGTCGGCGCTCGATCGCGTGAAGCAGGACCGCAACCCGATGGCCGCCGTGCTCGACTTCGGCGCGGCGCTGCATGACGAACCGGCCGACCGGATCGCCGCGCGCCTGCCCGCATTGCTGCGTGAGAACGACCTGCACGAAGTGTCGGCGATCGTGTTCCAGTGCATCGCCACCTCGCGCGAAGCGGACCGGCCGCGCTTCGTCGAAGCAATCAACGGCTCGATCTTCTCGGTCGACGACAGCGCGCGCCTGCTCGCGATCGCCTACGGCGCGTTCGCGGCCGGCAGGGCACGACCGCGTCCGTTCAGCGATGCCGCGCAGGCCGCGCGCATCAACGACGTGTTCACCGCGTTGAAGCAGCGCACGTCGGCGCTCGGCGTGCCGGTCGCGCAAGGGTCGCCGTGGTACGAGTTCTTCACCGCGTATCGGCTGGGCGGTGCGGTATCCGGCCACGGACGGTAATCGCGCGTCAATCGCCGGCGCCGCGATAGCAACGGCCAATCTCCGGTACTCGGCATCGCTCACCGCGCCGCGGATCATTCATCGGCGCGTCGGTGCCCCGATAAACAAATGCCGAACGGATTCTCGATTTTTCCCGTCAATTCGATGAATTGAATCGAATTGCCCCATGCTAGATTCAGTTCCGGCTACCAAGCCTGTTCAAATAACCTCAATCAAAAGACCAAACCATGAAATCTCTTTTCCGTCATGCCGCTCTGGCACTGGTGACCATCGGCTTCCTGTCGGGCTGCGCAAGCAGCGTGACACGCGATACGAGCAATTCGGCGGGGGCGCCCGTGACCGCATCGACGATCCACTTCGGCACGAAACCCGTGATCGTGAAGGTCACGCTCGACGATACCGCGCGGGAAGAGTTGAAAGACAACCTGAAGTTCGACGCGAAGAAACTGCAGGAGAAAATCGAAAGCGCACTGGATGCACGCAAACTGCTCGCCAAAGCAGATTCCCCCGATGCGATGCACCTGAATGTCGAAGTCACCGGCGTTCGCGTGCGGTCGAGCTTTTCCGCGGTCATGTTCGGATTCATGGCGGGCAACGATCATGTCAACGGCACCGTGACGCTCGTCGATGCCGACAATCATCCGGTCGACCACTTCAAGGTGTCGGCCTCGTACGCGCTCGGCGGCATCGCCGGCATCGACAGCATGCGCATGGACTGGCTGTACGAGAAATTCACCGAGCAGACGCTCGCAACGCTCGATCCGGCAACGGCTGCGAAGCAGGCTGCCACGGCACCGGACGCGTCGAAGAAGCTGTAAGGTCCGACGCCCGGCGGATCGCGCAATCACGGCCCGCGGGGCGGCGGTCGCCGTGCGCATCGTCGGGCGACGCTACCGGTTCGTCGCCCGACGCACTTCACCGGGCATCACGAAAGAAATCGCCGCCCGTGAGGAGTGCCCGTCCGAGGAATCCGGATCGTCGGAGGTGACACGCGCCGTCACGGCCGCCGCGGGAACCCCGCGCACGATGTCGGGTCGAAACGCGACATGCCATTCGACCGTGCCGTTTTCACCGGTCGCCCCTCCATCCTCATCGTCTCGCTTCCATGCTGAGCATCGGTCCCTTCTCGATCCGCGTCGTCGCGGTAGCCGCCGCCGCGCTGATCGCATGGCTCGTCGCCCGCTTCATGCAGCGCCGGCCGCCGGACGGCCAGCACAAGAGCGCGGCGAGCCTGATCCTCGACACGCTGCTGCTCGGCCTGATCGCCGCGCGCGTCGGTTACGTCGGTCAATGGTGGTCCGAGTATTCAGCCGCCCCGCGCTCGATCGTCGCGCTCGGCGACGGCGGCTTCGACTGGCGCATCGGCGTCGCCGCGGCGCTCGTGTTCGCCGGCTGGCGACTGCGCCGCCTGCCCGCGCTGCGTCGCCCGGTGCTGGCCGGCATGCTGGCGGGGTTCGCCGCGTGGGGCATCGCGCAAGGCACGCTCGCGACGTTGCAGCGCGGTGCGCCGCCGCTTGCGGCGATGCGTCTCGAAGCGCTCGACGCGACGCCCGTCGCGCCGCAGCGCTTTGCCGGCAAACCCGTCGTCGTCAATCTGTGGGCCACCTGGTGCCCGCCGTGCCAGCGCGAAATGCCGATCCTCGCGCAGGCGCAGCAGGATCATCCGGACATCACGGTGCTGATGGTCAACCAGGGCGAAGACGCGCAAACCGTGCGCGCGTTTCTCGAACGGAAGGGGTTGCGGTTCGATCACGTGCTGCTCGATCGCACGCTGCATACGATGAAGGCCTACGGTTCGCGCGGGCTGCCGACGACGCTGTTCTTCGACGCGAACGGCAATCTCGTCGAATCGCACATGGGCGAGATCACCGCCGCGCGGCTGAAGGACACCGTGAGCGCGGGCCTGCGGCCCTGACGCCCGCGCCAGGCGCATGATCGTGTGCTGGCGGCTCCGCTATGTTCCCGACCCGACCGGCGTCGCCGCCGTGACGGAGCTTTACCGGAACGGCAAGCGTGTCTTCGGCGAACGCGGACTGCCGAACATGTATGAAGGCGATGCACGCCCATACCGCAAGATGGGCATCTACAAGTGGGCGTGGCTGACCGGCCCGGGCAACGTCATGCACCGCGCAATTTCTTTCCGACCGGTGGTTCTATCGAAGAAAGCGGCGCGTCGACCTGACGACGACTGCGTGCGAGCCGGCAATACCGACTTGTCGAACACGCATCGCACGCACACTGATACCACGTCTGCCTCGAATGGACACGGCCGCCTTTTCCGACCGAAGCCGCACGCGTCTCCGACACCTCAAGGCCGCGACAACACCATCACCCGCCCCGACACGCGCTGCAGCTTCAGCCACCCGGTATCGGCCGTAAACCGAAGCTGCTGCAACGGAAAATCGAACCCGGCCTTCTGCGCCGCGCTGACCACTGCGTCGGCGATCCAGCGGATCAGTTCCTTGCCTTCGTCGGTGGTCTGGTGACCGTTCTGGACGCCATAGAAATAGCGATTCCCGGCGTTGACTTCGTTCTGCAGCTGCATCCAGTGCCCCGGCAGACCCGGCAGCGTTCTGAACAGGTCGGCCACCCGCTGCGTCGTCAGACCGCGCGCCCACAGTGCGCCATTCACCGCAGGCCGCGCCAGGTTGTGACGGTCTGCTTCCTGGGCCTGCTCCTTGATGTCGCCTTTCAGAATATCGGGTTTCGTCATCGCACTGTCCTCGTGAGGGCCCCCGCAACGGGCCGGTTTAATCAAAAAAGCGCCGAACGTCGGGCGCGCGCGTTGCGTGCACGATACCGCCAATCTCGAAATTGATCGCCTGTCAGGTATGTCAGGCCAGTGCGGTGCGATATCGCACGCAAGAATCAGCCTTGTCCGATAGGCGCCGCGACAACGGGTCGATATGCTTGTCGGGTGTGGCGCCGGTGGCGTGTCTTGTTCAAGTTCGGAGTGAGCCGGTCATCAACGTTCGCCGGCGCCGCACACCCTTCCCGTTGCGATCCGGCTTCGGCGTGGGCGTTCGGTGGTGGCCGGCGGGCGCGGCCACGACAGAGAAAGACGATGTTGAAACAACACGCTGCCATATGCGAACGCCGAGCGCCTGCTCCGAAGCCGGATCCCTCCTCCATTCCCACCCGCACCGCCCATCATTCAGGAATTCGCGACATGCATCGATATAATTTCGCGATTATATCGATCGACAATCAATTGAATTCACGCCATTAAATCGAACTGTTTCAGCTTTCGATTTTCTGAACAACTTCCATTCCGGTCGAATATTTTTCTATTTATTTTTCGCCATGCTGGCCGAGCCGTGTTTAAAACAGCAAACGTTTGCGCGACACGGTGAAGAGCCTTATCCATCGATCTCCAGGAGGAAAGCATGGCCGACAATCAAACATCCTCGAATCGCGCTGGCGAGTTTTCGATCCCGCCGAACACCGACTTCCGCGCGATTTTCTTCGCGAATGCAGCCGAGCAGCAGCACATCAAGCTGTTTATCGGAGACAGCAAGGAACCGGCCGCTTATCACAAGCTGACCACGCGCGACGGCCCGCGCGAGGCCACGCTGAATTCGGGCAACGGCAAGCTGCGCTTCGAAGTAACGGTGAACGGCAAGGCGTCCGCCACCGATGCGCGCCTCGCGCCGATCAACGGCAAGAAGTCGGACGGCTCGCCGTTCACGGTCAACTTCGGCATCGTCGTGTCGGAAGACGGTCACGACAGCGACTACAACGACGGCATCGTCGTGCTCCAGTGGCCGATCGGCTGACCTGACGCGCGCTTGACGACCGACCGCGGCCGGCGCGCAGGACGAAAACCCGCGCGCCACTGTCGAACCCGCGATGGCGCCGGGAGCACCCACGCATTGCGAATCGATTCAATCGAGCAGTCATTTGCAGTCCCACGCTGTACTCCGTGCGCGACAACGGCGGGATCCACTCGCCGGCCGCGCGATGCGAGACCTATCATCGAGACGAGGACGACATGTCACAACCGTTTACCCATGACGATCTTTACGCACTCCTGCAGCTCGCGGGCAACGATGCAATCGCCGTACAGGCGAACGGCGACCAGGCGGTGCTCGACCGGATGCGCCAGTTCATGACCACGCAGCTCGTGGAAAAGCTGCCGCAATACGATGTGTTCGTCGACATCGCGACCATCCCGTACAGCTTCGACGTCGGCAGCTGGCAGAACAAGGTGAAGGCCGACGCGGCGGGGCAGGTGATCGCCTGCACGGTTACGTGGGCCGGCGCGCCCGGCGTGCTGCCGGGGGCCGCGGCGAAGTTCGGCGTCGGCGCGGTGGTCAATTACTTCTCGAAGGCAACGCCGCAACCGGAGCCCACCGAGCCGGGCACGACGACCGGCGGCGGCGAACGCGACGGCGTCTTCAACCTGCCGCCGAACATCGCGTTCGGCGTGACGGCGCTGGTCAATTCGTCCGCGCAGCAGACGATCGAAGTCTATGTCGACGACAACCCGAAGCCGGCCGCGACGTTCCAGGGCGCGGGCACGCAGGACGCGAACCTGAACACGCAGATCGTAAACTCGGGCAAAGGGAAGGTGCGCGTGGTGGTGACGGCGAACGGCAAACCGTCGAAGATCGGTTCGCGCCAGGTCGACATCTTCAAGAAGACCTACTTCGGGCTCGTCGGGTCGGAAGACGGAACGGACGGCGATTACAACGACGGCATCGCAATCCTGAACTGGCCGCTCGGCTAAGCAGCCGCGTCCTGCCAATCATCGCCACGCCGCCCGGCGTGGCGGTTTGCATTGGTACGCCGCACCGAGGTGCGCGTCGCCGCCCACGGCGGCGACCGCCTCAGCTCGACGGTCAGCCGTCGTTTGTTGCGCCGCGCTGCGACATCGCGAGCGGCGGCGCCAACGTGGCCGCGGCCAGCTGTGTGCGCGCGGCGCGGGCCACGCGGTTGAACGCTACCCGCTGCTCGCCCTTCAGTTTCGCCGCCCTGCCCGCCTGCACCAGTTCGATCGGATCGACGAGGCGGGCATGTCGCCGCACCTCGAAGTGCAGATGCGGGCCGGTCGCGGTGCCGGTGCTGCCGACCGCGCCGACACGCTGGCCGCGCACGACCCGCGCGCCGGTTCGCAGCGTCGGCTCGAACGCCGACAGGTGCGCGTAGTACGACGCATAGCCGCCGTCGTGCCGAATCACCACGTACTTTCCATAACCGCCCGGCTCGGTGCCGATGAAAGTCACGACCCCGCGCTCCGACGCGTGGACGGCACGGCCCGTCGGCGCGGCCAGGTCCACACCGGAATGGACGTGACGCACGCCCGTGACCGGATGCACGCGCGCGCCGAATCGCGAGCTGATTCGCGTTGCGTTGACCGGCATCGCGAACCGCGCGCCCGCGAGCGGCATGCCGTCGAGATCGTAGTACGCGCCTCGCGAGCCAGCCTGCGGCGCGAACCACATGGCCGCGACACGCTGGCCGCGAAAGCGGATGTCGAGCGCCGTCACGCGCACGCGGCCCGGCAGGGTCGCGCTGTCGTCCGGTCCGAAGGCGACGCGGAAGGTATCGCCGATCGCGCCACGCTGCGTCGAATCGATCCGACCGGCCAGCATGCGCGTGACCTGCGCGGCGACGCCGGCCGGCAGATCGGCGCGTGCGAGCGACGCGCGCAGGCTGCCGGTGATCGCGCCGGCTCGCGTGCCGTTCTCACGCTCCGCGAGCACGAACGGCTCGGCGGATGCCAGATCGACGGGACGCGCGTCGAGCGCCGGCGCAGCGCCGATTGCCGGAAGCGCCGACGCAAAACCGTACGCGAAGCGCGCCGCGTAATCGCGCTCGATCGCATCGCGCGCCGCATCGCAGAGAACGACGTACGGCGCACATGCGCCGGTACGCATCCTGAACGTGACCGACGCGCTCGTCGCATCCGGCTCCAGCGCGACACGCGGCACGGCGGTCGATGCCAGCAAGCCGCCCCAGATGGTCCGGGCGGAACTGAAAAAAGGCACGTCGACAAGGTCGGCCGCTTGCGCAGTCACGGGCGAAAACGGCGTGGCGGAAGACGCCCACGCCACCGCACCGTGCATGCCGGCAAGCCACGCCGCGGCAACGACACCGCGCACCAGCGCGCGGCGAAGCGGAAAGCGGATGGCGCCGCAGCGCGCGGGCCGACCTTGTTCGCGTGCGAGACGTAAACACAGGTCAAGCCGCATTGCGTCGTCACTCGCTATCAATGAAAAAGGAGGGGGAAAACCGGTTATCGCGGAGGAACGATCATCGCGATCCGGTAGCCTGGAAGCGAGTGTATCGGCCCGGCAAACATAGATAAATAGGACAAGTCTTATTTGTTGGAAGGCTCGATTAGTACACAAACCAAAGCACCATTTTCACGGCGAAGACACGCGAGATCCGGTCCCAAGCATTGACGCGTGATACCCCATGGCGTGTACAGTCGAGGGCCGCCGACGCACGAGCGGATACCCGCCGATCACGGCGGACGACGCCACCCGTCGCGCCTTCTGTCCTCAAACCGGAATTCCGTCATGTTTCTCGATCATCTTCATCCGGAACGCTGGACGTTCCTGTGGAACGCGTTGTCCACGCTTTCGCTCAGGCTTTGCGCCGCCCTCGCGCTACTCGTCGCGGGCTGGTGGCTGTCGAAGCGCATCGGCAACTGGCTGAGCCGGCTGCTCGCGAACAAGGAGCGCGTCGACGACACGCTGCGGCCGATCCTCTGCGACGTCGCCGTGTGGGGCATCCGCATCGTCGCGATCGTCGGTGCGCTTTCACAGCTCGGCATCGAAACCGCGAGCATCGTCGCGGTGCTCGGCGCGGCCGGCCTCGCGATCGGGCTCGCGCTGCAAGGCACGATGCAGAACATCGCGGCCGGCATCATGCTGTTGCTGCTGCGCCCGTTCAAGGTGGGCGACTACATCGACGGCGGCACGGGTGTCGCGGGCACCGTCGACGAGGTCGGGCTCTTCATGACGCGGCTGACGAAGCCGGACGGCATCTGCGAATACGTGCCGAACAGCGCGCTGTGGGGCAGCGCGATCCGCAACTACACGCGCAATCCGACCCGCCGTCTCGATCTCGAAGTGGAAGTGTCCGTGCACGACGACATCGACCGTGCGCTCGATGCGCTGCGCGCGCTGGCGGAAGCCGATCCCGACGTGCTGCAGGATCCCGCACCGGACGTGATGGTGATGCGCTTCGACGACAGCACGGCCGTCGCGAACATGCGCGTATGGACGCACACGGACAAGTTCTGGGCGATGCGCTGGCGTCTCGCGCGCCAGGTGCGCAAGACGCTCGCCGACGCGGACTGCGCGCTGCCGATCCGCACGCGCGAGCTGCACATCGTGCACGACGTCGAACGGCAGCCGCAGCAGATCGAGCCGCGCCGCGTACAGGCGTCGTAACACGTCGTGATACGTCGGGGCGCACGACCGGCATGCCGCGCGGCGCGCCCCGCCTGCGTCACATCCTGGCGATATCGAGCAGCGCCTTCCTGCCGCTCCTGTACGTGAATACCAAGATCGCGCCGTGCTTCAGGTCGCCCTGCGGCGTGAAGTTCGTTTCGCCGATCACGCCGCGATAGTCGGTCGCCGGCATCGCGGCCAGCACCCTGGCCGGGTCCGTCGAATTCGCGCTCTGCATCGCGTCGACGATGATGTACACCGCGTCGTACGAGAACGGCGCGTACACCTGCATCGGCAGGTGGTCGCGCGCTTCGTAACGCTTCACGAACGCCGCGCCGTCCGGCATCTTCTCGAGCGCGATGCCGGCTTCCGAGCACACGACATTGTCCGACGCCGGACCCGCGAGCTTCGGCAGGTCGGTCGAGCATACGCCGTCGCCGGCGAGGATCTTCGCGCGCAGGCCGAGCTGGCGTGCCTGCTTCGCGAGCGGGCCGCCCGTCGCATCCATCCCGCCGTACATGATCGCGTCGGGGTTCTCGCCCTTGATCTTCGTGAGGATCGCGCGGAAGTCGATCGCCTTGTCGTTGGTCGCATCGCGCGAGATGACCTTCATCCCGGCCGATTTCGCCGCCTTCTCGAACTCGGTCGCGAGGCCCTGCCCGTACGCGGTCGCATCGTCGACCACGGCCACCGTCCTGATGCCCAGCTGCTTCGCCGCATACATCGCCAGCGCGGGCCCTTGCTGCGCATCGGTCGCGACAACGCGATAGGTCGTCTCCTTCGTTGTCGCGCTTCGTTCGTGACGGGATCGTCGTTCATCAAAGGCAACGCGATACGGTCACGCCCGCCCTTCGAAACCGAGCAGCACGTTCACCGCATTGATACCGATTTCCTCGACCATGTAGCCGCCTTCCATCACGAACAGCGTCGGCAGCTTCAGGCGCGCGAGCGCTTCGCCGACGCGCAGGTAGTCGGGCGAGCGCAGGCGGAAATGGCTGATCGGGTCGTGCTCGAACGTGTCGACGCCGAGCGACACGACCAGCAGGTCGGGCGCATGCGCGGCGATCGCGGTGGCCGTGTGGTCGAGCGCCGCCGCGTAGGCGTCCCACTGCGTGCCCTTCGGCAGCGGCAGGTTCAGGTTGAAGCCATCGCCCGCGCCGCTGCCGCGCTCGTGCGCGTAGCCGGAGAAGTACGGATACGACACCGGCGGCTCGCCGTGGATCGACGCGAACAGCACGTCCGCGCGGTCGTAGAAGATGTCCTGCGTGCCGTTGCCGTGGTGGAAGTCGACGTCGAGCACCGCGACGCGCGCCGCGCCACGCGCGATGCCATGCTGCGCGGCGATCGCCGCGTTGTTCAGGTAGCAGTAGCCGCCCATGTACTCGCGGCCCGCATGGTGGCCGGGCGGGCGGCACAGCGCGAACGCCGCGCGCGCGCCGCCGTTCGACAACAGGTCGGCGCCGGTGAGCGCCGAGTTCGCGCTCGCGCTCACCGCGTCCCACGTGCCGGCGTTGATCGGCGCGCCGGCATCCATCGCGAAGAAGCCGAGCTTGCCGTCGATGAACCCGGGCAGCGTCGCCGACGACGGCATCGCGTGCACCGGCCACACGAGCGGCAGCGCCTGGCAGGTGCGGCCGGTCGCGGTCCATTCGTCCCACGCGCCGGCGAGGAACTCGACATAGCGCGCGCTGTGCGCGCCGGCATAGCACGCGCGGTCGAACGCGCGCGGCGCGATCACGTCGCCGAGGCCGGCCGCGCGCACCTGCGCGAGCACCGTCTCGGCACGCAGGGGGTTCTCGAACGACTCGGTGATCGCGCCGTCCTTCAGTTCGACGCCGCGATGCAGATGGTGATCGCTGCTGTAGACCGTGAGCATGGTTGACCGTTGCAATGAAGGCTGTGAGGGTTGAAAACAGTCTATTGATGCCGGCCGGCAATAACTTTGCTTTTCACCCCTTCGTTTCGTACAATTTTGAGAAAACCGTCTACGGAGACCCGGCAATGAGCAAAAATCGCGCTTCGGTGGAACTGGACGGCGTCGACCGCGCGATGCTCCGGCTGCTGCAGGAAGACGGCGCGCTGTCGAACGCGACGCTCGGCGAGAAGCTGTCGCTGAGCGTCACGCCGTGCTGGCGCCGCCGCAAGCGGCTCGAGGACGAGCACGTGATCACCGGCTACCAGGCGAACCTCGACCGGCGCGCGCTCGGCATGAACGTGTTCGCGTTCGTGCAGATCACGTTCAACATGCATTCGGACCAGGATCCGGATCACTTCGAGGAGGTGATGCGGCGTCACGACGAAGTGACGTCGTGCCACAAGATCACCGGCGCGGCCGACTACATCCTTCAGGTCGTCGCGGCCGATCTCGACGCGTACTCGGAATTCGTCGAACGCGTGCTGAGGAAGCAGGCCGGCGTGTCGTCGATCCAGTCGAGCCTCGCGCTGCGCGAGGTCAAGTTCTCGTCGCGCGTGCCGGTGCCGGATGCGTGATCGTTCGTGTTGTCATGCGCCCGCGCGCGGGCATCCGCTGTCGATCGTCACTTCATGGAGCGCAACCCTATGAAACGCCTTCTACCTTCCGCCTCGCTTGCCGCAACGATCGCCTGCGCACTCGCATTGGGCGGCTGTGCGGCGCAATCGTCCGCACCGGCCGCTTCGTCGACGCCCGCGCAACCTGCCGCGCCGGGCGCCACGCCGATGGTCGGCGGCGATCGCGACGCGCACGGCTGCATCGGCTCGGCCGGCTATTCGTGGTGCGAACAGACCCAGCAATGCGAGCGCCCGTGGGAGCTCGCGAAGCAGAAGGGTTTCGCGAATTCGGCGCAAGCGTACGAGCAGTTTTGCCACAACAATTTTGCCAAGTGAAGTGAACTGACCTGACGTAAAGCGATCATGTCGCGGCGCGATGCCGCGACATGACGCGCCCGAATTCCATCCCCCTCCCCCTCGGTTATCCACATCTTTTCCGGTTCCGGCGACCGTCGTTCCGGAATCCCGGACACGCAAAAAACCCCACGAAAACAAGGGCATTTTTCGTTTGTGACACAGCAAACGAGTTGGGTTACATTACGCGCCCCTTGCCATACCGCCCCCGCAAAACGCGTCGCGCGCGGCCTCTTTCCACGCAACCCGAAGCGCCTTCCGCGCAGGCTTGCAGCGAGGGCCCCGGCGCGTTGCGCGCGATCGCGACGCTGATGATTGCCTGTCCGCGACAAGCCGATCCGAAGGTGTCCTTCGCGACGGCCGCGCGTGCGCAAATGCAACGGTAAACACGGTCGATCCGGAATTCCGGATTCGCGATCCGGATCTCCGGATGCGCGAGCCGGTTGCGATTCGGCGTCGGCCGGGCGGCACGGCAAACCGATGCATTCAAGTTGAAGAGGGATCTGTTGTGATCAAAACGTTACGGGTAATACTGTCGGCGCTCGCGCTGTGCGTCGCCGCGTCGTCCGCGCACGCCGCCGATACGAAGAAGGTCGACGTCCTGCTGGTGGGCGGCGGCATCATGAGCTCGACGCTCGGCGTCTGGCTGCACGAGCTCCAGCCCGACTGGTCGATGACGATGGTCGAGCGCCTCGACGGCGTCGCGCTGGAAAGCTCGAACGGCTGGAACAACGCGGGCACCGGCCACTCGGCGCTCGCCGAGCTGAACTACACGCCGGAGAAGGCGGACGGCAAGGTCGACATCTCGAAGGCGATCGAGATCAACGAGTCGTTCCAGATCTCGCGCCAGTTCTGGGCCTGGCAGGTCCGCCAGGGCGTGCTGAAGAACCCGCATTCGTTCATCAACTCGACGCCGCACATGAGCTTCGTGTGGGGCGACGACAACGTCCGCTTCCTGAAGAAGCGCTACGACGCGCTGCAGGCGAGCCCGCTGTTCCGCGGGATGCAGTATTCGGAAGACTACGACCAGATCAAGCAGTGGGTGCCGCTGATGATGGAAGGCCGCGACCGCACGCAGAAAGTCGCCGCCACCTGGACGCCGATCGGCACCGACGTGAACTTCGGCGAGATCACGCGCCAGTTCGTCGGCTACCTGAAGACGCAGCCGAACTTCACGCTGTCGCTGTCGAGCGAAGTGCGCGAGATCTCGCGCAACGCGGACGGCACGTGGCACGTGTCGTGGGTCAAGCTGCACTCGGATGAACCGCCGCAGGCCGTCGACGCGAAGTTCGTGTTCATCGGCGCGGGCGGCGGTGCGCTGCACCTGCTGCAGGCGTCGGGCATCCCCGAGGCGAAGGACTACGGCGCGTTCCCGGTCGGCGGCTCGTTCCTCGTGACCGACAACCCCGAGGTCGTGAAGCGGCATCTCGCGAAGGCGTACGGCAAGGCGTCGGTCGGCTCGCCGCCGATGTCGGTGCCGCACCTCGACACGCGGATCATCGACGGCAAGAAGATCATCCTGTTCGGGCCGTTCGCGACGTTCTCGACCAAGTTCCTGAAGAACGGCTCGTACTTCGACCTCGCGAAGAGCACCAACCTGCACAACGTCGCGCCGATGATGCGCGTGGGCGTCGACGAATTCCCGCTCGTCCAGTACCTGGCCGGCCAGCTGATGCTGTCCGACGACGACCGTTTCAACGCGCTGAAGGAATATTTCCCCGACGCGAAGAAGGAAGACTGGCGCCTGTGGCAGGCCGGTCAGCGCGTGCAGATCATCAAGCGGGACCCGAAGAAGGGCGGCGTGCTGAAGCTCGGCACCGAGATCGTCAGCTCGCAGGACGGCAGCATCGCGGGCCTGCTCGGCGCATCGCCGGGCGCGTCGACGGCGGCGCCGATCATGCTGAACCTGATGCAGAAGGTGTTCAAGGACAAGGTCGCGACGCCGGAATGGCAGCAGAAGATGCGCCAGATCGTGCCGAGCTACGGCACGAAGCTGAACGACAGCCCGGCGAAGGTCGTCGAGGAATGGACCTATACGAGCGATGTGCTGCAGTTGTCGCCGCCGCCGAAGATCGACCTGACGACGCCGTCGCAGGCGACGGGCGCGGCCCCGGCGCGCCCCGCGAAGGCCTCGGCCGACATGGCGCTGTAACGCGTCCGGCCCCGTTTCATCGCATCGCACGGCCGCCCTCCGGGGCGGCCGTTTTACATGGCTGATGCGGGGAGGCTCGCGCAACGATTGGCGGGGCGTCCTCGCCGGTTGCCGACAGCCGGCCCGGGGACTGCCGATGGACCGCTACCGGTCGTCCGCCACCGGCACCCCGCTACCGGCCCTTCACCGCCGGCCGCCCGCCACCGACCGTCCGCGACGGGTCGTCCGCCACCGCCCCTCCGCCGCCGGCCGCCCGCATCCGCTAGAATTGCGGGCACGCGCGACGCTGTCGCCCCCGATCCACCACCCGCATCGACGCGGTCCACGCGACCGCCGGTGCGGCCCGCGCCCGAGCCGCGCGAGCGCCGCACCCCGTTGCCGCGCCCGCCGGGCGCGCCACCAACCGAATTCAGCTGGAGAATGACCGTGTTTACCTGCAGAAACCAGAGCTGCGGCACGCAGTGGGAGACGTCCGACGTCGTGATCAAGGACGAAGGCCAGGGGCTGCTGTTCCGCTGCCCGCTATGCGGCGCGCGCAACTATCTCGAGCGCTTCGACGCGGAAGACGGCACGGTCGTCTACGAGCAGATGGCCGGCCGCCCTTACCTCGGAGACGTGGAATGACCCAGCCGACCGCCACGCCCTTCAGCGCGCTGCCGCTGACGCCCGCCGCGCTCGCGAACCTCACGCAGCTCGGCTACGTCGACATGACGCCGATCCAGGCCGCGAGCCTGCCGATCGCGCTGGCCGGCCACGACCTGATCGCGCAGGCGAAGACGGGCAGCGGCAAGACCGCCGCGTTCTCGCTCGCGCTGCTGGCGCGCCTCGACACGCGCCGCTTCGACGTGCAGGCGATGGTCCTGTGCCCGACGCGCGAGCTCGCCGACCAGGTCGCGCAGGAAGTGCGCCGCCTCGCGCGCGCCGAGGAGAACGTGAAGGTGCTGACGCTGTGCGGCGGCACGCCGATGCGCCCACAGGCGCAGAGCCTCGAACACGGCGCGCATATCGTCGTCGGCACGCCCGGCCGCATCATGGATCACCTCGACCGCGGCAACCTGAAGCTCGACGCGCTGAACACGCTCGTGCTCGACGAAGCCGACCGGATGCTCGACATGGGCTTCTTCGACGACATCGCGAAGGTTGCGCGGATGTGCCCGACGACGCGCCAGACGCTGCTGTTCTCGGCGACCTATCCGGACGGCATCGCGAAGCTGAGCCAGCAGTTCCTGCGCAATCCGAAGGAAGTGAAGCTCGAGGAGCGCCACGACAACAGCAAGATCCGCCAGCGCTTCTACGAAGTGGCGGAAACCGAACGTCTGCACGCGGTCGGCCAGCTGCTGAACCACTACCGGCCGGTGAGCACGATCGCGTTCTGCAATACCAAGCAGCAATGCCGCGACCTGCTCGACGTGCTGCACGCGCAGGGCTTCCACGCGCTCGCGCTGCACGGCGAGCTCGACCAGCGCGAGCGCGACCAGGTGCTGATCCAGTTCGCGAACCGCAGCTGCTCGGTGCTGGTTGCGACCGACGTCGCCGCGCGCGGGCTCGACATCGCGCAGCTCGAGGCGGTGATCAACGTCGACGTGACGCCCGACCCCGAGGTGCACGTGCACCGCATCGGCCGCACCGGCCGCGCGGATCAGGAAGGCTGGGCGCTGAGCCTCGCCAGCATGGACGAGATGGGTCGCGTGGGCGCGATCGAGCAGGCGCTGAAGCGCGAAGTCGAATGGCATCCGCTCGCGGAACTGAAGCCGGCCGGCAACGACACGTTGCTGCCGCCGATGGAAACGCTGCAGATCCTTGGCGGGCGCAAGGACAAGATCCGCCCGGGCGACGTGCTCGGCGCGCTCACCGGCGATGCGGGGTTCGACGGCAAGCAGATCGGCAAGATCAACGTGACCGAGTTCTCGACTTATGTCGCGATCGAGCGCGGCGTCGCGCGCGATGCGCTGCGCAAGCTCAATGCGGGGAAGATCAAGGGCAAGCGGGTCAAGGTTCGGTTGATGGACGAGGAGTGATCTCGAGCGGCGCGGCTGTCACCGCAGCCGCGCCGCCGCATCACGCCAGCTCGGGATATCCATGCGCGGCCGCCTCCCGCGCGAGCCGGGCAAGCGTGTCGTACGCGCCCGGCGTCAAACGCTCGAATCCCTTCAACCTCAGCAGTGTCGCCCGCTCCGGATCGACCGCGACCGCGTGATCGAGCGCATCCCGCAACGCCTCCACCCGCTCCCATTCCAGCGCCTTCGACGCGATCAACGGCAACCCCGGCGTCGACGCCGTCATGCCGATGATCCGGATCTCGTTCAACAGCTCGGGCAGCGCATCGCGCACGTACGCGAACGTCACACAGTCGATCGCCGCGCAATCGGCGGCACCGGCCGCCAATGCGCGCAGCACGTTCAGGTGCGAGCCGAACGACGCGACCGAACCGAAGAAACGTCCGTCATGCGCATGCGGCGCGACCGCATGCCGGAATGCGTTCATCCCGCTGTGCGAATCGTCGCCGTTGAATGCGGCCCGCAATCCGCGACACGCAGCCAGCGTCGTTGCACCGCCCGCATGCACGCGCGCCGACACGGCGAGCACGCTGCTGTAGCGCGCGCCGTCGCAGCCGGGCGCATCGAACGCCGGTGTCGCGATCAAGTGCACGGCATCGCGCAAGCCGAGCATCCGGTACGGATAGCCGCACGTCTGCGACAACAGCAGGTCGTTGCGCCACCACAGCGCGTGCAGATCGCCGAACGGTTCATCCAGCAGCACGACGTCGGCAGGCCCGCCGGTGCGCGCGAACGCGTCGAGCGCGTCACGCAGCAACGCACGCCACAGTGCGGCGTGGCGCGGCGTCACGTTGTACATCGGCAGTCCGGCGATCCATTGGCTCATGCGTGCATTCTACGCATCGGATGCGCCCGTAAGAAAGCCGGCTCGCCCACATTTCGGCAAGGTTCGGCATCCGGCGGAGGCTGTCAATGCTTATCGGCCGCGCATCGATAAGTAAATGCGAATTGCTTGGTTGGCCTGACGATGCAGCCCGGTTAGCGTTCCACTGTCGCAACGCGGTCGCATGCCGCTGTAGCGGTCGGGCGCGAGCCGCGACACCTGTCGGCCCATCGCATCGCGCCCCGCACCGGCGCGCTTGTCCGCTTCGCGCATCGCCCGCACTACCCGTTTCATCCCGCCTCAGCACCATGGCCGAATACTTCGACGTCGACCACGCGCGCGCGATCGCCACGCTCGACGCCCGCTTCACCGCCCGCACCGAGTGGCCGACCTGGCTGCTGGTCGTCGCGATCTACGGCGGCTGGCTCGCCGTGCTGCAGCTCGTGCGCGCCGAGCGCCTGCCGCTCGCGGCCGCGACGCCGCCGCTGATCCTGCTCGGCGCATGGCACATGTCGCTGCAACACGAGCTGCTGCACGGCCATCCGACGCGTTCCGCGTTCGTGAACCGGCTGCTCGGCTATCCGCCGCTGACGATCTGGTATCCGTACACGCTGTACCGCGACACGCACCTCGATCATCACCGCGACGAGGACCTGACCGTGCCGGGCGTCGACCCGGAAACGAACTACGTGTCGCGCGAGCAGTGGGCGCGGCTGCCGCGCTGGCGTCGCGCACTGACGGTTGCGCGCACCACCTTCGTCGGACGGCTCGTGTTCGGCCCGCCCATGAGCGTCGCCGCGATGTTCGCCGACACGTTCCGCACATTCCGACGCCGCGACTTCCGCTATCTGCGGATGTGGGTCACGCACGGCGCCTGCGTGGTCGCGCTGCTCGCATGGCTGCAATGGGCGATCGGCGTGCCGTGGTGGTACTACCTGCTGGCAATCACGTGGCCCGCGCTGTCGATCGCGATGATTCGCTCGCTGTTCGAGCATCGCGCCGCGCGGCATCCGAAGGCGCGCATCGTGATCAACGAAGCCGGCTTCGCGATGCGGCTGCTGTACCTGAACAACAACTATCACCTCGTGCATCACGACCTGCCGAAGCTGCCGTGGTACGACCTGCCGCGCGCGTACCGGATGCGGCGCGACGCGTATGCGGAAAAATGCGGCGGCTTCGTGATTCGCGGCGGGTATCGCGAACTGCTGGCGCGCCATGCATGGACGCCGACCGACACGCCCGTGCATCCGTTCGACCACGGCACGGCGTCGCTGTCGACCGGCAGCGGCGCGAAAGTGGCCTCGGTCGACGGCTATCTTCAGATCAGTACGTGATGCTCGCTCGGGCCGCGCGTCGTCGTGACGCTGCCCGAATCGACCACGCACCCTCAAGGCCATCCGGCTCGCATTCCTTACGAAAAGCCGACAAGATCGACTTTCATCGGCGAATTGCCAATTCCATCGGCAATGCGCAGAATGACGGCTCGTCCGAGGCTTCCAACAATCATTCGCCCCGGCTCAGCGTTCCGGCCGCGCGCCGCATTCCCCTACGACGATGCAACCGAACACCTCGCCCGGCGCCATCCGCTCGATCGGCAACGACTGGTCCGTCTCCGCGATCACCGCGGGCTTTCTCGCGGTGCTGATTTCCTATGCGGGCCCGCTCGCGATCTTCTTCCAGGCGTCGCAGGCCGCGCATGCGTCCAACGCGATGGTGACGTCGTGGGTCTGGGCGATCTCGATCGGCGCAGGCGTGTCGGGGGTGTTCGCGAGCTGGAAGCTGAAGGTGCCGGTCGTGACCGCGTGGTCGGCGCCCGGCACCGCGCTGCTCGTCGGCCTCTTTCCGCAACTGACGCTGAACCAGGCCGTCGGCGCGTACATCACGGCCGCGCTGATCATCCTCGCGATCGGCATCACCGGCTATTTCGACCGGCTCGTGCGCCACATTCCGCGCGGCATCGCCTGCGGGATGATGGCCGGCATCCTGCTGCCGTTCGGCATGCACGCGTTCTCCGCCGCGACCGTTCAGCCGGTGCTCGGGTTCGGGATGATCGCGGCGTACGTGATCTTCAAGCGCCTGCTGCCACGCTACAGCATCGTGCTGGTGCTGCTGACGGGCGCCGCACTCGCGACGCTGCTCGGCATGACGCAGCTCGGCAGCGTGTCGCCGAGCATCGCGAGGCCGATCTTCATCGCCCCCGAATGGACGCTCGGCACCACGCTCAGCCTCGCGCTGCCGCTCGTCGTCGTCAGTCTCACCGGCCAGTTCCTGCCGGGGATGACGATCCTGCGCGTATCGGGCTATCACACGAGCGCCCGGCCGATCATCACCGCGACCAGCGCGATGTCGCTCGTCGTCGCGTGCTTCGGCGGGATCACGATCGTCGTCGCGGCGATCACCGCGGCGCTCTGCACCGGCAAGGACTCGCACGAGGATCCGGACCGGCGCTATATCGCGGGCCTCGCGAACGGCGTGTTCTACCTGATCGGCGGGCTGTTCGCGGGGACGATCGTCACGCTGTTCTTCGCGCTGCCGAAGGCCTTCGTCGCAATCCTGGCGGGGCTCGCGCTGATCGGCGCGATCGGCGCGAACGTGCACGGCATCTTCGCGGACGAGGATCATCGCGAAGCGTCGGTGATCACGTTCCTCGCGACCGCATCGGGGATGACGTGGCTCGGGCTCGGTTCCGCGTTCTGGGGGATCGTGATCGGATCCATCGCGTATGCGGTGCTGAGCCGGGTGCGGCGGCAGGCGTAACGCGCATCGCGCGCCGCTTCGGCCGCCGCGTGGCTCACCGCGCGTGTTCGCGCACCAGCGCGGCGAGCGCCTCCGCCGGTGTCGTCGTGCCGTACACCCGCTCCGACACACCAGCCTCGACATCGATCTGCCCCGCGTTGTGCACGTCGTACAGATCGACGATCAGTTGTGCATGACGTTCGCTGAGCCCCGCGCGCAACAGCGTCGTGGTCCATGCATCGCGCGGCAGTTCGCGCGCGACGATCTCCCGATTGGCTTTCGCGGCAAGCGTGTCCGCGATGTCCCGCACACTCACGCGCCGCGGCCCTTCGATGCTGACGATCCGCGGCCCGTTGTCCGCTTCGGTCCGATCGAGCAGCAGCCGCGCCGCCGCGACGCCTACGTCGGGCGCCCAGACCGTCGGAAACAGCTTGTCGACCGGATGATGAAAGCTCGGCAGCACGCCGGTACCGAGCGCGACGGGCAACACGCGCGTCCAGTTCTGCAGGTGTTCGGCCGAGCGCAGCAGCGTGAGCTGCGTCGGGACCGTTTTCAGCCGTTCCTCCAGATAATGAAAGAGCCGCGTGATGCCCGTGTTGCCGTCGCGCTCCGCGCCGTAGTCCGATAGCGCAAGCAGCGCCCGCGGTGGATTCGCGGCGAGTGCGCCGGTCACGATGTCGATCGTCCGCGCCATCGTCGCGGCCGGGTCGCTGTCGGCGACGGGCACCGGACACAGCATCTGCACGGCCTGCGCGCCGTCGATCGCCGCTGCGACCGCGCGCGCGTCCGTCAGATCGGCGATCGCCAGGTCGCAGCCGAGTTGCGCGAAACGTTCACGATGGCCTGGGTCGCGCAGCACCGCGCGCACGGGATGGCCTGCCTGACGCAGGGTCGTCACGGTCGACAAGCCGACGTTGCCTGATGCTCCGAAAATCACGAACACGATCCGCTCCTTGCAGAATGAACGTGCGGTGATTGTCGGCACGCGCGGCCAACGTGGCGCGCACAGACGGATGCCCCGGACAGGAACGGATGACGGTTTTGGCGATTGCCGACGATGTCCGCTGCATGGCAGGGCCCGGCAATTCTCCAACAGGCCGTTGGACAATCGGCTTGGATTGGAGACTAACCTGGTGTTGCCGGCCAAGCTGGAGCGGTCCTACGCCCGACGGAGCGTAGACTCGCCGATCGGCGTCCGCGCGGAGAACCCGTCTCGCGCGACGGTCGATCAACGGTCCTCGCCGTCGTAAGCGAGCCGCAACGCACCTCGCGCCGCCGACCGCGCGATCTCCGTCGGCGTCGCACCCAGCACGCGATTCATCCAGCTCGCCATGTGGCTCTGATGCGCGAAACCGGCCTCGAGCGCGATCTGGCTGATGCCGAGCCGGCCTTCGAGCAACAACGCCTTCGCGCGCTCGACCCGGCGTCGCACCACGTATTGATGCACCGGCATCCCGAGCGTCTCGCGAAACAGCACCTTGAAATGCGGCACGCTGATCGACACGAGCGCCGCGAGTTCGGCGAGCGTCATGCGGCGCTCGAGGTTGGCCTCGACATAGTCGATCACGCGCGCCGCCGCCTTCGGCGCGAGCGTACGCCGGTGCTCGCGGAACGCCGGCTGGCTGTCGGCCAGCCGCGCGACGAGCGCCGTGCACAGGCTCTCCGCATAGAGCGGGTCCGACGCGTCTTCCGCTTCGAGTTCGGCGGCCATCGCCCAGGCGATGTGCTGCAGCCGCGGATCGCGCACCTGCAGCCGGCGGCGGATCTGCGCCTGCGACGGCTTCAGCTCGAGCTGGTCGAACGTGCGCCGCACGAACGTATCGCTGAGCGCGATGTGCAGGATCCGGCAGTCGGCGCTGTCGGTCCATTCGCCCGGCAGGCCGGCGGGAATCACGTCGACGTCACCATGCGCCTGGATGCGCGACACGCGTGCGCCGTCGCACACGCAATCCGCACGCACGGGCGAGCCGATATGCACGCCGATGCGGTGATGCTCGGCGGCCGGGATCCGGTACGTGCCCGCGCGAATCTCCAGCAGCGACGCGCCGAAGCCATGCCAGCCACGCCCGCGGCTCGAGCGCAGGCTGACCGGCACGCCGTTGTCGGTCGGCGCGGCGAGAATCGGATCGCTCATGGTTCTGCTCCACCAGTCGTGGGTCGAACGCGCATTGTGACGCTTTTTCCGGCCGCCTGCCGGGCTTGCACGGCCATTCCCGCGCCACACGGAAAATGATCATCCGTTTCTGCTCCGGCCCATCCTTGCGTGCGCGCCGACGGGCGCGGCGCCGCTTACGATGGCCTCATCCGACACCTCCGGAGACCGTCATGCCCCATTACTGCCCGCAACGCGCGGCGTTCACCACCGCTTCACCGTCCCGCGGCGCCCGCCGCGCGGCCCGGCTCACGCCCCGTCACGATCGGCTCGCCATCGCCGCGTGGTGCCTGCGCATGATCGGCTGGTATCGGCTCGAACGGCTGCTCGCATCGATTCCCGACAGCAACGACGACTTCGGGCTCGCCTGACGATCATCCGCCTACTTGCGCCGCCGTTCGTGCGACGCGACCGCCGCGCCGTCGATCACCGGCGCGCCCTGCTTGATCAGGAAATCGCGAAACAGCCCCGTCACCTGCGAGATTCGCCGGTCGGCGAGCGTGATCACGTACCACTCGCGCACGATCGGATTGCCCGGAAACGGCAGTTGCCCGAGCAGCCCGGTGCGCAGCTCGAGTGCACACGCGTGCAACGACAGGAACGCGATGCCGAGCCCCGCTTCCGCCATCTGCTTGATCGCCTCGTTGCTCGACAGTTCGGAGCCCACATGAAAGCGGTAGCCGGAGGTCTTGAACAGGCTCTCGACGGTCGAACGCGTACCCGCGCCGCGCTCGCGCACGAGCAGGTGCGCGGATTCGAGATCCTTCAGCGCGACGCGCTTGCGCTGCATCAGCGGATGGCCGGGCGCCGCGACGAACACCATCGGATGCTTCGCGAACTCGACCGCGTGCGTGCGCAGCTCCTTCGGCGCGCTGCCCATCACCGCGAGATCGATTTCATGCGTCGCGAGCATGCGGATGATGTCGTCGCGATTACCGACCTTGAAATACGTCTTCACGTGCGGGCGCGTCGCGGTGAACTTCACCAGCAGCGGCGGGATCAGGTACTCGGCCGTCGTGATCGCGCCGATCCGCAGCGTGCCGCCGAGATCGCCCGTCAGCGCGGCCACTTCGTCGCCGGCCTCGCTCCACAGATGCAGGATCTCGCGCGCATAGCGCGACACGATTTCACCGGCCGCGGTGAGCTGCACGCCGCGCCCCACCCGCTGCAGCAGCGCGGCGCCCACCGCCTGCTCGAGCAGGCGAACCTGCAGCGACACGGCCGGCTGCGTGAGGTTCAGCTCCTCGGCCGCGCGCGACACGCTGCCGAGCCGCGCAATCATGTCCAGCGCCTTCAGCTGCCGGAACGTCGCGGCCTTTCCTATAAGTGAATACATATGAGTCGCTTATAAACATTGAATTGTTCTAGTAGGTTCGAAACTATATCGTCGGTTCTTGAGCAATGTCATCCGAATCGTCATCAGCGGGAGCCACAACATGGACAACATCACGCCTACCTTTGCAACGGATCGCGCCCCGCGCGTGCCGCGCATCGTGATCGTCGGCGGCGGCGCCGGCGGCCTGCAGCTCGCCACGCGCCTCGGCGACACGCTGGGCCGCCGCGGGCAAGCCGACGTCGTGCTCGTCGACCGCTATCCGACGCACTTCTGGAAGCCGCTGCTGCACGAAGCCGCGTCCGGCCATCGCGATCCGGCCTCGCACACGATCGAATACGCGGCGCAGGCGAAGCGCCACGGGTTTCGCTTCGTGCAGGGCGCGCTGCACCGGGTCGACCGCGCGGCACGCACGGCGACGATCGCCGCGGTGCAGGACGCGGACGGCACGGAGATCCTGCCGCCGCGCGCGCTCGGCTACGACGATCTCGTGCTGGCCGTCGGCAGCGTGACGAACTTCTTCAACGTGCCGGGCGCCGCGCGCCACGCGCTGCCGCTCGAAAACCTCGACCAGGCCGAGGATTTCCGCCGCAAGTTCCTCGCCGCGTGCACGAAGGCGAACCATCTGGCCGAGCAGCAGCCGGCGCGGCCCGCGGCACCGATCTACATCAACGTGATCGGCGCGGGCGCGACGGGCGTCGAACTGGCCGCGGCGCTGCGCCACGCGATCCAGCAGCTGACGACGTATCGCTTCAAGGCGCTCGTGTCCGCACGCGACGTGCACATCCGGCTGATCGAAGGCGGCCCGCGCATCCTGCCGGCGCTCGACGCACGGCTGTCGGCCAGGATGCACGCGCAATTGCGCACGCTGAACGTCGACGTGCTGACGGATACGCGCGTCGCGGAAGTCGGCGCGGATGCGGTCACGACCGCGACCGGCGAGCGGCTCGCGAGCGACATCACGATCTGGGCAGCGGGCGTCGCGGGCCCCGCGATCCTGCGGGAACTCGGCGACATCGCGCTCAACCGGTCGAACCAGGTGATCGTGAGCGATACGCTGCAGACGCCCGACGATCCGCACGTGTATGCGTTCGGCGACTGCGCCGCGTGCCCGTCGGCCGATGCGAGCGGTTTCCTGCCGCCGCGCGCGCAGGTCGCGCACCAGCAGGCCGTGTATTTGGGTGAAGCGTTCGCGCGGCGCCTCGCCGGCAAGCCGGTGGCGGGCTTCACGTTCCGCGACGCGGGCACCGTCGTGTCGCTCGGCCAGGCCGGCGCCGTGTATCAAGGCGACCTCGGCGTGCGTTCGCGCTCGCTGATCGTCGACGGGCTCGCGGCGATCGGGCTGTACAAGTTCCTGTACCGCAAGCACCTGTTCAGCGTGTACGGGCTGAAGCGCGCGCTGTTCCAGTCGCTGAGCCACTGGCTGCAAAGCCGCAACCAGCCGTCGATCAAGCTGCACTGATCAGCGGGTTCGCACGCGGCATCGCATGACGGCGTATCGGGCTCGATACGCCGTTTTTTTCTGATGCACACACCCGGTGTAGTCATCGGGCGCGCACCTTTGGTGCATCACGTTCAAGCCCATCGATACGATGCAAATCTTACGGAACCCACTGCGTCGGACGCCTTCCGCGCCGGCTATGGCTTGCCACCCTATTCATTAGTCGAATCGTATGAGTCGGGCATAAATATTAATTAGTCGCCTATTCCGGATCGACGCTAAGGTGTGTGGCATTCCCGTCCGCGAACGGATCGTCACGTCTCAGGAGAGGAATCACCGTGGTCATCGAAGCCATCGTCACCCGTCTCGACGCCGCCTTCGCGCAGATCGAAGCGACCCCGGATTCGCACGAATCGCGCAATCAACGCGATGCGATCATCCAGTGGCTCGACAGCGCATCCGAGCATGGTTACCGGCTCGGTCTCGTCACGACGCTGCCGGCCGCCCGGCTCAGCGACATGTTCGAAGGCCAGTTCGGCCGTGCGAATCTCGACCGCTTCTCGGTCGTCGTGACCGACGCCAATCAGCAGGATTCCGTATCAAATCAGCATCCGTTCGACGTCGCGCTGCAGGCGCTGGGCGTGCCGCCCGAGCGCGCGGTGGGGGTCGCGAGCAGCGAACCGGAACGCCGGGAAGCCGAGACGTTCGGCCTGTCGCGTTGTGTGCGCATCACCGACACGGTGCGCTCGATCGCATCGGCAGGCGTGCACTGACCTGAGCACCTGCACACGGGCCGGCTCGCGCCGGCCGGCGGCAATCCGGCGCAATGCCGACGATTGCCCGACCGCAGCCTGACATTCTGCTGTCAAAGTCGCTTGCAACACTTCCGGGTTCGACCCATCCCGCCCGGAGACGGAACGACGCACTTCCTGCGTCGTTCCGTCCGTTTCAAGCCACGATGACACGCCCGATCCGCACCGCCTCAACCGTTGCCTTCCTCTGCCTGCTGCTCGCCGCGTGCGGCGGAGAGACGTCCAGCACGCCCGCCACGTCGGCGGACAACAGCGGCACGCAGCCGGCGCCGCAGCCTCCGCAACCGGAACCCCCGACCTACTACCAGACGAAAACACCGTATCGTCCGCAGCAGGACGCGGCGACCTACGAAGCGCCGCCGGCCGGCTACGCACCGGTCTACACCCAGCTCGTTACCCGGCACGGCTCGCGCGGGCTGTCAGGCTTCAAGTACGACGGCGCGATCTATTCGATGCTGGTCAAGGCCGAGGCCGACGGCGCGCTGACCGCGCTCGGCGCGCAGCTGAAGGCCGACACGTACGCGATGATTAAGGCCAACGCACTGCTCGGCTACGGCGTGCCGGGGATTTCAACGCCCGGCTACGGCAATCTCACGCAAGCCGGCATCCGCGAACACCAGCAGCTCGCCGCGCGGCTCGCGCAGCGGCTGCCTGCGCTGTTCGCCCCGGGCGGCCGGCAGATCGTCGTCGTCAACTCGGGGCAGGACCGCGCGGTCGACAGTTCGACCTACTTCTCCGCCGCGCTCGTCGCCGCGCAGCCGGCACTCGCCGCCGCGATCACGCTGCCGGCCGCGCCGTCCGGCTATCCCGCGAGCGCGCCGGTCGCGCAGCCCGCCGGCACCAACCGGTTCCTGCTGTATTTCCATTCGCTGAAGCCGGCCACCGATCTCGTGACCGATACGTCCGATCCGTATTACGCGACCTACCAGGCGAGCCAGGCATACCAGGCCTATTCGAGCGATGCGGCGGTCGCCGACAAGCTGAAGACGATCAAGGCGGCGCCGCAGGTCGCGGAAGTCGCGCAGACGGTGCTGGCCGCGCTGGTGTCGCAGGCCTTCATCGCGAAGCTCGGCACCGACGGCTACACGTTCGCGAACACGGGAACCTATACGTTCACGTCGTCGGACGGCAAATTCACCAACACGCTGAAGGGCGACGGCAAGACGAAGATCGCGTCGGCCGTCGATGCGGTGAACGTGCTGTACAACCTGCTGCAGGTCGCGCCCGCGATGACGGCCGAAACGGGCGGCGTCACGATGGAGAAGTATCTCGGCGCGGAACAGGCGCAGACGCTCGCGTACCTGCAGGACGCGGAGGACTATTACCAGAAGGGGCCCGGCATCCAGGAAGCGAACCCGGTCACGTACCGGATGGCGAAGGTGCTGCAGGACGACTTCTTCAACGAGGTCGACGCGATCGCGCGCGGCGACCTCACGCGCGCCGCGAAACTGCGCTTCACGCATGCGGAAATCGTGATTCCGTTCGCGTCGATCATGAACCTGAAGAACGTGTTCGTGCCGACGCCGCAGGCGCAGACCTACACGTATGCGAACAACCCGTGGCGCGGCGACCAGGTGTCGCCGATGGCCGCGAACATGCAATGGGACGTGTATCGCAACGGCTCGCGGCTCATCGTGAAGATGCTGTACAACGAACGCGAGACGGATTTCCAGGCCGCATGCGATGGCGCGAAAATCGCGCCGGCGAGTCATTTCTATGACTACGCGGGATTGAAGCGCTGCTACGGATATCAGTGACGCGTCAACGCTGGATCGTTGCACTCGTGTGTGCCGCCGGCGCGGCCTTCGGTTTCCCCGCGGCGTGCGCCTTCGGATCGGCGCTGGCCGGATGTTGAACCTTGTGGGTCTTCGCGGGCGCCGCGTGTGTCTTCGACGCGGGCTTCGCGTCGACATGCGCCGCGGCCGGCGCCTTCGACGGCGAACGAACGGCTTGCCGCGCCGGCTTCACGGCCGTCGCACTGCTCGTCGCGACGGGCGCATGCTTGGCGTGCTGCTGCGCGTACGCCTTGACGTCGTGGTCGTTCATCCACGATTCCGTGTAGGCAGCCGCTGCAGGCTGCGACAGATTGAGACAGGCGATCGATGCCACGAGAAAGGCACGAAGATACGTGCGACGATTGAATGCGGTAATGACGAATGCTCCTTGCGATCTGGCTTGACGCGCCGTATCGAACTTGCCGGCGCCGTCGTGGCGGCACGATAAATGAGCGCATTCCACATCGCAAGCATCCGGCCGGTGATCCAAACGATTCTTGACGTTTGGTCGGCCGCCGGCGATCTCGAACTCCGGTTCGTCGACGGTGTCGAACGTGCATCGCCGGAGAGTCATATGAAACGCGTCGCCCCTTTCGCCCTCGTGATCGCGCTTGCCGCCGCCAGCTTGCCGGCACTCGCCGGTAGTAGCGCGTCGCCGGTTCCGCAGCAAGCGAGAAACTGTGTACCGTCGTCCACCTCTGCGGGCACGGCGCCCGGCTCCCGCTCCACGTCGAAGGCCCCGCCGATTCGCGTGTGCGTCGGCGATTCCGACACGCAACTGAACCTGCCGTGGTTCCTGACCGACGTCCTCACCGCCGTGGACACGCACCAATCGCCACGCGACCTGTTCCACAAGATGCGCAACGATTTCTGACGCGCGGCCCGGCCAATGGCGTGCCCGTCATGCTCGGGTATTCCCCGATCCAGAAAGAAGAACTCCGCATCGCGTGGGTTGAACGGCGTTGACTGCAAATTGCCGAGAGATCGCGAAGACGCCGCGGTGCGCGAATATTTCCCGTTGAGAGTCAATCACAAAATTACACCATTGGTTGGCTAACAATATTTCGCAATCGTGCATCGCGTCATATACTTGCCCCGCACCATCCTCGTGCCAAGAGACGGTGTTCTTCTGTCCCGGCCGCACACCGATGCGGTCGGGTTTTTTTTCGGTGCGCGACGTCGATATCTATACATAATGAATGTATGTATAGCGATGCGCGTCGAATCCCGTGACTCCGTCGCGATGCCTTGGCTTGCGCACCGCAAGCATAGAATCGATTTGCGTCCAGATCTCGGCGCGAGCCCCGGTGCCCCGGCCAGGCACGGCGAATGCTCCGCGCCAATCCATCGACCGGTTCGACCTGCATTGCCATGCGTACAACAACAAGCGCGATCGGAGAAACATCCCCGCCGGGCTCAAAACCCGCATTCCAGCGCAGCGGCGCGTGGCCGCATATCGTCTTCTCGGTTGCGTTGAGCATCTGCATCCTCGTGCTCTTGATGGCGCTCGTCGCGGCCGAACGCCTCTCACGCGATTCGGTTGCCGAGCATGAACGCGACGTCGCGAACGACATCGTGATCTCGGTCGACCGCATCCTCGACGGCGTGCGCTCGCGGCACCCGGCCGAATTGACCGCGCTGGTCGGGCGCCCCTGCGCGACGGTCTTCAGGACCCTCGCCGAAGTAGGCACTCACCTGCGCTATCTGCGCGCCGTCGCGCTGGCCAATGACGGTCGCGTCACGTGCTCGTCGGCGCTGGGCTCGATCGACGTCTCGCTCGACGCGTATGTGCACGCCCCGCCACCGGGGATGACGGCCATCACGCTGCTTCGGCAGACTCCGTTCCAGCATCACGTGCCCGTGCTGGCGGTGTTTCGTGCGACCGCGCCCGCATCGGGCGTGCTTTATCTGATCGAAGGCGACTATCTGGCCGACATGCTGTCGCACGGCGCGCGTTTCGGCGCGGAAACCGCGATGCTGTCGGTCAACGGCGCAGGCGGTCTCGATCAGCATGGCGAATTCGTGCCGGCGTTCCACGCGGCCCCGTCGGCCGGCAGCACGATCGCCTCGAGCGCGTGGCCGTTCACGGTTTCCGTCACCTCGTCGGAATCCTATGTTCAGCAGGTGCAACGGCACTACCGGCTGATCTGCGTGACGATCGCGCTGCTGGTGAACGGCCTTGTCGCGGCCGCGTACCTGCTCGCGATGGCGCCGCGCCGGCTGTTGCTGAAGGCCGTGCGCAATGCGCTGAAGCGCAACGAATTTCACGTGGTGTACCAGCCGATCGTCGACGTCGACACGCGCAGGACCGTCGGCGTCGAGGCGCTGCTGCGCTGGCACCATCCGAAATGGGGGCCGATCAGCCCGGCCGTGTTCGTCCCGCAGGTCGAATCGAGCTCGATCCTGCCGAAGGTGACCGAATTCGTGCTGCGCACGGCCGTGTCGGAACTGACCACACTGGCGCCGTCGATGCCGCTGCGCATCGCGATCAACGTCGCGCCGAAGGATCTCGAGCGTCCGCGCTTCGTATCCGTCGTCGAAGAGGCGATCCGCGGGCTTCCGCCGGGGTTCACGCTGGTGCTCGAAGTGACCGAGCGCATCCTGCTCGAAAAGAATGCACGCACCACCGCGATGTTTGCCGCGCTGCGCGCGACGGGCGCGAGATTCGCGATCGACGACTTCGGCACGCATCACAGCAACCTCGACATGCTGTCGCGCTTTCCGTTCGACTACGTGAAGATCGATCGCCAGTTCATCTCGCAGCTGACGACCGTCAATGCCAGGCTGATCGAAGGCATCGCGGCCGTCGCGCACCACTACGACCTGAAGATCATCGCCGAGGGCGTGGAGACGGAAGAACAGCATCGCGCGCTGCATGCGGTCGGGATTCAGTACGCACAGGGCTACCTGTATCAGCGGCCGCAGCGGCCGACAGACCTGAAGCGGGATTTCGCGCCGATGCCGGCTTAGGTGTCGGCCGGCCCGGCGGGTGCGGGGCTGGCGCTTTGATCCGGCGCCCTTTCACGGCTATGCTCTCTGCGATGCTGACCGCCGCGCGACCGGGTATGAATCCATCGCGCCATAATGGAATTCGCAGGGCGATCGACAGGTTTAACGAGTTTTCCGATCATGACGCCAGACCAGCCGCAGCCCATCCCTTCGGACCAACCGCCGGCCCAGCACGAGCAGCCGCTGCTCGACCGCTATGCGGAGTTCCGCTTCCAGACGGTCGTCGCGTCGATCACCGACTATGCAGTGTTCATGCTCGACCCGCACGGCAACGTCGCGACATGGAACGCGGGCGCCGAGCGCATCAAGGGTTTCCGGACGGACGAAATCATCGGCAGCCATTTCTCCCGCTTCTATCCAGCCGATGCGATCGCGGCCGGCCGCCCCGCGCACGCGCTCGAAGCCGCCGCCGCGTACGGTCACTTCCAGGACGAAAGCTGGCGCGTACGCAAGGACGGTTCGCGGTTCTGGGCCAGCGTGACGATCACGGCCGTACGCGACGAGTCGCATCAGTTGCGCGGCTTCATCAAGATCACGCGCGACATGACCGAGCGCAAGCGCGTGGAGGAACTCGAAGCGGCCACGCGGCGGCTGGACGTCTTCATCGCGACGCTCGCGCACGAGCTGCGCAACCAGCTCGCGCCGCTGCGGCACACGATCGGCATCCTGCAGGGCCTGCCGGCGTCCGAACTGGGCCCGGCGCTCACGCAATGCAAGGACATCGCGGATCGCCAGATCGAACAGCTCGTGCGGCTCGTCGACGATCTGCTCGACATCGGACGTATCAAGTCCGACAAGGTGGATCTGAAGAAAGCACCGGTGAACGTGCGCGATATCGTGTACCGCAGCGTGCAGGGCATTGAGCCGAAGGTCGACGCGCGCGGGCAGCGGATTATCGTGCGGCTGCCGCCCGCGCCCGTGATCGTTCACGGCGACGATGTCCGGCTCGTCCAGGTGCTGTACAACCTGCTCGACAATGCGTCGAAGTATTCGCCGAACGGCGAGCGCATCGAGCTCCACGTGCGCACCGAGCAGAACGTGGTTGCGATCCAGATCGTCGATTACGGGATCGGCATCGTGCCCGGCGCGCAGGAATCGATCTTCGACCCGTTCGAGCAGGAGAATGCCGCGGAGCGCCACGCGCCCGGCGGGCTCGGGCTGGGGCTTGCGATCAGCAAGAAATTCGTCGACCTGCATGGTGGCAGCATCACGGCCGACAGCGCCGGGATCGGCGCGGGGTCGACGTTTACGGTCCGGCTGCCGATCGCGGAATCGAATCGTGC
Organism: Burkholderia sp. KBS0801; assembly: GCF_005937855.2. Lineage (NCBI taxonomy): Bacteria > Pseudomonadati > Pseudomonadota > Betaproteobacteria > Burkholderiales > Burkholderiaceae > Burkholderia > Burkholderia sp. KBS0801. The sequence continues at coordinate 2,669,726 of NZ_CP042178.1, forward strand.
GGTCGAGCACGTGCAAAAGGCGCCGGCGCCATCCTCCATGCATGCGCTGCGCATCCTGATCGTCGACGACAACCGCGAATCGGCCGACACGCTCGCCATCCTGATGCAGATCAAGGGCCACACGGCCCGCGTCGCGTACCACGCGCGCGATGCACTGTCGATAGCCCGCGAATTCGCGCCGCATCTGATGCTGATCGATCTCAGCATGCCGGACGTCAGCGGGTTCGAGCTGCTCCAGACGTTGCGCTCGACCGGCGCCGCACCCGACTCGTACTATGTCGCGCTGTCCGGACATGTGCGTTCGTCGGACCGACAGGACACCACGGACGCCGGCTTCCACGATCATTTCGCGAAGCCGATTCCGATCGAGGCGCTGGACAGGCTGCTCGCGCGCGTGGAGGACGATGCGCGTCGCCGCGGCCGGCTGTGACGATCGGCACGGCCACCGCGGAGCGACGCGCGGAAGCCGCGAGAGGGGCTAAAATCCGCCGCCTGGGCATCCACACGAGCAAGCGTTTTGACGGAGTTCGAGCAGGGTTTCATCCTCACCCGCCACTGGCGGGACACAGCGTCCGGCATCGAGATCGAGTTCTGGCTGGCAACCGAACACGGCCCGCGCCGCGTGCGGTTGCGCCCGCAGGAAGCCGTCGCGTTCGTGCCGGCCGAGCAGCAGGCGCTCGCCGAACGCACGCTGGCCGGCGAACGTGATGCCGAACTGCGCCCGCTCGCGCTGCGCGACTTCCGCCAGCGCGCCGTCGCCGGCCTCTATTGCCGCCGCTACCGCAATCTGTCCGGGCTCCAGAAACGCCTCGCCGCAGCCGGCGTCGACGTCTACGAAGCCGACATCCAGCCGCCCGACCGCTACACGATGGAGCGCTTCATCACGGCGCCCGTGCTGTTTCGCGGCACGGCCGGCCGCGACGGCACGCTGACCGACGGCGAACTGAAACCCGCGACCGGCTATCGCCCGACGCTGCGCTGCGTGTCGCTCGACATCGAGACGAGCGTCCACGGCGAGCTGTATTCGATCGCGCTCGAAGGCTGCGGGCAGCGGCAGGTCTACATGCTCGGGCCGCCCAACGGCGACGCGCCGGCCGTCGACTTCAACCTCGACTACTGCGACAACCGGGCCGAGATGCTCACGCGGCTCAACGACTGGTTCGGCACGCACGATCCCGATGCGGTGATCGGCTGGAACCTCGTGCAGTTCGACCTGCGCATCCTGCATGCGCACGCGGATCAATACGGCGTGCCGCTGAAGCTCGGGCGCGGCGGCAGCGTGCTCGAGTGGCGCGCGCATGGTCAACAGCCCGACCACTTCTTCGCGGGTGCGGCCGGCCGCCTGATCCTCGACGGCATCGACATGCTGAAATCGGCGACGTGGTCGTTTCCGTCGTTCAGCCTCGAATACGTGTCGCAGTCGCTGCTCGGCGAAGGCAAGGCTGTCGACAATCCGTATCAGCGAATGGACGAGATCCAGCGCCGCTTCGATCACGACAAGCCCGCGCTCGCGCACTACAACCTGAAGGACTGCGAACTCGTCACGCGCATCTTCGAGAAGGCCGACCTGCTGTCCTTCGCGCTCGAGCGCGCGAGCGTCACGGGCCTTGCGGCCGATCGCACCGGCGGCTCGGTCGCCGCGTTCACGAACCTGTACCTGCCGCGCATGCACCGGCTCGGCTACGTCGCGCCGAACCTCGGCGACGTGACCGGGCAGAACAGCCCCGGCGGCTTCGTGATGGATTCGCGGCCCGGGCTGTACGATTCGGTCCTCGTGTTCGACTACAAGAGCCTCTATCCGTCGATCATCCGCACGTTCCTGATCGATCCGGCCGGGCTGATCGAAGGGCTCGCGCACCCGAGCGACGACGCGTCCGTGCCGGGCTTTCTCGGCGCGCGCTTCTCGCGTACCGCGCATTGCCTGCCCGACATCGTGCGGCGCGTGTCCGAAGGCCGCGACGAAGCGAAACGCCAGCGCAACGCGCCGCTGTCGCAGGCGCTGAAGATCATCATGAACTCGTTCTACGGCGTGCTCGGCTCGACGGGCTGCCGGTTCTTCGATCCGCGCCTCGCGTCGTCGATCACGATGCGCGGCCACGAGATCATGCATCGCACGCGCGAGCTGATCGAAGCGCAGGGCTACGAAGTCATCTACGGCGACACCGATTCGACTTTCGTGTGGCTCGGGCACGAGCACGACGACGATGCGGCCGCCGCCAAGGGCCGCGCGCTCGTCGAACAGGTGAACCGCTGGTGGCAAGCGCACCTGCGCGACCGCTTCGGGCTGGAAAGCGCGCTCGAACTGCAATACGAGCGGCATTACCGCCGCTTCCTGATGCCGACGGTGCGCGGCGCGGAGGAAGGCAGCAAGAAGCGCTATGCGGGCCTCGCGGTCACGGCGAATGGCGACGAGGACCTCGTGTTCAAGGGGCTCGAAACGGTGCGCACCGACTGGACGCCGCTCGCGCAGGTATTCCAGCGCGAGCTCTACCGGCGCGTGTTCAAGCGCGAGCCTTACCAGGAGTTCATTCGCGACTATGTGCGCCGCACGCTCGCCGGCGAATACGACGCACAACTGATCTATCGGAAGCGCGTGCGCCGGCCTTTGAGCGAGTATCAGCGCAACGTGCCGCCGCATGTGCGTGCCGCGCGGATCGCCGACGAATTCAACCAGGCGCGCGGCCGGCCGCTGCAGTACCAGCGCGGCGGCTGGATCAGCTACGTGATGACGACGGCCGGCCCGGAGCCGCTCGAGACGACGCGCTCGCCGATCGACTACGGGTTCTATGTGAGCCGCCAGTTGCAACCGGTCGCTGATGCAATCCTGCCGTTCCTGCGCGACGATTTCGAACGCGTGATTTCGGGGCAAGGGCAGTTGTTTTGAGATTGGAGGCGGGACGACATCACGCGCCGTCCTTGCGCGGCATGCGCGCCGCCGTCCGCTGGCCGGACCGACCGGCTGACCGGCCGCGGCAATCCCCCGATCATCCCTCTCCCCGCCCTCAAGTAACCGGCCCCGCGCCGCCCCGCCTTTTTTCCCTCACCCCGGCGCCTCGCCCCGCCCGCGCCCCGGGGAAAACCCGCCCCCTCCCAGCACAACTTCTCGTTGACACGTCGATTTTTGCCCCTCTAAGATGCACACAACGCTGCACACAACAAAACACACACCGATGTGTGGAGATAACAGCAGGGCGTACGGGTTTACCCATTTCAAAGTGAGGTCACCATGAATCGACTGTCTCGTTTCACCCGTCAAATCGCCGCGTGCACCGTGGCAGCCGCGGCGCTGGTCGCGGCCGCTCCGTCGGACGCCGCCGGGCCCGACGCCTGGGCCGCCGTGAAGAAGGCCGGCGTACTGCGCTGCGGCGCCGCGGTCGCGCCGCCGTACGTGATGCGCGACCCGAAGACGGGCGCCTACAGCGGTTTCTTCTCGGATCTGTGCCGCGATTTCGGGCAGAACGTGCTGAAGGTGAAGGTCGAATTCGTCGACACGAGCTGGGACAACATCGTGGCCGGCCTGCAATCGGACAAATGGGACCTGTCGCTCGCGCTGAACGACACGCCCGAGCGTGAGAAGGCCGTCGCGTTCTCCGTGCCGGCGACCGACTACAACGTCTCGTTCGTCTACAACCGGAACAACCCGAAGATCGCGAAGAACCTGCGCTCGCTCGCCGATATCGACAAGCCGAACGTCACGGTCGCGGTGATGTCCGGCACGTCGCAGGACAAGGCGATTTCGGCGGAATTGAAACAGGCGCGGATCATGCGGCTGCCGGGCAACGACGAGACACGCCTGTCGCTGATCTCAAAGCGCGCCGACCTGCTCGCCGACGCGAACATCACCAACATGCTGCTGACTGAAGCGCACCCGGACTGGGCGGCCAGCTTCAACCCCGCGCCGCCGCTCGCGCAGCAGGAAGTGGCGTTCGGCCTGCGCAAGGACACGCCGAAGGCCGATCTCGACGTGCTCAACAGCTACCTCGCCCAGCAGGTCAAGTCGGGCGCGGTGAACCGTCTGATCAAGACGTCCGTGCAAGCGATGCTCACCCCCGGCAAGTAAGCGCCGAGCTTGCAGACGGGCCCGACGGATCGCCGGCGGGCGCCGATTTTCCGATTCGCACTTTGCGCGCCGACGTCGGGCGCCGCTGGAGAGACAGTCATGTTGTCGCCTCAAACGACGGCCGTCCGGTCGGCCATGCATCTCCTTTCGACCACGCGCTTGGCTGCGTCCGCGCCCGGCGGCGATTTCGTGCGGCTGCGCGACGTGCACAAGTCGTACGGCCCGAACCTCGTCGTGATGGACGGCATGAGCCTCGACATGCGCGCCGACGACCGGCTCGTGATCATCGGCCCGAGCGGCAGCGGCAAGAGCTCGCTGCTGCGCGTGATGATGGGCCTCGAAGGCATCCAGCGCGGCGAGATCGCGTTCCAGGGCGCGTCGTACATCCGCGGCGGCGACGCGCGCGGCGGCTGGCGCATCGACGCGAAGCTGCAGAAGCAGGTCGGCATGGTGTTCCAGCACTACACGCTGTTTCCGCACCTGTCGGTGCTCGGCAACCTGATCCTCGCGCCGGTGCGCGTGGGCGGGCTGTCGAAGGCGGAAGCGACCGAGCGCGCACGCACGTATCTCGCGCGCCTCGGCCTCGAAAGCAAGCTGCATGCATATCCGAGCCAGCTCTCCGGCGGCCAGAAACAGCGCGTGGCGATCGCGCGCGCGCTAATGCTCGAACCGAAGCTGATGCTGTTCGACGAAGTGACGTCCGCGCTCGATCCGGAGATGGTGGTGGAAGTCCAGAACGTGATGCTGCAGCTCGCCGAGCAGAAGATGGCGATGATCATCGTCACGCACGACATGCACTTCGCGCGGGACATCGCGACGCGCGTCGTGTTCTGCGCGAACGGCAAGATCGTCGAGCAAGGCGCGCCGGATCAGATCTTCAAGTGTCCGAAGGAAGCGCGCACGCGGGAATTCCTCGAGAAAGTCCTGCATCTCGACTGAGGCCGAAGCCATGAACTACCACTTTGATTTCAGCTTCCTCGCCGGCAGCCTCGGCGCGCTTCTCGACGGGCTGAAGGTCACCGTCGTGCTGGCTGTGGCCGCGAACGCGATGGGCCTCGTGCTCGGCTTCGTGCTGTGCCTGCTCGCGATGAGCCGCTGGGCGATCGTGCGCTGGCCCGCGCAGCTCTTCATCGAATTCTTCCGCTGCACGCCCGCGCTGCTGCAGATCATCTGGTTCTTCTACTGCATCCCGATGATGGTCGACGTGTTCATCGACCCGATCGCGATGGGCGTGCTCGCGCTCGGCCTGAACCTGACCGCGTTCAACGCGGAAGCCTACCGCGCCGGCGTGCAGGCGGTGCCGAAGGAACATCTCGATGCCGCGGTGGCGCTCGGCCTGCGGCCGTGGCAACGCACGATCTTCGTCGTGCTGCCGCAGGCGCTGCGCACCGCCATGCCGGTGCTGCTGACGAACGGCATCGGCAGCCTGCAGCAAAGCGCGCTGGTCGCGATCGTCGCGGTGGCCGACCTGATGTACGTCGCGAAGAGCATCGCGACCGAAGCGTACCGGCCGCTCGAAACCTACTCGGTCGTCGCACTCGTGTATTTCGCGCTGTCGCTGCCGATCGCGAAACTCGTCCACGTCATCGAGCGCCGCCAGGACGTCGCCGTCCAGCGCTGAGGAGCCCGTCGTGAATCTCGATTTTTCCGTCGTCTGGCCGTACTGGCTCGTGCTCGCGAAAGGCCTCGCGCTGACGCTGGCCTTCACCGTCACGTGCGCGCTCGTCGGCAGCCTGCTCGGCTTCGTGCTGAGCCTCCTGCGGATGTCGCCGTCGCGCTGGCTGCGCGGGCCCGTTACCGCGTTCGTCGAATTCTTCCGCGGCACGCCGCTGCTGATCCAGCTGTTCTGGGTGTTCTTCTGCTTCCCGGTCGTGCTGCGGCTGCCGATTCCGCCGTACCTGTCGGTGCTGATCTCGCTGACGCTGTACATGGCCGCCATCACGAGCGAGACGTTTCGCGGTTCGCTGAAGTCGATCGCCGGCGAGCAGCACGACGCGTGCATCGCGCTCAGCCTGTCGCCGCACGTGAAGATCGTCTACGTGATCTTTCCGCAGGCGTTGCTGCGCGCGATCCCGCCGCTGCTGTCGAACGTCGTGAGCCTGTTCAAGGAAAGCGCGCTTATCTCGTCGGTGGGGATCGCCGACCTGATGTTCGTCGGCCAGAACGTGTCGAACAGCACCGCGCGGCCCGTCGAGTTCCTGACCACCGTCGCCGTCATCTATTTCCTCGTCGCCTTTCCGCTGACCCGCCTGGTCGGCGTAGTGGAGTCCAGGATGCTCAGGCGCTATGCCTACTAACTCGCAACGCTCTCACCCAAGCCGGAGAACTCTCATGCAACTGACAGGCATTCTGCCCGCACTCGTCACGCCGTTCGATGCATCGGGCGCGGTCGATCACGACACGCTCGCGTCGATCCTCGAATATCAGCTCGCCGCGGGTGTCAGCGGCTTCGTGCCGCTGGGGTCGACCGGCGAGTACTACGCGCTCACGAACGACGAGCGCCGCGCGGTGATGAAGACCGTGCGCGAAGTGGTCGGCAACCGCGGCATGCTGATCGCCGGCGCGAACGGCTCGTCGACGCGCGAGGTGATCGAGCAGGTCCGCCAGGCGCGCGATGCCGGCTACACGAACATCCTGATCGCGCCGCCGTACTACGCGCTGCCGTCGCAGGACGAACTGATCGGCCACTACGACGCGATTCTCGCCGCGGTGACCGACGTGAACGTGATCCTGTACAACTATCCGGTGCGCACGAACGTCGAGGTCGGCTTCGGCGTGCTCGACGCGTTCAAGGATCATCCGCGCGTGATCGGCATCAAGGAAAGCAGCGGTAACCTGCTGCGCGCCATCGAGATCGGCGGCAAGTACCGCGACCACTATCAGCTGTCGTGCGGCTCCGACGACCAGGCGCTCGACTTCTTCCTGTGGGGCGCGACGAGCTGGATCTGCGGGCCCGCGAACTGCTTCGCGAAACAGGTCGTGAGCTTCTACGACAAATTCTCGGCCGGCGACATCGCGGGCGCGCAGAACGTGATGCGCTCGCTGTTCCCGGTGATGGCGAGCATGGAGTCGGGCAAGTTTATCCAGAAGGTCAAGTACGGCTGCGAGCTGGCCGGCTTCAAGGTCGGCAACGCCCGCATGCCGCTGCAGCCGCTGACGGACGACGAGAAGGCGGCGTTCCGCGCGATCTTCGAGGCGTCGCAGGCGTAAGGCCGTCATGCGTATCCGTACCGGCGCCAACCGGCGCCGGTATGCCGACCGAGGAACCTCAACATGACGATTCACAGCTTTACCTGTATCGAAGGCCATACCGAAGGCATGCCGGTGCGCATGGTGATCGACGGCGCGCCGTCGCCGCAGGGCGCGACGATGAACGCGCGCCGCGAGGATTTCGTCGCGCATCACGACTGGATTCGCCGCACGCTGATGCTGGAGCCGCGCGGCCATGCGCACATGTCGGGCACGATCTTCTATCCGCCGGTCAGCGACAACGCGGATTTCAGCCTGCTGTTCATCGAGACGTCCGGCTGCCTGCCGATGTGCGGCCATGCGACGATCGGCTCGATCGCGTTCGCGATCGAGGAGCGCGTCATCGTGCCGAAGCAACCGGGCACGGTCACCGTCGACGTGCCGGCCGGGCAGATCGTCGCGCGCTACGAGACGGACGGCGCGCGCGTGACGTCGGTGCGCTTCACCAACGTGCCGAGCTTCCTGCTCGCTCGCGACGTCGCGATCGAGATTCCCGCGCTCGGCACGCTGGCCGTCGATATCGCGTACGGCGGCAACTTCTATCCGATCGTCGAGGTTCAGCCGAACTTCCCCGGTTGCGAACACTTCACGCCGGACGAGTTGCTCGCGTGGGGCCGCGATGTGCAGCGCGCGGTCAACGCGGCGCTCGACGTCGTGCATCCCGATCATCCGGCGATCCGCGGCGTGCGGCACTGCATGTGGACGGGCAAGCCGATCGCGGACGATGCGCACGGGCGCGCGGTGGTGATCGCCGGCGACAGCCTCGTCGACCGCTCGCCGTGCGGCACCGGAAGCTCGGCACGCGTCGCGCAGCGCTTCGCGCGCGGCTGGCTGACAGCGGGTGAAGCGTATTGTCACGAGAGCCTGATCGGCAGCCGCTTCATCGGCCGCGTGGAATCGGTCGAGCGTCTGAACAGCGGGCTGGACGCCGTGCGGCCGAGCATCGAAGGACGCGCGTGGGTCACCGGGCGCGCGCAGTATCGCGTCGATTCGTCCCAGCCGTACGCGCACGGCTTCAGCCTGCAGGAGTTCGTCAATTGAACGCGATTGCGCGAGAACCTGTGCCCGCATCGCCCGGCACAGCACGCAACGAAACAGCCGTCGTGATCGGCGGCGGAATCGTCGGCGTGTGCTGCGCGCTCTATCTGCAACGCGACGGCCACGCCGTCACGCTGATCGATCCCGCCGCGCCCGGCGACAGCACCGCGAAATGGAGCTGTGGGCAGATGGCTGTCAGCGAGGTCATCCCGCTGTCGAAGCCGGGCATCCTGCTGAAGGTGCCGCGCTGGCTGATGGACCAGAAGGGGCCGCTCGCGCTGCGGCCCGGCGCACTGCCGGGCATCCTGCCGTGGTTCTTCCGGTTCGTCGCATCGGCCCGTCACGCGAGGATCGTGTCGATCGCGCAGGCGATGGCCACGCTGACGCACGACGTCTATTCCGACTACGCGCCGCTGCTCGATGCATGCGGCGACCGCGCGCTGCTGGGCCAGCGCCCGGTGCTCGAAGTGTTCGACGATCCGGCCGGCATCGCGCACGAGCAGCCGCATCTCGAGCTGCGGCAGTCGCTCGGCTTCGCATCGCAGCGGCTGACGGCCGCCGATATCGGCGATCTCGAACCGGCGCTCGCCGGCCGGTTCCGGCACGGGCTGCTGTTTCCCGACTGGCGCGCGGTCAACGATACCGAAGGCTTCATCGCGGCGCTGACGGCCAGCTTCGAGGCGCAAGGCGGACGCCGCATCCGCGCGAACGCCGCGCGCATCGACGAAGCCGACGGGCGCGCGACCGGCGTGACGCTCGTGAGCGGCGAGCGCGTCGCGGCCGATCACGTCGTCGTCGCGGCCGGCACGGGGTCGCGGCAGTTCTTCGGGCAGCTCGGCGTGCGCGTGCCGCTCGAAGGCATCGCCGGCTACCAGGCGCTGCTCGCCGACCCGGGCGTCGAATTCCGTCACTCCGTGATTTACGCGGACGGCGGCTTCTGCTTCAGCCCGATGACGCGCGGGCTGCAGATCGGCGGCACCATCGAGTTCGCGGGCCGCGATGCGGCGCCGAACTTCCGGCGCGCGGACATCATCCTGGAGAAAGCCAAACGCATCCTGCCAGAGCTGCGGACCGCGCACGTCGAATACGGCGTCGGCTATCGGCCGTTCCTGCCCGACACGAAACCGGTGATCGACCGCTCGAAACGGCTGCCGAATGTGATCATGGCATTCGGCCACGGCCAGCTCGGCCTCACGCTCGGCGCGACGACCGGCCGCCTGGTCGGCGACCTCGCGGCCGGCCGTCCGACGCGGCAGGACCTGTCGCCCTTCAGCGCTTATCGCTTCGCCTGACATTCGAGACCCTTCATGCACTCCTACGAACGACTTTTCATCGACGGCCGCTGGGTGGCGCCCGTTCGCGGCCAGACCTTCGACACGCTCGACCCGAGCGACGAAACCGTGATCGCGAAGGTGGCGGCCGCCACCGCCGAAGACATCGATCTCGCGGTTAGCGCCGCGCGCCGCGCGTTCGACGCAGGTCCGTGGCCGCGCATGACCGGCGCACAGCGCGCCGCCGTGCTGCGCGCGATCGCGCAACGCATCCGCGACCGCCTGCCCGAGCTGGCCGAACTCGAAGTGCGCGACAACGGCAAGCCGCTGCCCGAAGCGCTGTGGGATCTCGGCGACGCTGCCGGCTGCTTCGACTTCTACGCAGGGCTTGCCGAGCAGCTCGACGGCAACGCCGAAACGCCGGTGCCGCTGGCCGACGAGCGCTTCAGCACGGTCGTCCGCAAGGAGCCGATCGGCGTGGCCGGCGCAATCATCCCGTGGAATTTTCCGCTGCTGATGGCCGCGTGGAAGGTCGCGCCCGCGCTCGCGGCCGGCTGCACGATGGTGCTCAAGCCGTCCGAGCTGACGCCGCTCACCGCGCTGGAGCTGGCCGGCATCGCCGACGCGGCCGGGCTGCCGGCCGGCGTGCTGAACGTCGTGACGGGCCTAGGCGCGGATGCCGGCGCGCCGCTCGCCGAACACCCGGGCGTCGACAAGCTCGCGTTCACCGGCAGCGTGCCGACTGGCAGCCGGATCATGCAGGCCGCCGCGCGCGACATCAAGAACGTAAGCCTCGAACTCGGCGGCAAGTCGCCGTTCATCGTGTTCGGCGATAGCGATCTCGAAGCGGCCGTCGAGTGGATCCTGTTCGGCATCTTCTGGAACCAGGGCGAAGTGTGTTCGGCCACGTCGCGCGTGCTCGTCGAGCGCTCGCTGTACGCGCCGCTCGTCGAGCGGCTCGCGCAGGAAGCGCGCAAAATCAGGATCGGCAACGGCCGCGACGAAGGCATGCTGCTCGGCCCGCTGGTCAGCCGCGGGCAGTACGACAAGGTGCGGGAAGCGATCGCGCGCGGCCGCGACGAAGGCGCGCGGCTCGTGACGGGCGGCGGGCGGCCCGCGCATCTCGAACGCGGCTACTTCATCGAGCCGGCCGTGTTCGCCGACGTGCCGGAAGACAGCTGGATCTGGCGCGAGGAAATTTTCGGGCCGGTGGTGTGCGTGCGGCCGTTCGATACGGAAGACGAGGCGGTTCGCTCGGCCAACGATTCGCGCTTCGGTCTCGCGGCGGCCGTGATGTCGGCCGACCTGCCGCGCTGCGAGCGCGTGGCACGCGCGATGCGCGCAGGCATCGTGTGGATCAACTGCTCGCAGCCGACGTTCACGGAGGCGCCGTGGGGCGGCTACAAGCAGAGCGGGATCGGACGCGAGCTCGGCGAGTGGGGGCTGAACAACTACCTCGAGATCAAGCAGATCACGCGCTACGACAGCGACAAGCCGTGGGGCTGGTACATCAAGTAGGAAGGTGAATCGATCATGCGCTGGAACAAAACGCTGCAACTCGTCGACGTGCATTGCGAGGGCGAGATCGGCAAGGTCATCACCGGCGGCGTCCTCGACGTGCCGGGCAAGACCATGCTCGACAAGATGAATCACATCAATGAGATCGACGACAGCTTGCGGCGCCTGGTCGTGCTCGAACCGCGCGGCTGCCTGCAGATGTCGGTCAACCTGCTGCTGCCGCCGACGCGGCCGGAAGCGCAGGCGGGCTTCATCGTGCTGCAGGCCGACAAGGCGCATCCGATGTCGGGCAGCAACTGCATCTGCGTCGTGACCGCGCTGCTCGAACTCGGGATGGTGCCGATGCAGGAACCGGAGACCACCGTCGTGCTCGACACGCCGGCCGGGCTCGTCACCGCGCGGGCCGCATGCCGCGACGGCCGCTGCGTCGGCGTCTCGCTCGACATGGTGCCGTCGTTCGTCGAACACCTCGATGTCGACGTGCACACGGCGGAATTCGGCACGATCAAGGCCGACATCGCGTTCGGCGGCGTGTACTACGCGCTCGTCGACGTCGATCAGATCGGGCTCGACATCGCGCCGGGCAATGCGCGGCAACTCGCGACGCACGGCGTACGGCTCAAGGAGATCATCAACCGGCAGGTCGCCGTCCAGCATCCGCTTTACCCGGAGATCAACGAAGTCGCGTACGTGATGTTCCGCAACAGGGTGGACGACACGGTGTACCAGACCTGCACGACGCTGCCGCCCGGCCGCGTCGACCGCTCGCCGTGCGGGACCGGCAGCTCGGCCAATCTCGCGACGCTCGCCGCGCGCGGGCGCGTGCAGGTCGGCGATCGCCTGACGTCGCGTTCCACGATCGGCGGCGAATTCCGCGTCGAGCTGCTGGGTACGACCGAAGTAGGCGGGCGGCCGGCCGTGCTGCCGCGCGTCACCGGGCGCGCATGGGTGTTCGGGTTCCAGCAACTCGGCGTCGATCCCGACGATCCGCTCGCCGCCGGGTTCATGCTCAGCGACACGTGGGGCGACGGTTTCGGGCCGTCCGCGCCGTCTGGCACGTGAGGACGCGATGCTAAACTTCAGAGCGCGCCCGGCGACCCGGGTCGATTACAGGAAGGGCAGCGAGATGAGCAAAGAGGCCGTTGAAACCGAAGGTGGCGGCCGCCGGCACGGCGGGCGGTATGTGTATGAGGAATTGCGCAAGCAGATCCTGACGCTGAAGCTGAAACCCGGCGTGCAGCTCGACGAAATCTCGCTGGCCGCGCAGTTCGGCCTGTCGCGTTCGCCGGTGCGCGACGCGATCGCGCGGTTGAGCAGCGAGGGCCTCGTCACGATCCTGCCGAACCGCACGACGCTCGTCACGCCGTTCGAGATCGAGGAATTCCCGAAATACATCTCGGCGCTCGACCTGATCCAGCGCGCGGTCACGCGGCTCGCGGCCACGCAGCGCTCCGAAGCCGACCTCGCGAAGATCCGCAAGGCCGACGACATCTACATGGAGGCCGTCGCGAGCGGCGACTTCCAGGCGATGTCGGAGACCAACAAGGCGCTCCACATGGCGATCGCGCACGCCGCGAACAATCCCTACTTCGTCGGCTACTACGAGCGGCTGCTCGGCGAAGGGCAGCGCCTGCTTCATCTGCATTTCGACTTCACCGTGAGCTCGCCCACTGCCGCCAAGCTCGGTCGCGACCACGACGAACTGATCGACGCGATCGTGCGGCGCGATGCGGACGCCGCCGAACGCGCCGCGCACGAGCACACGATGCTGTTCCAGAAGCGCTTCCTCGATTACATGCGGCAGAACATGACGGAGTCGATGGCGGTGCTGTAAGCGGAACACCGAAGGCCAGCCGGCACCACGCCCATCCGGCTAAAATACCGCCCTGCCGCGCGTCCCGCCGCGGCCGGAGGATACTCACATGACCGCACGTCGCGGTGCCGCGGTCGCCATCGCGCCCGGTCACGAGACAGCCAGCCTGTCGAAAGCCCAGAAAACGTTCAATACGCTCGTCAAGCAGATCGAGAAGCGGCGCGAGCGTCTCGGCGCGTGGGACGCCGTGATGCCGGCGTTCCAGAAGAAGTTCGTCGACGCGCTGTTGCCGCTCGAACAGGCATCCACCGCGCTGCGGATCAAACTGCTGCACCTGCTCGACGACGCGTTCCTGCAGAAGGGCTTGAGCAAGGCCGAGCAACGCACGCTGTCCGACCTGATCGCCGACATGGCGCGCGATTTAATGCAGGTCAGCGACGACGCGGCGCTGAAGGTCATTTACAACCGGCATGTCGGACCCGCGAACGTGGGCAACGCGGCGGCCGAGCCCGATTCCGAGCCGCAATCGCAACCGCAATCGCCAGAGGATCTCGACTCGCTGTCCCCCGACGAACTCGCCGAGCGGCTGCAGGCCGAACTCGACGCTCAGTTCGAACGCGACATGGCCGCTCACGCGGCCCGGGAGGCCCAGCGCGCGAAGCGCAAGAAAGCGCCGAAGCAATCGGCCGCGCAGGCCAGGATCGAAGCCGAGCAGGCAGAATCGAGCAAGTCGATCCGCGAGATCTATCGGAAGCTCGCCAGCGCGCTGCATCCCGATCGCGAAACCGATCCGCGCGAGCAGGAACGCAAGACCGTGCTGATGCAGCGGGTCAACCATGCTTATGCGAAGGGCAATCTGCTGCAGTTGCTGGAACTGCAGCTGGAGATCGAGCAGATCGACCGGCGTGCGATCGACGGGCTCAGCGAAGCGCGGCTCACGCGCTACAACGGCATCCTGGAAGAGCAGATCCGCGAGCTCGATCAGGAGATTCAGCACGTCGAGAACGATTTCCGGCGCACCTACGGCATCGCGTCGTCCACCAAGGTCGCGCCCGCTACCGTGATGCGCATGCTCACGCGCGATATTGCCGGCATGCAGCGCGGCAATCAGGATCTCGCCGTGGCGCTGCGCGAGTTCGAGGATTCGGACAAGGTCAGGGACTGGTTGAAGGACATGAAGCGCAGGCCTGCGTCGTCGCGCTTCGATGACGAGTCGTTTTAAGCGGCAAGCTGGCGCACACCGGCGAACGCACGACGTATCACCGCATTTCCCCCATCCCACCCATCAGCGCCATCAACTGCTCCCGCAGCCACTGACTACCCTGGTCCTGATCGGCGCTGCGATGCCAGTAGCAGAAGTATTCGAGCCCGGGCATCTCGAACGGCAGTTCGAGAATCCGCGCCGGATAGCGCTGCAGCAGCCTGAGCGGCGCGGTCAGCGCGAGATCGCCGCGCATCGCGATCAGCGGCGCGACCATGTAGTGCTGCACGCGCATCTGGATGTTGCGGCGCAGCCCCAGGCGCGTCAGCTCCGCGTCGACGTGCCCGCTGCCCTTGCGGCGGCTCGACACGTGGATGTGCCCCATCGACAGGTAGTCGTCCATGGTCAGCGTGTCGCCCTTGAACGGGTGATCGTCGCGGATCATGCACGCGTAACGGTCGCGCACGAGCAGCGCCTGATGCAGATGCGGATCGCCGATCAGCGGCGCGTCGATCGCGATGTCCACCGAGCCGTTTGCGAGCGCGGTCGCCACTTCGCGCCGGTCCATCGTGTAGCTGCGCACGTGCATGCCCGGCGCATGTGTCTGCAGCAGCTCGCCGAGCGCGGGCAGCAGCAGCGCTTCGGTCAGGTCGCTCATGCTGAGCCGGAACACGCGCTCGGACGACGCCGGATCGAACACGTCGCCTTCGTGCGCGCTCGAATCGAGCAGTTGCAGCGCCTCGCGCACGCGGCCGACGATGTTCTCGGCCATCGGCGTCGGCATCATCCCGGCCGGCGTGCTGACGAACAGCGGATCGTTCAGCGTCTTGCGCAACCGAGCCAGCGCGTTGCTGACGGCCGGCTGCGTGAGATTCAGCACCTCGGCCGCGCGCGTCAGGTTGCGCTTGTTGTAGATCGCCTCGAATACGACGAACAGGTTCAGATCAATCTTCGAAAGGCGCATCGCCGGATCTCCTTGCCGGCATCTTAATACGGCGCGCGCCGCCCGTTCGCCCATGTCGCTCCCTCGCGCGGCGCGAGGCTCAGCCGCGAGGCGGCCGCGTCAGGTACGGCTCGGTCGAGCCGCGCACGCCGTCCTTGATCTCCATCCGTGCGATCGCCTGCAGGTGCACCTCGTCCGGGCCGTCGGCGAAGCGCAGCGCGCGGCCCCAGGTCCACATGTCGGCGAGCGGCGTGTCCGGGCTCAGGCCCATCGCGCCGAACACCTGCATCGCGCGGTCGCATACGTCCGTGTACACGGTCGGCACGAGCGCCTTGATCATCGAGATTTCCTTGCGCGCGGCCTTCGCGCCGACCTTGTCGATCATCCACGCGGCCTTCAGCACCAGCAGGCGCGCCTGGTCGATCTCGATGCGCGAGCGCGCGATCCATTCGCCGATCGTGCCGTGCCGGTTCAACGGCTTGCCGAACGCCTCGCGCGACTGTGCGCGGTCGATCATCAGCTCCAAGGCCAACTCGGCCGCGCCGATCGAACGCATGCAGTGATGGATGCGCCCCGGCCCGAGGCGCGCCTGCGCGAGCGCGAAGCCGCTGCCTTCCTCGCCGAGCAGGTTGCGCGCGGGCACGCGCACGTTGTCGAACGTGATCTCGCAGTGCCCTTCCGGCGCGTGGTGATTGACCACCGTGATGTTGCGCACGACCGTCACGCCCGGCGTGTCGCGCGGCACGAGGATCATGCTCTGCTGCTGGTGCGACTCGGCATCGGGATCGGTCTTGCCCATCACGATGAAGATCTTGCAGTTCGGATGCGCGGCGTTCGTGATGAACCACTTGCGGCCGTCGATCACGTAGTCGTCGCCGTCGCGCCGGATGCGCGTCGTGATGTTGGTCGCATCCGACGATGCCACGTCGGGCTCGGTCATCGCGAACGCCGAACGGATCTCGCCGCGCAGCAGCGGCAGCAGCCACTGTTCGCGCTGCTCGGGCGTCGCGAACATGTGCAGCAGCTCCATGTTGCCGGTGTCCGGCGCGTTGCAGTTGAACACCTCCGACGCCCAGCTCACGCGCCCCATGATCTCGGCGAGCGGCGCGTATTCGAGGTTGGTCAGGCCCGTGCCGGGCTCGTCGTCCTTCAGGTGCGGCAGGAACAGGTTCCACAGCCCTTCGGCCTTCGCGCGCTCCTTCAGCTCCTCCATGAACGACACGGGATACTGGCCCGCGTGCACTTCGTCGTTCCACTGGCGGATGCGCGGCACGATGTGCGCGTCCATGAACGCATGCACGCGTTCGCGCAGCGCTTCCACTTTCGGGGTGTAGCCAAAGTCCATGATCGACTCCTCGAGATTGCGTGTTCGGTTCGGTCAGAAGGCCGAGACACCGCCGTCGACGGCGACGGCCTGCCCGGTCAGATAAGTGTTTTCCTTCGCGCACAGCATCAGCATCGTCGCGACGATTTCGTCGGGCCGGCCGAGCCGCTTCATCGGCGAGCCCTGTGCGAGAAAGTCCTGGCGATCGCCGATGTCGCTGTCGGTGACCATCGGCGTCGTGCTGTAGAACGGGCACACCGCGTTCACGCGAATGCCGTGGCGTGCGTATTCGAGCGCGGCCGTCTTCGTGAGCCCGACCACCGCGTGTTTCGACGCCGCATAGGCGGCCAGCTTCGGCGCGCCGCCGAGCCCGGCCATCGACGCGACGTTCAGGATCACGCCTTCGCGCTGCGCGAGCATCTGGCGGATCTGGTGCTTCATCCCGAAAAACACGCCCTTCGCGTTCACCGCGAAGCTCAGGTCGAGATCGGCTTCGTCGGTATCGATCAGCGCCTTCATCGGCGGCGCGATGCCCGCATTGTTGATGCCGACGTCGAGCCGCCCGAAGCGCGCGGCGGCCGCCTGCACCAGCGAGGCCACGTCAGCTTCGACGCGCACGTCGCAGTGCTGCACGATCACGTCGACGCCGGCCGCACGCAGCGGCGCCGCCACGCGTTCGAGCGCGTCGCCGTTCAGGTCGCCGAGCGCGAGCCGCGCGCCCATCGCCGCCAGCTCGCTCGCGAGCAGCGCACCGAAGCCGCTCGCGGCGCCGGTGATCATCACGGCCTGCCCCGCATAGCTGTCGAGTTTCATCGCGCGCTCAGATCGTCAGGCCGCCGTCGACGACGATGCATTCGCCGTTCGTATAGCTCGCCGCATCCGACACGAGATACAGCACGGTGCCGGCCATCTCGCGCGGCTCCGCGTGGCGGCGCAGCGGGATCTTCGCCATCCAGCTTTCGTAGATGTCCTTGTCGGCGAACAGCGCGCCCGCGAACTTCGTCTTCGTGAGGCCCGGCAGCAGCGCGTTCACGCGGATGCCGAACGGCCCGCACTCCTTCGCGAACGCCTTCGTCATGTTGACGACGGCCGCTTTCGTGATCGAGTAGATACCTTGCCGGTCACCCGGCTGCAGCGCGTTCACCGACGCGGTGTTGACGATCGCGCCGCCGCCGTGGGCCTTCATCAGCTTGCCGGCCTCGACCGACATGAAGAAGTAGCCGCGGATGTTCACGTCGACGGTCTTTTCGTACGCGGCGAGATCGGTATCGAGGATGTGCCCGAAATACGGGTTCGCGGCCGCGTTGTTTACGAGGATGTCGAGCCGGCCGTGCTTGCCGCGGATCGTCTCGAACGTCGCGGCGATGTCCTCCAGCCGCCCGACGTGACAGGCCAGCGCTTCGGCGCGGCCGCCCGCCGCGACGATCGCGTCCGCGACCGCCTGGCAGTCGTCGAGCTTGCGGCTCGACACGATCACGTGCGCGCCCTGCTCCGCGAGCAGCTTCGCGATTTCCTCGCCGATGCCGCGGCTCGCGCCCGTCACCAGCGCGATCTTGCCCGTCAGGTCGAACAGATTCGTTGCCATGTTGCTGTGCTCCTCCATTGATATGTTGTCGTGCCGCCGTTCAGCGACGTCAGCGATGCGCGTCGATCACGCCGACGGCCATCTCGGCCAGCCGGCCGGCCATCGCGCCCACGCGCAGCGCCTGCTCGCTCGACGCGTTGCCCTGCAGCGCGCGCGCCTTCACGCCCTGCGCGATCGCCGCGAGCCGGAAGAAACTGAACGCCAGATAGAAGTGCCAGTCGCGGATCGGCGCGAGGCCGCGCAGTTCGCAATAGCGCGCGACGATCGCCGCTTCATCGGGAATGCCGAGTTCGGCACGATCCTGGCCCGCGAGCCCGCGCACCTGTCCGCCCGACGGCAGCCGCAGGCACATGCAGAAGTACGCGAGATCGGCGAGCGGATTGCCGAGCGTCGACAGCTCCCAGTCGAGCACGGCCTGCACGCGATAGTCGTCGCGCGCGAACATCAGGTTGTCGATCCGGAAATCGCCGTGCACCAGCGCGGGCCGGCCCGTGTCTTCCGGGCATGCCTTCGGCAGCCAGTCGATCAGCGTCTCCATCGCGTCGAGGCGCTCCGTTTCCGCCGCGCGATACTGCTTCGTCCACACGCCGACCTGGCGCTCGAAGTAGTTGCCGGGGCGGCCGTAGTCGGCGAGGCCCACCGCGTCGACATCCACGTCGTGCAGCGCGGCCATCGTGCGCAACAATGCGTCGTAGCAGATCGCCCGATCGGCCTTCGGCAGGTCCGGCAGCGCCGGATCCCAGAAGATCCGGCCGTCCTCGAAGCTCATCACATAGAACAGGCTGCCGATCACGTCGCGGTCTTCGCAGAGGTGATACGGATGCGCCACCGGCACCGCGGTGCCCGACAGCGCGGTGAGCACGCGGAATTCGCGATCGACCGCGTGCGCGGATTTCAGCAGTTCGCCGGGCGGCTGGCGGCGCAGCACGTAGCGGCCGCTCTTCGCGTGCAGCAGGAAGGTCGGGTTCGACTGGCCGCCGGCAAACTTCTCCATGTCGAGCGGGCCTTCGAAACCCGGCACGTGCGCTTCCAGATAGCGCGTGAGGCGGGCTACGTCGAGGGGCTGGGAAGGGTTCGTCATCGTCGCGATCGTTCGTGGGTCAGCCGTAGGTGCGCCACGCATGTCGTTCGGGATCCTCGAGATGCGGGATGCCGTTGAACGACGCAAGGTGGAACGCTTCGGCGTTGAAGAAAAACTGCGAAAGACTGCTGTTGCGGATCTGCAGGTTCAGCGCGATCGCGCTCGACGGCGGCGCGGCGAGCACCTGCTGCACCGTCACCGCGATCGGCCCGCCGGAACTCACCGCGAGCACGCGCTGGCTGCCGCCGTCGCGGATCGCGGCGCGCGCGTCGGAAACGCGCTGCTGGAAATACGCCCAGGTTTCGGGCGCGGTGTCGCCGAGCTTGTCGTCGGCCCATAGATGCAGCACCTGTCGCAGCGCGCGAAAGTGCTCCTTCATCGAGCCGGCCGCGAGCCGCGCGATCTCCGGATAGTCGCTGGCCGCCGCCGCGAACAGCCCGTGGAAGTCGTATTCGTTCAGGCCAGGATGGCGGTCGACCGGCGCGCCTTCGTGGCCCATCCCGCGCAGGATCGCGGCGACCGTCTGCGCATGCCGGTTCATCGTGCCGCAGATCACGCGGTCGAACGTCAGGCCCTGCCGTGCGAAGTATTCGCCGAGCCACACGCCCTGCTGCTCGCCGGAGGGGGACAGCCGGTCGTAGTCGTCCGTGCCGAACGACGCCTGCCCGTGCCGTACCAGAAAGAGTTCAGCCATTGCCTGTCCGCCTGAAGGGAACCGAAGGCCCAGCATAGCGATCGCGCTTACATTTTTGAAATTTATTTTTTGAATCGGTCAGTATTCATGAAATGAATTCCATCGATTCAGACAATGCGCTTTCAGAGAGTTTCGAGTTGCCCAGTGTCGCGGCACGCGAATTGCGACAGCAGGCACCGTCATATCACCACTCAGGAGGGTGCGATGCTCGGTACGATCCTTATCATCGTTCTGATTCTGCTGCTCATCGGAGCATTTCCTGCATGGCCCCACAGCCGGAGCTGGGGCTACTGGCCATCGGGCACTCTCGGGCTGGTCGTCGTCATCGTCGTGATACTGGTGTTGCTGGGGCGGATTTGAGCGAAGGCGCGCGTGCCGGTTGAACGCCCACGCGCGCCTTCCCCTGTCGCCGCCATCACTTCTTTACAAAGGCAAGCGATGATCGGCACCTCTGTAGCCCGTGCGGACGGCATCTGATGCCGTCGACCCACGCGGGCGGGACATCGCTGTCCGTTGCTCGCGCACCGATCCGTTCCAATTCAGGAGAACGTGTTTCCCGCCGCCCGCGAGCAGCGCCGTGCGTACGTCGCGCATCAGCAGGGAGGATCGTCCTCCCGCGCGCCCCGCGCCCGGCAAATCCGAACGCCTCAGGTTATCAATTGATCGAAAAGATTCATTAGACGGTGCATCCTCCTGCGCGCGATGCTGGCCCCGCCCGTGAACGCTGCGTCATTGCAACGCCGCGCACGAAAATGGAGTGAGACACATGCCTACCGATCACCGTCAACGGCGCCACACGCTGTGGCTGCTGTGCGCGCTGTCATTCATCCTCTACGTCGACCGCGTCAATCTCGCGACCGCGGCCGGCGCGATCAAGGCCGAACTCGGACTGTCGAATACCGAACTCGGCATCGCGTTTTCCGCGTTCGCCTATTCGTATGCAATCTGCCAGATCGGCGGCGGGTGGATCGCCGACCGCTTCGGCGCGCGCATCACGCTGATCGGCTGCGGGCTGATCTGGGTCGCGTCGACCTTCATGACCGGGCTCGTGCACAGCCTCGCGCTGCTGTTCGCCGCGCGCCTGCTGCTCGGCATCGGCGAAGGCGCGACGCTGCCCGCCCAGGCCCGCGCGATCACGCACTGGTTCTCGCGCGAACGGCGCGGCGTCGTGCAGGGCTTCACGCATTCGTTCTCGCGGCTCGGCAACGCGGTCACGCCGCCGATCGTCGCCGCGCTGATGACGTGGCTGTCGTGGCGCGCGGCATTCTTCGTGATCGGCGCGGTGACGCTGGTGTGGCTCGTGTGGTGGGTCGTCGGCTTCCGCGAGTACCCGCGCGGAGAAGGCGACGGCAATGGCGTCGGCCGCACGCACACCGCCGCGGCCGCGCGCCCGGCACCGGCCTCAGGCTCGACGCCGTGGGGGCCGCTGTTCCGCCGGATGGCGCCGACCATCTTCGTCTACTTCTGCTACGGCTGGACCGCGTGGCTGTTCTTCACGTGGCTGCCGACCTTCTTCCTGAACGGCCAGGGCCTTAACCTGAAATCGACCGCGCTGTTCGCGTCCGGCGTGTTCTTCGCGGGCGTGGTCGGCGACACGCTCGGCGGCTGGCTGTGCGACCGCATCTATCGCAAGACCGGCAACCTCGCGCTGTCGCGCCAGAGCGTGATCGTCGCGAGCTTCACCGGCGCGCTCGTCTGCCTGCTGCCGCTCGCGTTCGTGCATTCGACGGCCGGCATCGCGCTGTGCCTGTCCGGATCGTTCCTGTGCCTCGAGCTGACGATCGGGCCGATCTGGGCCGTGCCGAGCGACATCGCGCCGCAACACGCGGGCATCGCAAGCGGAATGATGAACGCGGGTTCGGCGATCGCGGGGATCCTGTCGCCGATCCTGTTCGGCTATCTCGTCGATCACACCGGCAGCTGGACGGTGCCGTTCGTCGGATCGGTCGCCATGCTGCTGATCGGCATCGTCGCCGCGCTGCGGATCCGGCCGGATCGCGCGTTGTCCGAAGCACGGCCGCCGCTCGCCGAAGCGCCGGTTGCACCGTCGGCGCGCTGAAGCCGTTCGCTTCGGGTTCGCCTGCCTCCCCCGTCTCGCCAGCGTCACCGTCGCGCTTCACTGCGTTCCGCGATGGTGGTGCCTCGGCGGTTCGGCTGGTTCGGCTGGTTCGGCGGATTCGGCGGATTCGGCGGATTCGGCGGATTCGGCGGATTCGGCCGACGCGGCCGACGCGGCTTGTTCGGCGTGCTTGGCTGGCTCGGCCAGCTCGGCTGATTCGGCTGGTTCGGTCGCCTCGGCTGGCGCGGCTGGCTCGGCCGCCTCGGCTGGCAAACCGCGCCGTTACGCGGCGCCGTCATCGCCCGGCCCGCCTTCCCGGTGGAACAGCGCGAGAAACTGCTGCGCGGGAATGCTCAGCGGCCGGTCGCGCCGCACGAGGCTCCCGTACGACGGCAGCTTCTGGCCAAGCTCGTAATCGAGGATCGCCACGAGCCCGTGCTCCGCGTTGCGCTGCGCGACCGTCAGCGGAATCACGCCGAGCATGTGCGAACGGTCGACGAGGTTCATCGTCGTCAGGATCGAGCCCGTCTCGACCAGCCCGCGCGGCATCGGCTGGTGACGCGCGCGGAACTCGCGCTCGACGACCTCGCGCGCCGGGCTGCCGGCCGGCTGCAGGATCCACGTGTAATCGAGCAGCGCGTCGAATTCGACCGGCCCGGCCCCGGCAAGCGGATGGTCGCGGCCCGCGATGATCGCGAGCGCCTCGTCGTCCACCACGCGGAAGTCGCAATCGGTGCCGACGTTGCGTCCGATCACCACTTCGAGCACGCCTTCGCGCAACTGGGGCATCAGCCGGTCGCTGGTGTCGACCGCGATGTCGATCGCGAGCAGCGGATAGCGCGCCTTCAACTGCACCAGCGCCTCGGTGAGCCGCCCGGGCGACGCCGCCATGATGCTGCCGATGGCGAGCCGCCCCGCGCTGCCGAGCTGCAGCTCGCCGAGTTCGCGATTGAGCGCCTCCATGCTGCCGCGAATCCCGCGGAAATAGCCGAGCACGCGCTCGCCGGCCGCGTTCAGCACGAGCCCGCGCCCGACGCGGTCGAACAGCCGCTGGCCGAGCGCGCTTTCCAGCTCGGCCAGCATCTTCGTCGCGGCCGGCTGCGTGAGGCCCAGCTGCCCGGCGGCCGCGCGCAGCGTCGAGCATTCGTCCACCGCGAGCAGCAGCGCGATCTGCCGCATCCGCAGCCGGTTCAGCAGTTGGGGAGTCGAGTCTCGTCGATCGATCGAGCCCATTTCGATTACTCCAGGTTATCGATTCATCAAGAGTTTTCAATTTACCGACTCATTCCGTCTACCTAGCATGAACCCCATAGACCAACGGCCACGCGCCGCCACCGGAGACACCGCATGAACCCGCAACCGACCGCCGCCCGTCACGGAGACGCCTCATGACGACCGCCGCTGCCCTGCCCGTCGTCGCGCTGACGCTCGGCGACCCCGCCGGCATCGGCGCCGAACTGATCGCGAAACTGCTCGCGCGGCCCGACGCGACGTCCCGCGCGAACCTCGTGCTGATCGGCGACCGCTGGCTGTGGGAAGCCGGCCAGCGCATCGCCGGCGTGACGGTCGACGTCGAGCCCGTCGAATCGCTCGCCGCCGCGCGCGGTCGGCCGTCCACCGCGCGCGCCGCGTTCGTCGCGGTCGACACGATCGATCCCGCGCAGGTCACGGTCGGCCAGCCGGGCGCGGCCGGCGGCCGCTCTACGCTGACGGTGCTCGACCAGTGTCTCGACGCCGCGCTCGCCGGCGACATCGACGCGATCTGCTTCGCGCCGCTGAACAAGTACGCGATGAAGCTCGGCGGGCTCAGGCACGACGACGAGCTGCACCACTTCGCGGCCGCGCTCGGCGTGACCGGCTACTTCTGCGAATTCAACACGCTCGGCGAACTGTGGACCGCGCGCATCTCGTCGCATATTCCGCTGAAGGAAGCGGCGGCCCAATTGAGCGTCGAGCGCATCGAACAGGCATCCGAACTGATCTACCGGTCGCTGCTCGCGAACGGCGTCGCGACGCCGAAGGTCGCGATCGCCGCGTTCAACCCGCACGGCGGCGACGGCGGCAGCTGCGGCCGCGAGGAAGTCGACATCATCGAGCCGGCGGTCCGCAAGCTGCAGTCGCGCGACTGGCCGACCGACGCGCCGTTCCACGGCCCGTTCCCCGCCGACACGATCTTCCTGAAGGCGCAGGCCGGCGACTACCAGGCGATCGTCACGATGTACCACGACCAGGGGCAGATCGCGATCAAGCTGCTCGGCTTCTCGCGCGGCGTGACCGTGCAGGGCGGCCTGCCCGTACCGATCACGACGCCGGCACACGGCACCGCCTACGACATCGCGGGGCGCGGCACGGCCGACGTCGGCGCGACCTGGCAGGCGCTGCAGATCGCATGCCGGATGGGCGCCGCGCGCCGCACGCCCACCGTTTCGGCGTGACGCTCGCGCGCCGCTTGCACACGACAACATCGATTCCAGGAGACACCAACATGAAGATCCGCTCCGTGCGCGCCCGCGTATTCCAGTGGAAAGGGAAGACCGTCCCGCCGCAAGGCAATTTCTGCTCGAACGCGATGGACCTGCTGTACGCGCCGCAGGAAACCATGAGCACGTTCCGCTTCCATGCGTGGACCGTCGTCGAAGTCGAGACCGACGACGGCATCGTCGGCCTCGGCAACGTCGCGCTCGCGCCGCACATCGCGAAAGCGATCATCGACCAGTACCTCGCGCCGCTCGTGATCGGCCAGGACCCGTGGGACTACGAGTACCTGAACCAGCGGATGTACCGCGCGACCCATGCGTGGGGCCGCAAGGGCATCGGCATGGCGGCGATCTCGGCGGTCGATATCGCGATCTGGGACATCCTCGGCAAGAGCGTCGGCAAGCCCGTGTTCAAGCTGCTCGGCGGCCGCACGAAGGAAAAGATTCCTTGCTACTACTCGAAGCTCTACCGCACCGACCTGAAAGAGATGCAGGACGAGGCGCAGCGCTATATGAAGGAAGGCTTCCGCGCGTTCAAGATGCGCTTCGGCTACGGGCCCGCGCACGGGCAGCAGGGCGTGGTGGAGAACCTGAAGTCGGTCGCGGCGATCCGCGAGGTGATCGGCTACGACAACGACCTGATGCTCGAGTGCTACATGGGCTGGAATCTCGAGTACGCGAAGCGCATCCTGCCGAAGCTCGAGAAGTACCAGCCCCGCTGGCTCGAGGAACCGGTGATCGCCGACGACATCGACGGCTACGCGGAACTGAACCAGCTCACGCGCATTCCGATTTCGGGCGGCGAGCACGAGTTCTCGCTGTACGGCTTCAAGCAGCTGCTGGATCGCAAGGCCGTGTCGGTCGTGCAGTACGACACGAACCGCGTCGGCGGGATCACGATGGCGCACAAGATCAATGCGCTGTGCGAGGCGTACAGCGTGCCGGTGATTCCGCATGCGGGCCAGATGCACAACTATCACCTGACGATGAGCACGCTCGCGTCGCCGATGAGCGAGTACTTCCCGATGTTCGACGTGGAAGTGGGCAACGAGCTGTTCTATTACATCTTCGACGGCGAGCCGGTGGCCGAGAACGGCTTCCTGCAATTGCGCGACGACGTGCCGGGCCTCGGTCTCACGCTGAAGACCGAGTTCCTCGACCAGTTCGACATCGTCGAGTGAGCACGGCCATGAACGCACGCTACCAGGGCGTCTTTCCGGTCGCGCCGACCGTCTTCGACGCACACGGCGCGCTCGATCTCGACGGCCAGCGCCGCTGCCTCGACTTCATGATCGATGCCGGCTCGCAGGGCATCTGCATCCACGCGAACTACTCGGAGCAGTTCGCGCTCGGCGACGACGAGCGCGAGCTCGTCACGCGCACGACGCTCGAGCACGTCGCCGGCCGCGTGCCGGTGATCGTCACGACGTCGCATTTCAGCGCGCGCATCTGCGCGGAACGCAACCGCCACGCACAGGCGTGCGGCGCCGCGATGGTGATGGTGATGCCGCCGTACCACGGCGCGACGTTCCGCGTGCCCGAAGCGCAGGTGCGCGCGTTCTTCCGCGAAGTCGCCGACGGCCTCGACATTCCGCTGATGATCCAGGACGCGCCGGCGAGCGGCGTCGCGCTGCCTGCGTCGTTGCTCGCGACGCTCGCGCGCGAGATCGACGCCGTGTCGTACTTCAAGATCGAGACGGCCGGCGCCGCGTCGAAGCTGCGCGAGCTGATCGCGCTCGGCGGCGACGCGATCGAAGGGCCGTGGGACGGCGAGGAAGGCATCACGCTGCTCGCCGACCTCGATGCCGGCGCGACCGGCGCGATGACGGGCGGCGGCTATCCGGACGGCATCCGCCGGATCACCGACGCGTATTTCGCCGGACGTCGCGACGAAGCCTGCGAGCAGTATGCGCGGTGGCTGCCGCTGATCAACTACGAGAACCGCCAGTCGGGTTTCCTGACCGCGAAGGCGCTGATGAAGGAAGGCGGCGTAATCGCGTGCGATCAGCCGCGCGCGCCGTGGCCCGAGCTGCACCCCGAGGTGCGCGCGGGCCTGCTCGACGCGGCGCGGCGGCTCGATCCGCTCGTGCTGCGCTGGGGACGCTAGCCACACACCGGTTGCCCTTGCAACAACGTTGCGCATCGGCGTGACGGCGGTCCGACAGATGGCCGCCGCCGCTCGTCACATGGATCGGAGACACCATGAACCTGTTGAACCCCGCCACCCCGGCCTATGAAGCCGGCGAAGCCATTCCGCGCCGCCGCTGGCTGCGCGTGATTCCGCCGCTGCTGCTCGCGTGCATCGTTTCGTACATGGATCGCGTGAACATCGCGTTCGCGATGCCGGGCGGGATGAACGCCGATCTCGGCATGGACGCGACGATGGCCGGCCTCGCCGGCGGCATCTTCTTCTTCGGCTACCTGTTCCTGCAGATTCCAGGCGGCCGGCGCGCGGCGCTCGGCAGCGGCAAGACCTTCATCGCGTGGTCGCTCGTGAGCTGGGCCGTGCTGTCGGTGCTGACCGGGCTCGTCACGCACACGTGGCAGCTGCTGACGCTGCGCTTCCTGCTCGGCGTGGCCGAGGGCGGGATGCTGCCCGTCGTGCTGACGATGGTCAGCCACTGGTTTCCCGACCGCGAACGTGGCCGCGCGAATGCGATGGTCATCATGTTCGTGCCGCTCGCCGGCATGATCACCGCGCCGCTGTCCGGCTTCATCCTCGCCGCGTACGATTGGCGTCACCTGTTCTTCAGCGCCGGTGCGCTGTCGCTGCTGTGCCTGTTCGCGTGGATGATGTTCGCCGACGACGGCCCGCAAACCGCGCGCTGGGTGTCGCCGCGCGAGAAGGCGTACATCCTCGACGCGCTGCGCGACGAACAGGCGCGCAAGCAGGCCGCCGGCGCGCCGGCCGCCGCGTCGTTCGGTGCGATACTGCGCAACCCGACGATCTGGCTGCTGATCGCGATCAACTTCTGCTATCAGGTCGGCATCTACGGCTATACGATGTGGCTGCCGACCCTGTTGAAGAACCTCACGCACGGTGGGATGGGCAAGGTCGGCCTGCTCGCGATGCTGCCGTATGTCGCGATGGTGATCGGGATGTTCGCCACGTCGTATTTGTCAGACCGAACCGGCAAGCGCCGCCTGTTCGTGCTGCTGCCGCTCGTCGGCTTCGCCGCGTGCCTCGCGCTGTCGGTGCTCACGCATGCATCGATGATCGTGTCGTTCGCGTTCCTGATCGGTTGCGGCTTCTTCCTGCAGGCGGCCGCCGGCGTGTTCTGGGCGATTCCGCCGAAGCTGTGCAGCGTCGAGACGGCCGGCAGCGCGCGCGGCCTGATCAACGCGCTCGGCAACCTCGGCGGCTTCTGCGGCCCGTATGCGGTCGGCGTGCTGACCCAGCACGTGAGCGCGGCGGCCGGTGTGTACAGCCTCGCCGTCACGCTCGCGGTGGCCGGCCTGCTCGCGCTGACGCTGCCCAAGCGCTGCGAAGGCTGACGCGCGCCGACACGCGGGCACGCGAACGAAACAACGGAGACACACGATGAACGACATCCTGTTGCTGGTGCAGAAATGCGCCCATACCTTCAGCTTCTACGACCTCGAGACGAAAGCCGCGCTCAAGCATCTCGTGCTGCCGAACTTCCCGCACGAATTCACCGTCGACGTGAACGAACGATTCGCGTACGTCGGCATCTTCGGGATCGAGACGGCCTGGTCGCGCGGCCATGAAGGCGATCACCGGATCGCCGAGATCGACCTCGTCGAGCGCACGCACACGCGGATGCTCGACCTGTGGCCGTACTACCGGCCGCACGGAATGGCGACCGATCGCGACGGCCGGCTGTACGCGATGAGCGAGGCGCACGACATGCTGCTGGTGTTCGACGAACCGACCCGCCAGATCGTGCCGAACATGGCCGTGCCGTCCGGCGGCGTGAAGACCCACCTCGTGACGCTCACGCGCGATGCGAGCCGCGCATATGGCGTGCATCTGCTGTCGAACACGGTCACGCAGTTTCATCCGCGCGACGCGACCGTCGCGCCGCGCGCGGTGATGCCCGGCCCGCGTCCCGAAGGCAATGCGCTGTCGGGCGACGAGCGCACGCTGTTCGTCGCGAATCGCGGTGACGACACGCTCGTCGAGATCGACACCGACACGATGACCTGCGGCCGCCGCGTGAAGACGCGCAGCGATCCGAACCGCATCTACCGCACCAGCGCGCCGGACGGCCGCGACCTGCTGTTGCTGACGAATTCCGGCGAGCGTTCGATCTCGGTGTTCGATGCTCGGCAGCTGGAGGAGATCGAACGCGTCGCGCTGCCCGCGAACCCGACCGCGCTGTCGTTCCATCCGTCGCGGCGCGTCGCGTACGTGTCGTTCCAGGACGACTACGTGCGCGAGCTCGATCTCGATGCGTGGCGGTTCGTCGGCGCATGGCCGACGCTGCGCGAACCCGATGCGTCGTATGTGCTCGCAGGCGCGCGCTGAGTGGCACGGCGACGCGCTGCCGGCGGCGCTCGTCGACGCGCATCATCACCTGTGGCAGCTCGGCGCGGGGGCGCACTACCCGTGGCTGCAGGAACGCTACGACCCGGCGGGCTTCATGTTCGGCGACTACGCGGCGCTGTGCCGCGACTTCGGCGTGGACGACTACCGGCAAGCCGCACGATGCGCGCCGATCGTCGCGAGCGTGCACGTCGAGGCCGAACGGGCGCGCGACGAGGCGCTCGCGGAAACGCGCTGGCTGCACGAGGTCGCGGCCGCGCACGGGCTGCCGTCGGCGGTCGTCGCGTGGGTCGACCTGCTGGCCGACGATGCGCACGAGCGCCTCGCCGAACAGGCCGCGTGGCCGCGCGTGCGCGGCGTGCGGTTCAAGCCGCGCACCGCGGCGGCGCCGGATGCGTCCGTCGTCGGGCCGGGCACGCTGCGCGATCCGCGCTGGCCGGCCGCGCTGGAGCGCGTCGCCGCGCATGGCCTCGGCTGGGATCTGCGCGTGCCGTTCTGGCATCTGGGCGACGCGGCCGCGCTGCTGGCCGATGCGCCCGGTGTCGACGTCGTGCTCGAACACGCGGGGCTGCCGTGGGATCGCTCGGAAGCGGGGCTCGCGCGCTGGCGCAGCGGCATGGAAGCACTGGCCGCGTCGCCGCGCGTGACCGTGAAGATTTCCGAACTCGGCTTGCGCGATGCGGTGTGGAACGAGGCGGACAACGCGCGGATCATCCGCGACACGATCGCGATATTCGGCTGGCAGCGCTGCCTGTTTGCGAGCAATTTTCCGGTGGCGGGGTTGCGCGTGTCGTATCCGGCGCTGCTGCGTACGTTTGCCCGCGCGATGGCGGACCTCGACGATGCGGCGCGTCAGGCGATCTGGCACGACAACGCGATGCGCGTGTACCGGATTGCGTGAACGCGCTTGACCCGGCCCTTGGGGTCGCCTTTATGCTGGGGGTGACGAATCGACGGCAGACAGGAGTGACGAATGGGCACGTCCATGCTTCGCTTGAGCGCTTCGGCGGCAGCCGCGCGGCTCGGCGTATCGGTGAAGGCGCTGCGGATCTATGAGCGGTACGGTCTCGTCGCGCCGAAGCGAACGCCAGCGGGCTATCGGGTGTACGGCCTCGAGGACCTCGCACGCGCGGCCGACATCGTCGCGCTGCGTGCGCTTGGCCTGAGCCTGGCGCAAGTCGCGAGCGTGCTCGATGGCGACGCGTGCAGTCTCGATGACGCGCTGGCCGCTCACGAAGCGGCGCTCGACCTCGGCATTCAGGATCTCGTCCACAAGCTCGATCGCGTGCGTGCGATCCGTAGCGGCCTTGCGCGCGGCCGGATGCCGGCCGACGGGGAACTGACGCAGCTGCTCGACGATCGCGGCGCCGGTGTCGCGTTCGATCTGCCGTGGCCGTGGGGTGGCGAGTGGTTCGAGTTTCACGACATTCGCCCGTTGAACTACATCATCGGCTCGCTGGCCAGCGGCAAGACGCGACTTGCGATGCGGCTGGCCGAGGCGCTGCCGGGCGCGATGTTCGTCGGACTCGATCGGCTGGAAAACGGCGCCGCCGCGGCATCTGTGGCGCTGCAGGGCGACCCGGCGTGGCAGGCGCGTATGGCGCGCGCTTTGGCGTCGCTCGCCGACGGCGGCGCTACGCAATCGCCGGCCCTGACCGCGCTGCTTGCCTGCCTCGAAGCGGCGGGCCCGAGCGCACTGGTCGTCGATTTGATCGAACAGGATCTCGACCGCCCCACGCAACAGGCGTTGAGCGCGTGGCTGCGCGCACGCGCCGCGACCGACGCGCGTCCGCTGTTCCTGATGACGCGTTCGTCGGCCATCCTCGATCTGTCGGCGGTCGGGCCCGATGAAGCGATCATCCTGTGTCCGGCGAATCACACTCCGCCTTCGCGCGTCGCGCCTTACCGTGGTGCGCCCGGCTACGAAGCCGTGGCGATGTGCCTGGCGTCGCCCGAAATCCGCGAGCGGATCGCCCGCAGGCCGGAAGCGGCGTAACCCGCTGCATGCGCGAGTGGGCGGTCGCAACCGGGAAATCAGTGGAAAAGTTCGATGCTTGCCGGGTACTGTCGGGACACGTCGGACGATCGACCTGGCCCGATGGCCAGCGTCGCGCGCAGCCGGTCGATCGCGCTTGACATTCAAGGCATCCGAACGAATTCGATTCCTGTATCGTCCACGTCTCCAGCCGACATTTCGCATGACCGCACGCCATGAAAACCGCACCGGCCCGGCCGATTTCGGCCGCCTCGACACCATGAGCCGATTTCGCGTCACTTACGACGGGCCCGCACTCGAATCTTCCGAAATGGACGTGCGCGAACTCGCGCCCGCACTGCTTGCGATCGGAGATTTACTCGAGGCGTCGACACGGGCACTGTGCGGCGATCAGGTTCGGCCGCGCGTGAACGTGCGCGGCAGCTTCAAGACGGGCAGCTTCGGGATCGACTTCACGCTCGCGACCTCGCTGCTCGGCCGCATGCGCGACCTCCTGAGCGGCAACGAAAGCACGGCGCTGGCCAACGCGGTCACGATCCTGACCGCGCTCGGCATCGCCGCGCCGAAGGCAAGGAAAGGTCTCTTCGCCGTCCTCAAGTGGTTGCGCGGGCGCGAGATCCGGCGGGTGCAGATGCAGGATCACACCGCGACGCTGCACGTGGACGGCGAGCAACTCGAGATCGACCTGTCGGTCCTCACGCTGCTGCGCGACGTCGGCGTTCGGCAGGCAACCGAGCACGTGCTTGCGCCGCTCGCGCGCGACGGCATCGTGATATTCGCGACCGGCACCGACACCGAGGTGGTCGAGACGATCACCCGCGATGAGATCGCATGGTTTCACGCGCCCGGACAAACCGACGCGCTCCTTCTCGACGAACATCGAAAGATGGCGTTCTCGATCGTGTCGCTCGCATTCAAGGACGACAACAAGTGGCGGCTGTACGACGGCGCGTCGACGATTCACGCGGCGATCACGGATGCCGGCTTCCTGTCGCGCGTGAACAACAGCCAGATCAGTTTCAGCAAAGGTGACGTGCTGGTCTGCAATGTCCGTATGCAGCAGTGGCAAACCTCGGACGGAGCAAAAACCGAATACGAAGTCACGGATGTCCTCGAGCATCGGCCGGCGGGGCGGCAGATTCCGTTGGCGGGGCTTTGATTGCGAAGTTGAACTGATCGGCCGGCCTCGATGACAGCCACCGTGGTGTCATCGTCACACTCGACGCGCCGCCCTCAAGGCGTCCACCGATAAACGGTGATGCTGTTCCCCTTCACGTTGTTCTTCGTCACCACGTACTCGCCGTTCGAGCGGCGGTACGCGCGCACGCTGTACATCGCGTCGATCGCGCTGCTGGTATCCACGGTCGCCGGGCTGGCATTGACGAGCGTCGTGTCGAGGTTGCCGGTGTCGAGATTGAATGCGTCGATGTTCGGCCACAGCGGCCCGCTGCTGCTGAACCAGTAGCCGACGAACAAGTGGTTGCCGGCCGCGTCGATCGACTTCGCGCCGCTATGCGGCAGCGTGATCACCGGATTCGGCTTCGTGGTGTTGCCCGCGCTCCAGCCGTGATACACCTCGATGCGCGTGCCGATCGACGTCCAGTCCGTACTCCCGACCACGCCCTGCGCGAGCACCATCGTGTCGCTGTCGGCGAGATAGACCACGCGCGTCAGCGGCTGGATGCTGGCCGGCACCGGCGTCGGCACGCCCGGCCCCCACGACGGCTTGCCGCTCGCATCGAAGCCGGTCAGCGGATAGTGATAAATGGCGCCGGTCTTGTCGAGGCCGGCCCATACGCCGCCCCTGCTGTCGAGACTGAAGCCGCCCGACACGCGCCGGGTCGTGTTGAACGCGGGCCCCGGGATCGATCCGTCGGGAATCGCGACGTAGCCGTTGGCCGCGTTGAAGTGGAAGAAGTAGTAAACCGGCGGATTCTGTCCCGCTGCCACGAGGATCCGGTTCGCACCGACCGACGTCAGCAGCCCGAAGTGCTCGTCGCGCTGCGTGTCGTTCATGTTGATGCGCGGATCCGACGGATACGTGAACGGATCGACCGTATTCGCGACGAAGGTGCCGCCCGCGGTGCCGCCGTAGATGTGCGTGCCGCTGTAGAACAGCGCGCCGTCCGTGACCGGATCGGGTGAGGCGATCCCTTCGAAGTTGAGCGACTGCAGCGTCCACCGCAGGCTGCCGGTGCTGCTGTACGCATGAATGTCGGTCGCGCCGTTGCGGCCGAGATCCCAGCTGCCGCCCCACGGGTTGTTTAGCACGTACAGGTTGCCGCCCGTGTCCTTGCCGATCCCGACGATCCGGGTGAAGCGCTTCGCGCCGACTTGCCCCTTGATGCCCGCCGTCGTGTCGAGATAGCCGCCGCGCACGCCGAACGTGCCGGCCAGCGCGGGCCGGCCCGATACGGTGTAGCGCTTGATGTTCATGTCGGGGCCTTCGTCGCCGACCAGCAGCTCCCCTGCCGCCGCATCGACATAGAGCGCCGATGGCTGCGACCCGGCAGCCAGCCGGATCGTGTTCAGCAGCGCACCGGCCGGGCTGAATTCGACGACCGTGCCGGCGCTTTTCTGCGCGACCCAAATGTTGCCCGCTGCGTCGACCGCCAGCGCGCCCGGCGCGGACACGCCGATGTCCCGCTGCCAGGCGCCGTCGGTCGTGAATACTCGCACGCGGTTGCCGTAGAAATCGCTCGCATAGAGCAGCGAGCCGGCCGTCGCGAGTCCGGTGACGACGTCGATGCGCGGCTGGTTCGTCGCCGCGGTGACCTGAATGAGCTTGTCGCGAAAGTGCGTCGCGCGGTTGTAGCGCCCGACCGCGCCGCTGCCGTAGGTGCTGCCGGGCTGCAGCGCGACGAACAGCGACGTCGCGTTGCCCGTGATCGCGCTGCCCTGGAATTCGGAATGCGCGCCGATCGAGCCGACGCTCTTGCCGTTCTGGTAGATCGCGACGCCGCCTTCATCCTCGTCCCACATCGACGCGGTGTAGATTACGCCTTCGGGCGCGACCCACATCGAACGCGCGACGTTGCCGACGTGCGCCGCGAGCGTGCCATACGTATTCGCCAGCCAGTCGGTGGTATTACCCGCGTATCCGTAAGGCGCGATCGCGGCGATCGCGGCGGCGAGCAGCACGGCCCGAATCGATTTTCTGGCGACCATGGCTGAGGTTCTCCTGATTGTTGGAATCATTCGCACGAAGGGCAGCCGGATGGTTTGAAATCGGCAATGCGTAAATACTTCCGCTGAATCATCCGGTGCAGTCGGTATTACATCGGGCGTGCAATCGATAATCGGCAGCGTCGAGAATAGCGTTATATAAATCAAAAAAAAATTGTGCGCCGCTCGCGCAGACGACGTGCGCAATTGCGCGAGAGTGAATGATCACTTACGCGTGCACGCTCGCTATCGGGGAAGTCAGGCTTGCGCCTTCGGGAATATCGTCGCCGGTTCGAATGCGACGTATTGAAATAACGGAGAGGTTTTTCGGCGAATCGGAAAAATCGCCGGATGCGGGTAACGAAATGACCGACGGCAAGTATCGCGCCGGCCGGAATTCAGATTGAATCCAGGCCGGCGCATATCACGACAACAGGGAAATCACGCGGACGCCGCCGTCTCACGCACCTCAACCTGCTTGATCTCGCCGCCGCCGCCTGCATCCGCGTCGTCGCGCGGATCGCCGAGCTGGCCCTCCCACTTCGCGACCACGGCCGCCGCGATCGAGTTGCCGACTGCGTTGGTCGCCGAGCGTCCCATGTCGAGGAACATGTCGACACCCATGATCAGCAGCAGCCCCGCTTCCGGCAGGTGGAACTGGCTGAGCGTCGCCGCGATCACGACGAGCGACGCGCGCGGCACGCCGGCCATCCCCTTCGACGTCACCATCAGCATCAGCAGCATCGTGATCTGCGTGCCGAGCGGCAGGTCGATCCCGTACACCTGCGAGATGAACAGCACCGCGAACGTGCAGTACATCATCGAGCCGTCGAGGTTGAACGAATACCCGATCGGCAGCACGAAGCTCGAGATCTTGCGGTTCACGCCGAACCGGTCCAACGCGTCGAGCAGCTTCGGATACGCGGCTTCGGAGCTCGCCGTCGCGAACGACAGCAGGAACGGCTCGCGAATCAGGCGGATCAGCGTGAACGCGCGCTTGCCGAGGAACGTCACGCCCGCGAGCGTCAGCACGCCCCACAGCAGCGCCAGCGCCAGATAGAAGCTCGCCATGAACTTCGCGAACGTGAGCAGGATGCCGAGCCCTTCCGTCGTGATCGTCGACGCCAGCGCGGCAA
Organism: Burkholderia sp. KBS0801; assembly: GCF_005937855.2. Taxonomy (NCBI): domain Bacteria; kingdom Pseudomonadati; phylum Pseudomonadota; class Betaproteobacteria; order Burkholderiales; family Burkholderiaceae; genus Burkholderia; species Burkholderia sp. KBS0801. The sequence goes on from NZ_CP042178.1 coordinate 2,704,843, forward strand.
ACACGGCGACCGGCGCGAACCACATCACCGCGCCCGTCACCTTCAGCATGACCTGCGCGAGATCGTCGATCACGCCGGTCAGGCGCTTGCCGGCGTCGCCGAGCGCGGACAGCGCGGTGCCGAAGAAGATCGAGAACACGACGATCTGCAGGATCTCGTTGTTCGCCATCGCCTCGGCGATCGACTTCGGCACCAGGTGGACCACGAAATCCTTCAGCGTGAACGCGGCCGTCTTCAGGTTCAGCGTCGCATCGGCGGCCGGCAGCGGCAGGCTCAGGTGGCTGCCCGGCTTCAGGATCGTCGCGGTCACGAGACCGAGCACCAGCGACGTGAACGACGCGATGAAGAACCAGCCGAACGCCTTCACGCCCACTCGGCCGACCGACCCGCTGTCGCCCATCTGCGCGATGCCGACCGTCAGCGTCGCGAACACCAGCGGCGCGATGATCATCTTGATCAGCCGCAAGAACACGTCGGACAGCAACGCCACGTAGCCGGCGACTTCCCTGGCCATTTTCGGGTCGGGAAACGCGCTATGACAGGCGTAGCCCACGGCGATGCCCAGCGCCATCGCGATGACGATGTACCGGGTGATGTTGTGCTTCTTCTTCATTAGCAATCCAAATTACGGAACATGTGTTTCCAACGGCAGGTCGATCGCCGGCATCGGAACGGGAACGGCATTCCGCGAGCACGGCATGCGCCGTTTCGACTGCCGGAGCCCGTCCGTGGGCATGGCCACGGCGAACGGGGGGCATTCTATCGCAAACGCCGGGCCATCTTTCAATTCTGAAAGGAAGGATGGCGGGACCAGGAGGGTGTAGGTGGCGGAGCGTTCTGCCGCAGCGGGACGGGCCAGGCCGCCGGTTGAGGATAGGCGCCTGTCGCGCCCGGCGCTCAATTCGGCCGTACGCGGGACATCCGCGAAACCGCCAAGCGACGCATCACGCCGCCGACGTGCCCGGCCGCAGCATGAACCGGCACAGGCACAGCGGCACCACGACCAGCGCGGCGCCCGCGAGAAACGTGGTCGACGCGCCGAAATGCGTCCACAGCGCGCCGGCGAGGCTGCTCGCGAGCAGCATGCAGATGCCGCTCACGAGATTGAATACGCCGAACGCGGTGCCGCGCAGCGTGGCCGGCGAGGTTTCCGACACCATCGCGGCGAGGATGCCCTGCGTAAAGCCCATGTGCAGCCCCCACGCGGCCACGCCGACGAACATCGAGATCGTCGACGCGCCGATGCCCAGCAGCAGGTCGGCCGCGATCAGCAGCACCATGCCGGCCGCGAGCAGCACGCGGCGATCCAGCCGGTCCGACAGGATGCCGACCGGCCACGCGGACAGCGAATAGGTGACGCTCATCGCGACCATCACCGCCGGGATCCATGCGGCGTCGAGCCCCGTCTGCTGCGCGCGCAGCACCAGGAACGCCTCGCTGAAACGCGCGAGTGTAAAGGTCGCGCCGGCCGCGACGACGAACCAGTAGCTGCGCGGAAACTCGCGCAGCGCGCTCCAGCGCAGCGGCGAGCGAAAGCGCCGTTGCGATTCCGCCTGATCGGGCTCGCGCACGCCGAAGACGATCAGCGCGATCGCGATGAACGCCGGCACCACGGCGAACCAGAGCACGGTCCTGATGCGGTCCGCGAACAACAACATCAGCGCGATGGCGAGCAGCGGGCCGAGAAACGCGCCCACGGTATCCATCGACTGACGCAGGCCGAAGCACGCGCCGCGGATTTCGGGCGGTGCGACGTCGGCCACCAGCGCGTCCCGCGGCGCGCCGCGAATCCCCTTGCCGACGCGATCGAGCAGCCGGGCCGTCACGACCACGGCCGGGGTGGACGCGAGCGGAAACAACGGCTTGGTGAACGCCGCGAGGCCGTAGCCGAGCAGCAGCAATCCCTTGCGGCGCCCGAGCCAGTCGCTGATCGCGCCGGAGAACACCTTCACGATCATCGCGGTTGCCTCGGCCGCTCCTTCGAGGATGCCGAGCGCGACGACGCTCATCCCCATCGTCGACACCAGATAGATCGGCAACAGCGCATGGATCAGCTCGGACGACAGGTCCATGAACAGGCTGACGAGGCCCAGCGCCCACACGGTCCGCGGAATCGCACGCTTGCCGGCAATCGGTGATGGAACGCTCATGACGGGTCGACCTCGAGGTTGGGGGGCGGCACAAACATCAGACAAATCAACAATAGAGTGCATTGCAACACTTGTTGACCTTCGATTCCTTTCAAATGATAATGCGTCGCGTTACGAAATTACGAATCATTACACACGACAGGTTGGGAGATGAGACGAGTATTGCACCCGGCACGACGCGCCGTACTGGCCGCCGTTGCGTGCCAGCCGATCATGGTTGGCGCGGCCTTCGCGCAGGAAAACACCGCGGTGCCGACGAGCGCGACGACCGACATGTTGCCGGCCGTATCGGTGAGCGCGAGCGCGGTTCGCGATCCGGGCGAAGGGTACAACCCGACCAACGCGGTCAGCGCCACCCGGATCGATGCGCCGCTGCGCGATATCCCGCAGACGGTGAACGTGGTCACGGCAGAAGTGATGCGTGATCAGCACGCCAATTCCCTGCAGGACGTGTTGAAAAACGTCGCGGGTGTCGGATTCTCCACCGGCGACGGCCAGCGCGACCAGGTCACCATTCGCGGCTTCTCCGCGATTGCCGACCAGTTCGTCGACGGTATTCGCGACGATGCGCTCTATTTCCGCGATCTGTCGAACGTCGATCGGGTAGAAGTCGTCAAGGGCCCTGCCGCCGTTCTTTATGGCCGAGGTTCTTCAGGTGGACTAATCAACCGCGTGACGAAAAAGCCTGGAGTCGACGTCACCAACCTGGGTGTCAGCTACGGTTCGTGGGCCGATCGTCGGGTCGAAGCCGACGTCGGCCGTGTGCTCGCGAACGGCGCGGCCGCGTTCCGGATCACCGGCGCGCACGAGGAAGCCAAGAGCTATCGGTCGCAGCAGTTTCTGAATCGCACGGCGGTCGCGCCGTCGTTCGAGTTCCGCATCGCGCCGAAGACGACGGTATTGCTGCAGGCCGACTACCTCGAAGATCGCCGCGTGACGGACTTCGGCATCCCGGCCTACAAGGGAAGGCCGGTCGACGTGCCGGCATCCGCCTATTACGGCGCGGCGAACGCCGGCGAGGTCGACTACTCGCGATCGCGTGTCTATTCGAGCACCGCGACGATCAAGCACGAGTTCAACGAACAGTGGTCGATCCGCAATGCCACTCGCTACTATCACTATTCGCTCGACCGGAACAACACGCTCGTCGGCAGCGTCAACGAAGCGAACCGGACGTTCACGCTGAATCACGGGAACGTCTATCGCGAGGAACACGGCTGGTTCAACCAGACCGATCTCACGCAAAAGGCCACGCTGTTCGGCATGAAGCACGAGCTGCTGTACGGGATGGAATTCGGCCAGCAGAACAAGGATCTCGTCAATTATTCGGCTCCCGTCACCGGCGCGAACGGCAAGCCGATGAATTTCGACCTGTTCGCGCCGGCGCTGCCGGCGCTGCCGCTGCATACGTCGACCACGCCGGCCACCAACAACCTTGGCATCTTCAAGACGCTCGGGTTCTACACGCAGGACCTGATCAGCTTCAACGATCAGTGGAAGGCGCTGGTCGGCATCCGCTACGACCGCTTCGAGCAGGAGACGCTCGACCGCCGTCCCAAACAGCCGGGCCTGTCGCGGACCGACACCGCATGGAGCCCGCGCCTGGGCCTGGTCTGGCAGCCGACCCGGGCGCAGTCGTACTACGTGTCGTGGAGCCGCTCGTTCCAGCCGTCCGGCGAGGCGTTCTCGCTCGCGGCCAACAATGCGGAGCTCGCGCCGGAAATCACGACCAATACCGAGATCGGTGCGAAGTACGACTGGCTCGGCGGCAAGGCAACCACGACGATCTCGGTGTTCCGGCTGGATCGCAGCAACATCAAGGTCGCCAATGCAACCAATACGGCGCTGATTCCGATCGGCGAGCAGCGGACCGACGGCGTGGAACTCAGCGGCGCAGCCGAGCTCAGCCACGGCTGGCGCGTGCTGGCAGGCTACGCGTACCTGGATGCCACCGTCACGAACTCGACCGCTGCATTGCAGGGCAAGTGGGCCACGCTCACGCCGCGTCACTCCGGCAATCTGTGGCTGACCAAGAATCTCGGCGGCGGCTTCGGCGTTGGCGGCGGCCTGAACTTCGTCGGCGCGCGGATGGCCGATCCGCAGAACACGGTGACCTTGCCGGGTTACGTGACGGCCGACATGATGGCCTGGTACGCACACGGCCCGATGTCGCTCCAGTTGAACCTCTACAACCTGTTCAACAAGGGCTATATCGTCTCGGCACACGGCTCGAACGCGAACCTCAACCTGCCGGGGGCACCGCGCAGCGTCATGGCGACGTTGCGATACGAGATGTAGAAGCGGAGCGCTGCCGATGACGCGTGCCGGGCCGGGCCGGCTGGCGGCCCCACGCGGCGTGCGTCGTCGGCAATAGATGAACGCATACCCGCGCGGCGTGTCGCCGTCCGGCCGCGCAAGCCTGCAATCAGTCGGTCGTGCCCCGCGTCAGCTTCGCGTGCCGCCGCGCGCGGTCGTTCACGATCTGGTGACGCCGGTGGTCCGTCATCTTCTTCCAGCCGCGCGCTTCTTCGCGCGTGCGCAGGCAGGCCACGCAGTAGCCGGTCCGGCCGTCGAACGAGCATACGTCGACGCAAGGGGATTTGACCGCCATGTCTATTGCCCTCGCGTCGCCGGTACCACTTCGACGGTGACATGCGACAGGTTCCTGAAGCGCTGGAGCACGCCGTGATAGAAGCGCGCATCCCGCTTCGGGTCCGCCGTCGCCACCGACACGACCGCGCTCATGTGCCCCGGCCCGAGCCGCCAGACATGCAGGTCGCCGACGCGGTCGCCCACGCCTTCGATTGCATCGCGCACATTGTCCGTCAGACGGCGGTCCGAATTCATGTCGAGCAGGATGCCACCGGTGTCGCGCATCAGGCCGTACGACCAGTTGGCGATCACCAGCGCGCCGATGATGCCGGCCAGCGGATCCATCCACACCCAGCCGAACGCGCGCGCGAGCAGCAGCCCGACGATCGTCAGCACCGACACGGCCGCATCGGCGATCACGTGGATATACGCGGAACGGATGTTGTGGTCGCGCGCCGCCGCGGACGCGCGATGGTCGTGCTCCTCGAATGCCAACGCGTGCTCGCGGCCGTTCAAGCGGACGATCGCCTTGAATTCATGCGGCTCGGGAATGTCGTCGGTCGACTCCAGGTAAGCGCCGCGACTTTCCATCGCGAACGTCTGCCGCCTGCCGTCCGGACGGATCGTCGCCACCGATACGGCGCTCGCGTCGACGAGTTTCGTATCGTTCGTCGCGGGAGCCACACGGAAAACCGGCGGGACGCCATCTTCGAACACCGATACGAGAAACACGCCTTGCTGATCGAAGATCCGGTGCGCGTCCTCGTCGTGTTCGTGAGCGTCGTGAGCATGCCCGTGGTGATGGTGATGACCATGGCCGTGGCCATGATGATCGCCGCTCAGCAGCCAGACGCTCGCGACGTTGACGAGCAGGCCCGCAATCGCGATCGGAATGGCCTCGCCGAAATGAATCGGTACGGGGGCGAGCAGGCGCGCAACCGCCTCGTACCCGATCAGCAGCGCGATCATCGCGAGCACGATCGCGCTCGTGAAGCCCGCCAGATCACCGAGCTTGCCCGTGCCGAACACGAAGCGCGGGTCGCTCGCATGCTTGCGGGCGTATGTGTAGGCAAGCGCGGCGATCAGCATCGCGCCCGCATGCGTCGACATGTGCAGGCCGTCCGCGATGAGCGCGAGCGAGCCGAACAGCGACCCGCCGACGATCTCGGCCACCATCATCGCCGCGCACAGCGCGATGACCATCCACGTCCTCCGTTCGTTCTGCTCGTGCGCCGCGCCGAGAAAGATGTGGTCGTGCCCTGCGCCGAAGGCGTCGTTCGTGAAGTCGTTCATTGCGCCCTCGATTACTTGAAGTAGCTGTGAACGACTTCGATCAGTTGTTCGGTCGCGCTGCCTTCATCGGCGTGATGTTCGGCGTCGACCAGGTGGCTGCGGATGTGATCCTCCAGCACGACCGCGAGCAGGCCGTTCATCGCGCCGCGGCCGCTCGTGATGAGGCGCAGGATCTCGTTGCAACCGCGCTCGTCCTCCAGCGCGCGTTCGATCGCTTCGACCTGTCCCTTGATGCGGCGGACACGGTTCAGCAGCTTTTGCTTTTCCTTGATGGTGTGGCTCATGGCAGTCCCTTCATATACCGGGGGGGACTATATCTCAAATCTGCTTTCCATATAGGGGGGAGGGGTATAACGGCCAAACGTCAGACGTAGAAGGAAGCCTCATAGAGCGGCCGGCCGCCCCGCCGTCCCAGCCTTCGCCAAAGTTTTCTTGTAGAGCTGATAACGCTTGAGTAGCATTTTCTACATGAATACACTCACGACATGGTCGCTCCTCATCCTGACGCTTCCGACGCAGAACGCGACGGCGCGCATGCGGTTCTGGCGTTCCCTGAAGGCGAAGGGCTGCGCGGTATTGCGCGACGGCATCTATCTCCTCCCGCACTCGGCGGAGCACGAAGCGGCCCTGCGCGAGCTCGCGGACGCGATTGCCGAGAGCGGCGGCACCGCCCACCTGTTGCGCGCGCCGAGTCTCGACGCGGCGCAGGAACTCGAATTTCGGACGCTCTTCGATCGAGGCGACGACTACACCACCTTCATTCAGGCTCTCGCGGAAGCCCGAAAGACCTTCGCCGGACAGTCCGCCACGGAACTCACGCGCTTGCTGCGGCGCGTGCGCAAGGACTTCGACGCGATCCGGGCAATCGATTACTTCCCGAGCGACGCGGCGACCCGCGCCGAAGTCGCGCTGCAGGATTTCGTCGCGCTGGTCGATACCGTGCTGTCGCCGGGCGAGCCGCACGTCGCCGAGCGCCCCGTCCGCGTGCTCGCACTGGACGAGTACCAGGGACGAACCTGGGCGACGCGCGAGCGCATGTGGGTCGATCGTGTCGCCAGCGCGTGGCTGATCCGCCGCTTCATCGACAGCCGCGCGCGCTTCATCTGGCTCGCGTCGCCGGCCGATTGCCCCGCTGACGCGCTGGGCTTCGATTTCGACGGCGCTGCATTCACCCATGTGGGCGAGCGCGTCACGTTCGAGGTGCTGCTCACGAGTTTCGGGCTCGACGCGGACGCTGCGCTCGTGCGCCTCGGCGCGATCGTGCATGCGCTCGACGTGGGCGGCCCCGCGGCGCCCGAAGCGATCGGCTTCGAGGCCGTGATGGCCGGCACGCGCCAGCGCGCGGAGAACGACGACCAGTTGCTCGAGCACATGGGCGCCGTGCTCGATGCGCTGTACGCGCATTTTTCATCGACCGGAAAAAACCGGAACGGAGCCAGATCATGACCACCGCCATCGCCGCGACCAAACCGACCTACTCGCTCGGCGAGCTGGTCGCCTACATGCTGCGTCTCGGGACGTTCGGCTTCGGTGGGCCGGTCGCGCTCGCCGGCTACATGCGTCGCGACCTGGTCGAGCGTCGCGGCTGGATCACCGAAGCCGACTACAAGGAAGGACTCACGCTGGCCCAGCTTGCGCCCGGGCCGATGGCCGCGCAGCTCGCGATCTATCTCGGGTTCGTCCACTATCGTCTCCTTGGCGCGACGCTCGTCGGATTCGCGTTCGTGCTGCCGTCGTTCCTGATGGTGCTCGCGCTCGGATTCGCGTACGCGCACTTCGGCGGCCTGTCGTGGATGCAGGCGGTGTTCTATGGTGTCGGCGCCGCGGTGGTCGGCATCATCGCGATGAGCGCGTACAAGCTGACCACCAAAACCGTCGGCAACGACAAGTTGCTGTGGGCGATCTTCCTGACGCTCACCATCGTCACGTTCGTCACCGAATCGGAAATCGCGTGGCTCTTCATCGCTGCCGGGTTGATCGGCTGGCTGTGGCGCGCGCCGCCGAAGTGGCTGCATCGGGGCGGGCTGCATGCGGTGGCCGCCGCCAACCTGCCGGCCGCCAGCGGAATACTGAGCGGCATCGACGTGCCGCAGCTGGTGCAGATAGGCGCGTTCTTCACCAAGGCGGGCGCGTTCGTGTTCGGCTCGGGGCTCGCGATCGTGCCGTTCCTCTACGGCGGCGTCGTCACCGAACATCACTGGCTGAACGACAGGCAGTTCGTGGATGCCGTTGCGGTCGCGATGATCACGCCCGGCCCGGTCGTGATCACCGTCGGCTTCATCGGCTATCTCGTGGCCGGCTTGCCCGGCGCGTGCGTCGCGGCGCTCGGCACGTTCCTGCCTTGCTATCTGTTCACCGTCATTCCCGCGCCGTACATGAAGAAGTACGGGCACCGTCCGGACGTCAAGGCGTTCGTCGACGGGATCACCGCCGCAGCGGTCGGTGCGATCACGGGCTCCGTCCTCGTGATCGCGAAACGGTCGATCGTCGACATACCGACCGCACTGGTCGCCATCGCTACCGTGCTGCTGCTGTGGCGCTTCAGGAAGCTGCAGGAGCCGGCGATCGTCACCGCGGCCGCGCTCTTCGGGCTCGTGGCCTATCCGTTGCTCCATCATTGATTTGCGTTGCGGCGCGGTGAACTCGTGCCGCGCCGACCGCCCCGCAACCTGCGTCCGTTCGTGCATGCCCGCCCGGGAACGTAGGCGAATGAATCTTGCTACATCACTGCGATGAGCGGATTCGACAGGCGAAACCGCCCGCGACGATGCATTCATGACAATCGCGCCGCCGGCGCGAAGGGGGCGATTTGAAACCACGGGTCCAACTCGCGCGCGCAACGCCGGCACTACCGGTCGTCCTCATTCATTTCCGGGACGACGGGACGCCGCACGTCGGCCATGTAGCCGACACGCTGCGCCAGCTCGGCGCGCAGATCGCCGAACTGAAGGGAACGCGGCTTGCGGGCGAATTCCGTCGGACGGAACGATACCCCGCGAACCGTTACGTGATCCCGAACGATACGCTCACCGTGTCGCAGGCACGCGAACTCGGGGTCCGATCGGTACGGGACCTGTTCGGTGGCGTCGTGCCGTTTCCGTTCGTCGCGACCAAGGTGATTGCCCATCGTCTGGTCGAAGGCGCCCGCGTGAAGCCGCCCGGCTGGTCCGTCCCGTTCGCGGAACGCACGGCGGCGCTCGCGCTGCCGGGTTACTCCGCGTTTTCGCGCGAGGATGCATGCGACGCCGCGCAGCGCCTGTGGCAGGACGGCCGCGTGCGGATCAAGCGGCCCAGCGGAATCGGCGGTACGGGGCAGACACTGGTGGCCGACATGGCCGAACTGGAAGCGGAGCTTGACGAGTTCGGCGACGCGGCGTTGCACACCAGCGGCATCGTCGTCGAGCGCCATCTCGATTCGATCGAGACGTTGAGCGTCGGACAGGTCACGCTGGACGATCTGGTGGCGAGCTACTGGGGCGTTCAGCATCTGACCGTCAACAATCACGGCCATGAAGTGTATGGCGGCACCGACCTCGTCGTCGTCCGCGGCGGCTTCGACGTGCTGGCGCGGCTCGACGTCACGGCCGAGGTCAGCGAGGCGATCGCCAAGGCATGCGCATTCGACGCCGCCGTGCAACGCGATTACGCGGGCTTTTTCGCGTCGCGGCGCAACTACGATGTCGCGTTCGGCACCGATGCACAAGGCGTGCGCCACTGCGGCGTACTGGAGCAGTCGTGGCGAATCGGCGGCGCATCGGGCGCGGAAATCGGCGCGTTGCGCATGTTCAGGACGGACCTCGAGGTGGACGCCGTGGCCGCCGCGACGCGCGAGATTTACGGCGACGACCCGGCGATACCGGCCGGCGCGCAGATCGTCTATCGCGGTGTCGATGCCCAGGCCGGCGCCCTCACCAAGTACTACACGGTTGATCGTCATCCCTTCCGAAGGAGCAGCGAGACATGACAGCGGAGCATTATCGTGTGCGCATCAAGGTCGAGAACGGCTACCTCGACGGTACCGTGCTCGCGCCGAAGACTACCGTGGCGGGCGTTCTGTTCGTGCACGGCTGGGGCGGCAGCCAGGAGCAGTATCTCGAGCGTGCACGGCAGGCGGCGGCGCTCGGGTGCGTCTGTCTGACGTTCGATCTGACCGGGCATGGACGTACGCTGGAAGAGCAGCAAAACGTGACGCGCGAAACCCATCTTCGCGATTTGCTCGCCGCTTACGACACGCTCGTCGACCACCCGTTGATCGATCGCGATGCCATCGCCGTCGTCGGCAGCAGCTATGGCGGCTATCTCGCGACCATCCTGACCGAGCTGCGCCCCGTACGCTGGCTCGGCCTGCGCGTACCGGCGCTCTATCTCGACGACGGCTGGAATACGCCGAAGCGGGCGCTGCACGTCGAGCACGATCTCGTCGCGTATCGCAAACGCATCGTGCCGGCGTCCGACAATCGCGCACTGCGCGCGGCGTCCCGCTTTCGCGGCGACGTGTTGCTCGTCGAATCGGAGCACGATCAGATCGTGCCGCACACGGCGATCGCCAGCTATCTGCAGGCATGCCTGTCCGCGCATTCGCTGACGTACCGGATTCTCGAAGGCGCCGATCACGGGCTCTCGGACACTGCCAGCCAGAGTGCGTACACCGCCCTCGTCGAGAAGTGGCTGGTCGAGATGATCACGGGTCAGCGCGCGGGTGTGCGTGGATCCGCCGCACCCGGCCCGACGGACGCGTAGCGCGCCTGTCGGCCCGTCGAGATCCATCGGCGCGATCGCGTCGCGCCGCGTGCCGTGGCGCTGACGCGTCAAGCACTCGTTGAGCATGAGCCGCGACAGCCAGGTCGACAGCGATGCGCCGCCGCGCAAACACGGGATTGCGCGGAACGCCGCCAGATAAGCCTCCTGCAGCGCATCCTCGGCTTCGGCATCGTCGCGCAACGTCGCCCGTGCAAGCCGATAGAGCCGCCGGTTGTACCGACGCATCGGCTGTTCGAACGCAACGCGCTTGCCGCTCGCGACGCGTGCGGCGAGCGTACGGTCGTCTTCTTCCGCAAGCGACAGCGGCTTTGATTCGGGATGGCTCGCATGAAGCGAAGCGTCATGGTCTGCGATCCGCCTGGGTATCGGTGGCGTCGAAGCGATCGGATGGCGCCTGTTGGCCCGCGGCTGATCAACGGCAGACTGTCGTCAGACACATGGGAGCGCACTTGCCGGCATCCTGGTGCCGAGACAGCGGAGGTTCGCTTTCCGACGTGACTCTTGTCCCGTCCATGACCTGCTTGATCGCTTGCGAACCGGGTCGGCGGCTACCCGAGAATGTTGTCACCAAGATCCACCAACTGGTGACGTAGCGCAAAGCGAATCATGTCTGATTCATTGGTCAGGTCCAGTTTTTGCAGAATGCGCGACTTGTACGTGCTGACCGTTTTGATGCTGATGTCCAGGCTCCCTGCCATCTGTGTAATTGATTGTCCGGATGCCAAACCAACCAAGACCTCGAACTCGTGAGCAGTCAGACGATGATGTGCGAACGCCTCACCATCGCCGTTGGTGACTTGCGCTAGCAGATCGCCCACCATCGTACTTACGTATACCCCGCCACCGGCCAGCTTCCGTACCGCATCGATCAGATCCGACTTTGAGCAAGTCTTCGGAAGAAATCCCGAAGCCCCCGCCCTGAAAGCCCGCACTGCGTGGGTCTGCGCGGAATGCGCCGTCAGAACGAGCACCCGAACATCCTGATGCTCCTTCTTGATTTGCCTGATGAGTTCGACCCCATGAATACCGGACATCGTCAATCCGAGTGACAACACGCGCGGCGTCACAGCGCGCACGAGTTCGAGCGTGCCGGCCCCATCTGTCGCTTCACCGGCGACATCGACGTCGTCGAGCTCCGCGAGGACGCTGCGCACACCCGCCCGCATGACAGCATGCGCGTCGGAAATCACCACTTTGATCACGGCAAGCACCCACTCATTCGATAAGTAAACGAGCCCGCAACGGCGGGTGATTTACAGGCACTGATCTATTTGAAAACATGGGCTCGAGAATGCGTCTCGTCTGCACGCTGCCGTACAAAGTGCGGCGGCATGGGCCCGGTGCCACGACATGCGCACTTCCGGCGAGACAAGGATCCTCCGAATCCGGTGCCGAATATCGAGCGATACCCCGAAGTGGCGTCCCCTTGATCCAGATCAGCACGCAAGGCAGGCCCGTGCCGATGCTGTTCATACGGCGTCAAGGGTGTTTCAGCCTGCCGTACAACGTCATCCATACACACGCCAAAGGAGTCGCCATGCATGCCGAACGGATAAAGGAGCTGTGGGCCGAATTTGATGACCTTGCTTCGAAAAGCGAAAACGCGGATGTTCAATTTCTGATCCGGGCGATCAAGCTGCATGCAGAGCTGGTGGATGCCCGACTTGCCGCGCTCGAGGCGTTGGGCGGCGTCAACGTTCAAACCAAACCGACGTGATATGCGACGGTGTCGGGCGGCCAGGCCAGATTCATCCCGGCTCCTGTTTGCTCCGGCGGTGATCCCGCCGGGGCTTGCCGCACGGCCGCTGTCCCGACCTGCCACCGCTCGCCTAGCTGCGGCGGCTGCCAAAGAGCCGCATCAGCATCAGGAAGAGGTTGAGAAAGTCGAGATAGAGCGCAAGCGCCCCCATGATCGCCTTCTTGCCGGCGACCTCGCCCTCTTCGCCCGCTATGTAGATACGCTTGATGCGTTGCGTATCGTACGCGGTGAGTCCCGTGAACACGAGCACGCCGATCACGGAAACGACGAACTGCAGCGCCGACGAAACCAGGAAAAGATTCACGAACCCCGCGATGATGATGCCGATCAGTCCCATGAACAGAAAGGAGCCGAAGCGCGAGAGATCTGCCCGTGTCGAGTAGCCATAGAGGCTCGTTGCACCGAACGTCGCCGCGCTGATGAAGAACACGCGCGCAATGCTCTCGCCCGTATACACGAGGAAGATGCCGGAAAGGGAGAGCCCGACCAGCGCAGCATAGGCCCAGAAACTGATCTGCGCGGCGCCGAAGCTGATGTGCTCGATACGGAAGCTTAGAAACATGACCAGCGCCAGCGGTGCGAGCAGTACCACCCAGAAGAGGGGCGTTCCGGCGATCGACCGGTAAAACCCGGTTGACGCGCCGATATACGCAATGGCGCCCGTCAGCGCCAGGCCCCCGGCCATATAGTTGTAGATGCGCCGCTCGTACTGCCGAAGGCCGACGTCGTCGCCACTCAATACGCGCTGCGACTCTTCTGCTCTCGCCTCCCTTCGAAGGTCGTTTCCCATGATCGATTCTCCTCGGACCGCAGTCGTGGCGGCCGCGTTTCGTCGCGGCCACTTCCACAATCAATCTCGCCCCTCGGGCAACCGAGCACCTTGACTCACATCAAGCCTATCCGGCGCCGCACCCGCTCTACGGGGCCTCGCGCGCACCCGAATTGCAGCGCACGACGCTGCGGATCTGCTTGAGCTGCGCCAAGCCGCGCGCGATACGTACCGGCATTGCCCGCCGCATCCGGCTCGGTTGACGCATCTCAATCGCCGTGTCCGGAACGCGGATATCGTGGCGCGAGCGCTCGCGAATGCTCCAGCGGATTCGCGACCTGACCGCCAATGTTCTCGGCGAAGGCGGTTTGATCACATTCGCGGAGTCGAACTGGCTGATGTCGATCGTCGTGCCGCATCAGCCGCATTTCTTCGGCCAGCCCGAGGGCGTCAACGTGTTGTGGGGATACGGGGCTGTTCGGCGACGCGCCCGGCAACTTCGTCGAGAAGCCGATGGCGGCCTGCACGGGGCGCGAGATCATCACCGAATTGCGCGGACATCTGCGACTCGACGAGCAGGCCGAGGCCCTCCTCGCGTCGCTCACCTGCATCCCGTGCATGATGCCGTACATCACGAGCCGGTTTCTGGCGCGCCGGAACAGCGACCGGCAGCAGGTGATACCGCGAGGCTCGGCCATGCAGGACGGGGGGCGCGACGGCCGCCGGGCGGATCGGCAAGCGCCCGCGACCGGCACGCGTCCTTGACTTGAATCAGGGAGTGTCCCTGCTGGAGCACCCCAGCGCCGCCCACGAGCGTTTTCACCCGGCCGCAGCCGTTGTCGGCATCCTCCTACAGCCGTTCTCCAAACCCTACGTGACTTTCCATCCCTGCCGATTTCGGTCCGACCGCGCGCGAACCATACTGCTCTATATGGATGCCCGAGCGCCGATCGTGCCGTCGCCAGCGTTGCCCGACGATGGCGCAGCACTGTTCCGCGTACCGGATCGCCGCCCTCGCACTGACTGAATCGCCAGGTTCCGCGCTGTGTACGGCCGGCAAACGGCCAGGAACGAATTTTTCCGGTCAAATCAACCGCGCCACTGCATGACGCACCATCCATGCAGTGGCGCCGCACCCGACCGAGTGACGAGGAGCAGATCATGCTGACCGCCCAAGCCCGCGAAAATGCCTACCCCGCCGTCGCGCATGCGATGGCGATCGCGCTTCATCCCGTCGATCGGGACGAGCGGGTGAAGCGCCCCGGCGCGCGCTGTTCGACCTGCTCGGTCCGTTCGGCGTGCATGCCGTCGGAACTAGACGCGGCCGACCTGGCCGTCCTCGACGAGGTAGTCTGCACGACCCGCTCGGTCAAGCGGGGCGAATCGTTGTTCCGGGCGCACGATACATTCCAGAGCCTCTATTCGGTCCGCACCGGCTCGTTCAAGACGATCGTCATGCATCGCGACGGTCGGGAGCAAGTGACCGGATTCCAGATCGCCGGGGAAACGCTCGGTCTTGACGGCGTGTGCAGCGGGCGTCACAACGGCGATGCGATTGCGCTGGAAGACAGCACGGTCTGCATCATCCCGTTCGGCCAGCTGGAGAAGGTTTGCGCCAAAGTAAGGTCGATGCAGCACCATCTCCACAAGATGATGAGCAGCGAGATCGTGCGCGAGTCGAGCCTGATGATGTTGCTTGGCACGATGTCGGCGGAACAGCGAGTCGCGGAGTTCCTGCTGAACCTGTCCGAACGCTTCAGGGTGCGCGGCTATTCGTCGGCGGATTTCAACCTGCGCATGACGCGCGAAGAGATCGGTTGCTATCTCGGAATCAAGCTCGAAACGGTCAGCCGGATGCTGTCGAAATTCCAGCGCGACGGCCTGATCGACCCGCACGGCAAGCAGATTCATATCATCGATCTGGCCGGGCTTGCCCGCGTCTGAGCGCTGACCGCCCCGCGCAGCGTCGAGCCGCCGGGTTCGGGTCCGGCAGCCAGGTATCCCGCAGGCTCGAAGCGGTTTCGTCGATTACCCTCGCGCGCGCCGCCTATCCTCCCGGTTTCGGCCGCCCGGGACACCCGCCTGCAGCGTGCAGCGAACGCATGCGCCGGCTCAGGCGGCGGATCGCGAAGATCCGCAGGTAATCATGCACGCGGGCACCTTTCGCCAGCGCCGCGATTTCGTCGTCGAGCATCCGCCGCAACGCGTCATCCGGAATCGACAGGTCGCGCGCCAAGGCCGCCAGTGACGTGAGCAACCGATCCTGGTTCATCACCGCCCTCCCGCAAGTACAAGGTCTTCGGCCAAGGTAGCCCTGACCGAATCCATTGAAACGCGCGGCGGCGCCACCGGCTTGATATGAATCAACGCACTCGCGTTGATGTGGGGCCCGGCTGCGGATTCAGCCGGCCGGTGGAGCGCGTTCCGGCGTTTGACCTGCATCAAGCGCCGGCTCGGCGTCACGCTTGGACTGGATGGGACTACGTACCAAATACCGTACGCGACGAGCGCATCCAACGAAATGCACGGCGTGATAGCTGCTCGTCCTCGCGTGGCTCGCTTGCGGGACGGCGTCCGCCCGGGTGCAGAGCCCGCCGCGCTCGTCGATCAGCAGCATTGCATGTTCTGCCACACCATCGACATGCCGTTCCTCGCACCGTAGTTGCACGGGATCGCTGATCGTTATCGGGACACGCCACATGCCGAAGGCATCCTCGCGGACAAGCTGAGACTAGGCAGCCGCGTTGAGGTGACACCGCTATGCCTCTGCCCGCCGCAGCGTGGCGGCTCGCTGTCCTCCGAGGACGCATACGCTGATTCGCCGGGTCATGAGCCAGTAAAAGCCGCGGCCGCCCGCGCCGGCGGCCAATCTGTGGAGCACGAGATATTCACGGGCGACGAAGAAAGAATCTCGCCCGATGGGCGGGACGTGTCAGCGAGGGTTCGCGTGGGTCTCAGCGGCCATGGCTCCGGCGAGTTGCCGCTCGGCAAGGTCGAATGCCCGCTCCAGCGCGCCCATGGGATCCACGCCCGTCGTATGCGGAACGGGACAGAATTCCCCCTTGCGTGTGATCAGATCTAGTCGCACGTCATACATCGGCTCGCGGGTCGACGCGCCCATGGCCTCGATCGCGAGATGGCAGCCGGCCAGTTGCATACAGAACGGCTCGAGGCGCATCAGCTGGATGCTCGCTTCCGCCTCCAACTGAGCCGCCCCGGCGAAGCCGAAGTACGCGATCTGCATCCCGATTCCCATGTTCCGCTCCTGTTGATCGCGCCGATTGACGGCGTGAGCCGGTTCCTCACTGTGGCGCGCTCGCAATACCCGATTTCGGGCATCCATCTTCAGCGGCAACGGCCCTGCCTCGATGTGGGTCGAGCGACGGACGTCGCCGCACGCCGTCCGCCAACCGGCGCCGGTCGCGTGAAATCGGCGCCGACCATCCCAGCCGACCGGCAGCGCGGCGCGGAAATTGACCGGCCATCGCGCCAGACCCGCGCGGTTCGCGGGATCGTTCACTGCCGCATCGCGATCAAACCCGCGACGCCCGAACAACAGGACAGCATACCAACATAAGGAGTGCGACGTTTCAGGCATCCGCATCGGTAGCCCGGGCAGCACAAATCATCAGCACCGGGCAGTCGGCCACGAGCAGGAACCGTTCGGCCACGCTACCCGGCACCGCGTGCCGGATACCGCGGCGGCCTGCGGGACTGCAGATCGGGTCATGCACCTGCCCACGCTGATCGCCGCACGAAACCATCGAACGTGGCGAACAAAGCCATGTCTTCATCTTCGAAGCTTCGGAATTCGCATCGTTGACTTTTATCAAGCGCGGGCGCGGTTCCGACTGTCCCTCGGAAAAACAACGGCGCCGCCCGGATCGTCTGGCGGCACTGTCGACGACGCACAGCGTCGCGCCAGGTAGTGCGCGCCAGGCGTTCGCTGCCACTGCGGACCCGCGGTCCTCTTGGCATCGCGAAAGTTTTTACCGATCAGGTGCCTGCCAAGTGAATGCCGGCACTCTGGGTGGATTTCGTCAGCTTCGCGACTGCGTCGATGGTCACAACGATTGGCCTGGAAACTTTCGAAGGCGCATCCGTGGGTGTGCTGAGTTTGATCGCCGTGTCTGTCGAAGCAGCGCTGGCCGCGACGCCTCTTGCTGCACGGAATAACCTTTTAGCTCCCGCTATTGCCCGGAGTCTGCCTTGCGCGACGTGAGATCGGACGCTCATAGGCGGGGTTGCCGAAAGCGCGGTGGGCGATCTGAGCGATTGGCTCGCCACCAAACCAGCGTTTCTGGTGTTTGAAGGGGTCGTTTCGGATGAAAAAAGTAGGGGGCAGTTTCGGGTGAACATCCACAACGAAGGTATCTTGAGACTACTTATCCCCGAAATTTCCCTCGTCGATGAGCATGCGACAGTAGGCATCGGAAGCGTCGAGCGCCAAGTCCTCGGAGATGAATGTGCCAGGCACGTTCATCTCCGAAATCACGGTTTCGGTGGTGCCGCTCCAATGACGCCGAACAACATCAATCGCGCCACACCACTGGCCATCCTCGCGGAAACTTGCAGAGACTCGGTAGAAGTAGCCGCGATATGGCTTGAATCCGTCCAGGTTCATTTGCTCCTCCTCGCCCGACGATTATCGTAGCACTCGACGGAGACCGGGATTGCACGAAGCACCACGGAGGCTGGGTTATCCGGTCGGCGACCTGTTGCTTCGGGAGGTGGCGGAGCGTCTCGGGAATTGCGTTCAGGAAAGCGACCTGGTTGCACGGTTGGGCGGCGATGCGTTTGCCGTGGTGCAGGGCGAGATGATCGAGCCGGCGGACGCCGGAGGCCTCATTGCTCCCGGTGTGTTCATTCCGATCGCCGAGGAAGGCTCCATGGCAGCGCTTGGTCGCTGGGTGATGGATCAGGCGTGCCGGCAAATGAGAACGTGGCGCGACGAGGGGGTGGCCCCGCTGATGATCGCGATCAATCTGTCTCTGTTCGAGCTCCGGAGTGCTCAAACGTTCGTGCGCGATGTCGCTGAAGCGGCCGCGAAATGAATCACATCGATAGCGGCTTGGCCGGCGATCTCCGCGACCAAATACGCCCAACGACGAGAAAACGGGCCGCCTCGTATCTTGATGCGTTCACCCAGCGCTGCTACGCCGGGAGGTTTGATTTGCCCTTCAATTCGAAACCAGACGTCGAACATGTCCTTTGATGTGGGCCGCAAATCGATGTGAATCTCGAATCCGCGACATTCGATCGTTCGTTGCACGAAAACCCGCGGTTCCAGCAGTGTCGCCACCCGAACATAGCGTCCGCTTGCCGATGTCATCCGATGAAATTCAGTTCATCGCGACGAGTGATGGAATCGGATTTCGATCCCGAGTCGGGCGACGTAGTGGACCAAGTTGGATGGTTCACCCGTAGCGCCCGCGTTGGCTATTTGGCTTGTTCTGCCGTGTTATGGATGGCCTGACCGCCCTTCGAAATGTCTTCGCCCGCACCCGCAACGGTGTTGCAGCCCGCGAGGAAAGCGGTACCAGCGATCAGAAACAGAGCGATAAGTCGCGTCATGTTGTCCTCCTTCCACAGAATGTTTGGCGGCGGAATACGGTAGCGAGCCGCAACAAGCGCGGCCGTCGCGCACCTGTCCGATCCGGCGCGGACATCTTATTGTAGGAGAGAGTCCGCGAACTACGCGTCGAATCCGTGCTCGCTTCGCACGTTTGCGTCAGATACGGTATGCGTTGGGTTTTATCCGACTCCGCAGGTAGTGACACTGCATTGGATACGACACCGGCGCGGCGTTGTCGATCGAACATTGTGTTAAAAGGTCCCCGCAGACAAATATTCTCCGACTACTTGTTGCAGAGCGACGCAGATCACATCCTGTATTCCGGGGATGTAGTCTTCCGGCGCCGAGCAACCTCTCTCTCCCCCGTACCGGCATCCGTCAACTAAACTGTACCGGTACTGTACAGAAAACCGTCGCTACACTGACTCCA
This sequence comes from Burkholderia sp. KBS0801, assembly GCF_005937855.2. NCBI lineage: Bacteria > Pseudomonadati > Pseudomonadota > Betaproteobacteria > Burkholderiales > Burkholderiaceae > Burkholderia > Burkholderia sp. KBS0801. Next base: position 2,724,172 of record NZ_CP042178.1, read on the forward strand.
TCCCAGTCTCGAACCCGAATGGAGAATCCGCGATGGAATTCCTCACCCTGAGCGCGTTGCCCGCCGGCATGCTGTTCGCGCTCGTCACGTCGATCACGCCCGGCCCCAACAACACGATGCTGCTCGCGTCCGGCGTCAACTTCGGTTTCCGCCGCACGATGCCACACCTGTTCGGCATCAGCATCGGCGTCGCGATCCTGATGCTGTGCGTCGGTTTCGGCCTCGGCGAAGCGTTCCATCGCATGCCGGTCCTGTACACGATCCTCGAAATCGCGAGCGTCGCCTACCTGCTGTACCTCGCATGGCGGATCGGCACGTCCGGCGAGGTGAAGGCGCAAGGCGCGAAGCCGCGCCCGATGACGTTCCTCGAAGCCGCCGCGTTCCAGTGGGTCAATCCGAAGGCGTGGATGATGGTGCTCACCGCCGCGACGACGATCCGCCTGTCCGCCGACTACGGGATGAACGCCGCGTGGATGGCCGTCGTGTTCATCCTGATCGGCTTTCCGTGCATCAGCCTGTGGGCCGCGTTCGGCCTCGGCCTGCGCCGCTTCCTCTCGAACCGCCGCGCGTTGCGCATCTTCAACGTGACGATGGCCGTGCTGCTGATCCTGTCGCTGTATCCGCTCATCGCGCATCTGCTGCCGCAGTAAACGCGCACCAGCGCACCCCGTTGAGCTTCACGTCATGCAGGCGTACCCTTTTGGTACGGGCGCGTGCAACCGCTTCTGCGGTTGCGCCGCCACTGCATGGAGATTGCCGTGAAGCCAATGCTGAAAGCCGGCGAGCACATCGAGGGCATGCACTGGATTGCCGAGTACCATCCGCTGACGCACGAGATCCGCGTGCTGCGCGAAGACATCGAGATCGGCGTCTACTGCGCGCCGCCGACGATGTTCGGTGAAGAGGAAGACATGGGCGCCGCGAACCTCGCCGATCATCGCAGCCGGGAGGCCGCGCTGCGCGCGTATCTGCGCAACTTCGTCAAGGAACACGACGCGGAGGAGTAACGGCGCCGCGGCCGTGAAATGAACGGGCCGCTGACGCGGCCCGGTCTGCTGTTACGCGTTGGCCGTCTTCCGCCCCAACCGCAACACACGCGGAGCCGGCGCATCGCCCCGGCCCCGATTGCGCTCAATGCCCGAGCGACTCGATCTTGCCGCCCGGCTGCGTGACACCATGCGGCCGCGCCATCTGCTTGATCAGCAACGCGAGGCATGCGAGCAGGCCCGCGACCGCAATCGTCCCGAACACGCCCGCGAACGAAAAGTGCCGGCGCGTCAGTTCCGCGACGAGGAACGATCCGGCGATCCCGCCGAAGCGGCCGACACCCAGCATCCATGCCACGCCCGTGCCGCGCCCTTCGGTCGGGTAGAACGCGGCGGCGAGCGCCGGCATCGACGATTGCGCGGTGTTCATCAACACGCCGGCGATGAACACGACCAGCACGAGCAGCCCCACATTCCCCGCCGCCTGCCCGATCGCATACACGCTGATCGCGGTCAGCGCGTAGCACACGGCGATCACGCGGTTCGCGTTGAAGCGGTCCATCAGCACGCCGCACAGCACCGCGCCGACACCGCCGAGCGGGAACAGCGCGGAGATCAGGGTCGCGCTCTTCGGCGTGAGGCCGGCGTCCTTCAGCAGGATCGGCATCCAGTTGATCGACGCGTAGAAGATCACGAGGCCCATGAAGTACGCGAGCCACAGCATCACCGAACCGACGACGTACGAGCGCGACAGCACGACGCCGAGCCCTTTGCTGCCGGTCTGCGGCGCGGTTTCGGTCATCACGAACGAGCCGGCGTTCAGCGCGTCGCGCGAAATCCGGGCGAGCGTCGTGCGGATCCGGTCGACGCTCCGGCCGTGCGCGACCATGAAGCGCACCGATTCCGGCATCTTCAGCAGCAACAGCACGCCGAGCAGCAGCGGCGTCACGCCGCCGAGCACCAGCACGCTGCGCCAGCCGAAATGCGGAATCATCCACGCGGCGAGGAAGCCGCCGAACGCCGCGCCGAGCGGGAAGCCGCAGAACATCAGGTTGATCACGGTCGCGCGGCGCTTGTCCGGGCAAAACTCGCCCATCATCGTGACCGCGTTCGGCATCGCGGCGCCGAGCCCGACGCCGGTGATGAAACGCAGGATCGTCAGGTGCCCGATGGTCGTGGAGAACGCCGACACGAGGCACGCGACGCCGAACAGGAATACCGAGCCGAGCAGCAGCGAGCGGCGCCCGAGGCGATCGGACAGCGGGCCCGACACGAGCGCGCCGCAGGCAAGGCCGAACAGCGCGGCGCTCAGCACGGGCGCGAGATCGGGTTTGGTGAGGTTCCATTCGCCGAGCAGCGACGGCGCGATGAAGCCGATCGCGGCCGTATCGAAGCCGTCGAGCAGCACGATCACGAAACACATCAGGAATACGAGCCACTGAAAGCCGCCGAACGGCTGCTCGTTGATGAAGGTCTGGACATCGACCACGGTTGTGCGATTCATCGCTAGTCTCCTTGTCGGCCGAAACTGGCGCTTAGGCGCTCGCTTCGGTCCCATCCAACATTGATATATGCAACAAGCGCGGCCTCGTGGCCGCGCCTTGCCTTCGTTCACGCACCGATTCGCCGCCGGCGCGTTCGTCGATCGTCACGGCTCGCCAGCATCGGCAGGCCGTGCGACCGGATCAGTGCCGGCGCTCAGCCGGCCTCGCCTAGGCGGCCCCACCTAGGCGGCTCCATCCTGTTCCTTGAAGATCTTGTCCGCGAGATGGAACGCGGAGTTCGCGGCCGGCACGCCGCAGTAGATCGCGGTCTGCAGCAGCACTTCCTTGATCTCGTCGCGCGTCACGCCGTTGTTGCGCGCGGCGCGCAAGTGCAGCGCGAGTTCCTCGCCGCGGTTCAGCGCGACCATCATCGCGATGGTCAGCAAGCTGCGCGTATGGCGCGGCAGGCCGTCGCGCGTCCAGATCTCGCCCCACGCGTAGCGCGTGATCAGGTTCTGGAATTCGTCGGTCACCTCGGTGCGGTTCTCGATCGAACGATCGACGTGCGCGTCGCCGAGCACCGCGCGGCGCACCTTCATCCCTGCTTCATAACGTTGCTGGTCGTCCATCGTCGGTGCCTCACGCGGTCAGGAAGTCGAGCAGCGCGCGGTTGAAACCGTCGGTGCACTCGATGTTCGAAATATGCGCGGCGTCGAATTCGACGTGGCGCGCGCCGGGAATCGCGGCAGCCAGCGCACGGCCCTGGTCGGGCGGTGTCGACATGTCCTTCGCACCGGTCACGACGAGCACCGGCAGCGCGATGCCCTTCACTTCCTCGCGCAGGTCGGCCGCGTTCAGCGCGTCGCAGTTCGCCGCGTAACCGTCCTTGTCGGTATGCACGAAGGTGTCGCGGATCGCGTCGAACAGGCGCGGCTCGCGCTCGACGAACGCGTCGGTGAACCAGCGCGGCAGCACGGCGTCGGCGAGCGCGGCCATCCCTTCGGCACGCGCCTTCTGCGCACGCGGCGCCCATACTTCCTGCGAACCGATCTTCGCGGCGGTATTCGCCAGCACGGCGCGCACGATGCGCGACGGGAAGCGCGCGGCGAGCGCGGCGCCGGTCAGGCCGCCCATCGAGATGCCGCAGAAGTGCGCGCGATCGATGCCGACGTGGTCGAGCAGGCCGATCACGTCGTCCGCGAGCTGGTCGACCGTGTACGAGCCGGCCGGTGCATCGGAATGGCCGTGGCCGCGCGTGTCGTAGCGCAGGATGTTGAAGTGCTGCGTGAGCGGGCGAATCTGCGGCGCCCACATCTGCAAGTCGGCGCCGAGCGAGTTCGAGAAAACGAGCCACGGCGCGTCGTCGCGCTCGGCACGGTCGATCCGGTAATGCAGTTTCACGCCGTTGACAGTGGCGAAGGGCATCAGTGTTCTCCTGGTTGTTTCGGGCTCGCGTGCTGGGCGTGCAGCGCGAGCACGGCGTCGACGTAGGCCTGCGCCTCGCCGACGTAATGTGCGGGATCGAGCAGCCGCGCGAGCGCGTCGCGCGACAGGTGGGCCGATACGGTCGCATCGGCGGCGAGCACGTCGAACAGCGTCGCGCCGGTGCGCACGGCCTCCTTCGACGCATGCTCGACGACATGGTGCGCATCGAGCCGGCCGATCCGGTCGCCGAGCGCGAGCATCACGGCTTCGCCGAGGATCAGCCCGTGCGTCAGATCGAGGTTCGCGGCGAGGCGTTCGGTGTTCACGTCGAGGCCCGCGACGATCTGCGCGATCTGCGCGAGCGCGCCGCCGGTCAGGCGCGCGAGGTCGGGCAGCGCGTCCCATTCGGCCTGCCAGCCGCCGAGCGCGCGCTCGTGCTCCTGGACCATCCCCGCGAACACGGTCGCCACGAGGTTCGGCGCGCGCACCGCGGCCGTCAGCACGGCCGCGCAACCGACCGGGTTGCGCTTGTGCGGCATCGTCGACGAACCGCCCTTGCCGGCGGCCGCCGGTTCGCCGAGCTCGCCGACTTCGGTCTGCATCTGCAGCGACACGTCACGCGCAATCTTGCCGAGCGTACCGGTCAGCATCCCGAAGCATGACGCGGCTTCCGCGATGCGGTCGCGCTGCGTATGCCACGGCACGGCCGGCACCGCGAGCTTCAGGTCGGCCGCGAGCGCGGCGCTCACGCCGGCCGCATGCTCGCGCAGACTCGCCAGCGTGCCGGCCGCACCGCCAAACTGCAGTACCAACGCGCGCTCCCGCAATTCGGCGAAGCGCGCGCGATGGCGCAGCAGCGCATCGAGCCATTGTGCGAATTTCAGGCCGAGCGTGATCGGCAGCGCCTGCTGCAGCCACGTGCGGCCGATCATCGGTGTCGCGCGATGCGTGCGCGCGAGCGTCGCGAGCGACGCGCACGCTTCGTCGAGCAGCGGCTCGAGCACGTCGAGCGTGTCGCGCAGCTGCAGCACGGTCGCGGTATCGATGATGTCCTGGCTCGTCGCGCCCCAGTGGACGAACTTCGCGGCCTCGGGGTCGTCGGCCTTCACCTGCGCGGTGAGCTGCTTGACGAGCGGAATCGCGAGATTGCCGCCGAGCGCCGCGCCGTGCGCGAGCGCGTCGGCGTCCAGCCGATCGGCATCGCACGCGCGTTCGATGGGCGCGACCGCGGTGGCGGGAATCACGTGCTGCGCGGCGAGCGCGCGCGCGAGCGCGGCTTCGACGTCGAGCATCCGCTGGATCGTCGCGCGGGGCGACCAGATCCGGTTGAGCGGCTCGGTGCCGCAGATGAGGGAGGTCAGGCGGGCGCTGTCTTCGAGCATGGCATCGGATTGGGGAAACGGCGTGCGCCTATTGTCTACCCAAGCGTGCCGGTGTGCGCGGGATCGCGCGTGCCGGCACGCTTGCCGTTCAGGCCGCGGCCTTGCGCGTCGCGTCGATCAGCGGCACGCCGGTCAGCTTCTGCAGTTCGTCGAACGACAGGTCGGTGAAGATCTCGCTCACCGCGAGGCCGTCGCTCGTCACGTCGAGCACGGCGAGATCGGTATAGATGCGGCTCACGCACTGCACGCCGGTGACCGGATACGAGCATTGCGCGACGATCTTGCTCTCGCCCTGTTTCGTCAGATGTTCCATCATCACGAACACCTGCTTCGCGCCGATCGCCAGGTCCATCGCGCCGCCGACGGCCGGAATCGCATCGGGCGCGCCGGTATGCCAGTTCGCGAGGTCGCCGTTCGCCGACACCTGGAACGCGCCGAGCACGCAGTAGTCGAGATGGCCGCCGCGCATCATCGCGAACGAATCCGAGTGGTGGAAATAGGCGCCGCCGGTGAGCAGCGTCACGTGCTGCTTGCCGGCGTTGATCAGCTCGTCGTCTTCCTCCCCGGGCGCGGGCGCCGGGCCCATGCCGAGCAGGCCGTTCTCGCTGTGCAGGAAGATTTCCTTGCTCGGATCGAGGTGGTTCGCCACCAGCGTCGGCACGCCGATGCCGAGGTTCACGTAAGCGCCTTCGGGGATGTCCTGGGCGACGCGCTTGGCCATTTCATCGCGGGTCAGTCGTTTCATTTCGAATTCCTCGGGGCAGTCAGGCGGCTTGGGATGCGGCACGTTCGGCAGCCAGCTCGGCCGCATGCGCGGCCTGCGGCACTTCGACGACACGCTGCACGAAAATGCCCGGCGTCACGATGTGTTCCGGGTTCAGCCCGCCGAGCGGCACGACTTCCGACACCTGCACGATCGCGACCTTCGCGGCGCTCGCCATGATCGGCCCGAAGTTGCGCGCGGTCTTGCGATACACGAGATTGCCCCAGCGGTCGCCCTTGTACGCCTTCACCAGCGCGAAATCGGCGTGGATCGGCGTCTCGAACACATACGACTTGCCGTCGATCACGCGCGTCTCCTTGCCTTCCGCGAGCTTCGTGCCGAAGCCCGTCGGCGTGAAGAAGCCGCCGATGCCGGCACCCGCCGCGCGGATCCGCTCCGCGAGGTTGCCCTGCGGCACGAGCTCAAGCTCGATCTCGCCCGCGCGATACAACGCGTCGAACACCTGCGAGTCGCTCTGGCGCGGGAACGAGCAGATGATCTTGCGCACCCGCTTCGCCTTGAGCAGCGCCGCGAGGCCCGTCTCGCCATTGCCCGCGTTGTTGTTGACGATCGTCAGGCCGCGCGCGCCCTGCTCGATCAGCGCGTCGATCAGCTCGGACGGCATGCCTGCCGTGCCGAAGCCGCCGATCATGATGGTCGCGCCGTCGTGGACGTCCGCGACCGCCGATTGAAGCGATTCGAAAATCTTGTTGACCATGTCTCTTCCTGATACGAACCCGCGGCACGATGCGCGGCCTGTCGAGGGGACACGCGCGTGCCGCGTGCCGCGCCGGAGGCCGTTGTCGACCTTCGGTATTTGTTCGCTATTCGAACCTAGATTCGATTAGCGAACGATGGCCGATCATAGAGTCGCGCACAGCGCATTGTCAAGGCGGGATCCCTCGGGGGTCGTCTGGTCGTCGAACGGCAGGCCGACGTAGTTTTCGGCCAGCGACTGCGCGGCGGCCCGCGAGCGCGTCACGTATTTCAGTTCGGCAAACTTCAGGCGATTGACGAACGGCGAGTCGTCCGGCGACGCATGCAGCATGTTCGTCATGAAGTACGAGAAATGCTCGGCGCGCCACACGCGTTCGAGACAGGTCGCCGAATAGCGCTCGAGCAGCGTCGCGTCGCCGTCGCGGTAGCGGGCGCCGAGCGCCCGGGACAGCGCGCGGACGTCGGCCACCGCGAGATTCATCCCCTTCGCGCCGGTCGGCGGCACGATGTGCGCAGCGTCGCCGGCGAGGAACAGGCGGCCGTATTGCATCGTCTCCGACACGAAGCTGCGCATCGGCGTCACGCTCTTCTGCGTGATCCGGCCCTCGGTCGGCGTCCAGCCGGTGTCGTTCGAGAAGCGCGTGTGGAGTTCGTCCCAGATCCGCGCATCGGACCATTCGGCGAGGTTTTCGTCGGGCTTGCACTGCAAGTAAAGGCGCGTGACCGTCGGCGAGCGCATCGAAAACAGCGCGAAGCCGTTCTCGTGATGCGCGTAGACGAGTTCGTCGAGCAAGGGCGCCGCGTCGGCGAGGATGCCGAGCCATGCGAACGGATACACGCGTTCGAACGTGTTCAGCCGCTCGGCGGGAATCGTCTGGCGCGCGATGCCGTGGAAGCCGTCGCAGCCGGCGATGTAGTCGCAGTCGATGCGGTCCGCGTGGCCGTCCGCGTGCTTGAACGTGACGAACGGGTGCTCGCTCTCGACATCGTGCAGCGCGACGTCGGTGACTTCGAAGTGCATCGCGTGACCATGCGCGTCGCCGGCCGCGATCAGGTCGCGCACGACTTCGTGCTGGCTGTAGACGGTGATCGCGCGCCCGCCGGTGAGCGCGCTCAGGTCGATGCGATGGCGCTGGCCGGAGAACAGCAGCTCGATGCCGTGATGTTCGAGCCCCTCGCGGCGCATCCGCTCGCCGAGGCCGGCTTCGTTCAGCGTGTCGACGGTGCCCTGTTCCAGCACGCCGGCACGAATTCGGTTCTCGCAGTATTCGCGCGAACGCGCTTCGACGAGGATGGCATCCACGCCCTGCAGGCGCAGCAGATGGGAAAGCAAAAGGCCGGACGGACCGGCGCCGATGATGGCGACCTGGGTGCGCATTGTTCGTCTCCTGAACATTGGTTCGAGTAATGGAACACATTTGAGCGCTTTCCCGACTATGCAGCAACGCGATTCAGGAGATATGTTGTATACGCTTTCTAGATACCGGCCCGGCGATGGACACGCTCGATCTGAACCTCATTCCCTACCTCGTCGCGCTCGACGATACGCGCAACGTCAGCCGCGCCGGCGACCTGCTCGGCGTGAGCCAGCCGCGCGTGAGCACGGCGCTCGGCCGGCTGCGCGAGTATTTCGGCGATCCGCTGTTCGTGCGCACGTCGCGCGGGATGGAGCCGACGCCGCGCGCGCTCACGCTGCTGCCGGCCGCGCGCGACGCGCTCGCGCAGATCGAGCGCGGCCTCGTCGCGCCGCACGACTTCGATCCGACGGCGAGCACGCATACGTTCTCGATCGCGCTGTCGGACGTCGGCGAGATCGTGTTCCTGCCGAAGCTGCTGCAGGCGTTCGCGTCGCGCGCGCCGCATGCGAACCTGCGCTCGGTCTCGCCCGCGCACGACGAAGTCGGCCGCGGCCTCGAAGCCGGCTCGATCGATCTGGCGGTCGGCTACTTCCCCGATCTCGACGGCAACAACTTCTTCCAGCAGCGGCTGTTCACGCACCGGTTCGTCTGCCTGATGCGACGCGGCCATCCGTTCGAACAGGCGCCGCCGTTCACGGTCGAGCAGTTTCTCGGTTGCGGGCACGCGGTCGTGCGCGCCGAAGGCCGCAGCCAGGAGGTGCTCGAGAAATACCTCGCGAAGCAGCGCATGCACCGGCGCGCGGTGCTCGAGACGCCGCACTTCATGAGCCTGCCGTTCATCCTGAGCCGCACCGACCTGATCGCGACGGTGCCGCATGCGATCGGCTATGCGTACGCGGCCGAGCACGCGTTCATCGTGCCGGTCGAGCCGCCGCTGCCGCTGCCTCGCTTCGACCTGAAGCAGCACTGGCATCGCAAGTTCCACAACGATCCGCGCACCGCGTGGCTGCGCGGAGTGGTCGCGTCGCTGTTCAACGACGAGCAGGACGAGTGGCCGAAGTGAAGCCAGGTGAGCGGCGGCCCGCACACACGCGCCGCGAAAGCATGAAACAATGACCGGATATTCGCGCCGCCGCAGGCGGCCGCATTCGATGGAGCCACTAGATGGGTAAAAAAACCGCGCGGCCCGAGCCGGCCGCAACCCGCCCGAGCCGGAAAGAAGCCGAGGAAGCCGTTCGCGTGCTGCTGCGCTGGGCCGGCGACGATCCCGCCCGTGAAGGCCTGCTCGACACGCCCGCACGCGTCGTGCGCGCGTACGAGGAGTTCTTCGCCGGCTATGCGCTTGAGCCGCGCGAGATCCTCGCGCGCACGTTCAGCGAAGTCGACGGCTACGACGAGATGATCGTGCTGAAGGACATCCGCTTCGAGAGCTACTGCGAACACCACATGGTGCCGATCATCGGCCGCGCGCACGTCGCGTATCTGCCGAACCATCGCGTCGTCGGCATCTCGAAGCTCGCGCGTCTGGTCGACGCGTTCGCGAAGCGCCTGCAGATCCAGGAAAAAATGACCGTGCAGATCGCCGATACGCTGTTCGACGTGCTGCAGCCGAAAGGTGTCGGCGTGATCCTCGAAGCCGCGCACCAGTGCATCTCGACGCGCGGCATCCACAAGCCGGGGGTCGAGATGGTCACGTCGCGCATGCTCGGCACGTTCCGCACCGACCCGTCGACGCGGCGCGAATTCCTGTCGATCGTCGCGAATCCTTCTTCAGTCAACCTGACGAATACGTAATGCAGTCCACGAAGCAAGCGGCGAATGCGCCGGTCGTACTCGTGACCGGCGCCGCGCGCCGGGCCGGGCGCGCGTTCGCCGAGTATTTCTCCGCGCACGGCTATCGCACCGCGGTTCACTACGACCGCTCAGCCGATGCCGCGCATGCAGCGGCCCGCACGATCGCCGAACGCGGGCACGACTCCGTCGCGCTGCAGGCCGACCTGTCGGATGCCGCGCAGATCACCGCGCTGATCGACCACGTGTATGCGCGCTTCGGCCGCCTCGACGTGCTGGTCAACAACGCGTCGGTGTTCTGGCAGGATCATTTCCCGAGCTTCGACCTCGCGGCGTTCGACCAGGCGTGGGCCGTCAACTGCCGCGCGCCGATCCTGCTCACGCGCGCGTTCTACGAACAGGCCCGTGCGGCCGGCACGCAAGGCGTCGTCGTGAACGTGGTCGACCAGAAGATCAAGGAAAACTTCCACCGCGACCATTTCAGCTACACGGTCGCGAAGGCCGCGCTCGGCAACCTCACGCAGATGCTCGCGCTGTCGTCGTCGCCGGTGCTGCGTGTGAACGCGGTGTTCCCCGGGCTGATGCTGCCGAGCGACGACCAGACGCAAGCCGACTTCGAACACGCGAGCCGCGCGTCGACGCCGCTCGCGCGCATCGCCGGCCCCGACGACGTCGCGAGCGCGATCCTGCTGCTGACGGGCAGCGCCTACAACGGCGTGGATTTCGTCGTCGACGCGGGGCAGAACCTGATTCGCGTCGACCAGGACGTGCTGTACAAGCATCGCTCGCCGGCCGGCAAGCACTGACCCCGGATGAGCGGCGCCGTTCGCGCGCCGCGTTACGGCTTCTCGGCGCTGCCGCCTTCGCGGACCTTGCCCTGTGCGACGCTCGTGCCGGGCGGCACGCTGTGCGTGAGCCACACATTGCCGCCGATCACCGAGCCGCGCCCGATCGTCACGCGGCCGAGAATCGTCGCGCCCGCGTAGATCACCACGTCGTCCTCGACGATCGGATGCCGCGCATTACCCTTGACCAGCGCGCCTTCGCCATCGGCCGGGAAGCTCTTCGCGCCGAGCGTGACGGCTTGATACACGCGCACGCGCTCGCCGATGATCGCGGTTTCGCCGATCACGACACCGGTGCCGTGATCGATGAAGAAGCTCGGGCCGATCTGCGCGCCGGGGTGAATGTCGATGCCGGTGGCCGAGTGCGCGATTTCATTGATGAATCGCGCGAGCAGCGGCACGCCAAGCTGGTGCAACGCATGCGCGAGCCGATGGTGCATCATCGCGAGCACGCCGGGATAGCACAGCAGGATCTCGGTGATGTGCTGTGCGGCCGGATCGCCCGCATACGCGGCCTGGATGTCGCTGACCAGCAGCGCACGAATCGACGGCAACTGCCGGCCGAACTCGCGCGCGATCTCGAACGCGCGTTCGTCGAGTTCGGCGAACGGCGTGTCCGCATGCTCGGGCAGGAACGGCAGCGCGCGGCGAACCTGCTCGGACAGCACCCGCAGCGTGCTTTCGAGCGTATGGCCGACGTAGTAGTCGACGCTTTCGTCGGTCAGATCCGGCGCGCCGTAGTGCGTCGGAAACATCGACGCGCGCAGGCCGGTGACAATCTTGCAGATCGCGTCGCGCGACGGCAGCTCGCGGATGCCGCGCGGATGACGTGTGCGATGGAGTTCCTCGCGCGACTCGCGCAAGCCGGCGACGATTTCCTCGAGGCCCCACTGACGGACGGGTGATGTCGACATATGCCAATGCAGGCAGCCGCGCTCGATCGCACGGCCGCGAATAAAGTGACGGGTTCCGCAAGATTACCGCGTTTTCGTCCGGCAGCGGCACACCGGGGGCTCGGCCGGACGGCCAACGTCGATGCCGACGCCGCGCGACGGCGTCAGATCGTGATGCTGCTCGCGTCGATCCAGCGCACGGCCCAGTCGCGCGCGTGCGCGATCGCGTCGCCTTCGTCGTTGAACTGGAGTTCGGTCGGGAAAAAGCGGTTCGCGACGAGCTCCCCGTCGCTCGATCGGGAGATCACGACGTAGGGCTTGAACGACCCGTCACTGGCGCGCGCGGGCGCGCAGTTCAACAGATAACCGCGGTGCGTGAAAGCAGTAGTCGCTTGCATGAATCCGCCACCTCTAGTCCCTTGTTTGTTGTTCACTACCCGTCTTTAAGGGTGCTGCGACGTCCCCGTGCGGGCAGAGGCGGCGAGACCGCATCCCCTGTCGCCGCTTCGCAGGAAAAGAATCATACTCTGTAGAAAACGGCTGTTCTAGCTGAAATAAATCATGACAAATCAGCGCGCGCCCGGCGATCGCGGCGATCGCCCCCGCGCCGTTTTCCCGTCTTGCCCGGAACGGGACTTGCTTCGATCCGGAGCGCTTCGCCGCCAGGAGAGCCGCGATGGAAACGTCAGCTCAAGGGCGCGGCGTGCACCCGCGCAGCATCGAACTCGATAACGACGACACGCACGACAGCACCGTCGACACCGACGGCAAGAATCGCGAGGCCGCCCGTCTCGCGAGCGGCCTCGCGTTCTCGCCCGACCAGATCACGGGCAGCAACGCGTCGCTCGTCAACGCTGTGCCCGAAGGCGCCGACGGCTTCGCCGGCTTCGACAGCCGGCCCGGCGGCAATCATCCGGCGTTCGCGCTGCGGGCCGGCTACATGGTGATCGAGAAGGGGTTCGACGCGCCATCGCACCCAGCCGACGAGCCGTTCGGCCCGGTTCATCGGATGTACGGCAGCGCGTACTGGCCCGGCCACGGACGCCGGCCGGAACGGGTGATCGAAATCACGACGGTGCCGGAGTAGCGCGCGCGGCGTTTGAATCGGTCGTTCGAGGGGCGGGGTAGAGCGGCGGGTCGGCGGCGGACGCGTGCCGGGTTTGCGGTCGATGTGTCGTCGATAGCGCGATCGTTCGAATCGGCTGTGGTATCGATATCAGCGCGGGGTTCGACAGTCTTGGTTTCCTGACCTCGGGCGTCGAATCGCGAGCGACGCCGATGCACGGGCGTTGATCGAAGTCACGCCGTCGCGCCGCGGATGCGGTCCAATGGAGGGCGAGGCTCGCGGTTTGTCAGGTGGTCGTCGGCATGCGTCGATGACGCCGGCGTGCGGGCCGGACGCGCTCGCACGACGCGCCGCGCCGTCCCACGATGCCGTGCAGCCATGACCGGTGGGGCGAGCTGGTATTCGCTCGACGCTCGCGCGCTGTCATTGCGCGCGGCCAACCGTCGCGCGCGTCACGCTCATCGCGAAACGCGGCATGCAGCGCGCGCATGGCCCGCGATCGCTGCGCGCCGCCGCGACGGCCGAAACGCCGCGATCGCGACGACCGGCACGTCGCTGCAGAGTCCCTGCCGTTGGTTTACTCTGCCTCGCAGCAACGCAGGGCCCGCTCGGCCGTTCGGCCGACTTTCGTCCAACCCGCCACTCGGAGACACTATGTACAAGCGCATTCTGGTTGCCATCGACGGCAGCGACACGTCCCGCCACGCGTTCGATGCCGCGCTCGCGCTCGCGAAGGAGCACGGTGCCGAACTGCAACCGTTCTACGTCGTCGAGAACGCCGCGATCTACTACAACGTGCCGGGCTACGACCCGTCCGTGCTGCGCGACCAGCTCGTCGCGCAAGGCAATGCGCTCGCGGCGGATTTCACGAAGCTGATGCAGGCGGCCGGCGTGAAGGGCGCGACGGTGATGAGCGAGGCGTCGTCGATCAACGATGTATCGACGCTGATCCTCGATGGGGCGAAAGCGTTCGGCGCCGATCTCCTGGTACTCGGCACGCACGGCCGCCGCGGCTTCCGTCGCCTCGTGCTCGGCAGCATCGCCGAACAGTGCGTGCGACATGCGACGCTGCCCGTGCTGCTGATCCCGGCCGCCGCGCATACCGACGCCGATCAGGATCTCTGAGCGGCGGCGGGCGCAGCGCGCACGTGCAGCGTGCATGCCGTGCCAGCATGCCGCCACGATGCCTGCGGCACGCGCGCGCGGTCGCGACGTTTTGTCACCCGACAGCGGCAACTTGCGGTGGGACAATGATTTCGTCGATTCAACGCCGGAGTAAACGATCATGCTGACGCCCGTCGCCACACGCCCCGCGGCCCCGTTCCATGCAGGCAGCCTGGCGGCTCCCCGCCAGGCCCCGCACTGCTCGTCGTGCGCCATGCGGCATCTGTGCATGCCGCAGGGCCTCGCACCCGAAGCGCTCAGCCGCCTCGAGTCAGTCATCTGCGCGACGCGCCCGGTCAAGCGCGGCGAAGCGCTGTTCCGCGAAGGCGACACGTTCGACAACCTGTACGCCGTGCGCTCGGGTTCGCTGAAAACCGTCGCCACGCGCCACGACGGCCGTGAACAGGTCACCGGCCTGCACCTGGCAGGCGAAGCGCTCGGCCTCGACGGCATCTGCGACGATACTCACCCGCGCACTGCAGTCGCGCTGGAAGACAGCTCCGTCTGCGTGATTCCGTACAGCGCACTCAAGTCGCTGTGCTCGGAGGCCGGCACGATGCAGCTGCGCATGCACAAGCTGATGAGCGAGCAGATCGTGCGCGAAACGTCGCAAACCATGGTGCTCGGTTCGCTGAACGCGGAAGAGCGCGTCGCCGCGTTCCTGCTCGACGTGTCGGCACGCTACCTGAAGCGCGGCTATTCGCCGTCGGAATTCAACCTGCGGATGACGCGCGAAGACATCGGCAGCTATCTCGGCATGACTCTCGAAACGGTCAGCCGCACGCTGTCGAAGTTCCAGAAGCGCGGCCTGATCGAAATGCAGGGCCGCCTCGTGCAGATCGTCGATTTCGACGGCCTTCATCACGTCTGACCCCGCGCGGCGCGCGACCTGCGCGCCGCCGCCCGCTTCGATCAGTCGAGAAACAGCGCGGCACGCGTCTTGAGCGCCGCGCTGAAGTCGTCCAGCCAGCCGATCGACAGGCGCCAGCTCTGCCAGTACAGCTCGATATCGACGGTCCGCCCGCGCGACATGTCGACCAGTTCGCCCGCCGCCAGCTGGCGATCGACCATCCGGTCCGGGCACATTCCCCATCCCAGCCCCGTTTCGCATGCGCGCAGGTAGCCCGCGACGTGCGGGATCCAGTGTTGCGGCGGATCGAGATCCGCACGCGTCACGCGCCGGATGAAGCGTGCCTGCAGGCCATCCTTCGGATTGAACATCACGCACGGCGCGCGGCGCAGCGCATCGCGCGTGATGCCCGCGCCGAAATAGCGGTCGTAAAACGCCGGCGAACACACCGCGCGATAGCGGATGCGCCCGAGCCGCGTCGACCGGCATCCCTGGATCGGCTCGGCCTGCGCGGTCACCGCGCCCTGCACGCTGCCGTCGCGAATGCGCGCGGCCGTATGGTCCTGGTCGTCGATCACGAGGTCGAGCAAGGTCTCGCGCTCGGTACAGAAGGGCCCGACCGCGTCGATGAACCAGGTCGCGACGCTGTCGTCGTTGACCGCCACGCGCAACGTCGGCCACGCGCTCGCGATCTGGCCCGGCAACGCGGGCATCCGGCCGCCCAGTTCGGCCTCGAGCAACTGCACGCGCTCCGTATGCCGACACAACAGCGCGCCGGACGTCGTCGCGACGCACGGCTGCCCGCGCTTGACGAGCACGCTGCCGACGCGTTCCTCCAGCAGCTTCACGCGCTGCGATACCGCCGACGGCGTGACGTTCAGCTCCTTGGCCGCCCGTTCGAACGAGCCGTGCCGGATCACCGCGGCCAGGGCGTCGAGCAACGCGTAGTCGAGCATTAGATTTCCTTAATCAGCATTAGGCGAATTAGCTTCTCTTATGTTACGGCTGACCGCAGACTAGCGCTAACCGATTCCCCCGTCTACCGCTTCACCTTCCCCATCATGAACTGGATCGCTTTTTCCCACGGCGCCGCCCTGTGCGGGTCGCTCATCGTCACCATCGGCGCACAGAACGCGTTCGTGCTCCGGCAAGGCATCATGCGCTCGCATGTCGGCAAGATCGTGCTGCTGTGCGCGCTGTCCGACATGATCCTGATCGGCGCGGGCGTCGGCGGCGCGTCGGTGCTCGTCGAACGCTATCCGACCTTCGTCCACGTGGTGCTGTACGTCGGCCTCGCGTATCTCGCATGGTTCGGCTTCAACGCGCTGCGCCGGGCGTTCAAGCCTGGACACGAAACGCTCGACGTGCGGGGAGACGCCGTCGCGCCGCCGCCGCAGAGCGCGGTCGCGATCGTGCTGATGACGCTCGCGTTCACGTGGCTCAACCCGCACGTGTATCTCGATACGTTCCTGCTGATCGGCACGGCCGGTGCGCGCGAGCCGGAAGGCGCGCGCCTCGCATTCGCGATCGGTGCGATGGCGGTCAGCGTCGTGTGGTTCCTCGGGCTCGGATACGGTGCACGACTGCTCGCGCCGTGGTTCCGCAAGGCCGTTGCGTGGCGCGTGCTGGATGGCGCGATCGGCAGCATGGTGCTGTTTCTCGCGGCGGTGCAATTGCGATAACGCTTGATGATTGACCGATCGCGGGCGGCCACTAACCGCCCGTGTTTCGTTCCGCTCCGATGCTGCGTCACAGTACGCCGGTTTCCACCCGCCTCTCGACCGTCCGCTGCCGCGCCCAGCCACGGCAAAATTCGGTTCCCGATCGAACGCAGTCGCACGGATGGTGCACATAGCGGACGATTCGTCCGTCATCCGCCGCAAGTCCTCCGTCACCGCGGCCGTGTGATCGCTGCACGAATCCGATCGATCGGCGAGAATATTCGAGCATCCCGCGACAACGGCGACAGCGCGTCGTCCCTCCGCCATCCCGTCGCATTCAACTCGGCCGATCCCGCGGTTCAATCCCGTTCACCCCGCAGCATCAGGAGAGCAACATGGCACTACGCACCCTCGGCACGTCGGACATCCAGGTTTCCCCGCTCGCCTTCGGCGGCAACGTCTTCGGCTGGACTGTCGACGAGAACGCATCGTTTGCGCTGCTCGACGCGCTCGCCGACACCGGCATCAACTTCATCGACACGGCCGACGTCTATTCGGCCTGGGCGCCCGGCAACAGCGGCGGCGAATCCGAAACGATCATCGGCAAGTGGCTCAAGCGTTCCGGCAAGCGCGACCAGGTCGTGATCGCGACCAAGGTCGGCCTGCTCGAGGCGCGCGCGGGCCTCTCGAAGGACAACATCCTGAAGGCCGCCGACGATTCGCTGCGCCGCCTGCAGACCGACTACATCGACCTGTATTTCTCGCACCGCGATCTCGCCGACACGGCCCCGCTCGAGGAAACGCTCGCCGCCTACCAGACGCTGATCGACGCGGGCAAGGTGCGCATCATCGGCGCGTCGAACTACAGCGGCGCGCGCCTGCGCGAGGCCGCCGACATCAGCAAGCGCGACGGCCTGCCGGCTTACCAGGTGATCCAGCCGGAATACAACCTGATCGACCGCGCCGAATACGAGCGCGATCTCGAACCGGTCGTGCGCGACCTGAAACTCGGCGTCGTCAACTACTACGCGCTCGCGAGCGGCTTCCTGTCGGGCAAGTACCGCAGCGAGGCTGACCTGAAGAAGAGCGTGCGCGGCGATCGCGTCGCCGGCTATCTCGATGCGCGCGGCCTGCGCATTCTCGCGGCGCTCGACGACGTGTCGGCCAAGCACGGCACGCAACCGGCCGCGATCGCACTCGCGTGGCAGATCGCGCGGCCGACGATCACCGCGCCGATCGCGAGCGCCACGTCGCTGTCGCAGCTCGCGCTGCTCGGCGAAGCGATCCGCGTGAAGCTCGATGACGAAGACATCCGCAAGATCGACGAGGCCAGCGCGGTGTGAGGGCCGGGGGACGGCTTGGTTCGCGGTTCAACGGTTCGGCGGATTGCGGATCTGCGATGCGTCCGCTATCCGTCGGCGATGCCGCGCATCGTGTCGGGCAACCGGCAACACGAACACGCTGGCGCCCCCCGCCACGACGAAACCACAATGAAAACGAAAACGGCGCGTGAACCACGCGCCGCTTCAACACCGGTTCCACTGTTTCAACAAGCGTTACGCAGCGCCATCGGCGACGCACCATAGCGTTCGCGAATCGCCCGGCTGAAGTGCGCCTGGCTCGAGAACCCCCAGCGAAACGCGATCTCTCCGATGCTCGTCTTGCGCAGGCGCGCATCGACCAGTTCGCGGTGCGCATGCGACAGCCGCTCGGACCAGATGTGTTGCGTGATCGAGTCGCCTTCGCCAGCAAACAGCCGGCTCAGGTGCCGCAACGACAGCCCGACCGCATCGGCGACCGCCTGCGGCCCGAGCTCCGGGTCGCCGAGATGCGTCGCGATGTATTGCTTCGCGGTCAGCAGGTACGACAGCGACGCGCGCGATGCGCCCGCGCCGTTCACTTCCGCGTCGATGAGCTCAGCGACCAGCGTGCGCGTATGTTCGACGAAGTGCGCGGCGTCCTCTTCGACGGGATCCCTCATGAACCGCTCGACGCTCGCGCGCAGCGTCGCGCCGAGCATCGCGCCCGCGCCCGGTTTCGGCGCGATCCGCAGCGGCAGCGCCGCCAGCGCCGCGTCGAAGCGGTCGTCGAACGTAGTGACCGGAATGTCGACCAGCAGCTGCCGCATCGGCGTCAGGAATCCGAACAGATAGGGCACGCGCGTGTCGTACACGACGACGTCGCCGGCTTCCGCGAGCAGGCACCGGTCGCGCTGGATGAAATACGCGCGACCGCTCAGGATCTGGCACGCGAACAGCGACTCCTTCGGCAGTTGACGCACCAGCGCGGGGCTGCGCTCGATCACGTGATCGCGGCCGCTGATGTCGGCGACGCCGAGCCCCGGCAGCGCGAGATCGGTTTTCTCGACCTCGAGCCCGGCCGGCGACAGCGACGAGCAGCGCAGGCCGACCAGCGTCGCGGCGTTGAACGCATCCCAGTACGCCATCCGGTCGCGCGCCGGCACGTCGGCCGTCGAGCCTCGCGTGCATGAAAGAACGGTCGAATTCGTCACGTCGCCTCCTGGAGTCGCCTGTCGTGCGGAGCGGCACGGATTGGGGGATGGTGCGTAGCGTTATTGGTGCAGTGCGGTGCGGCGCGATGTCCGGCCCGATCAAGCAATTCGTCCAGCCCAGTCAAGAACGCCGCGCACCGGCTGGCTAAAGTCGACCCCACGACATCCAACGACAAGGAGACACACCGTGGTCGACAAAGCCGTATCCGAATTCTGGCAAAACATCACACCGATTGCCAATCCGTTCAAGCCCGATGCGCTGCCGGAAGCTTACATCCCGAACGCGGCCAGCGACGACGAGCGCCTTTACGTTCCGTTCACCGAAACGGTTTCATCGCGGCCGCTGTGGATCTCGCCGTCGCAGAACAAATGGTGCGACATCCTGATGGCGAAGAAAGCGGGGCTCGTGAACCGCCACTATCACCCGCACGAGGTGTTCGCTTACACGCTGTCGGGCAAGTGGGGATACCTCGAGCATGAATGGACCGCGACACGCGGCGATTTCGTGTATGAAACGCCCGGCGAAGGCCATACGCTCGTCGCGTTCGATCATCCGGAACCGATGCGCGCGTTCTTCATCGTCAAGGGCCCGCTGATCTGGCTCGACGACGAAGGCAACCCCGACGGCTACTTCGACGTGCATTCGTACATCGCGATGTGCAAGGCCCATTACGAGAAGGTCGGCCTCGGCGCACAAGCGATCGAGAAGCTGTTTCGCTGACGCGCGACGAGGCCGCTCATGACATCCCATTCCTCCTCCAAACCGGCATGGACGTATGAGAACAGGTTGCTGCTGATCCTGTTCATGACGTTCGGCTTCGTGTTCTTCGACCGCCTCGCGCTGTCGTTCCTGTTCCCGTTCATGTCGGCCGAGCTGCATCTGTCGAATACGCAGCTCGGCATGGTGTCGTCCGCGCTCGCGCTCACGTGGGCGCTGTCGGGTGCCGCGACCAGCGCATGGTCCGATGCGCGCGGCACGCGCAAGCCGCTGCTGATCGCCGCGGTGCTCGGCTTCTCCGTGTGCTCGGCGCTGTCGGGGCTCGTCGGCGGCTTCGCGAGCCTGATCGCGTTTCGCGCGCTGATGGGCATCGCCGAAGGGCCCGTGCTGCCACTGTCGCAATCGCTGATGATCGAGAGTTCGACGCCGAGCCGTCGCGGATTGAACATGGGTCTGCTGCAGGGCTCGGCCGCCGGCCTGCTCGGCGCGATGATCGGCCCGCCGGTCGTGATCGGCATCGCGACCGTCTACGGCTGGCGCGAGGCGTTCTACGTCTCGTGCATTCCGGGCTTCCTGATCGCGTTCTGCATCTGGCGCTGGGTGCGTGAAGTGCCGCCCGGCGGCGTACGGCATGCACAGGCCATCGGCGCCGGCGCGCCGGCCGCGAGCGGCGCGGCGATCAACCGCTGGGCGCTGTTGAAGGAACGAAACATCCTGCTCTGCGTGCTGATCAGCTGCTTCTTCCTCACGTGGTTCGTCGTGATCATCTCGTTCGCGCCGGTCTTCCTCGTGGAAAGCCGCCATCTGTCGCCGGCCGACATGGGCATCGTGATGACCTGCCTCGGCGCCGCGTGGGTGTTCTGGGGCTTTGCGGTGCCGGCGATCTCCGACCGCATCGGCCGCAAGCCGACGATGATCGCGTTCGCGCTGGTCGCGGCCGTGTGCCCGGTCGTGATGATCCATGTCGGCTCGGTCTGGGCGCTCGGCGCACTCGTATTCGCCACGTACACGGGCCTCGGCTGCTTCACGCTGTTCATGGCGACGATCCCGGCCGAAACCGTGCCGCCCCGCGCGATCGCCAGCGCGCTCGGCCTGATCATGGGCGCGGGCGAGTTGATCGGCGGCTTCATCGCGCCGACCGTCGCGGGCTTCACGGCCGACAGGTACGGCCTGCAGTTCGCGATGTGGACGTCGGCCGCCGGCGCGATTCTCGCGTGCGTGCTGTCGTTCGGTCTCGTCGAAACCGCGCCCGCCGTGCTGCGCAAGCGTGCGCTCGCCGGTGCCACCGCCCGTCTCGATACCCAGAACCTCGGAGGACGCTGACATGCGTGCACTTCAATGGCACGGCCCGCGCGACCTCCGCGTGGTCGATCTCGACACGCCGCGCGCCGGGCCCGGCGAGGTCCGCATCGCGGTCGCGTACTGCGGCATCTGCGGCAGCGACCTGCACGAATATGCAGACGGCCCGCACGCGATTCCCGTCGAAACGCCGCATCCGCTGTCCGGCCGCACCGCCCCGCTGACGCTCGGTCACGAGTTCTGCGGCACCGTCGTCGAAGTCGGCGCGGGCGTGACGACGCTGACCCCGGGCGACCGCGTCGCGGTCGAGCCCGAGTATCACTGCCACCAGTGCGCGTACTGCCGCTCGGGCTCGTACAACCTGTGCGTATCGATGGGCTTCGCCGGCCTGATGGGCGATGGCGGGATGGCCGACTTCGCGGTCGTGCCGGCCTACATGCTGCATCGGCTTCCCGACGACGTCAGTCTCGAACAGGCCGCGGTGATGGAGCCGGCGGCCGTCGCGCTGCATGCGCTGCGGCGCGGCGAGCTGCGGCTCGGCGACACCTGCGCGGTGTTCGGGCTCGGGCCGATCGGCCTGCTGCTGATCCTGCTCGCGAAGCTGCAAGGCGCGACGACCATCGTCGCGGTCGACGTGTCGCCGGAGCGGCTCGCGGCGGCCGCGCGCTTCGGCGCGACGCACGCGTTCGACGCGCGCTCGCTCGACGCGCCGGTGCTGCGCGACGCGATCCGCGAGGCGGCGGGGGGCCTCGGCGTCGACGTGAGCTTCGAGGCGGCCGGCCTGCCGGCCACGTTCGAGGCCGCGATGCAGGGGCTGCGCAAGGGCGGCCGCCTCGTGATGGTCGGCCTGATGCCGCATGCGGGTTTCGATGCGTTCCGCGCGGTCAACGACGAGCTGACCTTCACGGCGAGCGTCGGCTACCGGCACGTGTACGAAGACCTGCTGCGGCTGATCGGGTCGGGCGCGCTCGATCTCACGTCGATCGTCACGCGCACGGTCGCGCTCGAAGATGCCGTCGCCGACGGCTTCGACGCGCTGCTCGCCGATCGCGCGCAGATCAAGATCCTGGTTGCGCCGCCGCGCCGGCATGCGCGCCGTCCTCACACCGTCGGGAGCATCGAGCATGAGCCGATCCTGGTCGTTTGACGGCAAGACCGTCGTCGTGACGGGCGGCACGTCGGGCATCGGCGCGCGCACCGCGTGGCGTTTCGCGGAAGCGGGCGCGTCGGTCGTCGCCCTCGGGCTCGAGGCCGCCGGCCCGCATGCGCCGGTGCATCCCGGGATCCGCTGCGTGGAGCTCGACGTGACCGATAGCGAAGCGTTGACGCGCAGGATCCGCGCGCTGCCGCGCGTCGACACCCTCGTCAACGGCGTCGGCATCAGCCTGCACGCCGCCGAATACAGGCTGGACCAGTTCGAGCTTGTGCTGAACGTGAACCTGACGTCGGTGATGCGGGCATCCGACGCCGCGCTGCCGGCGCTGTCGGCGAGCGGCGGCAGCATCGTCAATGTCGCGTCGATGTACACGTACTTCGGCAGCAAGGACCGGCCCGCCTACAGCGCGAGCAAGGGCGGCATCGCGCAGCTCACGCGCTCGCTCGCGCAGGCGTGGGCCGAGCGCGGCATTCGCGTGAACGCGGTGGCGCCCGGCTGGATCGACACGCCGCTCAGCAGCGGGCTGATGGCCGACACGCACGCGTCGCGGCGGATTCTCGAGCGCACGCCGCTCGCGCGCTGGGGCACGGCCGACGAGGTCGCGGAAGTGATCCTGTTCCTGTGCTCGCCCGGCGCGTCGTTCGTCACCGGCGCGATCGTGCCGGTCGACGGCGGGTATTCGACGGTATAGCGGCCCCACGCACGCGGGCATCGGCGCATGCGCTGTGCGCCGGTGCCCGCGTGCGCGATCCGATCGCGTTCCCAGCACGACCGAATCGGCAGCCGAACGATTCGCTACCTTCATATCAATCAGTAGTCCCATCAAAAATATTCCGGCAAGACCGGAAACATGTGAGGAGCATTTGGAGATGACGAAAAAGACCCTGCTGGCCCTCGCGGCCTGCACGATCCCGGCCGCGGCCTTCGCGCAGAGCAGCGTGACGATGTTCGGGCTGCTGGATGCCGGTATCAGCTATGTCAGCAACGAAGGCGGCCACGGCAACGCGAAATTCGACGACAACATATTCTTCCCGAACCTGCTCGGCTTCGAAGGCAAGGAGGATCTCGGCGCCGGCACGCGCGCGATCTTCCGGCTCGTCAATCAATTCTCGCTCGCGAACGGCTCGATGATCGGCGGCGGGTTGTTCGCGCGCACGGCCTATGTCGGGCTGCAGAACGACCGGTACGGCACGCTGACGCTCGGCAACCAGTACGAGTTCATGGTCGATTCGCTGGCCGCGAGCGGCAACGAGGTCGCGCAGGATCTCGTCGGGCTGTACGGCTTTCGCAACGGGCCGTTCGATAAGCTCGCGCTGCCGAACAATCCGACCGGCGCATTCGACTGGGACCGCGTCGCGGGCAGCAATCGCGTCGCGAATTCGGTCAAGTACACGAGCGCATCGATCGCGGGTCTGACCTTCGGCGCGCTGTACGGCTTCGGGAACGTCGCAGGGTCGGTCGGCGCGAACAACACGGTCAGCGTCGGCGCGAGCTACGACAACGGCCCGTTCGGCGCGGGCGTGGCCTATACGAACCAGAAGTACGGCGCGGCGGACGGGCGGCCAGCCACCACCGTGCGCAACTGGGGCGCCGGCGCGCACTACACGCTCGGCACGGTCACGGCGAAGGCGCTGTTCACGACCGTGCACAACGCGTGGAATGGTGCGGGCGCGTGGTCGGCGGAAGCGGGCGCCGCCTGGCATCCGTCGCCGGTCTGGGTGATCGGCGCGGGCTACACGTACATGAAGGGCAACGACACGCTCGAGAACGCGCATGCGCACCAGCTCCTGGCCGCCGTCCAGCATTGGTTGTCAAAACGCACGATGGTGTACGTCGCGGGCGTGCATCAGCGCGCGAGCCGCGGCAGCTACGCGCAGATCAACGGCGTGATGGACGCGAACGGCGCGTCGAGCGGCGCGCAGCAGTCGGTCGCGCGGATCGGGTTCAGTACGCGGTTCTGAGCGGCAATCGCTTGTGACTGAGCCACCCGCCCGGTTCTGCCCGGGCGGGTTGCGAGGGACGCGGTTTCGTCAGAAGCGGATGGTCACCGCTTTCGGCTCGGTATAGGCGTCGATGAACGACGAACCATATTCGCGGCCGATGCCGGACCCTTTCGCGCCGCCGAACGGAACGGCCGGGTCGACCAGCGTATGCATGTTCACCCAAACGGTGCCGGCTTCGATGCGCGGCACGTAGCGCAGCGCCTTCGACAGATCGTTCGTCCACAGGCTCGCGGTCAGCCCGAACGGCGTGTCGTTCATCATCGCGATCAGCTCTTCCTCGTCGTCGAACGGCACGAACGCGCCGACCGGCCCGAAGATCTCCTTGCGGTACGAAGCCGATTCCAGCGAACGCGGCAGCACGATCGTCGGCTTCACGTAGAAGCCGTCGCGCGCGTACGCGCCGCCGCCGGTGACGATCGTGTCGCCTTCCGCGCGCGCAAGGTCGAACGCGTCGACGCACTTGCGGAACTGCGGTTCGTTGCAGACGGGGCCGATCATCCCGGCGTCGTCCATCGGATCGGCTGGCTGAAAGGCGTCCAGGCGCGCCTTCATCTTCTCGACCACCTCGTCGAACTTCGAACGATGCACGAAGAAGCGTTCGGCCGACGCGCACACTTGCCCGCTATGCAGGAACCCGGCTTCGACGATGCCATCGAGAATCCTGTCGACCGGCGTATCGGCCAGGAATGCCGCCGGGTTCTTGCCGCCCAGCTCGAGCGTGAAGCGCGTGAAGTTCGCGTTGACGGCTTGCTCGCCGATGATGCGACCGGTCGGCACCGAACCCGTGAACGACACCTTCGCCACGCGCGGATCGCCGATCACCTTCGCGCCCACCTGGCCGGTGCCGTTGATCACGTTGAGCGCGCCGGCGGGCAAGCCGGCCTCGGTCGCCAGTTCGGCGATGCGCAGCATCGTGAGCGGCGTGAACTCCGACGACTTGATGAGCACCGTGTTGCCGGTCGCGAGCGCTGCGCCGAATTTCCACACCGGGATCATCACCGGGAAATTCCACGGAATGATCCCGAACACGACGCCCAGCGGTTCGCGCAGCGTGAACGACGTGTAGTGCTCGCCGTTCATGCCGGGAAACGACGGGGCGAGCGTTTCGCCCGCGATCTTCGTGGCCCAGCCCGCGTAATAGCGCAGCCAGCGGGCAGACCAGCCGACCTCGATCACGCGCGACAGCGCGATCAGCTTGCCTGACTGCGCGGTTTCGATCTGCGCGATCTCTTCGCCATGTGCTTCGATCAGGTCCGCAAAGCGCAGCAGGATGCGCTCGCGATCGGCCGGCGTCAGGTCGGCCCACTCGCCGCGAAACGCGCGATGCGACGACGCGAGCGCGGCTTCGACGTCGTCGTCGGTCGCCTGCGCGACCGAGCCGATCACCGCGCGCGTGGCCGGATCGCGCACGTCGATCCGTTCGCCGCGGCCGGCCACCGCGCGGCCGTCGATGTAATGACCGTGTTCGCGCGCGAGAAACGCCCTCGCTTCGTCCAGCATCCGAACCAGTGCCATCTGTATTCCTCCGGAAATCCAATTGAGTGTGAAAGGCCCGATCAGGCCGCGTTGGCGATCAGGTCCGACGCCTTTTCGGCGAGTGCGATGGTCGGCGCGTTCGTGTTGCCGCTCGGGATGCTCGGCATCGTCGAGCTGTCGGCCACGCGCAGTCCCGCGATACCGTGCACGCGCAGTTGCGGATCGACGACGGACGACGCCGCATCCGTGCCCATCCGACAGGTGCCGACCGGGTGATAGACCGTCTTCGCCGCGCCGCGCACCCAATCCTCGATCGCCGCGTCGTCGTCGGGCGGGCAATCCGGCGAGAAGATCTCGTCGACGTGCTCCGCGAGCGCCGGCTGGCGCAGGATCTTCAGCGCGAGCTTCGCCGCCCGGATCTGGCCGTCGACGTCGCGGCGGTCGGCCAGATAGCGGCCGTCGATGCGCGGCAGCTCCTGCGGGTTCGACGAGCGGATCGTCACGCGGCCGCGCGAATACGGTTGCAGATGGCCGGTCTTGATCGTGATGCCGTGCGTGCGACCCGCCGTCACGCCGATCGGATCGTCGAACGAGTCGATCGTCGGCAGGAAGTGGAACTGGACGTCCGGCTGCCCCTGCCCGCAGGTATCGACGAACGCGAACCCTTCGAGCACCGGCGACGTCAGGATGCCGGAGCGGAACCACTTCCACTGGATGCCGTGCTTCAGCGCGCGCCAGCCCTTGTCCTGGCCGTAGAGCGACACCGGCGTGCGGATCGTCGCATTGACCGACATGTGCATGTGATCGTGGAAGTTCTCGCCCACTGGCAGCACGTGCCTGACCTGCACGCCGGCATCCTCGAGCACCTTTTGCGGCCCGATGCCGGACAACTGCAGGATCTTCGGCGAGCCGATCGCGCCGGCCGACACGATGATTTCGGCCCGCGCGCGCGCCGTCACGCGACGGTTGCCCTGCCGATAGGTGACGCCGGTCGCGCGGCCGCCTTCGATTTCCACGCGCTCGACCAGCGCATCGACCTCGAGGCTGAGTTCCGGACGGTTGCGGATCGCGCTCAGGTAAGTCGCCGCCGTGGAGCCGCGCTCGCCGTTGAAGATCGTCGCCTGATAGAACCCGACGCCCTGCTGCCGCTCGCCGTTGTAGTCGACCAGGTAGTCGAGCCCCATCTGCTGGCCCGCCCGCACGAACGCCTGCGACAGCGGATGGCGATAGCGGATCTCCGTGACCTGCAGATGCCCGTTGTTGCCGTGATAGGGCGCCGTCAGCGATTCGTTGTTCTCGGCCTTCGCGAAGTAGCGCAGCATGTCGTCCGCGCCCCAGCCCGTGCAGCCGAACTCGGCCTCCCAGCGGTCGTAGTCGTTGCGGTGCCCGCGCACGTACAGCATTCCGTTGACCGAGCTGGAGCCGCCGAGCACGCGCCCCTGCGGCACCGCGATCGAGCGGCCCTTCACGTCGTCCGACGGCTCGGCCGCATACGGCCACGTGTAGCGCGGAATCGCCTTCGCCAGCCCGCCCGGCATGTGGATGAACAGATCCTTGTCGTGGCCGCCCGCTTCCAGCAGCAGCACGGTGCCGAGGCCGCGCTCGACGAGATGGGTCGCGATCGTGCAGCCCGCCGAGCCGGCGCCAATGACGATGTAATCGAAAGTTCTATCGGACATCCTGGTATGCGCCCGCTGTCGTGCGCGCGACGTTCACCGGCGCGCGCTGCCGCCGCATGCGTTCGTCGCCCGGCCTTCAGCGGCGTCTCCTTGAAATCGGTGGTTGTTTTTCATGGCGCGAGCCAGCCCGTGCGATTCGACAGGACAGCTTGCCGACCGCTTTCCGATTCTAGGGATGCGCCGCGGGCGCCGTTCGGCGTTGCGTGCACACTTTTGGCTTCAGCGTGCAGATCGATGTCGTCGCGCGCCGGCGGCCCGGGAGAACGTGGAGAAACCACGATTGACGCCGCGGCGCAGCGCTGCCGACAATGGCGGCGTCTGAACGCGCGTCCCGGCCGTTTGCATTAACCTTGACGCGTTCCCCGGCCCTCTCCCTCCTCCGGCAATGGCACACGAACTCGTCGTCGACGCCAGCAACAGCAGCACGAATCTGCGCGACCTGATCGCGGACAGCTTCCTGCCGCTGGTCTTTCACGACACCGGCCCGCAGTTCCGGATGTCGGTGCGGGTCGCGACGGTGGGCGGCCTGCGGATGGCTGAGGTCGACACCACCGCGATCCGCGTCGATCGCGACCGCTCGCTCGCGTCGCGCGCCGACAGCGATTGCTACAAGATCCTGTTCCAGATCGCCGGACAAAGCCGCGTCACGCAGCGCAACGCGACGTCGATCGTCAATCCGGGCGAGTGGGTGATCTACGATGCGACGCAGCCGTACATGATCGAATCGGCGAACGCGTCGCGCTTCGTCGCCGCGCTGACGCCGCCGCGAAGCGGCACGATGTGGCGCTGGTTCGTCGAGCGTGCGGGCGTGCAGGTGCGCCGGACCGTCGGCAATGCGCAACTGGCCCTTCAATCGATCCATTACCTGATGGACGGTCAGGTGCCGAACGATCCGGAAAGCCTGTTCGGCTTCGAGCAGTCGACGCTGATGCTGCTCGATTCGGTGATTCGACGCGAGGCGAGCGATTCGCTGGCCGGCGCGGATGCGCGCAGCGCTGCCCTGCGCATGAACGCGGAAATCTACCTGTCGCATCACTACAGTGATCCGGATTTGTCGCCGGACAGACTGGCAAGCGCGCTGAACGTGTCGCGGCGCACGCTGTATAGCGCGCTGGCCGCATCCGAGCGGACACCGCAGAGCCTGATTCAGGAATATCGGCTGCAGGCGAGCCGCCGCGCGCTGGAAGATCCGGCCGATACCAGTCGCACGCTGCTGGAACTCGCAATCGCGTGCGGGTTTTCGGACATCACGCATTTCGGGCGGGCGTTCAAGGCACGGTTCGGGTGTAGTCCGGGGGTGTATCGGGATGCGTATCGGGGTGCTTCGAGCGAGTGATGTAATCCGCATGGTGCGAATCCGCTGGCCCACTGCAGGACGCGGGTTCCGGCGACGCCGGGACATCCGTGCACCGGATGCAGGTTCACATGCACGCGTGCTGTAAGCGTGTGTAATCGATTCGCGGATCGGTCCTTCGTACGCTGTCGATACTCTTCCGCGCGCCGCCTTCTCCGCAAGCGCCGCTTCGCAGGATGGGAGAGATGCAGATGCCACGGGCGTCGTCACTCAGCAGAGTGTTTTTCAACGAGAAAGCGTGAAAGGAACAGCCATGTCCAAGATCCTGGATACCTTCAAAATCGTCGATGTGCTGATCGCGTTCGATGTCGACGAGATCCTGAAGAGCAACAACAACTCGCTCAGCCAGCATCCGGGCCAGCCGACGTCCCTCGGCAACAATCCCGATACCGTCTACATGATCACCACGCTGGCGAATGCGGCGTACGGCTTCGGTCAGGGCACGACGCAGGGATTGAACGAGGGCGAAGGCGGCAGCAATTTGCGGATCAAGGCCCAGGTCGACGACGTGATCCGCTGGCGTACCGTGTCGCTGACCGGCACGGCCAACTACAAGTGCTTCTTGTATGACTTTGTTCCGAAGACCGCCAATCTGCTCGGCTACGTTTCGTACCTCACCGACAACAGCACGGAGCCCTATCCGGCGCCGGGCTGGCCCGAGAACAACCAGGTGAAGGAAGAACAGCGCGCGGACTACTACGCGAGAGCGACCGTGCTCTGCCCGGGCAACAACGAAACGTATGCGTTCGTCGCAGCCATTTACGACCGGCACGCGCAACTGAAGGGCTACGTCACTTGGGATGCGTACCTCACCATCAGCAGCCAGTGATGCCGAACGGGCACCTCGGCATGGCCGGAGCATGATCCGCACGCGGTGCCCGGCGGCACCGGGCGGGCCGAATCGGTCCGCCCGGCGCGTTCCGCCGCCGCTGACGCGCCCGCGGTCATGTCACAGAAACAGCAGCGCGGGATTCAGCTCCGTTTCATCGCACGGCTGCGCACGCCAACCCCGTTCGACCGGCACCGAATACAACCGCCGCGCGCCGAACCGCGGCCAGAAATGGCACAGCCCCGGCGCGATGACCTGCACCACGGACAAGCCGATGTCGGGCCGCGTCTTGTCGACGACGAGCAGGTCCATGCCGGCCGCCGCGATGCGCCCGATGCAATGCGCGAGCGCCGCCGGTAGCGACGCGGCATCGACCGGTTCCCAAGTCGAACGCGTCGTCGCGCGCGCGCCCGCCGCCGGATACAGAAATCCGGTGGCCGGGAGCTTGTCGCGGTCCCACGGATGCGGCGCATCCGCGGCGACATCGAGCAACTGGTTGACTTCGGTCAGTGCCCGCTGCACCGCGATCCGGCCGTCCGGATGGCAGCCGAAGCCGATCGAGAAGCGCCCGTCTTGCGGATTCTCCGCGAGCGCGGCCACTGTCGGCACCGCGAGATCGGTGGTGATGTCGAGCGCCCACAAACGCCACCCGAGCGTCGCGTATTCACGCACGAGCGCGTCGAAATACGGATCATCGAAACTCGCGAGATCGATGCCGGGGCGTGCAAGCCGGTTGTACCACCAGATCGCGACCGCATCGCGCTCGATCAACTCGAGCATGCCTTGCAGAATTGCCTCGTCGATGCTCGCACCCGCCGCGCAACCGTTCGGGTTGTGCACGCACGCGGCCGGCGCCTGCGCACTGTCCGGCGTTTCCGCATAGCAGTAGCTCAGCGGCACGAGGCGGCGCCCGCCGCTCACGAGCGACCATGCAGGCGTCCAGTCGATCACGTCGCGCGACGTGAAGCGCGGCGGCACCTGCTTGCGGACATCGCGGGTCAATGCATTGATCGCGTCGCGCGCCTCGAATTGCCGTTCGCTGAACTGCTGAAGCTCGTTCACGTGGACGGGCTCGGCGTCGCAAGCCGGATCGGCGAGCAGGCTTTCCATGCTGCCGGTGAACTTCGCCTCGTCGCCCTGGTACACGCTGCTGTATCGTTCGAGCGCTTCGCAGAGCGCGCTCACGCGGGCTTGCTCGTCGGTGCGACCCTTGCCCGAACAGATCCTGTCGAACCGGTTGCTGCCCGGCACGGCGGCCGGGCACACCAGAAAGCCCGACGCATAGACCTTGCGCAGGCCCGCGTGCCGCTTCGGCATCGGATGCAGATACGCGATCGCGCCACTCACCGGCGAGATCAGATGCGCATGACGTTCGAACACCTGTTGCGGATCGGCGGTCCGGTAGCCGCCGTCGGCACGTGTCAACGGCGCATGATCGGCGAGCCGCGGCGCCCGCGCCGCCTGCTCGCGCATCCATGCGGGATTGCCGCAGCACGGGCATTGCGGACGCCTGATCACGCGGTGCCGTTCGACGGTCAACGTATCGATGCGCTGCGCCACGAGATGCGTTTGCGAACGCTCCGCTATCGTGCGGTTGACCGTGATCTGCTCGACCGTCGCCGCCACGAGCGCCGCGGCGGCAGCGGCGCCGGCACGCGACGCGGCCGGCGGCAGACGCGTTGCCGCGCTGCCGTGATGGCGCGCAAGCAGCGCCTCGACCGGCCGATTGAGGCGAATCCAGTAGCGCACGCATTCGATGCACGGCGCATCGGCCAGCGCGCCGCCGCCGGCCAGCAACGGCCCGATCAGCGTCTGCACGCCGCCGGCCGCCACGACGAGCAATGCGCCGCCGCGCGCCGTCACGCGCGCGGCGCACGCGGCGAGATCGTCGCGGTCGTGCGTATCGGCGATCGCGACGGTCAGTTCGGCGTCCGGCACGACGTCGATGCCGGCCGTGTCGAGCGCGCGCCTGAGCGCCGCATCGTCGGCGCCGAACGCCTCGACCGCGACGCGCAGTTGAACGACGCGCGCACAAGCCGCGTCGCCGTCGAGTCCGGCGCGCTCGAAGAAGCCGCGCGCCGCGTCGTCGTCGTGCGGCGGATCGGCGCGCACGTAGCCGCGGCGCACCAGGTGGTCGAGCCGCGCGAGCACGTCCCATTCGCCGAACGTGCCGGCAAGCGTCGTCACGATCTCGGCGGTCGTCATGCGCGCCCGCAGGCACGCGGCGATCCGCACGAAGATCGCGCCGGACAGCATCGTGCGCTTGAACTCGTCGACGACGAACAGGGTTTCGGGCCCCGCATCGAGCACGAGCAAATGCGGCTTGAAGCGCAACACGCGCGAAAGGTCATCGAGCATCGTCTGGTTCCGTGCGGCGGGTCGGAAAAACGTCGCGCGGCCCGGGCAACCGCCCCCGGGGCCTCGCGTGGGTGCGCGGCTCGGCCGCGCCGGATCAGCAGCAGGTGAACAGGTAACACGGCCCCGCGTCGCAGTACGCCGCGAGCGCCACGGCCTCCTCGTCCAGGTTCGTCGGCTGCTCCGGTATGCCGACCGTCATCACGTTGCGCGGCAGGTTCCAACTCCCGCCGCCCTTCCCGTCACTCGTCCAGCCATGATCGCCGTGCGTCTTCTCGATCTCGATGTCGAGGATCCACGGACACTGGTAGCCGAAGTATTTCGCGAGCGTATCCAGCGGCTTGCCCAGCAGTTCGCGCTTGAATGCCGGGTCCCGCCATGAAAGCGCGATCGCACGCAGATAGACCTTCTGAAACTCCAGCATCGATTCAAGCGTCGGATTAGCGTTGTCCTTTGCCATGTCGGTTTCCCCGAGGTCATTCCATGATGGTGATGTGGTTCGCGTTGTACGCGGCCAGCGCCTGCGCGAATTGCGCCTCGTCCGCCGGCGCGGGCGGCAGATACAGCGTCAGCTTGTTTTTGTGGCCGGCCGTCCAGTCGCCGTTGACGGTCGGCGTCCACGCCGACGATTTGATCTGCACCTTCAGGTCCAGCTTGAACGGAAAGTGATAGTCGAAATGCTCGCGCAATGCGTTGACCGGATCGCTCTCGAGTTCGGCGAGAAATGCCGGCGAATGCCATGCGAGCGCGATCGCCCGGATGACGGTCGCGCGGTATTCGAGAAACTGATCGTACGTCGGTAATCGAAGATCCTTGCTCATCGGTCTGTTCTCCTGAATGACGAATGGAACTGCTTACGGCAACGACTGCAACGTGGCTTCGGCGAGCGTGGCGATGCGGCTCATGCCCGCCGTCGTTGCAATTTCGACTGCGCGCCGGCACGCGTCCAGCGCGGCCACGCCGCCGCAGCGCGGATCGGCCCGGCGCAGGTACTCACACTCCTTCAGCAACAGCTGCGCTTCGTAATACCGTTCCCCGGTCGACTCGCACCATGCGAGGCATTGCCGGATCTGCGCGAGCGCGGCGTCGTAGTCGCCGCACCAGGCATCCAGCTCGGCAAGCAGCGACGCGTAGTAGGTCAGCCCGAGCAGGCCGCCCGACTGCCGCTGCGCATCGAGATGCGCGACGACGCCCGCGCGATCCTCCTGCGTCCACGCATGGATGATCGCGGCGTAGTGCCCGACCGCGCGCAGCCGATGCGCCTCCGACAGGCGAAGCAGCGCTGCCGACAACGATCGCGCCGCGTCGCGATCGCCCGCGAGCTGGTACGTGCGTGCGAGGTACAGCATCGTGACGCCGAGTGTCGGCAGATGGTCGAGGCAGGTCGCGCAATACACGGCTTCGCGCGCCATCGCGAGCGAGGCCTGCGGGTCGTCGTCCATGCACCAGCGCACGCTCGCGAGCGACGCCATCGTCCATGCGCGCGTATCGAGCCCCAGGATGCGCCGGTGGCCCGCGTCGCGCCGCACGTCGTAGCCGGCCAGCACCGCGTCGAACGCGTCGCGGGCGCGCGCATAGTGGCCGTCGACCCACAGGCTCATGCCGCGCATCGCATCCGCCGCGACCTGAACGCCGGCATCGCCGCGCTCGGTCGCGAGCGCGTCGAGCCGCAGGCCGATCCCGCGCACGGTGGGACGATCGCCCGCGACGTGGTAGTAGGTCGACAGCGTCCATAACGCGCTGATCTCGAGTTCCGGATCGTCGAGCGTCTGCATTTGCCGCAGCAACTGCTCCGCATGCTCGCGCACCTGCGGATCCGCCCAGCCGAAGCGCGCCATCGTCGCGTGCGTCAACGTGGCGCGGATACGCGCACTGTCGTGCTCGCGCTGCGCGTAGTCGGCTGTGCCGAGCCACTCGAACACGGTCTGCCCGTAGCGGATCGCGTCGTCGTACCGGGAACGTTCGAGTGCGCGCCGCGCCGCGTCGATGCCGTGGGCGATCGCCTCCGCCCAAGCGCCTGCGCGCGCGAAGTGCCCGGCGACGGCGAACGCATGCGCACCGGCGCCGCGATCGGCTTGCGCGACCAGCGCACGGCCGACGCGCGCGTGATTGCCGCGCCGCACGGCCGGCGGCATCGATTCATACGCGGCATCGCGAATCAGCGCATGGCGGAACGAATAGAACACGCGATCGCGCCGATACTGCGCATACACGATCCGCTCTTCGAGCAGCAGCCGCAGGTGCGCGTCGAGCGTGCCCCGATCGTGGGGCGATGCGTCGGCGAGCAGTTGCGCATCCACCTCGAGCCCGATGGTCGCGGCGAGCTGCGCGGTGTCGCGCGCGCCGTCGATCCGGTCGAATGCAAGAGCGAGCATGCCACCGAGACTGAGCGGAAGCGGATAAGGATCGGTTGCCCCCGGGGCCGCGGGCGAGCCGTCCGCGCCGCTCATCGTCAATTCGCGCGCGACGGCCTCGATAAACAGCGGGATACCGGCCGTGCGATCGGCAAGCTGGTCGAGCCACGCCGGATCGAACGCCCCCTGGCCCAGATGCGCCGACAGCAGGCGCTGCGCGTCGTCGCGCGGCAGGCGGCGCAGCACCACGCGGTCGGTCGTGCCGCGCCAGCGCGCGAGCTTGTCGGGGCGCGACGTGAGCACGATGCACATGGCCGCCGCGCGCGGCGAGCGCTGCAGATACGCGAGAAAGTCCTCGGTCGAGCGATCGGTCCATTGAACGTCCTCGATCACGAGCAAGACCGGCGCGCCGTTGCCCAGCGACACGATCAGTTGCTCGAGGACATCGAACAACGCGTGCTGCTCGCGCACGCTCGACCACAGGAGCCCCTTCGCATCGCAGGGCAGCCCCAGCCAGGTCGCGAGCGCGACACGGGCGGCCGCATGATCGCAATCGAGCGGTGCGATCATTGCGTCGATCGCCGCGAGCGCGGTGGCGGGCGGGCTATCGGCATCGATATGCCAATGCGCGCCGATGAACCGCAGGACCGGAAACAGCGCGTGGTTCTCCCGCTCGGGCAGGCACCCGCAATGCGCGAACGCGTGGCCCTGGTCCCGAACGGCCTCGCACAGCGCGTGCACGAGCCGCGACTTGCCGAGCCCAGCCTCGCCGACGACGAGCCGCGGCACACCGTGCGGCGCCGGCTCGCCGCGCATCGCGCGACGATGGCGCCCTTGCGTTTCCCGCCACGCGTGCAGCAGCGCGTCGAGCTCGCGCGCGCGGCCGACCATCGGCGCACGCATGCCGGCGTCGAGCGAATCGAACGGCGTATCGGCGTGCCGCTCGCCGAGCAACTCGTGAACCGGCTGCGGCGCGAGGCCCGCCCGCGCCAGCCGCAACGCGGTCGGCCGGAAATCGGCATGCCGTTCGAGCGCGAGCCGCGCATCGTCGCTGATCAGAATCTGTCCGGGCCCGGCCAGCCGCAGCAGCCGCGACGCCGCGGCCGGCGTCGAGCCGCCCGACATGTGCGACGCATGCGCGAGCGCCTGCCCGACGTGGATCGCGGCCGCCACTTCGACCCGCCAGCTGTCTCCTGCCGCGGCAACGCGGCCGCCGGCAGCCGCAGGCACCGGCAGCCGCGCACGCCCGGCTACCCGCACGATGTCGAGCGCCGCACGCACCGCGCGGCGCTCCGGCCGGTCGATATCGCCTTGCAGGCCGAAATGGAACAGCAGCGTGTCGCCGAGCCGTCCGCCTGCGTGCGCGCCGTAACCGACGGCGATATCGGCACACTTCGTCAGCCACTGCTCCTCGTAGCCGTCGAGCGCATTCCCGTGCTCCGTGCCGGCATGGCGTTGCCGCCCCTCTCCGGCGATCGTCACGCAACAGCACAGCGTGGTGATCTGTCGGAATTCGCCGAGCGCGGCGATCGTCTCGCCGTGCGGTGCAAGTGGGCGCGGAGGCATAGGCCGGCCCGCGCGACCGGCATCGAACTGGCCGACGAGCGCAGCGAAGTTGAGCGCGCGAAACTGCGCCGCGAGCGCATCGGCCGACGCGGCGCGCTGCTGCGGATTCTTGTTCAGTGCGTGGCGTAGTACCGCGCCGAGCGGATGCGACGCGATCGATGGCGGGAGCGCGACATCCACGGGGCTCAGCTGCTGATAGAGGATGTCGGCCACGCTCGCGCCCTGCATGACGACATCGCCCGTCAGGCATTCGATCACGATCAGGCCCCACGCATAAAGATCGCTTGCCGGTGTCGGCGGCTCATTGCGCAATTGCTCGGGCGCGCAATAGGGCGGCGAGCCGAGCACCTCGGTCGCCAGCGTCGCGGTGTCGCGCGCGACGTCGTCGGTACCGAGCAGCAACGCACCGATGCCGAAATCGAGGAGCTTCGCGTGCGGCCCGTCATCGGCCATCGTGATCACGATGTTCTGCGGCTTCAGATCCCGATGCACGATGCCGCGCCGATGGGCGGCCGCGAGCGCGTCGAGCACCTCCGTCATCAGCCGCCCCGTGTCGACGGCCGACAGCGGCCCTTGCGCCGCGAGCCGGTCGCGCACGGTCCTGCCCTGCACCAGTTCGAATACGGCGAACAGCCGCCCGTCGGGCGCTTGCCCCTGGTCGAGCAGGGCCACGATGTTCGGATGCCGCAGCGCCTCGCAAAGGTTCGTCTCGCGCCGGAAGCGCGCACGCCGGCGCGCGCGCTCCGCCGCGCTGAGCGCGGCATCGTCCCGCATCAGCTTGATCGCGACGTCTTGCCCCGTCTCGTCGCAGATCGCACGAAACACCACGCCGTTACCGCCTTCGCCGAGCAGCGCGCCGAGCCGGTAATGCCATTTGCCGGCAAGCGCCGCGAAAGGTGCGGCATGCTCGCGCGGCGCAGCGGCGTCCGGCCCGGCTGGCGCGTGGAATGAGGTCGGCAATACGGCCGGTTCGCGCGCGTTCACGGGCAATGGACAACCGGGGCCGGCGCCGCACGCTGCACGCCGAGACGCGGCCCGACGGCCGGCACCGACTGGCATTCGAGGTGCTCGCCGCGCATGACGCGGAATGCAAAATCGCCGAAACGGACGCTGCCGCGCCGGCGCTCGACGAGCTGGCGCGCGCCCAGCCCCGGCAGCGCCGCGAACTGGCTCCGTGCGCGGTGAATCTGCACGTTGACATGGGACGTATCGGTGCCGAGCATGCGTGCCAGCCGGTCGAGTTCGATCCAACCTTGCGTGGCGACGTCGTAGCCGGCCTGCATGTCGGCCGCGCGTGCGCGGGCGAGCGTGACGAGGCTGTAGTGATGGGCGCGCTCGCCGAGGTCGACCACGCCGCCGCGGACATGCAGCAGCATGTG
This sequence comes from Burkholderia sp. KBS0801, assembly GCF_005937855.2. Taxonomy (NCBI): domain Bacteria; kingdom Pseudomonadati; phylum Pseudomonadota; class Betaproteobacteria; order Burkholderiales; family Burkholderiaceae; genus Burkholderia; species Burkholderia sp. KBS0801. The sequence continues at coordinate 2,761,237 of NZ_CP042178.1, forward strand.
CACATGCTCCTCGTTCCGGCTGACGAAGAATTCGAGCAATTGCGCCGGCGTGGCCGGATCGGCGGGTGCGGCGAGCATCACCGTCGAGCCGTGGCGCACGAGTGCGAGGCGCCACGCGAAGTCGCCGGTCGACACTTCATCGCCGTCGCGGAGCGCGCGCGGCGGCAACGTGTCGTCGCACAGCCATTCGCCGGCCGGCGAACGGACGATCGTGACCGGCTGCGCGGCCGGGGCCGGCAGGATCTGGCGCGGTGCGAGCACGATCGGGGCCGCGGCGCCTCGTATCGGCCATAGCGTATCGGCCGGGTCGTCGAGCGTATCGACACGCCAGGGTGCGATGCCGGCTCTGCCGAACCGGATCACGTCGCCTCGCTGCAGCACCGCGTGCTCGCCATCGCGCAGCGCGACGCCCGAGACCGACGTGCCGTTGCTGCTGTGATCGTGGAGCTCCCACAGCCCGCCGACCCAGCGGATATGGGCATGGACACGCGACACCGACCCATCCCGGATGACCGTGTCGCAGCGCGCGTCGTCGCGGCCGAATACGTGATACGCGCGGAGCAGGCATGCTTCTCCGGAAGAATCATTCTTGAGTATCGCCATGGCCGCCCCGTGTCGGATTCGCCCGGATCGCTCGCTCGCATGACGCATCGACGCCACCGGACAAGCGATTGATTCAATGATCGCGAACGGTACCGACCGTTCGCCGCCTCTTTAACCCGTTTTTCTGGTCAGCTTCCTTTCCAATCGTTGCCCGACGCGCCGCGTGTTATTTCGGCAAATTGAATTGTCGAGCGGTTTGTTGTTTTAAACTCGGACAACCTGATGAAAATCCTGCCAAATAAAATCACGCATCGCAACCGGAATACCCGGCGCAGGGGCTTTATATTGCAATGCTTCACATTTCGACGGATTTTCAGGGTCGCGGATAAAGGGTCGGAATTCTTCTTCGCCGCGTAAATGCCCGCCGGACAAGCACTGCAACGGATGATGTCATTGAATTACGAGGTGGATTTGACGACCTTTTCTGTCGCGGACAATTTGTTTGATCGAGCGATAATTAAATTAAATAATTTCCGGAATTTAAACAATGGTCGCCGATGTTTTTATAATTGATATTGATTAATTTATTCACAAATCGTGCTGCTCCATTCGGAATGCTTCAGGAGATCAGCGGTAAGCGCGAGCGTCCAGATTAATAATGAACGCAACACCGGCTCCGCCAACGGCCCCCCGGTCGCCGGAGCGGGCCGACGACGGCATCGACGGAACATGCCGACGGGAATCCGCGCCGCAGCCGGTCAGCACAGCTTCACGTCCCATCCCGCCCCCTAATCCCTCCTTGACACCCTATCTTTCGATATATATCTTTAGATATGTTTTCCGATATATAGGACACGATCATGCGACACAACCCTTCCCGCGGCCATGCCCGATGCGACGGTCATGGTGCGCATGCCGGCCCTGACTGGTTCGCCGGCCTCTGGCACGCAATCGGCCGCCATCGCCGCGGCCACGACCCGTTTGGCGGTGGCGGCCCATTCGGCGGCCGGGGCGGACGCGGCGGCTTTGGCGATTTCGGCGACGACGGCATGCCGCGCGGCCGCCAGTTCAGCTCCGACGATCTCCAACTGTTGCTGCTCGCCCTCGTCGCCGAGCAGCCGAGCCACGGCTACGAGCTGATCAAGGCGCTCGACACGCGCTCGAACGGCTTCTACAGCCCGAGCCCCGGCATGGTGTATCCGGCGCTAACGTATCTCGAGGAAGTCGGCTTCGTCGCGTCGCAGGCGGAAGGCAATCGCAAGCGCTATGCGCTGACCGATGCCGGCCGCGCGCACCTCGACGCGCAGCGCGAACGCGTCGACACGCTGTTCGCGCGCCTCACGCACCTCGCACGCAAGATGGAATTCATGCGCCGCGCGTTCGCCGGCGAATCGGCGGCCAGCGACGCACCGGACGATGCACAGCCCGGCTGGCTTCCGGAGTTCGTCGAAGCGCGTCTCGCGCTCAAGCGGGCGCTGCTGCACAAGAGCGCGGCCGACGCCGACGAACAGCGGCGCATCGCGGCGATCATGCGCCGCGCGACAGCCGAAATCGAAGGCGGCACCGGCGCGTAATCCGCGCCGCCCCGTCAAACCACAAGGAGTACGGACTGATGCACACCACATCCGAGCGCACCGTGACCCGCGTGCGCCATACCCTCAAGTTCCGCCTGCTGCAGGTCGTGCGCGTGCACGCGGTGACGCCGCATCTGCTGCGCGTCACGCTCGGCGGCCCCGACCTCGCCGATTTCGAATCGTCGTCGTTCGACGACCACGTGAAGGTGTTTTTCCCGCCGCCCGGCGCCGAGCGGCCCGCGATGCCGACGCTCGGCGCGAACGGCCCCGAGTTTCCCGAAGGCGAACCGAAACCGGTCGCGCGCGACTTCACACCGCGCCGCTTCGACCGCGCCGCCCGCGAACTCGATCTCGAATTCGTGCTGAATCATCCGGGCCCCGCATCGCAGTGGGCGGCGCAGGCGCGCGTCGGCCAATGGCTCGGCGTCGGCGGTCCGCGTGGTTCGTTCGTCATCCCGATCGATTTCGACTGGCATCTGCTGATCGGCGACGATACGGCGCTGCCGGCGATCGCGCGGCGTCTCGAGCAGTTGCCGGCCGGCGCCCGGGCGGCGGTCGTGCTGGAAGTCGCGGATCGCACCGCGCAGATCTCCTTCGATACGCGCGCCGACGTACATGAAATCTGGCGCTTTCGCGCCGAAGCCGATGCGGCGGACGGCGACGCGCTGCTGAATGCGGTGCGCGAGCTGCCGCTGCCGTCCTCCGGCGACGGTTATGTCTGGGCGGCGGGTGAAGCGCAGTCGATGCGCGCGGTGCGCCTGCACCTGACCGGCGAGCGCGGCATCGACAAGTCGCGCATTCGTGCGGCGGCATACTGGAAGCGCGGTGCGGCGGCCGTGCACGAAACGCTGGAAGACTGACGCGAACCGGCGCCCGCGCATCGGCGGGCTTGGCATCGGCGGGGCGGCTGGTATATATGTATGTCTGCGACGCCGCTGTCGGGCGACAGCCGCCGCAGCCCGCCCAGGAGCGCCCGGTCATGACAAGAGAAAGCCACGCTTCGCCTTTCCTTCGCAACCTGAAGATCGCCGGCTATTGCGGCCTGGCGGCCGTCGTGCTCGCGCTGTTCGTCGCGATGTGCGCGATCTTGAAGGAAAGCTCTCTCGAACGCGACGCCACCCGGCACCCGGGCGAAACGCCCGAACTGCATGAAGCAGGCGGCAGCACGTCGGCATCGACCGAATCGGCCAAGACGCCCGATTGACGGCGTCCGGCCTGCACTTCTCCCGCTTGTTTCTCTCAGGGCGCGCGCTCGCGCCCCATCATCACCGCGTGCACCACGTCGCCGATCCGTTCGAGCAGCTCGACCACGCGTTGCCCGTACAAATGCGCGGCCAGCGCGCCGGCCGTACCGACCAGCACGCCGCCGGCCATGTCGAACGGCCAGTGCACGCCCGCATACACGCGTCCCCATGCAATCGCGACGGCCATCGCAGCCATCACGAACCCGGTCAGCCGCGTCGTGCCGGCAAGCATCATGCCGACGGCGAGACTCCACGCGAACGTCATGTGATCGCTCGGAAACGAGCTGTCCGGCACATGCGGAATCAGTTGCGTGCCGACGCCGGCCATGAACGGCCGCGGCGAAAACCAGAAATGCCCGAGCACCTGAGCGAGCGCCAGCGCCACGCAGGTGCCGACGCCGGCTTCGACCGCCTGGCGCCGCGTCGCGCGCTCGCCGAAGATCCAGGTCAGCAGCAGCATCGCAGGCAGCGCATAGACGAGCCAGTCGGCGGCGAAGATCGCGAGGCGGGCCACGCCGGGGTGCGGCGCTGTGCCGGCGTTGATGGCGGAAAACAGGGTGAGATTGAGGTTCTGCATGAATGCGGTTGCGTGGGGCGTAATGATGGACCGGCCGTGCCGGTCGGAGGCGAACGATGCTAGGGCGCACCCGCTTAAGCGTTGCTTAATGCGTCGGCCCCGGTAACGAGGCCCGGCCGGTGCGCCGCGCGCGAACGCACTTAGAGCCCGCGCTGCAACACAAGTTCACACAATTGTCACATCGACGCGCGACCGTCTCCCGTAGAAGCTCACCAACTCTCCCGTAAAACCTCACCTTTTCGCATCGTGGCTTCATTGATGCGCATGAATATCGGGTCACCGGGCGCCGTGCGCGCTGTTTGTGCCGCTTGTCTCAATATTTAAGCGGCAAATGAATCGAAATCGGCAACAATTAATTCCATATGCGGCATCGCACAACGGCGACGCACAGGCATACGATTACGACCAATCATCCACGAAGCGATCAACAACAAGGAGTCCGCATGAAAATCAGCGATGTCCGATCGAAAGCGTTTGCGATGCCGTTGACGAGCCCCGCTTTCCCGATGGGGCCGTACCGTTTCGTCGATCGTGAGTTTCTGATCATCACGTATCGCACCGATCCGGACCGCCTGCGTGAGATTGTCCCCGAGCCGCTGCAGATCACCGAGCCGCTCGTACATTACGAATTCATTCGCATGGCCGATTCGACCGGCTTCGGCGACTACACCGAAAGCGGTCAGGTGATCCCCGTCGAATACAACGGCCAGGCCGGCGGCTACACGCTCGCGATGTATCTCGACGATCACCCGCCGATCGCCGGCGGCCGCGAGCTGTGGGGCTTCCCGAAGAAGCTCGCGTCGCCCACGCTGCACGTGAACACCGATCACATCCTCGGCACGCTCGACTACGGCAAGGTGCGCGTCGCGACCGGCACGATGGGCTACAAGCACAAGGACCTCGACATCGAAGAGCAGGCGAAACGCCTCGCCGGCCCGAACTTCCTGCTGAAGATCATCCCGCACGTCGACGGCACCGCCCGCGTGTGCGAACTCGTGCGCTACTACATGCAGGACATCAAGATGAAGGGCGCATGGACGGGCCCCGCGTCGCTCGAGCTGGCACCGCACGCCCTTGCGCCGGTGGCCGACCTGCCGGTGCTCGAGATCGTCGAAGCGCGCCACATCGTCGCGGATTTGACGCTCGGCCTCGGCGAAGTCGTCTACGATTACCTGGCTCAATAACACGTCCGCAGTCCTTTCTCCCTGTCAATCCTTTCACCACGGGAATTCGAAATGAGCAACCTGAATGGCAAGACCGCAGTCGTCACGGGCGCCGCAAGCGGCATCGGCAAGGAAATCGCACTGGAGCTCGCCAAGGCGGGTGCGGCGGTCGCGATCGCCGACCTGAACCAGGACGGCGCGAACGCGGTTGCCGACGAGATCAACAAGGCAGGCGGCAAGGCGATCGGCGTCGCGATGGACGTGACCAATGAGGACGCCGTGAACAGCGGCATCGACAAGGTCGCCGAAGCATTCGGCTCGGTCGACATCCTCGTATCGAACGCCGGCATTCAGATCGTCAATCCGATCGAGAACTACTCGTTCTCCGACTGGAAGAAGATGCAGGCGATCCACGTCGACGGCGCATTCCTGACGACGAAGGCCGCGCTCAAGCACATGTACAAGGATGATCGCGGCGGCGTCGTGATCTACATGGGCTCGGTGCACTCGCACGAAGCGTCGCCGCTGAAGTCGGCCTACGTGACGGCCAAGCACGGTCTGCTCGGCCTCGCGCGCGTGCTGGCGAAGGAAGGCGCGAAGCACAACGTGCGCTCGCACGTCGTGTGTCCGGGCTTCGTGCGCACGCCGCTGGTCGACAAGCAGATTCCGGAGCAGGCGAAGGAGCTCGGGATCAGCGAAGAGGAAGTGATCAAGAAGGTGATGCTCGGCAATACGGTCGACGGCGTGTTCACGACGGTGCAGGACGTCGCGCAGACGGTGCTGTTCCTGTCGGCGTTCCCGAGCGCCGCGCTCACGGGGCAGTCGTTCATCGTCAGCCACGGCTGGTTCATGCAGTAATGTCTTCGCCTCCCCGACGGGAGGCGATTCCCGCACCACCGCCCATTCTCAAGACTCACGATGGCGTGCCGTCGATCGACGTCACGTCATCCGTGTCCGCCATCCACGGCGGGATTTCTCGGAGCAACTGATGAAACCGCACGCGCGTACAGAAAAGCAGGCCGTCGATGCGGCGGACCTGCAACACGAGGCCGGCGCACCGGCCGCTGCGCGGTCGCTGCCATATGAAACGATCGCGCTCGTCCTGCAAGGCGGCGGCGCGCTCGGCGCGTATCAGGCCGGCGTGTTCGAAGGGCTGCACGAAGCGAACGTTCCGCTCGACTGGATCGCAGGCATCTCGATCGGCGCGCTCAACACCGCGCTGATCGCCGGCAATGCGCCCGAACATCGCGTCGAGCGGCTGCGCGAATTCTGGGAAACGATCTGCCAGCCGGCGTTCTTTCCCGCGATTCCGGCCGCGTTCGAATTCGCGCTGTTCAACAGCATCGACCAGATCCGCACGTTCTTCACCGCATCGCAGGCCGCGAGCGCGATGATGCAGGGCCAGCAGGGATTCTTCGTGCCGCGCTTCCCGCCGCCGCTGCCGGGTGTATCCGATCATCCGGAAAAGATCAGCTGGTACGACACGTCGGCGCTGCGCGCGACGCTGCTGAAGCTGTGCGATTTCGACCGGATCAATTCGGGCGAGACGCGCGTGTCGGTCGGCGCGGTCAACGTCGGCACCGGCAACTTCGTGTACTTCGACAACTCGCGCATTCGCCTCACGCCCGAGCACTTCATGGCATCCGGCGCGCTGCCGCCCGCGTTCCCGCCCGTCGAGATCGACGGCGAGTACTACTGGGACGGCGGCGTCGTGTCGAACACGCCGCTGATGGAAGTGCTGCGCGCGCGCCCGCGCCGCGACACGCTCGCGTTCCAGGTCGATCTGTGGAGCGCGCGCGGGCCGCTGCCGCGCACGATGGCCGATGTCGCGGAACGCACGAAGGACGTGCAGTATTCGAGCCGCACGCGTTTCGTCACCGACACGCTGCAGCGCGAACAGCGCTACCGCAACGTGCTGCGCCACGTGCTCGAGCAGGTGCCGGAAGAGCAGCGCAAGAACGACCCGTGGTGCGTCGAGGCTGAAGCGATGTCGAGCGGGAAGAAGTACAACATCCAGCATCTGATCTATCAGCAGAAGGCGTACGAGCACCACTACAAGGACTATCAGTTCGGTCTGTCGACGATGCGCGACCACTGGTCCGCGGGTCTCGACGACATCCGCAAGACGCTCGCGGTGAAGGACGGCCTCGCACTGCCCGTCAACGACGCGGGCTTCGTCACGCACGACATTCACCGCCGCCGGTAATGCCGTGTGCGGCGGACCGGCGCGCTGCGTGCGCCGGTCCGTCTTCTTTTCCGATTCGACATGCCGATTTTCATTGCACTGTTCGCGCTCATCGCCATTGGATGGGGCGCGGTTCACCTGTTTCACGTCATCGCCGCGCAGCTCGGCCAGCCGGTCGCGATCGCGGCCGCCGTGCTCGCCGGCGCCATCCTGATCGCGCTGATCACGTGGTGGATCAAACGCCGCCGCGACATCGCGCCGAACACGAAAGAGCAAGGCTGGACCCACATCGTGCATCGCGCATGGGGCGAGGTGCGCGTGTCCGCGTCGCAGGGGCTGCTGTGGCTGTCGCAAGACGGCGCGGACGGCCGCTATACGCTGTCGCAGCTCGACGGCTGCGAGGCCGCGCCGATCGACGGCCGCTGGCATCTGGTCGTGCGCGTGCGCGACGCGGTACGCGGCGAATGGAAGCTGCCGATGATGGACAAGCGCGATGCGCGGCGCTGGGCGCGCGTGCTGATGCTCGCGAGGGACAACCGGCTGTAACGGGCCGAGCCGCATGCCGGCGCTGGCGTTGGCACCAGTCGGCCCGCTTGCTGCCACACCGCGAGACGACCGGAAGCGTTCGGCCTCGCGCATGCCGCGTCCGGTCGTGTCGGCACCACGGCGTGCGTCCTGAACGGCAGCGCGATTCCCTATCGCGCGCCGAGCGCCCACAACGCGTCGAGCACGTGCTGTGTCGAGCGCTCGACCGGGCCGACCCGATGCGCGATACCCAGCTCCCGCCACAACGCCGGCCGCAGCGGCCGCATGACGATGCGTGCGTCGGGCGGCGGGGCGCCCGCCTCGTGCGGCAGCAGCGTCGCGCCATAACCCGCGGCGACCAGACTCTTGATCGCATCGTTGTAGTTGAGTTCGATGCGCGGCTCGGGCCTGTGGCCGCCGAGCGCGAACCATTCCGTCGTGAGCCGCGACAGGCGGGTGGTCGCATCGTTGAGAATCAGCGGACGCGTGGCCAGATAGGCCGGCGTCACACGCGCCGGAAGCCGCCAGTCCGCGGGCAGGAAGGCCAGCACCGGATCACGCCGCCACGCGCGGATCGACAGCCCCGCGACCGCCGGCTGCGGCAACGCGACCAGCCCGACGTCGAGCGTGCCCTGCGCGATGCGCGCCAGCGTGTCTTGCGACGTGAGCACCGCGATCTGCACGTCGATATCCGGATGCCGCTCGCGCAACCGGGCCACCGCCTGGGGCAACAGATGGGCGATCGCGCCGGTCGACGCGCCGAGGCGCACGCGACCGGTGAGCCCCTGCACTTGCCGCTCCACGTCGTCGAGTGTCGACTCGACCTCGGCCAGCAGGCGGCGCGCCCGCTCCACCAGCACAGCACCGATGGTCGACGGCTGCACGTTGCCGCGCGTGCGCGACAGCAACGGCGCGCCGATGCGGCTTTCGAGTTCGGCGACATGAAGACTGACCGTCGGCGGCGCCAGATGAAGCAGTTGCGCGGCGGCCACGAACGATCCTTGGTCGGCGATCGCGACCAGCGTACGCAGTCGGTCCAGACTGATCTCGCGCATGCGTCACCTCTCGTTCAGGAAAACTGAATCCGGTAATCAGGAAATTCAACTTTTCCTATTCTAGGCGTTCGGTGGACGATACGGCTTTCCCGATGCCCGAAACGACGAACGCGACGATCATGAGCCTCCCCATTGTCTACATCGACGGCGACCAAGGTACGACCGGATTGCAGATCCACGAGCGCCTGCGGGACCGCACGGACCTGCGGCTCGTCACGCTGCCGGATGCCGAACGCAAGGACCCCGCACGGCGCGCCGAAGCCATCAACGCATCCAATATCGCGATTCTGTGCCTGCCCGACGCCGCGGCGCGCGAAGCGGTCGGCTTCATCCGGAATTCGACGGTACGCGTGATCGACGCGAGTTCGGCGCATCGCACCGAACCGGATTGGGTCTACGGGTTTCCCGAGATGGTCGACGGACACGCGCAGATAATCGCGCACGCGCGGCGCGTCACCAATCCGGGCTGCTATCCGACCGGCGCGATCGGCCTGCTTCGGCCGCTGCAACAGGCAGGCCTGCTGCCGCGCGATTACCCGGTGAGCATCCATGCGGTATCCGGGTACTCGGGCGGCGGGCGTGCCGCGGTCGACGCGTTCGAATCGAACGGCGCCGCACGCGCGCAACCGCTTCAGGTCTACGGCCTCGCGCTCGCACACAAGCATGTGCCCGAGATCCAGCTGCATGCGGGGCTCGCGCACCGTCCGCTGTTCGTGCCGGCTTACGGCGCCTATCGGCAGGGGATCGTGCTGACCGTGCCGATCGAGCTGCGCCTGCTCCCGGTCGGCATAACCGGTGAGGCGCTGCACGCGTGCCTCGCGCACCATTACGCCGGCGCGCGCCACGTCGAGGTCACGCCGCTCGCGGACACGCGCGCGATCACGCATCTCGATCCGCAAGCGCTGAACGGGTCGAACGACCTGCGGCTCAGCGTGTTCTTCAATGCCGAGCACGGTCAGGTGCTGCTGGCCGCCGTGTTCGACAATCTCGGCAAAGGGGCATCCGGCGCGGCCGTGCAGAATCTCGACCTGATGCTCGGTGTGGCGAGCACGGCGCAAGCGGCATAAGCCGCGCGCGGGGCACCGTCGTCGGTCGGCCCGGCGCATCGCGGGCGCCGATGCGTCGATGCCTATGGGGTGCAGCGGCTCGCGACGCGCCTGCATGCCTCAAATACGCGCTTGCCGATGCGCCGCACATGCCCCCGTAAAAGCTCACCTTTGGCCGGTTTCAGCCCGCATCGTCGCTCGCCGCGGCATTCAACCCGGCGAGCGCCTCCACCAGAAAATCGACGCACACGCGCACCTTCGCCGACGCCGCGACGCGTTCCGGATACACGGCCCAGATGTTCGCCGGCTGAATCGCGTCCGGCAGCACGCGACAGAGCTCGCCGCGCTCGATCAGCGGCGCCGCTTCCCAGATCGAACGCAGCACGATCCCGCGTCCGGCCAGCGCCCACTGCACGGCCACCTCGCCGTGGTTCGTCGACAGCGCGCCGCCGACCTTCACCGTTGCCGTTTCCCCGCGCACATTCAACCGCCAGACGCCGAACGGATGGTCGCGCTCCTTGATTGCGAGACAGTCGTGCGACGCGAGATCCGCGAGCGTGCGCGGCGTGCCGCGCCGTGCGAGATAGTCGGGCGACGCGCACAGCACACGATGGTTGGTGGCGAGGCGGCGCGCGATCAGGTGGTCGGCGATCTCGTCGCCGATGCGCACGTCGAGGTCGTAGCCTTCGCCCGCGACGTCGACGAGCCGGTCGAACAGATCGAGCCGCACGTTGAGCTGCGGATAGCGCGCGGAGAAGTCGAGCAGCGCGGGCGCGACGACATGGCGGCCGAAGCCGAAGCTGCTCGAGATGCGCAGCGTGCCGCGCGGCACCGTGCGCGTAGTCGACACGTCCTCGACGAGATGATCGACGTCGTCGAGAATCTTCTCGGCACGCGCGAACACGCGCTCGCCGGCTTCCGTGACCGTCACGCGGCGCGTCGAGCGATGCAGCAGCCGCGTGCCGAGCTGCGCCTCGAGCAGCGCGATGCGCTTGCTCACGTACGCGGGCGACACCGCGAGCTGCTCGGCGGCCGCGCTGAAGCTCGTCAAGCGGACGACCAGGCTGAATACGCGCAGGTCGTCGAGATTCGGCGATTTGTTCACGATTCGTGTAAAGTCGATTAACCTTTCACGTGATTTTAATCTGATTGGAAATAAATAAAATGGCGTCATGTTCCGCCGTGCATGCCGCCGGCGGCCCGACCAGCCAAGGAGGCTTGCATGAGCGACAAGACGTACAGGATTGCCGTCATCCCCGGTGACGGCATCGGCCGTGAAGTGATGCCCGAGGGCCTGCGCGCGCTCGACGCAGTGACCGCACGCTTCGGCATCCGCTTTCAGTTCGAGCAGATCGAATGGGCGAGCTGCGACTACTACGCGCAGCACGGCAAGATGATGCCGGACGACTGGAAGGCACAGCTCTCGGGCATGGACGCGATCCTGTTCGGCGCGGTCGGCTGGCCCGCGACGGTGCCCGATCACATTTCGCTGTGGGGTTCGCTGCTGAAATTCCGCCGCGAGTTCGACCAGTACATCAACCTGCGGCCCGCGCGCCTGTTCGACGGCGTGCCGTCGCCGCTGGCCGGCCGCAAGGCGGGCGACATCGACTTCATGATCGTGCGCGAGAACACCGAGGGCGAATATTCGTCCGTCGGCGGCACGATGTTCGAAGGCACCGAGCGCGAAGTGGTCATGCAGCAGTCGATCTTCACGCGCCACGGCACCGAGCGCGTGCTGAAGTTCGCGTTCGAGCTCGCCCAGCGCCGCGCGAAGCGGCTGACCGTCGCGACGAAGAGCAACGGCATCGCGATCAGCATGCCGTGGTGGGATGCGCGCGCAGCCGAAATGGGCGAGCGTTATCCCGAGATCGCCGTGGACAAGCAGCACATCGACATCCTGTGCGCGCGCTTCGTGCTGCAGCCCGACCGCTTCGACGTCGTCGTCGCGTCGAACCTGTTCGGCGACATCCTTTCCGACCTCGGGCCGGCCTGTACGGGCACGATCGGCATCGCGCCGTCGGCGAACCTCAACCCCGATCGCACGTTTCCGTCGCTGTTCGAACCGGTGCACGGCTCCGCGCCGGACATCACCGGCCAGTACATCGCGAACCCGATTGCCATGATCTGGTCGGCAGCGCTGATGCTCGACTTCCTCGGCAACGGCGCCGGGCGTGAGCACGAAGCGCACGACGCGATCGTCGCGGCGATCGAGGAAGTGCTGCGCGCCGGGCCGCGCACGCGCGATCTGGGCGGCCAGGCAGGAACGCAGGAAGTCGGTGAGGCGATCGCGGCGCGCATCGCCGGCTGACGAAACGATGTGAAGGGTGCGCCAGGTGGTCGATGGATGTCGTGTTCGAGGGTGAGCAACACGACCGGCTGCCGCGCACCTTTGTCTATTTCGATGTGCGCGTTTGCAAGCGTTCATGCGTACGCGTGTGCGTGTGTGTCGTTGTCGATTTCGAACGGTGAGTTGCATCACGCATCAATGCACACCGTTCAATCTTACCGTGAGTTTTGCGAAGGTGCCGCGGATATCCCGCTCGAATTACGTGCGCTTCGCGTGCGATCGGCGACCGATCACGCACGTCGATGCGCGTGGTACTACGTCCATCATCACATTCGCGCCGTTTCCTGCGACGATTGATCGGTGAGATGCAGCACGTGAAAAATCACACCGTCCCGCACAGAATGCTCCATCTCCCGTAAACACTCACCTCAACACGCGGCTCCCGTATTTCCTCACCATTGAGCACGGGTGACGCGCTCGATGCACGATCGAGCGCGTTCACGTGTCGTCATCGTGCTGCGTCACAGCCCGAGATCGGACAGGCCGGGATGATCGTCCGGACGGCGGCCGAGCGGCCAGTGGTACAGGCGATCCGCTTCGCGAATCGGCAGATCGTTGATGCTCGCGTGGCGATGCGCCATCAATCCGTTTTCGTCGAACTCCCAGTTCTCGTTCCCGTATGAGCGAAACCAGTTCCCCGCGTCGTCATGCCATTCGTATGCGAAACGCACCGCGATGCGATTTCCCCCGAACGCCCACAGCTCCTTGATCAATCGATAGTCGAGCTCGCGCGTCCATTTCCGCTGCAGCAGGCCGACGATCTCGTCACGGCCGGTCACGAACTCCGCGCGATTGCGCCAGCGGCTCTGCGGCGTATAGGCGAGCGAGACGCGCTGCGGGTCGCGCGTATTCCACGCATCTTCGGCGGCGCGCACTTTCTGGCGCGCCGTGTCGAGCGAGAACGGCGGAACGGGGGGACGAACTTCCGGGGAAGCGGACATGGAATGCTCCTGTTCAAGGTTCTGGCTGCGCACGAACGCAGCCGGTTGGGACGCACTACTTCGACGCTCGAGACACCGTATCGAGCAAGAGTTCTGCCGTTGCGCGCGCATCGCGCGCGGCGGTTACATCGCCGCTGACGAGCGCCACGCCGATCGCGCCGTCGATCAGCACCAGCCATTGGCGCGCGAGACGGGCCAGCCCACGACGCTCGATGCCGGCGTCGTCGGCATACGCGTCGAACCGCTCGCGCACGAACGCCAGCAGCCGCGCCTTGTGCATACGCGCGACGACGCGCACCGGATCGTCGGCGTCGGCAATCTCGCCGGATGCGTTCAGGAACGCACAGCCGTGAAAATCGGGTTGCGCAAACCAGTCGCGCAGCGCATCGAACATGCCGAGCAAATGCGCGCGCGGCGACTTGCCGCGCGAGAGCGTTGCATCGACGAACCAGCGCATCCAGCGTTCGTCACGGCGCTCGAGCGCGGCGACGACCAGCGCCTCCTTCGATTCGAAATGCGAATAGAAGCTCTTTCGCGCTGCGCCGGATCGCTTCACGATCGCATCGACACCCGTGGCGTGAATGCCGCCCGAGTAGATCAGCGCTTCGGCCGCGTCGAGCAGCCGGTCGCGAACGGCCGGTTCACTAGAGAGGTCATCATGTGTGTTCATGGGTTTACGGTAGAACGATCGTTCTCCCTCGTCAACAGCGGTGTGGAATGGCCCTGTCGGTGGGAGGGGCGAACGTGGGCTGAGTCCGGTGGCGGGAGGCGGTGGTTTGTCGAGTCTGCAGTTCGAGCCGCAATGGTCGAACGGTGAAGGGATCGGATAGTGGGCAGCGCACCGATCGGTGTCGATCGGCAGGCTCACGGGTGAGTTCGCACGTCAGTGATCGCCTCACGCATCGACGCTGCGGCGTGATTGCGCTGTGCGGTGAGGTGCTGCCAATGTGCTACGGTGGGCACAGCGCAAAGCCGTCGCAAGCGGATGCTGCGGCTAGGGCTCGCTACTCAAGCACGGCAAGAGAAAGCGGAAGGGCAGAAAGAAAGACGCGCGTCGGGCCACGCGACAGAATGGATTGCGGCGCGGGCTTGATGGGTGAGGTGCATGCGCGATTGCATGTCACCGATGCGTCCGGCGGAATCGAAGCGTGATCGCCGTCGTTTCAAAAACGAGGTGCGGGCCACCAGCCGCTGCGCAACGCGCAACCGCAGCCTTCCGCGCCCAAGCGCGACATCAAAGCGCGATCGAGCCGCCATTCAGCACGCGCGCACAGCTCCCGAATAATCTCACCTTACGCGTTTGTCGAACCTCAACGGCCGCGCAAACGCTCGTTCCGGCACGCGCGGGGCAGTCGGCAAACGCGCCGTGCTGCCCCGCCGGCACTCAGACCGTCCAGTCGAGAATCACCTTGCCGCTTTCACCGGACAGCATCGCGGCGAAGCCTTTCTCGTAATCGTCGGCCGCAAAGCGATGCGTGATGATCGGCGACAGATCGAGACCGCTTTGCAGCATCGCGACCATCTTGTACCAGGTCTCGAACATCTCGCGACCATAGATGCCCTTGATCTCGAGCCCCTTGAAGATGACCTGGTTCCAGTCGATCGCCGTCTGCGCGGGCGGAATGCCGAGCAGCGCGACCTTCCCGCCGTGATTCATCGCCTCGAGCATGCCGGTGAACGCGCTCGGCACGCCCGACATCTCGAGGCCGACGTCGAAGCCTTCCGTCATGTGCAGGTCGGCCATCACGTCGCGCAGCGACTCGCGCGACACGTTGACCGCGCGCGTCGCACCCATCTTGCGCGCGAGTTCGAGCCGGTAGTCGTTGATGTCGGTGATCACGACATTGCGTGCGCCGACATGCTTCGCGATCGCGGCGGCCATCACGCCGATCGGGCCCGCGCCGGTGATCAGCACGTCCTCGCCGACGAGATTGAACGACAGCGCCGTGTGCGTCGCGTTGCCGAACGGATCGAAGATCGACGCGAGATCGTCCGAAATCTCGGGCGGGATCTTGAACGCGTTGAACGCGGGAATCGCCAGATACTCGGCGAACGCACCCTCGCGGTTCACACCGACGCCGACGGTGTTGCGGCAGAGATGCCGGCGCCCCGCGCGACAGTTGCGGCAGAAGCCGCACGTGATATGGCCTTCGCCGGACACGCGATCGCCGATCGCGAAGCCGCGCACTTCCTGCCCCATCTCGACGATCTCGCCGACGTATTCGTGGCCGACATGCATCGGCACGGGAATCGTTTTCTGCGCCCAGTCGTCCCACTTCCAGATATGGATGTCGGTGCCGCAGATCGCCGTGCGGTGAATCTTGATCAGCACGTCGTTGTGTCCGACTTCGGGGCGCTTCACGCGCGTGAGCGTGAGGCCCGGGCCGCGTTCGAGCTTTGCCAGTGCTTTCATGGTCGCACCTCCGTCAGATGATGCCGAGCGACTTGCCGACGCGCACGAACGCGGCGACCGTCTGATCGATCTGTTCGGGGGTATGCGCGGCGCTCATCTGCGTGCGGATGCGCGCGCGACCGCGCGGCACGACCGGGAACGAGAAGCCGATCACGTAGACGCCTTCGGCGAGCAACTTGTCGGCCATGTTGGTTGCGAGCTGCGCGTCGCCGAGCATCACCGGGATGATCGGATGCGCGCCCGGCACGAGCGTGAAGCCTGCCGCGGTCATCTGCTCGCGGAACCGCGCGCCGTTCTCGCGCACGCGTTCGCGCAACTTCGCGCCTTCGTCGCTGCCGAGCAGCTCCAGCACCTTCAGCGATGCCGCGGCGATGCTCGGTGTCAGCGTGTTCGAGAACAGATACGGGCGCGAACGCTGGCGCAGCAGCTCGATCACTTCGCGACGCGCGGCGACATAGCCGCCCGATGCGCCGCCCAGCGCCTTGCCGAGCGTGCCGGTGATGATGTCGACGCGACCGTCGACTCCGCAGTGCTCCGGCGTGCCGCGACCATGCGCGCCGATGAAGCCGACCGCGTGCGAATCGTCGACCATCACGAGTGCGCCATAACGATCGGCGAGGTCGCAGATGCCTTTCAGGTCGGCGATGATGCCGTCCATCGAGAACACGCCGTCGGTCGCGATCAGCTTGTGGCGCGCGCCCGCGGCGTCGGCTTCCTTCAGCTTCGCCTCGAGGTCCGACAGGTCGTTGTTCTTGTAGCGGAAACGCTTCGCCTTGCAGAGGCGGATGCCGTCGATGATGCTCGCGTGGTTCAGCTCGTCGCTGATCACCGCGTCGTTCTCGTCGAGCAGCGTCTCGAACAGCCCACCGTTCGCATCGAAGCAGCTCGAATAGAGGATGCTGTCCTCGGTGCCGAGAAACGACGCCAGCGCGCTTTCGAGCTGCTTGTGTACGGTTTGCGTGCCGCAGATGAAGCGCACCGATGCCATGCCGAAGCCGTCCTGCTCGAGACCGGCCTGCGCAGCGGCGATCAGGCGCGGATCGTTCGCCAGGCCCAGATAGTTGTTCGCGCAGAAATTCAGCACGCCGGCACCGCCGGCCAGCCGCACGGCCGCCGCCTGGGGACTCGCGATCTCGCGCTCGGTCTTGTAAAAACCGTCCGCGCGGATCTGGTCGAGCGTCCCGCGCACCTGGGCGAGAAAGGCATCACGCATCGCAAAGCTCCTGACAGGGATTCGCATTCCGCAGCGCCCCGCTCGTGGCGGCGGCGCAACGGCCTGCTACTGTTATAGTCGGTCGTTCGGTTGACCGCATTTATCCAATATTCCGAACTAGAATTCGAAATACCGAACAACTCTAAGCGAACGGAAACCAAATGGCAAGTTCCTCCGCGTCGCGGCGCACGCCTGCCGGCGCCGCACCGCAATCGCCGGGCGTGACGCCGCCACGGGTCGGCGAGCAAATCCAGCGCCTGCGCAACGAGCGCAAGCTGACGCTCGACGACCTGTCGCGCGCGGCCGGCGTATCGAAGTCGATGCTCTCCGAGATCGAGCGCGACAAGGCCAATCCGACGATCGCGGTTGCGTGGCGGCTCACCAATGCGCTCGGCATCACGCTCGACGAACTGTTCTCGCAACCGAAGGCGGCGGAGACGATCCGCGTGGACGGCCCGCACGACATTCCGACGCTCGCCGGTCACGACGGCCGCTATCAGTTGCGCGTATGGGGCCCGATCGACCTGGCCGGCAAGTTCGAGTGGTATGAACTCACGCTGCCGGGCGGCGGCGCGCTCGTGTCGAACGCGCACGAACCCGGCACGCGCGAGCACCTCACCGTGCTACACGGCGCGATGGAAATCGAAGCCGCGACCGCGAGCCGGCGCCTGAAGGCGGGCGACACCGCACGCTACGCGGCCGACACGCCGCATGCGATCCGCAACCCCGGCAAGGCCGAAGCGCGCGCATTACTGATCGTGATTCATCGCTGAAAATGCGGATAGCTGGCCGAAAGGCCAGTTGCGGAAAATACTGTATGTTTGTACAGTATACGGACATTCCGCCATGCATGGCCGGGTCGGCGCACCGAGGCGCCGCTCCGGTCGACAGGAGCCTGCGATGACAGAAGAACAAGATTTGGCCGCGCTCAGCTTCAAGGCTGCCGCGCACGACCTCGAGCTGATCGTCCGCCATATAGCCGCGCGCTACATCCGTCAGCGCGTCCCGCTGTCGTGGCGTCTGCTGCACGCCATCGAAGCCGAGGCGCTCGCCGATCTCGGCTTTGCCAGCCGGCACGACGCCGGCATGCGTCAATTGTTCGAACGGCCGTCGGATATGACCTTTCCCGAAACGGATGATCCGATCGACTTCGGCCGGTCGAACGCGCTGCCCGCCGTCTTCTCGTTCGCGGTCCTCGCGTATGAAGCCGCGGCGCGGTCGCAGGAAGCCGCGCACCGCGAGCGCGTTCAACGTCCGTCCAAGGCATGGGGCGATTGACGCCAGGCCCGGATCGTCCGACACGGCGGCCGGCTCCCGCATCCTGCTGCCCGCGATGTTGCGCAAAGGGCTACCATATACGCAACTAACGGAATAAATAACATGTCCCTTCCCACGCCCTCCGACACTCCGGCACGCCCGGAAGAAAAGGATCTGTTCGACCGCGGCGCATCCGACTGGATCGTGTCGCCCGAAACCGCATTCGACGCGTGGCTTGCCATGCAGGACTACCGCCGTTCGTCAGCCGACGTCTATCGCGCACAATGGGGCGCGTTTCTCACGTGGCTGCGCGCACACCAGAAAAACCTGGCGACGGTCGATACCGCATCGATCGCGAATTTCGTCGGCGAGCTGCCTATCCGGAAAACGCAGCGCATGCGCTATCTGCGGCTGATCGAGCGCGTGCTCGACCACGTCCGGCGCACCGAGCTCGCGTCCACCAACCCGGCCCGCTTCATTGCTCAGGATGGCGAAGCGAACTGGCGCC
This sequence comes from Burkholderia sp. KBS0801, assembly GCF_005937855.2. Classification (NCBI taxonomy): domain Bacteria; kingdom Pseudomonadati; phylum Pseudomonadota; class Betaproteobacteria; order Burkholderiales; family Burkholderiaceae; genus Burkholderia; species Burkholderia sp. KBS0801. Next base: position 2,779,828 of record NZ_CP042178.1, read on the forward strand.
AGGCACGCGATAACGAGCCGACCGGTTTCCTTACGCCAACCGAACGCGCGAAGTTGCTGGCCTACCTGTTTTCACCGATCGGCGTATCCGGCTCCGCCTACTGGAAAGAGCGGCGCGATCGCGCGCTCGTCGCTGCGTTTCTCGGCGCCGGCGTGAAGACCGGCGAAGCACGGGCGCTTACCATTAGTTGCATCGACACGAGCGGAACGTCGCTGCAGATCCCGTCGACGCATCCGGATTTCGCACGCGAAACCCATCTGGCGTCGTTCGCGATCGCGTTGCTCGAAGCGTGGCTCGTGGAGCGCAAGCGTCAGGAGATTCCGGGCGAGCTCGTGTTTCCGGCGTCGCACACCGGACGGCCGATGCACAAGGCGACGATGCTGCGCGCGATCGATGCGATCGTCGAATCGGCGGGGCTCACGTCGTCGCGCACCGCGCGCGCGAGCCCGCAAACGCTGCGCAACACATATGCGGCCGAACTGTTCGAACACGACGTGCCGCCCGAGCGGGTCGGCAAATGGCTCGGCTTCATGCGGCCGATCTCGTCGAACCGCCTGCATCGCGCATGGAAAAACTGGCGCGATGGTCTCGCGAACGGTGACGCGCCCGACCACGACGAAACTCACTGATGCCAAGCACGGCTGCTCACGCGACATGATCCGTGAGCAGCCTTGTGCGGCGTAGCCTCACCGTTTCACAGCTCCCGAAAAACCTCACCTCACGCGTCCCGGATTACCTCACCTGTACGATCGTTGTGCCGGCTGATGCGTCACTCGCGTGCAAAACGTGCGATCGCTTCGAATCGCGAAGGCCAGGGCCCTGACGCATGTTCGCATTCGGGGCACGATACTTCGAACCCGTCGTCGCCTTGGGCCAGTTCGGGTTCACCGTCGCAACGCGGGCACTGGCTCGGCACCGGAACTTCGTGGTCCAGGGACGTACCGATCGCAGCATACGCGTCCGCATCCAGTTGACCCGCATTGGCCAGGCGCCGGATCAGCGCGGCGATTTCCGGATTCATCCCTTGGCTCGCGCGCAGCAGATTCGCGTCGCGCGTCGCGCGTTCCAGTTCATCGCCCTGGCTGCGCAACTGTTCCTCGAGCCGGTCCGCACGCGCCTTGGCCGAACTCAATTGCTGAAGGAAATCGAATTCCTTGCGCTGCACGTCGCGCAAACCGCTCTGGTAGGTCGCCGCCATGCTGCGCAACGAGTCGAGTTCGACCAGCATCGGTTTGACGCGACGCTCGGCTTCGGCCACCGCATCCTTGATCTGCTGCGCATAGTGTTCGGTGCGCTGCTGCAATTCCGCTTGCAGCGTATCGATGCGGTCGCGCAGCGCGGCGTTCTGCGTCTGCTCGGCGTCGACGCGGGCGGCCATCGCGGCCAGTTCCTTTTCGAGTCGGGCGATCGTGGTGAGCAGCGTCGCTTCGTTTGCCGAACCGTGCGTCGATTGCGAGGCCAGCTGCACTTCGAGCTCGGTCACGCGCGCCTGCAGCTGGTCGTTGCGGGTTTCACTGCGCGTCAGCGCGCCTTCGAGTGTTTCCTGGCGAACGGCGGCATCGCGCAGCCGCTGTTCCGCATCGGTCACGCCGGCGCGAATCTGTTCGCGGTCGACATCGAGGCTTTCCCTCGCCGCCTTCAATGCTTCTTCATAGAGTGCGCCGAGCAAGGCGCCGGCCTTTTCCTCGACCGCTTTCGGAATCGCCGCTCCGTCGAGCCGGACTTTCGACGCGGAACGGATCCGTTCCCAGAAATGGTCGATGTCCTTCGGAATGTCGCTGGCACTGCCGGTCTGGGTCAGATCGCGGACGTTGGCGGCCGACGGCCGGATGCCGAGATCGAAGAACAAGCGCTTGCACGCATGCAGCGACAACTCCTGGCGGCGTGCGCCGCTCGCGCGCAGCGATTCCAGTTCTTCCCGAATGGCTTCACGCATTTCATCCAGCGTCATGACAGGCTCACAGACATTGAGATGTTGCGATCATAACGAAATACGTATTTTTTGATACCTGTTTTGATCGACCGTGGTGAATTTACGTCGCTGTGCACAGAAATCGGCGCTGTGAACCGATTCGGACGAAGGAGCACGCCGATTCCGTGAAACAAAGCGAAGAAAGCGAGCCAAGTGCTTGTCCCGAAAGCGTTTTCGAGCAGACTCGGAAAAAGTGCATTTGTTTCACATGCCGAGCGTCATCATAGCCTGTCTGTGTTCAGGGTTTGGGTCTCTGTGGAAAACTCGACGACCGATGTCTTGAGAGTATTAGAAGTAAACACCCTTGAACCCTTAGTTAAAAACGTTAACGCCACGGCACAGCCTTATGTAGCAAGGCTCTCCGGCCGACAAGGTGAAGTTTTACGGGAGCCAAGGTGATGTTCTGCGGGAGCTGAAGTGATGGGGTTCGGGGAGCTGCGTGAGCCGATGCAGGAAAGGTCGTGAGCGGATTCGGGATCACAGTGAAACACGAGATTTCCCAAAGGTGAGGTTTTTCGGGGCCACACAGCCGCGGAACCCACGCTGTTCTTGAGCTCACAGTTTTCTGCCTGTGCAGACACAGGTGAGAATTTGCAGGACCTTCTTCGCTCCCTCATTCTGCCCATCTTTTGGGCAGTTTTCGTGAAAGGTGAGGTTTCACGGGACGTCACAGGGTTTTGGTGTGAGGGTTTCCGGGAAACGAGCGTCATTTTGCACCGCAAAGGTGCCCTGTGGGGCCTGTGAAGCCCCAAAGGTGAGGGTTTTCGGGAGCGAAACCCGGGTTTTCCTGGCTGGATCCCGTTGAGGTGAGCTTTTTCGGGGCATCAATCACAGGCTGCCATGCGCCATATAGGTGAGCATTTTCGGGAGCTTCATTTGCCTAAAAATTAGTCAAAGGTGAGGCTTTTCAGGGGCCCTCACAGGGCAAATTCGCTGAAAAGCCCGCTGGGACTGGCAGAAATCTGATTTTCGCTGTGCCACTTTTTGGTACAGGTGAGAATTTTCAGGAGTCGCCAGGCAGCTGTCGAATTCGGCCGGATGCCGGAAAGGTGAGGTTTTTCGGGGGGTGACCGCAGGGCTCACCGGAACGCCTGCCGCGCATAAGTATCGGATGCCATTGACATTTTTGATACCGCGGCGGTTACGGTGAGATTTTTCGGGAGCGGCTTTTGCCTCCGTTGGAGCAGCGCTTTTTTCAATAAGGTGAGGCTTTTCGGGAGGTCCTGGTGGCCGATCCCGCGTGTGTCGGGGATTCTTCGGCATTCTGGTCACAGAATTCAGAGCCGGTGAGGTGAGAATTTTCGGGACCGGCCCGTTTCTGTGCGCTGTACAATGCGCGCCCCGGCCCGTGAAACGGCTTGGATCGACGCGGCAGAGCGCCTTTTTGGCGCGCATTCCCGGATCCCGGAACAAATCGCAGTCTCCCGGCCAGCCATGCCTGTACATGCATACAGGCCGGTGCGGGCCCATCCGCGCGCTGTCGCGACACCGAGTAGCGACCCTGTGGCGAGGACCGGGAAGCGCAGTCGTAAAATTACGACAAATCGAAAGGTGAGCCGATACGGGAGCAAATTTCGCACGTGTCGGGCACAGCCAAAAATCTGTGAATCCGTGCATCCCGCGACACGTCTGGACGAGTCCGAAACGCTGTAAATCCGGACCGGTGAGGGTTTTCGGGAGGGGGCTGGGGTGAGTGCCGGTTTGTACGCGCACTTCACCGGCTATGGTGAGCATGTCGTTCTGGACGCACATCACCACAGGCGCTATCCTTCCGTGAAACTTCTCCCTCCGACCCGACGC
>NZ_CP042179.1:0-1067603 GCF_005937855.2 Burkholderia sp. KBS0801
ATGCCGCGTAAGCCCGCAATCAAAGGCTCCGACAAGCAGGTTTCGCTATTTCAGACGCCCGAGCCTCCCGATCTGCTGCGCAAGGCGGTCCAGGCAATTCATATCGCTCCGAAGTCCGGAAAGATCGGTCTCCAGCAGCGCAAGATGTTCAGCTCGCTGATCAAGAACGCCCTTCGTCAGGAAGCGTTCGAACCCGGCCGGACGAGCTTCTCGATCTCGATCGCGGCGCTCTCGCACGAGAGCGGGTTGAACAGCAACAACACGAAGTACGTGAAGGACACGGTCAACTCGTTGATCAGTACCGTCGTCAACTGGGACTACCTTGCCGCGGACCGCTCGACGGTGTGGAAGGCGTCGGGCCTGCTCGCCGGCGCGGAGCTCGAGCAATCGGTGCTGAAGTACAGCTTCTCCGACCAGATTCGCAGCGAGCTGCTCAATCCGGAAATCTACGCGCTCATCGATATGCGGATCGCGCGCGAGTTTCGGCGCTCGCACTCGCTCGCGCTGTGGGAGAACACGGTGCGCTACGAAGGGATCGGCATCACGGCGAAGATTCCGCTGCCGAAATTCCGCGACCTCATTCTCGGTCAGGACAAGGCATCGCAGTCGTACAAGGAGTACAAGCTCTTCAAGAGCAAGGTCCTGGTGCCGTGCATTCAGGAGGTGAACGAAGTTTCCGACCATACGCTCGAGCTGATCGAACACAAGTCGGGTCGCAGCGTGGAGGCCGTGCAGTTCAAGGTGACGCGCAAGCAGAGCGCGGATACGGTCGAAGAAGGCGATGTCAAGAACGAAGCGCTCGTCGACGAGGTCGCGAAGTTCGGCATCCCGCGTTCGGAAGCGCGCCGGTTGATCACGCAGTACGGCGTGCAGCGCATCAAGGCGGCAATCGCCTACACGCTCAATCGGACTACGAAGAAGAACGCGGCACCGATCGACAACGTGGCCGCGTATTTCCGCAAGGCGCTGACGCACGGCTATACGCTGGCTGACGGGCAGGGGACCGAAACGGCCGCCCCGGCGAAGGAATCCGCGCAGAGCAAGCAGGAACAGATTCGCGACAAATACCTGGCCGCGAAGGTCGACGAAGCGGGGGCGTATTTCCGCGAACTGGAGATCGACGACCAGACCAAGCTGATCGAGCGCTACAACGAGACGGTGGCCGGTTCGAAGGATCTCACGCTATCGCCGAAGAAGAAGGCGAGCAAGCTGGCGCAAACCAGTTTCTTCCGGTGGCTGGCGCTCGACACCTGGGGCGAACCGACCTCGGACGACTTGCTGGAATTCCTGCTGAAAAGCAGCCTCGCGACCAACTGATTGTTCGAGGCCTCGCGCCCGGCGTGCGTCGTGCGCCGGACTGCGTCGGCTACGCGGAGCCGTGCAGGTGCGAGGCCCCTGCCTGCGTCGCTTACTTTTGCGCCGCTACCGCCAGTTCGGCGACATATGCGTCGATCACGGTCTTGAGCCGGTCGGCGAGCGATTCCTGATGGGACGCATCGACGCCCTTCAGTTGCAGATCCAGGCGCCCGTCCGGATAGGTCTTCAGCTGACCGATCGCGCGCGATTCGAGCGCGAAATCGTGACGAACGCTGTAGCGCGTGCGCCCCGTCTTCTTGTTGCCGTCGCTTTGCGCGCGCAGGAAATTCTCGAGGTCGCGTACCGACTTTTTCCGGTCGATCACAGCCGTGAGCAGACGGTCGGCTGCCGGCTCGCCCAGGCGCTCGAAGATCAGCTTGAGGAAGTACGCCGCCTGCAGGCCCACCACGTCGTTCGCGCTGGCCATCCGTTCGAGCAGCGTGTTCGGTAGCGCGTTCAGCGACAGAGTCTTGCTGATCGATGCCTTGTCCTTGCCGATCTTCTCCGCGAGCGTGTTCTGGTCGGGGAAGACCTTTTCGTCGAGAAGCCGCTTCCACGCGACCGCGTCGTCGAAGATCGTCTGGCGTTCGTGGTCGTGGTTGGCGCGATACGCGATCGTATAGAGCTGCTCGGGCGTGTGGTCCGTGCGGAACGTCGCGTTGATCGTCTCGTCGCCGTTGATGCTCGTCGCACGCAAGCGGCGTTGCCCGTCGATCACGACGAGCTTGCCGGGAAATTCCGGGAGCCGTGTGACCTTGATCGGCTCGATCTGCCCTTCCCGCTTCAGCGTCAGCGCGAGCTCGTGCAGGCTCGACTCCGAATAGAACACACGCGGGTTGAACGGGTTCGGGATGCAGTCCTTCACCGCGACCCTCTGCGGCGCGCCGAGATCGTGCGCGTCTGCAGGCGTGGTGGCAGTCGGGGCCGCAGGAGTTGCGGCTTCCGCGGCGGGATTCGATGCAGGTGTCGGTTCTGGCAGGCGCGTTTCGAGCGCCGCGTTTTCCTGCGCGAGTCCGCGCAGCAGGCCGGCAGCGAGATGCAGGTTGCCGGTCGGCTTCTTGTCTTTCGATGTTTCCTTAGCCATGTGCGGCTCCCGTAGCGCGCGTCGACGCGATGTATTGGGCCATTTCGGTGACCAGTCTCTCGATTTCCGCGCGGGCTTCCTTCAGCCCCTTCAGGTATCGGTTGTGGTGATGGATCGTGGTGCCGAGGGCGAACGTCTGACGGTAAACCTCGCGCTGCGCGATCTGGCTGTCCAGCAGATGCTCCCCTATTTCTTCTGCCCTTAGAATTTTTAAAATTTCTTCACGCATTTTAGTTTTTCCATTGACGCTATTCAGCATCAGCGCGGAAGACAAATTCGGGTTTCGAACCGCACGCATCGATTCGATCATGCGAATCATCGCGACAGTGCTGTACAGGTCGGCTGGCGACGGCGACAGCGGCACGAGGCAGAAATCCGCCACTTCGAGCACGGATGCGATGCGCGGATCTTCGAGGTTGCCCGGGCAGTCGACGACGATTACATCGAAATTCGCATCCTGCTTCTTGATCTCGCCGCCGATCCCGCGCCCGGCGGGGGCCAGCGACAGCACCGTCATCGGGAGCGTATTTTCGCCGCTCGTCACCCACCGGACCGATGTGCCTTGAGGGTCGGCATCTATCAAGGCGACCTTGTTGCCGCCGGCCTCGAAGGCTGCCGCGATATTGACGGAGATGGTCGTCTTTCCAGTACCACCTTTCTGATTGCTCACGGCGATCTTGAAAGCCATTAAATTCCTCCAAGGAGTTTTGCGTAATATATGCAGTTATTGCGGAAAAGTCCAGAAAAGTGGTAGATAAAAAGATGAGTTTTACGGAGGGATGTGGTTGTTACGTGACAAGCCGGTCGAATGGCTAGGAAATTCTTGGGGGTTTGAAATGGGATGAAAAATAAAAAGTGATGAAAATGTCGTTCGAGATGGAACAACGCTAAGAGGCTCTAATGAAAATACTTGGGCTTTAGCGTCGAGTGGGCGAGGAATCGGAATAGTTCGTAGGCGCTCGGTTTCGTTCTCGGGCGGCAAGTGCTGATGCTGTTTTGCTAACGACTTGCGAGCCTAAACTGCGCCGGAATCCGGTAGTTGTCACGTGACAAGTCGATTCGGCGGACCGGGGTATTCAAATATGGACCACCGCGCGGCACGCGGATTCGACGTGCCGGAACGATTCCGGGAAATCCATTTTTCTCATTGATGCTATCTCTGCTCGCACATGGCTGTCGGTGCTGGTGCTGGTGCTGGTGCTGGTGCTGGTGCTCGTGCTCGTGCTCGTGCGACTGCGACTGCGACTGCGACTGCGACTGCGACTGCGACTGCGACTGCGACGGGGGTGTTACGTGACAACCCTCGCCACTGGCGATTGAGGGACGGACGTCTTCTGCCCGAGCGCGGCCACGGTAGGGATCGCTACCGTGAAGGAATCTGGGGAGAGACACGAAGCGATGTTGGTCGGATGTGCCCGGTCGCTGGTCCGCGTTCGATGTTTGTCACGTGACAACCGGTGCGGTTCGATCCGGAATGACCAGCGTGACAGCGGTGTGGCGCACATGCGGTCTTGAAAGAAACCGCGCTATGCGAGCTGGGGCGTACGCGTCGTATTCCGTTCCACTAGCCGGGGTGACTGGCGCCTTCCGCTGGTACCCTTCAACGGGGTGAGCTCTCGGGGTGCATGCCTGCCTGGATTCTAGTGTCAATGATACGACCCTAATAAATTGGTCGGTTCAGCGTACACGGAGCAAACGACCCCGGGCAGGGGAGGCGCAGATATTCCGAGCTTGTTGTATCAGCGAGTGATCTGATGGAGGCCCGACATCGGCATCCTGTCACGTGGCCCGCGTGACGATTCGTCTTTTGAAGGTAAATTCATATGTCCGGCGACACGAGGCGACGTGGATCCGCAGGGCCGTGAAACATTTCTAGAAAACGTGGTGTCTCCGTAAACCCTTGTCTGGCAATGGGTTGCGCCACTTTCTTCATGTTGTTTCACGCAAAATGCGCGTGATCGGCCGGCAAAATGGGGGCGCATGAATTCCGCACGGGAGATTGGCTGCGAGCAAGGATCGTTGGTGCGAAATCGTATCGTACGATACGTGTTTTGTCGTGAAAAATACGCATCGCAGACAAATGCAACCCGATCGACATACCGGCGACCCGATGCAGCGCGCCGAACAGTCGGGGGAAGAATTCAGTCGAGGCAGTTTCCTCTCAATCGCCGGTTGTCACGTGACAACGAGGGTGCAGGATCGCGAACTGACGGGATGTGGGGAGAAGCCAAAGCTCGGGGCTGGCTATGTTGACTCTACAGTGCGTCCCAAGGCGGGTCGAGCGACATTTGATTCCGTAGACAAGCCGAGGTGATCGGCGTGTCTATCGTGGCGCGGCGGGCGAATCCGGAATGTAGAGGATCTGCATCAGGGAGGCGAAGCGCGTCGGCATCGTCGGCCGACCGAATAGATCTCGGCCGACGCCGAACGTCCGCTTTTCCCGCCGACCGATCATCGTCATCGATACTCAATTGAAGAGTCGACCGCCAAGCCCCCGCCGTAACAAAAACCGCCGCAACGCTCCCTGCCAGGCCAGAAGCGCCGCGGCCAGCAAACCTACTTCGTCGTCTGCGATGCGCATAGCTGCCACCGGCGCGGCTTCGCCGCCGGTGCCTTTTCTGCGTCATCGACGGTTCGCCACCACCGTTCCCCGCGATGCGGCTCAGTCAGATCGAGTCGCTCGCCCATCCTGGGCGTTGACAGCTCGACGCCTCGCACCATTGCCAACGCCGTGACGCGCTCGAACGGTTCCTGCCAACGATGCATCGCGAGATCGAACGTGCCGTTGTGAATCGGTATCAGCGTGCGTCCGCGCAGGTCGATGTGCGCCTGCACGGTTTCTTCCGGCTGCATATGCACGTAGGGCCATTGCGGGTCGTATGCGCCGGTCTCGATCAGCGTCACATCGAAGGGCCCAAGACGTTCGCCGATTGTCCGGAAACCGTCGAAGTAACCTGTGTCGCCGCTGAAGAACACGCGCAGATCGTCGGCGACGATGACCCAGGACGCCCACAGCGTGCTGTTGCCGTCAAACAGGCTGCGCCCGGAGAAGTGCTGCGCCGGTGTTGCAGTCAGTGTCAGGCCGGCGACGTCGACGCTTTGCCACCAGTCGAGCTGGCGCACCTTCTTCGCGTCGATACCCCACTCGATCAGGCGGTCGCCCACACCCAGCGTCGTGACGAACACGCCAGTCGTGGCCGCAAGCGCGAGCACCGTGTCACGATCGAGGTGATCGTAGTGATCGTGCGACAGGATCACGCCGCGCAACGGCGGGAGATCGTCGAGCGCAATCGGCGGCGCATGGAAGCGCTTGGGGCCGACGCGTCGAAACGGCGATGCACGTTCGGCAAATACCGGATCGGTCAGCCAGAACTCACCGCGCAGCTTCAACAGCAGCGTCGAATGCCCGAGCCGATACAGGCTGCGGTCAGGGGCCGCGTCGAGTTGCTCGCGAGTCAGTGAATCGATCGGCAGGGCACCGGTCGGAACCGTGTTGCGTGGTTTGTTGAGCAGCATGTTCCATGCAATGCCGAGCGTCTTGTCGAAGCCCTCGACCGGTCGCGGCGCGACGTTACTAAAGCGTTCGCCATTGTGCTGCGGCGACTCGCCGGACAGTGTGCGGCCACGCCTGGCGGCGGCGAAACCCAGTACGCGATGAAGAAAAACGAGAGGCGAAGCCATGTCGATCCGTCAGGAAATAAAAGTACACTGAGCAGTGTAGTTTATCCCTGGGAAAAGTAAACTCAGCGGTGTAAAATTTTTGCATGGATACGAGCACTTCCCCCCAGCGCATGACCGACCGAAAGCGCGCGGCAATTCTCGCCGCGGCGATCGAGGAATTTCGCGCGGCGGGCTACGACGCGACCAGCATGGATCGCATCGCCGCGCGCGCGGACGTGTCGAAGCGCACCGTCTACAACCACTTCCCCGGCAAGGAAGCATTGTTCGCAGCGATCCTGCACCAGCTGTGGGACGCGACGCTGACCGCCGGCGCGCCGGCCTATTGCGCCGACGTGCCGCTGCGGGATCAGTTGCTCGCACTGCTGGAGCGCAAATTGCGGTTATTGAACGACGAAGCGTTTCTCGCGCTCGCTCGCGTCGCGATCGGCGCGGCCATCCACTCGCCGGAACGCGCGCGCGACATGGTCGAACGCATGGGCGAGCGCGAAGAGGACGTGACGGTATGGATTCGTGCGGCCGCGGCGGCCGGCCGGTTGGCGGCGACCGATCCCGTATTCGCCGCACATCAGCTGCACGGGCTCGTGAAAGCGTTCGCGTTCTGGCCGCAGGTGACGATGGGCCAGCCGCCGCTGGGCGCGCAGGAACAGCAGGCGGTCGCGGAAACGGCCGCCGACATGTTTCTTGCGTACTACGCGTGTCCAGATCACGATGGGGAGTGCGGTGCAGGGCAGGGCTGAACGTGTGTCATGCGACGCGTGAAGCGCAACAGGCGCGTCGATTTACTCGATGCGCGGTCCATCCGCCGCCTGGAAGAAATCGCCACGCAACGACGGGCGAGTGCAGGATCGGGCATACCCGTTGAGGTTGCCCGCTTGAGCTGCTTGAGCCGATTGCCGATTGAGCCTTTTGCGCCGTATGAGCCGTATGAGGCGTATGAGCCGCACCGACGCGTATGGCCGCCGCATATGAACCCCAACCCGAGCGAACACCGATGAAGACGCTGTTGATCGTCTATCACACGATGACCGGCGGCACGCAGCAGATGGCCGAAGCGGCCGCGGGTGCCGCGCGCGAGCAACCCGGTATCGACGTGAGGTTGCAGCGTGCGGATGCGACGAGCGCGGACGATGTGCTCGCCGCCGATGCCTATTTGTTCGCGACGCCGGAAAATCTCGCCGCGATGTCCGGGCTGATGAAGGATTTCTTCGATCGCTGCTACTACGCGGCGCTCGATCGCGTGAACGGCCGCCCGTATGCGGCGATGATCTGCGCGGGCAGTGACGGACAGAACGCGCTGCGCCAGATCGACAGGATCGCGACCGGATGGCGGCTCAGGAATGTGGCGCCGGGCCTGATCATCTGCACCCATGCGCAGACACCGGAGCGGATCCTCGCGCCGAAGACGATCGGCGCCGAGGATCTCGCGCGCTGCGCGGAGATTGGCGCAGGTCTTGCTGCGGGCCTCGCGCTCGGCGTGTTCTGATCATCGGCGATCAACCGGGTCGAAGCGGTGCCGCAGCCGCACGCAAGGACCGCAGCGCGACGCCTGCCGTGGTATCTCCAATCGCATCGAGTTCAAGCGAAGTGCGCTGTTCGCGCGACGCGGCGGCTGCGACTCGCATCGCCGTTCGCCGCAGCGGCACTATCGAATATCGATGTCCTAGTCACTTTGGGTCGACACGGTCGGCTGATGGTATTCAGGCCAGAGGCTCTTCACGAGATCACGCGAAGCGCCATACGCATAGCAGCTGTCGATCTTGAGCGGCTTTCCGTTGTCGTCGCGGTAATTCAGCGACGACGGCCGCACGCCGACCATCGTCTGATAGGCTGCGGTGGCGACCGGTCCCAGAATTTCCTTCAGATGCGTGCACGTATCGCAGGACGGCAGGCGCTTGCGGACCTCGCTGTTCCAGCCAGCGCCGATGCGCAGTCCGACGAGCGCCTGCAACGTATCGCCGCCGCCCGGACACTGCGCATAAGGATGCGACCGGATGAACGTGGATACCGCGCGCACGATCATGTCGACATCGAACACCAGCGTCACGCCGAGGTCGTGAATCGGGGCCAGCGCAGCGACCGTGCGCGTGCCACCGGGCGGGGTGAAATCGCGCGTCTTGCGGTCCGCGAGACAGGCCGTGACTTCGAACAGGCCGTCGCTGCGGCGATAGCCGCGCATGTCGATCTGCCGATGGTGAATCTCTTCGCGCGTAATGCCGTCGTGCGGGAGGTCATGTCGGGGATTCATGTAACCGCTCCGTTTCGTACAACCGGGTCTCTTTGCATTCGACAACGATGTCGTTGGCTGATCGGTGCGTCGCGAAACCACCACAGGCCGCAGACGATGTCGATCCGGTCATACTACGCATTTTCGGGTGCTCCCGTACGATCGATGATCGATGCGTACGCAACTAATTGAATACCTGCAGTGATCGACGCGAACGCCGCCACGCCGCGCGGATCGCACGCGAAAGCCAGGTCTTCGAACCACGTGAATTCGCCGGCGACGGCGTATTTGGACGTCCGTGCCATCTTTCGGCATTCCGTAGTGTGGAATGATCGACTAAAACCGAAAGTACCGAAAACGGCACTACGTAACGCGTGTCTCGCTACCGGTCGAAAACGCCGCGATAATGCGCAACGTGGCCGCGTGGATGCATTGCGCACCCTTCGGATCCGTCAAATGCGAACCGGTGAATCAGCCGACAGCCGCGCGTACCGGTATACTTCCACTCCTGCCTTTTGTCCGGCATCGTGGCCGGGTGCCTGAAAACAGCGGTTGTGGCGATGCGGCCCCGCAATGTTCCGCATCGGTGGCAGACAAGCCGCACGCAATGCGGCAAAACGCCGATGTGCGGAATGGCAGCACGAACCACACCTTATATTCCTGGTGGATTGAATTTATGGGTTTTGAACAACTTGCCGAATTGCGGGCGCAGCTCGCAGCCAAGGCCAAGCAGGAGCGCAACGCGAAGCGACCGGCTGTGCAACCGGACGCCGGCGCGAAGCCGAAGTCCGGCGACCGGCCCGCTCGTGGGGCCAAATCGGGTGCCGCGGCCAAAGCGCCGTCCGGTGCCAAGCCCGCTTCGGCGAAGCCGTCGACCCCGGTCGATCCGGTCATCGTCGCGATCGGCAAATTGCAGCGCCGATTCCCGCGCGCGTTCCCGAAGAATCCGGCACCGAAGGTGCCGCTGAAGGTCGGCATCTGGGACGATCTCGCCCGCGAGGCGCAGGCCGTCGGCCTGACTGAAGCTGAACTGCGCGAGGCGATGTCCACGTGGTGCCGCGGCAATCGTTACTGGTCGTGCCTCGTCGAAGACGCGGTGCGGGTCGATCTGCAAGGTAACGAAGCCGGGCGCGTGACGCACGACGACGCGGCGCGTGCGCGCCGGCTGAAGTCCCGTCGTCCGGGCAACAAGGGCAGCGCGCAAGCGGCAAAGGGCGCACCGCAGCAGCCGAAGGCGGAAGTGCAGGCCGCCGCCGCGCCGCAGCCGGCGACCGACGAAGCATCGGCCAACGCAGCACCGGCCAATGCAGCACCGGCCAATGCAGCACCGGCCAATGCAGCACCGCAGGCCGAGCAGCAAACGGCCGCGAGCGAGTAACGCGCCATGCGTCGCCGCGCGATCGCGCGGTGACGGCACGCCTGCACCGCGCGTGCAGCGCATCATCTGACAGACCGGCCTGTCCCCGCTCGGGGCAGGTCCGGACTGCCTCCGCTGGCGACACCGCCAGTCAGCTAGCCATCCACCCGTCAGCATCGAATAGCCCATCGAACCCGCGATGAAAGCGCGTCGGCGAACGCAGCTTGCGCAATGCATCACTCGTGTTGAATGAGCATGGCGACCGGATATCGAAACAAGGACGATGTGCATCACGAATCCGCTTACGTCGTGCCGAAATAGTTCGCTTTCCTAAAGTAATCGCAACGCGCATGAAGTGCCCGATTCGCACTCACGCCCGTATGTCTCGCATCAGCAGTTACCGGCGCGCAATGCAATCGTAGTCGCGTGACGGACGCGCGATGTCCGGACGCGCGACCACTGCAGCGGCCGTCAGCCAATCCGTTGGCGAACCGCGACACAAACGCCGATAATCTCAGCAACCGGGAACGGCGGGCCGATACACATTGCCGACCACGCATGACGCACAGATGCCTGAAAAGCCGACGCAAGCTGCCCCGCAATCCCCGAAATTGAGCGGCACCGGCAAACCGTCCGCGCTGCGGCATCATATGAAGCCTGCCAACGCCCAACACCTTGCGCCCAACACCTTACGCAAAGGCCGCCTCATGAACCCGAGACACTCCGCGATTCTCGTCGCACTCATCGCCGCCGCGCTGTTCGGCGCCGCGACGCCGCTCGCCAAGGCACTGCTCGGCGCGATGTCGCCGTTCATGGTCGCTGGCCTGTTCTATCTCGGCAGCGGCATCGGTCTCGCCATCGGGATCCTGCTTCGCGGATTGCGCAGCCGCCGCGCGCCGGTCGGGAATGCCGCGCCGCTGCAACGCGCGGACCTGCCATGGCTTGCCGGCGCGATCGCGGCCGGCGGCGTCGCGGGCCCGGCGCTGCTAATGCTCGGGTTGGCGAGCACGCCGGCCGCGACGAGTGCGCTGCTGCTCAATCTCGAAGGTGTACTGACGGCCGTCATCGCGTGGGTCGTGTTTCGCGAGAACGTGGATCTCCAGGTGTTTCTCGGCATGGTCGCAATCGTCGCCGGCGGCACGCTGCTGTCGTGGGTGCCGGGGCGCGCGGGCGTGCCGGTCGGTGCGCTGCTGATCGCCGCCGCCTGCCTGTGCTGGGCGATCGACAACAACCTGACCCGCAAGGTCGCCGCGAACGATGCAATGGTCATCGCGTGCGTGAAAGGCCTGGTCGCCGGGCCCGTGAATATCGGCATCGCGCTCGCGGCCGGCGCGGCGCTGCCCGCCGTTCCGGCCACGGCCGCCGCGATGCTGACCGGGCTCGGCGGCTACGGGATCAGTCTCGTGTTGTTCGTCGTCGCGCTGCGTCATCTCGGCAGTGCGCGCACGGGCGCGTATTTTTCCGTGGCGCCGCTGTTCGGCGTCGTGCTGTCGCTGCTGATCTGGCCGGCACTCCCGTCCGTCACGTTCTGGATCGCGGCCGCGTTGATGGCGCTCGGCATCTGGCTGCATGTGCGCGAACGGCACGAACACGAACATGCGCACGAGCGGCTCGAGCATACGCACCGGCATCGGCATGACGAACATCATCAGCACACGCACGACTTTCCGTACGATGGCGATGAACCGCATACGCATCCGCACGCGCATCTGCCGATCACGCACAGTCACGCGCATTTCCCGGACATTCACCATCGCCATCGACACTGACCGCGCGGCCCACGGACAAAGACGCGCGACGCGCGCAACGTGTTTCGCAAGGTAACCGTTTATGGGGCGTCGTTTCGCGTCCGCCGCGCCGCTTCGACACCCAACGATTCAGTCGTCCGTCTGAATCAGCCGAATCAATGAACCGTCCAGGTCGATCAGCGCGCCGCGGGTACCGCCCCATGGCTCGCGTTTCGGCCGATGCGCACGCGGCCAGCCGGTCGTCTGCTCCGGAATGCCGGCCGCGAGCACTTCATCGAAGAACGCGCCGACGTCGGCGAGCCGGAAACAGCAGCTGAACCAACTGGTGGCCGGATCGAGGCCGGGATGCGGAAAGAACTCCAGCAGCAGGTCGCCGCGCCTCAGGATCATCCAGGTGTCGTCGCGCCACGTTTCGACGAAGCCGAGATTCGCGTAGAACTGCGATGTGGCTTCGAAATCGCGCGACGGCAAATTGGGAGTGGCCAAGTCGATCAAGGTTGTTCCTTCGGTTGGCATTGAGATCGAACGAACGCGCGGGACAGCGTGCGGATGGCTGTCGCGCATGATCGGCCAAGCGCTGCGTATCGGCAACCCACGCGGGGCGTCGTCGTGACGCAGTTGCGGCGAACGATGGGGCATCATCGCAATCGGTCAGACGATCGGCGATCACTCGACCCCGACGATCACGCTCGACGCCTTGAAGATCGCCGACGCAGCCTTGCCGCGCGCGAGGCCGAGACGATCGACGCTGTCGTTGGTGACGATCGCGACGATTTCCGCGCCACCCGCCGCCTGGATCACGACTTCCGAATTGACCGCGCCCTTCGCGATCGACGACACAGTGCCCGCGATGCAGTTGCGCGCCGACACCTTGCTGCTGTCGACGTCGACCATCACGATCACCGACGATGCCTTGACGAGCGCGAACGCTTTCGTGCCGGCCGCGAGACCGAGCGAAGCGACGCTGCCGTGCGTGATCACGGCGACGATGTCGAGGCCGTCCTGGGTGCGCAGCGTGATTTCGTCGTTGACGGCACCGGGCTTGACGGCGCTGATCTGGCCGGCGAACTGATTACGGGCACTGCTTCGCATGATGACTCTCCGGAACATGGGCCGCCCGGCGGGCGGCGGGCGAATGATGGAAACCGCGGACGAGTTTACCGGCAATGCCGGTAACGCGCGCCGTCGGCATCGAGATACCGGACATGCGAGACCACGCACAGTGATGCGGGACGGCACGCGTGTCACGCACGCCGTCCCGCACTGCGCGCGCTTACCTGGCTGGGGCCGACGCAGCAGCCGGCGCACCGGCCGCCGACGTTTGCTGCGACACAGCCGGCGCCGCGTCGCCTTCCCATCCGCCACCGAGCGCGAGGAACAGCTTCACCTGGTCGGCGGCGACTTGCCCTTCGGCCGCGGCGACCTGCGCGCGCACGCTCGTCAGCGTGCGCGTTGCATCGAGATCGGAGATGAACGATTCGCGGCCGGCCACAAAGAGCCGGTGCGTCTCGTCAGCGGAATTGCGCGCCGATTCGTAGGCCGTGCGCAACGCATCGGTGCGCTGCACGTCGGCCGCGTAGGTCGCGAGACTCGACTGCGTTTCGCGCAGCGCGTTCAGCACGACGCCGTCGAAGTGCGCGAGTGCGCCGCCGGTCGCGGCTTCGGCTTCGCGCACGCGTGCGCGCTGGCCGTTGACCGGGAACGACCAGCTGATCAGTGGTCCGAACGACCAGCGGTTCGTGGTGGACGAGAACAGGTCGGCGGCGACGCCGACCGAGCCGGCCGACGCGCCGATGCTGATCGACGGATACAGCGCGGCGGTCGCGACGCCGATCCGTGCGGTCGCGGCGGCGAGCTGGCGCTCGGCTTCGCGAACGTCGGGGCGGCGTCGCAGCAGCGCGGCGCCGTCGCCGATCGGAATCGGCCGGCGCAGCTTCGGCAGGCGCTCGCATTCGGCGACCGCCTTCGGCAGGTCGGCCGGCGAGCGCGCGAGCAGCGCGGCGAGCTGGTATTGCGCGATCTTGCGGCGACCTTCGAAACGCGGGATGTCGGCGGACAGCGTGCGTACCTGCGTGACGCCGCGCGTCACGTCGCTCTGGTTGCCGCGCCCCGCATCGCGCAGCCGCTGCGACAGCTTTACGCGCTGCTGCTGCAGCGCGAGCGACTGCTTCGCGATCGCGAGCTCGTCGCCGGCGGAGCACGATTCGACGTACGCACGCACGACGTCCGCGACGACCGTGATGCGCGCGAGGTCGGCGGCCGCCTGCACGGCTTCGCTATCCGCGCGCGCGGCCTCGACGCCGCGCCGCAGCTTGCCGAACAGATCGAGTTCATACGACACGCTGATGCCGACCGTGCCTTCGTTGACGACCGGCAGCTTGTTTTCGAGCAGATACTGCTCGGCCGATTCCTGTGCGCGCTGCACGGCTGCTTCCGCGCTGCCGGAGAAGCCGCCCTGTTCGTTCGCGACTTCCAGCGCCGCACGCGAACGCGCGAGGTTGGCCGCGGCGACGCGCAGGTCGGTGTTCGATTTCAGCGCGCTGCGCACGAGCGCGTCGAGCACGGGATCGTCGTACAGCTGCCACCAGTTGCCGGGCACGGCGTTGCGCGAGACGAGCGCGCCGTTCGCGTCGTCGAGCGCATGGTTCGCGAGCGGCGCATTCACGTACGCCTGTTGCGGCAGCGTGTAATCGGGGCCGACGGACTTGCACGCGCCGAGTGCGAGCGCGAGCGGCGCGAGTGCCGCCGCGAGGCGCAGGCCGTGCCGCTTCATTGCGATGCTCCCGTCGCGCTGACGGCCGCGGGCGATGAAGTGGGCGACACGGCTGCCCCGGAAGCGCCGGCAGCCGGCTTCGCCTTGTCGTCGCGGCGCGTGTCGGTGCGCACCGCGACGGTCGCGGTGCGGCCGGCGATCATCCGGAAGTCGTCGGGCACCTCGTCGAGCACGACGCGCACCGGCACGCGCTGCGCGAGCCGCACCCAGCTGAATGCAGGGTTCACGTTCGGCAGCAGGTTCGCGCCCTGCGTGCGGTCGCGATCCTCGATCGCGGCGACGATGCTCTGCACGTGGCCGCGCAGCGGATGCGGCTCGCCCATCACGACGATGTCGACCGGCTGGCCGATGTGGATGCCGCGCAGCTTGGTTTCCTCGAAGTAGCCGTCGACGCGGAACGAATTGCGGTCGACGACCGACAGCACCGCGCGGCCGGCCGGCACGTATTCGCCGACGCGCGGCGCACGGTCGTTCAGGTAGCCGTCGACGGGGCTCACGATCGTCGTGCGCTGCAGGTTCAGCTTCGCGGTATCGAGCGACACCTGCGCATCGGCGACGGCGGCTTCGCCCTGCTCGACGCGCGTGCGGCTTTCCTCGACTTGTTCGCTGGCGACGAGATTGCCGAGCTGCAGGTTGCGCGCGTATTCGCGCTTCGCCTGGGCGAGCGTCGCGCGGCGCTGCGCGAGCGTCGCTTCGGCCAGCCGTTCCGCGAGCGCGTAGCGCGCCTGGTCGATCACGAACAGCACCTGGCCGCGCGTGACCTCCTGGTTGTCGGCGACCTGCACCGTGGTGATGAGCCCCGACACGTCGGGCGCGACCTGGATTACGTCGGCGCGCACGTGCCCGTCGCGTGTCCACGGCGAGAACATGTAGTAGTTGATGATCCGCCACAGCACGAGGCCGGCCACGACGACGACGATCAGGGTGAGCAGGATCTGCCCTGCCGAGAGCCAGGTTTTTTTCACGGTTAGCTAGCCACGAGATGGTGAGACACGATGACGACGGCGGCAAACACGAACACGTAGATGCCGAGGTCGAAGATCGAACGGTGCCAGACGAGGCGGTAAAAGCCGACGCGCTCGAGCAGCGCGCGCACGACGATGTTGATCAGGTAGGCGATCAGCATCAGCACGAGCGGAGCCGGCACGAATACGCCGAAGATGTCGATTTCGCCGATCATGGTCGCGGTCGGAAAGACAGGTTGGAAAGCGGGATCATGCGCGTGCTCCGTCCGGCGCCGCTTGCGGCGGCTGCGCGGCCGCGGCCGGGTACAGCGACAGCCGCAGGCCGACGAGCGCATGCAGCGTATCGCGCAACCGGCGGCGCGTCGCGGACGCGGCCGGCGCGGCGGGGGCCGCTGGGGCCGCGGGCGTCGTGCCGTCGTCCGCCGCTGCCGCCGGCGCGCCCGGCAGGTTGCGACCGGCCACGCGCTGCAACGCATCGTCGATCGACGCGAGCAGCGCCGGCGGCGCGGGCTGGCGCGCGTTCGCGGCCGCGCAGCGCGTGTAGTGATCGGTGACGCCGGCCAGCACGCGGTCGATCGCGTCCGGCACGTCGCCCGACAGCTTGCGACGCGAGCGGCGCAGGTCGAGCGCGTTCAGCGCGATGCGCAGGTCGCGGAAGCTCTCGATCGACGGATGACGGTGGTCGTCGGACGCGCCGAGGCGCGGCAGCAGTTGCGTGACGCGATCGAGCATGCGCGACGCATGGTTGCGCTGGTCGTCGAGCGGCTGCGTCGACGCGGAGCGCGCGACGTCCTCCCAGCCCGAGCGCAGCAGTCGCCGCACCGCGAGTTCCGCGCCGAACGGCCGCGTCGCCCGCGTCCAGACGTACGCGAACAGCAGCCCGGCGACGCCCGCGAGATTGCTGTTCAGGAACACGAAGAAGTCGGCTTCGTATGCGCTCTGGATGCTGATGAAGGTCGCGGTGTTCACCGCGACGAGCATCGTCACCATGTTGAACTGCGGGCGCGGCAGCAGCGTGCCGATCAGGATGAACGGACCGGCGAACATCAGCACGAGCATCGCGAAGTCGTGCACGTGCGGCAGCACGGCGAACAGGTACAGGCCCGCGAACACGACGCTCGCGGTGGTGGCCAGGAAGAACTTGAACACCAGCGGCGCGGGCTCGTCGAGCGCCGCGAAGAAGCTGCAGGCGACGGCGACCAGCGTGACGGCGCCGGCGCCGTCGTGCCAGCCGGACTGGATCCACAGCCAGCACGCGAACACGATCGCGCCGGCCACGGTCAGCGTCGAGAACAGCATCATCCCGCGGTCGAAGAAGCGCTCGGTGCCGCCGAGCCGCCAGTGCCGGTAACGCGGCTGCCAGACGCCCGACTCGTTCGCGATCAGCGCCCGCAGCGAGCGGCAGTCCTGCCAGATGTCGATGACCTGGCGCAACCGCCATAGCGCGTTCGACAGCAGCGCGCCGTCCCAGCTCGTCAGCGCGCTGTCGGGCGGCTGCAGCGCCGCGACGCGCGCGCGCAGGTCGTCCGCGACCGGGTCGTCGGCCATCGCGCCGTCGGTGCCGTCCTTCAAGGCCGGCAGCGGCGCGTCGAACCACTTCGCGGCGTCAGCGAGCAGCGCGTCGAGCGCGGGAGGGCGCACGTGCAGGTCGCGCATCAGCGCGATCAGCGGATCGGCGAGCGACGACATCAGCGGCAGGAACAGTTGCATCCGGCCCGCGAGCGCCTGCGTGCGGGCGAGCACGCGCGGGTGCGCATGGTCGTAGCTCAGCTGGCTCAGCAGGAATTCGAGGCCGGTGATGGTCGCGGCGAGGCGCTGCCGGCACGCGGACAGCGCCTTGCCGGCGAGGTGTCCGGACAGCGTCTCGCGGCCGTAGAACGCGGCGTCCTTGAACCACGCGTCGGTGCGCTCGATCAGCGTGGGCGCAAGCCGGTTCGGGAACACGGCGCTGCCGACCACGCTCGCGCACACGATGCCGAGCACGATTTCCTCGGTGCGCGCGATCGCGACGTCGAAGACCGTCGACGGATCGGTCACGGTGGGCAGCGCGACCAGCGGCATCGTGTAGCCGGCGAGCATGAACACGTAGCTGCGCGCGGTGCGGTCGGAGATCGCGAGGTAGAGCAGCGTGCCGCACCACGTCGCGACGATGACGCTGAACAGGAGCGGCGTCTCGACGAACGGCGGCACGAACAGGATCGCGGCGGCCGCGCCGAGCGCGGTGCCGAGCGCGCGATACAGCGCCTTCGAGCGCGTCGCGCCGACGAACGGGTTCGACACGATGTAGACGCTCGCCATCGCCCAGTACGGACGCGGCAACTGGAAATACAGGCCGAGATACAGCGCCAGCATCGACGCGGCGAACGTCTTGCCCGAGAATAGCCAGTCGCGAAGGCTCGGATAAGTCATGAAGCGGAATCGGCGGGATGGGACGGACGTGACGCCGGGTGCTGCGCATCGGCCGCGCCGAATGCGTTCAGGACGCGCAGCGTCGCTTCGAGATCGGCGCGCGTGACGCCCTTGAGCACCTGCGCGCGCAGCACGCGAAGGTCTTCTTCCATCTTCGCGGTGACCGCGCGGCCGGCGGCCGTCAGCGAAATCGTCTTCGCGCGGCGGTCGTGCGGATCCTCGTCGCGGCGTGCGAGGCCGGCCGCGCAAAGCTGGTCGAGCAGGCGCACAAGCGACGGCCCCTCGATGCCGACGTGCTCGGCGAGCGTGCCCTGGCGCACGCCTTCGCCGAGGCGGCCGGCGATAAGCAGCGGCGTCGCGCAGGCTTCGGACACGTTGTACGCGGTCAGCACGGCGTCGCTCGTGCGGCGCCACTTGCGCGCGGTGAGCACCAGCAGGCTGCTGACGGCGAGGCGAAGATCGTGCAGATTGGTCATGCGCGAGATGATAGTGGCAAAAACATTCGATAGCAAACTATCGGTTTTGTCACCGCGGTGTCATCGCCGCGCGCCGCGGCGCCAGCCTGGAACGGGTAATTCAGGCAGCGGAACCGGGGCTGCTTGGGCTGTAAACCTTTGAATTCGCGGTGGATCGAATCAGACCATGCCGGGCCGACTGCGGCAATCGAGATCGCCGCTGGGGGGCGCACGATTCGTGCGCCGTGTCGGCGCGTTGTAAGCACTACGCGGACGCGCCACCTGGACAGCCGCACCCCGGTCCCGTCGAATGAATGTAGCGCATCATGCGTTCCGGACCGTCCGGCTTGCACACGCGATTGCACTAGGACAATAATTTTCGGGTGTCTTTCTGAGCGACCATGCGAAAGCAACGACGGAGACATCGAGATGGGACGGACCGAGGTATCGGCGCGCTGGCACGACGCGATCGGCGCGGTGCACGGCATCGAGTCGAAATACAAGCGGCTCGTGAAGGCGATCGCCACCGACATCGAAAGCGGCGCGCTCGCACCGGGCGCGCGGCTCGCGCCGCAGCGCGACGTGGCGTCGAGCCTCGGCGTCAGCGTGCAGACCGTCACCAATGCCTACAAGGAACTCGAAAGGCAGGGCCTGATCCGCTGCGAAGTCGGGCGCGGCAGCTTCGTGGCCGCCCGCGTGACCGAATCGATGTCGAACTACATCCTCGATACGGCCGAGCGCGAGCTGGTCGACTTCTCGATCGCGCGCATCGTGCATACGCCGGAGCACGATGCCGCGTGGCGGAGCGTCTGCGCGGCGATGGCCGACACCGACGACCAGCCATGGATCCGCTCGTTCCGGCCGATCGCGGGCCTCGACGCGCATCGCGAGGCTGGCGCCGCGTGGCTCGGTTCGCTGAACCTGCCGGTCCATCCCGAATCGCTGCTGATCACGAACGGCGCGGCGCACGGGATCTTTCTCGCGCTCGCGTCGATCGTCGGGCCGGGCGACACCGTGCTGTGCGAGAGCCTGACCGACCACGGCGTGATCGGCTCGGCGAACGTGCTCGGGTTTACGCTGAAAGGGCTCGAGATGGACGAACATGGGATCCGTCCCGAACATTTCGAGGAAATGTGCGACGGCGAGCGCATCAGTGCGCTCGTCTGCACGCCGACCCTCAATAACCCGACGGTCTCGATGATGTCCGATTCGCGCCGCAGGTCGATTGCGCGCATCGCATCACGCTACGGCGTGTACGTGATCGAGGACGACGTGTACGGCCCGCTCCCCGCGAAGACGGCGACGCCCATCGCGAGCCTGATCCCGGAGCTCGGCTTCTACTGCACGAGCATGACGAAATCCGTGCTGACCGGGCTGCGCACCGGTTATCTCGCGATGCCGAGGCGGCTCGCGCTGCGCGTGGAGAGCGTGCTGCGCGTGAGCAGCTGGATGGCGACGTCGCCGATCGCGGAGATCGCGACGCGCTGGATCGCCGACGGCACCGCGCGCAGGCTCGTGGAGTTGCAGCGCCAGCGGCTCGCGGCGCGTCAGGAGATGGTGAAGGCCGCGCTTGGCCCCTACGTGCTGGGTGCGCATCCGAATGCATTGTCAGCGTGGCTGCGCGTGCCGGACTACTGGCAGGCCGACCGGCTCGTGCGCGAATTGCGTACCCGCAAGATCGCGGTGACGTCGCCCGACCCGTTCCTCGTCGGCGGCACGGAGCGGCCGAACGCGGTGCGCGTGTGCATCGGCGCGGAGACGACGGATGCCGCATGCAACGCCGCGCTCCAGACCATCGCGGGCGTGTTCGAGCAGTATCCGCACGTGCACGATTTTCACTGAAGCGCGGCAGGCGTCGTGCCAGCGACGCACAATGTACCAGGACATTCGAAAGCGCAATTTGGAACATTAGACTGGATCGCACCACATCAATGAGGCGCGCGTTCCATGTCCTTCCTGTCGCTGTCCGACGTCTACCGCGCGCGCCGACGCATCGCCGGGCATGCGTACGTCACGCCGCTCGTCACGTCCGCCGCGCTGTCCGCGCGGGCCGGCACCCCCGTCCATCTGAAACTCGAAACGCTGCAGCCGACCGGCAGCTTCAAGCTGCGCGGCGCGGCCAACGCGCTTGCTGAACTCGCGTCGCAGGGTGTGACGCGTGTCGTCACCGCATCGACCGGCAATCACGGACGTGCGGTTGCGCATGCGGCGCATGCGTTCGGGATCGAGGCCGCGGTCTGCATGTCGTCGCTCGTGCCGGCCAACAAGGTGGACGCGGTCGCCGCGCTCGGCGCGCGGGTCGTGATCGCGGGCGACAGCCAGGACGACGCGCAGGCCGACGCGCGGCGTCTGGTGCGGGACGAAGGCTATGCGTACGTGCCGCCGTTCGACGATCCGCGAATCATCGCCGGGCAGGCGACGATCGCCGTCGAGATTCTCGAAGCGTTGCCTGATGCGGCAACGCTCGTCGTGCCGCTGTCCGGCGGCGGGCTGTTCAGCGGCATCGCGTTCGCCGCGAAGGCAATCCGGCCGGCGATCGAGGTGATCGGCGTGTCGATGACGCGCGGCGCCGCGATGCACGCGAGCCTCGCGGCCGGGCGCCCGGTCGATGTCGACGAACAGCCGACGCTCGCCGATTCGCTCGGCGGCGGCATCGGTCTCGACAACCGTTACACGTTCGACATGACGCGCGCGCTGGCCGACGGCGTTGTGCTGCTCGACGAGCCGGCGATCGCGCGCGGCATCGCGCATGCGTACCGCGAAGAGCGTCTCGTCGTGGAAGGCGCTGGCGCGGTCGGCATCGCCGCGTTGCTGGACGAACGGATCGCGCGCCGCGATCGCGGCGGCCCGATCGTCGTGATCATCAGCGGCGCGAACATCGACATGGCCGTGCATCGCCGGCTCGTTTCGGAGAACTGACATGACCCATCCCGTCACGCTGCTCGGGCAGGCGCAATTGCGCGCGCTGGTTCCGCTCGATCTGGCCGCGATCGACCAAGTCGAGGCCGCGTTCGCGTCGCTCGCCACCGATGCGGTCGCGATGCCGCCGATCCTCAATCTCGCGCTGCCGGCACGGCACGGCGAAGTCGACGTGAAGACCGCCTACCTGCCGCGCTTCGACAGCTTCGCGATCAAGGTCAGCCCCGGCTTCTTCGACAACCCGTCGCTCGGGCTGCCGAGCCTGAACGGGCTGATGCTCGTGCTGTCCGCGCGCACCGGCCTGACCGAGGCCGTGCTGCTCGACAACGGCTACCTGACGGCCGTGCGCACCGCGGCGGCCGGTGCGGTGGCCGCGCGCCGGCTCGCGCGTGCCGATGCGCGCCGCGCAGCGATAGTCGGCGCGGGCGAACAGGCGCGGCTGCAACTCGACGCGCTGATGCTCGTGCGCGACATCACGCACGTGACGGTCTGGGCGCGCGACGCCGGGCGTGCCGCACGGTTCGCGGCCGACGTGCGCGCCGCGCACGGGATCGATGCGATCGTCGCGCGATCGGTGCATGCGGCGCTCGCCGACGCGGATATCGCGGTGACGACGACGCCGAGTCGCGAGCCGCTCGTGCACGCGGAGGATCTGCATCCGGGGCTGCACGTGACCGCGATGGGTTCCGACGCCGACTACAAGACCGAGCTCGCGCCGTCGGTGTTCGGCGCGGCGCGCTACTTCTGCGACCGGTTGCAGCAGACCCGCGTGGCCGGCGAACTCGCGCACGCGATTGCGGCCGGTGCGATC
This sequence comes from Burkholderia sp. KBS0801, assembly GCF_005937855.2. NCBI lineage: Bacteria > Pseudomonadati > Pseudomonadota > Betaproteobacteria > Burkholderiales > Burkholderiaceae > Burkholderia > Burkholderia sp. KBS0801. The sequence continues at coordinate 21,783 of NZ_CP042179.1, forward strand.
GCGGCCGACGCGGTGTTTCCCGAACTCGGCGAAGTGATCGTCGGGCAGCGCGACGGCCGCACGCATCGCGACGACATCACGATCTGCGACCTGACCGGCACCGGCGCGCAGGACACCGCCATCGCCGTGCTCGCGCTGCAGCGCGCCCGGGCGGCGGAGGTGGGCACGATTTTCCACAACGACCTCACGACCTGAGAGGAGACAGATGTCCGCAGTCATCGAAACCCACCAAGCCGTGCCACGCCTCGCGTTCGAGCGCAGCGAATACGCCGCGCGCATCGCGAAGACGCGCACGGCGATGCAGCGGGCCGGCATCGACCTGTTGATCGTCACCGACCCGACCAACATGGGCTGGCTCACCGGCTATGACGGCTGGTCGTTCTACGTACACCAGTGCGTGCTGCTGCCGATGGACGGCGAGCCCGTCTGGTACGGCCGCGGCCAGGACGCGAACGGCGCGAAGCGCACCGTGTTCATGGCGCACGAGAACATCGTCGGCTACCCGGATCACTATGTGCAGTCGACGGCCCGTCACCCGATGGACTACCTGTCGACCGACGTGATTGCCGCACGCGGCTGGAGCACGCTGCGCATCGGCGTCGAGCTCGACAACTATTACTTCAGCGCGGCGGCGTACGCGTCGCTGCAGAAGCATCTGCCGGCCGCGCGCTGGGTCGACGCGACGGCGCTCGTGAACTGGCAGCGCGCGGTGAAGTCGCCGCGCGAGATCGAGTACATGCGCGTTGCCGCACGGATCGTCGAGCGCATGCATGCGCACATCGTCGACACGATCGAGCCCGGCATGAAGAAGAGCGATCTCGTCGCGCAGATCTATGCGACCGGGATCGGCGGCGCGGACGGCTTCGGCGGCGACTATCCGGCGATCGTCCCGCTGCTGCCGACCGGCGCCGATGCGGCCGCGCCGCACCTGACGTGGGACGACACGACGTTCGCGCGCGGCGCGGGCACGTTCTTCGAGATCGCGGGCTGCTACCGCCGCTATCACTGCCCGCTGTCGCGCACCGTCTATCTCGGCAAGCCGCCCGCGCACTTCATCGAAGGCGAGCGCGCGGTGGTCGAAGGGATCGAAGCCGGGCTCGCGGCCGCGAAGCCCGGCAACGTGTGCGAGGACATCGCGAACGCGTTCTTCGCGGTGCTGCGCCGCGCGGGCATCGAGAAGGACAGCCGCTGCGGCTACCCGATCGGCGCGAGCTATCCGCCGGACTGGGGCGAGCGCACGATGAGCCTGCGCCCGGGCGACCGCACGGTGCTCGAACCCGGCATGACGTTCCATTTCATGCCGGGGCTGTGGCTCGACGACTGGGGTCTGGAGATCACTGAAAGCATCCTGATCACCGACACCGGCGTCGAGACGTTCTGCAACACGCCGCGCAAGCTGTTCGTGAAGGAGTAGGGCGATGCGGGCTTCTCCGATCACGCCGACCGTCGACTTCGACGCGGACGGCGAACAACATGGCTTTCTGAAGCTGCCTTACTCGCGCGACGATTCCGCGTGGGGGGCGATCATGATTCCGGTGACCGTCGTGAAGCGCGGCGACGGGCCGACGGTGTTGCTGACCGGCGGCAATCACGGCGACGAATACGAAGGGCCGGTCGCGCTGTCGAAGCTCGCCGGTTCGCTGAAGGCGGCCGACGTGACCGGCCGCGTGATCGTCGTGCCGTTCATGAACTACCCGGCATTCCGCGCCGGTTGCCGTACGTCGCCGATCGATTCGGGCAACCTGAACCGCAGTTTTCCGGGGCGCCCGGACGGCACCGTCACCGAGAAGATCGCCGATTACTTCCAGCGTCATCTGTTGCCGCTCGCGACGCACGTGCTCGACATCCATGCGGGCGGCCGCACGCTCGACTTCGTGCCGTTCGCGGCGATCCACGTGCTGGACGATCGCGACCAGCAGGCACGCTGCGATCGGGCGATGCGCGCATTCGGCGCGCCGTACTCGATGCGCATGCTGGAGCTCGACAGCGTGGGACTCTTCGACAGCGCAGCCGAGGCGGCCGGCAAGGTGTTCGTGTCGACCGAGCTCGGCGGCGGCGGATCGTCGACGGCGGCGAGCGTCGCGATCGCCGAGCGCGGCGTACGCGGGTTTCTCGCGCATGCGGGCGTGATCGCGAACGGCGACGGCGCACGCACCGCACCGCGCACGACCACGCTGCTCGACATGCCGGACGGCTCGTGCTTCACGACCAGCGAGCATCGCGGGCTGCTCGAGATGTGCCGCGACCTCGGCAGCGAGGTCGACGCGGGCGACGTGCTCGCACGCGTACACGACATCGACCGCACGGGCGTCGCGCCGGTCGAATACGTCGCGCGCCGGCGCGGCCTGCTCGCGGCCCGGCACTTCCCGGGCATCGTGCAGGCCGGCGACACGATCGCGGTGGTCGCCGACATCGTCGAGCGCAACATTCCGGTGGCCGCATAGGAGTGTGCACGGCGTGATCAAGCTCGACCGATACGACCTGGCGATCCTGCGCATCCTCGAACGCGACGGACGCATCACGAAGTCGAAGCTCGCGGAGGCCGTGAACCTGTCGATCTCGCCGGCGTGGGAGCGCGTGCGCAAGCTCGAGGAAAGCGGCGTGATCCGCGGCTATCGCGCGGACGTCGACTGGATCGGTACGTTTTCGGGCAGTCGCATCGTCGTCGAGGTGACGCTGTCGCGGCATACCGCGCCCGACATGCGGCGCTTCGAGGATCGCGTGAGCGCGGCGCCCGAGGTCGCGCAGTGTTTCGCGACGGGCGGCGGCGTCGACTATGTGCTGCACGTGGTCGCGCGCGACATCGATCACTACCAGCGCTTCATCGATGCGTTGCTGATGGACGACCTCGGCATCGAACGCTACTTCACGTACATCGTGACGAAGGTCGTGAAGTGCGAATCCGGCGGCGCGCCGGACTGGCACTGAAACTTCGCGCGAACGCGCGGCAATACGGAAAAAACCGCAAGAACCGGGCGCCGAAACCGAAATTTCCGCACCCGGCGGCACGACAGAATGAAGCTCGTGCCCACCCAAACGAGGAGACGCAGCATGCTGCCCGGACACCCCGTTCTGTTCAAGTCGACGTGCTATGTCGACGGTCGCTGGATCCACAGCGACAGTGCCGCGACGGTTGCCGTCGTGAACCCCGCCGACCAGGCCGTGATCGGCCATGTGCCGATGCTCGAGCGCGCGCAGATCGTCGCCGCCGTCGACGCCGCGCAGCGTGCGTTCGACACCTGGCGCTGGACGCCGCAGGCGGTGCGCAGCGCGGCGCTGCTGCGCTGGCATGCGCTGATCCTGCGGCATCTCGACGATCTCGCCGCGCTGCTGTCGCTAGAACAGGGCAAGCCGCTCGCCGAGTCGCGCGGCGAGATCCGCTATGCGGCGAGCTTCGTCGAATGGTTCGCGAACGAGGCGAAACGTGTCGCGGGCCGCACGATACCGACGCATATCGACGGCGCGCATCTCGGCACGGTGATGGAGCCGGTCGGTGTCGCGGCGCTGATTACGCCGTGGAATTTTCCGGCCGCGATGATCACGCGCAAGGCTGCCGCCGCAATCGCGGCCGGCTGCGCGGTGGTGGTGAAGCCCGCGCACGAGACGCCGTTTTCGGCGCTCGCGCTCGCGCAGCTCGCCGACGAGGCCGGCTTTCCGGCCGGCGTGTTCAACGTCGTGCTCGGCGAACCGCAGATGGCGATGGAAACGCTCGTCGGCGATGCGCGCGTGCGTGCGGTGAGCTTCACCGGATCGACGCGCGTCGGGCGGCTCGTGACCGAAACCGCCGCGAAGGCCGGCATTCGCAAGATCGCGCTCGAACTGGGCGGCAACGCGCCGTTCATCGTGACCGAGGATGCGGATCTCGACCAGGCGGTGCGGATCGCCATCGGCGCGAAGTTCCAGACTTCCGGTCAGGACTGCTGCGCGGCGAACCGGATCTTCGTCGCAAAGCCGCTCTACGAAGCATTCGTCAGCCGCTATGCGAACGCGGTGCGGGAACTGAAGACCGGCCCCGCGTTCGAGCCGGGCGTCGACGTCGGCCCGCTGATGCACCAGGCCGCGTTCGATGCGACGGCGGCGCGCGTCGACGACGCACGTGTACGCGGGGCGCGCATCGTCGCGGGCGGCCGGCCGCATGCGCTCGGCGGCTGGTTCTACGAACCGACCGTGATCGCGGATGCCGCACCAGGGATGCGCGTGGTCGACGAGGAGAACTTCGCGCCGATTTCGGCGGTGTGCGCGTTCGACACGCTCGACGAGGTGATCGAAAAAGCCAACGACACCGAGTACGGCCTCGCCGCCTACGTGTGCGCGACGCGCATCGACACGATCTTCCAGCTCGTGCGGCGGCTCGATTTCGCGATGGTGTCGGTCAACGGCGTGAAATTCACCGGTGCGCCGATCCCGTTTGGCGGGATGAAGGCGTCGGGCCTCGGGCGCGAAGGCGGCGCCGAAGGCTTTGAACCGTTCACCGAAACCAAGTACTTCTGCCTCGGCAATCTCGGCCTGCCCGTCGCGGCGACGGCCTGACTCATTCAAAGGAACCCATCATGAAACAATCGATCGACGCACTGCTGCGCGAGGACCGCGCCCACTTCATGCACCCGTCGACGCACGCGTACGACCACGAGACCGGCGCGCTGCCCGGCAAGATCGTGCGCGGCGCCGAAGGCATCCGCATCGAGGATCACCAGGGCAAGCGCTATATCGACGCGCTCGCCGGCCTCTACTGCGTGAACATCGGCTACGGCCGCACCGAGGTCGCCGAGGCGATGTACGAACAGGCGAAGCAGCTCGCGTACTACCACACGTATGTCGGCCACTCGTCGGACGCGATCATCGAGCTGTCGTCGCGCATCATCGACTGGGCGCCGGCCGGGATGAAGAAGGTCTACTACGGGATGTCGGGATCCGACGCGAACGAGACGCAGGTCAAGATCGTCTGGTACTACAACAACGTGCTCGGCCGTCCGAACAAGAAGAAGATCATCTCGCGCGAGCGCGGCTATCACGGCTCGGGCATCGTGACGGGCAGCCTCACGGGCCTGCCGAGTTTCCACCAGCATTTCGACCTGCCGATCGATCGCGTGAAGCATACGGTGTGTCCGCACTGGTATCGCAAGGCGCCCGTCGGCATGAGCGAAGCGCAGTTCGTCGCGTACTGCGTCGACGAGCTCGAGAAGCTGATCGCGCGCGAAGGCGCCGACACGATCGCGGCGTTCATCGCGGAACCGGTGATGGGCACGGGCGGCATCATCGAGCCGCCGCGCGGCTACTGGCCGGCGATCCAGGCCGTGCTGCGCAAGCACGACATCCTGCTGATCTCGGATGAAGTCGTCTGCGGATTCGGGCGCCTCGGCTCGAAGATGGGCGCGCAGCACTTCGGGATCGAGCCCGACCTGATCACTGTCGCGAAGGGGCTGACGAGCGCGTATGCGCCGCTGTCGGGCGTGATCGTGGGCGAGAAGGTGTGGGACGTGATCGCGCGCGGCTCGCAGGAGCACGGGCCGATGGGGCACGGCTGGACGTACTCGGGGCACCCGGTATGCGCGGCCGCGGCACTCGCGAACCTCGAGATTCTCGAGCGCGAGAACCTGGTCGGCAACGCCGCCGACGTGGGTGCGTATTTCGGCGCGAAGCTGCGCGATGTGTTCGGCGCGCATCCGCTCGTCGGCGAGGTGCGCAGCGTCGGGATGCTGGCCGCGCTCGAATTCATGGCCGACAAGGACGCGCGCACCCCGTTCGATCCGGCGCTGAAGATCGGCGCGCAGGTGTCGGCCGCGGCGCTGCAGCGCGGCGTGATCGCGCGCGCGATGCCGCATGGGGACATTCTCGGGTTTGCGCCGCCGCTCGTGATGACGCGCGAGGAAGCGGACGAGATCGTCGGTATCGCGAAGGACGCCGTGGACGAGGTCGCGGAGCGGAATATTTCGACCGTCGCGTGAGGGTCTTGCGGTCCTGATGTGCACGTGAGTGCGCGAGAAGACGCCGTCGCACGGAAGTGCGGCGGCGTCTTTCTATCGACCGGTGCCGATTCGGGAAACGTCGTCCGTCGTCAGCCTCGCGTCGCTCAGTAGTCCCACGTTACCGGAACGAAGCGGAAACCGTCGCCGTTCTTTGCGACATGCCCGATCGACGGAAACGCCACATGCGCCGCGGCCAGCATCGCGCCGGTTTCGGCGGCTTCGTTGAACAGCGCGATACGCACGTCGACCGCCCCTTCGGGATCGTGTTCGAAGCCGTTTTGCCAGTCGGGATTGTCGAAGTTGACTTCGAAGACGGCGTCGCCGACGAACGTCAGCTTTTCACCCTTCGACGCGATGTCCACCACGCAGTGTCCCGGCGTATGCCCGCCCGTCACGCGCGCCGACACGCCCGGCGCGACTTCCACGGTGCGGTCGAACTGCACGATGTTTTCGCCGTAGAGTTCGACGAACTTGGCCGCCGCCTTGCGCAGCGCGGGCGGAACGGTTTCCGGCATCACCGTCTTGCTGAAATCCGGATTCTTCCAGAACGCGACTTCGGCGGCCGCTACGTGAATGCGCACGTCCGGGCTCAGCCGGGCCTTGACGCCGTCGGTGTTCAGCCCGCCGACGTGATCCATGTGCATGTGCGTGATCACGATATCGGTGATCGCAGCGAGGTCGATGCCGGCCGATTCGAGGCGCATAACCGAGCGCCCGGCGCGCGTGAAGTATTCGAAACCGTCGCCCACGCCCGAGTCGATCAGGATCAGGCGCTCGCCGCTGCGCACGAGCGCGATATTCAGCGCCCAGTCGAACATGTCGCGTTGCAGGAAGCGGCCGTCGAACCATTCGTTACGGTCCGCTTCGCTCACGTTGGTCGACATGGTGGAGGTCGGCAGCGGCAGAACGCCGTCGCTGATCAGCACGACATCGACGTCGCCGATGCGCACCGCGTAGCGGGAAGAGACGAGTTCGCCCGCATCTTCGTTGCCGAGGCGGGCGGTAACCGGCTGTACATTGCGGATGGATTTGTTCATGGTCGATCGTCCTGTTGATCATGTGGGGTAAGCCGCACTGCGCAGCGCGGTTCGCGAGCACGACCGTGCAGGTCGCGTCCTTCGCTTCGCTCGCATGTCGATCGAGCGTGTGAGCGATTGTAGGAAAGGGCGGTGGATGCCAGTAGCACCGCGCATGCGCACATGATGTTGTCCGGGCGACAACAATCGGGCGCCCGTCGGGGCGCCGAGCAGACCGACAGCGCTACCCTGCCAACCTCGTGATCGCGGCCTGGCTGCCCGCTTGCTCCCGAAGACGGAACTTCTGGATCTTGCCGGTGGCGGTCTTGGGCAACTCGCCGAAAATCACACGACGCGGGCATTTGAAATGCGCCAGTCGCTCGCGGCAGAACAGGATCACATCCTGCTCGGTGATGGGGGAGGCACCCGGTTTCAGTTCGATGAACGCACAAGGCGTTTCGCCCCATTTGTCATCCGGCTGAGCGACCACGGCCGCGTTGAGCACGCCGGACATGCGATAAATGACCTCCTCCACTTCCACGGACGAAATGTTTTCTCCACCCGAGATGATGACGTCCTTCGAGCGGTCGGTGATCTGGATATAGCCGTCGGGATGCATGACCGCAAGATCGCCGGTATGAAACCAGCCGCCTGCGAACGCTTTTTCCGTTGCGTCGGCATTCTTGAAGTACCCCATCATGACCGTATTCCCGCGGACCAGCACTTCGCCGCAAGACGTGCTATCGGCGGGGACGGGTTCGAGCGTCGCGAGATCGGCGACCGACATGTTCTCGAACGCTGCCGCGCGTACGCCTTGTCGCGCTTTCATTTTCCCTTGCTGGTCCGGCGGCAACGTATCCCACTCGTCGTGCCATGCACAGCTGATCGGCGTGCCGGCGATTTCGGTAATGCCATAGACGTGGTCGACGTCGAAACCCATCGCGCCGACGGCCTCGAGCACCGCTGCCGGCGCCGGCGAGCCGGCGGTCAGGACCCGCACACGACGAGGCAACGGCTGCAGCTCCGACGGCGGCACGCTCGCAATACCGGCGAGGACAATGGGTGCCGCACAAAAATGATCGACGCCGTGCTTGGCGATGGCAGAGAGAATATTCGCGGCATTCACCTTGCGCAAACAGACATGCGTGCCCGCCGCTGCCGTAATCGCCCACGTGAAGCACCAGCCGTTCGCGTGGAACATGGGAAGCGTCCACAGGTAGATCGGCGCACGCGGGAGCGGCCAGTTCGTCATTTGCAACAGGCTCATTACATAGGTGCCACGATGGCTCGGCACGACGCCTTTCGGATCCCCCGTGGTGCCCGACGTGTAGTTCAACGCGATTGGTGTCCACTCGTCGGCCGGGCGGCGGCCTGCAAATTCCGGATCGCCGCTCGCCAGCAGCGACTCATAATCGGTTTCGCCGATGGCCGGGCCGTCGGGTGCCTCGTGGTCGTTGATGTCGATCACGCGCGGCGGGTTGGGAACCGACTGCAACGCTTTCTTGACCAGAGGCGCCAGTTCGCGATCCACGAGCAGCAGCTTGCATTCGCCGTGGCGCAGGATGAATGCGATGCCGTCGGCATCGAGGCGGCAATTGATCGCATTGAGAACGGCGCCCGACAGCGGAACGCCGAAGTGGGCCTCGAGCATGGCCGGGGTGTTCGGCGCGATGATCGACACCGTGTCGCCCGGCTCGATCCCCAACCGAACGAGCGCCGACGCGAAGCGATAGCAACGCTCGCGCGTTTTCGCCCATGTTTGCCGGAAGTCGCCATGAATGATCGCGGTTCGATTCGGAAAGACGTCGGCGGTTCGATCGAGAAAGGTCAGGGGCGTCAATGGAACGTGGTTTGCCGCGTTCTTCTTAAGACCTCGAGAATAGGCCGTTGCACTCATGACGTTGTCTCCATTCATTCATTATAAAAAGTGGTGAAATCGCGTACCGGACTGCGCTCCGTGACCAGCGTGTTCTCGATGCAGCCGTGATCCGCATAACCGAGGCTCATGCCGCACACCAACATCTGGTTGTCGGGGATGGACAGTTCGTTGGCGATGACGCGGTGGAACTTGTTGAAAGCCGCCTGCGGGCAAGTGTCGAGGCCGCGCGCCCGGGCGGCGATCATCACGCTTTGCAGGAACATCCCCGTGTCGAGCAGACTGCCTTCACGCATGACCCGGTCAACCGTGAAGAACAGGCCCACCGGTGCGTCGAAGAAGCTGTAGTTGCGACCGTGCTGGACATGCATGCGCTCCTTGTCACCCTTCTCGATGCCCAGCAAGCCATACAGGTTCCAGCCAACCGCGCGCCGGCGATCCACATACGGTGCGATCCATTCGCGCGGGTAGTAGTCGTAGGGCTCGTCCAGGTCGGAGCTGCGGTCGGGATCGTCATTGATCTCGTTGATCGCGGCAGACAGGCGGGACTTCGTCGCGCCTGTCACGACATGCACATGCCACGGCTGGATGTTGACGCCGGTTGCGCTGAAGCGAGCCACGTCGAGGATGGCCTCGATGTGCTCGCGAGGAACCGGCGTGGACAGGAAAGCACGGACGCTGCGCCGCGTGACGAGCGCCCAATCGACGGCGCGGGTCACGTCGGCGAACGAGTCCAGCGGAGGAGGAGAGAGACGGTCCATTTCGATACCGACATTGAAAGGTGCTTTGCACTTAGCCATACGGTGTTTGCTGAGGTAGAGCTCATACGAGCCGTGTTGTTCGCAAGGATGTCGGCGATCGAGTTGCGATGGCAGAAGCGTCAGGGGCCCGCGCTACCCTGAACCGCAACAACTGGCGCACTGTTCGAGCGATGCGAGTCGGCACGTGTCTGGTTGATCAGCGTCACCGCCGCCGCGCCGATGAGCCCAGCCAGGCCGATTGCCATGAAATTCTGTTCGAGCGGCAGCTTCAAGGACACGAGCCAACCAATGAGCACCGGCGCCACGATCGCACCGATCCGGCCCACGCCGGAAGCAAAGCCGACACCCGTAGACCGGATCGCATGGGGATAGAAGTCACCGGCATAAGCGTATGCAAGCAATTGCGTACCGAGCGTCGATGCGCCGACCACGAATACGACGACAAACAACGATACGGTCGACTTCGTGTAGCCCATCAGTGACAGCGCAACCGCGCCGACGATGTAAAACGCAATCAGCACCCGCTTGATGTTGACCTTGTCGCTGAGCCAGCCGCCGAAGATCGCACCGGCGATGGCGCCGACGTTGAAGACAATCACGAAGTTCAAGGCCGAGCCCAGGCTATATCCGGCCATGGCCATCAGCTTGGTCAACCACGAACTGAGTGCGTAGACCATGAAGAGACCCGTCATGAACGCGACCCAGATCATCGAGGTACTGAAGCCGCGCCCGTCCTGGAAGAGGCGTCGCACCGACGCGTCGTGGGCTTTGTCTGACGAACCGCCCGCAAACTGTTCATGACCGCTCGACGGATAGTCGGGCACCAACCGCTTCAGCACCGCGCGCAGGTTGTCGTGCCGGCCGCGTTTGATCAGGAAGACCATCGAATGCGGCATCGTCTTGATGATGAACGGGATCAGCAGGACAGGCAGGCCCGCGGCGAAAAAGACCGATTGCCAGCCGTAGCTGCCGATAAGCTGCTTTGCGGTCAGCGCCACCAGAATTCCGCCAATCGAATAGCCCGCGAACACCAGCGTGACCAATCGGGTACGCAACGCATTGGGCGAAAACTCCGCCATCTGCGCGGTGACGATCGGCAACACGCCGCCAATGCCCAGACCGGCGATGAAGCGCGTGACGCTGAAACCGACGGGGTCGCTCGTCAGCCCGGCGGCCGCGGTGAACAGACTGAACAGCGCCACGCAAACGCACATCATCGTTGGTCGTCCGAAACGATCCGCCAGCGTGCCGAGGAAAATGGCCCCGAGCATGACGCCGAACAGCGTCGAGCCGGCCATGATGCCGGCGCTGGTCGCGTCGATGCGCATGTCCTTCATGATCGACGGCAGCGCCGCGCCGACGACGGCAAGATCGTAGCCGTCGAGTATCAGCATGAGGACACACCAGAACAGCACAAGGGCATGAAAGCCATTGAATCTGGCCCGACCGGCGAGTGAGTACACGTCTATCTGGTTCATGTCGTCTCCTTGGATTTAATGTCGTGCTGGGAATGCGCGCGGGTTGCAACCAGTGTCAGACGGGCGCGATCGGCAGTCCATGTCCGTGAACCTCAACCTGAATGAGGTCACCGGACACCGATGTTTGCGGCGTTACGGCACTGGCGGCAGCCAGTTGGAGAAAGCGCGTCTCGTGACGATGGATTGCCGCGGTCCCCCAGACAAACCGTGCCCCGTGCGACGGTCCGCATCGCACGGGGCTATTCGTCTATTCGTTTGAGTACCCGCGTAACGCGGGTAGTGATTTGCATCGGGCTGAAACGTGCGAACCCGCTTGCGTCAGCGCGGACAATTCCGGGCGGAAGCCAACCGTCCGGTACAGCCGATTGCCGTGCACGACGAGCCGGACTAATTCGAGCACGAGAAGCTCGTCGCCAGATTCTGGTCGCCCCCGATGTATTTCGGCCACTGCGGGTATTCGCACAGCGGCCGGGTGCGTCCGGCTGTTGCCGGAGTCAGGTCGGTGATGGTCAGATCCTTGGGCGCGATTCCTTTCGTCACCCAGTTGTCCAATGCTGTCAGACCGTCATATGAACCATTGAATTGTCCGCCGAAGCTGTGGGCCGCACCCGGAACCAGGTAGAACTTCAGAAATTGACCCAGTGGCCCTTGCCCGAATCGGGATACCAGCCTGTTGTAGTAATCGATCGACAATTGCGCGGGGATGAACTGGTCTGACTGTCCGTGCTGGAGAATGATCTTCCCGCCGCGGCTCTGGAATTGACTCAAGTCGGTGCCGGTGCTGTCCATGAGCGCGCTGACTGCCTGGACGCGCGAGGTCAGTGAGCCCGGGTTCGCAGGATTGAAATTCAGAATGCTCGAGGCGGCGTCGCGAGCGACCGCGAACCGGAGCATGTCATTTGGAAACGCGTAAAAAAATGCGGTCCTGCCGACCACCCCTGGCTCGACCGTCGCATCGGCGGCGGAACTGCCCCACGCCAGCGGAGTCGACCAAAAGTCCGCTCCGGAGAACGCGTTATATCCCGGAAAGGTGTGAATTCCGTTTGCCAGATCGAAGCTGAAGTCGAGCGGTGTGCCGGCGGTGGTCATCGTATTGATTTGCGCGTCCGACAAGCAACTGTCGCCAGTGTCGCCGCCGCCCGAGCAGCGAATCGCCGCTGGATCGAACACGCACGCAGCAGGGTTGCTGATAATGCCGTCGGTCACGCCGTCCAGCGCGTCGCATTGCTTCATGACCGCTGCGAGCACGACCTTGCCTTTCGCGGGCGTGACGTATCCGCCGGGCGCCAGCAGAGATCGCGAGATCCTGCCCATCTGCAGCCAGAGTCCCGTGATTCCCGACGCGGGAAAGGTCGAAATGATGCCGTCATAGTCGTGCGGGAATCGTTGCGCCGCGATCAAGCCTTGTCGTCCGCCGCTCGAGCCGCCAATGAAATAACTGTGCACGAAGTCCGAGCCATATCGTGCCTTTGCGAGGTAGGCTGCGAAATCATGCGTCTTCTTGATGTGGTCGCCTGCGTAGTTGGCGAGTGCCTCGTCGTTTGCCGCAAACGAGCCGTCCAGCGCGTTTCCCTCATGCCCGCTGTCGCTCCCCATCGTTACGTAACCTCTGCGCAGCGGCGTGCTGACGCCCGCGGGCTCTGCCCCCGCCAGGAACCCGTCGGCGGGCGAACCCTCGGTATCGGCAATGGTGCCGTCAAATCCGCCGCCGCCAAAGTGGACCGCTTTTCCGTTGAAGTTGGTCGGAAGATCCACCTCCGCCCGAATATCGGGCGCATTGAAATCGACCGGATGAATGGTGCCGAGAACTTTGCAGTACTCACCATTGCGGTTACCGGAAGCGGTATCGGCGACGAGCGTCGCGGACACGACAGTAGCACCGGTTGTGGGCAACCCGATCGAGCTGGCAGGAACGGTCGTGCCAGCCAACGCACTGCACTTCGCGGCTGCCGTCACGGCCGCGGCGTTTGCCGGTGCCGCGTCATCGCCGCCGCAGCCGGATACGGTAACGGCTGATGCTGCGAATAGCGCACTCAAAATAGCCGAGCTTCGGCGGGTGCTGAACCGGGTTCTCATTCTCGTCTCCATATATTTTTTGCTGCCGCAATGCGCTGCTCGTCGAGGGCAATTCTTCTCTTCTCGCCGCTGATTTGGCAGCGGTTGAAAGGAAAACTGCGGCCCGCGTAAGCGAGTGCTTGTCTTGCGGCGTTTATCAAGTGCGGGGCTTTCGCGGAGCCAAATCCGGTTACGCCGCGCAATCGGGCGCGAGGCTTGTTCTGGTTTGCCGAACGCGGTTGCAGTGTCAGCCTGGTCGGGACACCAATCCATGCCCGCCGACCTCAGTTTGCGTGAGGTCTGTGGACACGCCGGGTTTTCACGGTGCTACGTGCGTTGGCTGCCCATCACCACGAGAGTTCGAGGGAACATGAGCGGAATGCGGCATCGGCGCTGCCCGCCCGCGCGCGATTCATCGGGTGCACGGTTTGGCCTGCGTTGCCTCGGCAGCCATGCTTTTGCACGATGTTCGTTTGGGAACGAGGCTCGGGCCTTTCGGCCGCCGGACGTACGATCAGGCGTTCGTCTTGCCGTGGCGGTACATTCCCGGGCTGGCGCCGGTCCACTTCCTGAAGGCCCTGTGAAAAGCACTGGCTTCCTGAAATCCGGTTCGTGCCGCGACTTCGGCGACCGTCAGAGAGGTGTTGGAGAACAACTCGATCGCGATGTCACGACGCAATTCGTCTTTCAATTGCCGGTAGTTCGTGCCTTCGGCCAGCAGGCGGCGTTGCAGCGTGGCCGCGGATAGATTCAGCAACCGCGAGAGCGCGTCGAGGTCCGGCCAGTCGTCGGGGGCCTGGTTTCTGAGTCGACGCCTGACCTGGGCCGTCGTGCTCGATTCATTGCGATACTTGACCAGGATATTGGCCGGTGCATTCTCGAGGAATGCACGCAGGCTCGCCTCCGTGCCGGACAGTTTGAGATCGAGGAAACTGCGATCGAACCGGATCAGGGTCTCCTCCGCGGAGAACGTCACGTCCTCGCAGAAGCGCATCCGGTAGTCGCTGTCATCGCTTGGCGCCGACGCGCGAAACCTCATCTCGATCAGCGGAATCCGTCTGCGTGCGAGCCAGCATGCAAAACCGTGCACGAGGATGAACCACGTGCCGTAGGCGAAGAGCCGGCGTGTGCGCCCATCGTCATGCAGGACGATCACCGCATGCTCGCCTTCGCAGCGCAGCTCCCCGTGAATGTCGTCGAGCACGGCGCGCAGGAACTTCAGCATGCGGCGCAGCGCGTGTTCCAGATTGTCCGAATGCAGCACCGCGTGACACATCAGCGCGTAACTGCCCCGGCGCAGCGGGTGACTGTCGAGACCGAAGAACTCGTCGTCCATCAAGTCGGCCAGCGCCGCCCACAGGCGCGAAAAGGCCAACGCCGGCACACGGGCTCTCGGCACATCCAACAGTTCTGCCGCGATTCCAGCGTGCTGGAGGACGGCCGACACATCGAGATTCCGCTGTGTCGCCACGAGAATGGCCTCACGTACCAGGCTGATCGAGGTTGTGCCCTTGTCTTGAGCATCGTTCATGGTCAGGCTCATCCACGGAAAGTGCAGTGATGTTAATCGCTGCCGGGCGCAAGCGAAACCTGCTGCCCGTGATGGCCGTGCGCGCGGTGCCGATGGGCGGTGCCGGACTCGAGTGACCGTATCCGTGGATCAGCCGAAACGACCTCACGCCGCGCGGCAAGCGGATGTACCGCTGAAATGCGCATCGCCCGCCGTCCGTTGCCGGAAGGCGGGCGATGCGAAGGATGCCGTTTATGGGAAGCCGGAGCCGAAGCCGATCAGTCGCGTATCAGCCCGGTCGCCCCGGCACCGTGTCCCCGCGCAGCGAACACCCGCGCGTCTCGATCACGCCCGCCAGCGCAACCAGCCCGACCGCACAGGCCGCCATCATGTAGTACGCGGGAATCATCGTATTGCCGGTCTTGCCGATCAGCCAGTCGTTGACGATCGGCGCGGTGCCGCCGAACAGCGACGTCGACACGTTGTATGCGATCGCCATGCCCGCATACCGCACATGGGTCGGGAACATCGCCGGGAACATCGCGGAAATGGTCGCGAGCTGCGGCACGTACAGCAGGCCGAGCACCGCGAAGCCGATGAATGCGCCGAGCACGCCGTGCGTCATCAGCGTGAACATCGGCACGGCCGCGACGAACAGCCCGACGAGCGAGATCCACCACATCGCCTTGCGGCCGACGCGATCCGACAGCCAGCCGGCGAACGGCAGCAGCACCATCATCGCGAGCATGCCGATCAGCGGAATCAGCAGCGACATGTTCTCGCTGACGCCGAGCTCCTTGTGCATGTAGGTCGGCATGTACGCGAGCAGCACGTAGTTGACGACGTTCAGCGCGACGACGAGCCCGCCGAGCAGCAGCAACGGCCGCGCATAGCGGACCAGCAGCTGACCGACCGGCAGCGCGGTGGCGGCGGTGCTCTGCTCGCGCCGCTGCGCCTGCTCCTCGAGTTCGCGGAACACCGGCGTTTCCTCGAGGCGCGAACGGAGGTAGAAGCCGATCAGCCCGAGCGGGGCCGCGACGAGGAACGGCAGGCGCCAGCCCCATGCGTGCATCGACGAGTCGCCGAGCAGCAGCGCGAAGCCGAGCATCAGCAGCGCGCCGAGCGAGAATCCGGCAATCGTCGCGAATTCGAGGAAGCTGCCGCACAGGCCGCGTCGCGAATCCGGTGCGTATTCGGCGATGAAGGTCGCCGCGCCGCCGTATTCGCCGCCGGTCGAGAAGCCCTGCACCATGCGCAGCACGATGAGTGCCGCCGGCGCGAGCCAGCCGGCCGTCGCGTAGGTCGGCAGCACGCCGACCAGAAGGGTTGCACCTGACATCGTCAGCACGGTCAGCGCGAGCACCCGCTTGCGGCCGAGGCGGTCGCCGAGCGGGCCCCAGAACAGGCCGCCGAGCGGGCGGATCAGGAACGAGATGGCGAAGGTGCCGAGCGCGAACAACGTCGCACTGGCCGTGTTGCCGGGAAACAGCGCGGCGGAGATGTAGGCGAGCCCGTACGCGTAAATGCCGTAATCGAACCATTCGGTCGCGTTGCCGAGGGCGGCGGCCGCGATCGCGACCCGCGGCAGGCAGTGCGGCTCGTCGCCGCGGGAAGCCGTCTCGTCCGGGACGGACGCGGCGGGGGAAACGGAAGTCCACGATGGCACGTATCGCATGAGGGATCCTCGTTATCAGCATGCGCCCGGGCGGGCGCCGACGAGGATCAAAGTAATCCCGCCAATTAGCGAGGCCGGATGTCATAGGACGATATTGGGGATCGGGGTTTTCCCCCGTGCCGTGGACGAGGATGCGGCGATGCGGCGGCGCGGTGGCCCGGCAGACCGGCCCGGCAGGCCGGCGCATCGCCCGAATCGGCGCCTAGCGAATATGTGGCAGCAACGCGCGCAACCAGCACGCGACCGCCACCGCACCGCCATCCGGCGTGCCGATCGCGCGTTCGCCGAGATAGCTCGCCCGCCCCGCGCGCGGCGTCATGCCGGCCGTTTGCCGCGCACCGTGTTCCGCGGCTTCCACTGCGGCCGCCCATGCGCTCGCGGGGTCGCGATCGTGGTCGAGTGCGCGGTCGAACGCAGCGACGGCCGGCACCAGTGCGTCGAGCATCGTCCGGTCGCCGGCGCGGGCGCCGCCCAGTTCGCCGATCGCATCCACCGCGCCGCGGAACGCCGCGGCCCAGTCGCGCGCCGACGGCTCGGCGATGGCGTCGGCATCGTCGGTGGCGGCGAGGCGGCGCGACGCGCGCACCAGCGCGGTCGCATAAAACGGTCCCGAACTCCCCGCGATCGCACGGCGCAACGCGGCGCCCAGCGCCGCGAGCGTACCGGCCGGCGTGCCGAACGCGGCTTCCGGCAACGCGAGGATCGCCTGCGCGGCGCGATGCATGCTTGCGCCGAGATCGCCGTCGCCCGCGGCCGTATCGAGTTCCGTCAGTGTCGCTTCGTTGTCGATCAACGCCTGCGCGACCGCATGCAGCGCCGGCTGCAGCCGCGCGGCCCACGCGCGACCGGCCGCGTCGAGCGGCGGCAGCGGCTCGTCGTGCGCGGCCGCCGCGGCCACATGAATCTGCGCATTGACCGCGCCGCCGCCGGGCCACGCGCGCGCCTGCGTCGGCGCGTCGAGCAGCGCGGCGCGTTCGTCGTTCAAGCGCAGCAGCGAGATCGAGCAGCCGGGCATGTTCAGCGCGGACAGGAACGTGCCGGCCCACGCGCGCGCGACCGTGATGCCGCGCCGGCTCAGGTTGTCGTACGCGGCGCGCAGCACGATCGCCAGCTCCATGTCGGGCGTCGCGCCGAGACCGTTGACGAACAGCGCGACGCGTTCGCCGCGATCGAGCACGAGATCGGCGACGATGCTCGACAGCAGCGTGTCGACGAGCGCGTCGGCCGGCAGCGGCACGGTGCGTTCGACGCCTTTCTCGCCGTGGATGCCGAGGCCGAGCTCGATCTCGTGATCGGCGAGACTGAACCCCGATTTCCCGGCGCCGGGGATCGTGCAGCCGCCACCGCGTACTCCGGCTGATGCAGAGCGAGGGCTTGCGCGCCGAGGTTGGCTATGGCAGCAAACCACGCTATCGCGGTGGTCCGGTCGGCGTTGTGGCCAACGTCCTGAATCGAGACCTCGCGCCCGATGCGCCGAACAGGGCCTGGGTAACGGATATCACTTATATCCGGACCTACGAGGGTTGGCTGTATCTGGCGGCAGTCATGGATCTGTATTCCCGGCAAATCGTTGGTTGGGTCACACGCGCCACCATGACCAGTGACCTGATTTTGCAGGCGCAGCTGGCTGCCGTTTGGAAGCGCAAACCTGAACCGGGCGTCATGATTCATTCGGATCAAGGCGGCCAGTTCACCGGCGATGACTGGCAATCGTTTCTGAAGTCTCACCACATGGTGCCAAGCATGAGCCGTCGTGGTAACTGCCACGATAATGCCGTGGCGGAAAGCTTCTTCAGTGCGCTGAAAAAGGAACGAATCAAACGGAGAATCTATCCGACGCGAGCGATGGCGACCACGGACGTGTTCGATTACATTGAAATGTTCTACAACCCCGTTCGTCGACATGGTTTCGCTGACGACCTGTCATCCGTTGAGTTTGAACGGCGCTATGTGCTAAACGGCTCGTGAGTGTCTATGAAACTCTGGCCGGTCCACGTACGCATTGCATGGGCTGTCATGCGAAGCGGCGCGGAGTTTAACCTGCACTATCACACCTGACGCATACCAGACGGATCGCTACCCTCGCCGTTCAGTGCCACCCGGTCCGAAGCCGGCCGGCGGCCTGGATATTTCTTGCGTCGCCGCTTTGGCGGCGGCAGCAAAGGTTCAATCAATGCCTGCAGTTCGCCCTCAATGATCGGCGTGCTCCCAAAGCCCCCTCGTCAGATGGTCCTCACCAGCTATATGCGATAGACCTTTCAGACACAGAAGTCGTCAAGGACACGAAGATTACGTCGACCATTCAATTTTGTTTCCTCGAGTTTATACACGACTTCTTGGACGGCAAGATTTCAGGGGAAGCTCAGTGGGAGAGGCTCGAATGGCCGGGCTCACATGATCGCGCTGATTTGCCACGGTACGAATTCGTTTTGTCCATAACCGTGCCGCTCACTGCGGGAACGGGTTCCCGAGGCGACATCTAGCAGCATGTCGAAAAGCACTTGACCCAGTTGCTCAATCGTCGCGCGTCCTTCCAGCACTTCTCCGCAGTTCAAGTCAATATCGTCGAACTGCCGTTGCCAAAGTGCTGTGTTCGTCGCAAGTTTGACCGACGGGGCGGGCGCGCAGCCGTATGCTGAACCACGACCCGTCGTGAAACAGATTAGATTCGCACCGCCGGCTACCTGGCCGGTAGCCGACACCGGGTCGTAGCCAGGCGTGTCCATAAAAACAAGTCCGCACGCTGTGATTGGCTGGGCATATTCGTACACTGCGACCAAATTGGTAGACCCGGCTTTCGCAATACCTCCCAGCGATTTTTCAAGGACGGTTGTCAAGCCACCTGCCTTGTTGCCCGCAGACGGATTGTTATTGATTTGCGCCCCTTGCCGCTGCGCATAGGCCTCCCACCACTTGATGCGATCAATCAGCTTCTGACCGACCTCGGGCGTTTCGGCGCGGCGCGTTAGTAAGTGCTCCGCGCCATAGATTTCGGGCGTCTCCGAGAGAATCGCGGTGCCGCCGTGCTGCACCAGCAAATCAACGGCTGCGCCCAGCACTGGATTGGCGGTGATGCCTGAGTACCCGTCCGAGCCTCCGCATTGAAGGCCGACGGTAAGATGACTTGCGCTGACCGGTTCCCGCCTCACGTTGTTTGCTTCGGGCAACATGCGGCGAACAAGTTCAATACCCTTTGCAATCGTCAGTGTGGTCCCACCGCTGTCCTGAATCGTGAACGTTCGCAAGCGGTCGTCTTCCCGGAGTCCCTGCGTCTCGAGAAGTCGCGGAATTTGATTTGTTTCACAGCCGAGACCGATGACCAGCACGCTTGCGAAGTTTGGGTGGCAGGCATAGCCGCCAAGCGTGCGCTGCAAGATCGCCAGACCATCGCCTTCAGAGTCGATCGCGCAACCCGAACCGTGTGTGAGCGCCACGACGCCATCGACGTTCGGGAACGCGGCCAATTCATCTGGATGAATGTCGCGGCGAAAATGATCGGCAATGGCTCGCGCAACCGTAGCCGAGCAATTTACCGAGGTGAGGATCCCGATGTAGTTGCGTGTGGCAACTCGGCCGTCTGCGCGAACAATGCCCTGGAATGTCGCGGGCCCGTTCGAGCGCACGGTCTGACGCGCGGCCTGACCGAACGCGTAGTCACGCGCAAAGTCGCCCATGGCGAGGTTGTGGGTGTGTACATGCTGCCCTGCGCGAATCGGCCGACTCGCAAAGCCGATTACCTGGCCGTAGCGGTGCACCGCCTCACCCTGACCGATGTCACGTGTCGCCACTTTGTGCCCGGGCGGAATCAGTCCCGAGACCGTCACTGCTTCCTTGTCGAGCACGGTGCCGGACACAAGCTGTTCGAGCGCGATAACGACATCGTCGGCAGGATTGAGTCTTATGACACGAGCCGACATTGACGCGGTGGTTCGGACGGACGTGTCGGCGAGATTCAACGACATGGCACTACTCCTATGTTTCTCAGGGTGAACGCCGGCCGCGCGTGGCCATATGGGATTCGCGCGGCGGGGCGTCAAGCGGTGATCGGATGACGCTTAACCGATTAGCCAGCGCTCCAAGGCGTTTTGCAGCGCGTGTACTCAAGTTGATAGAGGGTCGTTTCCGGTGCTGTCGCGCTCGCTTCGGGCAACGCCGCAAGTCCTGAAGCAAGACGGTCCGCCGCTGAACGGACACGATCTGCCCGGGACCCTTCGACTAACACGATCCATGTCGGTACCTGGGTGCCTTCCGAACGCGCCTTCTTCTCCGCCGTCTCCACCTTGCTGATCGCTTCGTCGGCAAGGCACAGGTGCACGCCCGTGATCCCCGGCAGATCCACGAGGGGCGGCAGCACGCGCTGACGCAGACCCTTCACGACGTCGGCACGTGCGTCCGCAGGCACGTCGAAGCGCACAGTCATGAGATAGGCGCCTTGTCCAACGCCGTCCGAATAGGCGACGTGACAGATTGAGCGCGCGACGCTCCGGAAAGAGGCGACAACCTGCTTGGTCCAAGGCGTCGGCGTATTCAGCCGAGAAAGGTAGTCTTGCGCGCCAAGTACCTCGACTGTATCGGCTTCGTACAGATTGAAGTACTCGGGGCCTGCATCCAGCGCTATGAAGCGCCGACCGCGCCTGAACCCGGGAATGCCGGCGCGTTCGGGCATGTGCTCGCGGTTGTGCCACTCGTAAAATTCATCCTTCGCTTCCGGCAGCAGGTCATGCCAGATTGCGACTACGCCCGTTCCAGCAAGGCTCATATCTGCTCCTTTCCAAATCGAATAGTCTTAAAGTGCCAACGGATAGTCGCCGCGGCCCCATGCCGCGCCAAGCGTGTCCGAGTACTGCACGACCTTTTGTGTCTGCGCGCCGAGTCCGCTGCCGCCGAGCGTCATCGTGTCGCCTGCTTTCAGGAAGACAGGCGGCTTCTGACCGAGGCCTACGCCAGGAGGCGTGCCCGTAATAATCACGTCGCCCGCCATTAAAGGCATGAAGCGGCTGAGATACGCCACGATGTGCGCGACGTTGAAAATCATCGTGCGTGTGTTGCCCGTCTGACGGCGCGTACCGTTCACGTCCAGCCAAAGGTCGAGCACCTGCGGATCGGGAACTTCGTCGCGCGTCAGCAGCCACGGACCAAGCGGAGCGAACGAGAATCCACTTTTGCCTTTGGTCCACTGGCCTTCGCGTTCGAGCTGATACGCACGTTCCGAAACATCATTTGCAAGACAGTAACCCGCCACATGGTCCAGCGCGTCGGCTTCGTCGATCTGCCAGGCGGGCTTGCCGATCACCACGCCGAGTTCCACCTCCCAATCGAGCTTTTGCGCGTCTGTAGGCAAGACGACCGGGTCGTTCGGGCCGCTGATGGAACCCGTATGCTTGTTGAACACCACCGGTTCCCGCGGGATCGGCGTGTCGGTTTCAGCGGCATGATCGGAATAGTTCAGGCCAATGCATACGAGATTACGGACATTGCCGATGCAGGCGCCGAGACGCGTGCCCGCTTCAACGACGGGCAGACGGTCGAGATCGAGTTCGCTCAGCTTGGAAAGGGCGGCTGGCGTGATGGTCGTTCCATCAATGTCGTTCACGACGCCGGTCAGATCGCGGATCGCGCCGCTCGAATCGATAATGCCGGGGTGCTCATGGCCAGGCTGGCCGAAACGGACGAGACGCATGTAGTACTCCTATCAAGACAAAAATGTAATCGGCAATGTGCCGAGCTTGCCGAAGCCGATACGCAAGTCGCGATCGACCGGCAACTCCAGAACGCCCGCGTAAGACCCGGTGATCACAGCTTGGCCCGCGCACAGTCCGAGGCCGCGGACGCGAAGGAAATTGGCGAGCCACACAATCGGTGCGAGCAAGCCCCGATCGGGGTGGCGTCCCTTGAACGTGACTGGTTCTTCCCCGACGCGAGTCAGGCTAAGATCGAATTCCAAAGGGAGATCAGCCGGCGTGGCTCCGTCGCGTAAACAAACGCGGGGGCCAATGACAAGTCCGGCATTGAAGAGGCCGTCCGCCAGCAGCTCGGGGAACGTCAGTGCTTCGGGATGGGCATAGCGACTGCCTAGCAATTCGAGCGCGAGATGCGCGTATCCAAGCGCATCGAGCACTTCAGCTTCGCTATAGGCTTCGCGCCGTGGTGGCAAGTCGCGATTCAACAGGCAGGCCAGTTCCGGCTCCGCCCTTACAGGGACACGCGAAGACCCACTCAAGCGACAGACATCGCCTCGATGAATATCGGCGTCGTAGATCGGCGCAGCGATGACTTTGCCCGGCGGCGGGAGCGCGCATTTCCATGCACCGATCTGCCGGCCTAGCTGATGGCTGACCGCTTGCTGGATTGCGAAACCGTCGTCCGGATTCGCAGGCAGCAGTTCAACGGGTAGCCGTTCGAGGAGCGCGCCATTTTGGCGCGCTGTCACAAGAAGGCGTGCTGCCTGCTCACGCGGACTGGCGATAGCCTCGGCGGCGCGTATTGCGGCTGTCATGTTCAAGCCGCCTCACTTGCATGAGCCCCAACGCTCTGACGCGGCCATACCGCGCCCAGCTTCGAAGCCGCTTCTTTCAATAGTGCGTAGAAGTCGTCATAACGCTCGGGCCGAACTCGCATCACGGGTCCGGCGATGCTCATCGTGCCGACCACCGTGCCGTCGGCCAGCGACCGCACCGGCACAGCCACAGCGGCAACGCCGGGTTCGGCCTCTTCTACGACAAGCCCGTAGCCACGCTGTCTGGTCAGCTCCAATTCGGCTATCAACTGTTCGATGCTGGTGATTGCTTTAGGCCCGTATGCGCTGACGTCAGCTTTTCCGAGTCCACCACGCAATGCACATTCGACCGCCCGGTCGTTTGACATCGACGCCAGCCACACTTTCCCGTTCGCCGTTGCATGCAAGGTAATAGGGCTATCCATGGACGGCGAATACATAAGGCCCGGTGCCGCGCCTTGGGAGGACGCCAGCCACGCGAGCGTCCCCTCACTTGCGACGGTTAGCCGAACCAGCTCGCGGCAGTGCGCCGCCACGTCATCGAGGATCGGCTGCACCAGGCCAGGCAAGCCAAGTCCATGCAAGTACCGCTGACCCAACAACGAAAGCTTCAGGGTCAGGCGGTATTGAGAAGTGTTTTCGTCCTGTTCAGCCCAGCCCTGCTCGCACAACTGCGCGAGCACACGGTGGGCAGGGCCTTTTTCCAGCTCGAGTTCAGCGGCGATGTCGGACATACGCATCCAGCGCGCCTCACGTGCGAGCAACTCGATCGCTTGGAGCGACCGGTCAACTGCTCCCTTGACAACTCTCATAATTTGAGTAACATCCTTCCTATTGGAACGGTGTTACAACAATAGACGAGCGGCACCGGAAAGTCAATTACCATGGAGACAGGCATGAACGCAGAAGCACCGGCGAAGCCCCACGGCAAGCGCCAGTCGAAGATCGCAGCAGCCAGTGGTTGGATCGGCTCGGCGCTCGAGTATTACGACTTTTTCATCTACGCGACCGCAGCGTCATTGTTGTTCCCCCAAATCTTTTTCCCGTCCGACAATCCAACGGTAGGCATCGTCGCGTCGCTGGCCACCTTCGGCGTCGGCTACGTGGCCCGTCCGATAGGGGCGATGGTGCTCGGGCACGTCGGCGACCGCCACGGCCGCAAGACAGTGCTGATCTTCTGCATGCTCCTGATGGGCGTCGCAACGATGTGTGTGGGCCTCCTGCCCACCTACAAGCAGATCGGCATCTGGGCGCCGGTGCTGCTCGTCATCCTGCGGCTCGTTCAGGGATTCGCGGTCGCGGGAGAGATGTCCGGCGCCAGCTCGATGATTCTCGAACATGCGCCGTTCGGACGGCGTGGATACTTTGCGAGCTTTACCCTCCAAGGCGTGCAGGCAGGGCAACTGCTCGCGGCAGGTGTCTTCTTGCCGCTCGCCCACTTCATGCCGAAGGATCAGTTCGTGTCCTGGGGTTGGCGTATTCCGTTCCTGCTGAGCATCGTCGTGATCATCGCGGGTTACATCATTCGCCGCCAAGTCGACGAGACCCCTGCCTTTTCTGCAGAACAGGCGCACGGAGAAATTCCTTCCTCTCCGGTCATCGAAGTCCTGCGCGAGAGCTGGAGCGACGTCTTGCGCGTGGTCGGCATGGCACTTGCCGCGGTCACCGCGCTCCTGGCGAGTGTGTTCGGCGCGACCTATGCAGTCCAGCCGGCGTACGGTATTGGTTTTCCTGCCGCCGTTTTTCTGTGGGTGCCGGTCCTCGGCAACCTTTGCTCCGTCATACTGATCCCGCTCGTCGGCAACCTTTCGGACAAGATCGGTCGCCGGCCCCCCGTCATCGTCGGAGTTGTCAGCTCCGGGATTTTCGCTTTCGGCTACCTGTACGCGATCAGCATCCACAGTATCTGGCTTTCACTGGTCTTCTCGTTGCTCATGTGGGGCGTCGCTTACCAGGGGTTCAACGGCGTGTTCCCGAGTCTCTTTCCAGAACTGTTCCGCACGCGCGTGCGTGTGACCGGCATGGCGATCGGACAAAACGTAGGGACGACTTTGTGTGCGTTGCTGCCGTCGCTTTTCGTCGCAGTCGCGCCCCCAGGGTCCACCAACATTCCGTTGAAGATCGGCTTTCTCACTTTTGGAATTTGTCTGGTTGCCGCGTTTGCCGCGTTCACCACTCGGGAAACGTACCGTATCCGCCTTGACGATCTTGGCGACCGCAACGCGACTCCTGTACCCAAAGCGGAATATGAACGCCTGCGCAATGAAGCGATGGCCGGCACCATGAAGGATGCCGATGCACGGGAGCTTGCTAATGAACTCCGACCTTAGCCCCCTGCGTCGTAGTACTCCGCGTGAGCGCCGTGTGGCGCCAGTCACGCTGGGGCGATGTGCTCATCAACTAGCCGCCTCAGCGATTTGAAGCACATGAAGCAATGGAGGAAATAGGCACATGCATAACAAAGGCACGCCGCGTTACGACGGCCCGCGACAACTCGCGCAGTCCCTAAGTGCGTTTGCGCGGACCAGCGCGTCGGACACACCCTGGAACAAGGACGGGCTGCGCGCAGACTCTGAATATCGCGACCTTGGGCTCGCCACTGCAACCAACGGTCGCATCGGAGCGAAGCATATTCGCGCGCTTAAGCCGTTCACGGAGCCCACCGGCTGGCACTGGCATGACATGACCGGACACTACCTGTATGTGCTGCGCGGATCGGTCACATTCCGATTCGCCGGGGTCGAGGGAGACGTCACGCTCAGTGCCGGTGACGGTCTGTCTCAGCCCGCCGGCGTTCCGCACAACGTGATGTGGCGCTCGGACGACCTCGAAGTAATCGAGATCAACGAGCCGGCCGTCTTCGGCACGTGGGATCTCGCTGAGCCGCCGGAACCGTGGAAGTAACGGACGTCGGTCTCGACGTAATGGTCGTTGGCCGCCAATGAGCTCATCTGCTTGCCGGGTACGCTGTGTTTTTGGTACCGCAGGCAGAACATGGCAAGCATACGGACTTCGGCGCTGTGCGCCGTCGCGGACATGCTGGAATTGACTTCGTTTTCACACTTGACGTAAGGCCGCAATGCAATCACATATCTCGGGCACAACGCGACTCTATGGACTAGTAGGCGACCCACTGAGCGCGGCGAAGTCGCCACAACTGCTGAACCGGCTGTTTATCGAGCAGTGCGCCGACGCGGCTTGCGTTCCTTTCTGGGTCAAGGCAGACAACCTGCCGGCCTTCGTCACCGGTGCACGTGCGATGAGCAATCTGTCTGGTCTGCTGGTCACGATGCCTCACAAGCAACGGATGCTCGCGCATGTCGACGAGCTGGATTCGACTGCGCGCCAGGTCGGCGCGGTGAACGTCATCCGCTGCGAAGCAGATGGACGCTGGGTCGGCGCAATATCTGATGGCGTCGGCTGCGTTCTTGGGATGCAGTGGGAAGGCAACCATCCGGCGAATAAGTCAGTGCTTCTTGTCGGCGCCGGGGGGGCAGGAAGAGCTATCGCATTTGCAATCGCATCCGCAGGCGCTAGCAGACTGATCATATCGGATGTCGATGAGGACCGGTCCGACGAACTGGCGGCATCTGTTGCTGCTGAAACGGGCTGCAATACACGCCCGGGGCCACCCGATCCGCACGGGTTTGAGGTCGTAATTAACGCCACGCCGCTTGGCATGAAAGCGAACGATCCGATGCCCGTTGATCCGGAGCGGCTCGCGCCCGGCGCCATCGTCGTCGACATTGTGAATGCGGTGGAGCCGACGCCGCTTCGTCGGGCGGCGCACGCGCGCGGGTGCCGTACTCAGGACGGCGGTCCGATGCATCAAGGGCAGGCGCTGTACGCACTGCGCTTTCTTGGATTCGACTACCGCCCTGATGGCCGCCCAGCGCCGGGAGACGGCATGCGATGAGCGCTGAGTACGGCGACAGCGCGCGACCGCCGTGCTACACATTGCCGAAAGCGTCACCAGCAATGTTCATCGTCAGCTGGTTGTTGGGTCGAACAGAGTCGGAACCATTTCAAAGGAGAATATATATGCGAGTAGCCTTGCTGGAGGCCAGCCATTGGCATATCCCGCTCTACCTTGATGCGCTTGAAGCGCCAGGAATCAAGGTCGTTGCCGTGTCGGATGCGGAACATGTGAAAGGCGAAGCGATCGCCACCCGATTCGGGAGCAAGTTGTACTCGTCGTCCTATGAGTTGCTGGAGCGCGAGCAGGTCGATTTCGCTTTTGTATTCGGTCGGCATTCTGAAATGCCGGCGCTCGCTGAGGCGGTGATCGCGCGGAACATTCCGTTCGCACTGGAAAAGCCGTGCGGCGTGAATATGGCGCAAGTTACCCGACTTCGCACACTGACCGAGAAAGCCAATCTTTATTGCGCGGTGCCGTTGATCTTCCGAATGAGCGAATTGCTTCGCTCGCTCGAAGACGCCGAGGGGCGCATTCCATCGGACTTCAACTACATGTCGTTCCGCTTCATTGTGGGCCCGCCCAGTCGCTATGAAGCCGCAGGTTCCGGCTGGGCACTCGATCCCCTGTATTCCGGCGGTGGATGCACGATCAATGTGGCTACTCACTTCATCGACCTGTTCCGATTGCTCACCGGCAAAGAAATCGCCCGTGTCTCCGCCGTCATGAATTCAAGAACGCATCGAGGTGCCGTTGAGGACTACTCTATTTTGACCATGCAGACCGACGACGGCGTGATCGGCTCAATAGAGACTGGATACAGTTTTCCCAGCACCGCCGACGAGCAGCGCGAATTCTCCTTTACTCTTGCTTCGGACCGCATGTACGCGAAATCTGGCTTGGACCGAATTGAGATCCGAGACAGGGCAAATCTATCTATCGGCACGCGAAGCCGTCGCCTCCAGCTTGAGACTGACGTCTACTACCCGTTATTTGTCAAGCGAGTGCTCGCTGAAAGCCAGACTGGCGCAAAGCCGATTGCATCGTTGCGCGATGCGGAGCTGATGATGCAAGTCATGGACGCGGCATACGCCTCGGCTCGACAGGGGGGAGTACCCCTTGATCTGGAAGCCGCTTCCTAGTCAGAAAGCTGCAATGCAAAAAGGACGAGACAGCCGAGCTCCACGCGCCGATGGACCGTTTCCGATCGGCACACCATGGG
The DNA here is from genome assembly GCF_005937855.2 of Burkholderia sp. KBS0801. Lineage (NCBI taxonomy): Bacteria > Pseudomonadati > Pseudomonadota > Betaproteobacteria > Burkholderiales > Burkholderiaceae > Burkholderia > Burkholderia sp. KBS0801. Next base: position 49,754 of record NZ_CP042179.1, read on the forward strand.
GAGCTGATCCTGCAATCAATCTATCGAATTAAGTAGGGAAATCTGCAGTTCGAGTTGTTCGATTTCAGTTGGACGTGTCGCTTTTCGGTGTTGCATTAGTACTCCAAATGTAAAGCGAAGAGCCAGTAGACGAATTCGATTTCTTGCAACCGCGAAGACGCGACGCTCCATATGAGCGCACCTATCTTCCACGGCTTCTAGCTCAGAGTTTTATCCCAGTTTCGACTACGGTCGCCAGAACTTTCAATGCACATTGGATTCTTCCATGACCTCATATTCCAGCCATCTTCCTGACGATCTCGACGATGCCCTGCTCGTTGGCCGCGTGTGGCGTCAAACGAAAAACGGCGCGGGCCCGTGCGTCGTTGCCGTTAGCGGCGGGGAAGTATTCGATATCTCCCGCATCGCACCGACCGTGTCCGACCTTTTCGAACGCGAGGATCTGGTCGAATGCGTCCGGCAGGGTTCCAGCGAACCTCTGGGTCATGTCGGCAATCTGATCGAAGCCACAGTCGACGCACAGCGAAAAGCGGATCAACCCTACCTCCTGGCTCCCTGCGATCTGCAAGCCATCAAAGCCTGTGGCGTGACGTTTGCCGTGAGCCTTCTTGAACGCGTCATTGAAGAGCAGGCAGGCGGCGACCCTGCGAAGGCTGAGGAAGTGCGCGCTGCGATCACGCGCCTGATCGGCACCGATCTTTCGAAGATCAGGCCAGGCTCCGAAGCTGCCGTGACGCTGAAGGAAGAACTGCAGCGACGCGGTGCATGGTCGCAGTACATGGAAGTCGGGATCGGCCCCGACGCCGAGGTATTTTCGAAGTCGCAGCCCATGTCTTCGGTTGGACTCGGCGCCGATATCGGCTTGCTGGCAGCTTCGAAGTGGAATAACCCCGAGCCGGAGATCGTCCTGGCAGTCAACAGCAAAGGCGAGGTGGTGGGCGCCACACTGGGTAACGACGTCAATCTGCGCGACATCGAGGGCCGGTCCGCGCTGCTGCTAGGCAAATGCAAGGACAACAACGGCTCATGCGCGATCGGTCCGTTTATCCGCCTGTTCGACGAACGGTTCACGCTGGACACGATTCGAGAAACGAGTGTTTCGCTGCGCGTCGAAGGTACCGACGACGGCTTCCTGCTCGAGGGCATCAGCCATATGCGGGAGATCAGCCGTGACCCTCTTGACCTGGTGAATCAGACCTGGGGCAAGCATCATCAGTATCCCGATGGTTTCATGTTGTTCCTCGGCACGATGTTCTCTCCGGTCGAGGATCGCGATGCGCCGGGTGGCGGCTTCACGCATCACCTCGGGGACCGCGTCACGATCAGCGCTCCTTCGCTTGGCGCTCTCGTCAACACCGTGCGGCTGTCGACCGAAATCGCTCCATGGACATTCGGCGTGCGTGCGCTGTACGCCAACCTCGCCAAGCGCTCGCTGCTGAACCCGGGCTGATCAAACACGTACTTACTCATTGACGGATTTACGATGACGCAATTCAAGAACTTCATTGGCGGCGAATGGGTCGATGGCAACGACTCCGCTCCTAATGTGAACCCTTCGGACACGAGCGACGTGATCGGCCATTTCGCACGGGCCAGCGCAGATCAGACACAGAAAGCAATCGCGTCTGCGCGCTCGGCCTTTCGCACGTGGTCGCTCAGCACCCCGCAACAGCGCTTTGACTTGCTCGACCAGGTGGGCAGCATCATCCTTGCGCGCAAAAACGAGCTCGGCAAGCTGCTGGCACGCGAAGAAGGGAAAACGCTCGCCGAAGCAGTCGGCGAAGTGGGGCGCGCCGGACAGATTTTCAAATTCTTCGCGGGCGAGGCATTGCGGGTCGGCGGCGAGATTGTGCCGTCCGTTCGCCCGGGACTAACCGTAGAAGTCACACGCGAACCGCTGGGCGTCATCGGCCTGATTACGCCGTGGAACTTCCCGATCGCTATTCCCGCGTGGAAGATCGCGCCGGCGCTCGCTTATGGAAACTGCGTGGTCATCAAGCCGGCGGAACTCGTGCCGGGCAGCGTATGGGAGCTCGTCAAGATCATCGCCGAAGCCGGCGCCCCGGCCGGAGTCATCAATCTGGTCATGGGTAAGGGTTCGATCGTCGGCGAAACACTCGTCAAGTCAGCCGACGTGGATGCCATCAGCTTCACCGGCTCGGTTGGGACCGGCCAAGCGATCGCCGCGAAATGCGTCGCCAACGGAAAGAAATTCCAGCTCGAAATGGGTGGCAAGAACCCAATGGTCGTGCTCGACGATGCCGATCTGGAGGTCGCGGTCGAGGCATGCATCAACGGCGCCTTCTTCTCCACCGGCCAGCGTTGTACCGCATCTAGCCGCCTGATCGTGACAAGCGGCATCTACGACCGTTTTGTCGGGGCCATGCAGGCACGCATGCGCAGTCTCAAGATTGGAAACGCGCTGGATGCGTCGACGCAGATCGGTCCCGTTGTCGATGCCAAACAGCTGGAACAGGACGAACGTTATATCGAACTCGCACGCGCCGAAGGCGGTTCGGTGTTTGGTGGCGGACGAGTTACCTCGGTAACCGAAGGATTTTTCCTGGCACCGGCTCTGGTGACCAACACGACCTCGGCAATGACGATTAACAGGGAGGAAGTGTTCGGTCCCGTCGCTTCCGTCATCCGAGTCGCGGACTACAACGAAGCGCTTGCCGTAGCCAACGACTCGCCATTCGGCCTTTCCGCCGGCATCTGCACCACGTCGCTGGCACATGCGAGCCACTTCAAGCGCCACGTGCAGGCCGGCATGGTGATGGTCAACACCGCGACGGCCGGGGTCGATTATCACGTTCCATTCGGTGGTCGCAAAGGTTCGAGCCATGGTCCGCGGGAACAGGGAACCTATGCGCGCGAGTTTTATACGACCGTGAAAACCACATACGTCGCGTCTGGGAACGTTTGAGCGAGCAATGAAATGGCGAGAACCGGCAGTAACGAATGAAGCACTCGAGTTCTCGCTGCATTTAACACGGAACCTGCCCAGACTCGCGACGCAACGCGTGCCCACCCCAGTGCTCATCCGACACTCCGATCGCTGCTCATGACCGCATCGCGTCGGCGCGACATCGTTCGGTTCGCTGACCGCCGCTCGCCGTGGCGGCTTCGCGTGTGCCGCCTCGCTTGCGTCGGTCGACGACGCAGGAGGGATCGTGTCGGGCTCGACGAGAGCACTACCCGCATCGCGAAAGCGCGGCACTGCGGGTCGCCGCGCGCTTCCTCTTACTTGGTCGCCGCGATCACCTTCGCGCGAATCAGCCGCGCACGCAGCACATTGCGGCTGATGCCGAGCAGTCGCGCGGCCTGGATCTGGTTGCGGTGGCTGAAGTCGAACGCCACGCGCATCACGGTGTCCTCGATACGCTCGAACAGGTTCTCGTGCGCGTCGTCGAACAGCGCGCACAGCGCCAGTTCGAGCGCTTCCTGAGCAGGCGCATGGCTCGCCGCTTCCCGCGCGCCCGTGGCTGGTGCGCACGCCGACGACAGGTTCAGGTCGGTGTCCTGCAACGCATCGTGGCGGCTCACCAGCACCGCATGATGCATCACGTTCTCCAGTTCGCGGATATTGCCGGGCCACGGATGCGCTTCGAGCCGGCGCGCCGCGCGCGGATCGATGCTGCGCGGCCCGTGGCCGAGGCGGGCTCGGTATGTGTCGAGGAAGTGGCGCGCAAGCGGCAGGATGTCGCCGGGACGTTCGCGCAACGTCGGTACGTCGAGTCGCACGACGTTGAGCCGGTAGAACAGGTCGCCGCGAAACCGTCCGGCCGCCACCGCCTGCTCCAGGTCGACGTTGGTCGCGGCCACCACGCGCACGTCGATCGGTATGCTCGTGCGAGAGCCGAGCCGCACGACCTCGCGCTCCTGCAGCACGCGCAGCAGCTTGACCTGCATCGACAGCGGCAGGTCGCCGATCTCGTCGAGAAACAGCGTGCCGCCGTTCGCGGCTTCGAACCAGCCGGGCTTCGCGCCGACCGCGCCCGTGAATGCGCCTTTCTCGTGACCGAACAGTTCGCTGTCGACGAGCGTGTCGGATAGCGCGCCGCAGTTCACCGCGACGAACGGCCCGTTGCCGCGAGGGCTGACGTCGTGCACGCGGCGTGCGATCAGTTCCTTGCCGGTGCCGGTCTCGCCGGCGATCAGCACGTTCGCGTCGCTCGGCGCGACGCGCCGCACGCGTTCGAGCAGCGCGAGCGAACGCGGATCGACGAACACGTGCGCACGGGCGCGATCCGCCGCGTGATGTGCCGGGCCGGTGAGAACGGGCGCGCCGCGCGAGCGCGTGCGCGATTCGTCCGGCCGAGCGGTGACGATACGAAGATTGACCGGACGCGGCGTGGCAAACAGGGAGGTCATGGCGATGAAGGCGTGAGTCGTTCGAACGGGCGAACCCGCGCCGACGGGCGCCGCGGTCCGGTTGCTGCGTGGTCAGCAGAGTGTTCCGTGTTTTGCGCCGCGCGGGAAGCATCGATTTCTGATAACGAAAGCAGCATTGCTGCGCAGGATGCAACGACGCGCGAGCGCGCTGCCGCGACAGCGGATTCGACGTCATCGTGTTCGATGCGACGGTGCGTGACCGTCGCGATCGGACCAGTGCCGCACGCAAAACTGCTGATTGAGCAGCAGCGCGTCAGCAACGCTGTTTCCGCCGGTTCATCTCGCTGTGGAATATCGATGTGAGGCGTTTCCTGGAACGCTTGCCACGGCCGCCCAATTGGCCGCGGAACCCATACCCGGCGGGCGATCGAAGAAAGTTTCGTGACGCAGATGATCGGACGATCGCGTAGCCGTCGACAATGGCACGCTCCTTGCGACCCTGGCACCGTATCGGCGCGACCACGCGCAGCTCGACAACGGGAACGCATGGCATGAGCAACACCCTCAACGTAGTCGCCCTGTCGGGCGGGCTGCAACGGCCGTCACGCACGCTGGCCCTGACGAACGCGATCGTTGCCGCGCTCGGCGACGCGTTGCCGATCGACACGCGGCTGATCGAACTCGGCGAGATCGGCAACCGGCTGGCCGGCGCGCTGACGCGCGCGCAGGTGCCACCCGATCTCGACGCACTGATCCGCGCGATCGAGACGGCCGATGCGCTCATCGTCGCGAGCCCCGTGTATCGCGCGTCGTACACCGGCCTCTTCAAGCACCTGTTCGACCTCGTGCATCACGAATCGCTGATCGATGTGCCGGTGCTGCTCGCGGCGACCGGCGGCAGCGAGCGCCACGCGCTGGTGATCGATCACCAGCTGCGGCCGCTGTTCAGCTTCTTCCAGGCGCGCACGCTGCCGATCGGCGTGTACGCGGCCGAAAGCGATTTCGACGGCTACGAGATCGCGAACCCCGCGCTGCGCGCCCGTATCGCGCTCGCAGTGGACCGTGCGGTGCCGCAACTGCGGCCGCGCGCACTGGCCGCCGTGGCTGCGTAAGCCGTTTTCCCCTTCCATCAGGACCTTTCATGAGCATTCACGAACCCTCGGCAGACGGCGTCAAATTCGCGTACTGGGTGCCGAACGTCAGCGGCGGCCTCGTCGTCAGCACGATCGAGCAGCGTACCGACTGGAGTCTCGAATACAACCAGAAGCTCGCGCGCACGGCCGAGGCGGCCGGCTTCGACTACGCGCTGAGCCAGATCCGCTTCACGGCCGGCTACGGCGCCGAATACCAGCACGAATCGGTCTCGTTCAGCCAGGCGCTGCTGCATGCGACGACGAAGCTCAAGGTGCTCGCCGCGATCCTGCCGGGGCCGTGGCATCCGGCCGTGGTCGCGAAACAGCTCGCGACGATCGACCACATCTCGAACGGACGCATCGCGATCAACGTCGTCAGCGGCTGGTTCAAGGGTGAATTCACCGCGATCGGCGAGCCGTGGCTCGAGCATGACGAACGCTATCGGCGCTCGAAGGAGTTCATCCAGGCGCTGAAGGGCATCTGGACGCAGGACAACTTCACGTTCAAGGGCGACTTCTACCGCTTCAACGACTACACGCTGAGCCCGAAACCCGTGCAGAAGCCGCATCCGGAAATTTTCCAGGGCGGCAGCTCGCGCGCGGCGCGCGACAATGCGGCGAGCGTGTCGGACTGGTACTTCACGAACGGCAATACGCCGGAGAACCTGAAGGCGCAGATCGACGACATTCGCGCAAAGGCAGCCGCGAACAACCATCGCGTGCGGATCGGCGTCAATGCGTTCGTGATCGCGCGCGACACCGAGGAAGAGGCGCGGGCCGTGCTCGACGACATCGTCCGGCACGCGCACGTCGAGGCCGTGCACGCGTTCGGCGATGCGGTGAAACAGGCCGGCAGCGCATCGCCGGAAGGCGAGGGCAACTGGGCGAAGTCGACGTTCGAGGATCTCGTGCAGTACAACGACGGCTTCCGCACGAACCTGATCGGCACGCCGCGGCAGATCGCCGAGCGGATCGTCGCGCTGAAGGCGATCGGCGTCGATCTCGTGCTCGCCGGGTTCCTGCATTTCATCGAGGAAGTCGAGTACTTCGGTCAGCGCGTGCTGCCGCTCGTGCGCGAACTCGAGGCGCGGCGGCAGGCGGTGGCCGCGTGATGCGCGCGGATGTGCGGCAGAGGGTTGCGATCGCCCGAGACTGCCCGATCGAGTGAATGCGATGGCCGGCGATGCGTGTCGCGGCCATTGATGAGCGCTGCCGCACGAAGGGCGGCGCGTGCGGGCCGGCGCTTCACCCGGTCCGCGACCCGCCCAGCGCGTTACGCGACATCCGCCATTCTCGACGCGTCGACGAGCATCTGCACGCCGAGACCGCCGAGGATAAGGCCCATCGCCCAGCGCTGCGCAAGCAGCAGCGCCGGACGCCCGCGCAGGAACGTCGCGATGCTGCTCGAGCAGATCGCGACCAGCCCGTTCGCGGAAGCGAACACCGCGATCAACAACGAACCGAGAAACAGCGACTGGCCGAACACGCTGCCCTGCCGGTAGTCGATGAACTGCGGCAGCAGCGACACGAACAGCATCGCGAGTTTCGGATTCAGCACGCTGGTGGTCGCGCCCATCGCGAGCAGTCGCAGCGGCTGCTCGTTCGGCAGCGTCCGCACCTCGAACGGCGAGCGGCCGCCGGGCCGCACGGCCTGCCATGCGAGGTAGAGCAGATAGGCGGCGCCCACCACGCCGAGCATGGTGCCCGCATAGGGCACGCTCATGAACAGCGTCGTGATGCCGAACGCCGCGCCGAACATGTAGAACAGGTAGCCGATCATCACGCCGGCGAGCGAAATGAGCCCGGCCGCACGCCCCTGTGCGATCGAGCGCGACATCACGTAGACCATGTTCGGCCCCGGCGTGACCGCGAGCATGCCGCCGATGACGAGAAACCCGTAGAGCGATCCGGACGTATGCATGTTGTTCGCTTCCTGCATCGAATGAGTGCTGACGGAATTCATTGTCCGATCATGGAGGGAGACAGTAAAACGGGATAAACTGAATCGATTGATCAGTTTTTCTGAATCGACATGAAAAAGCTCGACCTCGATGTACTCGCGATGGTGGTGGCCGTCGCGGAATCCGGATCGTTCGCGCAGGGCGCGCAGGCCGTGCACCGGTCGCCGTCGGCGGTGAGCATGCAGATCAAGGCGCTGGAGGATGCGCTCGGCAAGCCGCTGTTCATCCGCGACACGCGCAACGTCACGGCCACCGACGACGGCCGCACGCTCGCCGACTACGGCCGTCGGATGCTGGCGATGCGCGACGAGGCGTGGGCATCGGTCGTGCGGCCGGAGATCCGCGGTCGCGTGACGATCGGCGTGCCCGACGACTACATCTCGTCGCTGCTGCCGCAGGTGCTCGGCAAGTTCGCGGCGATGCATCCACGCGTCGAAGTGCGTGTGATCGGCCAGCCGAGCAGCGCGCTCGTGCCGATGCTGAAGGACAACACGGTCGACCTCGCGTGCCTCACGCGCATCAAGGGCGTGACCGGCGAGCTGATCCGGATGGAGCCGCTCGTCTGGGTCGGCTCACCCAAGCGGAACGTGTGGGAGGAGCGGCCGCTGCCGGTGGCGTTCTTCACGCACGGCGGCAGCATGGCGCGCGATCACGCGGTCAAGGCGCTGAACCGGCGGAAGATCCCGTACCGGATGTCATACGAAAGCCCGAGCCACCTCGGGCTGCTGAGCATGGTCGAGGCCGGTCTCGCCGTTGCGCCGCTCGCGCGCTGCTGCATTCCCGATCATCTCGTGCAGCTGTCGGAAAGCCACGGGCTGCCGCCGCTCGGCGAACTCGAGGTCGTGCTGGCGCGCAGCGCCAAGTCCGCTCGGCCGCCTTGCGACTACCTGGCGGAGCAGATTCTCGATGAGTGGCGCACGTGATCGCGCGGTTCGTCTGCCGACGCGTCAGCACGATTTCAGCAACCACTCCCGAAACGCCACCAGCGACGGCAGCGTGTCGTTTTCCGGCGGGTACACGAGGTAGTAGCTGCGCTGGCTGGTGATCGCGTCGCCGATCGACACGAGCTCGTTGCGGCTCAGTTCGTCTTCGACCAGCACCTTCGGCACGAGGCCGATCCCCATGCCGGCCCGCACGGCCTGGATCAGATGCGACGTCAGCTCGAAGCTCGGGCCGATCCGCATCTCGCGATGATCGAGGCCGAAGTGCGAGAACCATTCCGCCCACGCGTGCTGATTGCTCGTCACGCCGAGCAGCGTCTGCCCGACCGCCCATGCCGGCGTGCGCTGGCCGGCCTTGCGGCGCCCGGCCGCGTCGGGGCTCGCGATCGCGATCAGGAACTCGTTGTACAGCCGGTGCGCGTGCAGGCCGGGCCAGTCGCCCGCGCCGACGGTGATGGCCGCGTCGAGATCGTCGGTATGGAAGTCGATGCCGCCGATCCGCGAATGCAGGTGCACGGTCACGCCCGGATGCGCGGCATAGAAGTCGTGCAGGTGCGGCAGCAGCCATTTCGAGCCGAAGGTCGGCAGCGTCGCGAGCCGCAGCGTGCCGGCGCCGGCCTGGTGCGACATCGCCTGCAGCGTCGCGCCGCGGATGCGCCCGAGCGCGCCGCTCAGCTCGACGAAGTAGCGCCGCCCGACTTCCGTCAGCTTCACGGAGCGGCCCTCACGCCGGAACAGCGTCACGCCGAGCTGATCCTCGAGCGTTTGCACCTGCCGGCTGATCGCGCTCTGGCTTAGCGACAGCTCGTCGGCCGCGCGCGTGTAGCTTTCGTGGCGCGCGGCGGCCTCGAACACCAGCAACAGCGACATGGACGGGGTCAGGCGGCGGTAATTCATGAGTTTTATGCAAGTTTTGCCGGGGGAGAATTCGTTTGTTTCTCGCGATGATTCGCAAGATACTGGATTTCCGCGTGGCGTGGAACCTTGCTCAAAACTCATGTTTCTGATCGAGACCGCGCGCCGGCCTCATCCATCTCGCGCTTTCATCCCATGTCGATCGCTCCGTTGCCCCGTCCCGTCAGCCCGCCCGAGGGCCGTTACCGCGACTTTCTCGCCGCCCTCCAGGCCGCCGGATTCGCCGGCGAAATCCGTGCGGACCATGCGAACCGGACCGTGCAGGCGACCGACAACTCGATCTATCAGCGTCTGCCGCAGGCGGTGATCTGTCCCGCGCATGCGGAGGACGTGCGGCTCGTCGCGCGGCTGCTGGCCGACCCGGCGCACCGCGACGTCGCAGTGGCGGCGCGCGGCGGCGGCACCGGCACCAACGGGCAGTCGCTGACCGACGGCGTGGTCGTGGACCTGTCGCGCAACATGAACCGGATCCTCGAAATCAATGCCGACGAGCGCTGGGTGCGCGTGCAGGCAGGCGTCGTCAAGGACCAGCTCAATGCCGCGCTGAAGCCGCATGGCCTCTTTTTCGCGCCGGAGCTGTCGACGTCGAACCGCGCGACGGTCGGCGGGATGATCAACACCGATGCGAGCGGGCAAGGCAGCTGCACGTACGGCAAGACGCGCGACCACGTGCTCGCGCTCGACTTCGTGCTGATGGGCGGCGAGCAGCTGCACAGCGACGCGCTCGCGGACGACGAGCTGGAACGCCGCTGCGCGCGGCAGGACCGGGTCGGCAAGGTCTATCGCACCGCACGCCGCATCAGCGACGAAAAAGCCGCGCTGATCGACGCGAAATTTCCGAAGCTCAATCGCTGCCTGACCGGCTACGATCTCGCGCACCTGCGGGAACCGGACGGCCGCTTCAACCTGAACAGCGTGCTGTGCGGCGCCGAAGGCTCGCTCGGCTTCGTCGTCGAGGCGAAGCTGAACGTGCTGCCGATCCCGAAGGTGTCGGTGCTGGTGAACGTGCGCTACGCCGGCTTCATGGACGCGCTGCGCGATGCGCGCGCGCTGCTCGCGCTCAAGCCGCTGTCGATCGAGACGGTCGACTCGAAGGTGCTGATGCTCGCGATGAAGGATTTCGTGTGGAGCAGCGTGGCCGAGTATTTCCCGCAGGACGAAGCGCGTCCGACGCTCGGCATCAACCTGATCGAATTCAGCGGCGACGATGCGCAGGACGTCGATGCGCGCGTGCGTGCGTTCGTCGAGCATCTGCGCACCGATACGAGCGTCGAACGCCTGGGCCACACGCTCGCGACCGGTGAAGAGGCGGTCAAGCGCGTGTACGCGATGCGCAAGCGCGCGGTCGGCCTGCTCGGCAACGTGCAGGGCGAGGCGCGCCCGCAGCCGTTCGTCGAGGACACCGCGGTGCCGCCCGAGAACCTGGCCGCGTACATCGCCGAATTCCGCGCGTTGCTCGACGGCCACGGGCTGCAGTACGGGATGTTCGGCCACGTCGACGCGGGCGTGCTGCACGTGCGCCCGGCGCTCGACATGAAGGACCCGAAGCAGGCCGCGCTGGTGCGGCCTGTGTCGGACGCGGTGGCCGAACTCACGCAGCGGCATGGTGGCCTGTTATGGGGAGAGCATGGCAAGGGCGTGCGCTCCGAATATGCACCGGCGTTCTTCGGCGAGCTGTATCCGTCGCTGCAGCAACTGAAGGCCGCGTTCGATCCGCACAACCAGTTCAACCCGGGCAAGATCGCGACGCCGCCGGACCACACGCTGCGGCTGCTGAAGATCGACGAGGTGCCCACGCGCGGCGACCACGACCGGCAGATCGACGAGCGCGTATGGCAGAGCTACGGCACCGCGATGCACTGCAACGGCAACGGTGCGTGCTACAACTTCGATCCGGACGACGCGATGTGCCCGTCGTGGAAGGCGACGCGCGAACGGGTGCAGTCGCCGAAGGGGCGCGCGTCGCTGATGCGCGAATGGTTGCGCCTGCAAGGACAGGCCGGCATCGACGTCGTCGCGGCGGCGCGTGCGCGGCAGCCGTTCCTGCGCGGTCTCGCGGTGCGCTGGCGCAACAGCCGCGCCGCGCGCAACGGTGACGCCGACTTCTCGCACGAGGTGTATGACGCGATGGCCGGCTGCCTCGCGTGCAAATCGTGCGCGGGACAGTGTCCGGTCAAGGTCAACGTGCCCGAGTTCCGCTCGCGCTTTCTCGAGCTGTATCACCAGCGCTACCTGCGGCCGGTGCGCGACTACCTGATCGGCTCGCTCGAATTCACGATGCCGTGGATGGCGCGCGTGCCGGCGCTGTACAACGGGCTGATGCGCGCCGGCTGGGTGCGCACGCTGCTCGAGCGGCACGTCGGCATGGTCGACAGCCCGCTCCTGAGCCGCTTCGATCTCGCGGCCGTGATCCGGCAGTGGAACGTGCGGCCTGCCGATCCGCACGCGCTCGCCGGGCTGAACGACGCGCAGCGCGCGCGCAGCGTCGTCATCGTGCAGGACACGTTCACGCGCTATTTCGATACCGAGCAGCTGGCGACGCTGATCGAGCTGGCCGCGCGCATCGGCTTCCAGGTGTGGCTCGCGCCGCTCGCGCCGAACGGCAAGGCGCTGCATGTGCAGGGCTTTCTCCGCGCGTTCGAGAAGGCGGCGATTCGCAACGCGACGCAACTGGCCGCGCTCGCGCGCTCGGGTGTCGCGCTCGTCGGCCTCGATCCGGCGATGACGCTCACCTATCGGCAGGAATACCTGAAGGTGACGGGGCTGGCCGACGTGCCGAAGGTCGCGCTGCCGCAGGAGTGGCTGCTGCACGCGCTGCCGGAAGCCAGCGCGGGCGCCGCCGACCCTTCGGCCGCGTACCGGTTGCTGCCGCATTGCACGGAGAAGACCAACGCGCCGGACAGTGGCAAGCAGTGGGCGCAGGTATTCGCGCGCCGCGGGTTGCGCCTGGCGGTTCAAGCGACCGGATGCTGCGGGATGTCGGGAACTTACGGGCACGAGGCGCGCAACCTGCACACATCGAAGACAATCTATGCACAATCGTGGGCCGCGCATGTCGATGCGCCGCAAGCGCAGGGCGAAGCGCTGGCGACCGGCTATTCGTGTCGCAGCCAGGTGAAGCGCATGTCCGCGCGGCAAGTGCGTCATCCGCTGCAGGCGCTGCTCGATCACGTGCGTGATGGACTGTGACGGCTGGTCGAATCGTCGATGCGGAGCACGGCGCGCAAGCGTTCGGCATGGCCGGCGCCGGCATGACGCCGGACACCGGGGCGGCGGACGGGTTCCGCATGCGGCTGGACCTGCGGCGTGCATGCACGCGCTTCAGGCACGTATGCCGTTGTGCCGGCAACCGATACGGGAAGCCGATTCGCGCCGCCTGTAATTAGTAGATGATGCCGAGCAACACGGCCTTGACGATCGCTTGTGTCTTGTTGACCGAGTTGAGTTTCTCCATGATGTTCTGCATGTGGAAGGTGATGGTTCGCTCCGAGATGGAAAGAATGGAAGCGATTTCCAGCGCGGTCTTCCCGTCAGCGGCCCATTTCAGCACTTCCTTTTCGCGCGTGGTGAACGGGCCCATTTGCATCGCGGCCGCGGGCGCGTCGACCAGGCGCGAATTCACCGCGTGAGCGGCGTGCGCCAGATAGATCAGCCGGCTTTCCGTGGCGGCAAGTTCGAGATCCGAAATCGGGTCCGCGCTGCGCGCGACGCTCCACATCGCGATGCGCCCGTGCTTGTCGCGAATGGGCTGCGACCAGCCGTGCGCAACCCCATGCGCCTTCGCTTCCTCCCAGAATGATTCGTCGGCGCATGCGTCGACGGGCCATACAAGCGGTGACGTATAGATCAGCCCGTAACGGACGACGGGGTCGCGTGCGAAATAGTTTCCCTCGATGTAGCGCTGTTGCCAGGATTCCGGATAGGTATTGCGTGTACGGAACGTGGGCCGCGTCACGGGTAGCGGGTCGCGTGCGCCATAGGCGCACATTTCAAAATCGAGCGCGCGTGCCTGTGCGGCAACGATTTCGAATACATCGTCGAAGCTCAGCGCGCGCGACAACGTCGTCATGACGTCTTCTCTCCATGCATCCACAACAATCTCCAAATAGCGTGTAGTGTCAAACGCACGCGGTCGATGACCAGGCCGCGTGCGCGGACGACATGTTCGCTGCGCATGGAGCCGGGAAGCTCGAGCCCTCGCGCAACACAGTGATCCAGGAGGTTTCCGCGGCGTGTCGATATCGACTGGCTGAATCAGTCGGGGAAGAAGCGTGAAGCCCTTCGAGTGCCACCGACGTGATGCACCCGGTTCCGGCCGGATGCTGTTGTGTGTGTTGTTCTGGAAAGCGCGCTGACCCCGGCGCCTGAAGTGCTGCACGAATGCTTTCGCCGGGTGCACGCACGGATGCTTCGCACGTGCGTGATGCAGACCCGGTTGTGTCGTCGATGCATGGCGGCGACCCGCCGGCGTCCGGCCGGCAGATAGCCCGTCAAGCGTCGAGTCGAATCTTCAGCGAAGCGCTCGACCGTGGTGTAGTCGAGCGTTGTCGACGGCGTGGTACGACGAACCGCCGTTTGTTCTTGTCGGCTACGCGCATCTCGTGTGCTGCGCGCACGTTGCCTCTTTCATGCGGTACGGCATGCCTGCACGATCAGTCGAGCCAGATCGGCACGATCGACAGCGCGAGCAGGAGCCCCAGCGTAACGTTTGCGATGCGCCAATGACGGTCGGTCCGCAGCGTGCGGCCGAGCAGCACGCCGGCCGTACACCACAGCACGAGGGAAAAGATCGCCGCGATGCCGAATGCGATACCGAGTATCACGGCGAGGTGCATCGGGTCGGGCGTCAGCGCCGCGAACGACGCGGCCGCGCCGAGCGCCATCGTCCATCCTTTCGGATTGAGCCACAGCAGCAGCGCGCCACCGAGGAAGCTGGTCGGCGTTTGCGAGGCATTCACGTGACTTTTGGGCGCGCCGCTCGACGCGATTTTCCATGCGAGCCACAGAAGGTAGGCGGAGCCCAGCACTTTCATGATCAGTTGCAGCGCCGGCACCGCGTGCAGCAGCCCGGCGAGCCCGGCCGCCGAGATTGCCGCGAGCGATGCAAGGCCGAGCGCGATGCCGCCGAGCAGCGGCACGCTGCGCCTGAACCCGAACTGCGTGCCCGACGCCGTCGCGAGCGTGGTCGCGCCGCCCGGCGTGATGGTGGCGACGATGACGAACACGATCAGGGAGAACAGCGTCTGGGACATGGTTGGACAACCTCGTATGAAGAGCGGTGCGGCTTTGGAATCCGTCTTGGCTCGAATGGGATCGGGTGCCTGACAAACTCTAAAAGTCTTTCGCAAGCTAGGGTATGGAATGTTTATAATGAGCCTATTAGCGTTGCTAATACTCTATTTTTTCCCCATGCCCCGCAATCTCGATACGAGTCTGTTGCGCACCTTTGTCACCGTTTCGCGTCGTTCGACCATGACGGCGGCGGCGCACGCGCTGCACCTGACCCAGGGCGCGATCAGCCAGCAGATCAAGCGGCTCGAGGAGTGCTTTGGCCAGCGGCTGTTCGATCGCTCGCAGGGGCGCCTGAAACTCACTGCCGCGGGTGAACGTCTGCTCGAGCGGGCGGAGCAGCTCGTGCGGCTCAACGACCGCATCTGGGACGACATGAGCGAGCCGGTATTTGCCGGCGTGCTGCGCGTCGGCGCGCCGTCCGATCTGGTCGGCACCTATCTCGCCGGCATTTTCAAGGCGTTTGCTCACCACTATCCGCACGTCGAGATCGTGCTCGTCAATCTTGCGTCGGTCGAACTGTCGGCCGCGCTGCTCGATGGGAGAGTCGATATCGCGGTGATCGAGCAGCCGGCGAGCGAGCCGGGCGGGGAACGCCTGCGCATCGAGCCGCTCGCGTGGGTCGGCGCGGTCGGCGGCAACGCGCACCTGAAGCGGCCGCTCGCGGTGTCGATCGTCAGCGACGCGTGCGTGTTTCGCCCGGCATTGTTCGACGCGTTGACGCAGCACGAGATCGCGTGGCGGACGGTGTTCGAAAACGGCGACATCGAGGCGACCAAGGCGACCGTCCGAATGGACATGGCGGTGACCGCATGGCTCGCGTCGACGGTCCCCTCTGATCTGCAGACGCTGCGACCGGCGCAGGGCTTGCCCACGTTGCCGGATTTCGCCGTGACCTTGCATCTGCCGCCGTCCGGCACGACGCCGCTGGTCGAGGAAATGGCGAACTTCATTCGCAACGGCTTTCTCCACGCGCCGTCCGTTGGCGATGGCAGGTTGTCCGGTGCGGCCGATCGCGCGGCTTGAGGGCGTGCTTCACATGCGGCCGTCGCCGCACGCCGGCCGCCTGTAGGTCCTTCCAGTATCGCCACGCTTAGCCGCGCTATAGGATCGATGCCGAGATTCGGTTGACGGCATCGCGAAGTGTGCGTACGTACTGCACGCGTTGCGATGGGCGTTCGACCACACTTCGGCTTTGCGCCGCTTCCCCGTTTCCGCCAGTCGATTTTTCCCGAGGCATTCCATGACTATCTGGTTGCTGCAACTCATGCTCGTGATCGCGTGCTGCAACGTGTGCGGCCGTGTTGCCGAGCGGCTAGGCCAATGCGCGGTCGTCGGCGAGATCGCGGCCGGGCTCCTGCTCGGCCCTTCGCTGTTCGGCGCGATCGCACCGGATTTCTACGACGTGCTGTTCGGCCCGCGCGCGCCGTCGGCGATGGCGCAGGTCGGTGAGATCGGGCTGGTGTTGCTGATGTTCCAGCTCGGGCTGCACATGGAATTCGGCGTCACGTTGCGCGGCGGCCGGTGGCGCGTGCCCGTCGCCGTCGCGATCGGCGGCTTGTGCATACCGGCCGCGATCGGCATGGGTATCGCGATCGTGTCGAAGGACACGCTCGCGGCCGATGCACCGTGGCTGCCATACGTGCTCTTCTGCGGTGTCGCGCTCGCGGTGTCGGCGGTGCCGGTCATGGCGCGCATCGTCGACGATCTGCGGCTCGGCGCGATGAGCGGCGCGCGGCACGCGATGTCGGCGGCAATGCTGACGGATGCGCTCGGCTGGATGTTGCTGGCGACGATCGCGTCGCTCTCGAACGGGCCCGGCTGGGCCTTCGCGCGCATGCTCGCCAGCTTGCTCGTGTTTTTTGCGCTCAGTGCGTTGCTTGCGCGCTTCGTCGTTCGCCCGCTACTCATGCGGCTGGCGCAAACGGCGCACGCGACGCGCGACCGGCTGGCGGTGTTGTTCTGCTTCGTGCTGGCGTCGGCGGTCGCAACGTCGCTGATCGGTTTCCATAGCGCATTCGGGGCGCTGTCGGCAGCGCTGTTCCTGCGTCGCGTGCCTGGGTTGGACGTGGAATGGCGCGAGAATGTGGAAGGCTTCGTGAAGCTCGTGCTGATGCCGGTGTTCTTCGCGTATGCCGGGTTGCACGCGTCGATCGGGGTGATCGACGATGCGTCTTCATGGGTGTGGTTCGGCGTGTTTCTCGCCGGCGGGTTCGCGGGCAAGTTCGGCGGCAGCTACGTCGGTGCGCGCGTGACGGGGCTTGCGCCGCGCGATGCGATGCTGGTCGGCTCGTTGATGAATACGCGCGGATTGATGGAACTGATCGTGCTGTCGATCGGGCTGCAGATGCAGATACTTCCGACCCGCGTCTATACGATCCTAGTCATATTCGCGCTGGTGACGACGGCGCTGACCGCGCCGCTCGTGCGGCTCACGCTGCGCGCGCATTCGCGCTCGGCCCCGGCGATGCAGATCGTCGGCAAGTGACGGGGCGGCGCGCACGGGGAAGCGTATCCGGATGCGCGCCGCGCCACGTCACGACAGCGTCGACTTCGTCAATCGCGTACGACGGTGTCCCACGCACGCTTCAATCGCCGAGCGGCCTCTTCGGCACTCTGTTCTCCGAGCATCGAGTACGACACGCGCAGCGTGTCGCGTTCCGGATCGGATGCATAGAAGGCGTTGCCCGGCACGAACACGACCTTTTCGCGGACGGCCGCTTCGAGCACCTTTTCCGCCGGAACTTGCCGCGCGAAGCGGCACCACAGGAACATCCCGCCTTCGGGTTCGTTGAACGACAGGTCGTTGCCGAATGCGTCGCGCAATGCCTTCGTCAGCGCATCGCGTCGCCTGCGATAGGCGGTGCGCAGCACGTCGATGCGGGACGCCAGGCGGCCCGACGCGAGATAACGCGCGACGATGTCCTGCGTCAGCGTCGACGTGTGCAGATCGAATGCCTGCTTCGCGACGGCCATCGGCGGCCGCAGCGCCGCGGGCGGCACGATCCACCCGACGCGCACGCCGGGCGAGAAGATCTTCGACAAGGTGGACAGGTAGCACACGGTGCGGTTGCCGCCCGGCTGCTGCGAAGCGATCGACAGCAGGCTCGGAATCGCTGCGCCGCTGAAGCGCAACTGGCCGTACGGGTCGTCCTCGATGATCGCGCAGCCGTGACGCTGCGCGAGTTCGACCAGGCGGATACGCTGCGCGAGCGGCATCGTATAGCCGGTCGGATTCGCGAAATTCGGCGTCAGGTAGATCGCCTTGACGCCGCCGCGCTTCAGTTCGCGTTCGACCTGGTCGAGATCGAGCCCGTCCGGGCCGCCGTTGATGCCGTCGATCCGGGCGCCGATGAACTGGAATACCTGCAGCGCGGCGACATAGGTCGGCCGCTCGACGAGAACGCGATCGCCCTGATCGAACAGCACGCGCGCAACGAGATCGAGCCCCTGCTGCGATCCGGACGTGATCAGCATGGATTCCGGCGAAGCCGGTATGCCGAGCGTGCCGGCCCAGTTGCTGATCTGCTGGCGCAAGCCCGCTTCGCCTTCGGTGAGGCCATACTGGAAGAGGTCGCGGTGCTCGTCGCGCAGGATGGCGCCGAGTGTGTCGTCGATGCCGTCCATGTCGAACAGGTCGGAAGCGGGAATGCCGCCGGCCAGCGAGATCACGTCGGGGTTCTTGCTGAATTCCAGCAGCTCGCGCACTGCGGAGGACTTGATGCCACGCGCGCGCATGGCCAGCACGATGTCGTTCATGGAGGTGTGCCTGTTGTCGAAGATGCCGGCGCCCACGGCCGCCGGAAGTGAAAAAGGCCGGCAGGTTCGTCGAACCGGCCGGCGGATGGGAAGCGTATCGAGCGAATCGCGCACGAAGCACGATTGCCGTCGCTCAATCGAACATGCGCCAGCCGTCTTCCTGGTGGATCAGGAACAGGCCCATCGTGCGTCGCGTCGACGTACAGCGCTCGATCGCATGCAGGTTCTTGCTCTGGAACAGCGTCAATTGACCGGGCTGTGGCTTCAGCATGATCTTCGCGGCCCCTTCGAGCGCGGCGATCGCACCGGTTTCACGATATTCGGCATGCATCTCATCGAGTGCGGCGCGGGATTCCGGTCGGTTGTCCCACATCACCATGCCCGCGTCGTTGTCGGCGCCCTGAATGGTCAGGAACCCGCCGAGCTGCCGTGGAAACGATTGCTTCAACGGCCAGTTCGCGGTGTCGCGCCCGTAGCTCACGTCGTCGCAGTGCGGCGCGAAGTTGAACGGCGCCTCGAAGGGTTCGTAGACGCGGCGCGTCGCCAGCAGGAACTCGACTTCGTAGTCGTGTCCGATCGTCAGCGGCCTCGCGTCCAGCGCATCCGAAAACAGGCGAACGAATCGGGTCGTACGCAGGCCATCGTTGACGCGACAGGCAATCCCGAAGTATTCCGCCGCCTTCGAAACGAGCTTGTCCCCCTGTTCGCGCTGGAGCTGGCCGAGCGTCACCGACGTGGCGACGATACCCGCGTGGTGGGCGTTTTTCGTAAACGGCGAGCTCGAGAAGCCCTCGTCGTCCCACCACGCGTCGCGCTCGCCGTCGGGCACGATGTCCATGACGATGGCGTCGGCTTCGTCCGCATCGAGCGCTTGAACCGCCGCGGCGATGGTCATGCGCTCGGCGCGCGCCGCGGTGCCGAAGCGCATCAGTTGAGCTGGGTAAGTGTGCTGCATGATGCCTCCACGTATGCGGAATGATTAGGATTGCGGCATAAGGCAGTCGCCCTTGCCCAGTTCGGACAATGCCGGTTGCCTCAATAGACGGTAAAGCTCCGCGGGCTTCGGCTCGGATTCGGATCGCCGGTATTTCGGAAACAGCAACAGGCCGCTCGTGCCGGCGACGAGCGGCGCGCCGTCCCGCGTGCCGAGACGATCGCCGGCCCGGATCGGCTGGAAATTCCGCAAGCCTGCGTCGAGCCTGACCTCGCCGTCCGGATAGGGCACGATGTGCGCCCACGTATAGATCGGATTCACGCACGCATCGACGGGCGGCAGCGAAGCGCCGTGGACGACCGCGCTGACGGTGGTGATCGCGTCCAGGCACACGCGCACGCCCGCCGCGATCTGATAGAGGCCGAAGCCCTTCTGGCCCAGCTCGATGCTCAGCGCAACGCCGTCGCCCTGCTGGATGAATTCGTCCGACGTGCAGCCGCCTGCGGACGCGCTGGAAAACGGCCTGCCCCAATGCGTGACGACGGGCGTGTCCGGTGCGATCGCGTGCGCCAGTTGCAGGCTGGTCGGGTGGTAGTTGAAGACGAAGAACGGCGCTTCCGACGGTTCGATCGTCTGATGCAGGTCGACGCAGAAGCGCGCGCGCCTCATCACCGGCTCCATCTCGCGAGCCCGTCGGTCGTCGGCCGTGTCGCGCCCCGTGCGGCCGAACGTGCGGTTCAAGTCGCGTTCGACGAAGCGCGTGCCGCGCCGCGCGGCGTCGACGTTTCCCAGCAGAAAGCCGATCGACACCGACGGTGCCAGCACGCCGGCCTCCACGTAGCGGCAAAGCGCATTGAGCACGGGGAGCCCCGCGTATTCGTTGCCGTGCGTCAGCGCGATGAACAACAGGTCGAATCGCGGCTCGTGCGCCGTGTTCGCGTGGGGCGGATGAATCACGAAGCCGAAACGCTCGACCCGCTCGACGCGCGCGCGACCGATCGTGCTCGATGCGGCGAACCGTTCGAACGCAGCGATCTCGGCCTCGAGCCGACTGCGCGCGGCGTCGTTACCCACCGTTGAAGCGATGGCCGTCATCAGTGAAACATCCGCCATTGACCGTCGTGCCAGACCAGGAACGATCCGAGCGTGCGGCGCACGGTTGTGCATTGCTCGACCGCGTGCATGACGCGCGTATTGAGAATGTTCAGTTGTCCTGGCCGCCCGTTGATGGTGACGCTGCGCACGCGGTCCAGCCGATCGATGCGGCGGGTTTGCGCGAATTCGCTCATCAGTTCGTCGAGCTCGGCGCGCGTCGCGGGCCGGTAGTCCCACATGACGAGGCCCGCGCTGTTTTCCGCGTCCTGGACCGACAGGAAGAGCGAGATCTGATCGTAGCCTTCGTCGTAACCGTCCTTGATCGGCCAGTTCAGCGGTTCGCGCCCGAAGTGGATCGCGTCGCAATGCGGCGGGACGCTGTAGAGCCCGTTGGGCACGGGCTGGTATTCCCGTTTGGACACGAGCGGGAGTTCGCCCCAGTCGCCGACCCGAACCGAACCGGCGCCGAGTTCGCGGACACACAGTTTGACGAATTCCGTGTCGCGCAGCGCCGCATTCGTGCGGCCTGCATAGGAGAAGTAGTCGATCAGACCGGGGATCAGCTGCTCTTTCACGAGCCGCTGGGTCGGCCCGATCGCGAGCCCCGACTTGCCGGCGCCGGCGAAGCTCTGGTGCTGCGTGACCGGCGGGAAGGCCGGATCGTCCCACCATCGGTCGAGCGCGCTCGGATCGACCAGATCGACAAGGACCGCGGCGGCCTTGCGATCGCGAATCAGCAATGCGGCATCGGCGAGCGTGAGATCCGCGCGCTCGACCTGCTTGTCGAAATCGTAGATTTCGGCGCGATAGTGCTTGTTCAAAGCGAATTCCTCCGAGGAGAAGGCGATTCAGGACAGTGATCCCGGGACTACCGTGCGGCCACGCTCATGGATTCGAGCAGTTTTTCGCTGAAGACGCGAAGACACGGATATTCGAACAGCAGGCGCACCGGCACGTCGTGGCCGAGCTGCCGCTCGAGCTGGGTGCTCACCAGCGCGGCGGAAATCGACGAGCCGCCGATCGTGAAGAAGTCGTCGTCGGGCGTCACGGCGTCGCGGCCGAGGACGCTCGCCACGACGGACGCGACGACGTGGTCGACGCGCCGGACATGAGGTATCTCGATAGGCTGGATCATGGGTTGGCACCGGTCGAATGACGAACGGCGCATCGCGCCGTTCGCCGGTTTCATGGCCGCGGGTGCGGTCGGTCAGGCGTAGGACGGTTGCTGCGCGAAGCTGACGCCGCGGGCGTTGCGCTCGACGCGGCGGTTGTGCCCGAATCGATCCTCGCCGGAGACGAGCACGACGCCGAACTTGTCGAGCGAAATCTTGCTGCCGTATTCGTCGACGGTGTCGGTGTCCGGATAGACCTTGACCGCGGCCGGCACGTAGCGGCTCGCGTAGCCGAGCCGGGTCTGGTCGACCGTCGAGTTCGGAAACGACGAGTGCATCAGCGTCGACCAGAAGATCACGAACTGGCCGGGCTTCATCACGATCGACACGGCCTTGCTCTCATCCGGCTTCCAGTCCGGATCCTTCTGCAGGCTGCGATAGTCGTAGCCGAAGAAGCCGCGCTTGATGCCGTCCTTCTCGAGGGCATTGATGTTGGACGGATCGAACTGCATCTTCCGCGACTCGTCGTAGAACATCTCTTCATGTGTGCCCGGCACGAAGCGCAGACAGCCGTTTTGCTCGGTCGCGTCGGTCAGCGCCGTCCATACCGTGATCGCGCCGCCGAAACGCTGGTCGCCCGGCCACACGATCTGCGGCTGGCCCGACGCATGCGCGAACGTGTCGGCCTGGTGCCAGTCGGTCCCTTCGTCGCCCGGATATTTCGGGAACATCTCCGAACGCCAGCAGATGACGTCGGGCCCGAGAATCGAGTTCAGCCGCTGGACGATTTCCTGCCGGCCGATATGCTCGCTCAGCAGATTGACGTCGAGGTGGCGATCGTAATTGGCGATCGGGCTCGTCGGCGGCAGGTCGTACACCGCGTATTCACGATCGAACAGCTGCGCGCGGATCGTCCTGTAGCGCTCGCGCGCTTCCTCGGGCGAATACAGCGTGAACGGGCCGATGTAGCCTTGCGCGCGAAAAGTGGCGATTTCCTCGGGCGTCAGTCGAAAGTTCTGCATGGAGGTGCTCCTGGTCGAATCGATTAAATGCATCCGCTTCGAAGGGACGAAGCGGTGTTCGGGAAATGACGCACGCGCTTACGCGAGTTCGGCGGCCGCTGCTTCGTAGATGCCGGCCCAGCCGTCGATCGTGGGCGCAGCCATCAGCTTGCTGGTCGGCACCCGCACCTGCAGCTGGTTTTCGACCTGAATCTGCAGTTCGACGATCGTCAGCGAGCTGGCGCCCCGGTCGAAGAAATCCTCGTCGCCGCGCAGGTCGGCAAAGCCGAGCGTGTCCCGGCAGGTCGAGGCGATCATGTCGGGGATGGCAACAGTTTTTTCAGTCATTACGTTCTCCGGATGTTCAGATGGGACTTGCGAGTCGAACCCGATCGACCTTGCCGTTCGCGTTGACCGGTAGTTCGGCGCACACGGCGATGGCGTCGGGAATCATGAAACCAGGCACCAGCTTGCGCAGTTCGGCGCGAATGAACGCAGGCATGTTGTCGTGCTGTTCGTTGGCCTGGACCGTGGCGACCAGCAACTTTTCGCCGTTCGGGTCTTCGCGAACCTGCACGACGCATTCCTCCACGCACGGCAAGCGCGCGACGAGTTGCTGCACCTCGTCGAGGCTCACGCGGTAGCCGCGGATCTTCGTGAGCCGATCGCGCCGACCGACGAATTCGAGCGTGCCGTCCGCACGGCGCCGGACGATGTCGCCGGTGCGGTAGAGCCTGCCGGGCCCGGACGGATCCGGCACGAAGGCCGCGCGGGTCGCGTCGGGTTGGTTCAGATAGCCGAGCGCGACGCCGTCGCCGCCGGTGTAGAGCTCGCCTTCCTGCCCGTCCGGAACGGACGCGAGATCGCCGTCGCCGCGCACGACATGCACCGACGTGCCGGTCACGGGCGTGCCGATCGGTACGATGCCGTCAGGCCGGTTGTCGCGCGTCATCACGTGGCAGCACGTAAACGTCGTGTTTTCGGTCGGGCCGTATCCGTTGACGACGGTGATGCCGGGGAAGGCATCGAGCGTGGCATTGACCGCGTCCGCATGCAGCACGTCGCCGCCCGCCAGCAGCACACGCACGCCGGTCAGCATGGCCGGATAGCGGCGCACGACGAGATGAAACAGCGCGGCGGTCAGCCACATCACGCTCACGCGCTGTTCGCGAATCAGCTGCGAAACGGCATTGGGATCGAAGATGGCGCCGTCGTATACCACGAGGCGCGCGCCGTTCAGCAACGCGCCCCAGATCTCGAACGTCGACGCATCGAAGGTGATCGGGGACAGCAGCAGGAATGCATCGTCCGGCTGGATCGCGATGTAGTTCGGCCGATCGACGAGCCGCACGACGCCGCGATGCGGCACCACGACGCCTTTCGGCTTGCCGGTGCTTCCCGACGTAAACATCACGTAGGCCGGCGCGTCGGCTCCGTGCGACGCGGCGGGTGGCGGAGCGTCGGCGTCTTCGGCATCGTCGGCCGATCCGTCGTTCGCGAGATCGGCGACGTGGATGACCGACAGTCCCGACTCGCGCAGCGTGTCGTCGCCGGCGGCCGCGATCGCGTGCCGCGCCGCACTGTCACGTGCGTACGCGTGCTTGACCGCAGTGGGGTAGTTCGGATCGATCGGGACGAAGGTCGCGCCGAGCTTGACGATCGCCAGCATCGCGATCACGGCGTTCGAGCAGCGCGGCAGCATCAGCAGCACGGGCGCGCCCTGCGTCACGCCATGCCGCGCAAGCACCGCGGCAAGCCGGTTCGCGCACCGGTCGAGTTCGCGGTAGGTGAGCGGCGCCGCGTGCGCCGTTCCCTCCAGTGCGATGCGCTCCGGCGTGCGGCGCACCTGCTCGGCAAAGCGGCCGTCGAGGGTCGAGTGGTTCATTGAACGGGCTCCGATCGGTTGGCTTGCGTTCCGAAGAATTGCAGCAGCGTGTCGGTCATGGCCGGCTGCGCGCGGCACAGCTCGTAGTGGTCGCCGTCGAATTCGTGCACGCCGCTCGCGTCCGGCAGGTGCGCCACGATGATGCGTGCGCTTTCCGGGAGCACCTGTCGATCGCTTCGCGTCGCGATCACGAGCGTCGGCTGCGTGACGGTGCCGGCTTCGCCGAGGAAGTCGGTGCGCCGGTATGCGACGTAGTTCAGTCCGTAGCGGTGCAGGTGTGCCGCGCTCGAGAACGGCACCGAGATGAACGAATGAAATTCGGATTGCGGCGCGCTGCGGCCGGACGAGATCTTGTCGAACAGCATGCCGGCCATTTCCTTGCTCGTCGCCGCGACCGGCAGGAGCACGTCCACTTCGCGCTGGAAGCTGCTCGGCGGACAGACCGACGGCTTCAGCATGAATTCGCCGCACACCAGCGCGAGCCGGCGGACGCTGTCGGGGTAGCGCGCGGCGGCCAGCAGGCCGACGCCGGCGCCCGAGCAATAGCCGATCACATCGATCGGGCCGTCGTGACCCACGCAGTCGTTCGCATGCGAGGCGACCGTCACGAGATCGCGCACGTGGTATTCGACGTCGAATGCATCGTCGGTCGCATCGTCCTGCAGGTCGAGCACGAACCGCGATTCCCACGTGATCACATTGAAGTGCGGCTCGAGCGCGTTGCACAGTCGTTCGACCATCGCGTGACGCACGCCGAACGGCAAAACGAGCATCAGGTTGCGTCGGCCGGTCGAGCGTTCCGAATGAAACACTCGCAGGGGCCGACCGTCGAAGGCCGGAATGGTCTCTCGCTGCATGGGACGAATATCGTAGGGAAGGAAGGGCGTCGCCGCGTCGCGCGGGACGGCATGCGTTGGGACCGCGGCCGGCCCGATTTCAGCTCGGGGTCGGCGTGCGCGAACATTCGATGCCGAGCGACGCGCAAGTGATTTCATCGATCTCGATCCAGCACGCGAACACCGGCTTTCCGTCGATGATCTGCGGGGGCGCGGCACGGTGCGCGTGAACGTTCAGGCGCATCAGCAGCCGTTCGACGCCGAGCGGCGACACCGTGATGAGCCGTCGAACGCCGTTCGAGCGCGCGAATTCCACGACGTCCGCCAGCAATCTGCGCGTGTTCGCATGCGCGCGCTTGAGGCCGCCGGAATCGGCGCCGAGGATGTAGGACGAAAAGCGCGAGAGTTCCCAGATATCCGGCGCATTCGGCACCGGTGCCGCGCCCATCAGCCCGGGAAAAACCTCGCTCAACAGGTACGGCCGGGTCGTCGGCAGCAGTCGGGCGCACGAGCAGATCGCGCCGCTTTCCTCGCGACCGAAGATATGGATCGTGTCCGGCCGATCGAATTGATCGAACTCCTGCTGATTGACTACCGGAAGCTGCCAGCCCAGCTTCTCGATGAAGATTGCGTGTCGATACGACGCGAGTGCCGCAAGGTTCGACGCGGACAGTTGCGACGCGTTTCCGATAGTGGTTTGGTGCATGTGCGAACTCCAATGGACGTACGCATTAAATGCGAAATGGAGGACGCGTCGAAACTGCAACTTTTTACAGGACCGGCAGTGCGAGATGCGCGCGGACACTAACCGTCCACGGCAGCGTATTGATCCAGTCCGCGAGCAGCGAGCGGGTGTGGTCGGGCCCGACGTCGTAGCCTCTTGCGCAGACGATCATCACGTTGGAAGTCACGCTGTTCGGAAACATTCGGCAAGTGCGATCGCGATCCGTCAACCAGGCCCAGCCGAAGGTCATCGGCGGGCGCCAGTTGGTATCGATCCATTCGCAATGGCCGGCATGGCACGCGGGAAGGCCGAGATCCCATGCGTCGCTCAGTACGCGTTCGTCACGCGCTGCATAGAGCAGGGCGAGCGTGATCGATGCGAGCTGCGTAGCGGACACGCGCACGTACCCGTCGTGCGAACACGTGTCGAAGTAAGCCGGCACCGCATGTCCGTCCGGTTTCAGATCCAAGAGCAACCTCCTTGTTTGGCGTGCGTCCCGGCCGCTGCGCGCATCGCGCGCGAATGACGACCGTTACCTTCAAACATGGGCGGACGACTGGCCGCGCGGCGTCGCCACGGCAGGCCGGAAGCGGAACAACATCGATGCGGAACGGATCGGATCGCGCGGCGGGAAGTAGCCGTTGGCGCGACGATATGCGGTGTGATGCCGGAGGTGATCCGGCTGAATCGCGGTGATCCGGACGGGATTGGTTCGGATACCAAAAAGGCCATGAAGCCACGCCATCCGCTGTGATTCAAAGTGCGGACTCGATGCCATGAATGGCCGGATTTCGAAAACATTCTGCGACTAACCGTGGCGACGCGCAATTCCTTTGATCCTGCAAAAAACTACAGCTGACGGTCGGTGCCGGATATCTGCATCATCGCGACAGACGGATTGGCCGGCCGCTTCACGGCATGGCCCGACGCGGGCACGCAAGGCCTGGTCGACCGCGGCGAAGCGACAAAGGGAGCGTGGCGTGATCGACGTAGCGGATATTGAGGTACGAGATTTTGACAGCACCGACATCGACGGCTTCATCGCGTACTGGTACGACAGCGGCGACAGCCATCTGATCGAGATGGGCGTCGATCCGGCGCGGCTGCCCGGCCGCCGTCAGATGCGCGACATGCTCGCGCTCAACATCGAGCGGGGCACGCGCGCCGACATGCCGCGCAACGCGATCCTGAGCGTCGCGCTGAACGGACAGACCGTCGGCGTGCACGAACTCACGCATCTCGAGCCGCGCGTCGGAGCGGCGCCGGGACAGTACGTGAGCGGCGTCATGCACGCGCATATCTGGAGCCCGGAACATCGGCGGCTCGGCATCGGCATCGTGTCGTACGTGAAGGCGATGGCGGCATTCTTCGCGCGCTTCTCGCTCGATTCGATCCGGTTCGAGTCGCCGGCCGACAACGTGGGCGCCAATCGGGTCAAGACGCGGCTCGGCATCGAGGCGCAAGGAGAGGGTGTGTTCGATTTGCCGATCCTGCGCATGCCGCTGCGTACGGTCAGGTATTGCGTGACGCGCGATCAGCTTCCGGCCATTACCGCGCGCATGGAAGCGCTGTGGGAAGCCCGCCGGCACACCGGCTCGCCTGCGTGACGTACGCGTCCGGCGCGTGCTCGACCGATGAACCCGACCTCCCGACCCCGACTCTCATGACCCCGACCGCAGCGTTGAAAGTTTTCATGCCGGTCCGCGCGCCGCGTATCCGGCTCGTGTGCTGCTCGTACGCCGGTGGCAATGCTTCCGCGTACGCGCATTGGCATGCCGGGTTGCCGGACGACGTCGAAGTGTGCGCGGTCGAACTGCCAGGGCGCGGCGCGCGCTTCCGCGAGCCGCCGTTGCGCACGATGGGCGCGCTCGCCGACCATGTCATGGCAAGCGTGCTGCCACTCGTCGACGCGCGCCTCGTGCTGTTCGGACACAGCATGGGCGGCGCGCTGGCGCTCGAGCTGGCGAGCCGGCTCGTCGACGTCGGCATGCCGCCGTCGGCCCTTGCCGTATCCGGATGCGCGGCGCCGCATCTGCCGTCGCGACGCCGGCGCCGGCTGCATGATCTGCCCCGCGACGAACTGGTGCAGGAACTGAATCTGCTGGAAGGGCTGCCCGCGGGGATGCTGGATGCGGATGCGTTCATCGATCTGTTCCTGCCGACGATCCGTGCGGACCTCGAGTGCCGGGAAACCTGGCGTGCGCCGATTCGCGCGGTGCCGGTCCCGATCCATGTGCTCGCCGGTGCCGACGATGCGCTGGTCGCACTCGATGATCTGGGCGAATGGCAACGGTATTCGTCGTTGCCGGTCGGCGTGCGGGTGTTCGGCGGCGAGCATTTTTTCATCGACTCGCATCGCGCGGAGGTGCTTGCGCATCTGCGCGAAATCCTCGGCGAGCCCCCGGCGTCGGCCAGCGGCGGTGCGGTGACGCGGGCATCGACATCCACCGCCGAACGGATCGCCTAGAAGACAACCCAGGAGACCACACGTGGAGACGATGCAAGCGGCATCTCCGGTAATCGGAAAAAATGCAGTGAGGACACCGGAGGATTTCCGAAACATGCCCGACGAATACCGGGCGCTCGCCACGCATCTGATGATGGTGCATACGGAAGGGGAGCTGACCGGCGCGGACGACTACACGCAGGTGTTCTACAACCTTGCGCCGAATGCATACGAGAAATTCGTTTGCTGCGAGCGTGCGGCCGAGGAGGTGCGGCATTACGAACTGAGCGCCGAGGTGCTGGCGGACCTGAACGTCGATACGAGCGCGATGCTGACGCAGCATTTCCAGGCGCGTCCGTATTACGCGAACGAACTGGTGCGCGGCGTACGGAACTGGATGGAACGGGGCATCTTTTCGTTCCTGGGCGAGGCGGTCGTGCTCGAGCATCTGCTCGAGTTTCAGGAGTCGAGCTACGCGCCGTTCAGCGAGATTTTCGTGAAGCAGATCATCAAGGACGAGCACGTTCATGTCGCGCACGGGTTTCGCATCATTCGCGACGCATGCGCATCCGACGCGGGACGGCAGCAGGCCCAACAGGCGCTCGACCGTCTGTGGCCGCATATCCTCGGGCTGTTCGGGCGGGACGAATCGAAGCGCTCCGCGTTGTACGTCAAGTGGGGGCTGCGAAAGACGACGAACGGCGAGCTGCGACGCCATTTCGTCCGCAAGATCCTGCCGAAACTGGGCGCGCTCGGGCTCGTGGTGCCGGAGATGTCTACCCGCGACGGGGCGCTGTCATGATCGACGCACGCGACATCAAGGCGCGGCGCAAGGAGCTGATTGCCGAACGGCTGCCGGCGCTGCTCGAACAGGATCCGGCGCTGGCCGCACGATTCAACGAGGTCCGGCGATTTTCGTCGCTGGTCCGCGCATCGGAGTATCACCTGACAAATGCATGCAATATCCGGTGCAAGGGTTGTTGGTTCTTCGAGTTCGGTCATGACCAGCAGTCGCACGAAGTGAAGTCGATCGGGCAGTGGCGAGCATTCGTCGCCGCCGAACGCAAGCGGCGCGTGAACTGCGTGCTGTTGATCGGCGGAGAGCCGACGCTGTTTCGCGACCGGATCGCGGCTTTCGTCGACGAAATGCGCTACGTGTCGATCTCGACGAACGGCTTGAATCCGCTGCCGAACATTGCACCGTTCGAGCGCGTGACGGTGTTCATCTCGCTGTTCGGCGGCGGCCCGCTCGATGACGCGCTTCGCGCGATCCGGCCGGGCGGCAGCCGATTCGAAGGCTTGTTCGAAACCGCGCTCGACAACTATCGGGCCGATCCGCGCGCCACGTTCGTATTCGCGGTGACGGAAGACGGCATCGGCCATATCGAACCGACGGTGCGGCGCATTCGCGACAACGGCAACGTCGTCACGTTCAACTTCTACAGCAAGTACGATACGGGCCACCCGTTGCGGATGGAAAACGGTCGGCGCCTGCTGGCCGAAATGTTGCGCGTCGCACGCGCCTATCCGGACACCGTGCTGAACCATCCCGCGCATATCGAGGCAATCGTCACCGGCCGCGCATGGTGCGGCGAGTTCGGCTACGACGTGTGCCCGAGCGTGAGTCAGGACCATCCGGGCAATGTCGAACGATTGACGAACGGCCACGCGGCGCTGCCGATGTTCAACACGTGGAAACCGGATCTGCAGACCGTCGAGTTGTGCTGCACGTCGGGCCATTGCGGCGATTGCCGCGACAGCCAGGCCGTCTACAGCTGGCTGATGGTGAGCCTCGACAAGTCGCTCGACGGTATCGAGTCGCTGCGGAACTGGGTCGGCGTGGCGGAGTGTTACTGGAAGCAGTTCATCTGGTCGCCGTTTCGCGACGCGCCGCGAGCCGATGTTCCGGACGATGCCGTGCCGCTAGCCGTAATGCCGGCCCGGCAGCCCGAGGCAGTGCGATGACGGCGTCCCATGCCGGCTGGGCCGCCGAGGCGCTCGACATTCCCGGGCCGGCCGACGCGCGCGCGCAATGGCAGGCGTGCCTCGGCGCGATGCCGATCATCGACCACCTGGGCGCGTCGCTCGACCTGTCGGACCCGCGGATCGTTCGGCTGGCGCTGGTGACGCGTACGCAAGCGCACGAGGGCGGACTCGGCACGGACGCGCTCAACGGCGCGATCATCGCGGGCCTGCTCGATTGCGCGATGTCGGTGACCGGCGTGCTGCACATGCGGGGCCGCACCTGCGGCACCGTCCAGATGTCGATCCAGTTCATGAAGCCGGTCCGAACGGCCTACCCGGTCGTCGAATGCGTGGCGATGCGTCGCTCGCCCAGCGTCGTGTTCGTCGAGGCGCGGCTGATCGAAGGGCGGGGCCGCTGCAGCGTGCTGGCCACCGGCGTGGTCGGGGCGGCTACGCTGGCGCAGCGCGCGTCCGGACGCGACGGTCGCAGCAACTGGTCGGAACGGGCAGCGCTGGCTGCGCTGCTCGAGAAGGATCAGACCGCTGCGTGACGGGTGCGCATTGCGATGCGGCCCGCGCGCGGTGCGCAAACATGGAGCGCCGTTCACTTGCTCCAGGCGGCGCAGGATGTCGCGGCGTCGATCGAGCGCGCCGCTGTCAGGCGTGGCCGATCACGACGCGTCGCGATTCTTTTTCCCGGCCGGCGTGCTGCCCGCCGCCGGAAACGCGCCGACGCCGCGCGGGCGTTTCGGTTCGATCGCCGTGTTGCCGATCACGTGCCGGAAATCGATCTCGTGCGCGGCGAGCGCGCCGATGAGGGTCGCGATGACCGCGAGGTGGGAGGGGACGGTGCCCTTGCTCGAATAGTTCGTGATGGAACTTTCGTTCATCCGGATCAGACGGGCGAATTCCCGCGCCGTCAACTGCGCCTTCTTCAACTCCTGTTGAAATTCCGCATACGCCATTGCACACATGTCGCTTCATCTCCGCAAA
The DNA here is from genome assembly GCF_005937855.2 of Burkholderia sp. KBS0801. NCBI lineage: Bacteria > Pseudomonadati > Pseudomonadota > Betaproteobacteria > Burkholderiales > Burkholderiaceae > Burkholderia > Burkholderia sp. KBS0801. Next base: position 81,078 of record NZ_CP042179.1, read on the forward strand.
ACGCGAATCGACCCGGGCGGCGCCGGCGCCGACGGGTGGCGTGCCCGTCGTGCCGGCGTCGCCGCGGGTTACATCTTCACCTGGTCGAGGAAGGTCTTCTTGCCGCTCTTGTAGCCGTAGATCGAGATGATCCCGTGCGTCAGGTCGCCCTTCGCGTCGAACGTCGTCGTGCCGATCACGCCTTCGTACTTCGTCGACGGCATCGCGGCGAGCACCTTCGCCGGGTCGGTCGAATTCGCCCGCTTCATCGCGTCGACCGCGATGTAGACCGCGTCGTACGCGAACGGCGCATCGAACTTGATGCCCTGGTTGAAGCGCTTCTGGTACTTCGCGAGGAACGCCGCGCCGCCCGGCATTTTCTCGAGCGCGGCGCCCGCCTGCGAGCACAGCACGTTGTCGGCCGCCGGGCCGGCCAGCTCGGCCAGCGAGTCGGTGCATACGCCGTCGCCGGACAGGATCTTCGCGCGCAGGCCGAGCTGCCTTGCCTGCTTCGCGAGCGGGCCGCCAGTGGCATCCATGCCGCCGTACATGATCGCGTCCGGGTTCTCGCCCTTGACCTTCGTGAGAATCGCGCGGAAGTCGACGGCCTTGTCGTTGGTCGCGTCGTGCGACAGCACCTTCAGGCCGAGCGCCTTGGCCTTCTTCTCGAATTCGTTCGCGAGGCCCTGGCCGTACGCGGTCGAATCGTCGATCACCGCGACGCTCTTCACACCCTTCGACTGCGCGTAGCTCGCGAGTGCCGGACCTTGCTGCGCGTCGGTCGCGACCACGCGGTAGGTCGTCTTGAAGCCCTGCTGCGTGTAGGTCGGATTCGTGGCCGACGGCGAGATCTGCACGATGCCCGCGTCGCTGTAGATCTTCGACGCCGGGATCGACGTGCCCGAGTTCAGGTGGCCGATGACGGCGACGACCTTGTCGTCGACGAGCTTCTGCGCGACCTGCGTCGCCTGCCGCGGGTCGGCCGCGTCATCCTGCGCGTCGAGCTGCAGCGTGATCTTCTTGCCGCCGATCGTCAGGCCCTTCGCATTGATTTCCTCGACCGCGAGGCGCGCGCCGTTCTCGTTGTCCTTGCCCAGGTGCGAAATGCCGCCCGTCGTCGGTTCGACGCTGCCGATCTTCACGACCTGGTCGGCCATCGCGCCCGACGCGGCCGCGAATGCGGCGGCTGCGAGTGCGACGGTGATCAGGGGTTTGCAGCGCATGCCGACAGTGCTTCGTTCCATCTGCCATCTCCGTTGATTGATATTTCTAGTGCCGTCCGGCCGCTTGCGCGCCCTTGTGAGGCGATCGGCGTGGAGGACGAATTTCCATGACCCGTGAGGGGGCCGGCTTGCATGCCGCCGGGCGCTCGACGTCGACGGAAAACGCCGGCGTCGAGCGGTTCCCGAGCGAGCGGGATGCTTTCGTCAGACGACACGCAATTGGTATGAATATATCCGAACGCGTATGCGCCCGCTTCGCCGAATTGCGTAGCCTTGCGCAAATGTGAGGCGATTCGCGTGATTGTTGCGCCGGCTCGTCGTGCAGGTTGGTGGCCGTTTCGCGCCGCTGTCGATTGCTCCGATTATTCGACCGGGCCGATGCCGATGGCCATGGACAGTGCGATGCAATCAATCGAGAACTGTTCGGTCGGTTTGTCTGCACACTTTCATCGCCCTCTGCTTGATGCAACTAACGGTCAAGCCGGGCCGCGTCGGCGAATTGGCGCGGGTCGATATGAGCGGCGTATACGTTCTGCCTTGCAGATAAGCGGGCCCGACATGACCGACCCGTGCCGGATCGTCCCTCAGATCGGTCGCGTGCTGTTCGACGAATCCGCGACCCTACGCCCGTCCGCGCAACGCGACGACTATCACGCCGGCAATAGCAAGCAGCCCGCCGCACACCGTCTCGATGCCGGGCCGCTCGCCGGTCAGCATCATCGACAATGCGGTCGCGACCGCCGGCGTCAGGTAGAGAAAATTGGCGGCGCGCGCCGCGCCGAAGTAGCCGAGTGCGACAGTCCACGTTGCGTAACCCAGCGCGGCGGGAAAGACGCCGAGCACCAGCACCGCCAGCATCGTGTCGTGCGACGCACCGCCGAGCGACACGAGCGCGCCGGGCAACCATGGCGTGAGCAGGAGCGCGCCGGCCAGCAGCGTATACGCTGCGCAGGGCAGCGCGCCGTACACGGGAATCAACCGCCGCTGCAGCACGAAATAGCTGGCCGAACACAGCGCCGCGCCGAGGATCAGCGTGCTCCCCGAGCCGAGCACGAGCCCGCCGGGTTGTCCGTGCGCGATCACCGCGATGCCGGCCAGGCTGAGCAGCGAACCGGCCCATCCCCAGCGATTGAAGCGTTCGTGCAGAAACACCGCGGCCAGCAGCGCCGTGAAGATCGGCAGCGTGTTCACGATGAAGCTCGCCGCGCCGGCCGACACGGTTTGCTCGCCGGTATTGAGCAGCGCGTTGTAGAGTGCGATGCCGAGAAAGCCGCAGACGAGAAAGCGCAACGCATCGCGTGTCGACGGCTTCGCGGGTCGCCGCCACGCCAGCCATGCGATCACGAGCATGGCCGCGGTCGCGAAGCGCGCGGCCGCGAGTTGCAGCGGCGCCAGCCCGTGCAGGCCGATCCGGATGAACGGGAAAGCGGAGGCCCACGAGACGATCGTGAACGCCACCGCGCCGGCCGCGACGAGCGGCTGTCGCGCGTTGCGCGACGAGGAGGAAAGGGTATTCATGCGACAATGGTGCGGGCTGGCGAGATGTTAAGCTAGCGCACAGATCAACATCCGAATATGAATATGGCTCACAGCTCGGTGCGGCGCCGGGCCGACGGCTCGGCGCGCACGTCTCGGCGTGTGGCGGACGCGCTGCCGGCCGTCACGCCGGCACCCGGCTCGCGGCCGCCGCTGGCGAGCCTGGAGACTGTCTGCATGGTGGCGCGCCACGGTTCGTTTCTGGCGGCCGCCGACGTGTCCGGCGTCACGCACGGCGCGATCAGCCGGCGCGTGGCCGCCGTCGAGAACTGGCTGGGCATGGCGTTGTTCGAACGCCATGCGCGCGGCGTGCGCCTCACGCCGGACGGCCAGCGCTTCGTCGGCCGGATCGAACAGGCGTTCACGATCATCGACGGCGCGGCCGACCAGTGGCGCTCGCCGCGTGCGCCGCGGCTTGTCAAGCTGAGCGTGGTGCCGGCATTCGCGCAGCTCTGGCTGTTCGAGCGGCAGCATGCACTCGAGAGCGAAGCGCCCGCGTTGCGCATCGAGCTCGGCATCGAAGTGCGCAACGTGGATATCGCCGCCGGCGAGGCGGATCTGTCGATTCGCTACGGGCGCGGCAACTGGCGTCAGCTCGAAACCCGTGAGTTCATGCCGGAGACGCTCCATCCGGTCGCGCATCCGCGGCTCGCCGCGCAGCTGGCCGCGCTGCGCCGTCGAAGCGGCGATGCCGCGCTGCTCGAGATGCCGCTGCTGCACGATTCCGACGTGACCGGCTGGCGTACCTGGTTCGACGCGCTCGGCATTGCGTTCAAGCCGCGCGCGCAGGATCGCCGCTTCGAGGATTACAACCTCGTGCTCGCGGCGGCCGAAGCGGGGCTCGGCGTGGCGCTCGCGCGGATGCCGCTCGCGGATGCGTATCTCGAGCGCAGCGCGCTCGTCCGCGTGAGCCGGCACGAGGTCGAGTCGCCGCTCAGGTATCACTTCGTGCATGCGAAGGGCGAGAATCGTCCGGAGGTGCTCGCGCTGATGGAGCGGATGCGGGCGGCGCTGGGGCAGGCGGTACAAGCGCCGGCGCGTGCGTCGAAGGGCGCCTGACATCGCAGCGGCTCGACCCGGGATGCCGGATGATTGACAATGCGATCGCGGAAAAACGCGAAATCCGATAATGAATGAGAATCGACAGTTTCTGCAGACGTACGGATGCAGAGGGAGAGAGTGAGTAATGAACAGACCAGACAAGTCGTCGAAAGCGCGCGCGGCGCTCGACCAGCTGTTTTCGGGCATGGCGCCCGCGGACGCGCAGCAGCGCGCGTCGCGTCCGGGCAACCCGTTCGAAGCGGCAGGCGACCCCGCCGGCCCCGACGGCCGGGTCGAAGTCACGTTGTCGACGCGGATCCAGCTGCGCGGCTATCCGGGCGCGGACGCGTTCATGAAGCGCATGGCCGAAGCCTGGGGCCTCACGTGGGGCGCGTACGACGTGGTTCGCGCGACGGCGACGCTGCCGGCCGGCTGGCGCTCGCGCCGGCTTCCGGACGTCACGCAGATCGTCGACGAGCGCGACGTGCTGCGCGCGGAAAGCAGCCTGCAGGGCGGCGAGATGTCGTATCTGAAAGTGCATCCGCGCTACTACATCGATGCGCGCAAGGGGTTCGGCTGGGGCAAGTCGTCGAAGTCGTCCGACGATCCGGATGGCGACGGCCCGGACTGGAACTGCTACGTGATGGATCGGGAAAAGTCCGTCGAAGTGCACGAGCTGACGACGTCGTCGTCGAAGGCTGACATGGACAACGCGCGTGCGGCGTTGCTGAAATGGCTCGACGAGCACTATCCGAAGCATCGCGATCCGTTCGCGTACTGGACGGACTGCGAACGTCCGTTGTAGGCCCTGCCTTGGGGCGAGTGGCGATCGTGGAGGGCGCTTGAAGCGGAACGGTCCGGTGCCGATTCTGTGGGCCGCGTTCGGCGCGGCGGTCGGCTCGACCGTCATCGAGCTGATGCTCTGGCCGATCGCCGGCGAAGATGCGATTCACAACCTGCTCCGCGATGCGCGCCTGACGGCCGCGATCGTGATGGGGCGAGCCGTGCTCGGCACGTCGTCGGGGTTCGATCCGCTGATCATGGGCGTCGCGACGCTGGTGCATGCCGCGCTGTCGCTTGCCTATGCGGCCGTGCTGGCGAAGCTGGTCCGCAACCTGTCGCCCGGCGCGGCGCTGCTCGCGGGCGGCTTGTTCGGACTCGTTCTCTATGGCGTCAACCTGCACGCGTTCACCGCGATCTTTCCGTGGTTCGTTCCCGTGCGCGGCGCGATCACGCTGGTCGCCCATCTGGCCTTCGGCGTGACCGCCGCGGGCGTCTACTGCATCGTGCGGCGCTCGCCGCGCGCCTGATCGACGGCGGTTGCCGCGTCGCGCTTTCGCATCACGACCCCTGGAATAATCTGCCGTGCCCGGTCGTTCAATCGGTGGGTGACCCTATACGAAGCCGGCGCCGTGCGTGACGCCAAGGGTCGAATGGTCGGGGGCAACAATGCAGGAGCCGATCATGTGCAACTTGTTTCGGTTCGGGATGGGCGTCGTCTGTCTCGGGTGTTCGGTGTGCGTCCTTGCGCAAACCTACGACGATGACTCGCCGGACGAAGGCACCCGTTGTCGCGCGGTCGTCGCGCAGGCGGAAATCGACGGCACGGAGCAGCAGATCGTCGGGCGTGCGTGCCGGCAAAGCGACGGCACCTGGCAGATGGTGCAAAGCCCGGACGGCAGCATCGTGTGGTACCCGGACACCGCCTATCCGTATACCGACCCGTGGTACTGGGGGCCGGCGGTTTTCGTCGGCACGGGCGTGAGTTTCGTCTTCATCGACCGCTTCCATCATCACCATCACTTCGACCACTTCGGTCACTTCAGTCACTTCGACGGAGTCGGGCACGGCCACGTCGGCGTTCCGATGGGCGCGGGCTTTCACCATGGCCCGGCCTTCGTGGGCGGCGGCCACGGATTCGGCGGGATGCGACGGCATTAGACCTGGGCAACACGGCGCGCGGCGGACGCACATCGCAACGTGCGCCGCCGGCTCGACGCGAGGCGACGTGCGCCGTCAGAACTTGTGGCGAACGCCGACGATCGCGAGTTCCTGCGTATCGGTGCCGGCGTTCACGCCATACGAGCCGACCGATGCCGCGGCCTTCACGATCGCGCCGCTCGCGTTCAGCGTATTGCCGCTCGCCTTCTGGTAGCCGAACAGCGCATACAGGTCGGTGCGCTTCGACAGCGCGTAGTCCGCGCCGAGGTTCACCTGGTTGTAGTGCGCGGAGGCCGGGCCCGTCAGCGACGTGTAGTTGTAGCCGACACCCGCGCGTAGCGCCGGCGAGAACTGCCAGTTGAAGAACGCCGAGCCGTTGTTGAACTTCGCGTTCTGCGTGAAGGCCGACAGCGTGTCCGCGCCGTACTGCGTGTTCGAATACGCGAGGCCGAAGGTCGCCGGCCCAGCCACGTACTGGCCGGCCACGCGCACGATCTGGATCGACTTCGCGCTCGAGAAGCCCTGGTTGATCACGGTATTGAACAGCGTGTCCGAACTGCTCGACCACGTGCGCACGCCGCTCGCGACCGTCGAGCCGCCGTTCGCGAAGAAGTAGCCGGCGCCGAGCGACAGCGGGCCGTTCGCGTAGCTCAGGCCGAAGCTGTAGGTGCGGCCGCTGCCGGTCGCGCCCGCGACGCCGCCGAAGCCGTACAGCGCGGCGAACTGGAAGCCGGAGATCAACGGGCTCGTGTATTTCACCGCGTTGCCGACGCGCAGGCTGTTGTCGTAGTTGTCGAGGTCGCCCGGCGTCGCGAATACGCCGCCGAAGTAGTTGTCCTCGGTGAGGCCCTGCACGAGATCGACGACCGGATCGTACTGGCGGCCGAGCGTCACGGTGCCGTAGGTGGTGTTCGCGAGGCCGACGACGGCCTTGCGGCCGAATTCGCGCCCGCCCTGGCCGAGCGCGCCGGTGCCGAGGTTGAAGCCGTTCTCGAGCTGGAACAGCGCGGACAGCCCGCCGCCGAGATCCTCGATGCCGCGCAGCCCCCAGCGGCTGCCGGACAGATTGCCGCTGCTGAACCTGACGAGGTTCGACGCGTTGCTGCCGTTCGCGTTGCGCACGTTGTGCACGTACGCGATACCCGCATCGGCGATGCCATACAGCGTGACGCTGCTTTGCGCGTGCGCGCCGGCCGCATGGAGCGAGGCGGGCAGGGCGAGCAGCGCGAATGTCCGGATTCGTTTCATGATTGGATTCCCCCGTTGGTCGATAGGTCTGACGAGTCGGTGAACGATACGGACGGCGCATCGTCGAGGGAACCAACAAATTGTCGGATCGTTATGAGGCGGGGCGGCGTATCGCGGTATCGTTGCGTGTGCAACGAGTGTGGCGGGAAGCGGCTTCCGGCATCTGCGCTCGCCGCCCGTGCGGTCCAGCAACATGCGTTCGCAGTGAACGGCGATGCGGCGTGAAATATCTGCGTTGACTATCATGCTTGGATCGTGCGCCGCGATGGCGGGTCCAGCTGAGCGGAACCGGTCACCGCTGCGCGTTGGATGCGGGCGTCGCGTTACGATCGCGCGTATCGTCCACGCCGGCGTCGTTCACAGCCGGCTCATCGGCCGCGCGGCTGCACGGTCGCGCGGCCACGTTCGGGAGAAGCGGTTCATGCTGCAGGCGTTCGCGGTCTTGCTGACCTTCCAGTGTCTCGGGGAAGGTGTGTCCTATCTGTTCGGCCTGCCGGTGCCGGGCCCCGTGATCGGCATGCTGCTGCTGTTCGGCTTCGTGATGCTGCGCCCGCGGGTGGCCGACGCGATCGAGCCGACCGCGCTCGAGCTGCTGCGCCATCTGTCGCTGCTGTTCGTGCCGGCCGGCGTCGGCATCATGGTGTCGGCCGACCGCGTGCGCGGCGATGCGCTCGCGGTCATCGTCGCGCTCGCGGTGAGCACGTCGCTCGCGATCGCCGTGACGGCGCTCGTCACGCGCGCGCTGCTGCGCCGCCAGCGGCGCGGGCACGGCGCGGCGGAGAGCACGCCATGACTGCCTTCCCGAAACTCGGCGCGATCTGGGTCTACCTCGCCGCGACCCCGCTGCTCGGCCTGACGATCACGCTGATCGCCTACCTGATTGCACAGGCCGTCTATGCACGCGCACGCTTCAACCCGCTCGCGAACCCGGTGCTGATCGCGGTCGCGCTGATCGTCGTGCTGCTGACGATCACGAACACGCCGTATCCGACGTATTTCGAGGGCGCGCAGTTCGTCCACTTCCTGCTCGGCCCGGCGACCGTCGCGCTGGCGCTGCCGCTGTACCGCCAGTGGTCGAAGCTGCGGCGCGCCGCGGTGCCGCTGCTCGTCGGGCTGCTGGCGGGCTCGCTGACCGCGATCGTGTCGGCGGTCGGCATCGCCGCGCTATTCGGTGCGTCGCACCAGACGATCGCGTCGCTCGCGCCGAAATCCGCGACCACGCCGATCGCGATGGCCGTCGCGCAGGCGATCGGCGGGATTCCGTCGCTGACCGCGGTGCTGGTGATCTCGACCGGGATTTTCGGCGCCGTGTGCGCACGCGGAATCCTGAACGCGCTGCGTATCGAGGAGCCGGCCGTGCGCGGTTTCGCGCTCGGCGTCGCGTCGCACGGGATCGGCACCGCGCGCGCGTTCCAGGTCAGCGAGGAGGCCGGCGCGTTCGCCGGGCTCGGGATGGGCCTGAACGGCGTGCTGACCGCGTTCGTCGTGCCGATCCTGCTGCCGGTGCTGTCGCGCTGGATCTGAGCGGCGGCACGCGTCGGCCGCGCGTCGAAGCTATCGGTTTCCCTGATGGCCGCGTGCGCCGCGCCGGCCGGCCGGGCGGCTGCCGCGCACGTATCGCTGCCGTTATCAGGAGAATTCAGGAACCGGCACGGACATTCGTGCGACGATCGGCTAACGTTGCATCGGCGCCGTCGTCGCACGCCGACACCCGTCGCGTGCGTGCCGGCGTTCGACCCACATCCAACAATCGACAAGGAGAACCGGCGATGACGAAGTTTCGCGTGGTTTCGGTGGCAGTGGCAGTAACGGCGTCGTTCGGTCTGCTGTTGACCGCGGCGCCGGCGGCATACGCGCAGGATCCGGCGTCCGCGCCGACGCAAAAGCAGCTCGACAAGGCGCAGAAGAAGGCCGCCCGCAAGGCAGCCCGCGCGCGCCATGCGAAGGACCTGAACGCGATCGGCACGGGCAGCGGCTACCGGCTGACCAACGACCAGAGCAACTACCCGCAGAACGCGGTGGAAAAGGCGCCCGCGACGAAAGCGGCGCCGGCTCCCGCTCCGGCTCCTGCCGCGCCCGCATCGGGCCAGTAACGGCCGGCGTTCGCGGCCGGTGTTCGCGCAATGACGAACGGCGCCGGTTCGACCGGCGCCGTTCGTTCGTGTGCGCGCCGCGGACCCGGGCTTGCCGAGGCCGGCGGCGCCCGCGTTACGACGCGAGCTTCACGGCCAGTTCCGCGACGTGCTTGCCCTGGTAGCGCGCGATGTCGAGCTCGTTCGCGCTCGGCTGACGGCTGCCGTCCGCACCGGCGAGCGTGGTCGCGCCGTACGGCGTGCCGCCCGTGATCTCGCTCATGTTGACGAGCCCGCTGCATGCGTAGGGCACGCCCACGATCACCATCCCCTGGTGCAGCAGCGTCGTGTGGAACGACGTGATGGTCGTTTCCTGGCCGCCGTGCTGCGTGCCGGTCGACGCGAACACGCTGCCGATCTTGCCGACGAGCGCGCCCTTCATCCAGAGGCCGCCGGTCTGGTCGAGGAACGTGCGCATCTGGCCGGCCATGTTGCCGAAGCGGGTCGGCGTGCCGAAGATGATCGCGTCGTAGTTCGGGAGCTCGTCCACGGTGGCGACGGGCGCGGCCTGGTCGACCTTCACGCCGATGGCCTTCGCCTGGTCGGCGGGGATGGTTTCCGGCACGCGCTTGAGCGTGACCTCGACGCCGGGCACCGATTTCGCGCCTTCCGCGACGTGCTGCGCCATCGTTTCGACGTGCCCGTAGGACGAGTAGTAAAGAACGAGTACCTTGGCCATGATGCGAATCTCCGATTGATAAGGCAAGGCCCCGCGGTCAGCGGGGCCTGGTTTTCCGAACGGGCGTCACGCCCACTCGGCCGTCACTTCGACCGGGCGCAGGTCGAATACCAGCACCTCGGCATCCTTGCCGTCGGCGAACGTCAGCGCCTGTTCGTCGCGGATACGTGCGCCGTCACCTTCGCCGAGCGTCACGCCGTTGACCGTCACGCTGCCACGTGCGACATGCACGTAGGCGAAGCGGCCCGGTGCCAGTTCGAGCGTGGCGCGCTCGTCGCCGTCGAACAGGCCCGCGTAGATCCGCGTGTCCTGGCGGATCTTCAGCGAACCGCCGTTACCGTCGGGCGACACGATCGGCGTGAGCTTGCCGCGCTTGTCGGCCTCCGCGACATTCGTCTGCTGATAGCGCGGCTCGGCACCCTTCTCGGACGGTCCGACCCAGATCTGCAGGAAGTGGACAGGCGTTTCGTGCGAGTGGTTGAACTCGCTGTGACGCACGCCGGTACCCGCGCTCATCAACTGGACGTCGCCCGGCACGATTACCGACCCGGTGCCCATCGAATCCTTGTGCTCCAGCGCACCGTCCAGCACGTACGACAGGATTTCCATGTCGCGGTGCGGGTGCGTGCCGAAGCCGCGGCCCGGTGCGACGCGGTCGTCGTTGATCACCAGCAGGTCGGAGAAGCCGACTTGCTTCGGATCGTAGTAGTTCGCGAACGAAAACGTGTGACGGGAGCTGAGCCAGCCGTGTTCGGCATGGCCACGTTGGTTTGCTGCACGAGTCTCGATCATGATTTTGTCCTGGAAGTCGCCGGACCTCGAAAGTGGGCCCGGCCGTTCGTTGAGATGAATCTTAGGTCAATCGATTTGACAAATAAATGGTTGTAGAGATAATGACTGTCACTTTCAGGTGGACAATATGGAACTCAACGACCTCCGGATCTTCGTGTCGACCGTCGATGCGGGCAGCTTTACGGCGGCGGCCGATCAACTGATGCTGTCCAAGCAATTCGTGAGCCGGCGCACGATGGCGCTGGAGGCGTCGCTCGGCGTGCGCCTCCTGCATCGCAATACGCGCAATCTCGCGGTCACGGAATCGGGGCAGGAGTTCTATGCGCGCGCGCAGCGGATCCTCGCCGAGGTCGCCGACGCCGAGCAGGCGATGTCGGTGCGCAGCACCGAACTGCATGGCTCGCTGAAGATCAGTGCGCCGCTGTCGTTCGGGATCACGCACGTGTCGCCGCTGATCGCCGAATTCCTGGCCGCGCATCCGGCCGTGCGGCTGAACCTCGACCTGACCGACCGGCGCGTCGATCTCATCGGCGAGGGCTTCGACCTTGTGCTGCGGATCGGCGCGCTCGAGGATTCGACGCTGATCGCCCGCCCGCTCGGTGCGTGGAAGATGATCGCGTGCGCGAGCCCCGCTTACCTGAAGCGGCAGGGCACGCCCGACACGCCGGCCGATCTCGCCGCGCACACGTGCCTGCTGTACGGCCGCGAGCGGCGCGTCGGCTGGGAATTCCGGATCGACGGGGCGGCGCGCACGTTCGACGTGCAGGGGCCGCTCGTCGCGAACAACGGCGAAGTGGTGCGCGACGCGGCGATCGCGGGGCTCGGCATCGCGCTGCTGCCGCATTTCATCGTCGGCGCGGCGCTCGACAGCGGCGCGCTCGTGCCGGTGCTCGACGCGTACGCGCCTTCCCCGATCACGCTGAACGCGGTGTTTCCGCAGCATCGGGAAGGGTTCGTCACGCTGCGCACATTCATCGGATTTCTGGCGGAGCGGCTGGGTATGCGGAGGTAGAGGGCGGGGGGCGGGCGCGATTGATCGGCGGCGCGCATTCGCGTTAGGCTTCGACGGGGCCGACGGTCCACAGGGCATGCCGGGCCGGGCGTTTTTACCTCGCATCGCATTGAGCACGTAGCTTCTACTCGCTGCGATCCACGACGAGTCCAATGACAATGAAAAACCAACCGAATGCTCGCGCCGGCGAGCGAGGGCAAACCGTGATGCACGGCCGGGATGCGCGGCGCGCGAACCTGCGATCCGCGATGATATTGGCAGTCCTGATGATCGCGCCGATGGCCGCGCACGCGGCCGGCTTCGACTGCACGAAAGCTGCTTCGCCGACCGAGAAGGCGATCTGCGCGGATCCCGCGCTGTCGTCGCTCGACGGCCAGCTGGCCGCGGCGTGGAAGAAGGCGCTTGCGAAAGGCGGCGATACGGCCGCGCTGAAGGCGGCCCAGCTTCAATGGCTGAAGCAGCGCGACCGCTGCGGCGCCGGCGTGTTGTGCGTCGGCGATCGCTATCGCGAGCGGCTCGCGAGCCTGAACGGTGCGCCGCTGGCAGCCGACCGGTGGCAGCAGACGTGGTATCGCGACAGCGACACCCCGTCGTTCGGCGGCGTGCTGACGTTCACCGGCACGGCGCCGCGCCTGCACTTCGAACTGAGCGGCAACAACGGTGCGAATACCGGCGGACTCAGCGGCGATATCGAACTGCACGGCGACCGCGGCACGTTTCGCCAGGATCAATGCCGGCTCGATTTCAGCCACAAGGGTGGGCGAATGCAGGTCGCGCAGCAGGGCAGCGATGTCGATTGCGGCGCCGGTTCCGGCGTCACGTATTCAGGTGACTACGTGACGGCATCGAAGGCGCAGGCGCGTCCGCCGGCGGATCTCGTTACCCTGAAGGTGCTGACCGACGCGCGGCAGAACGCGGTCGCGCACAAGCTGCTCGGCGCCGACTATCAGACGCTCGTCGACATGATCAACGTCAGCGCGGACGAGAAGGATCTCGACGGCCTGAACGCCAGCGTGACGTCGTACTGGGTGCGCGGCATCGCGACGACGAACGCCGCGATCGTGATGCAACGGGGTACCGACCTGTGGATCGGGCTGCTCGTGTTCGATGCGCATGACCAGGTGCGGATGCGCTACTACTCGAACGTGCCGACGTGGAAAAAGACGGTGCCGAAGACCATTCGCGCGTGGCACGACAAGCTCGACAAGACGCTTCCGATCGACCTCATGTGATCGGGCGGGACGGCGGGGCCGATACGCGTGTCGGCCGGCTGTTGGTAAATCGAGCTTTTTTATGGCTTTCTTGCCATTCGGTTTTTTCCGAGTGGCAATTGAATTTGTCCCGCGAAACATGTCGTCGGCACCCGCAGAGGCATCCTGATCGGACGACGATGAATGGTGGGCGGCAATATGACGGTGCGTCCGAAATCGTCATACTATTGCGCTCGAAATCCTTCTCCGGAGCTTTCTGCAATGTCATCGCCCATCGACGTTCACTTCTTCCGCGTCCTTGCGGACAGCTACCAGCGACTGCTCGACAAGCCGCTCGTTCCCGCCGGGATGGGCACGTCCGAAGCCGCGAGATGGCTGTACGAGGAAGCGCTTTTCGGGATTCTCGCGCACGATGTAGCGGTGGACCCCGTGTTCGTCTACGGCAACAAGCGCGCGCAGGCCATTTTCGGATATGACTGGGACGAACTGACGGCACTGCCTTCACGGTTCTCCGCGGAGCCGATGGAGCGAAGCGAACGCCAGTCGTTTCTCGAGCAAGTGGCGCGAGACGGCTTCGTGTCGGGATATCGCGGGATACGCATCACGAAGTCGGGCACACGCTTCTGGATCGATCACGCAACGGTGTGGCAACTCACCGATTCCGCCGGGAATCACTGCGGTCAGGCAGCGATGATTCCGGAGGTGCGCGCCATTGGATAGTTTCGCGACGCTGGCGCGAGTGCCGAACCTGGGCCGGTGCGGTGCGTGGATCGACATCGTGGGCTGCTTCGCTGTGCTTCAACGTCACGATCCGTACGCAGATTGCCATTGCAGCGTGCTCCGGTCAGTGAGCGGCAACCACTCGCAACAAAACACCCAAATGGTTTTTTACGTACTCTCGATTGGTAGAGTAGAATGAGACATGATCATCACTCATTTGGGAGAACAAGATGGCTGCCTCCTCCTCTATTAGTCGCCATCCTATCGGGCATCCCGGCGGGCGGCGCGCGGCAAAGCACGCCGCAACTCCAGCACGCTTCGGTGCGAACCAAGGCGATTTCGCTGCTTTCCTGCATATGGCACCGATGTCACAGCGGCGCATAATTGCCGATGGCTTCGACGCGACGATCGTCGAACGCGTTGCGCGTGACCTGCTCGGAGTGTCCGTCCAATCACTGTTGACTTCATTGAGCCTGCCGAGCTCGACGATCCTGCGGAAAATTGCGAAAGAGGATCGCCTCTCGCAAAGCGAGTCCGATCGGCTCGCGCGCGTCCTCTATGTACACCAGCTCGCGACAGAAGTGTTCGAGGACGACACCCGTGCAGCAGAATGGATGAATCGTGGGAACGTCGAACTCGACGGTCATAAGCCGATCGAGGTTCTCGACGTGCAGCCTGGCTACGATCGCGTGCGCGATATCCTGAACCGAGCGCAGTTCGGGGTCGCCGCGTGAAGCTGTATCGACTCGCAAAAGAACGAAAGGGCCACTACCTGGCCGACGATTTGAGCGGGAACGGCGCGGCAATCGCAGGTGGGCGCTGGAATCCGCGCGGGATGCGTGTGCTGTACACCTGCTGTCATGCGTCGACGTCGCTGCTCGAGGCGCTGGTCCATATGTCCGGCATTCTCCCTGCAGGGGGGCTATTCCTTGTGACCATCGAGGTACCGGACTCGGTCTACGAAGGCGCCTTCGAGCCTGAACTTCCCGATGACTGGGCGACACTGTCGGAAGACCCGGTGTCGACGGCGCAGGTCGGGCGGGGATGGCTCGAGAAGGCCGACCAACTCGCAATGCGGGTACCCTCCATCGTCTGTCCGACCGATTTCAATCTCCTATTGAATCCCTTGCATGACGACTTTGCTGCAAGTGTGAGGGTGGTCAGCAAGGAGCTATTCAAGCTCGATCCCCGGCTCTTCGGATAACCAAGGGGCACACCGGTCGCATAGCAGGTGCGCCGGTAGACACGCTTCAAGCGCATTACGAATTTTCTTTTGCAGTGGCTTCGTTTGCGCTGCCCCAGCGGCCGCATATCACGCGTTTGTTACGTGACAATTGTCCACTCAATCGAGACAACGAATCTTGTTTCGACGGATTGATGATTTTCGGTGAGACAGTAGACTGCACCCGTGCTTCGCCAGAACCGATCCGCACCGCGCCACGACGGCGCGACCGGATGGGTTCTTCGGCAGCGGGCCGACCGGCCCGCGGTTTGATCGTGCGAGGCGGGTTCGTTGTCGATCTTTGGGTTCGCCGTTGTGGCGGACGTCGGCACCGAATGCGTCAAACCATCCATTCAAGGTGATTGCTATGCGTTACGTTTCGCTGGATTCGAAGAAGGACGAGCTGCTGTTGGCGGGCCGCGTGCTAATGATGATTCTGTTCGTGCTGTTCGGCTGGCAGAAGCTGAACGGTTTCTCGGGCACGGTCGCGTACATGGCGTCGACGGGGGCGCCGTCGCCCGAGCTGTCGGCGGTGATCGCGGTGGCGGTCGAGCTGGTCGGCGGCGCGCTGATCGCGGTCGGGTTCTATACGCGTCCGCTCGCGCTGGTGTTCGCGGTCTATACGCTCGCGACCGCGTTGATCGGGCATCGCTACTGGGCGCTGCAGGGCATGGACCAGTACCTCGCGATGATCAACTTCTACAAGAACATCAGCATCATCGGCGGGCTGCTGTTGCTCGCGGTCAGCGGGCCGGGGCGGTATTCGTTCGACCGGAAGTAAGCGGGCGCGCGACTTCGCGCCACAGAAAGGGCCCGGTGCGCGCAGCCGCGAACCGGGCCTCGTTTCATTACGCGCACGTCGTCGACGTGCGACCGAAATCGACATCGGTGCCGGTTCTCGTATAGATTGGGGCCCCTGATCCCTTTCGTCGTTGGCTACCGTGTCGCATCCGACCATCCTTCTCATCGGCGCGTCCGGCCTGCTCGGCCGTGCGGTTGCCGCTTCGCTGTCCCGCGAATCGTCGCTGACGCAGGTCGCCACCATCCGGAACCCGGACACCGCGGGCGCACGCCGCCTCGCGTTGCCGCCGGACAACCTCGCGCGGCTCGACGTCCTCGATCAGCCGGCGCTCGAACACCTCTTCGACACCCGGCGACCGGCCGCGGTGATCATCTGCGCCGCCGAGCGGCGCCCGGACGTCTGCGAACGCGACCCTGCGGCCGCACGCGCGATCAACGTCGACGCGCCGGCCCGCATCGGCGCGCTCGCCGCGCGCTACGGCGCGTGGACGCTCGGCATTTCCACCGACTACGTGTTCGATGGCACGGCCGCGCCGTACCGCGAAGACGCCGCGCCGAACCCGCTGAACATCTACGGCCGCACCAAGCTGGAAGGCGAGGCCGCGTTGCTCGCCGCGTCGCCGCTTGCCTGCGTGCTGCGCCTGCCGTTGCTCTACGGCCCGATCGTCGACTGGCGCGAGTCGGCCGTCACGAGCCTCGTGCCGGCGATCGTCGCGTCCGCACGACCGGGCGCGGACGCGGTCGGCATGGACGCGTGGGCGATCCGCTATCCGACCTACACGCCCGACGTCGCCGAGGTCATCCGCGACCTGACGCTGCGCCATCTCGCGGGTTCGACCGTCACCGGCATCCGGCATTGGTCGGCCGAGGAACCGATGACGAAGTACGACATCGCGCAGCGGATCGCGGCCGCGCTCGGCATCGACGCAGCGCTCGCGCGGATCGACACGCCGGCCGATGCGACGCCGCGTCCGTACGATTGCCATCTGGATGCGGCGCGCGTGCGCGCACTCGGGATCGAGCATGCGACGCCGTTCGCGACCGGGCTGCAGGCCGTGTTGCGCGACGCGCCGCCGCTGCCGTAAGTCCGAAGCGCCCGGCTCGCCGATACGCTGACGCATTCGAACAACGCACGAGAGAAAGAGAGCAAGAGAGCAAGAGCGGACCCATGCCGACACGTCTTCGTACCGGACTCGATCGCGCACGCGACCTGCGCGACGATGCTGAACGACATGGGCGGGCGTCCGCGTGTCGCCGATACCGTTCGGCGAGCTTTTCGCGCGACGGGCATGAGCGCCGGCAGCAACTGGCTGGCGTGGTCGTCAATCGCCATCCGAATCTGGCGCGCGACGAGTGCGAGCCATCCTGACCAACTGCATCCGCCACGGACCGGCGTCGCAGAATCGTGCCGCGCACCCGGATTTCCGCGCATACCTGGCCGGACGCGTCGCCCATGCGCGCGCGCTGAACGCCGCGCGCGGCGCGAAGCTGCATGCGCTGTTCGCCCGGATCGCGTGGGACGGGTGCGGCTTCGGCGCGTAAATCGCCGCGCAGGCGTCGATGCGCGCGGGCCGGCAAAGCCCCGGGTGCGCCGGACCGCAAAAGTCCTCAAACACGAGGGATCGGCACTGCTATCATTCGCGCCATGCTGCCGCGCCCGTGCAAGGGGGCGGCGCCCGGTGGCGAGGAGGTCGCCACCAAGGCGGCGCGCCGCGCGTTCGAACGCGACGCGCCCCGTGTTGCGTGCCGACGCCATGCGGCTTTCGACGATCGCATTGCCTGCGGCATACTGCGAAAGCCTTGCAGGTCCGGGCGAATTCACACATCGCAACACAGATTGGCGGAACTTCGTGATAGGTTCGGCCATCGGAGGTTTTTTGAATAAAAACATACCCAAAGAGGATGAATACATGACCCAGGCCCTGCAGGAACTCGAAGCACAACTTCGGGACCTGAACATCAAGTTGTCGGATGCCAAGCAGAAGGAGAAGCAAGCCGCACTCGCGGCATTCAAGGAGCAGGTCGAGTTGTTGGGCATCACGCAGCAGGAAGTGCTGAGCGCCCTCGGCTACATCGTCCAGCGAAAACGCAAGGCGCCTGCCAAGTATTACGATCCGACGACCGGCCGCTCATGGTCCGGCCGCGGCCCGCGACCCAAATGGCTCGAAGGCAAGGATCTCGACACGCTGCTCGTCGACCGCGAGGCCCGAACCTGGTGGCCCGGGGACGACCAGGGCTGATGCAGCACCGGCACCGCCGCGGTGCCGTTCGACCCGCGCCGGCGGCGACGCCGGCCGCGCCACACCCGCTTCATCCCGTTCTTCGGTGTCCCGCCTGATGGCGGAATCGCCGGCTCCCACACCTTTCAAATTCATTACCGCCGCTGCCCGTTTCCGTTCCCGGAAGCGGGCGCGCGCGGCGCTTTCTGCGTGCGCAATGTTCGTCAACGGGATGGTCGGCGGCTACGGGGCGCTGATGTCCAACGGCTATCCGACCGCCGCGCGCGCGACCGCGCAGAACGTGCTGGGGAATATCGGCCGCGCGGTCGGCGGCTTCGGGCCGGTGGCGGTCGGCGCGCTGGCCGCGCGCTACTCGTTCCACACGGCGATCGCGCTGCTCGCCGGCCTCTGCGTGCTCGACATGGTCGCGACGCTTGATCCCCGAGCTCACGGGCGTCGAACTCGAGTGACGATGCGGGGCGCGCGGCCGGGTGCGCGGGCATCGTTACGCGCTCCGGCGCTTTGGATTCCCGATCATTCTCGCGGCCGGGTCATACGCAGCGGATAGAGGCATGTGCATCCGCTCGAGCGGACGGTCGCCCCGACCTGACGCTGAACGCGCCGACGCCCGCGCTGACCGACGTACCTTCCCCATCGCGCATGGGCACGAATATCATGATCAATCTCGTCGACGGCGCATGGCACCAGAGTTCGGTGCAGACCAATACGCTGTCGTTCGCGCAGCGTGTGTTGCCGCGCGGCGTCGAGGTGCGGCATGGCGGCCCGCCGAGCCAGCTGCTCGACGGGCTGGGTGTGTCCACCGTCGTGCGGTTCGACGTGGTCCAGGATGCGCAGCTCGTGCTGAACCGGCCGACGCCATTGAAGGTGTCCGATGAGCGCGGCTGCCGTTAGCCACCCCTTTCAGAGGAAGCGTCGATGACCCAGCCGACCCATGATCTCGATCTCGTCGTATTCGGCGCCACCAGCTTCGTCGGGCAGATCCTGACGCGCTATTTGTCCGAATACCTGTCGGGCAGCGGCGAAACGCTACGCTGGGCAATCGCCGGCCGCTCCGAGGCGAAGCTCCGGCATGTCAGGGAGGCACTCGGCGCCGCTGGTCAGACGCTGCCGATCATCGTCGCCGATGCGGCCGACGACACGCAATTGCAGGCGTTGTGCGCGCGCACGCGCGTCGTCGTGTCGACCGTCGGGCCGTACGCGCTGTATGGCGAACCGCTGGTCCGGATCTGCGCGCAAACCGGTACGGACTACTGCGATCTCACCGGCGAGACGCAGTGGATCAAGCGAATGATCGAACGGTACGAGCCGACTGCCCGGCAATCGGGCGCGCGCATCGTGCATTGCTGCGGTTTCGATTCGGTGCCGTCGGATATCGGCGTGCTGTTCCTGCAGCAGCACGCACGGCGGCAGTGGGGCGCGCCGGCCACGCACGTGAAGATGCGCGTGAAGACATTGAAGGGCGGCGCGTCGGGCGGAACGGTCGCGAGCGTGATCAATGTCGTGCGCGAAGCCGCGGCCGATCCCGCGTTGCGCCGCGAACTGCTCGATCCGTATGCGCTGTGTCCGGCGGATCATCGCTTCACGGTGCGGCAGCACGCGGTCCGCTCGGCGGAATTCGATCGCGACAGCGGCACGTGGATCGCGCCGTTCGTGATGGCGGCCGTCAACGAGCGCGTCGTGCATCGCTCGAACGCGCTCGCGAACGACGCATACGGCAGCCGTTTCGCCTATGACGAGGCGGTCATCACGGGCACGGGCCTGAAGGGCCGCCTCGCCGCGCTGACGATGGTGGCCGGCCTCGGCGCGTTCATGGCGGGCGTGCTCATCCCGCCGGTGCGCGGCCTGATGGAGCGCTTCCTGCTGCCAAAGCCCGGCGAGGGGCCGAGCGTCGCAGCGCAACTGGCCGGCCGCTACGATCTGCGCTTCTTCGGGCGCGCCGACGACGGGCGGATGCTGCGCGTGAAAGTCACCGGCGATCGCGATCCCGGTTATGGCTCGACCGGCAAGATGCTCGGGCAGGCCGCCCTCAGCCTCGCGCTCGATTGCAGCCGAGACGGCGTGAAGACCGGGCGCGGCGGCGGGTTCTGGACGCCCGCGACGATGTTCGACGCGCGCTTCGTCGAACGTCTCGAGCGGCATGCCGGGTTGCGTTTCGAACTGCTGCCGCCGGATGCGTGAGCCGAGCGCGTGTCGGACGCGCGGCGTGTGCATCGCGATCGATGCAGAACGCATCCGTGCTTGGGCGGATTGTCCGCGGCTGGCGCAAAACGCCGGTTTCGCGCTTTAGTGCATGATGCGATGGCATCGACCCGTCGAGCAGCAGGGTCGTGCGATTCCTTGCGTCCGCAACCGATCCGGAGAACCGTCCGTCATGCATTTGAATCCTTTTCGCCTTCGTCGCGCCCGTCTGCTCGCCGCGCTGACGCTTGCCACCACCGCCGTCGCCGCGCACGCGACCGACTGGATCGTGTCCGGCAACGACGGCAAGTACCAGCGCGTCGAAGGCCGCGACACCTTTCTTGCATCGCCGCCTGCCGACACACTGACGCTGCTCGATGCCAGCGTGTTCCCTCCGAAGGTCGCGCTGCAGGTCGACGTCGAGAACGGCATCCAGGGGCCGCCGCAGGCCGTCGCGATCACGCCCGACGCGAAACTCGCGCTGGTCGGCGCGCCGACGCGTTACGACCCGGGTGCGAAGCAGCTCGTGTACGACACGTTCCTGCAGGTCGTGACTCTCGATGCGTCGCCGGCGGCGATCACGCGCATCGAACTCGGCACGCACCCGCAGGGGATCGCGATCGACCGGTCCGGTCGCGTCGCGCTGGTGGCGAACGTCGACGGCAGCGTGTCGATCCTGCGGATCGACGGCACGCAGGCGACGCTCGACGGCAACCTGAAGATCGGCAAGAAGCGGCTCGCCGGGATCAGCTTCACGCACGACGGCAAGCATGCACTCGTGTCGCTGCGCGATGAGCAGGGCGTCGCGGTGCTGAACGTCGACGACGGCAAGGTGACCGACAGCGGCACGCGGTTGAGCACGGGCGTTGCGCCTTACACGATCGACGTGTCGAGCGACAACCGCTGGGCCGTCGTCAGCAACGTCGGGCTCGCGGGGCTGCCGGGCTATACGGGCACGCTCGCGGGCGATGCCGATTCGGTCGCGCTGATCGACGTGTCGCGCACGCCGTTCCGCACGGTCCAGTACCTGAACGTGCCGTCGTTGCCGGAAGGCGTCGCGATCTCGCCGAACGGCAAGTGGATCGCCGTGCAGGCGATGGACGGCTCGAACCTCACGCCGGACAACCCAGGCCGCCACAAGCTCGGCAAGGTCGTGCTGTTCGAGATCCGCAACGGCCGCGCGGTGCAGACGAGTGAAGTGCCGGGCGGCGAAGCCGCGCAGGGCATCGTATTCACCGCCGACAGCCGGCACGTGATCGTGCAGTTCAACGTCGAGCGGCAGCTTGCGCTGTATGCGGTGGAAGGCGGCCAGCTGCGCGATACGGGCAAGCGCATTGCGCTGTCGGGCGGGCCGTCGTCGTTGCGGACGTTGCCGCGCTGATGTGTGGCGCGGGTGGGTTGGCTGTGGGTTCGCTGTTGGCGATGCGGATGGGGCTGACGTGCGGCGAGGCGGGGGCCGCGCCTGCGATGAACCGGCGCTCCGTTACGGGCGCAGCAGATCGAACCCGCCGAACACGACCACGCCGCTGAGCGCAATCATCGCGACCGAATGCTGGCCGAAATAGA
Source organism: Burkholderia sp. KBS0801 (assembly GCF_005937855.2). Taxonomy (NCBI): domain Bacteria; kingdom Pseudomonadati; phylum Pseudomonadota; class Betaproteobacteria; order Burkholderiales; family Burkholderiaceae; genus Burkholderia; species Burkholderia sp. KBS0801. The sequence continues at coordinate 102,599 of NZ_CP042179.1, forward strand.
GAATCGCGGCCGCGAGCCACGTGGTCAGGCAGAAGGCGCCGATGCGGGCCATCGTGAATTCCTCGAAATGCGTGATGAATGGGATACGCGCCGAAGCCGTCGCGTCGCTGCGGGCGCGGGGCACGCGCTGCGACGGCGCCGGACGGCGTCGCGTGTCGCGCCCGATCGGGCGGGCGCCGGTGCGGGGGCAGCCCGCAAGTCTTGCCGAAAGCAGCCGGCGATTTTACCAGCGTGAACGGCCGGTCATTCTGGCCCCTTCGCGACAATCGGCAGCGTTGCCACGACATGGCGTGCGGTAGGGGCTGCGCGGCCGCATCGAAGGCGGGACTAAAGTTTTGTCCGACAAATACCGTAAACCGGTTGCAAGGATTCCCCTGTTCAACCGACACGAGTCGCACACACTCATTACGGACCGACACGATGCAGATCGATCTCTCTTCCGCCACGCAGACCCCGCTTACCACCAGCACCGCGGCCGCCAACACGTCCGGCGCGGGTGCCGCGGCCACGGCCACCGCGGCTGCGTCGTCGCCCACGGCCGGCGCAACGAAGACGTCGGCAAGCGGCGCCGCGCCGTCAGGCGACACGGGCGAGACGCTGGGCGCATCGGGATCCTCGGCCGACGATCCCGCGGTTGCGCAGCTCAAACAGCTCATCGAGCGCTTGCAGAAGCAACTCGCGCAACTGCAGCAGCAAATGGCGGCCGCCGCGCAGCGCGCGAAGGATGATCCGGCCGCGGCAGTGGAGCAGCAGACGCTGAGCGCGGAAGCGAGCACGATCTCGGCTGCGCTGTCGACGGCGATCGCGCAGCTCGCGCAGGCCCTCGAGAAGTCGGGCGGCTCGACGTCGGGCGGGCTCGTATCGACGCAGGCCTGACGGGACGGCACGCCGCCGCATAGCAGCAGCACAGCACGCCGACGCGTCGCGACACCTAACGCCGCGCATTACAATCGCAAGCTCGTCTCCCTCGAAAGGACGGCAGAACGATGAATGCGGAATTCGCCGACGACGACCTCGTCCGCTTCGACGCGCAAGGCGGCACGCCGCTGCCCGCGGCCGATGCCGAAGGATGGCTTGACCACGACGGCGCGCGCATCTGGCACGCGTCGTTCGGCGACGGCCCGCCAGTCGTGCTGCTGCACGGCGGCCTCGGGCACAGCGGCAACTGGGGTAACCAGGTGCCGGCGCTGCTCGCGGCCGGCTATCGCGCGATCGTGATCGACAGCCGCGGCCACGGCCGCAGCACGCGCGACGATCGCCCCTATTCGTACGAACGCATGGCCTCCGACGTGCTCGCGGTACTCGATGCGCTGCACATCGGGCGCGCGCTTCGTCGGCTGGAGCGACGGCGCGTGCGTGTCGCTCGTGCTGGCCGCCCGCGCGCCGCAGCGCGCGGCGGGCGTGTTCTTCTTCGCGTGCAACATGGATCCGGGCGGCACGAAGGAGATGGTGCCGAGCCCGCTGATCGACCGCTGCTTCGCGCGGCACCGCAAGGACTACGCGCGACTGTCCGCGACGCCCGACCAGTTCGACGCGTTCGTCGCGGCCGTCAGCGAAATGATGCGCACGCAACCGGATTACAGCGCGGCCGACCTCGCGGCGATCGCGGTGCCGGTCGCGATCGTGCAGGGCGAGCACGACGAGTTCATCCGCCCCGAGCATGCGGCCTATCTCGCGCGCACGATTCCGGGCGCGACGCTGACGATCCTGCCCGGCGTGAGCCACTTCGCGCCGCTGCAGCGGCCGGCGCGTTTCAACGCCGCGATGCTGGCCTTTCTCGACCGGTTGCCTGACTGACATCGGCATGGCCGGTGCATGCGTTGCATAAGATTTTCTTTAGGCTCGCGCAAAATATCCTCGATTGTTGAACGGCGGCCGGCGGCGGATAGTCCTGCTTCGACCGGCCGGCTGCAGTAGTCTCCGCGCAGCGCGGCCGGACCCGTTGTTCACACAACCATCAGAAAATCGAAGGAACCGCAACCATGCGATTCAACGCGATACGCATCGCCGCGACCCTGTTCGTCGCCGCGTGCACCGCCGTCACGGCCGGCCGCGCGGCGGCCGCCACGCCCGACGAGATTCACGACACCGTGACCCGCAACGTCGCGCCGCTGATGAAGCAGTTCGCCATTCCCGGCATGGCGATCGGCATCGTCGCCGACGGCAAGCCCTACGTGTTCGACTACGGCGTGATGTCGACGCAGACCGGCAAGCCGGTAACCGGCGACACGTTGTTCGAGATCGGCTCCGTCAGCAAGACGCTGACCGGGACGCTCGCGTCCGATGCGCAGGAGGGCGGCGAGCTGTCGCTGTCGGATCCAGTGGCCAAGTACCTGCCCGCGCTGCAGGGCAAGGCGTTCGGCGGCGTGACGCTGCTCGAGCTCGGCACGTACACGCCGGGCGGGATGCCGCTGCAGGTGCCCGACAGCATCCGCGACGACGCGGCCCTGATGCGCTATCTCGATGCGTGGCGGCCCGCGTACGCGCCGGGCACGCGCCGCACGTATTCGAACGTCGCGCTCGGGATGCTCGGGCAACTCACCGCGAAGGCGATGAACCGCGACTTCGCGGCATTGATGGAACAGCGGCTGTTCCCCGCGCTCGGGATGACGCATACCTATATCAACGTGCCCGCCGCACGCCGGGGCGACTATGCGCAAGGCTATACGCAGGACGGCAAGCCGATCCGGATGACCGGCGGCATGCTGTGGCAGCCGGCGTACGGCGTGAAGACGACGGCGGCCGACCTGTTGCGCTTCGTGCAGGCGAACATGGGGCTCGTCGACACGGCGCCGCGTCTGCAGCGCGCGCTCGAGCGCACGCACACCGGCTATTTCCGTGCGGGGCCGTTCACGCAGGACCTGATCTGGGAACAGTATCCGTATCCGGTCGCGCTGCCGACGCTGCTCGAAGGCAACGGGCCGGCGATGCTCCACGGCGCGACGCCCGCGACCGAACTCAAGCCGCCGCTCGCGCCGCGCCCGGACACGTGGATCAACAAGACCGGCTCGACCAACGGCTTCAGCACCTATGTCGCGTTCGTCCCTGCGAAGCGGATGGCAATCGTGATGCTCGCGAACCGCAGCTTCCCGATCGAGGATCGCGTGAAAGCCGCGTACCGGATCGTCGAGTCGCTGAACGGCAAGCCGTAACGCGCGTCGTGCGCGTGCCGGCGCTCAGGCGAGCGCCGCGTCCGCGCCCGTGGACGCGGGCACCGCGTGCACGCCGGCCGACGACACGCCGCCAGCCAGCCGCCGATAGCGCGCAAGCGCCCACAGCGGGAAGTACGCGGTATAGCCGTGATACTTCAGGTAGAAGATGCGCGGAAAGCCCGGCGCGTTGTGCGACCGGTGCCACCAGAAGCCGTCGTCCTGCTGCACGGATTGCAGATACGCGATGCCGCGCCTGACCGATTCCGATTCGCAGTCGCCGAACGCCATCTGCGCGAGCAGCGCCCACGCGGTGCAGTTCGACGTGCTTTCGCCCGCATTGGTGCCGGCGAGCGTAGGGTCGATGTAGCTGTCGTTCGTCTCGCCCCAGCCGCCGTCCGCGTGCTGGCGGGCGCGCAGCCACGCGAGCGCGCGGGCGATGTACGGCTGCGAGGGGTCCTCGCCCGCAAGCGCGAGCCCGGCCAGCACGCTCCACGTGCCGTACAGGTAGTTCGTGCCCCAGCGGCCCCACCAGCTGCCGTCGGGCTGCTGCGTGCGCTTCACGTAGTCGATCGCGCGCGCGAGCGACGCGCGGTCGTCCGCGCGCTTCGTGACGCCGAAGCACAGCAGCACGCGGCCCGACACGTCCTCGGTCGGCGGATCGAGCAGCGCGCCGTGATCGGCGAACGGAATCGCGTTCAGGTACATGCGGTCGCAGTCGGCGTCGAAGGCCGCGAACCCGCCGTTGCGCGATTGCAGACCGCGCATCCAGTCGAGCGCGCGCGCGACGCGCGCCGCATACGGATGCGAGCCGTCCGCGTTGCGATGCGTGCGGCCGCGGCGGTCGAGCATCGCGGTGACGACCGCGCTGTCGTCGATGTCGGGGTAGTACGGGTTCGCGTACTGGAACGCCCAGCCGCCCGGTTGCGTGTCGGCGGGCGCGTTCTCGATCCAGTCGCCGCGCAGGTCGTTCACCTGGCGCTCGGCCAGCCAGTCGTACGCGCGCGCGATGCGTGCGTCGAGTTCGTCCAGTGCGCTGGCGGGCGCGCCGGCTTCCGGCACGGCCACGCCGCGCGCCTGCTCGAGCGCCATCGTGCTCCACGCGGTGTCCCATACCGGCGACAGGCACGGCTGGCAGTACATGCTGCCGTCGGGCCGCGTGACCAGCAGCTTCTCCAGCGCGTTCTCGCAGTCGCGGCGCAGCGGATGATCGTCCGGGTAGCCGAGCACGTCCATCATCTGGTAGCTGTAGACGATCGGCGGAAAGATCCCGCCGAGGCCGTCCTCGCCGTTCATGCGCTCGGCGCACCACGCTTGCGCATGCAGGATCGCGCGCTGCCGCAGGCGTTTCGGCAGCAGCGGCTCGACATGGCGCACCACGCGATCGAGCACGAGGAACGCGCGGCGCATCCCGCGCGCGGGCGGGAAGTACTGGCGCTCCTGCTCGGGCGGCGTGACGAACAGCTCGGGGATCGCGATGTTGCGCGGGTTGCGCGCACGCGCTTTCAGCGAGCACAGCACGAGCAGCGGCACCATCGTCGTGCGGGCCCAGTACGCGACCTTGTACATCGAGATCGGCACCCACTTCGGAAACAGCACGAATTCGATCGGCATGAACGGCGCCGCGCGCCACGGCACCTGGCCGAACGTCGCGAGCAGGATGCGCGTGAACACGTTCGAGCGTGCCGCGCCGCCGAGCGCGAGGATCGCGTCGCGCGCGCGGACCATGTGCGGCGCATGCTCGCTGTCGCCGGCGGCCTTCAGCGCGAAGTACGCCTTCACGCTGCACGACACGTCCGGGTCGCCATCGACGTACAGATCCCACCCGCCGTGCGTGTCGAGCCGCTGGATCGCACGCAGGTAGCGCGCCATCTTCTCCTGGCGCACGTCGTCGATCTTGTCCATGAAATGCATCATCAGGATGTATTCCGCGGTGATCGTCGCGTCGGATTCGAGTTCGAAACACCAGCTGCCGTCAAGCTGCTGAAGGTGCATCAGCGCGTCGCGTCCGCGGGCGATCGCGGCGTCGAGCGCGGACCAGGGGGAGGGGGCGGGTTTGTTCATGCGGCGGATCATACCATCCAGACGGAATGTTTATATCGAGACCGCGGGTGCTAACATCGCCCCCATGAAAAAACGCCTCGAACCCGCTTCGCGCGATACCGCCGCGCCTGTCGACACGGCCGGACCGGCCGACGCCCGGAGCGCGGCCGCGCCCACGCCCGTCGCAGGCGTGCGGCGGAAAAAGGCGCCGGAGCAGGTGCGCGCGCAGCTGCTGGAAGCCGCGTCGGACATCGCGACCGGTCAGGGCGTGGCCGCGCTGACGCTCGACGCGGTCGCCGAGCGCGCGGGCGTGACCAAAGGTGCGCTGCAGTATCACTTCGCGAACAAGCAGGGCCTGCTCGATGCGCTGTTCGGGCAGGCGACCGAACGCTTCGCGACGCAGATGGCCGCGCGTCGGGCGGCCGATTCGCATGGGGACGGCGCGGCGGCGCGGGCGTATCTGCATGCGGTGCTCGACACCGCGCAGCCGGCCGCGAGCACCGACGTGCTGCGCGTGCTGGTCGCGTCGATGATCACCGAGCAGGAGACGCGTGCTCGCTGGTCGGTGCCGATGCGCGAGTGGACGCGGCCGGACCCGGTGCCGCTCGAGCGCGCGGCGACGCTGATGATCTGCCGGCTGGCCGCCGACGGGCTGTGGATCTCGGAGCTACTCGACAGCGTGGAGATTTCGGCCGAGCTGCGCGCGGAGATCGTCCGGCAGTTGGACCGGATGAGCGCGGGCGAGCCGCCGGCGGGCACGGGCAAGCGTACGAGCGCGCGCGGCAGGCGCGGCTGAACGCGTTCAGTCGCCCAACTTCCCGACGAACTCGGCGATTCCGCCTGCCCGCCCGTCTTCGCCAGGGACGTGGCATGGGCTGCGCAGCACGACATAGATACGACGATGAGAACCCTCGCGCGTGCCGGCGATTTCCTGACACACGACGCGCGTACCGTGACGGGAAACGACGGCGTGTCGAGCGAAAAGCCCATGCGACGACACGCCGACGACGCCAGGCCGGATGCCGTGTTGCGGGGGAGTGTCGATCACATGCTGACAAGAGACTACGTGGAGCGCGAGCTGTCTCATATCGAGAGAATGGTCGCGCTGCTCGAAAGCGATGCGAATACCGGCGCTGCGGCGATGCCGTACGCGATGCGCGTGAGTCGTCCGGGCTACTGGCGCGCACGGATCGAGGTGCTGCTCGCGATTCCCGGCATGCCGCGCCACGTGATGAAACTCGGCAACGTGCTGCTCGCGAAGCTCGACGCGATCGAGTCGCGGCGGGGGACGGTGAAGCCCTGACTGCGCAGGCGCGCGCAGCGCATGTCGCGAGGGGTTCGGCTGGCGTTTCGGCGATGTGTTCAGCTTGCTTGCGGTGCCGGCGCTCGCCGCGGCCAGTGCGTTGCATGCGATCGGCCATGGCCGCACGAAGATTACTTACGGAACACCAGCGCGCGAGCGGAGCGGCCGTGCAGCGAGATTGACTCCGCAGGCGCCTGTCGAGTGTGCGCGGATAAAGGAAAAGCCACGGATCGCTCCGTGGCTTTTGCCTTTCTCATGCACGCGGCCGTGTCACGACCGCGTATCGCACGGCTTACGCGATGGTCTTCGACCAGTTCGCGTACCAGTTGCGGAACAGCGTGTACTGCGCTTCCGCGTAGTTGCGTTGCGCGTCGCTCAGTGCATCGGTTTCGTTGAAGTGCAGCGTGTATTCCTTGTCGCCGTTCAGCACCATCAGGTGCTTGTAGAACAGCACGAGGTCGCAGCCTTCGTCGAACGACGACAGCACGGCCAGCGCCGCTTCCAGTTCCTTCGCACGCACGCGCGCCACCGCATCGCCTTGCGCGGCCTTCTTGCACAGGTCGACCAGTTGCAGCACTTCACGCGGCAGCGCGTTGCCGATGCCGGTGATCGCGCCTGCCGCGCCGCAATTCACGAAGCCGTGGAACACCTGCGTGTCGACGCCTGCCATCAGCGTCACGCTGTCGTCCTGCGACGTGATGTTTTCGGCCGCATAGCGCATATCGGCCGCGCCGCCGAATTCCTTGAAGCCGATCAGGTTCGGGTGCTGGCGACGCAGTTCGAAGAACAGATCGGCGCGGGTCGCGAAGCCGTAGTACGGGCTGTTGTAGATCACGGCCGGCAGGTTCGGCGCTGCGTTCAGGATCGCGGCGAAGTGGGCCTTCTGTGCGGCCGGCGACGCGCCGCGCGACAGCACGCGCGGGATCACCATCAGCCCGTGCGCGCCGACCTTCGCCGCATGCGCGGCGTGCGACACGGCTTCCTTCGAGTTCACCGCGCCGGTGCCGACGATCGTCGGCACGCCAGCTTCGACCAGGCGCGCGACGCCTTCCTGGCGCTGCGCTTCGGTCAGCAGCGGCCAGTCGCCCATCGAGCCGCAGTACACCACCGCGCGCATGCCGAGTGCCACCAGCTCCTTGCCCTTCTTTACCAGCGCGTCGAAATCCGGCTGACGATCAGCGGTGCACGGAGTCATCAAGGCCGGAATGGTGCCGGTAAAAATGTTGTCGCTCATCTCGTTTCCTCACATTCAGATAGGGTCAATTGCCAGTGCTGGCAATTTGGGCCGTACGCGCGCTCGCCGTCTCGCGGGCGCTTCACGTCACCCGGACGGCGGCTGGCCGCCTCTTGTTTGCCTCGGTGCCGAAACGTTGCCTCCGGTTTCGACCGAGAGTCAGCCATCGACGAGTGCATTCTAGCCAGTCCGCATATTTTATACAATATAAAATAAAAAGGGCGTGACGTGGGGCGTCTTTTTCAAGGGGTCGGGGAGGGTTGAGAAGCCCGTCGCGGCGGCGTTCGGCGGCGATCGCGGAAACCCGGCGACGCCGGCCCGATGCGCGTTCCGACTTCGCCTGACGGCTGAGGAGATCGGACGGGCGCCCCCACGCAAGGAGATCGCCGCTGTACTTTCCTCGGACCAAATGCATTCATCTCGTGGGCTTTCATCCCTCTCGGCATATCGCATTTCTGCCGACAGCATTTTTGAGATTGCATGGATTGTGTATTGGATATTGTATAAAATCTTTCGGCGCGCTTACTCGCGAGCCGCCCCGTCAAGGGAAATGGAAGACAACGAGAGGAGATACGGAGATGACAGGTCAGGTCGGCGAGGCAGTCTCGCCCGGTAGTGCAGCAGCCGTGCAGGACACGGCGTCGAAACGGGAATTGAAGCGGGTCGTCGCGGCGTCGATGGTCGGGTCGGTGGCGGAGTGGTACGAGTTCTTCCTGTATGGAACGGCGTCGGCGCTGGTGTTCGGCACGCATTTCTTCAAGAAGACCGGCAACCCGATCGACGGCCTGCTCGCCGCGTTCGCGCTGTATGCGGTGGGGTTCGCCGCGCGGCCGATCGGCGGGCTGGTGTTCGGCTACTACGGCGACAAGTTCGGCCGCAAGTACCTGCTGCAGGTCAGCCTGATCGTGGTCGGCATCACGACCTTCCTGATGGGCTGCCTGCCGACCTTCGATGCGATCGGCTACTGGGCGCCGGTGCTGCTGGTGTCGCTGCGGCTGATTCAGGGCTTCGCGTTCGGCGGCGAGTGGGGCGGCGCGATCCTGCTGGTCAGCGAACACAGCCCGGACAACCGTCGCGGCTACTGGGCCAGCTGGCCGCAAGCCGGCGTGCCGGCCGGCAACCTCGTCGCGACCATCATCCTGCTGGTGCTGTCGAGTTCGCTGTCCGAGGCCGACTTTTTGGCATGGGGCTGGCGCGCGGCGTTCTGGTTCTCGGCGGTGGTCGTGCTGATCGGCTTCTGGATTCGCCGCAAGGTCGACGATGCGCCGATCTTCAAGGAAGCGCAGGCGCGCCGCGCACAGAAGCAGGAAAAGCAGCTTGGCGTGGTTCACGTGCTGAAGTATCACTGGCAGCAGGTGCTGATCGGCATTGGCGCGCGGTTCGCCGAGAACATCCTGTACTACATGGTCGTCACGTTTTCGTTGACCTACCTGAAGCTGGTGGTCGGCGCCGACACCACGCGGATCCTGAAGCTGATGTTCGCGGCCAACGCGATCCACTTCTTCTTCATTCCGCTGATGGGGCTGCTATCGGACTTCGTCGGCCGCAAGCCCGTGTACCTGACGGGCGCGGTGCTGACCGCCGGCTGGGGCTTCGTCGCGTTCCCGATGATGGATACCGGCAACGACTGGATCATCATGGCCGCGATCGTGCTCGGTCTGTTCATCGAATCGATGACGTACTCGCCGTACTCGGCGCTGATGACCGAGATGTTCCCGACCAACGTGCGCTATACCGCGCTGTCGCTGTGCTACCAGGTCGCGCCGCTGATGGCCGGCTCGCTCGCGCCGCTGATCGGGCTGTCGCTGCTCGAGCGCTATCACTCGTCGACGCCGATCGCGCTGTACCTGGTCGCCGCGGCCGTGATCTCGATCGTGTGCGTGGGTGTCGCGAAGGAAACGCGCGGCAAGTCGCTGCGCGATGTGGATGCGGAGGCGAGCCGGCGTACGCATGCGTGATGCGGGGGTGACGCCGGCGTGATCGCTGATGGGAAGCCACTGGGAGGGTGGCTTTTTTGTGGGGTATCGCTGGTTGGGGCGCGGGGAGGAATGGCGGCGTTCGTCATTCATTCACCGTCACCCTCCGCTGGTTCGGCCGACCGAACCGGTTCGCGATGTACGGGTTGCCCTCACGCAAGAACCTCACCAGTTGCGGACAATGCAGGGCGAGGGTGTACTTTATCGGGACGGTCATCGCTTTCGGCAGCCATGAAGCTGCACAAGCAGATACGATTTGCGTTTTCCAGCGCCCTGCGAAACGTTTCTGGCTAGCGATGCAGGCAGTGCAAAGGATCCGGGGATTCTTACGGAACGTGGTGCTGAAGGTCGTCAACGCTTTACCAATCCGAATACGGCGGAATCGCCGCTACCGGCCGGGCCATCCGAGCTTCTGTGCCCGGTCGAGCGAGGCTCGGACGACGAGGCGATGAAAAGGCGCGATAAGGGCAAGACATTGATCCGGCGGCTGCGCGTCTGCGAACGGACATTCGCGAAAGACCGACGCTCTTCACAGGATGCTCGGCGGTCATTTCGTCGAACCGAGAACACTGGACCGGATTACCTTTCGGGATCAGCGCACTTTTGGACACTCACCAGCGCCAGCGCCTCGAATATAGCGGGCGTGCGTTCCAGGCGGGCAATCGTCCGCGCGCCTTCGAGCGCGGCTACCAATGCAGCGGCGGTGGAGGAAGCACGCGGGGGAGCGAAACCGCACTCTCTAAAGTGCTCCGCAATAATTTCGGTCGACTCAACAAATCCGCGCGCTACCCGTTGGGTGAGCTCGGCGTCGAGCGCGGGCAGCTCATTCGCCAGATTCTGCATCAGACATCCATACTGGAAATCAGAGGCGACCATTTCAGCCGCGAATGTCCTGAAAATCTGATGAACAAAATTCAGGGCGTCACCCGTCGTACTCGCCGAGATGTCTCGCAATACAGCGATTCGATCCGCAATGTAACTATCGATTGCTTCTTCTGCGAGTTGTGCCTTGCCGCGCGGAAAGTGGAAGTAGAACGATCCTTTAGGCGCACCGCTTTCTTCAAGGATCTGGGTCAATCCCGTCGCAGTGTAGCCCTGGATGCGAAACAGTCGTTGGGCCGTGGCAATCGCGCGAGCGCGGGCGTCAGTCTTACGTGGCATGCCGAGAACATAGCACGTTTCGCTTGATGGTTCTATGGCGATTGGCATACTATGGTGATCACCATATACGGAGCCCCGGCGATGCCTCCCGACCCAATCGCAAGTCAAGAAGGTTCGCCCAGTTGTGCGCAGCCTGCCGAGATCGCGGCACGAATAACCGAAACCCGCCGGCCGAATCGTTCGTCGCGTGCGTCTTCGCTGACGCTGGAGGCGGCGCTCCCACGGGGACGGGGCGTTCCATCATGAGCCGTCCACTTCGCTTCCGGCCATCGGCGTCCAGACGAGCCTTCCTGGCGATGGGCGCGGTCAGCCTGTTTGTCCCCTTGATTCGACCCGCCCACGCCACCCCCATAGGAGGAGTTGACTTGTCCACATCAACATATGGCAACGGAACGCTTCCGAAGAGGGTCCGCTCGCGCATGATCCACGGGGTCAACGGCCTCGATGTCCATATTCTCGAGGCCGGTTACGAGAACCCCGGCCGGCCGCTCGCACTGCTTCTGCACGGTTTTCCCGACTTGGCTTACGGATGGCGACACCTGATCCCGATTCTCGCCGACGCCGGCTACCACGTCGTGGCGCCCGACCAGCGGGGTGTTGGCCGCACCACCGGTTGGCTGAACGACTATGACGCACCGCTGGCACCCTTCAGCCTTTTGAATATGACGCGTGACGCTCTCGGATTGGTTTTGGCGTTGGGGTATCGGCGTACGGCAATGCTCGTCGGGCACGACCTCGGCTCGCCCGTCGCGGCCTATTGTGCGCTAGCCCGACCTGACGTCTTTCCCTCGGTGGTGCTGATGAGCGCACCGTTCCCCGGTCCGCCGACGCTTCCGTTCAACATTGCGGAAAGCGAGATATCGTCGGTTCAACCGAACACTGGCAATCAAAAGTTGGCGGCCGCGCTGGCGGCGCGCGACCCGCCGAGAAAGTATTACCAGCAATACCTGAGCACACGTGAGGCGAACCATGACATGTGGCAACCCCCACAAGGCTTACACGCGTTTCTTCGTGCATTTTTCTACGTCAAGAGCGCCGACTGGCCGGGCAACAAGCCGCATCCGTTGAAGGCGCCAACCGCCGCCGAACTTGCGCAAATGCCCACCTATTACGTCATGGAACTCGGCAAGACGATGCCCGAGACCGTCGCTCCATTCCAACCTTCCTCCGCCGAGGTCCTGGCCGGCAAATGGCTCACCGAGCCGGAACTTGGGGTGTACACGGAAGAGTACGGCCGCACGGGGTTTCAAGGCGCCCTGCAGGCTTATCGTGTCCTTTCCGATCCTGGCCTGAACGCCGAGTTGCGCCTGTTTTCGGGCAAGACGATCGATGTCCCGTCGCTCTTCATTGGCGGCAAGAGCGATTGGGGCACGTATTCGGCGCCGGGCGCGCTCGACCTGATGAGGACGAAGGCGACGACGAGAATGGCGGGAATCGAGCTGATCGACGGCGCTGGTCACTGGATCCAACAGGAGCAGCCGGGTCGGCTCGGCGAACTCCTGCTCGCCTTCGCCAAGGAGGCGGGTGGGGCGGATCACACTCGCAGTTAAGTTGAGGAATGGCTATCGTTGCGCTTGAAAATATCGCCCGGCTTCCAGACCACCGTCCCGTCCCGTCCGTCACGCTTTAGTGAAGCGTCTCGGGTTGGATGGTTCGAGGTCTATCATAGCCTCTGGCTCCTCCGCCCTCGATCGGGGAGTAACGCTTGCTTCTCGACGTTGAACGACGTCTCGGTGCTGGATGTACTTGACGACTGAAAGACGTCCCTACGCCGGACACCTACTTCGCGTCGGCCCGAAGGACCGCATCGGGTCGATAACTGCCGATCCAGAAAACCGTAAGCGTAGGGCGGCATGGACCTGCAAGCCGTGGCCGCTCAGGTAGGCTACATCGACGGGGCGACGTTGGGTGCGCTCCTGCGCCAGAGGACCGGGCGCGGTGTGCGCGACCTTCGTGCCGATCTGCGCTGATGGTTTGGGTTTGCCAAAAGATCGGTGCAGCTTTACCCCACCAAGCCGGCGTTCGTTGACGCCTGCGAAGAAGGCTCGTTCAAATGAACAACATTGCTCTCGCATGCGTGGTGGTTCTAGGGCTGCTCCTGTTCGGCCTCGGATTGTCGATCTCGGCGATGCGTTTCCGTGAAGGCACCGCGTCGGGCTGCAAGCCGGACCCCGCAAACCTGCTACACAAGCTCGTCCGGGCTCATGCCAACACGGCCGAATACGCGCCGTTCCTCGCGTTGCTGTTTCTCTATCTTGGCGCGCGATCGCCTTCGACGGCGACAGTGTCGCTGATGGTCGCGGCAACCGTGTGCCGCTGCTTGCTCGTCGTCGGACTGATCGCGTGGCCGACGATGGCAAGGTTCAACCCTTTGCGGTTCGTCGGCGCACTGGGCACCTACCTGACCGGTGTGGCGCTATGTGTGTCGCTGCTGCTTTGAGATGCGACTGACGACGAGATCGCGTGTGCTTAGCGCGTGCCGACGCGCTCGTTCTTGCCCATCAGCTCAACAACGAAGTCGAGAAAAGCCCGCGTCTTTGCCGGCAGGTGATGCCGGGACGGGTAGTACGCGTATAACGGAAATCGCTCGTCTGCCCATTCGGGAAACAGATTGATCAATTGGCCGCTCGCGATCAGGGGCTCGGCACCGAGCAGCAACATCTGCGCAATTCCGGAACCGGCGAGGCATGCGTTGAGCAGGGCGCCCGGATCGTTGACCGTGAGGCGTCCCTGGGTGTCGACCACAATGCGCTTTCGCCGGCGATGGAATTCCCACGCGAACGGCTTGCCTGTCTCCGGGTTGCGAAATTCAATGCATCGGTGGCTTCGGCTTTCCAGGTCCTCGGGTTTTGTCGGTCGTCCCCAGCGAGCGATATACGCAGGCGACGCGACCGTAACAATGCCGGTATCGAGCAACTTTCTCGCGATCAGCGTAGAGGCGCGGGGCTCGCCGAATCGCACGGCGATGTCGAAGCCGTCCATGACGAGGTCGCCAAGACTGTCTCGTGCGATGAGCTCGATTTCGAGTTCCGGGTGCGCGTCCATGAACGCATCGAGTTGCGGCCCAACAATGGTCCTGTAGACGACAGGATCCAGATTGACTCTCAGCTTTCCGCGCACCGCGGAGGCGCTACCTGCCGCGGCCGCGGCTGCTTCCTCCAGCCCGGCGAGATGGGGCATGACCTGCTCGTAAAAGCGGCGGCCCTCTTCAGTGAGCGAGACGGAGCGTGTCGTTCGGTTGAAGAGCCGGATGTTGAGCTTTTTTTCCAGTCGCGCGATTGCGCGACTGACGCCCGGTGGTGTCATTCCTATGACTTCCGATGCGGCCGCGAACGTCCTCATGTCCACCACGGCGGCGAACACGCTGATGCTGCCGGACAGCTTCTCGCTACTGGATCTCATGGTTGCTCGAGTGAATGCGGGTGGTGGATCGCGACCGACTAACCGAAGGCCAACGCGCCAAAGCTGCGCCGTGCAGCGGCGCAGGATAACTCCGTCGATCATGCCGCATTGATGACTCGTTGTCACTTATCTGATGCCATCCATGTCATTTTGTTTCGGTCGGCGTTTGTCCAGAATGCGTGTCACCGAGACACCCGATGTATCCACACATGGAGAACGAGCAATGTATGCAATAACAGGAATCACCGGCCAGGTCGGCGGCGCACTGGCCCGCGAGCTGCTGGCCACGGGTCAGCCGGTGCGCGCGGTCGTGCGCGATGCGACGCGGGCAGGATCATGGGCAGAGCGAGGTTGCGAGATCGCGACGGCGTTCATGGAGGACGCTTCGTCGCTGGCCGCCGCCTTTGAAGGCGCGACCGGCGTTTTCATTCTGCCGCCTTCGGAGTTCGATCCGGCGCCCGGGTTTCCCGAAGCGCGGAAGGTGATCGAGGCTGTATCCGCAGCGCTCCTGAAGGCGCGGCCCGAAAAAGTCGTTTGCCTGTCGACGATCGGCGCACAGGCCGACGAGATCAATCTGCTCACGCAACGCACGCTGATGGAGCAGGCACTGCGCGAGATGCCGATGCCGGTGACGTTCCTGCGGCCTGGCTGGTTCATGGAAAACGCCACGTGGGATGTCGCGTCCGCGCGCGACGAGGGCGTCATTGCCAGTTACCTGCAACCGCTCGACAAGCCCGTGCCGATGGTGGCTACCGCGGACGTAGGCCGCGTTGCGGCCGAACTACTTCAGCAGACGTGGCGCGGTGTGCGCGTGGTCGAGCTCGAGGGCCCGCGCCGGGTGAGCCCCAATGATCTCGCATTGGCCTTCGCGCACGTGCTGGGTGCGCCGGTACGCGCGGAAGTTGTCGACAGGCAGACGTGGGAATCGCTGTTCCGCGGGCAGGGCATGAAGCATCCTCTGCCCCGGATGCGCATGCTGGACGGCTTCAACGAAGGCTGGATCGATTTCGAAAGCAATCCTGATGAAATCGTGCGTGGCCGCGTCGAACTGGAGACGGTTCTGCGCGAGCTTGTGTCGCGGGCAGTCTGAGCCGAGCCTCGATCCGTCGGTTTGACCGATCGCCAAGTCCTGTACGGAGCGATCGGCAACTTGGAACTATACTGGGGCAACCTGGAGGGTTCCATGACTGATCACGACAGACTGCATCCGCTACGTCCGTTCCTGAAAAATTGGGTTTGGGAGCATGGCCGAATCGGGACTCGCTATCTGGACTGCGTCGACTGCGAAATCAAGTTTGATGAAGGCAAGAAGTCGCATTTCGCAGCCGAGAAATATATCTACGTGCCGCTTGGCAACGGGGCTGACGACGATGCGTCTGTGGACGGGCCGGCGATTCAGGAGGCTGGACTTGCCCGGTTTTTGCGGGCTGCGCAGTTGGGTAAGCCGGAAGAAGCCGGTTCTGTAGCGGAGGTGCAGCGTGCAGTGCAGGACTGCGTGGAGATTGGCCTGTTCAGTGCGTATCAAGGGGAGGCTCGCAACGCATTTGCCCGATACGCGCAGGAGCCTATGTTCGACGACGAGATCCGCGCGGCGGTCGTCGACGACATCCGGCGGGTTTATGTCGGCATGCGCGAGCAACTTGGGCTGTACGATTTCAGTGTGCTCTATGGCTTGCCCCAGCCACTGCTTATCGGCGACGCGCCCTTCATCGACTGGCGCGTATCCGCGAGTCCGGCACTTCCGTTCGTGTCGCTGCCGCTGGGACCTTACTGCCTGCTGGTAGGCGCGCCATCGGGCAGGAAAAGCCGTATCGGCCCGGTGGTCTGGAAGGCCGCTGCCACGATGGGTCCGTTGAAAGACCACAACCGCCGGATCGAGGAGCAGGCACGTCTGTGGCTGGTGGCGACTACGGATGACCAACTCGTTGCTGTGCAAAGTCGCATGGTTGCGGCTAGGGGGGCCAGGGAAGGGGAGGGAAGCCCTGAGTGATGTCGACGGAAGGCAGGGCGTCGGTGGGGGCTGAATGGTGAGCGGTAGTTCGATGAGCGGTAGTCCATTGATGCGTCAGGCGGGACGCGTCATGGCGCCTATGTAATCCCCTTGACCGAGCGCGGAATGGAACTCAGACAATTACGCTATTTTCTCAGCGTCGTCGAACACGGAAGCATGGGCAAGGCAGCGCTGGAGCTCGGCGTGGTGACCTCGGCATTGAGTCAGCAGATCAGCCGTCTGGAAGGCGAACTATCGACGCGTCTGCTCCAACGCACCTCGGGCGGCGTCGTTCCGACTGACGCGGGTTTGGCGTTCTGGCGTCAGGCGCAACTCGCGCTGCGTCATATCGACGATGCAGCGCTCGCGGCCCGCTCCGCACGTCTGTCAGGCCACGTCAGCGTCGGCATGGCGCCCAGCACGGCGAGCGTGCTGGGTGTCGCATTCATGCAGGCCATGCGTTCACGCTATCCCGACGTGCGGCTGCACATGGTCGAAAGCCTGTCCGGCTATCTCGCGTCCATGCTGAGCGCGCGTCAGATCGATCTCGCCGTGCTGTTCCGCGAGGAACCCGCGCAACGCTGGAGCGTGCTGCCGCTGCTGGACGAGCGGCTGTTTCTGATCGGCGCGAGCGATCTGGATGGCATGCCGACCAGCACATCCGTCCGCCTAAAAAATCTCGGCAAGCTTCCGCTCATTCTTCCCAGCGGCACGCACGGGCTGCGTTCGCAGCTGTTATCAGCGTTCAAGCGCGCCGAATATCAGCCGAACATCGTCGCCGAAGTCGACGGCCTGGCGCTTCTGATGGACTTCGTCCGCACGGGCATCGGCGCGACGATACAGCCGGGCGCTGCGCTGGCAAGGCCCGAGAACGTAATACTAAAGAGCGTTCCCGTCGCGGAGAAATACGCCACGCGGCCAAACATGCTCGCCAGCATCTCCGACGACGAACTGTCTCCCGCCGGTCTTGCTGCGCGCGTGGTGCTCGTCGATGTCGCCCGTCAACTCGTGCAGGAAGGGCGCTGGCCAGGTGCGCGATTGCGGGACCATGGTCTTCACAAAAGATGAAGACCCGTTGACGGCCGGCTGATAGCGAAGCGGGCACTCGATCTTTACGATGCGTCTGAAAGGAGACAAGTCTAATGGTCGATGTGCTCGTAATCGGAGGAGGCAATGCCGCGCTGTGCGCCGCATTGATGGCGCGAGAAGCTGGCGCCTCCGTCCTGCTTCTCGAATCCGCGCCGCGCGAATGGCGCGGCGGCAACTCGCAACACACCCGCAATCTGCGCTGCATGCACGATGTGCCGCAGGACGTTCTCGTCGATGCCTATCCGGAAGAGGAATTCTGGCAGGACCTGCTGAAAGTCACCGGCGGCATCACGAACGAGCATCTCGCGCGGTTGACGATCCGCGCGTCGTCGTCGTGCCGGCCGTGGATGCAGAAGCACGGCGTGCGCTTCCAGCCGCCGCTCTCGGGGGCGCTGCACGTAGCGCGCACCAATGCGTTCTTCATGGGCGGCGGCAAGGCGCTCGTCAACGCGTACTACCGCAGCGCCGAAGCGCTCGGCGTCGATATCCGCTACGAAACACCAATCGATTCGCTCGAACTCGACGGCAGCCGCTTCATCGCGGCGCGCAGCGGCAGCCGGTGCTTCGAGGCACGCGCCTGCGTGCTGGCAGCGGGCGGCTTTGAATCGAATCGCGAATGGCTGCGCGAAGCGTGGGGGCAAAACGCACGCGGCGAATGGCCTGCCGACAACTTCCTGATTCGCGGCACGCGCTTCAACAAGGGCGTGCTCATCAAGCATATGACCGACGCCGGTGCGGACATGATCGGCGATCCGTCGCAGTCGCACTGCGTCGCCATCGATGCGCGCGCGCCGCTGTATGACGGCGGCATCTGTACGCGCATCGACTGCGTGTCGCTGGGCGTCGTGGTGAATCGTGACGCCGAGCGTTTCTACGACGAAGGCGAGGATTTCTGGCCGAAGCGCTATGCAATTTGGGGACGGCTCGTCGCGCACCAGCCGGGACAGATCGGCTATTCGATCATCGACTCAAAAGCAAGTGGCCGCTTCATGCCACCGGTGTTTCCCGGCGAAAAGGCCGACACGCTGCCGGAACTCGCGCGCAAGCTCGGGCTGCCGGAAGCGCGCTTCATGGAAACGCTCACACGCTATAACGATTCGTGTCGCGACGGCACTTTCGACCACACCGCGCTCGACGACTGCCACACCGAAGGCCTCGTGCCGCCCAAGACGCACTGGGCGCGGCGCCTCGATACGGCGCCGTTCTACGGTTATGCGCTGCGGCCGGGCATCACGTTCACGTATCTAGGTCTCAAAACCAACGATCGCGCGCAGGTCCACTTCGGCGGGAAAGCCAGCGAGAACCTGTTCGTGGCTGGCGAAATGATGGCTGGCAACGTGCTCGGCAAGGGCTATACGGCGGGCGTCGGCATGTCGATCGGCACGGCCTTCGGGCGCATTGCCGGGACGCAGGCCGCGCGTGCGGCACTCAAAACTATGGAGACAACCAGTGCAACAGTCTGACGCGCTCGCACCCGAACGCACACGCACGACGTTATCGCGCGATACGACAGAGGCTTCGCACGGCGGCACGGCGCGCGTGATCCCGATTTTGCCGATGAGCGCCGGAGAAACCGAAGTGGCGCGGCAGATGCAGATCTGCAATGCGTGCCGCTACTGCGAAGGATTCTGCGCCGTATTCCCGGCAATGACGCGTCGCCTCGAGTTCGGCAAGGCCGACGTCAACTACTTGGCGAATCTCTGCCACAACTGCGGCGCGTGTTATCACGCGTGCCAATACGCGCCGCCGCACGAATTCGGCGTGAACGTGCCGAAAGCGATGGCTGAGGTCCGGCTCGAGACTTACACCGAGTATGCGTTTCCTGCATCGTTCGGCGCGCTGTACAAGCGCAACGGCCTGACTTTGTCGGTTGCGCTGGCGGCCGGACTCGCGCTGTTCCTGCTGCTCGGCACGTCATTGCGCGGCAGCATGTCGGGCGATGTCGCGCGAGCGAACTTCTACGTGATCTTCCCGCACAACTTGCTCGCGGCGATGTTCGGCATCGTTTTCCTGTTCGCCAGTCTCGCGCTCGGACTGGGCGTCACGCGTTTCTGGCGCGACGTGTCGGCAGGAACGGCGAGGGCGAGCGCGCCAGCCGTCGCGGAAGCGGCCAAGCACGCGCTGACGCTCAAGTACCTGGACGGTGGCCACGGCGACGGCTGCAATGAAAAGAACGATGCCTTCACGCTGGCGCGGCGCCGTTTCCATCACCTGACGTTCTACGGCTTCATGCTGTGCTTTGCGGCAACCGCGGTCGCGACGCTCTATCACTACGCATTCGGTCTGGAAGCGCCGTATCCGTTTCTGAGCGTGCCGGTGCTGCTGGGAACGGGGGGCGGCATCGGACTGATTGCGGGGCCGGCGGGACTGCTTTGGCTGAACCTGAAACGCGTTCCGGAGCGGGGCGATGCTCGTCAGCGCCCGATGGACCGCGGCTTCATCGCGCTCCTGCTGCTGACGAGCGCATCCGGTCTCGCGTTGCTCGCGCTCCGCACGACTTCGGCAATGCCGTCGCTGCTTGCGATTCATCTCGGCATCGTGATGGCGTTGTTCGCCACGCTGCCTTACGGCAAATTCGCGCACGGCATCTTCCGTTCTGCAGCGCTGCTCAAGTCGTCGATCGAGAAGCGGCAACGCAACACATTGAACCTCGGTTCGGATTAGCAGTCACCAGGGCGCCTTGGGTGCGCATCACCATGGATAACAAGCAGGAGACACAATGAACCGTATCGAACCGATCGCCGCTTCGTCCGGCGTTTCGCCCATGACAAGGGCCGCCGCCGTGTTGCGCGTGACCAGTGGCAACTTCATCGAACAGTTCGATTTCTTTCTGTTCGGTTTCTACGCGACATCGATCTCGAGGATCTTTTTCCCTTCCACCAGCGAATTCGCGTCGCTGATGCTCACTTTCGCCGTGTTCGGCGCTGGTTTTCTCATGCGTCCGCTCGGTGCGGTCTTTCTCGGCGCGTATATCGACAAGGTCGGACGGCGCACCGGGCTGATCGTTACGCTGTCCATCATGGCGAGCGGCACCATTCTGATTGCCTGCGTGCCGGGGTACGCGACCATCGGCCTGCTCGCCCCCGCGCTCGTACTGCTCGGGCGTCTGTTGCAGGGCTTCTCGGCGGGAGCCGAACTCGGCGGCGTGTCCGTCTATCTCGCGGAAATGGCGACGCCCGGCAACAAGGGCTTTTACACGAGTTGGCAGTCGGCGAGCCAGCAGGTCGCCATCGTCATGGCGGCGGCCATCGGTTACGCTCTGAACGAGTGGCTGTCCGCACAGCAGATCGCCGCATGGGGCTGGCGCGTGCCGTTTTTTATCGGCTGCGCGATCGTGCCGTTCCTGTTCGTGTTGCGCCGTTCGCTACAGGAGACCGCGGCGTTCGAAGCGCGGCGGCATCATCCGCAGACGCGCGACATTTTTGCGATGCTGCTCGGCAACTGGCGCATCGTCGTCGGCGGCATGCTGCTGACGGCAATGACCACCACCACCTTCTATCTCATCACGGTCTATACGCCGACTTTCGGCAAGTCGGTGCTGAAGCTGTCCACCTCCGACAGCTTGATGGTGACGCTGCTCGCGGCTGCATCGAATTTCGTCTGGCTGCCGATCGGCGGCATGATCTCCGATCGCATCGGCCGCAAGCCGCTGCTGCTCGCCATTTCGGTGCTGGCGATCTTCACTGCTTATCCGGCGCTGTCCTGGCTCGCCGATGCACCGAGCTTCGCGCGGATGCTGATCGTGCTGCTGTGGTTCTCGTTCTTCTTCGGCATGTATAACGGCGCGATGGTCGCCGCGCTCACCGAAGTGATGCCGGTCGAAGTGCGCGTCGCGGGCTTCTCGCTGGCGTTCAGTCTCGCGACGGCGCTGTTCGGTGGCTTTACGCCAGCGGTATCGACGTATCTGATTCAGGTCCTGCATGACAAGGCCGCACCCGGCTACTGGCTGAGCTTCGCTGCGTTCTGCGGTTTGTGCGCGACGCTCGGACTGTACCGCCGCCGTGCGGGTAGCAACCCGTCGGTGGCATCGTCGGCCCGATAGCGATCATCCGCTGGCCACGCTCGACGAGGCCACGCTCGAAGCGGCGAACGATTGTCTGTTGGTCGGCTATTTCCCGCGCCACTCATACGAGGCGTTGCTCTCGCTTGCAGGGGCGAGTCTGGAGCGGCCTTTGAGTGTGCGCATCGAAGTATCGAACGATGAAGTCCGTTGGCATCTGATCCGCGAGGAGGGGGGCATCGGCGCGATGCCCAAGCCGATCGTGGCTTTCTACCTTTCTTGGTATGGACTGTAGGCCCAAAGCTACCATTGATGGTGCCGACTCTCGAATGACTGGTGGAGGGGCGGCAAGCGACATCCGCCGAAATCCGCCGAGAACCCCTACTGTTGTCTGATCGAACGGCACGGCGGCGTGACAATAGGCATCCTCCGCCCTTCCCCCGCAAGACCGCTCTGCTAATATTGTAGAAAATATGCAATATCCGCCGCCGCACCGGCGCTTGCTTGCCCGCCTTCCCCCAGTCCGAACCGCAACATGAACGAGAAACGCCCTGCTCTTGTCTACGCCACGCGCGCCGAAGCCGCAGCGAACGAATTGCGCCGCCGTATCCTGACAGGGGAGTATGTCGACGGCTACCAGCTTCGCCAGGATGCGCTCGCGACCGAACTCGGCATCAGCCGCATCCCGCTGCGCGAAGCGCTCGTGCAGCTCGAGAGCGAAGGGCTCGTGAAGATCCTGCCCCACAAGGGCGCGATTGTCTCGGAGCTGTCCCCGGAGGACATCACCGAACTGTTCGAATTGCGCGCGCTGCTGGAACCCGTGCTGCTGAAGAAATCGATTCCGAAGCTCACCGCCGAGGATTTCGCGCGGCTCGATGCGATTCTCGCGGAGTACAGCGAAGTGCTGCATGCGAGCCAGTCCGGACGCTGGGGCGAACTGAACACCGAACTGCATCAGCTGCTGCTGTCGCGCGCCGACCAGCCGAAGACCACGGCGATCGTCGCGTCGCTGCTGCAACAGACCGACCGTTACACGCGCGTGCAACTGTCTCTATCCGAGGCCGCGCGCGACGTGGCCGAATCCGAACACGCCGAACTCGTCTCCTTGTGTCGCAACGGCGATGCGCGCGCGGCGGCGTCACTGCTCAAGCGGCACATCGAGCATGCGGGCGGTGAGTTGAATGCGTTCCTGCGTGACCGCCGGCTGGGGCGTTGAGGTCATCCGGGCGCCAGGGCTGACATGCAGCACTAGCCTCCGGCGCAGTGAAGCGGGGTCGCATGCGATGCGCAGGCTGTCCGTGCATCGCCGGATCCCGCTTGCATCCATCATCACGCTCTCTTACCCGCCGCCGATTCCCTGCAATACCTTGCCGGTTCCGCCGCATACCGCGCATTTCTGCCCTTCGACCATGCCGGTGCCGCGGCATACTCCGCACAGATCCTCGCCGACCCCGGGCGCATCGGGCGGTCCTTCGTCGCCCGGATTCAACGGCGGGTCTTGATTCTGCCCCGCCGGCGTTCTGGTCGTCTGCATCGCACACCTCCTTTGGCGTTTCCGACGTCGCTGCGAACACGCATCGTGCGTGCCCGCTGCGACGACACGCGCCATCTCCGGCCCGCGTGCCCGAAGCGCATGACAGGCGCACCGCCCGATGACGCGACGCTCCGCATGACTATCGGAGAATCGACGTCATCGCATCGTCATTACAACGACGGCGCCCATGTCGAGCCGAACGGGTTCGACTGGTCGATGCCGGGGAAGTCGACGAACGCCTTGCTGCAGTCGAGCACGTTGCCCGGACGCGCGTTGCGGGTGGCCTCGCCGTTCACCACGACGCGGTTCGCAGTGGACGCGAACACTGGCAGGTTCACGTTGTGCAGGGTGAGGTTCGCGGCGGATGCGATCGTCGAGATCCCGTCGGGCGCGGCGGCGGTCGCGACGAGCGCTGCGAACAGGGCGAGCACGCGCGGGCGGGCGCTCGACCCGGAAAGTCGGGATCTCATGACGGATGTCTGCTGGTGAGGCAGCGTGCGCGGACGCTGCCGGGTTGGTATCGCGTCAGTCGGGCGGGCGACGGCGGCGGCCGTAGCCGCTTTGTGATCAGTCATCCTATAACGCAAGGCAAGAAACGAAAGACGGCGCTCAATACCCGGAAAACGCCACAACCCCGCGTCGATTCAAATACACGCCCCGTTCCGGAAAACGTTTCGCAAGCATCCTGCCAAACAGAGAAAGCTTTTCCCTTTATCCGGCCGTGAACTCGCTGCAGAGGTGCTTATAGGGGTATGCACCAAGTGAGTTAAACGATTAACCGACGTACATTCGCTCCCACACGTCATACAACGTATGACTGCGGCTCCTCGAAGGCCTGAGCCAGACGTATGCGCAAGCCACCCGAATCGCCGCCAAATGGCGAGCTACAACCAACAAGGAGACTGACGATGACGCACCGATTCCCCCGCTCCCGTACCGCACTGGCCATCGCGCTGATGGCCGGCTTCGCGATGTCCGCGCAGGCCCGCGTATTCCGCTCGGCGGACGTGCACGGCGACAGCTTCCCGACCAACATGGCGGTCAAGTTCATGGGTGACGAGCTGTCGAAGCTCACGGGCGGCAAGGACTCGATCAAGGTGTTCGGCAACAGCGCGCTCGGCTCCGAGAAGGACACGGTCGATCAGGTGCGGATCGGCGCGATCGACATGGCGCGCGTGAACGGCGCGTCGTTCAACGAGATCGTGCCGGAGTCGCTGATCCCGTCGTTCCCGTTCCTGTTCCGCGACGTCGACCATTTCCGCAAGGCGATGTACGGCCCGGCCGGCCAGAAGATCCTCGACGCGTTCGCGGCGAAGGGAATGATCGCGCTGACGTTCTACGAGAGCGGCGCGCGCTCGATCTACGCGAAGCGTCCGGTGCGCACGCCGGCGGACATGAAAGGGCTGAAGGTGCGCGTGCAACCATCGGACCTGATGGTCGACGAGATCCGGGCGATGGGCGGCACGCCGACGCCGATGCCGTTCGCCGAGGTGTACACGGGCCTGAAGACGGGCCTGGTCGACGCGGCGGAAAACAATCTGCCGTCGTACGAGGAAACCAAGCACTTCGAGGTGGCGCCCGACTACTCGGAGACGCAGCACGCGATGACGCCGGAAGTGCTGGTGTTCTCGAAGAAGATCTGGGACACGCTGTCGCCGCAGGAGCAGGCCGCGATCAGGAAGGCCGCGGCCGATTCGGTGCCGTACTACCAGAAGCTGTGGACCGCGCGTGAGGCGTCGGCGCAGCAGGCGGTGACGAAGGGCGGCGCGAAGATCCTGCCGGCCGCGCAGGTCGACCGCGCGGCCTTCGTGAAGGCGATGCAGCCGCTGTGGACGAAGTACGAGAAGACGCCGCAGATGAAGCAGATCGTCGACGAGATCGAGGCAACCAAGTGACCCGTCGCACTTCCCTCAACGGCGCGGCGGCCGTGGGCTCGCCGGACGCGGCGGCCGCGGACGGTGCGGCGCCGGGCCGGCCGCGCGCGGCCGCGCCGCTGTTGCGCTGCGCGAACGACCTGCTGTTCCGCGCGCTGGCCGTGATCGCGTCGCTGTGTCTCGCGGCGCTCACGCTGCTGGTGTTCTATGCGGTGGTGATGCGCTACGTGTTCGAGAACGCGCCGGATTTCGTCGAGCCGATCGCGCTGCTGCTGGTGATCGTGATCGCGATGTTCGGCGCGGCGATGAAGGTGCGCGACGGCGGCCATATCGGCCTCGACTCGCTGGTGCGGCGCCTGTCGCC
The DNA here is from genome assembly GCF_005937855.2 of Burkholderia sp. KBS0801. Taxonomy (NCBI): domain Bacteria; kingdom Pseudomonadati; phylum Pseudomonadota; class Betaproteobacteria; order Burkholderiales; family Burkholderiaceae; genus Burkholderia; species Burkholderia sp. KBS0801. Next base: position 127,718 of record NZ_CP042179.1, read on the forward strand.
GGGCCCGCGCACCGTCGTGATCGCGATCCAGCATCTGAGCCTGATCGCATTCGCGATCGCGATCATGGTCGGCTGCGGCAGCATGGCCGCCGAGACGATGGCCGACCGCATCCCGATCATCGGGCTGCCCGAAGGCGTGCGCTACCTGATCACGATTCCCGCGGCAATCGCGATCGTCCTCTTCTCGCTCGAGCACCTGCTCGCGCTTCGTCGTTCTTCGTCGGGACAATAACGCCATGGAACTCGCGATCCTGTCCGTCAGTTTTCTGATTTTCCTCGTGCTTGGCGTGCCCGTCTCGTTCGCGCTCGGCATTGCCTGCGTGCTGACCTATATGGTCGAAGGGCTGCCGATCGCGACCGCGATGCAGTCGATGATCTCGGGGATGAACGCGTTCTCGTTCCTCGCGGTGCCGTTCTTCATCTTCTCCGGCGAGCTGATGCTGCATGGCGGCATCGCGGACCGGATCCTGCGCTTCGCGCAGGCGACCGTCGGCCATTTCCGCGGCGGCCTCGGGATGGCCAACGTGGTCGCCTGCACGCTGTTCGGCGGCGTGTCGGGCTCGCCGACCGCCGATACGTCGGCGATGGGCGGCGTGGTGATTCCGCTGATGAAGCGCGAAGGCTACAGCGCGGCTTACGCGGTCAACGTGACGACGCACGCGTCGCTCGCCGGCGCGCTGATGCCGACCTCGACCAACATGATCATCTACGCGTTCGCCGCGCAGGGGATCACCGGGATGCTGCACGGCCAGCAGGTGAGCGGCGTGTCGATCGGCGACCTGCTGTTCTCCGGGCTGCTGCCGGTGTTGTGGGTGATGGGCTTCGTGCTCGTCGCCGCGTACTGGCAAGCGGTGCGTCACGGCTATCCGCGCCGTGACGACGGCTCGTCCGCGCTGCCGTCGTTCCCGGGCTGGTATGCGGTGCTGCGCAGCTTCGTCGGCGCGGTGCCGGGCCTGATGGTGATCGCGATCATCCTCGTATGTGTGGCGAAGGGGATTGCCACCGCGACCGAAGCGGCCGCGATCGCCGTCGTCTATTCGCTCGTGCTGACCGCGATCGTGTACCGCACGCTGACCGTCGCGAAGCTGCGCCGTGCGCTGTCGCATGCGGCGCGCACGACGGGCGTCGTGCTGCTGCTGATCGCCGTGTCGAACATGCTGCGCTTCCAGATGTCGTACCTGGAGATTCCGGATGCGATCGAGGGGCTGCTGAAGCAGTCGACCGCCGCGCCGTGGCTGATGCTGCTGTACATCAACATCATCCAGGTGTTCCTCGGCACGTTCGTCGACATGGCCGCGCACATCCTGATCACGACGCCGCTGTTCCTGCCGATCGCGATGGCGTGCGGCGTCGGGCCGGTGCAGTTCGGGATCATGCTGCTGCTGAACTGCTCGCTCGGCCTCGTGCACCCGCCGATCGGCTCGGTGCAGTTCGTCGGCTGCGCGATCGGCAATGTGTCGATCGGCGAGACGACGAAGATGGCGTGGCCGTACTACCTCGCGATCTTCAGTGCGATCAACATCGTCACGTATATGCCGTTCTTCTCGACCTGGCTGCCGAGCCTGATCAGCGGCCATGCGGTGTTCTGACCGTGCGCTCTCCCTCGCGCGGCGCCGGACGACCGTGGTGGTCCGGCGCCGTCATCACGTCAACGGTTTTTTTCACGTATCGCGTATCACGTATAGCGTATCCCCATGAACCACAAGACAGCATGGCGCGCCGTCGCGGCCGCCGCATTCGCGCTGGCCGCATCGCTCGCGCATGCCGCGACGTATGCATACGTATCGAACGGTGACAGCCGCGACATCTCGGTGTTCGGCGTCGACATGTCGAGCGGCGCGCTTCGCGCGATCGAAACCGTGCCGGTCGACGGCACCGTGATGCCGATGGCGTTGTCGCCCGATCATCATCGGCTGTACGCGGCGCTGCGCTCGACGCCGTATCGCGTCGTCAGCTTCGCGATCAATCCGCTCGACGGGCGGCTGATCGAGCTGGGCCGTGCGCCGCTCGCGGACAGCATGGCGTATGTGTCGACCGATGCGTCGGGCCGCTACCTGTTCTCCGCGTCGTACGGCGGCAACCTGCTCGCGGTCAACCGGATCGGCGAGAACGGCGTGGCCGGCGACGTGCAGCAGACGGTGAAGACGGGGCCGATGGCGCATGCGATCCGCCAGTCGCCGGACGGCCGCTACGCGTTCGCGTCGGTGCTCGGCGCCGACGCATGGCTGCGCCTGCCGTTCGATGCGTCGACCGGCAAGCTGACCGACACGGCCGAGCCAGCTTACCGGCTGCCTGAGAAGTCGGGGCCGCGCCATTTCGTGTTTTCGTCGAACGGGCGGTTCGCATACCTGATCGACGAGCTCGACGGCAAGCTGCACGTGCTGGCGCTGTCGCATGGCGGCGCCGATGCGCGGCCTATCCAGACCGTGTCGATCCTGCCGCCGGATTTTCATGGCGACAAGCCGTGGGGCGCGGACCTGCACCTGACGCCGGACGGCAAATTCCTCTACGCGTCGGAGCGCACGTCGAGCACGCTCGCGGCGTACCGGGTCGATGCGGCGTCGGGCAAGCTCGCGCGGATCGGCACGTTCGCGACCGAGCGGCAGCCGCGCGGCTTCGCGATCGATCCGTCGGGCACGTATCTGCTCGCGGCCGGCCAACTGTCGCCGACGCTCGCGGTGTATCGCATCGACCGGCACACCGGCCACCTCGACGCGATCGGCAAGTATCCGGTCGGCAAGGGCGCGAACTGGGTCGAGATCGTCACGTACGACGGGACGAACTGATCCGCGCGACGAAGCGCAATCGACTCAAGTTGAACCAGCCGCGGTCGTTAACCGACTAGGGATAACTTCGAGAGTCGATTCACCATGCGCGATCTGAAGGTAAAAAACAGTTTGCTCGCCGTGCTGGCCACGTTTGCAGCGATGATCATCGTCGGCGGCATCGTCGGGGTCGTTGCGCTCGGCAGCGCGAACACGAATGCGAAGCGCCTGCACGCAATCGCAACGCAGACGTCGCTCGTCAACGATGCGTACAAGGACAGCACGCGTACCCGCTCGGCGCTCGTACGTGCGTATTCGGCACTGAAGGAACACAACGACCCGGCGCAGCGCGACTCGGCCTTGCAAAGCGCGCAGCGCACGTTCGATCTGTCGGCGAAGGAAACGCAGGCGTTCAAGGACACCACGCCGATCGGCAGCCTCGGTGCCGACCTGAAGCAGGCGCTGGTCGAATCGTCGACGCATCTCGCGAGCGTCCTCGCCCGCGCGAGCGACGCGCTGCGCAACGGCGATACCGCCGCGTATGCGGAGATCAACGACAAGGAAATCACGCTCGCCGGCCAGGTGTATTCGGCGAACGTCGAGAAATTCCAGCGCACGGCCAACCAGCTGGCGGAAGACACGATCGACGACGACAATGCCGCGTACACGCGCATCGTCGCGATGGTCGGCATCGGTGTCGCGCTGGCGCTCGCGCTGATCGCCGCGACGCACTTCGCGTTGCGCGCGATCGTGTCGCGGCCGCTCGCGAACGCGGCCGCGCTGCTCGACCGGATCGCGTCGAACGACCTGACCGTGAACGTGCCCGATGCCGGCCGCAACGAAATCGGCCAGTTGTTCGCGGCGATGAAGCGGATGCAGACCGGCCTCGCGACGACGGTCACCGGCATGCGCGACAGCAGCGACGCGATCCACACGGCCGCGCGCGAGATCGCCGCGGGCAACCTCGACCTGTCGAGCCGCACTGAACAGCAGTCGGCATCGCTCGAGGAGACGGCCGCGAGCATGGAGCAGCTGACGTCGACGGTACGTCAGAACGCGGACAACGCGCAGCAGGCGAGCACGCTCGCCGCGAGCGCGGCGGACCTCGCCCAGCAGGGCGGCGAACTGGTCGGCCGCGCGGTCGACATGATGGGCGTGATCAACACGAGCTCGCAGAAGATCGCGGAGATCACCGCGATGATCGACGGCATCGCGTTCCAGACCAACATCCTCGCGCTCAACGCGGCGGTCGAATCGGCACGCGCGGGCGAGCACGGGCGCGGCTTCGCGGTGGTCGCGGGCGAGGTGCGCACGCTGGCCCAGCGCAGCGCGGGCGCCGCGCGCGAGATCCGGCAGCTGATCGGCGCGTCGATCGACGACGTGCGCGACGGCAATGCGCTCGTGTCGCAGGCCGGGCGCGCGATGGACGAGATCGTGTCGTCGGTGCGGCGCGTGGCGACGATCATGACCGAGATCACGACGGCCACCGTCGAGCAGAGCGCGGGTATCGATCAGGTCGGCCAGGCGGTCACGCAGATGGACCAGATGACGCAGCAGAACGCGGCGCTCGTCGAACAGGCGAGTGCCGCCGCGAGCGCGCTCGAGCAGCAGGCCGGTTCGATGCAGGCCGCGATGTCGGTGTTCCGGATTGCGCGGGCGTGCTGAACGGGAAGCAACCGGGCGGTGACGACGCGCACGGCTGCGTCGCCTCGCGAACCGGACGGCGATCGGTCGTGCGCATCGTCACCTACCTGTGCGATGATGCGCGGCGCCGCGTTTCCTGAAACGCGCCACCGACCCAGCGCCCGTTTGCGGGCGACTGCCGAATCATCGTCATATCCGGAGGCCCGATGCCCACTCGAATCGTTCACGGCAACACGCTGCATTACCAGGATCACGGCACCGGCTTTCCGGTGCTGCTGGGGCACAGCTATCTGTGGGACGCGGCGATGTGGGCGCCGCAGATCGACGCGTTGTCCACCCGCTATCGCGTGATCGTGCCGGACCTGTGGGGGCATGGCGCGTCGGGTCCGTTGCCCGCCGGAACGCAGACGCTCGACGATCTCGCCGCACACGCGAGCGCATTGCTCGATGCGCTGGAGATCGAGCAATGCGCGGTCGTCGGGCTCAGCGTCGGCGGGATGTGGGGCGCGCGGCTCGCGTTGCGCGAACCGCGGCGCGTGCGCTCGCTCGTGCTGATGGATGCGTCGCTCGAGGCCGAGCCCGACGCGACGCGGCTGCGCTACTTCGCGATGCTCGATGCGATCGAGGCCGCCGGCAGCATCGTGCCGCCGCTGCTCGACGCGATCGTGCCGCTGTTCTTCCGGCCGGACGTGAACCTCGCCGACCCGGTGCCGAGCGCGTTTCGCGCGGCGCTCGCGAAGCTGCCGGCCGACCGGCTGCGGGAATCGATCGGCCCGCTCGGCCGGCTGATCTTCGGGCGACCGGATACGCTGGCCGCGCTCGCCGACCTGGACGGCGAACGCACGCTGCTGATGTGCGGCGCGGGCGACATGGCGCGCCCGCCGTCCGAGACGGTGAAGATGGCGAGCGTGATCGGCTGCCGCCACACGCTGGTGCCGGACGCCGGCCATATCTCGAACCTGGAGAATCCCGCGTTCGTCACGCGGATGCTGCTCGACTGGTTCGACGAACAGCTGCTCGCGGCGGGCTGACCGTCATGCGCGCGACGCCGGCGGCGGATGCCGCGCGGCGTCGTGTGATGCGGGCCTGCGTGTTGTGTGTTGCGCGTGTTACGCGCGTTCACCGATCGGCGTGAACTTGCGGTCGCGCACGCGGCCTTCGTCGGCGCCGCGGCGAATCAGGTCCTGCGCTTCCGCACGGCTCGCGACGCATGGCGCGGAACCGGGCAGCGGCCGCCGCGCGGTTTCGCGCACCGCGAGCACCGACACGATGCCGATGAACGACGCACCCATCAGGTAGTAGGCCGGCATCATCAGGTCGCCAGTGCGATCGACGAGCCATGCGGTGACGAGCGGCGTCGTGCCGCCGAACAGCGACACCGATACGTTGAAGCCGATCGCGAGCGCGCCGTAGCGGATCCGCGTCGGGAACAGCGCGGGCAGCGCGGACGGCATCACTCCGGTGAAAGTCGACAGCAGCGTGCCGTAGATCAGCATCCCGCCGAACACGGGCAGCATCCCGCCCGTGCGGATCAGCAGCAGCGCCGGCACCGACAGCACGAGCAGGCCGACGCAGCCGGCCATCATCACCGGCTTGCGGCCGACGCGGTCCGACAGATGGCCCGCGTAGAGCGTCATCGGCATCATCAGCACCATCACGATCAGCACCATGAAGAGGCCGTGCGTCTCGTTGAAGTGCAGCGTCGCCGACAGGTAGTTCGGCAGGTACGACAGCGCCATGTAGTCGGTCACGTTGAAGATCAGCACCAGGCCGACGCACTGGAGCAGCGGCTTCCACTGTTCGACGAGCAGCGTGCCGAACGACTGCTTCGGGCGCGAGCGCTCGTCCGCTTCGCGCGATTCGGCTTCCTTCTTGAACGCGGGCGTTTCCTCGAGCTTGAGCCGCACGTACAGGCCGACGAGGCCGAGCGGCCCGGCGATGAAGAACGGCACGCGCCAGCCCCACGACAGCAGCGCATCCTGCGACAGCGTGGCCGTGAGCACCGCGACGGTGGCCGCGCCGAGCGTGTAGCCGATCAGCGTACCGAACTCGAGGAAGCTGCCCATGAAGCCGCGGCGCTTGTCGGTCGCGAACTCGGCGATGAAGGTGGCGGCGCCGCCGTATTCGCCGCCGGTCGAGAAGCCCTGCACGAGGCGGGCGACGAGCAGCAGCACGGGCGCCATGATACCGATCGACGCGTAGCTGGGGATCAGGCCGATCGCGAAGGTGCCGACGGCCATCATGATCATCGTCGCGGCGAGTACGCGCTGGCGGCCGATGCGGTCGCCCAGCGGGCCGAACACCATGCCGCCGAGCGGGCGCACGAGGAACGCGGCCGCGAACGTGCCGAAGGTCGCGAGCAGCTGCGCGGACGGGCTGCTCGACGGGAAGAACACCTTGCCGAGCGTGACGGCGATATAGCTGTAGACGCCGAAGTCGAACCATTCCATCGCGTTGCCGAACGCCATGGCCCCGACCGCGCGTTTCAGGACGGCCGGGTCGACGATCGTGATGTCGTCCAGCTTCAGGGCCTTGCGCGAAGACCGGGCTTTCGCGGGGTGCGCTTGCGATGAACTCAAGGAACGCTCCTGGAAGGAGCCTTCGCGGCCGGCCGAGCGGGCGCACGGGGGGCGGGCGCGGACCCGTCGGGGACGAAGGCGGTTGTCTCTGGATCGCCGTGATGTCGAGGGCGCGGCGCGCGCCACGCGACACCCGGCAAGGGTGTGTTGGTGTAAAGCAGTGTAGAGAAACGGGGAAAGCGGACTATCGGTCATGCGCCCGGAAACCGGTCGTAAACGACACGGATGGCGCAGGCGGGCAACTCGTCGTGCCGGCTCCCGGCAAGGTCCGGCGGTCCGGGCAGCGTCGATGGTGGTCTATACCGGAGCCGCGACACGAGGGGCGTGGCACGTCGCGTAATCGTGCGGGCTGGACGCGGCCGATACGTCATGCACGGATGCGCACGCGCGATGGAAGCCGCGCCGAATCCGGACGCGCGGTCGCGCCATCGCACGCCGAACGCGGCGCAAGATGCTTCGGACTGCGAATGCAGCAAGGCGGCAGTTCGACGAAGGCAACCGCCGCCCGCGCACATCAGAACAGGTGACGAATCCCGAGGTTCGCGCCGACGGTCGTCCCGGTGACCGCGTAAAGCGCGTTGTTGATCCCGAGCCCGGTATTCATCGCGCCGTGGTTGTTGACCATCGCGACCTGCGCGTACAGCGCGGTGGCCTTCGACAGGCTGTAGGTCGTGCCAACGGCCGCGAGCAGCGAGTGATTGGCCGTGTCGTTGCGATCGCTGGTGAACCAGACGCCGCCGTTCAGGTCGACGGCCGGCGTCGCCTGGTAGTCGAGGCCGCCGCCGTACACGTTGTTGCTGAACGATCCGCCGACCTTGTAGCTCGCGAACGACGCCTTCGCGGTGACCGGGCCGAACCGGTACGCGGCGCCGATCGTGCGTCCGACGAACGCGACGGTGCTCGGCGTCGGCGTCGGGTTGGTGCCGTCGTTGCCGTCGTAGAACGCGGCGTTGATCATGAAGCCGTCGTGCTCGTATTTGACGCTCGCCGAATACTGGCGTCCGGCCTGGAAGTCGCCGGCCTTGCCGCCGAACGCGAACATCGCGCTGCCGGTGAGGCCGGCGATCGTCGGGCTCGTATACGACACGGCGTTCGGGTTGAACAGGCCCGTCACGAGCACGTTGTCGACGTAGTTGATCAGCCCGCTGCCGAAGTGCGAGAAGTTGCGCGGATCCGAATCGAAAATCGCGAGCAGGAACGGCGAGTACTGCACGCCGGCCTTGAGCGTGCCGAAGCCGCCATCGAGCCCGACCCACGCCTGGCGGCCGAAGAAGTTGCCGTTCGAATGGGCGAACGCGCCGTTGGTGACGGCAAAGCCGCTTTCGAGCTGGAATTTCGCCTTGAGGCCGCCGCCGAGATCCTCGGTGCCGGTCATCCCGAAGGTCGTCGGCGTCATGCCGGTGTCGGTCATCGCGAACTGATGGCCTGCGTTCGCGCCGGTGGCGGCATCGAGCGTCTTGCTCGTGTACAGCAATGCGGCGTCGAGGTTGCCGTACAGCGTCACGCTGCTTTGCGCGAAGGCGCCGGTGCTGGCCATTGCGCCCGCCAGCGCGGCGCAACCGATCACGATTCTGTTTTTCATTGGGATGTCTCCAGTGTTGTTGTACGTCCATGCATCGAACAGGGATGTGACGGACGCCGCGCATGGCGGGGGCCGTCGTGCAGGCCGCGCACGCAGGGTGGGGCGCGGCGGGACGCACGTGCGCGGCCGGGTGTCGGCCGCGCGCGACGCGTTCATGCCCCGGATGGGCGCCGGAACGCGCGTGCGTCGAGGAAGTCGGGGAGGCCGGCCGGTGCCGGCCTCGTGATTCAGAGCGACTGGCCGAGCTGGTCGAGGATCGCCGGGTTCTCGAGCGTGGACGTGTCCTGCGTGATCGCCTCGCCCTTCGCGAGCGAGCGCAGCAGGCGCCGCATGATCTTGCCCGAGCGCGTCTTCGGCAGGTTGTCGCCGAAGCGGATGTCCTTCGGCTTCGCGATCGGCCCGATCTGCTTGCCGACCCAGTCGCGCAAAGTCTTCGCGAGCGCCGCCGCTTCCTCGCCTTCCGGACGCGAACGCTTCAGCACCACGAACGCGACCACCGCCTCGCCCGTCGTGTCGTCCGGACGGCCGACCACCGCCGCTTCCGCCACCAGCTCATGCGAGACCAGCGCCGACTCGATCTCCATCGTGCCGAGCCGGTGGCCCGACACGTTCAGCACGTCGTCGATGCGGCCCATGATCGTGAAGTAGCCGGTGTCCTTGTCGCGCACCGTGCCGTCGCCGGCCAGATACAGCCGGCCGCCGAGTTCCTCCGGGTAATAGCTCTTCTTGAACCGCTCCGGGTCGCCCCAGATCGTGCGGATCATCGCCGGCCACGGCCGCTTGACGACCAGGATCCCGCCTTGCCCGTTCGGCACGTCCTGGCCGGTCTCGTCGACCACCGCGGCCATGATGCCCGGCAGCGGCAGCGTGCACGAACCCGGCACCGTCGGCGTCGCGCCCGGCAGCGGCGTGATCATGTGGCCGCCGGTTTCGGTCTGCCACCACGTATCGACGATCGGGCAGCGCTCCTGGCCCACATGCTTGTGGTACCACATCCACGCTTCCGGATTGATCGGCTCGCCGACGGTGCCGATGATGCGCAGGCTCGACAGGTCGTAGCTCTTCGGGTGGACCTTGTCGTCGGCTTCGGCGGCCTTGATCAGCGAGCGGATCGCGGTCGGCGCGGTATAGAACACGGTGACCTTGTGATCGGCGATCATCTTCCAGAAGCGCCCGGCGTCCGGATAGGTCGGCACGCCCTCGAACACGACCTGCGTGCCGCCGCACGCGAGCGGCCCGTACGTGATGTACGTGTGGCCCGTGACCCAGCCGATGTCGGCCGTGCACCAGAACACGTCGGTCGGCTTCCAGTCGAAGGTCCACTTCATCGTCTGCGCGGCCCACAGCAGGTAGCCGCCGGTGCTGTGCTGCACGCCCTTCGGCTTGCCGGTCGAGCCCGACGTATACAGGATGAACAGCGGATGCTCGGCGCCGACCCATTCCGGCGCGCACGTGTCGGACTCGGCGTGGGCGAGTTCGTGCATCCACAGATCGCGCCCGGCGTGCCAGTCGACCTTGCCGCCGGTGCGGCGATAGACGATCACGCTCTTCACCGCGTCGCAGCCGCCCATCGCGATCGCTTCATCGGCGATGCTCTTGAGCGGCAGCGTCTTGCCGCCGCGCGCCTGTTCGTCGGCGGTGATCAGCGCGACCGCGCCGACGTCGACGAGCCGCTCGTTCAGCGATTTCGCGGAGAAGCCGCCGAACACGACCGAGTGGGTCGCGCCGATGCGCGCGCAGGCCTGCACCGCGACGATGCCCTCGATCGACATCGGCATGTAGATGACGACGCGATCGCCCTTCGCGATCCCGCGTTTCTTCAGCGCATTCGCGAAGCGCGACACGCGTGCGAGGAGATCGGCGTAGGTGACGCGCGTGACGGTGCCGTCGTCGGCCTCGAAGATCACCGCGACGCGCTCGCCGTTGCCGGCTTCGACGTGACGGTCGAGGCAGTTGTACGACGCGTTGAGTTCGCCGTCGTCGAACCACTTGTAGAACGGCGCGTCGCTCTCGTCGAGCACCTTCGTGAACGGCTTGTGCCACGAAAGGCCTTCGCGGGCGAGACGCGCCCAGAAGCCCTCGTAATCGCGCTCGGCTTCGGCGGCGAGTGCCTCGTAGGCCGGCATGCCGGAAATGGTTGCGCGCTCGCGCGTGTCGGCCGTCGGTTCGAAGATCCGGCGTTCCTGAAGGATCGATACGATGGCGGTCAAGGTGTTCTCCATGGAAATCGTAGTGTGTGGCCTGACGGTTGAAACGCAACTTGCATGCCAATCGCACGGATATTCGAACGGAGCGGCGTGTGTGCTTACTGTCGTGCTATTCCCGGCGATCGATCTGCACTGCAAAGCAATTAAAAAGAGGACGGTCGGTGTATCTGTCCGCTTGCCGCTTGCGTCGAAATGCAGCAGACGTGTTGCAGGCTTCAACACGGCGTGCGATTAGCGATGAGCACCGCCCGTGGGCCGTTCGCGTACTACGCGATGAACGACCGGAGCAGACCGAGCGTGTCGGACGCGCGAAGTCGGGCGAGCGCCGAGGCCTCGATCTGCCGCACGCGTTCGGCGGACAGGTTCAGCTGGCGGCCAATGTCGCGCAGCGAGCAGCCTTCGTCCGCGTGCAATCCGTAGCGCAGCTTGAGGACCATCGCCTCGCGCGGCGGCAGCCGGTCGATCACGGCGGCGATCGTGCGGCGTAACTGCGTGGCGCCGGCCGCGTCTTCGGGAGAAGGCGTCGACGTGTCCGGCGCGACGTCGGCGAACGTCATGTCGCCTTCCGGCGAGACCGGCACGTCGGCGGAGACCGGTTCCTTCACGATGGCCATCAGGTCGCGCACCTTGTCGACCGGCTCGCCCATGTGGACGGCCAGTTCGGCCGGCGTCGCCGCGGTGCCCGCGCGCTGCCGATGCTCGCGCGCGAGTCGCGACAGCTTGTTCAGCGCGTCGACCGTATGCGTCGGCACGCGGATCGTGCGACCGAGGTCGGCGAGCGCATGCGTGATCGCCTGCCGGATCCACCAGGTCGCGTAAGTCGAGAACCGGAAACCGCGCCGGTAGTCGTAGCGCTCGATCGCCTTCAACAGTCCGATATTGCCTTCCTGGATCAGGTCGGCGAACGGCAGGCCGCGATCCGGATAGCGCTTCGCGATCGACACGACGAGCCGCAGGTTCGCATCGAACAAACCCGTCCTCGCCGGCTGCATCGCGTGTTCGATCGCGCCGAGCCGTGCATCGAGCGACGCGGTCGCGCCGGGCGGCAGTTCCGATGCGGGGGCCGCGCGCACGATCGCGTCGCGTGCATCGATGAACTCGGCCGCCCGTCTTTTCAGCGTCGGCGCGCAGGCCGGGTGCGCGGCGATGCATGATGCCAGCCAGCCGGCGTGATCGTCGTCGGCCGCGTGCGCGAACGACCGCGGGACGCCGACGTCGGCCAGCATCCGCTCCAGCCGGGCCCGCAACGCACGGTGCCGGCGCGCGCGGGCGCGCAACGGCTCGCTCATCCGTTCGAGCGCGCGGGCGGACAGGCCCAATGTGCGGAGCAGTGCAGCGGCGTCGCGTACGTGCGTGCGATACGCGGCGCAAGCGCTGCCGCCGGACGCCAGCGCGGCGCGCATGCCGTGCGCGAGTTCATCGATGCGTGCGAGCCGCGCCACTACCGCGCCGCGCCAGGCCGAATCCTCGGTCTGCGTATCGGCCTCCGTATCGTCGTCGCGCGCGGGTTCGCCGGCAGGGGTGGCCGACGTGCGCACCTCGGCGTGATCGACCGTCATGTCGTCGCGCGGGCCGTCGTCGAGAAAGATCACATAGGTCGACGCGGCGGTCCGGCATTGCGCGATCTCGACGCGAATCGACACGAGCGCGTCGAGTGCATCGGGGTCGCCGCACAGCACCGCGGCCGACGCGGCGCGGCCGCGCTCGATCCGTCGCGCGTACGCGAATTCCTCGTCGCGCGTGAGGAGTGGCGTCGTGCCCATCTCGCGCAGGTACAGCCGGACCGGATCGGTCGTGCGCGGCGCGAGCAGGTCGGCCGCGGCGAGCGTGCCGGCGCCGTCGGCCCATGCGCGCGCGGGCGGCGCGGGCCGGAAGTAGCGCTCGAGCGTCCAGCCGCTCGCGGTATCGGCGCTGTCGCACACCGCGATGCCGAGTTCGCCGAGCACCGCCGCCACCGTATCGACGCCGCTGTCATTCGCATCATCGTCGGGCAGCCCGTCGATGATGTCGCCGCGCGTGACGAAGCCGCGCGACAGGCCGGTCGCGATCAGCGCGTGGAGGTGCGCGACGGCGTACGGCGCTGCGCCGTCGTCGCGGCCGGCCGTGGGCACCGCCGCGTGCCGCGCCGGCATCCCGTCGCGCGACGCGTCACGCGCGCTTCGCATACACGTTGCACCAGCCGTCCGCCGCGACCGACTTGCCGACGAACATCGGGCACGTGCCGCTCGCATCGGCCGCCTCGCCCTTGTAGAAGCGGCAGTTCGAGCAGCGCTGGCCGGCCTGGTATTTCGGGAACTGCGCGGCGTCGACGCTGGACGCATGCGTGCGATAGCCGAGCGTCTTCGCGGCGGCGTCGTTCTCGTCGACGAGCGGCGGCGCCGCATAGGCGGTGCGCCCGGCGGCGAGCGCGGCGCACAGGCCGATAGTGTTGACGATGAAGGTTCTGCGGGAGGTGGAGTGCGTCACGGTCGTGTCCTGATCGAGATGAAATCATGGGGAAGGGCGCGGCCCGCATCGCGTGGCGAAGCCGCTTGCCCGGTGTTACTGGCTCGCGTTTGCGTCCTTATGTGCGGCGGGGCCGGCGATGAGCGGCGCCGTCGACGCGCGTGCGGCATCGGCCGTCAGCTTGTTCTTGCTGGCGATATAGCCGTTCGACGCGAGCAGGAAGGCCATCAGGTCCGCGTATTCCTCGTCCTTGAGCTTGCCGGGCTGGTCGGCCGGCATGTTGGTCGCCATGTAGCCGAACACGCCGCCGATCGTCAGGTGCGAATGCGACAGCGGTGCGAACGACGTGCCGCTCAACGCGGGTGCGGTATTGCCTTCGAGGTCGGCGCCGTGGCACTTCGCACACGCATTGCCGTAGAGTTCCTTGCCGTGCGCGGCCTGGGTGGCGTCGAACGCGGGTGCAGGGTCGCCGGTGCCCGCGGCGACGCGGATGAAGCCGCCGCCGGCAGTCGCGTTGCGCGCCCGCAGGAGGCCGCCCGGTTGACGGCCGCCGGCTGCGGTCGCGCTGTCGAGGAAGCGCGCCGGCGTGCGCGACTCGTGCGCTTCGAGCGCGCTGCCGGGCAGCGCCCACTTGCGGGTGAGTGCGGCGAGCCGGCCGTTGTTCTTCATCTGCGTGAGGGCCGCGTCGATGCGCTGCTGCAGCGCGGCCGAGCGCGGTGCGAACGCGAACGTGAGCTGCCACTCGGCATACGGCGACGACGTCGCGCCGATGCGGAACGCCTGCTTCGGATGGGCGGCCTGATACGCGACGACCGCCGGATACCAGACGATCGCGCGATGCGCGCGGCCGCGGGCGACCGCATCGACGGTTTGCTCGGACGTGTTCTCGAGATCGAAGCGCGCGTCCTTCTGCTGGACCGCGATCAACTGCGCGGGGCTCGCGTAGGTGGCCGCGACGATTTCGCGGCCGGCCGTCGGCGTGCCGGCGTCGCGGCGCGTGACGCTCACGTAGCCCGAGCGCAGGTAGCCCTGCGAGAACAGCAGCTTCGTATCGGATGCGTCAGCGATCGCCGAGCGCGGGAAGCCGGCGAGCACGTCGCAATCGCGTTCGAGGATGCCGGCGAGCTCGTGCGCGGACACGCCGTCGTCGTCGCTGCCGCCCGCGTCGTGCGCGGAGAAGGTGGCGACGATGCCGGCCGTGCGGAATACGTCACGGGCGATGGCCTTGTCGAGCGCGGCCGTCGGCGTGCCGGGCAGCGAGCAGACGCGCACCGGCGTCGCGGCCGTGGACGGCACCGGGAGCAGCGCCGTGCTTGCCGCGAGCGCGCAGGCCACGGCGAGGCGGGAAAGTGGAAGGTTCATGATCGTCGCTCGGTTGGAAACGGGGGAGGCACCCGCGCCGTCGGCGCGGGCGCAATACGGTTGGCCGGGATCAGCCGCGGTCGAGGGCGAACACGTACAGCGTGCCGCCGCGCGGCACGTCGTCCGCCGCCTTGGCCATCGGGCCGCCCCAGATCGGGTTCGCGCCGCCGTAGCCGGCGAGTACCGCTACGTACTCCTTGCCATCGACTTCAAACACCGACGGCTGCGCGATGATCCCGCTCGCAAGCTTCGGGCTTTCCCACAGCACCTTGCCGGTCGACACGTCGAATGCGTACAGGTGGCCGTCGAGCGAGCCGCTGAACGCGAGGCCGCTCGCGGTCGTCGCGACGCCGCCGTTCCACGGCAGCTTGCTCCAGTGGCTCCATACCTTCTTGCCGGTGTTCACGTCGATCGCCTGGAGTTCGCCGTAGCCTTCGCTGCCCGGCTCGGGCTTGATCTCGAAGCCTTCGCCGAGATACGGCAGCCCTTCCATGTAGTTGACCGACTTGCCCGACAGGCTCATGCACGCATGCAGCGCCGGCACGATCGCGAGGTGGCGTTGCGGGTCGTACGACACCGACCACCAGTTCTTGCCGCCGAGGAAGCTCGGGCATGTGTCGATCGTCGTGCCGACCTTCGGATACTTCGCGGGATCCTGGATCGGCGCGCCGTCTTCCGTGTAGCCGGTGACCGACGTCGCCTTCACGAACGGTTCCGCATAGATCAGCTTGCCGGTGTCGCGATCGATCGCGTGGAAGTAGCCGTTGCGGTCCGCGTGGATGATCGCGTCGTGCTCCTTGCCCTTGTACTTGATCGTCGCGAGCACCGGCGTGTTGACGCCGTCGTAGTCCCAGGTGTCGTGCTTCGTGTACTGGTAGTGCCACTTGAGGTCGCCGTTCTTCGGGTCCAGCGCGAGCAGCGAATCGGAGTACAGGTTGTCGCCGGGGCGCAGGTCCGCGAGCCACGGCCCCGGGTTGCCGACGCCCCAGTACAGCGTGCGCGTCGCCGCGTCGTAGGTGCCGGTCAGCCAGGCCGGTGCGCCGCCGTGCGCCTGCATGCCGTCGGGCCAGGTATCGGCGTGCTTCTCGCCCTGGCCGGGGATCGTGTAGCGCTTCCACAGCAGCGCGCCGTCGTTCGGGCTCAACGCGGCGATGAAGCCGCGCGCGCCGTACTCGCCGCCCGAGCTGCCGACCACGATCGCGCCGTCGATCGCGAGCGGCGCGAGCGAGAACGCGTAGCCGAGCCCTGGCTCGAACATCTGCTTCTTCCACACGAGCGCGCCGGTCTGCGCATCGAGTGCGGCCACTTCGCCGCTCAGCATCGCGACGTAGACGTTCTTGCCGTACAGCGCGACACCGCGGTTCACGACGTCGCAGCAGGCCGTCTTGAACGATTCCGCGCCGAGCTTCGGCTCGTATTTCCACAGCTGCGCGCCGGTGGCCGCGTCGAACGCGTACACGTTGTCCTTCGGCGTGGTCACGAACAGGTAGCGCCCGTTGACGATCGGCGTGGCTTCGAAACCCTGCTTCAACTCGGCCGGAAACTTGTAGCTCCACGCCTGCGTGAGCTGCTTCACGTTCGACGGGTCGATCTGCTTGAGCGGCGAATGCGACTGGCCGTTGTACGTGCGGTAGTAGGTGAGCCAGCCGGGATCGCGCTGCGCGTCCGTGAGGCGCTGGTACGTGACGGCCGGATAATCGGCGGCGGCGTCCACGAGGCCGGGATTCAAGGCGATGGCGACGGCTGCCGCGATTCCGATCGTTGCCAGTCGGCGCGTCGAAGCCGAGAGTTTTTTCATGGTTGTCTCCTGAGTCATTGTGGTCGCACCGCGGCCAACTCATGGCCGGGCCGGCAAGGGTGGGGATCCGGGTCCAGTGCGCAGCCAGTCACGCAAATCGCATGCCATTGCGGCGGAAGCATTGCCGCGCAAGGAGGAGCGGCCGATTGCGCGCGCGGTGGTGTCGCATGCGGCGCAGCGCGCGTGACCCGCAGGTGTTGCGTTCGGGGACAGCCGCGGGCGGAGTGTTGCGAAACATGACAGTGGGTTGATGGTGGCGCGGGGCGCATCGCGTGCGACGGAGCGTGTTCGTTCGGTGAGGTCTTTGGAGGCGTGAATGCGCGGCGCAAGCTCGCGATCGCCATCGACGGAGCGCAGGGGTCGCGCACGGTGTCGTGCCGGCGACGATGCCCACGCTACCGGCAGCTCTGGGCCGTGCACGCGAGGCGTGCGTGGCGACCGGGTTGCCGCATCACTGATCCAGATCGACACAGGTGCGACTGCGGTGACACGGATTGCAATAGGGACGCTCCGCGCGCCGTCGCGTGGCAGCGGCCGCATGCCGCCGGCTAGCCGGTGCATGTGTCGGTATGCTTCTTGCCGCTGTCGACCTCAAACGATCGCGTGCGGTGACACAGCGCGATGATCGTTCCGATGCCCTTCGACGCTCCGGCCAATCAACGCAGCGTCGATTGCCGTCTACGAATCGTTACGGATAACGACATAAATAAATGGCGGAAGGAGACATGGAGATGAAGGAAACCGAAGCATCGAAGCGTCGCTTCGTCGCGCGCTATGCGTGGGACTGAGCGGGCGATTCGGCATGCGGTGCTGCGTCCGCGACGGCGGTCAACATCTCACGCACCGCCCGCGCGACGCCATACGCGAGCGCAGCGTCGCTCGCAAGATGCCCGGCCCGCACGCGTTCGACGATGGCGGCCGGCACCGCGCGCGAGAGACGGTCGACGTTGTCGACCGGGCATACGCGGTCGCGCGTGCCGTGCACGGCATGCAACGGCACGCCGGCGTCTGCGGCCTGTCGTGCCAGCGCGAGCAGCCGGCGCTCGCCGAGCCAGCATGCACGTTGCAGGTAATGCGCCTGGATCCGGTATTTTTCGATCAGCCGGTCGACGGTGCGCTGGGTCGGGCGCGCCCCGCGTGCCGGGCGCCCGGTCAGGATCGCGTCTTCATATGCGCTCCACGCGAGCGCGACCGCGCGTTGCCGCACCGCGCCGGCACCCGGCTGCAGACGCCGCGCGCAGCAGCCGATCAGGCGATCGGCCCGCGTCGTGCCGGCGGCGGCGGTCAGGCGCTGCCATGCCCGCGGTGCCCGCGCGCGTGCGCCGATGAACAGGCCGCGCACTTCGCGCGTCGACGTGAGGAACAACCCGCGCAGCACGACGCGGGTCACGCGCGACGGATACCGTCCCGCGTACGCGAGCGCGAGCGCCGCCCCCCACGATCCACCGACGACACCCCAGCGCACGATGCCGAGCTGCGCGCGCAGCGCGTCGAGGTCGCCGATCAGCCGCATCGTATTGTTGTGACGCAGGCCGCCGCGCGGCGTCGACGCGCCCGCGCCGCGCTGATCGACCAGCACGACGCGCGTCCGCGTCAAATCGAACAAATGCAGCACCGCTGCCGGTCGGCTGCCGCTGCCGGGGCCGCCGTGCAGCACGACGACGGGCTGGCCGAGCGGATTGCCGGCTTCGGTCCACGCGATCCGGCATGCGTCGCGGGACAGCGCGGGCGGGGAGGCGGAAGTAGCGCGGCGCGGTCGGTGTGGTCGGTGCGTCATGTCGTCGAAGGCGTCGGAGTCAGGGTAATCGCCGATGCGGCAGGGAGCACGAACCGGCCGTGGCTTGACCGACATCAAAGCCAGAATCGCGCCAGCGACGACGATCGGAATCATCCGGTAACGGCGACGGGTGCATTCGCATTCGCAATGCATCTCACCTCGGCAGTCGTCGCGAGCGTCCGGCGCTTGCTTGCATCTTGCTTTCATTGGGCATCGAGGCAGCGATACACGACGCGCGGTTGAAGCAGCATAGCCACCGTGGCCCGAAGTTTGCTTGATTCAGGACAAACAGTCCGGCACCGACCGGAAGGATCCCCGGAGGAGACAATGCGCGATGACGTTCATCCGACGGCCAACGCACGTGCCACGCATGCGCCCGGCTGGCCGACGCCGACGATCCAGAAGTCCCATGAGCGGTCCGAGACGTTCGGCCTGCAGGCGTCGGCACGTCCCGACTACGACCTGCTGTCCGGCGCCGCGCTGGCGCTCAAGCGCGAGCAGAACCGCGTGCTGTGCGTGCATGCGATGCCGGTGATGGAGACGCTGCACGAGCAGATCGTCAATACCCAAAGCATGATCGTGCTGACCGATGCGGAAGGGTTGATCCTGCATTCGATCGGCGACGACGATTTCCTGCGGCGCGCGGAACGCGTCGCGCTGCGCCCCGGCGCGAACTGGGCGGAGAACCGGCAGGGCACCAACGCGATCGGCACCGCGCTCGCGGAGCTGTGCCCGATGGTCGTGCACGGCGACCAGCACTTCCTGGCCGCGAATCATTTCCTGACCTGCTCGAGCGTGCCGATCCTCGATCCGTACGGCGACGCGATCGGCGTGCTCGACGTGACGGGCGACCACCGCAGCTATCACCAGCACACGATGGCGCTCGCGAAGATGTCGGTGCAGATGATCGAGAACCACCTGTTCACGACGACCTTCCAGGAGACGCTGCAGGTGTCGTTCCACGGCCGCCCCGAATTCCTCGGCACCTTGATGGAAGGGATCGTCGCGTTCACCGCGGACGGCCGCTTCCTGTCCGCCAACCGCAGCGCGCAGTTCCAGCTCGGGATGCCGCTCGCCGCGCTGCGCGCGCATACGCTCGCGTCGCTGTTCGACGTGACGAGCGCGCAGCTGATCGACCGGATGCGCGCAAGCACCGAGCCGCACGTGTCGCTGAACCTCGGCAACGGCGCGGTGGTCTGCGCGCGCGTGCAGTTCCGCCGCGCGATGCGGGCCGAGGGCAGTCGGCCCGCCGAAGTGCACGACGGCGCCGCGCCGGCCGCGCGGCCGCCGGCTGCGCAAGGCGCGGCGAACCTGTCGCGGCTCAGCTATCTCGACACCGGCGATCCGCAGGTGGCGGCGGTGATCGCGAAGGTCCGCAAGGTGATCGGCAAGGACATTCCGGTGCTGATCACCGGCGAGACCGGCACCGGCAAGGAACTGCTCGCGCAGGCGATCCACAACGACTCGCCGCGCCGCGACGGGCCGTTCGTTGCCGTCAACTGCGCGTCGATTCCGGAGACGCTGATCGAATCCGAGCTGTTCGGCTACGAGGAGGGGGCGTTTACCGGCGCGCGCCGCAAGGGCGCGACCGGCAAGCTGCTGCAGGCGAACGGCGGCACGCTGTTTCTCGACGAAATCGGCGACATGCCGTATCCGCTGCAGGTGCGGCTGCTGCGCGTGCTGCAGGAGCGCATCGTCAACCCGCTCGGCTCGACGAAGGCGATCGGTGTCGACATCGCGATCATCTGCGCGACGCACCGCGACCTGCGCGACATGATTGCGCAGAACCGCTTTCGCGAGGACCTGTATTACCGGCTCAACGGCCTCGTCGTGCGCCTGCCGCCGCTGCGCGACCGGACGGACCTCGCGGTGGTCGTCCAGAAGATGTTGCAACGGGAAACGCTGTCGGGGCCCGGGCGCCGGCCGTTGAGCGTCGCGCCCGACGTGATGGCGCTGTTCGAGCGCTGCGCGTGGCCGGGCAATTTCCGGCAGCTCGCGAACCTGCTGCGTACGGCGGCCGCGATGGTCGACGACGACTGCGAGATCCGCTGCGAGCATTTGCCGGACGACTTCTTCGACGACGTACGGCGCGACGACGGGCCGGCGGCATCGGGCGCCTGCGCGCCGCCGCCGCTCGCCGCGCCAGCGCCAGCAGCCGCGTTCGCGGCCTGCGATGCGCGGTTGCAGGACGTGGCCGCATCCGCGATCGCGGCCGCGCTCGCGCGCCATGGCGGCAACGTGTCGGCCGCCGCACGCGCGCTAGGCGTGTCGCGCAACACGATCTACCGCAAGATGCCGGCCGCCGGGCCCGAGGCGCTGGAGCCCGACGAGCGCTGACGGTGGCGCGACTGTCACACGGGTGTGTCAGGTTGCAACACCCGGTGTTCAAGGACTCAACACCTGCTCAACCGGACGCGCATGCTGCAAACCGTCAGCGAAAGGTTGACGAAATTACGGTGTATGGAAATAGAAAGAATGTCGGTGGCGTGACCACCCGGCGGCTGCCGCATGTCCTCGCGCGCCGCCTCGCGACGCAGATCGCGCCCCGGCACGCTCCTTGCTGAATAGGTATCGGCCGCTCGATCGATGCGGTTGTTATCGACTCACCAACTCAACAAGGAGACTCATCATGCAGTGGACCACGCCGGCTTATACCGACCTGCGTTTCGGCTTCGAAATCACGATGTACATCGCCAACCGCTGATCGACGCGCGCAGCGCCGCCCGCATCGACGGACACGATGCGGGCGGCACCGGGAGCATACGCAGATGAAGATCAAGATACTCGGCTCGGGCGCCGGCGGCGGATTGCCGCAATGGAACTGTAACTGCGGCAACTGCCGTCGCGCTCGGGCCGGCACCGACGGCATCGTGCCGCGCACCCAATCGTCGATCGCGGTCAGCGGCGACGGTGTGGACTGGGTGCTGGTGAACGCGTCGCCGGACATCCTCGCGCAACTGCGTGCCGATCCCGACCTGCAGCCGGCCCGTGCGATCCGCGACAGTGCGATCGTCGCCGTCGTGCTGTGCGACGCACAGATCGATCACGTGACGGGCTTGCTGATGCTGCGCGAGCGCACGTCGCCGCTGCCGCTGTACGCGAGCGCGCCCGTGCTCGACGATTTGTCGACGGGGCTGCCGCTCGTGCCGCTGCTCGGCCACTACTGCGGCGTCGACGTACACCCGATCGCGCCGGGCGAACCGTTCGCGATTCCCGGCGCCGGCGGCATCCGCTTCACCGCCGTGCCCGTCGACAGCAAGCCGCCGCCTTATTCGCCGCGGCGTGCGGCGGCCGTTCCCGGAGACAACATCGCACTCCTGATCGAAGATACGGCCACGGGCCGCCAGGCATTCTACGCACCGGGGCTCGCCGACGTCGACGACGACGTGCGCGCCGCGATGCGCGACGCCGATCTCGTGCTGGTGGACGGCACGTTCTGGACCGGCACGGAAATGATCGACCTCGGCCTGTCGTCGAAGCACGCGGCCGAGATGGGCCATCTCGCGCAGTGCGGCGACGCGGCGCAGCCGGGGATGATCGATCGGCTTCGGCCATTGCCCGCGCATACGCGCAAGGTGCTCACGCACATCAACAACACGAATCCGATTCTCGACCCCGGTTCCGCGCAGCGTGCACAGTTGCGCGAGCACGGGATCGAGGTCGCCCACGACGGCATGCAATTCGAGATCTGACGATGAACGCACCGATTCCCGCCGCGGCGCTGCACGCGACGCCCTGGAGTGCGCAGGAGTTCGAGGCGCGTCTGCGCGCGCTCGAATCGCGCTACCACATCCATCACCCGTTCAACCGGCGCCTGAATACCGGCGCGTGCTCGCCCGAGCAGATCCGCGGCTGGGTCGCGAACCGCTTCTACTACCAGATCAGCATTCCGCTGAAGGACGCGGCGATCCTGTCCAATTGCCCGGACCGCGATACGCGCCGACTGTGGGTCGAGCGGATTCTCGATCACGATGGTCACGGCGGGCAGGAAGGCGGGATCGAGGCATGGGCGCGCCTCGGCGAAGCGGTCGGCATCGAGCGTGCGGAACTGTGGTCGCTCGTGCACGTGCTGCCCGGCGTGCGGTTCGCGGTCGACGCGTACGTGAATTTCGCGCGGCATGCGCCGTGGCAGGAAGCCGTGTGCTCGTCGCTGACCGAGATGTTCGCGCCGCAGATCCATCTCGACCGGCTCGCGGGCTGGCCGTCCCACTATCCGTGGATCGAGGCCGACGGGCTGCAGTATTTCCGCAGCCGCGTGCCGCTCGCGCAGCGCGACGTCGAGCACGGGCTCGCGGTCACGCTGAACCATTTCACGACACCGGACGCGCAACGGCGCGCGCTCGACATCCTGTCGTTCAAGCTGGATGTGCTGTGGTCGATTCTCGACGCGATTGAAAAGGCCTACCCCGCATGAACTCCAACGACGTCGTCAGCGGCGTGCCGCTGCGCCCCTCGCTGAGGGGCATGTACCGCCTGCAGTGGGAGGCGGCCCAGGATGCATACGTGCTCCTGTATCCGGAAGGCATGGTCCGGCTCAATCCGAGCGCGGGCGAGATCCTCGCGCGCTGCGACGGCACGCGCGAACTCGACGACATCATCGACGAACTCGAGCGACTGTTCAGCACGTCGGACCTCGCGTCGGACGTCTACCGCTTCCTCGATCATGCGCGACTGCGCGGCTGGCTCGACTGACATGGACACGACACCCGCACCGACCCGGCCGTCCACGCCATTGTGGCTGCTGGCCGAACTCACGTACCGCTGTCCGCTGCACTGCGCGTTCTGCTACAACCCGGTCGATTTCGCGACGCACGGCGCCGAACTCGATACCGACGCATGGCGCACGGTGATCAGCGATGCGCGCGCGCTCGGCGCCGCGCAGATCGGCTTTTCCGGCGGCGAGCCGCTGCAGCGCGACGACCTTGAGGTGCTGGTCCAGCATGCGCGATCGCTGGGTTTCTATACCAACCTGATCACGTCGGGCGTGGGCCTGAACGCCACGCGCATCGACCGGCTCAAGGCGGCCGGGCTCGATCATATCCAGCTGTCGCTGCAGGATTCGACGCGCGAGCTGAACGATTTCCTGACCAGCACGCGCACCTTCGACCTCAAGCGCGACGTCGGACGGCTGATCAAGGCGCACGGCTATCCGATGGTGCTGAACTGCGTGCTGCACCGATACAACTTGCCGCACGTCGGCCAGATCATCGAGATGGCGCTCGACCTCGGCGCGGATTTTCTCGAACTCGCGAATACGCAGTACTACGGCTGGGCGATGCTGAATCGCGACCAGCTGATGCCGACCGCCGAACAGCTGCGCGAAGCCGAGGAAACGGTCAACCGCTACCGCAAGCTCGTCGGCGAACGATGCAAGATCCTGTTCGTCGTGCCCGACTACTTCGAGCAGCGACCGAAGGCCTGCATGAACGGCTGGGGCTCGGTATTCCTCGGCGTCGCACCGGACGGCACCGCGCTGCCGTGCCACGCCGCGCGCGGGTTACCTGGCCTCGTGCTGCCGAACGTGCGCGACCGGTCGCTGAAGGAGATCTGGTACGACAGCGACGCGTTCAACGCGTTTCGCGGCGACGGCTGGATGCGCGACCCGTGCCGCACCTGCGACGAGCGCCATACGGATCATGGCGGGTGCCGGTGCCAGGCGTACCTGCTGGCGGGCGATCCGGCGGAGGCCGACCCGGTGTGCGCGAAGTCCGCACATCACGGCCAAGTCGAGCAGGCCGTGCAATTCGCGCGGCGGGCGGGGCGGCAGGATGAGCGTCCGCTGATCTTTCGCAGTGTGGCCAATTCGGTCGGGCGCTGAGCGCTTCTTTCCGTCGGGTCGACGCAAGTCATTCAGACGCGCATTTGGTATGGGCGCGGCGCATCCGTGTGCCGTGCCGCGCGTGCCTTCCCAGTCCGATTTCCCCATTCGACCGCCGCACGACGGTCATGAAAACGATTCGATCCGGATGCGATTCCGCTCGAGTCCGTGCCGGACAAAATCTCATGCGACGAATGTGTGCCGCCAAATCCCACCAATGACAAGGATTCGCGTGGCGCCCGGGTCTCGAGTAATCCAGAGTAATTCCGCGTAATTACATGTATTGGTTACGGGTAAATCCTTTTCAGCGACAACGTTTGCGCGGTACCTATCCGGGAAGATTCGACGATGACACAGGTATTTCATTGTCGAAACGACGCGACACATTCGCGTAATGTCCATTCGCATTCGATGAAAATTACCGCATCGGACACTTGTCGAAATTGAAGCGTGTACGATGCAAGCGCGGCATCGCCGATCCGCATTCAGCGATTCCCCCGGCCGAACTCGTTCAATTCCGTCGACTGCGGCCCGTGTGACGTTTAAAGCTGGTACCTCCGGCTTCGATGTCAATATTTCCTTGCAATACACGATCGATTGGAGTGGTAGCCCGGATCAGGCCTCGGCGACACGTCAGCGCGTGTGGTCGCGTACTCCATTTGCCGGCCGGCTTCACTCAACACCCTGAGCGGTACCCGACCATGCACGATTGAAACGAGCCCCGGCAGTGGACGCGCATTGACGTCGCGATACTGTCCCTCGTCCATTTCGGCAGTGCCAGCCGGAATGGTTGACGCATTGAACCGATATCGGCTTCTCATCATTCATCTGAGGAGAGCCGGCTTCCTTATCCCGATTCAAATCGCGGAGGGTTGATGCACGTCAATTATTCGCGAATCTACATGAAGATATTTATCCCCGGCGTGATGAAACTCAATAAATAGTGCCACACCATAGGCTTGATTGATTCCGACAACAACACGGCGAAAACAGACACTGGGAAATCGGCGGGTGAGGGTCGCCCCTATGATGCGGCGCAGAAAACAAGAAAATGTAAGAAATTGTTAAAGGGCCGAAATGATGCACACAGTGTCGAATCATTCATCGACGGGGTTAAGCGTGAATCGTGGTAGAGGCGCCAGCAACGGGCATCAACGAGCAAGCGTAATCGTACTGTTGCTCGAAGGTTTCTCGATCATGCAGATGGGCAAGCTGGCCGCCGTTTTCGAACTAGCGAATCAACTTGGACGCGCCGAAGGCGCTTTCACCGACCGTTACGAGTTGCGCTTGTATTCCGTGCATGGCGGGCCGGTTCGTTCGTCCTCGGGCGTGGGCATCTGGACGGAAGCGGCACGCACGCTCGGAGCCAGCACGGTCCATGCGATGTTCGTGTTGAGCGGTCAAGACGGGATCGACGCGCTCGACGAGCAGTTGATCGCGTGGCTCAGGCATGCGCACCAACGCGCGCGCGTCGTTCGTGGCAGCCACGGCGGCCGCAAGTTGCTCACGCAGATTCATCTGTCGCAGAAAGAGGTCGAGAAGGCCGGGCCGGGCGCGGACGGCAGCGGCGCGTCGTCCGCCGGACGCGGTGACGATGAACCGGCCGGTGACGAAGACGACGGGCCGTTCTCCGATGCGTTGTCGCTCGTCCGCGTGGACATGGGCTACGAGATCGCGCAGGAAATCGTGATGTGCATGGTGTCCGGCGCGAACCGCAAGCTGACCGACGTGCTGTTCGGCGCACGTGTTGCGCGCGCGAGCACGTTGATCCGGATGGCAGCGCATCACTTGCGCGTGAACAGCGAGAACCGGATCTCCATCGCCGATGCCGCGCAGGCCGCCGCGATGAGCGAGCGTAATTTCCTGCGACGCTTCAAGAACGAAATCGGCGTCACGCCCACCGAGTTCGTGCTGAGGATCCGCCTCGAAAAGGCGTGCCGCATGCTGATCGAAACCGATCTTCCGGCGGACAAGGTCGCGCGACGCACAGGCCTCGGCAGCGGCGACCGGATGGCGAAGCTGTTTCGCCAGCACTTGCAGACTTCGCCAACCGAATATCGGGCGGCCGCCCGAAAAGGTGGCGACGCGTCGACCGACATGCTGTACGCATCGGACCTCGGCGACTGGATGAACGGCGCACCATCCTAGACGAACGATTGCAATTCGCCGTACGCTTCCATTCGGTGGAATGGCATTGCGCGAATTCAATTCGACATTCGAATATTGATGTTTCGTCAGAATGACGGTGACGTTATTCGGGCGTGGAAAATGACGGATATAAGTCCGAATCCATGCGACGAAGGCGGATTCGGCCACAATCGTGGCGCGGTCCGACACCGGTCGATCCAAACCATTTTCCGCTGATTAAATTATCGACTGGCCTTTCGAGGAGGCGGCACCCGGGCACTCCTCGGAATTTTGCCTGCCGTGTCGCCGTGAGCGCACCGTGCAGGCCTTTTTATTCGTTGAGCGAGCATCCGGCAGATCGATCGAGCCGGTGCTCGCTTGCAGGTCGCGGCAGCGCGAGGCGATGCGTGCGCTGTTCGCCGCGCCGGTAATGGCCGGCGCGATGAATTGCAAATCGACATGTAAAGACGTGTCGTCATTGTGATCGAAATTCGAGCATGAATCGTTGTGCGCGCACGTTATTCGTGCGCGGCGGATGCATTACCTGATTGGGGAAATACATCGAATAATTCGCGCGCGGAATTGCCCTTGATTTGTTCCGCCATCAACAAGGCGGATTCGGACGCAAGCGACAAAAGCGCGAGTCGCCACGAATATGATGCACTGCGGAAACGTCGAGGCGACGGATTGCAACGAGCGCCGCGGGGAGTATGCATCGCAACCAGCCAGATCGTGATGCGTCGGAGTCGCGGCAAGCCGCCGCGGCGAGATCGAGGGGACGCCTGGCGCGACACGCGTGGCAGACATGACATGCCGCTGCACCGCGAACGGATGTTGGATCATGAATTAGGAGTTCATATCAATGAATTCGTTGATCAATCGAGCGACCGATATCGGACTGATCGTGCTGGGCGCGTTCATTCCCGCGTTGATCGGCGCGACCGGCGGTGCGCGCGGCACCCTGTTCGATGGTGCGCTTGTCGCCTTTGCCGCCGCGCTGGCGTTGTCGGTATTTCCCGCTTGCGGCATCTATGAGGCGGCGCGCAGGCGCTCGGCGCTGCACGTGCTGGGCCGCACGGTGCTGGCCTGGATCGTCGTGCAGGGCATGAGCACAGCGCTGCTGTACGTGCTGCATCGTGCGCACGTGCTGTCGAGCGAGTGGTTCGTGTACTGGACGCTCGCGAGCGGGATTGGCCTGATCGCATTCCGCGCGTTGACGCTCGCGATCTTCGGGATGATCGAGCGTGCGGGCGACCAGGTGCGTGCGGCAGCCATCGCGCATGCGGACCTGCGCGGCCAGCGCGAGATTGGTCATCGGACTATCGGGCGCATCAAGCGGATGGTCAAGCGCAGCTTCGACCTGGTCGGCGCGTCGACGCTGCTCGTCGTGCTCGCACCGGTATTGCTCGGTATCGCATGGACCGTGCGGCGCGACGGCGGCCCGGCGATCTTCGGACACGAGCGGGTCGGCCGCAACGGCCGGCGGTTCAAGTGCCTGAAATTCCGCTCGATGGTGACGAACGCCGATGCGGTGCTCAAGGCCTTGCTGGAGCGCGACGCCGACGCCCGCGCGGAATGGGATCGCGAATTCAAGCTGAAGAACGATGTCCGCATCACGCCGATCGGCCGCTTGCTGCGCAAGACGAGTCTCGACGAACTGCCGCAGTTGCTGAACGTGCTGAAGGGCGACATGAGCCTGGTCGGGCCGCGCCCGATCGTCGAGGCCGAACTCGAACGCTACGGCGCCGACGTGCGCTACTACCTGATGGCGAAGCCCGGCATGACCGGCCTGTGGCAGGTCAGCGGGCGCAACGACACCGACTATTCGACGCGCGTGTCGCTCGACGTGTCCTATGTGCGCGAGTGGTCGCTGCGCCGCGACATCGGCATCCTGTTTCGGACGATCAACGTGGTGGTGCGCGGTTCTGGTGCGTATTAGCCGCCGGCACTCGCACCGATGTCGCGAAGTATGCGCGGCGGTGGCGCGTGACGGCGGCAGGCACGGCGGTGTCCAGCAGCAAGCAGTGGCAGCAAGCATGTCCGGTCTCGACAGGGGTGCTGTACTCGCGGTCCACACGACGCGGGGCGACCGGCGCAATTTCAAATTAAAAAAGTGCGAGGTTGTAATGCAGAGGTTGCGTCAAATGGAGTCGGCGCGTGCGTGCGCGCCGCGCCGAGCGTCGCGTGTCGGTCCGCTCGTGATGATCCTGCCGCTATGCACATTGCTGGGCGCGTGCGGCATCGCGCCGGGCATGCGCATGCAGCAGCCGGCGTCGATTCCGCTGCAAAGCGGTACCACGCCGGCCGACAGTGCCGCGTTGCCGGTTCCGGTCACGAACATCGACCTGACGTTGATCCGGCGCATGCGCGATACCGAACGCGGTACGCGCGGCGAAGCCCGCGATGTCGTATCGTCGCCGGACGCGTACACCATCGGCCGCGGCGACGTGTTGCAGATCACCGTATGGGACCACCCCGAGCTCGCGGCGGCGCTCGGTGCGCCGGCGCAGGCCGCGCCGCGCGCGGCGGATGCGCCGCCGGGTTTCGTCGTCGACCAGGACGGCACGCTGCAGTTTCCCTATGCGGGCCGGCTGGCGGTCGCCGGACTGACGGCCGAGCAGGTGCAGACACAGCTCACGCGCCGTCTCGACAAGACGTTCAGGAATCCGCAGGTCACCGTGCGTATCGCGTCGTTCCGCGCGAAGCAGGTGTATATCGAGGGCGAGGTGCATACACCGGGCTCGCAAGCCTTGAATGACATCCCGATGACGCTGTATGACGCGATCGGGCGGGCCGGCGGCTTTTCGGCGGCGGCCGACCAGAGCCGCATCGTGCTGGTGCGCGACGGCGTCGAGCGCCGGATCGACCTGACCGAGATGGCCGAGCAGGGCCGCAATCCGTCGAAGATGGTGCTGCGCAACGGCGACCTCGTGCGTGTGCTGCCGCGCGACGAGAGCGGCGTGTTCGTGATGGGCGAGGTCAACAAGCCCGTGACGGCGTTGCCGATGCGTAATGGCCGGCTGACGCTGAGCGACGCGATCGCGCAGGCCGGCAGCCTGAACGCGAACACGGCCGATGCCGCGCAGCTCTACGTGGTGCGCGGGATGCAGGACGAGCAGCCGCAGGTCTATCACCTCGATGCGCGCTCGCCGGTCGCGATGGTGCTGGCGAATCAGTTCCAGCTGAAGCCGAAGGACATCGTCTATGTCGACGGCAACGGGCTCGTCCGCTTCAGCCGCGTGCTCAGCCTGTTGCTGCCGGCCATCAACGCCGGCCTGACCGCCGCGATCGCGACCAAATGATGGAATCCATCCTGATCGTCTGCGAGGGCAACATCTGCCGCAGCCCGATGGCAGAAGCGATGCTGCGTCAGGCCATGCCCGGGCGGCGCGTGGCATCCGCCGGACTGAACGCGCTGGTCGGCATGCCGGCCGCGCCATACGCGCAGGAGGTGATGCGCATGCGCGGGTTCGACGTGTCGACACATCGCGCGCAGCAGATCGGCCGCTCCCTGTGCACCGACGCCGATCTGATCCTCGTGATGGACCGTCGCCAGCGCGCGTCGCTCGAGAACCAGTTCCCGTTCGTGCGGGGGCGCGTGTTCCGTCTCGGCGAGTACACGGATTTCGACGTGCACGACCCTTACCGCCAGCCCAGATTCGTGTTCGAACGCTGCGCGCGCCTGCTCGAACTCGGTGTGTCCGAGTGGTCGAAGCGCCTGCGTATCGTCTGAAGCGGCCGTCGGTCGATGCCCCACTGGAACCCAATACGCCTCATATCGTTGCCATGACCCAACCCTCCGCCCCGCCGCAGCAAACCGCCGAAGACGGCAGCGAGACCGATTTCGTCGCGGTGCTCGACATCCTGCTGGAAAGCCGCTGGCTGATCGCGGCCATCACGTGCGTGGTGCTGGCCGCCGGCCTCGCATATGCGATTCTCGGCAAGCCCGTGTTCGAAGCAAACATCATGGTCCAGGTCGAGGACAGCCCCGACACGTCGGCCGCCAAGTCGTTGCTGGGCGATGTGTCGTCGCTGTTCGACGTGAAGTCGTCGGCCGCCGCCGAACAGCAGATCCTCGCGTCGCGACTGGTCGTCGAACGCGCGGTCGACAAGCTCAACCTGTTCATCGATGCGTCGCCGAAGCGTTTTCCGTTGATCGGCGACTGGATCGCGCGCCATCGCGACGGCCTGTCCGATCCCGGCTTGGCCGGCTTTGGCGGCTATGCCTGGGGCCGCGAGCACATCGACGTGCCGCGGTTCGACGTGCCGCGCAAGAACGAAGGCGACGCGTTCACGCTGACGAGCCTCGGCGGCAAGCGCTATCGGCTCGAAGGCGGTGATCTCGACGCCGCGGTCGAGGGCATGGTCGGCATGCTCGAAACGTTCCGCTCGCCGCGCGGCCCGATCACGCTGCAGGTCGCGTCGATCGCCGCGAAGCCCGGCGCTGCCTTCGTGCTGGTGCGCAACTCGCGGCTGAAGACGATCGAGGACATCCGCGACCGCCTCAACGTGCAGGAGCGCGTGAAGCAATCGGACGTCGTCGTCGCCAGCCTTCAGGATACCGATCCGAAATGGGTCAGCGACACGATGAACGAGATCGGTCGCCAGTACGTGCGGCAGAACATCGAGCGGAAATCGGCGGAGGCCGCGCAGTCGCTCGAATTCCTGACCGCGCAGCTGCCGCAGCTCAAGCAGCAGCTGACCGATTCCGAAGCGCGCCTGACGAAGCTGCGCAACGAGCACGGCACGGTCGATCTCACCGAGGAAGCAAAACTCGCGCTGGCGCAGACCGCCGACGCGAAGACGCGCCTGCTCGAGCTGCAGCAGAAGCGGCAGGAGCTGATGTCGCGCTTCACCGAACGGCACCCGAGCGTGGCCGTGATCGACGAGCAGATCGCCGCGCTGAACGGTTATCGCAGCACCGCCGAGCTGCAGATCCGGCGCCTGCCCGACCTGCAGCAGGAAACCGTTCGGATGATGCTCGACGTGAAGGTCAACACGGACCTCTACACGGCGCTGCTCAACAACATGCAGCAGCTGCAGCTCGTGCAGGCCGGCAAGGTCGGCAACGTGCGTCTCGTCGATACGGCGGCGGTGCCGGAAGTGGCGGTGCGGCCGAAGAAGGTGCTCGTCGCGCTGGCGTCGCTGCTGCTCGGGCTGCTCGCCGGATGCGGCACCGCGATCGTCCGCTCGATGCTGTTCCACGGGATCTCCGATCACAACGAGATCGAGCGCCGTCTCGGCCTCGCGGTGTACGCGACGGTCCCGATCAGCGACCATCAGCGCGACCTGGCCGAGGAGGCCGCGCGCAAGAGCGGCCACAGGTCGATCCTGTCAATCGACTTCCCGAACGAGCCGGCCGTCGAGTGCCTGCGCAGCCTGCGCACCGCGCTGCAGTTCGCGATGCTCGAGGCGAAGAACAACGTCGTGCTGATCGCAGGTCCGGCGCCGGGTGTCGGCAAGACCTTCCTCTCGTCGAACCTCGCCGTCGTGATGGCGAGCGCAGGCAAGCGCGTGCTGCTGATCGACGGCGACATTCGCAAGGGCCGGCTGCACGACTATCTCGGCTTTCCGCGCGGCCGCGGCTTCACCGAGCTGGTCGCCGGCGGCGCGCGCGTGGAGGACGTGATTCACCGCGAGGTGGTCGACGGTCTCGACTTCATCTCGACCGGCACGATGCCGAAGAATCCCGCCGAACTGTTGCTGAACCGCAATCTCGCGACGCTGGTCGGCGAGCTGTCGTCGCGCTACGACATCGTCGTGATCGACTCGGCGCCGGTGCTCGCGGTGCCCGATACCGGCATTCTCGGCGCGGTCGCCGGCACCGCGCTGCTCGTCACGATGGCAGGAAAGACGAAGCTCGGCGAGATCAGCGAATCCGCAAAGCGCTTCGCGCAGAACGGCGTCCGCCTGAACGGCGTGATCTTCAACGGTGTCAATCCGCGGCTCGGGCAGTACGGGTACGGGTCGAAATATGGCGGTTACCGCTATGTCGCCTACGAATACGGGGCGCAAGATGCGTGATGCGCGCCGCGTCACCGCCGGCGGCCCGGCCGACGCATCCGGTCGCGCGCGGCGCACGGAGGCGAGATGATCAATCCGCGGGATTCGATCGTGTCGCTCGCCGGCGTCGTGGTCGGCCAGATCGCGCTGTTCGTCTGCATCTTCGTGATCGGACGGCGCTTCGGGCCGGCGTCGCTCGGCCACTTCAACTATCTGCTCGCGCTGGCGACCTTCGCGGGCACGCTGCTCGCGTTGCGCTACGAACTCGCGTGCGTCGATGACGCGCCGGGTGAGTCGTTCAACGCGTTCGTCAACGTGACGGCGCTGAGCCTGGTCGTCGTCGCGGTATTCGGCATCCCAATCGCCGTCGCCGGCCGCACGGATCTTTATCTGGTCGCCGTCTATGCGCTGGCATCGTTCGTGCAACTGGCCGCCGGATCGTATCTGAACAGTCTCAGGCGCTACGGATGGATTGCGCTGTCGCGCGTGGTGGTCAACGGCGCATTTCTCGCCGGCCTCGTGCTGTCGCTCGCATGCCCCGCGTGCGGCCAGGTCGACGTGTTCGCGCTGTACGCATGGGTGAGCGCCGCGGTCTCGATCGTGATGGCCGCAGCGATCCTGTTCTCTGGCTATCGGGCCGGGTATTCGTTCATGCTGTCCCGCGGATTCTTCGTCAGGAATCGCGGTTTCGCGCTGTATATCCTGCCGTCGACGCTGTGCGCGTCGGTGCTGACCTACGCGCTATCGATCGCGATTCCGCACTGGTTCGACGCGCAGAGCGCCGGCTACTTCGCCGCGGCTTACCGGCTCGGGTTCTTTCCGGTTTCGCTGATCGCGCAGAGCGTCGGCGGCGTGTTTCGCCGCGACGCGATCGGCGCGATGGCGCGACCGGATGCGGGCACGACGGTGCGGCGCGTGTACCGAGCCTACGCGCGCGCACTCGCGGGCCTTGCTGCCATGTACATGGCCGGCGGGTTGCTGCTGTTCGCGCCGCTCGTCAACCTGTTCTTCGGGGAAAGCTGGCGCGGCTCGGTCGGGTTCTATCACAGCCTGATGCCGCTGTTCGCGCTGCAGCTGGTTTACGTGCCGCTGTCGCAGATCTTCCTCGCGACCCGCGCACAACGCATCGATTTCCTGTTTCAGCTGACCTGTGGCGTCTGTCTTGCCGGTGCGCTGGGCATCGCGCGACTGATGAACCTGTCGGCTCCGACGAGCGTGCAGGTCTTTTCGCTGACCGGCGCCGCGCTGATGGCGGCCGGCATCGCGCTGACGTACCGGGTCCTCGACACGAATGTGTCCCGATCCGGGGCGCTGGCGTGAGAACGCCGATACGACGAAGGTGCACACCATGATCCTGATAGTCATCGATTCCCTCGAGCGCTACTACTTCGCGAACCGCCTGGTGAACGCGGTCCGGCACGAGTACGAATTCGCGTTTCTGACGAGCGAGCCGGTCGCGCATCTCGGCCTGCTGCTGAGCGGCTACCGGTCGGTGTACCTGAACCGGCTGATGCCGATCGACGTGTCCGAGGGCCAGCCGGTCGACCGCACGCCGTACCAGCTGTCGATCGAGGTGCTGAACGGGCAGATGACCGAGGCCCGGGCGGAGCGCGAGTCGGCGGCGATCTTCCGGATCGCGTCGGAAGTCCTGCGCGGGCTGGGGGTCGAGCAGTGCGTGATGTGGAACGGGCAGCAGCTGGTGTGCCGCGCGGTGCGGCAGGCCTGCGCGGTGCACGGCGTGGCGACCCGCTTCATCGAGATCTCGAACCTGCCGGGCAAGCTGTTCGTCGATTCGCTCGGCGTCAATGCGCTGTCGACGATCAGCCGCCACCCCGAGGTCATCGATCAGCTGCCACTGCCCGACGAGGACACGCATGCGCGCTGGCTGTCGGCCTACGAACGCTACAAGCAGATGCCGCTGCCGCAAGCCAGCACGTCGTTCGCGCGCAAGGCGACGTCTGCAACCAACTATCTGCTGAAGGCGGTCAGCGGCGGCGTCGCCCGCCGGCGCCTGGCGAGCGTGCGCGCACGCAATGGAATGCCCGCGCCACGACAGGCCACCTGCATGTCGGCCGATACGCTGGCGACCTGCCGCTATGTGTTCCTGCCGCTGCAGGTGTCCGGCGATACGCAGATCAAGCTGCATTCGGACATCGGCAATCTGGACGCGATCCGCCATGCGTTCGAGTTCGCGGCGAACGAGAGCGCCGACCTGTTCGTAAAGCTGCATCCGGCCGAGACCGATGCGGCCGAGATCGACGCGATCGTGCGCCTGCAGGAGACCTATCACTTCGAGATCGTCACGTCGCCGACCACGGAGCTGCTCCGGCACGCGTATGCGGTCGTCACGATCAATTCGACGGTCGGGCTCGAGGCGATGCTGTACGGCAAGCGCGTGGTGTCGCTCGGTCGTTGCTTCTACAAGGAATTCGACCGAGAGCGGATGCTGAAGTACATCCATTCGTTCCTGGTCGACGGCATCGACTATTTCGGCGCCGCGCGCATTTCCGCCGATGCGGCCCGTCGTGTGTTCGCGAGGCGTCACTGACATGGCCGTCACGTTGCGACAAACCGCCGAGGCGATCGCCGAAGACTGCCGCCGCAATGCGTTCGTGAAGACGCGCGGTGTGGTGATCTTCTATCGCGTCGTGCATTACCTCGCCTGCCGGAGCCGGTTCACGCTGCTGGCTGGCGCGCCGCTCATCGTGCTCTACATCGTGCTGTGCGACTGGCTGATGGGCATCGAGATTCCGGTGAAGACGAAGATCGGCAAGGGGCTCGCGATTTATCACGGCACGGGCCTCGTGATCAACGGCTACGCGGAGATCGGCGATTACTGCACGCTGCGGCACGGCGTAACCATCGGCAACACCATCCGGAAGGACGGCACGATCGGCGGCGTGCCGACGATCGGCGACCACGTCGAGTTCGGCGTGCACAGCGTGGTGCTCGGCGCGGTTCGCATCGGCGACCGCGCACGCATCGGCGCCGGGGCGGTGGTGCTGCGCGACGTGCCCGACGGCCGCGTGGCCGTCGGCATTCCGGCGCGCATTCTCGACAACGGACAGGAGCCGACATGAAAGTGTTCATTCTGCATCCCGGCAAGGCGAACTATCCCGAGATCGCCGCCTACGGCCGCCGGCTGAGAACGCACGGGTTCGAGGTGTTCGACGGCGATCTCGATGCGTATGCGCGGTTTCCCGATCGGGATTTCTGCATCCTGTGGTGCATCATGGGTTTCTATCGCGCACTGCCGCCCGCGCGGTTCGTGATTCACGACTATCGGTCGCTGTCGGTCGGCCGGCTCGCGGCCGTGAAGGACCGCGTGAAGCGCGTGCTGAACGTCCGGCCCGATTTGCGGATCTTCCAGAACGAGCGGATGCGCGACGCGATGGCGTTCCGCGATGGCGTGCGCGCGTTGCTGCTGCCGATGGGCGTGCCGGACTGGATCTTCGAGGCGGCCGACGCGAACGCCGATGGCGCCGCGCGCAGCGGCGTCCATGCCGGCGCGCACGCCGGTGCCGCGCAGACGCCGTCCGCACGATTCTGCTATATCGGCGAGATGAGCCGCGAACGCGGCTTTCACAAGGTGCTGGCCGCCTACCGCGACGCGCGGCGCGACGAAACGGACACGCTCGTGCTCGTCGGCAACCCGGAGCCCGGGATTCGCGCGGCGTTCGTCGATACGCCGGGCATCCGCTTCGTCGGCCGCGTGCCGCAGCCCGAAGCGCTGCGGATCGTCCGCGACAGCGAATACGCGGTGTGCTTCTTCCCGTATCACCGGCCGCATTGCTTCCAGACGCCCACGAAGCTGCTCGAATACGCGTCGCTCGGCAAGAAGATCGTGTGCAACGACGCGCCGTCGAACGTGCGCACCGCGCACGAACTCGGCATCCAGTGCCACGTCACCGGTGCGACGATTTTCGACGAACTGTTTCCGCTGTCGCGGATTCGCGCGACGCGTCCCGACCCGGCAGCGATGAAGTCCCTCGAATGGGGGCGCGTGATCGAGCGCTCGGGCGTGCTCGCGTATATCGATGCGGTCGCGGGGCGCGGGCCCCGTGTCTGACGACGTCATTCGCCGTCGGTGCGCGACGGCTCATTCCTCCTGGAACGGATCCCGATGAAGATCATCCACATAGTTGAATCCAGCGCGACGGGCACATTGTCGATGGTGTGCCTGATCGCGAACCGCCTGGCGCGCGAAGGCCACGACGTCCATGTCATCTACTCGGTGCGGCCGGATACACCGCCCGGTCTTTCCGCGATGTTCGACACGCGCGTATCGCTGCGCCACGTCCAGATGAAAGGCGCGGGCCTGTTGCGAATAGCGGGCCGGTTGCGCGCGACGCTCAATGAAATTGGCCCGGACGTCGTGCATCTGCATTCGTCGTTCGCCGGCTTTCTCGGGCGGTTGTCGACACTATTCGCGTTGCCGAAGGCGGCATTCTTCTATAGCCCGCACTGCATTTCGTTCATGCGTCGCGATATCTCGGGTGTGAAGCGCATGGCGTTCGTCGGCCTCGAGTGGATCGCGTGCGTCCGGAAATGCCTTTACGTCGCATGCTCGGAAAGCGAAGGCCACGCGATTCGCGCATGGCTTCGCCAGCCGGTGGTGGTGGTCGAGAATGCGGTGAGCGACACCCGGTCGCCCCAGCGTTCGGGCGACGCCGAGCGACCGGCGGACGGCCCACCATGCGTGGTGACCGTCGGTGGTATCCGCGCGCAAAAGAACCCCGAGCTGTTCGCGCGGATCGCGCATGGCATGCGCGCGCGCGGCACCCGCTTCGTGTGGATCGGCGACGGCGACGCCGCAGAAAAGGCGCGGCTGGCCGAGGCCGGCGTCGAAGTCACCGGATGGCTGCCGCGCGACGAGGTCGCGCGGCAGCTTGAGCGCGCGGACGTGTACCTGTCGACGTCGTCGTGGGAAGGCATGCCGGTGTCGGTCATCGAGGCGATGCTGGCCCGCCGGCCCGTGATCGTGTCCGACTGCGCCGGCAACGTGGACGTCGTTCGCCATCTGCAGACCGGCCTGATCTATACGACGGCGTCCGACGCGATCGCGTGGCTCGAGCGCCTTGCCGGCGACGACGCACTGCGCCGGGAACTGGCGCAGCGGGCGAGCCGCGAGGCGCGGCAGCGCTTCGGCGAGGAGCGCTTGTTCGGAGAGCTCGCGCCGCTCTATGCTGCATCGGTAGCCCGCTGACGACAGCATCCGGCTGCGACCGACCGGCGCGATCGCGCGGCATCTGCCGCGCGCGGATTACGCACCCCCGGCCCCAATTTGGAGGAGAACTGTATGAATGTAACCATCACGCCGGACGTCACCGTCGGCAACGACTTGCCGTTCGTCCTGTTCGGCGGCCTCAACGTGCTCGAGAGTCTCGACTTCACGCTCGACGTTTGCAATACGTTCGTCGAGGTCACGCGCCGTCTCGGCATACCGCTGGTGTTCAAGGCCTCGTTCGACAAGGCCAATCGTTCGTCGATCCACTCGTATCGCGGCGTGGGATTCGACGAAGGGCTTCGGATCTTCGACGAGGTCAAACGCCGGTTCGGCATGCCCGTGATCACCGACGTGCATGAAGTGTGGCAGGCCGAACCGGTCTCGAAGGTCGTCGACGTGCTGCAGGTGCCGGCGTTCCTGGCGCGCCAGACGGATCTCGTGGTCGCGATCGCGCAGACCGGCAACGCGGTCAACATCAAGAAGCCGCAGTTCATGAGTCCGACGCAGATCGAGCACGTCGTGTCGAAGTGCCGCGAGGCCGGCAACGACAAGGTGATCCTGTGCGAGCGCGGCTCGTCGTTCGGTTATGACAATCTCGTCGTCGACATGCTGGGCTTTGGCCAGATGCGCGACGCGACGGGCGACTGCCCGGTGATCTTCGACGTCACGCACAGCCTGCAGATGCGCGATCCGCACGGCGCCGCGTCCGGCGGCCGGCGGCGCCAGGTGCTCGATCTCGCGCGCGCCGGCATGGCGGTCGGGCTGGCCGGGCTGTTCCTCGAAGCGCACCCGGATCCCGACCGCGCGCGCTGCGATGGCCCGAGCGCGTTGCCGCTCGCGCTGCTCGACCCGTTCCTGCAGCAGGTGAAGGCGGTGGACGACCTGGTCAAGCGGCTCGATCCGCTCGATATCCGGTGAGCGCGGTGAGCGGCGCGATGTATCGCGGGCCCGTGCGGCTGGTGCTGTTCGACGTCGACGGCGTGCTGACCGACGGCTTGCTGCATGTGACGGCGGACGGCGAGTTCATGAAAAGCTTTCACGCGCACGATGGCGTCGCGGTCGCGCTGCTGCGCGCGCATGGCATCCGCGCCGGCATCCTGTCGGGCAAGCACAGTGGCGCGCTCGCGTGGCGGGCGAAGCAGCTCGGCATCGACGTGCTCGTGACCGGCTGCGACGACAAGGGCGCCGGCTATGCGAACATCAAGGCGCGACAACAGGTCGACGATCACGAGATCGCGTATGTCGGCGACGACGTGAACGATTTGGCCGTCATCGAACGCGTCGGCGTGTCGTATGCGCCGGCCGATGCGCATCGGCTCGTCCGCGCGCGCGTCGACCATGTCGCGCGCACGGCCGGCGGCCGCGGCGTAGCCCGCGAGGTGGCCGAGCATCTGCTGACCGAGGCCGGGCTGTCGCTCGACGACGCATACCGGCCGTTGCTCGAACGATGGAGCGGTCATGACGTCGTTCAATGACGGGCGGACGGTGCACGTCGTGATTCCGGCCCGGTACGGATCGACCCGACTGCCGGGCAAGCCGCTCGTCGATCTGGAGGGCGAGCCGATGATCGTCCGCGTGCATGCGCGCGTGCGCCGCGCGCTGCCGGAGGCCGACATCGTCGTCGCGATCGACGATGCGCGCATTGCCGAGGTGCTCGATGCGCGCGGGATCCGCTTCGCGATGACCGATACCGGTCATGCGTCCGGCACCGATCGCGCGGCGGAAGTCGCGCGCGTGTCCGGCTGGCCAGACACCGACGCGGTGCTCAACGTGCAGGGCGACGAACCGCTCGTGCCGACGGCGCTGCTGCAGGCATTCGCCGGCTTTTGCGGCGCGACGCCGGACCTCGGTGTAGCGACGGTCGCCTGTCCGATCGGCGAAGTCGCGCTGCTTGACGAGCCGGCCATCGTCAAGGTCGTCGTCGATCACCGTGGACGTGCGCTGTACTTCTCGCGCGCGGCGATTCCGTTCTGCCGCGACGGACGACCGGCGGACTCAGCCGGTTCGAACGGCCTGTTCCTGCGGCACATCGGTCTCTACGGCTACGCGAACGCGACCTTGCAGGCGCTGGCACGCGCGGCGCCGTGCGAACTCGAGCAGCTGGAGAAGCTCGAGCAGTTGCGCGCGCTCTGGCTCGGCATGCCGATCGACGTGATGCGCTGGCCCGATGCGCCGCCTGCCGGCATCGATACGCCGGACGACGTCGCCCGTGTCGTCTCCCTTCTCAAACGACAAACCCATGATGCGACAGAACCATATTGAATCCGCCCGGCAGGTCTTCGAGATCGAGTCGCGGGCATTGGCCGGCGTGGCCGCACGGCTCGACGCGAATTTCGAGGAAGCGGTGGAGATCGTCCTCGCGTCGAACGGCCGCGTCGTCGTGTGCGGCATGGGCAAGTCCGGCATCGTCGGCAGGAAGATCGCCGCGACTTTGTCGAGCACGGGCACGCCCGCCTTCTTCATGCATCCGGGCGAGGCCTATCACGGCGATCTCGGCATGGTGACGCCGGACGACGCGTTTCTCGCGATTTCGAATTCCGGAGAAACGGACGAGGTGATCAAGTTGATTCCGTTCCTGCGCAGCAACGGCAACGACCTGATCGCGCTGACCGGCAATCCTGCATCGACGCTCGCGCACGCCGCGCGGGTTCATCTCGACATCGGCGTCGAACGCGAGGCGTGCCCGCTGCAACTCGCGCCGACCGCGTCGACGACGGCGACGCTCGCGATGGGCGATGCGCTGGCGGTCACACTGATGCGGGCGCGCGGCTTCCAGCCGGAACACTTCGCGCGCTTCCATCCGGGCGGCTCGCTCGGCCGCCGGCTGCTGTCCACGGTAGACGACGAAATGGCGCGCCGGAACCTGCCGTTCGTGACGGAGGACACGTCGACGCTCGACGTGCTCGACGCGATGACGCGCGGGCGGCTCGGGCTCGCGATCGTGAAGCGCCACGCCGGCTGGGGCATCGTGACCGACGGCGACATCCGCCGCGCGATCGAGCGGCATGGCGACGGCGTATTGCGGCGCACGGCGGCCGACATGATGTCGATCGAGCCGTCGACGGTGCGGCCCGGCACCCGGGTCGAGGATGCGTTGCTGCTGATGCAGCAGCAGCGGATCGGCGCGTTGCTGGTGGTCGACGGCGGTGACGTCGTCGGCGTGTTCAAGAAGTAAGGTGTCCGCTCTCCCGCCGCGCCGCTCGACGCGCGTGAGGCGCGGCCGATACCGGCGCGCGCTATTGCAGGCTTTGTGTCAGTGCACTGGACGAGGCGTCCTGGCGAAACCGGCGCACGCGCAGGAATGTGATGAAATTCGAGTCGTGCTGGTTTGCCGCCCCGCCTTCCGGGTCATCGAACGCGACGCGCAGCACCGCGACGAGGTCGCTGCCGTCGAATTGCCAGTCGACGTACTGGAAGCCGTGCCGTTTCGTGTCGGCGTGTTGCAGCAGGACGCGCCGTGCGGCCCACTGCCGCAGATCGGGCGATGACAGCAGCACCAGCGTATTGCGCACGCGCTCGAGGTTCATCCGTCCGATGCCTTTCGGCACCGCGTTGGTGATCGTCCAGTATTGATTCGACTGCGGGTCGAAGCGAATCGTGAACTTCTTGCCGGCGCCAGGCAGGTCGACGAAGTCGCGCGCCGGGTCGAACGACAGCGTGCGGCCGTCGTCGCTCGTCGTCACCAGCGCCGCTTTCTCGGGGCCGTTCGCGGTGTTCACGCGCAGCATGACGGCGGGCGCTGCGCCTGGTTTGGCGACCACGTTGCCTTCTTCCCAGGACTGGAAATTGCCTTCGAGCCAGCGTTTGTCCGACGGCAGAGGCGTGGACACGCGCCAGTTGCGTGCGTCGAGCAGGTCGCGATCGACGGGCGCGGACATCACCAGCGCGCGCAGGTCGTCACCCTCGACGCTTTCATATGCGCGCCACACGCGTCCGCGATCGACGAGGACTGGCACCGGCCCGGTGATGAAGCGCCCCGGATAGGGCAACTGCCCGGTGGCCGCATCGACCGGCGTGGTCCACGACGCGCCGCCGTCGTCGGACCGGCGAATCGACGGCGTGCCCATCGAGCGGTTGGTGCCCATCAGGTACAGCGCGCCGTTCAGCACGAACAGCGACGACCAGTACTGATCGGGCACGTCGCCGAGCCTGGACCATGTCGCGCCCTTGTCGTGCGATGTGAACACGAACACCCGGTTCTGCGCCGACGCGGCGCCGAACGTGTCGAAGCTCGCGACGTAGTCGCCGTTCGGCAGCACGGCGAGCGACGGCGAGCCGAGGTACACGCGCGTGGCGGCCGGGCTGTGCGCAATCACTGCGCCGGGCGGCGCGGGGACGGCTTCCGCGTGGGCGGCCATCGGCGCGCAGGCCATGCATAGCGCTGCGATGAGCGACCGTTTCAGCGCGCGTAACGTCGGCGCATGTCGGTGTGATGTCATGTCAGGTGTGCGAGCGGCTTGCCGCCGGCCGTGTTGGGGAGGGGACGAGCGACCGTGCGCCGGTACGGCGCGTCCTGGTCGGCCAGCACGACGAACAGCAGGATGGTGAGCCAGAGCATGCCATAGAGCACGTGATACTTGAACAGCAGGATCGGCAGCAGATAGAGCAGATACTTGCGCCGGCCCTTGCGGCGGAACAGCATGGCGAGCGTACCGAAAAACACGACGAAACCGGCCACGCCCGCGGCGAACACGAGATAGATGTAGAACGAGCTGTCCCGCACCTGATAGCCGCGCAGGTGCGTTTTCCCGACGTTGTTGCGCTCATCCCAGAACAGCCCGCCACCGAACACGCCGGCGACGACGTCGCGTTCGGATAATTCCGTCAGCACGAGCGTGCGGCTGCCGACCGCATCGTAGTCGACCGACTGGTTCACGCGCTGGTCGTACACGCCGTAGAGCCACGGCAGGCAGGCGAGCGCGACGACGATGACGCCGATCCGGGTCCGCAGCCGCCCGCGCCCGGTGAGCACGTGCAGCCCGCACAGAGCCGCGCACACCGCCATCGACGCGACCGAGAAACTGAGCAGCGCGGTGGCGAACCCGACGACGGGCGCGAGCGTGATGCGCCGCTGAGACAGCAGCAGGGCCACGGCGCTCGGGACAACCGTCATCGCATAGAACGACGGCTCGGAATACAGGCCCAGCGCGCGGATCGAGATCAGGCTGTCGGACAGCGCCTTGGTCGCGTACAGCGCTTCGGAGTCGGCTTCGCGCACGTAGCTGTCGAAGTCGACGAAGGTGCCGGTCCCGAGGTAATAGACGAGCTGGAACGTGAAGAACGCGGCGTGGACGTAGATGAGCGTCTTGCACGCAGTGTCGAGCGATTCGCGTGTGAGCACGCCGCCGGCAAACATCCAGTAGCACAGCGCGATATACGTCTGGATCAGCACGAACTTGATGAAGAAGTTTACGTAGAAATCACCGAACGCGGAAAGGATGAACGCGAGGCAGGTGCTGATCAGCCAGTACGTGCACACCGGGAACAGGTGCCGCTGCCGGTTCATCAGCGTCGGCGCGCGCAGAAAGGCGAGCGCGCACAGCAGGAAGTACGCGGCGAAGGTCGCACGCACGCTGAACGCGTTGAGCGAGAAGAACAGTACGCTGGCTGAAAAGAGCAAGGTCGACATGCGTGCGCCCGATCGGAGATTCCGGATTCGCCGCGTGCGGGCCGTTCCGGCGTCGCGCGGCGAGATGCCGTGCGGCACGCTGGGCAAGCCGCCTGTCGGGCAGGGCCGGCTTGCGCGGCGGTTCGCACGCGGAACACGCGGCCGTCATGCGGGACGGCCGCGATTCCGGCGATCAAGCATAGAGGGTTGGGCGGCCGGGCGAGCAGGGTTGTCCGATTGGCGCGGGATTCTGTCTTTTTTCGACGGGGTCGGCGCAGTCACGGCTGCAGCGCGAACCGCCCGCACAAAAACGGCGAATACATCTCGATCGCCCCCTGAATCGGCGCATGACGGCCATACGCCACTGCCGACACGGCCAGCAGCGAGCCGGCGACGAGCGCACGATACCGCGCGTCGACGCGCGGCGCGCCATGCCGCCACACGAACGCCAGCGCGACCGCCGAGCCGACGAGCCAGCCGATGATGACTTCCGACGGCGTGTGCGCGTCGTCGAACACGCGTGCGATGCCGATCAGCGCGCCGAGCGCGAGCCCGAGCCCGAGCAGCAGCGACGTGCGCGCCCGCAACTGGACGCCGCAGCCCAGCGCAAGCACGCATGCCATCGGCCAGACCGCCGACGCGAGCATCGTGTGCCCGCTGATCACGCGGAAATCGATCGCACGGATCTGGATCCCGCAGCCGGCATACAGCATCTTGGTGGCGCCGACGAGCGCCATGCCGGCCGCGAGCATCAGCGCCCATGACGTCGCGAGATGCCGCCCGGCCGTCGAGAGCGTGAGCCAGACGATGCACATGACGGCCAGCGGCAACGTCAG
Source organism: Burkholderia sp. KBS0801 (assembly GCF_005937855.2). Lineage (NCBI taxonomy): Bacteria > Pseudomonadati > Pseudomonadota > Betaproteobacteria > Burkholderiales > Burkholderiaceae > Burkholderia > Burkholderia sp. KBS0801. The sequence continues at coordinate 171,496 of NZ_CP042179.1, forward strand.
CGCCGCGTCGCCGAGATCGCTGACGGCAGTCCACATGACCGGGTTCGTGACGGCCGCCCGGTCAGGCGACCAGCAGCGCGGACATGCGCGTGGCGAGATAGCTTTCGAAATCCGCGGCCACTTCCGGATGCCGCAGCGCGAACTCGACCGTCGCCTTCAAATACCCGAGCTTGCTGCCGCAATCGAAGCGCGTGCCTTCGTAGCGATGGGCGAGCACCTGCTCGTCAGCGAGCAGCGACTGGATCGCGTCCGTCAACTGCAACTCGCCGCCGGCGCCGGGCCGCAGCGCGCGCAGATGCTCGAACACCTTCGGCTTCAGCACGTAACGGCCCACCACGCCGAAATTCGACGGCGCCTTCGCCGGCTCCGGCTTCTCGACGATTCCCGACAACTTGAACAAATTGTCCTCCCAGCGCTTGCCGGCGATCACACCGTACGACTTCGATGCCTCGGGCGCGATTTCCTCCACGCCGATCACCGACGCGTGATAGTGATCGAACACGTCGATCATCTGGCGCAACACGGGCGTCGGACCGTCGAGCAGGTCGTCGGCGAGGATCACCGCGAACGGCTGGTTACCGACCAGCTTCTCCGCGCACAGCACGGCATGGCCGAGCCCCAGTGCTTCGGCCTGGCGTACGTAGAAGCAGTCGACATGGCTCGGCTTGATGCTGCGAACCAGCGACAGCAGCTTCTCCTTGCCGCGTGCTTCGAGCTCCGCTTCGATCTCGTAGGACTTGTCGAAGTGATCCTCGATCGCGCGCTTGCTGCGGCCGGTCACGAAAATCATTTCGGTGATGCCGGCGTCGATCGCCTCCTCGACCGCATATTGAATCAGCGGCTTGTCCACGACCGGCAGCATTTCTTTCGGGCTGGCTTTGGTCGCGGGCAGAAATCGTGTGCCGAGACCGGCAACCGGAAATACGGCTTTCGTCACTTTCAACATGGTTGTGAGATTCCATCCGTTCAGGATCTGGCATCAACGATGCCGAGGGAAGGTGGCGACGCGTACCTGCAATCCTCGTTCGCCGGTGCCGTATCGTTCGCGCAAGTGAATTCGCGCGTCGTCCGAAAATCGTATGGGCGTTCCCGTTTCGGAAGGTGACCGAATCTAGGCTGAATCCGACAGCGACGAATTGTGACTGGCGAATTGCACGCGCCGATTTCAAGAATGTCGGATGCCATCTAGGAATTGTCGGCATGACGCCGATCGCATGACATAGATTCAGGCATCTATTACTGGACGGCCGGTCACGGCGCCGCACGCGCGGCACGCACCAACCGCCGTCGGCTCGGGAGCGGTCATGACGGAACAGGGCGATATCTTTGATGCAATCGCGGAATTCAATCGCGCGTATCTCGTGCTGGCGCAGCGCATGCTGCGTATCGACTACGAGCAGGGCAAGCGGCAATTGGGCATTTCGGATGAAATTGCCGCATCGATCGATGCGTTGACGCTGGATCAGATCGATGAACTCGCGGCTGGCGGCGAACTGGTGTGTGAATTCCGCCCCGAAAACGCGCCGGGCCGCGCGTGATCCATCTTCACGGTTTTCCCGAATGGGCGTTCGTCTCACGGCCTTCAAGCGGATTGCCTCGCGGCAATCCCGCGCTCATTCGGTCTTTTATAACGTCATATCAAGATGGAGGAATCGCATGTCCGGTTATCGCGAATTGAAGGCGCAAGCCGATGAATTGATGAGGCGCGTCGAGGAAGCGCGGCTCGCCGAACTCGACGCCGTCATCGACGAGATTCGCAGCCGAGTCGCCGAATACGGCCTGACCGCCGGACAGATCTTCGGCCGCCATGGCGGCACCGCAAAAGCGACGCCGCGCCCGAGCGGATCAGCGCCCAGGTATCGTGATCCGAAGACCGGTGCGACGTGGAGCGGACGCGGTCGCGAGCCGCGCTGGATCAAAGGCGGCCGTCGCGAGCGGTTCCTGATCGAGCGCAATGCCGGTTGATGTGAGCGGGTAACGGCGTACTTATCGACTCGTACGTCGTCGATCGCGGCGCGCCGCCTGCTCGAGCAACGCCGCGAACGCCGCCTCATCCGCACGCAGCCCCCTCGGCGTGCGGCGCACCTCCAGCGTCGCGAGCAACCCGGCCTCGAACGTATCGAGCACCACCGGGTGGATGTAGCAGCGCCGGCACACGGCCGGCGTGTTGCGTAATGTGTCGGCGACGGTCCGCACCGTCTCGACGATCTGCTTGCGCGCATGCGTGACGCCCTGATGCGGGATGCGCCTCAACAGCGCAAGCGCCTGCACGCTGCCCGCCCACGTCCGGTAATCCTTCGCGGTGAACTCCGCTCCCGCGGCGTCGCGCAGATAGTCGTTCACGTCGGACGAGCCGACGGAATGGCGCACGCCGTCGTCGTCCAGATACTGGAACAACTCGTGCCCCGGCAGTTCCGCGCAGCGCCGCACGATGCGGCCGATGCGCGGATCCTCGACGGTCACGTCGTGCTCGATGCCGCTCTTGCCCGTGAAGCGCAGGCGCACCTGTCCCGGCCGGATCGTCACGTGGCGCTTGCGCAGCGTCGTCAGCCCGTACGACGCGTTCTCGCGCGCATATTCGGCGTTGCCGATCCGCGCGAGCGTCGTGTCGAGCAGTCGCACGATCGTCGCGACGATCTTGTCGCGCGGCATCCCCGGTAGCGCGAGATCGCGGTCGACACGCGCACGGATGCGCGGCAGCGCGCGGGCGAAGGCCGCCATCCGCGCGTACTTGTTCGCGTCGCGCGTCTCGCGCCACAGCGGGTGATAGCGGTATTGCTTGCGTCCGCGCGCATCGCGGCCGGTCGCCTGCAAATGACCGTTGGGGTCCGTGCAGATCCACACGTCGGTGTACGCGGGCGGAATCGCGAGCGCGTTGATGCGGGAGATTTCGTCGGCGTCGCGGATCCGTTCACCGTCCTTCGTGTAGTACGCGAAACCGTTGCGCAGCCGCCGCCGCGTGTAGCCGGGGCGGCGGTCGTCGACGTGGCGCAGCCGCACGGTCGAACTCGCGACGGCGGCTGCAAGGGCTTCGGCGGCACCGCGGGGCGTGGGCTTCTTCATGCTGCGATGCGGCAATCGACCGGAACATCCACGCGCAGCGTGCTGCGTTCATGCATGGCGGGCATTGTTGTTCTCCTTGTTGCAGGCGGGCCGCCGCGATGCGCGCGCGGGCCTGCCAGCGCGGCAGCAAGATTCGTGCGCCGTCGGCGGATTTGCCGGCGAGCCGCCTTCGCGCATCCCGCGCTGCCTGCCCGATGGCCGCTGCCGCGACCGCCCACACGCGGGCTGACGCCATTCCCGCCCACCCCCGCTAGCGGCACACCACCCGCTTAGGTGTTTATACGTATGCCGATACGGATATCGCTTCAATCCAAGATTTCATTGGAAGGTTATCGGACTTGTTCCTAGACTGATCCGGGGCATGCATACCGGGTTGGCGCGCAAGCGCAGGCCGGGCAGCCCGCACCGCATCCGCGCCACGCAGAATCAGAACAGCACAGCACCGCGCAAGGCCGGCGCAGCGGCATACAACGACACCATCGGAGACGGACCATGACATTCATCAGGAAGCTGGCGGCCGGCGCAATCGTCGTCGCGGCGACGGTGCTGGCCACCGGCGCGCACGCGCAGCAAAAACCTATCACGCTCGGGTTCTCGCAGGTCGGCGCGGAGAGCGCATGGCGCACGGCGAACACCGTGTCGGTGAAGAGCGCGGCGAAGGACGCCGGCATCAACCTGAAATTCTCGGACGCGCAGCAGAAGCAGGAGAACCAGATCCGCGCGATCCGCTCGTTCATCGCGCAGAAGGTCGACGTGATCGCGTTCTCGCCGGTCGTCGAGTCGGGCTGGGAGCCGGTGCTGACCGAAGCGAAGGCCGCGCATATCCCGGTGATCCTGACCGATCGCGGCGTCGACGTGAAGGATCCGTCGCTGTACGTGACGATGATCGGCTCCGACTTCCTCGAGGAAGGGCGGCGCGCCGGCCACTGGATGGAAGAGCGCTACAAGAACGACGCGGGCCCGATCAACATCGTCGAGTTGCAGGGCACGGTCGGCTCCGCGCCGGCCAACGATCGCCGCGCGGGCCTGCTGGAAGTGATCAAGAGCAATCCGAAGTTCAAGGTGATCGCGTCGCAAAGCGGCGACTTCACGCTCGCCGGCGGCAAGCAGGTGATGGAAGCGTTCGCGAAGACCTACGGCAAGCAGATCAACGTCGTCTACGCGCACAACGACGACATGGCGCTCGGCGCGATCCAGGCGATGGAAGAAGCAGGCATCAAGCCCGGCAAGGACGTGAGCGTGGTGTCGTTCGATGCGACCAAGGGCGGCTTCCAGGCGATGGTCGCGGGCAAGATCAACGTCGACGTCGAATGCAGCCCGCTGCTCGGCCCGCAGCTGATGACGGCGGTGAAGGACGTGGTCGCCGGCAAGCAGCTGCCGAAGCGCATCGTCACGAACGAGACGGTGTTCCCGATGAACGTCGCGGCGCAGGTGCTGCCGACCCGCAAGTACTGACTCCCGGACGAGGGCGGCGGCGCACGCTGCCGCCGTTCGGCAACCGCTTCGAAGCGAGGGCGTTTCATGACGAATCCGCCGGTGGTCGAGATGATCGGCATCGACAAGGCGTTTCCCGGTGTCCACGCGCTGCAGCGCGTGAATTTCCGGCTGTTTCCGGGCGAGATCCATGCGCTGATGGGCCAGAACGGCGCGGGCAAGTCGACGCTGATCAACGTGCTGACCGGCGTGCATGCGCACGACGCGGGCGAGATTCACGTCGGCGGCGCCCCGGTGCGCTTCGCCGCGCCGCGCGAGGCCGAGGCGGCCGGCATCCAGACGCTGTACCAGGAAGTGAACCTGTGCGCGAACCTGTCGGTCGCCGAGAACATCTTCGCGGGCCGGCAGCCGATGCGGCGCGGCGCGATCGACTGGAAGACGATCCATGCGCGGGCGCGCGCGGCGCTCGCCGAGCTCGACCTGTCGCTCGACGTCACGCGCTCGCTCGACGCGTATCCGATCGCGGTGCAGCAGATGGTCGCGATCGCGCGGGCCGTGTCGGTGGACGCGCGCGTGCTGATTCTCGACGAGCCGACGTCGAGCCTCGACGACGGCGAGGTCGCGCGGCTCTTCGACGTACTGCGCCGGCTGAAGGCGTCGGGCATCGCGATCCTGTTCGTCACGCATTTTCTCGAACAGACCTATGCGGTGTCCGACCGGATCACGGTAATGCGCAACGGCGAGCGTGAAGGCGAGTATCTCGCGCGCGACCTGCCGGTGGACAGCCTGGTCGCGAAGATGACCGGCCGCGCGCCGATGTCCGGCACGCTGCAGGCGGGAGCGGCGGCCGTGCAGCGCGATGCCGGCGCCGCCGCGCCGTTCCTGTCGATGCAGCAGGTCGGCCGGCGCGGGATGATGAGCCCGCTCGATCTCGACGTGCGGCCCGGCGAAATCGTCGGGCTGGCCGGACTGCTCGGCTCGGGGCGCACGGAAACCGCGCGGCTGGCATTTGCCGCGGAGCGCACCGACACCGGCGCGATCGAGATCGACGGCGCGCGCAAGCGGCTCGCGTCGCCGCACGACGCGGTGCGCAACGGGATCGCGTATTGCCCGGAGGATCGCAAGAAGGAGGGGATCGTCGCCGCGCTGTCGATCCGCGAGAACATCGTGCTCGCGCTGCAGGCGCGGCGCGGCTGGTGGCGGCTGATCAGCCGCGCGCGCCAGCGCGAGCTCGCCGATACCTACATCGCGCGGCTCGGCATCAAGGCGCGCGACGCGGAGCAGCCGATCGGGCTGCTGTCGGGCGGCAACCAGCAGAAGGTGCTGCTCGCGCGCTGGCTCGCGACGGAACCGAAGCTGCTGATTCTCGACGAGCCGACGCGCGGCATCGACGTCGCCGCGAAATTCGACATCATGGAGCGCGTGCTCGCGCTGTGCGCGCAGGGGCTCGCCATCCTGTTCATCTCGTCGGAGATCAGCGAAGTCGTGCGCGTGAGCCACCGGATCGCGGTGCTGCGCGACCGGCGCAAGGTCGCCGAACTGAGCGGCGCCGACGCATCGGAGGAACACGTGTACCAACTGATCGCGGGAGGCCGGTCATGATGCGGCTACGCACGTTGCTTCGCCATCCGCTCGTATGGCCGCTGTTGACGCTCGCGCTGCTGCTGGCGCTCGACGTCGCGCATCGGCCGGGCTTCCTGTCGGTCTCGCTGCTCGACGGCCACCTGTTCGGCGCGCCGATCGACATCCTCAACCGCGCGGCGCCGCTCGTGATCGTGTCGCTCGGGATGACGCTCGTGATCGCGACGCGCGGGATCGACATCTCGGTCGGCGCGATCGTCGCGATCGCCGGCGCGGCCGCGGCGATCGTGCTCGACGGCGATCCGTCTCGGCTCGGTATGGCGCTGGCCGCCGCGCTCGGCGTCGGCGTGCTCGCCGGTGCGTGGAACGGCGTGCTCGTCGCGTTCGTCGGGATGCAGCCGATCATCGCGACGCTGATTCTGATGGTCGCCGGACGCGGCATCGCGCAGTTGCTGACCGGCGGGCAGATCATCCCGATCGGCGCGCCCGGCTATCTGGAGATCGGCGGCGGCTATCTCGCGGCCGTGCCGTGCTCGGTGTGGATCGCGATCGCGACGATCGCGGCGACCGCGCTGCTGGTGAACCGCACCGCGCTCGGCCTGTTCATCCGCGCGATCGGCGTGAATCCGGTCGCGACGCGGCTCGTGGGGCTGCGCGCCGGCGCGGTCGTGTTCGGCGTGTATCTGTGTTCCGGCGTGATGTCGGCGCTCGCGGGCATCCTCGCCAGCTCGAACGTGCGCAGCGCCGACGGCAACAACGCGGGGCTGCTGCTCGAGCTCGACGCGATCCTCGCGGTGACGCTCGGCGGCACGTCGCTGCTCGGCGGCCGTTTCAGCCTCGCCGGCTCGGTGCTCGGCGCGCTGATCATCCAGACGCTCACCTACACGACCTATTCGATCGGCGTGCCGCCGGAGGCGACGCTCGTCGTGAAGGCGATCGTCGTGATCGTCGTGACGCTGATCCAGTCGGACGCGGCGCGCGCGCTGGTGCTCCGGCACGCGTCGCGGCTGCTGCCTTCCGCGCGTTCGCGCGCCACCACCGGAGCCACGCCCCGATGAACCGATTCCTCGCCCGCCTCGCCGATCCGCGCACGCTGCCGATCGTCGTGACGATCGTGCTGTTCGCCGCGCTGTTCGGCTTCGGATCCGTGATGTACACCGGCTTCTTCTCGATGCAGGTGTTGACCGGGCTGCTCGTCGACAACGCGTTCCTGCTGATCGTCGCGATCGGGATGACGTTCGTGATCGTGTCGGGCGGCATCGACCTGTCGGTCGGCTCGGTCGTTGCGTTGACAACGATCTTCTGCGCGGTCGGCGCCGAGCGGCTGCACTGGCCCGTGTGGGCGATCGTGCCGCTCGTGCTCGTGTTCGGCGCGCTGTACGGCGCGGCGATGGGCGCACTGATCCATTACTTCCGGCTGCAGCCGTTCATCGTCACGCTGGCCGGGATGTTTCTCGCGCGCGGCGCGTGCTTCCTGATCACGACGCAGTCGATCACGATCAACGAGCCGACGTTCCATGCGCTCGCGGGCATCAGCGTGCCGATCGGCGGGGGCACGCTGAGCGCGGGCGCGCTGATCGCGCTCGCGACGCTGGCCGCGGCAATCTACGTCGCGCATTTCACACGCTTCGGCCGCAACGTCTATGCGATCGGCGGCAACGAGCGCTCGGCGCTGCTGATGGGGCTGCCGGTCGCGCGCGCCAAGGTCGGCGTGTATGCGCTGAGCGGCTTCTGTTCGGCGCTCGGCGGCGTGGTGTTCACGCTGTACGTGCTGTCCGGCTACGGGCTGCAGGCGCAGGGGATGGAGCTCGACGCGATCGCCGCGACGGTGATCGGCGGCACGCTGCTCACGGGCGGCGTGGGCTACGTGATCGGGTCGGTGTTCGGCGTCGGCATCCTCGGCACGATCCAGGTGCTGATCACGTTCGACGGCACGCTGAGTTCGTGGTGGACGCGGATCGTGATCGGCGCGCTGCTGTGTGTGTTCTGCCTGCTGCAGCGGGTGATCGAGCGGCATGCGGCGCGGCGGCGTACCGGCGGCACCGGGCTCGATCCGAAACGCCGCAAGCGCGAGGCCGCGCAAGTCAGGCCCGCGGCGGCGGGCGACGATGCGGCGCTGGTGTCGACGATGCGGCGGTTGTAACGACTGTCGCGTCGGTGCGATCGTCGGCGCACCTGCGAGGGAGTGCGCGGCCCGCTGTTACTTGCTTCATGAGCGACGCGGCGATCACGCCGACCTTGCCATGTCCGGCTCCGCATCGAACGACGCATCGACGATGCCCATGCGTTTCAGCGACTCGGCGAGCCGTTCGATCGCGTGCAGATCGAGCGCGTCGAGACGCTCGCGCATCGCCTGCACGAACGCGGCATGGCGCGGCGCATGCGCATGCTGGCCGAGCCATTCCTCGATATCGGTGAGGCGGCCTTCGCTGGCGAGCACGGCCAGCTCGTCGAGCGCATCCGGCGACGGGCAGCGCATCGCATGCGCGTCGCTCAGCGATTCGTCGGGTTCGACCGGCTCGGGCGGCCGCATCAGCGCCGACGCCGGGATCAGCGCATGCCCGATCGCCGGGGCGACGATCTGGAACGTGAACGACGTGCCGACGCCCGGCTGGCTCGTCACGGAGAGCTCGCCGTTCATCGCGCCGACGATCCGCTGCGCGATGAACAGCCCGAGCCCGGTTCCGCCATTCACCGCCTGAACCTGCTGGTAGGCGCGGAAGATATCGCTCGTCTTGCCGATGTCGATCCCGATCCCGGTATCGGCGACCTCGAACACGATGCGCCACGCATCCCCCTGCGGATACGCGCCGACCGACAGCGTGACCGTGCCGTCGCGCGTGAACTTCGACGCATTCGACAGCAGGTTGAGCAGCACCTGCTGCAGCCGGATGCCGTCGATCGACAGCTTGCGCGGCAGCGGCGTCAGCGGCCGGTAGTCGAACCGGTTGTCCTGCTGCGAGCACAGCGCGAGCGCATAGTCGCCGATGTCGTTCAGCAGGCCGGGCAGGTCGGTCGCGTCCGGCGAAATGCCGAGCGGCTGCAGCTCGGACTTCGTGTATTGCAGCAACTCGTCGATCAGCGTGAGCTGGTAGCGGATGCTGCGGTCGATCGAGCGGATCAGCCGCGCCTGGCTGCGGGTCGCGCTTTGCAGCAGCAGCTTCGCGTAGCCGTTGATCGTCGATAGCGGCGCGCGCAGGTCGTGGCTCACGTAGCCGAGCGTCTCGATCTTCTGCTGCATGTGCGTCCTCGCCTGCTGCAGCGCGTCGTTGAGCGCGAACGTGCGTTTCGCGACCTCGTCGCGCAGGCGATCCTGTTCGGTGAGCTGCCACTGCTCGAGCCGCTTGCGCGCCTCGGTGCGTTGCCGCCCGACGTGGTGGATCCACGCGGCCAGCACCAGCAGGTGCGTGGCGAGCCCGATGATCGCGACCACGGGATTCGGATGGATGTCGGATTTCAGCCAGAGGAGCCACGCCGGTATCGCATCGCGTCCGTCGAGCACGCGCACCAGCATGTTGAAGCTCGCGAACCCGACGGCGATCAGCATCACGCGGGCGCTCGGCGTGCGCCGGATCGCGAAGGTCAGCGCGAGGCCGATGTTCACGACCGCCATCACGGTGTTCAACCGCAGGCAGAACCACGTGAAGGTGAGCAGGTCACCGTATGCCGCGCCGGCCATGCCGATGCATTCGAGCCCGAAGAACGCCATGTAGACGGCACGCATCGGCATGCTGGCCTTCTCGCGGTGCGCGACCATCAGGATGAATGCGATGAAGCAGGCGACCGACAGATAGACGAAGACCATTTCGGCGCGTGCCGACCATTCGTACGCGCCGGGCCACAGATACATCACGGTATAGCCGCGGTACGTCGCCTCGAACAGCGTCGTGCTCAGCGCCAGCACGGCCAGCACGACGAACATGCCGCTGCGTGAAAAGAATCCGATCAGCAGCGCGCACCAGACGAGTGCGAGCAGGCCGCCGAAGAAGCCGAAGTTCCACATCGCGGCGCGCAGTTCGTACGCGTGCCATGCAGTGGGCGTGAACACGGACGGCGCGAGCCGCATTTCCTTGCGCGACGTGATGCGGATCAGCACGGGCATCCGTTCACCCGGGCGCAGCGTCGTGTCGAGCGTCGGATATCGGGAAGCGGGATGGTCCGCGTCGCGGAGGCCGGCCGGGAAGCGTCCGGCGAGTGTCCATGCGCCGCTGCGCTCGACATAAAAGTCCGCGTGGTCGAGACGTGCGTCGCGAATTGCCAGCACCAGCGGGCGCTCGACGCTGTCGTGATTGACCAGCGTCGCGGCGACCCACCATGCCGAGCGGGAAAACTCGATATTGAACGACGGGCGCGCCGCGGACGCGGACGTGCCGGTTGGCGCAGCCGCGAGCCGCGCGGCGACCTGATCGGCGGACATCGTCGCGCCCGGATCCTCGACGATCGACACGGCGTCCAGTTGTGCGGCGTTTTCCGTCGCTTCGGCGCGGTGGGTCGCGCACGCGATCAGCGCCACCGCGAGCAGCAGGAAGGTGTGCCAGCCCGACGCGCGGCGCCTAGGCATCGCGCGGCTGATCATGCGTCGCGGGCAGTGCGTCGACCGCCGGACGCTGGCGCCGCCAGTCGGACGGCGTGATGCCGAACCGTTCGCGAAACGCCGTCGCGAAATTGCCCGGCGTCGAGAAGCCGATTTCCTCGGCGATGTCGCCGATCCCCATCGACGTCTCCGCGAGAAAGTGCTTCGCGGCGCGCAGCCGTGTGTCGCGCAGGTATTCGAACACGGTCTGGCCGAGATGATCGCGAAACACGCGCGACAGCCGCTTTTCGTGCGTGCCGACTTGCCGCGCGAGTTCCTCGAGCGTCGGCGGATTGCGCAATTCGCGCAGCAGCACGTCGCTCGCCGCGCGCACCAGCGCGGCGTCCGGATGGTCGGGCAACTCGGGGAGATGCGCGAACGGCTGGCTGCGCCGCGCGCGCTTCAGATGATTGCGGATCCGCGCAATGACCTCGACCGGTTCGAACGGCTTCACGATGTAGTCGAGCGCACCGGTTTCGAGCCCCGCGATGCGATCGTCGAGATCGGCAGCGGCGGTCAGGATGATGACGGGTATGTTCTGCGTCGACGGCGTCGATGCCAGCAGGCGGCACGCGGCGAAGCCGTCCATGCGCGGCATCCGGACATCCATCAGGATCAGGTCGGGCGCGACGGCTTGCGCGCGGTGATAGGCCTGCAGCCCGTCGAACGCGACACTGATCCGGCATCGCGCCGAACGCAGGATCTCCGTCAGTAGCCGCAGGTCGTTCGGTCGGTCGTCTACGACAAGAATGTGTGCGCCAACGAGATCCGGCGTGGCGCGCAGCGACGCCGGACTGGACGAGCGGGATGACATGGTTGCGAACGCGTTGGGGAGGTAGGCCGGGGTCGGACTCGATGCATCTATGCGCACGATTGTTGCAAAAAATTATATGACGACAATAGCGCCCGCGGTGGGGTTTCCGTGCGCCGCGTGTGGGCATGTTTGACAGTGCGCGCAACCTTCCTGGCGGCGCGCCCGCACCGCGAAAACGGGCTGGGAAAAAGTGCCGGGCCGGATATTAAATGCCGGTCGTTATTGCCGATTTGAATCGGCGTAAATGGAATTGGCCCGAATGATGGAACGAGTTGAAATGTATCGCGCAGGTAGCCGGTTTCGACGCGGATCGCGGTCATCAATTTCGTGTCTCCCTGATTAAGTTTTTATGGATCGCCGGTTAAAAATGCTTTCGCGTTTAAGTCGATCTGGATGCCGGAATGTATGAATGTAAATATCGTCCGGCCGGGAAAACAATTTGTCCGCTCGGGAAAAGGTTCGAGCACCGGAGTCCCGGCACACTAGGCCCGAAGTGGCGGGATCGGTTGTTCGGCAGAACGGCGTTCCACACGAATTTCATTTGTCGCGGCGGCATGTTTGAGTGCGCAATATTCAATGTGACATCGAGTGCTGACAATCTCAAATTCCGGGATTCCGGTGCTGCGACGAGGGTCGGCACGAGGGCAGTGCAAGCTTCCCACCCTTCGAATTGGCTTGATATAAGAGATGAAGGGAATGGGGTAGAAGCTGATGAGAGTGTGACATACAAGGCAACAAGAAATAGTTAAAGAAAGTCAGTCGATTAATTCGATGCAGGGGTCGTCCGGCCTATCGTCGTTTTTTTCCGGAAATCCGGAATCTCCGGCGCGCGCCTGGACGGAAAGGGGTGGGTGGGTTCGCGTCGGCCGCCGGGCAGTTCGGTCCTTCAGGCGGCGGTCGCGCGGGCGCGCTCTCGAATCAGGCGGCACGAAAAACATGAATATGAAAGGCACGGCAGATCACAGCACCGGTTCGCCCGAACCGGCGGCGGCTGTCAGCGTCCGCGGTCCGGCGGCGCATGCTTCATCCACCGGGGCCGCGCGACGTCATCCTCCCCCTGAATGACCCAGGACGGGCCGCCCGGCGTATTCGGCGCGGCTTTTGTCCACCGACGCTTCCTCATGAAATTCGAGTTCGCCGCCCACGGGCCGGCGCAACGGCGTGCGCACGCGTTTTTTGGCGCTGCGCCGCCCCGCACGCCGCCGCCTGATCGTCGAGCTCGACTTCCATGATTCGATAACCCGCGGTCGTCGCCGTGCATCGTGTCGTCCGACACGGGCGGCGTGCGGTCGTGTGATCGCGACGTGTGTCGCGCGTGTCGTGCAGAGCCGTTCAGCAGTTCAGTTAGGTATACGAAGCAAGTAGCGTGGCGTCGCGAGACGGGAGACAACGAAGATGGAGACGGTCAGCTCCCGGCCGCGTTCGCTGTTGCGTCATCCAGCACATGTGAACCGAGGGAAAACAAGATGAACAAGTCGTTCAAGTCGATCTGGAACGAAGCACTGGGGGCGTGGGTTGCGGCGTCCGAGCTCGATCGCGCGCGCGGCAAGCGGGTTGCGTCGTCGCGAAGCGCGTCCGCGCATGCGGCAGACGCGTGCGCCGTCGCGTGCATCGCGACGAAGCCGGCGCTCTCGCCCAGGCGGCTCGTCGTGATGACGGCGGCCGCGTATCTCGGGCTGTTTCAGGCCGGTGCGCATGCGCAATATTCGGCAGGTGGTGGCTCCGCGACCGGCGGCGCCAGTTCGACCGCGATCGGCAACGGGTCCGTAGCGTCGCAAGTGAATGCTACCTCCTACGGCAACCTGTCGACGGCGGCGGGCCAGTCGTCCACGGCGATTGGCCCCGGCGCGCGTGCGATGGCCGATGGTGGGACGGCCATCGGCATCAACTCGCAGGCGACCGGCCTCAACAGCGCGGCGCTGGGCGTGCAGGCGATCAGCAGCGGCGCTTTCTCGGTTGCCATCGGCAATCTGTCGAACGCGACGCAAAGCGGTGCGGTGGCGATTGGTAGCGGTGCGACCGCGAACGGCCTCGCCGCGATCGGACTCGGCAACAACGCGACCGCATCGGGCCAGTACGGGGCAGCGCTCGGCCTGGGTTCGGTCGCCGCGGGCGCGCAAAGCTTGTCGCTCGGCTTCATGTCCAATGCGACGAACACGGGCGCCGTTGCGGTCGGCAACCAGTCGACGGGTTCGGGCTCGGCCGCCGTTGCCGTGGGCAGCGGCGCGCTCGCTTCCGGAAACTCGGCGGTCGCGATGGGCGTCAACAGCGGGGCGAAGGGTACGTCGTCGATCGCCATCGGCTGGGGCGGCATCGCGGGCGTGCCGGGCTCGGGCACGCAGTCTCTCGGCACCAGTTCGATTGCGATGGGCTCGGGGACGACGGCCGGCGCCAACAACGCGGCCGCATTCGGCCTGAACGCCAATGCATCGGGCCTCAGTTCGATCGCGATGGGCGTGCAGTCGACCGCGACGCAGCAGTATGCCGTTGCGCTCGGCAATCTCGCGCTCGCGACCGGTATCTCGGCAAGTGCGCTGGGGCCGGGCGCGACGGCGTCGGCATTGAATTCGACGGCGGTCGGCATCAACAGCGTCGCGGCGGCGACGTCGACCGTCGCGATCGGCGACAGCAACTCGGTCGCCGCGGGCGCAGGTGCCGGCTCGATCGCCGGCGGCAACTTGTCGAAGGTCCTGGGCGGCACCGGCGCCGTCGCGCTCGGCTTTGGCCAGACCGTCAGCGGCAACGGCGCGGTCGCCATCGGCGACCCGAGCACCGCTATCGGCACCGGCGCGGTCACGGCCGGTTCGAACAACACCGCGAACGGCGACGGCGCGGTGGCGATCGGCAATTCGAACATTGCGCAAGGCATCGGGTCCGTCGCGCTCGGCAATACGTCGACGGCGGCAGCGGCGGGTGCGGTGGCGTTCGGTGCGTCCGCCGTGGCGAACAATGCAAACGACGTCGCGCTCGGCTCCGGATCGGTGACGGCCGCGCCGAATCCGACCGCCTCGGCCACCATCGGCGGTGTCACGTATACGTTCAACGGTGTCAATCCGGTCAGCGTCGTGAGCGTCGGCGGAGTGGGCACCGAGCGCCAGATCACCAACGTCGCGGCCGGGCGCATCAGTTCGACGAGCACGGATGCGATCAACGGCTCGCAGCTCGATGCGACGAACCAGGCGGTGACTTCGCTGTCGACGTCGACGTTGTCCAGCATCACGTCGTTGTCGACTTCGACGTCGACCGGGATCGGTTCGTTGTCCACGGGCCTCAGCTCGACCAATAGTTCGGTGACGTCGCTGTCGACGTCCACGTCGACGGGGCTGTCGTCGGCCAACAGCGCGATCACGTCATTGTCCACGTCGACGTCGACCGGCATCGGTTCGCTGTCCACCGGCTTGAGCTCGACCAACAGCGCGGTGACGTCGCTGTCGACGTCGACCTCGACCGGCCTCAGCTCGCTGTCCACCGGCCTGAGCTCGACGAACAGCACGGTCACGTCGCTGTCGACTTCGACGTCCACCGGCATCGGCTCGCTGTCCACCGGCCTGAGCGCGACGAACAGCAACCTCACCTCGCTGTCGACCGCCACGTCGACGGGCATCGGTTCGCTGTCGACGAGCCTCAGCTCGATCGTGAACAACAACACCAATCTCGGCAACAGCACGGCCGGCGCGATCGGCGGCGGCTCGACCTACGACCCGACGACCGGCACGATTTCGGCGCCGTCGTACGTGACGTACAACAGCGACGGCTCGACCACGATCAACAACAACGTCGGTTCCGTGGTCGACAACATCAACGCGCACGGCATCAAGTATTTCCACGCGAACTCGACCGCGCCGGACAGCCAGGCGATCGGCGTCGACAGCGTCGCAATCGGCCCGAACGCGATCTCGCTCGTGAACGGCAGCATCGCGCTCGGTTCCGGTTCGGTCGCCGATCGGCCGACGGCGCCGTCGTCGGGCATCATCCGTAACGGCACCGCGGCGATTCCGTTCAACACGACGGATCAGACGCTGCTCGGCGCGGTGTCGGTGGGCGACACGACGAACCGCACGTATCGCCAGATCACCAACGTCGCGGACGGCACCGGGCAGCAGGACGCTGTGACGGTACGGCAGCTGACCGGTGCATTGCAGTCGTTCGCGGTCACGGGCCAGAAGTACTTCCACGCGAATTCGACGGCCGGCGACTCGCTCGCGGTCGGCGCGGAATCGGTCGCGGTCGGGCCGACGACGGTGGTGAACGGCGACAACGGCGTGGGCATCGGCAACGGCGCGATCGTCGACCAGACCGCACCCGGCGGCGTCGCGATCGGGCAGGCCGCGAGTTCCGCGCAGGCCGATGCGATCGCACTCGGCAGCGGTGCGTCGGCCCTCGGCGCGCAGTCGGTCGCGCAGGGTGCCAATGCGTCGGCGGTCAGCGTGGGCAGCGTCGCGCTCGGCTCGGGTGCGCACAGCACCGCCACCGATGCGCTCGCGCTCGGCGCCGGTGCGTCGGCGACGCTCGCGAACAGCGTCGCGCTGGGCGCCGGTTCGCTGACCACGGTCGGCGCGCTGACGAACTACGTCGCGTACGGCCTGAGCAGCCCGCAGTCGTCGGCCGGTGAAATCAATATCGGCAACCGGCAGATCACGGGCCTCGCCGCCGGCAAGAACGGCACGGACGCGGTGAACGTGTCGCAGCTCGACTCGGTCGCGAACCAGTTGACGACGCTGATTACGCAACGCACGACCAATCTCGGCGGGCAGTACACGACGAACCCGCCGGGCGGCAACGTGCCGCCGGGGGCGAGCGGTTCGAATTCGTCGGCGGGCGGTTCGGGGGCGGTCGCATCGGGCTCGAACAGCACGGCGGTCGGCAACAGTTCGACGGCGTCCGGCAACGGCTCGACGGCGATCGGCGTCGGCTCGATCGCATCGGGCAACAACTCGACGGCGGTCGGCGCGGGCAGCAACGACGGCGGCCGCTCGAACGTCGTCGCGGTCGGCTCGGCGGATTCGCCGCGACAGGTCGTCAACGTCGCGGCGGGCACGCAGGGCACCGATGCGGTGAACGTGAACCAGCTGAATGCGGTCTCGAACCAGTTCACGCAGTCGCTGAACACGGTCAACAACCAGATCTCGCAGATGCAGCAGCAGATCCAGCAGACCGATTCGATGGCGCGTGAGGGGATTGCCGCGACGGCCGCGTTGGCGTCGATTCCGCACATGGACCGCGACTCGAACTTCGCGATGGGCGTCGGTACCGCGACGTTCCAGGGTCAGAAGGCCATGGCCGTCGGCGTGCAGGCGCGTCTCACGGAGAACCTGAAGGCGACGCTGAACGGCGGCTTCGCAGGCAGCCAGCGCGTCGTCGGCGCGGGCGTGCTGTATCAGTGGAAGTAATCGCGCGCGGCGGTCCGTTCCGGCACGCGCTGCCGGAGCGGACCACGTCGAACGCAACCGCACGCGGATGCGGCCGCGCCATCGCGCCGCACGCGCTGCGCCCATCGCATTTTCGGAGTAATCAAGTGAAAAACATCCAACTTGCCCTGCTGGCGTCCGTCGTTTCCCTCGCTGCCTGTTCGAGCGCGTCGGGGCCGACCTACAACGCATACGAATTGCAGTCCCGTGACGGCATCCGCACCTTCCGCGTCGACTGTCACGGCATCCTGTCGAGCGCGAAGACCTGCATGAAGGTCGCGACGCGCATGTGCGGCAACGACGCCGTGCGCGTGGTCGATACCACGACGCCGTACCGCGACGGCGCCGATCCGCACTCGATGGTGTTCCAGTGCGGCGCGGCACCCGCGCCGGTCGCCGCGGCCGCAGCGCCCGCGCCCGCTGCGGTCGAGAAGGTGAGCCTCACCGGCGATGCCTATTTCGCGACCGACTCGGCCGTGCTGACGTCGGCGGCCACCGCCGCGCTCGACAAGCTGCTGAACCAGCAAGGCGACCGGCATTTCGCGCGCGTGGAAGTGGACGGTTATACCGACGCGACCGGCTCGGATGCGCACAATCAAGCGCTGTCGAAGCGTCGGGCCGATGCGGTTGCGGCGTATCTGCGTGGACACGGCCTGAAGGCGGATGCGTTTGCCGCGACCGGGCATGGAGAAGCCAATCCGGCGGCATCGAACGATACCGTCGAAGGGCGGGCGCGCAATCGCCGGGTGGAAATCTCGCTGCAGAAGTAAGACATGGCGACGGGGTCGCCGCACGCGTGGCCGTCGTAACCGGACGGTTCGCGCGCGGCGGCCGTGCCGTGCGCCGCGCCGCCGGATACGCGACGGCGACGAAGGCAATGCGTCACGCGGTGCATGCGCGGCGTCGCCGTCGTCGTCGCAGGGACGACGCTGCCGCCGGGCGACTTGCGTCCGGCACGCAAGCGATCAACCACACCGGGCAGCCGATCAGTGCCGGATCACGCAGACGGCCACGATTTCGTATCCGGGGTCGGCATGCGTATTTGCCGCTTTTTCGGCTTCCTCATACGAACCGAAGGACGTCGCATCTTCAATCGCCGGTGCCATGCCGATATCGCCGTCCTCGGCAGTGCAGAGGAATTGCTCGCCGGTCTTCACGACGTACACGGACATCATGATTCCCTCCAGGGTTTGCAGGGGGAAATACCAGTCTAGCAGCCAGACGTGCACAATACCGGCATGCGAACCCCCGACCTTGAATGCCTTGTCACCGTTACCATGCCCTTCGGAAAATACAAGGGCCGACTCCTGGCCGACCTGCCCGGGCCTTACCTCAACTGGCTGGCGCGCGAAGGATTCCCGCGCGGCGAACTCGGCCGACAGCTCGCGCTGATGCACGAGATCGACCATAACGGTCTGAGGGAACTGCTGGCGCCCCTGCGCAAACCCGGCTATCCACCCGCCGATGCTGACATAAAATAACAAAAGGCTCTGTCGCGGATAAACCGCTGGCAAAAGAGGGGTGCCAACATGAGACGCCTTTATTTTCTCGTACCCGATACGCAGATGGCGAAGGCGATCGTCGATGACTTGCTGCGCGCCCGCATCATCTGGCGCCATATCCACGTTCTCGCCGATCACAGCGTCACGCTTGATGAGTTGCCCGAAGCATCTCTGCTGCAAAGCAGCGATGTCGTGCACGCGCTCGAGCGCGGCGTCGCACTCGGCGGCGCGACAGGCGCGCTCATCGGTCTCGTCGCGCTGGTATTCCCTCCCGCGCAGCTCGTGATCGCGGGCGGCGCCGTCGTCGGATTGACGGTGGCGGGCGCGGGTTTCGGCGCGTGGACGGCCGCGATGATCGGCATTGCCGAACCCAATGGGCGACTCGCGCGCTTTCGCGAGGCCATCCGGGAAGGCCAGATCCTGATCATGGCCGACGTGCCGCCGCTGCGAGAGGAGGAAATTTCGCAGATGGTCGCGCAGCATTTTCCCCAGGCGGACATGGAAGGCGGCGAGCCCACGACGCCGATCTTCCCCTGACACGCCAAAACCGGCACACGCGAACACCCGCGCTCATCGACGCGATTCGTCGGACGCATGTTCGCGTTGCCGCGACCGTGGGCGGCATTGCGTTGCGTTTCGGCGCGGCCGCCCGTGGCGTTGCCGAATCGCGGGGCGAACGTGTTGCGATGCGCTGCGCCGGCTCGGGCCCGGCGATTCCGAGTCGCATACGGCACAAATTTTTCGACGCGAACGGCGCGTTCTGAACCTGAGTGCTGAAGCTGAACCGTCAGCAAGGAGGTCATATGGAACTGCACATGCAATCGCACCATTGGGAACGGCGCACGCCGGACTGGGTCTCCGCTGCCGTGGCCGGCCTCGCGGGCGGTGCGCTGGTGATCGCGCTGGAATTCTTCTGGTCGACGCTGGTGCTCCATGAAAGCCCGTGGCGGCCGACCCACAAGATCGCCGCGATGGTGATGGGCCGCGGTGCGCTCAGCCAGTTGTCGCAATTCAACCTCGAAATCGTCGCGATGGCGCTGCTGCTGCACTACGTGCTCGGCGCGCTCATGGGGATGATGCTCGCCGCGATCATGGCGCCTTTCCGGTTCGATTCGAGCGTGGGTATGGAGGCGGTGATCGGGCTGGCGTTCGGGCTCGTCGCGTACCTGTGGAACTTTTATGTGATGACGGCCGTGTTCCCATGGTTCATCTCGGAGCGCGGTTCCGGCCCCTTGCTGGCGAACCTGCTGTTCGGCGTGGTTGCAGCCGTCGCCTATGGCCAGCTGGAGCGATGGCGCAGGCCGAGCAGGATGGAGTGACGCGCCGGCGCTGAACCTCCATCGGCCCCGCTAGACGGCCGCGTCGGCAATCCTGCCGGAGGCGGCCGCTTTTGCATCGCATCACCGCATGCGAAGCCGCCGTTCGCGCGTTTCGTGCGCGACATGCGCGGCGTGCGTCTGCGCGTTTCGCCGCCTTGCACGATGCAGGGCAGAGGACTACCTTTTCTTAAGAGCCGTCGTGGGCAGCGCGTCGCGAAGCGGCGCCGGCACAGGTGCCGGCGCGGACGATACGACGAATGCGAAATGCGCCGACGCGGCGCGACGACGCCAGCAGCGTCGTGTCGACGGCTCGGGTGCGTGACACGCAGCGAGGCGGCCTATGGCCCTTGCGATTGCTCTGGTCCTGATCATCGCAGTGGCGGTGGGGTTTCACTTTGCCAGCCCGTGGTGGATCACGCCGATCGCGTCGAACTGGGTGCGCATGGACGACATGCTGACGATCACGCTCGTCATCACCGGCGCGTTCTTCATCGCGATCAACCTGTTCATCGTGCTCGCACTGCTGCGCTACCGCCATCGCAGCGGCCGTCGCGCCGCGTACGAGCCGCACAACAGGCGGCTCGAATGGTGGCTGATCGGCCTGACCTCGATCGGCGTGGCCGCATTGCTGGCGCCGGGGCTCTTCGTTTATGCGGACTACGTACGACCGCCGCCCAAGGTGCTGCAGATGGAAGTGCTCGGCCAGCAATGGCAATGGCGTTTCCGCTTCGCCGGCCCCGCCGGCAAGCTGGGCACGACGAACGTGCGCTACATCAGCGACGCCAACCCGTTCGGCCTGAACCCCGGCGACCCCAACGGCCGCGACAACTACCTGATCGATTCATCCGAAGTGCACTTGCCGCTCAATCGGCCGGTCCAGGTGCTGGCACGGTCGCGCGACGTGCTGCACGACTTCTACGTGCCGCCGTTCCGCGCGCGGATGAACATGGTGCCCGGCATGGTGACCACCTTCTGGTTCACGCCGACCAAGGCCGGGCGTTACGACATCCTGTGCGCGCAGCTCTGCGGCATCGGGCACTCGAACATGCGCGGCGTGGTGGTGGTGGAAGACGAAGCATCGTTCTCGCGCTGGCTCGCGCGGCAGCCCACGTTCGCGCAGCGGCAGCAGGCGAACGTGCAGGCCGCGCCGGCCGCCGCGGGCGGCAGCGCCCAGGCGCTGGCCGACCAGGGCAAGGCGCTCGCGGCGGCCAAGGGCTGCATCGCCTGCCATACCGTGGACGGCACGCCGCGCGTCGGCCCCACGTGGAAGGGTTTGTACGGCAAGACCGAAACGATGGCCGACGGCAGCACCGCGAAAGTGGATGACGCGTATCTGCGCGCGTTCATCACCAACCCGACTGCCCGCGTGGTGAAGGGTTTCTCGCCGATCATGCCGCATTTCGACCTGAGCGATCAGGAACTGGCCGCGCTGGTGGCCTATATCAAGGCGCAAGGCGGGCCGGACGCCAGCAGCGCGGCGCAGCGCTAGCGGAGCACACCCCATGACTTACGCGCATTCCGATCACGCCCCGCAGAGCTTCTGGACACGCTACGTGTGGAGCCAGGACCACAAGGTCATCGCCGTGCAGTACGCGCTGACGGCCATCGCCATCGGTCTCGTCGGCCTGGTGCTGTCGAACCTGATGCGGCTGCAGCTCGGCTTCCCGGGCAAGTTCGCGTTCATCGACGCGAACCACTACTACCAGTTCGTCACGATGCACGGGATGATCATGGTGATCTACCTGCTGACGGCGCTGTTCCTCGGCGGCTTCGGCAACTACCTGATCCCGCTGATGCTGGGCGCGCGCGACATGGTGTTCCCGTTCCTCAACATGCTGAGCTACTGGGTCTATCTGCTGGCCGTGCTGGTGCTGACCGCAAGCTTCTTCGTGCCGGGCGGGCCGACCGGCGCGGGCTGGACGCTGTATCCGCCGCAGGCCATCCTGCCAGGCACGCCGGGCGTCGAATGGGGCATCGTGCTGATGCTGGTGTCGCTCGCGATCTTCATCGTCGCGGCAACGATGGGCGGCCTGAACTACGTCACCACCACGCTGCAGGCGCGCACGCGCGGCATGACGCTGATGCGCATGCCGCTCACGGTGTGGGGCATCTTCACCGCAACGATCATGGCGCTGCTGGCGTTTCCGGCGCTGTTCGTGTCGGCGGTGATGATGCTGTTCGACAAGACGCTCGGCACCAGCTTCTTCGTGCCGGCCGTGGTGTCGATGGGGCAGACGCTCAACCATGCCGGCGGCAGCCCGCTGCTGTTCCAGCACCTGTTCTGGTTCTTCGGGCATCCGGAGGTCTACATCGTCGCGCTGCCGGCGTTCGGCATCGCGTCGGACCTCATCAGCACGCACGCGCGCAAGAGCATCTTCGGCTACCGGATGATGGTGTGGGCGATCGTCATGATCGGCGCGCTGAGCTTCGTGGTCTGGGCTCACCACATGTTCATCGCCGGCATGAATCCGTACTTCGGCTTCTTCTTCGCCACCACGACGCTGATCATCGCCGTGCCAACGGCGCTGAAGGTCTACAACTGGGTGCTGACGCTATGGCGCGGCGATATCCACCTGACCGTGCCGATGCTGTTCGCGATCGGCTTCATCAGCACCTTCGTGCTCGGCGGGTTGACGGGGCTGTTCCTCGGCAACGTGAGCGTGGACATTCCGCTGTCGAACACGTACTTCGTGGTCGCGCACTTCCATATGGTGATGGCCGTGTCGCCGATCCTGGTGGTGTTCGGCGGCCTCTACCACTGGTATCCGCTGGTGACGGGCCGCATGTTGAACGACACGCTCGGGCGCCTGCACTTCTGGTTCACCTTCGTCGGCACCTATGCGATCTACTTCCCGATGCACTATCTCGGCGTCCTCGGCATGCCGCGACGCTATTACGCGTATGAAGGCTACAGCTTTATTCCGCACTCGGCGCAGACGCTCAATGCGTTCATCACCGTCGTTGCGCTGATCGTCGGCGTGGCGCAGCTGCTGTTCCTGTTCAACCTCGCGTGGAGCCTCAAGCACGGCAAGCGTGCCGACGGCAACCCGTGGCGGGCCACCACGCTCGAATGGCAGACGCCGCAATCGCCACCGGCGCACGGCAACTGGGGCGCGGCGCTGCCGGTCGTCTATCGCTGGGCATACGAATACAGTCCCGCAGGGCAGGCGGAAGATTTCGTCCCGCAGAACCGGCCGCCCGCGACGGCGCCCGAGCCCGCGCCCGCGCCGGCCCGGCCGACGCTTCACTCCGGCGAGGCACACGAATGACCACGCTGCCGCGCCCCTTCGGTCCCGACGCGCAACCGGCCTTGCCGAATGCGGGCCGCACGGGCCTGATCGTCTTCATGGCGGTGGCCACGACGTTGTTTTCGCTGCTGCTGCTCGCTTATGGGATGCGCATGCGCGAGCCCGACTGGCAACCGATTCCGCATCCGGCGCTGCTGTGGTGGAACACCGGTGCGCTGGTGCTGGCCAGCATCGCGATGCAGTGCGCCCGACGGATGACCTTGCACCGCGCGGTGTGGCTGGTATCCGGCGGCGTGCTGGCGGCGCTGTTCGTGATCGGGCAACTGACTGCGTGGCGCATGCTGTCCGCCGCCGGGCAGACCGTCAACGTCAATCCTTCCAACAGCTTCCTGTACCTGCTCACCGGCCTGCACGGGCTGCATGTGCTGGGCGGGCTGGTGGCCTGGGTCGTCACGATCGCGCTTGTGCGGCGCGCGGACCCGTTCCGGGCCCAGCGCGCCATTGCGCTGTGCGCGACCTACTGGCATTTCCTGCTGGCTGTCTGGCTCGTGCTGCTGGCGGCGATGTGGTGGATGACCCCCGCGATCGTCGCCGCCATCTGCGGGCCGCTGTATGGAGCCGCGCCATGACCGTGCCCACGCTCCCCACCGAGTCTTCCGTCGGCGAATCTGCCGACATCGCCCCCGCCGACGCCGTGCCTGACGGCTGGCGCGGCATCGTCACCGACTGGGCGGGCGACCGCGAAGCCTTCAAGGTGCCGTGGGGCAAGGCGATGATGTGGATCTTCCTGCTGTCGGACACCTTCGTCTTCAGCAGCTTCCTGATCGGCTACATGTCGGTGCGCATCTCGACCACGGCGCCGTGGCCCGATACGTCCAAGGTATTCGGGCTCACGGTGGGCGGCGTGGATGTGCCGTTGCTGCTGATCGCGATCATGACGTTCATCCTGATCAGCAGCAGCGGCACGATGGCGATGGCCGTCAACTTCGGCTACCGGCGCAACGCCAAACGCGCCGCCGTGCTGTTGCTGGCGACCGCGCTGCTGGGCGCGGCCTTCGTGTCGATGCAGGCGCTCGAATGGACGAAGCTGATCGTCCATGAAGGTATCCGGCCATGGGGCAACCCGCTGGGCGCGGCGCAGTTCGGCGCGTGCTTCTTCACGATCACCGGGTTCCACGGCTTTCACGTGACCTGCGGCGTGATCTACCTGCTGCTGATCGCACGCAAGGTGCTGCAGCCGGGGTTCACCGAGCACGGCAACTTCCAGATCGTCGAGATTGCCGGGCTGTACTGGCACTTCGTCGACCTGGTGTGGGTGTTCATCTTCGCGTTGTTCTACTTGTGGTGAGGCAGGCCATGGACCACACCGATTCCGCCGATCGACCCGACGCCGCGCACGGCCAGCAGCATCCGATCGGCGTCTACCTGAAGATCTGGGGCCTGCTGTTCGTTCTGAGCACGTTGTCGTATCTGGTCGACTACTTCCACGTGCAGGGCGTGCTGCGCTGGGTGCTGATCGTCGTGCTGATGATCGCGAAGGCCGGGCTGATCGTGTCGATCTTCATGCACATGATGTGGGAGCGGCTGGCGCTGGTGTACGCGATCCTGGTGCCGCCGCTGTGCCTGCTGGTCCTCATGGTGCTGATGGCCGCCGAAGCGCATCACACGTTCGGCATGCGGTCACTCTTCTTTCACTAATTCCCGGGCATCCGTTCAAGGGAGACGCTCATGAAATTTTCACGCCGACGTTTCATTACGGCGACCACCGTGCTGGCTTCCGCGCTGGCCGTGGGCCGTCGCGCGGCGGCGGCGGATGCCGTTGTCGTGCAGGAATCCGATGCAAACGCGCAGGCGCTCGGCTACAAGGCCGACGCCAGCCGGGTCGACCGTAAGAAGTTCCCGAAATTTCAGCCGGGCGAGGCCTGTGCGAATTGCCAGTTCTACCAGGGCAAGGCCGATGCCGCGATGGCGCCGTGCGCCATTTTCGGCGGCAAGCAGGTCAATGCGAAAGGCTGGTGCAGCGCCTATGCGAAAAAGGCGTAGCGCGCAGGGCGGCGTGATGGGCTGCCCGCGCGGCGCACCGGGGCGAGCACATACAATGTGAGCGTCCGTCGGCCTGCGCTTCGCCATGACCTGGGTGACGCGCGGGCCGCTCCGCCCGCGACCCGCCAAGGCAATCATGGAAATCAAATGGATCGAGGACTTCCTCGCGCTCGCTCAATATCAAAGCTTTTCCCGTGCGGCTGAATTTCGCAACGTCACGCAGTCGGGCTTCAGCCGCCGCATCCAGTCGCTCGAGCAGTGGATCGGCGCGGAGCTGATCGACCGCAGCAGCTTTCCGCCGGTGCTGACGCCGGCGGGCCGGCTGTTTCGCGAGACGGCCGAAGACGTGCTCAGCCGCCTGTTCGACACGCGGGCCATCATCCGCACCGAGCAACGGATTGCCGGCAAGAGCCTGCAGATCGCCGCGGGCCACACGATCGCGTTGAGTTTCCTGCCGGGCTGGCTCAAGGCGCTCGCCCCGCATTTCGGCGAAGTGCGGGCGCGCGTGATTCCGACCAACGTCCATGACTCGATCCTGATGCTCGTCAACGGCAACTGCGAGCTGATGTTTGCCTATCACCATCCCGAGCTGCCGCTCCATCTCGACCCCGCGAAGTATGCGCACCTGACGGTCGGCCTCGACACGTTGATGCCGGCATGCCGGCCGAACCGGCGCTCGGCGCCCGCGTTTCGCCTGCCCGGAACGAAGCAGAGCCCGCTGCCGCTGATCTCCTATACGGAAACCAGCTACTTCGGCCGCTGTCTCGCGCTGCTGCTCGGCCGCGCCCCCGATACGCCCGCGCTGCAACTGCACTACGAGTCGGACATGGCCGAGGTGCTGAAGAAACTCGTGATGGAAGGCGAGGGCGTCGCGTGGCTGCCACGCAGCGCGATTGCGGCCGAGCTGGCAGCCGGCGAACTCGTCCCGGCGGGGCCCGCGGCGTGGAATCTGGACGTCGAGCTGCGCGTGTATCGCGACGTGTCCAACCGCAGTGAATTCCTCGACACGCTCTGGCAGCACCTGCGCGAGGCACCTTCCCGGCTCGGCTGAGTCGGGGTTTTCCCGCCTTATGCGGGGCTCGCATACCGCCATGTTGCACCGGCATCACGGTTTTCTCGACCGTCCCTACCATTCGTTCCAACGGCAATCGTGACGCGTGACCGGCGTCGCGCGGCCTTCTTCGCAGCGCCCGTCCGCCGCCGGCGGCAGGGCGCCACCCAAGGACGGATGGACATGAAAAATCGCCTTACCTTCAGCATTGCAGTCGGCATGATCCTCGGTGTCGTCGCCGGTTATGCATGTCACACGCACATCACGGACCCGGCCACGCTCAAAACCGTCGCGGGCTATTTCTCGATCGTCACCGACATCTTCCTGCGCCTGATCAAGATGATCATCGCGCCGCTGGTGTTCGTCACGCTCGTGTCCGGCCTGGCCGGCATGGACAGCGGCGAGGACGTCGGCCGCATCGGCCTGCGCTCGATCGGGTGGTTCGTCTGCGCGTCGCTGGTTTCGTTGAGCCTCGGCCTCATCATGGCCAATGCGCTGCAGCCGGGCGCCGGCCTGAACCTCGCGGCATCCGGCGGCGAAGTCGGCACCGGCCTGAATACCGGCGCGCTGAACGCGCGGGACGTGATCACGCATGCATTCCCGACCAGCCTGCTCGACGCGATGGCGCGCAACGACATCCTGCAGATCCTGGTGTTCTCGGTCTTTCTCGGCATCGGGCTGAGCGCGCTGAAGCACGACAAGCGGGTCGGCGTCGTGATCCAGTCGATCGACGGCATGGTGCCGGTGATGCTGCGACTGACCAACTACGTGATGCGCGCGGCGCCGCTCGGCGTATTCGGTGCGATCGCCGCGTCGGTCACGCTGCGCGGGCTCGACGTGATCTATACGTACGGCAAGCTGATCGGCGCGTTCTACCTCGGCTTGCTCGTCCTCTGGACGCTGCTGATCGGCGCCGGCTACGTGTTTCTCGGGCGGCGCGTCGGCAGCCTGCTGAAGGCCGTGCGCGAACCCGCGCTGATCGCTTTCTCAACGGCGAGCAGCGAGGCCGCCTATCCGCGCCTGACCGAGCAGCTCGAGCGGTTCGGCGTGGACAAGAAGGTGGTGGGCTTCACGCTGCCGCTCGGTTACGCGTTCAACCTCGACGGCTCGATGATGTATCAGGCGTTTGCCGCGATCTTCATCGCGCAGGCCTTCGGCGTGCACATGCCGGTGTCGGAGCAGGTGTTCATGTTGCTGGTGCTGATGTTGAGCAGCAAGGGGATGGCGAGCGTGCCGCGCGGCTCGGTGGTCGTGGTCGCGGCGGTCGCGCCGATGTTCCATCTGCCGGTGGCCGGCGTCGCGATGATTCTCGCGATCGACCAGATTCTCGATATGGGCCGCACGATGACGAACGTGATCGGCAACAGCGTGGCGACGGCGGTGATCGCGCAGTGGGAGAGCCGGCGCACGGCGAAGTCGCAAGCCGCCGCCGTATTCGATCAGCCGGAGAGCGCATGATGCACACGGATGGCGTGAATGCCCGGCGCAAGTTCGGCGTGGTCGGCGGCCTCGGGCCGCTGGGCAGTGCCGACGTATTCTTCAAGATGGTGAAGGCGACGCCTGCGTTGTCCGACGACGAGCACGTCGAGATGATTTTCGAGCAATACCCGTTCAAGGGCTCGCGGTCGGGCAGTGCGGCGACTATCGAACGCAAGCTGTACGTGTTCGACATGATCCGCGCGTTCGAGAAGCGTGGCGTGACGACGGTCGTGCTGCCGTGCTTCCTGAGCCACACGTTCATCGACGAGCTGAAGGCGAACACGCGCCTGCCGATCGTGGATATCGTCGAAGCGGTGCGCAGCCATGTGGGGCGCAAGTACCCGGACGCGACGCGCATCGGCGTGCTGGCTTCCGATTACGTGCGGGACAAGCGACTCTTCGAAGCGTATTTCCCGACGCCGCAGTTCGACATCGTCCATCCGCGGTCGCCCGACGGGATCGACCTCGTGACCGAAGCGATCTACGGCCGCGACGGCATCAAGCACGGCAATCTTCGCGGCCGCCCGGTCGAGCTGCTGCGCCGCGCATGCGAGGACCTCGCCGATCAGGGCGTGCAGGTGATCGTCCCGGGGCTGACCGAGATCGCGCTGGTCGTCGATGAAATCGGCCCGCAGCGCGTGCCGCTCGTGGATTCGAACCTCGCGTATGCGCAGTACGCGGTGACCGGGCAACCGGGTTCGCGCGCGGCGACGTTCAAGATCGGCGTGGTCGGCGGCGTCGGCCCGGCCGCGACCGTCGATTTTCTGGACAAGATCGTGCGCAACACGCCGGCGTCGCGCGATCAGGATCATATCAAGCTGCTGGTCGAACAGAATCCGCAGATTCCCGATCGAACCGAGAACCTGGTGGGCGCCGGCGCGGATCCGACGATCTCCCTGTACGCGACCTGCAAGAAACTCGAGGACGGCGATGCCGACGTCATCGCGATTCCGTGCAACACCGCGCATGCGTTCGTCGAGCGGATTCAGCCTTGGCTCGGCATTCCGATCGTCAACATGCTGAGCGTCACGGTCGCTCACCTGCGCGACACGTATCCGGCGCTGCGGGAGGTCGGTGTGCTGGCCACGTCCGGCACGGTCGAAAGCGGGGTCTACCGGAAGGCGCTGGAATCGCAGGGGCTGCGGCAAGTGGCGCCGGCGCCGGCGTTGCAGGCACGCGTGATGGAAGCGATCTACGGCCCGCAGGGTGTCAAGGCCGGCTTCACGACCGGACGGTGCGAGGAAGATATCGGCGCGGCCATCGACGCGTTGATGGACGAAGGCGTGAGCGTGATCGTGCTCGGATGCACGGAACTGCCGATCCTGCTGCCGGGCGGCGAATATGTCGCGCGGAACGGGCGCCGCGCGACGCTCGTCGATCCGACCGACGTGCTTGCGCGCACGTGCATTGGCTATGCGATGGCGGCCGGTGGCCGAGTCGGCTCCTGATCCGGCCCGTTTTCGCCCCTTTGCGTCGCTCGTGGAAAACTGTATGAATATACAGTATAGTATCCGTCGAACTCGAGCGGCGCGGGCATGACCCGTGCGGCACGTGCGCCGCGTCTGCGGGCATCCGCCGCAGCGTTCCGGCACCGTGATTCCGGCTAACTCATTCAGACGGGCAGGCAAATTGTCATCCAGCAATCTGATCCGCATTCGCGGAGCACGTCAGCACAACCTCAAGAACCTCGATCTCGATCTGCGCACCGGTGAAATGACGGTCGTCACCGGCCCGTCGGGCTCCGGCAAGTCGAGCCTCGTATTCGACACGCTGTACGCGGAAGGCCAGCGGCGCTACGTCGAGACCTTCAGCGCATATGCGCGGCAGTTCCTCGACCGGATGGACCGCCCGCAGGTCGAGCGCGTCGACGGCGTGCCGCCCGCGATCGCGATCGACCAGACCAACCCGGTCCGCAGTTCGCGCTCGACGGTCGGCACGATGACCGAGCTCAACGATCACCTGAAGCTGCTGTACGCGCGGGCGGCCGAGCTGTTCGACCGCCAGACCGCGCGGCAGGTGCGGCATGACACGCCCGAGACCATCTACGCGGAACTCGTCGAGCGCACGCGCGCCCACGATCCGCGCGTCGTCGTCACGTTCCCGGTCGAGCTGCCGGAAAGTGCGTCCGAGGACGAAGTCGCGCAGTGGCTGTCCGCGAGCGGCTACACGCGCGTGCAGGCGCAACGCGAAGTCGCGTCGCCCACCGGCCCGCGCAAGCTGCTCGACGTGGTGGCCGACCGCTTCCGCGTGCAGCAGGCCGACAAGGTGCGCGTGGTGGAGGCGATCGAGGCGTCGCTGAAGCGCGGCGGCGGTCGCGTGAACGTCTACGTGCTGGCGCCGGACGCGGACACCGCGCTCGCCGCGACCGTCGAGCCGCAGGTGTGGCGCTTCTCCACCGGGCTGCACGATCCGGATAGCGACCTGCGCTACGCGGAGCCGCAGGCGGCGCTGTTCTCGTTCAACTCGGCCTACGGCGCGTGCGAGACCTGCCGCGGCTTCGGCCGCGTGATCGGCGTCGATCTCGGCCTCGTGATCCCCGACGCGCGCAAGACGCTGCGCGGCGGCGCGATCAAGCCGATGCAGACGCCCGCGTGGAAGGAATGCCAGGACGACCTGATGCGCTACGCGGCGAAAGCCGGCATCCCGCGCGACACGCCGTGGTCCGACCTGACGGACGCCGAGCGCGCATGGGTGATCGACGGCTCGCCGGACTGGAACGGCAAGTGGCAGAGCCAGTGGTACGGCGTCAAACGCTTCTTCGGCTATCTCGAGTCGAAGGCGTACAAGATGCATATCCGCGTGCTGCTGTCGAAGTACCGCAGCTACACGCCGTGCGACGTGTGCGGCGGCGCGCGCCTGAAGACGGAATCACTGCAGTGGCGGCTCGGCTCGAAGGCGAACGCCGACGCGGTGCTCGCGCCCGCCGATCGCTTCCTGCCGCGCGGCGTCGACTGGACGCGCGCGCAGCTGGAGGCGCTGCCGGGCCTGACGGTGCACGATCTGATGCTGCTGCCGATCGAGCGCATCCGCCGCTTCTTCGACGACGTGAGCCTGCCGAGCGCGCTGCTCGACGACGCGCTGAAGCTGCTGCTCGCCGAGGTGCGCACGCGCCTGAAATACCTGTGCGACGTCGGGCTCGGCTACCTGACGCTCGACCGGCAGAGCCGCACGCTGTCCGGCGGCGAGGTCCAGCGGATCAACCTGACCACGGCGCTCGGCACGTCGCTCACGAAAACGCTGTTCGTGCTCGACGAGCCGAGCATCGGGCTGCATCCGCGCGACCTCACGCGTATCGTCGAGGCGATGCAGCGGCTGCGCGACGCGGGCAATACGCTGGTCGTCGTCGAGCACGATCCGTCGGTGATGCTCGCGGCCGACCGGCTGATCGACATGGGCCCGGGGCCCGGCGAGCGCGGCGGCACGATCGTCTACGACGGCACGCCGGGCGACATCCGTTCCGCGCACACGCTGACGGGCGAGTATCTCGGCGGCCGCAAGCACGTCGCGCATGCGTCGAACTGGGCGCGCCGTCCGGTGGACGCGAACACGCCGCGCATCGTGCTCGAAGGCGCGACCGAGCACAACCTGCGCGACGTGACGGTCGAGATTCCGCTGCAGCGGCTCGTGTGCGTGACGGGCGTATCGGGTTCCGGCAAGTCGACGCTGCTGCAGGACGTGCTCTATCCGGCGATGGCGCGCCACCACGGCAAGGCGACCGAGTCGCCGGGCGCGTTCCGCGAACTCACGGGCGCCGATCAGGTCGGCGACGTCGTGTTCGTCGATCAGTCGCCGATCGGCAAGACCACGCGGTCGAACCCGGCCAGCTATGTCGGCGCGTTCGACGAGATCCGCAAGCTGTTCGCGAAGGCGCCGCTCGCGCTGCAACGCGGCTACGGCGCGGGCACGTTCAGCTTCAACTCGGGCGACGGCCGTTGCCCGACGTGCGGCGGCTCGGGCTTCGAGCACATCGAGATGCAGTTCCTGAGCGACGTCTACCTGCGTTGCCCGGACTGCGACGGCAGCCGCTACCGCGCCGAGATTCTCGAGGTGCGCATCGAGCGCGACGGCCGTGCGCTGAACATTGCCGACGTGCTCGACCTGACCGTCAGCGAGGCAACTGCGTTCTTCGCGACCGACGCCGAGGTGCTGCGCGTGCTGCAGCCGATCGTCGACGTCGGTCTCGAATACGTGAAGCTCGGCCAGCCGGTGCCGACGTTGTCCGGCGGCGAGGCGCAGCGGCTGAAGCTGGCCGGCTTCCTCGCCGAATCGGCCGCGGCGGCCGGCGGGCGCCGCGTCGCCAGCGAGGAGGCGCGCGTCGCGCGGGCGAAGCTGTTCATGTTCGACGAGCCGACCACCGGGCTGCACTTCGACGACATCGCGAAGCTGATGCAGGCGTTCGGCAAGCTGCTCGCGGCCGGCCATTCGCTGATCGTGATCGAGCACAACCTCGACGTGATCCGCGCGGCCGACTGGCTGATCGACCTCGGCCCGGAAGGCGGCGACGGCGGCGGCCGCGTGCTGTGCGCGGGCACGCCCGACGACGTCAAGGCCTGCGCGGAATCGCATACCGGCGTCGCGCTGCTGCAGTACGACCGCGCGATGGACGGCGAAACGGCGCTGGCCGACGAAGGCGTGCCGCTGCAGTCCGTGCTGAACGCCGCACGCGAGCGGCGCGCGATCGAGGGCGAGGACGTCGTGCGGATCGTCAACGCGCGCGAGCACAACCTGAAGGCGCTCGACGTCGATATCCCGCACGGCAAGTTCAACGTGATCACTGGCGTGTCGGGTTCCGGCAAGTCGACGCTCGCGTTCGACATCCTGTTCCACGAAGGCCAGCGTCGCTACCTCGAATCGCTGAACGCGTATGCGCGCTCGATCGTGCAGCCGGCCGGGCGGCCGGAAGTCGACGCGGTGTACGGCATTCCGCCGACGGTCGCGATCGAGCAGCGCCTGTCGCGCGGCGGTCGCAAGAGCACGGTCGCGACCACGTCCGAAGTCTGGCACTTCCTGCGGCTGCTGTATGTGAAGCTCGGCCTCCAGCATTGCATCCACGACGGCACACCGGTCACGTCGCAAACCGTCGAGTCGATCGCCGCACAGCTGCTGCGCGACCATCGCGGCGAGCACGTCGGGCTGCTCGCGCCGCTCGTCGTCAACCGCAAGGGCGTGTATACCGATCTCGCGAAATGGGCGAAGGCGCGCGGCAGCACGCATCTGCGCGTGGACGGCGAATTCGTGCCGGTCGATCCGTGGCCGAAACTCGATCGCTTCCGCGAGCATACGATCGAGCTGCCGGTGGCCGATATCGTCGTGTCGCCGGACGACGAAGCCGGATTGCGGCGGGTGCTCGACGAGACGCTCGAGCTCGGCAAGGGCGTGATGCACCTGCTCGCGCCGCTCGACGGGCTGCAACACGCGATGCAGAACGATCATTCGACCGCGCGCGTCGGCGAGGTCAAGGTGCTGTCGGTCAAGCGCGCGTGCCCGGTATGCGGCACCAGCTATCCGGAACTCGATCCGCGGATGTTCTCGTACAACAGCAAGCATGGCTGGTGCACGACCTGCGTCGGCACGGGCGTCACGCTCACGCGCGAACAGCGCGCGGCGTACGACGACACCGTGCGCGCCGGGGACGATCGCGGCCGCGAGCAGACGCTGCCGTCGGACGAGCAGGAACCGGAAGGCGTCGGCAACGAGCCGTGCCCCGATTGCGGCGGCACGCGCCTGAACCCGTCCGCGCGCGCGGTCACATTCGACGCGCATCCGATCGTCGAGGTTGCGCAGTGGACGGTGTCCGATACGCGCAGCTGGATCGACGCGCTGGAACTGACCGGCCGCGACGCGCAGATCGCGCGCGACATCGTCAGCGAGATCGGCAGCCGCCTCGCGTTTCTCGAGGAGGTCGGGCTCGGCTACCTGAGCCTCGATCGCGCGGCGCCGAGCCTGTCGGGCGGCGAAGCGCAGCGCATCCGGCTCGCCGCGCAGCTCGGCAGCAACCTGCAGGGCGTGTGCTACGTGCTCGACGAGCCGACGATCGGCCTGCATCCGCGCGACAACCGGATCCTGCTGGACGCGCTGCGCAAGCTCGGCGACAAGGGCAACACGCTCGTCGTCGTCGAGCATGACGAGGACACGATTCGCCGCGCCGATCACATCATCGACGTCGGCCCGGGCGCCGGCAAGCGCGGCGGCACGCTGGTCGCCGAGGGCGCGGTCGCCGATCTGGCCGCGCAGCCGGATTCGGTGACGGGGCGCCTGCTCGCGCAGCCGATGACACACCCGCTGCAACCGCGCCGCGCGGTGAGCCTGGCGGGCAAGAAGGGCGCACCGGCGGTGCCGGAGGCCTGGCTGACCGTGCATGGCGCGACGCTGCACAACCTGCGCGACGTCACCGTCGGCATTCCGCTCGCGCGGCTCGTCGCGGTGACGGGCGTGAGCGGCTCCGGCAAGTCGACGCTCGCGCGCGACGTGCTGATGTCGAACCTGCTCGACGCGGTCGGCCGCTCGGTGCTGTCGTCGCCGGCCACGCGGCGCGCGCGCAAGGCCGCGCAGCAGGACGCGCCGGCCACCAACCGCCGCTCGAGCGTGCTCGCGCGCAGCGCGCCACGGCCGTCATTGAACGTCACGCATGCGTGGCAGGGCTGCGCGTCGCTGAGCGGCTGGGAGCGGATCGACCGCGTGCTCGAGGTCGACCAGACGCCGATCGGCAAGACGCCGCGCTCGTGTCCGGCCACCTACATCGGCGTGTGGGACACGATCCGCAAGCTGTTCGCCGATACGCTGGAAGCGCGTGCGCGCGGCTACACGGCGTCGCGTTTCTCGTTCAACACCGGCGACGGGCGCTGCCCGGCCTGCGAAGGGCAGGGCGTGCGCACGATCGGGATGAGCTTCCTGCCCGACGTGAAGGTGCCGTGCGACGTATGCCACGGGCAGCGCTTCAATCCGGAGACGCTCGCGGTCACGTGGCGCGGCCGGAACATCGGCGACGTGCTGACGATGGAGATCGACGAAGCGGTGGAGTTCTTCGCACCGATTTCGAACATCGCGCATCCGCTGCAGCTGATGAAGGACGTCGGCCTCGGCTATCTGACGCTCGGCCAGCCGTCGCCAACATTGTCGGGCGGCGAGGCGCAGCGCATCAAGCTCGTCACCGAGCTCACGAAGGTGCGCGACGACATCACGCGACGCGGCCAGAAGGCGCCGCACACGCTGTACGTGCTCGACGAGCCGACGGTCGGGCTGCACATGGCCGACGTCGCGAAGCTGATCCGCGTGCTGCACCGGCTGGTCGACGGCGGGCATAGCGTCGTCGTGATCGAGCACGATCTCGACGTGATCGCGGAAGCCGACTGGATCATCGATCTCGGTCCGGAAGGCGGCGTGGGCGGTGGCACGATCGTCGCGGCGGCGCCGCCGGAAGGGCTCGTGCAGGTGAGCGCGAGCCACACGGGGCAGGCGTTGAAGCCGGTGCTGGCGCGAACGGCCGCGGATGGCGGTGAAGCCGAGCGGCAGGACGAAGCGCGGGTCGGTTAAGCGCGGTGCTTGCGGTGAACGGCCCAGGTGTCCGGCAAGACACCGGGGCCGTTGTCATTTCGTCATTCGAGCCGCCGCATTCATCAGAATTTGCTCCGAGAAACCCCGCCATTTCCCCCAAGGGGACTTCCTTCGGGGCGGATGGCGGGAAGGAAAGGAGTGCTGTTGACAGGCAGCTTCTTCCACGGGTTAGGATCACCTGCATGATTCTTGTCTACCGCTACCGGGTGAAGTCGCTCAACGGACTGCTCAACAAGCAGAGCCGTGCGGTGAACTACGTCTGGAACTTCTGCAACGACACGCAGAAGCACGCGCTCAAGTGGAGCAAGAAATGGCCGACGGGATTCGATCTGAACGTGCTGACGACGGGGAGCAGCAAGGAACTCGGCATCCACTCCGGCACGATCAACGCGACGTGCGAGCAATATGCGAAGTCGCGCAGCCAGCACCGGCGACGTTACTTGCGCTATCGCGGCAGGAAATCGCTCGGTTGGGTGCCATTGAAGGGGCGCGACCTGAAGCGCGAGGGCGACGCGTTCCGTTTCGCCGGCAACACGTTTCGCGTGTTCAACAGCCGACTGCTTCCCGAAGGCAAGATCAAGGACGGGACCAACTTTGCGCAGGATGCGCGGGGCAACTGGTTTCTCAACATCGCGATTGAGATGCCCGATGTTCAAGTCCGCCCGATCCGTTCCGGTGTCGGCATCGATCTCGGCCTGAAAGACTTCGCCACACTTTCGACCGGCGAGAAGCTGCCCAATGACCAGTTCGGTCGACGAGCGGCGGAAAAGCTTGCGAAAGCGCAACGGGCGCGAAAGCACAAGCGGCATATCGCGAAGTTGCACGCCAAGGTCGCGAATGCCCGTGCCGATTTTCAGCACAAGCTCGCGCTCGATCTGGTGCGGCGCTTCGATTACCTCGCGGTCGGCAACGTGTCGGCCGTCAAACTTGCCAGAACCAGGATGGCGAAGAGCGTCTACGACGCGTCCTGGTCGTCCTTCCGAAACAAGCTCCGTTACAAAGCGATCGCGCACGGGGCCACGTTCGAGGAAGTGGACGAAAGCGGTTCTACCCAGTCCTGTTCGGCGTGCGGGTCGAAAGACAGCACGACGCGGCCGAAAGGTATCGCGGGACTGCGAATGAGAGAGTGGGCCTGCAGTGGATGTGGTGTCGTGCATGATCGAGATACCAACGCTGCGCTGAACATTCTCCGATGCGGACGTGCATCGCCAGGTGTGGGAATCACCTGCCTTTAGGCGGGTGAGGACGTCAATCGCTCTTGACGCCGATCGCGTCGATGATGGTCTTCAGTTGCTGGCTCATCGGCAGGTTCAGGCTCACGCCCGACGGAAGCGGACGCAGGAACCAGCGCTTGTACTGACGCGTGATCTCGCCGTCGACGGCCAGTTCCTCGAATGTGCTCTTCACGACCTGCGCGAGCTGCGGATCGTCCTTGCGGAACATGATGCCGTACGGGTCGTATGACAGGTAATCGCCCACCACGTCGTACTGGCCGCCCTTGCCCGCATTCTCGGCAATCAGCCCGTACAGCAGCACGTCGTCCGTCGCGAACGCATCGGCGCGGCCGTTCGCGACCAGCGCGAAGCCCTGCGCATGATCCGGCACCACCTGCAACTGGATCCCGAGCTTGAACCGTGCGTCCAGGTCGCGCAGCGCCTTCTCGTTGGTCGTGCCGGCCGTTACCGCGACCTTCTTGCCCGCCAGATCGCGGAACGAGCGGATCGGCGAGCCTCGCTTCACCATCACCTTCGTGCCGGCCACGAAGATGATCGGCGAGAACGCCACGCGCTGCTGGCGCTCCAGGTTGCTCGTCGTGGAGCCGCACTCCAGATCGACGTTGCCGCTGACCACCGCGTCGATGCGGTTGTCGGACGTGACCGGCACCCAGCGGATCGTCAGGCTCTTGTTGACCGCGTCCTCGATCGACGACACGAGCGCCTTGCAGAGCTCGATCGAATAACCGATCGGCTGGTTGCGCGCGTTCAGGTACGAGAACGGTATCGACGCGTCGCGATAGCCGAGCGCGATCGTGCCGCTGCTGCGTACCTTCGCGAGCGTGCCGGTCAGTTGGGCCGGCGCGAGCGGCTCGACGCGCGGCGGCGGGGCGGGCGCATCGTCCGCGCGCGCGGTTGCGCCCGCGGCAAGCAGGCCTGCGAGCGCGAGCGCGCGCCAGAATCGCTGCATCTTCATCGCCAGGCCTCCGTCAGACATCCGCCGGATGCGCGATCGTGCCTTCCTGCTCCGCCTCGATGCGCGCCAGGTTGGCCTCGGCTTCCGCCTCCGACATGAGCTGGCCTTCCCATTTCGCGACCACCGCGCTGGCGATCGAATTGCCCACTGCATTGGTGGCCGAGCGCCCCATGTCGAGGAACGTGTCGACGCCGAGGATCAGCAGCAGCCCCGCTTCCGGAATGTCGAACTGGTGCAGCGTCGCCGCGATCACGACGAGCGATGCGCGCGGCACGCCGGCCATCCCCTTCGACGTGAGCATCAGCACCAGCAGCATCGTGATCTGCGTGCCGAGCGACAGATGGATGTTGTACGCCTGCGCGATGAACAGCGACGCGAACGTGCAGTACATCATCGAGCCGTCGAGGTTGAACGAATAGCCCATCGGCATCACGAAGCTCGAGATCTTGCGCCGCACGCCGAACCGGTCGAGCGCGTCGAGGATCTTCGGATACGCGGCTTCGGAGCTCGCGGTCGCGAACGACAGCATGAACGCTTCCTTGATCAGCGCCAGCAGCTTGAACACGCGCCGCCCGAGGAACGCCATCCCGGCACAGACGAGCAGCGCCCACAGCAGGAACAGGCTGAGGTAGAAGTCGCCCATGAAGACCGCGAACTTCAGCAACACCGACAGGCCGTTGACCGCGACGGTCGCGGCCATCGCGGCCAGCACCGCGAGCGGCGCGAGCTTCATCACGTAGCCGGTGATCTTGAGCATCACGTGCGACAGCTGGTCGATCGCGGCGACGAGGATCTTGCCGCGCTCGCCGATCGCGGCGAGCGCCACGCCGAAGAACATCGAGAACACGACGATCTGCAGGATTTCGTTGTTGCTCATCGCCTCGGCGAACGACTTCGGCACCATGTGGCCGACGAAATCCTTCAGCGTGAACTTGGAGGTCGCGAGGTTCGCCGAGGCGCCGATGTCCGGCAGCGGCAAGCCGAGGTTGTCGCCGGGGCGAAGCAGGTTCGCCATGAACAGGCCGAGCAGCAGCGAGATCAGCGACGCGGTGACGAACCAGCCGAACGCCTTCACGAACACGCGCCCGACCGATGCCGCGTCGCCCATGTGCGCGATGCCGACGACCAGCGTGGAGAACACGAGCGGGCCGATCACCATCTTGATCAGGCGCAGGAACACGTCGGACACGAGCGAGATGTAACCGGCGATTTCGGTGGTGGCTTTCTTGTCGGGAAAGCTCGTATAGATCATGTAGCCGATCACGATGCCCGCCACCATCGCGATCAGGATCCAGACGGCTGCAGCATTCTTTTTCTGCATCGTGAGCCTCCCATGCACCGGTTCGGCAACCGGGGATGGAAGGACAATACAGGACACAAAAGGCGATGAACAGTGCAACCGGGGTCGGGGTTTGCGCTAGCGCGGGGTCGCGACGGAGGGCGCGGCAGGGATTGCGCCGGTGGCGCCCCCGGTGCCTGGGGGCGGTGCAACCCGATGCCCGATTTGTGCGGCGCAGTGCGGTGGTTGTTTTGACCGCGTCGTCATCGCCGTGGTACGCGTGAGCGGAGGCCGGCGCCTCCCAATGAGGGCGCGGGTCACGCAGGCATGCATCGCGTGATGGCCCGCGGCGGGACGTCGTGCCTTAGTCATGCGCGCCCGGGTCCAGCAGGCTCGTGCTGAAATCGCACGCCTGCGCCGCGAGCCGAACGATGTCCGCGGTCAGCGAATGCGCGCGCTCGGCCCGGTGCAGCGCGACATAGCGAACCGCGGGCAGCGCCGGCCGCGTGCGCACGATGTCCAGCGCTTCGCAGGCGACCAGGTGCGCGACGCACGCCTTCGGCAGATAGCTGACACCGAGCCCCGACAGCGTCAGTCCGATCTGAGCGATCAGGCTATTGCTCGTCAGTACACGCTGCATCGCGACGCCATGTTCCTGCAGAAAGCGCGTGTACAGATGCCCCGTGCCCGACAGCGTGCCCTGCAGGATCAGCGGAAACCGCGCGACGTCCGTCAACGAAATGGCCGTCTTGCGCTTCGGCATGAACCCGGGCGCGCACATCCACGCATTGTCGACCTCACCGACCACCGTCGCCGCGAACGATTCCGCCGCATGAATCTGCGGGACGACGATCAGGTCGATCGTGTCGGCCGCCAGACGCTCGCGCAACGTGGCGGTGAGGTCCACCTCGGCCTCGACGTGCACCCGCGGATATGCGGCCTGGATCGCCGCGATCAGGCGCGGCAGCCAGGTCAGTGCGGTCAGTTCGGTCACGCCGATCCGGACATGCCGCACCAGCGCTTCCTTCGAACTCATCCGCTCGACGACGCGGTCGCGTTGCTCAAGCAATTCCTTCGCGTGGTCGAACAGTTCGGCACCCTTGTCGGTGAGCCGGGCGCTGCGATGCGCGCGGTCGAACACGGTCAGGTCGAACGCACGTTCGAGCTCCTGGATCCGTTTCGAGACGGCCGACTGCGTCGTGTTGAGGCGCGTGGCCGCCGCGTCGAAGGAGCCGAGCTGCACGATCCAGTACAGCGCTTCCATCTGTTTGAACGTGAGCATCGCGTCGCACTCGATAGGTGAGAAAAAGCGATATTTTCTCATATCAAAAAATCGCTTTTTTTACATATATCGGCTGTTTAAGGTTCAGCCATTGCGTTGCTTGCCGAGTGCGTTCGCCAGAAAGCACGTCGCATCGCCGCCAGCGTTCAATCGACCCCTTTACTTGGAGACAGCATGGACACCGTCATCGAATCCCCGCCCGCGGGCGACGCGGCGCGCAAGCCGCGCATCGGCCTCGCATGGCAGATCGTCATCGGGCTCGTCATCGGCATCGCGACCGGGTTCGTGTTGAACCGGTTCCCGTCATTGCGCGACACAGCCGTGTCCGGGTTGCTGCAGCCGGCCGGTGACATCTTCATCAAGCTGGTGCGGATGATTGTCGTGCCGATCGTATTCACGAGCATGGTGATCGGCATCGCCGGCGTGGGCGACGGCAAGTCGCTCGGCCGAATCGGCATCAAGACGCTCCTCTATTTCGAGGTGGTCACGACCATCGCGATCATCCTCGGGCTCGTGATCGGCAACGTGCTGCAGCCGGGCGTCGGCACCGACATGTCGCAACTCGGGCACACGGACATCTCCCGCTACCAGCAAGCGACACAACAGGTGCAGCAGGCGCACCACGGGCTGATGGCGCTGGTGCTCGGCATTATCCCGGACAACATCGTCGCATCGATGGCGAAGGGCGACCTGCTGCCGGTGATCTTCTTCTCGCTGCTGTTCGGGCTCGGGTTGCAATCGGTGCCGGACGAACATCGCAAGCCGGTGATTGCGATGCTCAAGGGCGTTGCCGACACCATGTTCAAGGTGACGAACATGGTGATGCGCTATGCGCCCGTCGGCGTGTGCGCGCTGATCGCGGTGACGGTCGCGAGCTTCGGCTTCGGGTCGCTGTTGCCGTTGCTGAAGCTGGTCGCGGTGACTTACTTCGCGATCCTGCTGTTTGCGATCGCCGTGCTCGGTGTGACCGCGCGGCTGTTCGGGTTCCGCATCCTGACGCTGCTGCGCGTGATCAAAGACGAGCTGATCATCGCGTTTTCGACGTGCAGTTCGGCGACCGTGCTGCCGCAACTGATGAAGAAGATGGAGGACTACGGCGTGCCGAAGAGCATCACGACGTTCGTGGTGCCGACCGGCTACACGTTCAACCTGGACGGCGCGTCGATCTATCTCGGTATCGGCACGCTGTTCGTCGCGCAGCTCTACGGCGTGCATCTCGACTGGCAGCAGCAGATCCTGCTGACGCTGACCATGGTCGTCACGTCGAAGGGAGCCGCGGGCGTGCCGGGCTTCATGTTCGTGATCATGCTCGCGACGCTCGCGAGCGCCGGGCTGCCGCTCGAAGGGCTGGCCTTCATCGCCGGTGTCGACCGAATCATGGACATGGGCCGCACCGCGCTTAACGTCGTCGGCAACGCGCTCGCGCCGCTCGTCATCGCGAAATGGGAAGGCCAGTACGACGCCGGCAAGGGCCGCGCGTACCTGGAATCGCTGCGCGGATGAACGCCGCCATGCCTGGATCGCACAACATTCCGAAGCAAACAGGAGCATCGAAGATGAGCAGTACCCGTGGAGCACTTTTTCCCGACGCATTGATGCAGCAGGTCAAGGCGCGCTTTCATCACGTCGATCACGATCTCGACGGTCGCGCGCGGTTGTTCTTCGACAATGCGGGCGGATCGTTCCGGCTCAAGGCCGCGGTCGACGCGTATGCGCGGATCGATGCGCTGCCCGATTGTCCGGAGCGCATCCATGAGCGTGCGCTCGACCTTCAATCGAGCCAGTCGCGCGGCGAGGACGACGTTCGAACGATCCTCAACGCGCAGGGCGGCACGGTATACGCATCGCTGACGGCATCGGGCGCGATGTTCGACATGGTGCGCGCGATCATGGAGAACGTGCCGGGCACCAATGCGGTGACGACCGTTCTCGAGCATCCGTCGTCCTACGACGCGATGACATACTACGCGGAACGTACCGGCAAGACGCTGCGCATCGCGCCGAGCAATCCGGAGACCGGCGGCGTGGACGTCGACGCGATCGTGTCGCTGATCGACGCCGATACTGCGCTGCTCAGCGTGATGTTCGCGTCGAATATCTCGGGCGCGAAATTCGACATCGAGGCGATCGTCGCGCGTGCGCGGGAGAAGAAGCCCGGCCTGTTCATCGTCGTCGACGCGGTTCAGCATGCGCCGCACGGCATCATCGACCTGCAGCGTACGCCGGTCGACGGGATCAATTTCGCGCCGTACAAGTTCTTCGGGTGCCGCGGCTCGGGCATTTCGTGGCTGTCACCGCGTGCGGCCGCGTTGCCGCATCACCGGCTCGCCGCGAAGGAGAGCGGCGTTTGGGAACTGGGCAGCCCGGCGCCCGCGCAGTTCGCGGTCGTGACGTCGATCGTCGATTACGTCACGTGGATCGGCAGGTATTTCGTCGATTCGGACGATCGGCGCACGCTGTTCGTCGAGGGCATGCACAGGATCGAACTGCATGAGCGCGCGCTGCTGGCCGCGTTGCTCGACGGGTGCGGCGGCCGTCGCGGGCTGCGCTCGATCGACGGCGTCGAGGTCTACTGGGATCACGACGACCTGACGAAGCGCGACCTGATCGTCGGGATCGGCTTCGCGCATCTCGAACCGACGCAAGCGGTGCGGGAATACGAGAAGCACGGGGTGATCGTCTATGAACGCGTCGCGTCGAGCCTGTATTCGGGCCGGATGTTGAAATCGTTCCGGCTCGGCGGCGCGGTGCGGATCTCACCGCTCCATTGTCATGCGCTGGACGATATCGAGCGATTCCTGGCGATCACCGGGACGCTGGCGGCGAACCGCTGATCGACGACACGGCCCGGCGCTTCCGGGCCGTGTCGCATCCAGCGCCGGAAAACGGCCGTGCAATAGGTTCGGGCTATGACCGGCAGAGCGAATCGATAGTTGTGGCCGTCCGGGATTGCGCGTGTAATGGCTCGCGATACCGGATGACGCCAATGACCCGATGGAGGAGCAGCGCGTGAAGATCGTAGTAACGGTGAAACGGGTAGTCGATTACAACGTGAAGGTCCGCGCGAAGTCGGACAACACGGGCGTCGACATCGCGAACGTGAAGATGCCGATCAACAAGGATTCCGAAGCGTCTATCTTCAGCGTGGCCGACTACGGGCTCGTCGGCGCTCCGTTCGAGCAGATGCGGGAGGTGGTCGATGCCGTCTGATGCCGCGACGCGCGCGAGCGTCGGGCGCTCGGCGCCTGCCCAGTCATACCTGTTCGTGCCGGGCAACAAGCCCGAGCGGTTCCGCAAGGCGCTCGCAAGCGGCGCCGACGCGGTCATCATCGATCTAGAAGATGCCGTCGAACCGGACGCGAAAACCGCTGCGCGCGATGCGATCGCGCAGTGGGTTTCGCCCGAGCATCCAGTGCTCGTGCGGATCAATGCGCGGAACACGCCGTGGTTCGAGGCCGACGCCGCACTTGGCGCGTTGAAGGGCGTCGCGGGTATCGTGTTGCCGAAGGCCGCGCGGGCGGACGATGTGTGCGCGGCCATTGCGCTTGCGCGCCGGCGTGTGCCCATCTATCCGTTGATCGAAAGCGCGCACGGCATGTGGAACGCGCTCGACGTCGCGAAAGCGCCGTACGTCGAGCGGCTGATGTTCGGCACGCTCGATTTCATCGCGGACATGGGCATGTCGGACG
Organism: Burkholderia sp. KBS0801; assembly: GCF_005937855.2. Taxonomy (NCBI): domain Bacteria; kingdom Pseudomonadati; phylum Pseudomonadota; class Betaproteobacteria; order Burkholderiales; family Burkholderiaceae; genus Burkholderia; species Burkholderia sp. KBS0801. The sequence continues at coordinate 215,005 of NZ_CP042179.1, forward strand.
ATGGCGTTTCGCTCAATCACTTTCGGTCGCAACTGACGTTGATTTCGCGGGTGGCCGGAATCGAGTCGCCGGTCGACGGTGTGACGCCGGACATCCACGACGGGGAACGCATCGCGCGCGACGCGCTCAACGGGAAGCAACTGGGATTCGGCGCGAAGCTATGCATTCACCCGAAACAGATCGCATTCGTGCACAAGTGCTTTCGGCCGAGCGACGATGAGGTGCGCTGGGCGCGGCGGGTGCTCGATGCGATGCGTGAGTCGAATGGCGGCGTGGTGACGGTCGACGGGAAGATGGTCGATCGACCCGTGTTGCTGCGTGCGACGCGAATCGACGAGCTGGCCTCATCCGCCGGCGCGGCAGCGGAAGGGGTGGCTCGCGCATGATGCGACGCGGATGCCGCCGCCATCCGCACGAAGGGCGCGGGCGCGCATGACGCACGTAACGTGCTCATTGCGGTTCCACGGGAGCATGCGCGTTCATCAGCTCGACGACCCAGTCGATGAACGCACGCAGTTTGGCACTGACGTGGCGGTTCGGCGGATATGCGATGTATAGCGGCATCGGATCGAGCTGCCAGTCGTCGAACAGCGTGACGAGTTCGCCGCGCTCCAGATGCGCTTTCGCCATATAGTGCGGCAGCCACATGATGCCGAGGCCGGCCACGCCGGCCGCGAGGTAGGCATTGCCGTCATCGACGGCGAGCGCGTAACGGCCTTGCACCGCGACGGTCTCGTCGCCGCGATGCATGACGAGCGGATAGAGTTTGCCCGTGCGTCCCCATGAGAACCCGACGATGCGGTGATGCGAGTTTTCGAGTTCCGCGGGATGCGAAGGCGTGCCCGCGAGCGCAAGATAGCCGGGCGACGCAACGATGCCGAGCGACAGGTCCGCCACGCGCCGGGCGACCATCGACTGATCGTTCGGCTCGCCGCCGCGCACGACGCAATCCACGTTCTCGCCGATGATGTCGACGGTGCGGTCGCTCACGCCCATGTCGAGCTGAATGTCCGGATAGCGGGTGAGGAAGGCCGGCAGCGCGGGGATCAGGATCAGGCGCGCGAACGGACTCGGCACGTCCACCCGCAGCCGGCCTCGTGGCACCGCCGATGCGCTCGACAGGCTCGTTTCGGCGTCGTCCATATCGGCGAGCAGCCGCGTCACGCGCTCGTAGTACGCGATGCCGTCCGGCGTGACGTTGATCCTGCGCGTCGTCCGGTTCAGCAGCCGGACCCGCAAGCGCGCCTCGAGCTGCTGGACCAGCTGCGTGACCGTGGTCTTGCTCATATGCAGCGTCTCGGCGGCCTTCGTGAAGCTGCCCGCCTCGACGACCCGGACGAAAGCGCGCATCGCATCGAAGCGATCCATGAGTGTGTGCCTCGCATTTGAATTGTTTGCATTTTACAAACGGTCATGAACACGGATGGTCGTTTATCGCGCGGGTGTCGGTCGGTACAGTGTGCCGATCGAAACCAGTGATCCATGGAGGTGAAGGTGGGCAAGCGCGATGTGGTGTTTGCGCCGGGACGTCGGGCGCTGTACGAGCGCAACCGGTACTCGCCGGCCGTACGGGCGGGCGGGTTGCTGTTCGTCTCCGGTCAGGTCGGCAGTCGCGAGGACGGCACGCCCGAGCCGGATCTGCAGCAACAAGTGCGGCTCGCGTTTCGAAACCTGAACGCGATCCTGCACGCGGCCGGCTGCACGTTCGATGATGTGATCGACGTCACGGTGTTCATGGTCGATCCGCAATCGACCTTCGAGCGCGTCTGGCAGGTCGTGCCGGAGTTCTGGGGCGACGCGCCGCATCCGGCGCTCACCGCGGTCGGCGTAACCTGGCTTTACGGCTTCGACTTCGAGATCAAGGTCGTGGCGAAGCTTCCGGTCGCCGAATGACGCAATTCGAGGGTTCCCGGTAAAATAGGCCTCTCCTGGGTTTGCGGTAACCGCTCGTCATGCATCGAATCGGATTCTTCGTTTGCCGTGGCTACGATGCGCTTGATCTGGGCGGCCCACTGGCGGCCTTCAATCAGGTGGCCACGGCCGCGGGCCATACGCCGTACGATCTTCATGTCATCTCGCAATCCGGCGGCCCGGTGCACGGCAATACGGGCCTGTCGATCGACACGAAGCCCGCCGCAAGGCGCACGTTCGACACCGTCGTGTTCGTGGGCGGCACTATCGATCCGATGCAGACGCCGGAGAATATCGCCGCCGCCAGAAAATTGGCGGCCAGGGCATCGCGGGTCGCGAGCGTCTGTACGGGCGCGTTTCTGCTCGCGGAAACGGGCTTGCTGGATGGCTTGAGAGCCGCGACGCACTGGCGATACGCGGCGCTATTGCAGGCGCGCTTTCCTCGCACCCGGGTCGACGGTGACAGCATCTACGTGGTGGACGGGCGCGTATGGACGTCGGCGGGCATCGCGTCCGGAATAGACCTGGCGCTCGGCATGATTGAACGAGACATGAGCGCGGAGACCGCGCGCGCTGTCTCGAGGCTGTTGGTCGTTCCGTATCGTCGACCGGGAGGGCAGTCGCAATTCTCCGCCATGTCGCAGATGGAGCCGGAATCGGATCGCATCCGCATCGCGCTGAATTTTGCCAGGGAGCATCTGGCTGAAGCGTTGCCTGTCGAACGGCTTGCCGATGCCGCGAGATTGAGTGTGCGACAGTTCGGCCGCGCCTTTCGCCGGGAAACCGGAGAAACACCGGCCAAGGCCGTCGAGCGTTTGCGCGTCGAAGCCGCGAGGCTGCGCCTGCAGAGCGGCAGCGAACCGATCGAACAGATCGCGTTGGCGGTGGGATTCACCGATCCGGAGCGGATGCGACGGGCCTTCATCAAGCTGCACGGGCATCCACCGCAAGCGATTCGACGCGAGAGCAGATCGAACGGCGCGCGCTGATCGACTGTCGGCCGATTAGCGCGCTGAGTGGTCAACGTTCACCGAAGGGCGATTTCGCCGGCCGCTTAATGGTCGGCGGTTTTGACCGGAGGGTAGTCGTTCCACATGTCGCGATGCAGCTTCCACTCGCCGGCCTGCTTCACAAACACGAGGATCTGCTTGGCGCGGATCTTGAGCTTTCCATCGTGATCGCGCACCTCCGCATCCGACACCTCCGTCACCATCCGGTCGTCACCGTAGAACTCGTAATGGCTGAACGATACGGTGCCCGGTTTCGTTCCGGCATAGCCCTTGGTGAAGTACTCGGCGATCGCGCGGCTCCCGATGACTTTGTCGCCACCGGGCGGCAAGAGCGTGCCGTCGTCGGTGTAGAGACGGCCGATCTCCTCATAGTCTCCGCGCGCAAAAGCATTCGCCCATCGGGCGTTTTCGGCCTTGATGGCCGCTTCGGGCGGACGTTGCGCACCGCCGGCGGTGGCCGGCGCGGTGAATGTGAAAAAGGAGACGCAGGCTGCAAGAGCAGCGGTACAAAGACGGATCTGTTGCATCGTGTGATTCCCGAACGGGCTTGAATAGAAAGGGCGGCACCAAAATGGGCCGGTGGAGCGGGCAGGTGGCCGCGGCCTTCATCGAGCACGGCCGTGGCCTGCACCTGTTGCAGACAAGCGTTTCAGCGAACGCCGGGGATGCGTGCGAGCCCCCTGGATGCACCGGGCAGTTTCTTGTCGACCATCGCGATGACTTCCGGCCGTGCGTCCCGAGGATGACCGGAGTGAAACGGCGGAGCGGGATCGTATTCGATCGCGAGCTGCGTGAATTCGGCGGCCTGTCGACCGCGCAGTTTCGCTGCCACGCGAAGTGCGAAGTCGATACCCGCCGTCACGCCGCCGCCGCTCATGAACCGGCCGTTGTCGTCTTCGACGAAGCGCTCGGGAACGGGAATCGCGCCATATTCGGACAGCTTGTTGACGAAGGCCCAATGACAGGCGCTTCGCTTGCCATTGAGTACGCCGGTTGCGGCGAGCACGAGCGATCCGTTGCATACCGACGTAACGTGCTTGGCGCTCTCCGCCAGACGCCGGATCTGCGCCTGATACGCCGGCCGCATCGGCACCGACAAATCGGACCCGCCGGGGACGAGGATCACGTCGGTCTGCTCGATATCGGCCAGTCGTTCGGTGTTGCCATACACGACGCCGAATTCGAGCGTTACGTTGCCTCCGTCGAGGCTCGCGTAGCGAACGTTCGTGTTGGGTAGCCGGTGGAAAATCTCGCTGGGGCCGGCGAAGTCGAGAAGCGTACCGCCGTCGTAGTTGACGATCAGAATGTTGAGCGGGGCATTCGGGGGAAGTAGCCCCTCGCTGTTTGCCTGTGCGCCAACCGGTGTGGCGTGCGCGAGCAACGCGCCGCCGCCCAGGACGGCGCCGAGCGTGGCGGCGCTTCCAAGCTTGAGCACATCGCGGCGCGAGCGACCTGCCCGGGTGAGTGGTTTTACGGAAGCGTTGTTATCGCTACTGTCGGTCAAGATGATTTCTCCTTGCACTTCGGCCCCTCGGCGCGTGCCGCCGGACTGGGCCGGATTGAATAAGCGCCACGACGAACCGCGTGGCGGATGTGAACCGCAGGCTCAAAGCTGCGACGCACCGCCATCGACGACCAGTTCGGTGCCGACGACGTAGGAGGATTCGTCGCTGGCCAGATATAGGGCCGCGTAGGCAATGTCCTCGGCCTTGCCCAGGTGGCCCACCGGAATCGTCGCGGCGAACTCGGCCCGACGGTCGCGAACCCATTCGTCGGACATGCCCCACCTGGTGATCAACGGCGTGTTCATCACGCCGGGCGCGATCGCGTTGAAGCGGATTTTCCGGTCGAGAAACTCGTAGGACCAGCTGCGGGCAAGCGATCGCACGGCGGCCTTCGCCGCGGCAGTCAACGAGATGCCGTGCTTGCCGGTCTGCGCGACGAACGACGTGTTGAGGATCACTGAGGAACCTTCCCGCAAGTACGGCAGTGCCGCTTGAAGCGTGAACACCACGCCCTTGACGTTGACGTCCATGATCTCGCCGTAGAGTTTGTCGTCGATGTCGTCGACCGCGGACGGGAGCGCCCAGCCGGCGTTGGCGAACACGACATCCAGCCCGCCGAATTGCGCGTTTACGTCGGCGGCGATCGCTCGCATGTCCTGGATCGAACGCACGTCGCCCTTGAGTACGAGCGCATGCTCGCCAAGTTCGGCCTTCACGTGCTCGAATACGGAATCGTCGCGACCGGTGACCGCTACTCGCGCGCCTTCCGCAATGAACAGCTTCGCGGTGGCAAGACCGATGCCGCTGGTTCCGCCCGTGATCAACGCGGACTTGTTCTTGAGCCTCATCTTCCATTCCTTTCCATGTCGTGATTGATCCGGGCGAACGCTCGAAACGCAATCGCGTTCGTGCGCCTTTCCCGGCGTGATCTTTCGATGTGAAGTATGGAATGTGAGACGGATGGCGCAAAGGTCGTATAACCCTCAAAAAGCGCCATGTAAGCCGCCCATCAGCGGGAAGCACGAGCCGTCACGCCCGACCGTGACAGACCGTCGGTACCTGCCAACCTCGACAGGTTGTTCCGCCGTACCGCGTGCGCCATGATTTGCGTGCTCATTGCGAGCCTGCCCCGCTTGCGTTCCGTGCAATCCAGTCCCAGTCCGACCCGCATCGGCGCAAGAGGGGGTGATCGGCTGGTTCGCAATGACTCCCTTCCGCAGCGCGACGACGAGGCGAACCATGACATCCAGCAGACTCGAGCAAATGCAGGCCAATCTCACGTTGGCCTATGTTCTTAACAACGCAGCAGTCGACGGAGCCGGGAGGGAACTCAAGCATCCGACTGCGTCGCAGGTCAAAAAGATCATCGTGGACCGCCTGAACCGATCGACGATGACCCGGGACGATCGATTCGAAATTGCGTGGGGGCCGGCGATCGTATTGGATCCGAATGGCGAAGCTGCCAATGTCACCGTCGTCTTGCAATTGGCCGGTAGCGGCGAATATACAGTGGTGACGAGCGGCACCAATTTCACGTCCCCGCTTGATGTTCTGAGCGATTTTTCCTATGACACACTCGAGCCATTCAGCGCGTATGTGCCGAACTGTCCGTCGGACGCACGCATATCGGCGGGTACGAACGGAGCGCTGTACCACGTCCTGAAGACGCCCGATGAAAGTCATCAGACGCTCGTCCAATTCCTGAGCACCGTGCCACCGTCCTCGGTGGTCAACGTTGTCGGGCATAGCCTTGGAGGCGCGTTGGCGTCCGCGATCGTGTTGTACCTGAAGAATCAGAGCGGCTTGCAGTCTCTGACGTACCACTGCCAGACGTTTGCCGCGCCGACGGCAGGCAACGATGCGTTCGCCGGCTATTTCGACGAGCAGATGCGAGGCAATGCGGTACGCATATTCACGACGCGGGATATCGTGCCGATGGCATGGAATGCGGACACCCTCCAGAAGGTGAAACACGTCTACAGCGACGTTCCTCACCATGACACTCCTGATAACGTGAAGGTTGCTGTCGATCTGCTCAGCGTTGCTACAGCGTCGCTGAAGTACACCCAATGGGGAACGTCCGAACCATCAGGGCCCGTGGCGACGGCGATGGAGTACCCGCTGAAGGCGGACGTCAATGTAGCCATTCTGGATTTCCAGGCGCAGGTTGGCTTTCAGCATATCGACGGATACATTGCCTGCCTTGGTATGGCCCGCAGCGACATTGATCTCCCCCCGCTGCCACAGGTCAACCCCAAGGTCGGTAAAACGCCCGTGTGAAGCAGTACGAAGCAAAACCCATAAGAACACTGGCCCGCAGTGTGAAAACCCGCTTCGGCGGGTTTTTTCATGGCCGGTTTCTGCCGGGCCGCAATGGCCTGAGTCGCCGCCGTCGATATGTCGTGGGATCGACGCTTGGCAAAGATCAGGCGCACGTCGCGGCTTTGCATTGTTCACTCTGGAAGTAACAGAACGTTCAATCGGCCGTCATTTATCAGCCGGCTGCGACTCAGTAGAGTGCTTTCCCATGTCGGCGCCCGGCGACAAACTGAATGAAAGGAAGCCCGGCATGACGCAACACACTTTGTCGCCCGGGCATCTCGAGACGGCACGCCGGTATGGCGCACGTGTCGCAACGAGTGCCGGCCCATTTCGGGCAGCACACGCTCGAATCCGCTGAAATCCAGGTGTGCGGTGCGTGCCGGACCGCACACCGCCGCATTCTTTCCAGCCGATCCACAAGGAAACGCTCATGCAATACAAGCAATTGGGCCGCACCGGCCTGTATGTCTCCGAGCTGTGTCTCGGCACGATGACGCTGGGCGGCAATGCCGATGCCGGGATGTGGGCGGCGATCGGCGCTGTCGGTCAGGACGACGCGACCCGATTGATCTCCCGCGCACTGGCCGCCGGAATCAACTTCATCGATACCGCCGATATTTACTCCTTTGGCCACGCCGAACGCCTCGTCGGACAAGCGCTCCGGGACCTCGGCGTCCCGCGCGGCGAGATCGTGCTGGCGACCAAAACGGCCGGCGTGATGGGCCCGAAGCCCAACGATCAGGGCGCGTCGCGCGGCCACATCATGGATTCGGTGCAGCGAAGCCTGGAACGGCTGCAGGTCGACCATATCGACCTTTACCAGATCCACGCGAACGATTCCGTCACGCCGATCGAAGAGACGCTGCGGGCGCTCGACGATCTGACGCGCCAGGGGCTGGTGCGCTATGTCGGCGTCTCGAACTGGCGCGCAGGAAAGATCGGCAAGGCGCTCGGGCTCAGCGAAGCGCTGCGCGCGACGCGCTTCGAGACACTCCAGGCCTACTATTCGATCGCCGGACGTGACGTGGAGCGCGAACTGGTGCCGCTCGCGATCGAGGAGCGGATGGGGCTGCTCGTCTGGTCGCCGCTCGCCGGCGGTTTGCTGTCGGGGAAGTTTGGTCCGGGGGCGCCAACGGAAGAAGGTTCGCGGCGCAGCCATTTCGATTTTCCGCCGGTCGATCTTGACCGGGCGTGGCCGTGCGTCGCGGCGATGCGCGCCATCGCCGATGCGCGAGGTGTGTCGGTCGCCCGGATCGCGCTCGCGTGGTTACTCGCCAAGCCGCATGTCACGAGCGTCATCATTGGTGCCAAACGGGTCGAACAGCTCGAAGACAATCTCGGCGCGGTCGATGTCGTCCTGACCGACGACGAGCTTGCGCGTCTCGACGCCGTGAGTGCTTTGCCTCCGTGTTACCCGGGCTGGATGATCGATCGTCAGGAGTCGGGCAGGCGGCCCAAGCCGTTCGCGCGCGTCGTGTCGAACTAGGGTTCGGCGACGCCAGCTCCATCCGCTCGCGTTAAAGCGACGCGCCACCACACATGACGATCTGCTGCCCCGTGATCGCGCTCGCGTCCGCGCTCAACAGGAAGCCGGTCAGCGCGGCGACTTCCTCGGGCGTGATGAATCGCCCGATCGGCGGCAGCTTCGGAGGCGTTGCCGCCCGCGCCGGATCGCGCAGGAACGGCGTGTCCGTCGCGCCGGGCGCGACGACGTTGACGGTGATGCCCTGCGGTGCGAGTTCCGCGGCCCAGGACCGCGCCAGGCCGACCAGCGCGGATTTGGTCGCCGCATACTGGCTGCGCGTGGCCGCGCCGTTGGCGGTCCGGCTGCCCAGCAGCACGATGCGTCCGCCGGCGGGCATCCGGGGCACCAGACGATCGGCGAGAAAGGTTGCGGACTCAACATGGAGGCGCCACATTGCCGCGCCGTCCTCGTGTGAAAGCTGACCGAGCGGCGCGGTACGCATGAAGCCGGCCGCATGCACCAGCGCGTCCACCGCACCCAGTGCATCGCACACGGGCCCGAGTGCCGCGAAGTCGGTGACGTCGACCGGCACGATGGTCAGGGACCCATCGGTCGTTTCAATGCGCGAGCGGCACAGTCCCGTGACGCGCCAGCCGTCGGCGAGCAGACGGTCGACGATCGCTCGTCCAATTCCCGACGACGCGCCCGTCACGACCGCATGGCGCGAACCCGAACCCGACTGCTCCCATTGACCCACGATCGCTCCTGCTACGTTTGAACCTGCGATGAACCGCCGGATGGCGCCGCAGTCTTCGTGCTGACCGCGTGAACGGTGATCCGCGCTTGCGAATGAAACCGCTCGAGCTGCTCGGGCAGGGCCGCATCATCCGTCACGAGCGTCCAGTCACGCTCGAGCGGCGTCCAGTGCTGCTGACTCGCGCGTCCGAGCTTGTCCGCGGTCACGAGCACGAAGACCTCGGCTGCCTGCCGCATCACGCATTCCTTCAGATACGACTGTTCGCTGCTCGCCTCGCACAAGCCGAGTTCGGCGACCACGCCATCCGCGCCGAGGAACGCCTTGTCGACGCTCAGGCGGCTCAGCGCGATCTGTGCGAGCGGCCCGAGCGTGCTCATGCTGGACGACCGGACGTCGCCGCCGATCACCGTCACCCGCACGCCCGACGCGGCGAGCGGGCTGACGACCAGCAGATTGTTGGTGACGACGTGAACGGCTGTCCGGCCGGCAAGCAGGCGCGCCAGCGCCGCGGTCGTGGTGCCGCCGTCGAGGAATACGGTGTCGCCGTCCTCGACGAACGCGCTTGCCGTGTGCGCGATCGCTTCCTTCTGTTCCTGCGAACTGACGCGCCGCTCCTCGAGCGAGGGCTCCGGCTCATGGCCGCCCACCGCGGCGGCACCGCCGTAGGTGCGCAGAATGCGACGGTCGCTCGCGAGCGCACGCAGATCCCGGCGAACGGTTGCTTCCGACATCCCGAAGTGCTCGCACAACGTCGCAACGTCCGTCATGCCCCCGAGTACGGCCTGCAGCATCGCCTCCCGGCGCCTGGTCACTTTCATGTTCGTGATTTCCTGGTCTGATCGCATTGGCGCGCAAGTCTGCGCATCCCGACCGACAAGTTTATCGAATTGCCGCAGTGACCGGCCAGTTGCGCCATCGGGTGTCATCGACCGCGGACCCACGCTTCGTCGACGCGCACGTATTTGATCTTCTGCCGGAACCACGTGAATGCGATGTGCAATGCACCGTCTTGCGACTGCACGATGGACGGATAGGAATACTCCCGGTTGCGCCGGTCCGCGGAATTGTTCGTCATGCAGTACCCGTCGCCGATTTCCAGGTTGCGGCGGCGCCGCCATGTCCTGCCGCCGTCCTCGGAGATGGCCAGCGACATCGGCGCGCGCGGAGCGCCCCAGAACGCGGTGCCGCGCGCGGACGCTTTCTGGTCGCGCAGCGCGCCGCTGTCCTCCGAGTCTTCGATGTCGTCATACAGGGACGCGCGACGCGCGTTGGCGTGCGACGCGTCGCTCTCGTTGAACACGAGTGCGAGGTGACCGTTCCGCAACACCGTGAACTGGATCGACGAGTTGTTGTTCGGCACATCGGTCGGCTCGGGCGCGCTCCACGTGCGGCCATCCGTCGAGCGGCTCGCGTAGACGAAGTCCGCCCAGCGGCTGCGGTAAAGCGCAAGCAGCGAGCCATCGTGCAGCACGTGAACGTTCATGTGCACGCACCCGACGCTGTCCGGCACCTCGTGCAGCGACCACGACGCGCCCTGGTCGTCGGAGACCATGACCGCGCTGACGTCGTCGTTACCGACCCAGCGCTCACCGGGCGCTGTGCGGCACAGGAATACCGGGCAGAGCCACGTGCCGTTGTCGAGCGCGATGATCGGCTGGCGAACGAATGTGCCGGGGCGATCGAACAGGGTCTCGACGGGACCCCAGGTGACGCCGCCGTCCGTCGACACGCGGCGGCGAACGATCGCGGTGTTCTGATGGCCGGACAGTTGCGCGGTGTAGATCAGCCACAGGCGGCCGTCCGGTGCGGTGAACAGCACAGGGTTCTGTTCCGAGCGGGTCGGGTCGTCCGACAGCTTTTGCGGTGACGACCACGCGTTCGTCCCGGCCGCGAGACGCGACAGGTAGATGGAGACGTCGGGAATGCCTTCCTGGGTGCCTCCGAACCACACGCACAGCAGGTCGCCGTTTGCGAGGCAATGCAGGTTGGCCGCATGGTTCTGCACGCCGGCGGTGGGCAGAAACGCTTCCTGCCGTTCCGCGTCGGCATACGCGGTGCGAACGCAGTGATCCGACGCGGCGCTCGCCGCTTCAACGAGGTTCGTGCTCATGAAATGTTTGTCGAGTTACGAGGTTAGTGCGATTCGCGATGCGTGAGCGGCTTGTCGCGAAGATTCGAGCCCTCGCCATGAAACAACAGCTTGCCGATGACCAGCACGATGGCGGGCGTCACCAGCGCGACGTACATGTTGTCGATGCCGAACGGGTTGCCGAGCAGGTACCAGACCGTCGTGGCGATCGTCGCGATGATCAGGGCCGACACGGCGCCGCGCTTGCCGCTGAAGAACGGCAGGTAGATGCCGATCAGCGCAACGACCGACACGGACAGACGCAGCGCACGGCTGAAGAACGACAGCGCGAGGATCTGCGGGACGAACAGCACGAAGATCAGCGGGAGGAAGCCGACGACCAGCGAGATCCAGCGCGTCATTCTCAGTTCGACGTCGGGCGTCGGCTTGAAACGCGGCACGTAGAAGTCCTTGACGATCAGCGAAGCGATCGCCAGCGCGACGGTGCAGACGCTCACGAAGATGGACGCGACGAGCGACGTCGTGACGATGCCGGCCAGGATCGGGTTCATGTGCTGGAGGAACACCGGCAGCGCGTACAGGCTCTTGATGTTCGGATACAGGTACTTGGCCGTCACGCCGATGAAGCCGAGCGCGAGCCCGATCGGCACGCACAGAAGCGCGGCGATCAGCGACGACGCGCGCGCACCTTCGGGACTGCGGGTGGCGGAGATGGCCTGGATGATGAACTGCGTCGAGAAGATCGCGCCGGCCGTGCCGATGATCCATGCGCCGATCGTGCCGCCCGACAGCGCGCCCGTCCAGGTGAAATAGTGCGCGGGCATGTTCTGCGCCATCGGCTGGATGCCGCCTGACAGCTTCCACGCGACACCGACCAGGATGGCGATGCCGAGCAGCTTCACGGCGCTGTGAACGACCGTCAGGTACGCGACGCTCTTGAGGCCGCCCCACACGAAGTAGACGGTGCTGACGATGGCGGTGATGATGGCGGCCGTGGGCAGGTTGATCCGCATGACCGTCGAGATGGCCGCCGCGCCGCTCACGTAGTTGCCGACGTTCACCACGAACAGCGCGTAGATCATGATCGCGGACACGGCGAGCTTCGCGCCATGGCCATAGCGTTGCGCGATGAAGCCGGAGATCGTGAACTCGCCCGACGCATACAGGCGCTTGGCCATGAACAGGCCGAACAACAGAAAGCCGATGGCCGCCGCCAGCACCGACCACGACGCGGCGATGCCGGCCGAGAACGCTTCCTGCGAGGTCCCGACCGTCGATTTCGCGCCGATGAATTCCGACATCAGCAGGATGGCGACCACCAGCGCGGGCATCGAGCGCCCGGCCACCATGAACTGTTCGGAATTACGGCTGCGCAGGCGAATGCTGATGACGCTCGTAATCACAATGTAGACGACAACCATGCCGATGATGGTGGCTGTGTCCCAATAACTGAAGGTGGCCATCGCTTGTCTCCACGTTACCTTCGGTTGATATGCGTTCGGGTATGTCGGGCGATCCGGCATGTGCCTGCCGGTAGCGCCTCTTGGTGATGCGGGTTTTGCGTGTCGTTGCCGATGCGGCTTACGCGGCGACTGGCGCCGGCTCGTTGCGTCGCGTGGCAAGTTCCACGGCCTGGCGGAAAGCCTCCAGCAGGCTGCGTTCGTCGGCGATGCCCTTGCCGGCGATGTCGAACGCGGTGCCGTGGTCCACCGACGTGCGGATGACCGGCAGGCCGACCGTCACGTTCACGCCGGCTTCGAGGCCCATCACCTTCACGGGCCCGTGCCCCTGGTCGTGATACATCGCGACGACCACGTCGAAATCGCCGCGGCCCGCACGGAAGAACAGCGTGTCCGCCGGCAGCGGGCCTTCCACGTCCCATCCGCGCGCCTGGAGGATCTGGACCGCCGGAACGATCTTCTCTTCCTCTTCGCCGTAGCCGAACAGGCCGTTCTCGCCGGCATGGGGATTGATCCCGCATACGCCGATGCGGGGATTCGCGATGCCGGCGCGAACCAGCGTGTCGTGTGCGCGCTCGATCGTGCGTTGCACGAGGCCCGGCTCGATCTTGCGAATCGCGTCGAGCAGGCCGATGTGCGTCGTCACGTGGATCACGCGAAGGTTGGGCGCGACCAGCATCATCGACACTTCGTCGATGCCCGTCAGATGCGCGAGCATTTCCGTGTGTCCGGGGAAAATATGGCCGCCGGCATGCAGCGCTTCCTTGTTGAGCGGCGCGGTGCAGATCGCGTCGAGCTCGCCTTTCGACGTCAGCTCGACGGTGCGCGCGATGTATTGATACGCGGCGTCTCCGGCGACGGCGGACAGCTTGCCGTAGGGCAGGTCGGCCGGAATGAGCGCCATGTCGATGCAATCGACGACGCCCACGCGGAACGCGCCGTCGGCCGGCCGGCTGACGGCACGCACGTCGAGATCGACGCCCGCCCTGCGGCCGGCGTCCCGCAGGCGCGCGGCGTCGCCGATGACCACGGGACGGCACTGCTCATACACGGACGCATGGGCAAGGCTCTTCATGATGATTTCCGGTCCGACGCCGGCCGCGTCGCCCATGGTGATGCCGATGATGGGGCGGTTGTCCATGTCAGTTCCCTTCACAAATTGGTTTGAGCGGTATTGGCCGTCTTGCCTTCATTCGCAAGCCGGCGCCACGCGTGATGGATCGACCCGGGCTGGCCGAAGCCGCCGGCCTTGGTCACGACGGGGAGGGTCTTTCCCTGCAGCCGGCATTCGAGCAGCGGCATACCGTCCTCGATTTCGTCGACGACGCGCAATGCGCTCGCGCCGGCCGCGATAAGCAGCGCGCGCGCCGTTTCACCGCCGGTCGCGATGATCGCGCCTGCGTGGCGCGCGGCAGGCGCAAGCAACGCCGCAAGACGATTGCAGAACAGCAGGCCGTCGTTCACGTCGCCGCGCTGCGTCTGGCTCATCGAGACCACCACGTGCCGGCCGTGGCGTAGCGCGTTGCATACGGCCGTCGTGACGTCGCTGCGCGGATCATCCAGCGCGGAGACGGCGACCTCGAGCGCAACGAGACTGGCACCGGCGTTGGCCTTGAGGTACTCCACCTGTGCATGCGAGATGCTCGACATGCTGCCGACGACCGTGAGCACCGGTCCTTGCGGATCGTCACCGGCGGCCGCCGGTTCGGCGATGCCGCGGCGCGGCTCCAGCGCTTCGATGACCGCGGGGGCAAGGCCGGCCGAGCCGACCCAGAACACGTTGTCGAGCGTCGCGGATGCGCGCGCAATGCGGTGCAGATCATCGTCGGATTCCGCATCGCACACGACGGCCTGCGCGCCCTCGGATTGCATTTCCCGCAGGCACGCCGCGAGCGCGCCCGGTTCGGCGCGCACCGTGCCGATTGCCGCGTAGGCGACGCGCAGGTGTTCGGCGCAGAGCAGCGCAACCAGGTCCGCCTTGCCCCGGATGTTCTCGTTGCGCCAGTATTCGCTGGCTTCGACCGGCACGCCGCGCACCCATTGCCGCCCGTCGCGGGTGGTGCGGCCGGATGCCGGGTAGGCCGGGCACACGATCGCCATGCCAAGATGCGACGCCAGCGCGGCCACCTCCGTCGCGACATTGCCTCGCAGCGTCGAGTCCACCTTCTTGTAGATGCGCGTGTCGGAATGCGACAGCGACTCGACGGCAGCGACGTTGCGTCGGGCGGCCTCGTCCTTCGATGCGCGGCGCGAGTCCACGTCGACCGACAGGATGTCCACGCCATTCGTCGGCGCCGGCGCGTGCTCGGTGTCGAGCAGGACCATCGCCGTCAAGCCGTGATGCAGCCCGGCCACCGCGCAATCGGCCGCGCCCGACAGGTCGTCGGCGACGATCAGCAGCCGTGCCGCGTGCTGTGCGACCGCGTTCGCGTTCATGGCAGCAGGCGGCTGTAGATGGATTTCATGTCGTCGAGCGTCAGCGCCTTCGGATTGTTGCCGAGCAGGCGCTTGACCTTCGATGCCGCGACCGCCAACGCGTCGAGATGTGCTTCGGACACGCCGAACTTGCGCAGGTCCTGAGGAATGTCCACGGCCGCCGTCCATTCCTCCATCTTGTCGATCAGCTTGCGCGCCGCGACCGGGTCCGCGTCCGTTTTCGATGCCAGATCGAGTGCGCGCGCAACGTTCGACAGCCGGCCTTCGATCGCATCGAGGTTGAAGGCCATCACGTGCGGCAGGAGCATCGCGTTCGCGACGCCGTGCGTGACGTTGAACATCCCGCCGAGCGGGTAGGCGAGCGCATGCACCGCTGCCGTGCCGGCGGCGGTGAGTGCAAGGCCTCCGTACATCGAGCCGAGCATCATCGCTTCGCGTGCTTTCAGCGACCGGCCGTTTTCATACGCTTCGACGATGTTCGCGCCGATCAGGCGCATCGACTCCATCGCGTACATGTCGCTGATCGGGTTCGCCTTCGTCGAGATGTACGATTCGAGCGCATGCACGAATGCGTCCATGCCGGTCGCGGCCGTGATCGGCTTCGGCAAGCCGAGTGTCAGCTCCGCATCGAGAATCACGATTTGCGGCAGCAGGTGACGGCTGACGATCCCCACCTTCAGTGCTTCGTCCGGCAGCGTCACGATCGCGTTGGGTGTGACTTCGGAGCCGGTTCCGGCGGTCGTCGGCACCAGGATCATCGGCACGCCCGGGTGCTTGATCAGGTCGATGCCGAGCCAGTTGCGCAGCGGTTCGTCGTTAGTCAACCTAACCGCGAACAGCTTCGCCGCGTCGAGCACGCTGCCGCCGCCTATGGACAGAATCGCCTGCGGTGAAAAAGGCGCGATCTGCTCCTGGTACACCGTCTCGACATTGCCGATGGTCGGCTCCGGCTCGACGCCGCGAATGATGCGCACGTCGACGTCCTTCGCGTTGAGCGATGCGATCACGCGATCGGCGATGCCCAGTTCTTCCATCGCAGGTTGCGTGATCAGTGCAATGCGCTCGACCGGCGTATCGAGCAGCGACAGCTTGTCGGCAAGCGTGTCGAGGCTACCTGCGCCATGGACGATGTGCTTGACGGTCTGGAAGTGATAGGTAGTCATGCTGATGACCCGTTTCAGTGGCCGCGCGCGGCGTCGTGGTAGAGGGAGAGCGCTTGCGCCAGCCGCTCGCGCGCGCTGGCGTCGAGCGGTTGGGCAGGGGACCGCGCGGGGCCTGCGGGCATCCCGAGCATGTGCGCGGCGGTTTTCAGCACGACGGGCATCGTGCCCAGCGCGAACGCATCGCGCAGCGCACGCAGCGATTCCTGGGCCGCGCGTGCGCCGGCGATGTCGCCCTCCTGGAACTTGTTCCAGATGGACATGACGACCTGCGGGACGGCATTGGTCGTCGCGGCGACCGCACCGTCGCCGCCGGCGATCAGCGTCCAGAGAATCATCGAATCGGTGCCGGTGAAGACCGCGAAGTCGTCGCGTCGCAGGTTGATCAGTTGCAGCAGGCGATCGAAGTCACCGCCGCTGTCCTTGATGCCGCGAATGTTCGGAATCTCCGAAAGCCTGCGCACGGTATCGACCGTCAGCGTGATGCCCGCTTTCGCGGGGATCGTATAGAGCATGACCGGAAGCGGCGTGGCCTCGGCGATCTTCTTGTAGTGAGCGTAGAGCTCCGGTTGCGTCGCGCCGTTGAAATACGGCGTGATCACGGAAACGGCATCCACGCCGACCTCGGTCATCTTCCGGTTCAGGTCGATCACGTCACGCGTCGCATAGGCGCCGGTGCCCGCGATCACGGGCACGCGCGAGCGGGCCTGGCTGACCGCGATGCGCGCGACGCGCAGTTTCTCTTCTTCGTTCAGTGCGATGAATTCGCCATTGGTGCCGAGCACGAAGAGGCCATGCACACCCGCTTCGATGAGCCGTTCGACCAGCGCGCGCAGGCCGTCTTCATCGACGTCCTCGTCCGCCGTCATTGGCGTGATCAGCGCGGGAACGATCCCCTTGAACGACATTGACATGCAGGGCTCCATCGCGGAAGGGACGGCGAAGGCGCCGTCGCCATGGGTTGGGCAGAAAATCAGCGGGCTGCGCGCTTGCGGACACTACGGTGCCGCCACATAACGTCAGCCGGCGCAACGCGGACCACGGAACGATGTGCTCGTTTCAGTCAAAACCGTTGCGTGATGTGTGCATTCTAGCTGATTGGATGACTGAATCAGTCAATGAAAACCCTAATATGACTGAATCGATCATTTTGATCGGCGTCATCGGTCTCTTCCGTTCGTCCCGACCAACCAGGTGGTGCGCGCCCTGTTTTGGCTCCATGTGCGCATTCCGATCGCGTGGCGTGTCGCCAATACGCTCACGGCGGCGACGAAGCTGTTCGGGTGAAGGCGCGTGGGCGCGCTGATCTGCACGGTGCGATCAGCGCCAACCGCTAGAATTGCGGTTTTAGCCCGGAACACGTCCATGTCTTTTGCCTCGCTCGGCCTGATCGACCCCTTGCTGCGTAATCTGCAGGACCTCAATTACCAGACACCTACGCCGGTGCAGGTCAAGGCGATTCCCGCGGTGCTCGGCGGCAAGGACGTGATGGCCGGCGCGCAGACCGGCACAGGCAAGACCGCGGGTTTCGCGCTGCCGCTGTTGCAGCGGCTCGTGCAGCAGGGCCCGGCGGTGTCCAGCAACCGCGCGCGGGTTCTGGTGCTGGTGCCGACGCGTGAGTTGGCCGAGCAGGTGCTGCAAAGCTTTGTCGCGTACGGCAAGGGCCTCGACTTGCGATTTCTGGCCGCCTACGGCGGCGTGAGCATCAACCCGCAGATGATGAAGTTGCGCAAAGGCGTCGATGTGCTCGTTGCGACGCCGGGTCGTCTGCTGGATCTCAACCGCCAGAATGCGGTGCAGTTCGATCAGGTCGAAACGCTGGTGCTGGACGAGGCCGACCGCATGCTCGATCTGGGCTTCGCGCGTGAGCTCAATGCCGTCTTTGCCGCGCTGCCCGTTCAGCGCCAGACCCTGCTGTTCTCCGCGACGTTTACCGACGATATCCGCACGATGGCGGCGAGCATTCTGCGCAGCCCGGTCAATATCAGCGTCAGCCCGCCCAATGTCACGGCGAGCAAGATCAAGCAGTGGGTGGTGACGGTCGACAAGCGGAACAAGCCGGACCTCTTCATGCACCTGGTGGCCGAGAACAATTGGGATCACGCGCTGGTGTTCGTCAAGACCCGCAATGGCGTGGAGTATCTGGCGGCCATGCTGGACGAGGCGGGCTATGCGGTCGACACGATCCACGGCGACAAACCGCAACCCGCGCGGCTGCGTGCGCTCGAGCGCTTCAAGACGGGCGAAGTGCAGATGCTGGTGGCCACCGATGTGGCGGCCCGCGGGCTGGATATCGATGACTTGCCGCTCGTGATCAACGTCGATCTGCCGATCGTCGCGCAGGATTACGTGCACCGGATCGGGCGTACCGGGCGCGCGGGCGCGAGCGGCGTGGCCGTATCTCTCGTGTGTGCGGATGAAGCCCCGCAACTGGCCGCGATCGAAGCGTTGATCGGGCAGACGCTGCGCCGCGAAGAAGAGCCGGGGTTTGAAGCGGAACACCGCGTGCCGGAAACCAGCTCGACCGGGCAGATCATCAAGAAGCCTAAAAAGCCGAAGAAGCCCAAAGTGCCGCACGGTGGGGCGGCGGCCATGCCGGTGGCCGGGAAAAAGCCGCGGCCGCAAGGCGGTGACGGCAAGCGCAAGGGTGGTGGGGCCGCGGGCAAGGGCGCAAGCGTGTTGAACGGTAGCCCGTTCAGCGTGCAAAAACCGCGCGGCAAAGGCAAACCCGCTGGCAAGGCGGTTGCGGGACCGCGTAAGCCGGCTGGGAAGTCTGCGGGTGGTCGCGGTAAACACTAACGCTGATCCGTTGGGCGACTGACGCCAGCCATTGAAAGGACAGTCGATTGGAGGCCCGCAGGCGGGTGGCGCGGCTTTGTCGCACATCAGGGCGGCGGGCAAAGGCGCACTGAATCAAGGATCGCTAACAACTTGGCGGCCGAACGGACGTTTAAAACTGTGCAAGTCAAGACCTGATCTCTCAGTCAGCGTCGGATCAGGTCTGAGATTGCTCGGACGTCACTTCATCAAGGGCCGTGATCGACCCGAACCGGCCGCTCGACGCTCTACGGAGCGGACATCATCGGTGTGTCGGCATGCCGCGACGAACGTACGTTGAATGGACACGCCCGTGATCTATGCGCGGATCAGAGTGTCACCTTGGAAAAGGTGATAGGGAGCCGACTCGAGGTTCATGCGCTCGGGGATTGGTAGTCCGTTTCCGCAGTAGTCGATCTCAACGTAGCTCAAATGACCCGAATCATCGGCGAACAATAGAATTTCAAGCGATCGTGACTCGTCGGGTTCGCTTAGGTCCCGAAAGTGAGCTTCAAACACCAGACCGTAACCGTGTCCGCTCGTAGATATTCTCGGCACGCCATCGGGCGCAGCCATTGATAGCGCGAAACTGTTGCACCCGCATTGACAAAGCTCGCCGATTTCAGCATTCGCGAATTGCGCTGCGAGCGCCTCGCGATTCGGAAACTGGCAGCGTTCGAGGGTGAACGCAATCCAGTAAGCTGCGCGGTTTAGGTCATTTCGCATGTTGCGCCTAGACGGATGCGGAGCGAATCTCGGTTCGCGAGTGCGTTGATTGTCGACGATCTACGCGACGGTGTCGACCGGCCGTTCATGGCCGTACTGCGTCCCACGACCGCGTGCGATGGTCCAGATGCAGTCACCGTTGAAGCCAATCCTCGCGATCGATACCATAGACGCGATCAGATTCGTCGTATGCCTCTTCGAGTGACATAAACAAATGATTCGAAGTCGGAAATGGTGCGTCCAGGGATTCGTACCGCATCAGTAGAACGACTCCGTCTTCGAGTTGTTCGATCTCGACCTTCACGGTCGTGCCTTCGCTTTCGCCCCGACCATCAAGGGATTTCCGTGTTGGCGCCCAAATCAGCATAGGTGGCTCCCGTTGAACGTAGTGCTTTCAGGTGCGTCTATCAAGGTTGTCCGCTTGCCTTCCGGGGATTGTCGATGATCTAGCAATCGTGTCGAACGACCCGCTGACCAAATGCCGCCCGTTGTGGGAGGCAGCGCCAGACCCGAAGCAGACGGTCAACATTCTCCCAAACGGTCATTCGAGCGTCCTTAGTCGGCTTGCTATCATCGCACTTGGCTCCATCCGCAAGATGCGGTGCCTGGAATCCACGGAGAATTATTTGCATGGAGAAGTTGAGCGGCAACCGGCCATTAGGCGTCTTTTCCGACATTAGAGGCCACTTCCGGTCCGAATATCAGATCGGGAGCAGGTTGGTCTGGGTGAGATGTCACCATCGCCTGGATTGCTTGGAGTGCGTTGGTAAGACTGACGAGATCTTGCCCGATATATGGGCCGCAATACCAGATGCGATCGCCGTTGCTGAGGGCTATTCCAGGAATCAGATCCCCGATTTCTGGAGCACGCACGATAAGTCTAAACGGGAAGGACCGCGCCTGGACGTGTGGGGTATAGCCGTTACGCCTGATCTTGGGGAGGCGAGATTCGATATTTCTCGCAATTACAGATTCGATTACTCGTCACCGACCTTTTTCAAGGACGATTACTGGAACGACGAGCCTGTTTTACTACCAGAGTTGCCTACCCCCTATCACGTGTACGTCATCCGAAACGGGGCCGGCCAACTCAGCGTCGCCATCGATCGATAGCGAGAGATTATCTCAAGCGATACGACGGGCCGTAAATGCTTACAGCACCGCGTTAGCGTGAGCGTCGATACAACAATCTACACCCTTAACCCGACCGTCCGCTCATGGCCGGACTCGGCCGGCCGCAGCCACGGCGGACTGCGACTGGCTCAACCCGGCGAGGGGGCCTGTCGTCTTGCTCCGAAGCAGACGCACAGCGTCAGTGTCGAGCGCCGAGTTAGCCTGTCGTGTACCAATATAAAAGTACATATTCGTCATCCGTCTCACATAAGAAGCATTCTTCAACACCGATAAATTTTGGTTCGACGAAATACGTCATCTCTATTTTTACCGGCGGAATAAATCCCAATATTTCAAGAGATGGAAAACACAGGAATTCGCCGGGTTTTACATATCGCGGCATCCGCAATGCGCGCTCGCACGGATGGATTTCAAGATCGATCAGGGGGGGCTCTCCCCATTCAATATCCGCTGCGAGGTCGCGCAATGACTTTACCAAGAACTCCGTATCATTTTCGAAGTCCTTCTTTTTCCCATGTATGTAATAGCTGCCTTCAGTCTCTCCGCCAGTACGGTCAAAAAACAAAAGATTTACGCATCCACTTGGCGCACCATTTTCAAACCTAGATATAATTTCTTCCGCGACCATGGAGGCTATCTCCCGCTGGAAACCCCATCACTGGGGCAATTTCAAAGTACGGCTTTTCGTCAGCCTCCTCTTTATCCTCTTCGACTCACTCCGATCATGGCTTTGGCTGGGATTCTGCTAAATCGGAATTCGGCGTGTGCGCCGACGACTTACGTAACGATTGTCAATGATCCGGACATCGATGTCGACAGTCCGGTTCTGGCCGAACCGAGTCAGACGAACTGACGCTGCCTGTTCGGTCTAGTCCAGCCTTATACATGTAAACCATGCGTGCGAGCGTCGGATCGCGGGCGTGACGGCGATGTGTCCGCTTTTCACAGCGGCTCGGCGTGAACATTCCGGTGCTGTCCGCCCGCGATTCGCCGCCTGCTACTCCGTCTGCTGGCGCCGGTATTCGTCCAGCTTCATCCGCATGTACTGCTGCCGGTCGATTTCGTGCAGCTGCCGCGCATATTGCTCGCTGGAATTGAACCACGTGCTCAGGCGTTGCTCGAGCTGCTTGTCGGGCGGGCTCGATAGCGCGGCAAGATAGGCATCGATGGCCAGGTAGTAGCGTATGGTGTTGCGCTCCACGAGGCCTCGTATGCCATCGACGTATTCCACTTGTGCCGCGGACGGACTTGCGACGTTGGTGAAGCCGACCTTGCCGCGGTCGAATGTTGCCAGAAAGCTTTTCATCGCAAGGCGCCCGACCAGGCCATAGCTGAATGCATAGGTCAGATGCAGGAACGTGTGGTTGCTACCGAGCTGCACCGCTTCCAGGACGATCTGATAATCCCGGGTGTTCAACGGCCCGCTGTCGGCGTGGAGTTTGACCTTGAAGTATCCCGGGGCCCGGGCCGCCGCGTCGTAACGGAAATACAGGCGATACGTGGCCGGGAGCTCCGCGGCGGCTTCCCGTTTGCTGATATTCAGGGTCAGCATGTTGTCGCTATTGTTGCCGGCGGCACGGCAGTACTTGATGTTCGGATGCAGGATCAACAGCTCGCACCAGTTTGCGAGGCCCTGCGACTGGTAATCAAGGACGTTGCTGACGGTCGCGAACGGGTAGTCCACTTCTGCGTACACTTCGCCCGTGACCGTGGAGAACGACTCCTGCGAATCAAGATACAGCCGCCGATGAAACGCGTTGTTATCGAGCTGCGGTTTCAGATTCTGGTACAGCGCGCGCAAACGGGTGGCGTCGTCGGAGGTTCCAGCCCACAGCCCCACGCACGGCAGCCAACATGCCGCCAGAACGATCAACATCCACGCCTTCCTGCGTAGCGCAGCGCTCGCTGGGTTTCGGTCACGCTTGCTCATCAACGTGCTCCGGCTGACTACTCCGATGGGTGGGGCCCATCGCACCTGTACACCTCGATCGCGGTCGCGGCTTGTGCGCGCGGCGCGCATGCGGCTATCCCGACGCCGATCGATTCCTGCTAATACTATGGCGCGCGTCGTGGATATGGCATTAGGATTTCAGCCGATCATTCAGCGGCCGGTCACGCGTGGGCAGTCGGGTGACGCGCGTCGGCCGGTACGCCGATACATCTTCGTCGATCAAACTTGCGTCACCCGCGGCGCGACGGCCGCGCCATCCGCGTCGCTCGTCCCCGGTGCAACTTCCTCGAGCGCTTGCCGCCCCGTTTCAACCCGCAGCAACCCGATCGCGACACACAGTACGCCGAGTGTCGCGCTGACCATCGCGATCACGCCTGACACGCCGAACGCCTGATAAAGCGCGAGTGCCAGCGCGGGCGTCCCGATCGACGACATCCGCCCGCACATCCCCGCGACGCCCGTGCCACGCAGCCGAACCTCGGTCGGAAACAGCTCCGGGATATACCCAAACAGCCCGAGCGTCGTGATCGTATAGATCGCACTGACGAGACAGAACCCCACCAGAATGATCGCCGTGGTGTCGCGCAGCGACACATACAGCCAGCCGAGCGCGATGCTCAGAATCGAAGCGATCACGATTCCCCTCGCACGGCCGATCCGGTCCGCGATCAGATACCCGATCAACCCGCCGACCGGCGACCCGATCGACATCAGGAACACGAAGCCGAGCGACTTGACGACCGACAACCCCTGCGTGACGAAAAACGTCGGCAGCCACGCGATGAAGCCATAGAGTCCAACGTTCACGCCGATCGCGGTCAGCGCGGCGACCGCCATGCGCCCACGCATCCCCTTCGAAAACAGCACCGCGAGCGGTACCTTCCCGACATGCAGATCAATGGTGCGCCGCACCGGCGGCAGCGCGCCGACCTGCTGGCTCACCTCCTGCTCGATCGCGGCCAGCGTCGCCTCCGCCTCGTCGAGCCGCCCGACGGACTCGAGCCAGCGCGGCGATTCCGGCATCCGTTTGCGCATGAACCACACGACCAGCGCACCGATACCGGCCAGTGCGAACATATAGCGCCAGCCGAGATGCGGAATGATCCAGTACCCCGCGGCCAGCGCGGCGAACAACCCGCTGTTGGTAATGATCGCCAGCAGCGACACCCACTTCCCGCGCGTGTGGGGCGGCACGAACTCGGCGAGCGTCCCGGCTGCAACGACCAGTTCCGCGCCGAGCCCGATCCCCATGATGAACCGCAGCACGATCAACCACTCGATGTCAGGCGCAAAACATGCGGCGATCGACGCGAGCCCGAACACCGCGAGATTGAGCTGATACGAATACCGCCGCCCGAGCTGGTCACCGACATACCCCGCGACGAACGCGCCGATCATCATCCCGACGAACGTCGACGACACGAACATCGCGCCATGCCGCAGATCGGTGAAGCCGTCCTTGACCATCGACGCGACCGAGCCGTTGGCGAGATAGATGTCGAATGCGTCGAGGAACGCGCCGCCGGCGATCAGCCCGAGGATCTTCCAGTGGAACCTTGAAACGGGCAGCCGGTCGAGCCGGCCGGCGGCATTGACGGTATTCGCCATGATGTCTCCAGATGTGGCGCTCTCGCGTCTGCTGACCAGACGCGGAGACGCTTCGATAGTGTGATGAGGGGCGCGCTTCGCTCAGCGCGGAAAGGCACGATCAGACCGCACCGGATGCATGCAACGTGTGAATCTGTTCATCGGCATAGCCGAGCTCACGCAGCACGGCGTCGGTATGCTGTCCGAGCGCCGGCACGGGATCCATGCGCGGCTCGTCGCTCGGTGCGATGCCGGGCGGCAGCAGCGCGGGAATCGCGCCGGCGGGCGTGTCGACCCGCGTCCAGCGGTGCCGGGCGGCGAGTTGCTCATGCGTCCACACGCGATGCATGTCGTTCATCCGCGCGTTCGCGATGCCGGCCTGCTCGAGCCGGTCGATCACGTCGGCGGCCGTCAGCGTCGAGAACGCGCGGACGATGACGGATGCAAGGTCGTCGCGATTCGCGACGCGGCGGCTGTTCGACCCGAAGCGCTCGTCGGCCGCGAGCTCGGGCATGCGCAGCACGGTCTCGCAGAAGCTCTTCCATTCGCGCTCGTTCTGCAGGCCCAGCATCACGGTGTGGCCGTCGCCGGCCTTGAACGGACCGTACGGAAAGATCGTCGCGTGCGACGCGCCGGCTTGCCGCGGCGGCGGCTGGCCGTCGATCGCGTAGTAGAGCGGATAGCTCATCCACTCGACCATGCTTTCGAGCATCGATACGTCGATGTGCCGGCCGCATCCGGTGCGGCCGCGCGCGATCAGCGCGGCGAGGATGTTCGAATACGCATACATGCCCGCCGCGATATCGGCGATCGAGCAGCCGGCCTTGGCCGGCTCGCCGTCGGAGCCGGTAATGCTCAGGAATCCGGATTCACTCTGGATCAGCAGGTCGTACGCCTTCTTGTCGCGAAACGGCCCGTCGAGCCCATAGCCGGAGATGTCGCAGACGATCAGCCGCGGATAGCGCTCGCGCAGCGTGTCGTAGTCGAGCCCCAGGCGCTGCGTCGCGCCGGGTGCGAGGTTCTGCACGAACACGTCGGCGTCCGCGAGCAGCTTGTGCACGACGTCGAGCGCCGCGGGCTGCTTGACGTCGAGCGTGATGCTTTCCTTCGAGCGGTTGGTCCACACGAAGTGCGACGCGAGTCCCGACACGCGTTCGTCGTAGCCTCGCGCGAAATCGCCGACGCCCGGCCGTTCGATCTTGATCACGCGCGCGCCGAGATCGGCGAGCTGACGCGTGCAGAACGGCGCGGCGATCGCATGCTCGAACGTGACGACCTTGATGCCTTCCAGTGGACGCATGTTCGTCGCTCCCGTCAGAACGACCGCGGCAGGCCGAGGATGTGCTCCGCGACATACGACAGGATCAGGTTCGTCGAGATCGGCGCGACCTGGTACAGGCGCGTTTCGCGGAACTTTCGCTCGACGTCGTATTCGCACGCGAAACCGAAGCCGCCGTGGAACTGCAGGCACGCGTTCGCGGCTTCCCACGACGCATCGGCCGCGAGCAGCTTCGCCATGTTCGCCTGCGCGCCGCACGGTTCGTGCGCGTCGAACCGGCGCGCGGCCTCGAAGCGCATCAGGCTCGCGGCCTCGACGTTGATGAACGAGCGGGCGATCGGAAACTGCACGCCCTGGTTCTGGCCGATCGGGCGGCCGAACACGACGCGATCCTTCACGTACTGCGACACCTTGTCGACGAACCAGTAGCCGTCGCCGATGCATTCGGCGGCGATCAGCGTGCGCTCGGCATTGAGCCCGTCGAGGATGTACCGGAAGCCCTGGCCTTCGTCGCCGATCAGGTTCTCGGCAGGGATCTCGAGATTGTCGAAGAACAGCTCGTTCGTCTCGTGGTTGACCATGTTCGGAATCGGGCGCACGGTCATCCCGTTGCCGATCGCGTGATGCAGATCGACGATGAAGATCGACATCCCCTCCGACTTCTTCTGCACGTCCGACAGCGGCGTCGTGCGCGCGAGCAGGATCATCAGGTCGGAGTGCTGCACGCGCGAGATCCACACCTTCTGGCCATTGATCACGTAGCGGTCGCCCTTGCGCACGGCGGTCGTCTTGATCTTCGTCGTGTCGGTGCCGGTGGTCGGCTCGGTCACGCCCATCGACTGCAGGCGCAGTTCGCCGCTCGCGATCTTCGGCAGATAGCGCTGCTTCTGCTCGGCCGAGCCGTGGCGCAGCAGCGTGCCCATGTTGTACATCTGGCCGTGGCACGCGCCGGAGTTGCCGCCCGCGCGGTTGATTTCCTCCATGATCACCGACGCCTCGGTCAGCCCGAGGCCGGAGCCGCCGTATTCCTGCGGAATCAGCGCGGCGAGCCAGCCGGCTTTCGTCAGCGCGTCGACGAACGCTTCGGGATAGCCGCGCGCTTCGTCGATCCCGCGGAAATAGTCGGCGGGAAACTCGCCACACAGGTCGCGAACGGCTTCGCGAATGTCTTGGTACGCGTCGGTAGGATTCATGGGTCGTAGCGGGGGAAGCGTCGGAATGGGTCAGGCGAGGGTCGCGCTCGCGGACATGGTCAGCCAGCCGTCGTGGTCGTTCGCCCAGAGCTCGACGGTCTTGCCGTCGTCGGCGAGGCGGCCGCACACGCTGAAGCGGTGGCCGAGAAAGGTCGGCCGCACCGCGCGATACGCGTATTCGCTGATCGTCGCGCCGGGCAGCGAGCGCGTGACGAGGTCGAGCAGCAGCGTCGAGATCAGCGGCCCGTGCACGACGAGATCCGGATAGCCTTCGACGTCGCGCACGTAGCTGCGGTCGTAATGAATGCGATGGCCGTTGAAGGTCAGCGCGGAATAGCGGAACAGCATCACTTCGTCCGGCGTGATGTCGCGCCGCCATTGCGCATGCTCGGGCGCGGCCTTCGGCGGGGGTGCGGCGTTGCCGGGCGTGGCCGTGCCGGGCGCCGCCGCGCCACGATAGACGATGTCGTGTTCCTCGCGGATCGCGACTTCGCCCGCGGCTTCGATCACGTGCTCGACGGTCACGAAGCCGAGCGTGCCGCTGCGGCCTTCCTTGCGCTCGACCGACAGCACGCGCGACGTGCGCGTCGCGATCGCGCCGATCGGCAGCGGGCGTTCGAACGTCAGCCGGCCGCCGGCCCACATGCGGCGCGGCAGCCCGAGGTCCGGCAGGAAGCCGCCCTTGCGCGGATGGCCGTCGGGGCCGAGCTCGGCCTGCGGCGCGATCGACCAGAAATACAGCCAGTGCCACGCGGGCGGCAACGCATCGCCGGCGGCGGGAACGGTCGGGTGATCGAGCGTGGCCGCGAGTGCGACCGCTCGTTCGGCGCTGATGAGGTCCGTCGTGACTTGCCGGACATCGTCACTGGCATTCGACCGGAGAGCATTCACTGTCACCTCCATCGCCGGGCGGCCGGCGCTTCTGACTGGGCATGAAGTGACTGTAGGTGAAGCACGGGCGTGGCGGAAATACCGTTTGAATGTACCCGTCATAGGGGTACCCTATGGCTTTCGCTTCGATCGAACCGCCATGGATATCCGTCAGCTCCGCTACTTCGTCAGCATCGTGGAATACGGGAGCCTCGGGAAAGCGGCCGAAAAACTCTTCGTCGCGCAACCGTCGCTGAGCCAGCAGATCGCGAAGCTCGAAGGCGACCTCGGCGTCGCGCTGCTGGTGCGCAGCCCGCAGGGCGTGAAACCGACCGCGGCCGGGCAGGCGCTGTACCGCCATGCGCGGCTCGTGCTGCGGCAGATGGAGCAACTGCGTCAGGAAGTGCGGGAAGGCGCGGGCAGTGAGTCGGGCACGGTCGCGGTGGGTTTTCCGACCACGATGACGTCGATCCTCGCGGTGCCGCTGTTCGAGCGGATCCGGGCGCGTTATCCGGGCATCCGGCTGCAGTACATCGAGACCATGAGCGGCTTCATCAACGAGCTCCTGGCGAACGGGCGGCTCGACCTCGCGATCCTGTTCCGCGAATCGAACACCACCGGTATTACCGCGATGCCGCTGTTCGACGAGGTGCTGTATCTGCTCGGCGAGCCGGGCGGCGCGGTGCCGTCGCGCGCGCGAACCTGTTCCCTCGCGTCGCTCGCCGGCGTGCCGTTCGTCGCGCCGGGCGTGCAGAACGGGCTGCGCCTGTTGCTCGAGCGCACGTTCGCGCGCGAAGAGGTGCCGCTGAACATCGTCGCGGATATCGATTCGTTGCCGACGATGATATCGCTCGCGCAGGCCGGCCTCGCGTGCACGATCCTGCCTGCTTCCGCGCTGGCGTCGCGCGAGCCGTCGAGCCGGCCGAAGATGCGCCGGATCGTCGAGCCGGAGATTCGCCGGCCCGCGAGCCTGTGCTGGTCGAACACGTCCCCCGTCAATTCCGCCGCGCTGGCCGTGCGGCAAACGATCGTCGAGCTGATCGGCGAACTGGCCGCAAGCGGCGCGTGGACGGGCATCACGCTGCGCGCGAGCGATGCCACGCCGTCGTGACGGGTGGGATGCGGTGGGTTCGTGGGTTCATGCGCAGCAACCTGCCCGGCGCCGTGGTTGCGTCAGCCAAACGCTGATCCCGATTACGCCAGCGGCGCGACCGACGCACCCGTGATCCCGTGGCGCTTCAACGCATCCGCGACGAAGCCCGACGCCTTCATCTCCTCGACGAACGCGCCGAGCAACGCGGCGGCCGCTTCGCCGCGGCTCTTCGGTACGCCCATCGCCTGACGGATCACCATGAAGCGCTCGTCGAGCAGGCGCAGGCCGGGCGTCTTCGCCGCATCGGCTTCGAGTTGCTGCTTCACGCCCGCCGCGACTTCGAGCTGCTGTTCGACGAACGTCTGCACGACAGCCTGCGACGTCGGCGCGCGCACGATCTGCGCGGCTTTCAGCTCACGCGTGAGGAACAAGTCGTACGCGCTGCCCTTGCCCACCGTCACGCGGTTGTGCGGCTGGTCGACGTCCGCATTGCCGCGGATCGGCGAATCGTCGCGCACGAGATAGAAACCTTCGATCAGCACGTAGGGCGCGGTGAACGCGACCGTTTCGCCGCGCAGCGGATCGACCGCGAAGAAGCCGAAATCGACGCGCTCTTCGGTCAGCGCCTGCACGGACTTGCCGGCGGCGTCGAACACCACGAGCTCGAGCTCGGCCGACAGCCGCTCGGCGAACGCGCGCGCGAGGTCGATCGACACGCCAAATGGCTCGCCGGTGGCCGCGTCGCTATTCGCGAGGATCGGGTTGCCGAGATTGATCGACGCGCGCAGCTTGCCGGTCGGCATGAACGCGGAGAGGACGGAAGGGTCGATGGTCATGAAAGCCTCGCGGGGAATCGGTGCGCCGGTCGCACGGGCGCTCGGGGTCTCAGAATGGCACCGATGCGCGACAGCGCATCGAGCGTATTCGGGGTTACTTGACCGCCACTTCCGTATGCACGACTTGCGGCGGGCTCTTGAAGAACGGCCCGGCCAACTGCCGCCAGGCCTGGAAGTCGTCCGATTGCCGGAAATGCACCATGTGATCGTCCACGGTGTCCCACTTGACGACGAGCAGGTAGCCGCCGCTACGCTCGATCACGCGGTGCAGCTCGGCGCCGCCGCAGCCGCGCGCCCGCGCGAACAGCGGGAGTGCCTGGCGAACCGCCGCCTCGAAGGGCTCGGCCTGCGACGGGTCGATTTCGAGCGATGCCATTTCCAGAATCATGAATGCTCCATACAGGTTGAAAGATGCGAACGGATCGGGATGCGACGCGCGCCGCGCACCGCGCATCCGGCAACGATACCGTAATTCGGCCTCCCGCTCGGCCGAGCCGCCTGATGGCGTACCGCGAGGCCGTCGATCGCGACCAGGCGGTGCCACGAGCACTTGACGCAGATCGACCTGCTGCTTGCCGATCAGCGCGAGGCGGCGGCTGACTTCATCAAGTTTCACGTGCACAATGCGATTCGCGAGAAGACGGGCGATCGACGTGCGCGGCCAGGCATCGAGACCGCCCGATTGCCACGGTGCATTCAATTCCGGAGAGAGGAGCTCGACATGGCAGAACTGGATGACGCGCTTTACGAGCGGATAGGCGCGCTGAGCGAGGCGGGCGATGCGTTGGTGGAAGACGGGGACTACGCAGGCGCGCTGGAAAAATACTGGCAAGCGTTCGCCCTGCTTCCCGAACCGAGGACCAACTGGGAGGCCGGAACCTGGTTGATGGCAGCCGTCGGCGACACGAATTTCCATCAAGGCGACTACGAGGCCGGACGCGACAATCTCGGCCATGCGATGCATTTCCCCGACGCGATCGGCAATCCGTTTCTGCATCTGAGGCTCGGTCAGTGCCAGTTCGAGCTCGGCAATCTCGACCGTGCCGCGGACGAGTTGATGCGTGCCTACATGGGTGGCGGCCCTGAGCTGTTCGAGGACGAGGACGACAAATACCTGCGGTTCCTGGGCACGCGGGCGGAAGGGATCAAGGCACCCTGATACGAACGTTCGCTCCGCGCGCGGATCAGCGTTTTCCCCGATGTGGAAGCGGCCGCCGAGGCCGATGTCACAGAGGTAGTGAAGACAATTGATCCGAGGCCAATTATGACGACATCCGCGATGAACGGAGCGAACGATGCACTACCCGAAACGATCGCCGAAGCCGCATCCGGCGACACCGCCGCCGCTGCGTCGATCCTGCTGGTCGACGATGAGCCGAGCGTGCTGTCCGCGCTCAAGCGCGTGTTGCGGCCCGCGCGCTACGGCGTCCTGACTGCCGACAGCGGCGAAGCGGCGCTCGAGATCCTGGCGTCGACCGAAGTCGACCTGATCGTGTCCGACATGCGGATGCCGAACATGAGCGGCGCGGCGTTTCTGTCGCGCGCCCGCTCGCTGTACCCGGACACGATGCGCATCCTGCTGACCGGCTATTCCGATATCGCGTCGATCGTGGAGGCCGTCAACGAAGGCGGCGTGTACCGCTACCTGAACAAGCCGTGGGACGACCACGACCTGCTGATGACGATCGAGCAGGCGCTCGAGCAGCGGCGCTTGCGCGCCGAAGCCGCGCGGCTCGCCGCTTTGACCGAAGCGCAAAACGAAACGCTGCGCCGCTTCAATACGGAACTCGAAACACAGGTGCGCGCGCGCACCGAGGAACTCGCGCAAACCGTGCTGTTCCTCGAAGCGGCGCAAGCCGACCTGAAAAGCAGTTTCACCGCGATGGTCCAGGTGTGCGCGAGCATGATCGAACTGCGTTGCGGGACTGCCGGCGGGCATGCGATGCGAGTCGGCGAGATCGCGCGGCATCTCGCGCTGTCGGCCGGGATGAGCAACCTGCACGCGCAGGACGTCTATTTCGCGGGGCTGCTGCACGGCATCGGCAAGCTGTCGCTGCCCGACGAGCTGCTGCACAAGCCGCTCGTGAAGATGACGACGGACGAACACAGCCTGTTCCAGCAGCATCCGCTGCGCGCGCAGATGGTGCTCACGCCGGTCGCGCAGTTGCACAAGGTCGCGTCGATCGTGCTGCACCAGTACGAGCGATACAACGGGCGCGGCACACCGGACGGCCTGACGGGCGACGCGATTCCGCTCGGCTCGCGGATCGTCGCGATCGCGCGCGACTTCGAAGGGCTGCGCAACGGCGAGATCGGTGCGCCGCATTCGGTCGAGCAGGCGATTGACGTGCTGCACTCGCAGGCCGGCGTGCGTTACGATCCGCTGCTCGTCGCGCGCTTCATCGAACTGATGCGGCATCCGGCGAGCCTCGGCATCGCGACGTCCGTCGCGGAGGTTCAGTCCGCGCAACTGCGCGAAGGGATGCAGCTCGCCGACGATCTGCGCACGCATCGCGGCGTGCTGCTGATGACGAAGGGCAGCGTGATGTCGGCGCACCAGATCGAGCTCGTGCGTCGCTTCGAGGCGCGCGAAGGGACATCGTTCGACATTCTCGTGCTGACCGGTGCCGGCGCGTCGAAACAGGCGCCGGCCGACGCGGCGCCGCCGGCCTGACGTCGCATACTGCACGCCCGCGGCGCGCGATCGTCCGTGCGCCGCGGCAACGCGTTCCGCTCGACCGAGGGTTCGATCATGCATGGCACCTACGATCCGCTGCTTGTCCTGCTGTCGCTCGTCATCGCGACGCTGGCCTCCTATACGGCGCTCGACCTGGCCGCGTTCATTTCGCTGCTCGACAACCCGAAGCTCAAGCGCGCATGGCTGGGCGGCGGCGCGGCCGCGATGGGCACCGGCATCTGGTCGATGCATTTCGTCGGCATGCTGGCGCTGTCGCTGCCGATCCCGCTCGGCTATGCGCTGCCGGATACCGTCGCGTCGCTCGTCATCGCGGTGCTCGTGTCGTATTTCGCGCTGAACATCGTCACGCGTGCACGGTTGAGCCGCCGGCGCCTGCTCGCGGGCGGCGCGCTGATGGGCGCCGGGATCGTCGGGATGCATTACACGGGGATGGCCGCAATGCGCATGGCGCCGGGCATTCGCTACGATCCCGTGCTGTTCGCGGCGTCGATCGGCATCGCGGTGATCGCGTCGACCGCCGCGCTCTGGATGGCGCAGGCGCTGCGCGTGCAACAGGCGCGCCATGCGACCGCGCTGCGCATCGGGGCGGCGCTGATCATGGGCATCGCCATCACGGGCATGCACTACACGGCGATGGCGGCCGCGCATTTCGCGCTGGATGCGCGATGCGGCGCGGCGAACGGGATCGATGGGCCGTGGCTTGCGACGACGATCGCGCTGTTCACGACGGCGACGCTGATCGTCACGCTGCTGGTGTCCCGTTTCGATGCGCGGACAACCTTTCTGCGCGGGATGACGGATACGCTCGAGCGGCTGGTGCGCGTGCGGACCGCGGAACTCGAAACGGCGTTGCGACGCTACGAGCAGACGACGGCGATGCTGCAGCGCACCCGCGAAAACATGGCGACCGAGATCGACGAGCGCAAGGCGGCGCAGATCCGGCTCGAGCAGGAGAAGGACGAACAGCGACGCCTGCTGCGCGCGCTCGAGGAAACGCACGTGCAGCTGCTGCAGTCGGAAAAACTCGCATCGATCGGCCAGCTCGCGGCCGGCGTCGCACACGAGATCAACAATCCGGTCGGCTTCATCAGCGCGAACCTCAACACGCTGAAGACGTGGGTGCGCAGCCTGCTCGACGTGATCGCCGCGCACGAGGCCGCGCTGCCGCAGCTGGAACCCGCCCAACGCGACGCGCTGGCCGCGATGGGGCGCGCCGCCGATCTGGACTACGTGCGCGACGAGATCGCGACGCTGATCGACGAGTCGATCGACGGCGCGCTGCGGGTGCGGCGGATCGTGCAGGACCTGCGTGACTTCTCGCGGCCGGGCAGCGGAGAATGGTGCGTCGCCGACATCCACGCGGGCCTCGAGAGCACGCTCAACGTCGTCCACAACGAACTCAAGTACAAGGCCGACATCGTGCGCGAGTACGGTGACCTGCCGCCCGTCGAATGCCTGCCGTCGCAATTGAACCAGGTGTTCATGAACCTGCTCGTCAACGCGGCGCACGCGATTCCCGAGCGCGGCGTGATCACGATCCGTACGTCGAGCGACGACGAACAGGTGTCGATCGCGATCAGCGACACCGGCACCGGCATGACGCCCGACATCGTGCGGCGGATCTTCGATCCGTTCTTCACGACGAAGCCGGTCGGGCAGGGCACGGGGCTCGGCTTGTCGGTGTCGCACGGCATCGTCGAGCGCCACCGCGGCGCAATCGACGTGACGAGCGAGCCGGGGCGCGGTACCACCTTCCGCATTCGGCTGCCGATCCGGCGCGCAGAGACGAGCGCGAGCGCGAGCGAGAGCGAGAGCGAGAGCATGAGCGAGACGGCGGCAGTCGGGCAGCGCGCGTGAGCGCGGGACGGGGCGTCGTCGCCGCTACCGCTTGTGCCGCCGCCTTCGAAAGAAATTCCAGAACATCGCGGTGGCGTCCGGCCCCGTCGCGGAGTGGAACGCTTCACGCGGATCGCCGCCGCTCCACGCGTGTGCGAGGCGGCGCACGATGCAGACACGGACGATCACCCGGCCGCCGCGCAGATAGTCCGTGTAATCCGCGTCGTCATGCACGTAGGTGTGCCGCTCGCCGACGCGCAGTTCACCGTGTTCGTCGACGAGCCGATTGATCCGCGCGAACGCGACGCCGAGCTGCAGCGCGTTCTGTTCGGCGACGACCGTGTCGAGCCCGCCATGCATGACGAGCGCGGGCATGCCCGGATACGCGCGCACGTCGACGCATGCGTCGACCACGTGTATCGGGTCGTCGCGCAGGCCGCGGCGCATCAGGCTCATCGCGGCCATCGTCGACAACGGCGGCGCGATGGCCGGGCCGGAATGCAGGCCGACGGCCGCGAACAGCTCGGGATACGCGATCGCCAGTTGCGCGGCCAGCCCGGCGCCGGCCGACATGCCGGCCAGATAGATCCGGTCGCGGTCGAACCCGCGCTCCTGCACGATCGCGTCGATCAGCGACGCGACCGACGGAAGCTCCGATTGCGACGCATCGCCATGCCAGTTCCAGCAGCGATGCGCGTGCGCGGTCTTCGCCTGTTCGGGGAACAGCACGGCAAACCCGGCACGCTCCGCGACGCGGCATATGCGCGTGCCCGCGGCGAACGACTCGGCGGTCTGCTTGCAGCCGTGCAGCATGACGACGACCGGCATGCTCGTGGTCGTTACCGGGGCGGCGGGCAGGTACAGCGCGTACGCCAGATGGTTGACGAGGCGGCCGGCGGTCGGGCGCGCGGAATGAAACGAACGCAGCCAGGTGCCCGGTGCGTGGCGCGGCGACGGATGGGCGGCCGGCGCCGGCGCGCGGGTGCGGCGCGGGGTCCGTACAGTGGCGGCGCGTTTGGCCGACGCCGCCGGTTTGGCTGTCTTGCGTTTCGGTCGCGTGCTCGTCGCGGCGGAAAACAGGTCGAATGGCCGTAGCCAGAGGCTGGTTTTTTTCCTGGGCATGGACGAATCTCGTGCCGGCGGCGCGCGCCACAGCTTGCGGCGCGGCCGGCCGTCGGATGGAAGTCGAATGCGGGCAGAGCACGATTCGTGCTTGCGGGAAGGGGCCGCGTCGCAGCGGTCGCGCAGGGCCGAACACGAAGGCGGGTGGCGAAGTAAATGCCATGCCATGCGACATCATTACAGCCAGGTCGCGATTCAGACGGGCCACCCGGCATGCTAGCAGGCGCCGCTCGAATCGGGTGCGATGGTTTCGTGACGGATCGATGAATGCTTCGACCCTGTCGTGGGGCTGGGCATCGGTGCCGCCGTGCCGCGCGAGGTTTTCGCGGCAGCGATCGACGATACCGTTTCGTCCGGACTGACGAAGCGCAGTGGGATATCCCGCGCGCCTATCCCGGCTGTCGCCACCGTAAATCTTACCGATACGTCCACACCCGATGCATCACGAACATCGTCGGCGGGATCAGCAGCGCGATCGCGACGATGGCCCAGCCGCGCGGCACGTCGAGCAGTTCGGCGGCGCGCGCGAGCAGCATCGTTTCGACGAATCCGGCCAGCGCGACCGTCAGATAGCGCACCAGATTGCGCGACTGCACCGTCGACGAGAAGCTCCACAGCGTATTCGCGAGATACGAGAACGCCGTCGCGCATACGAACGCGACGGCGTTCGCGAACACCTGCGTCGCATCGAACAGCGCATACATCGCGGATGCGACCAGCACGTGCAGCGCGGTCGAGCAAAGCCCGGACAGGCCGAAGCGCGCGAGTCGCACGCGCTCCGCGCAGAGCAGTTCGAACATCGCGATCTCCGCCGGTCAGCGCGAGCCGACCCGCACGCGGGCCGGCTGGACGCGGCGGCGTGCGGCCGTGCGGCGCGCATCGCGCGCGACCGGCAGCTCGATCACCTTGGCGTGCGCCTCGTAGCGGCGACGAATCAGATAGACGGGACGTTGCTTCGACTCGTCGTAGATGCGCCCGATATACTCGCCGACCACGCCGATGCCGATGAGCTCGATCCCGCCGATGAACAGCGTGACCGACAGCAGCGACGCGTAGCCGAGCACCGGGTTGCCGAACAGCAGCGTACGACCCACGATGAACGCGCCGTACAGGAAGGAGAGCGCGGCGATGCCCAGGCCGATATAGGTCCAGCTGCGCAGCGGCACGGTGCTGAAGCTCGTGATCCCCTCGAGCGCGAAGTTCCACAGCTTCCATCCGGAGAACTTCGAGTGCCCGGCGCTGCGCGCTTCGCGCTGGTACTCGATGATCACGGTCCGGTAGCCGACCCATGCGAACAGCCCCTTCATGAAGCGATGCCGCTCCGGCAGGCTGCGCAGCGCGTTCACGACCTTGCGATCCATCAGCCGGAAATCGCCGACGTTCTCCGGCAGCTTCACGTCCGATAGCAGGTTGTGGACGCGGTAGTAGATCGAGGCGGCGGTGCGCTTCGCGAACGAATCGCAGGCGCGGTTGCTGCGCTTCGCGGCGACGACTTCCACCCCGTCGCGCCAGTGCTCGAGCATCACCGGAATCAGGCTCGGCGGATCCTGCAGGTCGGCGTCGAGCGGGATCACGGCGTCGCCGGCGGCTTCGTCGAGGCCGGCCGTCAGCGCCGCTTCCTTGCCGAAGTTGCGCGTGAGATCGATGACGCGCACGCGGCGGTCGCTCATGCTGATCCGGATGAGGCGTTCGAGCGTGTCGTCGCGGCTGCCGTCGTTGACGCAGACGATCTCGAAGCGGATCGCGTCGAGGCCGGCCATCAACGGAATCACGACGTCGAAGAAGCGTTCGACGGCTTCGCCTTCGTTGTAGAACGGCACGACCAGCGAGACGAGTGGTGTGTAGAGTGATTCGCGCATGATGGTTCCCCTGTAGTCACGTGTCAGCGATCGGCGCGGAAGCTCGCGCGGCCGATGCGGCGCAGTCCGTGCGCCGGGCGGTGATGCGATCGGACCGGATGCGTGAAACCGGTCTCGGTCGAGTGGTCGCGCGCGTCGGGCATCGACGGTGCGTCGTGTCTTTCCTGTGCAATCCGGGCGACGAGCAGCGCCAGCGATGCGAGCGTGACGAGCGGCATGAACTGGAACGACAGGTGCGGCACGACCAGCAGGCCGGCGAGCGGCATCACCCACATCAGCAGCAGCCATTCACGATCGAAGCGCCGCCAGCCGTGCGTCCACGCATAGCGTGCGTACCAGGCGATCACGAGGCCGTACCAGGTCAGGTCGTAGTCGTACAGATAAGGGCTGACGATCAGGCACGCGCACGCGAGGGTCGCCGCGCGCAGCGCATACGAACACGCGCCGCGCCACGCGTACACGACGGCGATCGCGGCGGTCGCGGCCGACAGCAACTGCAGCACGCGCGCGACGGCGGCGGGCCAGCCGGCCATCGTGGCGAGTGCGAACACGGTCGGCATGCGTGCGAGCTTGGCGTGGCCGGCGCCGACGATCTGGTATGCGGCGTGCAAGCCGTGCGCGAATGCGACCCAGGCGTCGAAGCCGAACATCAGTGTCGACAGCGCGAAGCCGCTGGCGATCGTCGCGACCCATGCGGCCAGCGCACGCCATTGTCCGGCGCACAGCAGCGCGAGCGGGAACAGGATCGCCATCTGCGGCTTCATCGTCAGCAAACCGAAGCAGATGCCGGCGATGACGGGGCGGCGGTTCAGCGTGAGCAGCCCGACGCCGGCGAGCGTCGCGGTGAGCAGGCTTGTCTGCCCGACGATCACTGCGAGAAACGCGCCGGGGAACGCGAGCGCGCAGAGCAGCGCGCCCTCGCGCTGTACGGTTGCGCGGATCGTCGTCACGAACAGCGCGTAGGTGGCGCCCAGCCACAGCACCAGCGCGAACATGTACGGCAGCCAGCCGAGCGGCAGCACGAACATCAGCATCGTGGGCGGGTAGAGCCACGGCAGCGAGCCGTTCCTGGCGTTCATCAGCGGGAGCGCGACCTTCTCGACATCGAACAGCGACGGCAGGTTCCACGCGTTGATCCCGAGGCCGTGCGCGGCGAGCCACGCGGCGCCCCAGATCGGCGCGACATCCTGTGCCAGGGGTTCAGGCAGGGATGTTTGCGACCAATGTACGCGCGCGAGATACACGAACATGAACAGCAGTTCGGCAAACAATACCGCTGCCGCATAGAGGCGCACCCGATCACGATTGAGCCAATGCGGGAAACGGCGCGGGCCGGCGATCGGCAGTTCGGGATGGGCGTCGACCGCCGAACCGACGTGCAGGAGGGAGAGCGGCGACTTCATTGTGCGCTCCGCGGCGCAAGGCTTGCGCGACGCACGACGACGAACAGGACGGCGAGCAGCACGACCGGGCCGATCTGCGGCAGCTTCGAGATCCGGTTGAACACCTCGAATACCGGCAGCAGCCACGCGAGCACGATCACGATCTGATCTCCCGGCAGCCAGCCGTCTTCCAGGCCGTGAGCGATCACGCAGAACACCGCGATGCCGAGCCACGCCAGTTCGTAACTCCACAGATAGGGTGTCGTCAACAGCGCGGCGACCGCCAGCGCCGCGCCGCACAGCCGCATGTCGGTCGTGCGGCGCCAGACATGGACCGCGGCTGCGATGGCGAGCAGTCCGACGGCGGCTTGCGCGGCGAGCGCGATCGGAATCGATGCACCCGCGAGCCGCAGCGCCGCGAACGTCGTCGGTGAAACGAACCAGTAGGCAGGCAGGGTGAAATGCATGCCGCGCACGATCGACATCGCGTGGGCCAGGCCGGTCAGCGAGCTGATTCCGGTCAGCGCGATGCCGGCCACCACGAACAGCGTGGTCGTGAGCGCCGCCGCCGCGAAGGTGCGCCATGCACGCGCCGCGATCAGCACGAACGGAAACACCATCGCCATCTGCGGCTTGATGGCGAGCAGCCCAATCAGCACGCCGGCGACGATCGGGCGCGGGCCGACGAAATGCAGCGCGAGCGCGGCGATACCGGCGGTCAGGATGCTGTTCTGCCCATACAGCACGGACGCGAACACGCCGGAATAGGCGAGCACGACGAGCGCGGCGGCGCGTGGAACGGGCAGGTGCGCACGCAGGCCCGACAGTCGCAGAACGGCGTACGCATAGCATAAAAGACTGCCCGCAAAAAAGAGGAAATACGCGGGCAGGAAAGGCACGAGGGCAATCGGCGCGACGAACAGCAGCATCGTCGGCGGATAGAGCCAGGGCAGCGATTGGTGACCCAGATAGGCCCCGAACCGTGCTACCTCGGCATGGGAGAAGAAGACCGGATCGTAGATCGCGGCGGCATGGCCTTGCAGCACGAGTTGCGATGCGGTCCAGAAGACGGCGAAGTCGACGCCCGGCCGGGCCGCGGTCTGCGACGTGAAGGTATTCG
Source organism: Burkholderia sp. KBS0801 (assembly GCF_005937855.2). Taxonomy (NCBI): domain Bacteria; kingdom Pseudomonadati; phylum Pseudomonadota; class Betaproteobacteria; order Burkholderiales; family Burkholderiaceae; genus Burkholderia; species Burkholderia sp. KBS0801. Next base: position 254,623 of record NZ_CP042179.1, read on the forward strand.
TGACGGCGCCCCAGGTGATCAGGAAGCCAACACAGAGCATCAGCATGATGCAGCTGTACGGAATGATCCTGTCCGCTGTCAGCCATTGAGCACAGCGTTTGGCGCGATAGCGCACTCCATGATTGGCTGTGTACATGATGCCCCGTCTGCAGTGAAGGCCGCCTGGTGTGCCGCAGCCTTTTTGTGTTGTCGTGTATCCGGAGCGAATCGCATTCAATGGCGCTGTCCGGTGAATGCATTGTTGGAGAAAAAATCGCGTGACGCAAACCGCGGGTGAATCGTGAAATATCGATTGGGCGGAGACACGGCTGAAAACCGGGTTTTTGCGTCTGAAAAACCCGCGCCGGCGCAAATGATGTTTCTCGCTTGAAACATTCCGGGTTTTTGGCCGGTCCGGCACGTCGTGGAACCGGCGTCGGGAGAGCGGCCCCGCGGATTCGGGAAAGTCCCGAGAAAATTTTTTGGTGCCTTGCACAGCGCGGCGGCGCTCACGCCGGCACGTCACGGCGTCCGGCACGTGTATATCAAATCTGAAACATTTCGCGCATCGGGCCGAAGCCCCACTGGTGGGCGAATCGCCCGAACCCTTGCTGCGCCTAGATTTCTTTCCGGCTGGCCTGCTCTTTGCGTCAAGGTCCGCACGACAGTCGACGATGTGACGAATGACCGGTTCAAGCAACGGACTCACCGAACCGGACTGAATCACCTGCGGAAAGCAACGGATCGAGGGCGCGTCGGGGAATACGCCGCCCAGGCCTTGAAAACCGCCGGAAACGTCGACCGAGCGAATAGGCGACGGCATCGTCCGCGCAACAAGAATCACATGACAGCGTTTGGGGAATAAAAATGAAAGACCGGAGCACGCCGCGGCTTGCATGCCGCGAAGAAAACCTGCAGCAACATCGACGCGTCAGCGTCGTCCTCTCGATCCGTATTCATGCCCGGGGCGGCCGTTTCGCCGTTCTGCTCGATCGCGCCATTCGCCTGATCGCAGCGCGCATGTACATCACTCGCATCAGCTCACCGACGATCGTTCCCGCGGCCAGGCTCTTACCCTGCCGTGTGCGTCGCTGAGCGCCGCATCCGAATTCATTTGTTGTGCCGGTAGTACCCCGCTCCCTGCGTCGATCCCCGACAACGGGATTTTCATAGTAATGCGAAAGGAGAAGAGCCATGTTCAAGTTCATCCAGAAGGTCCGCGGTTTCGTCCAAGACGAACAAGGCGTGACGGCCATCGAATACGGCCTGATCGCCGCGCTGATCGCAGTCACCCTCGTTGCAGCACTGACGTTGGTCGGCAAAGACCTCAACGACGTCTTCAACTTGATTGCAGACGACCTCAACTCGGCGCTCTGAATGACGGGGCGGCGAACGGTGGATCCGGCCCGTTCGTCGCCAATCCGTCGCGCGCGCAGGGCCGGACGCAACACCAACGGATGTCGGATGGAATGAACGGCGGATGGCTCGGCCGGTGCAGTGCTCGAGCCTCCCCCGCTCCTTGATCGACCGAATCGGAGGCCGCCATGCGGGCCAGGGAACGCGCGGTATCGGTATTGCGATGGATCGGCGACGACCAGGGCGTGACGTCGATCGAGTATGCGTTGATCGGGGCGCTGTTCGCCACCCTCGTCCTGGCAAGCGTAATGACGCTGGGAGGCTCGCTTGACGACACGTACAACATGATCGCGTCGGTCGTGACCGATGCAGTCAATACCGCACTGGGTCAGTGATCCCTGACATTACGTTCAATCGAGGTCCGCCATGTTGTTGCCTGCCCCGCTGCCTTACCCGGTTCCGTTGTGCGTGACGCTGCTCGCGATCGTCGCGGCCAGCACCGACATCACGAGCCGACGCATTCCGAACCGGCTCGTCGCGCTCGGTCTGGTCGGCGCGCTGATCGCACAGTGCGCGCTGCACGGGATCCAGGCAGGTGCGCTTGCGTGGCTGGCGGGCGCGGCGACCGGCTTCGGGCTGCTGCTGCCGTTCTATCTGCTGCGCGGAATGGCTGCAGGCGACGTGAAGCTGATGCTCGCGATCGGCGCATGGGTCGGCGCGCAGATGACGTTCTACATCGTGCTGGCCACCTTTCTGGTCGGCGGGATCGGCGCGATCGGCTTTGCGCTGCTGCGCGGACGCATGCGCCAGATGTGCGCGAACGTCTGGACGCTGATCGCGCGCAGCTCGACCGGCGCGTATGCAGGGGCAACCGACGGCCCCGTGGAAGTCGCGTCGGTTGGCGCGTTGCCGTATGGCGTGGCGATTGCCGCCGGCACGCTGGGCATGCTGTTCGTTTCGTCTGTATAGCGTGACGAACCCGCAACGAGGATGAAACGCACATGAACACGATCCCCACCGAACCGAAACGCGACGCGCAGGTTGCACACCTGCCGTATCCGCCGCCGTCGCGGGAGGTGCATGCGAAACCGGTCGCGCTGCTGCCGCCGGCGCCGCGCTCGCTCGAGGAAACCGGCTTGACCCAGGCGTTCGTCGCAGGGCTCGTGCTGAAGTCGACGCTGGTGCTCGGTCGCCCGTCGTACGGTGTCCTGATCGAGCGCCACTGCCTGCCGCTCGCGGTGCTCGATGATGTCTTCGCGTTCCTGGTGCGCGAGCATCTGGTCGAACTGACCCATCGCGGCAAGACCGACCTCGACGTGACGTTCCGCCTGACCGACGCGGGCCGCGTGCTCGCGCTCGAAGAGCGTGCGCGCAGCAGCTACAGCGGCCCCGCGCCGGTGACGCTCGACGCGTATCTCGACTGCGTGTCCGACCATTCGGTGCGCAAGCTGCGCGTGTCCCAGAACGACGTGTGGGCCGTATTCGAAGGCGTCGTCATGGACACGGCGGTCCTCGATTCGGCGGCCGCCGCGCTCAACGCCGGCCGTCCGCTGCTGATCCACGGCCCCGCCGGCAGCGGCAAGACCTTCCTCGCGGAGCGCCTCGGCGCGCTGATGGGTGGCCACGTGCCGGTGCCGCACGCCATTTACGCTGCCGGCGAAGTAATCCAGATCTACGACCCGATCGTGCATGTCGATGCGGCGTCGCAAGCCGACGGCCAATCGGCCGACCGCCGCTGGCGTCTGTGCGAGCGGCCCGTCGTGATGTCCGGCGGCGAGCTGACGCTCGACGAGCTCGACTTGCGCCGCGACGAAGGAGCGGGCTTCTATCAGGCGCCGCCGCACATGAAGGCGAACATGGGCATGTACATCGTCGACGATCTCGGCCGCCAGCGCGTCGAGCCGCGCGACCTGCTCAACCGCTGGCTGCGCCCGCTCGACCGCGGCGTCGATTTCCTGACGCTCGAATCCGGCAATCGTCTCGTGCTGCCGTTCGACGTCTGGCCGGTGTTCTCGAGCAACCTGGCACCGGAGCAGTTCGCCGACGACGCGTTCCTGCGCCGGCTCGGCTCCAAGCTTCACGTCGGCGCGATGTCGATCGACCACTACCGTGCGCTGTTCGATGCCGCATGCGTGTCGCTCGGGCTGGTGCCAGCGCAGGACGCATTCGACTATCTGCTGCACCGGCTGCACCTGCCGAGCGGCAAGGCCTATCTCGCATGCTTCCCGATGGATCTGCTGCGCCTCGTCGCCGCCGGCGCGCGGTATCGCGGCGATCCGCCCGAAGTGACGCACGACGCGCTGTACGACGCATGGGCCAGCTATTTCGGCACGGTGCCGGAGCGCGACGGCGGGCATCCGCCGCCTGTCGATCACGGCGGGCGCACGTACATAACCGGTTGAGCCGTTTCTTTCACGATTCGTTGAGGAGCATTGCCATGAAAAACAGTCGAGCGGTCATGATGCTGATCATCGCGATGGTCGCGGGGCTTGCCGCGGTCGTGTTCGCGTCTCGCTGGTTGATGCATACATCCAGCAGCTCGGTCACGTCGGTCGCGGTGGCGACCACCGACCTGAACCTGGGCGAGCCGCTCGGGCCGAACCAGATCCACATGGTGAGCTGGCCGTCCGGCAGCGTGCCGACCGGCGCGTTCGCCGACACGAAGGAGCTCGAAGGGCGCGTCGTGCGCACGAGCCTCGCCCGCGGCGAGCCGGTGATCGAGTCGAAGCTCGCGCCGGTCGGCACGAAGGGCGGATTGTCAGCGGTGATCGCCGACGGCAGCCGCGCGATCACCGTGCGCGTGAACGACGTGGTCGGCGTCGCGGGCTTCGCGCTGCCGGGCAACTACGTCGACGTGATCGTCAACACGCAGGAACAGCAGGGCAAGACCGACGGGCAGAGCATCTCGAAGATCGTGCTCGAGCACATCCTCGTGCTCGCCGTCGCGCAGCAGGTCAGCCGCGACGACACCGCACCGAAGGTCGTCAACGCGGTGACGCTCGAAGTCACGCCCGATCAGGCCGAACGCCTCGATCTCGCGCGCAGCGTCGGCACGCTGTCGCTCGTGCTGCGCAACCAGGTCGACCAGAAGACGCTGACCACCGACGGCGCAACCAAGCTGACGTTGCTCGGCAAGGCGCCGGTACCCGACGCGACGCCCGCACCGGCACCCGCGCACGTACGGACCGTGCGCGTGCATGTCGCGTCGCACGCCGCACCGGAAGCGCGCCGCGATTGCGTCGGTGTACTGACCGGTGTGCACGGCAGCGTCGAATGCTTCTGAAAACGCAGCACACATCCAGATAACCAGATTAACCAGATCGGCCGCCGTCAAGGCACGGCGGCCTTGCAAGGCAAAAACCGGCGACTCGCCGGTCACTCGGGGGATCAGACGAAATGAAGATCAATCCGCAATATTCAGGTACCGGCCCGGTGCGCACGCGCATCGCCCGGGGCGCGATGATGGCCGCGATCCTCTGTGCAGGAACGTTGACCGTGTACAGCGCACTGGCCCAGGAAGGCGTCGAATCGGCTGCGCTGATGAAGGGCGGTGCCAGCGCGCCGGCCGCCGTCGCGAAGGGGCCGATGCAGATGACGATCAGCATGGCGCCGGCGCCGGCCACCGCGGCCGCCGCATCGGCGGCGCCGATGCGCGGACCGAACTGCGTGGGCGCCGTGCGTGATGCGACCAGCGTCAGCGTGCCGCTCGGCAAGTCGCTGCTCGTGCCGATGCCGGAGCCGGTGCGCAACCGCACCATCGGCAATCCGGCCGTCGCGCAGGCGACGATGGTGTCGCCGCAGACGCTGTACATCCTCGGGCTGTCGGTCGGCACGACCAACATGATCGTGCAGGGCAGGAGCGGCGCATGCCGCGTGATCGACGTGGCGGTGGGCGCGGACGCCGGCGGCCTGCAGTCATCGCTGCAGCAGCTGATGCCGGGCGAGCGCGACATTCACGTGTCGACCGCCGCCGGCACGATCGTGCTCGCGGGCACCGTGTCGAACTCGCAGGCCGCGCAGCAGGCGGTGCAGATCGCCCATGCGTACAGCGACAGCGCCGGTGACGGCGGCGGCGCCGGCAAGGGCGCCGGCGTGCTGAACATGCTGGCCGTCACGTCGCCGCAGCAGGTGATGCTCGAGGTGAAGGTCGCCGAAGTGTCGAAGACGCTGATCAACCAGATGGGCAGCGCATTCAACATCCAGGGCGGCTTCGGTTCGTGGAGCGGTGCGCTCGTCAGCAACCTGCTCGCGGGCGTTGCCAGCGCCGGGATCTTCAACAAGGCGAACAACAAGCCGTTCAGCGTCGCGGCCGATGCGCAGAACACCGACAACCTCGTCAAGATTCTCGCGGAGCCCAACCTCGTGACGATCAGCGGCCAGGAGGCGACGTTCCTCGCCGGCGGCAAGATCTTCATCCCGATCCCGCAGAGCAGCGGCAACGGCACGTCGTCGATCACGCTGCAGGAGGAGGAGTTCGGCGTCGCGCTGAAGTTCACGCCGACGGTGCTCGCGAACGGCCGGATCAGCCTGAAGGTGGCGCCGGAAGTGTCGGAGCTGTCGCAGACGGGCGTCACGCTGAGCGCGACGAACATCGGCGGCACGTCGATCCTGCCGCTGATCACGACCCGGCGTGCGTCGACGACGGTCCAGATGAGCGACGGCGAATCGTTCGCGATCGGCGGGTTGATCAAGGACAACGCGACTGGCGCGCTCAAGGCGATCCCGGGCGTCGGCGAGGTGCCCGTGCTCGGCGCGCTGTTCCGCAGCACGTCGTTCCAGCAAGACCGCACCGAGCTGATCTTCCTGATCACGCCGCACCTGGTGAGGCCGCTGCAGACCGCCGACGTGCCGTTGCCGACCGACAGCTTCTCGAAGCCGAACGAAGTCGACGTGTACGCAACCGGCAACATGGAAGGCCGCAAGGGTGTCCGCAAGGCGACCATGCAACCGTCGAACGGCGCGGCACCGCAGACGCCGGCTTCGGCACCGGCTCCGGCGCCGCAATCGGCTGCGCCGGTCGCACCTGCCGCCGCACTGCCCGCACCGCGTGCGCCGCAGCCTGCCCAGGCACCGGCGCCGGTGCCGGCCCAGCCGGAGAAGGCCGGGGCTGCAACGGCCGAGGCCGCGGGGGCGGTGAACGCCGAGCCGGCGCCCGCCGCGCGGCCGCAGCCGCAAGCGCCCGCGCAACCGCAGGCCGATGCGGCCGGTGCGGCGCGGATCGCGCGGATCGAAGCCACCGCCGCGCGCCTCGCGGCGGCCGGCTCCGCCACGCCGGCGAAACCTGCGCCGCGTCCGACGCCCAGCGTGCCGGCCGCCCATGCGCAGATCGCGCGGGCGAGCGCGGCACCCCAGTCCACCGATCGTTGAAGCTATCCAAGGGGAAGCTCATGAAATCCGCCTACCTCGTATTCGTGCGCCGCGCGGCGCTCGCCGTCCCGCTCGCGTTCGCGCTTGCCGGCTGCATGTCGTCGAGCCCGGTGTGGGACAGCCGCTTCGGCGACTCGGTCCGCGCCGTCACGCAGGCCCAGATCATCGATCCGCATGCCGGGGAACACGCGGCAACGCACCCGGGGGTCGATGGCCGCGCCGCCGCGTCCGCGCTCGACAACTACGACAAGTCGTTCAAGCAACCCGAGCCGAAAGCCAATGCATTCGTGATCGGCATCGGCAAGTCGGCGCAATAACACAGGCACGCTCAGGGAGAACGCCATGTCCAGCGCAGCTCGTCATCCGAAGCTCACGCGTCGCGGTCTGCATCGTCAGCAAGGCGCCGTCGCAATCATCGTCGGTCTCGCACTGGCGGTGATGATCGGGTTCGTCGGACTCGCGCTGGACCTCGGCAAGCTGTACGTCACGCGCAGCGAACTGCAGAACAGCGCCGATGCCTGCGCGCTGTCCGCTGCGCGCGACCTTACGTCGGCCATCAGCCTGCAGGTCGCGGAAGCCGACGGCATCGCCGCCGGCCACGCGAATTTCGCGTTCTTCCAGCAGAACGCGGTGCAGATGCAGACGGATTCGAACGTCACGTTCAGCGATTCGCTGACCAATCCGTTCCTGACCAAGACGGCGGTCGCCACACCGGCGAACGTCAAGTACGTGAAGTGCACCGCGCAGTTGAGCAACATCGCGCACTGGTTCATCGAGGTGCTCAACACGATTCCCGGCCTGCAGGTCGCGAACGCGGCGCAGGTCGCAGCCAGCGCGATCGCCACGGTCGGGGCCGGGCAGACCACCTGCGCGATTCCGGTGTTCGTGTGCAAGCCGGCGTCCTCCGCGCCGTACAAGGTCGGCGACTGGATCTCGTCGCCGTCCGGCTCGTCGACGACGTACGGGCCCGGCAACTTCGGCTGGGCGGCGCTCGATGGCTCGACGAACGAGCCGACCATCGCCAGCGAACTGTCCGGCAACACCTGCAACATCACGTCGCCGCCGGACCTCGGCTCGACGGGCCTGAAGTCCGCGTCGCTGCGTGCCTGGAACACCCGCTTCGGCATCTACACGAACGGCGCCAACGGCTCGAGCGGCCAGCCTGACTTCACCGGCTATGCGTATGTCGGCCCGAACTACGGGCCGCCGGGAACCCCGGGCATCGTCGGCGACGCGTACACGCAGTTCGTGCTCGATCGCGCGAGCTTCAAGGCCTACCAGGGCGACGGCACGCCGCCCACCGGCAGCGGCATCTCGACCAACGGGACCGTCACGGCCAGCAACTACCAGACGTATGGCGGCGACCGCCGGGTCGCGCTGGCTCCCGAGGGCGACTGTTCGACGCTGTCGGGAGCAAGCGGCAAGGTGCACGTCACGCAATGGGACTGCGTGCTGATGCTCGATCCGCTGCCGTTCAGCCCGGGAGCCGGCGGGGTCGTGGCCCACCTCGAATACCTCGGCTCCACGGCCTCCGGCACCACGCCGTGCGCGACGCACGGCCTGCCGGGCAGCGGCAGCTCGGTCGGTATCAAGGTACCGATGCTCGTTCAATAGAGGACACACGATCATGAAAAGGCTCCCGATTCGCCGGTCACGCATGCGCGGTGTCGCCGCGGTCGAATTTGCACTCGTGCTGATGCCGATGATCGTGCTCGCGACCGGCGTGGCCGAGTTCGGCCGCGCGATCTACCAGTACGAGACGCTCACCAAGGCGACGCGCAATGCGGCGCGCTACCTGTCGGTGTTCCTGCCGAACGACAGCGCGTATCCGCTCGCGGCGGCGCAGTGCCTCGTCGTGTACGGCAGCACCACGTGCGGCTCCGCCGGCACCGAGCTGGTGCCGGGGCTCACGACGTCGATGGTGATCGTCTGCGACGCCACGCATTCGAGCGATTGCGCCGACGCGTCCGACCCGTCGCAGTTCGCGAACCTGCCGACCTACGACTCGACCAACAACGCGCCAAGCGGCACGGCGACCGGCAGCATCAACCTGGTCGAAGTGAAGGTGAAGGGCTATCACTACCAGCCGATTCCGGCCTACCCGGGGCTGTCGTCGATCACCTTCGGCAACATCGTCACCGTGATGAGGCAAGTGTCATGAATCCGCGTCCCGCTCCGCCGTCGCGCCGTCGCGCCCAACGCGGCTCCACGATCGTCGAATTCGCGCTGATCGCGTCGATCCTGATCATGCTGCTGATCGGCATCTTCGAATTCGGGCGCGTGCTGTTTTACTGGAACACGGCGAGCGAGGCCATCCGGCTCGGCGCCCGCACGGCGATCGTCTGCGACGTGAACGCCGCCGGCGTCGTGAAGCGCGTGAAGTCGCTGCTGCCGATCCTGGCCGACTCGAACGTATCGGTGAGCTACTCGCCGTCAGGCTGCGACGTGAGCTCCTGCTCGTTCGTGACCGTCAGCATCAGCAATGTCACCGTCAACACGATGATCCCGATCGCGAACATTGCGATCACGATGCCGTCCTTCACCACGACGCTGTCGCGGGAAAGCCTGAACTCCTCGACGGGCGGAAGCGCCTGTCAATAACGAACCGACGAGGCACAGTCATGATCAATATCCTCGTAGCCGCCGACGATACCGCCCGGCTCATGCAGATCGCGCGTCTGGTCACCGACAGCGGACACTATCGCGTGACACGTGCGCACGGTCGGCCGTCCCAGATCGAGCATCGCACCGATGGACTCGATTCATTCGATATCCTTCTGATCGACGGCGCATTGACCGATGCGGCCGAGCTGTCGGCGATCGAGCGGATCTGCCGGCTGCACCCGTGCCTGATCGGCATCCTGGTGACCGCGGATGCGGCGCCGCATGTGCTGCTGGACGCGATGCGCGCCGGCGCGCGCGACGTGCTGCAGTGGCCGATCGATCCGGCCGCCCTCGCCCGCGCGCTCGAACGCGCCGCCGCGCAAAGCACGCGGCGCGACGGCGGAGACACGCGCTTCGTGTCGTTCATGTCGTGCAAGGGCGGCGCGGGCACCAGCTTCGCCGCGAGCAACGTCGCGTACGAGATCGCCGAAGCCCACAAGCGCCGCGTGCTGCTGGTCGATCTGAACCAGCAGTTCGCGGATGCCGCGTTCCTCGTCAGCGACGAGACGCCGCCGTCGACGCTGCCGCAGCTCTGCGCGCAGATCGAGCGGCTCGACGGCGCGTTTCTCGACGCGAGCGTCGCGCACGTGACGCCGACCTTCCACGTGCTGGCGGGCGCGGGCGACCCGGTCAAGGCCGCCGAGATGCGCGAGGATGCGCTCGAATGGATCCTCGGCGTCGCGGCGCCGCGCTACGACTTCGTGATCTTCGACATCGGCGTGAGCATCAATCCGCTGTCGATGATCGCGCTGGATCGCAGCGACCAGATCCATCTCGTGCTGCAGCCCGCGATGCCGCACGTGCGCGCGGGCCGCCGGCTGCTGGAGATTCTCGTGTCGCTCGGCTACCCGGTCGACCAATTGCGGCTGGTGGTGAACCGGATGACGCGCGCGGGCGAACGCTCCCGTGCCGCACTCGAGGAAGTGCTCGGCCTGCATGCCAGCTGCACGATACCCGACGACGTCGACACGGTGCGCGAAGCGCTCGACCTGGGGCATCCGGCCTCGCGCGTCGCACGCAGCGCTGCCGTTACGCGGGCATTGCAGGCCTGCGCGAAGCAGATCGTCGAAGGGGACGTGCGCACGCGGCACGGCACGTCCAGCAGCGAACCGTTGATGTCCCGGCTGTTCGGCCGCAAGGCCACGCCGAAGCTCAAGTCCATGTGAATCTTTCGGGGAAACCATCATGTCATTGCGCGAACAGATGTCCTTGTACCGGACGCAGCCGCAGGCGGCGGGCACCGAACCGGCAGGTGCGGCGCATTCGTCGGTACGCGACGCGTACCAGAAGCTGCGCCGTGAAATTCACCTGACGGTGCTCGATCGCGTCGAGCTCGAGCGCCTGTCACGCCTGCCGCAGGAACAGGTCCGGCAGGAAATCTCGTCGCTGATCTCGCGCATTCTCGACGAGGAGCGGCTGCTCGCGAACGACATCGAGCGGCGCCAGCTCGCGATCGACGTGTACGACGAAATGTTCGGTTTCGGCCCGCTCGAGTCGTTGCTGCGCGACCCCGGCATCTCCGACATCCTCGTGAACACGTACCGGCAAGTCTACGTCGAGCGCAGCGGCCAGCTCGAGCTGACCGACGTGACGTTCTACGACGACGCGCACCTGATGAAGGTGATCGAGAAGATCGTGTCGCGGGTCGGGCGGCGCATCGACGAATCGACCCCGATGGTCGATGCGCGCCTGCCGGACGGCTCGCGCGTGAACGCGATCATTCCGCCGTCGGCGATCGACGGGCCGCTGATGTCGATCCGGCGCTTCGCGGTCAACCCGCTGAAGATGGACGACCTCGTGAGCTACCAGAGCCTCACGCCGCCGATGGCGGAACTGCTCGACGCGCTGGCCCACGCGAAAGTGAACGTGCTCGTGTCGGGTGGCACCGGCAGCGGCAAGACGACGCTGCTCAACATCCTGTCGGGCTTCATTCCACGCTCGGAGCGGATCGTGACGATCGAGGATGCGGCCGAGCTGCAACTGCAGCAACCGCACGTGCTGCGGCTCGAAACGCGGCCGCCGAACATCGAGGGCAAGGGCGAGATCACGCAACGCACACTCGTGCGCAACGCGCTGCGGATGCGGCCGGACCGGATCATTCTCGGCGAAGTGCGCGGCGCGGAAGCGCTCGACATGCTCAATGCGATGAACACCGGCCACGAAGGCTCGCTCGCGACGATCCACGCGAACACGCCGCGCGATGCGCTCACGCGGCTCGAGAACATGATCAGCGTCGGCGGCCTGACGCTGCCGCCGAAGACGATGCGCCAGCAGATCGCGTCGGCGATCTCGGTGGTGGTCCAAGCGACGCGGCTCACCGACGGCAAGCGCAAGATCGTCAGCATCCAGGAGCTGACCGGGATGGAAGGCGACATCATCAACATGCAGGAGATCTTCACGTTCAAGCGCACCGGCATGGATCGCGACGGTACGGTGCGCGGACACTTCTGCGCGACCGGCGTGCGGCCGAAGTTCGCCGAGCGTCTGCAGGCGTTCGGCATCAACCTGCCGGATTCGCTGTACGACCCGGCGCAGCGTTACGAGACGAAGTGACGACGCGCCATCGTCTGATTCCGGGGAGGCCTCATGGACTCGATCTATTACGGTTTTGTGATTCTCACCTTCGTCGCGGTCGTGCTCGCGATCGAGGGCGTCTATCAATGGTGGAACGCGCGTCACGGTGCGGCGGCACGCCGGATCGAGTCGCGCCTGCGCGCGATGTCGGCCGGCGGCAGCGTGCAGCAGGAGCGACTGTCGATTCTCAAGAAGCGGATGCTCGACGAGTCGAAGCCGTTCGACCGGCTGCTGATGCGGGTGCCGCGTATTCAGGCGCTGGACCTGGTGCTGCAGCAGTCGGGGCTCGACTGGACGGTCGCAAAGCTGGTCGCGATCAGCGCCGTATTGCCGGTCACGGCGGCGCTCGCCCTGGCCGTCACCCCGTTGCCGCTGATCGTCGTGCTGCCGATCGCGCTGCTGACGGCATGCCTGCCCGCCATGTACGTGATGCGGCATCGCAGCCGGCGGATGGTCAAGCTCGAGCGCCAGCTGCCGGATATCTGCGACATGATCGCGCGCGCGTTGCGCTCCGGCCATTCGTTCTCGAGCGCGCTCGGGATGGTCGGCGAGGAGTTTCCCGATCCGATGGGCGGTGAATTCCGGATCACGTTCGACGAGATCAACTACGGTGTGTCGCTGCACGATGCGCTGGTGAACCTCGCGACGCGCGTGCCGGCCCACGACCTGCGCTACTTCGTGATCGCGGTGCTGATCCAGCGCGAGACCGGCGGCAACCTGGCCGAGCTGCTCGACAGCATCGCGTCGCTGGTGCGCGAGCGCTTCAAGCTGTTCGACAAGGTCCGCGTGCTGTCGGCGGAAGGGCGGCTGTCGGCCTGGATCCTCGGGCTGCTGCCGTTCGGGACCGCGGCCATGATGGCAATGTTGAACCGCGAGTTTCTGTCGGTGCTCTGGCAGGATCCGGCCGGCATCAAGATGGTCGGCGCGATGCTGGGGTCGATGGCGCTCGGCCTGCTGTGGATTCGCCGCATCATCCGGATTCGCGTCTGACGCGTGTCTCAGGCTTCACGAACCGATTCGAGGCTGTCATGCAAAACCTGAGCGTAATACATACCGTGATGCTGGCCGGCTTGTTCATCTTCGTCGCCGGCGGCGTGCTGGTCGCGATGCTGCTGTTTGCGCCGCGCAACATCGAGCGCCGGATTCAACAGGCGAGCGGTGCAAGTGTGGGCATCGGCGGCGGTGCGGACGGCGGCGACGGGCAAACGTCGCGCTGGATCGCGAAATTCGTCGAGCTGTCGCAACCGATCTCCCGGCTGTCGGTGCCGCAAGAGGGCTGGGAGAATTCCCCGCTGCGGATCCGGCTGATGAATGCCGGCTGGCGCAATCCGAACGCGGGCGCGCTTTACTTCGCAGCGAAGACGGTGCTCGCGCTGGCGCTGCCTGGCGCGGCGCTGCTGGCGCTCGCCACGACGCGGCTCGCGGATCAGCGCATGCTGCTGTCGTTCATTCTCGTCGCGCTCGCCGGGATCGGCTACTACGTGCCGAATGTGATCCTCTCGCGGCGGATCGCGACACGTCAGCGGGTGATCTTCGAGGATTTCCCGGATGCGCTCGACTTGCTGACCGTCTGCGTCGAAGCCGGGCTCGGGCTCGATGCGGCGCTGATGCGGGTGAGCGAGGAACTGCGCTTTCGCAGCGAAGTGGTCGCGGGCGAGCTCGACTTGCTGCTGCTCGAGATGCGTTCCGGGTTCACGAAGGAAACCGCGCTGCGCAATTTCGCGCTGCGCACCGGCACCGAAGATATCGAATCGTTCTGCGCGATGCTGATCCAGGCCGACCGCTTCGGCACGAGCATCGCCGAATCGCTGCGCGTGCTGTCCGACATGCTGCGCACGCGGCGGCGGATGCGCGCCGAGGAACGGGCCGCGAAGATCGCGCTGAAGCTGCTGTTCCCGCTGATCTTCAACATCTTCCCGGCGCTCATGTGTGTGTTGCTCGGCCCGGCGATGATTCACGTGTATCGCGTGCTGCTGCCGTCCCTCGCCAGCATCGGACACTGAGTAGCGGCGCGGGTGGCCGCGCGAAACGGATTGGCGTGCCGGCCCGGCGGCACGGGTCGGCCGGCACGGTAAGGTCTTCATGGGAGGCTCCTCCTCCCCCGGGCGGCGCCGCGAGAGGCCGGTGCGCACCGCTCGTGCCGCTCGAAAATCCCCTTGAAATTCCCGTTTCGAATTCCTACGATTATTCAAAATCAGGCTCGAACGACGGTGCGCACGGGCGATTGACCTGCGTGCCCGATATATCGAACACGACAACTGAAAATCGAGCGTCTGCCCGACGATACGGAAAACAGGCCAGTCGTCCACGATCAAGGCCGGGGGAATCATGAACGAACACACAGCGCGACGCACGCGGTCCGACGCTTCATCGAGCAGGCGCGCATCCGCGTGGCGCGAACCCGCGAACCCGCCTGGCATCGTCGCGCATCCTCTGCCTCCCGATTCCTGAGAACCGGCGCACGCAACCGCGCCCGGTACACCATCTTCTCATCGACACCTGCGCATCGGCGCCCACGCAGCCGGCGTGGCGACGCGCGTCGCGCAGTCGACGGACCGACATAACAATTCGAACGAGGGACGCAGCATGGCCATCCATGTGCCTGTGACACGCCGGACGTTTCTGAAGCTCGCCGGTAGCGGCGCCGTCGTGGCCGTTTCGGTCACCCATTTGCCGGCTGTCGTGCTCGCCGCGGGCGACACGCAGGCCGATGCGAACGGCCCGAACTGGGCGCCGGTGCCCGGCAAGGCGCGCTGGCGCATCGACGGCATGCCGAAGGTCACGGGCCAGAAGATCTACGCGCGCGATTTCAAGGCCCGCGACTTCGTCGGCTGGCCGCAGCGGGAAAACTGGCTCTATGCGTTGCGCTGCGACCGGGTCGACGCCGTGTACCAAGGCTACGATCTCGGCGTGCTGCCGCCTGAACTGCGACCGGTCGCGATCGTCGACAGCGCGTTGCTGAGCGCGCGCCGGATTCCGCTTGCGCCCGAACCCGATCCGATCGCGAACCAGGACATCTACTGGCTCGCGCGGCCCGGGCATCCGGCGGACTGCTACGGACAACCGGCCGCGCTGCTGATCTTCGAGAACTTCGACGTCTATCGCCGCGCGAAGAAGCTGCTCGACTTCAATCGCGGCGTGATCCGCTACGGCGCGTCGACCGGCCCGGGCGCGGCCGCACCGGTCGTGCCGTATCTGCCCGTGACCGTCTACGTGCGCGACGACGAACGACGGTTCAACTACGTCGACAATTACCAGACCGACAGCAACGGCAAGCCGAGCGCGAAGTACCTGGAGGAACGCGAGGCCGCAGTCGCCAACATCGACGCGACGATTGCCCGCCAGGCGGCCGCCGGCGCGTGGATCGGCGTTCGCGCGACCGGCGACGACGGCTTCCAGACGCCGGCGATCGATCCGATGTTCATGGAGCCCGAGTCGGGACTCGCCTGGTACGACGCGTCCGCCGCGAGAATGAGCCTCGTGCTCGGCACGCAGTCGGCGAACGACGATGCGACCGGCGCGTGCGCGCTGTTCGACGGCAGCGACATCGCGGTCAAGGAGGCGCATGTGATCGCGTGCTACCCGGGCGGCGGCTTCGGCGGACGCGACAAGTCGTATTTCCCGCTGTATCTGGCGCTGGCGGCGCCGTTCGCGAAGGGCGCGCTGCGCTGGCAGCAGTCGCGCTACGAACAATTCCAGGTTGGCCTGAAACGCTGCGAGACGCAGTTTTCCGAATCGCTGTGGTTCGACCGTCGCGGCAAGCTCGAAGCGATCACCTGCGACTTCCTGTTGAACGGCGGCGGCAAGAAGAACCTGTCGCCGTACGTCGCGCAGCTTGCCGCGTTGAGCGCGATGAGCTGCTACGAGATCCCGCGCGCACGCGCGCAGGCCGCATCGACCTACACGCGGGAAGTGTTCGGCGGATCGCAGCGCGGCTTCGGCGGCCCGCAGGCGTTCATGGCGATCGAGACGCTGATGGACGAGGCCGCGCGCCAGCTCGGGCTGTCGCCGTTCGAGATCCGGCGCGTCAATCTGCTCGGCAAGGCGCCCGGTCCCGGCAAGGGCCGCGCGATCACGGGTGCGCCGATCCTGTTCGACCTGCAACTCGACGCGCTGCTCGACCGGCTCGAGCGTCATCCGCTATGGCTCGAGCGCGAGCACACGCGTGCCGAGCGCAACGCGCGCAACCTCCGGTATGGCGTGGGTCTCGCGATGGCGAACGAGGCGTACGGCACGTCCGGAGACGGGATGTTCGGGATGGTGCAGATCCTGCCCGACGGCAACCTGCGCGTGATCACGCCGTACACCGACATGGGCAACGGCGCGGCCACGACGCTGGGTCTCGCACCGGCTGAATTTCTCGGGCAGAACGCGCAAACGATTGCGATGAGCGAGATCGCGCCGTTCAACGCGCTCGGGCTCACCACGAAGAGCCCGTCGAGCGCGCCGAATTGGGTGCGCTACAACTACGGTTCGTCGAGCGCGTGCCTCGGCGCGTTCCATCAATACCACGCGGTGAAGGGGGCCGCGCAGGCGCTGTTTCTGCAGAGCGTGCTGCCGGCCGCGCGCGCAAGGTGGGGCGTGAACGTGCGGGCCTCGGACGTGCGCTGGGTCGATCGCACGCTCGTCGCGAACGGCCTCGCGCCGATTTCGTGGCCGGCGCTGCTCGGCACGATCGGGAAGCTGGGCCTGCAGACGGTGGCGGCCGTGCATGCGAGCTATGCCGGCTACTTCTGGAAGGGCACCTATCCGTTCGCGTCCGGCAGCGCGCAGATCGACTACGACTACGTGGCGGTCGGCCTCGACCCGTATCGTCTCGCGCCGCTGCAGCGCGTGCTGCAGCCGCCGCCGGTCAACACGTCACTCTACGGGCGGACGACCTATGCGCCGTCGGCGACGCTCGTCGCGGTGGCGGTCGATCCGGCGACAGGGCGCGTGAAGGTCGAACGCGTGGTGACGGCCGTGAGCGTCGGCCGGCAGTTGTCGCCGGAACTCGTCGAAGGGCAGTCGCAGGGCGCGGTCGCGATGGGGATCGGCAACGTGCTGACCGAAACCTGCCCGCTGGGGCCGGACGGGCCGGGCGGCGGCCGCTGGAATCTCGATCGCTACGAGGTCACGCGGCTGCCGGACATTCCCGTGCAGGAGCTGATCGCATTGCCGCCGCCGGCCGGCGATCCGGCCAATGCGCGCGGCATCGCGGAAGCGGTGATGTGTCCGATCGCGCCGGCGCTGCTCAATGCGCTCGCGATGGCGACGGGGCGGCGGTTCCGGGTGACGCCCGTGACGCCTGAGAAGATTCGGGAGGCACTGCAATGAGCAATCCGGTCCGGATGACCATCAACGGCAAGCCCGTCGAAGCAGACGCCGCCGACGGCGACATGAACCTCATCGACTTCCTGCACGAGCGGCGGGACCTGACGGGCACGAAGCTGTGCTGCGGCATCGGCGTGTGCCGCGCGTGCACGGTCGGCGTGCGTAACACGCCCGATGCGCCGATGGAAAAGACGCTGTCGTGCTCGACGCCGGTCAGCGCGATGGCGAACATGCACGTGTACACGATTGAAGGGCTCGCGCAGGGCGGCGCGCTGTCGCCCCTGCAGCAGAGCTTTCTCGAGTCGTTCGCGTTCCAGTGCGGCTACTGCGCGTCGGGCTTCCTGATGGCCGCGACCGCGATGCTCGACCATCTGCGCGCGCAGCCGGTGCACGAGCGCGATCTGGACACGATGATCGAAACCTGGGTCGGCGGCAACATCTGCCGTTGCACCGGCTACGTCAAGTACATCGAGGCCATTCGCAAGGTGGCGCTGCGCTACACGAAGGGGGCGGCATGACGACGAGAACCCGCGTCGCCGCGCTGGCGATGCTGCTGGCCGTGCAGGCGGCGCCCGGCGCGTCGGGCGCGCTCGCGGCGGAAAACGCCGATGCGTCGCTGCATGCGTATGCGCAGCAGTGCACCGACGAAATCGGCGAGATTCCCGCGTTCGACTGCAACGCCGGCACCGATGTGCCGATCACCGTCAACGGCCGCGTGCCCGCGCGCTATGCGGCGCACATGACGTGCGATCGCCCGGCGCTGCTGCCGTATGACGCGCCGACGTCCGGTCAGTGCACGCCATACTCGAAGATCCTCGACCTGTCCCACGGCGACACGCAGATCTCGGCGTTTTGCCGTCGCAAGCAGATCCGCGCGAACCGTAGCCCGTATTACGACGAAGTCGACATCGTGCTGCACCATGCGGGCAACGGCAAGACCTGCTGGTTTCATGCGGAGAAGGGCGGCACGGCCGGCATGAACGCGGCGCGCGTGCCGCCGCCGAACGAGACGACACCGCCGCCCGGCCATCCGTCCGCGGCCGAGTTCTGGTGGAAGCCGGCCGCGACCGCGACGAAGCGCTGCGTGTCGTGTCACGACGCGAGCCCGGTCATGTACAGCCCGTGGATCGGGCAGGTATGGAACAAGGTGCCGACCGATCCTTGGGGCAAGTACGTGAATCTCGGCGCCGACTTCGCGTCGTGGACCTCGCATGCGATCAGCACGCCCGGCAATACCTGCATCGGCTGTCACCGGATCGGCGATCAGAACAGCTGCAAGATCTACGTGCCGCTCGCCGCCGGAATGCTGCCGCCGCCGAAGGGCAGCAACGCGCGCGCGAGCCGGTATCCGCTCACGCACTGGATGCCGATCGACAATAACAAGAGCCTCTACGAATGGAATGCGGCGAACGCGAAGTCGGTGAGCGACCTGCTCGAATGTTGTTCGGCGCGGGGCAAGAACGATCCGAAGTGCAGCTTCACGCCGGCGGCGCAGGCGGCTCAGGCGGTGAAATAGGCCGCCCGCGATTGCGGGCGCCGGCGCGTCACGGCCGCCCCTTGCTCGGCACGTCCGATGCCTTGCTGAGCTCGGCCATGATGATTCGCGCGATCTCGTTGGCCGGTGCGCGTCCGTCGGGGCCGGCCCCCGTGTTCGCCCACGTGACGATCGTCGTCTTCGTCGCCGGGTCGTAGCCGGCGAACGTATTGAAGCCCGGTATTTCACCGGTGTGTCCGTAGAACGTACCGAACTTCGCGAGCCCCATGCAGTAGCTGGCCGATGCGGGATTCGACGGATCGATCGGCGTGCAACTCGCGAGCCGTTGCGCCTGCAGGTCGGCGTTCAGGTAGCCGCCGCCGACCATGCGCTGCACGTACGCACCCAGTTCGGTCGCGGTCGAGATGCCGGAACCGGCCGTCCATGCCCACGACGTATTGACGGTCGTCACGTTGGCGGGCTGCAGCGTGCCGTTTTTCGCGGCCGCCTGGCGTGCCGGGGACAGCGCGTCGCTGTCGATCGTCTCGGTATTGGTGCCCCATTGATAGCCCTGCGGCGACGGCGCGGGCAGCGCCGTGTGGTCCTGCGGCGGCAGGGCGGTTTCGGTCAGGCCGAGCGGCGCGAACAGCCGCGTCCGGATCGCATCGGCGGCGCTCATGCCGGTGAGCTGCTGGATGATCAGGCCGAGCAGCACGGTGTTCGTGTTCGAGTAGCGGAAATCCGCACCCGGCGCGAAATAGACGGGCTGGCTCTCCGCGATGCCCAGCAACTCATCGGTGGTCCACACCTTGTTCGGCTGCGCATCCAGCGTCTGGTTGAACGCGAGATTCGTCGAGTAGTTGTAGAGCCCGCTGCGCATGGTCAGCAATTGCTCGACCGTGATCGAGTCGCCGTTCGGCACGTTGGCGACGTACTGGCTGACGTGATCGGTCAGGTGCAGCTTGCCTTCCTGCACGAGTTGGAGGATCACCGTGCCCGTCCACGTCTTCGTCACGCTGCCGACGCGGAAGTGCGCGTTCGTCGGGATCGGCGTGTTCGTGCCGCGCACGGCCGTGCCGAACGACGCGAGCCAGTTGCCGTGTGGTGATTGCACATAGACGACGGCGCCGGGTGTCATCGTATCGGCGAGCAATGCGTCGATCTGCGGACGCGCCTCGGTCGCGAAGGCCGGTTCGCCCGAGCTCACCGAGCTGTCGCCGCCGCAGGAGGAAACCGCGATGCCGACGGCGAGCGCCGGTGCAATCGCCGCCGCGCGACGCATCAGCCCCTTGGCGGCGCGCGGGAAAAGCCGGGGAGGAGCAGAAGTCGCCATCGCGTGTTCCCTTCCTGTTTGTGATGTCTTGGTGTCTCCTTGCCATCCCCAGAACTATAGGACACGCATTCACGCGGCGAAGGTGCACGTTGAATTCGTCATACGATACCGACCGCAGCCGACGCCCATGGCCGGGCCTGCGCGCTAATGAAAGTGATGCACGTACCGCAACACCATCCGCGTGCCCTGCGGCCGGTTGCGCGCGTAGACCTCGAAATACGCGTTGAACATCAGGTGATCCTGCGGCGAGAAGCTGACCATCGCGCCCGGCCCGATCGCCAGCACGGCTTCCCGCGTGCCGGCAACATCCTGACCGTTCGCCTTCATGTCGGTGGTCTGGCGCAGCCAATAGCCGTTGAGCCCCAGCCGCAGCCCCGGCCGCACTTCGTACTCCGTCGCGAAGTTCGCATGAACGGCCTGACCGGCACGCGTCGACGTCACGTCAGGCCCGAGCGCGGCCGCCGGCTCGTGATTGGTCGCATTCCACAAATAGTGCAGCCGCCATGACACGGTCCACTTCGGCGTGACCCAGAACGTCGCGGCCCAGTACGGATCGAACGACCAGAAATGGCTGCCCGGATTGATCGCACGCGCCGGATCGTATGCGCCGGTCGGCGCGATGAACTGGAATTCCACGCGCTGCGCGAAGCGCGGGCCGTGCGCCCCCATCACCGGATCGAACTGGATGAACGGGCCGACCAGCAGGTCGCCGAACCCGGCACGGGAATTCAGCGCGACGTTGCCGATCCCGTCGTTGGTATGCACGGACGCCACCCATGGCAGGATCACGTCGAGCCCCGGATGCATGCCGCCGAACGTCAGCGGCGACTGGTAGACGAGCTGGCTCAATCCCGCGAACAGGTCGATGTCCTGCTTCGGCAGCCCGACCTTGTTGCCGGCATTGTCGTTGATGCGGCCGGCCGTGTAGTACTCGAGATACTGCGTGCCGTACCAGCCGGAGCCGGCCGGCGGCATCCCGTCGAGAAAGCTGGTCATCCCGAGGTTGACCGCCGGCAGGTCGGTCGCATGGGCCGGCGCGGGTCCGGTCAGGCCGGCGAACACGAGGCCTGCAATCGCAAGCAGGCGAGAGCCGCATTTCGTCATCAACATCTCCTGGATATTTGTTGGTATTACTGATCAAACGGCGCTAGAAAAATCGGGATGCGCCGAGATCGCGCGATACTGGCCCGCGTGAAACACGAGCGGCGCGCGGCCGTTCGTATCGAATGCCTCGATCTGGCCGATGAACAGCAGGTGGTCGCCCCCTTCGTAATGGCCGACGTTGCGGCACACGAAACGCGCGCTCGTGCCGTCGAGGCAGGGCACGCCGCCCGCGTCGGCGTCCACGTGCGGCACGCCGTCGAACTTGTCGGCGCTCGGCGTCGCGAAACGGCGCGACAGTTCGATCTGGTCGTGCGCGAGGATGTTGATCGCGAAGTGCGTGGCCGCGATGAAATCGGGGCGGCTCGGCGCCACCTTGCGCAGGCTCCACAGAACAAGCGGCGGGTCGAGCGACAGCGACGAGAACGAATTCGCGGTGAGGCCGACCTTGCGCCCGTCCGGCGCGCGCGTGGTGATCACGGTGACGCCGGTCGGAAACTGCCCGAAAGCGGCGCGCAGTTGCAGCGGGTCGAGGGCCGGGTTGCCGGAAGTGGTGGTGTCCATGGCGCTTACTCCGAACGCTCGGCGTGTTCGCGGATCACTGCCGCGCAGGCCGACGGGTCGAACCACCACGGCGCGAACCGGCGCGGATCGTCGAAGCCGTTGACGATCATGGCGGCCAGCGTCGGCAACTGGCCGGCCGCGCCGAGCAGTTCGAGAATGTGTGGCGGCGGCGGGGTGAGCAGCGAGTTGGTCCAGCGCACGACGTGCTGCGCATACGCCCAGTAGCGCTCGAACGTTTCGTGCATCCAGCCTTCGTCGAACGGCGCGGTTTCGCGCGCGAGGATCGCGTCGCCATACACCTTCGCGCATTTCGCCGCATTGTTCGAGCCCTGGCCGGTGATCGGATCGTTGACGACCACCGCATCGGCCATGCCGAACACGGTGCGGCCCGACGGCAGGCGGAAGAACGGCTTGCGCACGGTCGGCGTGAAGCGCCCCGACAGCGTGCCGTTCGCGTCGGTGAGCTCGACGTCGCGGCAGCGTTCGAATTCCCACGGCACGTACTGCTGCAGGAACGACAGGCTGCGGTCGAGGTGCTGCTCGGGTGTCTTCACGTCGGCCCAGCAGTCGAGCGGGCCACCGGGGATGCCTTCGAACACCATGATTTCGCACGGGCCCGTCGTGGTCAGCGCCGGAAACACGAAGTATTCGCCGATGCCCGGCAGCAGGTTGAAGCGCACCCGCGAATACGGCTGGCTCGGCGTCATCCCCTTCACATAGGTGAGGGCCAGCGCGCGTTGCGGGCGCTCGAACGCGCTGCGCGCGTCGTCGCGGCCCAGCAGGTTGACGATTTCACCCTTGCCGGCCGCGAGCAGCACGAGATCGTGGCTGCGCGCGAGATCCTCGAGTTCCGGCACGCCGACGTCGCAGATGCGCACGTCCGCGCCGCGGCGCCCGATCGCGTCGAGCCAGTCGGCCATCTTCACGCGCTGGTCGACCGATTGCGCGTAGCGGATCAGCCGCGACGACCAGTCGATCGCCTTGCGGCCGTTGCCTTCCGGATGCGGCACCGCGATGCCGATGCCCTCGACGGACGGGCATGCTTCTTCCCAGGTGTTCAGGCCGAGATCGCGCTCGATCTGCAGCGCGGTATGGAACATGCATTGGCTCGACATGACCTTGCCGGTGCGAATCTGTTGCGCGTCGCGGTTGGTCGCGAGCGTGACGTGATAGCCTTGGTCGAGCAGCGTGAAGGCGAGTTGCAGGCCGGCCTGGCCGGCGCCGACGATAGCGATGCGTTTCATGACGAAATCCTTGGTAGAACGAATGACTTGGGTCGGAATGCGGGCGGTGGAAGCGCTTTGCGGTTACTCCGCGAGGCGCGGAATCGCCGGCACCGCTTGCTCGGGGCCCATCGCGGAATAGCCGCCGTCCACCGCGTAGTCGGCGCCCGTCACGAAGCTCGCGGCGTCGCTGCACAGGAACGTGACGACCTGTGCGACTTCCGACGGATCGCCGACACGACCGAGCAGATGAAACGGCGCGGCCACGCGGTTGGTCTTCGCGCGGTCGCCGTGCGTCAGCTCATCCATCACGCGCGACCAGGTCCAGCCAGGCGACACCGAGTTCACGCGAATCCGGTCGGCGGCGAGATCCATCGCCATGCTGCGCGTGAGCTGGCGCATCGCGGCCTTCGAGGTCGGGTAGAGCCAGCGGCCGGTCTGCGCGCATTGCGCGGAGATCGAACTGAAGTTCACGATCGCGCCGCCGCCGCGCCGCACCAGGTGTGGATGAACGGCCTTGACCAGCATCGCGGCCGACACGACGTTGACGTCCATCGCCGCGAGCCAGTCGCGACGCGACGCCTGGATGCCGTTGTCGACGTAGCTGCAGGCGAGGTTGATCAGCAGGTCGATCGCGCCGAAGCGCTCGGCGACGGCCGATACCGCGTTTTCGATCGCGCGGTCGTCGGTGATGTCGGTCGCGATGAACATCCCGCGGTCGCCGAGCGTATCAGCCACGCGCGCGCCGTTTTCCGCATCGAGATCGAGGATCGCGACGCATGCGCCGGCGCGGCTCAGGTCCTGCGCGACGGCGGCGCCGATCAGCGTGGCGCCGCCGGTGACGAGCGCGACTTTGCCAGCAAGGGCAGTCATGGAGCATCTCCTTGAATGATTGAATCAAGGCGGCGCGCGTTCGACGCGCCGCCTGCGTCTCCTGCCTATCCGCCCGCGCTCACGCGCTGTCGTGCCAGCGCTGCATCAAACCGTTCGACGGCACGGTTTCGTCGAGCAGCTTGCGCGCCGTTTCGACACCGGCGACGGGCAGCCCGGCCGGGTCCAGCAGCCCGATCTGCACGAGCACGCTCGCCTGGTCCCAATAGATGTGTTCGTGATACAGCTTGTCGCCGCGGAACTTGACGATCGCGACGAGCGGAATCTCCACGCGCTTGCCGGTCGGCGCGACGCCGGGCAGCATCCAGTCGATCTCCGTCGTGTGCGTGAAGCAGAACAGCAGCTCGTCGACGATCTGGCTCGCGCCGATCGTGCGCGAGATCGGCGTGATCGTCGTGTCCGGCGGGTTCGCATGCACGAAGTGATGCGTGTAGAAGCGCTTGAGCTCGTCGTGGCCGACGCCGCCCGTCAGCGTCGGGATATGGTTCACGTAGGGTTGCGCGACCATCGTGGCCATCGTCGCGTCGACGTTGCGCGTGTCGAACTCGTGGCGCAGATGCTCTTCCCACAGGGCGGACAGGTCGTAGTGCGGGCCGAGCGCCGCGCGGAACGCGGCGATCGCGCGCTGGTGCGCCATGATCGCGGCCGCCTTGTCGAAATGATCGCCGCCGATGCGCGCGAACGCATGATCGACGCCCGGGTATACGTACACCTCGACGCCATCGCGCCCCGCCAGCGCGGCGGCGATGTGCTGCTGCGCGTCGGGCGGGCAGAAGCGGTCCTGCGCGGGAATCTGCAGCACGAGGCGGCCGCGCAGGTGAGCGGCTTCGTCGAGCGCCTGCTCGATCCCCACGCCGTAATAGCAGACGGCGGCCGCCACGTCCGGCAGCCGGCACGCGGCGAGATACGCGAGCTTGCCGCCGAGGCAGTAGCCGAGCACGCCGGCCCGCCCCGTGCATTCCGGCCGTTGCGTCAGCACGGCCAGCGCGGCGGCGACATCCTCGACGCCCTTGTTTTCGTCGTACTCGCGGTACAGCGCCATCGCGCGCTCGGCGTCGGCCGCGGTGTAACCGAGTTCGAGGCCGGGCGCCTGGCGCCAGAACAGGTCGGGCACGAGCACCGTGTAGCCTTCCTCGGCGTAATAATCGGCCACGTCGCGCATGGTCGCGTTCGCGCCGAAGATCTCGTGACACAGCACGATGCCCGGCCCGGTGCCGCCGGCCGGTGTGCTCAGGTACGCGCGAAACGCCCCGCCGTCCGGCGAGGGGATCTCGATGTGTCGTCCTTTCATGTGTCCCTCCAATCGATCGTGATTTTCATGGGCCCAGTATTGGCGGACGAAACGCGCGCTTCTATCCGCTTTCTTCGGCCGGTATCCGCGAATTCCGGAAACCTGTGGATCGGCCTGCCGCGCCGGGCCGGCACGCGATGCACTGCGGGTATGTGCGGATGCGGAAGTCGCGCACAGTTTTCTACGATGCGCGAACGGCCCGCTTCTTGCGTCATGGGCGCAGCGCTTGCGTAGTGTAACGACGCGGACTGTCCGGATACGCCGACGCTATCCGGCTCGTGCGACGGAATTCCCCGGAATCGGGATTGCGTGCACAGCGCAAGTGCGATCGGGCACGACGGGAGAACTTCGATGGGGCAATTTGCCGGAACGGGCTGGCTGGGCGACGCCGCCTGTTTCAATCACGACACGCTGCTGCTGCAGTCGAACGATCTCGACGAGGTGCGGGCGCGCGTGGCGGACGTGTTCAAGCCGCATCGGCTTACGTTGACGGGCGATTCGTGCGGGCTGCACAGCCGCATGCACCATGCGCGCTGGGGCAACCTGTCGCTGAATCTGCTCGATTACGGCGGCGAGGTGTCGATCGAACCGGGGCCGCTCGAGCACTTCTATCTGTTGCAGATTCCGCTGCGCGGCGACGCCGAGATCGAATGCGGCACGACGCGTTTCGTGTCGTCACCCGACACCGCGTCGCTGCTGTCGCCGACGCTGTCGCTCAGGATGCGATGGGGCGACGCGTGCCCGCAAGTGATCCTGCGCATCGAGCGCGAGGTGATGGAGCGGCATGCGCAGCGGCACTTCGGCGACGACCGGCGCGTGCCGGTGGAGTTCGAGCCGGAATTCACGCTGTCGTCGCCGCAGGGCGCGTGCCTCGCGCAGATGCTGCCGATGCTCGCCGATGCGATCGCAACCGACGGGCATCCGCTGCGCCATCCGCTCGCGTTCGAGCAGCTCGAATCGACGCTGCTCAACCTGTTGCTGTACGGCCAGCCGAACAGCGCACGCAATGGCGCGCGCGTCGCGCCGGCGCCGCTCGCGCCGTTCTATGTGAGGCGTGTCGAGGAATATATCCGCACGCATGTCGACGAGCCGCTGACGATCGAACGGCTCGCCGAACTCGCGGGTGTGAGCCCGAGCACGCTGTTCGCGGGATTTCGCAATCGCCACGGCATCACGCCGATGGCATTCGTGCGTCAGTTGCGGCTGCAACATGTGCGCGACGAACTGCTCGACGATGCGACACCGGGGCTCGCGTCGGTGACGGACGTCGCGCTGAAATGGGGCTTCGCGCATCTCGGCCGGTTCGCGATCGACTACAAGCGTGCGTTCGGGGAATCGCCGTCGGCCACGCTCCGGATGCGGCGCGTGCGCAGTTGACGGTCGCGGTGGCGGCAGGATCATCGCGGTGGTTCAACGCGCGGGGGCACAGGCGCGTCCCCGGCTCGTGGGCGCAGATGCGCGAGTGGTTGGCGATCGTTGCCGATCTGGCAGAGAAGGACGCATCGCGCCGGCAAGCCTCGCGGCTTGCCGGCGATATCGCGCGAGGAGACCGGTTACTGCAGCCGGTTTCCTCGCGCGTGGTTCAGAAATGCACGACGGTCCGGATGGACTTGCCTTCGTGCATCAGGTCGAACGCTTCGTTGATGCCGGTGAGCGGCTTCGTGTGCGTGACGAACGGTGCGAGCTGGATCGTGCCGGCCATCGCTTCCTCCACCATGCCCGGCAGTTCGGAGCGGCCCTTCACGCCGCCGAATGCCGTGCCCAGCCAGCGCCGACCGGTGACGAGCTGGAACGGGCGCGTCGAGATTTCCTGGCCGGCGCCCGCGACGCCGATGACGACCGACTGGCCCCAGCCGCGGTGCGCGCATTCGAGCGCCGCGCGCATCACGTTGACGTTGCCGATGCACTCGAAGCTGTGGTCGACGCCCCAGCCGGTCATCCCGACGATCACCTGCTGGATCGGCTCCTGGTAGTCCTTCGGGTTCACGCAGTCGGTGGCGCCGAACACGCGGGCGAGGTCGAACTTGCCGGGGTTGGTGTCGATCGCGATGATGCGGCCGGCCTTCGCGAGCTTGGCCCCCTGGATCACCGCGAGACCGATGCCGCCGAGGCCGAACACGGCCACCGTATCGCCCGGCTGCACCTTCGCGGTGTTCTTCACCGCGCCGAGGCCGGTCGTGACGCCGCAGCCCAGCAGGCAGACCTGCTCGGGGTTCGCCTGCGGGTTGATCTTCGCGAGCGAGACTTCGGCGACGACGGTGTATTCGCTGAACGTCGAGCAGCCCATGTAATGATAGACCGGCTGGCCGTTGTAGCTGAAACGCGTGGTGCCGTCGGGCATCACGCCCTTGCCCTGCGTCGCGCGCACCGACACGCACAGGTTGGTCTTGCCGCTCTTGCAGAACAGGCACTCGCCGCATTCGGCGGTGTAGAGCGGAATCACGTGGTCGCCGGGCTTGACGCTCGTCACGCCTTCACCGACTTCCACCACGATGCCGGCGCCTTCGTGGCCCAGCACGGCGGGAAAGAGACCTTCCGGATCGTCGCCCGACAGCGTGAAGGCGTCGGTGTGACAGACGCCCGTGTGGGTGATCTTGACGAGTACTTCGCCCTTGCGGGGCGGTTCGACGTCGATTTCGACGATCTGCAGCGGCTTACCCGCCTCAAACGCAACAGCGGCACGTGATTTCATGGCAATCCTGTTAAAAAAATCATCGAATGGCTCGGACGGCGACGATCCCCGGTCTGTCAGCGCAGGTAGGACCGAACGAGGGTCACGATATCGTCGATCGATCCGGACGAGGGCCGCGGGGCGTCCGCGAGCTGGGTGAATTCCTCGCGCAAATGGCTTTCGAGCACGCCGGCCATCACGCCGTTGATCGCGCCGCGGATGGCAGCCAGTTGCTGGAGTATCGGACCACAGTCCGCTCCCTCCTCGAGCGCCTGCTCGAGCGCGTTCAGTTGCCCGCGCACACGGCGCACGCGGGTCAGCACGCGTTTCTTTTCTTCGGGGGAATGCGGCATGGGATCGTGGTTTCCGGATACTGGGGGGCAGTATAGAACATTGCCGCGCGCAGAGGAATACGGAATCGCTCGATGTTGGCGGGCGCGGACCCGACACCGTCAGATCAACAGCGTCAGCGTGCGGAACAGCGCGAGATCCTCCTTCCGCGCCGAGCGCGCATGCCGCCGGATCGTCTGCAGCAGGCAGTCGATGAAGCAGCGCGCGGCGTCGCTCAGCGTGCTGCTGCGACGCGTGACGATGCCGAGTTCGCTCGGCTCGAAGGTTTCCTTCAGCGACAGCACGCGCATCCGCTCGCCGAACGGCGGCACCGCCGCGAGGATGGTCGGGCACCACGTGCACATGCCGGCCTGTTCGAGCATCGTCTGCAGCATCGCGACCGACTGCGCGCGCACGATGCGCCGTTCGTCGATCTGCGCGCCGTGCCGCGTGAACAGATAGTCGACGAGCGCGGCCTGACCGTCGGGCGACGAATTCAGCACCCAGTCGCAATCGAGCAGGTCGTGCACCGACTTCGCGCGTTCGCGCGGATGGCCGGCGCGCACCATCACCGACGTGTCGTAGCGCAGCAGTGGCTCGAATGCAAATTCCTGCGCGCTGCTGCCGGGCTGCACGTGGCCGAGCGCGAAATCCATGCTGCCGTCGCGCAGCAGCGGTTGCGCGACGGCCATCAGCGCTTCGTACAGCTCAAGGCGCACGTCGGGCATCCGTTCGCGAAACCGCAGCACGGTTTCCGCGAGGAACGTCATCGTCAGCCACGGCGTGACGCCGACGCTCAGCCGCCCCTCGACGCGCCCGCGCATCCGCTCGAGATCGCTCTGCGCGTGCTCCAGTTGCTTGAGCACGAGCTTCGCGTGCGTGAGCAGGGTCTTCCCGTACTCGGTGAAGCCGATGCCTTCCGGCGCGCGCACGAGCAACGGCAGGCGCTCGCTGGCCTCCAGCTCGCGCAGCGCGCGCGTGACGGCCGCCTGCGACAGTCCGAGCGTGCGCGCCGCGCCGCGGATGCTGCCGGCCTCCGCGCTCGCGACGAGCGCCTGCAACTGATGCAGCTTGATCGTGCTCATGGCTTTGATGAAGCGATACCCGACAACGAAAGGTTGTCATCATAACGAAACTGCGGCTGTTCGCCGGTTTTTTCGCTGCCTACGATTTCGCCACGATCTGCCATTCCGGCGATCGGCAATCGGCACGCATCGAGGAGTATCAGGGTTGGATAGAGCTCGCATTCCGCCTGAAATGGCGGCCATTGAGACCGAGATGATCGCGCTGCGCCATCGGTTGCACGCGCATCCCGAGCTCGGTTTCGAAGAAGAGGCGACGAGCGCGCTCGTCGCCGACTGTCTGACAACATGGGGTTATCGGGTCACGCGCGGCCTGGGCGGCACCGGCGTGGTCGGCACGCTCACGCGCGGCGCCGGGAAGCGGCTCGGGCTGCGTGCGGACATGGACGCGCTGCCGATCCGCGAGACGACCGGGCTCCCGCATGCGAGCCGCCGCGATGGCGTGATGCACGCGTGCGGCCACGACGGGCACACGGCAATGTTGCTCGCGGCGGCCCGGTGCCTGGCCGAGCGCGGGCGCTTCAGCGGCACGCTGAACCTGATTTTCCAGCCGGCGGAGGAAGGGCTCGGCGGCGCGAAGCGGATGCTCGACGACGGGCTGTTCACGCAGTTCCCGTGCGACGCCGTATTCGCGATGCACAACGTGCCGGGGCTGCCGGCCGGCGTGCTCGGCTTCTGCGACGGCGCGGCGATGGCATCGGCCGACGAGGTGCGCGTGCGGGTGATCGGGCGCGGCGGCCATGGCGCGGCGCCGCACACGACGATCGATCCGGTGGTCGTCTGCGCGTCGATCGTGATGGCGCTGCAGACAGTCGTGTCGCGCAACGTGAATCCGCAGGAACTGGCGATCGTCTCGACCGGCTCGATCCACGCGGGCACTGCATCGAACGTGATTCCGCCGCATGCGGATCTCGAACTGAGCGTGCGTGCGCTGTCGCCGGACGTGCGCGCGCTGCTGGAGCGGCGCATTCGCGCGATCGTGCACGGCCAGGCCGACAGCTATGGCGCGACGGCCGAGATCGACTATCGCCACGGCTATCCGGTGCTCGTCAATCACGCGGCGGAAACGGCGTTCGCCCGTGACGTGGCGCGCGAATGGGGCGGCGACGACGCGCTGATTCCGCATCTGCGGCCGATCGCGGCGAGCGAGGATTTCGCGTTCATGCTCGACGCGTGCCCGGGTAGCTACCTGTCGATCGGCAACGGCGACGGCGCGGCCGGCTGCGGGCTGCACAATCCGGGCTACGACTTCAACGACGCGTGCCTCGCGACCGGCGCGAGCTACTGGATCGCGCTCGCCGAGCGCTATCTCGCGTGACGCGCACACACGGATTCGATTCACCTTCAACAACGGAAGCAAGGAGACGGGCAATGAAACAGTGGATGGCGGCGCTCGCGGTTGCGCTGACGGCGACGACGATCGCGGGGGCCGCGCAGGCGGGCGACTGGACGGGCAAGGAGATCCGCCTCGCGGTCGATCCGACCTACCCGCCGCTCGAATACAAGCTGCCAGACGGCACGCTGACCGGGTTCGGGATCGACATCACGAATGCGTTGTGCGCGGAGCTGCATGCACGCTGCGTGTGGGTCGAGTCGAGTTTCGACGGGATGATTCCCGGGCTGCTCGCGCGCAAGTTCGACGTGATCGCCTCGTCGATGACGATCACGCCGAAACGGATGCAGCAGATCGCGTTCACGAACCGGATCTCGAACGCGCCGGCGCGGCTGATCGCGCGCAAGGGTTCGCCGCTGCTGCCGACGGCCGCGTCGCTGAAGGGCAAGCGGGTCGGCGTCGAGCAGGGCTCCGCGCAGGCCGACTATGCGGTCGCGAACTGGCAGCCGGCCGGCGTGCAGATCGAGTCGTACCAGAACCAGGACCAGGTATACGCCGATCTCGTGACGGGGCGGCTCGACGCGGCGTTCCAGGCGTCGATCGCGGCCAGCGACGGCTTCCTGAAGAAGCCGCAGGGCAAGGACTTCATGTTCGTCGGCGCGGCGATCGACGACGCGAAGTACTTCGGGCAGGGCGACGGCCTCGGGCTGCGCAAGCAGGACGCCGACCTGCGCGACGCGTTCAACCGCGCGCTCGCGACGATCCTCGCGAACGGCACGTATCAGAAGATCAACAAGAAGTATTTCGATTTCGACATCTACGGCACGAAGTAAGCGTGGCCGCGCCTCGACGTGCGGCCTGGAATCAACATATCAATAAGGAAAACGAATGAACTGGAGATTGATTGTCGTCGCGATGCCGGCGCTTTGTGCGGCGCCGGCCTTTGCCCAAGGCAGCGTCACGCTGTACGGGCTGGTCGATGCCGGCATCGACTATACGAACAATGTAGGCGGCCACAGTGCGTGGCAGATGGCGAGCGGCTTCGCGCAGGGCAGCCGCTGGGGGCTGAAGGGCACCGAGGATCTCGGCGGCGGCTACAGCGCGCTGTTCCAGATCGAGAACGGCTTCAACGTGAACAGCGGCACGCTCGCACAGGGCGGCCGCATGTTCGGGCGGCAGGCTTACGTCGGGCTCGGCAACACGCGCCTCGGCACACTGACGCTCGGCCGGCAATACGACTCGATCGTCGACTATCTCGCGCCGACGACCGCGAACGGCAGCTGGGGCGTCTATCCGTTCTCGCATCCGCTCGACAACGACAACACCGGCAACACGTTCCGCGTGAACAACACGGTCAAGTACGCGAGCCCGGATTTTGCCGGTTTCTCATTCGGCGGCACGTACAGCTTCAGTAACGACACCAGGTTCGCGAACAACCGGCAGTGGAGCGTCGGTGCGCAGTACGAGCAGGGCGGCCTGCTGGTCGGCGCGGCATTCCTGAATGCGGACAACCCCGGTGCGACGGCCGGCGGCGCGATCGCGGGCTCGGTCGGGGCGGATGCGAACTTCGCGTCCGCGCGGCTGCGGATCTTCGGCGCCGGCATCAACTACACGGCCGGGCCCGCGACGCTCGGGTTCGCGTACACGAACAGCAACGTCACGCGGCCGACCGCGAACGTCGGCTACCTGTTCGGCGACGAGACGATCGAACCCGTCGCGGGGCCGCTCGCGGGCGGCACGGTCACGGCGATCAAGTACCAGAACTTCGAAGTGAACGGCAAGTATCAGTTCACGCCGGCGTTCTTCGTGGGCGCGCAGTATGTGTATACGACCGTGCGCTACGACGCGACCACGGGCAGCGCGAAACCGAAGATCCATTCGATCGGGCTGATGGCGGACTACAACCTGTCGAAGCGCACCGACGTCTACCTGATGGGTGCGTACCAGCGGGTTGCCGGCGACGCGACCGGCTCGTCGCTCGATCAGGCGTATGTCCCCGGGGCGGCCGATCTGTCGTCGACGTCGAAGCAACTGATGGTGCACGCGGGGATCCGTCACAAGTTCTGAGCGGATCGGGCGGGAAGCGGGGCGGCGGCGCGTTGCCGCCGCCCCGTGTTCATGCCGGCTGGTCTGCATCGCCCGACGCCGAATTCCGGATGGCAATACGCAATGGCACGTCCCGCCGGGCGGCTGTATCACCCCGGCGCCACCCCCGTCGACTCCCGCACCACGAGTTCCGGCGCACCGATCGTATGCACGGCCGCGGCCGGCTCGATCCCGTCGATCATGTCGAGCGTCAGCGCGATCGCCCGCGCGGCGATCTGCGACGTCGGAAACCGCACCGTCGTCAGCGCAGGGCGGAACTGGTGGGCGAGCTGGATATCGGTCATGCCGACCACCGACAGATCGGCCGGCACGCGCAGGCCGAGATCGGCGGCCGCCTGCATCGCGCCGATCGCCATCAGGTCGTTGGTCGCGAACAGCGCGGTGAGGCCGGGCTTCGCGCGCAGCAGCGCGGCCGCCGCTTCGTAGCCGCCTTCGATCGAATCGTGCGCCGACACGGTCGTCAGCGCATCCGCCGGATGGCCGCGTGCCGCGAGTTCGTCGGCGAAGCCGCGCAGCCGCACCGACTGCGGGCCGCCCGAGCCCTTGCCGACCAGCGCGCCGAACGTGCGATGCCGTAACCCGGACAGATGCGCGGCCGCCAGCGCGCCCGCCGCCGCGAAATCGACGGTCACGCACGGCAGCGTGCGCGACGCATGCACGTGCTCCCACATGCACAGCACGATCGACGCACCGTGCCGCGCGATGTCGGCGAGTTCGGCTTCGGCGAGATCGGTGTTCATCACGATCGCGCCAGCCGCGAGCGTTCCCGCGATCCGCTCGAGGTAGTTGCGCGTGATCGCCGGATCGTCGTCGGTATTGGACACGAGCAGGTAGTGGCCGCGCTTGCGCGCCTCGCGCTCGGCAGCCAGCACGAACTCCGGATAGAACGGGTTCGTGATGTTCGACAGCATCAGCGCGAGCGTCGACGTGCGGCCTTCGGCGAGCGCCCGCGCGGTGAGATTCGGCCGATAGCCAAGTTCGCGGATCGCCGCCATCACGCGTTCGACGGTCGCCGGCTTCACCTTCTGCGGATTGCGCAACACGTTCGAGACGGTCGCCGCGGTGACGTTCGCGCGCCGCGCGACTTGCGCGAGCGTCACCATGCACGACCTCCGGCCAGTCGGGCAACGCTACGCAACGGAAGTGAAGCGGGGGAGTGTCTGCTCATATTCTGGGAGTGCGTCCCACAAGTTGCACAGGGACAGGCGATACGCTAATTTCTCGACACAACAGATGAAGGAGACGACATGGTACGGCCAACCGCGCGAACTGCGCCACCGAAATTTAAGCGTTTAAATTTTTCGATCCGCAGCGCCTGACAGAGGAGAGGAGAGCGCGATGACCGCCATTTCATTGAAGGATGTCTCGAAGCGCTACGGCGACCATGCGCCGGTGCTGCGCGACGTGAACCTCGAGATCGCCTCGCACGAGTTCTGCGTGTTTCTCGGTCCGTCGGGCTGTGGCAAATCCACGTTGTTGCGGATGATCGCCGGGCTCGAGGACGTGACCGAAGGCGAGCTGCGGATCGGCGGCGCGCGCATGAACGACACGCCGCCTGCCGAGCGCGGCGTCGCGATGGTGTTCCAGAGTTATGCGCTGTTTCCGCACATGACGGTGTTCGAGAACATCGGTTTCGGGCTGCGCATCGCCGGCACGCCGAAGGACGAGATCCGCCGGCGCGTGACCGAGGCCGCGCGCGTGCTGCAGCTCGACGCACTGCTCGATCGCAAGCCGAAGGCGCTGTCGGGCGGGCAGCGGCAGCGCGTCGCGATCGGCCGTGCGATCGTGCGCGAGCCGCGCGTGTTCCTGTTCGACGAGCCGCTGTCGAATCTCGACGCGACGCTGCGCGGCCAGACACGCGTCGAGATCGCCCGCCTGCACGCACGCTTCACGCAATCGAGCTCCGTCTACGTGACGCACGACCAGATCGAGGCGATGACGCTGGCCGACCGGATCGTGCTGCTGCACGCGGGCGACGACGTCGCGCGCTTCGGCAGCATCGCGCAGGCCGGCGCGCCGCTCGAGCTGTATCACCGCCCGGCCAACCGCTTCGTCGCGGGCTTCATCG
Source organism: Burkholderia sp. KBS0801 (assembly GCF_005937855.2). Taxonomy (NCBI): domain Bacteria; kingdom Pseudomonadati; phylum Pseudomonadota; class Betaproteobacteria; order Burkholderiales; family Burkholderiaceae; genus Burkholderia; species Burkholderia sp. KBS0801. The sequence goes on from NZ_CP042179.1 coordinate 289,343, forward strand.
GCTCGCCGCGGATGAACTTCCTGCCGGCGGTCGTCGAGGCGGGCGATGCGCACGGCTGCCGGCTGCGCCTGGACGGCACCGGCGAAACGCTCGCGCTGCGCGAGCGTCCGTTGCCGCGCCACGTGGGCGGCGGCGCGCGCGTGACGCTCGGGATTCGTCCCGAGCATCTGACGGTCGCGGGGTCCGGCGATGCCGACCTGCCGGCGATCGTGCGCGACGTCGCGCTCGTCGAGCAACTGGGCGAAGCTGCATACGTGCATCTCGATCAGCCCGGCGGCGTGCCGCTGCTCGCGAAACTGCCGGGCCAGGCTGCGTTGCGGCGCGGCGAGCGTCATGCGTTCAGCGTGCCGCCGTCGTGCTGCCACCTGTTCGACGAAGCCGGCATCGCATTGCCGGCCATTCACGCCGAAGCGGCATTCGCATAGCGGCGCGGCGCCGATCCGCTGCGCGCGACGCGGCACCCATCACATCACACCAATACCAGGAGACAACGATGAGACTTCGTGCGAGCCGACTGCTGCTTGCCCTGACGACTGCCGCGGTGTTCGCCGCGGGGACGGCCGACGCGGGCACGCTGAAGGTGAACGTCGCCGCGCGCGGCAACCAGCGCGCGACGTGGCAAGCGGTGTTCGACCAGTTCCACAAGGCGAATCCGGACATCGACCTGAAGGTCAGCTACGTCGGCGAGGAGGCGTACAAGGTGCAGATGTCCGGCTGGCTCGCGACCGATCCGCCCGACGTGCTGAGCTGGAACAACGGCGAGCGGCTCGCGTATTTCGCGAAGCGCGGGCTGATCGAGGACCTGAGCGCGGACTGGCAGAAGAACGGCTGGAACGACACGTATGCGGCCGTGAAGCAGTCGTCGACCTACGGCGGCAAGCTCTACAGTTTGCCGCTCGGCTATGACGCGTATGGTCTCTTCTACCGCAAGGACCTGTTCGAGAAGGCGGGCATTCACGGCGAGCCGGCGGACTGGACGCAGTTTCTCGACGCGTGCCGCAAGCTGAAGGCGGCCGGCATCGCGCCGATCGCGGTGGCCGCGCGCGACGCGTGGACGCTCGCCGCGTGGTTCGACTACCTCGACCTTCGGATCAACGGTTATGCATTCCACCAGAAGCTGATGGCCGGCGACGTCGCCTATACCGACCCGCGCGTGCGTGCCGCGTACGCGGCCTGGAAGAAGCTGATCGACGACAAGTATTTCATCGACAACGCGCTGTCCTACGACGTCGATTCGCTGAGCCCGCTGATCGTCAACGGCCAGGCCGCGATGACGCTAATGGGCACCTGGTATTCGGCGGGCCTGCTGAGCGCGACGCGCAACCCGATCAGCTTCTTCCGCTTCCCGGTGATCGATGCGTCGGTGCCGCTCGCGGAGGACGGTCCGGTCAACGTGCTGATCGTGCCGGCGAAGGCGCACAACAAGACGGATGCGCGTCGCCTGCTCGCGTTCATGGGGCAACCGGCGGTCAGCGGCGAGTTCGCGAAGGGGATGGGCCAGCTGCCATCGAACAACAAGGCGCCCGAGCCGCAGGACCCGATCTCGAAAATCGGCTTCCGCACGCTCGCGACGACGCCCGGCGGCATCGCGCAGTTCTACGACCGCGACATGACGAAGGAAATGGCGGACGAGGGGATGAAGGCGATGCAGCAGTTCCTGTCCGACCCGACGCAGCTCGATGCGATCCTGCAGCGCCTCGAGCAGACCCGCAAGCGCATCTACCGGAAGTGATGTGGCCACGCGGCCGGCCCGGCCACGCCTGGCCGGCCGCGCCTAGCCGGCCGCGCCTGGCCGGCCGCGTCGGTCCAGTGCCGCGTCGTCACCGTCATGCCCGTTTCGCCTCGTTTCGTCTCGTTTCGTCGAAGGTCACCACAATGTCAACCAGCCTGTCCGAAAGCGCCGCGCGCCGCGAAGCCGGCCACGAGCGGCATGCGCGCGCGTCGCTCGCGCGCCGGCGGAACCGCGCGGCGCTGCTGTTCGTGCTGCCGGGATTCGCGCTGTTCACCGTGTTCGTCTTGTATCCGATCGTCAGCAGCATCTGGCTGAGCTTCCATCACTGGGACGGGATGACGCCGATGACGTACGCGGGGCTCGACAATTATCGCGAGCTGCTGCAGTCCGATACGTTCTACGTCGCGCTGAAGAACAACGTGCTGTGGCTCGCGCTGTTTCTCGCCGCGCCGCCGCTCGGCCTCGCGCTCGCGCTGTACCTGAACCAGAACGTCTACGGGATACGGCTCGTGAAGTCGCTGTTCTTCGCGCCGTTCGTGTTGCCGGGCGTCGTCGTCGGCCTGGTGTTCTCGTGGTTCTACGACCCGACGTTCGGGCTGCTGAAGCTGATCGTCGGGCACGGAATCCCGGTGCTCGGCGATCCGCGCTATGCGACCTACGGCGTGATCGTCGCCGCGCTGTGGCCGCAGATTCCGTTCTGCATGATCCTGTACCTGACCGGGCTCACCGGCATCAACGGCGAAATCGTGGAGGCGGCGCGGATCGAAGGCGCGCGCGGCTTCACGCTGCTGTGGCACGTGATCCTGCCGCAGTTGCGGCCCGCGACCTTCATGGCGGTGGTGCTGACCGTGATCGGCGCGCTGCGCAGCTTCGACCTGATCTCGGTGATGACGGGCGGCGGCCCGTTCGACAGCTCGACCGTGCTCGCGTACTTCATGGTCGACCAGGCGATCAAGTATTACCGCGAAGGCTATTCGGCCGCGATCGCGGTCGTGCTGTTCGCGATCATGCTCGTCTATATCGTGTGGCAGCTGCGCAAGCTGGTGCGCGTCGAATCGTAAGGATTTCGAATATGTATCCGATGCCCATGTCCCGCTGGGGACGTCCCGCCCGATGGCTGTACCGGCTGTCGCTGCCGTGCGCGCTCGCGCTGTGGCTCGTGCCGCTGCTCGCGGTGCTCGTCACGTCGATCCGCTCGACCGACGAGATCATGGCCGGCCATTACTGGGACTGGCCGAAGCAGTTCGCGCTGGTCGAGAACTACGGCACCGCGCTCACGCAGACGCCGATGCTGCATTACTTCGCGAACAGCATCCTGATCACGGTGCCGTCGGTCGCCGCGTCGATCCTGCTCGCGTCGCTCGCCGGGCACGCGCTCGCGAACTACCGGTTCCGCGGCAATCTCGTGCTGCTCGGGCTGTTCGTCGCGGGCAACTTCGTGCCGATCCAGATCCTGATGATCCCGGTGCGGCAGATCATGCTCGGCGTCGGCCTGTACAACACCGTATGGGCGCTGGTGCTGTTCCATACCGCGTTCCAGACCGGCTTCTGCACGCTGTTCCTGCGCAACTTCATCCGCGAGCTGCCGTTCGAGCTGATCGAGGCCGCGCGCGTCGAAGGTGCGTCGGAGTGGGCGATCTACTGGCGCGTCGTGTTGCCGCTCGTACGGCCGGCGCTCGCGGCGCTCGCGATCCTCGTGTTCACGTTCGTGTGGAACGACTACTTCTGGGCGCTGTGCCTCACGCAAGGCGACGACGCGGCGCCGATCACCGTCGGCGTCGCCGCGCTCAAGGGGCAGTGGACGACCGCCTGGAACATCGTGTCGGCCGGCTCGGTGCTCGCCGCGCTGCCGTCGGTGCTGATGTTCTTCGCGATGCAGAAGCACTTCGTCGCGGGGCTCACGTTCGGCGCGACGAAAGGCTGATGGCCTCCCTCCTTCCACTCTCCAGCAAGGAATCCACGATGCACCTCGGCGTTTGCTACTACCCCGAACACTGGCCGCGCGAACAATGGGCGCGCGATGCGCGGCGCATGGCCGAACTGGGCCTGACCCGCGTGCGGATCGCCGAATTCGCGTGGAGCCGGATGGAGCCGGAACCGGGCCGCTACGACTGGGCATGGCTCGACGAAGCGATCGACACGCTCGCCAGCCGGCAGTTGAAGGTCATACTCGGCACGCCGACCGCGTCGCCGCCGAAATGGCTCGTCGATCGCCATCCGGAGATACTGCCGGTCGGCGCGGACGGCGCGGTGTGGCAATTCGGCTCGCGTCGCCATTACGACATCGCGAGCCCCGTGTATCGCGCGCACTGCGTGCGCATCGCGGACGCGATGGCGCGGCGCTACGGCGCGCATCGGGCGGTGATCGCCTGGCAGACCGACAACGAGCTCGGCTGTCACAACACGCTGCCGAGCTATACGCGTGCGGCGCTCGACGGCTTTCGCGCGTGGCTCGCCGTGCGCTACGGCGACATCGGCACGCTGAACCGCGCGTGGGGCAACGTGTTCTGGAGCATGGAATATCGCGGCTTCGACGAGATCGAGCTGCCACGCCATACGCCGACCGACGCGAACCCCGCGCACCTGCTCGACTTCCGGCGCTATCAGTCGGACGAGGTCGCGCGGTTCCATGCGGCGCAGGTCGATGCGATCCGGCCGCATGCGCCGGGCCGCGACGTGCTGCACAACTTCATGGGATTTTTCACCGAGTTCGATCACTACGCGTTCGCCCGCGGCGGCCTCGATGTCGCCGCGTGGGACAGCTACCCGGTGCCGCGCACCGAAGTGCTGCCGCTCGACGAAGCCGACAAGCGGCGCTGGGCGCGCACGGGGCATCCCGACGTGTCGGCGTTCTCGCACGACCTGTATCGCGGTGTCGGCAACGGCCGGATGTGGGTGATGGAGCAACAGGCGGGGCCGGTCAACTGGGGGCCGTACAACCCGGTGCCGCACGCCCGCGCGGTGCGGTTGTGGACGTGGGAAGCGTTCGCGCACGGCGCGGAGCTCGTGTCGTATTTCCGCTGGCGGCAGTATCCGCATGCGCAGGAGCAGCTGCACTCGGGGCTCAACGCACCGGACGACGAGTTGTCGCCGGGCGGCCGTGAAGTGGCGCGTGTCGCACGCGAGCTGGCCGCGCTGGATTCCGCGCTTGTCGCCGGCGCGCGCGAGCCCGCCCGCGTCGCGCTGCTGTTCGATTACACGGCCGACTGGATGATCCGGATCCAGCCGCACGGCGCCGGTTTCGACTATCAGCAGCACGCGTTCGACTGGTATCGCGCGCTGCGCGAACTCGGGCTCGACGTCGATATCGTCGCGGCCGATGCCGACGTGTCGCGCTATGCGCTCGTCGTCGTGCCGACGCTGCCGGTCGTGCCGGATCGTGTCGCCGAGCAGGCCGCGCGCGGGAACGCGCACTGGTTGTTCGGGCCGCGCACCGGGTCGCGCACCGCTGACTTCGCGATCGTGCCGGGCCTTGCGCCGGGCAAGCTGCGTGACGTGCTGCCGGTGCGGATCGCGCAGGTCGAGTCGCTGCGGCCGTCGCTCGCGCCGCGCGTCGCGTTCGACGGGGTCGATGGCCATGCGCTGAAATGGCGCGATCACATCGATCTCGACGCGAGCACCCCTGTCGACGTGCTTGCCGCCTGCGACGACGGCGTGCCCGCGCTCGTGCGACACGGCCAGGTGACGATGGCGACTGCGTGCTTCGATCCCGCGCTGTTGCGCGCGATCGTCGGCCGCTGCGCGCGCGACGCCGGACTGCCGGTGCGCGAGCTGCCTGACGGCGTGCGCTTGTGCCGGCGCGGGCGCGTCGTGTTCGCGTTCAACTACGGCGATACCCCGTGCACGCTGCCCGTGCCGGACGGTGCGCGCTTCGTGCTCGGCGGCCGCGAACTCGGCGCGGTCGATGTCGCCGCATGGGTCGAGCCGGACTGACGCGATGCAGTCGTTGCCGTCGCCGCGGTTGCATGTCGCGCGCCTCGCGCGGATCGCGCATTTCGTGCCGCTGTCCGCGGCGGCGCTGATGCTCGGCGTCGCGATGTCGTTTACCGCGCCGTACCTGTCGCTGTTCGGCGTGGAGGCGGCCGGGATGTCGCCGTTGCTCGCGGGCGTCTTCATGACGCTGATCGCGGCGAGCGGAGTGGTCGCCAGCACGTGGGCCGGGCGGTGGTCGGATCGTCGCGACCGCCACCGGCCGCTGCTCGTCGTGTCGCTCGCTGCGGCCGCGCTCGGTTTCGCGCTGCTGTGCGTGCTGCGCGAGCACGGGCCGGTGATCGCCGCCGGCACGATCCTGCTCGGTGCGGGCGCCGTGTCGCTGTCGCAGATCTTTTCGTTCGCGCGCGCGGTGCTGCCGGTCGACGACGATGCGCAGCGCGAACTCGCATCGGCCGCGCTGCGCACGATGCTGTCTGTCGCGTGGGTGTTTGGTCCCGCGCTCGGCGCGCTGATCCTCGCGCAGACGGGTTTTACCGGGCTCTTTCTCGCGGCTGCCGCGGGCTTTGTCGCGTGCGCGGCGATCGTCGCGCGGATTCCGGAGCCCGCGCGGCGGCCGGCAGCCGTTCACGTGCAAGCGGTCGGCGACGACGCAAAGACAACCGTCGATACGACGGCGATCGTCGTCGCGCCGCGCGCGAGCGTGCTGCGGACCCTCGTCGCGCTCACGCTGATGGGGCTCGCGGCGAACGCGACGATGATCGTGCTGCCGCTGTACATCGTGCGCGGGCTCGGCGGCACGCCGACGAACGTGTCGGCCGCGCTGGGCCTCGCCGCGTTGCTCGAGATCCCGATGATGCTGTGGCTCGGCGTCCGGTCGACGCGGCTCGACAAGGCACGCTGGCTGACCGCGTGCGCGGCCGTGCACGCCGCGTATTTCATCGGGCTCGCGGCGGTGACGCGGGCCGACATGATCCTGCCGCTGCAATTGCTGAGTGCGTGCGTGGTCGCGATCACGTCCTGCCTCGGGATGACGCGCGTGTGCGACCTGATGCCCGCGCGCCCCGGCACCGCGACCGCGATGTTCTTCAGCACCGCGCGAGTCGGCTCGATCGCGTCGGGCGTGCTGTCGGGCGCGTGTGTGGACCTGTTCGGCTATCGCGCGACGTTCGCGGGGTGCTGCGGGCTCGCGCTCGTCGCATTCGTGCTGCTTGCGCGGGATGCGCGCGGCCAGCAGGGCGGTGCGAGTGACGCAAGCGGCATGGCGGCCCCTGCGAGGCGCCGCTTCGATGCACCGCACTGACGCGCGATGCGCCGGTGCGGTGATGCCGTGATGTCGCAGACGGGATCGATCAGCGCCGGCGGAACGCGTCGAGCGACGACAGCGCGTTGCCGTGGAAGTCGAACCACGTGTTGTTGTCCCACTGATCACCCGCGCCGACCTTCCAGCCGACGCCCGGCGTCGGGATCCATTCCGGCTCCCACCAGAACACGCCCTTGCCGCGATTGCCCGGCACGCCCTTCACGATATCGACGACCGCCGCGAGGAATTGCGCCTGGCCGGCCGGTGAAGGCGGGAACGCGGTCGAGCCCGTGTTCGTCATCGCGTTCGGTTCCGAGTCGCCGTCGCTGGTGGTCCACGGATACGCGGTTTCCACGACGATCAGCTCCTTGTCGTAGCGCACCGCGAGGTCGTTCGCGTTGTTGCGCAGGTCGTCGAGCGAGCCTTGCCACTGCGGGTAATACGACAGGCCGATCACGTCGAACGTCACGCCGCGCTGCGTCGCGCTGTCGAACCACCAGCGGCTTTTCGCGTTGTCGCCGCCGCTGTCGATATGCAGCATCACCTTGATGCGCGGATCGACGGCCTTCACCGCATCGCGGCCCGTCTTCAGCAGCTGCGCGAGGTTGTCCCACTGGTCGTAGCGGCCGAGCGGCCACAGCATGCCGCCGGTGATCTCGTTGCCGATCTGCACCCACTCGGGCCGCACGCCGGCGCGCTGAAGCTGGCGCAGCACGTCGGTCGTATAGGCCGACAGCAGCGCGCACGTGTCGGCGAGATTCTTGCCGGCCCACGCATGCGGCGGGTATTGCTTGCCGGGGTCGGCCCACCAGTCGCTGTAGTGGAAGTCGATCAGGATGCGCATCCCCAGCGCGGCCGCACGTTTCGCGAGCGCCACGACGTGTGCGGCATTGTTGTAGCCGGCCGCATCGCTCTGGTTCGCGGGGAAGAAGTCCGGGTTGCCGGGATCGTTCCAGACCTTGATGCGGATCGAATCGACGCCATGCGCGTGCAGGATCTTCAGGCAGTCGCGCGGATGCCCGCGGTCGAAATATTGCGCGCCGTGCGCTTCGAGCTCCGGCAGCGTCGACACGTCCGCGCCCATCGCCAACGGGGCGCCACCCGCGGCGCGCGCAACGTCTTGCGCAACCCCTTGCGCGACGGCCGGCAGCGTGCCGGCCAGGTCGATGCAGGCGAGCGCCGCGGTCGAGATACTCCAGCGCAACATCGATCTTCTATTCATTGTCATCCTCCAGTGTTTGGCCCGGTCGGTCGATTGCCTGAGCGCGGGCGTCGGCAGTTTAAGCGCTTAAATTTCAGCCTCGATACGAGACGACACGAGGCCGGAACGAGCGTAGCGCAGCCGCCGATGCCTACGCAAAGAACGCGTGCGTTGCCTACTATCTGCGCTACGCGCGCACGCCTACCCGATACCGCGTCGTCTGGCGATAGGTATCGCCCGGCTGAAGGATGGTTTCGTCGCGCAATGCGTTCATGTTGACCTGGTTCGGAAAGAACCCGGCTTCGACGCACAGCGCCGCATGCTGCACGCACGACACACCGCCGCTTGCACGCAAACCGTCCAGATAGTTGCCCGTATAGAGCTGCAGCCCGCGCTGATCCGTCGATACGGCGAGCTCCCGGCCGCTTTCCGGATCGTAGATCGCCGCGACGGGCCGCACGCCGCGCCCAAAGTCGCGCAGCACGTAGCAGTGGTCGAAGCCGCGCCCGCGTGCGAGCTGCGCATGCGGCCAGTCGAGGCGCGCGCCGATCGGCGCGCTCTGCCGGAAATCGAACGCGCTGCCCGTCACGTCGGCCGTGCCGGTCGGGATCAGCGCATCGTCCACTTCGACGAACGCATCGGCGTCGATCTGCAGCAGATGCCCGCGCACGTCGCTGCCCGCGCGTCCGCTCAGGTTGAAGTAGCTGTGATTCGTCAGGTTCAACGGCGTGGGCGCATCGGTCACGCCCGTATAGTCGATCGTCAGCGTGCCGTCGTCGTCGAGCGTGTAGCGCACCTGCACGCTTACGTTGCCGGGGAACCCGGCATCGCCTTCCGGCGAATCGAGCCGCAGCGTCAACCCGCCGTGGTCGTCGATCACGTCCCAGCACGCGCGATGAAAGCCGCTCGCGCCGCCGTGCAGCAGGTTGCCGTTCTCGTTGCGGTCGAGCGTGTAGTCCACGCCGTCGAGCGTGAAGCGCGCATCCGCGATCCGGTTCGCCCAGCGGCCGACCGTCGCGCCGAGGTACGCGCCAGAGTCGATGTAATCGGCCGGCGTGTCGTGGGCCAGCACGATATCGGCGAAGCGCCCGGTGCGGTCGGGGGCGAGCCACGACACGACGGTCGCGCCGAGATCGCTGACGACGACGCGCATTCCGTGCGCGTTGCGCAGCGTATAGCGCCGCACCGGATCGCCGCCGGGCGGCGTGCCCCACGGCTCGGACGGAATGCGGCCGACGTCGGCTGCCGGGCGGGAAGTGGCGGTATCGATAGGCATGAGTGGGTTCGCTCGTGGGCGGTGAATTCAGTGGGCAGGCGCAGTGCGTTCCTGGTATTCGCGCGGCGTGCAGCCGAGTTCGCGGCGGAACACCGCATACATGTATTGCAGCGACGTGAAGCCGCAGCGAATCGCGACTTCCGCGCTCGACGCATTGCGGGCCGCGAGCAGCGCCTGGGCGGCCTCGAGCTTGTGACGCAGGATTTCCTGGTGAACGGTGCGCTGCAGTTCGCGCCGGAAGTGCTCCTCGAGCAGCGAGCGCGACACACCGACGTAGTCGGCGACCTGTTCGGTCTTGATCCCCTGGCACGCGTACTGGCGGATGAAATGCCGTGCGCGCATCACGTGCGGGCTCGCGAGCGGCTGGTGGCGCGTCGATTCGAGCACGTTGATGCCGACCGGCGGCACGAGGATGCGCTGCCCGGGAAAACGCGCGCCGCGCAGCATCCGGTGCAGCAAGTGCGCGGCGGTGCGGCCCATTTCCTCGGTGCCCTGGATCACCGACGACAATGGAATGCGCGTCAGCGTGCGGGTGAGCGGATCGTTGTCGATGCCGATGATCGCGACCTGTTCCGGCACCGCGATGCCGGCGATCAGGCACGCCTGCAGCAGGTGCCGCGCGCGCGCATCGGTGACGGCGATCACGCCGACGGGTTTCGGCAGTGCATGCAGCCAGCCGATCAGCTGCTCGATCGCATGATCCCAGCCCGACGCGCTCGTCGACACGCCGCGGTAGATCGGCGCGTCGAGCCCGTCCGCGCGCGCGAGCCGGTCGAACGCGAGCTCGCGCTGCTGCGCCCAGCGATTCTCCTGGGCGGCCGGCAGGCTGTACATCGCGAAATGCGCGAGCCCCGCGCCGATCAGGTGCGTATAGGCGAGCGACACGAGCTTGGGGTTGTCGGTCGCAATATATGGGACGCCGTCCGGATACTGCGCCGGATCCTCGTATGACGAGCCGACCGCGACGATCGGCAGCGGCGAACCGGCGAGCGCGTCGGCGACGGCCGGGTCGTCGAAGTCCGCGATGATGCCGTCGCCGTCGAAGCGCTCGATGCCGGCGAGCCGGCAGCGGAAGTCGTCTTCGAGGAACAGGTCCCACACGACGCGCGTCGTGTGCAGATACTGGCCGATGCCGCTGATGATCTCGCGGTCGTAGACCTTGTTCGCGTTGAACAGCAGCGCGATGCGGTGCGGTGTCTGGGCGGAAGGGGCGCGGTTCATCTGGTGTCGGGGCACGCGCGCCGGGCGCGTCGTGCCGTTGTCTCCGGGGCGCGCCCGGGGCGGCGGCGCGCGGTGTTCTGGTGTCCGGCGATTGTAGGACGGAACGCGCGTCGCGCGCAGCAACTGGCAAGAAACGTTAAGCATGCTGCGCAATTTCGCAATTGCCGGCCGGCAGGCGCACGGGCACGATCCAGTCAACCGAATTCGGCCGCGTGCGTCGCCGCGACGCGCGTTGCGCTGCAACAAGAGCCTGCACGGAGACGCCATGTCGTATTTCGAACACATTCCCGCGATTCGTTACGAAGGTCCGCAGTCGGACAACCCGCTGGCCTACCACCATTACGACGCCGAGAAGCGCGTGCTCGGCAAGACGCTGGCCGAGCATCTGCGGATCGCCGTGTGCTACTGGCACACGTTCGTATGGCCGGGGCACGACATCTTCGGGCAGGGCGCATTCCAGCGGCCCTGGCAGCAGCCCGGCGACGCACTCGAGCGGGCGCGGCTGAAGGCCGATGCGGCATTCGAATTCTTCACGAAGCTCGGTACGCCGTTCTATACGTTCCATGACACGGACGTCGCGCCGGAGGGCGACAGCCTGCGCGAGTACGCGGCCAATTTCGCGCGGATGGTCGACTATCTCGGCGAGCGCCAGCAGGCGAGCGGCGTGCGGCTGCTGTGGGGGACCGCGAACCTGTTCTCGCACCCGCGCTTCGCGGCGGGCGCCGCGACGAACCCGAACCCCGACGTGTTCGCGTGGGCCGCGGCCCAGGTGTGCCATGCGCTCGACGCGACGCACCGGCTCGGCGGCGAGAACTACGTGCTGTGGGGCGGCCGCGAAGGGTATGAGACGCTCCTCAATACCGACCTGAAGCGCGAGCGCGAGCAGTTCGCGCGCTTTCTGTCGATGGTCGTCGAGCACAAGCACCGGATCGGCTTCAAGGGCGCGCTGCTGATCGAGCCGAAGCCGCAGGAGCCGACCAAGCACCAGTACGACTACGACGTCGCGACCGTGCACGGCTTCCTCGTGCAGTACGGACTGCAGAACGAGATCCGCGTGAACATCGAGGCCAACCACGCGACACTCGCCGGTCATTCGTTCCATCACGAGATCGCAAATGCGTTCGCGCTCGGCGTGTTCGGCAGCGTCGACGCGAACCGCGGCGATCCGCAGAACGGCTGGGATACCGACCAGTTCCCGAACAGCGTCGAGGAGCTGACGCTCGCGTTCTACGAGATCCTGCGCCACGGCGGCTTTACCACCGGCGGGATGAACTTCGACGCGAAGGTGCGCCGCCAGAGCGTCGATCCGGAAGACCTGTTCTACGGCCACGTCGGCGCGATCGACGTGCTCGCGCTCGCACTCGAACGCGCGGCGGTGCTGGTCGAGAACGACCGGCTCGACGCGCTGCGCCGGCAGCGCTACGCGCAGTGGGACGAAGCGTTCGGCCAGAAGATCCTGTCGGGCGGCTATACGCTGCAGTCGCTCGCCGACGACGCGCTCGCGCGCGGCGTGGACCCGCGGCATGCGAGCGGCGCGCAGGAGCGGCTCGAGAACATCGTGAACCAGGCGATCTACGGGCTGCGCTGACGCCATGTATATCGGACTCGATCTCGGCACGTCGGGCGTGAAGGCGGTGCTGCTCGACCGCGACGGCGCGGTGCGCGCAAGCGCGACCCGCCCGCTGACGGTGAGCCGGCCGCGGCCGCGCTGGTCCGAACAGGCGCCGCGCGACTGGTGGGACGCGGCAAGCGGCGCGCTCGCCGCGCTCGTCGATGAAGCACGCGCGGCCGGCATCGACCCGCACGACATCGCCGCGCTGGGACTGACCGGGCAGATGCATGGCGCCACGCTGCTCGACGCGCATGGCGACGTGCTGCGCCCCGCGATCCTGTGGAACGACGGTCGCGCGGATGCCGAGTGCGCCGAACTCGAGCGGCTCGCGCCCGCGCTGCGCACCGTGGCCGGCAACATCGCGATGCCTGGCTTCACCGCACCTAAGCTGCTGTGGGTGCGCCGTCACGAGCCCGACGTGTTCGCGCGCATCGCGCACGTGCTGCTGCCGAAGGACTATCTGCGCTACCGGATGACCGGTGCGTTCGCAACCGATCCGTCGGATGCCGCCGGCACGCTGTGGCTCGACGTCGCGAAGCGCGACTACGACGACGCGCTGCTGGCCGCATGCGGGTTGTCGCGCGCGCAGATGCCACCCGTGTTCGAGGGCAACGGCGTGACCGGCACGCTGCTGCCGGCCGTCGCCCGCACGCTCGGGCTGCGCGAGATCCCGGTGGTGGCCGGCGGTGGCGACAACGCGGCCGGCGCGGTGGGCGTCGGCATCGTGCGGCCAGGCGACGCGCTGCTGTCGCTCGGCACGTCGGGCGTCTATTTCGCGGTGTCGGACGGGTTTCGCGCGAACCCGGAATCGGCGGTGCACAGCTTCTGTCACGCGCTGCCGGATACGTGGCACCTGATGTCGGTGATGCTGAACGCGGCCGGCTGCCTCGACTTCAGCGCGCAGCTGGCCGGTTACGACGGCGTCGCGGCGCTGCTCGACGATGCCGAGACGAACGCGCGCGCAAGGCGCCCGTGGTTCCTTCCGTACCTGAGCGGCGAGCGCACGCCGTACAACGACGTGAATGCGAAGGGCGTGTTCTACGGGCTCACACCCGACACGCAGCGTGCGGATCTCGCGAACGCGACGCTCGAAGGTGTCGGCTTCGCGCTGCTCGACGGCATCGACGCGCTGCATGCGGCCGGGCTCGCGCCCGACAGCATCACGGTGATCGGTGGCGGCTCGCGCAGCGCGTACTGGACGCAGATGCTTGCCGACCTGAGCGGCCGCGCGCTGACGCTGCGCGCGGGCGGCGAAGTGGGGCCGGCGCTGGGCGCCGCGCGCCTTGCGCGTCTCGCGCTCGAACCGGGTGCGTCGCTCGACGACGTGTGCCCGCAGCCGCCGATCGTCGCGGTGCGCGAGCCCGATCTCGCGCGGCACGCGTGGTATCGCGACGAGCGGCGTCCGACGTTTCGCGCGCTTTACCGCGCGCTCGAACCGGTGTTTGCGGCCGGTGCGTGACAGGCCGGTCGACCGGCATTCGTGAAAGCAGTCCAATCAATAAAGAGGAATGGAGACATGAAATCCGTGACGCGTCGTACCGTATTGAGTTCCCTTGCCGGCGCCGCCGCGCTGGCAGTCCTCGCGCTGGGCGCACCGCTCGCGCACGCGAGCAAGGACAAGCCCGAGATCGGCTTCTGCATCGACGACCTGCGCGTCGAGCGCTGGTCGCGCGATCGCGATTATTTCGTCGCGGCCGCGACGAAGCTCGGCGCGAAGGTGTCGGTGCAGTCGGCCGACGCCAGCGAGGCGCGGCAGATTTCCCAGATCGAGAACCTGATCTCGCGCGGCGTCGACGTGATCGTGATCGTGCCGTTCAATTCGAAGACGCTCGGCAACGTCGTCGCCGAAGCGAGGAAGGCCGGTATCAAGGTCGTGTCGTACGACCGCCTGATCCTCGACGCGGATGTCGACGCGTACATCTCGTTCGACAACGAGAAGGTCGGCGAGCTGCAGGCGCAGGGCGTGTTCGACGCGAAGCCGAAGGGCAATTACTTCCTGCTCGGCGGCGCGCCGACCGACAACAACGCGAAGATGCTGCGCGAAGGACAACTGAAGGTGCTGAAGCCGGCGATCGACCGCGGCGACATCAAGCTCGTCGGCCAGCAATGGGTGCCCGAGTGGAGCGCGTCGACCGCGCTGCGGATCGTCGAGGACGCGCTGACCGCGAACAACAACAAGATCGACGCGATCGTCGCGTCGAACGACGGCACCGCCGGCGGCGCGATCCAGGCGCTCGCCGCGCAGCATCTGGCCGGCAAGGTGCCGGTGTCCGGGCAGGATGCGGATCTCGCGGCGGTCAAGCGCGTGATCGCCGGTACGCAGACGATGACGGTCTACAAGCCGCTGAAGCTGATCGCGAGCGAAGCCGCGAAGCTCGCGGTCGATCTCGCTAAGGGCGCGAAGCCCGCGTTCAACGCGCAATACGACAACGGGAAGAAGAAGGTCGACACGGTGCTGCTGCAGCCGACGCTGCTGACGAAGCGCAACGTCGACGTCGTCGTGAAGGACGGCTTCTACACCCAGGCCCAGCTGGCGAGCCAGTAACGGCACGACGGCGGCGAGGCACGCGGCCGGCCGGGCGGGCGGCCGCGTGCTCACTGCGAGGCGATGAACGTATGACCGAACCCTTGCTGACGATGCGCGGCATCGTCAAGGCATTCGACGGCGTGAAGGCGCTCGACGGAATCGACCTGACCGTGCGGCCTGGCGAGTGCGTCGGCCTGTGCGGCGAGAACGGCGCCGGCAAGTCGACGCTGATGAAGGTGCTGTCGGGCGTCTACCCGCACGGCACGTGGGACGGCGAGATCCGCTGGGAAGGCGCGCCGCTCGTCGCGTCCGGCGTGCGCGACACCGAGCGCGCGGGCATCGTGATCATTCACCAGGAGCTGATGCTCGTGCCCGAACTGTCGGTGGCCGAGAACATCTTTCTCGGCAACGAGATCACGCTGCCCGGCGGACGCATGCACTACGCGGAGATGGTGCGCCGTTCGGAAGCGCTGCTGCGCGAGCTGCGGATCGACGCGATCAACGTCGCGCAGCCGGTGATGAACTACGGCGGCGGCCACCAGCAGCTGATCGAAATCGCGAAGGCGCTGAACAAGCGCGCGAAGCTGCTGATCCTCGACGAGCCGTCGTCGTCGCTGAGCGCCGCCGAGACGCGCATCCTGCTCGACATCGTGCGCGACCTGAAGCGTCGCGGTGTCGCGTGCGTGTACATCTCGCACAAGCTCGACGAAGTCGATGCGGTATGCGACACCGTGACCGTGATCCGCGACGGCCGCCATGTCGCGACCGAGCCGATGCGCGGGCTGACCACCGACCGGATCATCGCGATGATGGTCGGCCGCGAGATCCGCAACCTGTATCCGCGCGAGCCGCACGAGATCGGCGACGTCGTGCTGGAGGCGCGCAACGTGACCTGTCACGACGTCGCGAACCCGCGCCGCAAGCGCGTCGACGACGTATCGTTCAGCGTGCGGCGCGGCGAGATCCTCGGTGTCGCCGGGCTCGTCGGCGCGGGCCGCACCGAACTGATGCAGGCGATCTTCGGCGCGTATCCGGGCGCGAGCACGGCGAGCGTGCGGATGAACGGCCGGCCGCTCGCGATCCGCGCGCCGGCCGATGCGATCCGCGCGGGCATCGCGATGGTGCCGGAGGACCGCAAGCGTCACGGGATCGTGCCGCAGCTCGGCGTGGGCCACAACATCACGCTGTCGGTGCTGCGCCGTTTCGCGACGCGCGGACGGATCGACGCAGCCGCCGAGCTCGACGCGATCCGCACGGAAATGCAGCGGCTGTCGGTGCGCGCCGCGCATCCGTTCCTGCCGATCGCTAGCCTGTCCGGCGGCAACCAGCAGAAGGCGGTGCTCGCCAGGATGCTGCTGGCCGACCCGCAGGTGCTGATCCTCGACGAACCGACCCGCGGCGTCGACGTCGGCGCGAAGGCGGAGATCTACCGGCTGATCTTTGCGCTCGCGAAACGCGGCGTCGCGCTGATCGTCGTGTCGTCGGAGTTGCCGGAAGTGCTCGGGCTGGCCGATCGCGTGCTCGTGATCGGCGAAGGCGAGCTGCGCGGCGATTTCGTGAACGACGGCCTCACGCAGGAACAGATCCTCGGCGCCGCGCTGACGCCCGCGCGGCGCCCGGCCGAACCCATTGCAGCGAGTACCCCATGAATACCGAACTGTCTTCCTCTTCCGCCGTGCCGCCGGACGCCGATGCGCGCCGCGCGCACGGCCATCCGTTGCGCCAGGTTTTCGTGCGCTACAAGGTGCTCGCGCTGCTGTTCGCGGTCGCGGCGATCTGGGTGTTCTTTTCGGTGCTGACCGACGGGGCGTTCGTCACGCCGCGCAACGTGTCGAACCTGCTGCGGCAGATGTCGATCACCGGGATGCTCGCGTGCGGGATGGTGTTCGTGATCATCGCGGGCGAGATCGACCTGTCGGTCGGTTCGCTGCTCGGGCTGCTCGGCGGTGTCGCGGCGATCCTCGACGTCAATCGTCACTGGCCCGTCGCCGCGACGGTGCCGGCGGTGCTCGCGCTCGGCGTGCTGGTCGGGTTGTTCAACGGCTGGTGGTCGACCTACCGTCGCGTGCCGTCGTTCATCGTCGGGCTCGGCGGGATGCTGGCATTCCGCGGCATCCTGCTCGGCGTGACGGGCGGCTCGACGATCGCGCCGGTGTCCGACGGCTTCGTGTTCATCGGCCAGGGCTACCTGCCGCGCATGGCGGGCGACGGCCTCGCGCTGCTGCTGTTCGCGCTCGTTGCGCTGCTGGTCGTCCGGCAGCGCGGCACGCGGCGCCGTTACCGGCTCGCGGTCGCGCCGCTGTGGCAGGACGTCGCGAAGATCGTCGGCGCCGGGGCCGTGCTGTTCGCGTTCGTCGCGATGCTCGACCGCTACGGCGGCATTCCCGTGCCCGTGCTGCTGCTGCTCGCGCTGCTCGGCGCGTTCTCGTGGATCGCGACGCAGACCGTGTTCGGCCGCCGCATCTATGCGGTGGGTTCGAACCTGGAGGCGACGCGGCTGTCGGGCGTCGATACGGATCGCGTGAAGCTGGCGATCTTCGCGCTGATGGGGCTGATGTGCGCGTTCGCGGGGATCGTCAATACCGCGCGGCTCGCGGCCGGCTCGCCGTCGGCCGGCACGATGGGCGAACTCGACGCGATCGCCGCGTGCTTCATCGGCGGCACGTCGATGCGCGGCGGGTCGGGCACCGTCTACGGCGCGCTGATCGGTGCGCTCGTGATGGCGAGCCTCGACAACGGGATGTCGATGCTCGACGTCGACGCGTACTGGCAGATGATCGTCAAGGGCGCGGTGCTGGTGCTGGCGGTGTGGATCGACGTGGTGTCGCGGTCGAACCGGCGGTGAGGTGCCGTTCTATCCCTTCTATCCCTTCTATCCCGCTTCGGCCTTGATGAAATCGACGAAGGCCCGCAGCGGAGCCGGTACGAAACGCCGCCCCGGATAGTACAGATACGGCCCCGAGAACGGCCGCCACCAGCCGTCGAGCACGGGCTCGAGCGCGCCGCTCGCGAAGTACGGGCGCAGCCAGTCTTCGTACAGATGCACGATGCCGAGCCCCGCACAGGCCGCGTCCACGACGAGATCGACGGCGCCGCCGATCTGCACGACGAGCGGGCCCGACGGCTCCACGCGCACCACTTCGCCGTCGCGCTCGTATTCCCACGCCGGCATCGCGCCGCTCGCGAAGCGGCCGCGCAGGCACGCGTGATCGAGCAGGTCGCGCGGATGGGCGGGGCGGCCGCGCCGGTCGAGATAGGCGGGCGCCGCGGCGGTCGCGAGGCGTTGCGATCGCGGGCCGATCGGCACGGCGATCATGTCCTGTTCGAGACGCTCGTCGTAGCGAATGCCGGCGTCGCAGCCGGCCGCGAGGATATCGACGAAGCTTTCGTCGGCCACGACCTCGAGCCGTATCTCCGGATACGCATCGAGAAAGCGCGGGACGATCGACGGCAGCACGAGCCGCGCCGCGCTCATCGGAACGTTGAGCTTCAGCGTGCCGACCGGCTTCTCGCGGAACGTGTTTACCACGTCGAGCGCCGCTTCCACCTCGCTCAGCGCCGGCGTGAGCCGCGCGAGCAGACGCGCGCCGGCTTCGGTCGGCGACACGCTGCGCGTCGTGCGGTGCAGCAGCCGCACACCCAGTTGCGCCTCCAGCCGGCGCACCGCTTCGCTGAGCCCCGACGCACTCGCGTCGGCCAGGCGTGCAGCTTCGCGAAAGCCCTTCGCGCGCGCCACCGCCACGAACGCGTTCAGATCGCCGAGATCGACTTGCATTGTTCGCCTTTTCGTACAGGTTGTGCGCATTATGACCGCTTATCGTGCAGCGCCCCGCGGCGTAACCTGCGATTCACTAGTTCATCCAGGAGCACGATCATGTCCCCCGTCGTTCAATCCGGCACGTTTTCCGTGGCAGGCCGCCGCGTTCACCGCCTCGGTTATGGCGCGATGCAGCTGGCCGGGCCGGGCGTGTTCGGGCCGCCGAAGGATCGCGACGCGGCGCTCGCCGTGCTGCGCGCAGCCGTCGAAGCGGGCGTCGACCACATCGACACCAGCGACTTCTATGGCCCGCATGTGACGAACCAGCTGATTCGCGAGGCGCTGCATCCGTATCGCGACGATCTGCTGATCGTGACCAAGATCGGCGCGACGCGTGGCGACGACGGTTCATGGCTGCCGGCGTTCTCCGCCGACGCGCTGGCGGCCGCCGTGCACGACAACCTGCGCAACCTCGGTCTCGACGTGCTCGACGTCGTCAATCTGCGGATCATGTTCGACGTGCACGGCCCGGCCGAAGGCTCCATCGAGGCGCCGCTGTCCGCGCTGGCCGAACTGCAGCGGCAGGGCCTCGTGCGACACATTGGGCTCAGCAACGTCACGGCCGCGCAGATCACCGAAGGCCGGCGGATCTGCGACATCGCCTGCGTGCAGAATCATTACAACCTCGCGCATCGCGACGACGATGAGCTGATCGATGCGCTTGGCCGCGACGGCATCGCCTACGTACCGTACTTTCCGCTCGGCGGCTTCAATCCGTTGCAGTCGTCGACGCTCGACGCGGTCGCCGCGCGGCTCGGCGCGACGCGGATGCAGACAGCGCTCGCATGGCTGCTGCGCCGCGCGCCGAACATCCTGCTGATTCCGGGAACGTCGTCGGTCGCGCATCTGCGCGAGAATCTTGATGCCGGCGCGCTGGTGTTGCCGGACGATGCGGTGCGCGAACTCGACGGGGTCGGGGCTGCTGGCGGTTGACGCGGGCGGGGGGCGCAGGTGTCGTACATCACATCGTACGGCCGCTGCGTCCGCCCCGGCCGCTGAATTCAGCGAACCTGACCCAGCTGCTCGTCGATCGTGCGCGTCAACGGTGACTGGACGTCGCCGGTGTGCTTCGTCTGCACGGGCTCGATCAGCACGATCCAGCATTCGTCGTCGGCGACCGGGTTATGCTGCGTGCCGCGCGGCACCACGTGCATCGAGCCGGCGGGCAAGTCGACGACGCGACCGCCTTCATACTCGATCCTCAGGTGTCCGCGCACGACGAAGAACAGCTCGTCTTCATGCGCATGGTCGTGCCACACGAGCTGACCGCGAACCTTCGCGATTTTCACATACTGATCGTTGACCTGCGCGACGACCTTGGGCGACCAGTATTCGGATACATCGGCGAAGGCAGCCTCGAGGTCGAACGATTCGGCGAACGCAGCGGCGGGTAGGGTCATCTCGTCTCCAGATCCAGGGGTGGCATGCAGGATCGAAACCGGCACGTTGCCGGTTCATCGATATGTGGGGGTCACGCCGATTATATTGACGCCGGCGTTACGGCGCACGACGGCGCCGCGCTCAGCGGACCAGCGCTGCCGCGAAGTCGCGGTATGCATGCAGCGGGCGGCCGAGGATCGACGACAGGCGCGCCGCATGGGACGTCACGCATCGCGATCGAGCCGGTGGCCCGGCTGTCGCCGCCGATCATGGTGCGCGATAGGGTCCGCTGCCTATATCGACGCGCAACCGTGATACCGCGCCGCGCGCGGCGAGGGGTTCGCGATACCGCGGCGGCGCGCGTGCGCTACGTTCGGTCGCGAGTGCGTGCGCGTACCGCGCCCGTGATCACCGCGATGCCGAACAGGATGACGGCGACGATCTCGATGATGTGCTGCGACACGTGCAGCGTCATCAATCCCCATGCCACGCCGCCGATGAAAATGATCCATCCGACCAGGTAGATAAGCAGAGTCATCATTTTTCTCCTTGCGGTTCGGGTTCTCGCTCGGATTGCCGTCGCGCGGCGGCCGCGTTCTCCGGCGGCGGTTCGTGTGGATGCAAGCCGAGGCGTTCCATCAGGCGCCCAGCGTCGAACGGTGCTTTCGTCTTCACGTCGTTGTCGAAATAGCAGTACACGTCGCGCCGCTGCGCGCGCGGCGGCGCCAGGTCCGGCGCCGCAAGGTGCGCATCGGCGGGCTGCGCGCCGCCGCGCCACGACGTGATCCTGCGCGCCCACCGATCGAGCGACGCATCGGAATACGCGCCGGAATACTTCGTTTCCGTGCCGTGCAGCCGCATGTAGACGAAGCGCGCGGTCAGATCCTCGAACTGCGGCCACGCCTCGGTGGAGTCCGAGACGACCAGCGCGGCCTTGTGGCGGCGCAGCAGCTTCACGAACGCCGGATCCACGAAGCTCGCGTGACGCACTTCGACAGCGTGACGCAATTTGCGCTTGCGGTCGATCTGCAAATACGGCGTCTTGACCCTGCGATCGTGCTGGTGCGCGAGGGCGAGCGCGGCTTCGGTGTCGGGCGGCAGCAGGCTCAGGAAATGTTCCATATGCTCGGGGTCGAAACGCAGCGACGGCGGAAATTGCCACAGGATCGGCCCGAGCTTGTCATTCAGCGCGAGGAGGCCCTGCGCGAAGAAGTTCGCGCAGGCCGCCGTCGCCGTTTCGTCGCGAAAGCGCAGCATGTGGGTCAGATAGCGCGAGCCTTTCACGCTGAACGTAAAACCCGGCGGCGTTTCGTCGTACCAGCGCCGCCAGCTGGCGAGCGATTGCAGGCTGTAGTGCGTGCCGTTGATCTCGATCGTCTGCATCCGGCCGGACGCGTATTGCAGCTCGGCGGCCTGCTTCAGCCCCTTCGGATAGAAGGTGCCGCGCCAGCCGTCGTAGCGCCAGCCTGAAATGCCGATGTGTATCTCGCCGGTCGTGCTTTTCACGTCGATGCCCGGAAGTCCGTGGATATCCGTCGCAAGTAGCAATGCGCGTGCCACGGCGGGGCACGCGCGTTGTTGTGGGCCAGCGGGTTGTGCACCTCGGCGAGCGGCACGGAACACCTGCTTACGGGCGGCACGCCGCAAGCGCCGGTACCGGGCCCTCGGCGTCACTCAGGCGTTCGACGTCAGGACAGCACCGCGACGCCGTCCGCAGCACGCACGCCGCGGCCGGCCTCGAGCACGAACAGCGGATTGATTTCCGCTTCGACGAGCCGCGGACCGAGCTGGCGCGCCATCCGCGCAAACGCGACGAGCGCGTCGGCGAGCGCGTCGACGTCAGCTTTTGGCCGGCCGCGATAGCCATCGAGCAGCGGCCACGTGCGAAGCGCGCGGATCATGTCGAGCGCGTCGTCGCGCGACAGCGGCGCGTCCTCGGGCAGCATTCGCAACACCGTGTCGTTGAAAATCTCCGCGGTCACGCCGCCCATCCCGAGCAGGATCGCGGTGCCGAGCGGGTCGCGATGCAGGCCGACGATCATTTCGACGCCGCCTGCGACCATTTCCTGCACGAGGAACGCATCCGGCGCAAACCCGGCGCCGGTCTCGACGTCGTCGCGCATGCGTTCGAGCCGCGCACCGATCGCATCGGCGGCCACGCCGACCGCGACGCCGCCGATGTCGCTCTTGTGCGTGACGCGGTTCGACAGCAGTTTCAGCACCACGCGATCGCCGAAGTGCCGTGCCGCCTGCTCGGCGTCCGCTGCATCGCGCACGACGCGCTCGCGCACCGGCGTCACGCCGAAGCGCGCGAACAGCGCCTTCGCCTGCGCTTCGTCGAGCGGCCCGCACGGCAGGTCGTGCACGTCGACGCCGGTTGCCGCGGCATCGGCATCGGCGATGGGCGCGGCCGCCCGCGCGCGCCAGCGGCCGGTGTCCCGCATCGCGGCCAGCGCGCTCGCGACGCTCTCCGGCGACACGAACGCCGGCACGCCGAGCCGGTTCATCGCGTGCGTGACGGCCGGCGCATGCGGGCTCACGAACGCGACCACCGGCTTGTCGGTGCCGGGAAATGCATCGCGCACGGCGCCGGCCATCAGCTCCGGCATGCCGATGCTCGACGAGCCGGCGATCACGGCGACCGCGTCGTACGACGGGCTTGCGGCGAGCGTGCGGATCGCGCGGCGCAACAGGTCGGGTTGCAGGCCCGCGAGCGTCACGTCGATCGGATTGCGATCGAGCACCGCGTGATCGCCGGTCTGAAGCGCGCGCAGCGCGGCCGCCGTGTCCGCATCGGGCTCGGGCGTGTCGAAACCGGCAAGCCCCAAGTTGTCCGCGACGAGCGTGCCCGCGCCGCCCGTCGACGTGAGAATCGCGACGCGCGAACCGCGCAGCGTGCGCCCAGCCGCGAATGCGTTCGGCAGGTCGAGCAGATCGCCGAACGTCTGCGCGCGAATCACGCCGGCGTCGCGGAACAGCGCGTCGTACATCCGGTCCTCGCCGGCGAGCGCGCCGGTGTGCGAGACGGCCGAGCGCGCGCCGGACGCCGATCGTCCGATCTTGTACGCGACGATCGCCTTACCCGCATGCGCCGCGCGGCGCGCGGCCGCGCGAAACCGCACGGGATCGCGCAGCCCTTCGAGGTACAGCGCGATCACGGATGTCGCATCGTCGTCGATGAAGTAGTCGATGAAGTCGCTCACGTCGAGGTCGACTTCGTTGCTGGTCGACACGAGCTTCGACAGGCCGATCCCGCGATCGGCCGCGCGCGACAGCAGCGCGCCGAGAATGCCGCCGCTCTGCGACACGACGCTCACGCCGCCCACGGCGAAGCCGTCGGTATCCAGCGCGCCGCTCGCGGACAACGTGACGCGATCGGTGAGGTTGACGACGCCGATCGTGTTCGGCCCGAGGACCCGCATCGAGCCGGCCGCCTCCTTCAGTTGCGCCTGGCGACGCGCGCCAGCCTCGCCGGTTTCGGCGTAGCCGCTCGCGAGCACGATCGCGGCGGCGGTCCCGCGTTTCGCGAGCGCCGCGACCGCGACATGCGCGCGCTCGGCGCCGAGCAGCACGATGCCGACATCCGGTGCGTGCGGCAGCGATTCGACGTCCTCGTAGCAGCGCAGGCCGGCAATCGACGGATAGCGCGGATTGACCGGGTAGATGTCTCCGCCGAAGCCGTGTTTCTGCAAGTAGGCGACGGGCCGGCCGGCGGTCTTCGCGGGATCGGCGGACGCGCCGATGACGGCGACGCGGGCCGGCCGCATCAATTTTTCAATGGCGTTCATCGGAAGTTCCTGGCGGCGCTCAGCGCACGTTGTCGAGGAAGGCGCGCACGGCATCGCGGTGCTCGCGGCTCGTGTAGCAGATCGCCTGCGCCTGGCTGCCTTGCGACAGCACTTGCGGCGCCGACAACTCGTAGCTCTGGTTCAGGATCGCCTTGCCGAGCGCGAGCGCGGTGGGCGAGCCCTGGATCAGTTCGCTCGCCCACGCGGTGGCATCGGCGAGCAGCGTGTCGGGCGTGCTGATCCGGTCGGCGATGCCCAGTTCGCGCGCCTCGCGCGCGTCGACCTTACGGCCGCTGAAGATCAGGTCCTTGGCGGCCGCGAGCCCGACGCGCCGCGGCAGGAAATACAGGCCGCCGCCGTCGGGAATCAATCCGCGCTTGATGTAGCTCCACACGAACGTCGCCGCTTCCGACGCGATCACGAAATCGCACGACAGCGCCATGTCGGCGCCCAGCCCGGCCGCGGCGCCATTGACGGCCGCGATCGTCGGCTTCGGCATCGTGTGCAGCAGCGAGACGGCATGATGGACACGCTGCTGGCGCGACCAGCCGTTGAACGCGACCTCGTCGGCCGGCGCGTCCATGCGCTGCGCCATCCCGGCGATGTCGCCGCCCGCGCAGAACCCCTTGCCGCTGCCGGTGACGATGACGGCGCGCACTTCCGGCGCGCGTGCGAGCGAATCGAGCGCTTCGATGAGCTCCGCGCGCATCGCGTCGCTGACGGCATTGCGCTTGTCGGGGCGGTTCAGGGTCAGGGTCGCGATGTTCGATTGAATCGTGACGTCGATGGTTTGCATGATCTCTTCCTGCGTGGAGAACGAAAGCGGTGCGATGAACCGGCGGCGCATGGCGCGGGGCCGATCCGGTTGCTGCAAGCGTAGCGCAGCCCCACGCGGCTGCCATCGGCGCGGTTTCACTGAATGAAACTGTCAGGTGGCCAGTCGTTGTTTCATTCAGTGAAACACCGCGGTTGCGGCTTGCCGCCAGCCGCCGATAATCGATTTCACCGCGACAGGTGAAAACAACACACCGATTCGGCGTCGCGGCGCGATCAACAAGACTGGAGACAAGATGCAACACGCCATTGCAACGGAACCGCTCGAGCGAAGCGGCGCCGATCGGCCGGCACTCGACGCGGTATATGCGAAGGTCACGAGGCGGCTATTGCCGTTCCTGTTCGTCTGCTACGTGTTCGCGTATATCGATCGCGCCAACATCGGCTTCGCCCATCTGCAGTTCTCGCGGGACATCGGGCTGAGCGAAGCGGCGTTCGGTTTTGGCGTCGGCCTGTTCTATGCCGGTTACATGCTGTTCGAGGTGCCGAGCAACCTGTGGCTCGCGCGGGTCGGCGTGCGCAAGACGCTGATGCGGATCATGGCGTTGTGGGGGCTCGTATCGGCGGGGACCGCGTTCGTGCAGACGCCGATGCAGTTCTACATCGCACGCGTGCTGCTCGGCGTCGCAGAGGCCGGTTTCTTCCCCGGCATCATCCTGTATTTCACGTACTGGTTTCCGTCGGCGCGCCGCGCGCGCGTCACCGCGCTGTTCATGACGGCGATCTGCGTATCGGGCATCGTCAGCGGCCCGGTGTCCGGTTTGATCCTGAACAACCTGTCGGGCGCGCTGCACCTGAAGGGCTGGCAGTGGCTCTTCGTGATCGAAGGGTTGCCGTCGGTCGTGGCCGGCCTG
Source organism: Burkholderia sp. KBS0801 (assembly GCF_005937855.2). Classification (NCBI taxonomy): domain Bacteria; kingdom Pseudomonadati; phylum Pseudomonadota; class Betaproteobacteria; order Burkholderiales; family Burkholderiaceae; genus Burkholderia; species Burkholderia sp. KBS0801. The sequence goes on from NZ_CP042179.1 coordinate 314,818, forward strand.
TTCGCCTACCTGTATCTGACCGATCGGCCGGAGCAGGCGACGTGGCTGAGCGACGACGAGAAGGCGCTGCTGCTGCGCGAACTCGAACACGATGCGGCGCTGAAGGCATCGCACGCGCACGGCTCGATCTGGGATGCGCTGAAGGAGCCGAAGTTCTATTTCCTGACGTTCGCGTATTTCAGCGTGCCGTGGGCGAGCATCGTCGTGCACGTGTGGGCGCCGAGCGTGATCCGCAAGAGCGGCATCACGAACTTCTGGACCATCGGGCTGCTGTCGGCGATCCCTTACGTGTTCGGCGCGGTCGCGATGTATCTGCTCGGCCGGCATTCCGATCGCAAGCTCGAACGGCGCTGGCATTTCATGGGCAGCGCCGTGATGGCCGCGCTCGGCGTCGCGCTGTTGCCGGCCGCCGCATCGCAGCCGACGGCACTCATCGTACTCCTCTGCATCGCGACGGCCGGCTATCTCGGGATGCTGTCGCTGTTCTGGACGATTCCGCCCGCGTATCTGTCGAGCACCGTGGCCGCGAGCGGGATCGGGCTGATCAGCAGTCTCGGCCAGTTCGGCGGCATGGCGGCGCCGTCGGTGATCGGCTACACGTCGACGCACTTCGGCAGCAGCGCGATCGGCCTCTACACGGTCGCGATCGTGTCGGTGCTCGGCGGCCTCGCGGTCGTGCTCGGCATTCCGGCCCGCGCGATTCGCGAACGCTGAAGCCTGCGCAAGCGGTTCGTCGTCGCGTCAGCTGTCGAGGCGCAGCGTCGCGGCGACGATGTCGTCGCGCAAGGCCAGCAGCGCCGCCGACAGGCGCGCGGCGACGGCCGACGGCGCATCGAGCGTGCGCACGCTGAAATTGAGCGCGAGCGTGCGGTGGCCCGCGATTTCGAGCGGGGTCGCGAGCGCGACGACTTCCGGCTGCCAGCTGGCGACGCAGAATCCTTGCGCGCGCACCGATGCGACGGCGTCGTCGATCTCGGCACGGATGCGCGGCCATGAAGTGCGATGCCGTTTGAGCTCGGCGAGTTGCCGCGCCTGGTCGGCGTCCGGCAGCGACGCAAGGAACGCGCGGCCGAGCGAAGTCAGCGCCATCGGCACGCGCTGGCCGCTGACGACGGTGCGAAGCGACGCGCGCGGGCTGTAGCGGATCGATTCCAGGTAGACCATGTCGTCGCGGTCAGGGCCTGCGATGCCGACGTTGATGTGCAGCGACTGGGCCGTTTCGCGCAACCGCGGGGCCGCGGCCTGCAGTACCGTCGAGCCGCTCCTGAGCGCATGCGCGAGGCCGAGCACCGGCAGTCCGAGCCGATAGCCGCGGTGCACGGGATCGTGTTCGAGATAACCGGCTTCGACGAGCGTGCGCGCCAGCCGCGTGACCGTGGCTTTCGGCAGACCGGTGAGTTCGACGAGGTCGCCGTTGCCGAGCAGGGTCGCGCCGGAGCCGAACGCGCGCAGCACGTCGAGCCCGCGTTCCAGCGAGCGGTTGGACACCGTCGACGACGGGCCGCGCGTGGTCGTGGCGGGCGAACGGGAAGGGTGGGAGTCGCGCATGCGGGATAGAAATACAGGTTCATCAGGGCTTTGTCAAAGCACGCGCGCGGCACCGTGCCGGCGCTCCATCGCTTGCCGAGCCGCGCGGCGAACGCCGCGTTCAAGTCAACCACAAGGAGCACGCATGAAGGACCGGACAAACTGGCGGGCAGCGCTCGCCGCCGCCGCATGGATCGCACTCGGCGCCGGGCCGGCGGCCGCGCACGCGGACGACATCCACGTGCTGGCGACGGGCGCGTTGCACGGCGCGTTCGACCGACTGGCGCCCGCGTTCGAGCAATCGTCCGGGCACCGTCTGAAGATTGAATGGGGGCCGTCGTACGGCACGTCGCCGGAGGCCCTGCCGATGCGCGTGCGCAATGGCGAAGCCGTCGACATCTGCTTCATGATCAAGCCCGCGTTGGAGCGGGAAGTCGACGCCGGCAGGTTCGATCGGGGGACGCTCGAAGACATCGCGGCGACCGGCATCGGCGTCGCGGTGCGCCACGGCGTGGCCGTGCCCGACGTCGGCACGGTCGACGCGTTGCGCCGCGCGCTGTTGAGCGCGCGTTCGGTCGCGTTCTCCGAAGGTGCGAGCGGGACCTATATCGTCGGCGTGCTGTTCGAGAAACTCGGGATTGCCGAGCAGATGAAATCGAAGAGCGTGCTCGTGCGCGGCAAGGAGCTGGTCGGCACGGCGCTCGCGCGCGGCGACGCGGAACTCGGCCTGCAGCAGATCAGCGAATTGAAGGTGACGCCCGGCATCGATTTCGCCGGCCCGTTGCCGGCCGACGTTCAGAAGACGAGCGTGATTGCGTCCGCCATCGCCGTGGACGCACGGGCCGCCGACGCGTCACGCGCGTTCGTGGCCTTTCTGAAGACCGCGCCGGCCGCCGCGATCCTGCAACGCAGCGGCCTCGATCCACGGTGACGCGAATGCCTGCACGGTGCGCCGCGACGACGCGATCAACGCGTTGAAAGCGATCAAAGCGACGTCGCACGCCCCGTGCAACGATCACGACGCGGACAACCTCACCGACACGCCCGTCGCCGTATAAACCGGCGTCGCCTTGAACCCGTCTACCGTGACCGTCGAAAACTTCGCCGCGCCCGCAGCGCCGTCGATCAGCGCGATCGTGTCGCCGGCCTTCGGCGCATAGCCGTTCACGAACTTCACGTGCAGCGTACCGCCCGCGACGGTCAATTGCCCGCCCACGCGCAGCAGGCCGCCGCCGTTGCCGTCGATGTCGAGTTCGAGCGTCGCGTTGTCGAGCTGCGTATAGCGCGTCGCGATCGTGACGGGCACGCTCGCCGCGATCCGGACGCTGCCACCGGCACCGACGTACACGTCGCCATTGCCGAACGCCGACGCGGAGGCCGCGGCGAGCGTGCCGCCATTGACCTGAGTGCCTCCCGCATAGCGGTTGTTGCCCGCCAGCGTCAGCGTGCCGGTGCCTTGCAGCGTCAGCTTGCCGGCGCCGGCGATGTCGTTGCGCCACTGGTCGGCCGCGTTGAGTCCGCCCTGCGATGCGTCCATCGACACGATCACGTTGCCATTGAACGCGCCGTAGCCGTCGCCTGCGGCGAACAGGTTCAGGCGGCCCCAGCCTTCCGCGTCGTCCATCACCGGGTAGCCGGACTGCAGCTCGGTCGTCTTCAGCACGACGCGGCGCTGGTCGGCGCTCAGGTACGGGAAGCGCGTCTGCAGCAGGATTTCCGCGCCCTTCGGCACGACGGGCGGTGCGTCGGTCGACTCGATCGCGCCGAAGCCGAACGTCATGCGGCGCGCGAAGGCCGCCTTGTTCGCCGTGTAATCGGCGAACCGGTCGTTGGCCGGCGTGCCCGAGTGCGCGAACGCGGCGAACGTCGTGCCGGTCGTCCCCGTGAGCTGCTGCAGCGCCTGGTGGGCCTGGTTGTACGCGGCCTGCGCATCGCTTGCATACGCACTCAGGTTCGCCGCGCTGACAGCCAGCGCGAGCATGCGGCCGCCGATCACGTCGAGTGGCGAGTGCATGCCGGCGAGGATCCGGTTCTCGCCCAGTTCGAGGCCGCGGCTCACCATCTCCTGGAATCGCTCCGGCACGAGCCACGCCATCGTCATCGCATCGCGCATCGCTTCGGCCTCGTGGCCGCTGATGAAGCCGCCGTCGGTCGCGGGCGTCGTGCTTTCCGCCGGCACGAGCGTCGGCGCGACGACGACGCTCGAACTCCAGCGATACGGCCGCGCGTACTTGTAGAAGCGCTTCGACGGTTCGGTCGACGCGTTGGTGCCCATTTCGTTGAGCAGGTCGACGACCTTGCCGAAGCTCGCGTTCGTGCTGCTGCCGACGCCGACGTTGTTGCCCGCGTCGTTGTACAGCACCGTTGTCGCGTCGGCGGGCACGCTGGTGATGCTGGTGGTCTGCTGCGCGGCCGTGCGCCACGCGCTGGTGAGCGGGCCCATGCCGTCGGTCACGCTATAGCCCTTGCCGCGCCGGTCGTCGAAGTAGGCGGCGTCGGCCTGCTGTTGCGTGCGCGCGGTCGTTGCGTTGACCACGTACTGCACATTCGCCGCCAGCACCGTGTCGTTCAGGATCGTGCCGCACGGCGTGCCGCTGCCTGGCAGGCCCGAGCAGGTCGACGGCGAGATCGCCGGAAACGCGCCGTTGGCCGGCGCGCTCACGCCCGCATCGACCAGCATCGTCGACGGCTGCCACAGGTAGAGGAAGCGGCTCACCACGCGCACGGCCGCGTTGGTCGACAGCGTGGCATAGCGCGCGTCGCCGCGCTGGTTGGTCGCGATGTTGTCGACGAAGGCCGGCACGCTCGGCACGGGGGCGCTGTCGACGAAGCCCGGGTCCGCCGGCGGCGCGGGAACGGCCGCGATGGTCGGGTTCGTCGACGCGACGTCGTCACCGCCGCCGCAGGCGACCAGAACGAACGCACTCGACAGCGCTGCGACGTGCAGCGGGAAACGGCTCCGTGATACCAACATGCAAGACTCCATCCTGAGGGTCGAAGATGGCGGATTGTCGTGGGCGATCGTGACGTGGCGGTTAAGGATTTGTTGCGGCGCGTGGTCGACGCGCACGAATTCTCACTATTTGGTGAATTCGTGATGCTGACCATGCCGGACGGAGCGATCCGGTCGTCGGCGAAGCCACGATAGTGGACGGCGACGCGCAAGCCGCGCAAGCGTGCGCGGTCGAATCAGGAGACCGGAACCGCAGCGCTCACGCCGGTTGCGCGAGCGATTCCACGTCGGCGACGCACACGCGGTTTCTGCCCTGGCGCTTGGCCGCATAGAGGGCGAGGTCGGCCTGATGCGTGAGCGCATGCACGGACGGCGGCCGCGCGCGATGGCCGGTCGCGCAGCCGATGCTGACCGTGAAGGCCGGCATCGTCGCGTCGAACCCGTCGAGCCGGTTGCGCTCCACGGCGCCGCGAATCGCCTCGGCGACCTGCTGCGCACCGCGCTCGTCCGTGTCGGGCAACACCGCGACGAATTCCTCGCCGCCGTAACGTGCGGCGAGGTCGCCGCGCCGTCGCGTATGCGCGCGGATGCATTCGGCGAGAAAGCGCAGCGCGGTGTCGCCTTGCGCATGGCCGTAGCGGTCGTTGTACTGCTTGAAGTGATCGGCATCGATGAACAGCACCGACAGGCTGCCGTCGCTGCCGCGCTGCAGCCGTTCCCATTCGTCGGCGAGCGCGGCATCGAGTGCGCGACGGTTGTGCAGGCCCGTCAGCGGATCGGTGCGCGTGAGGTCCGTGAGCAGCGTCTGCTTGCGCAGGTTGTCGCGCAGCGCGAAGGCGAGCAGCCACACCACCGCGCAGAACAGCGCGCCAATGACGCACGCCGACACGCCCGCCGTCCACGTCAGGCGCGTGATGCCGGCCAGCACGTCGCGCTCGGCCGGCGCGACCACGGCGATCAGCGGCGTGCCGGGTACCCGCTGATATGTGTACAGCCGCAAGGTCCCGTCGATGCTCGAGCGCGCGGCATAGAAGCCCGCTTCGCGGCTCACCATCCGCTCGAACGACTTCGACCGGCGCACGCGCACCATCTGGTGATCGGTCAACGGCGGATTGCGCGCGAGGATCGTGCCGTCCGCGCGCAGGATCGCGCTGACGCCGTGCGGGCCGACGTTCAACCGCGACAGCAGCTGATCGAAGTAGGCGAGATCGACGGCGACCACCGCGATCCCGTCGAATGCATGATCCGGCCGTTCGATGCGCCGCGACAGCGCGATCGATTCGGTGCCGCCGCGCGAACGCGCGCGGTACGCCTCGGACACGTAGAGGCCGACGTTGTCCGAATCGCGATGGACCTTGAAGTAGTCGCGATCGCTGAAGTCCCAGTTGTGTGTCGGGCCGCAACAACCGTCGATCAGCCGCCCGTAGCGGTCCGTCACGCCCATGCCGGTCACGTATTGCGCGGCCGTGCGCTCGAACAGCACGTCGTGACGCAAGCCGGCCTTCAGGCGCACGATCGCGGGGTTGCCGAGATCGGCGGCGAGCGACACGAGCGCGTTGTTGGACGTTTCGACGGTGCGCGCGATCTCGCTGACGAGGACAGCCGCGACATTGCGCGACGTCTCGTGCGCATGTTCGACGACTTCGCTGCGCGCGGCCCACAGCGTCACCGCGCTGATGCCGAGCGCCGCGACCGACATCAGCGTGCCGAGCACACCGACGATCAGGTGGTGGCGGCCGGCCCAGTCGGCAATTTTCTCGATCGAAGAGGATGCAGGCATGGCTCGCGCTCGTACGGGAAGCGGGCTGCGACGGCAGCGGCGCTGGTCAAATCCGGGTTAACGGCAGGTGCGCCCGGAAATCGAGGCCGGCATGCGAGGCGATGACTGCGCGCAGGCACCGCAAACGTGTGCGAGCGGGGCGCGCCGGCAGCGGCGCGCCGTGCAACGACTGCGTGACGATTGCATAACCGCCGCGGATGACGGCGGTGGCGCGGCTTCAGTCCAGCCCGCCCTGACACAGGTACTTGATCGACAGGTAATCGTCGAGGCCGTAGCGCGAGCCTTCGCGGCCGTAGCCCGATTCCTTCACGCCGCCGAACGGCGCGGCCTCGCTCGCGAGCGCGCCTTCGTTGATGCCGACGAGGCCCGTTTCGAGCCGTGCCGACACGCGCGCGATGCGGCGCACGTCCTGCGTATAGAAATACGCGGCGAGCCCGAACGGCGTGTCGTTCGCGGCGTCGACGGCTTCGTCTTCCGTGTCGAACCGGAACAGCGCGGCGATCGGCCCGAAGGTTTCCTCGCAGGTCAGCTGCATGTCGGCGGTGGCGTCGCCGAGCACCGTCGGCGCGTAGTAGTTCGGCCCGAGTTCGGGCAGGCGCTTGCCGCCCGTAAGCACGCGTGCACCGCGTTCGATCGCGTCCCCGACGTGGCGCGCGATCTTGTCGACCGCGCGTGCGTTGATCATCGGGCCGATCTGCGCGGCAGGGTCGGTCGCGGGCGCGACCTTCAGCGCCGCGACACGGGCGGTGAGCTTGGCGGCGAACGCATCGTAGACGCCGGTCTGCACGTACACGCGGTTCGGCGACACGCAGGTTTGCCCGCCGTTGCGGAACTTGGCGGCCATCAGCCCGTCGACCGCCGCGTCGAGTTCGGCATCGTCGAACACGATGAACGGCGCATTGCCGCCGAGTTCCAGCGACAGCTTCTTCAGCGTCGCCGCCGATTCGCGTGCGAGCAGCTTGCCGACGGGCGTCGATCCGGTGAACGTGATCTTGCGCACGCGGCCATCGGCGAGCCAGTCGGCCACCGCGTCGACGCCGCGTTCACGCGACGCGGCGATCATGTTCAGCACGCCGGGCGGCACGCCGGCTTCCTGCGCGAGGAACGCGAGCGCGAGCGCGGTGAGCGGCGTGTCCTCGGCCGGCTTCGCGACGACCGTGCAGCCGGCCGCGAGCGCGGGCGCGATCTTGCGCGCGATCATCGCGAGCGGGAAATTCCACGGCGTGATCGCGGCGACGATGCCGATCGGCTCCTTGACCGCACTCAGCCGCTTGCCGCGCTGCTGCTGCGGAATCAGGTCGCCGTAGGTGCGCGTCGCTTCCTCGGCGAACCACTGCACGTACGACGCGCCGTATGCGACTTCGCCGCGCGCTTCGGCGAGCGGCTTGCCCTGTTCGCGCGACATCAGCTTCGCGAGATCGTCGGTATGCGCGACGATCGCCGCGTGCCACGCACGCAGGATCGTGGCGCGGTCGCGAGCGGGCGTCGCGCGCCAGGCGGGCAGCGCGCGTGCTGCCGCGTCGGTCGCGGCGCGCGCGTCGGCGGCGTCGCTGTCGGGGGCGTGGGCCACGGTGTCGAGCGTGGCCGGATCGGTGACGTCGAAGCGACGGCCGTCGCGCGCGTCGCGCCACGCGCCGTCGATCAGGTTGGCGGTGCGAACGAGTTCGGGTCGGGAGAGCGTAAGCGGCATGACAGGTCCTTGTGTGAAGCGATTCGGCGACGGCGGCTGCGGTGCGGGTGCGCGACTACCCCGCGCGGACAGCGAACTGCCGCGCTCATGGGTGCCGCACGCTGCGGTAGTCAGTGACGTTCGCCGAACAGCGATTCGAGCGGGTAGTGCCGTTTGACGAACGGCGACTTGATGATCACGTAGCTGAAATACTTCTCGATGCCGATGTTCTGCTCGAGCAGCCCTTCGACGATCGTCTGGTAATGGCTCACGCTGCGCGTGATGAACTTCAGCAGATAGTCGTAGCCGCCGCTCGCGAGATGGCACTCGACGATCTCGTCGACGTTGCGGATCGCCGCGACGAAGCGGTCGAAGTCCTCGCGGCGGTGGTCGGCCAGCGTGACCTCGGTAAACACGACCTGCACGTCGCCGAGCTTCTCGAGCTGGATGTGCGCGCCGTAGCCGCCGATGTAGCCGGCCTTCTCGAGCCGCTTCACGCGGATCAGGCAGGGACTGGGCGACAGCCCGACCGCATCGGCCAGTTCGACGTTGGTCATGCGGCCGCGCTTCTGCAACTGGGAGAGGATGCGCAGGTCGATGCGATCCAGCTTGCTGTCCGTCATGTTCACGTGAGAGCGGAAAAATGGAATGTCCGGTTACTTTAGAGTCGAACGATGGCCGCCACAAGCCCGGCTTTCCCTCGGCCAGCTCAGGCCGGCTGCGCGTGCGCGGCGTCCAGCGCGCGCTGCACGCCCGGGTCGGCCAGCACGTCGTCGAGCGTCTTGCGCACGCGTTCGAACAGCAGGTCGAACTCGCCCGCCGTGAAGCTCAGCGCCGGCGCGAAACCGAGCACGCCGTCGCCGAATGCGCGAAACACCACGCCGTTCGCGTACGCGGCCGCCGCGATCCGGTCGGGCACGTTCAGCGCCGGGTCGAAGCGCGTCTTGCGCGCCTTGTCGGACACCAGTTCGAGCGCGCCGAGCAGGCCGACCGAGCGCGCGTCGCCGACGAGCGGATGCGCGCGCAGCGCATCGAGCCCCGCCGCGAAGCGCGGCGCCATCGCCTGGCCGTTCGCGAGCAGCCCGCCTTCGTGATAGAGCTTGAGCACCTCGAGGCCGATCGCCGCGCTGACCGGGTGCGCGGAATACGTATGCCCGTGACCGACCACGGCCGACTCCGCGCGGCTGCCCGCGAGGCCTTCGTAGATTTCGTCGGACATCAGCACCGCGCCCATCGGCGCATAGCCGGCGGTCAAGCCCTTCGCGACGGTCATCAGGTCCGGATCGACCTGCTCGGCCTCGCACGCGAACAGCGGGCCCGTGCGGCCGAAGCCGGTGATCACCTCGTCGGCGACGAACAGGATGCCGAGGCGCCGGCAGGCGTCGCGCATCGCCTTCAGCCAGCCGGCCGGCGGCACGATCACGCCGCCGGAGCCCTGCACGGGCTCGCAGAAGAACGCGGCGACATTGTCCGCGCCGAGTTCCGCGACCTTCGCTTCGAGCGCGGCGACCGACGCGGCGATCAGCGCCTGCGGATCGTCGCCGAGCGGGTGGCGATACGGGTAGGGCGACGGAATATGGTGCTGGTCCGCGCGCGGCAGGTCGAAATGGCGGTGGAACGCGGGCAGCGCGGTGAGCCCCGCGCCGATCGACGACGAACCGTGATAGCCGCGCTCGAGCGCGATCATCTGCTTCTTCGACGGGCGGCCGGTCGCGTTGAAATAGTGCGTGATGAAGCGCACCGCGGAATCGACCGCATCCGAGCCGCCGAGCGTGAAGTACACGCGGTTCAGCGACGGCGGCGCGAGCGCCGCGAGCCGTTCGGCGAGCTCGATCGCGGGCTGCGAGCCGAAATGGAAATAGCCGGTCGCGTAGGGCAGCTTCGTCATCTGCTCGGCGGCGGCCTTCACGATGCTGTCGCGGCCGTAGCCGACGTTCACGCACCACAGGCCCGAGAACGCATCGAGCAATGTATGGCCGTCGGCGTCGCGCAGGAACACGCCGTTAGCGGATTCGAGCACGGTGACGCCGCGCGCCTCGTGCGCGCGATAGTTGACGACGGGGTGGATCAGGTGTTGACGATCGGCTTCGATCAGCGCGGCTTGGTTCATGGCAGGGCGGGACTCTCGTCGGGTGTCAGCGGTGAGTCCATGCTACCGGGCGAGAAATCCGCACGCGTCTTCAATTTGTCGCCCGAAACGTATGGTCGCGGCGTTTGCACGGGGCGCTGCGGCATTTTCTGCTGCGCGCCCCGCCGGGCCGGGCGAGCGCGTCAGTAGCCGCGCGCGCGATCGACGATGCCGATCATCGGCTGGCCCGCGCGATGGCGCGCGAGGTTCTCGAGCACCGCGTCGACCGCGGTGTCGGGCCGCGTCGCGCTCGCGATGTGCGGCGTGATGCGAATGCGCGGATGCGTCCAGAACGGGTGGCCGGCCGGCAGCGGTTCGGGCTCCGTCACGTCGAGGATCGCGCTGTCGAGCCGGCCGCTGTCGAGCGCGGCGAGCAGCGCGGCCGCATCGAGCTGCGGGCCGCGCCCGACCTGCACGAGCGATGCGCCGGCCGGCAGCGCGTCGAACACGCGAGCGCCAAGCAGGCCGCGCGTGCTGTCGGTGAGCGGCAGCAGGCAGATCAGGATGTCGGTGCGGGCCAGGAACGCGTCGAGCGCTGCGTCGCCCGCGTAGCAGTCGATGCCGTCGAGCGTGCGCGGCGTGCGGCTCCAGCCCGCGCACGGGAAACCGAAGCGCCGCAGCGTGTCGAGCACGGCCTGGCCGAGCGTGCCGAGCCCGAGCACGCCGACGCGCCGCGACGCGGCCGCGCGCACCGGCTTCTCGCACCATGTCTGGACGCGCTGTTGCGCCGCGTAGTCGAACAGGTCGCGGTGGATCGTCAGCACGGCCTGCGTCACGTATTCGACCATCCCTTCGACGATGCCCGGCTCGATCATCCGCACGACCGGAATGTGTGCGGGCACGCGCGACAGGTCGAACTGATCGATGCCGGCGCCGACCGAGAACACGACCTCGAGGTTGGGCAGCAGCGCGACCGGATCATCCGGCGGTTGCCACGCGGCGAGGTAGCGCACGTCGTGCGGATCGCCGAGATCCGGCCAGATCCGGAATGGGAGCTCGGGCGCGCGTTGCGCGAAGCGTTGTGCCCATTGCGCGCCGCGCACCGGGTCGGCTTTGTACAGGAAGCTCATCGTGCGCGTCGCTCAGCCGAGCGCCTGGTTGACGATCGCGAACGCGCGCAGCGCCGGATCGCGCGCGGGCGCCGCACCGCGCGCCATCGCGACGACGGTATCGACACGCGGCAGGCCGAGCCCCTGCAGCCAGTCGGACAGCCCGCTGTCGCCCGGCACGTCGAGGCGCACGAACATGCCTTCGTGCAGCGCGAGCCAGTGGCTGATCAGCGCCTGCGCGCGCAGCGCGTCCGGCGCGATCACCGGGCCGATCACATGGCCGCGGCCGAAGCGCCGGAACAGCGCGAAGCCGAGCAGTTCGCCATCGCGATCGAGCGCGATCCCGTTCGCGACGTCGAGCAGCGCATCGACTACCGCGCCGCGCTCGTAGCCTGCGGCGCGCGACGCGAGCGCCGCGAGGCGCGGCCCGTCGTTCGTGCCGAGCGGGCGCAGGCGCTCGCCCGGCGGCAGCGAGATCAGCGGCGGCTGGAACGCGGCGCCCTGGTGCTGGTCGATCGTGGCGATCGCTTCGAAGCCGAACTTCACATAGAGCGGTTCGCCGGACGGCGTCGCATGCAGGAATATCGTGCGCGCGCCGAGACTGTCGACGACGCGTGCGAGCAGTTCGCGGCCGATGCCGCGGCCCTGGCGCTCGGGCGACACGATCACCATGCCGAGCGACGCGTGTGAGTCGTCGAAGCGCCAGCCGAGCGCGGTGCCGACGACGCCGGATTCGTCCTCGGCGACGAAGCCGCCGCCGAGCTGGAGCGCGAAGCGCCAGTCGTCGAGGCGGTGCGGCCACTTGACCGCTTCCGACAGGCGGTGCGCGGCGGGCAGGTCGGTGTCGACGAACGGGCGATAGGTAAGCGTGCGGGAAGGATTGAGGTCGGCCACGCCGGACTCCGGATGGGTAGAAATGACCTATCGACTCTGCCAGCGACCCACGGGCGCGGATAGGACGATTCGCCTGTTTTCCGGCGTCGGCGGGCGGCCGCGCGAGATCGATGCAAACCGGCTCGATCGGCGCGGACGAACGCGCGCGTCGTGCCGGCCGGGCCCGTCAATCCGACAGCTTGTGCTGCATGAACGCCGGTACGATGGGAGCACCGTGGTGGCGCGGCGGCGGTTGCCGCGCCGCACCGCGCGGCGGCCGTGCCGGGCATGCGCGTGGCGGTGTCGCGAGACCCGTCGGCCCGCCGGCGTGCACCGCACGGGCGCGCACCGCAGATCGTGCCGTGCAGGGCGCGCAACACGCGGCGATCGTGCGTTTCGGGCGGCATTGAACGACGTGCGACGGATTTTTTGCCCTGATTCAATTTTGTACAACCCAGCCCATCCCCGGCCCTGCCGGGGCTTCACACCGACAGGACCTGACCATGATCCAGTTTGAACCGAAGTACATCACCTTCGACTGCTACGGCACGCTGACCCATTTCCGGATGGCCGAGACGGCGCGCGAAATCTATGCGGATCGGTTGTCGCCGGCCACGATGGAGGCCTTCGTGCGCGCGTTCGCCGCCTATCGGCTCGACGAGGTGCTCGGCGCGTGGAAGCCGTACCGCGACGTCGTCGTCAACGCGGTCCGCCGCACGTGCGCACGGGTCGGCGTGAAGTTCGACGAAGCCGAGGCCGAGCTTTTCTATCATGCGGTGCCGACGTGGGGCCCGCACCCGGACGTGCCGGCCGGGCTGTCGCGGCTGGCGTCGAAGTACAAGCTCGTGATCCTGTCGAACGCGATGGACGACCAGATCATGAGCAACGTCGACAAGCTCGGCGCGCCGTTCCATGCGGTGTTCACCGCGCAGCAGGCGCAGTCGTACAAGCCGCGGATGCAGGGCTTCGAATACATGTTCGACAAGCTCGGCTGCAAGCCTGAGGACGTGCTGCACGTGTCGTCGAGCCTGCGCTACGACCTGATGACGGCCGAGGATCTCGGGATCAAGCACAAGGCGTTCGTGAACCGCGGCCACGAGCCGGGCACGCCGTTCTACAACTATTACGAAGTGTCGGACATCGGCCAGCTGGCGACGCAGCTCGGGCTGTAAGCCGGCTGCGCCGGCCGATTCATCGAGCGCCGGGACGCGGCCGTGATGCCGTCGCGTCCCGGCGCGTTCGGTCAGCGCACGAAACGAGGGTAATTACCGATATCGAGTCGTTCAAGGCGGGGCCGCCCGGGCCGATATATGTACCGAACGGTTAATATTTCGAGGCCCCCGCATGAAGTTGTCCACCAAACTGCTGATGCTCGTCGCCGCGGCGTTGCTCGGCGTCGTCCTGCTCGCCGCGTTGTCGCTGCACACGCTGCGCGACGCGCTGATCGACAGCCGCCGCGAAGAGATCGTCATTCTGCTGACCAAGGCCGAGCACCTGGTCGATTCGTATCGCGCGATGCAGACGAGCGGCACGCTCACGCAGGAACAGGCGCAGCAGCAGGCCAAGGCCGCGCTGGCGGCGCTCAACGCGAATTCGAAGAGCTACTTCTGGGTCACGACGTCCGACGGCGTCAACCTCGTGCACCCGAACGCGAAGTTCATCGGCACGCGCGCGAAAGGCAACCGCACGACCAGCGGCATGACCGACAGCGACGCGTACCGCGCGGGGATGGCGCACGCGCATTTCGCGCTCGTCGACGTGCTGATCAAGCGCAGCCCCGACGCGGACCTGGAGCCGAAGCTGCAGGGCGTGGTCGCGATTCCGGACTGGAACTGGTGGATCGGCACGGGATTTTTCTACGACGACATCAACGCGGCGTTTGCCCGGCTCGCGATGGTGCTGGGCGCCGTCGCGCTCGTCATCGCCGCGGCGCTCGCGGCCATCGCATGGGGCGTGCTGCGCAGCGTCAGGCGCACGCTGGGCGGCGAGCCCGCGCATGCGACGCAGATCGCCGCCCGCATCGCCGCCGGCGAACTGGACGTGCAGTTCGATACGGCGCACGCCGCGCCCGGCAGCCTGCTCGTCGCGCTGGGCGACATGAAGGCGCGGCTGACCGACACCATCGCCGAGATCCAGACCACGACCCACTCGATCGCCACCGGCACCGGCGAGATCGCGCAAGGCAACCTGGATCTGTCGCAGCGCACGGAGCAGCAGGCCGCGTCGCTGCAGGAAACGGCCGCAAGCATGGAGCAGATCACGTCCACGGTCAAACAGAACGCCGACAACGCGCGCCAGGCGAATGCGCTCGTGGCCCAGGCGAAGGATGCGACGGAACTCGGCGGCGCCGCCGTGCAGGCGGTCGTCGAAACGATGCGGCAGATTTCGGATGGATCGGTGCGGATCGCCGACATTACCGTCGTCATCGAAAGCATCGCCTTCCAGACCAACATTCTCGCGCTCAACGCCGCGGTGGAAGCCGCGCGGGCCGGCGAGGAGGGGCGCGGGTTCGCCGTCGTTGCGTCGGAAGTCCGCTCGCTCGCGCAACGCAGCGCCGCGGCCGCGAAGGACATCAAGGGATTGATCGACGCGTCGGTCGAGCGGGCCGGCAGCGGCAGCCGGCTCGTCGAGACGGCCGGCGAGCGCATGACGGAGATCGTCCGGTCGATCGACCGGGTGGCCGACATCATGGGCGAGATTTCCGCGGCATCGGCCGAGCAAAGTACCGGCATCGAACAGATCGGGCTGGCGGTCGCGCAAATGGACGAAGTCACCCAGCAGAACGCCGCGCTCGTCGAGCAGGCGGCTGCGGCCGCTTCGTCGCTGGACGAGCAGGCGGCGCGCCTGCGGGCCGCCGTATCGGTATTCCGGCTCGCTGCGTGACGGCTTCGCGCCGTCCGCTCGCGGCCGGCGTATCACGCTGCCTCCTGGGCGTCGCGCCGGCGCCCGCCCGGCGTGCGCGGCGACATGCCGGTGACGCACGCGTCGCCGCACGCGGGCGCGTCGCCTGACGGCTGCACGCGCCCGGTTTCCGGGCAGTCCCGCCTTCTTCCCGTCTTCCCGCCAAGCCGTTCCGATCGAGCGGCATTCTTCTGAACTTTCCTGCGCGACGTCCCGTCGCGATCCCCACCGTCGACGCCCGTGCATGCGGCGATCTGCCGCAACGTGCCGCTCGTTTCGGCCGTCGTGGGCAGGCGCGCACGCATTCGACACAAACGTGCGGTTTGCGTGAGCCAAACGCGCGCCGGATGCCGAACGGGCAATTTTGTCGGCGCAATCTGCGGCGGCCGCGGCCTTACGATTTCCTGCATCGACACGGGTTCGGCAACCACCGCGACACGCCGCCGGGCCAACGGCGACACGTGCGTGCACGCAGCAATTCATGCTGCGCGGGCCGCTCAAAACGGTCGATTCGTATCGTGCGGGCCGCCCGAATCGCGACAAACCGCATTTTGGCGATGCTTAAATGAATTGCATGTGTACGACGTTGCGCCCGCCACCAGCAAGCGGGCGCGGCGGGATTCGAGAACCACGCTGGACCCAGGACCCCACTTTCCACAGTCAGGAGCAGTTCGGATGAGCGACGATATCGACAACGGCGGCAAGGGCGGCTTCACGCGCCGCGACATGATGAAGGTCATGGCGGCGAGCGGCATGATGGCCGCCGGCGCCGGCGGACTGCTGATGACCCCCGGCTCTGCATTCGCCGCGCCCGCGCCGAAGCGCGGCGGCAAGATCCGGGTCGCGAACGAAGCCGGCTCGACGGCCGATACGCTCGACCCGGCCAAGGGCTCGACGGGCGCGGACTACACGCGCTTCTTCATGTTCTACAGCGGCCTCACGCAGCTCGATGCGAGCCTGACGCCGCAGATGAACCTCGCCGAGTCGCTGCAGACGACCGATGCGAAGACGTGGATCATCAAGCTGCGCAAGGGCGTCACGTTCCACGACGGCAAGCCGGTCGGCCCGGCCGACGTGGTGTTTTCGCTGATGCGCCACAAGAACGCGGCCACCGCGTCGAAGGTCAAGACGCTTGCCGAACAGTTCGTGGACGCGAAGGCGAGCGGCCCGGACGAAGTCACGCTCACGCTCGCCAGCGCGAACGCGGACCTGCCGGTGATCCTCGCGACGCCGCAATTGGTGATCGTCAAGGACGGCACGACCGACTTCTCGACCGGCATCGGCTGCGGCCCGTACAAGCTGAAGTCGTTCAAGCCGGGCGTGTCGACCGTCGGCGTGCGCAACGACAGCTACTTCAAGCCGGGCAGGCCGTATCTCGACGAGATCGAGCTGATCGGCATCAGCGACAGCGCAGCGCGCCTGAACGCGCTGCTGTCGGGCGACGTGCACCTGATCAACGCGATCGATCCGCGCTCGACGCAGCGGGTCTCGTCGACGCCGGGCTACGCGCTGAAGGAAACCAAGTCGGGCCTCTATACCGATCTGATCATGCGCAGCGACAACCCGATCGTCTCGAGTCCCGATTTCGTCGAAGGGATGAAGTACCTGTTCGATCGCGAGCAGCTCCGCACGGCGGTGTTCCGCGGCTACTCGGTGATCGGCAACGACCAGCCGATTCCGCCGGGGCACCGCTACTTCAACGCGTCGCTGCCGCAGCGGGCGCACGATCCGGACAAGGCCAAGTTCCTGTTCAAGAAGGCGGGCGCGCTCGGCGCCACGTTGCCGCCGGTCTATGCGACGTCCGACGCGAACGGGTCGATCGAAATGGCCGTGCTGCTGCAGCAGGCCGGCCAGAAGATCGGGCTGAACCTGCAGGTCAACCGCGCGTCGCCCGACGGCTACTGGTCGAACCACTGGATGAAGCACCCGCTCACCTTCGGCAACATCAACCCGCGCTCGAGCGCCGACGTGCTGTTCACGCAGTTCTTCAAGTCGGATGCGCCGTGGAACGAGTCGGGCTGGAAGAACGCGAAGTTCGACCAGCTGCTGCTCGCCGCGCGTTCGGAAACCGACGACGCGAAGCGCAAGCAGATGTACGGCGACATGCAGGTGATTGTCGCGCAGCAGGGCCGGGTCGGCATTCCGGCGTTCATCAGCTTCCTCGACGGTTACGACAAGCGGCTCGCGGGCCTCGGCTCGATCCCCACCGGGCCGATGATGGGCTTCACGTTCGCCGAGAACGTGTGGTGGAACGCATGACGTTGTGGCTGGCCGCCGTCGCGCGGCCGGTGCGGACCACCGCGCCGGCCGCACGCGGCTTTTCCGGGAGTGCGACTCCATGAACCGAATTCTCATCGGCCTGATCGGCCGGCGCATCGCGGTCACCGCGCTGACGCTGCTGATCGTATCCGCGATCATCTTCACGATCACGAACCTGCTGCCGGGCGACGCCGCGCAGGCCGCGCTCGGCCAGTCGGCGACGCCGGAGACGGTCGCCGCGCTGCGCCAGCAGTTCGGTCTCGACATGCCGGCGCACGTGCGTTACCTGCACTGGCTCGGCGGGCTGTTGCACGGCGACTTCGGCCGGTCGTTTTCGGGCGACATGCCGGTGTCGGAGCTGATCGGCGGGCGCCTGCCGAAGTCGCTCACGCTGGCGGCGATCACGACCGCGGTGTCGGTGCCGATCGCATTGCTGCTCGGGATCCTCGCGGCGGTCAAGCGCGAGTCGGCGATCGACCGCGTGATCAGCCTCGGCACGCTGTCGCTCGTCGCGACGCCGGAATTCCTGATCGCGACGGTCGCCGTGCTCGTGTTCGCGGTGAAGCTGCACTGGCTGTCCGCGCTGTCGTACAGCGGCCCGATCGAAAGCCTGCACGATTTCCTGCGTGCGTATGCGATGCCGGTGCTGACGCTGTGCGCGGTCGTGATCGCGCAGATGGCACGGATGACGCGCGCCGCGGTGATCGAGCAACTGAGCGCGTCGTATGTCGAGATGGCCGTGTTGAAGGGCGCGAGCCCCGCGCGCGTCGTGCTGCGCCATGCGTTGCCGAACGCGATCGGCCCGATCGCCAATGCGATCGCGTTGAGCCTGTCGTATCTGCTCGGCGGCGTGATCGTCGTCGAGACGATCTTCAACTATCCGGGCCTCGCGAGCCTGATGGTCGACGCCGTCAGCAACCGCGATTTCCCGTTGGTTCAGGCCTGCACGCTGATCTTCTGCGTCGCTTACCTGACGCTGGTGCTGTTCGCCGACCTGTGCTCGATCGTGTCGAACCCGCGACTGCGCACCTGAGTGTTTCGTTTTCCTTCCGAGATGCCGCCCATGCAACCGATCGAACCCGTACAACGCAGCAGCGCGCTGCCGCCATCCGGCGACCCGCCCCTCGGGCGGGGCAGCATGCCGCCTGCCGCGCCCGCCCCCGACCAGCCGCGCAAGCGCCGCGCCGCGCGCATCGCCTTGACGACCGGCGGCCGCGTCGGCCTGTCGATGGTCGGCCTGATGCTGTTCGTCGCGGTGTTCGGGCCGCTGATCGCGCCGCACGACGTCGGCGCGATCGTCACGCCGGACGTGTTCGCGTCGTTCAGTGCGAAGCTGCCGTTCGGCTCCGACTTCCTCGGCCGCGACATGCTGAGCCGGATCCTGTACGGCACGCGGCTGACCGTGCTGCTCGCGCTGGCCGCGGTGCTGCTCGCCGCGGTGACCGGCACGACGCTCGGGCTGCTCGCGACCGTGTCGGGCCGCGCGGTCGACGAGACGATGAGCCGGCTGCTCGACGCGCTCACGTCGATTCCGTCGAAGATGTTCGCGCTGATGTTCGTCGCCGCATTCGGCTCGTCGCTGCCGCTGCTGGTCCTCACCGCCGCGATCAGCTACATGCCCGGCTCGTACCGGATCGCGCGCGCACTGGCCGTCAACATCAGCACGCTCGAATTCGTGCAGGTGGCCAAGGCGCGCGGCGAGAGCGCGCTGTACATCGCGTGCGTCGAGATGCTGCCGAACATGATCCACCCGATGCTGGCGGACACCGGGCTGCGCTTCACGTTCGTCGTGCTGCTGCTGAGCGGCCTGAGCTTTCTCGGGCTCGGCGTGCAGCCGCCGTATGCGGACCTCGGCTCGCTCGTGCGCGAGAACATCGCCAGCCTCGGCGACGGCTCGGCCGTCGCGATCATGCCCGCGGTCGCGATCGCGATCCTGACGGTGGGCGTCAACCTGTTGATCGACGGCCTGCCGCATCGCGGCCGCCGCAAGGGCGCGGCCGCGGCCGCGGGAGAACGCTGATGCGAGATGAATCGACTCCGCTCGTGCAAGTGCGCGGGCTGCGCGTGGTCGGCGGCCGTCCGGGCGGCGTGGAAACGACGATCGTCCACGACGTCGACTTCGACGTCGCGCGCGGCGAGGTGCTCGCGCTGATCGGCGAGTCGGGCTCCGGCAAGACGACGATCGCGCTGTCGCTGATGGGCCATGCACGCGCCGGCTGCCGGATCGCCGGCGGCTCGGTGAAGCTCGGCGGCACGGACGTATGCACGCTGTCCGCGCAGGCGCTGACCGCATTGCGCGGCCGCAAGGTCGCGTATATCGCGCAGAGCGCCGCCGCCGCGTTCAACCCGTCGCGCACGATTCTCGACCAGGTGATCGAGAGCGCGCTGATCCACAGGACGATGACGAAGCGCGATGCGCAGGCGAAGGCGGTCGAGCTGTTCCGCGCGCTCGCGTTGCCCGAGCCGGAGACGATCGGCAAGCGCTATCCGCACCAGGTGTCGGGCGGCCAGTTGCAGCGGCTGATGGCCGCGATGGCGCTGATTACCGATCCGGAGCTGGTGATCCTCGACGAGCCGACGACGGCGCTCGACGTGACCACGCAGATCGACGTGCTTCAGGCGTTCAAGAACGTGATCCGGCGCTACGGAATGAGCGCGGTGTACGTGTCGCACGACCTGGCGGTGGTCGCGCAGATGGCCGACCGGATCGTCGTGTTGAGCGACGGCCAGATCCGCGAAGCGGGCGAGACCGAACAGATCCTGCACGCGCCGGCGCATCCGTACACGCAAAGCCTGATCGCGGCCGTCACGCCGGGCGCGATCGAACGCGATGCGAAATTCGCGCAGGCCGCGCCCGCGCCGCTGCTCGACGTGCGCGGCGCGGTCGCCGGCTACGGCGGCCGCACCGCGAAAGGCTGGCCCGCGAAGGTGATCCTGCACGAAGTGGACCTGCGCATCGGGCGCGGGCAGACGGTCGGCGTGATCGGCGAATCCGGCTCCGGCAAGACGACGCTCGCGAAGGTGATCGCGGGTCTCGTGCCGGCGACGGCCGGGCAGATCCTGCTCGACGGCGAGCCGCTCGCGCTCGACATCGGCAAGCGCTCCAAGGAGCAGCACCGCCGCGTGCAGATCGTGTTCCAGAACGCCGATACCGCGCTCAACCCGGTGCATACCGTCGAGCGCACGCTGGCCCGACCGCTCGCGTTCTATCACGGGATCAAGGGCGCGCGGGCGCGGCAGCGCGTCGCGGAACTGCTCGACCTCGTGCGGCTGCCGCAGGCGGTGGCCGCGCGGCGCACCGGCGAGCTGTCCGGCGGACAGAAGCAGCGCGTGAACCTCGCGCGCGCGCTCGCGGCCGAGCCCGACCTGATCCTGTGCGACGAAGTCACGTCGGCGCTCGACACCGTGGTCGGCGCCGCGATCATGGACTTGCTGCGCGACCTGCAGGCGAAGCTCGGCGTGTCGTACGTGTTCATCACGCACGACATCGCGAAGGTGCGCGCGATCAGCGACGACATCGTCGTGCTGTATGCGGGCCGCCGCGTTGAAACCGGCAGTCGCGATGCGCTGTGCGCGCCGCCTTATCACCCGTATTCGCATCTGCTCGTGTCGTCGGCGCCGGAGCTGCGCGCGGGCTGGCTCGACGATGCGGCGGAGCGTTGCCACCGGCCGCTGGTGCCGATCGGCGAGCGCGAGAACGAGGCCGAGCTGTGTCCGTTCCTGTCGCGCTGCGCGATGCGCGTGGACGGCGTGTGCAACCGGACGGCCCCGTCGCTGCGCACGCTCGGGAACGGCGCGCAGGTGCTGTGCCATCGCAGCGAGGAGGATCTCGCGCGCTTCCAGGCGGAGCCGATTCCCGCTGGTGTCACGCCGGTGCAGCTGTAGTGCGTGGCGCGCGAACCGTTCATCGCACGGTGCGGTGAACGGCGCGCCGCATAGTCTGCTGCGGCAGTCGCGCAAAACGGCAATTTGTACGCGTGCCGTGCGCGAATACGCGGCAACTGCGGTTTTTGACGGTGATTAAATGATTCTCATTGAACGGTCGCCGATCGTCGTTGCCGGCATGCACAAGAAGGATCCCATGAAACTGGAATCGTACTGGCTGGATACCCGACCCGCGTTTCGCGCCGGGAGCGTGGGCCCCGTCGAAGGGCGGGCCGACGTCGTGGTGATCGGCGGCGGTTTCACCGGCTTGTCGGCAGCGCTCGCGCTCGCGCAGCGCGGCGTCTCGGTGGTCGTGCTCGAAGCCGCGCAGGTCGCGGGCGAAGCGTCCGGCCGCAACGGCGGCCAGTGCAATACGGGCGTCGCGCAGGACTACGCGTCGCTGGCCGCGCGCATCGGCGCCGCGCAGGCGAAGCAGTTCTATCGCGCGTACGAAAGCGCGGTGAAGAGCGTCGAGACGATCGTGACCGAACAGGCGATCGATTGCGATTTCCGGCGCGCCGGCAAGCTGAAGCTCGCCGCGAAACCGCAGCATTTCGCGGGGCTTGAAAAGACCTTCAACGCGTTGCGGCGCGACGTCGATCCGGACATCGAGCTGATCGACCCGTCGCACATCCGCGACGAAGTCGGCTCCGACGGTTTCCACGGCGGGCTCCTGCAGCGCAACGGCGCGCAGATGCACATGGGCAAGTTCGGCGTCGGGCTCGCGCAAGCGGCCGTGCGGGCCGGCGCACGCGTGTACGAGCACGCGGCCGTCACGCAGCTCGACCGGCTCGACGGCGAGCGCCACAGAATTACCTGCGCTCGCGGCACGATCGTCGCCGATCGCGTGCTGGTCGCGACCGGCGCATCGCAGCACGGGCCGTTCACGTGGTTCCGGCGACGCATCGCGCCGGTCGGCAGCTTCATCGTCGTGACCGAGCCGCTGCCCGACGCGCAGTTGAACCGGCTGTTTCCGCATCGCCGCGCATACGTGACGTCGCGCCAGATCGGCAACTACTTCCGCGTGACGCCCGACAACCGGCTGCTGTTCGGCGGCCGCGCGCGCTTCGCGATGTCGAGCCCGCGCTCCGACGCGAAGAGCGGCGACGTCCTGCGCGCCGGCATGGCCGGCTATTTCCCGGAACTGGCCGGCGTGCGGCTCGACTACTGCTGGGGTGGCCTCGTCGACATCACCGCCGACCGGCTGCCGCGCGCGGGCCAGCACGACGGGCTCTATTACTCGATGGGCTACAGCGGCCATGGCGTGCAGATGTCGGTGCACATGGGCCGCGTGATGGCCGACGTGCTGTATGGCGCGGCCGCGTCGAACCCGTGGCGCGAGCTCGACTGGCCGGCGATACCCGGCCATTTCGGGCACGCGTGGTTTTTGCCGCTCGTCGGCGCGTATTACCGGATGCAGGATTTCCTGCATTGAAGCGAGCGCCCAGGAGATTCGACATGAAAGTGCGTTTCGTTGGTCCATTCGCCGTCGTGCGGGCGGCGGCATGAGGGCGGCGAGCATGGCTGTTCCGTTCCACGATCCGATCGACGGCGCGATTCCCCGCGCGCCGCGTGTCGCGCGGCCCGTGTCGCCGGCGATCGGCGACGTGCTGCGCACGATCGACGCGTCGTTCGCGCAGCCGCTGAACCTCGACACGCTCGCGGCGGTGGCCGGGTTGAGCGTGTCGCGTTTCACCGCGCGCTTTCGCAGCGAAACCGGGCTGTCGCCGCACCGGTATCTGTGTCTCGTGCGGATACGGCGGGCGCAGGACCTGTTGCGCGCCGGTCTCGCGCCGTCGGTCGTCGCGACCGACGTCGGCTTCTTCGATCAGAGCCATCTGTGCCGGCATTTCCGGCGCGTGCTCGGGATCACGCCGCGCGATTACGTGGTCGCCCGCACGGGCGGCGCGCCGGCGCGAGCGCCATCGACGCGCATGCGCAGCGAACGCCGCGATGCGTCGTGTCACGCGGCGTAAGCACAGGCATGGACGACATGCCCCGCTGAGGATGTCCGGCAGGAGAGCCGGCGAACGACGTTTTCCGATATCGCGTGACAGCTTTCGAACGAATCCGTCACGCACTGCACAGGAGCAGAAATGACCGCAGTTTTCGTGTTGCACCGGGCCGACGGCGCACCGCCTTCCACCGCGTTCCGCAAGCAGGCGTTCGGCGCGAGCGATCCGTTCGCGTCGCATCGCGAGATCGCGTGGGAAGGCCCCGACGCGATGGCCGCGGGGCGCATCGGCTTCGTGGGCGAACTGGACGTGCCGAGCTTTCCGCACATCGAAACCCTCGTCGTCGTCCAAGGCGAACTGACGCTCGAAGCGGGCGGGGCCGCACCGCTGGTGGTCGGCCCGGGACAGGGCGCCGTCATCGGCGGCGGCACGGCGCTGCGCATCGCCGCGCAATCGCCGGTGCGGCTGATGTTCTGCGCGGCAGCGTGCGCGCAACCGACGAAACGCGGCGTCTTTGCACTGCACGCCGACGCGGACTTCAAACCGTCCGCCACGCTGGCGGCCGAGGTACTGCTCGGCCCCGCGCCGCAATGCCGCAGCGACAACGTGTTCACCGACGACGGCGCCGGGTACTGCGCGGGCACATGGGATTCGACGCCGTATCACCGGATCGTCCGGCCGCATCGTGCGAACGAGTTCATGTTCCTGCTGGACGGCGGCGTCCGGTTCGCGGCGCCCGACGGCAGCGTGCAGTCGCTCGGTACCGGCGACGCGCTGTTCGTGCCGCGCGGCGCGTCGATCGGGTGGGAAAGCAGCGAACGCGTGGCGAAGTTCTACGTGATGCAGAACGCCAAACCCTCCACCGAACGAGACTGAGCATGTCCCCTCCGCTGCGCCATATCGAAACCTTGTCCACGCCGCCGGCCGCGGCCGACGTCGTCGTGATCGGCGGCGGCATCATCGGCGTCTTCACCGCCTACTATCTGGCCCGCCGCGGCATATCGGTCGCGCTCGTCGAGAAGGGCCGCATCGGCGCCGAACAGTCGAGCCGCAACTGGGGCTGGTGCCGCCAGCAAAACCGCGATGCGCGCGAGTTGCCGATGGCGAGCAAGAGCATCGATCTGTGGGAACGATTCGCGGCCGAATCCGGCGAAGACACGGGCTTTCATCGCTGCGGGCTGCTGTATCTCAGCAATGACGAGGCCGAACTGTCCCGCTGGGCCAGCTGGGGCGAATTCGCGAAGACCGCGGGCGTGACCACGTACATGCTCGACAGCAAGCAGGCCGCCGAGCGCGGACGGGCAACCGGGCGGCAGTGGAAGGGCGGCGTGTTCTCGCCGACCGACGGCACGGCCGATCCAGGCAAGGCCGCGCCGGCCGTGGCCGCCGCGCTGATCAAGCTGGGCGGCAGTGTCCACCAGCACTGCGCGGCGCGCGGCATCGAACTCGAAGGCGGCCGGGTCGCGGGCGTCGTCACCGAGGCGGGCGTCATCAAGACCCGAACGGTCGTGATGGCCGGCGGTGCATGGGCGTCGTCGTTCTGCCGCCAGCTCGGCATCCGGTTTCCGCAAGCGTCGATCCGTCAGTCGATCCTGAGCGTGTCGCCGGTCGAAACGCCGTTGCCGGATGCGATGTACACGTCCGGCGTGTCCATCACGCGCCGCAGCGACGGGCGCTACGCATTGGCGATCAGCGGCCGCGCGCGCGTGGACCTGACGCCGCAGTTCCTGCGCTTCGCGCCGCAATTCGTGCCGATGTTCGCGAAACGCTGGCGCAATCTGCTGCCGGGCGGCCTCGAAGGCGTGCGCGGCGGCCACGAAACGTTGAAGCGCTGGCGCCTCGACGCGCCGACGCCGATGGAAGCCGTGCGCATTCTCGATCCGAAGCCCGACATGCCGACGGTCGCCGAAACGTACCGCCGCGCGGCCGAACTGTTGCCCGAACTGCGCGAAGCGAAGATCACGCACGCGTGGGCCGGGTTCGTCGACAGCACGCCGGACGGCGTGCCGGGCATCGGCGAAGTGCCGGGCGTGCCGGGGCTGATCCTCGCGGCGGGGTTTTCGGGTCACGGCTTCGGGATCGGCCCGGGCGCCGGGCACCTGATCGCCGATCTCGCGTCTGGTGCGCAACCTTTCGTGGACCCGGCGCCGTACCGGCCCGGCCGGTTCAGCGAGTCCGCATGGGGCAAGGTCGCGGATTTCTAGTCCGCGGTCGTCACGGGAACGATGGTGGCGGCCTCGGGATGATGCGTTTCGATCCGGACGGCGCGCGAGCGGTCGGATCGGTGTGGTGAATGCTCGCCGTGCTGTGCAGCCCGGTGCTGCCGACAATGGAGTGCCTGATGCGTTTCGGTTCCTACTGGCTCGATACGTCCGAGCCGTTCGTGAGCCGCTCGACCGAGCGGCCTGACGGAAATTGCGACGTGGTGGTGGTGGGCGGCGGGATCACGGGTTCGGCGGCCGCGCTCGCGCTGGCGAAAAAGGGCGCGCGTGTCGTCGTCTGCGAAGCGGGTACCGTCGGGCAGGCGGCGTCGGGACGCAACGGCGGCATGTGCAACAACGGCTTCGCGCAGGATTACGCGTCGCTGTCGCAGCGCATCGGCACGGAACTGGCGAACCGGTTGTATCTCGCTTTCGATGCGGGTGTCGATACGGTCGAGCGGCTGGTCAGGGAGGAGTCGATCGATTGCGCTTTCGCGCGGCGCGGCAAGCTCAAGCTCGCGGCGAAGCCCGAGCACTACGACAAGCTCGTGCGAAGCCACGCGCTGCTCGCCGCCAGCGTCGACCCCGACACGCGCCTGGTGACGAAGGCGGAACTGCGCGACGAGATCGGTTCGAACCGCTATCACGGCGGCCTGATCTTCGAGAAGAGTGCGGGGATGCACGTCGGCCGCTATGTGCGCGGCCTGGCGAACGCCGCGCAGGCGCGCGGCGCGCACATTCTCGAGCATGCGCCGGTGCTCGGCATGACGCGGGAGGCGGGCGGCGCCTACGCGGTGCGAACGCCGCTCGGCGAGATCCGTGCGCGCCAGGTGCTGCTCGCGAGCGGCATCTCGCAGGTCGGCCCGTTCGGGTGGATCCGGCGCAGGATCGTGCCGGTCGGCGCGTTCATCATCGTCACCGAGCCGTTGCCGCGCGAGTTGCTCGACCGGTTGCTGCCGACCCGCCGGATGGTCACCGACACCAAGAACTTCGTCAATTTCTTCCGCGTCACGCCCGACAACCGGATGCTGTTCGGCGGGCGCGCGCGTTTTGCCGCGTCGAATCCGCGCTCCGACGAAAAGAGCGGGGCGATCCTGCGACAGCAGATGGCCGCCGTGTTTCCCGAACTAGCCGCTGTGCGCATCGACTATTGCTGGGGCGGGATGGTCGACATGACGGCCAACCGCCTGCCGCGCGCGGGCCAGCGCGACGGCGTGTATTACTCGATGGGCTATAGCGGCCACGGCACGCACATGGCGACGCTGATGGGCACGCTGATGGCCGAGATCATGGATGGACGCGCCGATCTCAATCCGTGGAAAAGCTTCGACTGGCCCGCGATTCCCGGGCATTTCGGCAAGCCGTGGTTTCTGCCGTTCGTCGGCGCATGGTATCGACTAAAGGACACGCTGCAATGAATTCACTCGTCAATTCACCGCTTCGTCATCTGAAGGAAGCCGGCAGGCTCGATCGCTTCTTCATCGACGGCGACTGGGTGTTACCCGATGGCGGCGACCGGTTCGCGGTCGTCTGCCCGTCCACCGAAGACACGCTGTGCGACATCCCGCTCGGCAATGCACGCGATGCCGACCGCGCGGTGCAGGCCGCGCGCAACGCGTTCGAGCGCTGGGCCGCGACCTCGCCGCAACAACGCGCCGCGCTGCTCGACCGCGTGCATGCATTGATGCTGGAGCGTGCGGAATCGTTCGCCATGGCGCTCGCGCTGGAAATGGGCGCGCCGATCGCTTATGCACGCGGCGCCCATGTGCCGCTCGCAGCCGAACATATCCGCGTCGCGCGCGACAATCTGGCCCGCTACCCGTTCGTTTCGCGGCGCGGGACGACCGCGGTCGTACGCGAGCCGATCGGCGTGTGCGCGCTGATCACGCCGTGGAACTGGCCGATCTACCAGATCACCGCGAAAGTCGGCCCCGCGCTAGCGGCAGGCTGCACGGTGGTGCTGAAACCCAGCGAGCTGTCGCCGCTCAGCGCGCTGCTGTTCGCGGAAGTGATCGCCGATGCGGGCGTGCCCGCGGGCGTGTTCAACCTGGTGAGCGGCAGCGGCGACGCGGTGGGTGCCGCGCTTTCGTCGCACCCCGAGGTCGACATGGTGTCGATTACCGGGTCGACGCGCGCGGGCGTGCTCGTCGCGCAGGCGGCGGCCCCGACCGTCAAGCGCGTCGCGCAGGAGCTGGGCGGCAAATCGCCGAACATCGTGTTGCCGGATGCGGACCTGCAGCGGGCCATCGGGCCGGGCGTGGCCGCCGCGTTCCGCAACATGGGGCAATCGTGCAGCGCGCCGACCCGCATGATCGTGCCGCGCGATGCGCTCGGCGTGGTGGAGGAACTGGCTGTCGCGGCAGCGCAGCGGCTGATCGTCGGCGATCCGTTCGACGACGCGACGACGCACGGGCCGCTCGCCAATCGCGCGCAGTTCGGTCGCGTCGCGCAGATGATCGACGTGGGCATCGGCGAACGGGCGAAGCTGATCGCCGGCGGCCCCGGACGGCCCGCGGGATTCGACCGCGGCTTCTATGCGCGGCCGACGATCTTTTCCGAGGTTCGCACCGACATGGCGATCGCGCAGCAGGAGATCTTCGGGCCCGTGCTCGCGATCCTTCCTTACGATACGGTCGACGAAGCCGTCGCGATCGCGAACGACACCGTCTACGGGCTCGGCGCGCATGTGCAGGGCGCCGACAAGGAACGCGCACGTGCGGTGGCCGCGCGCATCCGGTCGGGGCAGGTGCATCTGAACTACCCGGCATGGGATCCGCAGGCGCCGTTCGGCGGCTACAAGCAGTCGGGCAACGGTCGCGAGTACGGGATCGAAGGGATGGAGGAGTATATGGAGATCAAGTCGATCGTCGGCTATTACGACTGACGCAGCCGTCTACTTTTCGAAGGTGCCGAAATTGGAAAACCCCGTCATCCCCGACACATCGCTGCAAGCGCATCACGCGCACTGGGCGAAGCTGCGCCGCGACCTGCATGCGCATCCCGAGCTGCGATTCGAAGAACACCGGACGGCCGACGTCGTCGCCCGCGAGCTTGAAGCGCTCGGCTATGCGGTGTCGCGCGGGCTCGGCGGCACGGGCGTCGTGGCGAGCCTGCCCGGCGCGGATCCGGGCCGCGGCATCGTCCTGCGCGCCGATCTGGATGCGTTGCCGATCCACGAAGCCAACGACTTCGCGCATGCGTCGTGCACGCACGGGATCATGCACGCGTGCGGCCATGACGGCCATACCGTGATGTTGCTCGGCGCCGCACGCGTGCTGAAAGAGCTACCGCAGCTGCCGGGCACCGTCCATTTCGTGTTTCAGCCGGGGGAAGAGGGCGGTGCGGGCGCGCGCAAGATGATCGACGACGGGCTGTTCGAGCAATGCCCGACCGAGGCGGTATTCGGCATGCACAACTGGCCCGGTTTGCCGGCCGGGCATTTCGGCTTGCGCACCGGCCCGATCATGGCCGCCGGCTCGCGGTTCAGGATCACGATCACCGGCAAGGGCGCGCATGCGGCGCAGCCGCACCTCGGCGTCGATCCCGTTCCGCTTGCGTGCTCGATGGTGCTGCAGTGCCAGACGATCGCCGCGCGGCACAAGGATCCCGTCGACCCGGCGGTGATTTCCGTCTGCATGTTCCATGCGGGCACGACGGACAACGTCATTCCGGACACGGCCGAGCTGCGCGGCACAATCCGCACGCTGTCGTCCGCGTTGCAGCAGCAGCTGCAGCGCGACGTCCGGCTCATGTGCGAAGGGCTGGCGGCGGCTTATGGCGCGCAGGTTGTCGTCGAATTCTTTCAGTACTACCCGGCAACGGTCAACACGCCGACCGAGACGGCGCTGTGCGAAGCGGTGATTCGCGACACGTTCGGCGACGAACGCCTGTATCCCGATGTGCCGCCGAACATGACGTCCGAAGACTTCGGCTTCATGCTGGAGGAGCGCCCCGGCGCTTACGTGCTGATCGGCAATGCGCCGGTTGGATCGGCGTCGCCGGCGTTGCATCACCCGAAATACGATTTCAACGACGAGATCATTCCGGCGGGTGTCCGGTACTGGGTTGCGCTGGCACGGCAGTATTTCGCGCGATTGCCGTGACGCTGTGCGTGATGCCGACCCGGTCGGCAGTCGAGGCGCATTGAATGGTCATGCGCGTACTCGGCGTTAAGTTTTTATTAATGGCGAATTTATAGATCGTTAGGCACAGGAAAATCATTCCTTCCTATAGTCGGTTTGTGAAACTGCGCCATTTCGAATGGATGACATTGATGAACGACGAACACGTGATGAACGCTTCCGGCGCCGCGACGGCGCTGAACTACCGACGGTTTACCGCGGCCGACGTCCCGGCGGCCCACGCACTCTCGATGGCGCTTCGCTGGCCGTTCAGGGCGGAGGACTGGCAGTTTTCCGCGGACACCTCGATCGCGTTCGCGGCCGAGGAAAACGGGGTGGTCATCGGTACGGCGATGTGCTGGAAGTACGGTGCGGGCCGTGCCGCGATCGGACACGTGATCGTGTCGTCCGAGCATCAGGGCCGCGGGATCGGCCGCGCGCTGATGGAGATCCTGCTCGACGAACTGGGACAGCGCATCGTGTTCCTGCATGCGACGCCAGCCGGCCAGCCGCTCTACGAAAAGCTCGGTTTCAACGTGTGCGGATCGCTGGATCAATTTCAAGGGAACGTGAGTCGGCCCGCGGCGGTGGCGCTGCCCGACGGCGCTCGACTGCGGGCCGGCACACCTGCGGACCTGAGCCGATTCGTCGAGCTGGACGCGCGTGCTTCCGGCCTCGAGCGCGACGCGCTGATGTCGGCCTTGATGAAGCGGGGCGAAAGCGTCGTGCTCGAGCAGGATGGCGAGATCGCCGGATTCTCAGTGCTGCGCCGGTTCGGCCGCGGTTACGTGGTCGGCCCGGTCGTCGCCCCGCGTTCGAGCGACGATGCGCACGCGAAGGCGCTGATCAGTCATTGGCTGAGCGCGCGGGAGAACGAATTCGTTCGCATCGACGTACCGTCGGGAACGAGCTTGCCGGACTGGCTCGACGCGCAGGGGTTGAAACGCGTCGACACCTGCTCGAAGATGGTTCGCAACGCGCCGGCCGACGCGCACCGCGGCGCGTCCGACCCGGTATATGTGCAGTACGGCTTGATCAGTCAGGCGATGTTGTAGGCGCCGGCCGTGCGGCCGGCGGCCGCGCGCATCACGCTCCCTGCGCGAGCGCCTTCACCTGTTCGGCCGACATTGCACCGCGATAGATGCGGAATTCGTCGATCAACCCGTTGAAGAACGGATCGCCCGGGTATTGCGAACGTCCGATCCAGTTCTGCGCGGTTTTCCCGATGCGCCACGGCGCGAAGATCACGTCGTTCGCCGAGCCGATCGCATTGCCGTTCAGATAGAGCGTCGCGGTGTCGGCCGCCAGCGTGACGGCGACGTGTGCCCATTGCCCTGCCGGCAGGGCCGCGTTGCCGTCGATCGTGCGCTCGCCATGCCCGCCATTGGTGGTGATCGCGAAGCGCATCGTGCCGCCGTGGCTCTTCGGCGTGACGAACAGATAGCGGCCGGTGCCCGAACCGAAATCGAAGATGCGCGCCCACGTCTGGCCGCCGCGCCAGTTGACCCACGCCGCGATCGTGAAATCCGACACGTCCGCGACGATGTCGTTCGGCAACGCGACGTAGCCGGTCGAGCCGTCGAGCGACACCGCATTGCCCGTTTTGCCG
The DNA here is from genome assembly GCF_005937855.2 of Burkholderia sp. KBS0801. Classification (NCBI taxonomy): domain Bacteria; kingdom Pseudomonadati; phylum Pseudomonadota; class Betaproteobacteria; order Burkholderiales; family Burkholderiaceae; genus Burkholderia; species Burkholderia sp. KBS0801. Next base: position 345,767 of record NZ_CP042179.1, read on the forward strand.
GCCCCGCGCGATGCGCCGCCGACGAGCGTGCCCGCATGAGCGTTGCCGCTCGCGTCCGCCGCACTCGTGCCGCCTGTCTCGTCGAACGTCAGCAGCGTATGCAGTTGCAGGGCCGTCGATGCGGCCACTTCCGCGGAATTCGCGGATTCGCCCGATGCGGTGCGCGCGCTGATCGCGTAGTACCAGACGCCCGCGGCCGGGTGGTCGGTATACGTCAACGGATCGACGATGCCGGTCGCGATGGTCGTATACGGACCGCCCGCGGTGGCGGCACGCTTCACGTCGTAGCTGGCCGCGTTCGCGATGCCCCACCACGACAGCACGACGTGCCCGGCGGCCGGCCACGCGGTCAGCCCGCTCGGTGCGGTTGCGGGCGCAACGGGATCGCGCGTGCAGGTCAGCGTGCCGTAGCCGAGCTGGTCGTAGCCGCCGCTCGTTTCGCCGTAGTTGCCGCCGCCGCCTTCGGGCTGGATCGCGCGCGCGAACTTCCCGGACCACGGTGCGGCGAGCCCCCTGCGGTTCACGTAATGGTTGTAGACGAGCGCCCAGCACGGACGAATCGCGCCCTGGCTGCCGGTCGAGAATTGCGCTTGCGTGACGTCGACGTTGGCGTAGCGCGCATACGGCACCGTCGGAAACGTGCCGTCCGGCTGCACGAGATTCGCTTTTGCAACGTATTCGGCGCCCGCGAGGAAGCGGTTGTTGTCGTGGCCGTACAGGTCGATGCCCTGGTTCCACGCCATTTCGCAGATCGCGCCGGCGAGCGCGATGCCGAGCGTGTTGTGCCCCTGGTCGCGGCCCGATTCCTGCCATTGGCCCAGGTGGCCGGGATGCAGGTAATAGACGGCCTGCGCGATCGCGCCGTTGCCCGCGCCGTCGATGAAATAGTTGACGGCTTCGTCGAACTTCGCGTGGTCGTCGCACAGCACGCCGATCGCCATGATCGACGCGATATTGCACAGATCCCAGTTCGCCCAGTAGTGCGTGATGTCGGTGTTGTTGTGGCGATTCAGGAAGTCGGCGTTGATCGGGTAGAACTTGTCGGCCATCATCGCGCGGAACGCGGCGAAGTCGGCCGCGGCCCAGCCGGAATACGTGCGCATGATTTCGCCGGCGTTCGCGAATTCGTACCCGTAGAGGCCGGCGGCCAGGTCGACGTTCGAATCGCCCGCGAGGTTCTGCAGCGTCGACGACCATTCGTTCATGATCTGCACGGCCTTGTCTGCATACGCTTTGTTGCCCGACACCTTCCAGCGCAGTGCGCACGCATAGGCGGCCGCGATGTCCTTGTACAGCACCGGATAGTTTTGCGCGCCGGTGCCGCCGCGCGTGACGACGGCCTGCGGGCGCGGCGACCACGACAACTGCGCATGGCTGTTTGCAATCAGCGTGTTCCAGCCGTCGCGCCACGGCGATGCGGCCGCCGCGACCTTCTGCGCGATCCGGTCGAAATCGCCTTGCGTGTGCAGCAACCCCGGATGGACGAACGCGGTGCGGGTCGTGACGGCGGCCGTGCCCGTCGCCACGCGTGCGAGCGCACGGTTGCCGCCCGCCGCTGCCGCGGTCGTGACGCCGCGCACGTTCTCGCTTGCGCCGGAGCCGTTGCATGCCGACAGCGCGAGCGCTCCGACGCTGTAAAGGAAGGTGCGCCGGGAAACGCGCGCGTTCGATTCAAGCAGGAGAGGGGTGTCGTGCATGTCGCGTGGGTTCCTTGACGAGTCTCACGGGAGGCAAGCGATGTCGTGCGGCGAAATCAGTCATCGCATGACGACGCGGATTGTAACGGAACGGCGGGTGCCGAGGACCACGAATTTGCGGCGTCGTGCCAAATTTTCAGATAGCAGATTGTCGCGCGGCAGTTGATTAACATGCTAAGAAAGCGGAAAAAAATGGCGATTGATACGTTTGCGAGATATGATCGTCGCCGGCATGCAGGTGGCAGACTTTTCAGGTGTGCAGAGCGATATATTCCCACTATTTCATACGGTCGTCGTACGACGGATGACCGGGCTTATATCGCACTCCGGTCCGCACGCCGCGGCAAGCCCAATACCGGTGAAGCCACGAACGACAAGAATCGGAGATCGACACGATGACGAGCAGCGCCCCAGGTTTGAACGAACGGTCTGCGCTACACGCGACGTGGGGCGCGTCGCGCTCGACGCTGGCTTGCGCGGGTGTGACGGCAATGCGGGCATGCGGTGAACGATCTCGCGCTCGCAGGCGTTTTTTCTAAAGACCGCGCAACGTCGCGCCGATATCATTCAGGCGCTCAAAAACGACGCAATCGAACGACGCGCACCGACTCGTGCGCGACAGGCCCGCACCGCCGGCCAGCCCCGCAACGAAACACGACCGGGTGGGCGGCACCCGGGCAGCACGACGGAGACACTAGCTAAACGATGGGAACGGCAACAGGTTCGGTGCGACGCGCAATCGCGATCGCGGCCGGGGGAACGTTGTGCGTGGCGGCCGCGGGCGGCGCGCACGCGCAGGCATCGAACGCGGCGGTAATGCCGCCGGCCGATGCGGCGGCGCTGCTGCCGAAGATCGACGTGACGGGCGAGGCCGGCCGCGCGTCGCTCGGGCTCGTCGGGTTGCGTACCGCCACCGCGACGAGGACCGACACGCCGGTCGCCGAAATCCCGCAGACGACCAACGTCGTGACCGCGCAGCAGATCGAGATGACCGGCGCGACCGACCTGAACCAGGCGCTGCGCTACGTGCCGGGCTTCGCGACGTTCGGCTCCGATACGCGAACCGACTGGTATGCGGCGCTGCGCGGCTTCACGCCGACGCTGTATGTCGACGGCGTGGCGGCGCCGAACACGGCGGTCATCGCGAACTGGCGCGTCGATCCTTACACGATCGACTCGATCGCCGTGCTGCGCGGGCCGACGTCGGTACTGTACGGCGCGGGCGAGCCGGGCGCGATTGTCGACGCACATACGAAGCTGGCCGACGGCGAGCGCGTGCGCGAAGCCGGCGTGCAGATCGGCAACGATGCGCGCAAGCAGACGATGCTCGACATCGGCGACAAACTGGATCCGGGCGGCCGATATGCGTACCGCTTCGTCGGCATCGCGCGCGACGGCAATGCGGAGACCGGCCCGAACGCCGACCGGCGCGTCGCGGTGGCGCCGTCGTTCCGCTGGCGGCCGACCGCCGACACGTCGCTGACGGTGTCCGCTTCGTTCCTGCAGGATCACGGCGACATTTCGTCGAACTTCCTCCCGGCGTCGGGCACGGTCTTGCCGAATCGGAACGGGCGCCTGTCGCAGGACATCTACATGGGCGACCCGACGTTCAACGACTACCGGAAGAAACAATGGTCGCTCGGCTATGCGCTCGAGCATCGCGTGAACCCGATCTGGACGCTGCAACAGGACGTGCGCTGGTCGCGCCTGTCGCTCGACGACGCGACGGTGTTCGGCAACGGCTTCATGCCCGGCAGCACGACGAACATGATGCGGTTCGCCGGCCTGTTCCAGTTGAACTACAGCCGGCTCGACATCGACAATCGCGCGCAGGCGCGCTTCGCCACCGGCCCGCTCGAGCACACGCTGCTGCTCGGCCTGCAGTTCGACCGGCAGACGACGACCAACAGCGTATGGCTCGCGCTCGCGCCGTCGCTCAACCTGTACCACCCCGTCTATCGTCCGGTGACGGCCGCGATCTTTTCCGGCCGCACGTCGCTCGGGCACGTCGATCAGTACACGGCGATGAATTCGCTCGGCGCGTATGCGCAGGACCAGATCCGCTGGAACCGCTGGACGCTGACGCTCGGCGGCCGTGAAGATCGCGTGAACGCACGCTTCGACGACCGGGCGGCCGGCATCGGCACGCAGCAGGACGTCAGTGCGTTTTCGGGCCGCGTCGGGCTCACCTATCAGGGCGATGCGGGATGGTCGCCTTACGTGAGCTATTCGACGTCGTTCGATCCGGTGATCGGCGTGCGGATGTATGGCGGCGGCCTGCCGAAACCGACGCGCGGCAAGCAGACCGAAGCCGGGCTGCGCTGGCAGCCGGCTGGCCGGAACCTGATGCTCACCGCGGCCGTTTATCGGATCGACCAGACCAACGTCGTGACGCCGACGCCGACGAATCTCGACCCCACCGGCACGTCGTCCGTGCAGACCGGCAAGGTGCGTTCGCGCGGGATCGAACTGAGCGCGGTCGGGAACGTGACGCGCGAGCTGTCGATCGTCGCGTCGTACGTCTATCAGGACGTCAAGAACGTGCAGGCGAACGATGCATCGCTGAACAACTGGCCGGTGTCCGTGCCGCTGCCGCGGCAGATGGCGTCGCTGTGGACGGACTGGACCTGGCACACCGGCGCGCTGTCGGGCCTCGGAGTCGGCGCCGGCGTGCGCTACCAGAGTGCGTCGGCCGGCGCGCCTGACAATTCGCTGACGGTGCCGAGCGCCACGCTGTACGATCTCGCGATGCACTACGAGGTGCGTCACTGGCGGTTCGCGCTGAATGTCGCGAATGTGTTCGACCGCCGCTACGTGAGCGGCTGCCAGTCTTACGCGGTGTGCGTGTTCGGCAACGAGCGCACGGTGCTGGCCAGCGCGAAATACAACTGGTAGCCGTACCCGTCATGCCGGGCGCGACTATGCGTCGCGCTGCGGTTCCCGCGCGGCATCACGCCCGGCCGCATCGCGCTGACGCCGCCATTCGGTCGGCGTGATGCCGAACCGTTCGCGAAACGCGGTGGCGAAATTCGCCGGCGTCGAAAAGCCGATCTCCTTCGCGATGCTCGCAATGCTGAGCGACGTCGTATCGAGCAGGTCCTGCGCGATGCGCAGGCGCTCGTGCCGCAGATATTCGAACACCGTCTGGCCCAGGTTGTCGCGAAACGCGCGCGACAACCGCTTCTCGTGCGTGCCGACCGCGCGCGCGAGCTGCTCGACCGTCGGCGGATCGTTCAGCGTGCGCGACAGATGTCGAATGGCCGCGCGCACGATGATGTCGTCGTCCTTGCCCGTCGCGAACGGATCGTGCACGGCCGGCGCATCCATCGGCAATGGCCGTTTCGTCCGTGCGAGCTGCACGCGGATTCGCGCGACGACTTCGGCCGGTTCGAACGGCTTCACCACATAATCGACGCCGCCGATTTCGAGCCCTTCGACGCGCTCGTGCAAGTCGCCGGCCACCGTCAGGAAAATGACAGGGATCGCGCTCGTCAGCGGATCGGCCGCCAGCCGCCGGCACGCGGTGAAACCGTCCATGCGCGGCATCCGGACATCCATCAGGACCAGGTCGGGCGTGAGTGCCTGCGCGCGCTCGCACGCCTGCACGCCGTCGAATGCAATGCTGATCCGGCATCCGGTGCTGCGCAGGATATCGATCAGCAAACGGAGCTGGTCGGGCTGATCGTCGACGATCAGGATATGGGCATTATTCAATGCGGCGGTCGATGGCGACATCGTGTACCTGTTCAGGAAAGGCTGCGGGCAGCGTTCCTGCGCGCGGTCGATTCCGGTTCGGGAAAATCGTCGGAAGCCGCGACATGGCTTCGCGAACACGCACGGTACGCTCGCATCGAAAAACGGACTTCGCCGGACTGCACGGCAGGCAGTAGGTCGGCGCATTACTCGGCGTTGGTTCTTTTGATCGCTGAGCCGATAAAGGGGCGGAAGATTGCCGCTGCCGGAATCGATGCGAGCGGAATTGTAGGGCGATATCTCGATTCTCGCTAGAGTGCCTATCTCTATTATCGGGATGCGCGTCGGGACTAACATTGAATCCCTTGTCGATATTTTGCAGTTTTTTGCGAGATTGCTTTTAATGGCACGGCGCTCCAGCAAAGTATCCATCCTTTCGGGAAAACATTTTTATTAAGCGCAGCAATACGAAATCGTTTGCGAGTTTGGTGTTTTTAACATAAGCCATTGAAAACATTGAATTTTGCAATCTATAAAGAATGCCGCCTTCTCTAATGCCGGGGCCTGTCTCATAATTCGTCCGAACTTTGGATGACGGATGGATTAGACGGTTTGGGCCTCCGGCATACCGTGGCAGGCATTGACGTGAACGAAAAGCCGTTCGCGTGCAGAAGATGAAATAAAAGAAACGGGGTTGGTCGCGCCACGCGCGGCATTCAACTCGGAATGTCAATGACAGCAGGTTGACTCGCGAGAGTCGGCAGGGGCGAGCTCGTCCATGACGGTCATTTTGTATTCCTGATGTTTTTCATCGAATGAACGGAACGGGCCGTCGACCGAGCGACGCGCCCGGGCAGCGTATCGCGCATTGAGTTCGAAGTTGAAGTCGAAGCTGTGAATAAAAGTAAGTAGTCCAAATCCAAACGAAAGAAACGAAACGGAGCAAAAAATGCAGAGGAACCAGATTTCGGCGCTCGTCGCCGCCATGTTCGCAAGCGCAGGTGTGCTGGTCGCGGGGGCCGCACACGCGGACAACTTCGTCGATCGCGGCAACCCGGACAACGCGCTGAACGGGCAGTGCATCGACGGTACGAACCCGTTGTGCGTCGCGACGAAGAGTGGGACGTTCGTCGCGACGAGCAGCACGAACTTCACGTCTGGAACGAATGCGAAGGCCGGCTCCAGCGGTATCGCGATCGGCGACCAGTCGAACGCGGGTAGCCAGGGCGGCTCCGGCAGCGGCGGCGGCATTGCGATCGGCGTCGGCGCGCAGGCACTGGCGAACTCGGCCACGGCGATCGGCACGGTGGCCGTCGCGCAGGGCAATACGGCACTCGCGGTCGGCCGCCAGTCCGCCGCGATCGGCGATTACTCGATGGCGCTCGGCAACGTCGCCGATGCGCATGGGACCAGTTCGATCGCACTCGGTCACTCGGCGCTGGCGAGCGGCGATCGCTCGATTGCAATCGGCGGCGCGAATCCGACCACGAGCGACGGCGTGTCGAACGGTGCATCCTACGATGCGGCGACGCAGACCCGTGCGGGCGGCACGCAATCCGTCGCGATCGGCGCCGGCGCGCAGACGAACGACAACAACCAGGTCGCGATCGGCTCGGGCAGCGTCGGTGCGAACAACGGCGGCACGCCGGTATTCGGCGGCACGGCTGCACCGGTCGGCGGGGCCGTCTCGTTCGGTTCGCTCGGCCACGAACGCCAGATCAAGAACGTCGCGGCGGGCGCGGCCGACACGGACGCCGTAAACGTCCAGCAGCTGAAGAACGTGAACAGCACGCTCAGCACCGGCATCGCCAATGTCGACGCCCGCGTGACCGCCGTCGGCAACACGCTGTCGACGTCGATCGCGAACGTCGACCAGCGCGTGACCAACGTCGGCAACAGCCTCAGCACGAGCATCGTGACGGCGACGCAGAACGTCGTCAAATACACCGACGATTCGCACGCCGCGATCGCGCTCGACGGCAGCAACGGCACGACGATCGGCGGTGTCGCGGCCGGGGTCGCCGATACGGACGCGGTCAACGTCGGCCAGCTGAAGGGCAGCGTTGCACCGCTGCAGACCTCGCTGTCGACGGCCGCCGCGAACATCACGAACCTGCAGAACAACGTGACGGGCCTCAACGCATCGCTGAGCACGGCCGCGTCGAACATCGGCGGCCTGCAGGCAGCCGATGCGCGCAACGTGAAATACGACGGCGCGAGCGGCTTCGACTCGGTCACGTTCGCCGGCCCGAACGGCACGACGCTGCACAACGTCGCGGACGGCGTGAGCGCGAACGACGCGGTGAACGTCGGTCAGCTCGGCAAGGCGACCGATACGCTGAACCAGTCGATCGCCAACGTCGGCAACAGCGTGACGAAGCTCGGCGACCAGGTGACGACGAACACCGGCAACATCGCCGCGCTGCAGCAGGATGCGCTGCAATGGAACCCGAGCCTCGGCACGTACGATGCGAGCCACGGCGGAAACAGCCCGCAACGCATTGGCAACCTCGCGGCCGGCCAGAACGGCACCGACGCGGTCAACGTGGACCAGCTGAACGCGGCGATTCACGACGGCACGAGCCAGCTCGACGCGCTCGCCGTGAAGTATGACGATCCGAGCAAGCGTCAGGTTTCGCTCGGCACGGGCAACGGCGGGGTTCCGGTGCGCGTGACCAACGTCGCCGAAGGCAACGTGTCGACCGGCAGCACGGACGCCGTGAACGGCGCGCAGCTACGCCGCGCGATCGACGGCACGGCAGCCGCGCTCGGCGGTGGCGCGACGGCGAACACGGATGGCTCGATCACGGCGCCCGCGTACAAGATCGGCGGCGATTCGTTCAACAACGTTGGCGACGCGCTGACGAACCTCGATGGCCGTGTCGGCAGCAACACGACGACGCTCGGGAATCACGAGACGCGAATCGGCAACGCCGAAACGAACATCGCCGTCAATACGAACGCGATTGCCGGCCTGCAGAAGGATGCGCTGCAGTTCGACCCGACGCTCGGCGCATACAACGCCGCCCGCGGCGGCGCGCCGACCAAGCTGACCAGCATCGCCGACGGCAATGTCGCGGCCGGCAGCACGGATGCGGTGAACGGCGGCCAGTTGTACGGCGTGAAGTCCGATCTCGAGCAGCAGATCACGCAGGTGTCGAACCAGACGGGCGAGGCCGTGAAGAACGTCGTCAAGTACGACGTCGACGGCAACGGCAACCGGCTGAACTCGGTATCGCTGATCGGCGGAAACCCGAATGCGGCGGTCGTGCTGAAGAACGTCGCGGCCGGCACCGACGATACGGACGCGGTGAACGTGAAGCAGCTGAAGTCGGTGCAGTCGAACCTCGACCAGCTCGGCGCGCTCGCGGTGCAGTACGACGACAGCTCGAAGGGCTCGATCACGCTTGGCGGGGCCGGTGGCACGCGCATCACCAACGTGAAGGCCGGCACGCTCAGCGCGACCAGTACCGACGCGGTGAACGGCTCGCAGCTCTACGCGACGAACCAGCAGGTGTCGAAGAACACGACCGATATCGCGAACCTGCAGGACAACGTGACCAACATCGCGAACGGCAAGGCCGGGCTCGTTCAGCAGCAGGACCCGAAAGGCGCGATCACGGTCGGCAAGGACTCGGGCGGCACGAGCGTGAACTTCACCGGCACGGCGGGCGACCGCGTGCTGACCGGTGTCGCGGCCGGCGTGAACGCCAACGACGCGGTCAACATGGCGCAGTTCAACGACGCGCTGAAGACGGCGGCGGTCAACGACCAGATCCGTGCGGCGGCAACCGATGCGAACACGACGTGGATCGCGCGTGCCGATGCCGGTTCGATCGGCTCGACGGCGACGGCAACCGGCAAGAACGCGGTGGCGATCGGCCAGGGCTCCGTTGCGGATCGGGACAATTCGTTCTCGGTCGGCGCGAAGGGCAACGAACGGCAGGTCACCAACGTGGCGGCCGGCACGGCGTCGACCGACGCGGTGAACGTGCAGCAGCTGAACGACAACCTCAATGCCGCGTCGACGCAGGCGAAGGGCTACACCGACCAGCGGATCGGGCAGGTGTACAACTCGTTCAACGACCTGAAGAAGGACATGTACGGCGGCGTGGCGTCGGCGATGGCGGTGGCCGGTTTGCCGCAGCCGACGGGGGCGGGGCGCTCGATGGTGTCGGCGGCGACGTCGAACTATCACGGGCAGCAAGGCTTCGCGGCCGGGTATTCGTACGTGACGGAAAGCAATCGCTGGGTCGTCAAGGCGTCGGTGACGGGCAATGCGCGTTCCGACTTCGGCGCGGTGGTCGGTGCAGGCTATCAGTTCTGATACGACGCGAAGGACGTTGAACGTCGGTAGTTTGGCATGCTGACGATGCCAGACGTTGCAGGCAACGTCGACGACTGAAGGGCCCCGGGTGAGCGATCGCGACCCCGGGGCCTCGTCATTTGCCGGGATCGAATGCGCGCCGGTCGAAGGCCACCGCCGGCTGCATGCCGCCGGCGCCCCACGCCTGCGCCGGCCGCGCGACGTGAAGCGTGTCGAGCAGTTGCCCCATCCCGGCGAACACGCGGTACGCGCTCGCCACTTCCGCGTACTGGCCGCTGATGTAGTCGATGCGCGCGCTGTAATACTCGTTCTCCGCGTTGAGCAGGTCGAGCAGCGAACGTTGACCGATGCCGAACTGCAACAGGTACGCTTCGCGCGTCGACGCGCTGGAATCGACGTACTGCTTGAGCACGACCAACCGGTCGCGTGCGGTGACGTACGCGTTGTAGGCGTGCGATTCGCCTTCCGCGATCTCCAGGCGCGTGCGGTTGCGGTCTTCCTCGGCCTCCCGGATCTGCGCATGCGCTTCGCCGATATGCGCCTTGTCGGCGCCGCCCTGAAACAGGTTGTAGCGCAACCGCAGCATCACGCGGCGGTCGTTCGTCGGACCGAGCACGCCGTCGCGGTCATGGCTCGCGCTCAGCTCCAGATCGATGCGCGGCCAGAGTGCGGCCTTCGCCGCGTCATAGTGCGCATTGGCCTGCACGACGTCCGCCTCGGCGGCCGCGAGGGACGGGTGGTTCGCCAGCGCCGTATCCAGTGCGAACCGTTCCGTCGGCGGCAGCGCGGCTTCCGGCGCGACCGGCTTGACGAGCACGTTCGGCGGCGCGCCCACCAGCCGCGCGTAGGCCACTTCGGCGTCTTTCAGGTTGCTTTGCTCGGAGCGCAGGTTGTCCTGCGCGAGCGCCAGCCGACTTTCCGCCTGGTAAAGATCGGCGCGCCGGCCGACGCCGCGATCGCTGCGCAGCTTGATCTGATCGTGGATCCGACGATGCGACTCGAGGTTGTCGGTGGCGGCGGCGACCGTTTCCTGGCGACGCAGGACTTCCAGATACGCGCCCACCACGCGCAGCGCCACGTCCTCCGAGGTTGACGCGACGCGATTCGCGGACGAGTCGATGCGCGCCCGTTGCCGCGCCACTTCGCTCCTGACCGCGAAACCGTCGAACAGCATTTGCGACAACGTCACGCTGGCCGTCCGGTGCGTGAACGTCGTGCGGTTCAGGCCGAGCAGACGCGTTTCGACATCGTCGCGCTGCTCCTTGCCGATCGCCGCGTCGACGTCCACGCGGGGCAAGTAGCCGGCTCGCGCCTGCTTCAGGCCTTGATCGGCCGCTTCCCTGTTGTATGTCGTGGCAAGGACTTCGGGGTTGGTCCGGATCGCCTGCTCGACTGCTTCCTGCAGGCTTTGCGCGGTGGCGGGCGCGGCGGTGCCCGCGAGCGCTGACGCGAATGCGAGCACGGCAAGCAGAGGGCAGTTCCTGTTCATCGACTGTTTCCTGTCGCCCGACGGTTGTTTGCAGCCAGCCTTGGGCACGATCAAACGTTGCGCGATGCCGGCGATCATGCGGCCGGCCATCGCGACAGATGCATCCAACACACTGCCGTGAGCGACGATCCGGAGGAGAGTTCGCCAGTCGGACGTCGGTCACGGGGTATTCCGAGCGCCTCAAACCTCTTGAATGTGCGGCAGCGGGGGCGGCACGTAAGTGACCACGGTGCCGCTGCCCTGATCGTGCGAGAGCTGGAAGCTGCCGCCCGCCAGATTGCCTTGAAGCGCGACCTGTGCGGTGTGGGCGCCGTCGCTCACCGTGAGCGTGCCGCCCGTTCCCGTGTCGTTGGCCGTGAAGCTCAGCGTCGTGTGATCGCCGAACAGCACGTCGGTCAGATCGAGCGCGTCGCCGGCGGCGAAGCCGCTGACCGTGCCGGTGAAACCGGCCGAGTGGTCCAGCTTGAGCGTGCCCGCGGCGCCATCGGCGAACGTCGTGTTTTCCGCGGACGCGCCGCCGAACTCGAGCGTTGCGCCGCCGCTGATCGTCGCGCTGCCGGCGCCCGTCACGTCGCCGTGGATCGTCAGGTTGCCGTTGTTGGCCCACAGGTTGCCCGTGTTGTTCACCGCGCTTTCGATCACGAGGCCGCCGCTGCCCGTTGCCTCCAGCGTGCCGGCGTTGGCGACCGCGTGCGTGCCCGTGTCGATCACGAGCGCGTTGACGCCGTCGGCGACGATCGTTCCTTCGTTGACGAGCGTCAGCTGGCCGGCGCCGAGCTGGCCGGCACCCGTGATCGTGTTGTCGACGTTCACGAGCGTGGCATCCGGCGTGCTGCCGAACACGACGTTGTGGGCGTCGTCGGACAGCGTCACGTGGCCGCCGCCTTCCAGCGTCGCGCTCTTCGGGAGGATTTCGAAACGGGTGATGTCACCGGTCGAGCCGAGTGCGATCGTGCCCGTGTTCTCCACGATCCCGCCGATCGGCAGCATCGCGCCGTCGCTCACCGTCATGGTGCCGGCGTTCTGCACGACCGGTTCCTGGTCGAACACGAAGTTATCGCCGGTGAGGTCGGCCGAATGCACGCCCGTTACCGTGATGGTGGCGCCGTCGCCCAGCATGATTACCGCATTGCCGTTCGCGTCGTCTGCCAGATGCGCCTGGACGTCGCTGAAGCTTGCGATGCCCGTGAAGCCCACGAGATCGATCTTGTCGGCGGCGAGGTCGAACGTGTGCAGCGTGTCGTTGCCGATCGGCTGCGAGAACACGAACAGGTCGTTGCCGGCCGATCCGGTCAGTTGATCGTCGCCCGACCAGGCGAAGATCGGCGCGTTGGCCGCGTACGCTTCGACGTTGTCCGCGATCGTGGCGGCGGCGTGGGTGCCGTCCGCGGCCGTCCATGTTTCGGTCACCGTGAGCACGGTGGCGCCGGTGAAGGAAGCGGCCGGCGTGATGGTGAGCGCACCGAGGTCGTTCGTCGGCACGAGCCATGAACCGTTACCGAGGTCGGTGCCGGCGTTCAGCGTCCAGCCGGACGGGATGCCGGCGATCGTCACCGCGAGGTCGGGCGCGTGGCCGGACGGATCGGCGAGCGCCAGGTTGATCTCGGAGCCGGCGACGCCGGCGGGTGCAACATGGGTGGACGACTGTGAGTTGCCCGCCGTGTCCCACTCGGTCACGGTGACGGAGTCCTTGTTGAGATTGAGGCTCTGTTGCGAGTAGGTCCAGGTTCCGGCGGTTTGCTGCGTCGCGGTGTAATCGGCGTTGGTCGTGTTGTCGTGGATCAGGACTTTCCAGACATCGGACGTGTCGGTGTTGGCCGTCAGCGTGTGGCCAGAGAATTGCCAAGACAGCGTCGACGGGGCGGCGGTGTCGAGCGTGAAGCTGAAGCTCGTGGCATTCGAGATGTTGCCAGCGACGTCGATCTGACGGACTTGAAGGTTGTTTACGCCTTCGGTCGCGCTGAAGCTCGTGTTCCAATGCGCGCCGTTGTCGATGCTGTATTGCACGGTTGCGCCGGTTTCGATGCCGGAGAGGTTCAGCGTGCCGATGTTGGTGATGTGGTCGGTGGTGCTGCTGCCGGAGTCGGTCGTGAGCGCGACGCCGGGTGCCGCGGCCGACGTATCGAGCGTGAAGCTCAGCGATGTGGCTGACGATGTGTTGCCGGCCACGTCGATCTGGCGGACTTGGACGTTGTTTAACCCTTCGACGGCGCTGAAGCTCGTGTTCCAGTGCGCACCGTTGTCGACGCTGTACTGAACGGTGGCGCCGGTTTCGATGCCGGAGAGGTTCAGCGTGCCGACGTTGGTGATGTGGTCCGTGGCGCTACTACCCGAGTCGGTGGTTAGCGCAACGCCGGGCGCAGCTGCCGACGTATCGAGCGTGAAGCTGAGTGATGTGGCTGAGGACGTGTTGCCCGCGATGTCGATCTCTCGAACCTGCACGTTATTCACGCCTTGGACGGCACTGAAGCTCGTGTTCCAATGCGCACCGTTGTCGATGCTGTATTGAACGGTGGCGCCGGTTTCGGTGCCAGTTACGTTCAACGTACCGACGTTGGTGATGTGGTCGGTGGCGCTGCTGCCGGAGTCGGTGGTCAACGCGACACCGGGCGCGGCGGCCGACGTATCGAGCGTGAAGCTGAACGACGTGGCCGACGACGTGTTGCCCGCGACGTCGATCTGCCGAACCTGCACATTGTTCACGCCTTCGAGGGCACCGAAACTCGTACTCCAATGCGCACCATTATCGACGCTGTATTGAACGGTGGCGCCGGTTTCGATGCCGGAGAGGTTCAGCGTGCCGACGTTGGTGATGTGGTCGGTGGCGCTGCTACCGGAATCGGTGGTCAGCGCGACACCGGGTGCGGCGGCCGAGGTATCGAGCGTGAAGCTGAATGACGTGGCCGACGACGTATTGCCCGCGATGTCGATCTCTCGAACCTGCACGTTGTTCACGCCTTGGACGGCACTGAAGCTTGTGTTCCAGTGCGCGCCGTTGTCGATGCTGTACTGAACGGTGGCGCCGGCCTCGATGCCTGAGAGATTCAACGTGCCGACGTTGGTGATGTGGTCCGTGGCGCTACTACCCGAGTCGGTGGTCAGCGCAACGCCGGGCGCAGCGGCCGAGGTATCGAGCGTGAAGCTGAGCGACGTGGCCGACGACGTATTGCCCGCGACATCGATCTGTCGAACTTGAACGTTGTTCAGTCCTTCGATGGCGCTGAAGCTCGTGTTCCAATGCGCACCGTTGTCGATGCTGTACTGAACGGTGGCGCCGGCCTCGGTGCCAGTGACGTTCAGCGTACCGACGTTGGTGATGTGGTCCGTGGCGCTACTACCGGAGTCGCTCGTGAGCGCGATACCGGGCGCGGCAGCCGACGTATCGAGCGTAAAGCTGAACGAGGTCGCGGCGGACGTATTACCCGCGACATCGATCTGCCGAACCTGCACGTTGTTCAGCCCTTCGACTGCGCTGAAGCTCGTGTTCCAGTGCGCGCCGTTGTCGACGCTGTATTGCACTGTGGCGCTGGTCTCGATGCCTGAAAGGTTCAGCGTGCCGACGTTGGTGATGTGATCGGTCGAGCTACTGCCGGAATCGCTCGTGAGTGCGACACCGGGCGCGGCGGCTGACGTATCGAGCGTGAAGCTGAACGACGTGCCCGCCGACGTATTGCCCGCGACATCGATCTGCCGAACCTGCACATTGTTCAAGCCTTCGAGGGCACCGAAACTCGTACTCCAATGCGCACCGTTGTCGACGCTGTACTGAACGGTAGCGCCGGTTTCGATGCCGGTGACGTTCAACGTACCGACATTGGTGATGTGATCAGTGGCGCCGCTGCCGGAATCGCTCGTGAGCGCGACACCGGGCGCCGCGGCCGACGTATCGAGTGTGAAGCTGAACGAGGTCGGGTCCGACGTGTTGCCCGCGACATCGATCTGTCGAACCTGCACGTTGTTCAGTCCTTCGACGGCACTGAAGCTCGTGTTCCAATGGGCCCCGTTATCGACGCTGTACTGTACGGTGGCACCGGTCTCGATGCCAGAGAGGTTCAGCGTGCTGACGTTGGTGATGTGATCGGCGGCATTGCTACCGGAGTCGGTAGTCAACGCAACGCCGGGCGCAGCGGCCGACGTATCGAGCGTGAAACTGAACGCCGTCGGATCCGATGTATTGCCCGCGACATCGGTTTGCCTGACCTGTACATCGTTCACGCCTTCGACGGCGTTGAAACTGGTGTTCCAGGTATGACCGCCATCGGTCGAGTATTCGACAACTGCGCCAGTCTCCACATCAGACACGTTGAGTGTACCGACGTTCGTGATGTGGTCGGTGGCGTTGGTGCCGGAATCGGCGGTCAGTGCAACGTCCGGTGCAGCGGCCGAGGTATCGAGCGTGAAGCTGAACGCCGTCGGGTCCGACGTGTTGCCTGCGACATCGGTTTGTCGAACCTGTACGTCATTCGCGCCTTCGACGGCATTGAAACTATTGTTCCAGGTGTGGCCACCATCGATCGAGTATTCGACAACTGCGCCGGTCTCCACACCAGACACGTTGAGTGTACCGACGTTGGTGATGTGATCGGTGGCGTTGCTGCCGGAATCGGTGGTCAACGCAACACCCGGTGCAGCGGCCGAGGTGTCGAGCGTGAAGCTGAACGAGGTCGGGGCGGACGTATTGCCCGCGACATCGGTCTGCCGGACCTGTACGTCATTCACGCCTTCGACGGCGTTGAAACTGGTGTTCCAGGTGTGGCCGCCGTCGATCGAGTATTCGACAACTGCGCCAGTTTCCACACCAGACACGTTGAGTGTACCGACGTTCGTGATGTGATCGGTGGCGTTGCTGCCGGAGTCGGTGCTCAGCGCGACACCTGGCGCGGCGGCCGACGTATCGAGCGTGAAGCTGAACGATGTCGGGTCTGACGTGTTGCCCGCGACATCGGTTTGCCGGACCTGTACGTCATTCACGCCTTCGACGGCGTTGAAACTGGTGTTCCAGGTATGGCCGCCATCGATCGAGTATTCGACGGTGGCGCCCGTTTCGACACCGGTGAGATTCAACGTACCGGCATTGGTAATGTGATCGGTAGCGCTGCTACCGGAATCGCTCGTGAGCGCGACGCCAGGCGCGGCGGCCGAGGTATCGAGCGTGAAGCTGAATGAAGTCGAATCAGATGTATTGCCTGCGACATCGGTCTGCCGGACCTGCACATCGTTCACGCCTTCGACCGCGTTGAAACTGGTGCTCCAGGTGTGACCACCATCGGTCGAGTATTCGACGGTGGCGCCCGTTTCAACACCGGTGAGATTCAGCGTTCCGACATTCGTGATGTGGTCGGTCGAGTTGCCGCCGGAGTCGGAGGTCAGTGCAACACCCGGTGCAGTGGACGAGGTATCGAGCGTGAAGCTGAGCGAGGTCGGGTCCGACGTGTTGCCAGCGATATCGGTTTGCCGAACCTGTACGTTGTTCACACCTTCGACGGCGTTGAAACTGGTGTTCCAGATATGACCGCCATCGGTCGAGTATTCGACGGTGGCGCCAGTTTCAACGCCCGTAAGATTCAACGTACCGACGTTGGTGATGTGATCGGTCGAGCTAGTGCCGGAATCGGCGGTCAATGCAACGCCGGGCGCGGCGGCCGAGGTATCAAGTGTGAAGCTGAACGCCGTCGGATCCGACGTGTTGCCTGCGACATCGGTTTGCCTGACCTGTACATCGTTCACGCCTTCGACGGCGTTGAAACTGGTGCTCCAGGTATGACCGCCATCGATCGAGTATTCGGCAACTGCGGCAGTCTCCACACCAGACAGGCTAAGTGTGCCGACGTTCGTGACGTGGTCGGTAGCGTTGCTGCCGGAGTCGGCGGTCAGTGCAACACTTGGTGCAGCGGCCGAGGTATCCAGCGTAAAGCTGAATGAAGTCGGGTCGGACGTGTTGCCCGCGACATCGGTCTGCCGCACCTGTACGTCATTCACGCCTTCGATGGCGTTGAAGTTGGTGTTCCAGGTGTGACCACCATCGGTCGAGTATTCGACGGTGGCACCCGTTTCAACACCGGTGAGATTCAGCGTTCCGACATTCGTGATGTGGTCGGTCGAGTTACCGCCGGAGTCGACGGTCAGTGCAACACCCGGTGCAGTGGCCGAGGTATCGAGCGTGAAGCTGAACGAGATCGGGGCCGACGTGTTGCCCGCGACATCGGTTTGCCGAACCTGCACGTCGTTCACGCCTTCAACGGCATTGAAACCATTGTTCCAGGTATGGCCGCCATCGATCGAGTATTCGACAGTCGCGCTCGTTTCGACACCGGTGAGATTCAACGTGCCGACGTTGGTGATGTGGTCCGAGGCGCTACTACCGGAATCATTCGCGAGCACGACACCGGGCGCAGCAGCCGAGGTATCGAGCGTGAAGCTGAACGAGGTCGGGGCCGACGTGTTGCCCGCGACATCGGTTTGCCGAACCTGCACGTCGTTCACGCCTTCAACGGCATTGAAACCATTGTTCCAGGTATGGCCGCCATCGATCGAGTATTCGACAGTCGCGCTCGTTTCGACACCGGTGAGATTCAACGTGCCGACGTTGGTGATGTGGTCCGAGGCGCTACTACCGGAATCATTCGCGAGCACGACACCGGGCGCAGCAGCCGAGGTATCGAGCGTGAAGCTGAACGAGGTCGGGGCAGACGTGTTGCCCGCGACATCGGTCTGCCGCACCTGTACGTCATTCACGCCTTCGATGGCGTTGAAGTTGGTGTTCCAGGTGTGACCACCATCGGTCGAGTATTCGACGGTGGCACCCGTTTCAACACCGGTGAGATTCAGCGTTCCGACGTTGGTGATGTGATCGGTCGAGCTAGTGCCGGAATCGGCGGTCAATGCGACACCGGGCGCAGCAGCCGAGGTATCGAGCGTGAAGCTGAACGCCGTCGGATTCGACGTATTGCCTGCGATATCGGTCTGCCTGATCTGTACGTCGTTCACGCCTTCGACGGCGTTGAAGCTGGTGTTCCAGGTATGACCGCCATCGGTTGAATATTCGACGGCGGCGCCCGTTTCAACACCGGTGAGATTCAATGTACCGACGTTGGTGATGTGATCGGTCGAGCTATTGCCGGAATCGGCGGTCAATGCGACGCCGGGCGCGGCGGCTGAGGTATCAAGTGTGAAGCTGAACGCCGTCGGATCCGACGTATTGCCTGCGATATCGGTCTGCCTGATCTGTACGTCATTCACGCCTTCGACGGCGTTGAAGCTGGTGTTCCAGGTATGACCGCCATCGGTTGAATATTCGACGGCGGCGCCCGTTTCAACACCGGTGAGATTCAATGTACCGACGTTGGTGATGTGATCGGTCGAGCTAGTGCCGGAATCGGCGGTCAATGCGACGCCGGGCGCGGCGGCTGAGGTATCAAGTGTGAAGCTGAACGCCGTCGGATCCGACGTATTGCCTGCGATATCGGTCTGCCGAACCTGTACGTCATTCACGCCTTCGACGGCGTTGAAGCTGGTGTTCCAGGTGTGGCCACCATCCGTCGAGTATTCGATCGTGGCGCCGGTTTCGACACCGGTGAGATTCAACGTGCCGACGTTGGTGACGTGGTCGGTGGCGCCGCTGCCGGAATCGGTGGTCAGGGCGACACCCGGCGCAGCGGCCGAGGTGTCGAGCGTGAAACTGAACGAAGTGGCCGACGAGGTATTGCCCGCGACATCGATCTGCCGAACCTGCACATTGTTCACGCCCTCGAGGGCACCGAAACTCGTACTCCAATGCGCCCCGTTGTCGACGCTGTACTGAACGGTTGCGCCGGTTTCGATGCCAGTGACGTTCAGTGTACCGACATTGGAGATGTGGTCCGTGGCGCTGCCACCGGAATCACTCGTGAGCGCGACACCGGGCGCAGCAGCCGAGGTGTCGAGCGTGAAGCTGAGCGATGTGGGAGCCGACGTATTGCCCGCGACATCGGTTTGCCTAACCTGCACGTCGTTCACGCCTTCGACGGCGTTGAAGCTGGTGTCCCAGGTGTGGCCACCATCCGTCGAGTATTCGATCGTGGCGCCGGTTTCGACACCGGTGAGATTCAGCGTGCCGACGTTGGTGATGTGGTCTGCGGCATTGCTGCCGGAGTCGGTAGTCAACGCAACGCCAGGCGCGCCAGCCGACGTATCGAGCGTGAAGCTGAACGACGTGGCCGAAGACGTATTGCCCGCGACATCGATCTGTCGGACTTGAACGTTGTTCAGTCCTTCGACGGCGCTGAAGCTCGTATTCCAATGCGCGCCGTTGTCGATGCTGTACTGAACGGTGGCGCCGGTTTCGATGCCCGAGAGATTCAACGTACCGACATTGGTGATGTGATCAGTGGCGCTGCCGCCGGAATCGGTCGTGAGCGCGACACCCGGCGCAGCGGCCGAGGTGTCGAGCGTGAAACTGAACGAAGTGGCCGCCGACGTATTGCCCGCGACATCGATCTGCCGGACCTGCACATTGTTCACGCCTTCGAGGGCACCGAAACTCGTACTCCAATGCGCCCCGTTGTCGACGCTGTACTGCACGGTGGCGCCGGTTTCGATGCCTGAGAGGTTCAGCGTGCCGACGTTGGTGATGTGGTCGGTGGCATTGCTGCCGGAGTCGGTAGTCAACGCAACGCCAGGCGCGCCGGCCGACGTATCGAGCGTGAAGCTGAACGACGTGGCCGCCGACGTATTGTCCGCGACATCGATCTGCCGGACCTGCACATTGTTCACGCCTTCGAGGGCACCGAAACTCGTACTCCAATGCGCACCGTTGTCGACGCTGTACTGAACGGTGGCGCCGGTTTCGATGCCAGAGAGGTTCAGCGTGCCGACGTTGGTGATGTGGTCGGCGGCATTGCTGCCGGAGTCGGTAGTCAACGCAACACCAGGCGCCCCAGCCGCCGTATCGAGCGTGAAGCTGAACGACGTGGCCGAAGACGTATTGCCCGCGACATCGATCTGTCGGACTTGAACGTTGTTCAGTCCTTCGACGGCGCTGAAGCTCGTATTCCAATGCGCACCGTTGTCGATGCTGTACTGAACGGTGGCACCGGTTTCGATGCCCGAGAGATTCAACGTACCGACATTGGTGATGTGATCAGTGGCGCTGCTGCCGGAATCGGTCATGAGCGCGACACCGGGCGCAGCGACTGACGTATCGAGCGTGAAACTGAACGACGTGGCCGCCGACGCATTACCCGCGATATCGACTTGCCGAACCTGCACGTTGTTCAGCCCCTCGACGGCGCTGAAGCTCGTGTTCCAATGCCCACCGTTATCGACGCTGTATTGCACGGTTGCGCCGGTCTCGATGCCCGTGACGTTCAGTGTACCGACATTGGTGACGTGGTCGGTGGAGCTGCCACCGGAATCACTCGTAAGCGCAACACTCGGCGCAGCAGCCGACGTATCCAGCGTGAAGCTGAACGAGGTCGGAGCCGACGTATTACCCGCAATATCGATCTGCCGAACCTGCACATTGTTCAGCCCTTCGACGGCACTAAAGCTCGTACTCCAATGCCCCCCGTTATCAACGCTGTACTGAACGGTGGCCCCCGTCTCGATCCCCGAGAGATTCAACGTACCGACATTGGTGACGTGATCGGCGGCATTACTACCGGAATCCGTAGTCAACGCAACACCGGGCGCCCCAGCCGACGTATCGAGCGTGAAACTGAACGACGTGGCCGCCGACGCATTCCCCGCGACATCGACCTGCCGCACCTGCACATTATTTACGCCTTCGACGGCACTGAAGCTCGTACTCCAATGCTCCCCGTTATCAACGCTGTACTGCACGGCAGCGCCCGTTTCGACCGCGGTAACATTCAGCGTCCCGACATTCGTGACGTGATCCGTCGAGCTACTGCCCGAATCAACCGCCAACGCCACCCCGGGCGCCGTCCCGCCAGCCGTATCCAGCGTGAACGTGCACGAAGACACAGCCGACGCATTGCCGGTCACGTCGATCTGCCGCACCAGCACGGTATTCGTTCCTTCGACGGCGCAGAAGCTCGTATTCCAGTGCGCGCCGTTGTCGGTGCTGTACTGAACGGTCGCGCCGTGCGCCACCGCGCCGACCGACAGCGTACCGTCCGATGTGAGGTGGTCGGTCGCCGACATCCCCGTGTCATGCGCCAGCGCGACGACAGGGGCGGGCGGCGCAATGTCGACATAGGCGGTCGCCCAACTCAGCGTACCGTTGCCCAGCCGGATCGCATACGTGAAGCTGTCCTGCGCGTAGCCGAGCGTATTGAAGCTGTTCGACAACCACGACGCGTCGAGATGGCTCGCGTCATACCCGACCTTGCCGTCCGACGTGATCCAGATGTGCGCGCCGTGCGCGCTGAAATCCGTGCTC
This sequence comes from Burkholderia sp. KBS0801, assembly GCF_005937855.2. Lineage (NCBI taxonomy): Bacteria > Pseudomonadati > Pseudomonadota > Betaproteobacteria > Burkholderiales > Burkholderiaceae > Burkholderia > Burkholderia sp. KBS0801. Next base: position 367,354 of record NZ_CP042179.1, read on the forward strand.
ACCGATTCGGCCCGGACCGTATCCTGCGTCAGCAACGCCGTCTGCTCGAGCGAGACGGTCGTTTCGGTGCCGGAGTCGAGCGAATAGAGCGTCTTGGCCGCGCCGCCGAGATCGTTCGCCATCACGTTCAGGTAGACGGTGGTGAGCGAGTTGTCTGTCAGCCCCGTCTGAGCCGACGTAAATACGTCGTCCGTTGCCTGCGGCGTATTGCTGATGGAAACCGCGGTCCCGCTTGAAGTCGTCGCCATGTCGTGCTCCCCGTCCTGTCATGTTTTGATGCGGGCGCTGCGCCGCCCGATGCGGCGCATGCCCGATGAACTGCAAACCGGTTCTCGTGTCAGCGCTCGCGCAACGCCATTTCCTTGGTCTTGATGACGGGCTTGAGCAGGTAATGCAATACGGTACGGCGCCCGGTGCGGATGTCGACGGTGGCGATCATGCCCGGCACGATCGCGACCGGCTGGCTCCGACCGCTCGGCTTGCTTTGCCGGGTGCGCACCAGTACGCGGTAATAGCTGTCCGGTTTCTCGCCGGGACGGTCCGGCACGATCGTGTCGGCGCTGATGTCTTCGACCACCGCGGGAAAGCCGCCATAGATCGAGAAGTCGTACGCGGACAGCTTGACCGTCGCGTCCTGCCCCGGATGCAGAAACGCGATGTCCGCCGGCCGCACACGTGCCTCGATCAACAGCGTGTCGTCGAGCGGCACGATTTCCAGCAGGTCCATCCCCGGCTGGATCACGCCGCCCACGGTGTTGATCTTGATCTGCTTGATCATCCCTTTCAGCGGGGCGCGCACGAGCGTGCGCGTGACGCGATCCTCGAGCGCGACGTTGGCGGCACTCAGCGCCGATTGATCGGCGCGCGCGAGATTCAGTTCCTTCATCGCGTCGGCACGGAAATGCGCGGTCGTTTCATCGATTTTCTGGCGTGCCTCGCGATAGGCGGCTTCCAGCCGCGGCATCGCGAGCCGCGTCGCATCGAGGTCGCCCTTCATGTCGGTCGCCTGCCGCTCGAGCCGCAGCACCTCGACGTCCGATACCGCGCCTTTTTCGACGAGCGGGCTCGTCAACGCCAATTCCTTCGCGACGAGCGCGTAGCTGTGTTGCAACTGCCCCTCGCGCGAGCGCTTTTCCGCGAGCTCCTGCCGGTGCTGTTCGGCCTGTTGCCTGAGCACGTCGAGATTGGCCTGCAATTCGCGCTGACGCGACTCGAACAGCGAGCGTTCCTCGTCCAGCAGGCCCGGGTTCGCGCGTGCCAGGGCGGCCGGCACGACGAACGCGGCGCCGTTCGCTTCGGCGCTCAGCCGCGCGATGCGGGCGAGGAGTGCGGCATCCTTCGCCTGTCCTTCCTTGTATGACGACGTGAACCGCGTATCGTCGATGCGCATCAGCGGCTGGCCTTTCTGGACGACCTGGCCGACGCGCACCATGATCTCCGAGACGATCCCGCCCTCCAGGTTCTGCACCACCTGCACGCGGCTGGACGGAATCACCTTGCCTTCCCCGACGGTGACTTCGTCGACTTCGGCGAACGCGGCCCACAGGAGCGCGATGACGATGAACGCGAGCGTCGCCCACAGGATCCAGTGAGTGAAGTAGCGCGGCCCCTCCATCGCGGCCGCGCAGCGTTCGCGCATGAACGCGGTATCGTCGGCGCGCGGCTTCAGCGCGGCGCCGATGCGCGCGCGCAGCGCGTTGAGCGCGGCGATGCGGTGCGTCGTCGGCGCGCCGGCGCCGTCGGGTTCAGCCAGCAGCGACATGGAGCTTTCTCCCTGCAAGAGCCGCGAGGACCTGGTCCTTCGGGCCGTCAGCGACGACGCGTCCTTGATCCATCACGATCAGGCGGTCGACGAGCGTGAGCAGCGACGGACGGTGCGTGACCAGCAGCAGCGTGCGGCCGGCGAGCTGGGCCGACAGGCGTGCCTTGAACAGCTCTTCGGAGCGGTTGTCCATCGCGCTGCTGGGCTCGTCGAGCAACAGCACCGGCGGCGACAGCAGCATCGCGCGGGCGATGGCGATGACCTGGCGCTGCCCGCCGGACAACGCTTCGCCGCGTTCGCCCACCGCGAGGTCGAAGCCGTTCGGCACCCGGTTGACGAAGTCCGCGACGCCGGACACCTGCGCGGCGCGCAACACGGCGTCGTCGTCCGCGCCCGGCGCGCCCAGCACGATGTTGTCGCGCACGGTGCCGTTGAACAGCATCACGTCCTGCGGCACGTGACCGATCCCGCGCCGCAGCGCGGCAGGATCGTATTGACGCAGTTCGACGCCGTCGATCAGGACGTTGCCGGACGAAGGCGGGTAGAGACCGAGGACGAGTTTCTCGATCGTGGTCTTGCCCGAGCCGACGCGCCCGATGATGCCGACGCGCTCGCCCGCGGCGATGCGGAACGACACGCCTTCGAGCGAGACGCCGCTCTGGCCGGGATACGCGAAGCCGACGTTGCGGAATTCGATCTCGCCGGCGAGTGCGGGGCGATGGACGAAGCGCTGCTCGGCCGGACGCTCGCCGGGCAGGTTCATCACGCCGTCGATCGACGCCAGCGCGCTGCGCGACTGGTGGTAGCGAGTCAGTAGCGACGCGACCTGGCCCATCGGCGCGAGCGCGCGGCCGGTGAAGATCGTGCAGGCGATCAGACCGCCGGTCGTGAGCCGGTCGTCGCCGATCATGTACACGCCACACAGGACCACCGCGAGATAGGCCGCCTGCTGCGCGAACATCGCGAAATTGACCGCACAACCCGACAGCAGGCGCGACCTGAGCCCGAGCCGTGCGATCTCGCCGAGCATCTGCTCCCAGCGCGCCTGCATCGGTCCTTCCGCGCCGTTGACCTTGATCGTCTCGAGGCCGACCAGCGTTTCGATCAGCAGGGCCTGGCGCTGGCTTGCGTGACGCTGGCTGGCTTGCACGGCCCGCGCGAGCGGCCCCTGCACGGCCACGCCCGCGCCGATCACGAGCGGCAACGCCAGCAGCGGCAGCCAGCCGAGCCCGCCGCCGACCCAGAACATCGCCACGACGAACACGATCGAAAACGGCAGGTCGATCAGCGCCGCCGCGGTCGCCGACGTGAGGAATTCGCGCACGGCTTCGAATTCCTGGATCTGCGAAGCGAATCCGCCGACGGACGGCGGCCGCGCCGCCATCCGGATGCCGAGTACTTTCTCGTAGAGATTTGCCGACAGGATCACGTCGATCTTCTTGCCGGCCACGTCGATGAAATAGCCGCGCAACGTGCGCATCACGACGTCGAACACGATCACGAGCGCGATGCCGGCCGCCAGCGCCCACAGCGTCTCGAGCGCCCGGTTCGGCACGACGCGGTCGTAGACGTTCATCGTGAACAGCGGCATCGCCAGCGCGAAAAGATTGACCAGCGTCGACGCGAGCATCACTTCCGCATAGATCGGCCACGATTGCGCGACCACGCCCCAGAACCAGTGGCGCGGGCGCGGCACGACGCTTTCCGTGTCGCGTGCATCGAACCGGTGGGCCGGGCGCGCGAACAGCACGTGGCCGGCGTGGCGTTGCGCGAGTTCGGCCGCGTCGACGGCTTCCTCGCCGATGCCTGTTTCAGGAAGGATCACCTGCATGGTGCCGCACGCGTTGCGGCGAACCAGCACGCAGGCCTGGCCGTCGTTGAGCAGCAGCACCGCGGGCAGGACCGCATCCGGGATGTCGGGCAACGCGCGCCGGGCCAGTTTGGCCGACAGGCCGGCGCGTGCCGCGGCCCGCACGAACAGGGCCGGGGTGAGGCGCCGGCCGGCGAGCGGCAGGCCGGCCACGAGCGTGTCGACGCCCACCGGCCGGTCGAACAGCCGCGTCAGCACGAGCAGGCAGCCGAGCAACGGATCGTCTTCGATACCCGATCCGTGCGGCAGATTCCAGCCGTGCGCGGCGCACGGCTCTCCGGCCGCGGCAGCGGCTTGCGTAGCGGCGGCCTGCATTACAGCACGCCGCCAGCCTGGTGACGGTCAGACCGGTGCGGCAGCCCGCCGCGCGCGCATATCGCCCCCGTCAAGCGCTCCGTCTTGTTCATGCCTCACCCCGATTGTTTATGTGCTGTTGGTCGCTTGTGCGACTGCTTGTGACTGCTTGTGTTTGCGTCGGAGCAACAGCAAGGAGCGGGCCAGATGCGGTGACTGCCGCGCCTGGTGCGGCTGCGGCAGGCATGTGCCGGCCGACGGTGGTATTCGAATGCGGGTTTGGTTTCAGGTCTGATACGTTGCGGCTGCGCGGGCGCCGTGCGATTCCGTGCCTATCCAGCGGCAATGGCGCACTGGAGAAGGCGCGCACGCTACTGCTGATGCGGAATCGCGGTCAGCACGGGGCCGGATCCGGTATCGAAAATGTTGCAGGCGTGAAACGTTGCGGTTATGGGGGCGTATCGGCGGTGTACACATCGGGGCTATGACTCGTCAGTCGGTTCAGCGCCCTGCCGCGGTCATTCCACGATCTTGAACACCCGGTTCTTCTCGATCACGCCGGCTTTCGGCAGTTTGCCGTCGTCTTCGGCCTCGGGACGCAGATGCCGTTCGTCGAGCGCCGGTCCCGTATAGCGGCTGCGGGGCCGGATCACCTTGCCCACGCGCAGCTGTTCGATGCAGTGGGCCAGCAGCCCGACGCTGCGCGCGGTCGAGAACAGTCCGAAAGCCGCGTCGCGCGGCAACCGGAGCTGCACCGACAGCATCGCGAGCGCGACATCGATGGTCGGCCGCTGGCCGGTGAGCGTCGTCACCTTGTCGATGAAGTGCGCGAGTTCCGCCGGCGGATCGAGCCGCGCAAGCAACGCGGCCGCGCGCGGGTCGCCGTCGGGGTACAGATGATGACCGAAGCCGGGAATCGGGATCGCGGACTTCAAGTGATGATCGACCACGTGCGCGGCGCCGAGCCGTTGCACGTCGTCGAACACCGCGCGCACGCGTCCTGACGCATCGCCGTGCAGCGGGCCCGACAACGTCGCGAGCCCGGTCAGCAGGCAGCCCGCGAGCGACGCGCCGGTCGACGCGGTGATGCGCGCGGCGAACGCCGAACTCGTGATCTCGTGATCGGCGACGAGCACCATTGCGCGGCGCAGCAAGTCCGCGCCGCGAGTGTCCAGGCCCCAGCCCGCCGCGAGCCGCTGATGGGTCCACGGCAGGCCCGCATCGTCGTGCGCGCCGAACGCGCGCGCGACGATCGCGACGAGTTGGCCGGCTTCGATGTGCAGCGCGCTGTCGAGGCGGCCGAGCGTCGAGTGGCCGTGCGCGGCCAACGTGGCAAGCAGCGTGAACGCGCACTGGCGATCCCGCTCGCCGGCCGGCGATGCAACCGCGGGCGCGTCGAACGTCACGGGCGTGGTGGCTTGCCAGAGCAGCGCGGCCGTGTCCTCGAGCGTGGCGGTGTCCGACAGTTGAATGCTGTCGCGGCCGCGATACCACGCTCGGCCCTTGGAGAAGGTGGTGATGCCGCTGGGGATGCACGGCTCGGCGCCGAAGATCGTGCCGGCCGCCAGCGCCGCGCGCTTGCGGCCGACCTGTTTCTTGCGGCACAGCGCGATCACGTCCTCGGCGCGATACAGGCTCTTGCGCGGATCGTCGGGGTCCTGCATCACGGCGATGCTGCCGCGGCTCGCATACGCGTAGACGGTCTGCGCCCGCACGCCGAGCCGTCGCGCGGCTTCCGTCAGGGTGATCCAGTTGTGCATGGGGAGTGGTGATGAGGACGCGGCCGGTGCCCGGCCGCTTGCGCCGACTATAGACCGGGTTCAGCTCGATGTCATCCCGGCCGGGCGCCGCTCGAGTACCTCGACGAGGATCTCGCCCGGCGCGCGCACGAAACAGCCGCGCACGCCGGCGCGGATCCGTGTCACCGGCTGCACGATCTCGGCGCCGTGCTCGACGAGGTGTGCGTACGCGGCATCGAGATCCTCGACCAGCACGCCGAAGTGATCGATGCCTTGCGCGCGTGCGCCGTCGGGTATGGCGGCCGGTCGCGCGTCGGGTAGCGCCGTGATGAACAGGTTGATGGCGCCGATCCGCAGGTCGACGCGGCCGGGGCGCCGCACGATCTCGGCGTTCAGGCAGCGCGCGAACCACGCCGCGGTGGCCTCGGCGTCAGCCGAGCAGAGTTGCAGGTGATCCCATTTGAATTCGATCATGATCTTGGGGGGATGGGGTTGAGCCGCCGCGGCGGCCGGTCAAGGGATGCGAACGCGTTCAGAGCTCGATGCGCGACAGCTTGCCGAGCAGCACGGAGTACGACAGCGTGCCGACGAGGCAGATCGCACCCATCAGGTTCAGCGCCCAGAAGAAGTTGCCGGTGTGCTGGGTCACATAGCCGATCATCAGCGGCGTGGTGACGGCCGCGATATTGGCCGCGAGGCTCGTGATGCTGCTGGTGAGCCCGACATAGCGTCTCGGCGCGATCTCGGATACGGCGGCCCAGGACATCGAGCCGATCCCCTGCGCGAAGAACGCGACGGTCAGGATCGCGATCACCAGCGCGTTCGAGTGCACGAAATTGACCAGCACGATCGACGCGCCGAGGAAGGTGCCGATCACGAGCGGCGCCTTGCGCGACGACGACATCGACACGCCGCGCCGGATGCAAAGATCGGACAGGTAGCCGGCGATCAGGATTCCCAACGTTGCGCCAATGAACGGCATCGCCTGAAAGAAGCCCACTTTGATCATCGACATGTGCCGTTCCTCGACCAGATAGGTCATGAACCAGGTCGTGAAGAACACCAGCAGCGTGTTGTTGCAGAACTTGCCGAGACAGATCGCGAGAATCTGCCGGTAGCCGAGCAGGCGCAGCGCCATGCGCCAGTCGAAGCGCTCGCGCGCGGTCACGACGGGGCGCCCTTCGGTGATGTACTGCAACTCGGCCGCGTTGACGCTGCGATGCCGCGACGGATCGCGATAGAGCCGGTACCAGACGAGGCTGAACAGAATGCCGAAGCCACCCGTCGCGAAGAACACCGCGCGCCAGCCGAACGCCGACGAGATCCACAGCAGCAGCCCGGCGAAGAGCGGCGTGCCGATGTACTGCCCCATCACGTACACGCTCGTCGCGAAGCCGCGCTCCTGGACCGGGAACCACATCGTCACCGCGCGCGCGTTCGACGGAAAGGCCGGCGCCTCCAGCGCGCCCATCGCGAGCCGCGAGCCGAGCAGCATGTGATAGCCGTGCGCGAGCCCTTGCGTCAGCGTCGCCAGCGACCAGCCGACCAGCGACAGCGCATAGGCGACGCGCGAGCCGAGCATGTCGGCGAGCACGCCCGCGGGCACCAGCGCGATCGAGTATGCGAGGCCGAACACGGCGAACAGCTCGCCCATCTGCACGCGGGTGAGGGCGAGATCCTTCGATAGCGCCGGTGCGACGATGCCGAGCGCCGAGCGGTCGACGTAGTTGAGGATGGTCGCCACCAGCAGCATCGACAGCACGCCGTAGCGCACGCGCGACCTTCTGGCGATGTCCGCGTGCGAGCCGAACTCGCGCATGACCGGAACCTGTTCTTCTGCGGTTTTCAATGTTGTCTCCTGTCTCCTGATGGGTGGGCCGGCGCGTTGTCGTCATGCGCGCCGGCGATCGTCGGGTCAGCCGCGCCCGACGTAGGGCATCGCGCTTGCCATGATCGTCATGTTCAGAATGTTGGCTTCGAGCGGAAGGCTCGCCATCTGCACGATGGCGTCCGCGACGTACGCCACGTCGACGCGCGGCTCCGGTGCGACGCGGCTGTCGGCCTGCAGCACGCCGCTGTTCATGCGCTCGGTCAGCGACGTGGCGGCGTTGCCGATGTCGATCTGGCCGCATGCGATGTTGAACGGCCGGCCGTCGAGCGCGAGCGAGCGGGTGATGCCGAGGACGGCATGCTTGGTGGCCGTGTACGCGATCGTGTTCGGGCGCGGCGCGTGCGCCGAGATCGAACCGTTGTTGATGATGCGGCCGCCTTGCGGAGTCTGGCGCTTCATCTGGCGCCACGCGGCGCGTGCGCACAGGAACACGCCGGTCAGGTTGGTCGCGACCACGTCGTTCCAGAATTCGAGTGAGTAGTCGTCGAGCGGCACGGCGCCGGCATTGCGGCCGGCGTTGTTGAACAGCACGTCGAGATGCCCGAACTCGCGGTCGATCCGCGTGAAGCTTTCGTCCACCGACGCCTCGTCGGCGACGTCGGTCGGAATTGCCGCGGCCAACCCGCCGGCCTGCTCGATGATCTCCTTCGTCGCGAGCAGCGGTTCGATGCGCCTGCCGAGCAGTGCCACGCCGAATCCGGCTCGCGCCAACGCGACGGCCGCTGCGTGGCCGATTCCCGTGCCGGCGCCCGTCACTGCCGCGATTTTTTTCCGTGCCTGCATTGTTACGACCTCGTCTTCCGTCCGTTGAACATGCAAAAAGCATTGCGCGGCGGCGATTCCCCAGCAATCTTGATTCTTTCAATCAATATCAAGCGCCCCGTCGCGACGGGGCGGCGTCAGGGTTTTCCTGAGTTCGCGGGCACGTCGTGCGCAGGCCTGCGATTGGGGGACGCGCATGACGCGCCGCAACCGGAACCCGCCGGGGAAGCCGGCTGCGCGATGCCACGCGGACACGTTGATTGAATCAATCAATATTGACCCGCGCCGAGCGCGCTTCGTAGGCTGTGCTCCGTTTTCCGACCCAAGGACGAGACCATGCCTGACAACAATCGCCCCCGCCTGCTGGTAGCGCGACGGGTTCCCGCGGCCGTGGCCGCACGCGCCGAAGCCGAATTCCACGCGTACGTGACGGACACCGACATGGATGCGCCCTCCGTCGTCGAGTTCTGCAATCGCTACGCGACGCCGGCGGTGCTGATCGGCAAGAAATCGGGGCTGCAGGCCGAGCACATCGCGGCATTGCCGACGAGCGTGGAGATCATCGCGAACGCCAGCGCCGGCTACGACCACCTGGATGTGGCCGCCGCGCGCGAGCGCGGGATCGTGGTCAGCAATGCGCCCGATGCGCTGACCGATTGCACGGCCGATTTCACGATGCTGCTGATTCTCGCCGCGTGCCGGCGTGCATCGGAGTACGAGCGCATCGTGCGCGCTGGGTGGGGCAAGTCGTTCGGCATGACCGACATGCTCGGCACGCGCGTGAACGGCAAGACGCTCGGGATCGTCGGCTTCGGCCGGATCGGCCGCGCGGTCGCGCAGCGCGCACGCGGCTTCGGGATGAAGATCGTCTATACCGACAGGCGGCCGGCGCCGCCCGAGGTCGAGGCGGGCGCCCGCTATTGCGCGGATCTCGACACGCTGCTGCCGCAGTGCGACATCCTCACGCTGCACGTGCCGGGCGGCGGCACGCCGTTGATGACGCGCCGCGCGTTCGGCCTGATGCGCGACGGTGCGGTGTTCGTCAATGCGGCGCGCGGGAGTCTCGTCGACGAGGATGCGCTTTACGACGCGTTGAAGTCGCAGCGGTTGTTCGGCGCGGGGCTGGACGTTTATCGGAACGAGCCCGATATCGATCCGCGTTTCGCCGCGCTCGACAATGTGTTTCTGTCGCCGCACATGGCCAGCGCGACGATCGAGACGCGCGACCAGATGGGTTTGACCGCGCTCGATAACGTCGCCGCGGTGCTCGACGGAAGGGCGGCGCCGAATGCGGTTTGACGGGGAACGTGAGGGGGTGGGGTGCCGCTCGCGGGGCGCATCCCTGCCGCTGGCATGACGCAGTGTCGGGGCTTCCGAGGACCGGCGGCACCCGGCTGTTAGCACGGCGTTACACGTCAGAATCATTTTCCGTCGATGTCCTGGCCCCCCGGGCCGATGTCCGGCCCATGCCGGTAGCGACCGCGCGAGCCGCAGCGCGCGACGCGCGTCCGTGCGACGCCGCACCAACGGATCGCATCGTCCATCGCGACGCTTCCCACCGGCTTCGTTCCATTGCGCCATCCGGTACGCCGTATCGACGCTGTAACGTTTTTGGCGCGATTTTTCCCGTGCGCGGTGCTTGGCAAGGCCGCCCGCTGTCCCGGCAGCGCGGCGGCGAGACTGGCACGTTGCTAGCTTCACCGGTTGTGGTGGGAACGAGGGTCGCCGCGCATTCGTGATCGTCCGACGAATCGATGCGCATGCGCCGCCGGTGACGCGTCCGAACCGCGGCACGTTCGCTCGCCGCCAGCCGATGGCGCCACACGGCCCACACCGGCCGCACGCACACGATGTGCGGAACGCGCCGGCAGCAATGCGCTGGACATCGGCAGTCATCACACCTCCGCCGGGAGAGCATAATGTTGGCCAACTCAATTCGCACCCTACGAGCCTTTCTCATCGTCTTCACCGTTTGCGTGATGACGTTCGCGCCCGGACGGGCAAACGCCCTGTCGAACCAGTTGCTGTTGCTGCTGCCGGACAACTTCACGCTGCCCGACCCGCGTGTGTCCGCGTGGCTCGATTCCGCGTCGGAGGAAGGGCTGCAGATCTCGCTCATCAGCGACACGCAATTCAAGCAGGGCGGCACGTCGCTGCAGCAGTACCAGGGGCTCATCCTGCCGGACCAGGTGCATACGGTCGCCGACGATACCCTCGTGACCGCCATCCAGAACTATGCGCTCAACGGTGGCCGCGTGATGCTCGTCTATGATTTCGGCGTACTGAACGCGACGGGCTTCTATCCGCCCGGGCAATCGCGCTTCAGCTCGATGGCCGGCGTCAACTACGTGCTCTACGACACGCTCGGCGGCAGCATGATCGGCCTCGGCCCGGTGACAGGGATGGGCAGCACGCTGCGCGCGCTGCAGATTCCACCCGGAAAGTCCATGGCATGGTCCGGCTCGACGACCGCCGCAACGGCGTTGGCCGCCACCGCATCGACTGCTTCGACCGGCTCGACGACGGATCAGCAGCTCTTCCTGCAGCCCAGCCCGTCGAACGCGGGCGGGCTCGCCGGTTACAACCATCAGGCGTACTTCACGTACCAGATGAATAACGGGCGCATGACCGGCGTGCCGCTGAATCTCGGGCGCGTGTGGAAGGGTGGCAAGGTCAAATCCGGATCGTATTCGCCAACCTCGACGAAGCTGTCGGCGGTGAACGGCGCGACGTCGCTCGTGACTGCGTCGCCCGCCACGACGACGGACGTGCTCGAAGGAATTTCCGGCTACGTATACGGCTTCCTGACCTATCCGAGCTACGTCACGCAAGGTACGTATACCGGTACGACGCTGCTGACCTCGCCGAACTTCGGTCTCGTCGCCGGCTATCAGCCGTATGGAAACGGTGGCGTGATGTTCGTCAACCTGCCGCTCGCCTATCTCGACGGACAAACCGACAGCATGCCGATCCACGGCTTCCTGCGTTACTTCACGACGAACATCGTGCCGATGCCGCACCTGTCGCTGCAGCCGCGCGCCCAGGCCGGGATGGTGCTGAACTGGCACTTCTGTGCGGAGGACCAGATCCAGCCGGCGCAGTACCTGAAGAATTACGGTATCTGGAACAGCGGCCCGTATTCCATTGTGGTGACGGCCGGCCCGGACGACGTGACGATCGGCGACGGTCTCGGGATCAACCTGAAGAACAATACGCAGGCGAAGCAACTGATGTCGTTCCTGCTCAAGCGCGGGCACAAGATCGGCAGCCACGGCGGCTGGGCGCACGACTACTGGGGGGCGAACGCCAGCGAAACGAACGCGAGCACGTTCACGCAATATCTGGTGCTGAACCACAATGCGGTCCAGTCGGTCACCGGAAAGCCGGACGTCGAATGGGCAGCGCCGGAAGGCAACACGCCGACGTGGGTAGTGAACTGGCTCGAAGCGAACGGCTATTCCGGCTACTACTTCACCGGCCATACCGGCAATGCGCAAACGCGCGCGTATCGCAACGGGTCGCTGCTGAACCCGGGCGTCTGGGCGTTTCCGGTGATGCCGTTCGGCAAGTACGCGACGTTCGAAGAGTTCCAGGAATTCGCGGTGCCGACGGCAGACGTGCAGAACTGGTATCAGTCGCTGATGGATTTCGTCGTCGCGAACCGCACGAGCCGGCTGATCTACATGCACCCGCTCGGCGCGTCGTGGTATCCGAACGTCGTCACGACGTTTCTCAGCCATGCAGCGTCGCTCGCGGCGACCGGCCAGTTCAAGTGGTTCACGATGGATCAGCTCACGCAGTTCGACCGGCGCCGTCTGCTGGTGAACTGGACGGCGACCGATACAGGCACCGGCTGGACATTCAGCGCGACGCATCCGACGAGCCTGCAGGACATGACCTGGCTGTTGCCGAAGAGCACCTATCAGATGCCGAGCGTGCAAAGCGGCAGCGCGACGGTCGTGATCACCGATCCGAACGACTGGCTGGTCATCGCGGGCACGGGCAAGTCGCTGTCGTTCACGAGCGCGAAGACGCATTGATGCACGTCGGCTTGCTTGCCAACCGGGAAACACCATGAAACGAGCTTCGTTCATGCGTGCGCTGCGCACGCTCGTCTCGGCGAGCGTCGCGCTCACGTTCGGCGTGTCGTTCGCGCAGCACGCGCCGCGGGCGCCGCACGCGTTCGCGCGGCCGCCGCTCCACCTGCACGGGCCCGCGAAACGGAATCCGGTCGGCCTGTCGCCGCAGCGGATCCGCAGTTTCTACGGGTTCGATCAATTGCCGGCGCGCGGCTACGGCGGCGACGATCAGGTCATCGCGATCGTCGATGCGTACGACAACCCGAACGTCGAAGCGGACCTGCGATTGTTCAGCAGCACGTTCGGCCTGTCGCCGTGCGCGTCCCCGCGCTGCTTCACGAAGGTCTACGCGACTCCCGACAAGCGTCCGCCGCCGCCCGACGCGCTGTGGGCGCTCGAGAGCTCGCTCGACGTGCAGTGGGCGCACGCGATCGCACCGAATGCGCGGATCGTGCTGGTCGAAGCCGCATCGAGTTCGCTCGACGACCTGATGAGCGCGATCGCGCTCGCGACGACGCCGGCTCCCGTCGGCCCCGGCGCGAAGGTCGTGTCGATCAGCTGGGGCACCCCCGAATTCCTGGCCGAAACGCAATTCGATGGACAGTTCGCCAGCGCGAACGGCGTGTCGTTCGTCGCCGGGTCCGGTGATGGCGGCAATGGGATCGACTACCCGGCCGCGTCGCCGTATGTGCTGAGCGTCGGCGGTACGTCGATCGCGACCGATGCGAGCGGCGCCTATGCCGGCGAAACGGCGTGGGCGGGCAGCGGCGGCGGACAGAGCGCCATCGAGCCGGAGCCGACGTATCAGTCGAACCTCGGGATACCGTCGGATAGCCTCGGGCTGCGCGGCGTGCCCGACGTCGCCTATCACGCCGACCCGGCGTCCGGCTTCTCGGTCTACGATTCGTACGGCTATGCGGGGCAGAGCGGCTGGTTCGTCGTCGGCGGCACGAGCGCGGGCGCACCGCAATGGTCCGCGTTGATCGCGATCGCGAACAGCGTGCGCATCGCGCGCGGCAAGACGGCGTTGAACGCGGTGGGCGCGATCCACACCGTGCTGTACGGGCTCGCGTCGAGCGCCTCCGCGACGAACTTCCGCGACATTGTCAGCGGCTCGAACGGCGTGTGCGGCACGCTTTGCACAGCGACCACCGGATACGACTACGTCACCGGCCTCGGGCGCCCGATGGCCGCCGATCTGGTCCAGGCGCTGATCGCCGCACCTTGATGCGGACAGGCGCGACGAACGATCGCGCGAATAAGCGGCTTCTCGGCTTGGAGCAGTCATGGGGTATGTGCCCTGTCCAGGTACGAAATCTTGAAGCCCGCATTCCGGCAGCCGGCCGACCAGCCGGCGAGCCTGCCGCATTGTCAATTCAAGCCGTTGCGTTACACGTCACGGCTTGCGCCTGGCATCCGCCGTTGAATGACCTAGAACCGGTCCAATTCACGCGTCGTCATCGCAATTCGTTCCGTTGCAGTCGTCGCAATCTCCGGCCGTGGACACCCCGCGACCCTATCGCTTGCTCGGCGCGAAAGCGGATATTCCTATAAAACTACGACGCCGCTTCCGGTTTTCGGTTTGATTTATATAAAGACGATAGGGCATACTGCGGAAATCGATCGCTATCGATTGTCGTCAATGTCGCGAATATAATACCGACGGTGTAGTCGACGGCCTTTCGCGACGACACAAAGGGCTGTTGAGCCACTTCCCACATTTCAAGGAATCCTTTCATATCCATGGCTACCTACCTCGAACTCAAAGCACAGGCAGAAGCGCTGGCACAGAAAGCGGAAGCAGCGCGACTCGCCGAACTGGAAAGCCTTATCGCGACGATGCGTGAGCAGATTGCCGAATATGGCATCACGCCCGACCAGCTTTTCGGGCGACGTCGTGCCGCTTCGGCGGGCGCCACCCGCGCACCGGTCGCACCGAAGTATCGCGATCCGAAAACGGGCGCGACGTGGAGCGGGCGCGGCAAGCCGCCGCATTGGATTGCAGGCGCAAAGAACCGTGACCGGTTTTTGATCGAGCAGTGAAGGGAGTCGACGGTTGAGTCCGATGCCGTCAACGCTCCCCGATGGAAAATACCGGGCGACGTGCCGCGAGCGGACGATCTTTGCGGCCAGGGCGATGGGACACGGCGACGTATTTCCGGACGCCGAGTTGATCGTCGAGAATGGATGGGCCACCTTCACCCGGAATGCCGCTGAAGTGTGGAATTGCAGTGCGCGCTATGCCGCTGCGCACTTCGACATTCAGTCCGCCGAGGAAGCGCCGTAGATGAGCGAGCTTGTTCAGATTGCGCCGGGTATTGTGTTCTCCTCCGATGTGCTTGGCATCGCGTGGGCGCGCAAGTATCAGCCGGGTAGTGGGAATGCGGCGCGCAATGGAAACATGCCGTCCGCGGACCGCCCGGGCCCACCGGCACAGGAAAGCGAACACGACGCTCGCGCGAGCGCGTCGGGCCAATTGTCGTTGTTGTAGAGAGAGCGGCAGGATGACTGGCATCCTGCGACTGTCGGCTGTCGGCCTTCACATTGCCGCCAACATCACTGTTCCAGCACGGCCTGTGGCGTATTGCGGAAGCTGATAGCCATACGGTTGTAGGTGTTCATCAGGCTGACTGCAATCGTGAGGTCGACGATCTCGCGTTCATCGAATACGGCGCGCGCCGCCTCGTAGGCGTCGTCCGGTACGCCGGTCGCCGCGACCAGCGTGACCGACTCGGCCCATGCCAGCGCGGCACGCTCGCGTTCGTCAAATAGATTGCCGGCTTCCCGCCACGCCTGCACCAGCGCCAGCTTTTCAACCTTCACACCTTTCTTCAGCAGGTCGCGCGTATGCATGTCGAGGCAGTACGCGCAGTTATTGATCTGCGACACGCGAAGGTAGACGAGGTCGACGAGAACCGGCGACAGCCCGCTCTGCATGACATAACCATACACGCCACCGAGGGCCTTCACGCCCGCGGGCGCAATCTGGTTGTAATCGAGACGCTTGCTCATGACGTAACTCCTTGATGAAGGGGATTTACTTGACCGGGGTGGTGAGGACCGTGTCGTTGCTGTCCGCGACGAATACCGCGAGCAACCTGGCGGGCCGCGATTCGCTCGCATTGCGGCTCACGCGATGAACGGCGCCGGGCTCCTCGAAGAAGCTTTCTCCGGCGTGATAGACGCGCTTCGGGCCGTCGTTCACCTGAGACTCGATGTCGCCCGACACGACGTACGCATAGATGAAAGCCGAGCCTGCATGCCGGTGAGCCGGCGACGCCGCGCCCGGTGCGTAGTCGACGACGACGGCGGTCAGCGACTTGCCGGGAATGTTGGGAATCGCATGCTGGAAGTTCGGCGTGACGGTTTCACCGGCGCCGTGTGCCGCGGCCGGGACCGCGATGCACAAGGCGATGCTGGCGCAGGCGGCAGCTGCAATGGATTGAAGGTTCATGGTCGTCTGGCTCGTTGATGTTCGCCCATTGTCGTGTTGGAAGCGGACACCGGAAAGCACCAGGAATGAACATTTTCGTTGTACCAAGACGCGATGGCGGCGCCGCGCTTGCCGGCCTGTCAGGAGCTCGCGCGAACGAGCTCCAGCAGGCGGGAACAGTCGGTGGCGAGCGTGCGCTCGGTCAGGTTCGTCACGCCGAGCAGCAAGCCCTGTTGCCGCGGCGTGCCCGTGTACCATGGCGAAAGGGGGACCGGAGCCAGCCCGAACGCGCGTGCCCGCAACGCGATATCGACATCCGACACCTGCGCGGGCAGCGTCGTCACGACGGCCATGCCGGCAGTGGCCCGGATCTGGATCGCGTTCGAGTCCAGTTCATTCAGACAACGAAGCAGGGTCTCCCGATGCGATGCGTAGAGACGTTTCATACGACGTAAATGGCGCAGATAGTGCCCGTCGTGCATGAACTCGGTGACGGCATGCTGGATGCACGCCGCCGGCGCGGGCGCGAGGCACGCCGCGATATCGGCGAAGCGGCGCGTCATGTGCGGCGGCACCACGAGAAAGCCGAGACGCAGCGCCGGGCTGATCGTCTTGCTGAAACTGCCGACGTGCAGAACCCGTCCCTCCTGATCGATCGACGCAAGCGCGGGCGCTGCCCGACCGGTCAGCTGCAGCTCGCTCAGGTAGTCGTCTTCGATGATCCGCGCATCGTTCTGTCGGGCCCAGGCGAGCAGTGCAATCCGCCGAGGGAGCGACATCGTCATCCCGAGCGGCGCCTGCTGGCCGGGCGTGACCACGGCAAGCGCCGCTTCCTTCGCCTGCCGGATGCCTGCATCCACATCGAGGCCGTCGGCGTCCACCGGCACGGCCGTCACGGTCATGCCAGCCAGCCCGAGCGCGGTACGCGTGAGCGGAAAGCCGGGGTCTTCGATCCACGCTTGCCGGCCTTCCATTCCGAGCCCGCGAATCGCGAGGCTCAGTGCGCCTGAGAAACCGGCCGTGACGAACACCTGCGACGGACTGCAACGAAGACCGCGGGCGACACCCAGATAGGCGGCGATTTCCCTGCGCAAGTCCGGTTCGCCGCGCGGATCGGGGTAGCCGACCGGCGCTGCGGAGGCCCGGCGCGCCGCACGCGCGAGGATGCGCGACCACAGCTTGAACGGAAACGCGTCCTGTGACGGCACGCCCATTTGAAACGCGCGAGGCGCCGCGCCGAACGCGTCGAACAGATCCGGCAGGGGCGGCGCTTCCGGCGACCAGGCGGCCGCGATCGGCACGGCGGGACGCTCCGCGACCCGCGTGCCGGCCGCCCCGAGACCGATCGCGAATTGCTCGTCGATCAGACGCTCGTAAGCGGCGCGTACGGTGCCCCGCGATACGCCGAGCTGGGCGGCCAGATCCGACCAGGAAGGCAGCCGCGCGCCCGAAGCAAGCTTGCCGGACTCGATCGCGTCGCGGATCGCGCTGTAGATCTGCGCGGACAGCGACGTGCGTCTGGAGTGATCCAGGCCAATGGAGAGCGTCGTCATGTGTCGATGGTGCATGCGAATGTGTCGATCTTGGGACTGTTTCATGCCCCGAGAGAAGCGTAGCTTTTCTCCGTGGACGCAGCCATTCGGTCCCCGCCCGAATCCTACGCGATGGGGCACGCGAGCCACACGAAATCGGGCGAACAGATGAAGGAAGATACCGTGCAGACGAATGAATCGATCAACGCCGTGATCCCGGACAGCCAGCTGGCGCGCGAGGTCACGCAACTCGTTCGCGATACCGAGGGCGATTTGCTGTTCAACCACTCGACTCGCGTCTACCTGTGGGGTGCGCTGCTCGGCGCCCGAAACAACATCGCCTTCGATCGCGAGTTGCTCTACGTTGCGTCCATGTTTCATGACATCGGGTTGACGTCGCTCTATCACGAAAGCCAGCTTCGCTTCGAAGTGGACGGCGCCAATGCGGCGCGCGATTTCCTGCGAAGCCATCGCATCGGCGAGGCAGACATCGAGAAGGTGTGGACCGCTGTGGCTCTCCACACGACGCCTGGCATTCCGGAGCACATGCATGGAGAAATCGCGCTGGTACAGGCGGGCGCGGGGATGGACGTGGCAGGGCGCGGCTTCGAGCAGTTCACCGACGAACAACGCGCCGCGGTGGTCGACGCCTATCCGCGCGGCGCCGACTTTGCCAACAAGATGATCGATGCGTTCTACGACGGCATGAAGCATCGCCCGGGCACGACGTTCGGCACCTTCAACGATGACTTCCTCGCGCACAAGGATCCGGGATTCGTCCGAGTCGATCTGTGCAGCGTCATGTTGAATTCGAGCTGGGGCTGAGGTGGCTTCGCTTTGCGTACGGACTCATCGGTGCGACCGAGCGCCCGCTGAGATCTGGCCCGGATAATGGTCGGAAGAAAGTGTGTCGGGCCCGACGCGCACGGGCGCCGGCGCAAAAATGCGGGCAAAAAAACGGCCCACCATCCCCTTGAAATTTTCCGCAGAATACCTATCTTAAGTTTCGCTCAGGCAGACGCGCGGGCCGCTTCACTCCGCGCGCTGCGTGTTTCGATTTGTTTGCCAGCAGTGCGGCAGGCGAACTGGAGCGCGTAGGCCCGTTCGCCTCCATGCTGCATCGAGGAGGATGTGATCATGAGCGATCTCTACTTCGGAACTGACCTCTTCAGCGAGTTCGACCGCCTGCAGCAGCAGATGGCGCAACTCTTCGGCGGTTTCCCGTCCAGCATCCGCGCAAGCCGTTTCGGCACGTTTCCGCAGGTCAATATCGGCGCGACAGACGATTCGATCGAGATCGTCGCGTTCGCGCCTGGCGTCGAGGCCGGCGCGTTCGACGTCTCGATCGACAAGGGGCTGCTGACCATCAGCGGCGAGCGCAAATCGTCCCAGCCCGACACGGACAGCGAGCGGCGCACCTATGCGCAGGAGCGCTTTAGCGGGATGTTCCGCCGCGTCATCGAGCTGCCCGAAACAGCTGATCCCGACAAGGTTCAGGCGCGCTACGAAAACGGCTGCCTGTCGATCAGCATCGGCAAGCGCGAATCGTCCAAGCCGCGCGCCATCACCGTCCAGTAATACGAGGAGCCGATCATGAAAGACACTACCCAGCTGGCGGAACGGGATTCGTCTGCCGTCGCCCGCCGCGGCACCGAACAGCCCGCGCGCCGCGTGACACTCGTGCCGGCCGTCGACGTCTACGAGGACAGCCAGGGCGTCACGCTGTGGGCCGATTTGCCCGGCGTCACGAGGGACAAGCTCGACGTCAAGGTTCACGACAGCAGCCTGCTGATCGAGGCTGAGGCAATGGTGCCGACGCCGCAAAACCTGCGGGTGCAGCATGC
Organism: Burkholderia sp. KBS0801; assembly: GCF_005937855.2. Classification (NCBI taxonomy): domain Bacteria; kingdom Pseudomonadati; phylum Pseudomonadota; class Betaproteobacteria; order Burkholderiales; family Burkholderiaceae; genus Burkholderia; species Burkholderia sp. KBS0801. The sequence continues at coordinate 386,560 of NZ_CP042179.1, forward strand.
CGAGGTCCGTGAGCCGCATTTCGCTCGCACGTTCACGCTGTCGGCGGACTTCGACACGTCCAGGATCGAGGCGAGCCTCCAGGATGGCGTGCTGAAGCTGACGATCCCGCGCCGCGACGAAGCGCGTCCACGACGCATCGAAATCAAGACGAGCTGATGCGTCGGCTGCCGCGGTGCAGCACGGGGTGCCTCGCTCGGTACCCGCTGCGCTGCCCGCGGCTCAAACCAGATTGAAGCTGAATCGGAGCACGCCATGAACACCGATCCGAAAAAGTGGAACCCCTTCAAGTTTCTTCGCGGCGCTGCCCGCAAGTCCGATGCGGAAGGCCCGGAAAACGCGTCGGCCAGCGAGCAATGGCGCGCGTCGTGGCCCGACATTTCACGCCTGTTCTCGCGCGAATCATGGGGTGCGATGGAGGACTTCTTTCATGACCCGTTTGCCGGCCGTGGCGCGCTCGAGCGCTGGTTCGGCGACTTCAGTTCATCGCGTTTCCAGCCGCGCATCGACGTCGTGGATGAAGGGCCGGTGCTGCGCGTGACCGCCGAACTGCCCGGCATGGAGCGCGACGATCTGAAGGTGAGCGTCGAGGATGGGGCAATCGTGCTGCGCGGCGAGAAAAAGCAGGACGTGCACAGCGAGGAAAACGGCTGCTACCGGCTGGAGCGCGCGCACGGAAGCTTCATGCGTACGATCCCGATGCCGGAAAACGCCGACCCCGAGCACACGTTGGCAAAGTTCGACAACGGCGTCCTTACGTTGACCGTGCCGAAATCGGAGCCGGCCAAATTCACGAGCCGCACGATCGATATCGGCTGATGTAACGCACCGCGCGTCGGAACCGACGCGCCCGGTTCACTCGTCCGCCATCAGATGACGAATCACGAGTGCCGGATCGGCGATATCCAGAATCAGTCGGCGCAGGATGCGCCGGCGCATGTGTTCCTCGTCGAGTATCCAGGGCGCGCCCTTCTCGCTGAGATAACGGGTGATCGCGTCCTGGTGATCGGCATTTGCGGGCAGATCCAGGCGGACCGCCAGCAGTCCAGCCACGACGTCGTCGATATCGACGTCCAGCGGTTTCGAATCGATGTTCAGCTTCAGTTTCATCAGAATTGGCTCCGAGAAACCCCGCCATTTCCCCCAAGGGGACTTCCTTCGGGGCGGATGGCGGGAAGGAAAGGCGTGCTGTTGACAGGCAGCTTCTTGCACGGGTTAGGATCACCGGCATGATCCTTGTCTACCGCTACCGCGTGAAGTCGCTCAACGGACTGCTCAACAAGCAGAGCCGTGCGGTGAACTACGTCTGGAACTTCTGCAACGACACGCAGAAGCACGCGCTCAAGTGGAGCAAGAAGTGGCCGACGGGATTCGATCTGAACGTGCTGACGACGGGGAGCAGCAAGGCGCTCGGCATCCACTCCGGCACGATCAACGCGACGTGCGAGCAATATGCGAAGTCGCGCAGTCAGCACCGTCGGCCCTACCTGCGCTATCGCGGCAGGAAATCGCTGGGCTGGGTGCCGCTGAAGGGGCGTGACCTGAAGCGCGAGGGTGACGCGTTCCGTTTCGCCGGCAACACCTTCCGCGTGTTCAACAGCCGGGCGCTTCCCGAAGGCAAGATCAAGGATGGGACCAACTTTGCGCAGGATGCGCGTGGCAACTGGTTTCTCAACATCGTGATCGAGATGCCCGATGTTCAGGTCCGCCCGATCCGTTCCGGTGTCGGCATCGATCTCGGCCTGAAAGACTTCGCCACACTTTCGACCGGCGAGAAGCTGCCCAATGACCAGTTCGGTCGACGCGCGACGGAAAAGCTGGCGAAAGCGCAACGGGCGCGAAAGCACAAGCGGCATATCGCGAAGCTGCACGCCAAGGTCGCGAATGCCCGTGCCGATTTCCAGCATAAGCTCGCGCTCGATCTGGTGCGGCGTTTCGATTACCTCGCGGTCGGCAACGTGTCGGCCGCGAAGCTCGCCAGAACCAGGATGGCGAAGAGCGTCTACGACGCATCCTGGTCGTCCTTCCGAAACAAGCTCCGTTACAAAGCGATCGCGCACGGGGCCACGTTCGAGGAAGTGGACGAAAGCGGTTCTACCCAGTCCTGTTCGGCGTGCGGGTCGAAAGACAGCACGACGCGGCCGAAAGGTATCGCGGGACTGCGAATGAGAGAGTGGGCCTGCGATGGCTGTGGTGTCGTGCATGATCGTGATATCAACGCTGCGCTGAACATTCTCCGATGCGGACGTGCATCGCCAGGTGTGGGAATCCTCCGCCTTTAGGCGGGTGAGGACGTCAAGGCCGCTCCACAACAAAAAGCGGCGCCGCATGACGGGAACGACTTGCGGCGCCGAACGCATTGCGCCGGCCGCGACTGTTAGCCGGCGCGTGCAAGACCCGCAGGTCAGTACTCGAGCTCCGGCGCGGGTGCCTGCGCAGGCTTTTCGTCCTTCGGCGCATCGGCAACCGTTGCATCGGTCGTCAGAATCAGCCCGGCAATCGATGCGGCGTTCTGCAGTGCCGTACGCGTGACCTTGGTCGGATCGACGACGCCGGCCTCGACCAGATCGCCATACTCGCCGGTGGCCGCGTTGTAGCCGAAGTTGCCCTTGCCTTCGAGCACCTTCGCGATGACGACGGAAGGCTCGTCCCCGGCATTCGACGCGATCACGCGCAGCGGTGCCTCGAGCGCGCGCAGCACGATCTGGATGCCGGCGTCCTGATCGCTGTTGGCGCCTTTCAGGCTCGTCGCCGTCGAACGCGCGCGCAGGAGCGCTACGCCACCACCCGGCACGATGCCTTCCTCGACCGCCGCGCGCGTGGCGTGCAGCGCATCGTCGACGCGGTCCTTTTTCTCCTTCATCTCGACTTCGGTGGCAGCGCCTACCTTGATGACGGCCACACCGCCGGCGAGCTTCGCCACGCGTTCCTGCAGCTTCTCGCGATCGTAGTCGCTCGTGGTTTCCTCGATCTGCGTACGGATCGACTTCACGCGCGCCTCGATGCGCTCCTGGTCGCCCGCGCCGTCGATGATGATCGTGTCTTCCTTGCGGACCTCGACGCGTTTCGCGCTGCCGAGATCCTCGAGCGACGCCTTCTGCAGTTGCTTGCCGGTTTCTTCCGAGATGACGGTCGCGCCGGTGAGGATCGCGATGTCCTCCAGCATGGCCTTGCGCCGGTCGCCGAAACCGGGCGCCTTGACGGCCGCGACCTTCAGGATGCCCCGCATCGCGTTGACCACGAGCGTGGCCAGCGCTTCGCCGTCGATATCTTCCGCGACGATCAGCAGCGGCTTGCCTGCCTTCGAGGTGGCCTCGAGAACCGGCAGCAGATCCCGGATATTCGAGATCTTTTTGTCGTGCAACAGGATCAGCGCGTCGTCCAGATACGCGGCCTGCTTCTCCGGATCGTTGATGAAGTAGGGGCTGACGTAGCCGCGGTCGAACTGCATCCCTTCGACCACATCCAGCTCGTTCTCGAGCGACTTGCCGTCCTCGACCGTGATGACGCCTTCCTTACCGACCTTCTCCATCGCGTCGGCGATGATCTTGCCGATCGCCTCGTCGGCGTTTGCCGAGATCGAACCCACCTGCGCGATCTCGCGGTTCGTGGAAATCGGCTTCGACAGTTTGCGCAGCTCGTCGAGCACGGCGGCCACGGCCTTGTCGATGCCGCGCTTGAGGTCCATCGGATTCATGCCGGCGGCGACGTGCTTCATGCCTTCCTGCACGATCGCCTGCGCGAGCACGGTGGCCGTGGTCGTGCCGTCGCCGGCCACATCGGCCGTCTTCGAGGCGACCTGCTTGACGATCTGCGCGCCCATGTTGTCGAAGCGATCCTTCAGCTCGATTTCCTTCGCGACCGACACGCCGTCCTTCGTGATGGTGGGGGCGCCGAAGCTGCGCTCGATCACCACGTTGCGGCCTTTCGGCCCGAGCGTCACCTTCACGGCATCGGCGAGCACGTTCACGCCCTTGACGATGCTGGCGCGGGCGCTGTCATGGAATTTGACGTCTTTTGCACTCATGTTGTTGCTCCGGATGGTAGTCGTTGACTCAACGCGGCGCGAACGGCCCGTCGGGCGTTCGCGACCGGCTCAGGATGTCAGGCGGCCTTGCGGGACGCGCCGGTATCGGACTCGAGGACGCCCATCACGTCTTCCTCGCGCATGACGAGGAGTTCGTCGCCATCGACCTTGACGGTCTGGCCTGCGTATTTGCCGAAGAGAACCTGGTCACCGACTTTCACCTGGAGCGCGCGCAGCGTTCCATCCTGCAGCAGCCGGCCGCTGCCGACCGCGACGACTTCACCCTGCTCGGGCTTTTCCGCGGCCGAGTCGGGAATCACGATGCCCGAGGCCGTCGTCCGCTGCGTCTCGATTCGCTTGACGATAACCCGGTCGTAGAGGGGACGAATCTGCATTCTCATCTCCTGAGCGATTGAAGGTTCACGAAAAAGGAATCCGGTTGCCGGGCGTCCTCACACCTAAGAGTCGCCGCCGGGCAGCCGCACCACTGTCTGGCGGATAGCGAAATAGAGGCGCCCGTCGCGCCCTTCAAGAGGCGTCAAAACGCCTCTTTGTAACCAATTGTTTCAGCGTGGCAGCAGGATGCGATGGACCGTACCGAGGCGGTAAACCGTGCGGCCGCGCCCATTCGCGCGACGCGGCACAGGCGGCACAGGACACGGTGGCTCGCGTCCGCCATCGGCGTCGAGCGTGTCGTCCGGCTCGTCGAGCGTGCGCCACACGCCTCCCTTGACGGGCCGGAACAGCCAGCGCACGTAGCCTCGGCGTGCGGCAAGCTGCATCAGCTCGTCGCGATCGGTTTCGTCAACGAGAAGCTGCGAGGGGTCGGCCGCGTTCTCGCCATAGTCGCCGAACGCCTGACGGCACGCGAGCGCCTCGGCAGCGCTCGCGCCGATCACGTTGCAGCCGCGCCGCTCGACGCGCTCCACGTCCCATGCGCCGGATTGCCACGCGGCATCGAGCAGCATGGCTTCCACGTGCTCGAAGCTATGCCAGGGTGCATCGATCTGGAAAGCCGAGCCCGGAACCGGCCGCGGCGGAATCTCGACGCCGGGCAGCACGAGCGGTGTCGCGCGCCGGAATCCATGCCAGTGGAGTATCGCGAAGAGCGGGGTATTGACCTGTGCGGCCGCCGTGACCGTGACGGCAAAGAGCGGCATGCGCACGCTGTCCATCTGTTCCCGAAGCATATCGAAAAGGACCATGAAGCCTCCCGGATGACATGTTGCAGGGCCTCTTGAAATTTCCGTTGCTTGCGCTATTTTATGCATCGCTCAGGCAGTCGCGATAAGCGCTGCGTGTTTCGATTTGTTTGTCGGCGGAGCTTTTCCACGGACGGGCGAACTGGAGCGCGTGGTCCGGTTCGTTCTTCGTGAGAGGCCTCCGGTTTCAAGGAGCCAGTCATGAGCGATCTTTTCTTCAGCACGAATCTGCTGGGCGAATTCGACCGCCTGCACCGGCAGATGACCAGCGTCCTTGCTGGCTTTCCCGCATGCCTGCGCGCGATGCGCAACGAAGTCTTTTCTCCACATCGGCCGCACCGACGACAGCGTCGAGATCACCGCGATCGCTGGCGGCGCTCGACCGGCAGCGACCGATGGATCGCTTGAGCAGGGGTGCTGACGATCAGCGACGTGTGCAAACCGCCAACGCGCGCGACCCGGCACCATCGGCGCAGGCTGTCTCGACGACAACGGCTCGCCGGCGCGCTTCCTCGCGCGAGTACGCCGCGGCGCATGGCGGTGGCGCCGTTCCATACGGCCTGCACGACGCGTCGCTTTTCTGCACCGTGCCCCTGCATTGGGACGATGTCTTATGGGAGACCAAAATGCTCAGCCCGCACGAATTTGCGACCTTGATGCTGGTTCGCCAGGCGCCGGACCAGATCGATATGAATCGCGCCGAGCTCGACGCACTGTTGGAGCGCCAACTGGTGATGCTCGAACATTGCGCCGCAGGCGCACGCCGCGCATACCTGACCGAGAAGGGCAAAACGTTCCTCGATGCGCTGCACCCGAGCGATACACCACGCCGCAGCCGGCAGACCGCTGACAACGGCGGATGATGAAGCAGGGAGGCGGCTACTGGACGCGCTGAGTGATTGACTGCGCGATCTCAACGACAAGCTTTTCATCGTGCGTCGGGCTTGCGGCAGCCGACATCGTGTGGCCCGCGCCCAGGCGATGCAATGCAGGAGGTGTCGTATGCAAACGGACAACGTCATCGAGTATCACGGCTGCGAGGTCCGGCCGGTGGTAACCGCCACCGGCGGTGGCCGCTACGCAGCATCGGCCATCGTCACCGACCGCGCCGGCGAAACACGCACGCTCGGCGTCGATGGGGACTTCGCCGATGCGCAGGAGGCGCGCAATGAAGCACTGGAACTCGCCGTCGCATGGATCCAGCAGCGCTCGGTCGTGTCGGACCGGTATGTCAGACGTACCTAGCGTGCCGGTTGGAAACGGGGCTCGCGAGACATTCCATGCATGAACGTGCGCACGAACCACGATATCGAGCCGATGCAGTCGCGCATATAAGCCGAATGTGCTCACCGGGTACGAATCGCCGATGAAACGACCGGAAAGGAGGGGTTTATAGGCGAATACGACTGGATGTTGACGAGCATACTTGAGATCCCAATGACTAAACCGGGCTCGTCCATGGTGACCCTGAATATGCAAGCGATTGCGTGCGGCAAGACGATTCACGTTGTGCTGATGGCTGATGCCGGGAGTGCCAACGTTTTCGTGATGGACAACGAGAACGGCTCCCGTCAATCGCAGAGCATGAAGGTTCGCCAATACCTCGACGCGGGCATGACCGACGCGAGTGTCGCCCGCCATGTGATCAGTGTTGTCGTGGCGGCGATCGAACGTCGTGGTCACCGATGGGCACACTGAACTTCTGCTTGCTCGTTGAGGTTGATCACGGCTCACGGCAACCGGCCACGGAGGGGTGGCAAATGCTCATCAATTCGACGCGGTTCCGAATCGATCCGACGCCGCGCAGGGCTGACGGAGAATTCATCGCGCACGTGAGGATCATCACGATTCTGGAGGACGGCGACGAGAGAGAAGTGCACGTCAGCGGCGACCTGGCCGGCTTCGATGTGCGTGATGACGCAGTTGCGTATGCGACGAAGTGGGCGGAGGAATGGCTGGCCGCTCAATTTGGCTGAACTTGAGGAACGGTAACGCCGCTTCTGCGGCCATCGCGGCGCGCTACATTCACGGCCGCTTCATCTCCTCGCTTTCCATCACTGCCTGTCGCTCTTCGCTTGCGGAAACGGATTCCATCGCTTCGTCGACCGAAGCCAATGCATACTCGCAGGCCAATTTCGTTTCTTCGATGTCGGCCTCCGGCTCTTCGTCGTCGTTCGGAGGCGGATCGAGCATGTCCCGAAGCATCGTCGCCAGCTCCCGCGTGTCCCATGGTTCGCCTTTTTGACTTTTCCGCTTGATGTAATGACGAATTTCCGCGTCTTGTTCGAGTGTGAGCGGCAGGTGCCGAAACGTGCTGTTCGGGTTGGCGTCAATCATGATGTTGCTCCCGGGTCATGCAGGGTGAATGCCGCGACTATCGAGGGCCCGCACGCGTGCGGCAAACTTCTATTTGTGGAAGCTCGCATCCTGGATTCGCTGGAGGCGAGCAAAAAGCTCATCCATCTGCAGTTCGAGCACCTTGTTGCGCTCGAATCGCAAGCGGAGCTTGTTGAGCTTGACTCGCCAGTACGCGGGATCATTGACGGACGATCGGTTGACGAACGCATGTTGCGTCTTCTCAAGCAATCCGATCGATCGCCTGATATTGGCCAGCTCGTGCTCCACATCGCAGTACCAGCTCATGATTGCCACCTTCCATTCGGGATTTGAAATTATTGTTCGCTGAGCTGCGAAAACTCGTCACGAACTGATGGCGCTCGTGGCGACGAACCGTGAGGATGAGCCCGTTCTTTCCGGATCGCCAACACGTGGCGGGGTGACGCGAAAGGGGCAACGACACGTGCGAGAGAGGGGCGGGGGCGGGGTGAGCAGTCAAGCCGCTTACGTGCACTCGGGCAAATTCATCATACGCGCATCCAACCTCGCGCGCGGGTCTTATTTTTTGTCGATGTGAAGCTGCGTTCGGCGAGAAATTGGGCTCGACGGGTATCGAGACGAGGCGTGACGTGCTTGAGTGGAATCGGAGTGCGTGACTGTCGGCGCGTTCGTGTCGATCATTGCGATCGTGGCGGCCACATGGTGCTGCGCGCGCTCGCTGTTGGGGGCAAGCGTGTCATACCGCATGGCGCAGTTCGATTCAGCCCGACGCGCGGTTCCGATTCGACGCATGTGTATCCGAAAGCGTGCGCTGGATATCCGGACCCGGCTCCGGACCAGCAGCAACGCTCCCGTCGGCTTCCGTTTCGACCATCTTTTACGCGTCTTTCAGCCAGGGCATTTCCACGGGTGACACGACCAGTTGCCGGAATTCGCGTTTCAGATCGAAGATGAATCCGACCAGGATCATGGAGTCCGCGTAAGGAATCGGAAAGACATGCGGATTTTCCGGAGTACGGAGGGGGCGCTCGGGTGTGTCCGCTGTCGCCGCGGCGTTCTCGCGAACGCTTTCCAGTTCGTCGGCCATGGCCGGGCCACTGACTTTCAGCACACGGCTACGCAGGTCGCTAAAGGGCTCGATGCGCGCGGCGTCTTCGTGGTATTCGGGCACTTCGTAAATGAACCAGGACATTTTCGTCTCCCATGAGAAGGGGCGCTATTCTAACGCTGCGCGAGGAGCCACCGAAAATCGGTCGTCAGTGTTCTCGTCCGGAGCGGGCGTCGCAACCATGGTTTCGCGTTTTTCCGCCCATTTCAGCATCGCGTCCAAAGCAGGACACAAAGCCTGCCCCCAATCCGTTAGACGGTACTCGACTTTCGGCGGCACTTGCGGATACAGCTTTCGCGACACGATTCCATCGGATTCCAGTTGCCGGAGTTGTTGGGCCAGCATCTTCTGGGAAATCCCGGGGATCAATTTTTCGAGGTGGCGAACCTCATTGCATTCCTGGCTTCCCCGCGCGCAGCAACGATCACCGGAACGGAGTATGTGATTGATGGGGGCACGATTCCTACTGCATAGGCATTCGGAAATATGAAGCGGCAAGGTGGAATCGCGTCGCGCGGCCTCTTGCGCGCGTGCGCCAGCGCAAACGGGCGCGCCGACGGAAGGTGTGCCGCCTGCCCTGATCTGCGAGCCTATCCAGCCTGTTGGCTCGCCATGCCTTCCATCCATTGCTCGAACGCGGACACCGCGGCATCGTCGGCCCGATCGGCGTTCGTCACCAGCGTGTAGTCGTCGGCGCGCCATACAGGCGATGCGATGGGGCACACGAGGCGTCCTTCGGCGAGATCGCGCCCGATCAGCGGCAGCGACGCCAGCGCCACGCCCAGCCCCTCGATGGCCGCACCCAGTTGAAGATTCACATGATCGAATTCGACATGACGCGCTGCGCGCAGATCGGCAGCGCCCGCTTCCCGCAACCAGTGCGACCAGGCGGAGCGCGTCGTGGCCGAATGCAGCAGCGTGTGATGGCGCAGGTCGGCCACGCTCTGTATCGGACGCTGGCGCAGCAACGCGGGGTTGCAGGCCGGCACGCGCAGGTCGGGCATCAACGGTCGCGATACGACGCCCGCACCCTGTTCCGGACCGGAGCGTACACCGATATCGAAAGCGTCGGCGACATAGCGCAGCTTGCGCGATGTCGTCGACACCCTGACGTCGATGTCGGGATACCGCGAATGGAAATCGGCAAGCCGTGGCAGCAGCCAGCAAAACGCGAAGCTCATCGGCACATTCACCCTCACGACGCCCGATATCCGGTGCGTGAGGGTATTGTGGCGCAGCCGCACCACCGCGGTACCGAGGTGTTCGAACGCGTGGCTGACGTCGTTCAGCAATACGGCCCCTTCGTCGGTCAGCACGACGCCGCGCGGACGACGATCGAACAACGGCAGGCCGAACCAGTCCTCCAGCAGCCGGATCTGTTTTCCGACGGCCCAATGGGTGACATGCAGTTCCGCCGCCGCGCCCGCGAAGCTGCCGTGTCGCGCGACCGCATCGAAAGCGCGCAGCGCATTGAGCGGCGGCAACTCGTCCCGATTCTTCGCAGCACCTCGGCTTTCGCTCATGACGTACGTGACTTTTTCTCTCCGTTGACGCGATTTTAGCTCAATTGAAATGGCTGATACCTCGGCCATAAAATTGACGCGTCGAGCCTGAAGAACACACCACGAGCGGCTCCTATCAGCCACTCGTACAGAGAGAATGTCGATGCGCTTGCCGGTTTTTTCTCCTCCCGTCACGCGGGACGCTGTGCCATCACGACCGCGCGTGCTATGGCTATCCTGCATTGCACACGCAATCCACGACGGCTATACGGACATGATCTATGCGCTGCTGCCCGTCTGGCAGTCCGAGTTCGGACTCGACTTCGCGGCCCTGGCTATCCTGCGCGGCCTCTATGCCGGCACGATGGCGGCGCTGCAGTTGCCGGCAGGACGTCTCGCGCAACGCCTCGGCAGTCGCGCCGTCCTCGCGATCGGCACGCTGCTCGCCGCACTGGGCTATGCAATCGCCGGCATGTCGGGTGGCCTGCTCGGTTTGTGCGTGGCGCTGGCGATATCGGGCGGTGGATCCAGCACGCAACATCCGATCGCATCGGGCGCCATCTCCCGCACCTATGGGCGTGACGCGAGAGGCCCGCTGAGCCTCTACAACTTTTCCGGCGATCTGGGGAAATCCGCGCTACCTGCAGCCATTTCGCTGCTCGTGACCATGATGCCGTGGCGGCACGCGCTATGGGTCGTCGCCGGATTGGGCTGCGTCGCTGCAGCCGGCATCGCGGTCTGGTTTCCCGCCGTGCCACGTGGCGCGGGAAGGACGGCGGCAAAAGAGCAAGCGTCCGCTCAACGCGGGGGCACCGAGGGGCGCGGATTCTCCGCGCTGTTTTCCATTGGCGTGCTCGATACGGCCGTACGCATGGGACTGCTTACCTTTCTACCTTTCCTGCTCAACGCAAAAGGCATCTCGCCTCAACTGCTGGGAACGGCCCTTGCGCTTGTTTTCATTGGCGGGGCGGCCGGCAAATTCTTTTGTGGCTGGCTTGGCGCGCGTATGGGTGTGGTGAGTACGGTGCTACTCACGGAAGGCGGTACAGCCGCGTGCATTATCGGCGTGATGTATCTGCCGTTGGCGCTTACCATGGTGCTGCTGCCGATTCTGGGCATGATGCTCAACGGCACGTCGTCCGTGCTGTACGGAACCGTTCCGGAGATGTCCCCGCCCGAGCGCACGGAGCGCGCATTCGCGATTTTCTACACGGGAACGATCGCATCGGGCGCGATATCGCCTGTCCTTTATGGTTTCCTCGGCGACAGGATCGGCGTGCAGGCCGCCACGTATGCCACCGCGTTCACCGCTCTGGCAATTTTTCCGCTCGCGCTCGCACTGCGCCCGCATCTCGGAGATCACTCGACAGGATGAACACCATGACGAAGTCTGACTACCCGACCGTCGCCGTTGTCGGTCCGGGCGCAATCGGAACGACCGTCGCCGCGGCCCTTCATGACGCTGGCCGCACGCCGGTGATCTGCGGCCGCTCGGCGCACGAGCGGTTGACGCTGCGCTTCGATGGCGGCGAGATCGTCGTGCCCGGACCCGTGCGGACCGATCCGCAAGCGGTCAAGGAAAGGTTCGATCTCGTGTTCGTTGCGGTCAAGTCCACGCAAGTGGCGAGCGCGGCACCCTGGATCCCGGCGCTATGCGATGCGAATACGGTTGTCTGCGTGCTGCAAAATGGCGTCGAGCAAACAGGCGCCTTCGCGCCATATGTGGCCGGCGCGGCGATCGTGCCGTCGGTCGTGTGGTTTCCGGCGCAACGCGAATCGGATGCGTCGGTGTGGCTGCGCGGCAAACCGCGGCTCACTGTGCCCGATACGCCGGCGAGCAACGTGGTGGTCTCGGCATTGCGCGGCACGCGATGCCCGGTCGAGGTGGCGGACGATTTCGTCTCGCTCGCGTGGCGAAAGCTTTTGCAGAACGCGGTGGCGGGACTCATGGTGCTGACGGGCCGCCGCGCCGGCATGTTCTCGCGAAGCGACATCACCGAGCTGTCGCTCGCCTACCTGCGGGAATGTCTCGAAGTCGCCCGTGCGGAGGGCGCGAAGCTGGGCGATGAAGTGCCGCGGGAGATCGTCGACGGATTCCATCGCTTTCCACCCGATTTGGGGACGTCCATTCTTGCCGACCGGCAGGGTAACCGCCCCCTCGAATGGGACTGCCGGAATGGCGTGGTGCAGCGATGCGGACGAGCTCACGGAATTCCGACGCCGATCAGCGATCTGGTCGTGCCGCTTCTCGCGGCCGCCAGCGATGGTCCCGGCTAGTAGCAAGGCGCCCGGTGGCCAAGTTCGATGTCCGCGACTATGGACGAGTTGTTGATTGAGGCGGTGACGGATAGTCTCCAGATATGGTCGTCTATTTCATAGTAGCCGCGAGCACATTTCCAATAGCTGAAATAGCGATCCTGAGTTAGTGCGCTTCGTGGATCATCGAGGCCATCTGGATGCGGCACTCGGACAGAATGGAGAGCATCTTGTAGGATCGCAGCGACGTTTGGAAAGTCGACAGTGCGATGGTCTTCAAGTATCTCGACCAGAAGATCGCTACCGTGATATATGGGCCGAACCGGCAATCGAATTAGTGTTGCCATTGCTCGTTTTTTCTGTTGATTCGGGAATCACTTCCGGTGTGCACTCGTTGTCAAGACCATGCGAAACTTGACGTCGCCCGATTTCATCCGTCGGTATGCGTCGTTGGCCTGTTCCAGCGGCATGACCTCGATCTTCGGACGAACCCCGGCGAGCACGCTAAAGGAAAGCGTCGACTCATTTTCGTACGGCGTGCCGGTGATGGAGCCGAGCATGCTGCGCTCGCCGACGACCATTTGGCCGGTCGAAACAGGCAACGGATCCTTGCCGGCGCCCAGTAATACCAACCGTCCTTGCGGTGCGAGGCCAGCCATCAGCGCCGACACGGTGCCCGGATGAGCGATCGTGGTCAAAATGGCCTGCGCGCCGCCCATGCTGCCGAGCTTGGCCACTGCATCTTCCTGCTCGGTGTCGATGTAGATGTGTGCGCCGAGCGCGAGCGCGTCATCGGCGATGTCGTTGCCTCGTCCGACAGCGACGACTCGGAACCCCATGCGGCGTGCGTACTGCAGCGCCATATGTCCCAAGCCGCCGATACCCAGGACGACGACCGTGTCGCCAGCTTCGGCACCGCACTTCTTCAGCGCGTTGAACGTGGCGATGCCGGCGCAGAGAATCGGCGCCGCTTCCTCGGCATCGAGTTCGTCCGGAATAGATACGAGCCCGGTAGCGCGTGCCAGCATCATTTCGGCATACCCACCGTCGCATGTTGCGCCGACGAAAGGTTGATTCTGGCAGAGCTGAAAGTGTCCCTTTCGGCACTGGACACATTCGTTGCAATGTCCGCCCAGGCGACCAACCCCCACGCGCTGACCCACCTTCCAGATGGAGGGAACATGCGCACCGAGCGCCACGATGCGTCCGACCACCTCGTGACCGGGCACACGCGGCGGTTGTACTTCCGTACTGGCTCCTTCGACGTCGCCGACGTCGGCGCCGCAGATGCCGCAGGCCTCTACTTCGATCAACACTTCGCCGGTGCCCGGTGTGGGTGTCGGACGTTCCACTAGTTCAAGGAAGCCGGGGCGCGTTATTTGCATCGCACGATAGACGGTTTTCATGATCGTTGCTCCTGGTGTGGTCGAAAGGTATGAAGGCATGAGCGCACCGGCAAGGCGAGACGCCGGGTGTGCGGCGTCCACCATGCTCGATCGAAGTCGGACATTCGGGCCTGGTTCGAAGCTGGCCCGCGAGCTGCGTGCTCCGTGCGGCTCAAATTCTCAGAGCTGCGCGAATCCGCCATCGACGACGATTTCGGCGCCCATCATGTAGCGCGAATCATCGCTGGCAAGGAATAGCACGGCCTGGGCAATTTCCAGCGGCTCTCCCATGCGGCCGGCCGGAATACGTAAGGACATCTGACGTTTCGTCTCAGCCAGCTGCGCGGGCGTTGCACCTTCCAGCTCAAAGATTGGCGTATCGACCGCGCCGGGGCTGACGGCATTGACCCGTATCTTGCGATCCAGCAATTCGCAGGACCACGAGCGCGCGAACGAGCGAACCGCCGCCTTCGTGGCAGCAAGCGCCGAGAAACCGCCCATGCCAACGTTGTTGAGCCATGCAGAATTGAGAATCACCGACGCCCCATCGCGCAGCACGGGTGTCACGGCTTGCATGGAGAAGAAAAGCCCCTTGACGTTGACTGCCAGCAGTTCGTCAAAGCGGGCCTCATCCGTGGTCAGCAGCGGCGTGGAGAACGCCACACCGGCATTGCCGAAGAAGACATCGAGCCCGTCGTCGCCAAAGGCGTCCGCGACCTGTCGAGCCATCCGCTTCATGTCCTCGCTGTTGCGCACGTCGGCCTGGATGGTCGTGATCGCACCGCCCAGCTTGGCGCGCGCGCGCTTCAGCCGTGCCTCGTCGCGACCGGTGATCGCAACCTGCGCGCCCTCGCGCACGAACAACTCGGCGGTAGCCAGACCGATGCCGCTGGTTGCGCCGGTAATCAAGGCGGTTTTACCCTTTAATCTCATGGTCAATTCGTTGATATGAGGTGGTTGTCAGGAGAACGTCCTAATCATTCGATTGGATCACCAGTTTTTCGCTTTCCATTTCGAGCGTGGTGCTGACATCCGAGCCGCGGACGAGCGTCAAATCGACGGGGCACCGGTCGGCATTGCCAGGAGTTTCTGCCGCTGCTCGTCGTCGAGCGGCCCCTCGAGCGAGATCGTCCGAGCGAACAGGTCGGCGGGCGTCTGATCGGGGCGCTTGCTATGCGTCACACGGGTAGATGCACGCACGAGCGGAATGCCTTTTCGGCGCGCGTACATGCGCATGGTCATGACCGTACATGCGGCGAGCGCGGCACAGACGAACTCGTAAGGCGATAGTCCGCTTGCCATCCCGCCAACGGACTCCGGTTCGTCGGCCAGGAACTGATGCTTTCCGCTGCGCATGGCCAACTGAAACAGCCCCTTGCCTGTTTCCTCGGCCAATACGCCGTCTCCCTCGGAAATATCGGGTATATCGGCGGCTGCCGCGGGCAGGTAGCGTACGGCCCAAGCCGCGACCACCGACGCGACGTAGTCCGAATCCGGCCGACGAGTCAGCAGATGGTCGGCGTCGTCGAGCGACACGAAGCTCTTCGGATGGTGCGCGGCGACAAAGATTCGCGTTGCATGCTGAATGTCCACAATGCGATCACCGGGCGCATGCATCACAAGCAAGGGCTTGTGCATGCGTGCAATGCGATCCTCCAGCTTTTGTTGGCGCGCATCGTCGAGAAACGACTTCCGGAACGTGAACGGGCGTCCCGCAAGCAGAACCTCGGCTTCACCGTCAGCTTCGATTTGCGCGAGCGAATCGCTCCCGAACAGCCCGAGAACGTGTTCGACGCTCGAAGGGGCGCCGATCGTTGCGACAGCCTGCACCGAGGGCATATCGGCCGCGGCGGCCAAAGCGGCCGCTCCGCCGAGGCTATGACCGATCAGCAGGGAAGGCGCGCGGCCTGAGGCGGTCATGGCGCGGCCGGCCGCTACGAGATCATCGACATCTGCCGCGAAAGTGGAGTTTGCGAACTCGCCTTCGCTACCGCCCAAACCAGCGAAATCGAAACGAAGCACGCCGATTCCGCTCAACGCAAGGGCTCGGGCAATGCGTGCCGCAGCGACGCTGTCCTTACCGCACGTGAAGCAGTGAGCGAAAATCGCCCAACCGCGGGGCGTGGTCTGTGGGCTTTCGAGCCGGCCGGACAGAAGGGTTCCGTGCGCGCCGTGAAAATCGAAACGTTGCTCCGCCATGATCATCTCCTCAGTGAGACGCGGTCGTCAAAGAAGTGTTTGCTGTCGCGATGCGTGAAACGAGCGCCTGCACACCTAACCCGGCTGCCTCCACCGCGCCGGCCAGATAGCCGGGAAAGTGGGGTGACCATTCGCTGGCGATACCGGTCAGGCGCCCGCTCCATGGACCTGAAGAAACCGTCGCGACAGGGGCGGCGGCATGCGCGTTCGCAGCAACGAGGTCTGCGGACGTGGCCGTATAGGGTTCCTGTGCCCAGTCCTTGATGAATTCCGCGCGGGGCGTGGCTGCCGCCGGGCCGAACAGGCGCACAAACTGCGCACGGCTATGCATGCACAGCACTTCGTCGGATACGTTCTGGCGAACCTGGGCGGGCACGCCGAAGAAGCCGAACAGTGCCGCGCTGCCGCCAGGCATCGAGGCGTCGTGAATTTCTCCCAACGGCCCGCGCGCGCTGCGGGCTTCGCCGGAGAGTCCCTGATCGCGCCAGAACGGGGTATCGTAGATCGCGATGTACTTTGCGTGGGGAGCCATCCAGGTCGCCGTAGCGCGCCATTGCCGGGCCAGCATGGGGGGAAGCTCCGGCTCGAACGCGATGGTGTTCTCGGCGAGGCGGGGCGGCAGCGCGAGCAATACCTGTGTGACGCGCCACGTCGTGACGCCGCCGGAAGCATCTTCACTATCCAGCTCGACATCCCCGTCCACGATGCGCATGCGGTTCACCGACTGGCCGGTGAAAACCCGCTGGGGATCCAGCGCCCGGCGTAGGCGATCCACTAGCGAGCTCATGCCGCCGATCACGCGCATCGAGGCCGGCGAGTTGACGTAGCCGCGCATGCGCATCGGTGGCTCATCAGGTGAGCGCTCCACCATCATGTCGCCCGTTTCGAACTGTTCGAACTGTTCCAGGCCCAACGCGTCGACGAGGAGTCGCAGCTCATGCTGATACTCGGGCCAAAACCATGTGGGCCCAAGGTCGAAGCGGTCGATCGCGTCCGCAGTGAAATTGGCGTCGGGTGAGGCCTGTCCCGGGCCTGCGACGGAGACGATCCGGCCGCCGAGCGTATCGCGTGCTTCCAACAGCACGTAGTCCCGGATGCCCTGGCGCTCGAGCAACGAGGCGGCATAAAGGCCGCTCAATCCTGCGCCGATGATGGCAATGCGAGCTGTTTGCATGGCTATACTTCCGCTCCGATGGCGACCGGAAGACCAGTCTTGAGATAAACAGTGGCTCCCTGAGAAGCAGCAACGACGTGGAGGGAGTCCTCGGCGGGAAGGCGGATCCAGCTGCCGCTACCGTAAATTTCGCCCTCTGCCACCACGGCACCCGTCAGGACGAGTAGTTCGGCACCGTCTCCCTGCGCCGTGACGAGAGCATCGTTCGGCGCCACGCGGTGCAAGCAGACTTGTTCGGTCTCGCCGGCAAACAGTGGACAGACCTCGCGGCCGTTCTGCCTGCGCCAAGCGGCGGGATCACGGGTGTCCACGCGGACACGGCGCGCCTCATGTAACGGCATCTGACGTAGCTTGACGAAGATAGTGGCGCCGTCACGACTCGAGGGCTGATGACAGGAGCCGGGCGGATTACGGAGATACCAACCGGCCGGATAGTGGCCGCCTTCGTCAGAGAAAGTGCCTGAGAGCACGAGGATTTCCTCGCCGGCTGGGTGCTGATGTCGCGGGAAATGTGAACCTGGGGCGTAACGTACGATACTCGTTGCTCGCGCTTTCTCTGCGCCCACACGATCCAGCATGACGCGTTCGACGCCCCCTTGGGGCGACGCGACCCATTGGTATTCATGTGGCGTGACGATCGCGCGGCGCGAGAAATCGGCGTTGATTAGCATGGATTCTTCCAGACATCGGATCGAAAAATGTGGGCTGGCCGTCTCATCGTCGAGCGGCCAGCTCATTTTCGTACGGCTTACTTGTTGGGCAATTGCTGATAGGTCTCGATGACGCGTGCCGAATAGGTCAGCGCAGCACCTGCGTTGAGGGCGATCGCAACGCCGAGCGCCTCGGAGATCTCCTCCAGCGACGCACCGGCCTCGACGGCCTTCTTGGTGTGAACAGAAATACAGCCGTCGCAACGCGTGGTCACGGCCACGGCCAGCGCGATCAGCTCGTGCATCTTCGCTTCCAGATGGCCGGTCTTCGCGGCGGCGTTGTCGATTGTCATCAGACCGCGCACGACCTCGGGGCTCTGCTTGGCATAATCGCCCACGCGCTCGAGCAGGTCGTCACGGTAGGAATTCCAGTCTTGCATCATGGCTTTTGCTCCTGTTGAGAATTGAGACGCCGGGTGTCAGCATGGCCCGGCGACATGGAATTACACCGTCTGGTAAATGCGCACATCGGGTGCGGCATCCAGCAGCGGTTTGAGGGCGCCCACGACGTCGGCGTTGAACAACTCGCTTTGCAGATAAGCGCTCGCATGCGCTTCGGTATCGAAGCCGTGCAGCACCTGGACATCGTCGTCACGCACCAACAGTTCCTTGGATTTCGCACCCTCGATGGTCTCGAGGAACGGCGCCTTGTATTTCTGATAAATACCGGCAGCTGCAGCGCGATTGCCTTGGGCGACCTTCAGCGTAATTTGCAGATAGACCATTTGCAGTTCTCCTTGATAAGTGGAAGTTAATGCGAACCTGCGCGGCGCTCGTGTGCGCCGTACTTCAATTGCGGCCGGCCATCACGCCGCCGTCGACATCCCAGATCGCGCCGGTGACCCAGCTCGCCTTGTCCGAGAGCAGGAAAGCGACGACTTCCGCGACGTCTTGCGGCGTACCAACGCGGCCGATCGGATGGAACGTGTTGAACCCTTGCAGTGCGGTGTGGACTTCGGCCTTCGGGATGAAGCCCTCGTAGATGGGGGTCTGCACGACCGCCGGCGACACGGCATTGACACGGATGTGCTTGGGCGCGAGTTCCATCGCGAGGTGCTGTGTCAGCGAGTGCAGACCGGCCTTCGCCATCGAATAGGCGGACGACGGCGTGGCTGCGATGGCCTGCTTTGCCCACATCGAACCGATGTTGACGATGGCGCCCGGCTTCCCGTTGGCGACCAGGTTGGCGGCGACCTTCTGCGTGATGAAGTAGAACGCCTTGTTCAGCTTCATGTATTGGTCATAATCCGCGCCGGTATGCTCGAGGAAAGGCTTGGGGAAGAACACACCCGCGGCATTGACCAGCAGATCGATGTCGGCGTGCTGTTCGTCGATGGTTTTGAGCAGCGTCGCTACGCCGTCGTCGCTGGACAGGTCTGCGGTCACTGCCCATACTTTGCCGAGCTTGGCCAGTTCCGCTCGCGCTTCTTCCGTTTTCTCCGGACGATTGCCGACGATTACTGCGCTGCCACCTTCGGCCAGCACCATGCGCGCCGACTGCATGCCCATGCCGCTGGTACCGCCGACGACCAGCAGTTTCTTGCCCTTGAATTGGTTGCTCATCTCGAAACCTCTGTTGTATACCCGCCGATGGGCAGGTGTTGGACTAGAAGAAAAACTCGCACGGCGCGGGTGGCTCGCTACTTCGATGCCCCGCCGGTGCGGCAGACTGCGACTGTCCGGGCTTCCGCCAACCCGCCATCGGCACCAATGCGAACGGATAAAAGGGTGCTGCTTTTTCCCGTATTTGCATTGCGACCACGTCGCGGGCGGAAGCCACTGACCGTCGACATGGGCATAATTCTTTGCCTGTTTGCATCCGCCGACAAACGAGATAAAGTGTCCGACGTTGAAAGAAAAACTTTGTCTCCATGAAATCTCCCGTCCATCTCAACGCATTACGGGCCTTTGAAGCCAGCGCTCGCCATCAGAGCTTCTCTGCGGCTGCGGTGGAACTGAACGTCACACCGGCAGCGGTCGGGCAATTGGTGCGCACACTCGAGGATTGGTTGGGCACGCCGTTGTTCCTTCGAAGCACCAGCGGGCGAGCGAGGCTCGTCCCGACGGAGATGGCCGCGCGCGCGTTGCCGGATATCAGGGCGGGTTTCGACCGCCTGACGCTGGGTTTGGAGCGGTTGCAGGAGATCTCGACCAGCGGTGTGCTCACCGTGACGGTCAGCCCGGCCTTTGCCGCCAAGTGGCTGTTACCCCGCATCGATCGGTTCCAGGCCGCATGGCCCGACACGGACGTGCGCCTGGATACGAACCATAAGTCAGTCGATTTCGTGGCCCAGCGGATCGATATCGGTGTGCGCTATGGGATGGGAAGCTGGTCGGGCCTCAAGGCGGACAAGCTGATGGACGAGGAGGTTTATCCGGTCTGCTCACCGGAATTGCTGCGGCAGCGTTGGCGTCTGCGCAAACCGGCAGACATCGTGCGCGAGACCTTGATCCACGACTTGTCGATGGACGGCCACGCAGGCTTTCCGACCTGGGAGGTATGGATGAAGAAAGCCGGTGTGACGAACGCGCCTCCCACGCGCGGCATGCAGATCAACAATTCCGCCGCGGTGCTCCAGGCTGCGATCGAGGGACACGGCATTGCGCTCGCACGCAGCGTCATGGCGCGGGATGATCTCGCGAGCGGACGATTGGTTCGATTATTCCCGGATGTCAGCGTTGCATCCGAGTTGGCCTACTACGTCGTTTATCGGCCGGAGTGCGCCAGCTTGCCGAGATTGGTCGCCTTTCGTGACTGGTTGCTCGCCGAGGCGACGCAGCATGACGGAACAAGTCCCTGATCGAAAGAGCCAGCACTTACCTGCGTCCACATCCTTCCATCGGCGCATACCGTGGCGGCGGGTTTATTGTTTGGGCGATCGGCGATTACAGCTTTCCACCGAAAATCCGAAAAACCGTAACCACGGAGCAGCGGCACAAATCACGAGGCGCATAAAACGGTCGCGCCTGAATGCCAATTACCTCGCGGTCGCCGGAAACCGACATCTCAGTTTGGAGCGCAGCGTTCTTGTATGCGCGCGCAATCGTCGAGTGTTTTTGGTTTTAACCAATCCAAACTGAACTTAATGAAACGAAGATCCGGATAATTCCATATTCCTGCCTCCAACGCCAATGAGGCTCAGTTGCGGCGCGATCCGCGGGGATAATGTTAAATATAGATTCAATCGCGATCTTTTCATAAAGAATTAAAAAAGCAACGCCGATTACTTATCTGTCAGGATTTACAGGTTTATTTGAGTAACCATTCTGTGTAAATTTCAAATCGCGGGACAACTTGATGGGTCAAGTTTTCATACGCATCGTCAACTGCTCGACGATTGAGGATCGTTTTGAAAAGTCCGCGCAATGGCCGACCCATTTATTTCAATTGGAGATACTATGTCACGCGTTACCGATGTGCTCGTTTCGATCGATACCGAAACAATTCTCCAGAAGTATCCGAACCCCAGCCGGGATCCGAAAAATCCGACGCTGATCGACTGGAAGCACGTGTACATGGTCACGAACCAGGACAACGTGGTCTCCGGGCAGGCGGGCGGCGAACTGGATCTGAAAGCGCAAGTCGGCGACCTGATCCGCTGGCGCGAAACGAGTCTGTCGCTGGGCTTCGAAAAGCAGGTGGTCTTCTATGGCTTCATCGCCAATCAGGGCAAGGACCTGATCTCGACGCCGACGCCGCGCAAGGCCACCGCATCGATCCCGATTCCGAACCCGAGTTCGCCGTCGACGCCGACCTGCCAAAAAGTCGACAACTACTACTGGTCGTCGGAAACGCTGTCCGAAGGGCGCGTTACCTACCACTTCTACTTCCAGATCATCGACCGCAATTGCCAGTCGCTGGGATGCTATCAATGGGATCCGTTCATCTCGATCCATAACTGATCGCGGCACGCGGGTGGCCGCATGGCGGTCGCCCGTGTCAATGTCTTGTCCCGGAGGAAGCGCCCATGTCTGGACTTCGTTGCGATGTGCTCGCGATCGTCGACGCAGCCACGTTGCTGTCGGCTTACCCCGAGGCAAGCCGGAACGCGGACAAGCCGACTGTGATCGACGGCCGGCACATTTACGTTGTGAGCCCCGGCGATACCGGAGCGCTCGGCCACAACGACAGCCGGCTCTTTGCCGGCCTGCAGCCAGGCGACCAGCTCAATCTGCGCGAAACGGCGCTGGCGCTGCGTGCCGAGCTGAGTGTCCTGTTCATCCGGTTCACAGTGAAAGACGCCGGCATCGTCGCGCCGATCGTCCCGGAGGTGCGCGACGGAGCGGTGCCGGTGCCGAATGCCGACGATCTGCTCAATCCGGAGTGCCGCCCACAGCAAGACCACTATTGGCGCAGCGACGTGCTGGCTTCGGGCGCCACGTCGTGTACGGCTGATTTCGCCGTACTTGACCGCGACGGTGCCGTTTCGGGTTATTACCGCTGGGAGACGTCGATCGAGATCGGCGGCGGCAAGCAGGCTGCCACGCGGCCCGACCCCAACTAGCCGGATTTCGAGCCGTCGCCTCACCGCGGCGGCAATTTCCATCTGCCGCCCGATACCGACGTCAGCTCGCTCGGAGATCGGAGATCGGCGCAGCACTCCCATGCCCGCAAGATGCTGACATCGTCGCCCGGATCATCGACAATCCGGCGTGTGCGCCGCGCCACCCGCGCGCGCCAAGCCGCCCGAGAGACGCTTCCATGTCCGGACTATCCATCCGATCCGCCAGCCTCGCCGATGCGCAGGCGATCGCCGATTTTCACGTCAACGTCTGGCGCCATACCTATCGCGATCTCGCGCCGGCGCAAGCGCATGCCGTCCTCGACGCGCACTATCGCGGCCGGAAATGGCGGGAGAAGCTGGCGTCGAACGATGGCGACCAACTGGTGCTCGTCGCGGAAATCGACGGCACGATCGTCGGAATCGGCGCGGCCGGCGCACCGTCGGAGCCGATCTTCGGCGGCCGTGGCGAGATCAAGTTCCTGTATGTCGACCCCGGGTTCAAGCGTCGCGGCATCGGCCGCACGCTGCTCGCCCGGCTCGCCACGCATTTGCAGACGATGCGGTATCGGGGTGCGGCGTTGAGTGTCGTCAAGGGAAACGATGCCGCGATCGCCTTTTACGCGTCGCTGGACGGCCGGTTGGCGGGCGAGTATGTCGATCCGGGGCCGATCTGGCGATCGCACAACATCGTGATGGTATGGGACGACCTGGCGAGCCTCGCTACCTGAATCCGCCCGCTGCCGCGCGCCCGCGCGTCACGCGAGGCAGGCGCGCAACCACGTCGTGAACGCGGTCACGAGCGGCGAATCGGCCAGCTCGTGACGCGTGACCAGATAGTACGCATGACGCGACGGCACCGCCGCACTGAACGGCCGCACGAGCGTGCCGTCGATCAGATCGTCGCGCACGGAGAGGCTGTCGCCGAGCGCGACGCCTTGCCCGTGCACCGCGGCTTCGACGCCGATGTGCGCGTTGCCGATTTCCAGAATGCGGATGCCCGGCAGCTTGTCCGCGTTCGCTTCCGCCAACCAGCGCATCCACGAGCCCGCGTGCTCGCAGAACAGCGTACGCCCCGCGAGATCCTGCACCTTGCGGATGGCATCCGGCCCGTTCATCAACGCCGGGCTCACGACCGGGAACAGCGCCGGATGCGCGAGCAGCTCGACGCGCCGGTTTCGCCAGTTGCCTTCCCCGTAGCGAATGCACACGTCGACGTCGGGCGAGTAGGTCTCGCGATCGTCGTTCGACGGAATCACTTTCAGGTGGATCCCCGGATAGCGCTCGAGAAAATCGCCGATGTGCCGGGCGAGCCAGCGCGACGTCAGCGACAGCGGCGTCGACACGACGAGATCGCCTGCGGCCGCCGGCGAATCGAGCCTGACGGTGGCGTTCGCGATCATGTCGAACGCGGCGCCGACCGGTTCCAGCAACGCCTCGCCTTCGGGCGTGAGCTTCACGCGGGCTTTTGATCTGACGAATAAGGCGACGCCGAGCGTGCTCTCGAGAATCCGGATCTGATGGCTGACCGCGCTCGCGGTCACGTGCAGTTCGTCGGCGGCGGCCGACACGGTGCCGCACCGGGCGGCAGCCTCGAACGCGCGAAGCGGGTTCAGCGGGGGCAGGCGGTTGCGCATCGGCGGGCGCGTCGCAGGCGACGGTGCTGAGAAAAATTTCATTAAAGCGGATTCAATTTCTCGCTACAACAAAAAAAATTGAATGCCTACAGTAGGGGCAATCCAACCGAGTCGAGGTCGACCGCAATGAGCCTTACCGAACCGATCGAGCGCCTGTGGGGCGGCCGCTTTGAGTCGAAACCGTCCGACGCGCTGCAGAACCTGTCGCGCTCCGATCCGAGTTTCTTCCGTCTCGTGCCGTACGACCTCGCGGGCTCCCGCGCGCATGCGCGCGAGTTGAATCGCGCCGGCATCGTGAATGACGACGAGCTCGCGCAGCTGCTGGCCGCCATGGACGGCATCGCGCGCGACCACGCGGCCGGTGCGATCGCGCCGTCGCTCGCCGACGAGGACGTGCACACCTTTCTCGAACGCGTGCTCACGCAGCGGCTGCCGGCTCTGGGCGGCAAGCTGCGCGCCGGGCGCTCGCGCAACGACCAGGCGGCGAACGACCTGCGCCTGTACCTGCGCGACAAGGCGCGCCAGCTCGTGCGCGGCGTGCTCGACGTGCAGGATGCGTTGATCGGCCAGGCGAGCCGGCACGTCGACACGGTAACCGCCGGATTCACCCACCTGCAGCCCGCGCAGCCGATCGTGTTCGGTCATCAGTTGCTCGCGCACGCGCAGTCGCTGTATCGCGACGTCGACCGCCTCGTCGACTGGGATCGCCGTACCGCGCGTTCGCCGCTCGGCGCGGCCGCGCTCGCGGGCTCGGCGATCTGCGTGCGGCCGGAGCTGTCCGCGCGGGAACTCGGTTACGACGCGCCGTGCGAGAACTCGATCGACGCGGTGGCCGCGCGCGATCACGTCGCCGAATTCGTGTTCGTCACGAGCATGCTGGCCGTGAACCTGTCCCGGCTGTCGGAAGAAGTGATCCTGTGGACGTCACGGCAATTCCGCTGGGTGGAACTCGACGATGCGTATGCGACCGGCAGCTCGATCATGCCGCAGAAGAAGAACCCGGACATCGCGGAACTCGCGCGCGGCAAGGCGGGGCGCCTGATCGGCAACCTGACGGGCCTGCTCGCGACGCTGAAGTCGCTGCCGCTCGCGTACAACCGCGATCTCGCGGAAGACAAGATCGCGGCGTTCGATTCGATCGACACGCTCGAACTCGTACTGCCCGCGATGGCGGGAATGATCCGCACGATGCGCGTGAACGTCGACGAGATGCGTCGCCAGGCGCCGCTCGGCTTCACGCTCGCGACCGAGGTGGCGGACTGGCTCGCGCTGACGGGCGTGCCGTTCAGCGAGGCGCACGAGATCACCGGCACGCTCGTGCGCGCGTGCGAGCGGGACGGCATCGAACTGGCCGACGCGAGCGCGGAACAGTTGCAGGCCGTCGACACGCGCCTCGCGCCCGCGGTGCGCGCGCATCTGACGCTCGACGCGGCCGTCGCCGCGCGCGGCGGTGCGGGCGGAACGTCACCCGCGCGCGTGCGCGAGCAGATCGATCGCCTGAGCGACGCGATCGAACGTCAGTCCGCGTGGGCGGCCGACTACCGGGGGCCGTCATGCTGAGCGCATCCGAATCGGGCCATCTCGATGACACGCCGGAGCCGGCCACCCGCGCCGCGGACGATATCGCCGGGTTCGTGCGCGTGCGCCGGCGCTACTGGGGCCGCTATGTCGCGTCGATCGCGATCATTGCCGCGCTTGCGTATGTGGCGGTCGCGTTCGCGCGCGGACAGATCGAATGGCGCGTCGTCGGCCAGTTCCTGACCGCACGCTCGATCCTGACGGGGCTCGGCAACACGATCGTGATGACCGTCCTCGCGATGACGCTCGGCGTCGTGCTCGGAGTCGTCACCGCGGTGATGCGGCTCTCGTCGAACCCGGTGCTCGGCGCGATCGCGCAGGGTTACATCTGGTTGTTCCGCGGCACGCCGGTGATCCTGCAACTGCTGCTGTGGTTCAACCTCGCGCTGGTGTTTCCGACGCTCGGCATCCCGGGTATCGCCGAATACCGGACCGTCGACGTGATGACGCCGTTCCTCGCGGCGGTGCTCGGGCTCGGCATCAATCAGGGGGCCTATACGTCGGAAGTCGTGCGGGCGGGGCTGCTGTCGGTCGACACGGGCCAGTACGAGGCCGCGAAATCGATCGGCATGGCGCGCCTGCAGGCGCTGCGCCGGATCATCCTGCCGCAGGCGATGCGCGTGATCGTGCCGCCGATCGGCAACGAGCTGATCGGCATGGTCAAGCTGACGTCGCTCGCGAGCGTCGTGCAGTACGCGGAGATGCTGCACAACGCGCAGAACATCTATTACGCGAACGCCCGCGTGATCGAGCTGCTGATCGTCGCGGGCATCTGGTATCTCGCGGTTGTCACCGTGCTGTCGCTCGCGCAGGCCCGCGTCGAGCGGCGTTTCGCGCGCGGCGCGGGCCGGGCGGCGGGCCGCACATGAACGACACGACCCTCAACCCTCGGGAGAACGTCATGACGAACGCGGTCGTTCGCGCGGTCGACGTACGCAAGTCGTACGGCGATTTCCAGGCGCTGCACGGCATCACGCTCGACGTCGAGCCGGGCGAAGTGCTGTGCATCATCGGGCCGTCGGGCTCGGGCAAGAGCACGTTCCTGCGCTGCATCAACCAGCTCGAGACGATCAGCGCGGGTGCGCTGTGGGTCAACGGTGAACTGGCCGGCTACCGCCGCGCCGGCGACCGGCTCCACGAACTGTCGGAGCGCCAGATCGCGCGTCAGCGGCTCGCGACGAGCATGGTGTTCCAGCGCTTCAACCTGTTTCCGCACAAGACCGCGCTCGAGAACGTGATCGAAGGCCCGGTGCAGGTGCTCAAGCGCCGGCGCCCGCAAGCGGAGGAGGAAGCGCGCGCGCTGCTCGCGCGCGTCGGGCTCGCGCACAAATGCGACGCGTTTCCGGTCGAGCTGTCCGGCGGCCAGCAGCAGCGCGTCGCGATTGCGCGGGCGCTCGCGATGCATCCGCAACTGATCCTGTTCGACGAACCGACGTCGGCGCTCGACCCCGAACTGGTCGGCGAAGTGCTGGCCGTGATGCGCGACCTCGCGAAGAGCGGGATGACGATGATCGTCGTCACGCACGAGCTCGGGTTCGCGCGCGAGGTGGCCGACCGCGTGGTGTTCATGGACGGCGGCCGCATCGTCGAGAGCGGGCCGCCCGACCAGGTGCTGTCCGCGCCGACACATGCGCGCACGCGCGAGTTCATCTCCGCCGTGATTGCATGACCGGGCCGGGCGCCCCGTTTTGCAGCGCCCAACGATCGAGCCGTCGACGCGCGCGGCATCGTCCCCATTCCTTCACCATGACAAGGCGACACATGAAAGCATCCGTCCTGACCCGCACGCTGGCCGCCGTCGCATTCGGCGCACTCGCGCTTCATGCATCGTTCGCCGCCGCGCAATCCGCCAGCGCGAAACGCACGCTGAACGTCGCGATCGTGCCGAACTATCCGCCGTTCGAATACAAGGATCCGGCGACCGACAAGCTCGCGGGCTTCGACGTCGATCTCGGCGAGGCGCTCGCCGCGAAGATGGGCGCGAAGCTGAACTGGGTCGAAACGAGCTTCGACCAGATGATGAGCGCGGTCGCGACGCAGCGCGTCGACATGATCCTGTCCGGCATGACCGACCTGCCGACGCGCCGCGATGCGGTGACGTTCGTCGACTACATCGAGACCGGCCCGCAGTTCTATACGCTGAAGACGCGCGCGGGCGAGTTCGCGCAGATGGGCGCGCTGTGCGGCAAGCGCGTCGGCTCGAGCCGACGCACGTCGTTCCCCGACAACACCACCGCGTGGAGCGCCGAGAACTGCGTGAAGGCCGGCAAGCCGGCGATCATCGTCGTCGGTACCGACGGCTCGTCGGACGCGCGGATGCAGTTGCGCCAGAACCGCATCGACGCGGCCGTGCAGGGCGGCGAGACGCTGCCGTACCAGAACAGCCTCGAGCAGAACGCGTATGCACCCGTTGGCAAGCCGTTCCTGTCGCAATACACGGGCATCGGCGTCGCGAAGAGCAATACCGCGCTGAGCGGCGCGCTGACGACGGCGCTCAACCAGCTGATCGCGGACGGCTCGTATCAGAAGCTGCTCGCGAAGTGGGGGCTCCAGGAGCATGCGGTCGCGAAGGCGATGGTTAACGGCACCCACTGAGCGAGCGATGACGGACCTGCCTCCCCGCTGGCCGGACGCGAAGCGCGCGTGCGTCGCGCTCGCGTTCGATCTCGACGGCCCGACCGGCGACGCGATGCTGAACGGGTCGATCTGGCGCAACCCCGCATATTTCACGCTCGGCAGCTACGGGCCGTGGCGCGCGCTCGGACGGCTGCTCGACATGCTTGCGTCGTTCGGCCTGCCCGCGACGTTCTTCGTGCCCGCGTGGGTCGCGCGGACCTGGCCCGACCATTGCGCGGTCATCGTCGAGCGCGGCCACGAGATCGGCTATCACGGTGATCGGCACGAAGCGTTTTGGACGCTCGAGCCCGGCCGGCAGCGCGAGATCATGGCGGAGTCGGCGGACGTCTTCGCGCGCACGCTCGGGGTGCGGCCGGTCGGGTTCCGCACGCCGTCCGGCGACTGGAGCGACGCGACGGTCGCGGTGCTGCGCGAAGCGGGCGTGCGCTATTCGAGCTCGATGCGTGGCGACGACCGTCCGTACCTGCTGCCCGGCGCGGACGGCGAACCGCCGCTCGTCGAGATTCCCGGACGCTGGGAGACCGACGATTACGCGTCGCTTGCGTATCACCGCAACCCCGACTATCCGGCCGGGCTCGACCGGATCGCCGGCTACGAGGCGACGCTCGACAACTGGACGCGCGAATTCGACGGGATATACCGCGAAGGGTTGTGCCTGACGACGCTGCTTCATCCGAAGGTCTGCGGCAAGCCGGGGCGCATCGCGCTGCTGGAGGCGTGGCTCGGCCACATGTGCGCGCAGGACGGCGTCTGGTTCGCGCGCTGCCGCGACGTGGCCGACTGGTGGCTCGCGCAGCACGCGCATGGCGCGCAACCCACGCACCGGAGCGACATGTGAACACACCTTGTGCGTGGCCGGGCGGCGCGCGATGCGCGGTCGCGATCACGGTCGACTTCAACGACATTCATGGCATCCAGACACGCGAGCCGCGCATCGTCGGCCGGGAAAAATCGTTGTCGGTGTGGCGCTACGGCGCGACGCGCGGCGTCGACCGGCTGCTCGCGGCGTTCGACGAATTCAGCGTACCGACGAGCTGGTTCGTGCCGGGCCGCGTCGCGCAGACGCAAGGCGGCGCCGTGCGGGCGATCGCCGCCGCCGGGCACGAGCTCGGGGTGAGCGGTTTTCTCTGCGAGGATTTCGACGCACTGCCGCTTGCCGCGCAGATCGACGCGTGCTGCGCCGGGCGGGCGGCGCTCGCGGACGCAACCGGACGCCGCGCGGAAGGCTTTCGCTCGTTCACCGGTAACTGGGCCGACGGCTTTGCGGACTTTCTCGTGGCGGAAGGCTTCACGTGGTCGTCGTCGTGGCGCGGCGACGATTTGCCGTACCGGCATCCGCGCGCCGACGCAGGCGCGGCCGACCCGCGGCTCGTCGAGCTGCCGCTGCACTACGAACTCGAGGACGAGCCGTACTTCGAGTTCAACCTGTCGCCACCGGTGCCGGCCGGTCAGCCGCGCATCGCCGCGTACCGTGACGTGCTCGACAACTGGCGGCGCGATGTCGACGGGTTTCGGCGCTTC
Organism: Burkholderia sp. KBS0801; assembly: GCF_005937855.2. Classification (NCBI taxonomy): domain Bacteria; kingdom Pseudomonadati; phylum Pseudomonadota; class Betaproteobacteria; order Burkholderiales; family Burkholderiaceae; genus Burkholderia; species Burkholderia sp. KBS0801. The sequence goes on from NZ_CP042179.1 coordinate 416,333, forward strand.
GGGCTGTGCTGCGTGCTGCGCCTGCATCCGGAGATCATCGGCACGGCAGGGCGGATCGAACTGCTGCGTGCATTGCTCGCGCACCTGCGCGATGCGGGCGACGTCTGGTTTGCGACCGGGCGCGATGTTGCGCGCTGGTGGCGCGCGCAGGTTCGCGACAATGAGCCGAACCATCCGGTCGACGTGTTTGCACGCTGCGTGGCAGACGCGTCGGCGCGATGACGATGGATACCGAAACGCGCGCCACGCGGCTCGCGACGTTTGTCGCGCAAACCCCTGCCGCCGCCGTGCCTGACGATGTCGTCGCCAAGGCCACGCGTCATGTGCTTGATACGTTCGGTGCCGCACTGGCTGGCACCTCGGCCGTCGAGACGCGCAGTGCACGGGCGCTCACAGGCGCTGTCGTGCGCGACGGCGCGTCGCTGTGGGGCACGCAGTGCATGGCAAGCGCGCGCGACGCCGCGTTCGTCAACGGGATCGCCGCACACGCGCTCGAGCTCGACGATGCCGGCGGCTGCGATCATTCGGGTGCCGTCGTGCTGCCGGCCGTGCTCGCCGCGTTGTCATGCGCGCAGCGCCCCGTGACCGGCCGGGAATGCGTGACGGCAATCGTGCTCGGCTACGACGTCGGCCGGCGCGTGCTGGAAGCCGCCGGCGGCTACTCGGCTCACAACGGTGCCGGCTGGCACTCGACGCTCAGTTGCGGCGTGTTCGGCGCGGCGGCCGCGAGCGCACGCGTGCTCGGACTCGACGCCGCGCGCACGCGCGACGCGCTCGGCCATGCGGCAAGTTTCTCCGGTGGTCTATGGGGCTTCATCCACGACGGCTCGCAGACGAAGCGGCTGCATGCCGGCCGGGCCGCGGAGGGCGGCGTGCTCGCGGCGCTGCTGGCACGCGAAGGTGTGACGGGTCCGGCCAGGGTGTTCGACGACGTGTGGGGTGGCTTCTTCAACACGTTCGCCGCGCAGTCGCATGCGCCCGACGCACTGACCGACGGCCTCGGCGCGCAGTGGAAACTGATGCGCTGCTCGATCAAGCCGCACGCGTCGTGCCGCAGCGCGCATGCGGCAATTGATGCGGCGCTGCAGCTTGCGGACGGTCACACGTTCGAGGCCGGCGAGATCGAGCGGGTGGTCGTGCGGGCGAGCGCGTTCGTGGCCCGGATGTGCGGCGGGCGCGACCTGTCGACGCTGTCGTCGGCGCAGATGAGCCTGCCGTACGCGGTGGCGGCGGCACTTGCGTACGGCGACACGGGGATCGACGTTTATCGCGACGACAGGCGGACGGATTCGCGCGTCACGGCGTTGCTCGCGCGTATCGCGATCGAGGTCGATCCGGCGCTGGGCGACCTCGACGAGCCGACTGTGAGCGTGCATCGCGCGGACGGGCGGCGGGACTCGCGTCACGTACCGATCGCGCTCGGCGATCCTCGCAATCCGTTGTCAGATGCGGCGCTGCTGGCGAAGTATCGTGCGCTGGCGGGCATGGCGCTCGAGCATGCGCAGGTCGATGCGTTGAGCGGCGCGTGCCTGTCGCTGGAACGGTTGGCGGACGCGCGGGTGCTGAACGCGCTGCTCGCTGGGGATGCGCGCTAAACGCGCTCGCGAGTGTCCATGAAACGCTGGCCGGTCCAGTTCGCCTTCGACGCAAGCGTGTAAGCGAACGCACCGGCAACGGGGAAGATCGGCGTGAATCGATATGCGGTGAGCGCTCCATCGATGTTGAGCACAGTGGTGTTCGTGAACGTAGCGTGGATCAGCCGATCTGCCTGACACAGCAGGCAACCACCCGCCGGGGCGACACCGCGCGTTTTTTGGGGATTCGGCCGGATACCCGGAGCGTGGCGGGCCCGCGACAGCCCGGGTAATGTTTCCCGTGCAGGTGTTATATTGCGCGCGCATGCGCCCCGACCGATGAGCCAAGAGACGTAGTACCCGCGGACCGGTGCGCCAGAGAACGACAACAGAAACGGGTCCGTCGCGCCATCGGTCCAGCCTCTCCGTGACCAGTGCCAGGCCGACGGGTCGATGCATCGAGGGGATCAACATGAACCGGGTCTATCGGCTGGTCTGGAACCGCACCTTGCGCGCCCCGCAAGTGGTATCCGAACGCACACGCGCGTCGCACGGCGGGATCGACGCCAGCCATGGCGCCACGCCGGCGCGCCGCTGCGCGTCCATCGTTTCCATCGGCGTGTCGCTCGGTCTGGCCGGCACGGCCCTCCCAGGCTGGGCCGCCACGTGCACTGCCAGCACCATCGCGAATTGCAGCGCCCCCGGCGGCAACGGTATCCCGGACCGAAGCGGCAATGGCGGCAGCGGTAATGGCGGTGGCGGTGGTTCCTCTGCGTTGGGCGGAGGAACCACCACGATTCAGGTTCCTGGCGGGCCCACGTCGGGTGGGACCGGCGGTACCGGTGCCACGAACGACAGTGGCCAAGGCGGCCCCGGAGGGGCGCCCGACGTGGTGATCGCCGGCGATGCCGTGGTCAACGGGAACGCTCAGGGAGGCGCAGGCCAGGGCTTCGATGGATTCAATTTCGCGGGCGGCGGCGGCGGCGGTGGCGCGGGCGTGTATTCGACCGGCACCAGCGTGACCGTCAACGACGGCGTGACGGTGCAGGGCGGCACAGGCGGAAATGGCGGCGCGGGCACATCGGGGCCTGCCTCCAACGGCGGCGGGGGTGGAGGCGGGGGCGGTGCGCTGGTGATCGTGACGCCTGCGGCCGACGTGACGAACCACGGCACGCTCATTGGCGGAAATGGCGGCAACGGGGGAGGTGGCGGAAACCCGGGAGGAGGCGGCGGTGGCGGCGACGGGCTGCTGACCGTGGGACCGGGTTCGCAGGTGACCAACCTTGGGACGATCGTCGGTGGTATGGGCGGTGCCGCTGGCGGTGGCGGAAGCACGGCCGGTGCCAGCGGCGCGGGCGTCAACCTGGCTGGTGGGTTCACCGTGCTGTCCAACGTCGGCACGATCACGGGCGGTGCCGGCAACGGAGGGGCCGCGGGAGCGGGTGTCATCGCCAATGGCGGCGATGTCATCGTCAACGGCGGCACGATTGCGGGCGGCTTGTTCGCGGACGGCGTGACGCGCGCGGCAGCCATCCGTTTCAACGGAGCGAACGATACGCTGCAGTTGGTCGGCGGGTCCAACATCATCGGTGACCTCGATGTGGCGGCGGGTGCGTCGGCCACCATCACCGCGGGCACGCCGGGGCTTGCGCTGTCCAACAACATCACGCTCGGCGATGCCGCATCCCGCGTGACCTTGAACTCAAACACGACGGATCTCGCGGTATCAGGCGTCATATCGGGGACGGGCAACGTGGCCGTGAGCGGCAGCCACACGATCACGCTGACGGGTGACAGCACCTATACCGGCGGCACCACGATCAGCGCCGGCACGCTGCAGATCGGCAATGGCGGAGCCACCGGCTCCGTCGTCGGCGACATCGTCAACAACGGCACGCTGGCTTTCAATCGCAGCGACACGGTGTCGTATGGCGGCACCATCAGCGGGACGGGCAGCCTCGTGCAGGCGGGTACCGGCACGCTGGCGATAGCCGGCGCCGCCGGCTATGCGGGGAGCACCACCGTCAACGCCGGCACGCTCGCGCTGATCGGCGCGGGCAGCATTGCCGCTTCCAGCGGGCTCGTCAACAACGGCACGTTCGATATCTCGGGGACTACCTCCGGGGCCACGATCAATGCGATCACTGGCACGGGCACGGTCGCGCTGGGCGATCGGACACTGACGCTGGCCAATGCGGCCGGCACGTTCGCCGGAACCATCGGCGGTACGGGTGCGGTGACCGTCGGCGGCGGTACGCAAACGCTGTCGGGGGTGAACACCTACACGGGCGTCACTACCGTCAATGCCGGCACGCTGGCGTTGACTGGCGCCGGCAGCATCGCCGCTTCCAGCGGGGTCGTCAACAACGGTACGTTCGATATCTCGGGGACTACCTCCGGGGCCACGATCAATGCGATCACTGGCACGGGCGCGGTTGCGCTGGGCGGCCGGACGCTGACACTGGCCAATGCGGCCGGCACGTTCGATGGCGCCATTGGCGGCACTGGCGGGCTCACCGTTGCGGGCGGCACGCAGACGCTGTCGGGGACCAACGGCTTTACCGGCGCAACGTCGATCAGCGCTGGCACGCTCGCGCTGTCAGGCGCCGGCAGCATTGCCGCTTCCAGCGGGGTCATCAACAACGGCACGCTCGATATCTCGGGGACCACCTCCGGCGCAACGGTCAACGCACTGACCGGCACGGGCACGGTTGCGCTGGGCGGTCGCACGTTGACTCTGGCCAATGCGTCCGGCACGTTCAGTGGCGCCATTGGCGGCACGGGCGGGCTCACCGTGGCGGGCGGCACGCAGACACTGTCGGGCGCCAACGGCTATACCGGCACAACGTCGATCAGCGCCGGCACGCTCGCGCTGTCAGGCGCCGGCAGCATTGCGACCTCCAGCGGCGTCGTCAACAACGGCACGTTCGACATTTCCGGGACGACCTCCGGCGCAACGGTCAACGCGCTGACGGGGACGGGCACGGTTGCGCTGGGCGGCCGCACGCTGACGCTGGCCAATGCGGCCGGCACGTTCAGTGGTGCCATCGGCGGTACCGGCGGGCTCACCGTGGCGGGTGGCACGCAAACGCTGTCCGGCGTGAACACCTATACCGGGGCGACGATGGTCAACGCGGGCACGCTCGCGTTGTCGGGTGCCGGCCGGCTTGCCTCTTCCGCGTCAGTCACGCTGGCCGGCGCAACGGCCGCGCTCGACCTGTCCGCCGGCGGCAGCCAGACGGTCGCGCATCTCTCCGGCGTGGCAGGCAGCCGCGTGGTGCTCGGCGGCAATGCGCTCACGCTGTCTGATGACTCGTCGCAAACATTCGGCGGCAGCCTCGGCGGTACCGGCGGTTTGGTCAAACAAGGCGCGGGCACGCTGACGCTGAACGGTGTCAGCAGCGCGTTCTCCGGGACGACGACGGTGGCTGGCGGCACGTTGGCCGTGGGCGACGCGGCCAATGCCGGTGCGGTGTTGGGCGGCAATGTCCTGGTGAACGCGCTTGGCACGTTGCGCGGCCATGGCACGGTATCGGGCGACGTCAGCAGCAGTGGCGTGGTCGCGCCGGGCGGCTCCATCGGAACGCTGTCCGTGGGCGGCAACTATACCCAGGCGGCGGGCGGCACCCTGTCGATCGAGGTCAGCCCGACGGAGGCATCGCAACTGCGCGTGGGCGGTGCCGCGACGCTCAACGGCTCATTGGCCGTGCTGTTCGATCCCGGCACCTATACCGCACGCCGCTACACCGTGCTGAGCGCCGCCAACGGCGTGACGGGCCGCTTCGCGAACGTCGGCACCACCACGGCCGGCGCGAATCTCGGCGCGTTGCAGTCATCGGTGGACTACGGTGCCAATGGAGTCGACTTGCTGCTCGCCGATGCCACCGGGCCCACGCCGGCCGGCCCGACCGTAATTGCGCCGACCAAGACCTCCATCTACACGGCGCTCGGCACGGCAGCATTGCTTCAGGCGCAGGGCGCGAGTTCGACGCTGCTCGGCCGTCTGGCGGACCCGCGGGACAACGCGGCAGGTTCCCGCAACGTGTGGGCCGTTGCCAGCGGTTCCAGCACCAAGGTGGGCGGCACGGGCGGCGCGCCCGGCTTCCTCACCCACGCATACGGGTTCCTGGCGGGCGCGGGCGGGCGGCTCGGCGATGCCACGGTCGGTGCGGCCGGCGGCTACACGCACACCACGCTGGGTGAAGACACGACAGGTGCATCGGGTGCCATCGATACGCTGCGTGTCGCCCTGTATGGCGCGCAGCCCGTGGGTGCCGTCAACCTGTCGGCCACGGTCGGGTATGGGCTCGATTTCCTGTCGCAGAAGCGGCCGTTCGGCAGCGCGGGTACCGCAGAAGGCGATCATCTCGGCCACGAGTTCACCGCCGCGACGCAGGCCAGCCTGCCCATGGACGCCGGCGGCCTTCGGATCGCGCCGCACATCGGGCTCCGGTATGCGTACGTGCGCGGCAGCGGCTTCGGCGAGAGCGGCGCCAACGGCCAGAACCTGCACGTCGGCCCCGACAGCGCGAGGAGCCTCCAGCCTTACGTGGGTGTCTCGCTCGACAAGGCCTTCGGCGATGCCCTGCGCCCCGTCAACGTACAGCTTCGCCTGGCCTATGCGCACGAGGTACTGGGAGCCGGCCGCGTCGTCCAGGTGCAGAGCCAGGACGGGACCGTGTTCGCCGCGCCAGGCACCGATCTGCCGCGTTCATTCCTGACCACGGGCGCCGGCGTCACCCTTCAGGCCGCCAAGGCGACCACGGTATCGCTCGGGCTGGATGCGACGATTGACACGAGCCATGTGTCGGCGCAGTCGGCATATGTGCGAGTCAATCACAGGTTCTGACTGCATGGGCGTGGATTTTGCCGTTTGGGCTGCCCTTCGGCCCGGCGCATGCACACCAGCACCCGCACTGGCAGGTTCCGCCGGTTCGGGTGCACCGGCGACACCGGGCATCGGCGGAGGCCGGAAGTCGTGCGGCACCACATGGTTTTGACCACACATATTTTTGTCCGTCGGCACGTTCGACTCGGCACGACGAGAAAATCTATGTGGTCGGGATGTGCGTCTTTGGAGCGGCCCACGTATCTGCGGACACAAGGACTCTCTTGAAATAAGGGATAGTCTCCTCGCTTTCCAGTTGCAGCAGGTCGCTTCCAAGCTGCCGTCCTTGCGGCAACGCTCCGCCGGCTTCTGGCCAGCTTCGGCTTCCTTCAAGATGCCGATGATTTGCTCTTCGGTAAATCGCTTTTTCATCGCCGTTCCTCTCCGGAACGGACTCTACACAGTCACCGTAATTTTGTTCCCGTGGTGCCCGCGCCTGCTTGTATCACATATCGGCAGCGGGTATTTCGCAATTTCCGTAAGGGACTGCTCCAGGATCGACTGCTAATCGCGCTCGATCTCCGGCCGTTATCTGCAAGTATTCCGTCGAAGCTGCACTCTGCAGAGTGCAGCTTCGCACCTTCTCCTACCCATTCGTCAATCTGCAAGGTCGGTAAGCACATGAAGCTGTCATTTGCGCAGAAACTCTGGTTGCCACTCATCCTGAGCCTGCTGTGTCTCGCCGGGGTATCGATCTACAACGCTTGCCAGACTCGGGAAATGCGGCTGGAGGAACGCAAGGCGGACCTGAAACACGCATCGGAGATCGCCCTGAGCGTGGTCAAGACCTTTGGCGATCAGGTTGCCGCCGGCGCCATGCCAGTAGCGGAAGCCCAGAAGCGGGCCTTGGACAGCGTCCGGAATATGCGGTACGGCGAAGACGGTTATTTTGTGGTACTGAATTCTCAACCGACGGTGCTGATGAACCCCGCAAAACCGGAACTGGAAGGCAAGGACGTCAGCGATTTCAAGGATCCGAACGGTGTCTACTTCTTCCGGGACACGGTCGCAGTCATCAAGCATGACGGCCGGGGTTTTACCGCGTATTCCTTTCCGAAACCGGGGAGAACCGAAGCCTCTCCGAAAATCGTCTACAACGTGCGCTATCAGCCGTGGGACTGGATTCTCATGACGGGGGTGTATGCCGACGACCTCGATGCCGCATTCCACTCGACGCTGTACCAGAGTCTCGGCATTCTGGTGGTACTGGCCGGCGCCCTGTCGGTTGTCGTGTTGCCGCTCAACCGCGGCATCTCGCGCTCACTGGGCGGTGAACCGTCCTACGCTGCCGAGATTGCAAACCGGATCGCCAGCAACGATCTGACCGCCGTGGTGAAGACCGCACCGGACGATCGCTCGAGCCTGATTTTTTCGATGAAGCGCATGCAGGATCAGCTCACGCAGACGATCGGCACGATCAAGGTTTCGGCTGACTCGATCGCTACCGCCACCCACCAAATTGCGGCGGGCAACCAGGACCTGTCGCAGCGCACCGAAGAACAGGCCGCCTCGCTCGGGGAAACGGCTGCCAGCATGGAGCAATTGACCTCTACGGTCACCCGGAATGCCGACAATGCCAGTCAGGCCAGCCAACTCGCCGCGCAGGCGGCCGAGGTGGCGGAGCAGGGCGGCACGGTCGTATCGCGCGTGGTGGAAACCATGGATGGCATCAACGCCAGCTCGGACAAGATCGCCAACATTGTCGGTCTCATCGAGGGCATCGCCTTCCAGACCAATATCCTCGCGCTGAATGCGGCTGTCGAAGCGGCGCGGGCGGGCGAGCAGGGACGGGGTTTCGCCGTGGTCGCCTCTGAAGTACGTTCGCTGGCACAGCGCTCCTCAGCGGCGTCCAAGGAAATCAAGGAGCTGATCCACGATTCCGTGGAGCGCGTGCAGGCAGGGGCCGGCCATGTACGGGAAGCGGGTGCGAAGATGCGCGAGATCACGTACGAGATCAGGCGCGTGACGGACATCATGGGGGAAATCACAGCCGCATCACAGGAACAGAGCAAAGGTATCGGCCAGGTCAACCAAGCCGTCACGCAGATGGACGAAGTCACGCAGCAGAACGCGGCGCTGGTCGAACAGGCCGCCGCCGCCGCCGGCTCGCTCGAGTCGCAGGCGAACGATCTGAAAGCGGCCGTTTCAATGTTCAGACTGAACGCCTCACGCGACGCCGAAGTCAGCCGCCCTGTCGCGCCCGCCTGGCATCCGCGAGACCTCGACTCAAAGGGAATCGTTCAAGCTTGAATACAAGCACACCGTTGCCCGGGCGGATTCCGAACCTCGTCATTCAACTTCTGATGCTGCTCAATTCGAGCGCGGTCGGGTTTAGCCCAGCAGTTTCATCGTTGCGAGAGGCGATCATGCTGGTCGGCACGCGGCAAATCACGCGCTGGGCCCAGTTGCTCCTGTTTGCCGATGAACGTGCGGACGCGTTTCGTTCCGATCCGCTGGCACAGCTGTGTGGCACGCGTGCGTGATTCATGGAACTTGCCGCCGGCCGGCTGCGGCCCGATGACGATCGGTTTGCAGACACCGCGTTCAGCGAGCGTCGCAATAAGGGGGTAATGGCCGCACCGTCGACCTCGCCCTGCCCGCAGCCGCTTGACTTGCCGCCGCGCAGCCCGGATGTCGTCATGGCACTCAACTCCCGTCCGAATCTGCCGTTAACTCAGGGCGACTGCCCTGAGAGGGCGGTGCTCCGGCGTGTGGATTCGCTGGACAAGAGGGCGTCGACCGTGGTCTTGCGGCCAGAGTGCCGCGCTCGTCGCCGCGACGCCGCGACGATGAGTCATTCCCCGTTTGCGAATTCGATGAGTACGCAACCATTCGACGCAAGTGACATCCTGTCGTGCCGGCCGCCGCAGGTGAGCCCGAAGGTTGCCGGACCGAAGTGCGCCGGCGAGGATTTTTGTGTTGGTTAGAGAATGTATCCGAACAGCTATGATGTTCCGATTGCGCGCCTCGTTGCGCGTCAGATTCTGTCCTGCGCGCCGGCCACGCCGGTGCGGGAGGTCGCGCGACGCATGTTCGCCGAACGTTGCAGCTCGATCGTCGTGATGAAGGATGAACAGGTCGTCGGGATCTGGACCGAACATGATGCACTGTCGGCCGGCGACAATCCGCGCGACCTCGACCGGCCGGTCAGCGAGGTGATGAGCCATCCGGTGCTGACGATCGAGGCCAATACGCCTCTGGGTGAAGCCGCGTTGAAGTTCAAACAGTCGGGGGTACGGCACTTCGTGGTGGTGCGGGACGGCACCGCGATCGGCGTGCTGACGCAGACCGACATCGTCGTGAACCAGGGGGCGGAATTTTTCCTGCACCTGAAGCCGATCGAATCGATCCGCGTTCATCCGCCCGTTGTGGTGCCGGAGCAGGCCACGTTGCACGAAGTCATCGCGCTGATGCGTGCGCAACGGCTCGATGCGATTCTCGTCGGCTATGACGACGGCGAGCACGGCATCCTGACGGAACGGGACATCGTCCGTCTGTTGGCAGACGGCGGTGCCGACGGCGCGGTCGGGGCCTACGCGAGCAAGCCGCTGCAGATGCTGACAGCGAAGCAGAGCCTGTATGCAGCGCAGCGCTTCATGACCGAGCACAATATGCGGCACGTCGGCATCCAAGACGAGGGAGGCAGGCTGACCGGGCTGCTCTGTTTCGCGGACGTGCTGCAGAGCATCGAGCACGAATACGCGAACGAGCTGCGCAGCGCGTTGCGTGAGCGCGACGAAGCGCTGGGTCTCGCGCGCTTCAACCTGCGCATGGCGGACCGGGTGTTCGAATCGGCGCTCGAAGGCATCATGGTGACCGATCGGCACGCGAAGATCGAGCGCGTCAACCAGGCCTTCACGCGCCTGACAGGGTACACCGAGGACGAAGTGATCGGGCGCAACCCGGGCCTGCTGAGTTCGGGGCGCCAGACGCCCGATTTCTACAAGCAGCTGTGGCATTCGCTCACGACCGATGGCCACTGGCAAGGCGAAATCTGGAATCGCCGCAAGACCGGCGAGCTGTTTCTCGAATACCTGACGATCACCAGCATTCGCGACAGCGAAGGCGAGATCTCCCACTACGCGGCGATTTTTTCCGACATCACACAGCGGCGCCAGGCGGAGGAGCGGCTGGGCTATCTCGCCACGCACGACGTGCTCACCAATCTCGCGAACCGGATGCTGTTCGAGGAGCGGCTCACGCATGCGATCGTTCACGCGAAGCGGCTCGGTCGCAAGGTCGCGGTGATGTACCTCGATCTCGACCGCTTCAAGCTGGTCAACGATACGCTCGGGCACAACGCCGGCGACGAGGTGCTGAAGATGGTCGCGGAGCGCATCGTCGCGAACGTGCGCGCGAACGACACGGTGGCGCGCATGGGCGGTGACGAATTCGCGCTCGTGCTCGAGGAGGTCGACGATGTCCGCGACGTCGGGCGAGTCGCGCGCAAGCTGCTTGACGAAGTGGGACGGGCGATCGATATCGTTGATCGCCAGATCTTCGTGACGCCGAGCATCGGCATCAGCATCTATCCGGACGACGGCACCGAGGCGGAGGACTTGATCCTGCTCGCGGACCAGGCGATGTACGGCGCGAAGAACCGCGGCAGGAACGTGTTCCAGTTCTTCGAGAGCAAGATGACGTCGTCGGCGATCGAGCAGCTCGAGACGCTCGGCGAGTTGCACCGCGCGCTTGAGCAGAATGAATTCCGCCTGTTCTACCAGCCGCAATACGATCTGGCGAGCGGCCGGATCGTCGGCGTGGAGGCGCTGCTGCGCTGGTTGCATCCGCGCAGGGGTTTGGTGCCGCCGGGCGACTTCATCGGGCTGGCGGAGCGATCCGCGCTGATCGTCCCGATCGGCAGGTGGGTGCTGCACGAAGCCTGCCGCCAGGCCCGCCGCTGGCTCGACGAGGGCTTCGAGTTCGGGCGTGTGTCGGTGAACGTATCGGCGCGACAGTGTTTTACCGACCATTTCCTCAGCGACCTGACGACCATTCTCAGCGAAACCGCATTGCCGGCCGAATACCTGCAGCTCGAGTTGCTCGAAAGCATGGCGATGAACACCCGCGAGGAAATCGGCATCCTGCTGCGCGAACTGGCGACGCGGGGAATCAGCCTCGCGATCGATGATTTCGGTACGGGTTACTCGTCGCTGGTGTATCTGAAGGACCTGCCCGTCGATACGCTGAAGATCGATCAGTCGTTCCTCACGGACTGCGGCTCGGGTAGCACGGACGACGCGATCGTGCGCGCGATCGTTGCAATGGGGCGCGCGCTGGGCCTCGATGTCGTGATGGAGGGCGTCGAGACGGCAAAGCAGCTGGCCTTCCTGCAGGAGATCGGTTGCCACCAGGGGCAGGGCTTCCTGTTCGCACGGCCGCAGCCCGCCGACCGACTGGTCGGCATCTCGTCGCGCCGCGGCGCTGAGTTGCTTGCAGAGTGAGCCGGTCGCGCCCCGGCCGTTCCGGCTGCGGCGCGACTATCCCGCAAACAGTTCGATCGACGGGCACACGGGGCCCAGGGCCTGCTCGGAAATTTTCCGGAAATGGTTGAGCAATCGCTTTATCCGATTGACATATATCAAATGTTGTGAGTCTCAAGATCGCACGATAGATCTGACGAGCGTGCAGTGCTCAGTTCAGACAAGGAGACCAACCATGGAAATCTCGTTGCGCGACCTGCTTACGGTCCTGCATGGCATGGGATTCGGCGCGTTGTTCATGCTGGCGTTTTCCGGTGCGCTCGCCGAACTCTACCGGATGTCGGCTCCCGGTGCGCCGGTAGTCCCACCGACTCGCGAGCACAGACTGCTCATGCTGTACCTCTCGGCGATGGTGATCCTGGCTTGGGCGGCCGTGCTCTCGGGTGCCTACATCGTTTATCCGTGGTACCGGGCGATTCCGCCGGCGGGGCTGATCGATCTGGCGAACTACCCGCAACGGCTGCTTCTTGCCAGCCCCAACACTTCAGGTTGGCATAGCCTCGGCATGGAATGGAAAGAGCACGTTGCGTGGCTCGCGCCGATCTCCATGACGATGGTTGCGTACGTATTCGCCAAGTATGGCCCGTCGCTCGTCAAGTTGCCGCAGATCCGCCATGCGGTTCTCGCGTTTGCCGTTGTCGCGTTTGTCGCGACCGGCGTCGCCGGTGCGTTCGGTGCGTTCCTGAGCAAGTACGCACCTGTGCGCGGCGGCACCTCCATTCATCTCATGAGGGGAGAGTGATATGGGACCGACCGAAACCCCGACCTCCGCGCACAGCAGTGCCGAGCGCGGACAGCGTCAAAATGACTTGTCACCGGAGCGTGCAGCACGATCAACACAAAGCGCAGTCGGCGAATCGATGGACAATGGCCCGGCCGCCGCGGCGATTCTTGCCGCCGGCATTGGTTGCTTTGCTGTCGGGCTATTTGCGCTGGCTGGCGATGCATCCAAAGCTGTTGCGCACTTTTTCACGTTCTACAGCCCCACGGGGCCGCTTTCGGGCGTGACGACAAGCGCGATCGTCGTCTGGCTGTGCTCATGGTTTGTGCTGTCGCGCCAGTGGGGCACGAAATCGGTGGCACTCGGACGCATCACCCACGTGTCCTTCGTCCTGCTGGCGCTGAGCGTGATGCTCACTTTCCCGCCGTTCATGGACCTGTTGCAAGGGAAGTAGCTGCGGCGTTGTCCGGTTCACGTGAAAAAGGCGCCACCCAGCGTGGCGCCTTCCATCATTGACGACCTTTCCGCATCGAACGACAGAGTCATGAGTTGCAGTGGCGCAGGTGCGAAGAACCGCCGGGGATCCGGACAAGTCTACTGTCGCCCGATCGTGCGGCGACAGGTTGACCTGAATCATCGTCGCCCCGATCGCCGGCTTGCCGATCGCGAACGCGACGTGAATGCGGCGCGGGCCACGTAACGTGCGCGCGCGGCGTGCCTGGCCCTCTGGATCGCCGGCGAACAGCCACGCGCACACTGACGTTCATGATACGGAAACCTCATGCCCGCATTGTTCACGAACACGTCGAATCGCCAGATCAGTTCCCGTTCCGATGCTGCGGCCCTGACGGTGGCCGGTGCCACGCCACACCCGAAGCCGGTCGAGGCCGATGGCGGCCGATTGCTGAGCCCCCACGAAATCGCGGCGCTGATGGTGCTCGCCAGCGAACCGCGGCACCAGCAGGCCGATCCGGCCGACCTTCGCTGCCTCGTCGATCGGGGGCTCGTTCGCCTGGATGCCGCGCCGCTTGCGGAAGCCCCGTCGACCTGTCGTCCGACGGGCGTCAGATGGTGTTGCGTCTCGGCAGACGAGATCGCGCCGGGCACGGTCGCAACGTTGAATTCACGGCCGTGCGTCGCATGTTCATGGGCGCGACAGCGATTGGCGCGTTGCGCTGACCTACGTCAATTCCGTACGGCGAAGTCGCACCTACCGTTGTTGTTATCGGATGCGGACAGGAGCATGGCCATGAAATGCGGCCGCGAGCCGAAGAAGGGTGTCGAGCAGGCGCTCGAGAGGGAGGGAGCCGCGGATCGATGCGGTGGGCATCGGCGCGGACGTTTCCGTTGCGTGATGGTCCAGGCGGCGACGGGCGTCGATCGACGTTTCGCTGCGCCCCGGCCGGGAGAATGAACATGAATGCCGCGATGCTCTGCACCCGCGATGTCGCCATGTGTTCCACGCGGGCAACCGTCGTCGAGGCGGCCGAAATGATGCGCGGCACCCACGCCGGCGATCTGGTCGTCGTACGTGAACAGGACGGACGACGTGCGCCGGTCGGCATGGTGACCGATCGAGACATCGTGCTCACCGTGGTGGGCGCTGATGCCGAGGCCGGCTCGCTGTTCGTCGGCGACATCATGTCGACGCCCGTTGCGATTGCGAACGTCGACGACGACATCTGGCTGCTCGCGAAGCGGATGCGCCAGCACGGTGTCCGCCGGCTGCCGGTCGTCGATGGCGACGGTGATCTGGTCGGTGTTGTCTCGCTCGACGATCTGCTTCGCGCGGCCGCGGCGCTGCTCGACGAGTTGCGCCTCGTGGCGGCCCGCCAGACGTATTTCGAGGAGAAGCAGCGTGGCTGATCCGGTGTGTCCCGGCGTGCGCCGCGCACGACGTAGCGGCGGGCATGCGTTGATCGCGGTCAATGCCGCGCGGTGCCGCCAATACGATGGATCGCATCTCGGTGAGGGATGGTGACCATGAACAGGATCACAGCCGCATGCCGCGTGCTCGTACTCTGCGCGGCGGCGTGCTGCGTGCCGACGCAGCCGGCACATGCGCAGCATGCGCGCCATGTCCCCCGCCAGGATTTTCACGGCCGCGACTTTCATCACTTCGCGCCACGGGAGCGCGCGCACTGGAGGGGCGGCCACTGGGTGCAGGACTGGCACGGCGGGCGTTACGCGTGGTGGTGGATCGTCGACGGCTACTGGTATTTCTATCCGGAACCCATGTATCCGTTTCCGACGTACATCCCACCTGCGGTGATCATGCAGCGGCCGCCGCCGACTCCCAGCCGGCTTCCACCGGCACGTGCGTGGTACTACTGCAACGACCCGCGCGGATACTATCCATATGTCGCGTCGTGCAATGGCGTCTGGACCGCGGTTCCGTCGAGCCCGGGGCCGGCGCCGCAATGAGGAAGCGACGCTTGTCCGCACCGGAGCGACCGGGCACCGGCCGCACGATTGCGCGCAGGCGGCGCGGGAGGGCACATGATGAACGGATCTTGGCTGGATGCGGACGTCGACGACGTACTGCTGACGGATTTGTATGAGCTGACGATGCTGCAGGCCGCGTTCGATGCTGGAATGAACGAAGCGGCCAGCTTCGAGTTCTTCGTACGGGCGCTGCCGGAGCATCGCGCATTCCTGATGGCGGCGGGACTGGAACTGGTGCTCGACTATCTGGAGGGCCTGCGCTTCAGTGCCGCCGCGCTGGAGCGACTGGCCGCAACCGGGCGCTTTCGCGCGGATTTCATTGCATCGCTCGCCGGCTTCCGCTTTACCGGCACCGTCGACGCGATGCCGGAAGGCACGGTGTTCTTCGCCGACGAACCGATTCTGCGGATCACGGCCCCGTTCCGCGAGGCACAGTTCGTCGAGAGCCGCGTGATGAACCTGCTCCACTACGCAACGCTGGTCGCAAGCAAGGCCGCGCGCGCCACGCTCGTCGCGCACGGCAGGTTGCTGGTCGATTTTGGCCTGCGGCGCGCTCATGGCGCGGAGGCGGCGATGCTGTCCGCGCGTGCCAGCTACCTGGCAGGATTCTCCGGTACGGCGACCCTGCTCGCCGGGTTGCGCTACGGCATTCCCGTGTACGGCTCGATGGCGCATTCATACGTCCAGGCACACGACGACGAAGCGCTCGCATTCGAGCACTTCGCGCGCTCGCAGCCGGATGACGCATTGCTGCTGATCGACACGTACGATACAGAGCACGCGGCGGACAAGGTCGTCGAGCTTGCGCGGCGGCTCGGGCCCGAAAACGTGCGCATCAAGGGCGTCCGGATCGACAGCGGCGATCTGGCGGCGCACGCGCGCAATGTCCGCGCGATTCTCGATCGCGGCGGCCTGACGGATGCGATGATCTTCGCGAGCGGCAATCTCGATGAAATCCGGCTGCAGGAGCTCGTCCGCCAGCACGCACCCATCGACGGCTTCGGAATCGGTACGCAGATCAGCACGTCGGCGGACGCACCGTGCCTCGACTGCACGTACAAGCTCGTCGAGTATGCGGGCCGGGCGCGCTGCAAACGCTCGGAGGGCAAGGCGACGCTGCCGGGCCGCAAGCAGGTATTCCGGCAATACGACCCGGATGGGCGAATCAGCGCCGACTGCATCGGTCTCGACGGCGAGCGCATCGACGGAGCGCCGCTGTTGCGGCCCGCCATGACCACAGGGACGCGGCTCGCGGCCCCCACGCTTGGCGAGAGCCGCATTCACGCAATGCGCGAACTGTCCACGCTACCCGATCCGATGCACGCGCTGATGCCCGTCGTGGCGCTGCAGCCGCTGATTTCTCCGGCGCTGGCGGCACTCGTCGCGCAGTCGAATGCAATGCCGGGCGCGCATTCCGGGGAGCAAGCGGCATGAACGATGGCCGTATCCCGGACGGCCGCGCGATCGGGCTCGCGTGCAGGGACGCGGTGCGTGTCCCATGCGGTGCTGATGTTATCGGCAGCGGGCGGTTACACCGTTAGCGTTCGCGCGCCGGTCGTCGCGCCGTACGGCGCCGATCGTCTGTGCCACGCATTTCCGGAAGGCGGCGGCCGCGACGGGGGCGGCCGGCATCAACCGGCTCGCGCCGGATCGTCTCGACGCGTTCGTCGACGCACTCTCGAACGCGTACCCGGCCGCGTGAGCCGGCGCAGGCGTGCTCGTCGGCGCGATACCGCGTGGCCGGAACGAGTGCCATCGCGAGGCGCCTGAGCCGGGGCCATTGCCCGGCGGTAGGCGCCGCAATCGTGGTCCCGCCCGTTGCAGGACGGTTGACGCAGGTCAAGCCCACCGGCCGGCCAGCCCGGGAAGATGAACCGCCATCATCGCCGGGGGAGGCGTCGTGGAGCACCATGCGGAGGTATTGCGGGGCGGGCGCTGGACGCTGCCCGCGCCGGGCTGGCGGGATCTCGTCGCGACGCTGATCGTCGTCGGCTTCCTGCTGCTGGCCGGTATCTGGGCGCATCAGATGGCCGGCCCGCTGACGGTGGCGCATCCTCCGGCCATCTCGCTGTCCCCGGCGGCGCTGCCCGGCTATACGCTGCGCACCGTCGCGCGCATGTTCGCGGCACTGCTCGCGTCGATTGCCTTCACGTTCGTCTTCGCGACCGCGGCGGCGCGCAGCCGTCGCGCCGAGCGCGTGCTGATCCCGCTGCTCGACGCGCTGCAGTCGGTGCCGATCCTCGGCTACCTGTCGTTTACCGTGCTGTTCTTTCTCTCGCTGTTCCCGGGGCGGATCCTCGGCGCCGAGTGTGCTGCGATCTTCGCGATCTTCACGAGCCAGGCGTGGAACATGACGTTCAGCTTTTATCAGGCGCTGCGCACGGTGCCGCTCGATCTCGACGAGACCAGTCGCAGCTTCCGGCTGTCCGCGTGGCAGCGCTTCTGGCGCCTCGACGTGCCGTTCGCGATGCCCGGCCTGGTCTGGAACGCGATGATGTCGATGTCGGGCGGCTGGTTCTTCGTGGTCGCATCCGAGGCGATCGCGGTCGGCAACCTGCACGTCGACCTGCCCGGCGTGGGCGCCTACGTCGCGCAGGCGATCGCGAACCGCGACCTGGCTGCGGTGGGCTGGGCGATCGTCGCGATGATCGTCGCGATCGTCCTGTACGACCAGTTGCTGTTCAGGCCGCTGGTCTCGTGGTCGGAGCGGTTCCGGTACGGCGATGCGGCGCCCGCGATCGCGTCGCGCAGCTGGATGCTCGACCTGTTCCAACGATCGCGATGGGTCGCCCGCGCGAGCGGCCCGGTCCGCGCGCTGCTGCACCGCGCGGCGCGTGCGCGGCTGCGCGGGTTCACGCCGGCGTGGCGCGGCCGAATCGCGCTGCCGCGGCACACGGGCGACGTGCTCTGGTTCGCGATGTGCGGCGCCGGATGCGCGTACGCGGCGTACGAACTGTTCCGGCTTGGACGCGCAACGCTGACGTGGACGGACCTGCGCGTCGTGGCCGGCGCAGGGGCGCTCACATTCGCACGCGTGACCGTGCTGGTCATGCTTGCGTCGGCGCTCTGGGTGCCGATCGGTATCTCGATCGGCCTCCGGCCGGACGTGGCTGCCCGCATCCAGCCGGTCACGCAGTTCCTCGCCGCGTTTCCGGCCAACCTGCTGTTTCCTGTCGCCGTCTTCGCGATCGTGCGCTTGCGGCTCGCGCCCGACATCTGGCTGTGCCTGCTGATGATATTGGGCGCGCAATGGTATGTCCTGTTCAATGTGATCGCCGGTGCGAGCGCGTTCCCCGCCGACCTGCGCGAAGCGGCGGCGTGCTTCCGGGTGCGGCCTGTTACGTGGTGGCGTCGCGTCATGCTGCCGGGTGTGCTGCCATATTTCGTCACTGGCGCGATTACCGCGTCGGGCGGCGCATGGAACGCGAGCATCGTCGCCGAAGCGGTGAGCTGGGGCAACACACGCCTGAACGCCGGCGGACTCGGCGCCTATATCGCGCGGATGACCGACGCCGGCGATTATCCGCGCATCGCGCTCGGCGTCGCCGTCATGTCGCTGTTCGTGATTGCGACCAATCGGTTCGTGTGGCGCCCGCTGTACGCGTTCGCGGAGCGCCGCACGCGGCTCGATTGAGCCCTCGCTCTATCCTTTGGCATCCATTACTCACGGGAGACACGCGTGTCGAATCTCGACGAATCCACGGAACGGAATGTCGCGAACGCGACCGTTCCGCCTTCGGACACGGCGGCGATCGTGCTCGAGATGCAGGCCGTATGCAAGTCGTTCACGAAGCCGTCCGGCGAACCGCTGCACGTGCTGGCCAATATCGATCTCGCGCTTCACGAAGGCGAGATACTGGGGTTGCTGGGCCGCTCCGGCTCGGGCAAATCCACGCTGCTGAGGATCGCCGGCGGCCTTGTCAAACCCTCATCCGGCGCGGTGACCTATCGCGGTGCACCGCTCTCCGGTCCGACCGACGGCATAGCCGTGGTGTTCCAGACCTTCGCGCTGTACCCGTGGCTGACCGTTATCGAAAACGTCGAGCTCGGCCTCGACGCGCTGGGCCTCGCCGCGCGCGACGTGCGTGCCCGCGCGGCTGCCGCGATCGAGCTGATCGGGCTCGACGGGTTCGAATCGGCATTTCCTCGCGAACTGTCGGGCGGCATGCGCCAGCGGGTGGGTTTCGCCCGCGCGCTCGTCAGCGAACCCGTGCTGCTGTTGATGGATGAACCGTTCTCCGCGCTCGACGTACTGACTGCGGAAACGCTGCGCACAGACTTTCTCGACCTGTGGGATGCGCGCCAGCTGTCGACGCGTGCGGTGCTGATGGTGACGCACAACATCGAGGAAGCCGTGCTGATGTGCGATCGCATCCTGGTGCTCGGCGCCGCTCCGGCGCGCATCGAGGCGATGCTGAACGTGCCGCTGCCGCATCCGCGCAGCCGGCATGATCCGGCCGTTCAGGCGATCGTCGGCAAGATCTATGCGACGCTGACCACACGCATCGCCGACGCGACGGCAGGCCAGGAAGCGACGGGCAGTGCGCTGGCCATGAAGCTGCCCGACGTGTCGAGCCACCATCTCGCCGGGTTCGTCGACACGCTCGCAGCCGCGCCGTATGACGGCCATGTGGAGCTCGGCACGATTGCGTCGGCGCTCGCGCTGCGGGTCGATGCGTTGTATGCGACCGCGGCCGCACTTCACCTGCTTGCCTTTGCTGAATGGCACGGTCGGTCCATCCGCCTGAGCGCCGCGGGCCACGTGTTCGCGCAGAGCGCCGATGATGCGCGGCGACGCCTGTTTCGCGAGCATGTCGTCCGGTTCGTGCCGCTCGCCGCGCATATCGATGAAGTGCTGGGCGAACGCGCAGGGCATCGCGCGCCGCGCGCACGTTTCGAGCTCGAACTCGAGGATCACCTCGATCCGCGCAGCGCGGAGCAGGCGCTGCGTGTCGTGACCGACTGGGGCCGCTACGCGGGACTGTTCGACTACGACGACCATACCCGCACCTTCGGCCGCTGATCGTCAGTTCCAACGCACTGCATTCGGCCGTGCACGCGATTCGACCGGCCGGGTACTGATTTTTCCGCGGTGCGCAGGCGGCCGGGCCGCGTGCCGACGAGGCTCGCACTGCGAGTTTACGTACGCAGCGCGGCGAGCAATGGCGCCCAGAATGCGTGGCTCCCATACGCCGCGACATCGCAATCGGTGTCGAAACGAATCGCGATCGCCGCTTCGAGTTCGGTCAGCGGGTCGGCATGCTCGATCTGTCGTGCCAGCACGGCGGCGTCGGCATCGGAGGCATCGCGTCCGCATGCCGCCCGCGCCGCGACACGTGCGGCGAGCGTCGCCTGGCCCGCGACGAAATCGAGAATCGCGACGCGCACGCCGAGCCGTGCGGCGAGCGAGATGAACGCCGCGCGGTTGCGTTCGCGCAGGAACGTCGCGTCGACGATCGCCGTATAGCCGCTGTCGAGCACCACGCCGGCGTCCGAAAGCAGCCTTTCGTAGATCCTGTCGATCGCCGTGTCCGAATAGGTGTCGCGCGGCAGGCGGGTGTTCCCCGGGACACCGGCACTCCGCTTGCGTTCGACATCGCTGGACAGCCGGATCGCCCCGAGCCGCCCCGCCAGCTCACGGCTTGCCAGCGATTTGCCCGAGCCGGAAACCCCGTGACATAGGAGCAGTACCGGTTGCGCATCGCGCCGCGCATCGGCCATGGTCGAACCAATGCGCAGATAGCGGGCACGCGCCGCTTCGTCACCGCGCAGACTCGCGGTCAGCGCGCGCACCAGTGCCCGATAGACGAAGTAGCACGGCAGCACGCCCAGTGCAGCATGGTCGCCCGTGCGTGCCAGCCATCCGGAAAGGAGGCGGTGGGCGCAATCCTCGCGCCCGTGGGCGGAGAAATCCATCAACGCGAACGCGAGATCGCTCGCCACGTCGATCCAGCGCAGCGTGTCGTCGAATTCGATGCAGTCGAACATCAGGATCCGGTTGCGCCAGCGGACGATATTGTCGAGATGCAGATCGCCGTGGCACGCGCGCACGAATCCATGCGCGTGCCGATCGGCAAGCCGCGGTGCGATGCGGGTCAACTCGGCTTCGTACCAGGCCCGCAATGCGGCTTCGTCCGTCACGGCGACGTCGAGCGCGTCGAGCAACGGCCGGCACTGGGCCGCGACGCACTCCGCACTGCCGGGATAGCCCCTCGGGGCACGGCGCGGCGCATGCAGATGATGGCGGGCCAACATGGCGGCGAGGGCGTCCGCATCCGCCAGCCCTTCATCGAGCGACGCGCTGCGGACCGACAACATCCGTCGTGCGTCGAACCGGCGCATGCGCACCACGTACTCGCCAGGTGGTGCCGTCTGCTGCCGATGCCGGCGCCCGCCGATCCGCACCGGCGCGTCGAACGCGCATCGCCGGCCGCGTGCGACGAGCGGCCAGACGCCCAGGTACAGCGGGCCGGCGAACGGTCGATTGAGCGTGCACTCCGCGAGCGCGCAGCGGCGCCGCCGCGCAGCGCGCACGAGATCGACGAACGCGAAACGCACCGGCTTGATGCGCTTGTACGCGTAGCGCCCCGCCAGATAGACGACGGACAGATGCGTTTCGATCCGCTCGATGCGGCCCGCGGGGTGCGGATACGTGACGGGCCGACTCAATGCGCGATCGAATTGCATCGCCTTTCGTGCATTTCCGCGGCCCAGCGCAAATGGTACGTGAGACGTTCGGGACATGGTGGACGGATCGGTATGGCGGGCGGGCGCGTCGTTGCCGCACCGCGCAGGTTGGATTCGAACGAGAACGGCACGTTCCCGTCTGCTCGATTTTGTCGGATCGGTGTGGCAGGCCACGCACCACCGCTCGACGGACTCCATTGCAGCCGAGCAGCGCGCGTGCCGACTTGATACGCGTCAAGCCTGCAACGAAAGAGGACGCTTGACGCAAGTCAACCGCGCTCGCGGGCGCGGCAATACAGTCGGTTCCAGCACCCGTGAAGGCGTGAGAGCGCGCGTCATGCTGCATGCGCGCCGCGACATGGCGGGATTGGCGGCCGCCGGGCGCGGTCATGTCGCTCGATTACGGGCGGAACTCACGGGCCGACGAGGCATTCACGATGAAACAACGAGCATTGACGGTCGGTGTGCTGCTCGCGCTGGGCGCATGTGCGGGGGCAGAGCGGGCCGGAACATTCAGGACCACTGAAACGCAACTGCTTGCGATGCGTCAGGCAGCATCGCTGCAGTGCGCGACGCCGTCGGAATGCGATCGCGCGTGGAGTCGCACGCGCCGCTACGTCGAAGCCCATTCGTCAACCCGAATCACGCGAGCGAGTGCCGACCGGATCGAAACGGCGCAACCGTATGTGGCCGGAGAAGTCTATCTCTGGGCGTCGCGCACGGCGTCGGGCGAGGGCGGCGCGGTGATCCGGCTCAAGGCGATGTGCAAGGGCATGTACGACAGCAATGGCGGCCCGGGGTGGCAATACGATGCGTGCGCCAGGAAAATCCTCGAGATAGGGAACGGTTTTCAATCGGACGAGAACCCGCCTGGTTAGCGGCCAACGCGGCCGCCCCGCGCCAATACGGCCTCTCACGTCGCGGTTGCCCGGATCCGGCGCAACCGCGGCTGGCGGCCGGCAGACGGCTTCGGCCGGCACGCGGCGATGGCCGCCCGTGAGGTCGCGGGCCGATTTCGATGCTGTTCCAAACCGTTGACCTCGGTCAACGCGGGCGTGCGTCGAGTGCCGATGATGGAAACGAATCCGGACGCGCAAGCGCGTTCGTTCTTTCCGCGAGGTTCGCATGTACACGAATATCATGGTCGCGACGGACGGCAGTCCTTCCGCGAAACAGGCGCTCGACGAAGGTCTCAGGATGGCCAGGCTATGCGGCGCCCGTCTGTTCGCCGTTTTCGTCGTCGACAAATCGACCCTGTTCGCTTACGGCGGCCGCGTGGAGCCCGAGGCCTTGCTCGACGAGATCCGGCGGCATGGCGCGGCAATCCTGCGGGATGCCGACCGGACGATCTCGCGCGCGTCAGTCAACGGCGAGACGGAAATCATCGAGACCGATTTCGGGCAGGATGTCGCTGAGCGACTTCAGCAATACGTCGCCGACCATTCGACCGATCTGGCCGTGATCGGCACGCACGGTCGACGCGGTGTCCGGCGGCTGGTGCTTGGCAGTGTCGCCGAACGCTTCCTCCGCACCTCGAGTTGCCCGGTCTTGCTCGTGCGCGGCGACGATGGCGCACACACCACCGTCGCGGCGGCCTAGCGTCGCTGCCATGCCACCCGCCCAGGTGATCATCATGCAGATCTCGTTTCCTTCCGAACATCCGATGTATTGCGGCATCGATCCGGCCCTGAGCTTTCCGGCGCTCGTCGAAGGCCGCCGCGTGCACTGTGCGATCACCGCGGCAGCGCTGGAAGATCACTTCCGCGCGGCGTCGCCTCGCGAGCAGGATCTCGTCGACGCCTTTGCGCGTCATCGTCCCGCCATCGAACGCGCGGCGCGCTGTCTGCTCGAGGAAGTCGGCGGGCGGCCGATCCTGCTTCACAGCGGCTATTTCCGGTTCTGCACGTAATCGGCGTCCGCCCTTGACGCTCATCAAGCGCGTGCCTGGGCGGGGGGGTACGCTCGATTTTGAAAGATCATTCGTCCCTTGCGCGGCTCGCGGCGTCGCGCCATCCGATCTTCCTTGCAGCCGATGCCGTCGGGACGAAGGCGACGGCCGCACGTCAACTGTCAAAGGAGTCCGAACCATGAGCAACATGACGCGTTACGATCCGTTTTCGCTCGAGCCAGTTTCCGACCTGTTCCAGGGGCTGTTCAGGCCGCTGCGCGGCATGGCGTTGGCCGACGAACCCGATCTTGCGTCGATGAAGATCGACGTCACCGAAAACGACAAGGCGTATACGGTCAACGCGGAACTGCCCGGCGTCTCCAAGGACGACATCGACGTCCAGATCACGGGAAATACCGTATCGATCAACGCGAAGATCGAGCGCAGCAACGAGCAGAAGGATGGCGAGCGCGTGATCCGGCGCGAGCGCTACAGCGGTGCGATCAGCCGCTCGTTCTCGCTGTCCAGCGACATCGACGACGCGAACGCGACGGCGACGTATCAGGATGGCGTGCTGTCGCTGACGTTGCCGAAGAAGGCGCTGATCGGGCAGAAGAAGCTCACGATCAGCTGATCGGGTGACAAGCGGCGGGCGATGCCGACACGCATCGCCCAACGTGACGAGCCGGCGCGCGGAGCGATCCGCGCGTCGTTTCGTTGAAGCGGTCGCATGTGCGCCTACGCATGCGATGGTGTACTGCCGATCCGATAGCCGACCGTCTGCGCGAGGATCGGCAACTCGTCCTCGTTGAGTCGCAATGCGTCGGCGAGCATGCGGTGATTGATCCAGCCGCGCACGACCGTGCCGAGGCCGGCCGCCGCGCAGTAAAGCGAGACGTTCTGCGCGATGGCGCCGGCCGCGATTGCCGAGAACACGTCGCGTTGTCGCGGCGGCATGTCGAGTATCGCGGCAGTCCGGACGACGTAGACGAGATCCAGCGGCGCGCGGCCGACGAAGTCCTGATAGCCGGTCAGATTGCGCGCATCGACCGCGTGCTTCAGCACGAGCCGGTGCGCGGGCGCATCGTAACGATAGACACCGTACGGCAGCGCAACGTAGATGTCGATTTCATTGAATGCGCGCGCGGACGGCGCGGTACGGCCGCCGCTTGCCGGCCGGTTGATGCCATCCGCCGCCCACAGGATCGTGCCGAGCGTCGCGGGCGACAACGGTGTGGCGGCGAATTCGCGGGAACTCATCCGGGTCGCGAGCGCCGCCATCAGCGGCACGCCGTTATCGAGCATCGGGCGCGGCAGGTCCACGATGCCCGGCGATTCTCCTTGCGATGGCCCCGGGGGTGCCGTAGGCACTGGCGAGTAGGCCAACAGCTGCTGTTCGGTCATTTTAGTCTCCTTGAAGCGTGACTGCGCGTACCTGGAACGTCGTGCATCGGCGATCTCACGATAAGGCGGCCGGCCCGCATCGGGTTGACTTCCGTCAAGCGATGCATCGACCGGCCACGCCGTGCGGCACGAAGTATCCGTTGACCTGCATCAGCGATCGGGGGCCGCGCGTGTGCAACTCTGGCTGTGTGCGGCGAACAGGCGCGCCGCGGCTCACAGGAGAGCAGACGATGAAAACCGACAAGCAGTTGAAGCAGGACGTTCACGATGAACTGGAATCCGACCCTTCGATCGATTCGACCCGCATCGGTGTCGAGGTGAGCGACAGCATCGTGACGCTTTCGGGGCACCCGCCTAGCTATGCGGAGAAGCTGGCGATCGAGCGTGCGGCGAACCGCGTGGCCGGCGTCAAGGCGCTCGTTGTCGACATGACCGTGCATCTGCCGGATGACGACGTGCGTACCGACGAGGACATCGCGAAAGCGGTGCGCTCGGTGCTGCACTGGACGGTCGGTCTGCATGACGATGCGGTCAAGGTGCAGGTCGAACGCGGCTGGATCACGCTGTCCGGCAAGGTCGATTGGGCGTATCAGAGCCATCTGGCCGTGCGCTCGATCTCGCAGATGCGCAGCGTGACCGGCGTGACCGACCACATTGCGGTACAGGGAACGATCGGTGCCGACGACATCGGCAGCAACATCAAGCGCGCGATCATGCGTCACGCGGAACGCGAAGCGAAGCACATCGCGATCGACGTGCACGACGGCACCGTGCGGTTGTCCGGCAAGGTCGGCTCGTTTTCCGAGCGGAAGGCCGTGCGCGGTGCCGCGTGGTCGGCGCGAGGCGTGCGCGCGGTCGTCGACGATCTGGTGGTGGAGTAAATCAGACGGGCGGCCGGGGCGCATGTGCGGTCCGTCCAGATACATAGGAAGTCAGATGACACTGTCGGGTGAGCTTCACGATGCGGACTGGTCGGTCGCGATCGAGACGGTCGCGGCCGAAACGGGCGGTTTCCGCTGTCGAATCCACGTCACGCTCAAATCGCCGGATGGCGTATGCGAGCGGACGTTCGCAAATAGCAGGATCCATGCAACCGAGCGCGAAGCCGCGATCGATGCGCTGCGAGCCGGGATGACGTGGATCGAGATGAAGAAATCGAACACCTTCACGGTCTGAACCGGCGGGTGACGCGGCTACGCGCAACTTCATGCGGCCTTGAGCACCGAAAGCTGCAGCGCCTTGGCGAAGCGGGCGAGTGTGGCGATCGATCCCGTCACGCTTTCGTAACGCTCGCGCCCGATCTGTCCGTCGAGTATCACGAGCATGCCGGCATCGCGAGCGAGAGCGACGAGTACCTGCGTATCGAGTGCGGCTGTATCGGACGCGTTGTCCGGGTTGGTGAGGTGGTCGGCGTGTGACATGACAGCTCTCCTCGTGCCTGCGATCGGTATGTGGTGCAACCGTTCTTGGTGATTTCAGTATCGTCGTCGCCACGGGACGATTCAATCAGCCTTGCCCGAAGTTGCGGTAGGAATCGTGCAGAGGCCGTCGGCGGATTCCTACACGGCGCGCCGCTTCGGAGCGGCATCGCCGTGTGCCGGCACGCGCTGTCGACGCCGCGCGTACCAGCTTCCGATCGCGTGCCAGATCTCGGCCGCGGATTCGCAATACGTGAACAACTCCAGGTCGCGACGGTCGATCATCCCTTCGTCCGCGAGAAACGACAGGTCGACCGCGCGGAGCCAGTACGCCTCGCCGACGAGGATGACCGGCAACGGCGCGATCTTGCGCGTCTGTAGCAGCGTCAGCACCTCGAACAACTCGTCGAACGTGCCGTAGCCGCCGGGAAAAAATACCGCCGCTTTCGCGCGCTCGAGCAGGTGCAGCTTGCGGATCGCGAAGTAGTGAAACCGGAAGCAGAGATCCGGCGTCAGGTACGGATTCGGCGCCTGTTCGCGCGGCAGTTCGATGTTGAAACCGATGCTCGGTGCGCCGCGCTCGTAAGCGCCGCGGTTGGCGGCTTCCATGATGCCGGGGCCGCCGCCGGTCACGATCGCGAGCCGCGCGGTGCGCGTGCATCGGTCGGCATGCGCGACGATACGCCCAAATTCGCGCGCGACGCGGTAATACACGCTGTGCTCGACGAGCCGGCTGGCGACCGCGACGGCGCGGCGCCGAGCCGCGTCATGCGGACGCTCTGCAAGCAGGCGATTCGCTTCGTCCAGTCGTGCATTCGCGACAGACGGTGCGGCGATGCGCGTGCTGCCGTAGATGACGACCGTGTGGCCGATGCGTTCAATCTGCAGGCGCTCCTCGGCTTTCCAGTAGTCCAATTGCAGCCGGATGCCCCGCATGCTCGCGCGCTGCAACAGCGTCGCGTCGTCATCGACAGCGGGACGGTTCGGGCGTTTGGCGACGCGCCGTGTGCGACGCGGGATGCACCGGCTGCCGTCGTTGGCGACGAGCGCATCCGGCCGTGTCCGTAGTCGTTTGCCGCGCGTCTTTGCCGCCGACGCGTCGGGTACGGTGCGGGGGCGTGCGCCGCGTTTCGCGACGCCCGCGGGAACGCGTTTGACGATGGTCGACATGAACGGAAGGGGCTAGCGCCGGCTACTGGCTCAACACCCATCGCACGAGCCGATGCGCGTCGTCGGCAGACAGCGGCCCGCCGCGATCGATGGCGGATGGCATCGGCGTGTCGCCCCAGTGCGCAGGACCGCCGACGCGCAGCTTGCGTTCCAGTTGCGCGCCGGCGTTCGGATCGTCGCGGTAGCGGTCCGCGATCTCGTGGAATGACGGCCCGAGGAACGTTACGTCTGGCGTATGGCAGAACATGCAGTGCTGCGCGTTGACGAGTTCGGTCGGCTCGGGCACGGTCGTTTGCGCCGCGGCCATGCCGGCGGTCGCGGCAATGAAGCAGACGGCGGCGCAACGCATGATGCTCATGTTGGTTTCCTCGTCGGGATCAGGAGAAGGAGATCACTTCGTCGAGCGGGCGACGCGGCGAATGCGACGTGTGCGGGCCGCGCCCGACACGCAGCAGCAACTGCGGTTCGCCGCGCAGCCCGAGCATGTGGCACAGATGGGCGCGCAGTCCGGCCGTCTCGATCGGCTGGTTCAGGTACGACGCGGTATAGCCGGCGCGCGTCGCGACGAGCAGGATCCGCTCGAGCGCCTGGCCGGCGGCGAGCCAGGCTTCGCGATCGTCGCGCACGGTCGCGATGCACACGATCAACGGCGATGCGCCGACGAGCTGGTGATGCAGCGCGGCCAGCCCGTTGCCGAGATCGAAGGTCCGTACCGCCGTCGTCACGACCGGCGCCGCAAAATCCAGCAACGCCGGCACACCGGCCGCGAACGCCGGCATGCCGTCGACGTGTCGGCGCGGATCGATCCAGCTCGCCAGTTCGCGCCGGAAGCGCGGATCGGCGAACTGCTGCCGGTCGGCCTCCGCGACCAGTTCGGCGACGCGTGCTCGATGCGCGATCGAGTCGACGCACGCGATGTCGGCGCCTTCCGCGACGCCCGCCGCAATCAGATCGCGCTGGATTTCTTCAGGAACGGCGCTCGATTCGAACGGTGCGCGTGTCGTGACGCGGTCCGTAATCGCATCGAACAGTGCGCCGAGGGAGGCATCGGAATAGCCGTCGTCGCAGACGCGCACGAGCGCAAGCAGATCGGGGTCGACTTCGGAAGGAAACGTGCTGATCGTGTGGGCGAGCCCGGCATGATTGAGCGCGACACGCAGATTGAGCAACGCCGCGCCGCAACTGATGATGAGTTCGCGATCGAACGGATCGACCACGGGCAACGCACGAAGGCGGTCCGCACAGACCGAGATCGTGGCGCCGTTGACCAGGAAGCGCCACGGCTGGGAGTTATGGCTGGACGGAGCCAGCACCGCGTAGCCCAGCAATGACCTTAGCTGATGGTCCGGATGGGCACTGGCGGCAAGCGGCGGAACGGATATCATTCGATCATCTCCAGGTCGCCGCTCTGGCGGCGAATCGCCACTTCATCGTGTCAGCAACCGTCCGGCGGCCGTTGACCCACATCAAGCGCCCGTCACCGGGCGGTGCGGACGCGATGCGCGACGAGTAGTCTGGGAACGTGAAGCGCCGCCGGAGCCACTCGACGCCGCGCCGCTTTTCGCGCCGCTGCGTGTCGAGTCAGTGCGCTACGCGCTGACCGATGCCAACCTCGCACTCGACGACTTGCGCAGCGGGCGCGTGTCGGGCGCCGCCGTGCTGGGCATGCGCGGTTGATCTCCTCGACGGAGCCAGGCGGCGCGATCAGATTTGCCGCAGGCCTTCCAGATCGACGATCCGGATCTGCTTGCCCTGCGTCGCGACGAGCCCCTTGTGCTGGAACTTCGACAGCATGCGGCTGACCGTTTCGAGCTTCATCCCGAGATATTCGCCGATCTCGTCACGCGTCATCCGCAGGACGAATTCCGCGGCCGAATAGCCACGCGCCTTGAAGCGCGCGGAAAGATTCAGCAGGAACGCGGCCACGCGCTGTTCGGCGGTCATCGTGCCGAGCAGCAGCATCTGCGACGATTCGCGCACGATCTCGCCGCCCATCATCCGATACACATGATGCTGCATCGGCCGCACTTCGCGGCACATCTGCTCGAGCTGGCCGAACGGAATGATGCAGACGGTGCTGTCCTCGAGCGCGATCGCGTCGCCGTTGTGGTGCCCGGTGTGCACGCCATCGAGCCCGAGCGACTCGCCGACGATCTCGAAGCCGGTGATTTGCTCGTCGCCGTCGCGATGCATCATGATGGTCTTGAACGACCCGGTTCGCACCGCATAGATGCTGTTGAACGTGTCGCCCGCGCGAAACAGCGTTTCGCCGCGCCTGATGTGGCGCGTCGTGCAGATCATCGCGTCGACGCGCGCGAAATCGTCAGGCGAGAGATCGGATGGCATGCAGACGGTACGCAACGCGCACGTCGAACAGCGGGACGCGGCGCGCTTGGGCTGATCCGCCGGCTGGACCGGATGCAGCGGGATGAACGGGCGTGACGGCATGCTCGTCGAGACTTCGGCACTGCTCTGCATGGTCGGCTCCAGTTGGGGCAGCGGCGGCCCGCCGTCGGGCGGAATCGCGCTGGCCGTTGTACCGGCGGACTTGTTCTCTGCCGCCTTCCTGTCGGGAAAGCCTCATCGGACGCGCAGGAAGACCGATTACGCCGGTCTCGGCGATGCTGCTGCTCTGGCTCCGGGAGGCACGCTGGGTTGTTTTTCTTGATATGCAGTATGGATGTTGCGCGCCGTCAAGAAAATCAGCGGGAATTGAAGTTGCGGTAGGTGAAAGGGAAGTCTTGTAGGGAGATTCCTACATGGGCGCGGCAACTTGTCGCGATCGGCGCGGGCATGCGCCGTACGCGGATGACGGGCGTTGACCGGTGTCGAGGCAACGGTGCGACCGCGATCTCGGACGCGGAAACCGCGTTCCGGCTGTCCGGCATACGCGGCATCGCGAAAACGATCGATGCGTGCGGAGCGGACATTTCGGATGTGCTGGCGCGCGCCGCCGCCGAATGCGATGCGGACCTGATCGTGATGGGCACGCATGGTCGTCGCGGGCTGCGCCGGGCGTTGCTCGGCAGCGTTGCCGAATCGCTGGTGCGCATCGCGGACCGGCCGGTGCTGGTCGTACGGGAGGGGCCGGGCGGGTGCGCCGGCGTGTTGTGACGGTCGTGACAGGAAGCGGGCAGCCGCAAGCGGCGGCCCGCTTTCACGCGCTCAGTGGGACAGCAGGACCGGCACCGTCATCGTCTCGAGGATCGTGCGCGTCGCACCGCCCAGCACGCGCTCGTGCATGCGGGCGTGGCTGTACAGGCCCATCACCAGCAGATCGGCATGCACGTCGGTCACCCGGTTCAGCAGCGTCGCGCCCGCGCTCACCGACCGCTCGCGCGGCGTGGTGGAGAACGACGCGCGAATGCCGTGCCGTTCGAGATACGCGGCGACATCGACGCCGGCCGGCGTTTCGTCCGGATCGGGATGCCCGCGGGTGACCGTCTCGACGTGGACGAAGCGCGCGCGGGTGAGCAGCGGCAGCGCGTCGGCCGTCGCGCGGGCGGCCTCGCGTCCGCCGTCCCAGCCGATCAGCACGTTCTCGCCGAGCGTTCTCACGTCGCCCGCGTACGGGACGACGATCGCCGGCCGGCCGCTGCCCATCACGACATCCTCGACGAAATGGCGCGCCACGTAGGTCATGCGGTCGTCGGGATCTTCCTGACCCAGGATCAGCAGATCGGCGTGGCGGGCATGCAGGATCGCGGCAGCGGTCACGTCGCCGGCCGGCGCTTGCCATTCGACGCTGCGTCCGGCGCGCTCGGCGGCCATCAGGAATCGTTCTTCCGCATCCTTGCGCCGCTGCTCGCACAGGCGTTCGTAGACGGCCAGCTTGAGCGGCTCGTCAGGCCGCCGCAACGGCTCGAAGAGATCCTGGCAGACCGCGTAGAGGCCGATCAGGTGCGCATTCCAGCGTCCCGCGAGTTCGAGCGCGAGGTTGACGCGCGCATTGCAGCGGTCGCTGTCGTCGAGATGGACGAGCAGGGTCTTGTAGCTCATGACGGCTCCTTTTCGGTTGATGCGGCGGATGCACCGGCCGCGCAACGCGCCGGAATCATCAGCACTGGACACGTGGCATGCCGCAGCACGCGTTCGGCCACGCTGCCCAGCACGAGGCGGCGAAAGCCGCGCCGGCCGTGCGTGCCGAGCACGATCAGGTCGGCATCGATCTCGCCGGCGAAGCCGACGATCCGTTGCGCGACGTCTTCGCCGGCCGGCGCGACATTGGCGATCTGCGGCGTGCCGGCCACGTCGCGCGCCTTCATGCGTGTTGCCGCGTCCGCCGTGACGCGCAGTCCTTCCTCGCGGAATGCATCGATCAGGATCGATGGATCGTATCCATACATGTCATAGGCCGGCACCAGGAAATCGACGACGTAGACGGGCGTCAGCCGCGCATGCGTGTCCGACGCGAGCGTCAGCGCGGCGTCGAGTGCGCGGGACGACGTATCGCTGCCGTCGAGCGCAACCAGAATGTTCGAGTACATGACGTTTCTCTCGAGCGGATGTCGATGGAATCATCATCGGCGCACGTGTGCCGGTCGCGCTGATCTGGATCAACCGTCGCGGTTGCCGCGCAGCACGCGCACCGCGGCGCGCGCTTCATTAGTCAGCTCCACTGCGATGGCCAGGTGGCGCGTGCCGGGAACCTGGGGCCGAGCCCGCTTCCCGTCACGTGCGTTCGGCAATTTCACCCGCATCGCCCTCAGATCAGTCGGGACGCTATCGCGGCGGATTCCTGCGCGCTGCCGGTTGCAACTTCATCCAGATCGACGCATTGCGCGTAAGCCGGCACCTCGCACGGCCAATGCAGGCGCTCCGCAATACGCCGCCGCAACGCATCCGCGGCAGCGGGTTCGCCATGCGTGATGAAGGTCCGGACGGGGGCGCACTGCATCGTGCCGAGCCACGTGAGGATCTCTTCATAGTCCGCGTGGGCCGAGAGCGCCGCGATCGACTCGACCTGAGCACGCACGCGGACGTAATCGCCGTGAATCTTCAGCGTTGGCTCGTGCGCGGCCAACGCCGCGCCGCGCGTGCCGGCGGCCTGGTAGCCGACCAGCGCGATCGTATTGCGCGCATCGGGCGCATAGCGGCTCAGGTGATGCAGCACGCGCCCGCCTGTCGCCATCCCGCTGCCGGCGATGATGACCATCGGGCCATGGTGTTCGGCGATCGCCTTCGACTGGTCGACCGAGCGGACCATCGTCGCCGCATGGCCGAGCGTATTCGCTTCGGAGACGGTCAGACGATGTTCGAGGATATGGTGGCGATAGATCTCGGTCACGTCCGTCGCCATCGGGCTGTCGAGGAAGACCGGGACGCGCGCCATGCGGCCGGATGCTTTCAGCCGCGCGATGTAGTGCAGGATTTCCTGCGCACGGCCGACGGTGAAGCAGGGGATCACGACGACCCCGCCGCGCGCGAAGGTCTTGTCGAACATGGTGGCCAACTCGTCCTCGGGATCCGACGCCGGGTGCAGCCGGTCGCCGTACGTCGATTCGACGACGACGTAGTCCGCATGCGCAGGCGGCCGCGGCGGCTGCATGATCGGGTCGTGATACCGGCCGAGATCGCCGGAGAAGGCGAGCACCTTGTGATCCCAGTGCATCACGACGCTCGCCGCGCCAAGGATGTGCCCGGCCGGCAGCAGGCGGAACGCCAGGTCGCCGCCCAGCGCCGTGCATTCGTCGTACGCAACGGGCTTGAGCAGGCGCAGCGCGCGCTGCGCGTCGTCCAGCGTGTAAAGCGGTTGCGCCGGATGATGCTTCGAGTAACCGTGCCGGTTCGCGAAGTCGGCTTCCTCTTCCTGCAGCCGCGCGCTGTCGCGCAGCATGATGTCGCAGAGCTCGGCCGTGGCCGCCGTGCAGTACACCGGCCCGCGATAGCCTTCGCGCACCAGCACCGGAAGATAGCCGGAGTGATCGAGATGCGCGTGGGTGAGCACGACCGCGTGCAGCGTGTCGGGCGCGAGCGGCAGCGGCTGCCAGTTGCGCAGTCGCAGGTTCTTCGTACCCTGGAACAGGCCGCAATCGACCAGCACGCGCCGGCTGCCGTGCTCGATCAGGTACTTCGAGCCGGTCACGGTTTCGGTCGCGCCGAGAAAAGTCAGTTTCATGGATCGCCTCAACGGGGTCGACGGGACGGTAATTCGATTACAGCCCGAACGTGCGAGAGACGGTTGACCGAAATCAGCAAGTGGGGGGATTTCGTGGCCGACCGAGGTTCCGGGGCGGCGCGGCACGCCGCTCGTGCCTTTGACGACGATCAACCCTCGGCCGCCGGCGGCGGCAGGATAGTGATCCGATGCGCGCAGGCGATGTCATGACGGCGTTATCCGCGCATGCTGTGCGCGCCGCGCATCGGCACCATGAGCCGTTCGGGACGAATCCATCATGACGCTGATCGCCAATCTGGACGGCGCCGGGGCCCTTTACCGACTGTGCTTCGTTACCGGCTTGCCGCTCGATGAGCAATGCGGCGCGGGCTGGGCGGACGTGCCCTGCCAAAACGTCGGCCGGGTTCATCACCCCGGATTTTCGCGCCGATATCGATGACAGCTTGAACGCGAGGCGCAGGATGCCGTTCATGATGTCGAATGCGACGCGTTCGGCCGTGTCGTTATTGCTCTGTCGACGCCGGAGCCAGCTGCGTGACGAATGCGAGGAGGCCCGAAACCAGCGTGACGATCGCATACGGGACGACCCGCGCCTCGATCAGCACCGCATGCACGACGCACAGCAGCGACGCGAGCGCGATGAACATGCAGAACGTCGCAAGGGTGCTTTGGTACGGCGGTCGGATCATGACGTTCTCCCGCGAAGTGGCTGCCGGTGACACGGGTTTGTCGCAAGCGGCGCCCCCGCTGCTTGCGCAACGCATGACGTCATGATCGCGTGCGGTGCCGCGGCACGGTTGACCTGAATCAACGAGCGAATGCTGAGGTCACGGGAGCGCCGCGCGGCTCAAGTCATCTGGCCGATCGTGTTGCGGAATCGCTTCAGTGACAGCAGGAACAGCACGCATCCGATCGCGAACAGCGCCGCGAACTGGGGCCACACCGCGTCAAGCCCGGCACCGCGATACAGGATGCGCTGCGCGAGTTCGACGAAATGGGTGGTCGGTGCGGCCAGCATGATGTCCTGTACGACGCGCGGCATGCTTTCGCGCGGCGTCAATCCGCCCGACAGCAATTGCAGCGGCAGCAGCACGAGCACGAGCAACATGCCGAACTGCGGCATGCTGCGCACGAGGGTCGCGAGAAAGATCCCCAGCGACGTCGTCGCGAACAGGTGTAACGCCATGCCGGCCACGAACAGCGGCACGGACCCCGGAATCGGCACGTGCAGCGCGCCGCGGACGACGAACGTGAGCGATGCGACGGCCGCCGCGGCGACGACGAGCCCCATCGACCAGACCTTCGCGAGCATGATGTCCGCCGCGGTCACCGGCATCACGAGCAGATGCTCGATCGTGCCATGCTCGCGCTCGCGAATCAGCGCGGCCCCGGTGAGAATCAGCGACAGCATCGTCACGTTGTTGATCAGTTCCATCAGTGCGCCGAACCGGACTTCGTCGAGATTGGGGTTGAAGCGCATCCGCATCGCGAGATCGACGGGCGGCAAGGCCGTGCCGCGATTGCGCCGCACGAATGCGTCGATCTCTCCCAATACGATCTGCTGCACGTAGCCGCCGCCGGAGAATGCCTGCGTCATGCGGGTTGCATCGACGTTGAGCTGGACCGTCGCATGGTGGCCGGCAAGCACGTCGCGCTGGAAGTCCGGCGGAATGTCGAGCGTGAACGTGTAGTCGCCGTTGTCCAGGCCGCGGCCGGCCGTGCCGGCGTCGACGATCGGGGGCGATGCGAACTGCGGCGGGAAGAACGCCGCGGCGATGCGCGCGGACAGCGGCGACGCGTCCTCGTCGACGATCGCGATCGGCACCTTGTGCAGCGTTTCCGGGCGGGCGGTGGCCGCGACGTAGATCGACGCGCTGAACGTGTAGACGATGAGCGCGAGCAGGATCGGATCGCGCGCAAGACTCCAGAGCTCCTTGACCCCGAGCCGGAAGATGGCGGGCAGGCGCGACATGGTCAGCGCTCCTGCTTGCGCAGCAGCACGCCGGTCATCACCAGGATGACCGGCACGGCCGCGAGCATCGGCCAGAACTGGGACGACAGGTCGCCCAGGCCGAGCGCCTTGTTGTAGACGCCGCGGCTGATCGCGAGCATGTAGGTGGCCGGATAGACCGTGCCGACCCACTTGCCGCTGCCTTCGAGCGACGACAACGGCGTGAGCAGGCCGGAGAACTGCACGACGGGAATCAGCGTGCCGACGATCGTCATGAAGATCGCGGCGATCTGGCTGCGGGTGAACGTCGACGCGAACAGGCCGATGCCGGTGGCCACGACATTGAATATCAGCACCGCGGCCGCCAACGTCGCGAAACTTCCCTTGATCCGCACGCCGAACACGACGTCGGCCAGCACGACCATCAGCAGGAAGTTCAGCATGGCCAGCATCACGTACGGCGCCTGCTTGCCGAGCAGGAATTCGGCGCGCGTGACAGGTGTCACGTACAGGTTGACGATCGACCCGAGCTCGCGTTCCCGCACGACGGCGAGCGCCGTCAGCATCGCGGGCAGCATCAGCAGCAGCATCGGCATGATCGCCGGAATCATCGCCGGCAGGCTCTTTACGTCGGGGTTGTAGCGATAGCGGATCGCGATGTCGACCGTCGGGACGAGCGACACGCCGAGCCGGCGCTTCGCCTGGTCGCGCAGCCAGTTTTCATGCATGCCGGCCACGTAGCCGCGGATCGTCTCCGCGCGCATCGGCATCGCGCCGTCGACCCATGCGCCGATTTCCACGCGCCGGCCGCGCGCGACGTCGCGCGCAAAGCCGGGCGGAATCTCGAGCGCGAGCGACAATTGGCCGTTGCGCAGGCGGCGTTCGATATCGCGGTCGTCCGCGAGCGGCACGAAGTAGCGGGAACCGGCGAGATTCTGCGCATAGTCCTGGCTCAGGATCGACTGATCGCGGTCGAGTACCGCGAACGTCAGGTTGTCGACGTCGAGACTGATCCCGATACTGATCACGCACATCAGCACGAGCGAACCGAACAGCGCCAGCGTCGCGCGCAATGGGTCGCGCCGCAGTTCCAGCACTTCGCGCCACAGGTAACTGCCGGCGCGCGCCGGGCTGAACCATGCGGCCGCATGGCCCGCTCCGGCCGATGCGGGCGGCGAGGGCGGCGCGGCGAGCCAGCCGGCGTCGGCCGCCGCGTCGCCGTTGCCATCCGCGCGTTGTGCGTCGCTCAGGTAGCCGATGAACGCGTCCTCGAGCGTAGCCGCGCCGCGCCGGCGTACCAGTTCCGCCGGGGCGGCGCTCGCGAGTACGCGGCCCGCATGCATCAGCGAGATGCGGTCGCAACGCGCCGCTTCGTTCATGAAGTGCGTCGAAATGAAGATGGTGACGCGATCATTGCGCGCGAGCTCGATCATCAGCCGCCAGAAGTCGTCCCGCGCGACCGGGTCGACGCCTGACGTCGGCTCGTCCAGGATCAGCAACTCGGGCTTGTGCACCATCGCCACCGCGAGGGACAGCCGCTGCCGCATGCCGAGCGGCAGGCGCTCCGGCAGCGCATCGAGCGCGTCGGCGAGCCCGAAGCGCGCGACCATTTCGGTCACCCGCGCGGGCACGTCCGGTTCCGGTACGCCGAACAGGCGCGCGTGCAGCACGAGGTTCTGCCGGACGGTCAGCTCCCCGTAGAGCGAAAACCCTTGCGACATGTAGCCGACACGACGGCGCGTGTCGATGTCGTCGGCGGCGACCTGCCTGCCGAACAGCGTCGCGGTGCCTTCCGACGCGGGCAGCAGGCCCGTGAGCATCTTCATGGTCGTCGACTTGCCGCAGCCGTTGGAGCCGAGAAAGCCGAAGATTTCACCGCGGCGGATCTGCAGGCTCACGTGATCGACCGCGACGAAATCGCCGAACCGCATCGTCAGCGCGTCGGCCTCGATCGCGTAACCGGCAGCCTCGTCGAGCTGGAACGGCGCGATGCGGACCGGCTGGTGTCCGCGCCGGCGCTCCTCCGGGAGCAGCCCGATGAACGCGGCCTCCAGCGTGTCGCACCCGGTGCGTTCCAGCAGTTCGCCGGGGCTGCCCGTTGCAAGCACGCGGCCCGCGTCCATCGCGATCAGCCGGTCGAAACGCCGGGCTTCGTCCATGTACGCGGTGGCGACCAGCACGCTCATCGCCGGGCGCGCGGCGCGAATGCGCCCGATCAGTTCCCAGAACTGCGCGCGCGACAACGGATCGACGCCGGTCGTCGGCTCGTCCAGGATCAGCAGGTCAGGATCATGGATCAGCGCGCAGCACAGGCCGAGCTTCTGCTTCATGCCGCCGGACAGCTTGCCGGCAGGTCGATTCAGGAACGGATACAGGCCCGTGCTGCGCGTAAGCGTATCGATCCGGCGGCGCCGCTCCGCCGCATCGTGGCCGAACAGTCTCGCGAAAAACTGCAGGTTTTCCTCGACCGACAACGTCGCGTACAGGTTCCGGCCAAGGCCTTGCGGCATGTACGCGATGCGCCGGCAGACGCGCGCGCGATGGTGACGCAACGACAGGTCGCAGTCGAGCGTCCACACCCGGCCCTGCTGGATCGCCCGCGCGCCGGACACGAGCGCGAGGAGGCTCGACTTGCCGACGCCGTCCGGCCCGATCAGCCCGATCATGCGGCCGGCCGGGATATCGAGTGTCACGTCGTCGAGTGCGTACGTGCCGCCGTAGCACAGCGAGACGCCGGCCAGCCGCGCGACCAGGCACGGGCCAGGCGACGTCGGCGGACCGTCGATACGGCCGGCATCCGGGCGGCCAGGTGCCGTCGCCTTCATTTCGGCACCTTGATCGCGAGGCGATCCGGCCAGCCGGCATGCGGGTCGGTCTTCAGCCACGCGACGCCCGGCAACCCGGTCTTGACGAGTTTCAGGTGGCGCTGCAACAGATCGCGGTCGATGCGGGCCTTGACCCGAAACATCAGTTTCTGCCGCTCGGTGGCCGTCTCGACCGTCTTCGGCGTGAACTGCGCAGTGCTCGACACATAAGACACGCGTGCCGGAATCACGTATTCCGGCGCGGCATCGAGCACGATCCGCACGTCGGCGCCAAGCGGAACCCGGCCGACGACCGCTTCGGGCAAAAAGAACGTCATGTAGACGTCGGACAGGTCGACGACATTGAGCACCTTGCCGCCCGCCGGCAGCACTTCGCCCGACTCGGCAATCCGGTACTGGACGCGCCCGTCACGCGGCGACGTCAATTCGCTATCCGAGATGTCGGCCCGCACGCGCGCCACGGTCGCCTGCGCGGCCGTCACGGCCGAGCGCGCCGCGACCAGCTGGGCCCGCGTTGCATCGACGGCGGCCTGGGCGGCTTCCACCTGCGCGCGCGCGGCATTCACCGTCGCGCGCAGGCTGCCGGCACGTGCGCGATCGTCGTCCAGTTCCTGCAGCGACGACGCGCCATCGCGCGACAGCGTTTCGGAACGCGCGAGCCGCCGCGTGGCCGCGTCCAGCTCGCTTTCGCGCTGGACGACGACAGCCGCCGCTGCTGTCTTGTCGCTGCGGCGCTGCGCGACCTGCGCGTCGATGCTCGCCGCGTTGTTCACCGCCTGTTGCTCCCGGGCCTGCGCTTCGTCGAGCTGCGCCTGCAGCACGACGACGTCCATGCGCGCGAGTGGCTGGCCGGCCGTCACGAAGTCACCCTCATCGACGAGCATGGCGGTGACGCGCCCCGGCAGCTTGGTCGCGACGTCGATTTCGGTCGCCTCGATGCGGCCGTTGCCGCTGACGAGCCCCGCATCCGTCTGGCCGTCGCGCCAGCGTGCCCATCCGTAGTATGCGAGGCCGATCGCGAGCACGGCCGCGCCGATGCCGATCAGAAGAGGGCGCGGGATGGTTTTCATGGTGTGTGTTCCGAATCAGTCGAAAGAGGAGTGGGTGCCGCGGCAGCCGTGCCGGTGTCGGTCATCCCGCCGCCAAGCGCGCCGTATAGCGCGACGCGGCTCGACAGCAGCGCGCGGCGCGTCATGACCAGTTGCTGCTCGGCGTTCATCAGGTCCCGTTGTGCGTCGAGCACTTCGAGGAAGCGCGTTGCCCCGCTGTCGTAGCGCAGCTTCGCGAGGCGCGCCCGCTCGGCCTGCGATGCCAGCGTCGCACGCTCGATCGCGACCTGAGCGGCGAGCCAATGACGCGCCGCGAGCGCGTCGGACACGTCGCGGAACGCACGCTGCAACGTCTTTTCGTACTGCGCGAGCGCCTCGTCGCGCTGCGCGCGCGCGAGCGCGAGATTCGACTGGTTGCGGCCGCCGTCGATGAGTGGAAGCGTGACGTTGGGGATGAGCGACCATGCGCCGGTGCCCGACGACAGCAGGTCGTGCAGCGCGCTGCTTCCCGAGCCGATCGAGCTTGTCAACGCGATGCGAGGAAAGAATGCCGCGCGCGCCGCGCCGATGTTCGCGTGCGTCGCCCGCAACTCGTGCTCGGCGGCAATCACGTCCGGGCGATGGGTCAGCAGCGAGGAGGGCAGGCCGGCGGCAAGCGTCGGCGTTACGGCGCCGTCGTCGAGCGCGAGCGGCGCGTCGGGCAGATCCGGCTGCGCGCCGACCAGCAGTGCCAGCGCATCGGCAGCCGACGCACGTGCCTGCTGTAGCTGGGTGCCGAGGGATTGCGCCTGTTGCAGCAGGATCTCGGATTGCGTCAGGTCGAGCCGCGAGATCGCGCCGGCCGCATGGCGAAGCCGGAAAATCCGCAATGACTCGCGGCGTGTATCGATGGTCGCGCGGGTGAGCGCGATGCGTTCATCGATCTCGCACAGGGTCAGATACGCGTCGGCTACGCCGGTGACGATGCTGAGCGTCACGGCCTGCCGGGCCGCGTCGCTCGCGAGGTAGCGCTCGAGCGCCGCTTCTTTCATGTTGCGCACGCGGCCCCACAAATCGAGCTCCCATTGCGTCTCGGCCAGCTGGATTTCGTAGACCTGCCCGATCATGGGCGCCGGCGTGAGAAAACCGCCCGGTGTGCGAAACCGCGCATAGGCCGCGCCCCCATCGACCGTCGGCCATTGATCCGCGCTGCGGATGCCGTAAACCGCGCGTGCCTGCGCGCCCCGTGCAACGGCCGCGCGCAGATCGCGATTGTTGGCGAGCGCCTGCCCGATCAACGCGCGAAGGCGGGCGTCGACGAAGTAGGCCTGCCACTCGGGCACTTGCGCGGCCGGTGTCTCGTCGGCGGCCGGATCCGGAAACGACGCGGGAATCGGTGCGGCGGGATGCTCGTCCGATGGCGCGAGCGACAGACATCCCGAAAGGGACACCATGCCCGTCGCCAGCGCAATGGCACACGCGTGTCGAGCGACGGCAACGTGAAAGCGACCGGGAAGCGCGGCTGCGCGCATGGGGATGCCTCGTCGAATACTGGAATACGGGATGGCGCTGCCCCTCAGGGCGTCGCCGCATCGGATCCACTTATATCCGACGATTGCCGGGGCTCCCCTTGATCTGCGTCACCCGGGCGGTAAAGCATTTTCGAGCGGCCCCTCACTTGACCCTGCCGTCAGTCCGCCGTTGATTGATCCTCGTCAAGCCGGCCGCGCCGCGGTGCGCGATGCTGGCTGCAGTGCGGCACGCTGACGGGAGACCGACATGAAGTCCGATGCAGTACTCAAGCAGGATGTCGAGCAGGCGCTGTTCTGGAACCCGGCGATCGATGCGCGCCGGATCGACGTCGAGGTCCACGATCGGATCGTGACGTTGCGCGGCACCGTCGACAGCTGGGCCCAGAAGCTCGAGGCGCAGAAAACGGCGCTGCATGTATCCGATGCGCGCGCGCTGGTGCTGGAAGTGAACGTCACACCGCCCGAGAATGCCTGCGCGGACCAGGAGCTGGCGATCGCGATCACGTTCGCGCTCGGTTGGCAGGAGGCGTTGCGTGATCACAAGATCAGCGTCGAAGTCGATCATGGCTGCGTGACGCTCGACGGCGAAGTGGATCACGCGTTCCAGAGCCGCGCGGCGGAAGCGATGGTGAGCCGGATGATCGGCGTCGTCGGCGTGGCGAACCGCATCCGGGTGCGCACCGACCATACGGTGCCGGACGTCGGCACCCGGATCGCCGAAGCGCTTGCGCGGCGCGCGCAGCGCGAATCCGCCGGAATTTCGATCGAAGCAGCCGACGGCATCGTCACGTTGACGGGTACGGTCGCCTCGCTCGCCGAACGGCGCGCCGCGTGCGGCGCGGCAGGGTCGGTGAGGGGCGTCCGGGAAGTCGTCGACCGGCTGACCGTCGCCTGAGAAGCTTGCACGTGCTGTCTACTGCCAGGAGAAACAGCGATGAACCGCTCGAATTCAGGTGCCGGCCGACCCACTTCGCGCCACGACAAGCGCATGCAGCCGCATACGAAGGACAGTTACCGCGATCCGAAGCGGCCGAAAGGTGACCGGATCTGCGAAGGCTGCGGCGCTGTCTGCGACGCAGGCCGGTGGACCTGGTATGCGACGCCGCTCGACCGGCGCCAGCTCGAATGCCCGGCCTGCAAGCGCATGCGGGAAAACATCCCGGCGGGTGAACTGGTGTTGCAGGGCAGGTACCTGCGCGCGCACCGTTCGACGATTCTCGAACTGCTCGAGCGTCAGGCCGATCGCGAGACGAGCGAGCACGCGCTCGAACGAATCATGGAGATCGAGAGGTCGGCCGATACGCTGGTCATCAGGACGACGGGCGTGCACATGGTCCGGCGGCTGGGTGAAGCGTTGCTGCATGCGCATCACGGCGATCTCGCGATCAACTATCGCGGCGGCGAAGACATGCTGCGAGCGCGCTGGAAGCGCGACGATGCGTGAGCGGACGGCTGACTGCCGCGCAGGTTCGATGCCATGAAAAAAACATTCGATTACTCCGGGCTGCTGATCCCGATCGCGTTCGCCGTGCTGGTCGCGGTTCAACTGCTCGCGTATCACCCGGCCGCGACGTCGATTTCCTACAGCGATTTTCACCACCTGATCGACGCACGCCTCGTCGATGATCTGGAAATCGGCCCGTCGTCGATCTCGGGCAAGCTGCGCATGCCTGAAGCGGGCGCCGCGCTGCCCGCTTCCGACGCGGCGGAGTTGAAGGGGGCCGGACCGCCGTGGCGCTTCACCACGAACCGGGTGAGCGACGAAGGTCTGGTCGCCGCGCTGACGGCTGCCGGGATTCGCTACCGCGGCGCGACGGATACGGGCTGGATCGGGACGCTCGCGGCATGGATTTTCCCGTTGATCGGCTTCGTCGTGATCTGGAGTTTCATGCTGCGAAGGCCGGGCGGAATGCGGGATATGAGCGGCATGGGAAAGAGCCGGGCCCGCGTGTACATGCAGAAGGAAACCGGCATCACGTTCGACGATATCGCGGGCATCGACGAGGCGAAGGCCGAATTGCAGCAGATCGTCGCGTTTCTGCGCAACCCCGAACGCTACCAACGGCTCGGCGGCAAGATCCCGAAGGGCGTACTGATCGTCGGAGCGCCCGGTACCGGCAAGACGCTGCTGGCCCGTGCGGTCGCCGGCGAGGCCGCGGTGCCGTTCTTCACGATCAGCGGCTCGGCGTTCGTCGAGATGTTCGTCGGCGTCGGTGCTGCGCGCGTGCGCGATCTCTTCGAGCAGGCCCAGCAGAGCGCGCCGTGCATCGTGTTTATCGACGAGCTCGATGCGCTCGGCAAGGCGCGCAGTGTCGGCCTGATGTCGGGCAATG
Organism: Burkholderia sp. KBS0801; assembly: GCF_005937855.2. Classification (NCBI taxonomy): domain Bacteria; kingdom Pseudomonadati; phylum Pseudomonadota; class Betaproteobacteria; order Burkholderiales; family Burkholderiaceae; genus Burkholderia; species Burkholderia sp. KBS0801. The sequence continues at coordinate 459,798 of NZ_CP042179.1, forward strand.
ACGAGCGCGAGCAGACGCTGAACCAGCTGCTCGTCGAGATGGACGGCTTTCAGGCCAATTCGGGCGTCATCATCGTGGCCGCGACCAACCGGCCGGAAATCCTGGATCCCGCGCTGCTGCGCCCGGGACGGTTCGACCGGCACATCGCGATCGACCGGCCGGACCTGACCGGGCGCAAGCAGATCCTCGCCGTGCATACGAAGCGCGTGAAGCTTGCCCCGGAAGTCGACCTTGCCGAACTGGCGCAGCGCACGCCGGGCTTCGTCGGCGCCGATCTCGCGAACGTCGTCAACGAAGCCGCGTTGCATGCCGCCGAACTCGGCAAGCCGGCCATCGGAATGGCCGATTTCGACGAAGCCATCGATCGCGCGATGACCGGCATGGAGCGCAAGAGCCGCGTGATGAACGAACAGGAGAAGCGGACCATCGCGTACCACGAATCGGGGCATGCGCTCGTCGCGCAAAGCCGCGCGCACTGCGATCCCGTGAAGAAAGTATCGATCATCCCGCGCGGAATCGCCGCGCTCGGCTATACGCAGCAGGTGCCGACCGAGGATCGCTACGTGCTGCGCCGCAGCGAACTGCTCGACCGGCTCGACGTATTGCTCGGCGGCCGGGTGGCCGAGGAAATCGCGTTCGGCGACGTGTCGACCGGCGCGCAGAACGATCTCGAACGCGCGACCGCGCTGGCACGGCACATGGTCATGCAGTACGGGATGAGCGAGAAGATCGGCCTCGCGACGCTCGACGATGGCGCACGCCAGGGCGGCGCGCCGGGCGTCTGGACGCCGGGTGACGGACGCTGCAGCGAGCACACGGCGCGACTGATCGACGAAGAGGTGCGCGCACTGCTCGAGGATGCGCATGCGCGGGTCATGGCGACGCTCCGCAAGCATCGCGATGCGCTCGAACGGATCGCGCGCAGCTTGCTGCAGCACGAATCGATCGATCACGGCATGCTCGTGGCGCTCATCACGCCGCCGGACGATGCCGGCGAGGCGCCCCGGCCGGTGCAGGCCGACCCGGAAACGACCACGGTCGCCTCCGCCTGAACGAACGATCGCCGGATCGCGCCGAGCGCGCCTGCCGCCGCTCATCGTGTGTCGTTCAACAGCCGCTGCAGACAGGGCCGTCGCGCCGCGCTTGCGCCGCATCGTCGGTCACGACCGCCGCGAGCCGCGGATCCGGCCGGAATACCGTGATTCCCTTGAGCCCGTCGCGCCATGCCTGGAAGAACAGCGCGTCGACGTCCGCGAGCGAACACTGGCCGGGTATCGTCACGGTCTTCGAGATGCCGGCGTCGACGCACGGCTGCAGCGCCGCGAGCATCGCGACGTGATCGGCCGGTGCGATATCCGCCGCGGTGACGAAATAATCCGGCAGCTGGACGCTGTCGCCATGTAGTTCGCGAAACAGCCGACAGGCGTGATTCTCCACACGAAACCGGCGGACCCGCCCGTCCGCGGTGCGCACCACGCGATGCTGCGTCCAGCCGAGCGCCGGCTCGATCCCGTTCGAGCAGTTGTCGCAGAACGCGAGGCTCACGCTGCCGGCCGGCGCAAACGACAGCAGATGGCTGTTACGCAGCCCGTGCTGCGCGATCGCGTGATGCACCTTCAGCGGCAGGAGCATGCGGTAAGCGGGGCCGGCCAGATAGGCAGCGGGGTCGTAGGCTGGAAACGCGCCGCGCTCGCCGGCAAGCGCGGCCGATGCGGCAAACGCATGCTCGCGCATCGTCAGCACGATTCCGCGTGCAAATGCGCGGGCTTCCACGCTGTCGTAGCGCAGCTGCAGCATCGTCAGCGTGTCGCCCAGCCCGGTCACGCCAACCCCGATGCGCCTTGTCCGCCGCGCTTCGTGTTCGTGCGCGGCGAGCGGCCACGCGGTCAGGTCGAGCACGTTGTCTAGCAGGCGGACCTGAACGCGCACCGCATCGGCGAGCGTCGCGAAGTCGAAGTGCGGCTTGCCGTCGACCCCGAACGGATGGCGGACGAACCGCGACAGATCAATCGGCCCGAGCACGCAACTGCCGTAGGGCGGCAACGGCTGTTCGCCGCACGGATTCGTCGCGTCGATCCGCTCGTGCTCGCGCAGCGGATTCGCGTCGCGGATCGTGTCGAGAAAGAGCAGCCCCGGTTCCGCGCTGTCGCGCGCGGCGTTGACGATCTCGTGCCAGAGCGTCCGGGCCGGAACCGTAGCGTAAAGGTAACGCCCGTCCGGTCGGCGGGCCGGTGCGCCGGACGCGCCATGGCGTTGCGTCTGATGAACGAGCGCCCACGGCAGGTCGTGCGCGACCGCTTCCATGAACGCATCCGTGATGCCCACCGACAGGTTGAAGGTCGGCCAGCGAGATCGGCCGCGCTTGGCGTTGACGAACGCCACGAGGTCGGGATGGTCGCAACGCAGCACACCCATTTGCGCACCTCGGCGCGGACCGGCGAAGGGCAACGCACCGCACATTGCATCGAAGCGGTCGATCGCCGCGCATGCGCCTGATTCGGACGAGAAGCGTCGTTCGTATGCGTCGGCAGGCGGCGCTGGCGAGAAGTCGTAGCCGATTCCGCCGCCCATCAACAACGTGAGCCGTGCGTCGTCGAGCGCATGTGCGAGCGCTGCGTCGACGGCCTGCACGGGCATGCCCGCCGGAATCGCGAGCGGATGGACGAAGCAGTTGACCATCGTCCCGCCGGTATCGGCGCCGGCATTCGCAAGGATGCGGCCCGCGCCGATCGCACCGCGCTGCAGGTTCAGGAAGAACGCGCGCTCCACCTGCGCGCGGAAATCGGCCGGTTCGGCGAGCGACAGTGCATGAGCGACGCGATGGAATACGGCCGCGCGAGTCGTTTCGCCGGGTTGCGCATAGCGTTCGGCGAACACGGTGGTGCAAAGCGGCTGCTCGTCCATGGCGGGGTTCGGCAACGATGAATGCTTCACTGTATGAGCCTGCCTGAACGCGTCGTTGATCGAGCGCAATCCGGGCGCCTTCGCGGCATGGCTTGATGGCGGTCAATGCCGTGACGGGCGTCGCACGTAACGTGGAGCCACGCCCGGCACGCAGCGGCGGCCGAGCGGCCCTGCCATCGACCGCGAGCTACGCACCATGACCGACATCGCTACCGTCACATTGAATCCGGCCGTCGATGTCTCGACGTCGGTCGAGCACATCGTCGATACGCACAAGCTGCGCTGCGCACGGCCGCGGCGCGACCCCGGCGGCGGCGGAATCAACGTCGCCCGGACCATTCACCGGCTCGGCGGCGACTGCGTCGCGCTGTACCTGACCGGCGGGCCGACCGGTGACGTCTTGACGCAGCTGATCGAGGCCGAGCGCCTCCCGAGCATGCGAATCCGGATCGCCGGCGAGACGCGTGAGAACGTCTGCGTGACCGAGACAGCGACCGGGCGGGAATACCGTTTCCTGATGCCGGGGCCGCTCGTCACGGAGGCCGAGTGGCGCGACTGCGCGGCCCGCATCGAAGCGATGCAACCGGCGCCACGCTATCTCGTGTTGAGCGGCAGCCTGCCGCCCGGCGCGCCGGACGATCTCTATGCGAGGCTTGCGCGCAAGGCCAGGGCGAGGGGCAGCCGCGTGGTCGTCGATGCGGCGGGCCGGGCGCTGCAGGCGGCCCTCGAGGCCGGCGTCCATCTCGTGAAGCCCAGTCTCGGCGAACTGAGTGCGCTGGCCGGCGAACCGCTCGACGACACGTCGGCATGCCGGAAGGCGAGCGAACTCGTCGCGCGAGGCCAGGCCGACATCGTCGCGTTGACGCTCGGTCCACGCGGCGCATGGGTCGTCACGCGGGATCGCGCGCTGCGCCTGCCCGGCAGGCCGGCAGCGGTATGCAGCACGGTCGGCGCCGGCGACAGTTTCGTCGGCGGCATGGTCTGGGCACTGGCGCGTGGCATGCCGTTCGACGATGCGTGCCGCTACGCGCTGGCGGCGTCGGCTGCGTCGGTCGAGCATCCCGGTACGGCGCTGTGCACGCGCGACGATGTCGAGCGGATTCATGCCGAACTGGCTGCGCAGGCAAGCTGACGTGCAAGCCGTCCGACGCGTGCACGATCCCGTCGGTGCGCGATCGATCGTTGATCTGGCTCAGTGGCATGCGGGCCGCGATCGCGAAAAATGGGGCAGCCATTCCACGAGATCCGCCATGGCCTTTCGCCTGATCGCCTGCCTGCTCCTGCTGTCGTGCGCGCCGCCGGTTTCGTCCGCCGACGTCGCGACGGCCGTTTCTCCACCACGGTGTGTGCTGATCCTGGTCTACCACCGGTTCGCCACCGCGCGGCTGGATTCGATGACGGTGCGTACCGACACGTTCCGCAACCAGCTCCAGGCGATCGAGGCGAACGGCTATCGCATCGTGCCGCTCGCCGACGTCGTGCGCTGGCACAACGGCCAGACGGATGCGGTGCCGGCGCGGGCGATCGCGATCACCATCGACGACGGTCATCGTTCCGTCTTTGACGTGCTGCGCCCGCTGCTGGCGACGCATCCGGTGCCGGTCACGCTGTTCATCTATCCGTCGGCCATCTCCAACGCCAGTTACGCGATGACATGGGATCAACTTCGTACGCTTGGCCGGTCCGGCGGGTTCGACATCCAGTCCCATACGTACTGGCACCCGAATTTCCGCACCGAGCGCGCTCGGCTCACGCCGGACGGCTACCGGCGCTTCGTGGCGTTCCAGTTGAGCCGGTCCCGCGAACGGCTCGAGGCCGAAACCGGCCAGCCAGTCAGGCTGCTGGCCTGGCCGTTCGGCGTCCATGATGAAGACACAGACCAATCGGCCGCTCGCGAAGGCTACGTCGCGGCATTCACGCTCGACGCGCGCCCTGTTCGCGTCACCGACCCGGCAATGGCGCTGCCGCGCTATCTGATGACGGACGCCTGCGACACACGATGCATGAACGGATTGCTGCGAACTGCAGGAGGAAAACCGTGATTGAGCGCCTGATCGTTTGTCTGCTCGTGTCGCTCGCTGGTTTCGCCGCCCGGGCGGCGCCGGTGGCGATCACCGTCGTCGATGCCACGAACGGGCATCCGCTGGCCGGCGCGATCGGCCACGCGGCGGGCGTGAACCGGACCGCGGATCGCGACGGAGCGTTTTCACTGGAGATCGATGCGACGGGTACACGCGTGAGCGTGCGCGCGCCGGGCTACGCGCGAACCGAAGTCACGCTGACGCCGGCCACGGTCGCGCAGACGATCCGCATGACACCGGTGCGTCCGAAAGCGGTCTATCTGTCCGCTTACGGCGTCGCGGACCGCACGCTGCGCGAGGCGGCACTGTCCCTCCAGGACAAGACGGCGATCAACGCGCTCGTCATCGACGTGAAGGGCGACAGCGGCGTGACGCCCTATCGCAGCCAGGCGCGCGAAATCTCCGGCGCCGCGAACCATGTCTCCGGTGCAATCGTTCATCCGCCCGATCTGCCGGACCTGCTGCGGACTTTTCATGCACGCGGCCTTTACCTGATTGCCCGCATCGTCGTGTTCAAGGACGACCCGCTGTCGCGCGCTCACCCCGAATGGGCCGTGCGCGATGCAGCCGGCGAGATCTGGCAGGACCGCGAGCATCAGCGCTGGATCGACCCGACGTCGCGCGCGGCTTGGCAACACAATTACGATGTCGCCCAGGAGGCCGCCCGCATGGGCTTCGACGAAATCCAGTTCGACTACCTGCGCTTTCCCGACGCCAACGGTCTGCGGTTTGCCGAGCCCAATACCGAGGCCAACCGGGTCGCGGCGATCACCGGATTCCTGACCGGCGCGCGCGAGCGGCTGCGGCCGTACAACCTCTACATGTCGGCCGACATCTTCGGGTACGTCTGCTGGAACACCGATGACACCGCGATCGGACAGCGGCTCGACGCGCTCGGATCGACCGTCGACTACGTGTCGCCGATGCTGTACCCGTCCGGCTTTACGTGGGGGCTTCCGGGTTGCCGGAAGCCGACCGAGCATCCGGGCGAGATCGTTTCGCGGTCGCTGGAGGAGGCGAAGCGCCGGACCGGACTGGATGGCGTCCGATTCAGACCGTGGCTCCAGGCGTTTCGAGACTATGCGTTCGATCGCCGGCCATTCGATGCCGACGAGATTCGCGCACAGGTCGACGCGGCCGATGCGGCAGGCACGGACGGCTGGATGCTGTGGAACCCGCGCAATCGCTACGATCCTGCGGCGTTGCCACGCTGACCGGCATGTCCGGACAGGCGCAATCCCGTGCGAGACGATTCGACCATGCCCTGGAATGACGCGCGTTATCCGCCTTCGATGCGGAATCTGCCGCCGCCGGTTCGCGGCAAGGCGATCGAGATTGCCAACGCGCTGCTGCGGCAGGGACGTACCGAGGGCAGCGCGATCCGCATTGCGATCGCGCAGGCGAAGCGTTGGGGGAATGCGCATGCCGTCCTTCGCGGCCGGGGGTGAGGCTGAGTGCCGCGCCCCCGTGTTTTCAGGCTTGCTGCTCCGCTCGGGCAGATGGGGCGCGATGACCGTATCGCGGTGCGTCGTCCGGCTTCGTTCTGCGTCGACAGGAACGCACTTGACTTGAGTCAACGGGAAACCGGCGTTCCGCGCGACGCTGACATCGTCGTCGATACGCATGTGCGACGTCGCAGCACGCACCGCGTTCCGCGATCGGACGGGTGGCATCGCAGCCATGCGTACTCAATCAGGAGAGTGAAGATGTGGACCGGAACCGTGAAGACGCTGCTGCTGGCAGCCTGTTTGCTGAGCGTCGGCGCGAACGCGCTGGCTGAAACGTCGCCCGAGCCGATCATGCGCAACGGTGTCGCGTATATCACCGGAGGAATCGGCGAGGACGAGGTCACCGCGTTTCGCGACGTCGCCCCTCGATACAACCTGCGGATCACGTTCGCATCGAAGTCCGGCCACTATCTTGCAGATGTCGATGTCACGCTGTCGGCAGGCAAGTCGACGATTCTCGACGCACATACGAGCGGGCCGTTCCTGTTCGCACGCGTGCCGCCGGGGCGATATACCGTGTCCGCGCACGACAGGGCCATTCAGGAAGTCAGGCACGTCATCGTCCCGGCACGCGGCGCCATCGATGTGCGCTTTTACTGGCACGACCCTGAACGGCACGGGACGATGCATCTGTGCGCGACGTGTCCCGCCTCGCAGCAGCAGCCGGCCCGCTAGCCACGCGTCTGGTTGGCACCGACGAGCCAAGCGATGCGCGGGCGTTCCCGACGTCGGCGCGGCAGGCATCCGCTTGCAGGTTGGCGTCGCCGATGCTGTCGGCACGAAGGAATGGATCACGTGGAACGTGCTCGATCGCTACGATCCCGATTTGCTGCCGCGCTGACCGGCGCGCTGCTGTTCGCGCTTGCATCGACCGGTGCGCGAGCGGAACCCGACGAGGTCCGGGCACGGCAGCAGGCTGCCGCAATCGATGAGGCGATCGCCGCCGAGATCGCAGACGGCCATCTTGCCGGCGCGGTGGTCGTGACGGGCGACGCGGACGGCGTACGGGTGCGCGTGGCGCGGGGCCTGCGCGTGACGGGCGAGCGTGGCGAGCCGATGACGGCCGATACCGTCTTCGATCTCGCGTCGCTGACCAAGCCGGTGGCGACGGCGGTCGCGATCATGCAGCTCGCGGAGCGCGGCATGCTGAGCGTCGACGCGCCGGCTGCGCGCTACTGGCCCGCGTTCGGTGTGCGCGGCAAGTCCGGCATCACGATCCGCCAGTTGCTCGCGCACGTATCGGGGCTGCCGGCCGGTGTGTCGTCGTCCCGCGCGCTGCGCAGCCGCGCCGCGGTGCTCGCCGACATCGTCGCGATGACGCCCGACGCATCGGCCGGCTCACGGGTGCGCTACAGCGACGTCAACTACGTCGTACTCGGCGAGATCGTCGAGCGCGTGTCGCACCGGCCGCTCGACGCGTGGTGCGCCGCGCACGTGTTCGCGCCGCTCGGGATGGCGAGCACCGCGTTCCGGCCGCCCGCGCCGCTGCTCGCGCGCGTGGCGCCCACCATCATTCGCGATGGCCGTCCGCTGCGGGGCGGCGTACACGATCCCGTCGCGGCCGCGATGGGTGGTGTTGCCGGCAATGCGGGCTTGTTCGCTAGTGCGGATGATCTGGCGCGTTTCGCGCGCATGCTGCTGAACGGTGGCACGCTTGGCCCGGTGCGCGTGCTGGCTCGGCGCAGCATCGCCGAGCTCGAGACACCGGCCACGCTCGACGCAAACGGCGACCTGCACACGCCCGGCTGGGCGGTCGGGCCGCCGCTCGTCGCGAACCGCTACCGGCTGCCGCCCGTCGGCGCGCTGCAACACCTCGGCTACACGGGCACGGCGCTGTGGATCGATCCCGTGACGCGCCGCTTCGCGATCGTGCTGACGAGCCGGCTGTATCCCGATGAAGCCGGCACGGCGATGCCGTTGCGCGCGCTCGTGCTCGGCATCGTATCAAGCGATGCCGCGCCCGTGACGTCGTCGCAGATCGCGACGCGCGTGACCTCGATGGCGATGGCTGTCGCACAAGCCGTCCGGTTGCCGGAATCGCACGGGCCGGTGCTGGCCGGCATCGACGTGCTCGCGGCGAGCGGTTTCGCGGCGGTGGCGGGCAAGCGCATCGCGCTCGTCACGAACCGCGGCGGGTTCGACCGGTTCGGCCGGCGCACGGTCGACCTGCTCGCGCAGGCGCCGGGCGCGAGGCTCGTCGCGCTGTTCGCGCCCGAGCACGGGCTCGGCACCGACGTCGACGAGACGTTCGGCGACACCATTGATGTTGCGACCGGCGTGGTCGTGCACAGCCTCTATGGCGAGCGCCGCAGGATCGCGCCCGCGCTGCTCGCCGATGTCGACGTGCTGGTGATCGACCTGCAGGACGCGGGCGTCCGCTTCTTCACGTATCTGGCGACGCTCGGCTATGTGCTCGAGGCCGGCGCTGCCGCGCATCTCCCCGTGATCGTGCTCGATCGCCCGGACCCGCTGAGCGGCGACGTGTTCGGCGGTCCGGTGTCCGATGCCGGGCCGGCCACGTTCACCGGCTATTACCCATTGCCGCTCCAGCCGGGGATGACGCTCGGCGAATTGGCCCGGCTGTTCAACGACCGCCTGCATATCGGCGCGGCGCTGAACGTGGTGCCGATGGCGAACTACGCGCGCGCGATGCGTTTCGACGACACCGGTCTCGGGTGGGTGCCGCCATCGCCGAACCTGCGCGATGGCGCCGCGCTGTCGCTCTATCCGGAAACGGGGCTCGTCGAGGGGGCGGCGCTCAGTGTCGGGCGCGGCACCGCGACACCGTTCGGCGTGGTCGGCGCGCCGTGGGTCGACGCGCGCCTCCTCGCGAACGATCTTCGCGCGATGCGGCTGGACGCAACGTTCTCGCCGGTTAGATTCGTGCCGACGGAGGGGCCGTATCGCGGCAGGTTGTGCGAAGGGGTGCGCATCGAACGGCCGCCCGGGGCGGCGCGGCCGGGCGAGATCGGGCTGGCACTCGCGCTTGCGCTGCACCGGCGCTATCCGGCGCAATTCCGGATCGATGCGATACGGGCATCGGTCGGCTCGCGCGAGGTGGCGGACATGCTGGAAGCGGGGCGGCCGCTCGGCGAGATCGAGCGGGTGGTCGATGCTCAGGATACGGCGTTCGCAAGCGAGCGAGCTGCGTTTCGGCTGTACTGAACGAATTGCAAACAGACGGGAAACGTGGCGCCGATCGACTTGGGTCAACGAACGCAATGCATTGCGCACTGCCACGGCGGCTTGTCGATTCGCGGCGAAAAGCAGGAAGAGAAGGAGGAGCAGCACAAGGACTATTACGTCCACGAGCGCCGCTTCGGCTCGTTCGGCCGCTACTTCCGCATGCCTGACGGGGTCGACCGTAACAAGATCGAGGCGTCGTTCCAGAAAGGCGTGCTGACGGTCACGCTGCCGAAGACACAGGAAGCTCGCAAGGCCGGGAAGAAGATCGAGGTCAAGGCAGGCTGAGCAGGTTGCCGGTCATCCGTCGACGAATGAATTGAACGGACGAATGCGCCGCCCGACAGGCGCGCATGTGGGAGGTTGTCATGTATGCCGGCAAGTTACTCGTCGTGTTCTATTCGCGTACACGCGCGACCCGCCGGGCCGCGTCCGCGCTGGCCGGGATGCTCGACGCCGATGTCGAGGAAATCGTCGTGACGCGCGGTCGCGCCGGCCCGTTCGGATGCGGCTGGCACATCCGAGATCGGGGGCGACATGTCTTGCCGTCCGACTTCCGATTCGACTGTGGACGAAACTTGCGTCGCAAGTGCAATGAACCGGTGATCGCGGATCACGACCTGGCTTGAGCGGCTGGATCGCCATATCTGCTGTGCCATCGGCTGTCGGTTGATATCGCTCAAGCATATGCTGAATTTCCGAGTGCAGCATTCACCTTGTAGACCAGCCGGTCTCAGTGAGTGCGCGCAGCTTTCGCCGCAGACGAGGGGCCAGCGCATTGAAGGAGTAACCTCATGCGAGCGCGTGATGTGATGACAACTCCGGTCATTTTTGCTAGTCCGGAGATGAGCGTTCAGGAGACCGCGAAGCTGCTCGCGGAGCACTCGATCAGCGCGGTTCCCGTAATCGATGCCGAGGGAAAGCTGATCGGGATCGTCAGCGAAGGCGACCTCGTGCGCCGCGTCGAGATTGGTACTCATGCCAGGCGCCGCTCCTGGTGGTTGGAGTTGCTCGCGTCCACCCGTGAATTGGCCAGCGAGTATGTAAAGGAACACTCGCAGACTGTGAAGGACCTGATGAGTGTCGACGTCGTTACGGTCGCGGAGGACACGCCGCTGTCCGAAGTTGCCGAATTGCTGGAACGGCACCGCATCAAGCGCGTGCCGGTCGTCGATAACGGCAAGGTGGCGGGCCTGGTGAGTCGAGCCGATCTCGTGCGCGCGCTTGCCAGCGATACGCACGACAAACGAAATTCGTTCGCACATGCGGACGTCGAGATACGCGAGGCGATACTGAATGCGATGTCTGGCCAACCTTGGGCGCTAACGCGCGGCCAGATCATCGTCAAAAACGGAAAGGTACATCTATGGGGCGTGATCTTCAGCGAGGAGGAGCGCAAAGCGGTGTGCGTGGCAGCTCAGACTGTACCGGGCGTCAAACAGGTGATCAGCCATCTCGTCTATCCTGTTACGCTTCCCTCGATGTAAAAGTAGACGGTCGACAGCGCGGGCGACACACGTCATAGGACATCAGGAGAACCGACGGCCCCGGCGAAATGCGCAGCGGTGGTTTCGTCATCGGCTGGTCGGCACCAGACACCGACACGCTTGCGGAAAACACGCGGGTTCGCTTGCGCCACACGCAGTAGCGCGTCGGTCCTCGCGACGTTGCGAACATGCGCATGTGAGCCGGCCGGCGCATCCGATGCGCCCGACGGCTGCCGATGACGCTCTCGCACGGGGAAGGGGCCGGTGCTCACGCCGCTGCCGAGCGGTGTACGCGCGTGCATTCGCGCCGCGGGAAGCAGCACGGACGCGAACACGAGGTACTGCGTCGACCGCTCAGAATTGCTGATCGTAGTTGAGACGGACATGCTCCGGAAGTGCGAGGCCGTTTCTCGTGATAGACGCCCTTCCAACGTGCGTCGAACACGTTCCCGTACGTGACTGCATTGCCGTCCCGCGTCAGGTCGAGTTGTATCCCCGTCGACTTCGAATGGAAGGAACTGGCTTCGCTTCGCGGTCCCTGAACAACAGCAACGACGTGAGCATTTTCAATGCGCTTTCCGTTCGACCTGTCGAACAGGGCGACCGTGAGCCGGTACAGGTTCACATTGTTCGATGCCTCGCCGGAACTGCCGTCCGGAGTGGCGGCACGATCCGCCGGAACCACACCGTAGTGGACGACGAGCTTGCCTGTCGTCACGCTGCGCGTCAGGTCGTTCGCACAGGCGGGCGATACCTCGCCGACAAGCAATGCCAGCCACGCAATCAACACAAGGAAAATTCGCGATCGCAGCGGGTCCTCCCGGACGGCGGATGTACCGCATCGGCAATGCGCACGCGTAGCGACCGGTATCTTGCTTCCATGCTGACGTGGCGCGAAAACCCAGGCTTGATGCAGGTCATGCCGCCGCTCGAAAGACATGACGTCGCATCATTCGGCGGATGCGCCCGTTCCGCCCCAGTGCACCGGCAAGCGGACGACATCGACATGCCCCGGAAGATCGCCCGCCACGTCGCTTTCCATGTACGAGAAGTAGAGGACGACGAGACGCCGGATATCGACAATCCGGAACACGTGTATCGATCCAAACACGGGATCGACGGATTCGTCGAACACCTGAGCCAGCCGCGGCAAGCGGGCGGACGTGACGAGCGTTCCGGTCTGGTGGCAGGACACTGATGCTCCGGCGCCATGTCCGTCGCGGAAGGACGGTCGTTCGTCGCGCGTGTGCGGCTCCGAGACGAAGCACGTTACCCCGTTGAGCAGAGGGTCGTCGTACGCGGATATGCCGATATGGGTTCCGTAGCGCTGAGAGTGGGGGGGAATGCGCGCCAGTTCCTCTGCGTCGATGACCGATGCGCAGGAGATCGCCAGCGCGACAGAAGCAATCCATGTACTTGTTCGCAGCGTGATCATCGCCAGCATCCTCGACTGATCGGCAAAACTGTCTCGGCAGGACTCCCGTGCAACGAGACTGATTGAACTCCAGCCTAGGTTTCTGCCGGTATCGAACGCTTGACTTGCGTCAAGGTGGAGTGATCGAGTGGCCGGATGCTTGCTGCAAGAGCGGCCGAGCACCGCGTAATGCCCGATGTGGCCGACGGCAGCATCGCACCCGCGACGCGGCGCTCGGGTATCAGTGCGTTAAGAATCCGGTAAGGAATTCTCCCGAAAATGAACGCATCGTTCAGGAGAACCACGATGCGCATATCCGACTCGGTTCGCGTGCTTTGCCGGGCCTGCCTGGGGGCTGCCCTGTGCGTGGCCGCCATCGCCGGCGCTGGTGCCGAAACGCCGGCCCAGTTGCTGGCCGGCTACACGACACAGTCTGGCGTCGGCGCCATGCCGTCGCGCGGTCAGCAGTTCTTCACGTCCCGACATGGGCACGACTGGAGCTGTGCGACCTGCCACGGCGGCACGCCGACCGGTGCAGGCAGGCACGTCGTTACCGGTAAGGCAATCGAGCCACTCGCGCCCGCTTTCAACCCGGCCCGGTTCACGGACGGTGCCAGGACTGAAAAGTGGTTCCGCAGAAACTGCAAGGACGTAGTCGGGCGCGAATGCTCGGCGGCCGAGAAGGCCGACGTCCTGAGCTGGCTCATGAGTCTGAAACCCTGAAGGCGAACGATCATGAACAACATCGAATCGGTGGCGTCTGCGCGCAGACATGCACGGGCTAGCGTGCTCGCGATGCTGCTGATGTCGCTGCTGCCGTGCGCAGCACTGGCGGAAGACGAAATGCGCAGCGTCGCGATTCCGTTACTGCCGAAGTACCGGCAGGAATGCGCGACCTGCCATGTCGCCTATCCGCCCGGGGCGCTGCCCGCCGAGTCGTGGCGACGCATCCTGAACGGTCTCGACCGCCACTTCGGCACCGATGCGACGCTGGACCCGACAACGATCAGGCAACTGGAAACGTGGCTGACGGCACATGCGGCGACGGGCGCCGCGGCACGCCGTCCCCCGGAAGACAGGATTACCCGATCGGCGTGGTTCGTCGCCACGCACGACGAGGTTCCTGCGTCCGTGTGGCGCAGCGCCGCAGTGAAGCGGCCGTCGAATTGCGCCGCATGTCATACGCAAGCAGACAAAGGAAATTTCGATGAACGATTCGTCCGCATCCCGAGTACACGGTGAATCGGCGCGCTCGCGCGCCGCACGGATACTGGTGTGGGACGCGCCGCTGCGCGTATTCCACTGGCTGACTGCCATTGCCTTTGCCGGCGCGTGGCTGACCGCCGAAAGCGAGCGATGGCGGTTGATGCACGTCGCGTTCGGATACACGATGCTGGCGCTCGTCGCGTTTCGCATCGTATGGGGCGTGGCTGGCACGCGTCATGCGCGGTTCTCGTCGTTCGTGCGTTCGCCGGCGGCCGTTTTCCGCTACGTTGTGAGCCTTGCCAAAGGCCGGCCCGAACATCACGTCGGCCACAACCCCGCCGGCGCGGTAGCGATCGTCGCCATGCTGGTGATGACTGTCGTGACCGGGGTGACCGGCTGGGCGGCGTACGCCGGAAACGGTGAGTCGTTCGGTGATCTTCATGAGGGCGTGGCGAACGTCATGCTCGCGCTCGTCGTGGTCCATGTCGCCGCCGTTCTCGTCAGCAGCGTCGCGCATCGCGAGAATCTGGCCGGCGCGATGGTGACCGGCTACAAGCGCGGTGCGCCGATCGACGGCATCCGGCGTGCATGGTGGGGGATCGCTGCCGTCATGACGGCAGCGGTGATCGGCTGGTGGTGGACGCAATGGCAGGCGGCACCGCAGCCCGTTCAAGCGGACCGGCCCGTCGCGACGGACATCGGCCGCCCCGCCGAAGGGGCGGGCCGGGACGACGACTAACGGCCTCCGACGGAGTGCTCGATCGTGCGCATCCTGCTCGTGGAAGACGATGTCCTGCTCGGCGACGGGATCCGCGCCGGATTGCGCCAGCAAGGGTTCCAGGTCGATTGGGTGCGTGACGGCGACGCGGCCCAGCGCGAGCTGCGCGCGCATGTTCATGCCGCGACGGTCCTCGATCTCGGATTGCCGCTCGTGGATGGCATGGATGTCCTGAAGCGCATTCGCCGCGACGGCACAGCGTCGCCGATCCTCGTCCTGACCGCGCGCGATGCCGTGCCCGACCGCATCCGGGCGCTCGACGCGGGCGCCGACGACTACGTGATCAAGCCCGTGGACCTGTATGAACTCGGTGCGCGCCTGCGAGCGCTGGTCCGGCGGTCCCATGGTCGGCCGATGGAGCGGCTCCACGCGCAGGACGTCGAGCTGGAACCTGCGTCGCGAACCACGCGCCGCGCCGGCGTGGCCGTTGCGCTGTCCACGCGCGAGTTCGACCTGCTGCACATCCTGATGCTGAATGCCGGCCGGGTTCTGTCGCGCGAGCAGATCGAGCAATACCTGTACAGCTGGGGGCAAGAGGTGGAGAGCAATGCTGTCGAGGTGCACATACATCGCCTGCGTGCCAAGCTCGGCAGCGAACTGATCCGGACGGTGCGCGGCGTGGGTTACGTGCTGATGCGGGACGATGCATGAAAGCCGTGCTGCCCGCGCGTTCGCTGCATGGCCGGCTGCTCGCGCTCGTGCCGGCCGTGGTTCTCGGTGTCTGGTTATCGACGCTGATGCTGACCTGGTTCGATGCGCAGCGCGAGATCGACCGACTGCTCGACGGCCACCTCGCGCAGGCAGCGGCACTGCTCGTCGCGCAGCAGGCGCGCGGGCCCGATGATGACGACAATGCGATCGACGCGCCGATCCTTCATCCGTACGGGCCGCGCGTGGCCTTTCAGGTGTTTCATGACGGGCGGCTTGGCCTGCATTCCGAAAACGCGCCGTCGAAGCCGATGGTGAAGCCCGAGCTGACCGGACGCGATCGGGCTCCCGGATTCTGGACCGTCGTGATCGACGGAAATGCTTGGCGGGTATTCGTCGTGCACGGCGCGCGCAGCGACGTTCAGGTGTTCGTGGGAGAACGAATCGATTCGCGCAAATCGATCCTGCGCGCCGTCATGCGCAGCGCATTCTGGCCGATGGCGGCGGCCTTGCCGTTGCTGGTACTCGCCATCGGCTGGGCAGTTCGCCGCGGCACGGCGCCACTGCGCGATTTTGGCCGAGCGCTGGCGAAGCGCAATCCGCAGGGGCTCGACACGATTCGGCTGGACTGGACGCCGCTCGAGATGCGGCCGATGCTGGACGCGTTGAATCGCCTGTTCGAACGGATTCGTAGCGTCATGGACGCCGAACGCCGGTTCACTGCCGATGCCGCCCACGAGTTGCGTACGCCGATCTCCGCCGTCAAGGCGCAGGCGCAGGTCGCCATGGCGGAGCCAGATGACGAGCGACGCCGGCATGCGCTGCGGGGCGTGCTCGAAGGGTGCGATCGGGCCGCACGTCTGGTGGATCAGCTCCTGCTGCTTTCGCGTCTCGATGCGGGCGCACTGGCGGACCACGCGCCGGTCGACGTATCGGCCGTGGCGAAACGGGTGGTCGCGGAGGCTGCGCCACAGTCGATCGGGAAACGGCAGGGGCTGGAGCTCGATGCGCCATCGCCATGCATCGTCGGCGGCAACGAACCATTGATCGAGTCGATGATGCGCAACCTGGTCGACAACGCGATTCTCTACAGCCCGCCACATGCGCACATATCCGTTTCGGTTTGCCGACGAGAAGGGCACACCGTGCTACGGGTCGAAGACAGCGGCCCGGGCATTGGCGACGACGACCTGCGCAGGCTGGGCGAGCGGTTCTTCCGGCCACCGGGAACCCGGCCGGGCGGGAGCGGCCTCGGCTGGTCGATTGTGCGGCGAATCGCAGCCGCGCATGAAGCGGACATCCAGGTGGGTCGATCGCCAGCGCTCGGCGGACTGCGCGTGGCCGTTTCGTGGCCGGTAGCCGATGAAACGGGCGCGGCCACGCGCTAGTCGATCGTGTATGTCTACGATCAGATCGCACTGGTTCGGCGCGTCGCCGGAAATCACGAGAGCGGCCGATCGCGACCGGAACGACGTGCCCGGCGACGGGCACGCCGAACCACGCGATCACTGGCCCGCGGCGTCGCTTGCAGGGCCGCCAGGCTGGCCGTGCATGTAGCCCGGACCCATTCCCATGCCCATGCCTTGCCCCCGATGCATGCCCCACCTGGGCGGAACGTCAGGCAGCTTGATGCCGCGCGCCTTTGCGCGCTTCTGCATCTCGGCGTGATGCTCCGCGCGGATTTTCTCGCGCTCGGCATCCGATGCCGCGGCGAGCATGCGGGTACGGTATGCGTTCCGCTCGGCGGGCGTCATCAACTGGCTGCCGTACATCATGCCGCCCGGCTCGACGGCGGAACCGACAGCGGGCTGGCGTGGCTGGGCATCGGCCAGACCAGCCGTCATCGCGATCGCGACGCCGATCAGGCACGAAACGGTGAACCTGTTCACTGCGGACATGACGCTCTCCAGGTCGTTTGCATGGTTTCAACCGTACGCAAAGCCGGCGGTCGAACCTTTGCCGCAGATCAAGTACGCCGGAGTAGCCGCCAATACCATCGAATACATGCCGGCGATCACGCTGTTGTCAAACGTGCGGCGCATCGTTCGACGTCACGGCGACGAAGCGTGGTGCGCGACTCGATTCCTGTCATTTCGGAGCTGCCAGCCATGTCGAATTCACTGCATTATCGTGAAAGAACCGCGGAAGTTGCCGAGCAGATGCGCAAGCTTCGGCAGTCGCAGCCTGACTTCTTGTCCGCCTTCGGCGCGCTGGGTGCGGCCGGTACCAAAGAGGGCGCGCTGACGAAGAAGACCCGCGAGCTGATCGCGTTGGGCATCGCGATTTCGTGCCGCTGCGACGACTGCATCGGTTTTCATATGCAATCGCTGATCAAGCTGAAGGTGACGCGCGAGGAGATCGAGGAGGTCGCCGGTGTCGCCGTCTACATGGGCGGCGGCCCGTCGATGATGTACGCCGCACATGCGTTGATCGCGTTCGACGAGCTTTCGACGTGACGTCCGGCCTTGCTCGACCCTCGAATGTGACCTGAATCGTGATGTCAAAGAACCCTGACGTTGTTTCGGAAACCGTCGCCGACGCGACGCCCGCGATGGCCGCAGCGGCCACGCGAAGCACCTGGGTGAGCGTTGTGGTCAACCTTGCGCTGAGCATCGGACAAGTGGTGATCGGCATCCTGTCCCGATCGCAGGGTCTCGTGGCGGACGGCATTCACTCATTGTCCGACCTGATCGCGGATTTCGTCGTCCTGCTGGCCGGTCACCATAGTCGCAAGCCTGTCGACGAAAAGCATCCTTACGGCCATCAGCGCTTCGAAACCGGCGCGTCGCTCGCACTCGCGGCGATCCTGCTGCTGGTGGGTGGCGGGATGCTCTGGTCCGCCATCCAGAAGCTCGAGCATCCGGAAGCGATCGCGCGCGTCCACGTTGCGGCGCTCTGGGTGGCGCTCGTAGCGCTCGCCGCGAAGGAATGCCTGTTCCGTTACATGCTTGCGGTGGCAACGCGAGTGAAATCGGGCATGCTGGTCGCCAACGCATGGCACGCGCGCTCGGACGCCGCATCCTCGCTGGTGGTCGCGTGCGGCATCGTCGGCAACCTGCTCGGCTATCCGCTGCTCGATCCCGTCGCCGCGCTGATCGTCGGCGGAATGATCGTGAAAATGGGCGCCACCTTCGGCTGGGACGCATTGCACGACCTGATGGATCGGGCGGCCGATGCCGAAGACGTGCAGGCGATCCGCGCGACGCTGCTTGCGACGCCGGGCGTGCTCGACGCGCACGACCTGCGCACGCGAAAGACCGGCGATCTGATCCTCGTGGACGTGCATCTCGACATCGACGCCGATCTCACCGTTGCGCAAGGGCACGACATCGCCGTGGCGGCGCGTGCTCGCGTGATGCGGCATCACCGTGTCCTGAACGTGATGACGCACGTCGATCCGCGCAAGCGGGAAAGCCTCGCTGAAGTCGCATCCGTGATTCGCGGCCGATAGCAGACAACGGTCGGCCGACGCGGCCGTTCGACACGTCATGCAGTCTGGTGTCATTCAGAGCTGCGCGGACGATGGCCGCGCCGGAACGTCAAACGGCGTTCATCGACGAGCGCGCGCCAATCGAGCTTCATCAACGCGAACACGAGGCCGAGCAACACCAGTTGCGTGACCACGAAGTATCCGCCGAGGTACGTGCCTTCGAGTTGAGATTCCATGTCCAGCCGGCTCGACGCAAAGCGGCCGAGGTGCGCCCAGATCGCATAAGTCGTCGCGCGGCCGATGAAGAACGCCACCGCGATGATTCTGAGCGGCAATCTGGAAAGTCCGTACGCGATGAAGAGATAGTTCGACGGAAGGGGGCTCAATGCATAGAAGAAGAATGCTCCGGCGGTGAGCGTCCTGTGCTTTCGCAGCCAGCGTGCGGCGATCTCGATATTCTCTCGATCGGATTCCCGTATCCAGCGGGAGCGGACGAGCGATCGTGCGAAGGTCGCCAGAATGACGCGGCCGGTTGTCGCCGCGCCGGCCGCCACGACGGCAAAGATCAACGGATTGCCATCAGGCAGGTTGAACCCGACCCATGACATTGCCATCCACGTGGGCGGAGCGAACGCCGGCATGAGATTCAGCAGAAGAATCAGCAGAAAAAGCACGGCCAGCGTCAGCACGAGATCGCCTCCAGCCCATCCGGTATTACGACTCGATTTTGCTGAAGAAACGAGCCGACCGCTTGACTCACGTCAAGCAACTTGCCGCGCCCGGTAGCTCGCGGGAAACCCTTCGTCCTGACCCATGTCAACGGTCGAAGCGCGATGTTTTCTAGACTGATGCAACGCCGTCTGCAACCGGATTCGATCTCAGCGAATACGTCCAAGCGCGGCGCCCGGAAAAATCGTCGTGTCCCGAATCCGTTGGTCGACCGATCTTGTGTTACTTGTCGTGGCTGGCGTTGCGCTCGCCGCAGGGGGCGTGTGCGTGGCGTTCGGTCTGCCTTCATTCGCGCGAGTTGTCTGGCTGCTTGGTACATTGCCTGTCTTGCTCGCGTTGACTGTATCCCTTGCAAAGGCCGTGGCGAAGCGGCAGGCCGGCATCGACGTGCTCGCGTGGCTGGCGATCGGCCTGGCGATCGCGCTCGACGAGACGCTGACTGCCGCGGTAATTGCATTGATGCTGGCAAGCGGCCGTGCGCTGGAGCAGTATGCGCAGAACCGCGCGCAACGCGAGATGACCGCGCTGCTCGGCCGTGTCCCTTTGCAGGCAACCCGCTTCGAGAACGGTGAATGGCGTCCCGTTGCGCCGGAAACCATCCGCCCGGGCGACAGGCTACTCGTGCGAAGCGGCGAATGCGTGCCAGTCGACGGTACGTTGACCGATGACGCGGAACTCGACGAATCCATGCTGACCGGCGAGTCGTCCACCCAGCGGCGACGCTCCGGAGAAAGCGCATGCAGCGGCGTGGTCAACGCCGGCGCGCCGTTCGAAATGGTCGCCCGCACGATGGCAGGCGACAGCACGTTTGCCGGCATCGTCCGCATGGTCGAGCGTGCGCAACACGAGCGCAGTCCGTCCGTGCGCCTCGCGGATCGCTACGCCGCATTCTTCGTGCTCGCTGCGCTGCTCGTCGCGGGCATGTCCTGGCTGCTCACCGGCGACGTCGCGCGTGCACTCGCCGTGCTTGTCGTGGCCACGCCTTGTCCGTTGATCCTCGCCGTGCCCGTCGCCATCGTATCCGGTATGTCGCGTTGTTCGAAACGCGGCATCCTGGTCAAGGACGGAGGTGCACTTGAACGTCTTGCGCAGGCGACAATCCTCTTCTTCGACAAGACCGGGACGCTGACAGGAGGGCGGGCGCGCATCGTTGCGATCGAATGTGGCACTGACGTCGGAACGGACAATGTGCTGCGCTTCGCGGCGTCATTGGCCCAAGCATCGGGGCACGTCATTTCGGATGCACTGACGGTCGCCGCGCGGGAACGTCGGATCAATCTGTCGCTGCCGTCGGTCGTCATGGAAACGGCGGGTGAGGGCGTGACGGGCCGGGTCGACGACCGGACCGTCGTGATCGGGAAGTTCGGGTACGTGTCCGCCTGCTCGGCGGTTGCACTTTGGAGCGATGCATTCCTGAAGCGGGTCGGTAACGAGGGTGGAGCTGCCGTATTCGTCGGTGTCGATGGCGTCATGATCGGCGCGATTCAGATGGCCGACCAGGTACGGCTGGAAGCGCCACGGGCATTGCGGCTGCTGAAACGTGAGGGCGTCGAGCGCCTCATCATGCTGACCGGCGACCGGCGGGACATTGCCCAGGCCGTTGGCGAACTGCTGGGTGTCACCGACGTGCGCGCCGAGCAGACGCCGACAGACAAGCTTGCCGCCGTTCAGGCTGCTCGCAAGGAGGGCGTGACGATCATGGTCGGCGACGGTGTGAACGATGCGCCGGCGCTGGCGGCGGCCGATGTCGGTATCGCGATGGGGGCGCGAGGAGCGGCCGCGTCATCCGAAGCAGCCGACGTGGTACTGCTGGTGGATAGGCTGGATCGACTCGTGGACGCGATGCGCATTGCACGGCGGTCGCGCCGGATCGCGCTCGAGAGCGTGGTGGCCGGCATGTCGTTGTCGGTTGTCGCAATGACGATTGCAGCGGCCGGATTCCTGCAGCCGATCGCCGGTGCGGTGATTCAGGAAGTCATCGATGTCGTCGTCATCGTCAATGCGTTGCGCGTGTTGCTGGTTCGCCCACGGCTGACGGATGCCGGGCTGACCGATGTCGACGTCGAGCAACTCAAGCGGGAGCACACGGCATTGTCACCGTTGCTGGACCAGATCAGGGATCTCGCGGATCGCCTGCCGCAGTTATCCGGAGCGACCCTGACCCGCGAGCTTGGCCAGGTAATCGACTCACTGGAAGAACGGTTGCTGCCGCACGAACGCACCGACGATCTGGACGTGTACGCGCGTCTTGCTCCGCTTCTCGGCGGCGAGGACCCGCTTGCAGCGATGAGCGGCGCCCACCGGGA
Source organism: Burkholderia sp. KBS0801 (assembly GCF_005937855.2). NCBI lineage: Bacteria > Pseudomonadati > Pseudomonadota > Betaproteobacteria > Burkholderiales > Burkholderiaceae > Burkholderia > Burkholderia sp. KBS0801. The sequence continues at coordinate 481,472 of NZ_CP042179.1, forward strand.
GATTTTCAGGATGGTCCGATCACTCAGACAGATGGCCGTGGACCTGCCGCGCGACGGAACGAACACCACGCAGGTGCATACGATTCAACGCTTGCTGTACGGGCTGGAGGCAATCGTACGCCTGCATTGCGCTCAGGAGGAAGAGCTGTTCCACGCCGTGGGAGGGGATGCGTGACGACGAAACATATCACGCACGTGGTGCGCTAACGAGAAGGACCGGCGTTTTCGCGATGCGCGCGACGCGCTCGGCCACGCTGCCGAAAAACCAGCCCGTGACACCGCGCCGCCCATGCGTGCCCATCACGATCATGTCCGCATTCCATTCGATAGCGTCGTGCACGATCAGGTGGGGAACGTCTGCGCCAGTCCGGTCCGTTTGAATCAGTTGCGACTGTGAGCGCCCGGTTCTGCCGTCGAGCAGGGCGGCGGCTTTTTGCAGGGCGCGATTGCCTTCGCTGATCAGTGCGTTTTCCAGCGTCTCGACGGGAACGAAATCACCCAATGATACGGGGCGATCGAGCACGTATATCGCACGAAATTCGGTGTTGGGTTGCGAGAATTTCAACCCCGTCCGCAATGCGTGGAGTGCAATCGGGCTTCCGTCGACGGCGAACAGCATCCGCCACGGCAGGTGCTCGGCAACCGACGCGAAACCTTCGGGAACGATGAGCAGCGGACAGTCGAGAAATTTGCCGAGCGGGTTGGAAACCGTTCCTTCGACCCATCCAAGCAGGCCATGATGCTGGCGTGCGCCGACGATCAGGAGATCGGCCTGCCAGGCTTGCGCACTGTCGACCAGCGCATGCACGACATCCCCGCCGTGAATGAACAGGTCGACGATCTCCGTGTCGATGGCGAGGTCGTCGCGATCCATTGCGGCTTTGGCGCGCGACAGCGCGTCGGATGCGTCTCGAAGCAACTCGTCGCGCGCCGATTCGAGAAATGCCATGGTTTTCGATCCGAGCGGCACGAGTGTTCTCGGATTTTCTGCGACGCTGACGATGCGCACCGCTGCATTCGGCGGAGCGAAAGCTTTGGCATACGCGAGTGCATGAGCGGATGCGGTAGAACCGTCGATGGCGATCAGCACCCGTTGGGGAGCGGGGGCTGGCTGGAGGGGGGAAGTCGTTGTGCTCATGAATGCCTCCCGATGGGAACCGGCGAACGTACCTGCGGCAATTTTTCGCTTGCGCTGTTTTTCCGGTTTGACCTTCGTCAAGCACCATCGTCGTCGCGATACCGGGAGCAACGTCGAAGCGTGGGACGGTGTGCCGATTCTGACGCGTTCAGCGGCGCGGGACGCGCGCAAATGCGCCGGTCATGACAGCCGTGGCGCACATACCGGGCGCCGATAAAGCGAAAGCCGTCGCGCAGCGGCTTGAGCCCTTGGTAACCATTATCGACTCCCGGCGCGCGTGACCGGGCGGATTTCGGTGCTAGCTCGCCTCCCGATCCGGGATCGCCTGGACGATCATCGAGAACAATCTTTCCAGATCGCCCTCGAGCCTTTCGTCTTCGAACGGATCGCGATTTGCTCCGAAGGCGGCGTCGATCCCGGCCCAGTTGTCCCTCGTCAACAGACGTTCGGCGGCCGGGAGGATCAGTGTCTCTTCCAGACACCGATGGTCTGCATAAAACTCCGCATACTCGTCCATCAGCGCGCCCAGCGTACGAAGCGCGGAGGCACCCTTCAACTCGTAGCGCGTCAGCGCATGCTCCAGACTTCGCAGCTTCATGTCGCCTCTTTCGTGCTGAGCATCCAGTTCGTCAAGGACGCTGTCGAACTCGTCGGTTCGATCCCGCAATGGCCTGAACAGGTAGAGATCCTCTTTGGGATGATGTATCTGCTGCGGGTATTCCCTGATGTAATAAAGCATTGCCCGAAGCACGATGAGGCCCGGAACGGGCGCGCCGGCAACAAGCAGATGGACAAAGCGCCGCATGCCGTCGATCACGGTAGACAACTGTTCGTGTTCCCGGCGAATGACGGTTACGGCGCTACGCGGCCCGAGCAATGGCATTTCGACCTCCACAGCGGTAGCGAACGACCCGGCGGCTCACGTCCGTACTCCGACGGCGCCCATGAAAACCTGGATCGTCACCTCAATATTGATCACGCGCCGCGCGCGATCAAAGCGCGCGAATACCGCGGCGTTGACGAAGATCAACGAGCGATGTGGCACCTTTGCCCGTCAGGCGTGCCGCGGGCAACAGCCTTTTCCGGCCGCCCGTGCTCGGCTGAAGGCTGCTGCCAGGTTTCAGCCGATCTGAGCCGATATCCTTCACCTGGCACGGGCGGGCCCCGATGGCGTTTGGGCCGCGGCGGCCGAATTCTCTCCGCAGTGCGGAGAGACTTCTTGGCGTGCCGACTGGGCAACGGAGCGGGCTGATCGCTCACTCGATCGTTACGACCAACTACTGCGTAACGAACTACCGGTTCGCAACTGACGGTGGCCGCGCTCGCCGAAGCACATGATCAAATCGGTTTTGAATGTGACACGCCGGCGCTTGACCACCACTTGCGCGAGACGGTAACGCAGGACACCTTGCAACGAACCGCCCGCTCGGAGATTCCGACCGTCGCTTTGACTGTTGACGCCAAGGAAGAGGGCGCTGAGCTACAAGACATGCGCCGATGCCAGGTCCTCGCCCAGGCTATGCCTGATAACGCTGATCGTGCTTGAGGCTGGCATCGCATTGAGAAAGTCGACGATCGTCCCGTCGTTTGACTCTGCAGTCAGGATAACTTATGAAAATCCGACATCCGTTCCGGGGAGCCGCGATGCGCCCGTGACGCCATGGGATGCGGCTGTCGTCGTCATCGCTTGCCTGAACCGGCGAATTCGTCAAGTCACCGGCGGCGCGTGCCCATGATCCGCCCCGGCGTCGTCGTATTCTCGCGAAATATCCTTGTTTGTATAGTCCCCGAGCTTCGATGCGGCGACCACGCTCAGCACCGCACACACCAGCACGTACGCCGCGATCGCATACCCCGAGTGGTAGTAGGCAAACAGCGCCGTTGCGATCAGCGGTGCCGGGCCACCGGCAACGACGGAAGCGAGCTGATAGCCCATCGACGCACCGCTATACCGCAACCGCCCCGTGAACGACTCGGCAATCAATGCAGCCTGCGGTCCATACATCATCGAATGCGGGACCAGCGACAATACGATAGCCGTGAAGATCCACACCGGATACCGACTATCGACCATTGCGAAGTAGACGAATCCGAATACGCCGGCGGTAGCCGCACCGATCATGTACATCCTCCGCCGCCCGATCAGATCCGACACGTGCCCGAACAGCGGAATGGTGAAGAACTCGACGACGGATGCGACCAGCACCGCCGCCAGCAGCAGTTCGCGCGTGACGCCCAGCGCCGTGATTCCGTAAGTGAACACGAACGCCGTATAGATATAGAACGGCGCCTGCTCGGCCATCCGCGCAAACGCCGACAGCACGATATCCCTCGGCTGCTTGCGCAGCACTTCGAGCATTGGAGTCTTCTCGATCCGACGCTCGGCCAGCAGCTTCGCGAAGATCGGCGTCTCGAGAATATTCAGACGGATATAGAGCCCGATCGCAACCAGCACGATACTGAGGAAAAACGGCACGCGCCAGCCCCACTCGAGGAAGGCGCGGCCGGAAAACCAGCTCATGGCCAGCACGGCAAGGTTGGCGAGGAACAACCCCGCAGGCACGCCGAATTGCGGCCACGACGCGACGAAGCCGCGATGCGTATTGGTGCGCGCCCACTCCATCGACATCAGGACCGAGCCGCCCCATTCGCCGCCCACGCCGACGCCCTGGATGAAGCGCAGTACCGTGAGGATAACGGCGCCCCAGATACCGATCGCAGCGTAGGTCGGAACGAATGCCACGGCGAACGTGGCGAATCCCATCAGCAACAGGGTCACGATCAGCGTGGCCTTGCGTCCGATGCGGTCGCCGTAATTGCCGAAGATCGCCGCGCCGACCGGCCGTGCGACAAAGCCGACGGCATAGATCAAGAACGCCTGCAGCGTGCCGACGAGTGGATGGGATTGCGGGAAATACAGCTTTGCGAAGACCAGGCCGGTGACCGTGCTGTAGAGGAAGAAGTCATACCATTCGATCGTCGTGCCAATCGTGCTGGCGATGACGGCGCGGTGCAACTGGCGCCGGGCTTCCTCGTCGGAGATGGGCGTGGCCGCGGATTGCATGGCAGCCATTTTGATATCCCCTGGAAAAGGGTGATAGAGAAATAAACCATACGCCCCGCGACAGGTTCCGGCAAGCAGCGAGCTGCGGATGTCTGCCACAACATCCGGGTCATTTAGTCAGTCATCTTTATATATCATAATACGATATATAATTACCATTCGCCGCGGAAACGATGCGGTTGGCGTGACGTTCGAACTTAACGCGCGCAAATGCCGAACTGGAATTTCACGGAGCGTTCGACGAGAGTACCTGATGCCGTTACGGCTCGCGGGGCGCGACCGTCGGCGCACGATATCGAACCGGCTAATCTGCATGCGCAACACGACGCTCAGGCTGCTCGCTACGCCACCGCGGTCGCGAAAGGTGTCCTGCCAGAGCCGGCTTCACCGGACGCAAATAGCAACCCTGGCGACCAGCCGGCGAACTTGCCGCGTCGTCAATTCCAGCCGTTCTGCCGCAGGTCATGGCTTGAGCTTGCCGTCCGCCACGTCCTGAATCACCTTGAATCGGTCCAGCTCGCGCATCGTCATCGTGATCCGTTCCGTTGCAGCCATCGAAGCCTCCGGCGCCGGACACCCGGCGGCCGGTCAGCCTACGCAGCCCCAAAGCGGACATTTCAATCTAGCCACTACAAACAATGTCTAGGCCAGATTCAAATGTCCGCTTCCCAGCTAAGTTGAAATGTCCGGGTTTGCGGGCTTGAGGTGTGTTTCTCTTGGGTTACAGATCACGCAGTGTCGAAGAGTGGATCCTGAACGGGCAGGGTGCTTACGCTTGCGTCGCTGTCCCTTGCAGACCGACGGCCAGGTTTGCGTGCGGGCTGTTGGTTCTGTCTGCGTTCAGCGAGATCCACGATCACTTTCTCGACGTCGGCCTGCGTGAACTCACGCTGCTTCTTTTTGTTCGGCTGAGAGGTGTTGCGGTTCGTCTTGGTCGAGTCGCCTCGATGCGTTCTGGATGGAGCTTTACCGATCCTGCTGTTATCGCGTTGCGCCTGGATCGCCTGAGCAACCTGGAGCACATGACTCAGGCGCTTGTGTTCGATAACAGCGGCTTGATCGATCTCGGCCAGCCGGTCGTACTGCCTGCAGAACAACACGCGACCCTCTGTTCGGAGTTCGATGCGCCCGTCCGGGTACTCCCAAACCTCAATCGTTCGATCGATCAGCTTCCGATTCTCCGGCGTATCGTCCAGCAAATACATCACTCGGTCGTACTGCACCGTCAGCGACTTCGTGACTTTCCGCGGCTCGCGCCACGTCAGCACCAAGTCGAGATTCTCATCGGCGCGCAGCGGCCGGTGTGCATTGAAGTCGCTCTTCGGCGGCTTTGCGAAGCGCGCGTTGTAAGCAGCCATGAAGGAGGGCGCGTAAGCGTTAGCGTCGGCCACCGTGTTGATCCCGCGTAGTCGCATCTCCTTGACCAAGCGATCCTGTAACGTCAGATGTGCTCGCTCGACTCGCCCCTTGGCCGGACTACTGTTTGCGCAAAACGTGTCGATGTTCAGCTCGTACATCGCTCGACCGAAATGCGTCACCCGATTACCAGTCTTGCCCGGCGTTGTATTGCGGAACACGCTGTACTTGTCGCTATAGAACGCACTCGGCTTGCCGTGGCGCTCGATGTACGCACGCGTCGCCTCGAAGTAGCTGAACGTCGATTCGGTCTGCGTGAAGTGCAGCCCCATCAGCCGGCTCGTCGCGTCGTCCACATACACCAGCAGCGTGCAGGCCGGCGCCCGTTCCTCGAACCACCGATGATCGCAGCCGTCGATCTGGATCAGTTCGCCCAGGCACGCGCGTCGTGCTCGCGGCTGATAGACCTTGGGCGGGCGTTGCCGGCGCGGCACCCATAGGCCAGCGTCGGTCATCAGCTTGCGAACCGTTTCCTTGGCCAGCCGAATGTCGTGGCATTCGTACAGCTTCTCGCAGGCCAACGTCGGTCCGAAATCGGCGTAGCGATCCCGGATGATCGACAGCACCCGATCAGTCATCATGCTATCCAGTCGGTTGTTGCTGGGCTTCGTGCGCCGTTGCGACACGAGACCTTGCGGCCCGTGCTCACGCAATCGGCCGACCAGTCGCCGGATCTGCCGCGTCGTCAACCCGAGTCGTTCGGCCGCGCGCCACGGCTGGAGCTTACCGTCCGCCACGTCCTGAATGACCTTGAACCTGTCCAGCTCGCACATCGTCATCGTGATCCGTTCCGTTGCAGCCATCGAAGCCTCCAGCGCTGGATTCCCAGCGGCCGGTCAGCTTACGATGGGTCGAAAAGCGGACATTTGAACTTAGCCAGAAGCGGACATTACAACTTAGCCGCTACAAACAAAAAATTCGATCATCAGCATTATGTCAAATAGGCGTCGCGCCCAACGGGCGGCCAACGACGGCCTTTTCCCCGTTTTCGCCTGACCCGTATTTCCACCTATTACAACAATCGGCGCCACGCCGTCATCCCATGTATTGGGATCGAAGAACGCACCGCCATGCTAGACCTATTCGGGGAAGTCATTGTCACGTTGGACGACGTGAGGCTATGGGTCGCGGCGCTCGCGCCCGCGTACATGTCCAGCGAACGGTCCTTCAACCGCTACGTTCGGCTTTGGGACGTAGCCGGCAAGGTGCGTGCCGCCAAACTCGCCGGCACGTTCGATTCCACCATCGCGCGGCACATCGAGCGCCGCGCGCACCTGTCCCGTCGGTTCGGCCTTCACCACCCATAAAAAAACCCGGCTCAGGCCGGGTTTTCTTCACGCCGCGGGTGTTGCGGCCGCACCTTTGTGCAGCTTCCACCACACGAAGCCGTACATCAGCGCCGCGCCAATGGCGGCCGACTTCCATTCGATTTTCGGCATGTCCTCTCCGTTATCGCTTGATGAATCGGCCCGTGCGCTTGCTGCGCGCCGGGGTCTTGTGGTGGCGCTTGTGCGCCGTCTTACGCTTACGAGTTGCCATGTGCGGCTCCTTTGGTCAAGTGGTCGAGCAGAAGCTTTTCGAGCGTCGCGAGACGTTCTTTCATGTTGCGCAGGTCTGCGCGCACCGCGCCGTAGGCGATCAGCGACGCCGCGACCTGCCCGCCGATCTGCACCAGCAGCGCGGCATCCATCATTGGCCCTGCGCCGGGGTGGCCCTGCCTTCCGACAGGAACACGCCGAGCAGCCCGAACAGGCTCGACAGTGCGGTTCCGACCATGCCGACGACGTGCGGATCGGCGCCATTGGCGACTGCTACCTGCGTTGCGACGGCCGACAGACCGGCCAGCGCCGCGTGCGTTGAGGGTTCCTGCAGTCGTGCGAAAAATGCGCTCATCTCGATCAATCTCCGTGTGGTTCGTTCTACTACAGTCCGGCCGGGATCATGTCCCACGCCGAGGTTGGAAACGGCATGTTGATGCCCTGCTGCACCTGCGGTAACTGCGCCTGCTGCTGCTGCATGCGATCGTTCGCGAACGAGGACATGTCGACCAGCAGCGACGAGCCCGCCGACGCCGCGGCGCCGGCCGCGTTGTCCCAAATGACGGATGCGACGTTCGACGCGATGCCGGTCGCCCCGCCCGCTTGGGTGTACTTTCGATCGATGTACACGCCCACGCCGATCAGCGTCAGCACGCCCGTAAGCATGAGTGCGGTTTTCGGGCTCATCACATGTGTCCGAATACGCCGGAGTACGACTGCGGCCCCGCGACGGAATCACCGCCCGGTGCGTCGATCGTCCCGAACATGTACGCCGGTTGCCCGCTGACCGGGTCCCACAGACTTTGTGTGAAGTTGGTGCCTTCCATCGCTGCGAAGTTTGCTTCTTCCCGCTGAAACGCGGCTTGTGCCGCGCTCCATGCGCTGGGGCCGGCTGCTGAGCGGTTGTGTCGGTCCCACGCCCACAGCACGACGAACAGCGCGATCAAGTGGTCGGTTTTCATGCGTCAGAACCCATAAGTGTTGGGAGCGAGGATGTTGTACATGCCCGAGAAAGGCGACTCCTGCACCTGTCCCGTCTGGCTGTTGTACGTCACCTGACCCGGGTCGACGTAGATGCCGCCCGCGTCGAATGTGCCGTTGCCGAACACCGTGACGCCGCCCGGCAACTGCATGCCGCCGGCGGTCGCGCCCGTCGTCGCGATCGGTGCGCCGCCGATGTTGCTGATGACGTTCGACCAGAACGGCGCCGCGCTGCTGCCGATGGCACCTTGCCCGCCGCTCGCCGGCGCTCCGGCCTTCGTTGACTTGCGCGCGACCGCATACAGCACGGCCGCCGCGCCGACCACCAGAATCAGGCCCGTCTTGTCGAGTTTCATACGCTCGTCCCTGCGTCCGTTTGCACCCCGCCGTATGCGGCGAAGTTGGTTTCGTCCTGCGCGAGTGACAGCGTCGGTTGCCCGTAGGGGCTGCCGGCGAGACTCGCCCATTCCTTGTTGCACTTCCCGATCGCCGTCGCGACCGCGCCGTTTTGCACGTCCGCGAGCGCGCCGCGCCGCTTGATCAGCCAGCACGCCGCAAGGTCTTGCGACGCCGGCGAGAAGTCAGGCAGGTTGAGCGCGGCTTGCGCTTCCAGCCACGTCGAGTAGAGGATTTGGTACGCGCCGGCCGCCGTCGAGGTGTAGCCGTTGCGCGTCACCTTCACGTTGGGATGGCGCGACATGTCCGAGAACTGGCCGCCCCCGAACAGCGTGTTGTATCCGTTCGGCCCCGACGTGCCTTCGCCCACGCGCACCATGCGCAGGAACGCCTGTACGTTCGTGTTGCTCAGGGCTGACGCCGGGTCCGTGAATGCGTTCTGTACGCTCGAGTTCAAGTTGCTCACCATGTCCGTGAAAAAGCCGCCGCCGGTATCGGTTGCGCTGCCCCCGTCTACCGCGTTCGGGTCGTATGTGACGCTCGCACCGTCGTTCGCCCACACCACATAGGCCGCCGCCGCGAGCGCGCCCGCCGCGATGATGTACAGCGGCCCCGGCGCGTTCATACGTTGGGTTCCTCGTACCACTCGAACGCCGCCCCGATGCCGAGGTTCGTAATCGAGCTCCACACCGTCAGGCCGAATCCCGGCGGAATCACCATCGGCTCCGTCGGCGTCCACCCTGCGATGGTGACCGTGGTCGACAGTCCGAAAAGCAGGTCTGCCGCCGCGACAGTCGGCCCCGTGACCGTGGAATCGCTGCGAATGGACGCAAGGCTCGCGGTCCCGCCGAGCAGCTTCGGCTGCCCCTGCTGCCCAAGCGTCGCGAGCGCCGCCGTCTGCCCGTAGAGCAACAGCGAATCCGCCACGTTGCCCGAGCCCATCTGCAGCAGCGCGCGCAGCACGATCCGGTTCGGGTTGTTCGCCGGGTTCCAGAGCTGGACGCGGCTGAATTGCCCCGATACCGCAGCGATGGACGTGAACCCCACATAGGCGTTGTTCGCCATCGTGCGCGCCTTGCTGCCGTCCACGACTGCGACGGTCCCCTGCAGCGTGTTGTCATCGATGCGGCCGTTTCCGATGACCACCGAGCCGGCAATCTGCCCCTGCCCCACCGCGTTCGCGATCGTCCACGCGTTCGGGCCGGCCGTGCCGTCTGGCGGCAACGTGATCGCCTGCCCCGGATACAACAAAATCTTGCTGCCCGGCTTTCCGCCCGGCGTGACGATCAGGCCGGTATCGTTGCCGCCCGCGTTGCCCGTGACGTATTTCAGGTATCGCCCCGGCGCGTTGACCTGCTGCGGAGCGCCGCTGGCCGGCGCCGTGAAATCGAATTTCTGCATGTCAGGCCTTGCCCTTGGAGAACGCCATGACCCCGACAATCGCCACGACAGCCATGCCGGCCGCGATCAGATAGCGGTTGTCGTTCGCCGCGGCGACTTGCGTTTGCGCCAGTTGCGACGCGATGCCCGTGACGGCCTGCGTCGCTTGGTTAAATCCGCCCGTCAGATGGTCCGCGAGCGCCGTGCTCGTTTGCAGCATCGACAGGCCCACGTCCGCCAGATGGTTCGACGCCGCGATCGTGCTTTTCGCCACGTCCCCCATGCTCGACGTTGCCGCAGTGGATACCGCGCCGTTTGCGTTGATCGCGCCGAGCGCCAGCGCACCCTGCGCGTTGAGCGCGCTCGTTGCGACCTGCCCCGCGACGCCGGCACCGCCGAGCGCCGCGCCGATGCCGGCTTGCACTGCGCCCTGATCCGTCGCCACGATCGACGTGAACATGGTGTTGTTGTCGCCGCTGATCGCGGCCCCGCCCTGCACGGCGTTGCGTCGGTCGTTGTAATTGTTCTGCGTGCTGCTGGCTGATTGGTTGCTGTCCGATCGGTTCGCCGGCGTGTCCGGCAAGCCCATCGCGAGCAACCGAATCTGTTCGGGTCGCTTGATCATTTCAATTCCTTCCGCAGCACCACCGAGGCGCGCGAGTATCCGCAGTTTTCGAGTTTCCGCACCAGCCCGCCCCGCCGCGTCTGCACGCGCACACTGGCGCAGCCGACCATCGCGCACTGTCGTTCGATCAGCGGCAGCACGTGTGCGACCAGATCGAAATCCGCGCGGCCGTGCGCAAGCACAATCTCCGCTTCGCGCCGCTCGCCGCGCACGCGCAGCCGCAGCACGTAGAACGCGACCGGCACGCCGTCATCGAGCACGCGAAAGAACGTGGCGCCGTCGAGGCAGTCCGCCGCGTCGACCATGCCGTCGCTCGTATCGGTGCGCGCGCGATCGCGCGGCGACGCGTCGAACGCGGCCGCGACTTCGGCGCGGTGCGCGTCCGTGATCCGTTCGGCGTGCGCCGCGATCTTTTTCATTTTTTCCGCATCACCACGATGGCGAGGCCGATGACCGCGAGCAGCACCAGCGGATCACCGAACGCGCCAGTAGCTGCCGCCGTGAGGCCGCCGACGCCGCCGGCCAGCCCTTGCGCCAGCGTCGAAACCGGGTTCGCTGTCGCGTTCGCGCTACCGCTGCCGAAGTTGACCGACCAGCCCGAGTCGTCCGCCGTGAACGGGTTGAACGGCGCATTCGATGACGTCTGCGGGCCGCCGCCGCCGAGCAGCGACGACAGCGCCTGCCCGGCCGCCATCGCCGCAGCGCTGTACGGGTTCGAGTAGGCAAGACCCATTGCCGGGTTGGTGCCGTTCATCGATCAGCCCTTGTGGATCGCGAGCGCAATCACCGCGAATATGCCGAGAATCAGGATGGTCCGATTGCTCTGCGAGCCGTTGATCTGCGCGGCGGCGGCGGAACTGGCCGCCTGCCCTTGCGCGACAAGCCCCGCTTGCGTGGCTTCGTAGCGGCGGTAATCGAGGTTTTGACCATTCGTATAGATGCCCGTGAATGCGCCCAAGCCCTGCGACAGCAGCCCGAACACCTGCGGCGCGTAGCTGGCGCCATAGCCGGCTTGATCCGCGCCCGTGATCGCCTGCCCGGTTGCCGGCACGATGTTCGTGCCGTCCGACTGCGGCCCGACTGACGAGTCGCCAATCGAGAAACCGTAGGTATTGCCGCCCACGCCGAGCTGCGAGGGGTCGAAAATGATGGGGTCTGCGATGGGATCCATGAGGCGTTTCCTGTAGGTGTCGAAAAAATGGCGCGCGGGGCAGCGCAATCAAGCGGCCCGCGCGCCCCCGGCCCTTACATGTTGCTCAGGATATCCAGCACCTCGACCACCGCCGTCACCGTGTCGGCCGCCGAGAACGTCGGGTTGAACTCCAGCGCCGTCGCGTCCGCCGTCTTGACGGCGTTCGCGTAGTTGTTGTCCGCGCACGGGTCGTAGCTGTAGAGGTTCGTCTGCGCGGTTTTCTGATACTCGCCCTGCCAGAACGAGTTGACCGCCGTCGTGACGTTGTCCCAGATCACGATGCCATTTTTCTTCACTTCGAGGGCCGTGAGGTTGCCGCCGTGCGCGAAATGCACGCGCTTGATGATCGCGCCACGGTTCGTGATATCGATAAGCTTCATCGGGAACTTGCCCGATGCCGCGAACGAGCCCGTGAACGGAATGTGCTTCGCCAGCACGCCGAGCTGGGCCGGCGGCCCGAGTTCCGCGTAGGAATCGAGCGTCGGCGCAGTCGCGCCCGAGATATCGACCTCGACGGTCAGCGACGAGACGCCCTTTGCCGTGTTGAGGTTTCCGACATACTGTTCCGTCATCGTCTTGGCACGGGGTTCCGTGAAGTCGATGGTGAGGAAGCCGGCCGAGGCCGTGAGGCCGCGATACTGGTTGATCAGATCGAGGCGCGAGCCGATCGCGTTGACGATGATCTTGCCGTTCAGCTTCACGCGGATACCGGTAATCATCGCCTTGGTGAACGTGGTGCCGCCCAGCGCGAGAATGATCTTGTTGTACGACATGCCAACCGGAAGGTTGACGGTTGCCGTGCCGGTCGCGACGACGTTCGTAAAGGGGACGTTTTTGACGAGAAGCATGCCGGCCCCTTAGGAAACGATGGTCGTGAGCAACGGCACGTTCAGCGACGTGGCGACCGGGCGGATGACGATTTTCGTCACGGCGTTCATCGCGAGAAACATCGCGTAGGCCTTGAGCAGGTCTTTCATGGTTTCGACTCTCCGAAGTGAGCCGCCCCATGCGGCCCGTCTGTGAGCCTCAATGCTCAATGCGGGGGGCCGAAAACCACGAATCCGCGACCTATGGGACGCGACCTATAGGGCGCGTCCGAAGTGCCAGAAATGGCACCAAAAATATTTGCGTGGTGTCGCGCCTAGACCACGGCCGAGCTGGCATAAAAAAACCGCGCCGAAGCGCGGTCTATGGGTCGCGGTCTAATGGGTTAGCCGCGCTTTGTCTCGCCGGTCGCCATGTCGCGGCGAATCCATGCCAAGTCCGGCAGGTTGGACACGTCATCCTCTGGCACGCGCAGCGCGCGCGCTACGGCCTTCACGTCGTTGTCGTAGGTCAGGCGGCCGGTGCGCACGAAGTTGCAGTTTCCGAGAAAGTCTTTGTCGATCGACGCCGGCCGCTGCGACAGGCCGTAGATGACGATGCCGCGCTTTCGGCCGCGACCGGTCAGCATGCCCCACCCTACCGGCGAGCGCGAAGGCGTCGTGACCAGTTTCAGCTCGTCCACGATGAACGTCAGCCGTTCGGCCGCGAACGCGATCCGGCAGATTGCGTCGAACTGCCGCACGGCCACGGCCGGGTCAGGCGATGGGTGGAACACGACGCGGCACGCGCCGTCCGGGTGCGCCGCCTTGAAGCCTTCCAGCACATCGGCCACTCGAGTGGCCACCGTGCCGAACGCGCCCCACTCCATGTCCGGATCGAACACGATCAGCCGGCGCGGTCGCGCGCGCTCCATCAGCCGCTTGACGTAGCTCGACTTGCCGCTTCCGGTCGCGCCTAGCACCGCCTCAATGTGCGCCTTCGCCTCAACGCCGTAGGTCGGCATTTGCGATGCCGTTCTCCGTTTCGTCGCCATCAAATGTCCGGGAAAACGGGCGTTTGCCCGGTCGCCTGCCGCAGCGCGTCGGCCGCGCTCGCTGGCTGCTCGCCACCGCGCACCGTGTGCGGATCGTCCAGCCCGCGCGCGGCGCGCGCCAGCGCGAGCCGGTCGGTCTGGATCTTGAGCGCGACCACCTTCGCAGACTGGTAGAGCGCCGGCCCGCACACGGCGAGCGCCATCAGTTCGCACGGCATCGTTCCCTCGATATCCCAGCCGTACTTTTCCAGCACCGGCGCGATGCTGGCCGCCATCAGCGCGCGTTGCTTTTCCGACCAGCCCGCGCCCGGCGCGTATCCGTCCAGCATGGACGACACCAGCTCGACCATTCCGGCCGCGCCGCGCGCGTAATCCGGCCCGGCCGCAGCCGCTTCCGCCGCGGCACCTGGATTCAGCGTCGCCGCGGCCTCCGCATCGATCCCGGCCGCCACGCCATCGAGCGCGGCGAAGCCGCCGCCCACGTCCAACTGTTCGCCGTCGATCATTGCCGCCCCGCCAGCACGTCAAACACCGAGCGCGTCGCGGCCCGCGCGGGCCGCTCCTCCACGACCACATCGGGCGCACCCGGCACCGAATCCGCGACCGGCTGCGCGATCGGCCCTGCCTCGAACAGCGTCACGCGCTCCATCAGGCGCTTGTTCGCCTCCGTTCCCTTCTTCGCGTACATCGGCAGATCGCACCAGCCGCACGACATATCCAGCGTGCCGATTTCGTTTTGCTTGACCGGGATATCCCGCCCGCAGCAGTGGCACTTCGCCGTTCCGATGACTTGTTTTTTCGGTTTCACTCGCATGGTTCCCCCGTGTTGATCTAGATCGCCTCTACCGCTTCCACCAGCCGCCTCACGGCGTCGATTTGCTTCGCCGCGAGCATCCGCTCAACCGGCGTCAGCCGATCGAACAGCGAGCGCAGCGCGCGCGCTTCCCGCCGCGCTGCCGCGATTCGTGCCACTTCCACCGGTTTTTGCCACTCAGCAGACGGCGAACCCGCCGTATCGCCCTGATTTTTCATAATCCGAAAGCCAATCCGCTATCCCGTCGTCATCGGCAGCATCGCCGCGCGTACAGTTATTGACACAAGTCCAAGCGCGGGCGATGCCCGCGTGAACACCCTCGCTCACTCGACGCGAGACGATTTCCCATGCGTGGCGCACGCTTTCCACCAGCACCGTAACGAGCTTGCGCCGATCGCCTACGATGCCGTCGCGATACGTGACCCACCCCATCGCGCGCACGCCGCGCACTACCTGCCCGAGCGGCTCGCCATACCTGCCCTCGCGCGAGTCCCACTCTTTCGCGAGTTGTACTGGACGGGCATCACGCGGCGCATGGATGCCGCCGTTCGCTTGAATGAACTCAGCCCACGATGCCGGCTTCGCCTCGCCCGTTGCACTTTCCATCTTGTTGACGGCGCGGTGCGCGGCCGCCAGTTCCGCTGGAGCGCCCTCAGGAAGTTCGGCAACACGGCGCAGCTCGCGCCATACCGTGACCGGCGGGCCGCCGACCTGCTGAAACTGCCGGATGCGCCACGTCGACGCCCAAGCTTCGACGCGCGCCGACGATTCAAGCGCCGGATTTCCATACAGGTCATCCCCCACGGCATAGCCGTCGATGTTTTTAGATACGTATTTCGCGACGTAGCCCGCCGCGCTTCCCTTGTTCCAGTCGATCGGCTCGAAGTCCGCGCGGTGCTTCTTCGCGCCGCGCTCGTCGGGCGAGTCCTGCAGCGCGTAGCCGCGCACGATCGCGCACACGCGCGGCAGCGCCGCCCGGCGCACGTCGCCGCGCCAGCCCGGCGCGAAGAACACCAGCACGTGCCAGTGCGGGGTGCCGTCGTGATTCGGCTCTGCAATGCGGAAGCCGTACCACTGCAGCCCGACGCGCTGCAGCTTCGCCCGCAGCCGCGCGAACATGCGCGCCAGATACGCCTGCGCCTCGTTCGGCTTCGTGCCGTCGTACAGCGGATTCGCGCGGGCCTTGTCGCCAGCCTTCCGCCATTTGTGCATGCGCGACGGGCAGGTGATCGTGAAGAACAGGCCGACATGCCCCATGTCTCGCGCGATCTGCTCGAACCCGGCAATGCGCGTCATCAGTTCGGCGCGCCGGATCGCCTTGTTCGCGACGCCGCGCGCGGCGAGCTCGGCCAGCGTGAATTCGTCGCCCTGCTCGTTGCGCGCGATGGTCTGCTCTAGCATCGCGGCATTGCGCTTGCGCTGCTGCGTCCGGCGCCCGAGCGATTCTTCGCTCACGTACATGTCGCGCGCCGCGTTGACGTATCCGAGCGAGATAGCCGCCGCCTCGACGTGGCGCGCGTGCATGCGGCGCAGCGCGCGACGCCACCAGAGCGCGTCCGTCATGCGCTTCACCGCCGGCACGTCGCGCACGCCCTTGATTTCGCCCGTGCGCGGGTCGATGCGCTCCGGCTCCGGCGCGTCGCACTGGTGCGCCTCAACTATGCGCGTCATCGCTTCGCGCGCCGCGCGGGGTTCGTGGTACAGCTCCGCGAGCGCGGCGCACTCAGCCGCCAGCACGCCCGCGCGATCGCAGATCACGCCGTCGTTCGCGCCGAGCGGCAGGCGCACGGCGTCGAGTTGTTCGGTGAGGGAAAGCAGGAACAGGTTGGATTCGCGCCGGTCGCCGCCGGCGCGCCGCTCGTCGTACTGGCCGAGGATGCGATCGCGCCAGCGCGGCGGGAGCCCCGCGACGCGCGACGCGCTCCATTCTTCGTCCGACGACAGGCGGCTGTAGGTCATCAGAGATCGAACGCCAGTTCGTTGTCCGGGACGATCAGGTGCAGCGGCGCATCACCGTTCACGACCTCGACCAGCGCGTGTCCGCCCGGGATCGAGCAGTGGCACGCGTTCGCGTCTTTCGGGCCGACCTGCGCCACCTTGCCGCGCCATCCGTCGCAGTACGAGTAGAACTCGCCGCGCGCATCGATCCGCACGCTGTCGCCCGTGCGGAATCGCGAACCGATGAAAGCGCCGCTCATGATCAGTTCACGTTGTGGACAATGACGTCGTCCGGCGTCGCGTTGACGATCTTCGCGGGCGAGCCGTCCGGCAGTTCGTCCAGACGGATCGTCAGCACCTTGTCCGTGCCGTCCATATTGCGCTCGACCGCCTGCACGACGCCCGCGCGGCCCTTGTCCGGGTGATTCGCGTCAGCCTTGATGACGGCCGTATCCCATGCCTTCGACATTTTTAAGACTCCTGAAAGAAAACAGCACGCGCCGTAACGAGGGATGCCGAACGAGCCGGCGCGCGCCGTGGTTGGTCCGTTCGGTGTTTGGAAAGCAGCGCCCGGATCCGGGCCAGCTCAGCGTCGCCGGCCGCCGTCGCGCGAATGTGCGCGACGCGCGGCACTTGGCGCGCGACGTATGACAGGTGGGACGATCCCGCGTAGCCGATATCACCATCCTCGACGCGGTAGCCGATTTCAGCGAAGGCGGCCGACGTGCTCATGATTTGTCGTCCGGCCAATGGGCCACGATAGCGGCCCCGATGAGGATCCCGACCAGCAGGCCGACCAGCAGCATCAGGCCGAGCAGCGCCATCACGATGGAGTCGGTCATTGCGGGTACCTCGCCACGTAGGCGCGCGCCCACGCCTCAACGGCGTTCGCCACAACCCCCTTTTCGAACTTCGTCGCGTCGGCGGGCAGGATCAAGCACGCGATGGCGTGCGGATCGGCTTCGGTCGGGTTCTCGGCATAGATCGAGATCGATTCATGCATGTAGTCGGCTAGGGTCGTCATGGTCACGCCCCCAGCCAGTGGAAAAACGCGTCCACGACGCGCGCAACGCGCGAGCGGCGGCGGAAGTACGGCCCCTCGAGCGTGAACCCGCCGAGTGCCGTTGTTCGAACCCCACAAATTTGTAACGATTTTTTGCGCATTGCCGCATCCCCTGTCTAACCCATCCCCGAAAGAAACCTCGCCCCGCGCCTTGCTGGATGGCCGTCCAGCGCCGTTGGGATGGGTGAAAACGGGGGCGCGTTTGGGGCGAGTGATCGGAAGAATAGTCTCACCAACTGTAACGTGTCAATGTCGATGTAACGTTGCGGAGTATGTTACGTTCCACTAGCCTTGACATCGGGTGAAGTCAACAGGGAGGGTGTATGAAAACAACAATCCAATATCTGGACGCGCTGAAGAAGCGCCTTGACCTGCCGTCCGACTATGCGGCGGCGAAAATGCTGGGCGTGACGCGTGCCGCAGTCAGCCGTTACCGCAACGGTCTTTCCGTGTTTGATGAGGCGACGGCAATCCGGGCGGCCGATCTGCTCGACCTCGATCCACTCGAAGTAATTGCCGCGTGCAAGGCAGAGAGCGCGACGGACGCGCGTGCGCGCCGCGTGTGGGAGAACGCATGGGGAAAAGCGACGGGAGCGGCGGCCACGGCAGCGATAGCCGTGGTTATGGTCGGGCTAGCCGGCGCTCCCTCGCCCGCGCAATCAGCGCCAATCCGCGCTGATGTTCCCAGTCTCAGCATTATGTAAAATTAAATTGGTTTTGCAAATCAATGACATCGGCTGTGTCGAAGTTGGCCGGCGCCGTCTCGAAGCATTCGATGACGAATACCATATTGTCCGGTGAACGACACGAATGACCGGTCACGTCGACGATAGGCACGAAGCTTGGAAAGCGGAGTTCTTGCACCACGAAAGCGCGTCACAGTGCGTAGTTTCTGAGGCGGTAGCGGGCACGAGGCCGGGATAACAGGATTGGAAAGCGTGGAGCGACTATCATACTGGCTGCCTCGTTATTCTGAGCGAATTTGATGCTAGGTGCTTTGTGGGCATGATGCACAGCTCACACTCGACCTGTCTTCAGTGCCTTTCCCCCATCTATGCCCCATTCCAATTCGATTCAATGCTCGCCGCGCGCATCCCGCCCTCGTCTGAACGCCTTGGACGAATGGCTCATGGCGCCGCCGTTACCCGGCAGGCTGGATGGATTCAGGCGCTTTGTTCGAGAGTTTTTCTTCTTCGGCCTGAAGGAAGCGCGTAGTTGTCTGTTCGCGGGGCTTTTCTTCCTGGCGGTGTTCGCCACGCCGCGCGCCGGGCTCTGGGGCGTGGCGCGTTACGATGTACTACTAGTCGCCGCACTGCTTATTCAAGTGGCCATGGTTTGCACGCACCTGGAGACGCTGGACGAACTCAAGGTCATCTCGCTGTTTCATTGCGTGGGTTTTGCGCTGGAGGTGTTCAAAACCTCGGGCAGCATCCAGTCCTGGGCTTATCCCGACCCTGCCTACACGAAACTATGGGGCGTGCCCTTGTTCTCGGGCTTTATGTATGCCGCCGTCGGCAGCTACATCATCCAGGCCTGGCGGCTATTCGATCTGCACATACGTCATCATCCCCCGCACTGGATGGCGGCGCTGATCGCAGCGCTTATCTATGTCAACTTTTTTACCCACCACTATATTGGCGACTATCGCTGGTATCTGGCAGCCTGCGCTCTGGGCCTGTATGCTCGGACCACCGTGGTGTTTCGTCCGCTGGATCGAAACTACCAGATGCCCTTGCTTCTGGCATTCGTTCTCATTGGCGGTTTTATCTGGCTGGCCGAAAACATCAGCACCTTTGCGGGTGTATGGCGCTATCCGAATCAGATCGGAGCATGGTCGGCAGTGCACGTGGGCAAATGGAGCTCATGGTCCATGTTGGTCATCATGACCTTCACTATCGTGGCCAATCTCAAGCATATCAAGGAGCGCATCCACGTGCCGCGCTGAGGTAATCGTCAATGACCGATCCTGGTGACGCGAGTCGCGGCGGCGGCGATGGGTGGCATTCCTTCTTCGACGATCGTGTTCACGTGTCCGCTGGTTGCGACATTCCAAATGCGCTCTATGGCTGGCCCCCCGTCCCGGAAAACAATGTGGCGAACCGATTTTGTCGTCTTCCAGAATAGCTAAATTCTTCTGATTATCGAGGGTCTATGGATTTGCTGGCGGCCATGCGAATTTTCGTGCGGGTAGTCGAGCGTGGCAATTTATCGAGGGCCGCGAAAGATCTCGGCCTCGGCCAACCGACCGTTAGCGATCGCGTCGATCGACTCGAGCGGTTTCTCGGCGTCAAATTGCTGCTCCGGAACACGCGTGCGGTGTCGTGCACCGATGAAGGCATTCTGTTCTATCAACGCAGCAAGATCGTGCTCGACGCGGCCGACGAGGCGCGGGCCGTCGTCACGCTCGGCAACAACATCGTGCGTGGGCGCATTCGCATTGCCGCACCACACGGGTTCGGCGAAGTCGTGCTGCCGGAAATCCTCGCGGTAATCCGCGAACAAAATCCGCAGCTCCATATCGATCTCGTCCTGAATGACGAAATCACCGACCCCGTCACCGAGGGCGTCGATATTTCATTGCGGCTCGGCCAGATCGGCGATGGCAATTTCGTCGCGCGTCGATTGGGTTACGTACGACGCGTTCTGGTCGCGTCGCCGCTTTATATCGAAAAGCACGGGCTGCCAGAGGAACCGACCGACATCGTCGGGCATCCATTCATTCGCGTCACGGGGCTCTTCAACGACGGCCAGCTTCGCTTGATGAGCTCGTCGAAATCGGTGCGGCCGACGCCGATCAACGTCGTCATCAGCACCAGCCACTGGCGGCCGGTCTATGAGCTGTTGCTGAACGGCGCGGGTATCGGCGTCCTTCAGGAACACGTCTGCATCGACGCACTGGAATCCGGCCGGCTCGTCAGGCTGCTGCCGGATTACACGGTACCGGGATTCGACCTGCATGCGCTGCTGCCGGTCACTCGGCCCGTCCCTTCGAAGACACAGGTCGTCATGAAAATCATCGAGGAGTATCTGCCAAAAGTGATGGCGCGAACTGCGGACGGCGCGCTCGATATGTAGCGCGCCGCGCAAGCAAGCAGCGCGGCGCCGATGGCCCGGGCAGGCCACCGAAGCCTGCGAAGGTCGCGCCCGGGCCGCATCGCGGCAGCGATGCGCGCACCGGTAGAACACACATCAGTCGTAGGCGCGCGAGCCGACGGACACGATCGGCACGGACCACTTTCGGCCATACGCCAGCATCATCACGAAGCTGAGGACAAAACTCAGGCCGCCGACCATCAGCAGGCCAAGCTCGCCGAGCACGGGCAACAGGTTGGTGAGGAAGCCCGTCACGACCCAGGCGATCGCCATCACGGAGCCGGCGACGCCGAGCGCCCAGCCCTGCCGGTCCGCGCTCACCGCGTCCGAATACGCGGTGTACATGGTGGTGTATGCAACCATGTCGAAGCAGCCGACCACCATGCCGAGCACCCAGAGCGTGTTTTCATGCGGAAACAGCGCCGACAGAACTTGCCCGATGCCCGCGATCAGCAGGCCCGTCTTCGCGATGTCGACGACGCTCCAGATTTTCAGCATCAGCCGCACGATCACCATCAGCCCGAACACGAAGGACATGCCGATCAGGCCGCTGAACAGGCCGAGCTGCGAGCTGGTGTAATGAAATTTCGTCTGCAGCACCAGCATGATCGTCTGCAGATACAGCCCGTAGCCGACCTGCATCAGGAAGAACACGATCGACAGGAACGCGACGCGGCGGTGCGTGCCGGCCTGGTAGATGATCCGCAGCGGCATCAGCAGGTCCACGCGCGTGTTGCCGGTCGGCGCGACCACGTTGCGATATGACCAGAACGTCCAGAGCCCGCAGACGACCGACAGCGCGGCGACCAGCAGGAACGGCGTGCCGTAGTTGAAGAACGGTGCGATCGTGCGGTCCGACGTGACGCCGCCGAGCACGGGGCCGACGATGACGCCCGCGCTGAACGCGATCGACATGATGCTCATGTTGTACGCCTTGGTTTCCGGCGTGCTCACGTCCGTGATCGCGGCCTGCGCGATCCCCTGGCAACCGGCCATCAGCCCGCTCAGGCCGCGGCCGATCAGCAGCAGCGCGATACTCGGCAGCAGCGCGCCGACCGCCATCAGGAAGTAGCTGAGCGCCAGGCCGAACACGCACAGCAGCAGGATTTTCCGCCGGCCGTAGCCGTCGGACAGCTCACCCATCAGCGAAGAGCCGAAGAACATGCAGAATGGATAGACGCCGTACCCGAGCCCCAGGTAGAAATTGCGTAGTTGCGGACTCGTATCGGCCCCGATGATGCCGGATTGGGGGTCGGTGAAGATCGCCGCCATGATCGGGTACACGAGCCCGAATCCCATTGCGTCGATCGCAATGGCGAGCAGGCATGGACCCAGTAGTTTGATATTGAGTTTGGACATGAATGGCCTCGGTAGCAACGTGACGGCTACAGTAGTCGAAGGCCGGTTTTGCGAGTAGAGAGGTATCTGCAATAGAAATTATCGTAGTTACCGATAACCCGCGATTTCCTTTCAAAAATGCAGGGAAGGCTGACCGCATTCTCCGGGGACGCTCACGCAACAACGACGAACACCAGCACCGCACGTGATGCATCGATCGCGCGATGGGCGCTGAGATGAATCTGCATCTGCCCTACCCGCCGCGCCAGCCCAAGCCGCCCTGTGAGGCCAACGAGCGCAACGGCGCCCAGCGGCAAATCCCCCCAACTTGCTGATTTCGGTCAACCGTCTCTCGCAGGTTCGGGCTGCAATCGAATTACCGTCCCGTCGACCCCGCTGAGGCGATCCATGAAACTGACCTTTCTCGGCGCGACCGAAACCGTGACCGGCTCGAAGTACCTGATCGAACACGGCAGCCGGCGCGTGCTGGTCGATTGCGGCCTGTTCCAGGGTACGAAGAACCTGCGGAGGTCCTCACGTGGCTCGGCACGATGCAGTGCGCCCCCGTCCGGACCTTCATCACGCATGGCGAACCCGCTGCCGCGGATGCGTTGCGGCGGCGTATTGCGGAGCGCCTGCATTGGCCGTGCGAGGTGCCGGCTTACGCGCAATGCGTCGATCTGGACGAAGTTGCAACCGGCGGTGCGCAGGAATCCGCCGTGCTTTCGTCATGACTGACGGCAATGCGGCGAATCGCGGAATGCGCGTGACGGGAAGCAGATGCTTGCGCCAAATCCCGTCGCGCGCGATGCACTCCGAGCGCGTGATCCGCGCCACGACCGACGACAACCGAGCGCGCGCCCCACTCACCGCGCATTCGCGAACAACTGCACCACGACGCCGCGCAGCCAGCGATTGCCTGCTTCATGGTGATATCGCGAGTGCCAGTGCTGTCGAACCGCAAAGCCCTCGACCTCGATCGGGCAAGCATGCACGGTCAGGTCATTGGCCTGGGCCAGCGTCTCGCCGATATGGCGCGGCAGCGTCGTGATCAGGTCCGTGCTCTGGATGATCGCGCCCAAACCCAGAAACCCCGGCAGCCCCAGCACGACCTGACGCTCGATGCGCTCCCGCATCAGCGCCTGGTCTAGAAGCTGCGCGCCCGTTCCGGCCGTAATGGCCACATGGCCTTCCGACCGGTACTGTTTGACGCCGAGGCGCCCGCGAATCCTCGGATGATGGCGATTGGCCAGGCACACCCAGTCCTGGTCGTACAGTTTCTGCTGGTAGATGCCACCGCCGAGCCACGGCACATAGCCGATCGCGAGATCGGCTTCGCCCGACTCGAGCGCCCGTTCCGTGTTGCCGTCGATTCTCGCCGCCTCCAGCCGGACGCCCGGCGCCTGCGCGCGAACGTGTGCGAGAAGCCGCGGCAGCAGCGTGATGTGGCTCGCATCGGTCATGCAGATGCGAAACCGGCGCTGGGCAGTCGCCGGGTCGAACGCGATTTCCCAGGCCGCGAAGCGCCGCAACGATTCGAGGATTTCCCGGCACGGGCCGATGAGCGCGTCGGCCTGCGGCGTCGGCGCCATGCCGCCGGGCGTTCGGATGAACAGCGGATCGTGAAGGTGTTCGCGCAAGCGCCCGAGCCAGATGCTGACGGTCGGCTGGCTTTGTCCGAGTTGCTCGGCCACGCGGGTGACGCTGCGCGCGTCGTACAGCAAATCGAAAAGCTGGAGCAGCTTCAGGTCGGGAAGATCGGTCGGAATCATCGCATTATTGTCCATCGCAATAACGTCATTGTAGTCATTGCATTGTCAGCATGACGGGCAACTTCTATCGTGCAGCGATACGTCAACCCTGCATGACATCGGAGAAACCCATGAAGATTGCAATGCTGGGCGCCGGCGCGCTGGGCTGCGCGATTGGCGCCGCCCTGACCGAAGGCGGCCACGAGACCTGGCTGATCGCCCGCTCGCCGTCGCACGTCGGCGCGATGTGCCGCGACGGCCTCCAGGTCGACGATACGAGCGGATCCCGGCGCGTCCGCGTCCGCGCGACGACGCAGGCGGACGACGTCGGCGTGGCGGATCTGGTGATCGTGCTGGTCAAGTCATTCCACACCGACGCGGCCATGCGCGGCGCGCAACGGCTGATCGGGCCCGATACGTTGGTGCTGTCGCTGCAGAACGGCCTCGGGCACGAGGACATCCTCGCCGACGTCGTCGGCCGCGAGCGCGTGCTCGCGGGCAAGACCTACGTCGGCGGCGTGCGGCGCGGCGACGCGCATATCGAATCGGGCGTGGCCGGCAAGCTGACCTTCATCGGCGAACTCGACGGCCGCATCACGCCGCGCGTCCAGGCAATCGCCGATGCGTTCAACGCCGCGGGCCTCGCGACGACCGTCAGCGACAACATCGTCGGCACGATGTGGGACAAGCTGCTGGTCAACGTCGCCACGGGCGCGCTCACCGGCATCACCGGCCTGACCTACGGGCAGCTCTACGGCGAGCCGCTGCTGAAGTCCACGTCGCTTGCGGCCGTCGCCGAGGCGATCGGGGTCGCGCAAGCGGCCGGCGTCAAGTTGTCGATGACGGACCCGGAGCAGGCGTGGACGCTCGCCGCGGAGGGCCTGCCAGCCGCGTTCAAGACATCGATGCTGCAAAGCCTGGAGAGAGGAGCGATGACCGAAATCGACTTCATCAACGGATCGGTCGTGCGCTGGGGACAGCGGTACGGCGTGCCCACGCCGGTCAACGCGACGCTGGTCGCATGCATCACGGGAATCGAGCGCGCGATGACCGATCGCCAAGCGAAGGAGGTGATCGCATGAGCGCCACGAAAGCTTATCTGGAGCACGTCGCCATCTGGGTGAAGGACATCCATTGGCACATCCGCTTCTTCGAGGACGTGCTCGGCATGACGATGCGCGAGGTGGACGGCACCGTCGACGCGCCGCGGCAGTACTGGACGCTCGGCGGCCTGCAGTTCATCCATGCGCCGGGCTGGGACGGCCCCGAGGGCCGGCTCGGCCATCTGGGCGTGATGTGCGAGGACCTGGAAGCCGCGCTGGCCGCGGCGCAAGCGTACGGCGTGACCGACATGCCGCAGGGGCGGAACTGGCTGCGCTTGCCGGATGGCCTGGCAGTCGAACTCATTCAGGCAACGCCCGCCTCCTGTGTCGCGCAGGCGCTGGCGATCAACCCGCGGACGGAGGCATGACCATGACGATCGTCGAAAAGTACTGGGACGATGCCCGGGAGGGCGACGCATGCACGAGTCCGACCTACACGGTCACCCAGGCGCGCATCCTCGCGTACGCCGACCTCACCGGCGACCACACGCCGGTGCACGTCGACGAGGCGTACGCGAACGCGAGCCACTTCGGCTGCCTCGTCGCGCACGGGCTGTTCGGGCTGTCGATCGCCGACGGCCTCAAGACGCAGAGCGACTACCGTTTCCTGCCGGGCATGTCGCTCGGCTGGACCTGGGACTTCCTGCTGCCGATCAAGGTGAACGACGTGCTGCACGTGACGTTCCGCGTCGGCTCGATGCGGGCGAGCAAGAGCCGCCCGGGCTGGGGCATCGTCGTGCTGCCGTCGGAGCTGATCAACCAGGACGGCCAGGTCGTCCAGCGCGGCGAGCATCGGTTGATGGTGCCGCGCCGGCCGGGAGCGTTCTGATGCAGGCCCGCCCTCTCGAAGGTATTCGCGTCGTCGACTACAGCCATTTCCTGGCCGGCCCCTATGTCGGGCGCTGCCTCGCGGCGCTCGGCGCCGAAGTGATCAAGGTCGAACGCCCCGGCACCGGCGACGCCGGCCGCCAGCATGCGACGGTCCTCGACGACCAGCAAAGCGGCTATTTCCTGCAGCTCAACATGGGCAAGCGCGGCGTCAGCGTGAACATGAAGGACGCGCGCGGCAAGGCATTCATGCAGCGGCTGTGCGACTCCGCGGACGTGTTCATCGAGAACTACCGCCCAGGCGCGCTGGACAAGCTGGGGCTCGGTTATGCGGAGTTGTCGGCCCGCAATCCGGCACTCGTCTATTGCTCGATCTCGGCCTACGGACATACCGGCCCCGATGCGCATCGCGCGGGCTTCGGGCTGATCGCCGAGGCGAAGAGCGGCATCATGCAGATGGTCGGCACACCGGGCGAGCGGCCGCCGCTGCTGCGGATCTCGCTCGGCGACATGTACACCGGCATTCACGCGGTCGCGGCCATCAACGCCGCACTGTTGGGACGCGTGAAGAGCGGCCGCGGGCAGCACATCGACATGGCGCTGTACGACACGCTGGTCTCGATGCACGAATACGCGGTCCAGTGCTACACGCTGCAAGGCGTGCTGCCCGAGCAGACCGGGCACGACATGCCGACGTCGACGCTCTACGGCGTGTTTCGCGCGGCGGACGGCGATCTCGTGATCGCCGCGCAGGTCGACGATGCATGGAAACGCTTCGCGATCCTGATCGAAGCGCATGGCGGACCGGCCGGCTTCGGCGCCGACACGCGCTTTCACGACAGCGTCGGACGCAACGCGCACCGCGTCGAGATCCTGTCGGTCGTCGAGCCGTGGGTGGCCGCCCGTTCGGTTGCGTCGGTGCTCGACCTGCTCGATCGCATCGACGTGCCGTGCGCGAAGGTACAACGCATCGACGAGGTACTGGCGGATCCGCAGATCCAGGCGCGTGGCATGGTCGTCGAGCAGGAGCACCCGCGCTACGGCACGCTGCGCCTGCCGAATCTGCCGTTCCGGTTCTCGGATTGCGATACGACGATTCGCGACGTCGCGCCCGATCTCGGGCAGCACAACGCCGACGTCGCCCGTTCGCTCGGGTTCGAGCCCGCTGAAATCGACGCAATGCAGGCCGATGGTGTTCTCTACTCAAAAGCGAGCCAACGATGACTGACCAGTACGCGGTGATCGGCAACCCGATCGGACACACGAAATCTCCGCTGATCCACGGCATCTTCGCGCAAGCGTCGCGGCAGGACCTGCACTACTCGGCCATCGAAGGGCCGCTCGAGCCGGAAGGCGCGTTCGTCGACGTGGTGCGGGCATTTGCCGCGCGCGGCGGCAAAGGCATCAACATCACCGCCCCGTTCAAGCTCCAGGCGTTCGCGATGTCGGACGAACGCAGCGAGCGCGCCGCGCTCGCCGGCGCGGCCAATGCGCTGAAGTTCGAAGGCGGACGCATCCTGGCCGACAACTTCGACGGGATCGGGCTCGTGCGCGACATCGAAATCAATCTCGGCCTGCCGATGGCCGGCAAACGCGTGCTGATGCTCGGCGCCGGGGGCGCGGCGCGCGGCGCCCTGCTCCCGTTCCTCGCGGCCGGCCCCGCCGAGATGGTGATCGCGAATCGCGACGTCGACAAGGCGCGCGCACTGTCCGCCCAGGTCGCCGGACGCGGGCCGCTGGCGGCGTGCGGCTATGCCGATCTCGTCGCGATGGGACGTTTCGATCTGGTGGTCAACGCCACGTCGGCGAGCCTTGCCGGCGATCTGCCGCCCGTCCCGCCGGGCGTGTTCAGCCCGACCGGAGCTGCGTACGAGCTTGCTTACGGCAAGCGGCTGACGCCCTTTCTCCGGCTCGCACGCAATGCGGGCGTGCGCCGCGTCGCGGACGGCGTCGGCATGCTGGTCGAGCAGGCCGCCGAAGCGTTCGCGTGGTGGCGCGACGTGCGTCCGGAGACGGCTACCGTGATCGAGCGGCTCACGGTCCCGCTCGACTGAATGCGGTGCGCGAGCGCAGCGCGCGCGCTCGCGTTCCGATCAATGCGGTCAGTGCTGAATGCCCCAGCGTCGCACCGTCACACGCTCGAGCGTGTCGAACACGAGGTGCTCCACGAGCAAACCGATCACGATGACGGCCGCGAGGCCCGCGAACACGCGATCGGTGTACAGCTCGTTGCGGTTCTGGAAGATATACCAGCCGAGCCCGCCCTGCCCGGCGCTCGCGCCGAACACGAGTTCCGCCGCGATCAGCGTGCGCCACGCGAATGCCCAGCCCACCCGCAGCCCCGACAGGATCGACGGCAGCGCGGCAGGCACGAGGATCAGCGCGATCTGCCGCGCGCCGGTGAGGCCGTAGTTGCGCCCGGCCATCTTCAGCGTGGCCGGCACGCCGGCAAAACCCGTGTACATGCTGAGCGCGAGCGGCCACAGCACCGCGTGCACGAGCACGAACAGCAGGCTGCCGGTGCCGAGCCCGAACCACAGCAGCGCGATCGGGAGCAACGCGATCGACGGCAGCGGATTGAACATCGCCGTGAGCATCGTCAGCACGTCACGGCCGATGCGTGTCGATACCGCGAGCGACGTCAGCACGAACGCGAACACCACGCCGAGCGCATAGCCGCGCAGCAGCACCGACATCGAGATCCCCGTCTTCACGAGCAGTTCGCCCGACGCGATGCCTTGCACGAACGCGGCCAGTGTCGCGCCGACGGTCGGCACGAGCAGATCGTTCGCGACGATGCGCGCGATGACTTCCCACGCGGCGATCAGCACGAGCGCGACGACGAAGCGCCGAAACGCGCTCGCCCCGGCGATGCGGCGCACCAGCGGCGCGGGCGCCGCACGTTCGGCGTCGGGCGGCGTATCGAGCGTGCGTACGTATTCGGCGCGAACGGGCGGCAGCGGCGGCAGAGCCGGATCGATCGTGCTCATGATGCCGTGGCCTCCGTGGTCGATGCAGGATGCGTTCCGCTCGCCACGTCGGTGTCGAACAGCAGATGATGAATCCGCGCGACGCTGTCGCGGAAATCGCCGCCGCCGACGCTGTCGAGCGAATAGTCGTGGCTGTTGAGCTCCGCGCGCACGCGGCCCGGATGCGGCGACAGCAGCAGGATCCGGTTGCCGACGACGAGCGCCTCCTCGATCGAATGCGTGACGAACAGCAGCGTGAAGCGGAATTCGTCCCACAGGCGCAGCAATTCTTCCTGCATCTTGCGGCGCGTGAGCGCGTCGAGCGCGGCGAACGGTTCGTCCATCAGCAGCACGCGCGGCTGCATCGCCAGTGCACGCGCGATCGCGACGCGCTGCTTCATCCCGCCGGACAGCGTATGCGGATACGCATCGGCGAACGCGCCGAGCCCGACCTTGTCGAGATAGTGCAGCGCACGCTCGCGTGCTTCGGCGCGCGACAGCTTCGCGGCCGCGCGCAACGGAAACGCGACGTTCTCGACGACCGTCTTCCACGGCGGCAACTGATCGAACTCCTGGAACACGACGATGCGGTCGGGGCCCGGCCCGTGCACGGGCCGGCCGTCGAGCGCGATCGAACCCGACACGGGCTCGATGAAGCCGGCGATCGCCTTCAGCAACGTGGACTTGCCGCAGCCCGACGGGCCGAGCAGCACGAAACGGTCGCTGCCGTACACGTCGAAGCTGACCTGATGGGTCGCGCGGACGATCCGCGCACCGCTCCGGTATTCGAGGCTCACGCGATCGATCGCGAGCAGGCGCTCGCTGTGCGCGCCTGCCGGTGCGGCCTGCGGTGCGGGCCGGCTCGCGGCGCGCGCGTCGGTGGCGGGATGGGCGGCCGGCGCAGCCGCGCCGCGCGCCGCATACGGCGGCAACCCGATTCGGGGAGAAGTGGCGTTCACGATCGAAACTCTTGGCGGGAAAGCATCAACATACGGCGGCGCGGCGCGGGACCCAACCAACGATTGCGCATATCGAAACCGCGTCGACGCATAAGCATCGATCGCGATGTCGCAACGACATCGCTCAACTGCCACCGGCCGTCGCCGGATCGTCGAAGAAGTAGTCGCGCCACGACTTCGGCTCGTTGCGGATCGCGCCGGTGCGATACATGAACTGCGCGAGCTTCAGCGTGTTCTGCGGGGCCGTCTTGAACTGCACCTGCGGATTGCGCAGGATCTTCAGCAGCAATGCGCGATCGATCTTCGACCCGTTCACGCGGATATAGGTATCGGCCGCGCGCTCGGGATCGGCGGCGATCTGGCGGGCCGCGTCGGCGAGCGCGGCGACGAACGCGCGGTACGTCTTCGGATTGTCGTCGCGGAATTTCCCGGTCGCATACAGCACCGTCGCGGAACTCGGGCCGCCGAGCACGTCGTAGGAATTCAGCACGATGTGCGCGTTCGGATTGCCCGCGAGTTCCTGCTCCTGGAACGGCGGATTGCCGAAGTGGCCCGTGATCACGTTGCTGTTCGCGAGGATCGCGGCCGTCGCATCGGGATGCGGGATCGCCTGGGTCAGCGGATCGAGCCGGTCGAACTGCTTGTCGCCCCACTGCTTCGCGGCCGCGTACTGCAGCACGCGCGACTGCACCGACACGCCGACGGCCGGCACCGCGATGCGGTCCTTCGCGCCCAGGTCGGCGATCGTCTTCACGTTCGGGTTGCTGCTGACGAGGTAATACGGAAAATTGCCGAGCGACGCGACGCCCTTCACGTTCTGCCGGCCGCGCGTGCGGTCCCACACGGTCAGCAGCGGCCCGACGCCCGCGCCGGCGATATCGATCGCGCCCGACAGCAGCGCGTCGTTCACGGCCGCCCCGCCCGACAGCCGCACCCAGTCGACCTTGATGTCGACGCCGGCCTTGCGTCCTTCCTTCTCGATCAGCTGCTGGTCGCGCGCGACGTTCAGCATCAGGTAGACGACGCCGAACTGCTCGGCGATGCGGATGCGGCCTTCCGCGTGCGCGGCTTGCGGCGTGCCGGCGGCGGCGAATGCCAGCGCGCCGGTGAGCGTGGCGGCCAGCGCGCGGCGCGCGAGCCGGGTCGTGCGGCGCAGAGCCGGCGAAAACGGAAACGACATCGGAACTCCAGTCAGGATGGGGGCAGCGGGACGACGACGCGCGACGCTCAGAACGGCGCGTCGCCTTCGATCGTCGTGCGGTACAGCTTGCGGCGCAGATGGTCGGGCGTGCCGGCCGCCAGATGCATCAGCGAGCGGTTGTCCCAGAACACGAGGTCGTGCGCGCGCCAGTGGTGCCGATACAGATGCTCGGCACGCACGCTATGCGCGAACAGTTCGTCGAGCAGCGCGCGGCTTTCGTCTTCGGGCAGATCGACGATGCGCGTCGTGAAATGCTCGCTGACGAACAACGCCTTGCGGCCCGTTTCCGGATGCGTGCGCACGACCGGATGCACCACCGCCTCGACTTGCGCGATCTGCTCGGCCGACAGGTTCGGCCGCCACGGGCTGCGCGCCTGCAGCTCGGCATAGCGCGCCAGATACGTATGCTCGGCACGCCGCCCTTCGACCGCGCGACGCAGGTGCGCGGGCAGCGTATCCCACGCGAGATGCATGTTCGCGAACAGCGTGTCGCCGCCTTCGGCCGGCAGCTCCTGCGCATGCAGCAGCGAGCCGAGGCTCGGCTTTTCCTTGTACGACAGATCGGAGTGCCAGAAATGGCCGGCGTCGCCGAGCCCGATCGGCCGGCCGTTCTCGACGATGTTCGACACGATCAGCACTTCCGGATGCGCGGCCAGCGCGAACTGGTGCAGCACATGGATCTGCAGCGGGCCGAAGCGGCGGCTGAACGCGACGTGTTCGTCCGGCGTGATGCGCTGGTCGCGAAACACCAGCACGTGATGGTCGAGATGCGCGCGATGGACGCGCGCGAAATCGGCGGCGCCGAGCGGTTGCGACAGGTCGATGCCGACGACTTCGGCGCCGAGCGGCGCATCGAACGGGACGATGTCGAATCGCTGCGCGCCGGCTTCCGGCGGCAACGCGGCCCGATGGCCAGCGGACGTCGATGCGGCGCGGATGGCGGAAGTCGTCACGATACAGCCCCTGATTCGGTAAAAATGCGAATCTACGAGCGCGTGCCGGATTGCGTCAACGAAGCGATTCCGATACGTTTATCTGCTGCGGCGATAAAGGATCGGTGCTCAAGCGACGGGCCGTGCCGGCCGGATCGCGCACCTATCTTGCACACCGCGTTTCCAGAATTTACAAAACCGGTGGCGTCCGGCACCGCCCGCGGGCCGCCGAGGCCCGCGCCGCAAGGCCGCCGGACCTCCCCCGAGCAGGCGGCACGCAGCTTGCTCACATCGGCCCGGATATGGCGACGGCGACGGCAGTGGGACGCCGGCCGCCACCGGCAATCGCCTGGTCGTGAGCTATGACACCTGACTCTCCCCTGCTGGAATCGGCCCTGATGCGGGCCGATCATTTCGTCCAGTTCTACGAATCCGACGAGCAGCTCGTGTCGGAGGTCGCGTCGTTCGCTGCCGATGCGTTGCGCGACGGCGGCAGCGCGATCGTGATCGCGCGAGCCGACCGGCTCGCGGCGGTGCACGAACGCCTGGATGCGCTCGGCACGGCCATCGGCGCCGCGGCCCGCGACCGGATCTTCATGTCGAGCGCGCAGGCCCTGCTCGACAGCTTCATGGACGGCGACCTGCCCGATCCGGCGCGCTTTCGCCGCTCGGTCGGCACGATCGTCGAAGCCGCGGTCCGCGCCGGCCGCCCCGTGCATGCATTCGGAGAAATGGTCTCCCTGCTGTGCGCGCAGGACCGATACGTCGGCGCCCTGCGACTGGAAGCGTTATGGGACGAACTGATCGCGCGCTACCGCTTCTCGCTCTACTGCGGCTATTCGCATGACGCGTTTCCGAGCGCCGAGCAGTCGGAGATGTTCCGCCACGTGTGCTCGCTGCACCGCCGCATCCTGCCCGCCGCGTCGCTGCGCAACGACGAAAACGAGCTGCACCTGACGCTGGCGCTGTCCCAGCAACGCTCGCGCGCACTGAGCGACGAGATCCGCCGCCGCGAGGACGCCGAACAGCAACGCAACGGCGTGCTGATGCATGCGCCGTTGCCGATCGCGCTGCTGTCGGGCCCGGAGCACCGGATCGTGCTCGCGAATCACCGCTTCTCCGCGCTGTGCGGCCGGACCGACATCGTCGACCGGCCGCTGACGTCGGTGCTGCCCGGCGGCGACACGCCCGCGATCGTGCTGGCGCTTGAAACCGCCCGCGAGCAAGGCTGCTCGACGACGATCGGCGAGCACCACGACCGGCCCGAACCGGACGGCGCCGCCCGCGTGTACCGGCTGCATTTCAATCCACAGCCGCTCGCCGAGGGGCTCGGCGTGATCGTCAGCGCGGTCGAGGTGACCGAGCACGTCGCCGCGCGCGAGAAGCTCGTCGCCGCGAATGCCGAGCGCGACCGGCTGCTGGGCGAACTGCGCGACGCGAACCAGGCGAAGGACCAGTTTCTCGCGGTGCTCGGCCACGAGCTGCGCAATCCGCTGACGCCGATCTCGCTCGCGCTCGAGCTGATCCGCAACCGCGACGGTCAGGCGACGCCGAACGAGATCGCGATCATCCAGCGGCAGCTCGATCACATGGTCCGGCTGATCGACGACCTGCTCGACGTGTCGCGCATCACGCGCGGCAAGATCACGCTGAAGAAGGAATCCTTGCGGCTCGCGGACATCGTCGACCGCGCGGTCGAGGTCGCCAGCCCGCTGCTCGAGCAGCGCCGTCACCGCCTGCATGTCGACGCCGATCCCGACGCGCGCTGCCACGGCGACCCGGTACGGCTGTCGCAGGTGGTCGCGAACCTGCTGACCAACGCGGCGAAATACACGATGCCGGGCGGCGACATCACCGTGCGCGCGACGCACGGCGCGGACGGCGCCGCGATCATCGAGGTTTGCGACAACGGCGCCGGCATTCCGCCCGACCGCCTCGACAGCATCTTCGAGCCGTTCTACCGGCTCGACGGCGAAACGAAGCAGGCGCACGGCGGCCTCGGCATCGGCCTCGCACTCGTGCGCAGCCTCGTGAACCTGCATGGCGGCACGGTGCGCGCGGACAGCGCCGGCCCCGGCTGCGGCAGCACGTTTACGATCGCGCTGCCCGAATACCGGCCGAAAGCCGTGGCGGTGGTCACGCCGCAGCCGCCGCCGGGCATCCGCGAGTTGGCGCCGGGCAGCACGGGCCGGCGCGTGATGCTGGTCGACGACAACGAGGATGCCGCGTCGACGCTCGCGCAATGGCTGCGTGACGCCGGCCACGAAGTCGCCGTCGTGCACGACCCGGTGACCGCGCTGGCCGCCTACCGCGCGTACCGTCCCGACGTCGCGATCCTCGATATCGGGCTGCCGGTGATGGACGGCTACGAGCTGCTGCGGCGGCTGAAGGCGATCAACGAAGTCACGACGTGCATGTTCCTCGCGCTGACCGGTTATGGCCGCAGCGCGGATCGCGAGCGCTGCCTCGCCACCGGGTTCCTGCAGCACTTCGTGAAGCCGGTCGATCCGGCCGCGCTGCATCTCGCGATGATGCTGCCCCGGCCGGGCGGCGATGCACACGACGGCACGGGCGCCGAAGCCGGACGCTGACCGCGACACGGCTCCGGTACATGCGCGCCGGCGACGGCGGGCGGCGGCGCGCGGCTCAGTTCTCCGATGAACAGCGGACCGACGTCAGCCCGGCCGACTCGAGAGTCCGGATCAGTTGCGGCAGCATCACGTCGGTGTTGGCCTGCTCGCGCCACTGCACGAGCAGCTCCTCCTCGCGCAGCGCACGCGCGACCGATTCGTGAAAGCCGCGCGTGCGGCACGTGAATCCCGCGGCGTGCAGCCGGGTCGTCAGCCGCTCGCGCGCCGTCGAGCCGAGTTCGTATTCGACCGTGACCCGCGCAGTCCTGACGCCGCGCAGCCGTTCCTCGACCAGCCGCAGCGGCCACACGACGAGCAATGCGAGCACGAGCCCGAGCGCGCCGAGCGACAACTGGCCGCCGCCGATGCACAGTCCGATGATCGTGACGAACCACAGCGTCGCTGCCGTGGTCACGCCGGAGACGAGGCCGTCGCGATGCAGGATTGCGCCCCCGCCGATGAAGCCCATCCCGGTCAGGATGCCGAGCGGCAGCCGCATCGGGTCGATCACCGCAAACGCGCCCTCCGGCTTGCCGGCCTGCATCAGCAGCGCATTCACCTGCAGCATCGCCAGGCACGCGGCGAGGCAGACGAGGATCGTCGTGCGAAGCCCGGCCGTCTTGCCGGCTTCACTGCGATCGAGGCCGACCAGCCCGGCCGCGACGAGCGCCAGCGCAATCCTGAGGAGAGCATCGGTCCAGTGAAGTACGACCGGCATCGGCTCCATGCGCGCCTCCATGCAAATCGTCATGCGAGATGCGTCGCGGTACGACCGCGGACGACACTGCCGGGGCGCAAGGTTCGAGCCCGGCCGCGCGAGCAGTGCGCGACGCCACATCCCGTTCTCGGTGTATCCGATCGGATACGGCCATAGCCGCACGCGGCGATTGAACGCTCCACCGTTTCCGATCGGGTACGAAATGACGCACCGACTTGCCGTGAACAGATCTTCGTTCCTGAGTGGATACGAAATGGTGCCCTGGCCGGCGCGTTGTGCGATACTGTTCCCGATCAGATACGAAGCACGGAGAACGTCATGTCGGAGTCCCAGTCCGTCGACACGATCGGCGCGCTCGCCCACCTCATTCGCGCGACGCGGCTCCAGCAGGGGTTCACGCGCGACGAACTCGCGAACGCGACCGGGCTGTCGCCGAAATTCATCAGCCAGGTGGAAGCCGGAAAGCCGACCGCGCAAATCGGCAAGGTCATGCTGCTGCTCGGCGAACTCGGCGTGCGCCTGTACGCGGAGTCGTCGGTCGAGATTTCGGAAGCCACCGCGCTGAAGGCCGCGCAACGCCGCAGGAGCAGCCATGGCGGCTAGAACGCTGATCGCCTCCGCCAACGGCGTGCGCATGGGCACGCTGACCGACGACAAAGGTATCTGGTCGTTCGCATACGATCCGCAGTGGCTCGCGTCCGCGGCCGCGTACCCGCTGTCGCCGGCGTTCGCGCTGCGCGCGGATACCTTCACCGACACGTCGACCGATCGCCCCGTCCAGTGGTTCTTCGACAACCTGCTGCCCGAGGAAGGCATGCGCACGTCGCTCGCCCGCGAGGCGAAGGTCGATGCCGCCGACGCATGGGGCCTGCTCGCATACTTCGGGCGCGAATCGGCCGGCGCGCTGACGCTGCTCGCCGACGGCGAGCGGGAAGCGCCCGGCAGCCTGCAGCCGCTGTCGCTCGACGAACTCGAACGCCGGATCCAGGCGATGCCCGAGCGCGCGCTGACGGCCACCGCGCCCAAGCGCATGTCGGCGGCCGGCGCGCAGCAGAAGCTGCTGCTGGTGTTGCGCGGCGACGCGCCCGACTACACGCTGTACGAGCCGGTCGGCAGCGAGCCGTCGATGCATCTGCTCAAGCCGGACATGCGCGCGGCCGGCTACCCGCACTCGGCGATCAACGAATTCTTCTGCATGAAGCTCGCGAGGAAGATGGGGCTCGACGTGCCCGACGTGCACTTCCTGCGTGCGCCGTCCGCGTGCTACGTGATCGACCGGTTCGATCGCGACGTCGCGTCGGCGCCCGCTGGGCGCGTGCATACGATCGACGCGATGCAGCTGCTCAACTACGACCGCGGCTTCAAGTACCAGCGCGCGAATGCGCAGGAGCTGGCGCGCGCGATCGAGCGCACCAGCACGCGCGCGCTGGCGCGCCTGTCGGTGTTCCGCTGGACCGTGTTCAACGTGGTGGTGGGCAATGCCGACGCGCATCTGAAGAACCTGTCGTTCTTCGTCGACGCGCGCGGCTACCGGCTCGCACCGTTCTACGACATCGTCAGCACGGTCGTCTATCACACGCCGACGCACCGGCCCGACCATCGCGGCGATCATTGGCCGCACTGCGAACTGACGATGCCGCTCGGCAGCGCGACGCGGTTTGCCGATATCGATGTGGATGCGTTGATCGCATTCGGCGAGGCGCTCGGGCTCAGAGGCAAGGCGGCGGCCAGCGAACTGCGGCGCTTTCTCGAGCCGCTCGATCGCCACGTCGCGCAGACGCTCGACGAAGTGCGGGAAATCGCGCGGCCGGACGCCGGGGAGATGCGGTTGCTGAATTCGATCGTCGCGATGCCGATCGCGGAGATGGGGCGGGCGCTTCGGTCGATGCGGGATTGAGCCGGGTTGGGTGGAAAAGCGCGCCGGCGGGCACTGCGCTTCGCCGCGGGCCTCCCCCGCCGGGACACCCGCTCAGCGGCGCACCGCGAAGGCGTCGACTCCCGTCAGCGCAGCGGAGTGCGCCCATAGACGCTCGGCCGCCTCGGGATCGATCGCGTGCGGCCGCACGCCGGCCTCCTCGTCGCCGCACGTGACCACGGCGACATCGCAAATTCATCGCTGACCGGCGGGCCAGCAAGCGTCACGGATGTTCGATGGCCACGAGCGCGTCGAACGCGTCGGCTTGCGGAAACGCCGCCCACGATTCTGGTCCCGCCTCGATTTCCTCCACCGTCAACAGGCACGCATCGAGTTCGCGGCGCAACCGTCCGTGATCGATCGACTGCCCGATGAACACGATTTCCTGCCGGCAATCGCCGACCGGCTCCGCCCATTTTTCCAGCACGCCGGCGCGGCGATAGTCGTCGCGCGGCCAGTCCGACTGCGGCACGAATCGCCACCAGCGGCCGACATAGCCCCACTGGAACCGCCCCCCCGTCTGCACGAGCATGCCGATCTCCTCATGGCGGTGCGCAGCCCATGCATAGCCCTTGCAGCGAAGTAACCGGCCGTTGGTCCACGGCCGCCGCAGCCAGGCGAGCAGGCGCGCCGGATGAAACGGCGCACGTTCGCGATAGACCCACGATCCGATTCCGTATGTGTCGGACTCCGACGGTCGTGGGTCGACCTGCATGTGGCGCATCCATCCCGGAGATTCGACGAGCGCCGGCAGGTCAAAGCGCCGGGTATCGAGCACGTCCGACGGATCGATTTCACCGTCCTGCATCGGCAGAATCCGCGCGGATGGATTCAACGACGCGAGCACCGCGCGCAGCCTGTCGAAACCCGCATCGCCGATCCGATCGAATCGGCTGACGAGGACGACGTTCGCATACTCGACCTGTTCGATCAGCAGGTCCGACAGCTTGCGTGGCTGCCCGGTTTCACTTCCGTCCGAGGCCGGTTCTTCCGACGTGATCATGTCCTCGAACGTCTCGCCGTTGACTACCGTGACGAGCGTATCGAGCCGCGCGAGTTCGCTGAGGCTGAAGCCGTCGCGATCGAGGAACGCGAACGTCTCCGCGACCGGCATGGGCTCCGAGATTCCAGTCGACTCGATCAGCAGGTAATCGAAGCGCTGTTGTCGCGCGAGCGTGCTGACCTGATCGAGCAGATCGGCGCGCAGCGTGCAACAGATGCAGCCGTTGCTCATCTCGACCAGTTCGTCCACGCCGCGATGCAGCTCGACGTTGCGTCGCACATCGTCGGCGTCGACGTTCACTTCGCTCATGTCGTTGACGATCACGGCCACCTTCAGGCCGGCGCGATTGCGCAGGATGTAATTCAGCAGCGTCGTCTTCCCGGCGCCGAGGAATCCGGACAGTACCGTCACCGGAATCCGCGCCGGCGGGCCGGCCGGCGCGGGTTGATTCGCCAGCGCATTCATGCGCGCGTCTCCGGCGCGCGATCCAGGTAGCCTTCGAACAAATCGGCCACGACATAACCGTCGTCGGCGGCGTCGTCGCCCCACAGATCCCTCACGCGGAATTCGACGTGATAGGTCGGCTGATGCGCGGCGCCGGTGTCGCCGTGACCGATCGCGTCCGGGAACGGCCACGATTCGGTCGTCCGGTGCAGCACGACGCCTGCCTTTCCTCGCACGTAGCCCGGTGCCCGGACGTGTCCGCTCACGTATTCGTCGCGCACGACGACGCGATCGCCGACCTCGAACCGCGTCGCGCCGGCGGGCGCCGCCCGGCCGACGGAATGCGACGGATTCGCGAGCCGGAAGTGCGAACCGAGCGCGCGGTCGAGTTCGTCCTGCGTCAGCACGCCGGTTTCGACGAGCAGCGTCGCGGTCGCGATCACGTAGCGTTCGTAGTAGCGCGTGCCGACATGCTGGCGCACTTCGATCCGTTCGACCGCGTGACGCACTTCGTCGACGCTGAACTTTTTCAATTGATCGACACCGACGAACATCAAGCTGTATGCGAGATGTTCCCAGTCTTCCTTGAAGACCGGCTTGTAGCCGAGGCTGTTGATCGTGTGCGGCACCTCGCCGAAGCCCTGGAATCCGCCGAGGTCGTGAAAGCCGTCCATCTGTGATCTCCGAAATGAAGGTCGATAAGGGAATGCGGCGCGGATCAGCTCGCGCGCGGCAGCGCGACGCCGATCAGCACGTCCTTCGTGACAAGCGTTCGCAGTTGTTCCTCGGTCATGTGCTCGGTGCCGGCGGGACGCACGGGCAGCACCAGGTAGCGGCTTTCGGCCGTCGTGTCCCAGACCTTCACGACGACGTCGTCGGGCAAGTCGGTACCGAGTTCGCGCAGCACCGTGCGCCCCTCGCGGACGAGCCGCGCGCGGTATTCGAAACCCTTGTACCACTCGGGCGGCAGCCCGAGCACCGGCCAGTTCGTGCACGAGCACAGGCTGCAGACGATCACGTTCTTCAGCGTCGGCGTATCTTCGAGCGCGACGATGTATTCGCCCTGCGGGCCGGTGTAACCGAACTGCGCACACGCGGCGGTACCGTCCTTCAACAGCAGCTCGCGAAACCCCGGATCGGCCCACGCGCGCGCGACGATCCGCGCACCGTTGGCCGGGTCCCAGGTCGTCGACATCAGTTCCGTCAGGCCTTCTATATAGCCGTCCGGGATCAGGTTTTTCTCTTTCATCACGCGAAACAGCGCCCAGGCGCGTTCGCCGGGTGTCGATGCTGTTTCTGCAGAGTGGTTCGCGCTCATCGTGGGGCTCCTCGTGGTGGTTCGGGTCGACCGCCGCCACGCCGCTGCTTCCCTGGCGGGGCGCGGACACGTCGTATCGGTCACGCTCGACGAGTAGGTTAAGAAGAGAAAAAGCGCGGTTCTTTGCCGGCACGGATCGGAAACTGTGCTGAGACGGATCCGACACCTGCCTTTGTTGCGACTGCATGGCATCGACGGCAGAGGCCCGCCACAACCAATTTCTTGTTCCGCCGGAAAACAGAATCGCGGATTTTGCCTCCCTATTCTCATCCTCAAGCGACGGCCGTTCGGTGTCGCGAATCGTCGGCGCACCCGATGCGCCGATGGATAACAGCGTGCAGCACACCACGACTCCGGCGTCCGGCAACGGCGCGCGTGCGTCGCACATCGGACGCGATGGTATCTGCGCATCCAGGCAAGGGGCATGATGGACAACGTCAACAGAATGAAACTGAAGCGAATCGCGCACTGGATCGGCGCATCGCTGCTGGTCGTCGCGTCGCATTACGCGGGCGCGGTCGAGGTCGATCCGGGCGACTACGAGCAGTATCCGGTCGGCGCGACCATCGGCGTGCTGTATTACAACTATTCGGCGACGAACGCGTATTACGCGAACGGCAGCAAGACGTCGAATTTCGACCTGCAGTCGAACATCGGCATCGCGCGCCTGCTGCACGTATTCCAGCTGACCGACCGGCTGACGATCGATCCGCAGGTGCTGCTGCCGTTCGGCCACGTGAGCGGCTTCGGCAATGCGAGCGCGCTCGGCAGCACGACCGGCGTCGGCGACGTGATTCTGACCGCGCCGCTGAAATTCCGCCTGAACGAAGCGAAGGACGTGATCGCCGCGACCGTCTACCTGTATGCGCCGACCGGAAGCTACGACCAGAACCGCGGCCTGAATCTCGGCGCGAACCGCTGGTCGCTCGACTTCCAGGCCGCGTACGTGAAGCATTTCTCGGCGCAGTGGGCGCTCGACCTCGTCGGCGACGCGATCTGGTACGGCAACAACACGTCGTACGGCGCAAGCGGTGCGACGCTGCATCAGCGGATGAGCTACAGCGCGCAGGCGATGGTTCGCTACATGCCTGATCCAGGCACATCGCTCGGCTTAGGGATCACGCAATTCTGGGGCGGCGAAACGCGCGTCGACGGTGTCGACGGCCATGACGCGCTGCGCACGACGCGGATGCGGCTGACCGCGTCGAAGTTCGTGACGAAGGCCGACCAGGTACAGGTCCAGCTCGGCACCGACCTGAGCGTGCGCAACGGGCCGAAGAACAGCCTGCTCGTCGGCCTGCGTTACGCGCACATCTTCTGACGATGAGCCGGCGCCGGGTTCTGCTTCCGGCGCATATCGATTCGTTTTACCGACAGTTGATTCGTCGACACCCGACTCCCTTTCCAATGAGGCCATGCATGGAATCCGCAATCGATAAACACCTGGTCTGCCCGCGCACGCTGTCACGCCGTGTCGCCGACGACTACCAGCCGCCGTTCCCGATGTACGTCGCCCGTGCGGCGGAAGACCTGAGCCAGGTCGTGATGGGCTATTTCGGCGTGCAGTATCGCGGCGCCGACAAGCGCTCCGTCGCACTGGCCGCGCTGCGCCGGATCGTCGCCGATTTCGATGCGCCGGACGGCCCGGGCAATCATGATCTGACGCAGCACACCGACAACCAGGGCTACGACAATCTGATCGCCGTCGGCTACTGGCGCGACCCTGACGCATACGCGC
The DNA here is from genome assembly GCF_005937855.2 of Burkholderia sp. KBS0801. Classification (NCBI taxonomy): domain Bacteria; kingdom Pseudomonadati; phylum Pseudomonadota; class Betaproteobacteria; order Burkholderiales; family Burkholderiaceae; genus Burkholderia; species Burkholderia sp. KBS0801. The sequence continues at coordinate 522,815 of NZ_CP042179.1, forward strand.
GCTGGATCGCGTCGCCGGCGGTCGCCGAATGGTGGGCATCCGACGCGCGACTCGCGGACGGCATCGGCTACTTCCGCGAGATCGTCGCGCCGCGCGCGGAGCAGTTCGAGACGCTGTACGCGTTCACGAACGATTTTCCCGGTGTCGGTTCGATCATGGACGGCGTCAGTGGCGAGATCGAGGAACACGGTTACTGGGGGTCGATGCGCGACCGGTTCCCGATTTCGCAAACCGACTGGATGCATGCGGACGGCGAATTGCGGATCGTCGCGGGTGATCCGGCGCGCGGCGGCCGCGTGGTCGTGCTGGCGCACGACAACATCGCGCTGATCCGCTCCGGGCAGGACTGGCGTGCGGCCGAAGACGACGAACGCCGGCTGTATCTCGACGAGATCGAGCCGACGCTTCGCAGCGGGATGGAATTCCTGCGCGACAACGGCGTCGACGTCGGCTGCTATAGCAACCGCTACGTGCGGTCGATCGATCTCGACGGCAATCTGCTCGACGAGAGTTACAACATCGGCCACTGGCGCTCGCTCGACCGCCTCGAGCGATGGGCGGAGTCGCATCCGACTCATCTTCGGATCTTCGTCACGTTCTTTCGCGTCGTCACCGGGCTGTCGAAGCTGCGGCTGTATCACGAGGTGTCCGTATTCGACGCGAAACATCAGGTCTACGAATACGTGAACTGCCATCCGACAACCGGGATGATGCGCGACGCCGCCGCCCGCTGAATCGTGCCGGCGCCGCGCAGTGCGGGCGGCGCCGCCTTACTGAACTGGAGAACGTCGATGGCCATCAAACGCCCGACCCGCGAACAACTTTCCGACATCGCAGCCGGCTTCGGCTTTCATGTCGATGCCCGGCAGCTCGCCGATTACGACGACGCGCTGCAGGCGAATTTCGACGCGTACGACGCGATCGACGCGCTGCCCGACTATCTGCCGACCATCGCGTATCCGCGCACGCCGGGCTACCGCCCGGAAGGCGACGAAAACCGTTATGGCGCGTGGGCGCGCAAGAGCACGATCCACGGCGCCGCCGACGGCAAGCTGCGCGGCAAGACCATGGCCGTGAAAGACAACATCTGCGTCGGCGGCGTGCCGATGCGCAACGGCGCGAGCACGTTCGAAGGTTACGTGCCCGACGTCGACGCGACTGTCGTCACGCGGATGCTCGACGCCGGCGCGACAATCGCCGGCAAGTCGACCTGCGAGTACTACTGTTTTTCCGGCGGCTCGCATACGAGCGCGTCCGGGCCCGTGCTCAATCCGCGCAAGGCCGGACATTCGGCCGGCGGTTCGTCGTCCGGCAGCGGTGCGCTGATCGCGAGCGGCGAAGTCGACATGGCGCTCGGCAGCGACCAGGGCGGCTCGGTGCGGATTCCGTCCGCGTATTGCGGTGTCTACGGAATGAAGCCGACGCACGGCCTGGTCCCGTATACCGGCGCAATGCCAATCGAGGCGACCGTCGATCACCTCGGGCCGATGACGGGCAACGTGCTCGACAACGCGCTGCTGCTCGACGTGATCGCCGGTGACGACGGGGTCGACCCGCGCCAGCGGGCGCTGCCGCCGCGCGCCGACTATCTCGGTGCGATCCGGGACGGCATAGCCGGCCTGCGGATCGGCATCCTGCGCGAAGGGTTTGGACTCGCGAATTCGGAGGCGGTCGTCGACGAGGCCGTGCTCGTCGCCGCGCACCGGTTGCGCCAGCTTGGCGCGAAGGTCGACGAGGTATCGGTGCCGTTGCATGCGACCGGAACGGCGATCTGGCTGCCGATTGCCGCCGAAGGCGCGACTCAGCAGATGATGAAGGGCAACAGCCACGGCTTCAACTGGGGCGGCCTGTACGTGACGGGCATGATCGATCATCACGCGGGCTGGCGCGAGCGTGCCGACGAGCTGCCGGATACCGTCAAGGTGACGATGCTGCTCGGAGAATATTTCACGAGCCGGTATCGCGGCCGCTATTACGCGAAGTGCCAGAACCTCGCACGGCGGCTGCGGGCGGATTACGACACGGCCCTGCAATCGTATGATCTTTTGTTGATGCCGACCGTGCCGATACGCGCGTCGAAACTGCCGGAGCCCGGTTGCCCGATGTCCGAATCGCTGACGCGCGCGTTCGAGATGCTCGCGAATACGGCACCGTTCGACGTATCCGGACATCCGGCAATGTCGCTTCCCTGCGGGATCGCGGAAGATCTACCGATCGGGCTGCAACTGGTCGGGCGTCGCTTCGACGAGGCGACGATCTACCGGTGCGCCTATGCGTATGAACAGTCGTCCGACTGGCGCCAGACGACGTTCGCATAATGAGCCGGGCACGTCGGTGCACCCTGTCGCGTCGGCGGCCAATGCGGCGCGGGGTTTCGACCGGGTTGGACAATGCGTTTTTGAACGGGCACGCTACTCGCTGCCGTTTGCTCATCCATGTGGGGCACGATCATGACAACACCTTCGATCCCTCCCTTCCCCGGTTGCGACGACTTCGCCCTCGCGTCAGGCGGTGCGCCGTTCGAATGGACGCGTTCGTCAATCGAGGTCGCGACCGACGGCTCTGTCAGCCAGCGCATCGAATTCTGGCGCGAGATGATCCTGCGCCTGTTTGCGGATGTGCAGATCGCGGCAGTCCAGAAAGACGATTTCTTTGGCCGGGTGCGGCAGCGCAAGTGCGACAAGCTGCGGATCTCGGATATCCACGCGAGCGAGCAGGCGGTGACGCGGCGCTTTCGCCAGGCGCGTAGCGAGTACGAGGACAAGTATTTCGCGGTACTGATGCTCGAGGGTAGCCAGTCGGTCGAACAGGACGGCAAGATCGTCACACTGCGTCCCGGTGATTTCGCGGTGTACGACGCGACCAGGCCGCATCACCTGCAGTTCGGCCAGTCGTGGCGCGAAATCGTCGTCAGCATTCCGCGCACGACGCTCAACCAGCTCGTCGTGGGGATGGAGCATCGTACCGCTTGCCCGATGCCGACCGGGCAAGGCGTCGGCTGCGTGATGCGCGGGTTTCTCGAACAGATGTCGTCGCAGATCCGCCACGTGTCCGAGGACGAGATGCTGCAGTTGTCGGATACCGCGATCTCGCTGATCGCGATGACCATCGGGAGCCTGCAGCGCAACGACGTCGCGCAGTCGCGGATGAAGGCGCTGACGCTCACGCGCGTGAAACGCCATCTGCTCGAACATCTGCGCGACCCGGAATTGAACCCCACGATGGTCGAGCAGGCGACCGGGATATCGTCGCGGTACATCAACAAGCTGTTCGAGGCGGAAAACACCTCGCTGATGCGCTACATATGGAACCTGCGGCTCGAACGGTGCGCGGAAGATCTCGCGAATCCGCAATGCGGGGTGCTGCGTGTGTCCGACATCGCGTTGCGCTGGGGATTCAACGACATGTCGCATTTCAGCCGAGCGTTCCGCGAACGGTTCGCGGTGGCGCCGCGCGCGTGGCGCCGGCAAGGTGGTGCGGAGGCCGCGAGTTGACGGTGGGGCGGTGTGGCGGTTCCCCGCTGATCCAATTGTCGGTATTCGCTATGGAGAGCGCTCCCCGCCTGAGACGCCTCTCATCGATGCCGAGGCGTTTTTGTTTCGATCCATCAGGATAAGTATTCTTATCACAACACGTCGATCACCGAGCAAAACTCGAGCGCACCGAACCACACCAGATGTGGCCGGCACGCACGAGCGTCACCTGCCGATCGGCAGCCCCGTCGGCTCGATCCACCCGAGCCGGTACGCGATCAGCAGCGACAGGAACAGCGTGATCGACAATCCGACGCGCGCCGCGAGCGACCACGCCATCCGCTTGCTCCTGCCGCGGTCGTGATTCATGAAATACAGCGCGAAAATCAGGCTTCCGATAATCAGCGCGAACGCCACCGAAACCAGCGCAACCTTCATCGTTGATGCTCCTCCAGGCCCGAATCGGCCTTCAGCAGTTCAGTCAGTCTTTGCCGCTCGGCAGCGACGTCGGCCACACCCGACGCCGGCCAGTCCAGCGCCACGCCATTGCCCAGCGAATCGCGCACGAGCGTCTGGTAACGCCTGTCGCTGATGCGCCCGTCGTCCAGCGCTTGCGAGATCTCATGTCGAAACGGTAGCGGAAAGCTCGCGTATCCGCGCGACAGCGCCGCATATTGCCGCGCGTCGATCTCCTTCGACGACGGCACGACGGCCCACACGACGACGGCCACGATGGCTGCGAAAGGAATCGCCGTGTAGCGGAGAACGAACTTGATCGGGGTCATGAGGCGGATATCGAAGTAACGACGACGTAGCGGGGAAATAGCGGCGAAGTCACGCCGCACGGACGGCGCACGCGGGCCGTGGGGAACCGGAAGCCGCCGCGCAAGCCGCGGCCGGCAGCGTCCTGCCGACATTGCAGACATTGTACTTAAAGCCCCATTCGACTAACAGAGTATGATAATGTCATTATCATGTCTTGCAGATGATTCCAGCAACCCGGCCCCCTTTGCCGGTGTCCCGCGCGGGCACCTCGCACCGGTGTCGGTCGTCGTCCTGTCCGTGCCCGCCGCCCGGGCGATTGAGCGTACCCCTATGCCAGCGCAGTACTTTCGAAGCCTCACCGGAAAACACCGCAGCGCGACCGCGAACCGTCAGCTCGGCTTTTCGCTGGCCTTCGTCGCGGGCGCGGCCAACGCCGGCGGCTACCTGGCGGTCAAGCAATACACGTCGCACATGAGCGGCATCGTGTCGGCGATCGCCGACCAGACGGCGCTCGGCGACATCCAGCTCGCGCTGGCCGGCATCAGCTCGCTGGGGTCGTTCCTGATCGGCGCCAGCTGCTCGGCGATCCTCGTCAACTGGGGGCGCCGCCGCGGCCTGCAGAGCCAGTTCGTGCTGCCGCTGCTGGTCGAAGCCGTGCTGCTGCTCCTGTTCGGGCTGCTCGGCAGCCATCTCGCGCTGTGGGAAACGTTCTTCGTGCCGGTCACGGTCACGCTGCTGTGCTTCATCATGGGTCTGCAGAACGCGACGATCACGAAGCTGTCGGGCGCGGAAATCCGCACGACGCACGTGACCGGCATCGTGACCGACCTCGGCATCGAGCTCGGCAAGCTGTTCTACTGGAATCGCTCGGCCGTCGCCGTGGACGCGCACGCGGTGATCGCCAACCGTTCGAAACTGAGGATTCACGCGACGATGCTCGCGTCGTTCTTCGTCGGCGGGCTCGCCGGCGCGATCGGCTTCAAGCATGTCGGCTACGTGGCGACCGTGCCGCTCGCCTGCCTGCTCGTGATGCTCGCGGCGATGCCGCTGATCGACGACCTGCTTGCGTGGCTCGAGCGCCGGCGTTGAGCCGGCGCGCACGCTGCAGCCGCGCATTCGGCCGTGGCGCCGAAAGCGGATGCATTATAATTTGATTAACATATCGACCACCCTGCCGCACGATGGAAACGAAAACCGCCCGCCTGACCGTCCTGATCGATCCCGCCAAGAAAGAAGCGTTCGAAATGCTCTGCGCGGAGCAGGATCTCACGCCGTCGCAAGTCGTGCGTCAGTTGATCCGCGAGTATCTCGACAAGCACGGGGTCACGTACAAGACGAAAAGCGCGCTCGGCAAGCGGATGAAGTAACGCGACAGAACCCGCACCGCGCTCAGGCGCAGCTCAGGTGCAGATTTCCCATCGCGCATGTTCGCGGGCGCGCCACACGAGCCGCTCGGGAGCAATGCACTCCCCTTCCTTCATGCGCCGCGCGGTGGGCGACAGCTTGAGCTCGCCGGCCGACGCAAACCCGAGCGCGCGTTCGAGCAGGATGCGTAGCGACGGCAGCGGGTTGCCGTTCTTCCACGCGAACGCGATGAAGTTGTTGTCGTCGCCGCACGGCAGCAGCGCATACGAAGCGTCGAACACCTCGCGCAATTGCGCGAGATGCCGCGGCAACGCCGGATCGTCGTCCATGAAGTTGATCGCGAGCACGCCCGTTTCGCTCAGCCGCGCGCGGCACGCGTCGAAAAAGGCAGTGCCCGTGCAGCGGCCCGGCATGCCGTCGGCGACGAACGCGTCGTGCAGGATCACGTCCGCCTTTACTTCCGGCCGGCCGACGTAGTCCGCGCCATCCGCGCAGATCACGGCGAAGCGCGCGTCGTCCTGCGGAATCCTGAACACGTCGCGCAGCGCGATCACGTCGGGGTTGATCTCGACCGCGTCGATCGCCGTATCGGGCAGGTGGCGATAGCAGTACTTCGCCAGCGATCCGCCGCCGAGCCCGATCATGCAGATGCGCGCGGGCGCCGGCTGCAGCAGCAGGAAACCCATCATCACGCGCGTATAGCCGAGTTCGAGACGGACCGGGTCCTTCAGCGACATGAAGCTTTGCGTGCCGAAGTGGTCGAAGTGCAGCGAGACCGTGTGCTTGGTCTCGAGCACGAACGGGCGGCCGTCGTTCAGCGGCATCGCCAGAAACCGCAGGAATGCGTCATAGGAAATTCGATCCTCGCTCATGGTCGGCAGCCCGGTAGTCGGAGAGTCGGTCGAACCGCGTGCGGTCAGACCTTCTTCAGGTAGCACGCCTTCAGCATGAAGCCGCCCATGTCGGTCTTGCAATCGACTTCGTGATCGCCGCCGACGAGCCGGATGCTCTTGACCTTGGTGCCCATCTTCAACGTGATCGACGAGCCCTTCACGCGCAAGTCCTTGATCAGCACGACCGAATCGCCGTCCGACAGCACGTTGCCGTTCGCGTCCTTGACGACGTCGCCGGCCGGTTCGTCGCCGGCGTCCGCGCCGGCACCGGCCGACCATTCATGTCCGCAGTCCGCGCACACGGTCAGCGTGCCGTCCGGGTAGGTGTTTTCCATCGCGCATTGCGGGCAGGCGGGGGCGGCGTTCATTGCAGCTTCCATTCGGTGGGAGTTCGGGTCAATCGAAAAAAATGCCGGGCACGCAAGCGCGTGGCCCGGATCGCGCATCGCAGCGGCCCGTCGACAGGGCGACGGGGCGGCCTTCATGCACACGGCATTATAATGCAATACACATAATCCGGCTGTCGTATTATAATCGTCCACTTTCGATCATTCGCCGGACTTGATGGCGGTTTCGCTGAGGATGTCGACATGTTCGAGATGAATGAAGCACCGGTGCCGGGCGCGCAAGGCCCGGCGCCCCGTCGGGAAGCCGTGTGCCGGGCCTGCGGGCCGGCCGTGGCACGCCGTTCCGACGACTTTCCCCGAGGCTGATCCGCATCGTGGCCACCGTCGTCTACGTTGAAATCGGCCCCGCATGGAACCGCGACCGCGCGATTGCGTCCCGCGACGCGATCGTCGCGGCGGCACACCGCTTCAAAAGCGACATCCTGCTGCTCGCCAACGGGCTCAGCGGCAGCGCGAAGGACGCGACGGCCATCGCGGCGCTGCAGATGCATGGCGGCACGTCCGCGCAGGTGCTCGCCACCGGTCCCGACGAGGAAGCCGCGCTCCACGCGCTGCTTCCATTGCTGCAGGCGGGTTGACTCCGCGTCGCCCGACTCCACGGCCTCGTGCCGTTCACCCTGAATCACCACTCTCCGAGGAAGCGATGAACGACAACGTCATGTCCAACACTCCCAACCTGTCGGCCTCCGCACTCTGGGCGCTCGAGCGCCTCGCCGATGTGCGCTACGGCCGCGATGCGCCGGCGCTCGGCTGGTCGGTCGAACAGGAACTCGTCGGCGCGGGCTTCGTCAGCCATGCGTCGAACAGCCGTTCCGGCGCGTCGATCACCGCGCACGGCCGCAGCTTCTTGAAGAGCCGCAAGTAGGAACGGCGGGTGCGGGCGCGATGCCGCTTCGTGCGAAACATGCGGGCGTATCGATGTCCGCCGTGACGCGTCCGCGCACAACCCGCCGCGCCTGACTTTCCCAACACGCTGCCGGCGATCGACCCGCATTCGTCGAGCGCCCTCCGCCACGGTCGGGCCGCGATGCCGTCGTGCGACCTTGACCGTGCCGCCACCGGCGGACGTCGGCGACGGCCATCCGCTCGATGCGTTTGCATTCCCCGAAGCAGGCAGGGATCGGCAGCGGCGCGCCGATTTCCGCGGTATCGTACGGGGCCCTGCCACGTCTTCCCTGCCCCTTTCACATGGAACGCCGAATGACATTCAGCGCGCTGCCGCCCGTCATGTCCCCGCCGGTTCTCGATACCCCCCGCCTGATACTCGAAGGCCATCCGCTCGGCGACTTCGACGCGCTCGCCGCGATGTGGGCCGAGCCGACCGTCGTCGCGCATATCTTCAACGGCCAGCCGTCCGCGCCACGCGACTCGTGGATGCGGCTGCTCGCCTATCGCGGGCTGTGGCCGCTGCTCGGCTACGGCTACTGGGCGATTCGCGAGAAGGCGTCGGGCCGCTACGTCGGCGATCTCGGCTTCGCCGACTTCCACCGCGCGGTCGAGCCGTCGATTCGCGGCGTGCCGGAAGCCGGGTGGGCGCTCGCGAGCTGGGCGCACGGCAAAGGTTACGCTAGCGAAGCGCTGTCGCACGCGCTCGGCTGGCTCGACGCGCAGAACCGGTTCGAACGCAGCGTATGCCTGATCGCGCCGACCAACGTCGCGTCGATCCGCGTCGCGGAGAAGGCCGGGTACGTCGATCCGGTACGGATCCGCTTCAACGACGCCGATTCGCTGCTGTTTTCGCGCGCGTGCAGGTAATTGCGATGCCCTGCGTCGGCCGTCGCAGGGCGGTCGGTGTTGCCGGTGTCGCCGGTGTCGCCGACGCGATCGCTACAGCTATTGCACGCGAGCCATATCGGCTCGTGACGGCGGCACCGCGCCGACCGTAGCCGCCTCCGCGGCCGGCCCGGTCGTCTGCCATCCGCCGCCCAGCGCCTTGTACAGCGCGACGAGATCGGTCGTCGTCTGCAACGCGCCCTGCACCGCCTGCTGTCGCCCCTCCGACCATTGCCGCTCGGCGTCGAGCACGTCGAGGAACGGCGACAACCCCTTCCGGTAACGATCGCGCGCGAGTTCCAGCGCGCCCTGCTCGGCCTTGACCGCATCGTCGAGCGCGGCCGCGCGTGCCTGGTCGGTGCGGTAGACGGCCAGCGCGTTGTCGACGTCGCGCAGCGCGACGAGCACGGCCCTTCGATAGGCGAGCGCCGCTTCGGCCTGGCGTGCCTGCGACAGCCGCAGGTTCGATACGAGTTGCCCGCCCGAAAAGATCGGCAACGACACGGCCGGCCCGAACGAGTAGAACAGATGCGACCAGTGCGCGAGCTCGCGCACGTGCGCCGCGCGCAACCCGACCTGCCCGGTCAGCGAGATGTCCGGATAGAACTGCGCGACCGCGACGCCGACGTCGGCGGTCGCCGCATGCAGCTCGGCCTCCGCGCGGCGGATGTCGGGCCGCCGGCGCGCCAGCGTCGACGGCAGCCCGACCGGCACGGTGGGCGGCACGCCCGGCAACGCGCGCGGCGCGTCGAGCCAGTCGTCGAGCGCGCCCGGGGCGCCACCGACCAGATACGCGAGGCCGTTGCGCAGCAGCACGATCTGCTGGTCGAACTGCGGCAGCTGCGCGCGAATCTGCGCGAGCCGCGCATCGGCGCTGCGCACGTCGAGGTCGCTCGCGAGACCGTGCGCGGCCTGCTCGCGCGTGAGATCCAGCAGGTCGCGCTGTGCGCGTTGCAGGTCGTCGGCCAGCGCGCGTTGCGCTTCGGCGCCGCGCAGTTGCAGATAGGTCTGCGCGACTTCGGCCTGCAGCGACAGCAGCGCATCGTCGCGACTCGCGACCGCGGCGCTCGCCTGCGCGCCGGCCGATTCGACCGAGCGACGCACGCGCCCGAACAGGTCGAGTTCCCATGATGCGTCGAACCCGGCCTGCCACACATTGACCGGCGCTTCGAGGGAATCGATCGCCGCGTGCGCGCCCTGCTGCACGCTCGCACCAGTGCCCGGCCCGAAGCGGTCGAGCGGCGAACCCGGCGCGCCGAGACGATCGACGCGCTGGTCGATGCCCTGTTCCTCGATGATTCCTTTGAGGCCCAACTGCTCGCGCTGGTAGCTCGCGTTCGCCCGCACGTTCGGCAAGCCCTGCGCAGCGGCCGCGCGCACCTGCGCACGCGCCTGCGCGATGCGCAGCACGGCCGCCTGCACGTCGAGGTTGTCGCGCGCGGCACGCTCGACGAGGCGATCGAGCAGCGGATCGCCGAACGCGCGCCACCAGCGCGGGTCGGGATCGGCGCGGGTCGTCGGCGACGACGGCGCATGCGCGCCGGCGGGCGATGCGGGCGCAGCCGACGCCTGCAGGTCATGCCAGTTGGCCGGCACATCCGCATGCGGCGGCTTGAAATCCGGTCCGACGGTACAGCCAGTGATCGCCAAGCAGGCCGCCAGCATCGCGGCGAGGCCGCGCGGTTGCAGCGCATGCCGGCGGTTGCCGCGCTGTCGATGGATCGTCATCGTCAATGCCCTCCCGCGCCGCGTGCGGCCTTCACCGGCGAGAACAGGAACGTCAGCGGAATGCTGAACGCGCAGAACACCGCGAGAATCGCGAACACGTCGATATACGCGAGGATCGTCGCCTGCGAGATGAACGTCTCGTACAGCCGGCCGGTCGCGGTTTGCAGCGCGGCCGGCGGCGGCACGCCCGACAGCGCGCCGATCGCGCGCGCGTTCTCGTGCAGCGCGTCCTGAAAGTTCTGCGACAGCGGCGACATGTGCGTGGACAGGTGCGCCATGCGCGCCTGCGTCCGCTCGCGGATCAGCGCGGTCGACACCGAGATGCCGATCGAGCCCGCGACGTTGCGGAACATCGTGAACAGCGCGGATGCATCGTCGTTGAGCCGCTGCGGCACGGTCAGGTACGCGAGCGTCGTGATCGGCACGAACATGAAGCCGATCGCGAGCGACTGCGCGCAGCGGATCATCACCAGGTGCCGGTAGTCGATGTCCGGCACCAGCAGCCGCGAATAGACCAGCGCGAGCGACAGCAGCACGAAACCGAAGCCGACCAGGTAGCGCGTCTGCACGTGCGGCATCAGCCGGCTCACGAGCGGGATTTCCAGCGTGATCAGCAGCGCGCCGGGCGACAGCACGAGCCCCGCGAGCGTCGCCGTATAGCCGAGGTGCTGCTGCGCGAGTTGCGGAACGATCACCGCGCTGCCGTACAGCACGGCCGCGAACGTCGCGATGGTCACGCAGCCGAGCGCGAAGTTTCGATCGCGCAGGCACGACAGGTCGACCACCGGCTTCTTCACGCGCAGCAGCCACAGCGTCGCGCCGATCAGGCCGAGCGCCGACAGCACCGCAAAGACGCGGATGAAGTTCGATCCGAACCAGTCCTCGTCCTCGCCGCGATCGAGCATCACCTGCAGGCAGCCGAGCCCGATCGCGATCAGCCCGATGCCGATGTAGTCGACCGAGATCCCGCGTTCGGCGCCGCGTCGCCACGGCGGATCCTCGACGAGCTGCATCACCGCGAGCACGGTCAGCGCGCCGATCGGCACGTTGAGCAGGAACACCCAGCGCCACGAGAAATGATCGGTGATCCAGCCGCCGAGCGTCGGCCCGAGCACCGGCGCGACGACGATCGCGATCGCCGAGATCGAGAACGCGCGGTTGCGCTGTTCGGGCGGAAACGTGTCGAGGATGATCGATTGCTGGTTCGGCTGCAGTCCGCCGCCGAACAGCCCCTGCAGCACGCGGAACACGATCAGCTCGCCCAGGTTGGTCGCAACGCCGCACAGGAACGAGCACGCAGTGAACGCGGCGATGCACAGCAGGAAGTAGCGCTTGCGGCCGAGCAGGCGCCCGAGGAAGCCGGAAATCGGCAGCACGATGCCGTTCGCGACGAGGTACGACGTGAGCGTCCAGGTCGCCTCGTCGTAGCTCGCGGACATCGTCCCGGCGATATGCGGCAGCGCGACGTTGACGATCGTCGTGTCGAGCACCTCCATGAACGCGGCGAGCGTGACGACGATCGCGATGACCCACGGGTTCGCGGCGGGCCGCCACGCGCCGCCGGCCGAAGAGGACCCGTTGGGCGGCTTGTCGGGCGGCCGGTTCATCGACGGGCCCCGCTCAACATGGCGGACGTGCGGATGTCGGGCATCGGATCGCTCCGGTGAAAGCGGGCCGCCGCGCGGCGGCCGGTCATTTCAGGTGCACGGTCGGTTCGGCCGACAGGCCGAGACCGAGTGGCGGATTGTTCGGCAGCGGGCCGTCGAGCACGATCTTCACGGGCACGCGCTGCACGATCTTCACGAAGTTGCCGGTCGCATTCTCGGCCGGAAACGCGGAGAAGCGTGCGCCGCTGCCGAGCTGGATGCTGTCGACGTGACCGTGCAGGTCGAGATCGGGATACGCGTCGACCGACACGTCGACGCGATCGCCGATGCGCATCCGCTCCAGTTGGGATTCCTTGAAGTTCGCGGTGATCCATACGCGCGGCGTGACGACCGAGAAGACCGACGCGCCGGCTTGCAGGTACGAGCCGAGTTGAACGTTCCTGCGCGTGACCCAGCCGTCGGACGGTGCGCGCACTTCGCAGTACGACAGGTTGAGATTCGCCGTATCGAGCTGCGCACGTGCCGCCAGTACCTGCTGGCGACGCTCCTCGACGGCCGTTTCGGCCTGGCGGATCTGCTGCGGCACGAGGCTCGCGGTGCGCGCCTGCGCTTGCGCCATCGCGACGTTCGCATCGGCGCTCGCCCGCTGCGCGTCGGCCGCGTCGATCGCCTGCTGCGAGGTTGCGCGCGCATCGACCGCACGCTGCCGCTCCTGCGCGGCGAGCGCCTGCCGGTACGCGGCCTCCGCCGATTCGATCTGGGCCCGCGCCTGCTTGTACTGGGCCGGGAATTGCACGTGCGCGATGTCGAGCTGCACCCGCGACGCGTCGAGCTGCGCCTGCGCGAGGCCGAGTTGCGCGCGCGCCGCATCGACGTGCGCACGATAGTCGCGCGGATCGATCTCGACCAGCACGTCGCCGCGGTGCACGTACGTGTTGTCGTCGACGGCGAGCCGTGTCACGTAGCCGGATACATGCGGCGCGACGGCCACCGCGTTGCCGTCCGTGTACGCGTCGTCGGTGCTTTCCTGGTTGCGCGTCGCGAGCCACCACACGAGCCCGGCGATCACCAGCACGACCGCCACCGCGCCGAGGATGATCAACGGCTTCTTGCCCGGCCGCTTGCGTTCGCCTTCGCCTGCGCCGTTGCCGCCGTCGCCATCGCCGCCGGTGCGGCCACCGCGATCGTCGTGCGGATGGCCGTCGCCCCCGCCGCCGCCCGGTGCGTCGGTGTCGCGTTCGTCGTGGCGGCCGGCTCCGGTGCGTCCGCCGTGGCCGCCGTCGGCGTTGCCGTCGCCGGCGCGGGTGACGGTGGGCGGTGCAAGCTCCGTAGATGCTGCGTCCGCGGATGGGATCGGAATAGCTGCCGGCAGCGCCCACGCACCGCGTCGTCCCGGCGTGAACGCGCGGCGCAGCACGACGCGGAATCGCTCATGAATGGACAACGGGAACAGGGTCGCATCGGGCATGAAAGATCGCTCCAGGGCGGTGGCCGCGGGCGGCATTGCCCGCGCCGGCCTTCAAGCGCGCGGGCAAGCAAGCGGCGCACCCGACCGGCGCGCGGACGGCGCGGCACGCGCTGAACTACGTTGAGCCGCGGCTCGTACGGGCCGGCGGCCGCCGCCAGGTGTCCGGCCTGCGGAACAAATGACAACGCATTGAAAAATCGCAGGCGGCGCGCGGCCGGCTGCATGTCCTCTTGAAGCGCGGCTCGCGTATCCGCGCCTGTTCCGAACTCACATGAACACGGCGCCGCACGAATGCGCCACCGTCACGCGTCCGTCTGCCTCTCGCTGACCGGCGGGATCGCGGGGTTAGGAGACTCGCGCGCGAGGCCTTGCGCGAACACCTTCAACCCTTCGAGCAACGGCGTCAGCGCGTCCCACAACGCTTCGTCGTGCAGCAACCGGTATGCACCGCGCACGCCGGGCGCGACATGTTCGTGCTCATCCGGCTTCCACGCGCCGATGTGACGCAGCGCATCGGCCGCCGCGAACGCGACCTTGCCGAACTGCTCCGGCGGAATGCGCGACAGCGCCATCACGAGTGCGGCAAGGTTCTGCACACCGGTTTGCATGCCGGGCTTGTCCAGCGCGCCGACGAACGTCTCGGCCATCTGCGCGTTCGCGCTGACGACCTCGTTCGCGAAGCGCAGGAAGCCGTGCCGGTGCAGACTGCCGAGCAGGCTTTCGAGCGCGTTATGCGCATCGGCTTCGGGTGCGGGAGGCGGCGTGCCGGGGGATGGGCGATCGGTCATCAGCTGTTCTCCGGATGGGGCGCCGCACAGCCGCCGTGGCGGCGGCCGCGCGGGCGCCGGATTCGCGTCGTGCTTCGTTCACCGCGCCCGCCGGCGCGCGGCCGATGCCGCCGTCAGTGCACGGGGCCGCCGGGCGGCGCCTTGTATTCGCTGCGTGCGCCCATCGCGTCCTCGACGGCCTTCACGCCATGCACCGCGGCGATGCCGTCGACGATGGCATGCCGTTCCGCTTCCTCCACCTGCCCGCTCAAGCGCACATGCCCGTGCGAGACGCTCACGTCGACGTCGCGCGCACGCCCGACCAGATGGCCCAGCGCGGCGCGTACGCGTTCGGCGACCACCACGTCGTCCGCATCGCCCGCGAGCCAGTCGGCGCGCAGCCCCGCGATCGCGCCGCGCGCGCGGTCGGCCGCCCGCTTCGCCTGCGTGTTCGCATAGTCGAGCACACCGTGCCGGCTCGCCGCCGCCTTGTCGCGCACGTAGGCGCGCCGCCGCCGGCCCGACGCCGGATCGAGGAAGTACATCGCCGCCGCGCCGCACGCCACGGCCACCGCTAGATTCAACAACGGATTGTTCGAACGCGTTCTGGAAGTCATGGGAATCACCGTAGTCGATACCCGGTACCGCCGGGCTTCGTCATCACGAGACAGCATGTGCCGTGCCTCGTACGGGCGCCTCGGTCGGCAACCGAAGCGCAAGACCGCGGGCCGCTTCGCGCCGCCCCCGGGGGCGGCCGAAATGACAAGCGGTTGAAAAATCGTCGGGGCGGACACCCGGACCCGCCGTGCGCAACCGTGCGTGCGGCGGGCCACCGCCGCTCACCGTGGCGCATGCGTATCCTCGTCGTCGGGGAAAAAGCGGATGTCCGTTAGTTGCGCAATGCCATCGAGGTCAGGGAAGATCGTACCGATGCTGACGCCGACGCCGGCCAGTTCGCGGCGGATCGCGCCGAAGCGCTCGCCCGGCACGACGATGCGGACCAGGCGCCCGGCCAGGTCCGGATCCTCGTCGAGCGGCGCGAAACCCTGCGCGTCGGCGTCGTAGCGGTGGATCGTGAACCAGCCGTCCTGCGCGGTAATCCTCGGCATCACGTGACGCGGCCGGAACACCTTGGTGCGCGTCACCTGCAACGGCGCGTGGCGCTCGGCCGCGGTCGCGATGTCCTCGGCATCGTGTGACAGGCACCACACCGCGCCGTCGGCCCCGATCCCGTTCTCGCTCCTGACCGCGAACCACAGCGCGGCCAGCGCGTTGCCGGACCAATCGAGCAGCCGCGTGCGCATGCCGTGCTGCTGGGCGAGCGCGAGCCAGTCGCACGCATCGAGGTTCGGGGCCGGATCGAGATGCGGCAGCGCGCGCCGCGTGAATTCGTCGAGCATTTGCGCTTCCACGTCCGGCGACGCGCGCTGACGCGCGATGCTCGGCACGAGCGGCCAGCCGGCGTTGCACTGCCCGCGGAACAGCCGCGAGGCCGTCGTACCGTGCGCCGCGCCGATCGCGGCCATATAGTCGGCGACACTGTCGATCGTGTGGTCCATCACGCGTCGTTCACGTCCCATGCTGCACGCCCTTGCAGATCGTCGTCGCTCGGGTTCGCAGCCGATATCGCCACGAACCTTGCCGCGAAACACCCGGTACGACCGCCACCCGCACAGCGGCAGCGCGGGCAGCGTGACAGCGCTGCCGGTCGTCCGGCACTCCAGCGACCTCTGCGCGGACGCCGGCGATCACGGCGAGCGCGGCCGCATCTGCATCGCCGCCGGCGCTCACGGCGCCGCGCCGTGCTCCTTCTGCCAGCGCTCCATCAGCGCGATCTCGTCGCGCTGCGCGGCGATGATGCGGCGCGCGAGCTTGCGCAGCGTCGGGTCCTTGCCGTATTTCAGCTCGACCTGCGCCATGTCGATCGCGCCCTGGTGGTGCGGCGTCATGTGCGCGACGAAATCGCGATCGGCGTCGCCGGTGTACGGCGCGGTTTCCATCGTTTCCATCATCCGGTGGTCCGCGCGCTTGTACGCTTGAGTCGGCATGTCGGCAACGGCCGCGGGGGCCGGCGGGCGCAACTGGCCCCATGCCGGCAGCGCGGCAACGGCCGCCACCAGCAGCGCGCAGGCCGCGCGGTGCCGGGGTTTGCGCATCGGGCGACGAGTGAACGGATCCATGTCGTGACTCCTCGAAAGTTGAACGGGCAGATGTGCGCGGCGCGGCGGACGGAGACCGCCTACCGCCACCGTGCGCGCGCATGTGCGTCGCCGCGCGCGACGAGCGCGCGGATGCGATCGGCGGTGCGGCACGCGATCGCCTGGATCGTCAGCGACGGGTTCACGCCGCCGACGGTCGGAAACACCGACCCGTCGCAGACCCACAGGTTCGGGATGTCCCAGCTGCGGCAGTCGCCGTCGACGACGCTCGTCGCCGGGTCGTCGCCCATCCGCACGGTGCCCGCGAGATGGCAGGTGTCGTCTTCTTCGTGCCAGATGTCGCGCGCGCCGGCGGCTTCGAGCGAACGCGCCATCTGCGCGAACGCATGGCGCATCATCCGGCGGTCGTTGTCGTCGTACGAATAGGTGACGCGCGCGATCGGCAGCCCGAACGCGTCGCGCTCGTCGGCGAGCGTCACGCGGTTGTCCGCGCGCGGCAGCGTCTCGCCGACGATCTTCAGGCCGGCCTGGAAGTTGTAGCGCGCCATCTCGCGCTTCAGCGCGTCGCCCCACAGCCCGCGCGCGGCGATCTTCCGCGCCCATTCGATCGGCAACGGCCCCTGGCTCATCCAGCAGTAGCCGCCGAAGAAGTCCTTGCCTTCGTCCACGTAGTTCCAGTGCTCGGTGAGCGACAGCGACGGCGGCCCTTTGTACCAGCGCACCTCGTCGTCCATCGTCCCCCACGACGCCTGGTTCAGTTGCGCCATCAGGTAGCGCCCGACGAGGCCCGAGCTGTTCGCGAGCCCCTGCGGATGGCGTCCGTTCGCGGACAGCAGCAGCAAGCGCGGCGTCTCGATCGCATAGCCGGCGACGACGACATTGCGCGCACGCTGGAAACGCGTGCGGCCGTCGCGCCGGTAATGCACGCCCGTCACGCGATCGCCCGCGGCCTCGATCCGCAGCGCCATCGCGAGATCGCGCACCTCGGCGCCGGCCGCGACCGCGCGCGGAATCCACGTGACGAGTGCGCTCTGCTTCGCATTGGTCGCGCAGCCGCTGATGCAGAAGCCGCGATACACGCACGGATGCGCACGACCGCGCGGCGCGGACAGCGTTGCGAGCGGGGTCGGCGTCCACTCGATGCCGAGCGCCTCGGCGCCGCGCGCGAGCACGAGCGCGGCCGCGTTCAGCTCATGTGCGCGGTACGGATAGCGCGGGCGCGGCGGCCCCCACGGGTAGCTCACCGGCCCGCTGATCTTCAGCGCCTGCTCGACCTCGCGGTAGTAGCGCCACATCTCGCGCCAGTCGAGCGGCCAGTCGACGCCGTAGCCCAGAGCCGTGCGCGAGCGGAACCACTCGGGCCGAAAGCGCAGCGACACCATCGCGAAATGCACGGTGCTGCCGCCGACCGCGCGGCCGCTGTTGTTGGTGCCGAGCGTCAGCGGATCGGCACCGTCGCAGAGCCGCTCGTCGGTCCAGAACAGCTTGTGCTGGTGCAACTCGTCGGACGCGAATTCCTCGAGCGGCCGCCACCATGCGCCCGCGTCGAGCGCGACGACCGAGAAGCCGTGCTCGGCGAGCCGGCACGCGAGCGTGCCGCCACCGGCGCCGGTGCCGACGATCACGAAGTCGACCGGATCGTCGTCGCGGAACATCCGCATCGGCGACCAGCCGCCGACGCGCAGCGGATCGGGCGCGCGGCCATCACGGCCACGCGGCCTGCCGGCGGACAACGCGTCGTCAGCGGCCATCGCGATCGCCCTCCCCGTCAACCTGCGCTTCCCACGGGTCGCGCCGGTTGAAATCCATTCGCACGTAGCCGCGCGGGCTCGCCGGGCCGCCGAAACCGATCTCGTTCCACGCGAACGGATGGCTGTAGTACGCGCCGCACAGGTCCATCAGCACGCGCTTCGCGAAGAACGTGCGCGGATCCATGCCGGCCCATGCGGATTCGACCTGCGGGTCGATCCTGCCTTGCTGGACCGCGCGCAGCAGCGCATCGGCGTCGTTGCCGTCGAGCGACGCGAACGTGCGATCGTGCGCATGGCGCGCCA
The DNA here is from genome assembly GCF_005937855.2 of Burkholderia sp. KBS0801. Taxonomy (NCBI): domain Bacteria; kingdom Pseudomonadati; phylum Pseudomonadota; class Betaproteobacteria; order Burkholderiales; family Burkholderiaceae; genus Burkholderia; species Burkholderia sp. KBS0801. The sequence continues at coordinate 541,274 of NZ_CP042179.1, forward strand.
TCGCATCCAGCGCCGCGAGACCGATCTGCCAGGCGGCGCGCAGCGGCGGCAGCCTCGCGTCGCGATACCCGTCGCCTTCGTCGTTCGCGAGGCGCGCATCGAGCAGCGCGGCGGTCGGCACGACGGCGACGCCGCCGGGCGGCTGCGGCACGATGCGCACGCACAGCGCGGTCAGCGTCGCGAACCGTTCCGCGTCGAGATGGCGCGGCGCGGCCGCGGCGACACGCAGCCGTGCGTCGATCGCGCGTCGCGTCGCGTCGTTCCACGACGGTGTATCGCGCTTCGCGAGCACGTCGTAGCGGGAATAGCGCGGCAGCGCGAGCGGCTTGTCGTTCACGCGCTTCATCGCGCCTCCCGTTCGGCGAGCGCGGTCGCGGCGAGGCCCGCGATCGCGAGCGCGGTGAAGCTCGGCGGCGCAGGCAGCGGCGGCCCCGACAACACGTTCTGCGACCAGTTGCGCCAGCCGCCCATCTGCCGCGCGACGCCGCGCGCATGGAACGCGACGCCGACGATCCCGAGCACGGCCGTCGCGCGCATCCACCAGCGGCACAAGCGCCGGTCGCGCGACGGGCGCGACAGCGCGAGCTGCGCGGCCGTCAACGCGGCCACCGGCGGCACGACGAGCGGTGCGAACATCGCGCGATGCTGGAACGCGCCGCGAAAATGCAGCAACCCGACTTCGCCGAGCGTGCCGACGAGCCCCACCGCGACCAGCCCGGCCAGCGCCCGGCCGGCCGGCAAACCGGCAACGCGCGGCGCGTCGGCCGGGCACGCGCGCAGCCGCTCGCCGGCTGCGCCGAGCATGCCGGACAGCAGCAGCGCGAACGGCGCGCCGACCGGTGCACCGTAGAACAGGTTGTGCCAGCTGAAGCCGCCCGGCCGCTTCGTCACGTTGTACACGTGGAACGCGGACCCGGCGAGGCCGACGGCGGCCGACGCGACATGCACCGCGTCGCGCAACCGGTGGCGTTCAGGCGTGTCGTCCGCATGGCCGTGCACGCTCGCGAGCACCGACAGTGTCGACGACACCAGCGGCGCGAGCATCGCGCGATTGTGAAAGGTGCCGCGATAGTGTTCGACGCCGCTGTCGGCGAGCACCGACCCTGCGAGCAGCAGCGCGCTGCGGTTCAGCAGGCGCGCTGCATCGGCCAGCAACCTTTCCTGCTCGGTCGCGCGGTGGCTGGGGTGTCGCATCGGTCCTCCTTGCTCGTGGCGGGCCCCTGCCGCCGGATGCATTCAGATCGCGAACTGCGCGACGTCGGCCTCGCGCAACTCGAGGCCGAGCCCGGGGCGCGCGGCATCGATCTCGAGTGCGCCGTCGACGACGGTCGGCGCGCCGTCGAACATCATTCGCTCGATCCGCACATGATCGTGGAACCATTCGACGTGGCGCATGCGCGGCGCGACGCAGCCGACCTGCCGGTGCAGCGCCGGCGCGCAATGCGCGGACAGGTCGACGTGATGCGCATCGGCCAGCGCGGCGGCCGCGAGAAAGCCGCTGACGCCGCCGCAGCGTGTCGCATCGGCCTGCAGCACGTCGACCGCGCGGCCTTCGAGCAGGCGCCGGAAGTCGTCGGGCGTATATGCGTACTCGCCGGCCGCGACGTCGACGCACGCGCCGACGTGCTCGCGCACAAAGCGCAGGCCGGCGACGTCGTCGCTGCTGACCGGCTCCTCGAACCAGCGGATCGCGCAATCAGCGACGCTCTCCGCAAACGCGAGCGCGGTGCGCGCCGCATACGCGCCGTTCGCGTCGACGAACAGGTCGACGTCGGGGCCGAGCGCGTCGCGCGCGACCCGCACGCGCGACGGATCGCGCGCATCCTGCGCGCCGATCTTGATCTTGCACGCGCGGATGTGTTCGTTGCGCCAGCCGTCGAGCTGCGCGGCGAGCGTCGCGTCGTCGTAGGTCGTGAAGCCGCCGCTGCCGTACACGGGCACGCGTTCGCGCACGCGGCCGAGCAGGATCGCGAGCGGCACGCCCGCGAGCTTCGCCTTCGCATCCCACAGCGCGACGTCGAGTGCGGAAATCGCGGTCGCCGCGACGCCGGCGCGCCCGACGTTGCGCACCGCGCGCCACAGCGCGTCGACGGCGGCCGGGATATCGACGAGCGGCCGCTCGCGCAGCACGTCGGCCAGCATCGACTTCGCGAGCAGCGCCGCGCTCGCATCGGTGTACGTATAGCCGAGCCCCGTCACGGGCCCCGCATCGATCTCGACGACGACGATCGTCGTCGCGTGCCATGCGAAGGTGCCGTCGGCTTCGGGCCGGTCGGTCGGCACGCGGTAGACGCGGGCGCGCACGTCGTCGATCGCCGGCGCGTCGGAAAGTGCCATCGTTGCGCTCCGGATTGCTTGCCATTTGCTTGCAACGCCAGCGTGCAACGCCCGTGCCCGACGCGATCGCGCGGCACGCGCCTTGCGCGAGCGCCCGACAGCGCCGCGCAGGAGAATCGCCCGTGCGCGGCGCTTCGGCTCATCCGGAACCAAGGAGAAACGGCATGGCGACAGTGGCGGATTTCATCGTCGAACGGCTGTACGACTGGGGCGTGCGCCGCGTGTACGGCTACCCGGGCGACGGCATCAACGGCTTTTTCGGCGCGCTCAGCCGCGCCGAGGGCAAGATCGAATTCATCCAGGCGCGCCACGAAGAGATGGCGGCCTTCATGGCGTCCGCGCATGCAAAATTTACAGGCGAGCTTGGCGTGTGCGTCGCGACCTCGGGCCCCGGCGCCACGCACCTCGTGACCGGCCTCTACGACGCGCGGCTCGACCACATGCCGGTGCTCGCGATCGTCGGCCAGCAGGCGCGTGCCGCGCTCGGCGGCCACTATCAGCAGGAAGTCGATCTGCCCGCGCTACTCAAGGACGTCGCGGGCGCTTTCGTCCAGCTTGCAGTGGTGCCCGCGCAGGTGCGCCATCTGGTCGACCGCGCGGTGCGCATCGCGCTCGGCGCGCGCACCGTCACCGCGCTGGTGCTGCCCAGCGACCTGCAGGAGCTCGACTATGCGCCGCCGAAGCGCGCGCACGGCACCGTGCATTCGGGGGTCGGCTACACGCCGCCGAAGGTGGTGCCGTACGCGGACGACCTGCAGCGCGCGGCCGACGTGCTCAATGCGGGCAAGAAGGTCGCGATGCTGGTGGGCGCGGGCGCGCTGCACGCGACCGACGAGGTGATCGCGGTGGCCGACCGGCTCGGCGCGGGCGCCGCGAAGGCGCTGCTCGGCAAGGCCGCGCTGCCGGACGATCTGCCGTGGGTGACGGGCTCGATCGGGCTGCTCGGCACCAAGCCGAGCTACGAGCTGATGACCGAATGCGACACGCTGCTCGTCGTCGGCTCCGGCTTCCCGTATTCGGAATTCCTGCCGAAGGAAGGCCAGGCGCGCGGCGTGCAGATCGATTTGAAGGCCGACATGCTCAGCCTGCGCTATCCGATGGAGGTGAATCTCGTCGGCGACAGCGCCGAGACGCTGCGCGCGCTGCTGCCGCTGCTGAAGGAGCGCGGCGACACCGGCTGGCGCGACCGGATCGCGAAATGGAATGCGGACTGGCACGAAACGCTGGCCGCGCGCGCGGCCGCGAAGGCGAGCGCGGGGCGCGGCGTGAATCCGCAGCGCGCGTTCACCGAGTTGTCGCCGCGGCTGCCCGACGACGTGATCCTGACGAGCGATTCCGGCTCGTGCGCGAACTGGTACGCGCGCGACCTGATGATGCGGCGCGGGATGATGGGCTCGCTGTCGGGCGGACTCGCGTCGATGGGCGCGGCGGTGCCCTACGCGATCGCCGCGAAGTTCGCGTACCCGGTGCGCCCGGTGATCGCGATGGTCGGCGACGGCGCGATGCAGATGAACAACATGGCCGAGCTGATCACCGTCGCGAAGTACTGGCGGCAATGGCCCGATCCGCGCTGGATCTGCATGGTGCTGAACAACGAGGACCTGAACCAGGTCACATGGGAGCAGCGCGTGATGGAAGGCGACCCGAAGTTCGACGCGTCGCAGCAGATTCCGAACGTGCCGTACTCGCGCTTCGCGACGCTGCTCGGGCTGAAGGGCATCTACGTCGACGATCCCGAACAGCTCGGCGCCGCGTGGGACGAGGCGCTGGCTTCCGATCGTCCGGTCGTGCTCGAGGTGAAAAGCGATCCGGAGGTGCCGCCGCTGCCGCCGCACGTGACGCTGCAGCAGGCAAAGCACTTCGCCGAGACGCTGGTGAAGGGCGACCCGCGCGAAGCGAACGTCATCGTCGAGACCGCGCGGCAGGTGCTGTCGGCCGTGCTGCCGGGCAATGGCGAACACGGTGGCAAGGGAGGCAAGAAGGAGTCGTAGCGGAGGACGGGTGGCGACCGCGGCAGAGCACGGCGCGTTCGCGGTGTCGCCCGTCGCGTTCCGTGCGTGGCGGCGCGGCGTCCCGCGCGTCAGCACGTCAGCACGTCAGCACGTCAGCACGTCAGCACGTCAGCGCATCAGCGCATCAGCGCATCGGCACGTCAACCGATATCGACGTCGTCCCTTCCGTCGCCCTGCAGCGCGAGCGCCGCGTTGATCAACCCGACCTGCGCCAGCGTGAACGGGAAATTTCCGCACAGGCGCCGCGCCTTCACGTCGTATTCCTCGGCCAGCAGCCCGACGTCGTTGCGCAGGCTCAGCAGCCGTTCGAACAGCGCGAGCGCATCGTCGTCGCGGCCTTGCATCCGGTACACCTGCACGAGCCAGAAACCGGCCGTGACGAACGCGCCTTCGTCGCCTTCGCAGCCGTCGTTGAATGGCTGCGGCCGATAGCGGAACGGCAGTCCGTCCTCCAGCAATTCCTGCTCGATCGCGGCAACGGTGCCGACCACCCGCGGATCGCACGCGTCGAGCATGCCCGTCAACGGAATCAGCAACAGGCTCACGTCGAGCCCGTCGCCGTCGTAGCGCTCGACGAACCGGCCGAGTTGCTCGTGGTAACCGCGTGCGAGCACATCGTCGCGAATCGCATCGGCCCAGCGCTGCCACACGTCGAGCGGCGCGTGATGACCGAACGCGCGCGCCGAGCGGCACGCGCTTTCGACCGCCGCCCACACCATCACCTTCGACGACGTGAACAGGTGCCGGCCGCTGCGCACTTCCCAGATCCCTTCGTCGGGGTCGCGCCAGACCGTCGCGAGATGCTCGATCAGCCGCCGTTCGAGCATCCACACGTCGTCGTCGGGCGGCAAGCCGTGACGGCGCGCATGGTACAGCGCACCCAGCACCTCGCCGTACACGTCGAGCTGCAGCTGCAGGGCCGCCGCGTTGCCGAAGCGCACCGGTTGCGCGCCTTCGTAGCCGGCCAGATGCGGGGCGGTCCATTCCGCCGCGCGGCGGCCGCCGTCCGCCGCATACAGCACCTGCAATTGCGACGGATGGTCGGCGATCGCGCGCACCAGCCAGTCGCGCCAGCGCGCGGCCTCTTCGCGGTACCCGCAGCGCACCAGCGCGCGCAGCGTGAAACTCGCGTCGCGCAGCCAGCAGAAGCGGTAATCCCAGTTGCGCTCGCCGCCAAAACGTTCGGGCAACGAAGTGGTCGGCGCCGCGACGATGCCGCCGGTGCGCAGGCTCGACAGCAGCTTCACCGTGATCAGCGCACGCTCGATCGCGTCGCGATACGGACCTTCCGCCGTGTTGCACGTCACCCAGCCGCGCCAGAACGACTGCGTATCGCGCACCGACGCGTAGGCGTCCGGCACGACCGGCGGCCGGTCGTACGAACGCGCGTAGCTGATGGCGAAATCCACGCGCTCGCCCGCCGTGATCCGCTGCGAGCCGACGAGCCGGTCGTCCTGCACGTCGAGTTGCATCTCGGTATCGAGCCACATCGCGTCGCCGCCCGTCATCATCCGCCAGCGCCGGCCGAACGGACGGCACCACGGCAGCGCGTGCCCGTAGTCGAACCGCACGCCGAGATCGACGTCGATCTCGACCGTGCCGCGCTCGCCGCGCACGCTGCGGATCAGGCACGGATCGGCCGTATTCCAGCTCATCCAGTCGAGGATCACGATGCAGCCCGACGACGTTTCGAAGGTCGTCTCGAGAATCGCGGTGCCGGGCAGATAGCGGCGCACCGCACGTGCATTCGCGTCGCGCGGCGCAATGCGGAAACGGCCGTTGTCGGGCGTGCCGACGAGTGCGGCGAAGCATGGCGGCGAGTCGAAGTCCGGCCAGCACAGCCAGTCGATGCTGCCGTCGCGCGCGACGAGCGCGGCACTGCGGCCGTCGCCGATCAGCGCGTAGTCCTCGATCCGCATCGCGCTCACCGGTCCAGCTTGCGCGCGGCGACGAAGCCCGCCGCGAGCACCGCGAAGACCGCCGCGAACGCGAGCGCGCGCGACGCGCCAAGGCCCGCTTCGGCGCCGGTGCGGCGCGCTTCGGCGGTGAACGCGCCGCGCGTCGCATGGCCGGCCGGCACGGTATGCCACAGATTCGACTCGCGCGGCCCGGCCGGTGTCGCGCGCTGCTGGCCGCGCACGGCCATCAGCGCGAGATAGCGGTCGAAGCAGCCCGGCGCGAACGCGTTCGCCGCGATCGCGGCGAGCGACGACCAGCCAATCCAGCGCTCGCGGCACGGACGACGCGCGGCCTGCACGATCGCGTCGGCCGCCACTTCCGGCGCATAGACGGGCGCGACCGGACGCGGCGCATTCGGCAACGTGGATTGGGCCCAGTCGAACTGCGGCGTGTCGATCGCCGGCAGTTGCACCATCGTCACGCGCACGCGGCTGTGCGCATGCAGCAGCTCGCAGCGCAGCGCGTCGGTGAAGCCGCGGATCGCATGCTTCGCGCCGCAGTACGCCGACTGCAGCGGGATCGACCGGTACGCGAGCGCGGAGCCGACCTGCACGATCGTGCCGCGATTGCGCGGCGCCATCCGCGCGAGCGCCGCACGCGTGCCGTACACGCAGCCCAGATAGGTGACCTCGGTCACGCGTGCATAGTCTTCCGGCGAGATTTCGTCGAAAGGCGCGAACACGGTCACCATCGCATTGTTGACCCACACGTCGAGCGGGCCGAGTTCGTTCTCGATGCGCTCGGCGGCCGCATCGAGCGCGGCGGCGTCGCTGACGTCGACCGCGATCGGCAGCGCCTCGACGCCATACGCGCGCACTTCGGACGCGGTGTCGTCCAGCGCGCGCGGATCGCGTGCGAGCAGCGCGACGTTCGCGCCGAGCCGCGCAAACGCGTGCGCAGTCGCGCGGCCGACGCCGGCGCTCGCACCGGTAATCGCGACGGTCTTCACGGTCGATTCCTCCCGCTGTTTCAGGGTGGCCCGCACGCCGAGGGCTGCTTGCGCATTGCGTGCCGGAACGCGATCGGCGTAGCAAGCGGCATGCCGCGCAGCGTGCGGGCCTTGCAATCGGGGCGCGCGATGAACGGTCGCCTAATTTACAAGCCGCCTGTAACGCGCCGGACGTTGCGCCCGCAATCTCCGAGCCATACGCAAATGCGCAGCGCGCACGGAAATTGCTCGGCCGCGAACGGTTTGTGGTCATGCCGTCGGCAAGGAGTCGCTTTGCCCGTTCCGCCGTTCGCCCAGTCGCGCCGCATCGCGTGCCTCGCTTCCGTCGCAAGCCTCGTCGCGCCGGCGGTCGCGCGTGCGGCCGGTGAATTGGGGGAAGCCACCGCCGGGCCCGCCGGACCGCTGCCGCTCGCGTACGTCGCGCATGCGGCGGGCCCCGCCGCGCGGCCGGTGTTCGTGCTCGGCTGGGCGCTCGTCGCACTGTGCACGTTCGTGTGCATCGCGATCGCGGTGTTGCTGCTGATCGCGATATTTCGCCGTCGCGCGCACGCAGGCGGTGCCCACGGCAGCGGGCTGGCGATCGTGACGGTCGGCTCCGCGATCTCGATCGTGCTGCTGTTCGGCGCGCTCGTGTACATGCTGCGCGTGCTCGGCGTGGTCGCGGCGCCGCCGCGCCCGCCCGCGCTGACGATCGTCGTGACGGCACACGACTGGTGGTGGGCCGTCCGCTATCCGGACGACGCGGGCGGCCCCGCGTTCGTCACCGCCAACGAGATCCACATCCCGGTGGGCGAGCCCGTCGCGATCGAACTGAACAGCGCCGACGTGATCCATGCGTTCTGGGTCCCGCAACTGGCCGGCAAAACGCAGACGATACCCGGCCAGACCAACCATCAATGGCTGCAAGCCGACCGGCCCGGCGTCTATCGCGGACAGTGCTCGCAATACTGCGGCGCGCAGCACGCGCACATGGCGTTCGAGGTCGTGGCCGAGCCGCCGGACGCGTTTCGCGCGTGGCTCGCCGCGCAGCGGCAGCCGGCTCCCGCCCCCGCCGCCGGCGCCGAGCAGCGCGGCCGGCACGTGTTCGCCACGCGCTGCGCGGGCTGCCACGCGGTGCGCGGCACCGATGCGGCGGGCGACGCGGGCCCCGACCTGTCGCATGTCGGGTCGCGGCGGCTGCTCGCGGCCGGCACGCTCGACAACACGCCCGACAACCTGCGGCGCTGGATCGCGCACGCGCAGCAGATCAAGCCGCAGACGCTGATGCCGTCGTTCGCGCTCGCGCCGCGCGACGCCGACGATCTCGCCGCCTATCTCGCGACGCTGCATTGAACGGAGGATCACGAATGGCCGTTGCCCACGACACGCCCACCGCGCTCAGCCGCGTGCCCGACCTCGGCGACGCGCCGCCGGGCTCCGCGCACGAGCGCGCGCTCGCCGCGCTGTGGGAATCGGAACCCGGCTGGCGCGGCTGGCTCGGCACGGTCGATCACAAGCGCATCGGGCTGCGCTACATCGTCACCGCCTTCGCGTTCCTGCTGCTCGGCGGCGTCGAGGCGCTCGTGATGCGCATCCAGCTCGCGCGGCCGAACGCGACGGTGCTCACGCCCGCGCAGTACGACGCGCTGTTCACGATGCACGGCGTCACGATGATCTTCCTGTACGCGCTGCCGGTGCTGTCCGGCTTCGCGAACTATCTGTGGCCGCTGATGCTCGGCTCGCGCGACATGGCGTTCCCGCGGCTCAATGCGTTCTCGTACTGGGCGTTCCTGTTCGCCGGGCTGTTCCTGTATGCGAGCTTTCCGCTCGGCGCGGTGCCCGACGGCGGCTGGTTCAACTACGTGCCTCTCACGTCGCTCGACTACAGCGCCGGCGCGAACATCGACATCTACGCGCTCGGGATGATCCTGCTCGGCATCTCGACCACCGGCGGCGCGGCGAACTTCGTCGTCACGCTGCTGCGCATGCGCGCGCACGGGATGTCGATCGACCGGCTGCCGATCATCGTATGGGGCACGCTGACCGCATCGGTCGCGAACCTCGTCGCGGTGCCGTCGGTGAGCCTCGCGTTCCTGCTGCTGTGGCTCGACCGCAATGCCGGCACGCACTTCTTCGACGTCGCGAACGGCGGGCGGCCGCTGCTGTGGCAGCACCTGTTCTGGATGTTCGCGCACCCGTGGGTGTATGTGGTCGTGCTGCCCGCGATGGGGATCGTGTCGGACGCATTGCCGACCTTTTGCCGCCGGCCGCTCGTCGCGTACGAGGCCGTCGCGGTGTCGACGGTCGCGACGATGCTGATCGGCTTCGAGGTGTGGGTCCACCACATGTTCGCGACCGGCATCGCGCCGCTCGCACTCGCGTTCTTCGGCGCGGCGAGCATGCTGATCTCGATCCCGAGCGCGGTCGCGGTGTTCGCGTGGCTCGCGACGATCTGGACCGGCCGCCCGGTGTTCCGCACGCCGTTCCTGTATTTCGCGGGCTTCGTGCTGATGTTCGTGGTCGGCGGCGTGTCCGGCGTGATGACGGCCGCGGTGCCGCTCGACTGGCAGTTGACCGACACGTACTTCATCGTCGCGCACCTGCATTACGTGCTGCTCGGCATCAACGTGTTCCCGGTGCTCGGCGGCGTCACGTACTGGTTCCCGAAGTTCACCGGGCGGATGATGAACGAGCGCTTCGGACGCCTGACGTTCTGGGTCCTGCTGGTCGGCTTCAACCTCGGCTTCTTCCCGATGCACGTTGCCGGGCTGCTCGGGATGCCGCGCCGCATCTATACCTATCCGTCCGGGATGGGCTGGGACACGTCGAACCTGCTGACCACGATCGGCTCGTTCATCTTCGGCATCGGCATCGTGATGTTCGTCGTCAACGCGCTCGTCAGCGCGCGGCGCGGCGCGCGTGCCGGCGAGAATCCGTGGGGCGGCGCCGGGCTCGAATGGTCGGTCGCGTCGCCGACGCCCGTGTACAACTTCGCGGTGCTGCCGCTCGTCGGCTCGCGGCATCCGCTGTGGGAAACCCGCGACGATCCGAAGCGCACCAGCCTGCGGGTCGGCTACCGGCTCGCCGACGGCCGCGAGGCGCTCGCCGTCACGCCGCTCGCGGCGGCGCCGAGCGCGATCCTGAAGATGCCGGAGGACACCTGCGTGCCGTTCGTGCTCGCGCTGCTTGCCACGGCGGTGTTCGCGGCGATGCTGGCGCGCTCGCCGACGCTCGTGTGCGTGGCCGTCGCCGGTTGTGCGATCGCGACCACCATCTGGCTGTGGCCGCGCGGCACGCTCGGACAGCGCGCGCACCGGCCGGCCCGCGACGACACGCAGGCGCCGTCGGCCGCCGCCGGCGCGCATCCGGACGAACCGTCGTCGGCCGCGGCCCCGGCCGGCGCGCCGGCCGCGTGCGTCGAGCCGCTGCCCGTCGGCAGTTGCGGCGAACGCGCGGGCGGCTGGTGGGGTGTCATTACGCTGATCGTGACCGAGGCCGGGCTGTTCGGCTACCTGCTGTTCTGCTACTTCTACCTGCAGTCGCAATCGTCCGCGCCGTGGCCGCCCGAAGGGATGCCGAAGATCGGCCTCGCGGCCGGCAACACGGTCGTGCTGCTGTCGAGCAGCGTGTTCGTGTGGCTCGCCGAGCGCGCGGTGCGGGCCGACAAGCGGCCGCGCGCGGTGGCCGCGCTCGCCGTCGCGCTGGTGCTCGGCATCGCGTTCGCGCTCGTTCAGCTGCACGAGTGGCGCGACCATCCGTACGGCCCGACCGTACACCTGTACGGCAGCCTGTACTTCACGATCACCGGCTTTCACCTCGCGCACGTGGTAGCCGGGCTCGCGATCCTCGCGCTGCTCGCCGGCTGGACGGCCGCCGGCTTCTTCAGCGGCGAGCGGCGCGTCGCGCTGACGGTCGGCGGGCTCTACTGGCACTTCGTCGACATCGTGTGGCTGTTCATCTTCACCGCGCTGTACGTGTCGCCGTACTGGCTCAGGAGATCGGGATGAACGGCACGCGACGCTCGTGGACTCCCCTGCTCGCGATCGCGGCCGGCCTGATCGGCGCGCCCGCGCTGTGGTTCGCGCAGATGCTCGCGTCCGAGACGCTCGCGTCGACCGCGTGCTATCCGCTCGGCGTCGCGCAGGCCGTGCCGCGCTGGGCGCACGTGGGCGTGTGGCTCGCGCTGATCGCCGCGGGCGCGTTCGCGCTGGCGGCGGCGTTCGCCACCTGGCTCGTGCGCACGTGGCAACGCCGGCACGACGCCAACGTCCAGGCCGCGACGCGCGACGACAGCACGCGATTCCTCGCGCGCTGCGGGATGCTCGCCGCGCTCGGGTTCGTGATCGGTCTCGTGTTCACGGGCGTCGTGTCGGCTTTCGTGGGGCCGTGCAGTCCATGGCGCTGATCTCGTTCACTTCGTTCCGCTTTCCCGGGCGCGCGATCAGCGTCGCACTCGCCGTACTCGCCGCTTGCGTCGCGCTCGCCGCCTGCGACATGCAGCAGGACGACCATCCTGCGTCCCCCGGCGATACGGCCGACGCGGCGTCGGCGGCGGAAGCACCCGAACCCGCGTCGGGCTGGCGTTTCGTGCGGATCGGTGCGTCGGCGGCCGATGCCGGCGCGTCGATGTCGGCTCGCGTGAAAGAGGATCGCAGGCTTTCCGGGGCGCCTGCCGCGGCTGCGTCGTCGGCGTCGACGGTGTCGGCCTCATCGGCCGCCGCGCCGGCGGACGCGGCATCCGCCAAGCCGGCTCGGCGCCCGATGGTCGCCGCTGCCGCCGCGAACGCCGACGCCGCGACGATCGCGCGCGGCCGCTACCTCGCGCTCGCCGGCGACTGCGCGGCCTGCCACGACGCGGCCGATCACACGCCCTACGCGGGCGGCCAGCCGGTGAATTCGCCGTTCGGGCCGATCTATGCGCCGAACATCACGCCGGATCCGGCGCACGGAATCGGCCACTACACGCTGCAGCAGTTCGACGACGCGTTGCGGCGCGGCGTGCGCGCGGACGGCAGTTGGCTGTACCCGGCGATGCCCTACCCGTCGTTCGCGCGGATGACCGACGCCGACGTGCGCGCGCTCTATGCGTATTTCATGCGCGGCGTCGCGCCGTCTGCGAACGCGGCGAAGCTCACGCGGCTGCCGTTCCCGTTCAACCAGCGCTGGGCGCTCGGGCTATGGAGCCTCGCACTCGCGAACCGCGACCGGTTCGTGCCGCAACCGTCGCAATCGGCGCAATGGAATCGCGGCGCGTATCTGGTGCAGGGCCTCGGCCACTGCGGCGCGTGCCATACGCCGCGCGGGCCGGCCTACAACGAGCGCGGCTACGACGAGCGCAGCCCGGCGTTCCTGACCGGCGGCATCAACGATCACTGGTTTGCGCCGAACCTGACCGGCGCGGACACGGACGGCCTCGGCCGCTGGACGATCGACGAGCTCGCCGCCTTCCTGCGCAGCGGCCATGCGGTGCGCGGCGCGGTGTTCGGCGCGATGGCGCCGGTCGTCGAAGAGAGCACCGCGCTGCTCAGCGACGACGATCGTCGCGCGATCGCCGTGTACCTGAAATCGTTGCCCGCGCAACCGACCGCCGCGACGAACCCGCTGGGCGTAGGCGTCCCGCGGCTGACGGCCGCCGGCCCGCGGCCGGAAGGCGGTCAGCAGGCGCCGGGCGCCGGCGTGTATGCGGGGTTCTGCGCGCGCTGTCACGGCGCGGACGGCGCCGGCGTGCGCGATCACGGGCCGCCCCTCGCGGGGAATTCGGCGGTGCTCGCGGCCGATCCGACGAGCGCGATCCGGATCGTCGTCGAAGGCGCGCGGCCGGCGCCCGGCACGAACGGCCCCGTGCAGCGGATGCCGGCGATGCGCGGCGCACTGACGAGCAGCGAAATCGCGGCGGTGGTCAGCTATGTGCGCGGCGCGTGGGGGAATCGCGCCGCGCCGGTGTCGGAGCAGGAGGTGAGGCGGTTGCGGGCGGCGATTCATCGATGACGGCGTCCGATCGCGCCGTTCGGCGCATCGCGCATGCCGGTGTCACCGGAGCGGCGCACGCGCATCGCGTTCGTCGTGTTCATCGTGTGTAGCCCGCGTGGGCGACGATATCCACGGCGCGGGTCGCGGCCAACCCAATTCCGGCGATGACGGACATTGGTCGCATTCGCAGCCGAACCGGCCGCATTCCGACGAAGTCGTTACCGCGCCGCCACCGCTTCCGATTCCGGCGCCTGCCACCCACCGCCGAGCGCCTTGAACGCCGCGACCGCCGCGCGTGCGGATTCGGTTTGCGCCTGCACGCGCTGGTCGGACGCCCGCAGCAGGTTTTCATCGGCCTGCAGCACTTCGATCAGGCTGACGACGCCTTTCTGGTACGCCGCAAACGACGCGGCTCTCGCCCGGCCCAGCGAATCCACGCCGCCGCCAAGAACTGCTGCCTGCTCGTCGCGCTTGACGAGCGCCGAGAACGCGTTTTCGACGTCCTCGGTCGCGTGCAGCGCCGCGAGCCGATACGCGGCCAGCATTTCGGCATCCTGCCCTTTGGCCTGCGCGATCTGCGCATTGATCCGGCCGAAGTCGAACAGGCGCCAGCGCAGGCCGAGCACGCCCGCGGCCTGGTTGGCACCGCCGGTGAACAGGTTGCCCACGCCCATCGTCGTCGCGCTGCCGATCAGCCCGCTCAGCGAGAACTTCGGGTAATACTCGGCGATGGCCACGCCGATGCGCGCGTTCGCCGCCGCCACGCGCCGCTCGGCCACGATCAGGTCGGGCCGCCGCCTGAGCAGCTCACCGGGCGTTCCGGTCGCCGCGATGCGCGGCGCAACCGGCACGTCGCCGCCGTCGAGCAATTCCGCGCGATGCGTGCCGGGCTGCGAACCGAGCATCACGTCGAGCGCATTCATCGCTGTGTCGAGCGCCGCTTCGAGCACCGGCACCGTCGCGCGCACCTGCGCGAGCGCGCCTTCGGCCTGCCTGACCTGAAGCTCCGCCGCGAGGCCCTTGCCATACAGCAGACTGATGGTCGACAACAGATCCTGCTCGGTCTGCACCTGGTGCCGCGCGACCTTCAGCCGGCCCTGCAATCCGCGAATCGTGATGTAGATGTCCGCGGTTTGCGCGGCGACGGCAAGGCGCGTCGCCACCGCGCCGGCTTCCGACGCCTGGTAGTCGGCCAGCGCCGCTTCGCGGCCGCGGCGCAACCCGCCGAACACGTCCAGCTCCCAGCTCGCGTTGAAGTCGGCCTCATAGTCGCTGCCGTGACGATCGAAACCGGGCGCCGAATTCAGCACCCGCCCCAACGGCGTTTCGACCGACTGATAGACGCGCGCCGCCTGACCACTCACCTCGCCCGAAGGCAGCAGCGCGGCATTCGCCGCCCCCACCGCCGCGCGCGCCTGCGCGACGCGTGCGGCGGCCTGCGCGAGATCGAGGTTCTGCGCCAGTGCCAGCGTGACGTAGCGCGTGAGTCGCGGATCGCCGAACCCGGTCCACCACGTCGCGAGGTCGGCATCGGCGGCCGCGTGCCGCTGGTCCACGGCGGCCTGGCCCTGGAATCGCTGCGGCATCGCGACCTCCGGGCGCGCATAGTCGGGACCGACGGCGCAACCCGCCAACAGGACGGCAACAAGAACCGCGGCAACGACGGGTTTGGGTAGCATGACGGTTTTCGCAAGAATTCGATAGTGACTATAATACCAAATAGTCACTCGTTGTCCATCCTGTCGGCTGCAGCCCATGAAAAAAACCGCTTCTTCCCCGGCCCCCGCGCGGGGGCCGGCCGACCATGACGTCCGGGACCAGATCGTCGTCGCCGCCACCGAGCACTTCAGCCGCTACGGCTATGAAAAGACGACCGTGTCCGATCTCGCGAAGGCGATCGGCTTCTCGAAGGCCTATATCTACAAGTTCTTCGAGTCGAAACAGGCGATCGGCGAAATGATCTGCGCGAACTGCCTGCACGAGATCGAAACCGAGGTGCGCGCGGCCGTCGCCGAGGCCGAACTACCCACCGAAAAGCTGCGGCGGATGTTCAAGGTCTTTACCGAAGCGAGCCTGCGGCTGTTTTTCCGCGACCGCAAGCTGTACGACATCGCCGCCTCGGCCGCCACCGGGAACTGGCAATCGGTGCAGGCCTACGAAGCGCGCGTGCAGAAACTGCTGCAGGACGTGCTGCAGGCAGGCCGGCAAAACGGCGAGTTCGAGCGCAAGACGCCGCTGGACGAAACCGCGATGGCGATCTACCTGGTGATGCGCCCGTACCTGAATCCGCTGCTGCTGCAATACAACCTCGACACGACCGACGCCGCGCCCGCGCAGTTGTCGAACCTCGTTCTGCGCAGCCTCGCCCCGTGATGCATCGCCATTTGTGACCATTGACTATTTTAGTCACTAGATCCACAATGAAAGCCCCGAACACTTCGTCACTGGGTCTTTCATGGTCAGGCATCGCCTCGCTCTCCTCGCAGTCGCGTCCGCACTGCCGCTCGCGCTAGCCGCGTGCAGCGGAAAAGCGCCTTCCGATCCGCGCACGGAAGCGCCGCTCGTGCGTACCGCCGTCGTGCAGGCGGCCGTGCCCGCGTCCCGCGCGTTTACGGGAACCGTCGCCGCCCGTGTGCAGAGCGACCTTGGGTTCCGGGTGTCCGGCAAGGTGCAGGAGCGGCTCGTCGATGCCGGTCAAACCGTCCGGCGCGGCCAGCCGCTGATGCGGCTCGACCCCGTCGACCTGAAGCTCGCGGCCCGCGCACGCGACGAGGCCGTGGCCGCGGCGCGGGCCCGCGCGCGGCAGACCGCCGAGGACGAAGCCCGCTACCGCGACCTGCGCGGCACCGGGGCGATATCGGCGTCGGCCTATGACCAGATCAAGGCGGCGGCCGATGCCGCGAAGGCGCAACTGAGCGCCGCCGAGGCCGACGCGAACGTGTCGCGCAATGCGACCGGCTATGCGGAACTCGTCGCGGACGGCGACGGCGTCGTGATGGAAACGCTCGCCGAGCCCGGTCAGGTCGTCAGCGCGGGCCAGCCGGTGGTGCGGCTCGCGCACGCCGGCAGCCGCGAGGCCGTGATCCAGCTGCCCGAAACCCTGCGCCCGGCGATCGGGTCGAACGCGCAGGCCGAGCTGTTCGGCAAGCAGGACGCGAGCGTTCCTGCGACGCTGCGCCAGCTCTCCGATACCGCGGATGCCAGAACGCGCACGTTCGAAGCGCGCTATGTGCTGCAGGGTGCGTTGGCCGGCGCACCGCTGGGTGCGACCGTGACGATCCGGATCGCGGACGTCGCGCCGCAAGCCGGCCTGCAGGTGCCGATCGGCGCGCTGCTCGATGCCGGCAAGGGCCCCGGTGTATGGGTCGTCGCCGGCGATCCGGCCAGGGTTGCATGGCGGCCGGTCAGGCTCGAGCATCTGGATGACGACAGCGCCCGCGTGTCCGGCGCGCTGAAGCAAGGCGAGCGCGTCGTCGCACTCGGTGCCCACTTGCTGCGCGAAGGCGAGACGGTCCGCGTGTCGCCGCAGGCCGTCGCGGTCGCCAGCGAAGGAGCACGGCCGTGAGCGAGCGCCGCTTCAACCTGTCGGCGCTCGCGGTGCGCGAGCGCGCGGTCACGCTGTTCCTGATCTGCCTGATTTCGCTCGCCGGGCTCGTGTCGTTCTTCAAGCTGGGCCGCGCGGAAGACCCGGCCTTCACGGTCAAGGTGATGACCATCGTCACCGCGTGGCCCGGCGCGACCGCGCAGGAAATGCACGACCAGGTCGCCGAAAAGATCGAAAAGCGCATGCAGGAGCTGCGCTGGTACGACCGCACCGAAACCTACACGCGCCCCGGCCTGGCCTTCACGACGCTGACATTGCTCGACAGCACGCCGCCGTCCGAGGTGCAGGAGCAGTTCTATCAGGCGCGCAAGAAGATCGGCGACGTGGCGAACGATCTGCCGTCCGGCGTGATCGGGCCGATGGTCAACGACGAATATGCGGACGTCACGTTCGCCCTCTTCGCGCTGAAGGCCAAGGGCGAGCCGCAGCGCCTGCTGGTGCGCGACGCGGAGACGCTGCGCCAGCGGCTGCTGCACGTGCCCGGCGTGAAGAAGGTCGACATCATCGGCGAGCAGGCGGAGCGCATCTATATCCAGCTGTCGCACGATCGGCTCGCGACGCTCGGCGTGAGCCCGCAGGACGTGTTCGCCGCGCTCAACGGACAGAACGCGCTGACGCCAGCCGGCTCCGTCGAGACGCGCGGCCCGGAGATCTTCATTCGCGTGGACGGCGCGTTCGACAAGCTGCAGAAGATTCGCGACACGCCGATCGTCGCGCAGGGTCGCACGCTGAAACTGTCGGACATCGCCACCGTCGAGCGCGGTTACGAAGACCCGTCGACGTTCCTGATCCGCAACAACGGCGAACCCGCGCTGCTGCTGGGCATCGTGATGCGCGACGGCTGGAACGGCCTCGACCTCGGTAAGGCGCTCGACCACGAGGTCGGCGCGATCAATACCGGGCTGCCGCTCGGCATGAGCCTGACCAAGGTGACCGACCAGTCCGTGAACATCAGCTCCGCCGTCGACGAGTTCATGGTGAAGTTCTTCGCCGCGCTGCTCGTGGTGATGCTGGTGAGCTTCGTCAGCATGGGCTGGCGCGTGGGCCTCGTCGTCGCCGCGGCCGTGCCGCTGACGCTCGCCGTGGTGTTCGTCGTGATGGCCGCGACCGGCAAGAACTTCGACCGCATCACGCTCGGCTCGCTGATCCTCGCGCTCGGCCTGCTGGTCGACGACGCGATCATCGCGATCGAGATGATGGTCGTGAAGATGGAGGAAGGCTACGACCGCGTGGCCGCGTCGGCCTACGCGTGGAGCCATACGGCCGCGCCGATGCTGGCCGGCACGCTGGTGACCGCGGTCGGCTTCATGCCGAACGGCTTCGCGCGCTCCACCGCCGGCGAATACACCAGCAACATGTTCTGGATCGTCGGGATCGCGCTGATCGCGTCGTGGGTCATCGCGGTGGCCTTCACGCCGTACCTCGGCGTGAAGATGCTGCCGGACTTCAAGAAGTTCGAAGGCGGTCACGATGCGATCTACGACACGCCCCGCTACAACCGCTTCCGCCAGTTGCTGACGCGCGTGATCGCCCGGAAATGGCTGGTCGCCGGTTCGGTCGTCGGCCTGTTCGTGCTCGCGATTCTCGGCATGGCGATCGTCAAGAAACAGTTTTTCCCCGTCTCCGATCGCCCCGAGGTGCTGATCGAGGTACAGATGCCGTACGGCACGTCGATTTCGCAGACCAGCACCACCACGTCGAAGGTCGAGGCATGGCTCGCCAGACAGAAGGAAGCGCGGATCGTCACCGCGTATGTCGGCCAGGGTGCGCCGCGTTTCTATCTGGCGATGGGGCCGGAGCTGCCCGATCCGTCGTTCGCGAAGATCGTGGTGCGCACGGACAGCCAGGAGGAACGTGATGCATTGAAGGCGCGACTGCGAAGAGTCATCGCCGACGGCCTCGCGCCCGAAGCGCGCGTGCGCGTCACGCAACTCGTGTTCGGTCCGTATTCGCCGTTCCCGGTGGCCTACCGGATCACGGGCCCCGATCCGGACACGCTGCGCGGCATCGCAACCGATGTGCAGCGCGTGATGACCGGCAGCCCGATGATGCGCACGGTCAATGCCGACTGGGGCACGCGCGCACCGACGATGCACTTCACGTTGCAGCAGGATCGCCTGCAGGCGGTCGGATTGACGTCGGGCGCGGTCGCGCAGCAACTGCAGTTCCTGCTCACGGGCGTGCCCGTCACGGCGGTGCGCGAGGATATTCGAACCGTGCAGGTGATCGCGCGTTCGGGCGGCGATACGCGGCTCGACCCGGCGCGGCTCGCCGACTTCACGCTCGTCGGCGCGAACGGCCAGCACATTCCGCTGTCGCAGGTCGGCAAGGTCGACGTGCGAATGGAGGAGCCGATCATGCGCTGGCGCGATCGCGTGCCGACCGTCACCGTGCGCGGCGACATCGCCGACGGCTTGCAGCCGCCCGACGTATCGGCCGCGATCACGAAGGCGCTGCAACCGATCGCCGACAAGCTGCCGAGCGGTTACCGGATCGAGCAGGCCGGCTCCATCGAGGAATCGGGCAAGGCGACCGCGGCGATGCTGCCGCTGTTCCCGATCATGCTCGCGATCACGCTCGTCATCATCATCTTCCAGGTGCGCTCGATCTCCGCGATGGTGATGGTGTTCCTGACGAGCCCGCTCGGGTTGATCGGCGTGGTGCCGACGCTGATCCTGTTCGGGCAGCCGTTCGGCATCAACGCGCTGGTCGGGCTCATCGCGCTGTCGGGGATCCTGATGCGCAACACGCTGATACTGATCGGGCAGATCCATCAGAACGAACTCGCGGGGCTGGACCCGTTCCATGCGGTCGTCGAAGCGACCGTGCAGCGGGCCCGCCCGGTCATCCTGACCGCGATGGCGGCGGTGCTCGCGTTCATTCCGCTCACCCACTCGGTGTTCTGGGGAACGCTTGCATACACGCTGATCGGCGGCACGTTCGCCGGCACGGTCCTCACGCTGGTGTTCCTGCCCGCGATGTATGCGATCTGGTATCGAATCCGGCCCGGCCATGCCGCCGGTTCGCGCCGTGGCGAGCACGAGGCGTCGTCTCCCGAACCTACGCTTGCACCCGCGCTCGACGCGCGCGATTGATACCCACCCCGTTCATCGTATCGAAGGAAACAGCCATGTCGAACCCCACCGTTGTCGTCGTGACCGGCGTGTCGTCGGGCATCGGGCGCGCCGCCGCCGAGAAGTTCGCGAAGCGCGGGTGCCGCGTGTTCGGTTACAGCACCGCAACCGCCTTGATCTCGACGATATAACCCGCCGAACCGCCCAGCATGTGCGCGCCGACAGCAGTCCACGCCGGCCGCGGATGCGCATGGAAATAGCGGTCGCGCACCTGCATGAACAGCGGCAGGTCGCGCATGTCGGTATGGAAAGTCGTCAGGTCGACCACGTCGTCGAGCGAAGCGCCGCCGGCCTCCAGCACGCGCTTCAGGTTCTCGAACGCCTTCACGATCTGCGCTTCGCGGCCTTCCACCAGTTGCATCGCGGCGTCACGGCCGATCTGGCCGGACACGTAGACGGTATCGCCGACCTTGATCGCCGGTGCATAGCCGATTTTTTCGTACACGTCTTCCATTCCTGCCGGAATGATCGCTTCGCGTTCGCGCATGAGTGTCTCCGTGGCCGGGCTCGCGGCGCCGGCCGATCATGTGAGTGTCGGATAGCGTGCACGCACGGCTGCGGCGCGTGCACGCATGAAGCACGATTCGGCAAGCAGTGCGCCGCTCAACCCGTATCGCCGCCCGCGACCGGCAGCACCGTGCCGGTGATGTAGCTCGCCTCGTCGGACGCGAGGAACAGGATCGGCGCGATCTGTTCCTCGAGACTGCCGTAGCGCTTGAAGAACGTCGAGTCGGTCACCTGCCGCACCGCTTCGGCCATCCACGCCTGTTCCTGCTCGCTGTCGCCGGCCGCATTGCGCGGCACGCGGCGCGGCGGCGCCGCGGTGCCGCCGGGCGCGGTCGCGACCACGCGGATGTTGTGCTCCGCGTATTCCATCGCGAGCGCCGCGGTCAACGCATTGACGCCGCCCTTCGCGGCCGAGTACGGCACGCGGCGAATTCCGCGCGTCGCGTTCGACGATACGTTGACGATCGTGCCGCCGCCCCCGGCCAGCAGATGCGGCAGCACCGCGTGGCAGCTGTAGAGCGTCGGCATGAGCGAGCGGCGGATTTCCGCGTCGATCTGCGCGGGCTCGAACTCGGCGAACGGCCGCATCCGGATCGCGCCGCCGACGCCGTTGATCAGCACGTCGATCCGGCCGAACGTCGCGACCGCGCACGCCATCGCCGCGTGCGCGCCGTCGTAGGTCTCGAGATCGGCGACGAAGCCGGCCGTGTTTCCGCCCGGCGCTTCGGCGGCCACCTCGGCCACGAATTCCGCACGATCGACGAACAGCACGCGGCCGCCCTCGGCCGCCGCACGCAGCGCGACGCCACGGCCGATGCCCTGCGCCGCGCCGGTGACGACGACGACCTTTCCGGAGAATCGTTGCATGGTCATGCCGCCTTTGCCGTCACGTTGTTCGGCGTGAACTTCTCGTAGTGGAAGCTGTTGGGCTTCACGCCCTGGTCGTCGAAGTACTGGCGCACCGCATCGACCATCGGCGGCGGCCCGCACAGGTAGACGTCCACGTCGCCGTCGTTCAGCGCATCGGCCGGAATGTGCTGCGTGACCCAGCCCTTGCGCGCATGGTTCGACGCCGCATCGGCGACGACGGTCGCGAAGCTGAAGTTCGGCAGCTTCGCCGCATACGCTTCGATCGCGTCGACCAGCACCAGGTCGAGATCGCGCGTCACCCCGTAGATCAGGTGCACCTTCTGCTGCGAGCCGCCGCGCGCGAGCACCTCCAGCATCGACAGGAACGGCGCGAGGCCCGTGCCGCCCGCGAGGAACAGCAGCGGCCGCGCGACGTCGCGCATGTAGAAGCTGCCGAGCGGCCCGTTCAGCTCGAGCGTGTCGCCGGGCGCCGCCGATTCGAGCCACGTGCTCATCACGCCGCCGGGAATCTTCTTGATCAGGAATCCGACCTTCGTGTCGCCCGGCGCGGACGAGAACGAGTACGACCGGTGCTGGCCGCTGCCCGGCACGCCGATGTTCACGTACTGGCCCGGCAGGAACGCCGGCGCGGCCGCGTCGACGTCGAGCTCGAGCACGATCGCCGCGTCGTTGTGCGGCTCGACCTTCGTCACGGTCGCGGCGAACGCGCTGTGGCCGGTCTTGCACGCGACCGACGAGGTCGGCACCGCGATCACGCAATCGCTTTGCGGCACCATCTGGCACGTCAGCACGAGGCCGCCGTCCTTCTCGTCCTCGGTGAGCGCGTCGTCGATGTAGTCGTCGCCGAGGTCGTAGCTGCCGCTTTCCGCGCGGCACTTGCAGGTGCCGCACACGCCGTCGGAGCAGTCCATCGGCAGGTTGATCTTCGCGCGAAACGCGGCGTCGAGCACCTTCTCGCCGGCCTTGCAGTCGATGAAGCGGGTGACCCCGTCCTCGAAGTTCAGTGCAATCTTGTAGGTGGACATGACCTCGTCTCCCTCGGTTACTGTCGAAACAATCGGCGTCAGACGTGATACACGTCGAGCACCTGCCGGATATAGTCGTTCTTCAGCACGATCTTCTTGCTCGAGATCAGCAGCGCGTCGTTCACCCTGCGCAGCGTGACGAACATCGTGCCGAAGTAGTGATCGGTCACGCGGTAGCGATGGTTGAGCGTGTCGAAGTTGTAGCGCACGTCCACCTCGCCGTCGCGCTCGGCCAGCACCTCGACGTTCGTCACGTTGTGGCTGGTGCGCGGCTCGGGCGTCGACGCGCCGCTGCGCTCCGTCTTGATCCGGAACACGCGATCCTCGAGGCCGCCGCGATCCGCGTAGTACATCAGCGAGATCTCGCTTTGCGGATCGTCGGTCGGCCGGTCGTCGTCGTCCCATGCGGGCATCCAGTACGTGACGTCCTCCGTGTAGCAGGTCAGCCACTCGTCCCACTCGCGATCGTCGAGCAGGCGCGCTTCGCGATACAGCGCCGCGCAAATGGTCCGGTAATCGATGTTCATGCCGCCACCTCCGCGCGTTCCTTCTTCAGTGCATCGCGCATCACGTTCACCCAGTGTTCGTGCTGGCACACGAACAGCCCTTCGTCCTCGCTGCGCTCGCCCGAAATGCGCGGGTTCAGCCCCATCTTCTTCGCGTTCTCGTCCGGCCCGTGGATCCACAGCGGCGCGCCGCGCGACAGGTCGTTCCACATCGCCGTGATGCCCGCGTAGCCGGCCTGGCATGCGCGGAATTCCTCGAGATCGTCGGCCGTGCCCATTCCGGTCACGTTGAAGAAATCCTCGTACTGTCGGATCCGCGTCGTACGGTCGGCTTCGCTCTCGCCCTTCGGCGCGAAGCAGAAGATGCTGACTTCGGTCTTGTCGACGCCGAGCGGACGCACCACGCGGATCTGCGTGCTGAACTGGTCCATCAGGAACACGTTCGGGTACACGCACAGGTTGCGCGTCTGGTTCACGATGAAGTCGGCCTGCGCCGCGCCCACGCGCGCCTCGATCTCGTCGCGGTGCCGGTACACGGGCCGCACTTCCGGGTTCATCGTCTTGGTCCACAGCAGGATGTGGCCGTTGTCGAAGCCGTACACGCCCGCGACCGACTTGCTCCAGCTGTTCGCATCGACGGCCTTGGTGCCGTCTTCCTTGCGGCGGCCCATCGTCGCCGCGTAATTCCAGTGCACGGTGCTCACGTGATAGCCGTCGCAGCCGTTCTCCATCTGCATCTTCCAGTTGCCTTCGTAGATGTAGGAGGAGTTGCCGCGCAGCACCTCGAGCCCGTTCGGCGCCTGGTCGACGATCTGGTCGATGATCACGCGCGCCTCGCCGAGGTAGTCCTCGAGCGGCAGCACGTCGTCGCTGAGGCTGCCGAACAGGAAGCCGCGATAGCTCTGGAAGCGCGCGACCTTCTTCAGGTCGTGCGAGCCGTGCGTGTTGAACTGCACCGGATACTCGGTCGTCTTCTCGTCCTTCACCTTCAGCAGCTTGCCGGTGTTCGAGAAGGTCCAGCCGTGGAACGGGCACGTGAAGCTGCCCTTGTTGCCGTGCTTGCGGCGGCACAGCATCGCCCCCTTGTGCGCGCAGGCATTGATCACCGCGTGCAGCTCGCCGGCCTTGTCGCGCGTGATGACGACCGGCTGGCGGCCGATCCACGTCGTGTAGTAATCGTTGTTGTTCGGGATCTGGCTCTCGTGCGCGAGGTACACCCAGTTGCGCTCGAAGATGTGCTTCATCTCGAGCTCGTACAGCGCCTCGTTCGTGAAGATGTCGCGGCGGCAGCGGAACACGCCGGCTTCCTTGTCGTCCTGCACGGCGGTGGCGAGCAGGTGGTCCAGTTCGGTGGTGGGGTCGATCGTGGCGGACATGTTGGTTCCTCCTGTGCGCGTGCCGGGTCCTGCAAGCACGCTCGCATCGGTATCGATTGAATCTCGCGGGAGCCCGGCCGGCGGCGGCGCATGCGCGCCGCCGCGCCGTCGGGCGGTTATGCCGTGGCGGAAGCGCGCAGGCGTTCGACGATCTGGTTGTCCTTGCCCTCGACGCGCGGCGTCAGGACGAAGTTGAACTCGATGTCCTGGTACGCGTCGGCCTTCAGCCCGAGCGCGGCGCCGCCGGTCTTGGCAGTGACGGGCGGAATCAGCTCCTCGCGCGTCGCATACGCGAAGTCATCCCAGATCAGCGGGTCGCCTTCGATGTTGAACTGCGTCGTCAGCTTGCGGTGGCCGTCGCTGGTCACGAAGAAGTGCACGTGCGCCGGGCGGTTGCCGTGACGGCCGAGGCGATCCAGCAGCTGCTGCGTCGCGCCCTGCGGCGGGCAGCCGTAGCCGACCGGCATCAGCGTGCGGAATTCGTACTTGCCGTCCGCGCCCGTCTTCACCGCGCCGCGCAGGTTGAAATCGCTCTGCTTGCCGGTCGGGTCGAAGTGCGAATAGAAGCCGTGCGAGTTCGCGTGCCAGCACTCGACCAGCGCGCCGGCCACCGGCTTGCCGTCGAGCCCCGTGACCGTGCCGTGGATCACGAGCGGGCCCGCGCCTTCGTCCGCGTCGAGATCGATCTTCGCGACGCCGTCGCGCACCGGCGCGCCGGCGACATACAGCGGGCCTTCGATCGTGCGCGGCGTGCCGCCGTCCAGGCCGATCGCCTCGTCCTCGGCGTCCATCCGGATGTCGAGATACTTCTCGAGGCCGAGGCCCGCCGCGAGCAGCGCCGCTTCGCCGTCCTGGCCGAGCTTGTTCAGGTAGTTCACGCCGGCCCACACTTCGTCGGGCGTGATGTCGAGATCGTCGATCGCCTTGAACAGGTCGCCGAGCAGCCGGTGGACGATCTGCTGCGTGCGCGCGTTGCCGGCCTGCGTGCCGTTCGCGCCGTTCGTGCCCGCGTTCGACGCGGCCTTCAGCAGATCCTGCACTTCCTTCGTATCGAAAACTTTGACGCTCATGATGGTGTCTCCACGTGTATTTAGGGGAATCGTGACCCGGGGTGCTCGCTGTCGGAGAACGAGCGGCTCCGTGGCTCAAACGTCGTCGTCGTGTATCGACGACGGGTGGCGACACAACGGCGTCACCGAAATCTTCATGTACGGGAACAGCGGCAGGCCGGTCAGGATGTCGTGCAGCTCGGCGTTGCCCGACACGTCGAACACGCTGTAGTTAGCGTATTCGCCTGCGATGCGCCAGATGTGACGCCACTTGCCGCTGCGCTGAAGCGCCTGCGAGTACGCCTTCTCGCGGGCCTTGATCTCGTCGGCCACCGCGGCCGGCAGGTCGGCCGGCAGGTTGACGTCCATGCGTACGTGGAAAAGCATCGTGATGTCCTGATACGTAATCGGTTAGCGCGGGTTAGCGGGAGACTTTCGTCAGCCCGTCGCGGGTGAAGCGCGCGACCTTCGCTTCGTCGAGTTCGATGCCAAGGCCCGGACCGCTCGGCACGGTCAATTCGAAATCGCTGTAGTCGAGCGGGGTCGTGAGAATTTCTTCGGTGATCAGTAGCGGTCCGAACAATTCGGTGCCCCACTGCAGGTTCGCGAAGCTCGCGAACAGATGCGCGGACGCGACCGTGCTGAACGCGCCTTCGAGCATCGTGCCGCCGTACAGCTCGATGCCGGCCGCATCCGCGATCGCCGCGACGCGCTGCGCGGCAAAGAGGCCGCCGCTCTGCTCGATCTTGATCGCGAACACGTCCGCGCCGTGATGCTTCGCGATCTCGAACGCGCTGTCCGGGCCCTGCAGGATTTCATCGGCCATCAGCGCGACCGGGAAACGGCGCATCAGGCGCGCGAGCGCCGCGGCCGACGCCACCGGCTGCTCGACCAGTTCGCAACCCGCATCGGCCAGCGCCGGAATCGCGCGCGCCGCCTGCGTTTCGCTCCAGGCCATGTTCACGTCGACGCGCACCGATGCGCGCTCGCCGAGCGCCCGCTTGATCTCGGCCACGTGCCGGATGTCGTCGGCGAGCGCCTTCGCGCCGATCTTCAGCTTGAATACGTTGTGACGACGCAGGTCGAGCATCCGCTCGGCCTCGGCGATATCGGTCGCCGTGTTGCCCGATGCGAGCGTCCACGCGACCGGCAGGCGATCGCGCCGGCGACCGCCGAGCAGCTCGCTGACCGGTACGCCCAGGCGCTTGCCGTGCGCGTCGAGCAGCGCGGTTTCGAGCGCGCTCTTCGCGAAGTGATTGACCTTCGCGAGCTTGCCGAGGAACGCCATCAGCGTCTGGATGCGCGTCGCATCGCGGCCGATGACGGCCGGCGCGAGGTACGCGTCGATCGCGAGCTTCATCGCTTCCGGGCTTTCCGGGCCGTAGGCCATCCCGGCGATCGTCGTGCCTTCGCCGAGGCCCGTCACGCCGTCGCTGCAGAGCACCTTCACCAGCATCAGCGTCTGGCCGTGCATGGTGGCGACCGACAGCTTGTGCGGACGGATCGTCGGCAGGTCGACGAGGCGGGTTTCAATGCGTTCGATGGTGATCGGGGACATGGGGTGCGCTGCGTGTGGGGAGTTCATGGAACGGATTTATACGCGGCGGCGAAATGGGGCGTCCAATACTTTTGGGCGCGGTTTTTGATACCTGGGAGGTATTGAAATTGGGTTTTGGGCTCGGAATATTGTGGGGCGCCATACCTTTTTTGCTGGGTATGTAGGCTGGGAGGCTTGCTGGAGCGGGGTTGGGCGTGGGCGGGGTATCGGTTGGGCCGAGGCGCGACGCGGCTACTTTCGGCAGGGGGAAATCCGGCTGAAACGGGTAGCCTGCCTGAGTCGATCAGGGTTTTCCTGAGGGCGAAACGGTGAGGTTCGCCGGGGGCTTCGGCTTCGGCATTCTGTAGCGGGCCTTAATGCGGACTCTCAAACGACTGCCTTCGTCCGCCGCTCGCACAACATCAAATCCCTGCGTTGGTCCCCTGCATGCCCATTTTTGGTGTGACGTTAAAGAAGGCATCGGACGCGGCCGTAAACGCTGTTATGAGAAGAAATCTGATTGTCTGGGGACTAGTCTTCGCGCTGACGGGCTGCGCAAGTTGGTGTGACGACAGCGCAGACAAGGAGAAGTGCCTGAACCGAGTGCACGTGGCTCAAGCTGTCGGCGTGGTGGCGCTTGTCGTCACGGCGGCGGTCGTGGCAGCGAAGGCGGGAGGCGGCGGGACTAGCGGCAATTACCCGGGAAACTGTCAATACGACTGGCAAACCGCCGCAGATGGATCCCGTTGCGGCGGGCGCTCTGCGGAGTCACGCCCGGGCGGCTACTGACGCAAAAAGGTGAAGGCACGCACACATCGACCAATTAGCGCGAATGACCGCCCGCACGAACGCACGAACTATTCCGGCCTTCACGGTTGTCTCAAAGACCCTTGTATCCGGCAAGCGGCCGTCGTGCCAATGCATGCCTGAGAGACCGCTCAGCGCCGGAACTTGTCTCGTGCGTGCAGCCGGGCCGAGAACAGCCATCCCGCCATCGTTTTGCTCAGACACCCAGACGGTCGGCTCACGTCGGATTTCGGTCTCGTTACGAAAGCACCAAAGCTTCGTCGGAAGGAAGCGGTCATTGACGCTCACTTACCGTGACCGGGACGATTTTCTCTAGTTTGTCCAGCAACAGCTCCTTTTGCTGCTCCGGGAGCTTGACCAGGCTCGGATACATGTTAATCAAGGCCAGCCGTTGCGATGCCGACCTGGATGGCAGCAGCATGAGCAACCCCGCTCTCTCACGGTCGGACAGCGATGACAGATGCGGTAGCGCGCTGAGTTGCAACATCTTGGCAGAGCCTGTTGACGGCACGGGAGGTTCGTCCACCACTCCCAACGGTGCCGATTTTTCCCCTCCTGGCGGCGTGCCTTGCGCCGCCAATGGGCCCAGTCCCGACGAAGCTTGCTGCGGGGCTGCCGTTGACGGTGGAGCGGAATCCCCTCCGCCGCATCCGGTGATCAGCAGACTAAACAGCAGCATCGACCGAGCGTGCAAAAAATAGCGCGCTGCATGTGGGACATGCCACGCGCGGCAACCAAGGTGAACATCGTGTTGCATGACCAAGGATCCGATGATTCAGGAAAAGTGGGCGTTGCACCGTACGAAATGACGGTACCAGTAGTCGCCGCCGATTGCAGACGTGCCAGCGGATGCTGGCACGTCCATCCCTATGGCTTAGGGCGTTCCCGCTAATGTCGGGGTCTTCCCGTTCAGTGGAATGTGCCGAAGCCTGTGCCAAAGTCAATCAAGGGCCCACGAGGCTGAAATAAGGCCCGCTGAAGCCCGCGAAGGTGATCGTATAGACGTAATTCGCGAGGGTGGGGCCCGCGGTAAGCTGCTTGGTCCAGTTCCCGTTGGGGCAACTGGCATTGGCAAGTAACTGTTGCGCGGTCGGCGCCACCACGCCGAGCGGCGGCACGACGATTTGCCCGTTCTTGGACGCGGTCAGCTTTCCCGACGAAGCAGCATCCGTGACCTGCGTCTTCACGTCAACGACCTGACCGCCATGGTTGGTGCACTGCACGGTGCCCGAGTAAGTCGCCGACAGGTTCGCTGTCGCATTCGTATGGCCGATCCCCCCGATGGTAGTCCCGGTACAACTGACATCCAGAGTGGATTGATCTACGGTGCATACCGGCGCGGCAGTTGCAAAATGTGCTCCACTGGGCCCATCGGCGGCATTGGTTTCGGCCCATGCCGCGGGAGCGACCAGCACCGCTGTCAATGCAATCAAAGCGAGATTCTTCATGCTTGTTCTCCAAGAAGCTATTGATAAATAACCGGCTTGCTAATTGCCTTTTTTCTCCTTTCATCAGATAAAAGAAGCACCGATCCATCACCTTTTTGTCGGTGAGTGTTTCGACACAATCCCGCAATCAAATATCGTGATATAAAATACGCGTCGAGAATGTTTTCACGAAAATGAGCCGCGTTTGGTCTCTCTCTTGAATCGCTTTACGCACTCAGGGCAGTGCTCATCGTCGGACCTTTGTAGCGCACCTTACCGCGACCTGACTGATCGTCGACCACGCGAAAAGGATGCTCGCCCCCGCCTGGATCTCGCCTTGCTTTGTTCCGCAATAGTCAGCAGACACATCAAAGCCATGGCGAAAATCTCGCTTCATATTAATAATATTCACTTCGGAATTTCATTGGCTTTGCCAATCAATGATTAGAAAGTATAGAAAAATAAAAGCAACGAACTATAAATTTCTTTCTTGCCTGGGGAAGTTTCGCGCTCCATCTTGGCGCATAACCCACGTGCAACCCGACCTATACTTTGAAGATTTGCAGCACTGCAGGTCGGCATTCACTTATTATTAATAGAAGAATGACGAAGCGTATATTTTCACAATTATCGAAGCTGCGAATAAGTTCGCGTTTGAGTTGCACGTAATACACGCTATGTCGACGATGCAGTCGCAGAGGTGACGCCTTATTCAACGTCCGGAGAGGATCCGGTACTAGCCATTGTCGTCAACACGCGTCGGAAGACGGCTTCGGGTCGGTAACCACCCATCCCGGAAGCGCGAGCGTCGTTCTGAGCACAGGTTTACGCATTGAGCTATGTCACACATGCCGCAAGTACCGCTGCACCCGTAATCCCCCAGTGTCATCAGCCGGCGTGCGGCAACAACCGCGCAACGACTGTTCAGTTTCCGCACACATAACCACAAACGCACCCCGCTCCGCGCAGGCCCGCCGGGTGCGAACAAACCCGTATAGCCCCGTTTCGCCGCCCCTGCCTACCCTCGCCCGCATGCCGGTCGACACCCAAGCCCCCAAGCAACACCCGATCCGGCCGATCCGAATGTCCTCAGGAGCGTAAATGGATAGCAGCACCAGCACCAACACCGCACTGTTCGACGCCGACGTCTGGCGCGGCAAGACTTTCAACGGACACTGGCACGCGAGCGCGCACGCCGCCGACGTGATCGAACCGGCGACCGGCAACACGCTCGGCCGCATCGGCCTCGCCGACAGCACAGCCATCGCCGACGCGTCGGCCGCCGCGCATCGCGCGCAGCCCGCATGGTTCGGCCTGCCGTACGACGAGCGCGCGGCGGTCCTGCGCCGCGCGGCGGCCGTCGCCGAAACGCACTTCGATGCGATCGTCGACTGGCTCGTGCGCGAAAGCGGCTCGACGCGCGCGAAGGCGTCGTTCGAAACGTCGGTCACGATCAAGGCACTGCACGAAGCGGCCGGGTTGCCGTCGCGCGCGGCCGGCGAGGTGCTGCCGTCGGCGGCCGGTCGGCTGTCGCTCGCGCGTCGCCGCCCGCGCGGCGTGGTCGGCGTGATCTCGCCATTCAACTTCCCGCTGTACCTCGCGATGCGCGCGGTCGCGCCGGCGCTCGCGCTCGGCAACGCCGTCGTGCTGAAGCCGGATCCACGTACCGCCGTGTGCGGCGGCGTCGCGATCGCGCGCGTATTCGAGCTCGCCGGCTTGCCGGCAGGCGTGTTGCACGTGCTGCCCGGCGATGGCGCGGCCGGTGCCGCGCTGGTCGCCGATCCGCATGTCGCGATGATCCAGTTCACCGGCTCCACCGCGGCCGGGCGCAAGGTCGGCGAAGCAGCGGGCCGCCATCTGAAGAAGGTGTCGCTGGAACTCGGCGGCAAGAATTCGCTGATCGTGCTCGACGATGCCGACCTCGACCGCGCGGTCGCGAACACCGCATGGGGCGCGTATCTGCATCAAGGCCAGATCTGCATGGCAACCGGCCGCGTGCTCGTGCAGCGCGCGATTCACGACCGCTTCGTCGCGAAGCTCGTCGAGAAGGCGCAAAGCCTGCGTGTCGGCGATCCGGCCAGCGGCGACGTCGGCCTCGGCCCGCTGATCAACGCCGCGCAACGCGACCATGCGGCGAGCGTGGTCGACGCGGCTCGTCGCGCCGGCGCACGCGTCGAGACGGGCGGCGGCCATCGCGACCTGTTCTTCGAGCCGACCGTGCTGAGCGGCGTCGCGCCGGGCAATCCGGCGTTCGACGAGGAAATCTTCGGGCCGGTCGCGATCGTCGTGCCGTTCGATACCGACGAAGACGCGATCGCGCTCGCGAACCGCACCGAATACGGGCTGTCGATGGCGATCCTGTCCGCCGACGTCGGCCGTGCGCTGAGGATCGGCGAGCGGCTGAACACCGGACTGCTGCACATCAACGACCAGACGGTCAACGACGAAGCGATCAACCCGTTCGGCGGCGTCGGCGCATCGGGCAATGGCTCGAGCATCGGCGGTGCGGCAAACTGGGAAGAATTCACGCAGTGGCAATGGCTGACGATCAAGGGCGAAGCGCCGCTGTATCCGATTTGACGAGGAAACCGACCATGTATACCGAAAACGATACGCGCGCCGTCACCGCGGCCGTCGCCCGCGCCGCCGGCGCGCCCTTCTCGATCGAACCGGCCCGGATCCGCGCGCCGCGCGGCGACGAGGTGCTGGTGCGCGTCGTCGCGACAGGCCTGTGCCACACCGACCTGATCGTGCGCGACCAGTACTATCCGGTGCCGCTGCCGGCCGTGCTCGGTCATGAAGGCGCCGGCGTGGTCGAAGCCGTCGGCCCGAACGTGAAGACGCTCGCCGCCGGCGATCACGTCGTGCTCACCTACGGCGCGTGCGGCCATTGCGCGTCGTGCGCCGGCGGTCACGGCGCGTATTGCCGGCAGTTCTTCGCGCTGAACTTCGGCGGTGCCGATGCCGACGGACAGACGGCCCTCCGCGACGCAGCCGGCGAACCGCTGCACGATCATTTCTTCGCGCAGTCGTCGTTCGCGAGCTACGCGCTCGCGCGCGAGAACAACGCGATCAAGGTGCCGAAGGAAGCGCCGCTCGAACTGCTCGGCCCGCTCGGCTGCGGCATCCAGACCGGCGCGGGCGCGGTAATCAATTCGCTGGCGGTACGCACGGGCAGCAGCTTCGCGAGCTTCGGCGCCGGCGCGGTCGGGATGAGCGCCGTGATGGCCGCGCGTATCGCCGGCGCGACGACCATCATCGCCGTCGACATCGTGCCGTCGCGGCTCGCGCTGGCGCTGGAGCTCGGCGCGACGCACGCGATCAACGGCAAGGAAGTCGACGTCGTCGACGCGATCCGCGAGATCACCGGCGGCGGCGTCGACTACGCGCTCGAATCGACCGGGCTGCCGGCCGTGCTGTCGCAAGGGATCGACGCGCTCGGCTCGCGCGGCACGATGGGCGTGGTCGGCGCGCCGAAGCTCGGCACGAAGGCCGAATTCGACGTGAACAGCCTGCTGCTCGGCGGCCACACGATCCGCGGAATCGTCGAAGGCGACAGCGTGCCGCAGACCTTCATTCCGCAACTCGTGCAGCTGCATCTGCAAGGCCGGTTCCCCTTCGACCGGTTGGTGAAGTTCTATCCGCTCGAGCAGATCAACCAGGCCGCCGCGGACAGCAGCAGCGGCATCACGCTCAAACCGATCCTGCGGTTGCCGCATTGAGCGCGTGGCGCCGCCGGCGGCACCCCGATGCAAATCGGCGGCACGCGGCGTGCACCCTTGCACGGCACGACGATACCCCGCTTCGGGCGCCGGGCTATATTACGCATTCGCGCGACACGCCGGCCGGCATGCCCGGCCCGGCCATTCGACCCACATGGAGCGCATGTGTGAATACAGCCCCTGAATCTCCTGCACGGCTGGTCGATCTCGACCGGCTCCGAGCCCGGTTCGCGGCGGGCGAGCCGCTGCCCGAAACGGCGTTGCCGGCCAGCGTCGCGCGCTCGTGGCTGCGTTCGCGCGACGCCGGGCTGCGGCCATGGCAACACGCCCGCTATGAAATGCAGCGCGAGCTCGACGAATCGCGCGCGGACCGGCGGCTCTACCGTTGCGTCGCGCAGGAAATCGAGCCGCTGTGGGCGGCGTTCGGCGGCCGCGAGTGGACGATCTTCTGCGTCAATCCGCGCGGCACGATCGTGCATGCGCGGCGCAGCCCGCAATGCGACGACGCGCTGCTGACGCCGATCGTGGCCGGCCGCCGGATCGTCGAACCGAACATCGGCACGACCGCGCCGAGCTGCGTGATTCACGACGGCGCCGAGGCCGTCGTCGCGGGCGCCCAGCACTATCTCGACGAGTTCTCGCGGGTATTCTGCCTCGCGGTGCCGCTGGTCGGCCTCGACGGTGAAGTGATCGGCGCGCTCGACATCACCGGCATCGGCCGGCGCAACGTCGTGCAGCTGCGCGAGCAGTTCCGGCACGCGGCGCTGTCCGCCGAGCAGCGGCTGTATGCGATGTTGCGCGACTGCCATCTGCTGCAGGTCCAGCACGATCCGCGCTGGCTCGGCACGCCGCTCGCCGGCGTCATCGCGCTCGACGGAGCGGGCCGCGTGCGCGCGGTGAGCCGGCTTGCCCGGCAGATGCTCGATCTCGCGCCCGCAGGGCCGGTCGCGCCGTACGACCTGCGGCAACTGTTTCCCGGCGCGACGCCCGCGCAACAGCGTCGTTTGCTGACACCGGCGCGCACGCCGCAGCGAATCGCGCGCGACGATGGTAGCCACGTATGGGTGCGCACGCTGCGCGCGCCGCTCGATCGGGCGACGACGGCGCGCCATGCCGATGTGCTCGAAGACGCCGCCGATGTATGCACCGCGGCGGCGGCCGCCAGCCCGCAGGCAAGCCTGCACGAACAGTCGCTCGAAGCCATCCGCCGCGCGCTCCGCGAACACGACGGCAATGTGTCGGCGGCCGCGCGGCAACTCGGCATTTCACGCACGACGCTGTACGCGAAGCTCAGGCGGCTCGAAGCTGCGGGGATCGGGACTGACGGGCTGCATTGACGCGGCGTGCAACGTGCGGCGTGCGGCGTGCGGCGATGGGCATGAACCGACGGCGGCCACGCCATCGCCCTGCCCGATTCCTTGCGAACCCGATCGCCGCCGTCGCATCCCCCGTCGCGAATGGCTTGCTCGGATCTCCGCCGGGTCATCGCGAACCCGCTGCCGCGATCGTCGAGCGTGACAGGTCGATGCCGCCATTGCGGCGTGATCGTCGATCGCCGACGCGACGGAGAATCGACCCGCTACGCCACCGCCCGCCGCTCATGCAGCCGCAACGCGGCCCACGCGATCCCGGCCGAGAAGATCCCGACCACCCCGCCGAACGTGCCGATCCACGGCAGCCCGAACGCCCCGGCGATATGGTTGCCGAGCAGCGCGCCGGCGCCGATCCCGACGTTGTACAGCCCGGAAAATATCGACACGGCGAGATCGGTCGCCTCGGGCGCCAGCTTCAGCACCCACGCCTGCATCGCGAGACCGAAGCAGACGATCGCGCCGCCCCACACCAGCGTGTGAACGGACAGCGTGACGATGTTCAGCGCGCTCGGGAACAGAATCAGCAGACAGGCCGACAACGCGATGATCGACGCGAGCAGGAAATCGGCCGGCCGCTCCGGAAACACGCGATTGAAGCAGAGCGCGGCCGGCACGCCGGCGACGCCGAACAGGATCAGCACGTAGGTAATCCGGCTGCTGCTCGCATGATTGACGCTCTGCACGAACGGCTCGATGTACGTATACGACGTGAAGTGCGCGGAGATCACCAGCACGGTGATCGCGTACAGCGCCACCAGCGCCGGCTTGCGCAGGAACGTGCCGATGCTCGCGAGCGAGCCGGCGCCCTGGCTGGGGAGCGTCGGCAGCGTCATGCGCAGCGCGAGCAATGCGACGGCCGCCGCGCCGCCGATCACGAGGAACGTGACGCGCCAGCCGAGCGCCTCGCCGATCACGCGCCCGAGCGGAATGCCGGCGACCATCGCGGTCGCCGTGCCCATCGCGAGCAGGCCGAGCGCGCGGCTTTTGCGGTCGCTCGGCGCGAGCCGCACGGCCAGCGGGACGGAAATCGACCAGAACACCGCATGCGCGCACGCGATGCCGAGCCGGCCGAGCATCAGCACCGTGAAATTCCACGCGACGCCGGTGAGGACATGGCTGCCGATGAACACCAGCAGCGCGCAGCTCAGCAGCTTGCGGCGCTCGACGTGACGCGTGACGAACGTCAGCGGCAGCGACACGACGGCGACGGCCCACGCGTAGATCGTCAGCATCAGGCCGACGGCGGTCGGCTGCATCTGCAGGCTGTCGCCGATCGCGCTCAGCAGCGCGACGGGCACGAATTCGGTGGTATTGAAGATGAAGGCAGTGAGTGCCAGGGCCAGAACGCCCCACCACGACTGTTCGGAACTGACGGCGTCCGGGGTTGCCATACGGGAATTCGACGAAGGTTGGCGGCGCGGGCAGCCGGCCCGGCGCATCGGCGCGATTGTACCAGCGGCGCTTGAAACGCCGCTGCCGGCCGCGATGCGCGAACACGGCGATGACACGGCCTTGCGCCGATAATGTGTCGAATCCGCTTTCCCCGAACGAATCGCCCGAACGTCATCGGGCCAGGAGATTCACATGCGCATTGAAACGTCGTTTCTGTTCGATCTCGACGGCACGCTCGTCGACAGCGTCTATCAGCACGTGCTCGCGTGGAAGGAAGCGCTCGACGCCGAGGGCATCGAGCTGTCGGTGTGGCGCATCCACCGCAAGATCGGGATGAGCGGTGGCCTGTTCCTGAACCAGCTGCTGCGCGAGACGGCCGGCGACATCGACGCCGAGCGCGTCGAGCGGCTCGCGCGGCTGCACGCGGCCGCGTACCAGCGGCTGCGCGCGCAGGTCCGGCCGCTGCCGGGTGCACGCGAGCTGCTGGCCGCGCTGACGAATGCCGGCATTCGCTGGGCGATCGCGACCAGCGGGCGGATGGAAACCGCCGCGATCAATCTGGAGGCACTCGGCGTCGATCCGGCGAAGAACGTGGTCGTCACGCGCGACCAGGTGAAGTACGCGAAGCCCGATCCCGACCTGTTCCTGACCGCCGCCGCGAAACTGAACGTGCCGATCGAACATACGGTCGTGGTCGGCGACAGCATCTGGGACATGCTCGCCGCGAGCCGCTGCCGGGCGCTGGGCGTCGGGCTGCTGTCGGGCGGTTACGGCAGCGACGAGCTCGAACGCGCGGGCGCGCTGCGCGTGTATGACGATCCGGCGGATCTGCTGTGGCATCTGGATGAGATCGCGGCGCGGCCGTAACGCCTGAATCGTCCGCATGACCGGCATCGGCCTGGTCTCCGCGATCGCCTTCCCCGGCTTCGTTCCCCTCGGGCACGCGCCTCCCTGCCGGACGCGCGTGCCAACACCGTGCCGGTGGAATCAGTCGTCGTCGACGCGCTTGTCGACCAGATAGCGCCCGCGCTCGACGCCCGCCCGCAGCGCCTCGTCCTCGGTCAGCCACTCCGTGCCGGCCGGCTCGGGTACGTACAACTCGATGCGCGCGCCGTCGACATACACCTGCACCTCGTCGTCCCACGCGCCCCGCGCGTTGCGGCGCGCCCACACGCGAATCTCGTGGCCGCGATACGGGTCGCGAACCTGTGCGTCCTGTTGATGTTGCATCCTGGCCCCCTGTACTTATCTGCGATAAAGATGCAAAAAATGCGCGCCGCATGATCGCCGCGCGCGCCGTCGGCCCC
Organism: Burkholderia sp. KBS0801; assembly: GCF_005937855.2. Classification (NCBI taxonomy): domain Bacteria; kingdom Pseudomonadati; phylum Pseudomonadota; class Betaproteobacteria; order Burkholderiales; family Burkholderiaceae; genus Burkholderia; species Burkholderia sp. KBS0801. Next base: position 578,116 of record NZ_CP042179.1, read on the forward strand.
GCGCGCACGCGGCGTGCCCGGTATCGGCCGATCCGGCACGGGCCTTGCGTCCCTATTGAGCATCGAACCGGACATCAAACCGGGTATCGATCCACTCTAGTACACCCAACAAAAGGAGGCCACGATGATCGACACGCTCGGCACCGACCGCGTGCGCGTGAAGCGATTCATCGTCCAGCAGTCGGACGACGATCCGGACACGGACGACATCTCGGTGTCGTTCTCGCGCACGAGCGGCGCGGAATTTGCGGCGATCTGCGCGGCGCTGCAAAACCTCGCCGGCGTGCGGACCTGTCGCCCCGATACTTCTTCAAGGAGTTTTGCGTGACTCAGACCGACCTGCTCTCCTACCTCGTAACGAGCCAGCTGACGGCGCGCATGCGCGGCGGCGCGTGGATGACGACCAGCCAGACGGTCGGCGCGCTGCGCGCGTGGCTCGCATGCCATCACGCCGAATGCGGCTGGCTCGACCGGATCAGGATCGCGGACGCGTCCGCCACGATTGCGCAAGGCATCTACGAGATCGCGTGCGCGTACGGCGATCCGGACAGCGGCGAACGCATCCGGCTCGACGCCGATTCACCGGAACTGCAGGCGCTGCGCGCGCGTTGCGACGTGCTGCTGCAACGCATCGACGGCGACCGGGACGTCGACGCCCGATGATCGTGCCGGGACGCATGACGCGCGCCAGCGTCGCGACGGCGCGCTCCGATGGCGCGACAGCCGACCCGTCGCGCACGGACGAGCCGCTGCGCCACGGGCTGCTCGAGCGCGGGCGCAACTGCGACACGATCCGCCATGCGGACCGCTTCGCGATGCTGGTGGACGGCGACGCCTATTTCGCGACGCTGCGTACCGCGCTGCTGCGGGCGCGCCATACGGTGTTCATCGTCGGCTGGGACGTCGACAGCCGCATGCACCTGCCGCCTGCCGATCCCGGCGACGGCCTGCCCGACACGCTCGCCGCCTTTCTGCACGCCCTGGCATCGTCGCGGCACAACCTGCGCATCTACGTGCTCGCGTGGGACTTCGCGATGATCTACGCACTCGAGCGCGACTGGCCACCGGTCTATCGCGCCGCGTGGCGCGCGCATCGCGGCATCCGGTTCCGGCTCGACGACACGCATCCGCGCGGCGCATCGCATCACCAGAAACTCGTCGTGATCGACGACCGGCTCGCATTCGTCGGCGGGCTAGACCTCACGCGCGCACGCTGGGATACGCCCGCGCACGCGGCCGACGATCCGCGTCGGCGCGACGCGCACGGGATGCCGTACGGGCCGTTTCACGACGTGCAGGCGATGTTCGACGGCGACGCGGCCGCCGCGATCGGCAAGCAGGCGCGCGCACGCTGGTTCAATGCATGCGGGCGTCCGATCGCGATCCGCGCGCAGCGGCATCTCGATCGTGAGGAAGACGTCGATCCGTGGCCGCCCGACGCGCGCGTCGACCTGCGCGACGTGCGGCTCGGCATCGCCTACACGGCGCCGCGCCACCGCGATCGCGAGCCGGTGCGGCAGGTGTCCGCGCTCGTCGAGGGCACGATCCGCGCCGCGCGCCGGCACCTGTATATCGAGAACCAGTATTTCACCGCGGCGGTGGTGCGCGAAACGCTGTCCGAGCGGCTCGCCGATCCGGAGGGGCCCGACGTGACGGTCGTCGCACCGCGCGTGCAGAGCGGCTGGCTGCAGGAAGCGACGATGGGCGTGCTGCGCGCGCGGCTGCATGGCACGCTCAAGGCCGCCGACCGTTTCGACCGCTATCGGCTGCTGTATCCGCATGTCGACGGGCTTGGGGACGCATGCGTGAACGTGCACAGCAAGATCGCGATCGCCGACGACGAATGCATCGTGATCGGCAGCGCGAACCTCAATAACCGGTCGATGGTGCTCGACACCGAATGCTGCATCGCGCTCGTCGCGGCCGGCGAGCCGCGCATCCGCACCGCGATTGCCGGCCTGCGCGACCGGCTGCTGGCCGAACATCTCGACACGACGCCTGCCGAGGTTGCCGCCGCGCTCGCGCATGACGAACGTCCGAATAGCGTGCTCGACGGGTTGCGCGACAAGCCCGGCCGCACGCTGCGCACGCTCGAGCCGGTCGTGACGCCGCAACTCGACGCACTGGTGCCGGTCAGCGCGCGGCTCGACCCCGAGCAGCCCATCGAGCCGGACCGCTTCGTCCGCGAGTTCGTGCCGCGCGAGCAGCACCGCGTGCTGACCGCGCGCTTCTTCGTGCTCGGCGCGGCCGTGCTGCTGGTCGCGGCGCTCGCGCTCGCGTGGCGCTTCTCGCCGCTCGGCACGGAACTGAACATTGCGTCGCTCGCGCGAATGGCCGCTCACGCCGCGCAGCTGCCCGGCGCGCCCGCGTTGCTGCTGGCCGGCTACGTGATCGCAGCGACGCTGTCGGTGCCGATCACGCTGCTGATCACGGTGACGGGCCTGGTGTTCGGCGCGTGGCCGGGCTTCGCGTATGCGGCGCTCGGCACGATGGCGGCCGCCGCCACGACCTACGGGATCGGACACTGGCTCGGGCGCGACGCGGTGCGCCGGCTCGCGGGCGCGCGCGCGAACCGGCTCAGCGAACACCTCGGCCGGCGCGGCGTGGTCGCGATGGCCGTGCTGCGGCTGCTGCCGATCGCGCCGTTCACGATCGTGAACCTGGTGGCCGGCGCATCGCACATCGGCCTGCGCGACTATCTGGTCGGCACCGCGATCGGGATGCTGCCCGGTATCGTGCTGACCGTCACGTTCGCGCACCAGCTGACCGCCGCGTTCAGCCATCCGGGGCCCGGCGCGTTCGCGTGGCTCGCGGCGATCGGCGCCGTGCTGGTCGGCGTGTCGGTGCTGCTCGTCAGGGTGCTGCGACGATGGCGCTGAGCGTGCAACCGGCCCCGCCGCCGCACATCGTCACGTCCGACGGCCCGCCCCCCGCCGCGCCGGGCGGGCGCGACCTGCGGATCGCGACGTACAACATCCGCGGCGGCTACGGCAAGTGGCACACACGCGCGGCACACCGGATCGCGCAGGTGATCCACGAACTCGACGCGGACGTGATCGCGCTGCAGGAAGTGCCGCTCGGCGGCACGCACGCGCCCGACGTGCTCGCGCACCTGCGCGATGCCACCGGCATGCATGCGGTGGCCGGCCCGACCATCGACACGCCCGAGCGCCGTTACGGCAACGCCGTGCTGTCGCGCTGCCCGATTCGCGCGGCGCGCACGCTGGACCTGTCGTTTCACCAGCGCGAGCCGCGCGGCGCGCTCGATGCGGACATCGACTGCAGCGCGGGCATGATCCGCGTGGTCGCGACCCATCTCGGGCTGTCGGCGAGCGAGCGCAGCGCGCAGGTGCAGCGGCTGCTCGCCGCGTTCGACACCGGCGCGATGCCGGTGATCCTGATGGGCGACATCAACGAATGGTTCGTGCGCGGCCGCGCGCTGCGGGCGCTCGTCACGCGGTTCCGGCGCGCGCCGGCGCCGCGCACGTTCCCGACGCTGTACCCGGTGTTCTCGCTCGACCGGATCTGGATCCATCCCGGCGAGTGGCTCGTCGACGTGAACGTGCATCGCAGCATGCGCGCGCGGCGCGCGTCCGATCACTACCCGCTCGTCGCGCGCATGCGTGCGACGCCGGGCACGCCGCTTGCGCGACGAGCGCCCCAGCCTGATGAAACCTGACGGAGCTTGCCGATGCGAACCGACGAACTCGCCGGAACCGCCCTCGATTACTGGTGCGCACGCGCGTTGTGCGCGGATGACGAAGACACGCTGTGCTTCACGGCCGTCGACCCGAAGGTGATCCTGACCGGCGCGTGCGACGCGTTGCGGCGCCTCGACGCGCATTTCGCGCCGTCGGCGTCGTGGGCCGATGCGGGCGCCGTGCTCGATCGCGTGGCCGACCTGCGGATCGTGCGGCGCGGCGATGGCATCGAATGCGACGCCAGCTTCATCGACGGCCCGTCCACCTGCGCGGCACACGCGCCGGACGTGCGCACCGCGGTGCTGCGCGCGTTCGTGCGTGCGCGCTTCGGCGACGAGGTCGACACGCCGCCGTCGTTCGCGCACCGGATCGAGCATGGGGCGGCAGTGCGCTACGACCCTGGCGAGCCGATTCCGGAAGCGGACGATGATGCGGCTACTGGTGACAGTTCGGATATTCGATCGATTCCGCGAATGTGAGGGTGTGTTGCGTGGCGCCGCCGGCTGCTTACGGGGTTGTCGGCGACGATGCCAGCGCATGCGCCGAGTTTTTCATCGCCCGCTCGACGCCATTGGCAAAAGTTTCACTCGGCCGGCCCCCTCGTCGATCACGCGACCCCGCGTAAAAGCGCTGACACCGCGCCCCAGGATGCAAAAAACGAGCATCCGAGCCGTAGCGAACCCTGCCGAAGCGTTTACAGGACCACCCGCCTCACAGCAGGAACACGCATTGCGGCAAGCACACCTGTTGCCGATCCGGCCGCCGCCCGCACACGCTACCCATGAACCCCACACCACCCTTCGCTCCTCACATCTACTTCTGCGACGCCCGCCTCGTCGGCCCGCTCGATGCATGGCCCGACACGTTCCAGCACATCGCCGGCATGGGCTTCGACCACGTGCTGATCGGCGGCTTCTGGGCCGCCAGCGTCGCGGGCTTCCCGCGCCACGTCGCCGATTTCCACCGGCCGGCCGCGACGTTCACGACGCGCGCCGGTGCGCTCGAGACATTCTCGCGGCTCGCGCAGCTCGCGCACGGCCACGGGCTGCGCGTGCTGCTCGAAGTGGTGCCGGACCGCATCGCGCGCGACAACCCGCTGCGCGCCGAGCATCCGGACTGGTACGTCGAGCGCGCGCACGACGACGCGTTGATCGATCCGCGCAGCGCCGCCCATGAAATGGACATCGCGCATGCCCAGGTCGGGGAAGACGCCGCGCACGACGCGCTGTCCGCGTGGTGGTGCACGCACCTCGCCACGTTCGCGGATGCCGGAGCATCGGGTTTCCTGATCGACGCGCCGCATCACCTGCCGGCCGCGTGGTGGCCCGGCTGGCGCGCGGCGCTGCGCCGCGCGCGCCCGGACATCGCGGTGCTGGCCGGCGTGCCCGGCCATGCGCGCGACGCGCTCGCCCAGCTCGAGGCGGCGGGCTTCGATGCGGTGTTCTCGTCGGTCCGCTGGTGGGACCTGCACGCGCCGTGGTTCGTCGACGAACACCGGCTGCTGCGGCGCATCGGCTCGCCGATCGCGTTTCCCGACGCAATCGACGGCCCGCGCCTCGCCGACAACTGGAACACCGCGCCGGACGAGACGGTCGCCCGCGCGTACCACCGCGCGTTGTGGACCGCCGCCGCGGTCGGCACCGGCTGGCTCGTGCCAATGGGCTTCGAGCGCGGCGTCACGCTGCCGCTGATGGCGCGCGACGCGGACGCCGCACGCTTCCGCGCCGCGCTGGACGACGCGCGCTTCGATCTGTCGGGCGCGATCGCCGACGCGAATGCATGGCGCCGCGCGACATCGCTCGCGGCCGAGCGCGGCGAAATCGCGCAACTGAGCGCGCCGGGCGCGCGCGCGACGGCGCTGCTGCGCGGCAGCGGTCCGTCGCTCGAACACGACGACACGGCGCTGCTGATCGCGCTGAATCCCGATCTCGACGCGCCGACGCACGTCGATCCCGCGGCGATCCTGCCCGGCGTGCCGGGCGGCTTCACGCACGTCTCGCCACCGAACGGCGCGCGCAAGCCGGCGCCCACCGCGCCGGTCGCGCTGCAAGCCTTCACGCTCGAGCCCGGCGGCTATGCGCTGCTCGACGCGCGGCGCGCGCCGCCCGCGCTCGCTCGCACCGATGCCGCGGGCGAGCGCACCGCGCTGTCGGCCGCGCTCGCGGCCGACCGGATCGCGATCGAGCGCGTCGAGCCGGCGGTCGACGGCGGCCGCTTCGCGATCAAGCGTGTGATCGGCGAAACACTGGTTGTGCACGCATCGATCTTCACGGACGGCCACGCGCATCTCGCGGCCGCACTGCAGTGGCGAGCCGACGACGAAGACACATGGCGCGAAGTGCCGTTCGTCGCGGAGCCGAATGATCGCTGGCACGCGTGCATCTCACTCGACCGGCTCGGCCGCCACGCGTTCCGCGTAATCGCATGGCGCGACGACTGGGCGTCGCTCGTCACCGACATTGCGAAGAAGCGCGCGGCCGGCCAGGACGTGACGCTGGAGCTACGCGAGGCGCAGCTGCTGCTCGCAAGCGCGTTGAAGCATGCCGATCCGGTCGACCGGCGCGCGCGCACGCGGATGGAACAGCTCACGGCGGAATTCAACGACGCATCGCCCGACAAGCGGCTCGAACTGCTCGGCGCGTCCGCGCTCGCCGATGCGTACGCGGCGCTGCGCTACCGGCCGTTCGTCACGCACGACGATGCCGTCTACCCGGTCGACGTCGAACGCCGCACCGCGCGCTTCTCGAGCTGGTACGAGATGTTCCCGCGCTCGGCGAGCACCGACCCGCACCGGCACGGCACGTTCGACGACGTGATCGCGCAATTGCCGCGCATCCGCGACATGGGTTTCGACGTGCTGTATTTCCCGCCGATCCATCCGATCGGCACGACCGCGCGCAAGGGCCGCAACAACACGCTGACGGCCGGCCCCGACGACGTCGGCAGCCCGTACGCGATCGGCTCGCCCGAAGGCGGCCACACGGCCGTGCATCCGCAGCTCGGCACGCTCGCGTCGTTCCGCACGCTGGTCGACGCGGCGCATGCGCAGGGGCTCGAGATCGCGCTCGATTTCGCGATCCAGTGCTCGCCCGATCATCCGTGGCTCGCCGCGCATCCGGGCTGGTTCGCGTGGCGGCCCGACGGCTCGCTGCGCTATGCGGAGAATCCGCCGAAGCGCTACCAGGACATCGTGAACCCCGATTTCTACGCGCCGGATGCGCTGCCCGACCTGTGGGTCGCGCTGCGAGACGCGGTGCTGTTCTGGGTCGACGCCGGCGTGCGGATCTTCCGCGTCGACAATCCGCACACGAAGCCGCTGCCGTTCTGGGCATGGATGATCGCGGACGTGCGCGGCAAGCATCCGGACGTGGTGTTCCTGTCGGAGGCGTTCACGCGGCCGGGAATGATGTACCGGCTCGCGAAGGTCGGCTTCTCGCAGTCGTACACGTATTTCACGTGGCGCGAGACGAAGCGCGAATTCATCGACTACCTGACCGAGCTGACGGCCGGCCCCGCACGCGAGTTCTTCCGGCCGAACTTCTTCGTGAACACGCCCGACATCAATCCGCGCCACCTGCAGAACGCGCCGCGCTCGCAGTTCGTGATCCGCGCGGCGCTGGCGGCGACGCTCGCCGGGTCGTGGGGCCTGTACTCGGGCTTCGAGATCGGCGAATCGGCGCCGCTGCCCGACAGCGAGGAATACGCGGACGCGGAGAAATACGAGCTGCGCGTGCGCGACTGGCGCAAGGCCGCGCACATCGGCGGCGAAATCGCGCGGCTCAATCGCGCGCGGCGCGACCATCCGGCGCTGCAGACCCATCTCGGCCTCACCTTCGTCGATGCGGACAACGACCAGGTGCTGGTGTTCGTGAAGGCGACGCCCGCGTACGACAGCGTCGTCGCGGTGGCGATCAGCCTCGACCCGTGGCATCCGCAGGCCGCGAATTTCACGCTCGATGCGGCGCTGTGGCGTGGCTTCGGGCTCGTCGACGGCGAACCGCTCGACGCGCTCGAGCAGGACGCCGCGCATGCCGAAACCTGGCGCGGGCATCGCCAGTACGTATCGCTCGACCCGCACGTGCGGCCGTATGCGATCTGGCGGCTTGCGCCGTCTCCCGGCGCCGCGCGAGCGGCGGCGCCCGACCCGGCCAATGCCCGGGGCCATTCCGGAGCACACGGATGATGAAACGCGAAGATCCCCTCGACGACGTGCGTCGCGCGCAATTTCCGTCCCTCGCACCGGCCGGCACGCCGCGCCGGCGCCGTTCACGGCGCCGCGCGCCCGCGCTCTGCGCGGACGATCCGCTGTGGTACAAGGACGCGATCATCTACCAGGTACACGTGAAGTCGTTCTACGACTCGAACAACGACGGGATCGGCGACTTCCCGGGCCTGATCATGAAGCTCGACTACATCGCCGAGCTCGGCGTCGACACGATCTGGCTGCTGCCGTTCTACCCGTCGCCGCGCCGCGACGACGGCTACGACATCGCCGACTACCGCGACGTGCATCCCGACTACGGCACGCTCGCCGACGTGCGGCGCTTCATTCGCGAAGCCCACGCGCGCGGCATCCGCGTGATCACCGAGCTGGTGATCAACCACACGTCGGACCAGCATCCGTGGTTCCAGCGCGCGCGGCGCGCGAAGCCCGGCTCGATGCATCGCGACTACTACGTGTGGTCCGACACCGACACGAAATACGCGGGCACGCGGATCATCTTTCTGGATACCGAAACATCGAACTGGACGCACGACCCGGTGGCCGGCCAGTACTACTGGCACCGCTTCTACTCGCACCAGCCGGACCTGAACTTCGACAACCCGGCCGTCGTGCGCGAGGTGATCCAGGTGATGCGCTTCTGGCTCGATCTCGGCATCGACGGGCTGCGGCTCGACGCGGTGCCGTACCTGGTCGAGCGCGAAGGCACCAACAACGAGAACCTGCCGGAAACGCATGCCATCCTGAAGCGGATCCGCGCGACGATCGACGCCGAGTATCCGAACCGGATGCTGCTCGCGGAAGCGAACCAGTGGCCGGAGGACGTGCAGGAATATTTCGGCGAGGAGAACGAATGCCACATGGCGTTCCACTTCCCGCTGATGCCGCGCATCTACATGTCGATCGCGAGCGAGGACCGCTTCCCGATCATCGACATCATGCGGCAGACGCCGGCGCTCGCGCCGAGCAACCAGTGGGCCGTGTTCCTGCGTAATCACGACGAGCTGACGCTCGAGATGGTGACCGACTCGGAGCGCGACCTGCTGTGGCAGACCTATGCGAGCGACCGCCGCGCGCGGATCAACCTCGGGATCCGGCGCCGCCTCGCGCCGCTGATGGAGCGCGACCGGCGCCGCATCGAGCTGATCAACTCGCTGCTGCTGTCGATGCCCGGCACGCCGGTGATCTACTACGGCGACGAGCTGGGCATGGGCGACAACATCCACCTCGGCGACCGCGACGGCGTGCGCACGCCGATGCAATGGTCGTCCGACCGCAACGGCGGCTTCTCGCGCGCGGACCCGGAACTGCTGGTGCTGCCGCCCGTGATGGGCGCGCTGTACGGCTATGACGCGGTCAACGTCGAGGCGCAGACGCGCGACCCGCATTCGCTGCTGAACTGGACCCGCCGGATCCTGTCCACGCGCCGCGCGACGCAGTCGTTCGGCCGCGGCACGATCCGCTTCCTGCGTCCGGAAAACCGCAAGGTGCTCGCGTATCTGCGCGAGCTCGAAGGCCACGAGACGGTGCTGTGCGTCGCGAACCTGTCGCGCGCGTCGCAGGCGGTCGAGCTCGACCTGTCCGAATTCGCGGGCCGCGTGCCGATCGAGATGACGTCGGACTCGGCGTTTCCGCCGATCGGGCAGCTCACGTACCTGCTGACCTTTCCGCCGTACGGGTTCCTGTGGTTCGTGCTGTCCGAGCACGGCCGCGAGCCGTCGTGGCGACAGCCGCACGCGGAGCCGCTGCCCGAATACGTGACGATCGTGATGCGGCGCGGCGACGCGCGGCCGGACGTCGGGCAACTGCACACGCTCGCGCACGATGCGCTCGCGTCGTGGCTCACGCGGCGGCGCTGGTTCGCATCCAAGGACCGGAAGATCGGCGACGCGTGGCTGAACGTCGTCACGCCGATGCCGGACGAACCGTTCCAGTACGCGGAAGCCTGGGTGTCCGCGAGCGACGGCGGCGTCGAGCGCTATGTCGTGCCGCTCGCCACCGCATGGGGCGGCGAGACCTCGCATCCGCTGTTCACTCAACTCGCGCTCGCACGCGTGCGGCGCGGCCATACGGTGGGCTACCTGACCGACGCATTCGCGCTGCCGGCGTTCGCACGCGGGATGCTGCGCAAGCTGCGCGATGGCGCGACGGTGCCGACGTCCGACGGCGGCCGCCTCGACTTCCTGCCCGAGCACGCGCTCGCCGGCCTCGATCCCGGCGACGAGGCCGAGGTGCGCTGGCTCGCGGCCGAACAGAGCAACAGCTCGCTCGTGATCGGCGACGCGATCGTGCTGAAGCTGGTGCGCAAGGTCGCGCACGGCATCCATCCGGAAGCGGAGATGAGCCGGCACCTGACGCGGATCGGCTATGCGAACACCGCGACGCTCGCCGGTGAAGTCGTGCACGTCGATCCGGACGGCACGCCGCATACGGTCGCGATCCTGCAGCGCTACGTCGACAACCAGGGCGACGCGTGGACGCGTTCGTTCGATTTCCTGCGGCGCGCGATCGACGAGCTCGCGCTACCGGCCGCGGGCGACGGCGACGCAACCGAAGTCGACGACGAACCCGATGCGCTGCTCGGCTACGCGGCGTTCGCGGGCATTATCGGCACGCGGCTCGGCCAGTTGCACGTCGCGCTCGCGCAACCGTCCGACGATCCCGCGTTCGCCCCCGAAGCCGCGACGCCCGAGCACGTCGACGGCTGGTGCGTGGATGCGATCGCATCGTTCGAGCGCGCGCTCGACGTGCTGCGCACGCAGCTCGACAAGCTCGATCCGGTCAACCGCGCGGCCGCGGACACGCTGCTCGCGTCGCGCGACGCGGCCGTGCAGGCCATCAGCGAACTCGTGCCGCGCACGCTCGATGCGCAATGCACGCGCATTCACGGCGATTTCCATCTCGGCCAGGTGCTCGACGTGCAAGGCGACGCGCTGCTGATCGACTTCGAAGGCGAGCCGGCGCGCGCGCTCGACCGGCGCCGCGCGAAATCGCATCCGCTGCGCGACGTGGCCGGCCTGCTGCGTTCGCTGTCGTACGTGAGCGCCACCGCGCAGTTCGCGATCGAGAAGGCGCCGCCGCAGACGGCCGGCCGCAAGCGCGCGCTGTTCGACCGCTTCGGCCAGGCCGCCGCCGACCGCTTCGTCGAATGCTATCGCGCGGCCGCCGACCAGGCACCCGAGCGCTTCGTCGACCCGCGTTACGCGGACCGCCTGCTCGCGCTGTTCCTGATCGACAAGGCGTCGTACGAGCTGTGCTACGAAGCCGCGAACCGCCCCGACTGGCTCGGTGTGCCGGTCGGCGGGCTCGCCGCGCTGATCGAACGCCTGCTCGCGACCGACCGCGCACCCGACCACGGAGGCAACCGATGACCGACATGCTGTTCGACCGCACCGACATCGACGCGCTGCTCGCCGGCCGCCATCCGGACCCGTTCGCGTGTCTCGGCCCACACGCCGACGCCGGCCGGGTCGTCGTGCGCGCGCTGCTGCCCGGCGCGCAGCGCGTGCGGGCGGTGACGCCCGACGGCGACGAACTCGGTGCGCTCGCGTGCGTCGACGACGCCGGCTGCTTCGCGGGCACGCTCGCGCACGACGGCCGCTACCGGCTGGCCATCGACTGGCCGGACGCCCGCCAGATCACCGACGACGCGTATGCGTTCGGCACGCTGCTCGACGAGGCCGCGCTCGCGCGTTTCGCGTCCGGCGACCCGGCCGCCGTGCTCGACTGCCTGGGCGCGACGCCCACGCGCGTCGACGGCATCGACGGCGTGCGCTTCGCGGTGTGGGCGCCGAACGCGCAGCGCGTATCGGTCGTCGGCGACTTCAACATCTGGGACGGCCGTCGGCATCCGATGCGGCTGCGCCGGCCGTGGGGCGTGTGGGAGCTGTTCGTGCCGGGCATCGGCGCCGGCGAACACTACAAGTACGAGCTGCGCGCGGCCGACGGACACGTGCTGCCACACAAGGCCGACCCGTGCGCGCGCGCGACCGAAGCGCCGCCGCGCACCGCGTCCGTCGTCGCCGACACCGCGGCGCTCGACGCGTTCGCGTGGCACGACGACGGCTGGCTGCACGCGCGGCCGCCCGCGGACCGGCGCTTTCGCATGCCGTGGTCGATCTACGAGGTGCATCCGGAATCGTGGCAGCGCGTGCCCGAGGAGATGGACCGCAGCGCGACCTGGGACGAACTCGCCGAGCGGTTGATCCCGTATGTGCGCGGCATGGGCTTCACACACGTCGAATTCATGCCGATTTCCGAATACCCGTTCGGCGGCTCGTGGGGCTACCAGCCGCTCGCGCAGTTTGCGCCCTCGGCGCGCTTCGGCCCGGTCGAGGGATTCGCGCGCTTCGTCGACCGCGCGCACGCGGCCGGCATCGGCGTGATCGTCGACTGGGTGCCCGCGCACTTCCCGAACGACGCGCACGGCCTCGCGCAATTCGACGGCAGCGCACTGTACGAGCACGCCGATCCGCGTGAAGGCATGCACCCGGACTGGAACACCTGCGTGTTCAATCTCGGACGCAACGAGGTCGGCGCGTTCCTCATCGCGTCGGCGCTCGCGTGGGCGCGCCGCTATCATGTCGACGGGATCCGCGTCGACGCGGTCGCGTCGATGCTGTATCGCGACTACTCGCGCAACGAAGGTGAATGGGTGCCGAACATCCACGGCGGGCGCGAGAACCTCGAATCCGTCGCGTTCCTGCGCACGTTGAACGACACGCTGCACGGTACGCTCGCGCCGCCCGGCGTCGTCACCTTCGCGGAGGAATCGACCGCGTGGCCGGGCGTCACGGCGTCGACCGGCGATGGCGGGCTCGGCTTCGACTTCAAATGGAACATGGGGTGGATGCACGACACGCTGTCGTATGTGCGCGAGGATCCGATCCATCGCCGCTATCACCACGACCGGATGACGTTCGGGCTCGTCTATGCGTTCTCCGAACGATTCGTGCTGCCGCTGTCGCACGACGAGGTCGTGCACGGCAAGGGCTCGCTCGCCGTGAAGATGCCGGGCGACGCGTGGCAGCGGCTCGCGACGCTGCGCGCGTACTTCGGCTTCATGTGGGCGCATCCGGGCAAGAAGCTGCTGTTCATGGGCAGCGAATTCGCGCAATGGGCCGAGTTCGCGCACGATGCGACGCCGCACTGGGACCTGCTCGACGCACCGGCGCATCGCGGCGTGCAGCGGCTCGTGCGCGACCTGAACCGCACCTACGCGGCCGAGCCGGCGCTGCACGCGCTCGACTGTCACGCGTCGGGTTTTTTCTGGCTGATCGGCGACGATCGCGACAACAGCGTGTTCGCGTTCGCGCGCCGCGACGATACCGGGCGCCTCGTCGTCGCGATCTGCAACTTCACGCCCGTGCCGCGCCCCGGCTATCGCATCGGGCTGCCCGCGCCCGGGCACTGGCGCGAACTGATGAACACCGATGCCGCCGTGTATGGCGGCACGAATGCCGGCAACGACGGCGCCGTGTGGACGGAAGATGTGCCGTCGCACGGCCAGTCGTGGTCGGCCACCTTGCGCCTGCCGCCGCTCGCGACCCTATGGCTGAGCCCGGCCTGACGCCCGGCGCCCTCGACACGGAGACAATCCCCCCATGCCGACCGCCCTGCCTTCCCGTCTCGAACCCGGCCGCTGCTATCCGCTCGGCGCCACATGGGACGGCCTTGGCACCAACTTCGCGGTGTTTTCCGCGCATGCGCAGCGCATCCAGCTGTGCGTGTTCGACCCGACCGGCCGCAAGGAACTCGCGCGCCTCGACCTGCCCGAATGCACCGACGAGGTGTGGCACGGCTACCTGCCGAACGCGCATCCGGGCACCGTGTACGGCTTTCGCGCGGATGGCCCGTACCAGCCGCAGCACGGCCATCGCTTCAACCCGACCAAGCTGCTGCTCGACCCGTACGCGCGCAAGCTCGTCGGCCAGTTCCGCTGGTCCGACGCGCTGTTCGGCTATCGCGTGCATTCGAACCGCGCGGACCTGTCGATGGACCGCCGCGACTCGGCGCCCGCGATGCCGAAGGCCGTGGTCGTCGACGAGGCGTTCGACTGGCGCAACGACCGGCGCCCGGACGTGCCGTGGCGCAGCACCGTGATCTACGAGACGCACGTGCGCGGCGCGTCGATGCGTCGCGCCGGGCTGCGCGTGCCGGAGCGCGGCACGTTCGCGTCGCTGTCGCATCCGGCGTTCATCGATCACCTGCTGTCGATCGGCGTGACGACGATCGAATTGCTGCCGGTGCACGCGTTCCTGCAGCAGCGTGCGCTGGTGAACCGCGGGCTGCGCAATTACTGGGGCTACGACACGGCCGCGTTCTTCGCGCCGGAGCCGTCGTACCTGACGACGCGGCGGCTCGACGAAATGCGCATCGCGATCCGGCAGCTGCACGCGGCCGGCATCGAGGTCGTGCTCGACGTGGTCTACAACCACACGTGTGAAGGCAACGAGCTCGGCCCGACGCTGTCGTGGCGCGGCCTCGACAACGCGAGCTACTACCGGCTGCGGCCGGACGACCGGCGTTACCATGTCGACGAGACCGGCTGCGGCAACACGCTGAACCTGTCGCATCCGCGCGTCGTGCAGATGGTGATGGATTCGCTGCGCTACTGGGCCACCGCGTTCAACATCGACGGCTTTCGGTTCGACCTCGGTGTGACGCTCGGCCGCGAGGATCACGGCTTCGAGCCCGGCGCGGGGTTTTTCGACGCGTTGCGGCAGGATCCGGTGCTCGCGCAGCGCAAGCTGATCACCGAACCGTGGGACATCGGCCCCGGCGGCTATCAGCTGGGCCGTCATCCGCCCGGCTTCGCCGAATGGAACGACCGCTTTCGCGACACGGTGCGGCGCTTCTGGCGCGGCGATGCGGGCCAGCGCCCGGAGCTCGCCGCGCGGCTCGCGGGCTCCGCCGACCTGTTCAACCACCAACGGCGCCGGACCTGGGCGTCGGTCAATTTCGTCACCGCGCACGACGGCTTCACGCTCGCCGATCTCGTGTCGTATGCGCACAAGCACAACGAGGCCAACGGGGAGGACGACCGCGACGGCCGCGACGACAACTGCAGCGCGAACTGGGGCGTCGAAGGCGCCACCGACGATGCGTCGATTCTCGACCTGCGCTCGCGCGTCGCGCGCTCGATGCTCGCGACGCTGTTTACCGCGCTCGGCACGCCGATGATCGTCGCCGGCGACGAATTCGGCCGCACGCAGCACGGCAACAACAACGCGTATTGCCAGGATAACGAAATATCGTGGCTCGACTGGGACCTCGCGCACAGCGAAGAAGGCGTCCAGATGATCCGTTTCGTGTCGCGGCTCGCCGCGCTGCGGCGCATGTACCCGGTGATGTCGGCGCCGCGCTATCCGTCCGGCGACCGCGACGGCGCGCCGGGCATGCGCGAGATCGGCTGGTTCGACGAACACGGCCTCGAGCTGAGCGTGCCCGCGTGGGAAGACGGCGAGGGCCGCGCGCTGACGATGCGGCGCGTCGGCACCGGCCGCACCGGGCGCACCGAGGCGTTGCTCGTGATGCTGAACGCGTCGGCCGGCACCATCAAGTTCAAGCCGCCCGCACCGGTGCTCGACTACCGCGTGCTGCTCGACACCGCGACGCCCGACTCCGGCCCGCGCTCGTGGCCGGATGCCGGCCTCGACGTCGCCGCGCACACGGCCGTGATCGCGGTCGCGGCCGTGCCACCCGACCTGCCCTCGTGAGGAACCGCCATGTCGTCACGCACCGCCCATCCATCCGGTACGCACGCGTTCGCATCGTCGTTCGGCGCGACCTGCGTCGACGCGCAGCACACCCGCTTCCGGCTGTGGGCGCCCGCGAGCCGCACGGCCGCAGTCGAACTACACGGCGACGAGCGCATCGCGATGCAGGCCATCGGCGACGGCTGGTTCGAGGTCGTCGCGCGCTGCGGCGCCGGCACGCTGTACCGCTTCCTGCTCGACGACGGTCTCGCGGTGCCCGATCCCGCGTCGCGCTTCCAGCCGTCCGACGTGCACGGCCCGAGCCAGGTCGTCGATCCGACCACGTACCGCTGGCGCAACGACGCGTGGCGCGGCCGGCCGTGGCACGAGACGGTGCTGTACGAGTTGCACGTCGGTGCCTGCGGCGGCTATGCGAGCGTCGAGCGGCGCCTGGCCGACATCGCCGCGCTCGGCGTGACCGCGCTCGAGCTGATGCCCGTCAACGCGTTCCCCGGTGCGCGCAACTGGGGCTACGACGGCGTGCTGCCGTTCGCGCCCGCTGCGTCATACGGCCGGCCCGAGGAGCTGAAGGCGCTCGTCGACGCCGCGCACGGGCTCGGACTGCAGGTGTTTCTCGACGTCGTGTACAACCACTTCGGCCCCGACGGCAACCTGCTGCCGCGCTATGCGCCCGAATTTTTCCGCGCGGACCGGCAGACCGCGTGGGGCCCGGCGATCGATTTCTCGCGCGCGCAGACGAGCGCGTTCTTCATCGACAACGCGCTGTACTGGCTCGACGAATTCCGTTTCGACGGCCTGCGTATCGACGCCGCGCATGCGATCGACGACGATGCGTGGCTGCGCGAGCTGGCACGGCGCGTGCGTACCCATTTCGGCGATGCGCGCCACGTGCATCTGGTGCTCGAGAACGAACGCAATACCGCGAGCCTGCTCGGGCCCAACGGCTTCGATGCGCAGTGGAACGACGACTTCCACAACAGCGCGCACGTGTTGCTGACCGGCGAGCGCGAAGGCTACTACCGCGCGTATGCCGACGCGCCGCTGCGCCGTCTCGCGCGCACGCTCGGCGAAGGGTTCGCGTATCAGGGCGAGCCGTCGCCGCTGCACGGCGGCGCGCCGCGCGGCGAGCCGAGCGCGCACCTGCCGCCGACCGCGTTCGTCACGTTCCTGCAGAACCACGACCAGATCGGCAACCGCGCGTTCGGCGAACGGCTGCGCGCGCTCGCGAACGACGACGCGGTGCGCGCCGCGACCGCGTTGATGCTGCTCGCGCCGCAGATCCCGCTGCTGTTCATGGGCGAGGAAGACGGCAGCACACAGCCGTTCCAGTTCTTCACCGACTATCGCGGCGAGCTGGCCGATGCGGTGCGCGAAGGCCGTCGCCGCGAGTTCGCCGCGTTTTCCGCGTTCGCCGATCCCGCGCACCGCGATGCGATCCCCGATCCGAACGATGTCGCCACGTTCGTGCGTTCGTCGCCGGCCCACGCGGACGACGATGCGTGGCCCGACGCCGATGCATGGCGGCACTTCTACCGCAGCGCGCTGACGGTGCGCGCGGCGCTGGTGACGCCGCACCTGCCCGGCGCGCGCGCGCTCGGCGTCGAGTTGCTGGCGGGTCACGTTAGCCCCGACCCGGAGGCGCTGGTCGCGCGCTGGCGGCTCGGCGATGGCAGCACGCTGACGATCGCGTTCAATCCCGGCTCGCACGACGCGGTGCTGCCCGCGCTGCCGGTCGGCAAGATCGTGTTCGAGACGCCGCCGCGCGCGCGCGACCGGCTCGCCGACCAACGGCTGCCCCCTCGCACCTGCATCGCGTGGCGCGACGGCGCGGTCAATCACGATGCGCTGAAACACCGCGCGAACGGGCACACGCGACCATGACGACCGACGTACCGATCGCCGAACTCGCGCGCGCGGCCGGGCTCGAACCCGACTGGATCGACGCGGGCGGCGTCGCACGGCGGGTGGCCGACGATTCGCTCGTCGCGCTCGTCGATGCGCTCGGCTGGCCCTGCGGCACGCCGATCGAGCGGGTCGACAGCGCGGCCGCGCTGCTCGATGCGCACGACGCCGCGCCCCCCGTCGTGACGGGCGACGCGGGCGTGCCGCTGACGCTGCCGCGCAGCGTCGCGCCGCGCGGCGCGCGCTGGCGGATCACGCTGGAATCGGGCGAGCACGTCGACGGGCGCGTGGCCGGCGCGGGCGAATACGGCAGGCTGCCGCCGCTCGCGCTGCCCGGTTATCACACGCTCGACATCGGCGAGCACCGTATCGGGCTCGCGATCGCGCCGCCGCGCGCGCGGCCGTTTGCGGCTGCCGACGGCCTGCCGGATGCGCCGCGCCGCTGGGGCATCTCGGCCCAGCTCTACGGCCTGCGGCGCGCGGGTGACGACGGGGCGGGCGACTACACCGCGCTCGCGGGCCTCGCCGTACAGGCCGCGCGGCACGGCGCCGACGCGGTCGCGATCAGCCCGACGCACGCCGGCTATCCGGCGCTGCCCGAGCACGACAGCCCGTATTCGCCGTCGTCGCGGCGCTGGCACAACGTCGCGTATCTCGACTGCGATGCCGTCCCGGGGGCCGATGTCGTGGGGCGCACGAATGGCGCGGCGGCGGACGTCGCACCCGCGCCGGATACGCCGCTGATCGACTGGCCGCAGGTGCTGCCGCTGAAACTGCGCCGCCTGCGCGCGTGCTTCGATGCATGGCGTGCGAACGGCGCGCCCTCGCGCGACGCGTTCGAGCAGTTTCGCGCGGCGGGCGGGGCGGCACTCGACGCGCATGCGCGCTTCGATGCGCTGCAGGCGTTCTGCATCGAACACGGGATCGGCGCGGACTGGCGCCACTGGCCCGCGCAGTGGCGGATGCCGGCCACCGCCGAGGTCGACGCATTCGCGCATGCGCACGCCGACGCGATTGCGTTCCACACGTTCCTGCAATGGTGCGCGTCGCGCGCGCTCGGCGACGCGCAGCAGGCGGCGCGCGATGCCGGGATGGCGGTCGGGCTGATCGCCGACCTCGCGGTCGGATCCGATCGCGCGGGCAGCGACGCGTGGGCGCACGGCACGACGCTGTTGCGCGGCGTGTCGGTCGGCGCCCCGCCCGATCTGTTCAATGCGGACGGCCAGGCGTGGGGCGTGACGACGTGGACACCCGCCGCGCTGCGCGCGAACGGCTTCACGCCGTTCATCGACCTGTTGCGCGCGGCCCTCGCTCACGCCGGCGGGATTCGCATCGATCATGTGCTCGGCTTCGCGCGCATGTGGATCGTGCCGGAAGGCGGATCGGCGCGCGACGGCGCGTACCTGCGTTATCCGCTCGACGATCTGGTGCGGCTCGTCGCGCTGGAGGCCGCGCGGCACCGGGCGGTCGCGATCGGCGAGGATCTGGGCACGGTGCCGGCGGGTTTTCGCGAGCGGCTCGGCGCGCAGGGCATCGCCGGGATGCGCGTGCTGTGGTTCGAACGCGACGCGGATCGCGCGTTTCGGCCGCCGTCCGCGTGGGATCGCGACACGATCGCGATGACGTCGACGCACGACCTGCCGACCGTGGCCGGCTGGTGGCGGGGTATCGATCTCGAATGGCGGCGGGTGGCGGCCGAGGCCGCTGCGGCGCCGGCCAAGCCGCACCCTGCCGGTGACGACGTCGGCCGCGCCGCGGCCGCACACGACACCGGCCACGACGCACGGATCGATCCGGTCCTGCGTAGCGATGCGCCCGCCCAGGATGACGGCCGCGACGCGCCGCCCCCCGCTTCTTTCGACCTCCGCGCCGCCCAGGACGAACGCACCACCGACCGCGCGGCGCTGTGGCGCGCGTTGCAGCACGCTGGCTGCGTACCGGCCGGCGATCCGATCCCGTCCGCCGACACGCCGCCCGTCGGCGCAGTCCTCGCGTACGTCGCGCGCAGCCCGTCGCCGCTCGCGATCGTGCCGCTCGAGGATCTGCTCGCGCTCGACGAGCAACCGAATCTCCCCGGCCCGCCATGCGGCCATCCGAACTGGCGGCGCCGGCTGCCGCGCGCGGTCGACGCGCTGTTCGACGCCGACGCGCGCACACGCATCGCGGCGATCGAGCACGCGCGCCGAGCGCCGGAGGACGACGCATGACGCCGCGCGCGACCCTGCGATTGCAGCTGCACGCGGGCTTCACGTTCGACGACGCGGCCGCACACGCCGACTATTTCGCGCGCCTCGGCGTGAGCCACCTGTACCTGTCGCCGATCACGACGGCCGAGCCCGGTTCGCTGCACGGCTACGATACGGTCGACCATCGCGCGCTCAGCACGGAACTCGGCGGCGAGGCCGGCTTCCGGCGCCTCGTCGACGCGCTGCGTGCGCGCGGCCTCGGCGTGATCGTCGACATCGTGCCGAATCACATGGGCGTCGGCGGCGCGTCGAACGGCTGGTGGAACGACGTGCTCGAATCGGGACAGGCGAGCCCGTACGCACGCTACTTCGACATCGACTGGCACCCGCCCGATGCGGCGCTCGACGGCAAGGTGCTGCTGCCCTGCCTCGGCGCGCCCTACGGCGACGCGCTCGCGTCCGGCGACATCACGCTCGGCGCCGATCCATCGGCCGGGCGCTTCTTCATCGCGTGCCCGGGCAGGCGGCTGCCCGTCGCCATCGCGACCTACGCGGAAATCCTGCGCATCGCGAACCGCGCGGACCTGAACGCGCTCGCCGAGCGTTTCGCCGCCGCGTCGGCACGCGGCGGCCCGCGTGTCGCGGCCGCGCACGCGGCGCTGCGCGACTACGCCGCCGCCCAGGGCCCGCATGCGTTCGACGCGATATTGCGCGGCGCCGACCCGCGCCGCGCACGCTCGCGCGCGTGCCTGCACCGCTTGCTCGAACGCCAGCACTACCGGCTCGCGTGGTGGCGCACCGCCGCCGACGAACTGAACTGGCGGCGCTTCTTCGACATCGCGACGCTCGCGGCCGTGCGCGTCGAGGACGACGCGGTGTTCGACGCAGTGCACGCGCTGCCATTGGGCCTCCACGCGGCCGGCTACATCGACGGCCTGCGCGTCGATCACGTCGACGGCCTCGCCGATCCGCGCGCGTACTGCCGCCGCCTGCATGCGCGGCTCGCCGCGCAGCGCGACGAGCGGCCGTATGTCGTCGTCGAGAAGATCCTCGCGCCAGGCGAGACGCTGCGCGAAGACTGGCGCGTCGACGGCACGACCGGCTACGACTTCATGAACGACGTCGCCGCGCTGCTGCACGACCCGGCCGGCGCCGCGCCGCTCGCCGCGCACTGGGCGGCCGTGTCGGGATCCGCGCGCTCGTTCGCGCAGGAAGCGGTGGCCGGCAAGCGGCGGGTATTGAAGCGCCAGCTCGCCGGCGAACACGCGCGCGTCGCGCGCGCCTTGCATCGCATCGCGCGTGCGGCGCCCGCGACGCGCGACGTCAGCCAGATTGCGATCCATCGCGTGCTGGGCGAACTGGCCGTGCATCTGCCCGTGTACCGGATGTACCCGACGCCCGGCGACGAGCCCGCCGGCGCCGATGGTCGCGTGCTGGCGCTCGCGTACGACGCGGCGTGCGCCGCGATCGATCCGTCCGACCGCTACGCGCTCGATCGCGTCGCCGGCTGGCTCGGGCTGCCGGGGATGCGCGTGCCGCGCGCGGATGCCGCGCTGCTGCACGCGGCGCGTGTCGCGTTCGCGCAGCTCACCGCGCCGCTCGCCGCGAAGGGCGTCGAGGACACGGCCAACTACCGGTACGGGCGACTGCTGTCGCGCAATGAGGTCGGCGCCGACGCGGGCGACTTCAGCCTGTCGCGCGGCGCGTTCCATGCACGCAACCGGCGTCGCGCGCGCACCGTTCCTCATACGCTCGTCGCGACCGCGACGCACGATCACAAGCGCGGCGAGGATGCGCGTATGCGGCTCGCGGTGCTCAGCGAAATGCCCGACGCGTGGCGCGCGGTGTCGCTCGACTGGTCCGCGCTGAACCAGCCGCACCGCGGCGGCGCGCATCGCGATCTTGCGTGGGCGCCGGGGCCGGCCGCGGAAGCGATGCTGTACCAGACGCTCGTCGGCTGCTGGCCGCCAGCGCTCGCACCCGACGATGCGACCGGGCTTGCCGCGCTGGCGGAGCGCGTGGTGCGCTGGCAGACGAAGGCCTTGCGCGAAGGAAAACAGCATACGGACTGGCTCGCGCCCGACGCCGACTACGAGCGCGCTTGCGAGCAGTTCGTGCGCGCGATCCTGACGCCGCGCGGCGCGGGCGATTTCGTGCACCGGCTGCATGCGTTCGTCGCGCGGATCGCGCCGGCCGGGGTGGTCAATAGTCTCGCGCAGGCGACGCTGCGAATGGCGTCGCCGGGCGTGCCCGATCTGTACCAGGGGACCGAGTCATGGGATCACTCGCTCGTCGATCCGGACAACCGGCACGACGTGCCGTTTGCCGCGCTCGCGGCCGAACGGGTCGATGAACCGGTCGCCGCGTATCTGCCGCACTGGCCCGATGCGCGCGTGAAGCGCGCGCTCGTCGAGCGGATGCTCGCGCTGCGCGCACGATGGCCCGAAACGTTCGCGGATGGCGCCTATGTGCCGCTGCGCGTGCGCGGCCGGCTCGGCCGGCATGCGGTGGCGTTCGCCCGGCGCGACGAAAGCGCAACGATCGTGGTGATCGTCACGCGGCTCGCGTGCGGGTGGCTGGGCGAAGCGCCGGAATTGCCGCGCGTCGAGCCTCGTGAATGGGGAGATACGGTCGTGGTGCTGCCGGGCGGTGCTGGCGAGCGGTGGATCGACTGGCTGAATGACGGAAGCGAAGTCGAGGCGCCGGACGGCACGATGCGACTCGCTCGATGTCTGGCGACGTTGCCGGTTGCGGTGCTGGTGGCTGGCGATACGAAGCGTCGCGAGCTGTAGTCGGTTTCGTGCAAAGGCGGGTGGCGCCCGGAGGCCAATCTTCACCCGGCAGTCGCCGAGCGAAGTAGCACGACATCGGAGCCTATCCGAACCTTTGTGTGTGAGGCATAAACTGATGGCCAAGGAGCCACTTTATGCCACGCAAACGCAAGGAAGAAGTGACGATTGAGCCGGGCAAGGGCTTGAACCTGGACCCGGAACTGATCAAGCAACTGGTGCCCGGGACGTTGGACCGCGCAACGATCAACGAGCAGCTCGCTGCGCTCAAGAAGGCGATCTTCGAGCGCGCGCTGGGTGGCGAGTTGACGCACCACCTTGGCTACGAGAAGGGTGAAGCCAAACCGGGCGGCCGCACGAACCATCGCAACGGCACCAGCCGCAAGCGCATCGCGACCGATGACGACCTGCTCGACGTCGAGATTCCGCGCGACCGCGAAGGCACCTTCGACCCGGTGCTGATCGCCAAGGGCGAACGGCGTTTCACCGGCTTCGACGACAAGATCATCGCGATGTACGCACGCGGCATGAGCGTGCGGGAGATTCAGGGCTTCTTGCTGGAGATGTACGGCATTGAGGTGTCGCCGGACTTCATCAGCACCGTCACCGACGCGGTGATCGACGAAGTGCGTGAGTGGCAACAGCGGCCGCTCGAGCCGATGTACCCGGTGGTGTTCTTCGACGCCTTGCGCGTCAAGATCCGCGACGAAGGCGTGGTCCGCAACAAGGCGATCTACTTGGCGCTGGGCGTGCGCCGCGACGGCACACGTGACGTGCTGGGCCTCTGGATCGAGCAGACCGAGGGGGCCAAGTTCTGGCTGCGGGTGGTGAACGACCTGAAGCTGCGTGGCGTGCAGGACATCCTGATTGCCGTGGTCGACGGCCTGAAGGGCTTTCCGGAAGCAATCAACACGGTGTTCCCGGAAACGACGGTCCAGACCTGCATCGTGCATCTGATCCGGAACTCGCTGGACTTCGCCAGTTGGAAAGACCGGAAATCCGTCGCGGCGGCGCTCAAGGAAGTCTATCGGGCACCGTCGGCCGAAGCGGCCGCCGTGGCGCTGGATGCGTTCGATACGAGCCCGTGGGGTACGAAATACCCACCGATTGCCGCCCTCTGGCGACGAGCCTGGGATCAGGTGATTCCGTTCTATGCCTTCGCGCCCGATATCCGGAAAATTGTATATACGACCAACGCCATCGAGTCGCTGCACATGCAGCTTCGAAAGATCATCAAGGCGCGCGGCCACTTCCCGTCGGACGAGGCCGCGCTCAAACTGATCTGGCTAGCGCTGCGCAACGTCGTAGCCAAGTGGACCGGTTCCCGGCACGATTGGAAGAGCGCGATGACCCAGTTTGCGCTGCTTTACCCGGAACGATTCAACATTGGAGTCTGAAACTCAATCCGCCTCACACACGAAATTCCGGATACCTCCCGACATCGAGTCCCGATTGGATTGACGGCGCCTTGCGCGTCAGATCCCCCGCTGATTCACCCGCTTCGACAATTCCTCCGCGCTTTCCTTGCGCTCGCTGTACCGGTCGACCAGATACGGGCCGATGTCGCGCGTCAGCAGCGTGAACTTCACCAGTTCCTCCAGCACGTCGACGACCCGATCGTAATAGGCCGACGGCTTCATCCGCCCCGCGTCGTCGAATTCCATGAACGCCTTGGCCACCGACGACTGGTTCGGGATCGTCAGCATGCGCATCCAGCGCCCCAGCACGCGCATCTGGTTCACCGCGTTGAACGACTGCGAGCCGCCGCTCACCTGCATCACCGCGAGCGTCTTGCCCTGCGTCGGCCGCACGGCGCCCACCGACAGCGGAATCCAGTCGATCTGCGACTTCATGATGCCCGTCATCGCGCCGTGTCGTTCCGGCGAGCACCACACCATCCCTTCCGACCACATCACCAGTTCGCGAAGTTCGACGACCTTCGGATGGCTCTCCGGCGCATCGTCGGGCAGCGGCAGGCCGCTCGGATTGAACACGCGCACCTCGGCTCCCATCGCGGTGAGCAGGCGCTCGGCTTCCTCGACCAGCAGGCGGCTGAACGAACGCTCGCGCAGCGACCCGTACAGCAGCAGGAAACGCGGCGGATGGGTGGACGGCGACGCCGGCCGCAAGCGGCTCGCGTCCGGCACCTGGAACAACGCGGGATCGAGTTGCGGCAGGTCGGTCAGTCGGTCGGTCATGGATGGATTCCGGAATTGGCTCAAACGCGCTCGTACCAGCCCTTCGACCGGTTCACGATGCGCACCACCAGCAGCATGACCGGCACCTCGATCAACACGCCGACGACGGTCGCGAGCGCCGCACCGGAGTGAAAACCGAACAGGCTGATCGCGGCCGCGACGGCGAGCTCGAAGAAATTGGACGCGCCGATCAGCGCGGACGGACACGCGACGTTGTGCTTCTCGCCTACCGCGCGATTGAGCCAGTATGCGAGCGCCGCATTGAAGAACACCTGGATCAGGATCGGCACCGCGAGCAACGCGATCACCAGCGGCTGCTTGAGGATCGCTTCGCCCTGGAACGCGAACAGCAGCACGAGGGTGGCCAGCAGCGCGGCGATCGACCACGGGCCGATCCGCGCCATCGCGGCGTCGAACGCGGCCTGCCCGTTCCTCAGCAGCCGCTTGCGCCAAAGCTGCGCGAGGATCACCGGAATCACGATGTAGAGCACGACCGACGTGAGCAGCGTCGCCCAAGGCACGGTAATCGCGGACATCCCGAGCAGCAGCCCGACCAGCGGCGCGAACGCGATCACCATGATGCTGTCGTTGAGCGCGACCTGCGACAGCGTGAACAGCGGATCGCCGCCCGTGAGCCGGCTCCACACGAACACCATCGCGGTGCACGGCGCAGCGGCCAGCAGGATCAGGCCGGCGATGTAGCTGTCGAGCTGGTCCGCCGGCAGCATCGGCGCGAACAACTGCCGCACGAACAGCCAGCCGAGGAACGCCATCGAGAACGGCTTGACGAGCCAGTTCACGGCGAGCGTGACGCCGATCCCCTTCACATGCCGCCGCACCTCATGCAGCGCGCCGAAGTCCACCTTCACGAGCATCGGCACGATCATCACCCAGATCAGCAGCCCGACCGGCAAGTTGACCTGCGCATACTCGATGCGGCCGATCCGCTGGAACAAGCCGGGCAGCAGTTGGCCGAGCGCGATGCCGGCGACGATGCACAGCGCGACCCAGAGCGTCAGGTAACGTTCGAAGAAATTGATCGCGGGCCTGACGGCGGCGTTGCGAGGCGGGACGACGTTGGACGTGTTCATCGGACGTGGCTCGGGATGGAGAAAGGCACGCGGCACGCAGGTTCGTGCATGCCGCCGCGCGACCGCTCAGTTGTGCGCGATGGCGGTCAATGCGGCCTGGAGTTCGGCGTTGCTCATGCGTTCGAGCGGCAGCGCGAGCAGTTGCAGCATCCGGTAGCCGAGCGCCTCGCGCGTCAGTTCGAACGCGAGCTGCTTGCCCGCATCGCCGCCCGTCGCGTTCGACGGATCGGCGTAGCCCCAATGCACTTTCACCGGGCTGCCGGGCCAGTAAGGGCAAGTCTCCGCAGCCGCGCTGTCGCAGACGGTAATGACGATGCGCATTTCCGGCGCGCCGTCGCCGACGAATTCGTCCCAGCTCTTGCTGCGGTATCCGCTGACGTCGACGCCGGCGCGCGTCAGCGCGTCCAGCGCGAACGGATTGAGCCGGCCGCTCGGTGCGCTGCCGGCGCTGTACGCGCGCACGTCGCGGCCGAGCTTCACGGCCCAGTGATTGAGCATGCCCTCGGCGAGCACGCTGCGCGCGGAGTTGTGGGTACAGAGGATCAGGACGTTGGTGGTCATCGGCGGGGGCGTGAACGGGGGCTTACGTTGGGTCGGAGCAGGCGGGCGAACAGGCGGAGGCCGGCGTGCACGGATTGCCGCCGCAGCAGTTCTCGGTGAGGTAGCCGACGAGGCCGTTCATCGTCCCGAAGTTCGCGCAATAGAACACGAAGCGCCCTTCCTGGCGGCTCGTGACGAGCTGCGCGTGAGCCAATTCCTTCAGATGAAACGACAGGGACGACGGCGGCACGTCCAGCAGCGTCGCGATTTGGCCGGCCGCCAGGCCCGACGGGCCGGCCTGCACGAGCGCGCGGAAGATGGCGAGGCGGGATTCGTGCGCGAGGGCGGACAGCGCGGCGATGGTCTGGTTCGTTCCCATGTTTCGATAATACTCGAAATGTGGAAACGATGGAACTCCCGCATCGCAAAAAAGGCATGGCCCGTGCCGGCACCGGGCGGTTGAATCGGGCGGCACCGCCCCGTCCGGCCCCCGTTACATCATCACGACCATTCTTCCGGCGGCATGTCGCCGCTGTCGTCTTCCCAAAGCGGCTTGCCCGTCGCGTCATTCCCGCCCGTCGTCACCGGCCCGTTGTCACTTCTGCGCTCACTGCGCCGAGTGGACTCACGCGACGTCGCCGCGCGCACTCGCGCCCGCGTGCGGGTTGGCGCCACGGTCCGCTGCTCGCCGCCGCGGCGCTCGCCGGTCGAACCCGCATCGTTGTTCTGTCGTCCATTCGAATCCGCATTCATGTTTGACCTCCTCGATCATCGAAAGAAGAAAAGAAGAAACCATCGTCCTGGCGCCGCAATTTCGGTGCCGCGCGTCGGGCAAGCGCCTTGCTCTTCCTTGCTATCCGTTTCGTACCCCACCCGGAGGTGACCATGCCGACCGACCGCAGCACGCCCGCCACCCGCCATCGCCTCGGCGGATGGATGGCCAGCGAGGAAGCGCACATGGCCGCGTATCGTGAAAAAATTGCGGGTGAAGCGCGCGCGCATGCCGGCGAACGGCTGCGCACGCCGGCCGTGCAGGAACTCGCGCGACTGTTCGACGACAATGCCGTGCTGCGCATGAGCCTCACGCGCGCGATCGACGAGGCGCTCGAATCGGGCCGCAAGCTCGGCTACGCGTCGATCGGCGAGTTGATGACCGTGATCGACCACCTGATGACCTACACGCCGCCGTTCAGCGAATCGAGCCTGATCGTGTGCCCGCTGAACGCATTCCTCGACTGGCCGATGTGCATGCCGTCGGGCCACGCGGTGTTTCGCGACGCGGCGGTGAACGCGCACCTGAAGCAGGTGCTGAACGTATGGTGCGACTTCCTCGGCGGCCCGCATTCGTGTACGCATCTCGACACGTCGGCGCCCGACGGCTGGTTCTGCGACGAAGCGCGGGAGCGGCTGGGCCTGTCGCAGTTCCAGTACCAGGAAGATCAGCCGCACTGGGGCTTCGCTTCGTGGAACGACTTCTTCACGCGCCGGTTTCGCGCGGATGCGCGGCCCGTCGCCGCGCCGGGCGATCCGCACGTGATCGTCAGCGCGTGCGAGGCCCAGCCGTATCACACCGAGTCCAGCCTGAAGATCCGCGACAAGTTCTGGATCAAGGGGCAGCCCTATTCGCTGCGCGACATCTTCACGCCGGCGCGGCTGCCGCTCGCCGAACGCTTCGTCGGCGGCGACCTCTATCAGGCATATCTGAGCGCGTACAACTATCACCGCTGGCACGCGCCGGTGCGCGGCACCGTCACGCATGCGTACCGCGTCGACGGCACCTACTATTCGGTCGCGGAAGCCGAAGGCCCGGATCCGGCCGGGCTCAACGACTCGCAGGGCTACATGACGGCGGTCGCCGCGCGCGCGGTGATCGCGATCGATTGCGACGATCCGGGGATCGGCACCGTGGTGGGCGTATTCGTCGGGATGGGCGACGTGTCGTCGTGCGTGATCGAGGTCATGCCCGGGCAGCGCATCGACAAGGGCGAGGAGATCGGCTATTTCCAGTACGGCGGCTCGACCTACTGCCTGCTGTTCGAACCCGGCGTGATCGACCACTTCGTGCACGCGCCGCCGTTCGACGGCGATACGCCCATCGTGCAAGTCAACGCGCCGGTCGCGATCGCGCGCTGAGCCGCGTGCCGGCCGGCGCCGGCGCTGGCGCGCGATGGCACGATCGCGTTACGCGATTGCATCACGCATCGGTGCCGCCGTGCCGCTGCATGCACTGCACGATCGACAGGCCGTCGGCGGTCAGCGCGGGACGGCTCGCGCCCGACGCGTCGCGACGTATCTCGATCAATTGTTGTTCGATCAAGGCGACAACATCGTCGTGGTCGCTCTGAATCTGTTCCGGCGCGCGGTGCACCAGGAACAGCGCGGCAAATTCATGGGCTGTCAGCATGTTCGTTCCCCCGTGTCCAGCTTCGTGCGATGCGGCAGGGCACCGCGTCGGCGCGGGCGCGCATCGGGCACCTGCATCGGAAGCTACACGCAGGAAGCGTGCCAATATGTGGGACATAGCCGTGCCGCGCGCGGCCTGCGCGCGGCACGATGTGTCCCTGCGAGCCGCGTGACGGCCGCTGCAAAGTTTTCAACCACGTGTAATGGAGCGGCAACGCCGGCGCGACGGCGAGCACGGTATGGCGTGCGCCCGACCTGGCCCCCGGGCGACTTACGATTTCCGCGAGCGGGCCATGCCGGCGCGGGCCGTATTGCCCGCCGCCTTGTCCTGCACGCGGAAGTAGCCGCTGTGCAGCTCGGTGCCGCCCTTGCCGTCGGCAAGCACTTCCGCGCACGCGGCTTCGATGCGTGCACGGCCGCGTTCGAACGCTTCGCGCAGGTCGGCCTCGAGCGCGGAGCGCGCGCCGAAGTGATCCTCGAGCGCCTCGACCGTGATCGCGCAGATCTGCGGCTTCCCGTCGAACTCGACGACGAAGCGCATCTGCATCACCGCGCCGTCGAACTCCGGCGGCGCGTCGGTCAGTCTCACGCGGTGAACGGATTCGGTCGGCATCGCTCACGCTCCTCGCGACGCGAGGGACTGCACCAGCGCGCCGTTGAATGCAGGCAGGTCGTCAGGCTTGCGGCTCGTGATCAGGTTGCCGTCACGCACCACCTCCTCGTCGACCCACTTGCCGCCCGCGTTGCGGATGTCGTCCTGCAGGCTCGGCCAGCTCGTCATCGTGCGGCCTTCGACCAGCCCCGACGACACGAGCAGCCAGCCGCCATGGCAGATCGCCGCGATCGGCTTGCCCGCGCCGACGGCCGCGGTCACGAATTCGCGCGCGGCCGGCAGCATCCGGATCGCGTCGCCGTTGACGACGCCGCCCGGCAGTACCACCGCGTCGTAATCGCCGATGCGCGCATCGTCGAACGTATGGTCGACCTTCACGCGATCGCCCTTGTCGACGTGCCTGAACCCCTGGATCTCGCCGGGCTTCTGCGAGATCACGTCGACCCGCGCGCCTTCCGCCTTCAGCGCGCGCTGCGGCTCGACGAGCTCGGCTTCCTCGAAGCCGTCGACCGCGAGTATCGCCACCTTGCAATGGTCCAGCTTGCCTGTCATGGAATGCTCCCTGTTATGTTGCGGCACCGGTGGTGCCATGCCTGTCGCGTAGCAAGCGGCGTGCCGCGGCCTCGTCGAGGCAAATCGTACGAGCCGATTCCGCCAGGGCACGACCCCGGTATCAGCGGCTGATGGCCCCGGGTATGCCGCCGCGGGGGTGCGCGCGGTTCGCTGTACGTCGGGCGGCGCGGCGCCTGCAAAGATTTCAACGGAATATGTAATGCGACTGCGTGCGCCGCGCTCATTGCAGATGACGCGCGGCGTCGAGCATTGCGTCGGTCAGCTCGACCGTCACCGTCAGGTCCTCGGTGGCGTCCGACAGCGATTCGAGGGTGGCCTGCACGCTGTCGTGCAGCATCGCGTGCACGCGCATCCGCGCGCCGTCGTCGAGGTCCGCATAGCGCGCCATCGTGTCGCAGTCGAGCGCGAGCACGACCGAGTGGCGCGCAATGCCCTGCGGTGCATGGGGCGCGAGCGCCCACGCCGCATGAAAGGTGATCCTGCCGGTCTCGACGTCGAGATTCACCGCCGTATCGAGTTCATCGCTATCAACGTCGTCGGTATCGAGGTCGATTGCGTCGAACGTAGTTCGGTAATTCGATTGCATGATGTTCTCCTGCGTGGTGGCGGCGTGACGGCCGCGGGGCCGCCGGCCGCCATCGCGCCGCGCCGGCGCGACACCGTGATCGTCAATAACCGCTGGAACCCGCGCCGCCGGCGCCGCCCGCGCCACCACCGCCTGCGCCTGCGCCACCGCTGCCAGCGCTGCCGCCGGCCGCGCCGCCACCCGTGCTGCCGCTACCGCCGGTTCCGGCCCCGCTCGGACCGCCCGGCTTGGTCCGTACCTGCGGGCGCACGTGCGAGCGGGTGCCGCATGGTCCCTGCATGCGGGTCGCCGGCGGCGGCGCCACGGTATTGCCGTTGGTCATGCCGCCCGTTCCCTGCGCCGACGTGTCGTCCGGCGGCGACAGGATCGGCGCGCCGGTGCCCTCACCGGGACGTTGCGAATTCTGTGCCCACGCGGCCGGCGCCGCGGCGATGAGCGCGACGGCCGCGCATGCGGCGATCCGGCGCGCGGCGGCTTTCGATTCGGATGCTGGTTTCATGGAGCGTTCTCCGTCAATGGAATCGCTGGTCGTGGAATGTCTGTCCTGCCCATGCGATTCAGCAAGGCCCGTGCCGGTCAGCGGGCGCGGCACGCGGCTTGCGGCCCCGTCACCCGTCATCCCGAACCCGTACGGAGCCCCGCCATGCCTTCAGCTTCCGCTTCCCATCCGCACGGCAAACGCGCGACCCGCCGTCCGGGACGCACCCGCGGCCACGCTTCGCATCCGCGCAAGCGCTGGTCCGCGGACGTCATGCAAAAGAGCGACGCGCTCGACATCGAGCCCGAAATCTTCAAGTCGGACGATCCGGGCGAGATCGCCGCCTCCCTCAAGCGCTCGGCCGAACATAGCCGCCGTCGCAAGGCCACGCCGTTCCAGTCGGCGATGTCGATGCTGAACTTCTACGTGAATCGCGCGGGCCGCACGCTGCCGAAAACGCGCCGCACGACGCTCGAACGCGCGAAGCGCAAGCTGCGCGAGGCGTTCGGGCGCAAGCCGTGACGGCCCCCGCCTGCCTCGTATCGACCCGTTCCGCTTGCTCGCATGCATGAAACGCTGTGGTATCTGATCATCGGCGCGGTGCTGATGGGCATGGGCGTCGCGACGTCGGCGCTGCGCCGTCTGCCGTGCAGCACCGCGATGATCTATCTCGTGCTCGGCGTCGCGCTCGGTCCGTCCGGCGTCGGGCTCCTCCACCTCGATATCGAACGCGACGCGCGGCTGCTGCGCGAGATCGTCGAGGTCGCGCTGCTGGTGTCGCTGTTCGCGATCGGGCTGCGGCTGCGCGTGCCGCTGTCCGACAAGCTCTGGCTCGTGCCATGCCGGCTCGGCCTGCTCGCGATGATCGTCACCGTGCCGCTGCTCGCCGGCTGCGCGGTGCTGACGCTCGGCCTCGGCTGGGGCCCCGCGCTGTTGCTCGCGGCGATCCTCGCGCCGACCGACCCGGTGCTCGCGCACGACGTGCAGGTGCACGATCCCGGCGACCGCGATCTGGTGCGCTTCGCGCTGTCCGGCGAAGGCGGGATGAACGACGGGATCGCGCTGCCGTTCGCGCTCGCGGGCCTCGCGCTGTGCGGCGTGCCCGATACGCCGCACGGGCCGCCGCCGTTGTCCGGCACGTTCGCGCTGGCCGTGCTGTGGGGCATCGCGGGCGCGGCCGCGATCGGCGGGCTGCTCGGCGCGGCAACGACCAAGGCGATCGGCCGGCTGCGCACCCGCTATGCGCAGGCGCTCGGCTTCGAAGGCTTCTTCGCGCTCGCGCTGATCGTGCTGTCGTTCGGCGCCGCGCAGTTCGCGCATACGTTCGGCTTCATCGCGACGTTCGCCGCGGGCGTCGCGATGCGCCGCGTCGAGCATCGTGCGAGCGGCGATCGCCCGCCGCGCGAAGTGATCGGCCAGGTCGATTCGGAAGACGTGAGCGCGACCGAGAAACATCCGGAGAAGGTCCACGCGTTCATGGCCGAATCGGTGCTCGATTTCACGATCGAGCTCGAGCGGATCGCCGAGGCGCTCGTGATGACGATGATCGGCAGCGTGCTCGGCACGCTGTCGGCCCCGCTCGTCACGTGGGGCGCGATTGCGCTGGCGCTCGTGCTGTTCGTCGCCGTGCGGCCGTTCGCGGTGCTGCTGACGCTCACAGGTTCACACGCGACGCTTGCGCAGCGGCGGCTGATGGCCTGGTTCGGGATACGCGGGATCGGTTCGTTCTACTACCTGCTGTTCGCGCTCGAACACGGGCCATCCAGCACCGTGCGGCCACTCGCGGCGCCGGTGCTCGCCGTCGTGGTGGCGTCGGTAATCGCGCACGGGATCTCCGCGACGCCGCTGATGGACTGGTACTACCGGCTGCAGCATCGGCGCGGACCCTGACTGCGTCACGACGTGCCGAGCCGCGCGCGCATTTGTGCGGTGATCCGCTGGCGCGTGTCGTCATAGCCGTCCCACGGATCGCGCTTCAGTCGATCGAGGCGCTCGTGCAGCGTGTCGATCGTCCATTGCGCGCCGCCCGTCGTGTCGGGCACCTCGTCCCAGCGCAGCGGAACCGACACGCCGAGCCCGGGCCGCGCGCGCACCGAGTACGCGGCGATCGTGCTCGCGCCGCGGCCGTTGCGCAGGTAGTCGATGAAGATCTTGCCGCGCCGGTGCTTCGGCCCCATCGTCGCGGTGAAGCGATCAGGCAACGCACCCGCGACATGCTGCGCGACCGCGCGCGAGAAGTCCTTCACTTCGTCCCATCCCATGTGCCGCGTGATCGGCACGACGACGTGCAGCCCCTTGCCGCCGCTCGTCTTGCAGAACGAGATGAGGCCGAGTTCGTCGAGCAGCCCGCGCACGAGCTGCGCGGCGTCGATCATCGCGCTCCACGGCAGCGCCGGATCGGGATCGAGGTCGAACACGATCCGGTCGGGCCGCTCGATGTTCGACGCGTGCGCATTCCACGTATGCAGCTCGATCGTGCCCATCTGCGCGGCGCCGAGCAGCGCATCGACGCTGTCGAGCGACAGCAGCGGGCCATGGCCCGGATCGAGCCCGTCGTGCTGCGTGACGAACGGGATCTCGCGGCGCTCCGCGTGCTTCTGGAAGAACAGCTCGCCCGAGATGTCGCCCGGCGCGCGCACGAGCGACACGGGCCGGCCCTTCAGGTCCGGCAGCAGCCACGGCGCAACCCATTGCCAGTAGCGCGCCAGATCGATCTTGCGCGTGCCGCTGTGCGAATCGATCACGCGCTCCGGATGGCTGATGCGGACGCGGCCGAGCTGGTCGGGGCCGGTATCGTCGGCCTCGGCGCGACGGGAGCCGCGGGCGCGCGCGGGGTGTTTGCCGTCGCTGGTGTCGCTCGTGTCGCGCTCTGCGTGGGCCGTGCCCTTGGGTTTGTGCCTTTCGTGCTGCGCGGTTTCACGCTGATCCATCTGCACCTCCGTTTCCGTATGCTTCGGCACCTCGCGGACGATCCGTGCCGCCGGCTTGTCCTCGCGCAGCGCGATGAAGGCGGCCTGCCGCACGATGCCGTCGCCGGTCCATTCCGCGAATTCGCATTCGGCGACGAGCACCGGCTCGATCCAGTGCACGGGCGTGCGCGAGCGTTCGCGCGGCGGCGGATCGAACGGCATCGTGTCGCGTTCGTGCTTGCGCAGGATGGGAGTAAGCCGGTCGAGCATCCGCGTGTCGAAGCCGGTGCCGACGCGGCCGACGTAGCGCAGCGGCCCCGGCCCGCGCCGCCGCTTGCCGTCCGCGGCCGGTTCGTGCACGCCGAGCAGCAGCGCGCCGAAGCCGTGCCGGCTGCCCGACGGCTCGGTATAGCCGCCGATCACGAACTCCTGCCGGCGCCGGCACTTGAGCTTGATCCACGCGGGCGAGCGTCCGGCGCGATAGCGCGACTCGGCGCGCTTGCCGATCAGCCCTTCGAGGCCGGTGTCGCAGGCGCTCGCGATCAGCGATGCGACGTCGTCGCCGAGATCGGGCGAAAAGCGCAGCCGCGTGGGATCGCTGTCGGCGAGCAGCGGTTCGAGCAACGCGCGGCGCGCGGTGAGCGGCGCGTCGCGCAAGTCGTAACCGTCGAGATAAGGCAGGTCGAACACGAACAGCGTGATCTCGTCCGAATGCCCGCCGCCGAATGCGTTCTGCAATGCCTGGAAATCGGGCAGGCCGTTCTTGCCGAGCACGACGGCCTCGCCGTCGAGCCATGCGGCGTCGACATCGAGCGCCGCGAGCGCGTCGCGTTGCGCGCGCAGCTTCGCGGTCCAGTCGCGGCCTTCGCGCGTCATCAGCTTCACATGCCGGCGCGCGCCCTTGCCGGAAATGCGCGCAAGGATCCGGTAGCCGTCGAACTTCAGTTCATAGCACCAGTCGCCCTGCGTCGGCGGACCGTCGACCAGCGTCGCGAGTTGCGGCGCGACGTGCTCGGGCAGCGGCGCGCGCACCGCGCCTTCGATCCGGGAAGGGTCGACAGGCGCGCCGGCGTGGCCGTCGTGGGCCCGGTCGTCATGCCGCGCGGCGCGCGTGGCGGGCTTCTCGCTGCGCCCTTGCCGTGAACCGCGCGCGCGCGCCGAGCCGTTCTTCGCGTCCGCACGCGCCGACGCCGCGCCGTCGTGCACACTGCCCGGCCGCTCGCCGACGACGTCGAATTCATCCATGCTGCGCGCGTCGTCGTCGCGCTCCTTGATCAGCAGCCACTGCTCCTGCCGCCCCTGCTGCCGCCCGCTGCGCACGAGCGCCCAGCCGCCGTGCAGCTTTTCGCCGTCGAGCCGGAACGTCAGCTTGCCCGCGCGATAGCCTTCGCGTGCCTGCGCGAGCCCGCCATCGGGCGTCCACGTGCCCTCGTCCCAGACGACGACCGAGCCCGCGCCGTAATGGCCCTCCGGAATCTGGCCTTCGAACGACGCGTATTCGAGCGGATGGTCCTCGACGTGCACCGCCAGGCGCTTCACCGACGGATCGAAGCTCGGCCCCTTCGGCACGGCCCACGACTTCAGCGTGCCGTCGAGTTCGAGCCTGAAGTCGTAGTGCAGTCGCCGTGCATGGTGCTCCTGGATCACGAAGCGCAGCGGGTGAGCGCCCCGTGCGCGCGTGCGCGCGGCGGCCTTCGCAGCGGCCTGCGTACGGCGCCCGTGCGCGCCTTCGGGTTCCGGCGTCGCGCCGAAGTGGCGCTTGCGCCGATACGGATCGAGCTTGCCGGCCATCGCATCACCTCGCGTCGTGCGGCATCATGCGGCGTGCTTGCGGCGCACGGCGGTTTTCTTCGCCGCATGCTCGCCCGTCGCCGCGCGTTTCGTGGCCGGCCGCTTCGCCGCGGCCTTTGTGGCCGCGCCTTTCGACGCGGATTTCGCGGCCGGCTTGCGACGTGCGCCGGCCTGCGGCGACGTCTCGGCTTCCTCTTCCGCGCGTTCGTCGCGCAGGTCCGACGCGCGCGCGCCGCCGCCGCCCTTCAGGCTGCGCTTGAGCAGTTCGGTGAGGTCGACCACGTTGGTCGCGGCGCGGCCCGTCTGCGCCGGCCGGTCCTCGATTTCCTCGATCTTGCCCGAGCGCACCTTGCGCTCGACCAGTTCGAGGATGTCGTCGCGGAACGTGTCGTGATACTCGTCGGGCGTCCACTTGCCCGCCATGTCGTCGATCAGCTTCTTCGCCATCGTCAGCTCGCGCGCGGTCACGCCCGCGCGCTTCGCGTCTTCCGTCGGCACCGACAGTTCGTCGAGCGGGCGCAGCTCCTCCTGCCAGCGCAACGTGTCGAGCGCGAGCAGCGGCCCGACCGGAATCAGCGCGCCGAGATGCTGGCGATCACGCATCACGACGAGCGCGATGCCGATCTTGCCGCTGTCCTTCAGCGCGTCGCGCAGCAGCGCATAGACCTTCTCGCCCTTGCGGTCCGGCACGAGGTAGTACGGCGTGTCGAGATACAGGAACGACACCGCGTCCGCGTCGACGAACGTGAGAATGTCGACCGTCTGCGTCGATTCGGGGTTCGCCGCGCGAATCTCTTCGTCGGTCAGTACAACGTAGCGCTCCTTCTCGTACTCGTAGCCGCGCACGATGTCCTCGCGCGCGACCTCCTTGCCGGTGCGCTTGTTGATCTGCCGATAGCCGACCGGATCCATCGAGCGCTTGTCGAGCAGCCGGAACGACGGCTTCACGGTGCGTGTCGCCGGGAACAGCTGCACGGGCACGTGAACGAGCCCGAAGCTGATCGCGCCTTTCCATATCATTCGCGGTGCCATGCCTGTCCTCCTTGCCGCCAGCGCGCCCGCCCCCGAAGGGGCAGGCGCCGTGCGACGCTATGCCGGCAGCTCGGCCGCCTGCTGCTCGCGCGACCAGACCCGATGCCGGCCGATCTCGTCCGAAAACGTGCGCAGCAGCGCGTCGAGATCGGCCGCTTGCGCGACGCACACGCCCTCGGCCGGATCCGGCAGATGCGCGGCGCTCAGCAACTGCCGCCCGGAGCCGACCGCCGCGATCAGCTTCAGGTGCTTGAACGCCTCGCGCACGAAGTGCCGCGCGTCGGCACTGTGCGCGAGATTTCGGCCGTCGCCGTCGCCGCCGCATACGAACACCGCGTCGAACATCACCGACGGCATGCCGGCGAGCGTCGCCTGCGGCACGATGCTGCCGATCGGCGCGAGGGTCGGCGCGACGATCGTCGGCACCGCACCCGAGGACGTCAGCTCGCCGCGCACCTGCTCGACCAGCGTCTGGCTCACGCCGGGCGTGGCGATCAGCGCGATCTTGCGCGAGCGGATACCGGGTTTCGAGCGGCCGATCAGGCTCAACGACGGCGCACGCTGCTTGACTGCCGGCGTCGTGGCCGTTTGCGGCGCCGGCAGCCCGAGCCGTTCGGCGACCTGCGCGGCCAGCCCCGCGTCGAACCGCGCGATGATCTCGTTGACCACGCGTTCGCGAATCTCCGGCTTCGTCACCTTGCCGAGCTCGAAGCAGTACGCGTCGCGGATATGCCGCTGCTCGATCTCGGTCATGCTCTGGTAGAACAGCGCCGGTTGCGAGAAATGGTCGGCGAACGTTTCGCTGCGCACACGCACCTTGTCGCCTTCGAGCGGTTCGTGCACCGTCTCGAAGCCGCCGCCGGACGGCGCGGGCGGCGTCTCGCGCGGCCAGCCGCCGTTCAGCGAATTCGGCTCATACGACGCCTGCCCGACCGCGATCGTCTGCCGGTGCATCGCATCGCGCTGGTTGTTCGCGAACGGGCACACCGGCCGGTTGATCGGAATCTCGTGAAAGTTCGGGCCGCCGAGCCGGCTCAGCTGCGTGTCGGTGTACGAGAACAGGCGCCCCTGCAGCAGCGGATCGTTCGTGAAGTCGATGCCGGGCACCACGTGGCCCGGGTGAAACGCGACCTGCTCGGTCTCCGCGAAGAAATTGTCCGGATTGCGGTTCAGCGTCATGCGGCCGATCGGGCGCACCGGCACGAGTTCCTCCGGCACCAGCTTGGTCGGGTCGAGCAGGTCGAAGTCGAACTTGTTCGCGTCGGCGGGATCGATCAGCTGCACGCCGAGCTCGAACTCCGGATAGTCGCCGCGCTCGATCGCCATCCACAGTTCGCGCCGGTTGAAATCGGGGTCGTGGCCGGCGATGCGCTGCGCTTCGTCCCACAGCAGCGAATACGCGCCACTCACGGGCCGCCAGTGGAACTTCACGAAGTGCTCGGCGCCGGCCGCGTTCACGAAACGGAACGTGTGCACGCCGAAGCCGTCCATCGCCCGAAAGCTCGCGGGCAGCGCGCGATCGGACATCAGCCACAGCACCGTATGCGTGGTTTCAGGCACCAGCGACACGAAATCCCAGAACGTGTCGTGCGCGGACGCGCCGGTCGGCATCTCGTTCGGCGCCTCGGGCTTCACCGCATGCACGAAGTCGGGAAACTTGATCGCGTCCTGGATGAAGAACACCGGCATATTGTTGCCGACCAGGTCGTAGTTGCCCTCTTCGGTATAGAACTTCACCGCGAAGCCGCGCACGTCGCGCACCGTGTCGGCCGAGCCGCGCGGGCCCTGCACGGTGGAAAAGCGCACGTACACCGGCGTTTCGGCGGCCGGGTCCTGCAGGAACGCGGCCTTCGTGTAGTCGGCCATCGGCTCGTAGACGCGAAATACGCCGTGCGCCGCCGAGCCGCGCGCGTGCACGACCCGTTCGGGAATCCGTTCGTGATCGAAGTGCGTGATCTTCTCGCGCATGATGAAGTCTTCGAGCAGCGACGGGCCGCGCGCACCGCCGCGCAGCGTGTTCTGGTTGTCGGCGATGCGCACGCCCTGGTTGCTGCGCAGCGCCTCGCCGTCGGGCCGCTGCCGATTCTCGTCGAGCTGGCGCGACTTCGCGCTGTCGGGTTGCGGCGGGTTGGGCGTCGGATTGCCGGATTGCGGGGGATTCGTCATGCGCGCGTCCTCTCGTATCGGTTCTGTTTCGGTTCTGTTTCGGTTCTGTGAAGGGCGGCGTGTACGGGCGCGTAGCGGCGCACACGGCTGCCGGCACGTAAAACGGGCGAGCCGCGCGGCGTATGCCGCGGCGGCCCGCCTGCGGTGTCGCTGCAGGCTGCGGCGCCTGCGTCAGGGCGCGCGCAACGCGCTGTCGAGCTCGTCGCGCGTCACGTCGAGCGCGACGTTGCATTCGATCTCGGCGTCCTCGACTCGCGGCTTTTGTTCGTCCACCGCGCGCCGCGCGAGGTCGCACAGCCGGGTGCGCACGCGCAGCCGGTCGTCCGCGCCGAGCGACGCATAGCGCGTGAGCACGTCGGGATCGAAGCGCAGGTCGACCACGCAGCGCCATTGACGCGCGTTTTCATCGGCCGGCACCCGCACCCATGACACCTGAATCGTGAGCCGGCCCGATGCGTCGTCGGTATGCACGACGAGGGTCGACTCCGATGGAAAGCCGTTCGCGAGCGCAGTCTCGAGTTCCGCGATGCGCTGCGAACGGTCGGGGGTGGCCGTCATCGGCGTACGACCCCCAGGAGCAACGTGACCAGGAAGATCACGACGAAGATGTAGAACAGGATCTTCGCGATCTCGGCCGCACCGGCCGCGATGCCGCCGAAGCCGAACACGGCCGCGATGATCGCGATGACGAAGAAGATGATGGCATATCTCAGCATGAATTCCTCCTGGAGTCCTGAAGAACGACGATCGTCGGCGCGGGTCGCCGTCGATCAATGCTTGTGCTTGGGTTTGCCGTGGGCCGGCGTCGAAGCCATTTTCTCGAGCTCCTTCTCGCTCATCGACTTGGCCATCGACTTCGACGGCGCCTTCAGATCCTTCATTTTCGTGTCACCGCGCTTGGCCGACAGGGCGGCCCCCGCCGCGCGCTGCTGGGCCTGGGATTTGGCTGGCATGATTTCCTCCTTTCGGTGGCGCGCGCGACGGTCGCAGCTCGCGGGCCGCGCGCGGTTCGGACGGTATCGTCAGGCGGCGTCGCGCCGACGCAATTCGGCCGGCGGGATCTTCATGGCCTGGCGATACTTGGTCACCGTACGACGCGCAAGAAGGATGCCGCGCCCCGCGAGGTTCTGCGCGAGCGCGACATCGGACAGCGGGTCGGTATGGCGCTCGGCCGCGATCATGTCGCGGATCAGCACCTTCGCGGCCGATGCCGAGCACACGCCCTTGCCGGCCGCCTCCAGCTTGCGCGGGAAGAAGTGCTTGAACTCGAACGTGCCGTGCGGCGTGGCCATGTACTTGTTGCCCGTCGCGCGCGACACCGTCGATTCGTGCAGGTCG
This sequence comes from Burkholderia sp. KBS0801, assembly GCF_005937855.2. NCBI lineage: Bacteria > Pseudomonadati > Pseudomonadota > Betaproteobacteria > Burkholderiales > Burkholderiaceae > Burkholderia > Burkholderia sp. KBS0801. The sequence continues at coordinate 618,352 of NZ_CP042179.1, forward strand.
AGCTCTTCCGCGATATCGCGCAGCACGAGCGGCTTCATCGCAATCTCGCCGTAACGGAAGAAGTCGCGCTGCCGCGCGACGATGCATTCGCCGACACGCTGGATCGTGTCGAAGCGCTTCTGCACGTTGCGGATCAACCAGCGCGCTTCCTGCAACTGCTGGCCGAGCGGCGAATCGCGCTCGCCGCTCGACTGCGCGAACAGCGTCGCATAGCGTTCGTGCAATCGCGCGCGCGGCAGCACGGCCGGGTTGATCGTCACGATCCACTCGTCGCGCACCTGGCGCACGATCACGTCGGGCACCACATAGTCGCCGCGCGTGCTGCCGTAGTGATTGCCGGGGCGCGGATCGAGCCCGCGCACCAGTGCGCACGCGGCCTGCATCGTCGCCTGGCTGCAGCCGACGCGCCGCTGAATTTCGGCGGTCTCGCGCCGCGCGAGCCGTTCGAGATGTTCGCGCGCGATCACCTTCGCTTCCGCGAGCGCCGGCGTGCCGGCGGGAATCGCGTCGAGCTGCAGCAGCAGGCATTCAGAAAGCGACCGTGCGGCGATCCCCGGGCGGTCGAGCATCTGCACGAGCCGCAAGGCAACCCCGAGATCCTGTTCCGACAGCAGCAGCGCGGGATCGGCCGCGACCAGCAGCTCGGACAGCTCCTGACGCAGGTAGCCGTCCTCGTCGAGCGCGTCGATCACGATGCGCGCGGCCTCGCGGTCGCGCCGGTTCAGCGGATAGAGACGCAGCGCGTCGTGCAGTTGCTGGTGCAGCGACGGCTCGGCGGCCATCCATTCGCCGGGCGACAGGTCACTGACGTCGTCGCCCTGCCGGCCCGTGGTGCGCGGCGCGGGCGCGGCCGTGTATGACACGTCGCCGTCCGGCGGCCGCACGTCGTCGCCATCGGGCACGGGCTCGGGCGCGACGGCCTCGGCCGGATGGTCGGGCGCGTCGGCCTCGGCGACGGCTTCGTCGTCGGCCTGGCCATCTTCGAGAAACGGATTCGAGTCGAGCGCCTGCCGCAATTCCTGCTGGAATTCGAGCGAAGACAGCTGCAGCAGACGCAGCGATTGCTGCAGCCTCGGTGTGAGTGCCAGATGCTGTCGCATCTGGAGCGCAAGCGTGACGGACATCGATGCCCCTCCTGACTGTGTGCGAAATTCACGTGCAGGAATTCATGCACCTTTCATGCCAAGGCGGCGAACCGCCGTCCGGCGCGGCTTTCACCGCTTCACACCACATGATTGGGGCACTTCGGAGCCGCTTTTTTACAAGCGCCGGGAAGTTAGGGGGCACGAAATTCGCGCAGGCCGCGCGCGCCGGAATGAATGGATGGCATCGCGTCCTTCGGCGCTTCGGCGCTTCGGCGCGCGGCAACCGCCCCCGCGATGCGTACCGCGTCAGGTCAGTACTGCATCAGCGGCGGTGTGCCCGGGAGCGGCCGGTCGCCCTCCACGCCGTTCGGCCCCGGCTGCGGCACATCGACCGCCGCGCCGCCGGTCGCGCCCGGCGGCATCGCGTTGTGCGGCGACGGACGCGTGTCGTAGCGCGTATTCGCGTCCGGCATGGTCGTGGTCGGCGACGCGCCATGCGCGCCCGGCGGCGCCGGCGGCGCGCCGCGCGGGCCATAGGTTTGCGGTTGCGTGCATGCGCCCAGCGCGCACGCGGCGGCGAACGCACATGCGCCTACGCGTATCGTCTGGATCGGCTTCATCGGAATCCTCCGTGGAATCGGCGGCGCTGGCCGGCCATCGCGGCACGGCTCAGAGCCGGTTGAAATGGAAATCGCCCGCGTACGCGGTCGGCGCGCGACGCGCCATCATCGTGTCGAATTCGGCCGCGACGCGCGTGAGTGCGCCGCGTTGGCGGTCGGTGCCGGCCTGTTCGAGCGCCGCGAACGCGTCGGCGTCGAAGGTGACGGTCAGCGACGCCGGATGGCCGTCGACGCGAAAGCCGAAATGCAGCGCGCCGGACGGCTGCTCCTCGACATGGAACGGCATCGCGCGCGCCTCGAAATGGCGGCCGAGCGTCTCGGCCACGTCGCGCAGCATGCCGGGTTTCACGCTGATGCTCATCGTGGGCCCTCCATGGATGGGGTGAACGCGGCCGGCGGTACGCCCGTCGGCGGCGCGTGAACCGGCGGCTCCCGGGTTGGCGGCTCGCGTTCCGGCGGCGGGTGCACCGGCGGGTCACCCTCCGGATCGTGGAACGGTTCCGGCGTGCCGGGCGGCACGATATCCGGCTCGGGCGGCTCGGGCTCCGGCGTGATGCCGGGCGGCGGCGGCTCGGGCCGGTGCAACGACTGGGCGGGGTGTCGATTCATGGGCATTCGATCGTGTCGCTCCTCAACGGCCCGGACCGGTGGTGCGCGGGCGCACGCCGCTCGAGGGTCTACGCACTCCTGATCCGCAAGCCGCATGCCGGGCGCGGGGCGTTCGCGTGGTGTCCGCGTGGTGTCCGCGTGGTGTCCGCGTGATGTTCGCGTGGTGTCCGCAGCCCTCCGCGCGCCATCCACGTGCCCTCCGCGTGCCCTGCGTATGCCCTCCGCGCCGTCCACGTGCCGTCCGCGTCCATCCACGTGCCCTCCGTGTGCCCTCTACGTGCCCGCCGCGTGCCCGCCGCGTGCCGTCCAGTCCCGCACCGTCCGCATGCACACGCATGCCCCCACACCGCACGCCGTGCATTCGCTACACCGCGCGCTGCAATTCTTTCAAGAGAGTCGCTACGCTTCGTATGCGGCCATCACGAGCCATAGCTCGCGGCCGTCGTCGCGCACCCGCGCGGCGAGCGCATACGGATCGTGCGGGTCGCACGCGCGCTGCAGCGCCAGGCGCGCCGGCTCAGTCGAGCCGAACGTCTCGTCGCCGAGCGGCCGCACGTCGGCCTTGCCTTCGAACATCCTGCGATCGGGCCGGTAGATCAGCGGCTCGTGTTTCCACGTGCTGAAATGGCTCTTCACCGAATCGAACCCGCCGCCGCATACGTTGACTTCATAGCGCACCCCTGGTCGCTGTTTGGGATTGGTCATCGTGCCTCCTGCTTGCTGTGCGTGTGTACATGTGCGGCATATCGGGCCGCGCGTCGTCGTTGCCGCCCAAGCGGCAAATCGCGTGCCGCATCCCGCCGCGGGCACGGCCGTTGCGCTGAATGGTTCATCGTCACCGACACGGAGGCTTGCCATGAAGGATTCGACCCGGTCCGGCCGCGACGCGCCGGCGCACGAGCAACCGGACACGTCGCCGCCGCTGAAGCACCAGGATCAGACGAAAACGCGCCACTCGGAGCGGCACATCGACAAGCATCTCGAGGACACGTTTCCCGCCAGCGATCCGCCCGCGACCGGCGGCGTCACGCGCATCGAACCCGACACGCCGCCGGGCACGCACGACGACGGCCCATGGCAGGACCCGGCCAAACGTCGCGACAAGTGACGGATGACGGCCGGAAGGTGCGGTGGCCGCGCGCGACGCGGCACGCCGCTTGCTGAATCGAATGGCCCCGCTTCAACCTGGAAGGAGGACCTGATGCATCGCGTCAACGAAATCATGTCGCAGGACGTCGTGCATATCGCGCCGACCGACTCGATCCGGCATGCCGCGCAACTGATGGAGCGCTACGACATCGGCGCGCTGCCCGTGTGCGACAACAACCGGCTGGTCGGGATGGTCACGGACCGCGACCTCACGGTGCGCGCGATCTCGGTCGGCAAGCCGCCGGAAACGCGGATTCATGAAGTCGCGTCGGGCCCGATCGAATGGTGTTTCGAGGACGATCCGCTGGACGAGATCCAGCATTACATGGCGGACGCGCAGTTGCGCCGCCTGCCGGTCGTGGATCACGACCAGCGTCTGGTCGGCATGCTGTCGCTCGCGGACATCGCGACGCGCACGGCCGGCCCGATACGCGACGAAGTCGCGAACACGCTCGAAGGCGTGTCGCAACCGAAGCGGACGTGACGGGGCGATCCTCGCCTCGCCCGATAACCCGCGCGACCCGGAGGGCCCATCCCGGGCACTGTCGCGCCCCATGCAGCCAGGAGGACAACCATGCAGACTCCCGATCAAGGACGGACCCGCATCATCGGCAAGGGCGCCGCGACGGCGGCGGGCCCCGGCCCCGACGTGATGGCGGCCGACACGCTGGAAGGCGACAAGGTCTATACGACCGATGGCGACGACGTCGGCAAGATCAAGGACATCATGCTCGACGTGCGCTCGGGCCGCATCGCGTATGCGGTGCTCTCGAGCGGCGGCCTGCTCGGCATCGGCGACAAGCTGCTCGCGATTCCATGGAGCGCGCTGACGCTCGATACCGAACGCAAATGTTTCCTGCTGTCGGTATCGTCAGAGCGGATCAAGAACGCACCGGGCTTCGACAAGGATCACTGGCCGGCGATGGCCGACCCGCAATGGGCCGAGCCGCTGCACGAGTACTACGGCAGCACGCCGTACTGGAGCGCGGGCGACGAGCTCGGGCTGACCGATCCGACCGAAGACCTCAACGATCCGCGTACGCGTGGCACGCATTAAAACGGCTTACGATTTGCCGGTGAGTTAGCCGACGGAGCCCCGCTCGATGCGGGGCTTTTTTTGTCTCCGGACAAGCGCCGCGCCTGCGCCGGTGCGACAGCGTGGGACACGTATTGCGACGACATCGAGCCGGAACACCTCGACGCGACGCTCCGGCCCGGCCTTGGTTGGTAGTGCGCAACGTTGATTGCGAACGATGGCGATGCAAACATCGACTCGCCGGTGAGCATATATGCGAAACAACAAGCAATTGCCCACAGTCTGAACAACGGTTCACGCGTTTATCGCGCGCGCCGCGCCGTCTTCTCGATATGTTCGAGTTCTTTTTGAATCAGGGCCCGCATCCAGTCCGCGATGGTCAAATCGGCCTCGACTGCCAACATCTTCAACCGCTTGTGAATCACCCTTTCAAGGTCGAAATTGATCCGTACGGAACCCACGGGCGCGGCCCTCTTGGGTGAGGCTTTCGCCGTCGGCTGCGTGGTAGCGGGCCGTGATGCCGTGGGCCGTTTGACAGCGGACCCGGCGCGCGTGCGCTTGGCAGGTGCGGCGGCTGCGCTCGTTTTGTCGTCCCCGAACAGATCCCGATTTGCCGTGGCGGTCTTCGATGCCGGACCTTTCGCGCGCTTTGCCGGCGCCGGAGTGTCACTGAGCTTTTGAGTTTTTACTTTACTCATTTACGTTACTCACTTGATTTCCACGAAGCTCGCATCGTAACCGAAAACACACGCCAACTGACACAGGGGAAAGTCCTTCTCGCAAACGTTGGCCGATCTGGTAATTCCGATTTTTCTGTAATGCTTTCAACACAGTCGAGTAAAACGCTTCCTGGTTGATAATCGGTCGGCTTTTTAGTGCGGAAATTCAAGGGTTTACGGGGCGGCGCTCAGTGCGGGCGCAATGCCGCCTTACAACGATCTTGCGTCACGCATTATCACGCGAGCTATATCACGCATAACAAACAAAAAAGCCGCCTCGTGGGCGGCTCGACGGGAGTCCATGATCGCGTTATGCCGCGCTCACGGGTTGCGATATGGCGTCAACCCCGGGCGGCCGGCGCATGTCCGTCGCAGTACTCAAAAACCATGCTATAGCGAAGGCGGGCTGCGTCGCTCGGGAAGATCCGCATATAACCATCCTCGTGCTCCGCACCGGGAAAGAGTCTGGTGCATCTTCCTGCCTTCGGATCGAAACGGACATGGCTAAGTCGGTCGACAGGATGCCCCCGCGCACATCACCGAACGAAGCATTGCGGTTCGCGAATGATCGGGTGTGTGAATTTCCCGATCACTGCAATGGCCTTCACCGCTCTGCCTGCTTAGCGTCGCTGCTGGTGCTCGGGCCGCACGAGCCCGTCAATCAGCGAACGGACGACTTCCGACACACTCATCCCGTTTTCGAGCGCGTACAGCTTGAGCAGTCGGTGTACCGCCGGAGCGATATCGAGGTTGAGCCTGATCGGCTTCTCCGGGCGGCTCTTCGCCGCCTGTGACTGCACGAACGTTGCGCCCGCGATGAGGTCGATGGGTTTGCTCGGCGCACTCTCATCCGCCGCATAACGCGGATTCAACTGAAATTTGTTCATTTCATTCCTGTTTTAATCAAACACTCATCCGTGTATTAACTCATGCGCTCGCGGAAAATTGACCCGCGATGCGTGCGGATCCGCTAGACAGATACCTCGCGAGGGTTGACGGCGCTCGTGGATTTTCCAACGCAGCTCTTTTCATCGACCACCTGCACAATCATATATTCCCCGCCAATTTCGATTACTCAACTCAACGCATCAATATATGCCATTGAGTCGTTGAGTTAAGTATGCGTGGTTAATAGATACAACGTCAACAATGTAGCGAATAATTTTTCTGTCTTGTAACAAACCCGCGGGCGCGATCATGCATTTCGCGTGCAAACGTGGCCCAGAACCCGAAATACGTCACAACGTGATTGAATTCCGGCCGCGTGGCGCGCCCGCGAATGCATGGCCTGGAGCTGGCGGAAAACCTGCGCGACGAGCGCGGAGTCGTACTTTCGTTGTTGCGCGATTCAGCGGCGGACAATGTGATCGCGACAGCCGATCGCAGGTTCACGCGCACTGAAATCAGGAAGGACCGCACGTGCAATCCGGGATGATGATCGCCGCCGTAAAGACGGCGCGCCCCGAACATATGCGTTAGCGGTTTGCGCCTCGTAGAGCGTTCCATAAGCCGCAAAATTCCCCGTTCGTTGTACTTGTGTCTACCGTCCTGTCGGAGGCAGCCACTTGTTGAATTTGCTTGATGAACTGTCGCCCGACTGCCGGCTTGCCGACGATGTCAACAGACAACTGATAAGTGAGCGCGAGTGTATCGAGTTTTGTGTTCGTGCGCACGGCTCCACGGCATCGCATGCCCCTGACTTAACCATGCTTGACAGTTGATAGTGACGCCGGATGCGCCGCGAGTGAGTCGCAGGAGTTTCTAATCGCCCTCCCTTTGCGCGTTCTGCGAACGTATTCACCTCGACGTGATCGTTTGCGCGCATCGGCGCCGCGATTCGGGCCCTGCGCGCAAGCGTCGCGCGTCGCGATTACGCCTATCGCATCCGCGACAGCAGCCGACGCGCATCGAACCTGCACATGACAGCGGCGACGGCGCTGGACACCGGCGAGGAACCGTTTGCCCCGGCAACGTCGGGCGTACCGGTCAGCGGCGAGGCGTACCGAGTGACCGCAAAAACAGCCGCACGTGCATTTGGAACCGCACAACGCGCCGCTTGCTGCCATAGCCGCCGGCACTGCAGTCGGCACCGCGACCACGCGCACGGAAATCACCCGCCCGATGCATTTGCCGGATAGATATCGAGAACAGGTCGCCGCCACACCTTAAAAATCCTTAAATATTCTTAGTCATGTGTGGCGAGAAAGACACGACCGCATTTTCCATGCTTGGAACTTTCACCACTTGCCGCGCATTAAATCAGCTCTTTTATATCTTCGATTCACGCCCGGCTTCGCCGAATAACACACCGCCCCGCCCCGCAGCATAAGGCTTCGGAAAATATTGCACGCCCGCAACACCTTAATTAAATTGGGTTTTTGAATAACTCAATTCCACTCCTGATTAACTCCTTTACTCATCCACTCATATACGTTTTTCGTGTTGTTTACGTTAGGATCGCCGCGGAGTTTTTGAGTAATAAAGGATGACGCATTTAATACGCACGAACCTCCCGGTGCGTGAACGCGGTGGCTGTCGCGGGAGAGAACGGGGCGCATTGCTGTAGGCGCGCAAACCTTCGTCAACAGGAATCAGAGAATGAACAAGAACTATCGATCCATATGGAACGATGCTCTCGGCGCGTGGGTCGCTGTGTCCGAACTGGACTCGGCGTGCGGTAAAAGCGCCAGCAGTGTCGTAACTCGTTCACCGGATACGGGAGCCGGCGCCATGAGCGGCATCGTGGATGGCTTCTTGGATGGCATGCCGGCACTTAGCGTGCTGACTGTCGCTGCCGTCGCAGTTGCCGCCGGTCTGAGTGCGCCTGATGAAGCGTATGCGCAATACGTCAACATCCCCGGTGCTGCGTGTACGGACACAACGACAGCCGCGAACCTTATGACCGTTGCGGTTGGCTGCGGCGCAACTGCGGCGGCTTCCGGCACGACTGCTATCGGTGCAGGCGCATATGTAACGGGCATGAACGCTACAGCAGTCGGTATCAATGCGACCGCTTCTGCGCAAGGTGCGTCGGCATTCGGTACCGTTGCGCGCGCAACCGGATTGAATTCCGTCGCATTCGGTCCTAACGCCCGCGCAAATGCGGCTAATGGCGCGTCGATCGGGATCGGTGCGACAAGTGATAACGCCGGTTCAGTTGCGATTGGCGCAGCTTCGACGGCGAATCAGGACTACACAGTTGCTATCGGCGTTGGCGCAAATGCAATAGCAGTAAACGCAACCGCACTCGGACGCACGGCAATCGCCGACGGTGCTCAAGCTATGGCGCTTGGATACTCCGCGCAAGCGGACGGTACAAATTCGACTGCGCTCGGTATGAACGCCTTAGCGAGTTCAACATCGAGTATGGCGCTCGGTGCGACAGCAACGGCGAACGGAACAAATGCGACTGCAATAGGTGTCGGCACAACTGCTTCTCTTGCAAACAACGTGGGCATCGGTACTTTGGCAACGGCAAGCGGCAGCGGCTCGATGGCAGTCGGTACCTCCGCGATAAGTAACAACACGAATTCGCTCGTCGTGGGTAACAGCGCGCTGGCTTCAGGGGTGAACGCGACAGTCGTTGGTATGAATTCAACGGCATCGAATACGAACGCAACGGCCGTCGGCGTATCGGCAGTTGCGTCCGGGTTGCGAGCCGTGACCATCGGCTCGGGCAGCCGAGCGAACGGCACCGACTCTTTCGCAGCAGGCACGAACGCGGTCGCCGGCGTGGCAGGCAGCACGACGATCACCAACGACCTTGCACTCGGTAGCGGCGCTTCGGCTGTTGGCGGAAATTCGGCCGCAATCGGCGCAACGGCCATTGCTTCGGCCGCTGGAGCGATGGCGCTCGGCAACGGCGCAACGGCCACAAACGCCAACAGCCTTGCGTTGGGTACGGGTTCGGTGACTGCCGCCGCAAATCCGTCGCCGAATGACGTGATCGGCGGCAAGACGTACACGTATGCTGGTGGCGCACCGACGAGCGTTGTTAGCGTAGGCAAGCCCGGCGCTGAACGCCAAGTTACAAACGTCGCCGCAGGTCGTGTCAGCGGCACAAGTACTGACGCAATCAACGGCTCGCAGCTCTTCGCAACGAATACCGCAATCGAAACACTTTCGACTTCGACTTCGACCGCAGTTTCGAGCCTGAGCACGGGCCTTTCCACCACGGACAGCAATCTCGATTCGCTGTCGACCTCCACATCGACCGGAATGTCGAGCTTGAGCACGGGCGTCAGTTCGCTCAGCACCGGCCTTTCGACGACGAACAGCAACGTCGCGTCGCTGTCCACTTCCGCATCGACAGCAATCAGCTCCCTTTCGACTGGCGTTTCCAGTCTGTCCACGGGTGTCAGCTCGCTGTCGACCGGTGTATCGAGCCTGAGCACGGGCGTGTCTTCCCTTTCGACGGGACTGTCCACGACGAACAGCAACGTCGCGTCGCTGAGCACGGTCGTTTCCACGACGCGCACGCATTACGTCAGCATCAACGACAACGGCACGCAGCAAGGAAACTACGACAACAACGGTGCGAGCGGCGTCAATGCGATTGCCATCGGCACGAACGCAACCGCAGCCGGTGCGAGTGCTGTCGCGTTGGGCGATGCCGCAACCGGTGCAGCAGCTAATTCGGTTGCGATCGGCCAGAACGCAGCAACGACAAATACCGGTGATGTAGCGCTCGGTTCCGGCTCGGTGACGGCGAAATCGAATCCCACGGCGGGCGCAACGATTGGCGGAACTGCCTATACGTTCGCAGGCGCGAAACCGGCAAGCGTCGTGAGCGTGGGCGCACAAGGCGCTGAGCGCCAGATCACGAACGTGGCGGCCGGCCAGCTCACCCCCGACAGCACTGATGCCGTCAATGGCTCGCAGCTCAATGCGACGAACCTGGCTGTCGATTCGCTGAGCACGTCCACATCGACCGCTGTATCGAGCTTGAGCACTGGCGTGTCGTCGCTTTCGACCGGCGTTTCATCTTTGAGCACTTCCGCTTCGACAGCAGTTTCCAGTCTTAGCACAGGTGTTTCTTCGCTTTCGACTTCCGCTTCCACGGCGGTATCGAGTCTGAGCACCGGTGTGTCCTCGTTGAGCACTTCGACCTCGACGGCAGTTTCCAGCCTGAGCACCGGTGTTTCTTCGCTTTCCACGGTCGCAAGCTCGTTGAGCACGGGTGTCTCCTCGCTCAGCACCGGTCTGTCGTCTTTGTCGACTTCGGCATCCACCGGAATTTCTTCGCTTAGCACAGGTATTTCTGGTGTCACGAGCGCTGTCAATTCGCTCTCGACTTCGGCTTCGACCGGAATCAGCAGCCTGTCCACGGGTCTGTCCACGACGAACAGCAACGTTGCATCGCTCAGCACCGCGGTCGATGCGAACAAAACGCACTACTACAGCGTCAATGACGGCGGAACACAGGGCGCCAATTACGATAACAAGGGGGCAACCGGCGTCAACGCAATTGCCGCAGGCGTAGGGGCGTCGGCGGGCGGCGCGAATGCCGCGGCGGTGGGCTACGACTCGCAGGCACTGGCTGCTTCCAGCGTCGCGATGGGCGACAGTAACAGCGTTGCGGCAACGGCCGGCCCCGGCTCGGTGGCCATCGGTTCGAAGTCGGCCGTGCTGAGCGGCAGCGCCGTCGCGATCGGCAACCAGCAGACCGCAAGCGGTAACGGCGCGGTTGCGATCGGCGATCCGAATTCGGCGATCGGCGACGGGGCCATCGCGGTCGGTATGAACAATACGGCGAACGGCACGGGCGCACTCGCGATGGGCAATTCGAACAGCGCCACGGGCACCGGTTCGATCGCGTTGGGCAACGCTTCCGCCGCAACGGCCAGCGGTGGCATCGCATTCGGTTCGGGCGCCACGGCGACGAACGCGAACGATGTCGCGCTGGGTAGCGGCTCCGTCACCGGCACGCCCAATCCGACGCCGAACGCGACGATTGGCGGCACGCAATACGCGTTTGCCGGCACCAGCCCGCAAAGCGTCGTCAGTGTCGGCGCGAAAGGCTCGGAACGACAAATCACGAACGTAGCGGCCGGTCAGCTGAGCCCGGATAGCACCGACGCGGTCAACGGTTCGCAACTCAATGCAACGAACCTCGCGGTCGACTCGCTGTCCACGAGTGCGAGCACGGGGATTTCCAGCCTGAGCACGGGCGTGTCGTCGCTCAGCACGGGTGTGAGCTCGCTGTCCACCGGTTTGTCGTCGCTGTCCACGTCCGCAAGCACGGTGGTGTCGTCGCTTTCCACTTCCACATCGACGGCCGTTTCCAGCCTGAGCACGGGCGTGTCCTCGCTGTCGACCGGCGTATCGAGCCTGAGCACCGGCCTGTCGTCGTTGTCGACGTCGGCTTCGACCGGCATATCCTCGTTGAGCACGGGCGTCAGCTCGCTCAGCACGTCCGCTTCGACGGGCATTTCCAGCCTGAGTACCGGTCTTTCGTCGCTGTCCACGAGCACCAGTACGACCGCCAGCTCGCTGTCCACCGGCCTGTCCGGCGCGATCAGCAATATTTCGTCGCTGTCCACGAGCGCGAGCACCGGTATCGGCAGCCTCAGCACCGGCGTTTCCTCGTTGAGCACGTCGACTTCCACGATTGCAAGCTCGCTTTCGACGGCCATTTCCGCCAGCAAGACGCACTACTATTCCGTCAACGACAACGGCGTCCAGGGCGGCAATTACAACAACGACGGGGCGTCCGGCATCAATGCCATCGCGGCAGGTGTCGGCGCCACCGCAGCGGGAAGCAATGCGGCGGCCGTTGGTTATGCCGCGAATGCTGCCGGACAAAGCGCAGTGGCCGTGGGTGACGGCGCAGAGGCCACCGCGACGAACGCTGTTGCGATCGGCCAGGGCGCCAGTGCCTCGACCGCGAATTCGGTTGCGCTGGGCAATGGTTCCGTGACCGCCGCGGCTGTTCCGACCGCGAGCGGCACGGTCGGCGGCACGACGTATCAATACGCGGGCGCCGCGCCTGCGGGCGTCGTCAGCGTTGGCGCGCCAGGCAGCGAACGTCAGATCACGAACGTTGCCGCCGGACAGGTCACGCAGGACAGCACGGACGCGATCAACGGCTCGCAACTCTTCGCCACCAATACCGCAATCGACACGCTTTCGACTTCCACGTCGACGGCCGTTTCCAGCCTGAGCACGGGCGTGTCGTCGCTGTCCACGAGCACGAGCACGGCGGTGTCGAGCCTCAGCACCGGTGTTTCGTCGTTGAGCACCGGCGTGTCTTCGCTCAGCACGTCGGCATCGACGGGCATCTCGTCGCTGAGCGCATCGACCAGTACGGGCCTGTCGACCGTCACCAGCGGCATCAATTCGCTGTCGACCGGTCTTTCGACCACCGACAGCAACGTCGCGTCGCTGTCCACATCCGCCAGCACCGGCATTTCGTCGTTGAGCACGTCCGCATCGACCGGAATGTCGAGCTTGAGCACGGGTGTGTCGAGCCTGAGCACGTCCACGTCCACGGCGGTTTCCAGCCTCAGCACGGGCGTGTCGTCGCTTTCGACGGGCGTTTCGTCCCTGAGCACCGGCGTCAGCTCGCTGAGCACCGGTTTGTCGTCGCTGTCGACGTCGGCTTCGACCGGCATTTCGTCGTTGAGCACGTCGACCAGCACCGCCTTGTCCACGGTCACCAGCAATATCGGATCGTTGAGCACGGGCGTGTCGTCACTGTCGACCGGTATGTCGTCGCTCAGCACGGCAACGTCGGCCAGCCTGTCCACGATCGCAAGCGGCATCAGCTCCGTTTCTTCGTCGACGTCGACGGGTCTTTCCACCGTCGTGAGCGGGATTGGTTCTCTGTCGACCGGTTTGTCGAGCGCAACGAGTTCGCTGTCTACCGCGATTTCAGCGAGCAAGACGCACTACTACTCCGTGAACGACAACGGCGTGCAAGGCGCGAACTACGACAACGACGGCGCAACCGGTATCAATGCGCTGGCGGCCGGTGTCGGTGCAACGGCGGGCGGCGCGGCAAGCGTCGCGGTCGGCAACAACGCGAACGCGACCGGCGCAACGTCGGTTGCGATCGGCTCGGGCGCAGCGGCCACGAATGCAGGCGACATAGCACTCGGTTCCGGCTCCGTTACCGGCGCCGCAACGCCGACTGCGGGTGCGACGATCGGGGGAAATGCGTACACGTTCGCAGGTGCAAATCCGCAAAGCGTCGTGAGCGTCGGCGCGAAGGATGCCGAACGCCAGATCACCAACGTGGCCGCGGGCCAGATCACGCAGGACAGCACCGACGCGATCAACGGCTCGCAACTGTACGCGACCAATACGGCGATCGAAACCCTGTCCACGTCCACGAGCACGGGCATTTCGTCGCTGTCGACCGGCATGTCGTCGTTGTCGACGTCGACCAGCACCGGATTGTCGACGGTGACGAGCGGCATTGACTCACTCAGCACGGGCATTTCTTCGCTGAGTACGTCGGCTTCGACGGGTCTGTCCACGGTCACCAGCGGAATCAATTCGCTGTCGACGTCGACCAGCACGGCAGTTTCGAGCCTGAGCACCGGCATTTCGGGCGTCACGAGCAGCATCGGTTCGCTGTCGACGTCGGCAAGCACGGGAATTTCGTCGCTCTCCACCTCTGCTTCGACCGGAATCTCGAGCGTCAGCGCAAGCCTGTCCACGGTGACGAGCGCCGTTGATTCGCTCAGCACGTCCACGAGCAGCGGCATTTCGTCGTTGAGTACCGGCGTGTCGTCGCTCAGCACCGGGATTTCGTCGTTGTCGACCTCGACATCGACGGGCATTTCGTCACTGAGCACGTCGACGTCCACGGTGGCAAGCTCGCTGAGCACCGGTGTTTCTTCGCTCAGCACGAGTGCGTCGACCGGCATTTCCAGCTTGAGCACGTCCACCAGCACCGCCCTTTCGACGGTCACGAGCGGGATCGATTCGCTTTCGACCGGCGTATCGTCACTGTCGACTTCGACCAGCACCGGCATTTCTTCGTTGTCCACCGCTATTTCTGCAAGCAAGACTCACTACTATTCCGTCAACGACAACGGCGTGCAGGAAGGCAACTACAACAACGACGGTGCAACCGGCCTCAATGCGTTGGCGGCGGGTACGAACGCCACCGCCAGCGGCGCGAGCGCGGTCGCGATCGGCGACGGCGCCAATGCGAAGAACGATAATTCCGTCGCATTGGGTGCAGGCTCGATCACGGACGTCGCACACCCGACGCCGAGTGCGGTGATCGGCGGCACGACGTACTCGTTCGCGGGTGCGAATCCGGTCGGCGTGGTGAGCGTCGGCGCACCGGGCCAGGAACGCCAGGTGACGAACGTGGCGGCCGGTCAGATTTCGAAGGACAGCACGGACGCAATCAATGGTTCGCAGCTGGATGCGACGAACCAGTCGATCGAATCGCTCAGCACGTCCACGAGCACGGGAATCTCGTCGCTGTCGACTTCCACCTCGACCGCCGTTTCGAGCCTGAGCACGGGTGTTTCGTCGCTCTCGACCTCGACCTCGACGGGAATTTCTTCGTTGAGCACGGGGCTGTCCACGGTCGTGAGCAACGTGGATTCGTTGAGCACGTCCACGTCCACCGCGATCGGCTCGCTGTCGACCTCGACCAGCACGGGCATTTCCTCGCTGTCCACCGGCCTGTCGTCGTTGAGCACGGGCGTGTCTTCTCTCTCGACGTCGACGTCCACGGCGGTATCGAGCCTCAGTACCGGCGTGTCGTCGCTCTCGACTTCCACGAGTACCGGCATCTCCAGCCTGAGCACGGGCATCAGCTCGCTGTCGACCGGCCTGTCGACCGTGACGAGCAGCGTCGATTCGTTGAGCACGTCGACTTCGACGGCGGTTTCCAGCTTGAGCACGGGCGTTTCGTCGTTGAGCACGTCGACTTCCACGGCGATTTCGTCGTTGAGCACCGGTGTTTCGTCGCTGTCCACGTCCACGTCGACCGCGGTGTCGAGCCTGAGCACCGGCCTGTCGACGGTGACGAGCAGTGTCGATTCGCTTTCCACGTCCACGAGCACGGCGGTTTCTTCTCTGAGCACGGGAGTGTCGTCGCTGTCGACGGGCGTGAGCAGCCTGAGCACCGGCCTTTCGTCGCTGTCGACGTCGACTTCCACCGGCATCTCTTCGCTCAGCACCGGCGTGTCGTCGCTGTCCACGAGCACGAGCACGGCGGTGTCCAGCCTGAGCACCGGTGTTTCGTCGCTCAGTACGGGCCTCTCCACGGTGACGAGTTCGGTCGACTCGCTGTCGACTTCGACCAGCACCGGTATCAGCTCGCTTTCGACCGGCGTCAGCTCGCTCTCGACCGGACTTTCGACGGTGACGAGCGGAATCGATTCGCTCTCGACGTCGACCAGCACCGGCATATCTTCGCTGAGCACGGGCATCTCGAGCTTGAGTACCGGCCTGTCGTCGCTTTCGACGTCGACTTCGACGGGAATTTCCAGCCTGAGCACCGGCATGTCTTCGTTGAGCACGTCGGCCAGCACCGGCATTTCTTCGCTGAGCACGGGCGTGTCTTCGTTGTCGACGGGTCTGTCGACCGTGACGAGTTCGGTCACGTCGCTTTCGACTTCGACGTCGACCTCGGTATCGAGCCTGAGCACGGGCGTCAGCTCGTTGTCGACTTCGACCAGCACCGCCGTGTCGAGCCTGAGCACGTCCACGAGCACCGGTATGTCGTCGCTGTCCACCGGTATGAGTTCGCTTTCGACGGGTCTTTCCACCGTCACGAGCGGGCTTGATTCGCTCAGCACGAGCACGAGCACCGGCATCACGTCGCTGTCGACTGCAATTGGCGCGATCGGTGCTGCCAAGCCGCACTACGTCAGCATCAACGACAACGGCACGCAAGGCGGGAACTACAACAACGATGGCGCAACGGGTACCGATGCTGTCGCGGTTGGCGTGAACGCGACCGCCGGGGGCGTCAATGCCTCCGCGTTCGGCAACAAGGCAAACGCCGCTGGAAATGCTGCAACGGCGATCGGCTACAACGCGAACGCGACCGGCGCGAAATCGAGCGCGATGGGCGTCGACTCGACTGCATCGGGCGACAACGCGACCGCGTTGGGCGCGGGTGCGATCGCGAGCGGACGCAATTCCGTTGCGCTGGGCAAGGATTCCGTCGCGGACCAGGAAAACACCGTGTCCATCGGCTCGGCCGGCAACGAACGTCGTTTGACCAACGTCGGACCGGGTATCAACCCGACCGATGGCGTGAACATGTCGCAACTGCAGAACGTGCGGAACGACCTGAGCAACTCCATCAATTCGGTTGCCCGCAAGGCATACGGCGGTGTCGCTGCCGCGACTGCGTTGACGATGATTCCCGATGTCGACCAGGGCAAGACGATTTCGGTCGGTATCGGCGGTGCGAGCTTCCAGGGTTACGGCGCGACGGCCATCGGCTTCACCGCGCGCATTACCAACAACCTGAAGGTGCGCGGCGGTGTCGGTATCAGCAGCGGCGGTCAGTCCTACGGCGTCGGCGCGTCCTACCAGTGGTAAGGATTCCAACGAAGCCGTAATGCGATGACGTTGTGACTCGCGGAACGCGACGCTCTCTCAGGTCCGTTCCGCGCAACCGATCAGGCAAATCAAACAAGGAAACCAAAAAATGTCAGCGAAATCCCTTCTTGTTATCGGTGTAACCGTGCTGCTGGCGGCTTGCGCTTCACAAGGCCCGACGTGGAATGCGTATCGCGTCAGCATGCCGAATGGGCAACAGGCATACCGCGTCGATTGTCATGGTCTTTTTGAAGGGCAGGAAGCGTGCTATTCCGAAGCGGTGGAAATCTGCGGCAAAAAGCAGGTGCAGCCGCTCGAAGCAGTCGCACCGCTGGGTGACGAGCAGAATCCGCGGGACGTGCGGATCCTGACGTTCCAGTGCGCGACGCCGGCTCAGCCCGCGCCGCCGGCCGCGGTAAAACCCGCGCCGGTCCCGGCGCCTGTCGCGGCTGCCCCTGTTACCGCGAAGCACATCACACTCGACAGTGACGCCAACTTCGACACCGACAAATCGACGCTGAAGGCGGATGCTCGCGACAAGCTCGATGTGCTGATCGAAGCGGCACACGGTACACCATTCAAAACCGTGACGATCAGCGGCTATACCGACTCGACCGGCACCGCCGATCACAATCAGCAGTTGTCGCAGCGGCGCGCTCAATCCGTTGCGCAATATCTGCGTGAACATGGCCTGTCGGCACAGAAATTCGACGTGCGCGGCTACGGCGAGAACAACCCCGTTGCGAGCAATGCAACACCGGCCGGACGCGCGAAGAATCGCCGCGTGGACATCACGCTCGAATGACGCGTGAGCACATGAATAACGCATGAGTATCTGACTTGGCCCGGAAAATTTTCCCGTATTTCACCGTTCCGCCCTGCCGATAACCGAATTTGTTGAGTCGTTACTCAACATAACGAAAACCCTGAGAACCAGAACATGAAGATTGGAATTTCCGTACTCACGCACGCGGGTCAATCCATATGGGAAAACGGGCTAGGTCAGAACATCTTCTATTTTGTGCAGCTACTGCGCGAGTTGCCTTTCGTGGCGGATATCGTGCTTCTGAACTGCGGCGACCAGCAATCCTTGCCGCCGGAAGCCATCGCACTGGCCGGCGACGTTCCACTCGTCGCGCCACGCGATCTTCCGGAGCCGCCCGACGTGATCTTCGAAATGGGCGGCGGGCTCGACGTGGAGTGGCTCGACTATGCGCGAGCGCAAGGCAAAAAGGTCGTGTTCTTCTGCTGTGGTCAACCTTACGTGGGTCTTGTCGAGCCAAGCGTATTCCAACGCAGCGGATATTTCTCGCGCGCGAATCGCTGCGACGAAATCTGGATTTTGGGCAAGGATCGCACGCTGATGCCGATGCTGCGCACCCTGCACCGTTGCCCCGTGCACGAAGTGCCGTTTCTATGGGACAGCACGTTTATCGAACAGCGTATTCAGGCCATCGAACAGGCCGGACTGCGCTTCGGGTACGAATCCCGCTCGACTCGTGGCGAAACCGGCCCGCGTGGGCTGCGCTTCGCCGTCTTCGAGCCCAATATTTCGGTCGTGAAATGCTGCGTGATCCCGATGCTCATCGGTGAGGCGGCATTTCGCGCAGACCAGCACGCGGTTCGAGGGTTGCACGTGCTCAACAGCATCCAAATGCGCGAGCACGCGTCGTTCTCGTTTCTCCTGAATTCGATGGATTTGAGCCGCGCCGAGCGGGTGCGGCTGGATGGCCGCCACGATTTCGCCGGCTTCATGAGCCAGAACGCGGACGCTCTGATAGCGCACCAATGGCAGAACGATCAGAACATCCTGTATCTCGACGCGCTGTACGGGGGTTATCCGCTCATCCATAACTCGCCGTGGCTGTCGAGCCTCGGTTATTTTTACCCGGAATCCGATATCGAAGCGGGCGCGGTGCAACTGCTGCGCGCCGTTCAGCGCCACGACACCGAGCACAAATACTACACACAGCGTGCGCGCAGCTTTCTCGTGTCGCTCGCGCCACGCGCAACCGCGAACTGCTCCGTGTACGCACGCCGCCTGCTCGCGCTGACCGGCAAAAATGCGCGGAGTTGTGTTGCACCAGGAGTCGTCGCATGAACAAGCTGAACGTCGGTGTGACGATTTACCTGCGCAAGGGGCAACAATCGATCTGGGAAAACGGCATCTTCCAGAACTGCTACTTCCTCGCGATGCTGCTCAATCAGGCGCCGAACATCGAATCCGTGTATCTCGTGAACGGCGGCGACGGAGATCCCGCATCCGCCGCGCAATTTCTCGAGTTTGCGCCGGTCCCGGTGATCGATCTCGACACGGCGCGACAGAAGCTCGACGTGATTATCGAACTGAGCGCTCAGCTCAATCCCGACTGGGCACGCGCGTTCCATGAGAAAGGCGGTCGCATCATCGGCATGCGCGTCGCGAACGATTACGTGATCGATATCGAGCGAATGATGTTCGCGCTGCCGCACGGAATGCTCGTGTCGGGCACGCCGTACAGCGCAATCTGGACGCTGCCGGCATTCGAGAAGACGTGCGCCAGCTACTACGAAGCGGCTTTGCGCGCACCCGTCACGGCGATGCAGCACCTGTGGAGCCCGGCCTTCGTGGAGCGCGCGACCGACGGCGGATTCGGATATCAAGCGGGCCGCTCGCGCTGGCGTATCGCCGTGCTCGAACCGAATATATGCATGGTCAAGACGTCGCATATTCCGATGCTGGTGGCCGACCTCGCACACCGTCAACAGCCGGATCTCATCGAATACCTGCGCGTGTTCAACACGATTCAACTGAAAAGCGATGCGCAATTCGTGGGCTTCGCACGCAGTCTCGATCTGGTTTTGCAGGGTCGCGCGACGTTCGAGCCGCGTTTGCCAGTCCACGAAATTCTCACGCGCCAAGCCGATGCGATCGTGTCGCACACGTGGGAGAACACGCAGAACTACATCTATTACGAAGCGCTGCACGGCGGCTACCCGCTGATCCACAACTCCGATTTGTTGCGCGGTTGCGGGTACCGATACGAAGGATTCGATTGCGAAGACGGTGCGTTGGCGCTTCGCGAAGCGTTCGCGGTACACGACGCGAGTCTCAACGACTACAAGACGAAAGCGCGGGGCTTTCTCGCGACGCTCGATCCGCTGGCGCCCGCGAATGTCGAGCAGTACAGCGCCGCGATCGCGGCGGCGGTAAGTGGTTGAGTGACTGGCTGGTTCATCAGAGAAAACGACGGAGGGTAATGATGAAGTTTCCATGCGGATTACGCATCGGCATCACCATCGGGCTTCGCCATGCGAACGAAAGCCTGTGGGTCAACGGCATCAAGCAGAACGCGCTGTATCTCGCGAAGCTCTTTCAGCATTCGCCGCTGGGTCACGATGTCGTGCTCGTGAACACCACGGACGTGCCGATCACTTCCGCCCTGCCCTGGGATCTGGAACAGTTTCCCACGTGCACGTTCGAAGAAGAAAAAGACACGCTCGACGTGCTGATCGAGCTGGGCGGCCAGATCAGCAACGAGCAGACCGCGTACCTGAAATCGCAGCACACGAAGATCGTCAGCTACTGCTGCGGGCCCGAGTACGTACAGATGACCGAAGCGATGATCTTCGGCCGCCGCCTGACCGACCACGTCTTCATCAATCAGAACTATGACCAGGTTTGGGTCATCCCGCAGGTGATGGAGACGACGGCCGGTTTTCTGGGCGTGCTTCGCCGCCAGGAGGTGGTGCCGGTGCCTTTCGTGTGGGATCCGATGTGCCTCGACATGCGCACGCACCAGTTGCCGTCCAAAGGCGAGTATCGACCGGGACGAGCAGCGGCGATGCGCGTCTCCGTCATGGAGCCCAATATCGACGTGCTGAAGTTCTGCCTCAACCCGCTCTTGATCGCGGAGCACGCCTACCGGGCAATCGGCGAGCGGATGGGATTCGTGCACGTGACCAATGCCGAGCATCTGGCGCGCTCGTGCCCGGAATTCATCGGCATCGCCCATTACCTCGACCTCGTGCGCGATGGCAAGGTCAGTTTCGTCGGCCGGCACGATACACCGCAGTTTCTCGCCGATCACACGGATATCGTCGTGTCGCATCAGTGGGGCCTGGCGCTCAACTACTTCTATTTCGACGTGGCATGGAACGGCTATGCGCTCGTGCACAACGCGCATCTTTGCAAGGACGTCGGGTACTACTACCCGGACAGCGATATCGATGCGGGGGCGAAGCAGCTCGTTCACGCGATCAAGCATCACGACGATGATTTCGACGCATACCGCGAGCGTCAGCGTGCCGCCATTGCGCCGTTCCTTGCCACCCACCAACCGCTCATTGCCCGTTACGACGAACTGCTCGGTCAGCTCGTGAAGCCCGGATTCGAATCGATTGCGGCCTGACAAAAAAACACAGGAGGAAAACAACCATGCGAAGCATTCGAACGCCGCGCGTGCCAGGCTGGGCGGCACTCGCAATGATGGCGGCGACATTGCACGCTCCCGCCGCGTCGGCGGCTTCCGATGATGTGGTCGCGACGGTGAACGGCGTCGCGCTGCATCGCGTCGAACTGGACGAAGCGATGACCGGGCGCCCCGAATCGGCTCGCAGCGAAGTGTTGCAGGGGCTCGTCGCGCGCGAGCTGCTTCGTCAGGCAGCGGAGCGCGACGGTTTGGGTAACGCACAACCCGTGCGCGCCGCCATGCAAAAAGCGAAAGTCGATACGGAGAATCGGCTATACGTCGCCAGGCATTTGCCGATGCAGCCGGTTACGGACGACGAAGTTCGCCAGCGCTACAACGAAATCGTCAGCCAGCTCGGACCGACCCAATACAAGGTCAGTCAAATGTCGTTCGCCGACGAACCGACTGCTCGCTTTGCGCTGGCGTTGCTCGAAAAGGGTGAGTCGTTCGCGAATGTCGCGACGCGCAGCCACGCAAGCGACGCGCAAACCGGTTGGATCAGCTTCAAGCAGCCGGTGAAAGACGGCCAGACGCTCGGTTTGCCGTTGCCGCTCGCGCAGGCACTCGCGACGATGCAGCCCGGCCAGTTCACGAACGCGCCATTGCACGTCGGTGACCGATTCATCGTTGCGCGGCTCGACGAGCGGCGCGATACGGTCATCCCGTCGTATGCGCAGGCCAGCGCCGCAATGCGCAAGGCGATGGAAAGCAAACGCAACGGTGACGCCTTCGTCACGTTCATCGGCCAGCTTGCCCGAAAGGCCGAGATCCGGCCGGCTCAAATTCTGCGGAGTGCATCGCAATGAAATGGCTCTCGGACGTCGAAACCCGCATCACGCGCAGCGATTTGATCGGGGCATCGCGCCTGCTCGATATCGATCGTGCAATCGAGTCGGGCAACCTGCGCGCCTTCATTGCGTGCAGCCGGTTGATGCTGCTGCGCGGCCGGCTTCATGACGCGCAAGATATGCTCGATCGGGCGCTGCACATCGAACCGGACAGTGTCGACGCGCTGATCGAACGCGGGCGCCTTTCCATTCGCTTGGGCGACGATGTCGACGCGTGCGAGTGGTTTCATCGCGTGGGGTTAAAGGAAAACCTCGGTGATAGCTGGCTGATCGACTGGTTCGATGCGTCGCTGCGTTGCAGTCGCGTCGAAGACGCCACCCATATCGCGCTCGTGCTGTGTCGGCATTTCGCCGCCGACGCTCACAACTGGTTCCGCCTCGGGCTCGCGAATCACGCGGCGCGCCACTACGCGCAGGCACTCGCCGCCTATGAGAAAGCGGCTGACATGAATCCCCGCTTGCCGATGCTGCGCAACAATTGGGGCGCGGCTTACCTGGAATTGGGCCGGCATGACGAGGCACGCAAGCTGCTCGAAACGACGATCGAGGAAGAACCCAACCATGCGTTGGCATGGACGAACCTCGCCTCCGTGCTGCTGAAAACCGGCAACATCGCCGATAGCCTCGTGGCAGCGGAGCGTGCTTGCGCCCTTGCGCCGAACTACGTCACGGCATTGCAGACGTATTCCTACGTGCTGCGTGAATGTGGCCGGTTCGACGCGGCGCTCGACATCGCGCAGCGTGCGCTGAGCCTCGAACCGAACAACCCGTCGGTCGTGTGGACCGTCGCGATGCTGCAATTGCTGCGCGGCGACTATGAGAACGGCTGGCGCAATCACGAAGCACGGTGGGCCGGCTCGCCCGAACTGCGCGACATTTCACCGAACATCCCGGCTCCGCTTTGGAACGGTGAACCGCTCGCCGGCAAAACGATTTTTGTGTGGGGAGAACAGGGCCACGGCGACGCATTGCAATTCATGCGTTTCGTCCCGGCATTTGCCCAATACGTCAGGCAACAACACGGAAAGCTCGTGTACTGCTGTTTCGAACCGTTGCATGCGCTTTTTGCACGCAGTCTTGGCGATGCGGTCGAAATGGTCATCGCGCACAATCAGCGCCCTCTGCCGCCGTTCGACTTTCATTTGCCGGTCGGCAGCCTGCCTTGCGTGCTCGATGCGCGGCTGGCCGACCTGCCCGGCACGCCGTACCTGAAGGCCGATCGCGCGAACGTGGCCAACTGGCGCTCTGCCCTGTCCGGCGAGCGGAAATTGCGTGTCGGCATTGCGTGGAGCGGCAGCAAGACACATCAGCGCAATCCGCTTCGCTCGGTGGATCCGATGGATTACGTCCATGCGCTCGCGGGCGTGAGCGACGTGACGTTCGTCAATTTGCAGATGGACGCGCATGGCGATGTGCTGCGTCTGCAAAACGCGGGGCTGCCGCTGCTCGATCCGACATCCGGTCTGTCGTCGTTCGACGATACGGCGGCGCTCGTCGCGAGCCTCGATCTGGTCATCACCGTCTGCACGTCGATCGCACATCTGGCAGGCGGGCTCGGCGTTCCAACCTGGGTACTGCTCGACGTGAATCCGCACTGGATCTGGATGACCGAGCGGGCCGACAGTCCGTGGTATCCGAACACCCGCCTTTATCGGCAGCCCGCATACGGGGAATGGGCGCCGGTGTTCGAAGCGTTGGCGCGCGATCTGGCCGTGCTCGCGTCGAAGCGGGACACGCACGAACCCATCACAACGAACCCAACGGGGAGCCTCCATTGAAACGGATCAATCTTTCAGCCGCGCTTCGCGCATGCGCCGACGAAGTCGTTCGTCAGAAACTCGCGCAACAAGTCGGATTGCCGCCGCAAGCCATCGAACAGGTGTTCGCATCGTCCGCGGCGATCCTGATTGCGGCGTTGGCAGCCCGCGCAGCGGAAGGCCGCGATGAAACGATCGCGGTGTTCGGCGCGCTCATGTCGCGCACGATCAATCCGCGTATTCGCGACGAGTGCGCGACGTGGGTCGACTCGACCGGAAAATTGAAAGAGCTTGAACACGCGGGCTTCACGCTCGTCGCACACGCAACCGGCATCGATGCAACGGAATTGAGCGATCACGTGGCCGCGCGGGTTTCGGTGCCGGCCCAGGCGACATGCGCCCTCACTTGCGTGTGCGCGGCCATCGTCGGCGGGCTCATCAAGCATCACATGCTCATCGAACAAGCCGACGTGTCCGACTTGCCGGGACTGTTCGCCGCACAACTCGCGACGATTGCCGAGCACCTGAACGACGATTCGATCGATGTGCTGGGTTATTTGCACGCGGATGTGAATGCGTTCCTCGATCAGGTGTCCATGCGGCTCACGTCAGTCACCGCCGATTTCGAACCGGTGCGACCTCGCATCGGCGAAGGGACGAAATCGATCGATGAACCCGCGCAATCGCAGCCGCAGCCGCCGATTCCGGCGCACAACCGCTACGAAATCGGCAAGGTGTTCGTCAACGACATCCGCTTCACCAGCGCGATGCAGCCGTCACAAATGGGGCCGGTGGGGCCCGCGGCGAAGCGCGGCAAGCCGACATCCCGCCGCACGTGGAAAGTGTTCGCGCTGACGACGGCGACGGTCCTGGTTGCGGTTCTCGCATGGGGCAACGTCTTTCACTGGCCGGACATGCAGTCCGCGCTTGCTCAGGTGACGCGTCCAGCAGTCAAGTCGATCAGCGTGGTATCGGGTGCCATTTCTTCGCCAGACCTGAAGACAGCCAGCGTGAAGTAGTTCCCGGACGTCTTGTCGCCCGTACCCACTCAATTGAGTCGTGCGTTCATGTCCCGGCATCCCCCTCCTGATCCGGGACATTTCAGCCGGTGAGGCTTCCCCTGCCTCGCCGGTTCTTTTTATTGATCGTGCAGGGCGCGTTCGTTGCCCCTGCCTGTGGCGCGGCCGGGCTTTTGTCGGATCAAATCCCCGCCACGCATTGATAACCAAACAACATCAATCCTTCCAAAATTCGCACTTATCGTTTCCCCGTCTCCGGGAGAACATGGCGAAAACGACAATCGACCGCTCCCCGCGCATTTTCCCGATTCACTGGAGACACCCAGATGCACCCCTCGCCCAGCCTTCCGACCGGACGTTCGAAGGCCACCGCGGTATTCCGCGTGACGGCCGGCAACTTCCTCGAGCAATTCGACTTCTTCCTGTTCGGCTTCTACGCCACGCAGATCGCCGCCGTATTCTTTCCCGCCGCGAGCGAGTTCGCTTCCCTGATGATGACGTTCGCCGTGTTCGGCGCCGGCTTCCTGATGCGGCCGCTCGGTGCGATCGTGCTGGGCGCGTACATCGACGACGTCGGCCGCCGCAAGGGCCTCATCGTCACGCTGGCGATCATGGCGAGCGGCACCATCCTGATCGCGTTCGTGCCGGGCTACGCGACGATCGGCCTGCTCGCGCCGGTGCTCGTGCTGCTCGGGCGCCTGCTGCAAGGCTTTTCGGCGGGTGCCGAGCTGGGTGGCGTGTCGGTCTATCTGGCCGAAATGGCCACGCCCGGCCGCAAGGGTTTCTTCACGAGCTGGCAGTCCGCCAGCCAGCAGGTCGCGATCGTCGTCGCGGCAGCCCTCGGCTTCGCGCTCAATCACTGGCTCAGCGCGTCGGCGATCGCCGCGTGGGGCTGGCGCGTGCCGTTCTTCGTCGGCTGCATGATCGTGCCGTTCATCTTCATGCTGCGCCGCAAACTGGAGGAAACGCAGGAGTTCAAGGCACGCCGGCATCGTCCCAGCATGAAGGAAGTCTTCACCACGCTGATGCATAACTGGCGCGTCGTGGTCGCCGGCATGATGCTGGTCGCGATGACCACCACCAGCTTCTATCTGATCACGGTCTACGCGCCCACCTTCGGCAAGACCGTCCTGCACCTGAGCACCGCCGACAGCCTGCTCGTGACGCTGTGCATCGGCCTGTCGAACTTCGTGTGGCTGCCGATCGGCGGCGCGCTGTCCGATCGCATCGGCCGCCGGCCGCTGCTCGTCGGCATGACGGTGCTCGCGATCGCGACCGCCTATCCCGCGCTGTCGCTGCTCGCTCATGCGCCGTCGTTCGTCAACATGCTGCTCGTGCTCCTGTGGCTGTCGTTCATGTACGGGATCTACAACGGCGCGATGGTCGTCGCGCTCACGGAAGTGATGCCGGTGGAGGTGCGCGTAGCCGGCTTCTCGCTCGCCTACAGCCTCGCGACGGCCGTGTTCGGCGGCTTCACGCCCGCCATCTCGACCGCGCTCATCCACATGACCGGCGACAAGGCCGCACCGGGCTACTGGATGAGCCTTGCCGCGGCGTGCGCGCTGCTCGCGACGTTCGCGCTCTATCGCCGCCAGCCGGCGACGCTCACGCCCGCGCACTGACGCGTGATGCCGAACGAACTGCCCCGACTCCGTACGACCCGGACCAAGACAACGACCATGACGATGAAAAACCTGCTTCTGAAACTGTGCGCGACCGCGCTCGTCGCCACCACCGCGATCAGCGCGAACGTGCAGGCCGCCGACCTGCACGTGATGAGCTCGGGCGGCTTCACCGCCGCCTACAAGCTGCTCGGCCCGCAGTTCGCGTCCAGCACGGGCAACACGCTTGCCACCGCGCTCGGCCCGTCGATGGGCAAGTCGCCCGAAGCGATTCCGAACCGGCTCGCGCGCGGCGAGCCTGCCGACGCGGTGATCATGGTCGGCTACGCGCTCGATGATCTGATCAAGCAAGGCAAGGTGATCCCCGGATCGCGCGTCGAGCTGGCCGATTCGCGCATCGGCATGGTCGTGCGCGATGGCGCGGCGAAGCCCGACATCAGCTCGCCCGACGCGCTGAAGCAGGTTCTGCTGCACGCTAAATCGATCGCCTATTCGGACAGCGCGAGCGGCGTGTACATCGAGCGGGAGCTGTTCAAGAAGCTCGGCATCGAGGATCAGGTGAAATCGAAGGCCAAGATGGTTCCGCGGATTCCGGTCGCGTCCGTGGTCGCGAACGGCGACTATGAAATCGGCTTCCAGCAGGTCAGCGAACTGCTGCCCGTCAAGGGCGCGACCTTCGTCGGCAAGATTCCCGAATCGCTGCAGTCGGTCACGCGCTTCGCCGCCGGCATCCCCGTCGGCGCGCAACATCCGAAGGAAGCGAAGGCGCTGCTCGACTATCTCGCGTCGCCTGACGTGCAGGTGGAAGTGAAATCGACCGGGCTGGATTCCGTCTCCGCACACTGAGCCCGCACCGAGGGAAGGCTTGCGTCAGACCGCCTTCCCGTCGCGCGCGGTGTCAGCCTCGGCATCGTCGGCGCCGTTCGGGCCCGCGGGCCCGGTCGCGTTCAGCATCCGGGCAAGACGCGCGCGATCGCACGCCCCTTCCCACGTCGACACGAAGATCACCGCACACGCGTTGCTGATCACGCTCGTCAGCGCGCGCGCCTCCGACATGAAGCGATCGATGCCGACCAGCAGCGCGACGCCGGCCACCGGCAGATCGGGCATCACCGCAAGCGTCGCGACGAGCGCGACGAGTCCGCTGCCGGACACGCCTGCCGCGCCCTTCGACGTCAACAGCATCACCGCCAGCATCGCCGCGATTTGCGGCGCGGACAGCGGCACGTCGCACGCCTGCGCGATGAACAGCGCCGCGAGCGTCAGGTAGATCGCGGTGCCGTCCAGGTTGAACGAGTAGCCGGCCGGCAGCACGAGGCCGACCACGCCCTTGTCGCAACCGAGCGACTCCAGCTTGACGATCAGCCGCGGCAGCACCGGCTCCGTGGACGACGTCGCGAGCACGATCAGCAGCTCCTCGCGCAGATAGCGCAACAGCCGCCACAACGCGAAGCCGTGCAGGCGTGCGAGCGGCGCCAGCACCAGCGCGACGAACAGCACGCAGGCCACGTAGAACGCCACCATCAGCCACGCGAGCGAGCCCACCGAGCCGATGCCGAAGCGTCCCACCGTGAACGCCATCGCGCCGAATGCGCCGAGCGGTGCGAGCCGCATGACCATCGCGAGCACGCGAAACACGATCTGCGCGACACCGTCGATCAGCGCCAGCACGGGCCGACCGGCCTGCGGATACGCATTCAGCGAAAAACCGAACAGCAGCGACAGCAGCAGCACGGGCAGCACCTCGCCCTTCTGAAACGCGCCGAGCATCGTATCGGGGATCACGCTCAACGCGAACTCGACGAGCCCGTGCGGTTGCGCGTGCGGTGCATATTGCGCGAGGATGCTCGCGTCGAGATGGTGGACGTCGACGTGCATGCCGGCGCCGGGCCGCAGCACGAACGCGGTGACGAGCCCGAATGCGAGCGCGACGGCGGTCAGCAGATAGAACAGCACCAGCGCGCGGACGATCGTGCGCCCGATG
Organism: Burkholderia sp. KBS0801; assembly: GCF_005937855.2. Taxonomy (NCBI): domain Bacteria; kingdom Pseudomonadati; phylum Pseudomonadota; class Betaproteobacteria; order Burkholderiales; family Burkholderiaceae; genus Burkholderia; species Burkholderia sp. KBS0801. The sequence goes on from NZ_CP042179.1 coordinate 646,774, forward strand.
GCCTTGCCGTTCGCCAGCGACGTGATGCCGGAGACGATCGTGCAGAACACGATCGGCGCGATCATCATCCGCACGAGACCGACGAATGCATCGCTGAGCGGCTTGAGCATCGCGCCCACCGACGGCCAGAAGTGCCCGACGCTCACGCCGAGCACCATCGCGAGCAGAACCTGCACGTAGAGCGAACGAAGCGGCCTTGCCCACCTCACGATGCTGTCTTCCTCGATGTTCCTGTTGTATTCATCGGATCTTTCGTATTCGTCATGTCGATCCGTCGCTGCGTGCGGCACCGGTGCCGGCGCCTGCACCGGCACGTTTGGCGTCGACGATCGCGCGGTGAAACTCCTCCGCGGCCGGCGTCAGCGGGCGCCCGCGCCGTTTCACGATGCCGACCCGGCGTTTGACCACCGGTTCGACGAGCGGCACGCTCGTGAGCAGCGGATGGTCGTGTCCGGGCATCGCCATCGATGGCACCGCGGCGACGCCGAGCCCGGCTTCGATCAAGCCGAGCAGCGTCGTCACGTGGCGCGTCTCGCACACGCTCGGCGCACGCGGCGCGACGGTCGTCAGCGCCTGGTCGAGCAACAGGCGGTTGCCGGAAGTCTTGTCCACCGACACATACTCGTACTCGTAAAGCTCGTTCCAGGTCACGCGCTTCTTGCGCGCGAGCGGATGGTCGCGCCGGCATGCGGCGACGAAACGCTCCTGCAGCAGCAGCTTGAAGTCGATCTCGGGCTCCTGGCTGCCCATGAAGCTCACGCCGAAATCGGCCTCACCGCTGATCACGGCGCTCAGCACCTCGTTCGCACCGGCATCCAGCAGCTTGACGCGGATGCGCGGAAAGCGGCGATGATAGCTCGCGATCACGTTGGGCAAGAAGTAGTAGGCCACCGACGGCACGCACGCGATCGTCACATGACCGAGGCGGCTCGATGAAACGTCGCGGATGCCGAGCAGCGCGACGTCGAGATCGTCCAGCAGCTGCTCGGCGCTCGGCGCGAATACGCGCCCGACGGTGGTCAGCGTGACGCTGCGCGTGGTGCGCTCGAACAGGCGCACGCCGAGCGCTTCCTCCAGTTTGTCGATCCGCCGACTCAACGCGGGTTGCGAAATGCTGATCGCGTCGGCGGCCTTCCGGAAGCTGCCGAGTTCCACCACCGCGCGAAACGCCTGCAAGTCGGTCAGATCGAAGTTGATTCCCACGGGTCGGTCTCCCCATCTCAGTTGCCGCGTATTGTGCATGATCCGGGCAAAACCGACCCACACCATCTCGCTATGCGCGATGCCGCAACGCATCGATCACGATCGAGAACGCGCGCGATGCCTGGCGGCGGCTCGGATAGTACGCGTGATAGCCGGGAAACACCGGGCACCAGTCCGGCATCACGATCCGCAGCTGCCCGCTGCGCACGTGGTCGAGCACGATGTCCTCGGTGACGAACGCAATGCCGAAGCCGTCGAGCGCCGCCTGCACCATATGCGGTTGCGTATTGCAGGTGATCCGGCCGTTCACGCGTGCCTGGATCTCGTTCCTGCCCTTCTTCAACTCCCACGCATAGATGCCCTTCGCGGTCGCGAGCCGCAGCGTCACGCAGTCGTGATCGAGCAGGTCCTGCGGCGTCTTCGGCGGCTTGCGGCCGTCGAGATAGGCCGGCGACGCGACCATCGTCATCCGGATGTCCGGGCTGATGCGCACCGCGATCATGTCCTTCGCGACCTGGTCGCCGTAGCGCACGCCGATGTCGTAGCGCTCCTCGACGATGTTCGACAGCCCGTAGTCGACCGACAGCTCGACGCGGATATCGGGGTAATCGGGCAGCACCCGCCTGAGCTTCGGCCAGATGATCGTGTCGATCGGATGCTCGGTGGCCGTGATCCGCACGACGCCGGCCGGCTTGTCGCGGAAATCGGCCACCGCGGCGAGCTTCATCTCGATCTCGTCGATGCGCGGCGCGACGGCCTGAAACAGTTCCTCGCCCGCTTCGGTCGTCGACACGCTGCGCGTCGTGCGCGTGAGCAGCCGCACGCCGAGGCGCGTCTCGAGATCGCGCACCGTCTGGCTCAGCGCCGATTGCGACACGCCGAGCCGCGCCGCCGCGCGCGTGAAGCTCCGGTCGCGCGCCACGGCCAGAAACACGAGCAGATCGTTGAGGTTTTCGCGCGGCATGTCGGGCGGCTCCTGTCGAAACGGACGCCCATCCTAGCACCGACGCCGCCCCGCGCCGCCCGCGACAGCGTCGGTCGATTCATCGGTGCAGCTTATAAGTCCAAGCGTGCCACACTACTTAATCGATCGGGAGCGGGCCGATAGACTGCGAAGCGTTCAGGCTCCCGTGCGCCTTCCCAGCCTCGGGAACCTTCCACGTATTCTCCACGGAGTCCTTCTCTTGACGTCCTCACCGCCTAAAGGCAGGTGATTCCCACACCTGGCGATGCACGTCCGCATCGGAGAATGTTCAGCGCAGCGTTGATATCACGATCATGCACGACACCACAGCCATCGCAGGCCCACTCTCTTATTCGCAGTCCCGCGATACCTTTCGGCCGCGTCGTGCTGTCTTTCGATCCGCACGCCGAACAGGACTGGGTAGAACCGCTTTCGTCGACTTCCTCGAACGTGGCTCCGTGCGCGATCGCCTTGTAACGGAGCTTGTTTCGGAAGGACGACCAGGATGCGTCGTAGACGCTTTTCGCCATCCTGGTTCTGGCGAGCTTCGCGGCCGACACGTTGCCGACTGCGAGGTAATCGAACCGTCGCACCAGATCGAGGGTGAGCTTGTACTGAAAATCGGCACGGGCATTCGCGACCTTGGCGTGCAACTTCGCGATATGCCGCTTGTGCTTGCGCGCCCGTTGCGCTTTCGCCAGTTTCTCCGCCGCGCGTCGGCCGAATCGGTCATTGGGCAGCTTCTCGCCCGTCGAAAGTGTGGCGAAGTCTTTCAGGCCGAGATCGATGCCGACACCGGAACGGATCGGGCGGGCCTGCACATCGGGCATCTCGATCACGATGTTCAGAAACCAGTTGCCCCTCGCATCCTGCGCAAAGTTGGTTCCGTCCTTGATCTTGCCGTCGGGAAGCGGTCGGCTATTGAATACGCGAAAGGTATTGCCGGCAAAGCGAAACGCATCGCCCTCGCGCTTCAGGTCACGGCCCTTCAGCGACACCCAGCCCAGCGACTTCCTGCCGCGATAGCGCAGGTAGGGCCGACGGTGCTGACTGCGCGACTTCGCGTATTGCTCGCACGTCGCGTTGATCGTGCCGGAGTGGATGCCCAGCGCCTTGCTGCTCCCCGTCGTCAGCACGTTCAGATCGAATCCCGTCGGCCACCTCTTGTTCCACTTGAGCGCGTGCTTCTGCGTGTCGTTGCAGAAGTTCCAGACGTAGTTCACCGCACGGCTCTGCTTGTTGAGCAGTCCGTTGAGCGACTTCACGCGGTAGCGGTAGACAAGAATCATGCAGGTGATCCTAACCCGTGGAAGAAGCTGCCTGTCAACAGCACTCCTTTCCTTCCCGCCATCCGCCCCGAAGAAAGTCCCCTTGGGGGAAATGGCGGGGTTTCTCGGAGCAAATTCTGATGAAATCCCTTGTTCGCCACTTCGTCGCCGCGCTTGCCGTTTCCGCTCCGTTGCTCGTCCATGCGCAGGGCCTGACGCGCGAGCAGGTGCGCGAGGACATGATTCGCTACGAAGCCGCCGGCTTCAATCCGGCGCGCGCCAATCCGCGCACGTGGGTCGACGATGCGCGGGTGGCGTCCACCCGCGTGATGGCGGCGCGCGATACCGACGGCCGCACGTCGTTGGCCGATCGCGGCACGGCTGTGGTCGCGCATTGCGACTGACGAGCCCATCTCCGACGCCACAGATCCGCCCTCATCCCGATTCCACGATGCAAGCCGTTTCCCCTTCCGATCGCGGGCCCGCGCCCGTTCACGCCGCCGCGTGGGGCGCCGTCCTCGCGATGGCGCTCGGCGCGTTCGCGCTCGTCGCATCCGAATTCATGCCGGTCAGCCTGCTGACGCCGATCGCGCACGATCTGCGGATCAGCGAAGGGCAGGCGGGCCAGGCGATCTCCGTGTCGGGCGCGTTCGCGCTGCTGACGAGCTTGTTCATCTCGTCGCTGGCCGGCCGGCGCGACCGCAAGCGTGTCCTGCTGTCGCTGACGCTGCTGATGATCGTGTCCGGCACGGTCGTCGCATTCGCGCCGAACTATCTGGCGTTCATCGCGGGGCGCGCGCTGATCGGCGTCGCCATCGGCGGATTCTGGTCGATGTCGGCGGCCACCGCGATGCGCCTCGTGCCGGACCGGCAGGTGCCGCGCGCGCTGGCGATCGTCAACGGCGGCAACGCGCTGGCTACCGTCGTCGCCGCGCCGCTGGGCAGTTTCCTCGGCGGCATCGTCGGCTGGCGATGGGCGTTCTTCTGCGTCGTGCCGGTCGCCGCGATCGCGTTCGGCTGGAAGCTCGCGAGCCTGCCGCGCATGCAAGCCACGCACGGCAGCGCCGCGCCCGGGCGCGCGTTCGCGCTGCTGGCGAGCGCGCCGGTCGCGCTCGGCATGACGGCGGTCAGCGTCTTTTTCATGGGGCAGTTCACGCTGTTCACGTACCTGCGGCCGTTCCTCGAAGCCGTGACGCATGCGGGCGCGGCCGGGTTGTCGGTGCTGCTGCTCGTAATCGGTGTAGCGGGGTTCGCGGGGACGATCCTGATCGGCACGTTCCTGCAACGCGGGCTGTACCGGACGTTGATCGTCATCCCCGGCCTGATGGCGGCGGTCGCCGTCGCGCTGATCGCGTTCGGCCACTCGATCGGCGCGACCGCCGCGCTGCTCGCCGTGTGGGGGCTGCTCGGCACCGCGGCGCCGGTCGGCTGGTGGACGTGGCTCGCCCGGGCGCTGCCGCGCGACGCGGAAGCCGGCGGCGGCCTGATGGTGGCCGTCGTGCAGCTCGCGATCGCGCTCGGTGCGACGGCCGGCGGCGTGCTGTTCGACCTGCACGGTTATCGCGCGACGTTCGGGCTGAGCGCGGGCCTGCTCGTCGTCGCCGGCGTGTTCGCCGCGCTGGCGGCGCGGGCCGCGCTGCGCGCCGAGGCCGCCGGCCGCGCGTGACGGACCCCGCCCGCCGTCGCGGTTTTTTTACACACGCCGTGTAACGCCCGCGTCCTGCCGCGCGCCGCCGTATGCGGCGTCCAGATAACGCAGCAGCCGGTGCGGCGTCAGCGGCTTCGCGCAATGCGCGTCGAAGCCGGCTTCGCGCGCACGCTCGCGATCGCTCTGCGACGCGAATGCGGTGCATGCGACGAGCAGCATGTCGGCGGTGTGCGGGTCGCCGCGCAGCCGCTTCGCGAGCTGCAGGCCGTCGAGGCCCGGCATCGCGATGTCCAGCACGATCGCGAACGGCTGCCAGTCGCGCGCGAGATCGCAGACGGCGAACGGATCGTCCGCGACGCGGCATTCGAAGCCGCGCGCCTGGAGCAGCAATCGCAGCGCATCGGCCGCGTCGCGATAATCGTCGACGACCAGCACGCGGCGCAGCCGGCGCGGCACGCTATCGGGCGGGCGCCACAGCAGCACGTCGTCGGCGGCCGGATCGTCGCCGGAGAGGATTTGCATTGCGTTCTCCCTGTGATCGGACACGGCCCCGGCGCAAACTGCGCGCCCATATTGGCGCGATTGCCTGCACGGGGCATGCCGGTTGCTGCACATGGTCGATATCGTCGATATGGGAGCCGTCGATGCGCGCACCGCCGCTGTTCCGACCCGGTAGCGACTTGAATCCACCTGCAGTCCGCCGGCAAACGCACCGCGACACTGGAGGGGCGGCGCCGGTCTGCGCGGGAGGCCGCGCATGACGCGCCACTCGCCCGCGAAGCCTGTCGCGCCCGACGACGAAGCGCCGGCCACGCTCGACGCGTGCCGTCGCTGCGGGCTGTGGGAACACGCGACACAGCCGGTGCCCGGCGCGGGGCCCACGGACGCGCGCATCATGCTGGTCGGCGAGCAGCCGGGCGACCAGGAAGACCGCACGGGCATCCCGTTCGTCGGCGCGGCGGGCCGCATGCTCGACCGCGCGCTCGACGAAGCGGGCATCGAGCGCGCGAGCGTCTACGTGACCAACGCGGTCAAGCACTTCAAGTGGGAACCGCGCGGCAAGCGGCGGCTGCACAAGACGCCCGCGCAGCGCGAGGTCGCCGCGTGCCGCTACTGGCTCGAGCGCGAGCTCGCCGCGCTGGGCCCGCGCGTGATCGTCGCGCTCGGCGCGACGGCGCTGCGGGCCGTGCTGCAGGACAACGACGCGACGCTGGAGCGCACGCGCCACCCCGTGCGCTCGCCCGACGGCTGTCTCGTCGTCGCGACCTATCACCCGTCCTACGTGCTGCGCACGCGCGGCGCCGATTCGCGCGAGCAGGCTTACCGGACGCTCGTCGACGCGCTGCGCACCGCGTCGCGCCTCGCGCGCGGCAGCGGCGGCACGCACGGCGCGCGGGGAGACGCCGAATGAACGATCTGCGCGGCGACGACGCGTCGCGCGACGCCGGTGCCAGTGCCAGTGCCAGTGCCAGTGCCAGTGCCAGTGCCAGTGCCAGTGCCAGTGCCAGTGCCGGTGCCGGTGCCGGTGCCAGTGCCAGTGCCGGTGCCGGTGCCGGTGCCGGTGCTGGTGCTGGTGACGCTGCCGCTGCCACCGCCGCCCCCGCCGCGAAGCCGTGGTACCGCCGGCTCGGCCCCGGCCTGCTCGCGGGTGCGTCGGACGCCGACCCGAGCAACATCGCGGTCTATGCGCAGGCCGGCAGCCAGTTCGGCTTCCACATGCTGTGGATGACCATCGTCGCGCTGCCGATGATGGTGGCCGTGCAGCTCGCGTCGGCGTTCATCGGACGCACCAATCGCGAGGGCCTCGTCGCGAGGATCCGCAAGCAGTTCTCCGACCGCCTCGCCAAGGGGCTGATCGTGATGATCGTGATCGTCAACGTGATCAACGTCGGCGCCGACCTCGCCGCGATGGGCGACGCGACCGCGCTCGTCGCCGGCGGGCGCAGCTACTGGTATGCGCCCGTCTACGGCCTCGGGTCGCTGGCGCTGCAGGTGCTGCTGTCCTACGAGCGCTACGCGCGCTGGCTGAAATGGATGACGCTCGGCCTGCTCGCGTACGTGCTGGAACTGGGCTTCGTGCACATCGACTGGCGCAACCTGCTGCACGCGCTCGTGCTGCCGCATGTCGCGTTCACGCACGAATACGCGACGACCGCGGTCGCCGTGCTCGGCACGACGCTGAGCCCGTACCTGTTCGTGTGGCAGGCCGCGCTCGAAGTGGAGGAAACCCAGGCCGAGCGCCGCAACGGCGACACCGCGTGCGCGCCCGGCGCGCGCCGCGAGGCCGAACGACGCATCACGTTCGATACCTGGACCGGCATGGTCGTGACCAACGCGGTGTCGTTCTGCATCATGGTAATCGGCGCGGCGGTGTTCTTCACGCACGGCAAGCACGACATCGGCTCGACCGCGCAGGCCGCCGAGGCGCTGCGCCCGATCGCCGGCGAAGCGGCGTTCCTGGTGTTCGCGTTCGGCATCGTCGGCTGCGGGCTGCTCGCGATCCCCGCATTCGCGGGCAGCGCCGCGTATGGCTGCGCGGAGGCCTGGCGGTTCCGCGAAGGCCTGAACGAGCCGGTACGGCGCGCGCCCGCGTTCTATGCGGTGCTGGCGGCCTGCGTGCTCGTCGGCATCGCGATCTGTTTCAGTCCGGTCAATCCGATCAAGGCGCTGTACTGGAGCGCGGTGCTCAACGGCATCGCGGCGGTGCCGATGCTCGTGCTGGTGATGCTGCTGTCGCAGCGGCGCGACGCTGCCGGTCAGCCGGGCAGCGGGATCGTGTCGAAGCTGTTCGGATGGCTCGCGGTCGCGCTGATGGCGGCATCGGTGGTCCTGATGACCGTTGACATGCTGAGCTGAACTGAGCGTAACGATGCGATTTGATGCGGTTGCGTGCGCAACCATTTAAGCGGAAACGGGAAAAGGGGGGAGCACAAGGGAAAAAGCCGGCCAACCAGGCGGCCGCACGTGCGACACAGCCCGGTTGCCGGCCCGGCGCGGTTACATCATCTTGCCGCGCGAACGTTCGGCACGCGCCGCATCGGCCGCCGATTCCACCTTCTTCACTTCCTCCGGCGGCGGCAGCACGGCCTTGAAGCCCATCGACTCGATCCACATCTCGCGCGCCCAGCCGCGGGTGTGATACAGGTGATGGTCCTCGTCGGCCTCGACCTCGTCGTGCGCGGCCTTCAGCGCCTTCGCCGCGTCGCTGTCGCGCAACTGGTCGGCCGCGTAGCCGATCAGCTCCCAGTTCAGGTGATCCTTGGTTTCGGCGAGCACCACGCATTCGGCCGCGACGACCTGCGCGACCGCCGGATCGGCCTGCTTCTTCGCCTGCTCGATCACCTGGACCAGCGACTTGCCGGTCGCCGCCACCGCGGCACGCCCCGGCGACTGCGTGTCCGGATCGAGACCGAGCGTTTCGAACACCTTGCGCAGCACCTCCTGGTGATGCATCGTCTCGCGGTGGTACTTCTCCCATTCCTTGTGCAGGTCCGCGTCGGTCGCGCACTTGATCGCGGCCTCGTAGATCTTCGCCCCGCCAAGCTCGGTCTCGTATGCCTGACAGAGCAGCTCGAGGATGCCTTCGTGCTTCGATTGCCGTTGGGCCATGACTGCTTCTCCGAAAATGCGGGCCGCCCACGCGGCCCTGGGGTTGAACCGGGCGCGCGTTACTGCGCGCCCACCTTGCGTTGGAGCGCCTCCGCCATGCTCAGGTGATGCTTGAGCGTCGGCAGCGTGGCTTTCGCGAATGCGCGCAGCTGCGGATCCTTGCCGTCGCGCGCCTCGCCTTCGAACAGCGCGACCGCCTTGCGGTGCGCGTCGGGGCCGGCCGCCGCGACATACGCGGTGTCGAAGTCGTGGCCGCTCTTGCCGCGCAGCGCCTCGACGTCCGGATCCGAGATCTGCTCCACCTGCGGCTTCATGCCCTTGCGCGCGGCGATCTGGGTGAGCTTCGCGTTCGCCTTGCCGTGATCGGCCACCATGCGTTTCGCGAACGCGCGCACGTCGGCCGACTGCGCCTGCTTCAACGCGAGCTGGCTCGCCTGCACCTCGGCCTTGCCGGCCATCGCGGCCTTGTCGATGAATTCCGCGTCGCCGCCCTGCGGCGCCTTCGCCATGCCGGCGTCGCCCGTGGCGGCGCCCGACGACGGGTTGATCACGCCGCCCGGCACATGCGAATTCGATGCGGGCGGCTCGCTCGGCATCTGTGCGTGCGCGAGTCCCGACACGGCGAGCACGCCCGCGGCGAGCGCCGCGATCGTCCAGTTGGGTTGCTTCATGCGCTTTCTCCTTGTATGGGGGGAGCCGTCAGCCGCCGACGATCGAGCCGCCGTTCGGATGCAATGTCTGTCCCGTCATGTAGCTCGCGCCTTCCGATGCGAGCAGCACGTAGCAGCCGATCAGCTCGTCGGGCTGCCCCGGCCGCTTCAGCGGCACGTTCGAGCCGAACTTCGCGACTTCGTCGGCGCTGAAGGTCGACGGGATCAGCGGCGTCCAGATCGGCCCCGGCGCGACGGCGTTCACGCGAATGTCGCGCTCGGCCAGCTCGATCGAGAGCGAACGCGTGAACGCGACGATCGCGCCCTTGGTCGCCGAATAGTCGAGCAGCTTCGGGCTGCCGTGATATGCGGTGACCGACGCGGTGTTGACGATGCGTCCACCGGGCTTCATGTGCTGAAGCGCCGCCTGCGTGCAGAAGATCATCCCGTACACGTTCGTGCGGAACGTGCGCTCGAGCTGTTCCTCGGTCACGTCCTCGATGCCGGGTTGCGGATGCTGTTCGCCCGCGTTGTTCACCAGCACGTCGAGCCGGCCGAGCTTTTCGACGGTGCGCGCCACGGCGTCGCGCGCCTGGCGGCGCTCGCCGATGTCGCACGCGATCGCCTCGCAGCGCCGGCCGGCTTGCTCGATCAGGCGCTTCGTCTGCGCGGCATCGTCCGATTCGTTCAGGTAGACGATCGCGACGTCCGCGCCCTCCTTCGCGAAACCGATCGCGACCGCGCGGCCGATGCCGCTGTCGCCGCCGGTCACGAGCGCGACCTTGCCGGCGAGCTTCCCGCTGCCGACGTAATCGGCCGCTTCGTCGCGCGGCTTCGGATGCATGTCCCGCTCGCTGCCCGGCTGCTGCGTCTGCTTCTGGGGCGGCGGGGTCTTTGCCGTGGTCATGGGTTCCTCCTTGAACGGGTGTCGGCGACACGTGTCGCAATCGGCGTGCCACGTCCGGCACGCCGGCCCCCGGGCAGGGTGACGGGGCGCGAGCGCCACACCGCATTGCGAGCACGTGCAGAAACCGCCTGCTCAATGCGGCGCGCCCTGCGTGGTGCCGTCCGGCCGGCGCACCGGATCGAAGTCGCGCCACTGGCCGTCCTGCCAGTCGCCTTCGACGCGCTCGATCGACTGCGCGCCGGTCGCGCGCAGCACGTCTTCCGCGGCGGCGGCGGTCGTAGCCGTCACGCGCGCGGCCAGGATCACGCCGGTTTCGGTGTGCGCGAGCGTGCCCTTGCCTTCGGCCTGCTGGCCGCGCATCCGGCCGAGCGCGCCGCCGAATGCGCCGAGATACGCGCCGGCGAGTGCGCCCGCGGCCGGCACGAACCAGTAGTGCACGCCGATCGCATAGACGATCATCCCGACGACCGCGCCGATCAGCAGCCCGCGCAGCGCACCGACCATCGCGCCGCGCCCGCCCGGCTTCGCGGCCGTATCGGCATACACGTCGCCGCCGATCGGAAAGCGCGCGTGCTGGCCGCCCGGGTTCAGGAAGAAGATCGACACGTCGTCCGGGCCGAACGCGCGCTCGTACAGGTGGCGCGCCCCACCTTCCGCTTCATCGAACGTCGTGAAGCGGCCTGCGACGATCATCGCCATGCTCATGCTCCTCCTCGTGACGGTGACGGTAATGGTGATGGTGACGCGCCGTGCACGCGACGGCGCGCACGGCGTAACGCGGCAGCGCTCACATCAGCCGCCCGAGTTCCTTCGATACCGACGCGGGCGTGCCGTATTCGCGATCGGGGATCTGCCGCAGCATGTCGAGCACGCCCGGATCCGCATTCGAGCGTTCCGCGCATTCGACGATGTCCGACTTGCTGGCCGGATAGTCCATTCCCTTCAGCGCCTTCTGCACATCGACGGGGCTGGGCGCCTTGCCGTGCCCCGTCTGGTGGCCGCCCTTGTCGTGGTCCTGCTGCACCCGCTCGCCTTCGTGCGCGCGCGAGTGGCTGTATTCGTGGCCCGTATGTTGTCGGGATGACATGAAAACCTCCTTCAGATGAGATAACGGAAAGGCGCGCGATCAGGTCGGCGTGCGGCGCGCGCGCGTCAATGCGGCAACCGCCAGCGCCGCCGCGCCCAGCGCGATCGCGCCCGCGACCTTCGGCCGCTGCACCACCGCGTTGTACGCACAGCCGCGCAGCACATGGCCCTCCATCCCTTCGCGCTCGTGCAACACGTGGCGCGACTCGTACAGTGCGTTGTCGTCGCGCGGGCGCGCCGGGCGCACCGTGCGCTGGCCGCGCGAGAACAGCGTGGCCGCGACGCGATCGAACAGCCGCGGCGCGTGGTACGCACTGGCCGACGTAAACTTCGCGGCGCCGCCGACGAACAGCGTGCGGCGCGGATGCGCGGCCGCGTACAGGATCGCGTCGGCGACGAGGTCCGGGTCGTAGATCGGCGGCGGCAGCTTCGCCTCGACGTTCATGTAGTTCTTCGCGTGCATCACGAACATCGTGTCGATCGCGGCCGGCTTGATCAGCGTGACGGATACCGGCAGGTGATCCGACTCCAGCTCGAGCCGCAGCGAATCGGTGAAGCCCTTCACCGCGTGCTTCGATGCGGTGTACGCGCTTTGCAGCGGCAGCGGCGCGTCGGACGCCTCGCTGCCCATGTTGATGATCGCGCCGCCATGGAAATCGCTCTTGCGGCGGAAATGGTCCGATGCGACGAGCGAGCCATGCACGACGCCCCAGTAGTTGGTGTCGAACAGCCGGCGCTGATCCTCGAGCGGCACCGCGGCCGCCGTGCCGAAGATCGACACGCCCGCGTTGTTGACCCACGTGTCGAAGCCGCCATAGGTATCGGCCGCCTTCGCGGCCGCGCGCTGCAGATCCTCGACATTGCCGACGTCGCCGGCGACCGGCACCGCGAGGCCGCCATGCTGGCGAATTTCCTCGCACAGCGTGTTCAGCGCGTCCTCGTTGCGCGCGAACAGCACCAGCTTCGCCCCGCGCCGTGCCGCCTTGCGCGCGGTGACGAGGCCGATGCCGCTCGTGGCGCCCGTGATCACGATCGTCTGCTCGCCGACCGGTTTGAGCATGCACTTCATCAGTGGACTCCTTTCACGGGGCCGCGGTTATTTCGGGCGGATGGTCAACTGGTCGCGCACGTCCTGCACGCCCTCGATCTGCTTGACGACGCTCACCGCCTGCGTGCGCTGCTGTTCGTCCGGCACGCTGCCGGTGAGCATCACGATGCCGTGACGCGTCTTCACGTGAATGTCGCCGGCCGACAGGCCGCTCGTGCCGACCAGTTCGGCCTTGGCCTTGGTCGTGATGGTCGCGTCGCGGATCTTCGCGCCGGTGCTCGTATGCGTCGACGACGACATGGATGACGATGCGCCGTCGTCGCCGGCGGCGAACACGTTCGGCGCGACGGCCGTGCAGGCGACGGCCGCGGCGATCGCGACCGCCATCCCGAGGCGCGTCGCGGGACGACGGCGAAAGCGCGGTGCGCGGGCTTGCAGCGGGAATACCTTCATCGTGACCTCCTATCGTGAGGCCGGCATGGCCGGCGGGTATCGACACGGCGCAAATCGCGTGCCGCGCGCTATCCACCGGATGGGCGCGCGACACGGCGATCAGACGCCCTTTCATCCAACGCGTTGTAAATTTTTCGGCGCATCGATGGGGGGATTCGCCCGCAAAACCCCGGGCATGCCGATTGCCGAACCGGGGCGCAACGGGGCCCGTCGGGCGCGGCCTCGACCACCGGAGCAACACCATGCAGAGAATTGCGTTGATCAGTGAACATGCGTCGCCGCTGGGAGTGATCGGCGGCGTGGATGCGGGCGGACAGAACATCTACGTCGCGAACGTCGCGAAGCAACTGGCCGAGCGCGGCCTCGACGTCGATGTCTACACGCGTTGCGACAATGCGCACCTGCCCGAAGTCGTGGAGATCGGCCCGCGCATGCGCGTGATTCACGTGCCGGCCGGCCCGCCGGTCGACGTGCCGAAGGAGCGGCTGCTGCCGTATATGGGTGCGTTCGCCGACTACATGATCGCGCGCATGCGGCGCGAAGCCGATCCGGTCGACGTGATGCACGCGAACTTCTTCATGTCGGGCGAGGCCGCGCTGCGCGTGAAGAAGCGCCTCGGCATTCCGCTCGTCACGACGTTCCATGCGCTCGGGCGCGTGCGGCGGCTGCATCAGGGCGCGGCCGACGGCTTTCCCGATGAACGCTTCGCGATCGAGGACACGCTCGCGCACCGCTCCGACCGGTTGATCGCCGAATGCCCGCAGGATGCGCTCGACCTGACCACGCACTATCACGCGGACGCCGCGCGCATCGACATCGTGCCGTGCGGGTTCGATGCACGCGAATTCCGGCCGGTACCGCGCGCCGACGCGCGCGCGCAGCTCGGCTGGCCGCAGCACGCGTTCGTCGTGCTGCAGCTCGGGCGGCTCGTGCCGCGCAAGGGGATCGACACCGTGATCGACGCGCTGGCGCGCATGCCGCGCGACCCGCAGCGGCCGACGCGGCTCTATATCGTCGGCGGCAGCCACGCGACGCCCGATCCGGCCCGCGATCCGGAACTCGCGCGGCTCGCCGCGCTCGCGCACGACACCGGCATCGCGGAACGCGTGATCTTCGTCGGCCGGCGCGAGCGCGATGTGCTGCACCTGTACTACAGCGCGGCCGACGTGTTCGTGACGACGCCGTGGTACGAGCCGTTCGGCATCACGCCGGTCGAGGCGATGGCCTGCGCGGCGCCGGTGATCGGCAGCGACGTCGGCGGCATCCGCACCACGGTCGACGACGGCGTGACCGGCTACCTGGTGCCGCCGCGCGATCCGGCCGCGCTCGCCCAGCGGCTCGTGCAGCTGCGCGCGCGCCCTGACCTGTGCGACGCGCTCGGCCGCGCCGGCTACCTGCGCGCGCACCGCTTCTATACGTGGCGCGGCGTGGCCGATCGCCTCGTCGACATCTACCGCGACGTCGCGCATCCGCAGCGCGCCGGCACGGCGGCCAGCAGCCGGCGCACCCCCGTCGCCGCGACGCCGGCCGTACTCGCGAACCGCAAGGAGAATGCATGATGAAGGGCTACGATCGCAAACGCGTACTCGTCACCGGCGGCGCCGGCTTTCTCGGTTCGCATCTATGCGAACGCCTCGTGACGTCCGGGCACGACGTGCTGTGCGTCGACAATTTCTATACGGGGACGAAGGACAACATCGCGCACCTGCTCGACGCACCGAACTTCGAGCTGATGCGCCACGACGTGACGTTTCCGCTGTACGTCGAGGTCGACGAGATCTACAACCTCGCGTGCCCCGCGTCGCCGGTGCATTACCAGCGCGACCCGGTGCAGACGACCAAGACCAGCGTGCACGGCGCGATCAACCTGCTCGGCCTCGCGAAGCGCGTGAAGGCGCGCATCCTGCAGGCGTCGACGAGCGAGGTGTACGGCGACCCCGACGTACACCCGCAGGACGAGCACTACTGCGGCCGCGTCAACCCGATCGGCGTGCGCGCGTGCTACGACGAAGGCAAGCGCTGCGCGGAAACGCTGTTCATGGACTATCACCGGCAGTACGGCGTCGACGTGCGGATCGCACGCATCTTCAATACGTACGGACCGCGCATGCATCCGGCCGACGGGCGCGTCGTGTCGAACTTCATCACGCAGGCGCTGGCCGGCGAGCCGCTGACCGTCTACGGCGACGGCCGGCAGACGCGCTCGTTCTGCTATGTCGACGACATGGTCGACGCGCTGATCCGTCTGATGAACGAGCCCGGCGACGCGTGCGAGCCGGTGAACCTCGGCAGCGACGACGAGATCGCGATGATCGATATCGCGCGCGAGGTCGTGAGGATCGTCGGCGCGACGGTCCCGATCGAGTTCCGCCCGCTGCCGTCCGACGATCCGCGCCAGCGGCGGCCCGATCTCGAGGTCGCGCACCGGCGTCTCGGCTGGCGAGCGACGACGCCGCTCGCGACCGGGCTCGCGCATACCGCGCGGTATTTCATCCATCGGCAGGCGATCCATCACGAGCCGGGCGACCTCGTGCGCAGCACGCAGATCGCGTCGCACATGCTCGCGCAGATCAGCACGCAGAACCGGCCGACGGCGGCAACCTGAGGATCGATACGATGACTTGAACCGCCGTTACCGCGCGCGCCGCCGCGACGGCCGGTGCACATCACGCATCAGCCGTCGCGCTGCGTCACGTCCGCGATCTTGTGCGCCAGCTCGCGCACGTCGACCGGCTTGCACAGAAAGCCGTCGAACCCCGCTTCGAGCGCGCGCCGTTCGTCGGCGGGGCCCGCGTGGGCCGTGACGGCCAGCACGCGCAGGTCGCGCGGCGTCGCGCCGTGCGCATGGCCGTGCCGCAACGCGTCGAGCAGCCAGAAGCCGTCGCCGTCGGGCATCGCGAGATCGGACAGCACGACGGTCGGCTGAAGATTGGCGACCACTGCGAGCGCTTCGCGGCCCGACGACGCGATCGAGATGGCCGCGCCGAGCGTCGTCAGCGCGGCTGTCAGGCTCGCGCGCGTGGTCGCGTCGTCGTCGACGATCAGGATGCGCTGCGCATCGAGCATCAGCCGGTCGCGCCGGCCGTCGGCCTGCACGATGCCCCACGCCATCGCGCCGGACGGCTGCCAGCCGGCCGGCAGCGTCACCGTGAAGGTGGCGCCGCGATTGCGGCCCTCGCTTTCGACCCGCACCTGGCCGCCGTGCAGCCCGGCGATGTGGCGCACGATCGACAGGCCGAGCCCGAGCCCGCGCCGCGGCGACGCGGGCGAATCGTCCGCACGGCGGAACATGTCGAATACATGGGGAATGAACGCGGGCGGAATGCCCTGCCCGGTGTCCGCGACGACCAGCACCGCATGCGCGTCGTCGCGCGACAGCGTGACCGTCACCGCGCCGCCGCCCGGCGTGAATTTCAGCGCGTTCGATACGAGATTCGCGAGCATCTGCCGCAGGCGTTCCGCGTCGCCCGACACCACGCAGGCGCTCGCCGCGCACTCGAACTCGAGCACGATGCCGGCCGACGACGCGGCCGTCTGGAACGCGCCCACCGTATCGGAGAAGAGCCGCACCACGTCGACCGGCATCGGATCGATCCGCAGCTTGCCGGTCGCGAGCGACGACGCGTCGAGGATGTCGCCCACCATGCGCGTCAGCGAACGCGCGCTGCGGTCGATCGCATCGATCGCCTGCTGTTCCAGCGCGTCGTCGCGCGTATTGCGCAGCACCTCGATCCAGCCGTAGATCACGTTCAGCGGCGTGCGCAGTTCGTGCGACACGGTCGCGAGCAATTCGTCCTTCAGACGATTCGACGTATCGGCCCGATCGCGCGCGTCGCGTGCGCCCTGCAGCGAGCGCTGCGTGCGCAGGTCGCGCCGGCGCTGCGCGCCCGTCTCGCGCAGCGTCAGCGACAGCGCCACGCAGCTGCGCGCGCCGCCGCGCACGGGGCCCGCGGACACCGTTGCGCGAAAACGCCGGCCGTCGCGGCGCACGCACAGCAATTCGAGCGGGCCGACCGCTTCGCGCATCGCGTCGAACGAATCGGCGAGCGGATTGCGCCGCAGCCAGCGCATCGCGACCAGCGTTTCGAGCGGACGCCCGCGCGCGTCGGCTTCGTCATACCCGAAGATCCGCTGCGCGGCCGGATTCCAGCTGACGATGCGGCCCTCGCGGTCGATCCCGACGATCGCGTCCGGCGACGCATCGACCACCGCGCGCTGCAGGCGCGACACCTCCGCCAACGCGCGCTCCGTACCCGCATCGCGCAGCAACAGCACTGCGCCGTCGAGGTTGCCGTGCGCGTCGACGATCGGCGACGCGGCCTCGACGATCGGCACCGGCGGGCTGCCGTCGGCGCCGTGCAGCCAGTGCCGGTCGGACAGCGCATGCGCGCCGGCGAGCGCGCGCTCGAGCGGCGTCGGCTGCACGCGCCGGTCGTCGCGATCGAACACGTGCAGCACGTCGCGCACAGGGCGGCCCGCCGCATCCTCAAGCGCGCCGCCGGCCAGCGCAATCGCCGCCGCGTTCACGTAGGTTATGCAGCCTTGCGCATCGGTCGCGATCACGCCCTCCGGCAACGCCTGCAGCACGGCGTCGAGTTGCCGCCGCGCGGCGGCCTCGCGCCGGTATGCCAGATCGTTCGTGCGCCGCGTGTGCCGCAGCCTCGCCGCGATCGCGCACACCAGCACGCCGACCAGCATGAAGATGCCGAGACGCACGAGGCGGTCGGGCAGCGGCCCGGTATACGCGGACGCATCGGACAGGAACAGCGTCCAGACCAGCAGCCCGCTGAGCACGGTCGACAGGATCCCGAACAGGAACGACGTGGCCCACGCGGCGCCGGCGAGCAGCGGGTAATACAGGATCAGCGGCAGGTTCACGCCCCCGAAGCGGATCGCCAGCGTTTGCAGCACGGTCGCGGTCGCGACGAGCATCACGGCGGTTGCGTAATTTCCGGCCTGCGGCCGTGCAATTTCACTCATCGGACTCGCTCCTGCCGGAAGCTCGACGGCACCCGGCAACGGGCGAACACACGGGCATGCCGCATGCTTGCCCGCATGCCCGCCGGCCGGCTCCGTCCGCTCGGCCGCTCGCACTCGATACCAGGGAGACTTTGAAAAACATGACCGCTCCGACACGCTGGCTCGTCATCTCGCCGCATCTCGACGATGCCGCCTTCAGTTGCGGGCAGTTGCTCGCGCAGGCCCCGGGCTCGGTGGTCGTCACGGTCTTCGCCGGGATTCCCGCGCGCGGATCGGACGCGCCGCCGTGGGATCGCCGCGCCGGCTTTCGCACCGCCGACGAAGCGGTGCGCAGCCGCCGCGACGAAGACCGCCGCGCGCTCGCGATACTCGGCGCGCAGCCGGTATGGCTTGACTTCCTCGATGATCAGTACGGCACGCGGGCCGCGTCGACGGCCATCGCCGCGCGTCTCGCCGACACGATCGACGCGCACCCGGGCTTCGGTGTGCTCGCGCCGGCCGGCTTGTTTCACCGCGATCACATCCAGGTGCAGCAGGCGGTGCTGACGCTGCTGCGCGACAACAGCAGCTTGGGCGACGCGACGCGCGTCTGGCGCTTCTACGAGGATGTGCCGTATCGGCGGATCGACGGGTTGATGGCGAAGCGCGTGATCGATTGGCGCGAGCACGGCTGGATCGGTCACCCGGTCGGGCCGCCGGCCGGCAACCGCACCGACGGCGCGGCAGCGAAGGCCTCCGCCGTCGACGCGTATGCGAGCCAGATTGCGCTGTTCGAGCCTCATATGCGCGCCGATCTCCGTGAACCCGAAACGTACTGGCGGCTCGAATGCGACAACGTGTCCGCGTAACGCCGCCGCGTGTCGCGCTGCCGCCGCGCGAAGCGCGCGTAACCGCGGTCGTGCTGACCTACCGGCGCGCGGCGGAACTCGCTCGCACGCTCGCACGGCTCTCGGACATGCCGGACCGGCCCGCGATCGTCGTCGTCGACAACGGCTCGGACGACGATACCGCCGCACTCGTGCGCAACCGCTTCCAGCACGTGGCGCTCGTGCATGCGCCAGCCAATCTCGGCGCGGCCGGCCGCAATCTCGGCGTGGCCGTCGCGCGCACACGCCACGTCGCGTTCTGCGACGACGACACGTGGTGGGCGCCCGGCTCGCTCGCCGAAGCCGCGAACCTGCTCGACGCGTATCCGCACGTCGCGGCCGTCACCGCGCGCGTGCTGGTCGGCCCGGAACAGCGCGAAGACCCGACCTGCCGGCTGATGGCCGACAGCCCGCTGGACGCGAGCGTCGCGCTGCCGGGGCGCCCGATCCTCGGATTGCTGGCCGGCGCGACCGCATTCCGGCGCGACGCGTTCGTGAAGGCGGGCGGCTATCATCCGCGCTACTTCCTCGGCGGCGAGGAAGCGCTGCTCGCGCTCGACCTGTATCGCGCAGGCGCGTGGCTCGTGTATGCACCGCACCTGACGGTTCATCATTACCCTTCGAAGCAGCGCGACGTGCACGCGCGCGCGAGCGTGTCGACCCGCAACGCGGTATGGACCGCATGGCTCCGATGGCCGGCCGGCGCCGCGCTCGCGCATACGCTGCGCATGCTGCCGCGCCTGTGGCGGGAACGCGGCGTCACGCCTGCGCTCGCCGGGCTGCCGTGGATCCTGCGCGAGCGGCATGCGATTCCGCCGGAAGTCGAGCGCATGCGCCGCCGCGTGGACGACGCCGAGCGCCGCCGCACGCGCGCACGCGCATGAGCGCAGCGCTCGGCGCATCAGGAGTCCGGCTTTTCCGTTTCGTCTTCCAATTGCGCGAGCCGGTTGTAAATCGTTTTCAGGCTGACGTCGAGCACTTCGGCCGCCTGCGCCTTCACGCCGCCGCATTGCGCGATCGTGCCGAGGATCAGCTTGCGGTCGACCTCCTCGAGCGGCGTGCCGAACGGCACCGTCACGCGATCTTCGTGCGACTCGACCATGCTCGACAGTTCGTCCATGATCGGCGGCGGCAGCGTGTCGATCACGTCGGCGTCGCTGAAGATGCTCGCGCGCTGCACGAAGTTGCGCAGCTCGCGCACGTTGCCGGGCCATGCGTACGACTTCAATGCTTCGCGCGCGGCCGGCGCGAAGCGCAGGTTGCGGCCGCTTTCCTCGTTGTAGCGTTGCAGGAACGCGTCGGCGAGCATCGGGATGTCGTCGCCGCGCTCCCTGAGCGACGGCAGCGGGATCGGAAACACGTTGATCCGGTGATACAGGTCGGGCCGCAGCTTGCCGTCCGCCATCGCGGCTTCCGGATCGCGGTTGGTCGCGGCGACGATGCGCACGTCGACGTCGATCTCGCGCGTCGAGCCGAGCCGCGTGAGCCGCCCGGTTTCGAGCACGCGCAGCAGCTTGACCTGCGATTCGACCGGCATCTCGGTGATTTCGTCGAGGAACAGCGTGCCGCCGTCCGCGCGCTCGAAGAAGCCCTTGTGCTGCCGTTCCGCGCCGGTGAAGCTGCCGCGGTCGTGGCCGAACATTTCGCTTTCGACGAGGTTCGCGGCGATCGCGCCGCAGTTCACCGCGAGGAACGGGCCACGGCGGCGCAGGCTCAGGTCGTGCACGGTTTGCGCGGCGAGCTCCTTGCCGGTGCCCGATTCGCCGGTGAGCAGCACCGACGCTTCGGTACGCGCGACGCGGCCGATCGCGTCGTAGACGGCCTGCATCGCGGGCGAGCTGCCGAGCATCCGGCCGAAGCGGCCGAGGCGTTGCAGCTCGGAGCGCAGCTCGGCGATTTCCTCATGCAGCGCGGTGGTGCGCGGCACGCGCGCGAAGATGCTGTTCAGCCGCTGCATGTTGAGCGGCTTCACCAGGTAGTCGGACGCGCCGCGCCGCAATGCGTCGATCGCGGTTTCGAGGCTCGCGTGGCCGGTGGTCAGCACCATTTCGCAATGCCCGCGTTTGGGCAAAGCGTCGAACAGATCCATTCCGTTGCCGTCCGGCAGCACGAGGTCGCAAAGCACCAGATCGGGGGTATTCGTCGAGACGAGCGTGCGCGCTTCTTCGAGCGTCGCGGCCGTGTCGCATGCAAGCTGCTGCGACTGCGCAAGTGCCGCAAGCATCGCGCGCGTATCGGCGTCGTCTTCGACAATCAGGACATAAGGCATCGAAGCTCCTTGTGATGCGGCCGGCTCGAACATCGACCGAAACCGCGGCGGGCATGCGATGCGGGGTACGACGCCGGGGCTCCGGCACTACGATCGCACCGCATACGAACAAGCAGACAAGTTGTCCTGCCATGACAAACGACTGCTTAGCAGTATAGAAGAGGCGTGTGATGCGTTCGCCGCTCATCGAATAAATCTATCCGCCCGCGACGATCGCATTGCCAGATTCAATCTGCGGTCTCTCGTATAAGAGGTATGCTTTCTACGTGAAAAACGGCGTATACCACGTCATTTTTTCACCTTGTCTCGGCGGCTTCGGTCAAAATTTCCCAATGCGATAACACCCATGTCGAAATCCGACGATGACGGCACGCGGCTGTTCGGCCGTTCGCGAACCATCCAGGACTTGCTGCTGAAAATTTCGCGCGTCGCCGCGACGCGCGTGAGTGTGCTCGTGGTCGGCGAAAGCGGTGCCGGCAAGGACATCGTCGCGCGGCTGATCCACGACATGAGCCCGCGCCGGCGCGGCCCGTTCGTGCCCGTCAACTGCGGGGCGATTCCGAAAGACATCGCGGAGTCCCATTTGTTCGGACATGAAAAAGGCAGCTTCACCGGCGCCGTCGCGCAACATGTGGGCATGTTCGAAGCCGCGCGCGGCGGCACGCTGTTTCTCGACGAAATCGCGGAAATGCCCGCGGAATTGCAGGTGAAACTACTGCGCACGCTCGAATCGAACACGATCGTGCGGGTCGGCGGCCACGAGGCGATTCCGCTCGACGTGCGGATCGTCGCGGCCACCCATCACGATCCGGTCGAGGCCGTGCGCAGCGGCCGGCTGCGCGAGGACCTGTTCTACCGGATCGCGACGATCGCGCTGCACGTGCCCGCGCTGCGGCAGCGCGAGGACGACGTCGGCGACATCGCGCTGCAGATCGTCGAGCGGCTGAACGCGCGGCACCGCACGCGCAAGCGCCTGTCGATGCAGGCGATGAAGGCGCTGCGCGCGTACACGTGGCCCGGCAACGTGCGCGAGTTGCGCAACGCGCTGGAGCGTGCGTTCATCCTCGCGGACGACCAGATCGAACTGCAGCTGCCGCGCCGGCTGCCGCCGCGCGAGGAAGTGCGTCACAACGCGATGACGCTGCATATCGGCACGACACTCGCGCATACGCAGCAGCGTTTCATCGTCGCGTCGCTGCGTCATTTCAACGGCGACAAGCCGCGCACCGCGAAGGCGCTCGGCATCAGCCTGAAGACGCTGTACAACCGCCTCGCGCTGCTGCCCGAACACGAGCGCAACGCGACGAACGGCACCGCCGCGTCGACGTCGGGCGCGAGTAGCGCCACCGGCACGAGCGGCAGCAGCAGCACCACCACCAGCGCCGCGAGCGCGCCCTCGCCGGCCAGCCCGTCGAACGCCTAAGCGCGCCCGCTTCACGGGCTGCATCGCGTCGATCAGGGCCCCGTTCACTCTACGACGCGACGTCGCGCAATGCGTTGTCCCAGTCGCGCGCGAAGCGCTCGATACCGAACCGCTCGCACGCGTCGCGCTTCGCCGCCGCGCCCCACTCGCGCGCGAGTTCCGGATCGCGGATCAGCATGCGCATCGCATCGATCAGCACGTCGGGCCGCGTATCGGCGACACCATTCGAACCGCTCTTCACGAGCTGCGCCATCTCGGTCGTCGCGAGCGCGACGATCGGCAGCCCGATCATCATCGCCTCGATCACCGCGAGCCCGAGGCTCGTGTAGCGGATCGGATTGAAGAAGAACCGGTAGTGCGACAGGAACTGCGGCAGCGCCGGATTCGGCACTTCCCCGATGCCGCCGAGGTCGGTCGAGCCCATCCCGACCAGATCGAGCGGCACGCTGTGGCGCACGACCTCGAACAGGTCCGCGCCGAGCCGCCGCCCGCGCCGCGCGAGGTTGTTCACGACCGTCACGCCCTTGGGCAGCGTGCCGCGATACTCGATGCCGTCGGGCAGCAGCACGCCATGCTCGATCACGCGCGTCGGCGTGACACCGTTGTCCCACATCAGCGCGTTGAACGGCGTCACGTGCACCAGCAACATGTTCGGATCCTGCACCGGATGCAGCGTGTCGGTCGGATGCTCGCGCGGCGGATCGTGCTCGACGAACAGCGCGGGCAACGCCCGCTGCGCGTCGCTCAGCAATCGCAGCCGGTCTTGCTCGTAGTGCCGGTGATGCTGGTACAGCACGCAGTCGAACTCGGTGTCGCGCACGCATTCGACGCTCACCTCGTGCACATTGTCGCCCCACGGCAGATGCCCGACCCGACCCGCATAGCCGGGCGGATGCTGCGGCTTCGTCACGAGGTAGAAATCGTGCGGCGCCTGCGACAGGTAATACAGATAGTTGCCATGCACGTGCCAGGTGAGCACGCGCAACCGCTTACGTGACATGACGTCTCTCCTCCGCGAGCAGTTCGCCCGCCCGTTCCATCACGTCGTCGACGCCGATCGCATTCGCGCATTCGTGCCCGTACGGGCAGGTGTCGAACATGCACGGCCGGCAAGCCGGGTAGTTCGCGATCACGCGATGACGGTCGGCATCGAGCGGCGCCCAGCGCGCCGTATCGCTGCCGCAGGCGACGACGATGCTCGGCGTGCCGAGCGCCGCCGCGACATGCGACACGCCCGTGTCGTTGCACAGCAGCAGCCGCGCGCGACCGATCAGCGCGGCCAGCGCGCCGAGCGGCGTGCGCCCGCACAGATTCACGCACGGCCGCCCGAGGTGCTCGGCGAATGCGGCGGCCAGCGCGATTTCCGCGCGCGTGCCGGTCAGCACGATCTGCCAGCCGTCGGCCGCGAGCTGCCGCGCGGCGTTCGCGAAACGCTCGACCGGCCAGCGCCGCGACGCCATCCGCGCGCCCGGATGGACGATCACGTAGCGGCCCGGATCGAGCGCGTGTTCTTCGCACAGCACATGCCAGAGCGCGTAGTCGAGCCCGCCGAGCGGGAATTCGAGGTAGTCGCCCCAGTCCGGATAGCCGAGCTTGCGCGTCAGCGACAGGCAGTGCGTGACCTCGGGCTCGCCGTCACGCCAGGGAACCTGGCAGTCGAGCGCGGTCGCGCCGCCGTCGGGCGGCACGAAGCCGGCGGTGCGCGTCGCGCCGAGCGAAGCGACGATCGCGTTGGTCTGCGCGCCGCTGCCGTGCAGCTGGATCGCGAGATCGAAGTCGCGCGCACGGCATTCCGCGACGAACGCCTCGCGCGCGGCTGCGTCGGCTTCCGGCTGCTCGCCGAGGCCCGGCGCGCCCGGAAACGCGATGAAGTTGTCGATGTAGTCGGAGAAGCGCGACGCGAATTCGCGCGCCCACGGCAGCCCGATCAGCGTGATGCGCGCATCCGGCTCGCCGCGCCGCAGCGCGCGCAGCGCCGGCACCGCGCACAGCATGTCGCCGAGCTGCAGCGCGCGAAATACCGCGATGCGGCTCGGGCCGGACGATGAAGCGGAATCGAAACTCATAGGAAGAACACCCGGAAGTGAAACGCGCCGCGCATGCGCCAGTACAGCGACACCGGCGGAATCGCGATCGACGTGACGATCATCTCGGCGACATGCGACGGCGTGAGCCGCGTGCCGCGCAGCCGCTTCGCGCAGAACGCGGCGGTAATCACCCCCCAAGCGAGCGCGCACGCGATGCCCGCCGTGCGCCAGCCGGCCGCGAAACAGCCCATCGCGCCGAGTGCGAACAGCACGGCCGCGTAGTAGTTCCACGGCGGCATCGGCCGGATATGACGCCGGTAGGTCGCGCGATGCTTCTTGTACAGCAGCGCGTCGAAATACACCTTCGACTGCTGGCCGATGCTCGCGCCCCAGCGCGCGGGGCGCACCGGATGCACGATCCGCGCGGCGTCGGCCTCGACGATCGGCCCCGCATGCTCGCGCAGCGCGAACATCAGGTCCGCGTCCTCGCGCCACGCGCGCGTGAAGCGTTCGTCGAAACCGCCGACGCGTTCGAGCGCTGCGCGCCGCACGAAGCAGTTCGCGGTCGCGAATTCCGCGTGCGCGAGGCCGGCCGCGTCGCGTTCGTAGTCGGTCGGGCGCGGCCGCAGCGGCACGTCGATGCGCCCGGCCGCTGCTGCCGCCGACGGCTCGGCCTGCAGCGCGGCCGCGCCGTGGCGCAGCCAGGTCGGATCGGGAATCGTGTCGTCGTCGGTGAACGCGATCAGCGCGCCGCGCGCGCTGCGCCAGCCGACGTTGCGCGCGCCGGCCGGCCCCTGTGTATCGGGCGCGGTCATGTAGCGGATCACCGGCACGTCGGCCACGCGGGTACGGCACGCGTCGACGACGGCCCGCGCGCTGCCGGCCGGGTCGTCGTCGACGACGACGATCTCGTAGGTCGTCGGATCGAACACCTGCACGCACAGCGCGTCGAGGCAGCGCTCGAGCAGGTCGGGCCGCCGGTAGGTCGGTACGACGACCGACACGACCGGCGGCAGTTGCGTGGCGCGCATGTTCATCTCGGCTTCTCCAGCAGGAACGAACCGATCACGAGCGCGTCGAGCGGCGACGTCCAGAAGCATTCGATCGCGTCGCGCGGCGAACAGACGATCGGCTCGCCGCGCGTGTTGAACGACGTGTTGACGAGCACCGGCACGCCGGTGAGCGCGTCGAACTCGGACAACAGCGCGTGCAGCAGCGGATGCTGCGCTTCGTCGACGGTCTGCACGCGCGCGGTGCCGTCGATGTGGCGCACCGCCGGAATCTTCGCTTCCGCACCGGGCGCGACGTCGTACACGAACAGCATGAACGGCGCGCGCATCGGCGTGCGTCGCCCGCCGATGAACCACTGATGCGCACGACTTTCGAGCACGACCGGCGCGACCGGCCGGAAGTCCTCGCGATCCTTGATCCGGTTCAGCTTGCGCTGCATGTCCGGATCGATCGGCGACGCGAGGATGGAACGGGCGCCGAGCGCGCGCGGCCCGAACTCCATGCGGCCCTGGAACCAGCCGATCACGCGGTTCGCCGCGAGCAGCGCGGCCGTCTGCGCGGCGACGTCGGCCAGCCGGCGGTACGGCAACTGCGCCTCCTTCAGGAACGCCTCGATCGCTTCGTCGCTGTACGACGGTCCGAGATACGCATGGTCCATCCGCCATTCGCCGCGCATCCCGCGCATCCGGAAGTCGGTCCACAACGCGGCGCCGAGCGCGGTGCCCGCGTCGCCGGCGGCCGGCTGCACCCACACGTCGTCGAACGGCCCGCGATCGCGGATCTTCGCGTTCATCACGCAGTTCAGCGCGACGCCGCCCGCCATCGCGAGCTGCTTCTCGCCGCTCTCGGCGGCCAGCCAGTCGACCGCCTGCAACACCGTTTCCTCGAGCACCACCTGCAGCGCGTGGGCGATGTCGCAGTGATGCGGCTCGATCGGGCCGCCACGCTCGCGCGGCGCGCCGAATCGCGCGGCCAGATCCGCCTCGACGACCTCGTAGCGGCCTTCGCCGTTGTAGCTCACCAGCTTGCGCATCTCGTCGGCGAGCACCGGCTTGCCGTACGACGCGAGCGCCATCACCTTGTACTCGTCGGACGAATGCAGGAAGCCGAGGTAGCGCGTCACGTGCTCGTACAGCAGGCCGAGCGAGTGCGGCAGGTTGATCTGCCCGAGCCGCCGGTAAGCCTGGCCGTCGAACACGCCGTAGCTCGTCGTCGCGCGTTCGCCGCGCCCGTCGAGCGTCATCACCGCGCAGTGGTCGTACGGCGCCGCGAGAAACGCGCTTGCCTCGTGCGCGAGATGGTGCTCGATGAAGTGCCAGCGGAACGGGCCGTCGTGCGCGACGCCGCGAAAGCGCCGCTGCAGGTGATGCGGCGCGCCGCCCGCGAGCTGGCGCGGCGCGTTCACGATCGACGACAGGAACAGCGGATGCCAGGGCGACGCGCCATCGGCACGCGGCGCGTGCGCGGACGGCGCCAGCGGCAGCGTCAGCTCGGGCGTGTTGCCGTGCCGGTCGAGTTCGAGCCAAGGATCGTACGAATACGCGACATGGTCGACCTCGGCCAGGGTGATATCGGCTTCCGCGAGACAGTAGTCGATCGCGTGATACGGCAGCTCCCACGTCGAAAACGGCACCGGCCGCTTCGCGTGCTTCACGTGCGTGAAGCGTTCCTCCTCGGCGGCGGCGAGCACGACGCCGTCGCGCACGAGGCACGCGGCGCTGTCGTGAAACGCGGCGTTGATGCCGAGCGTGTAAGTGGAGTCGGGCATGCGTCAGCTCCTGGTGATGACGTGCGCGAAGGGAATCACGTTCGATGCGTTCGCGGCGACCGGCTCGACGCCGCGTACGGCGGCGCGCGCGGCCGCGCGTTGTGTATGGCGCTCGCTGCCGCGCAGCAGCGCGTGCGTCGCCGCGACGACGTCGTCGACGCTCACGCCGAGCAGGCACGGATGCCCCGGCTGGTTGCATGCGCTGCGATAGCAGTTGCGACACGGCACATCGACGTTCAACGCGCGATGCGGCACACGCCACGGCGTGTGCTGTGGGTTGGTCAGTGCGTACAGGTCGACGACCGGCGTGCCGAGCGCGGCCGCGAGATGCACGGGGCCGCTGTTGTTCGACAGCAGCAGGTCGGCCGTCTCGATCAGCGCGCCGAGCTCGCCGAGCGGCAGCGCGCCGGCGAGCGGCACCGCGCGCGGCCCCGCGCGTTCGCACACGGCCTCGACGAGCGGCCGCTCGTCGGCGCTGCCCGTCACCGCGATCCCGTCGAACAGCCGCGCGAGCCGCGCGGCCGCGGCGCCGAAACGCTCCGCCGGCCAGCGCCGCGACGCCGCGCTCGCGCCGGGATGCACGACGAGCCAGCGCGCGCGTGCCGAGCCCGGCCGGCGCGGCCCGCCGATGCGCTCCAGCGCGGCACGCAGGCGTGCGTGCAGCGCGTGGCGCGCCGCGTCGCCGGGCTCGAACGCCATCCGCCAGTCGGACGTCTTCGCGCCGATCGAGCGCACCAGCGCGAGCTGGCGCGCGACCTCGTGGCGCACGAACGATTCCGGCTCGGGTTCCGGCACGCGGTCGGTCAATAGTTCATACGGATTCTCGCGACAATGCGCGAGCCGCAGCGGGATGCCCGCGAGCCAGCACATCATCGCGGCCGGCAGCGGGCTCTGGCTGTACACGGTGAAGATCACGGCCGCGTCGAAGTGGCCGGCCAGCAGCCGGTCGATCATGTCGAGATCGACGACCGGATCGCCGCGCGCGTCCGGATGCTTGACCCAGGGCGCGTCATACGTCCACACGTCGTCGACCATCGGCAGATGCTGCGCGAGCGCGGCGCCGGTGCGCGAAGTCAGCAGCGTGAGCCGGCGGCCGTGGCCGCTCTCCTTCAGCGCGCGCAGCGCGGGCGTCGTCATCAGCACGTCGCCGAGGCTGTCGAGCCGCACGCACAGGATCTGGCGTGCACGATCCCACGCCGCGCTCATCGCCGCACCCACGAGCCGTGACGGCGCACGGCCTCGCGCACGACGATGTCGGCGGCGAGGTCGAGACGGGTGACCACGTGGAGCGGCGTGCGCGTGGCATCGATCCGCCATTCGGTCTCGTTGCCGCAGTCGACCAGGATCGTGCCGCAGCGTGCGGCGCGCCCGGCCTCGACGTCATCGAGGATGTCGCCGATCATCCAGCTCCATTCGGCGACCGCGCCGAGCGTCGCGAGCGCGCGGCGCACCATGCCGGGGCGCGGCTTGCGGCAGATGCAGTCGCAGGTGTAGCGCGGCACGCTGCCCGCCGGGTGATGCGGGCAGTAAAAAAAGTCCGCCAGCACCGCGCCGTTCGCTTCGAACAGTTCGGCGAGACGCTGGCGGACCGCGCCAAGCTCACGTTCGGTAAAGCGGCCGAGCGCGACGCCCGGCTGGTTCGACACGACCGCGATCGGCATGCCGGTCTCGCCGAGCGTGCGCAGCGCGCGCGCCGCGCCCGGCGCGAGTTTCATCCGCGCGGGATCGACGTTGTACGGCACGTTCTCGAGCAGCGTGCCGTCCTTGTCGAGCAGCACGGCGCCCGGCAGCCGCCGTTCGCGCTTCAGGGCCATGACGTCTCCTTCATCGGCAGCACCATCAGCTCCGGCACGACGGTGCCGGGCGGCTGCGTCAGCACGAACCGCACGGCGGCCGCGACGTGCTCCGGCGGCTGCAGCGTGTCCTCGTCGATGTCGGGGAAGCGGTCGAGCAGGAACGGCGTGCGCATTCCGCCCGCGACGATCGCCGACACGCTCACGCCGGCCGGCCGCAACTCCGCATGCAGCGCATGCGACAGCCCGAGCAGCCCCCACTTCGTCGCGTGATACGCGGATGCATTCGGCCAGGCGCGCTTCGATGCCGTCGACGCGATGTTGACGATATGGCCGCTGCCGCGCGCCTTCATCATCGGCACGGCCGCGTGGCACATCAGGTACGGGCCGAACAGGTTTGTCATCATCACCTGCTGCCACGCTGCAACGCTGACGTCGTCGATCGGCGCGGTCACGTCGATCGCCGCGTTGTTGACGATCACGTCGAGATCGCCGAGCGCCTCGCGCGCGTCGTGCACCACCTGCAGCACCGACGCTTCGTCGCGCACGTCGAGCGGCCGTCCGATCGCCTGGCCGCCATGCCGCTCGAGTCGTTGCGCGACGGCCGCCGCGCGGTCGCCGTCGAGATCGGCGACGATCACGTGCGCGCCATGTTGCGCCAGCTCCTCGCAGATGGCCTCGCCGAGGCCGCGGCCGCCGCCCGTCACGAGCGCGGTGCGTCCGGCAAGAGATTGGCGGGCGGGATCGTGAGTCGCGTTCACATGCACCTCCTGTATGCGTCCGAAGAATCGTCAGAATCGTGGCCGTGACACTTGTCGCGACAAGCGTCGGTACAGGGGTACAGCGAGAAGCATGCCCATGCGCGCGCGCCCGTGCCGTGTCGCGGGGCGGCGCGCGGTCGCTGGCCTTTTTATAACGGGCTGTAAAAACGTGCCCGCGCGCCCGGGCTCAGATCGCGAGCGCGTCCGGCGTCGCCTGCGCGCGGTGCTTCGCGAGCGCGCGCAGGCAGTGCGCGATGCAGCCCGCGAACGCCTCGTCGAACCACGGTTGCGCGCCCGACACGCCGACCACGATCCCGTGCTGCGCGACACCGCCCCACAGGTTCGTGTCGCCCGCGCGCAGCCGGTACGGCTCCAGCGCCTGCACGACGTGGCCGTCGCGGCCGGTTTCCCACGACAGTCGCGCCTTCGCGCGTGCGTAGGCGCGATAGTCGGCGTCCCAGTCCTTCGGGTCGGGCAGCGAGAACTCGTAGAGGATGGCGTCCTCGAATGCGGCGTCGCGCGGCCCGAGCGCCGGATCCATGATCACGATGTGCAGACAGCCGCTGTCGCCGACGAAGTCGCTCTGCAACGCGGCCGACAACGTCGGCAGCAGCAGCTCGACGGCCGCGACCGCGGCCTGGCGATCGGCGAACGCGCTACCGCCGCGGCGCTGGGTCAGGGTTTCTGGGGGCGTCGGATTCAGAAGGTTCGGCATGGAGTTCTCCGGAGGAAAACGCGAGCGCGCGCAGCGCCGCGATCAGGTCGTCCGCTGCGGCGGGCTTGGTCAGGTATGCATGGAAACCCGCTTCGACCGCGCGGGTGCGGTCGCGTTCGCGCGCATGGCCGGACAACGCGAGCGCCTCGAGCGGCGCGCGGCCGTCGCGCGGGCGTTCGGCATCGAGCTGGCGGACCCGGCGCATCACCGTGTAGCCGTCTTCCTCGTCGTCGCCGAGGTCGATGTCGCAGACGAGCAGCGCCGGCCAGTCCGCGCGGCGCGCGTGCCACAGTTCGTCGAGCAGCGCCTGTCCGGACGCGAACGCGCGCGCGTCCGCACCGGCAAACTTCAGCAGCGCGGTGAGCGCCTCGCGCGCCTCGTCGTGATCGTCGACGCATGCGATGCGCACGCCGTCGAGCGGTTTCGCCGGCACGGTTGCGCCGGCACCGGCCGCCTGTAGCGATGCCGGCGCCACCGCGCACATCGGTAGCGACAGGTGCAACGTCACGCCGTGGTCGTCGCGCTCGCGCACGACGTAGCCGCCGGCATCCTCAATCGTGTCCTGCAGCCGTTCGAGATCGAGCAGCGACAACTCCGGCGCCTCGACGCCCGCGCACGTGATCGTGATGCGCGCTTCCGGGTCGTGGCGCGCGGTGCGCACCTCGACCTGGCCGCCGCCGCTCGCGTCGATCCCGCCGCGGCACAGCTCCCACACGAAGCGGCGCAGCGCGGCCGGATCGGCCTTCACGACGAGATCCTCGTTCGACAGTTCGCGAAATACCGGCACGCCGCGCCGGGCGGCCGCCTCCGCCAGCGAGTCGAGCACGTGCGCGACGAGCGGATTGATCCGCACCGGCTGCCGCGCGAATTTCGCCTCGGTGCGCTCCAGCTCGCGCTGCTTCGCCTGCAGCGACCACATCTGCGCATACACGCCGTCGCTCGCCAGCAGTTCGTCGTGCCTGCCCTGCTCGACGGGCCGGCCGTGCTCCATCACGAGGATCCGGTCGGCGTCGACGATCGTCGACAGCCGGTGCGCGATGATGAGGCTCGTGCGGTGCCGCGCGACCCGCATCAGTTCCTGCTGGATTGCGCGTTCGGAGCGCGTGTCGAGCGCCGACGTCGCCTCGTCGAACACGACGATCGGCGGCGCCTTCAGCAGCGCGCGCGCGATCGCGACGCGCTGCCGCTCGCCGCCCGACAGCCGCACGCCGCGCTCGCCGACCCGCGTGTCGTACGCATCGGGCAGCCGTTCGATGAACGTGTCGAGCTGCGCGCCGCGCGCGGCCGCGATCACGTCGCCGCGCGTCGCGTCGCGCTTGCCGTACGCGATGTTGTAGGCCAGCGTGTCGTTGAACAGGATCGTGTCCTGCGGAACGATGCCGAGCGCATCGCGCAGGCTGCGCTCGGTCACGAGCCGCAGGTCCTGGCCGTCGATCCGGATCGTGCCGGCGTCGGGCTGGTAGAGCCGGAACAGCAGCCGCGCGAGCGTCGACTTCCCCGAGCCGCTGCCGCCGACCACCGCGACCAACTGCCCGGGCTCGATGCGAAACGATACATCCCACAGAATCTGCCGGCTCGGCTCGTAGCTGAAGTCGACATGCTCGAACTCGATCGCGCCGCCGCGCACCGCGAGCGGCTGCGCGCCCGGCGCGTCGCCGTCCTCGCCCGGCTGGCCGCGCGCATCGAGCAGCCCGAACAGGCGTTCGATATTGGTCATCGCATCGTTCGCCTCGCGGAACACGAAGCCGAGCGCGTTCAGCGGCAGGCTGATCTGGATGATGTATGCGTTGATCAGCACGAGGTCGCCGACCGTCATCGTGCCGCGCGCGACATACTGGCCGGCGAGCAGCATCACCGCAGCGATGCCCGCGCCGATGCATGCGCTCTGCCCGATGTGCAGCGTCGACAGCGCGTACTGGTTCTCGACACCGGCCTCGCGCCAATCGTCGAGCACGCGTTCGAGCCGGCTGCGCTCGACATCCTCGCGCGCGAAGTACTTGACGGTATCGACGTTGAGCAGGCTGTCGACCACGCGCGAGTTCGATTCGGCCTCGAGCGCGTTCACGCGGCGCTGGTAGCGCGTCCGCCGGCGGGTGAACACGGTCGTGTACGCCGCGTAGACGGCGAACGTGACGAGGATGATCGCGGTGAAGCCGCCGCCGTACTTGCTGATCACGATCACCAGCACCGAGCCGATCTCGATCGCGGTCGGCACGATCGTGAACACCGCGACGCCGAGCAGGTACGCGATGCCGGCCGTGCCTTTCTCGAGATCGCGCACGACCATGCCCGTCTCGCGCTGCGAATGAAAGCGCGCGCCGAGCCGGTGCAGGTGGCCGAACGTGCGCACGGTAAACGACGCGACCGTGTGCTGCGTGACCTGCACGAAGGTCATGTCGCGCACTTCGTTCAGCGCGTTCGCCGCGAAGCGCACGACCGCATACGCGAACAGCAGCAGCACCGGCAGCGCGATCGGCTGGCCGGTCGCGCGACCGAACCCGTCGACGATATCCTTCAGCAGCAGCGGCACCGATACGGCCGCCGCCTTCGCGAGCACCAGCAGCACGATCGCGGCGAACACGCGCGTGCGGTAATGGCGGATCGCGCGCCACAGCTCGAGCGCGATGCGCATGCGCAACCCGCGTGTGTCGCGCTCGCGACTGTCGCGGGAATCGCCGTGGCGGTCAGGGCGCGCGCCGTTGCCGCGCGGGTCGCGGCCGTCGCGCGTCAGCTCGTCGGTGCCGGCCGTCATGCGCGCGATGCCTGGGTCCGTGGTCGGGTCGTCCCGAGCATCGGCCGTCAATGGTGCGATTCGCGGTCGCGGCCGGTGCCGCTGCCCGGTTCGGGGTCGCGCACGGCGGGCTGCGTCGGCGTGACGGTGCGTTGGGACGGATGCAGCACCGTGCCCGGTTGGTGTTCGTCATCGTCGCGGCGCACCCGCACGCGGTTCTCGACGTCGCGCACGCACATGCAGCCGTCGGCGATGTCCTCGATGTCGTGCTTCATCCAGCGCGACGGCACGGTTCCGTCCAGTTCGACGCGGCCGTCGCGCACTTGCACGGACACGTCGCTCACGTCGATGTCGAGCGCGTGCGCAAGCCGCTCGCACACGTCCTCGCGAATGCGCTCGTCCGAGCGTGTATAGCCTTTCGGGCCACGGCGCTGGCGCATGGCTTCGCGTTGCGCATCGGTACGGCGCGGATCGCGTGGATCGCGCGGATCATGGTCGCGCTCGCCGCCGTACCCGCCCATCCGGTAATGCTCGCGGAACCCCGGCTGATCGCCACCATACCGGCCTTCGCGACCTTCGCGGCCCTCGCCGCCTTCCATGCGACGACCGCGGTTGCCGTAGCCGCGCTCGGCTTCCCACTCCGGATCGCGCGACCCGCCCGGCGCGTCGCGCCAGTCGCCGACATCGCCCGGACGCCGCTCGGCCGACGTGCGCGCCGAGCGTTCGCTCCATTCGCTGCCCCAGTCTTCCGGGCCGACGTTCTCGCTCGCGAAGCGCCGGTATGCGGATTCATAGTCGGCGTCGTGCCGCCGGGTTTCGTCGCCGCGAAAGTCGCGCTCGCCGCCCCGGTACGCACGTTCGCCGCGTTCCTGCCAGTCGGGCGGCCCGCTGCGTTCGGCTTGCCGTCCCGGATATCGTCGTTGCATCGTGTCCTCCTTGCGCGCCCCAGTGCCGCGCACGGCTCCATGCCGCAGCGCGGCGCGCGTGGTTCGATCGCTTGCAAATCGCGTGCCGCGGTCGCCGGCGGCGATCGACACGTCGAGGCCGGTGGGCGACTCGCCGCGGCTCGTCGGTTTACACCGCGCGCGGCTTCTCCGTGTTCTTGGGCGGTCTCCGGTCGAACGCCAGCAACCGGCGCCGGCTGCCGCCCCTATCTGCAACGCGATTGCAGTTTTTGCGCGGAACGGCTCCGTATCGGGCCCTATGCGCCACCGGTGCCCGGGCCTGTCGGCTCGTCCGGGTCCTCAAGGCCACCGGCCTCGTCGAATCGTTCCGTGCGGTCCGGCTCGATATCCGCGGCGTCCTCGAGCCCCGCATCGCCGTCCGCCGACGCGCGCTCGCCGGTGCCCGCCCGGTCCGTATCGCTGTCGAGCGCCGCGTCGCCGCGCTCCAGCGCGTGCTCGTCGAGCGGCGAATCGATGTCGAACGGATGGCGCCGCGCGCCGGCCGTGTCGCTACCGCTGTCGGACGAGTCGCTCGGGCCCAGCGCGCGGCCATCGCGGCCGCGCGACGCGTTCCCGTCGTCCGGGCCGACCGGCTCGTTATCGGGATTCAGTGTACTGTTCATGTCGATGTCCTCGTGTTCCGCCGGGCCGCAGGACCGTCTGCGTGCCCGATGCGCCCGTGTAGCGCCGGTCGGACCACGACGCAATCGGCATGCCGCGTCTGCGGCGATCGGGCGGCCGGCAGCCGTTTCGGCCGCGTCATCCCACACGCGGCATGCACTATGCGCACCCATTGATCAGGTGAATCGGGTTCCCGTATGCTTTCGAGCGACTCAATCCGGTTCGAATTGCCGCTGCCGGCCCCGCCAGGCGCGGCCGGGTTGGCCCGAAGCCGCCCTCATTTGACCTAGGTTCGATGAACAAAGACGACGCCATTTCCGAATTACCTCCGCCGCTCGGCCCCGCCGATGCACGCGATCTGCTGCATCGCTTCGCCGAGTTCCGCTTCGAAACCGTCGTCGGTGCGATCACCGATTACGCGGTGTTCATGCTCGATCCGCAAGGCAACGTCGCGACCTGGAACGCGGGCGCGGAGCGCATCAAGGGCTATCGCACCACCGAGATCATCGGCCACCATTTCTCGCGCTTCTATCCGCCCGACGCGATCGCCGCGGGCCGGCCCGCGCTCGGGCTCCGCGAAGCGAGCGTGCACGGCCGTTTCGAGGACGAAGGCTGGCGCGTGCGCAAGGACGGTTCGCTGTTCTGGGCCAGCGTGACGATCACGGCCGTGCGCGATCGTGGGGGCCAGCTGGCCGGCTTCATCAAGATCACGCGCGACATGACCGAGCGCAAGCGGCTCGCCGAACTGGAAATGTCGACGCACCGGCTCAGCGTGTTCATCGCGATGCTCGCGCACGAACTGCGCAATCATCTCGCGCCGCTGCGCCACTCCGTCAGCGTGCTGCAAACGCTGCCCGATCCGGCGCCGATGCTCGCGCAATGCCGCGATGCGGTGCACCGTCAGGTCGGACAGCTGACGCGGCTAGTCGACGATCTGCTCGACGTCGGGCGCATCACGGCCGGCAAGGTCGAGCTCGACAACGCGCCGGTGACGGTGCGCGACGTCGTGTGCCGCGGCGTGGAGAGCATCCAGCCGAAACTGGCCGCGCGCCAGCAGCATCTTCGCGTCGAACTTCCGCCAGAGCCGGTGGTGGTGCGTGGCGACGCCGCGCGGCTCGTGCAGGTGCTGCACAACCTGCTCGACAACGCGTCCAAGTTCTCGCCGCCCGGCGCGCGCATCGACGTCGCCGCCGCCCGCGAGGGTGCGACCGTCGCGATTCGCGTGACCGATCATGGCGTCGGCATCGCGGCGGGTTCGCTCGAGACGATCTTCGACCTGTTCGACCAGGACGGCGTGCCGGGCCGGCGCCCGTCCGACGGCTTCGGGCTGGGCCTCGCGATCTGCCGGTCGTTCATCGAACTGCATGGCGGCAGGATCTCCGCCGAAAGCGCGGGCCCTGGCCACGGCGCGACGTTCACGGTACGGTTGCCCGTCGAGCACCACGTGGAAACGGCACGGGCGGAAGCGCCGGCGCCGCGCGCCGGGAAGCCGGCCGCCGCGCCGCTGAACATCGTCGTCGTCGACGACAACCGCGATTCGGCCGACACGCTCGCCGTGCTGCTGCAGCTGAAGGGGCACGTGCCGCGCGTCGCGTACAACGCGAGCGACGCGCTGGCGCTCGCGCGCGAAGCCGTTCCGCACCTGATGCTCATCGACCTGTCGATGCCCGACGTCGACGGCTACACGCTGCTGCACGAACTGCGCGCGATCGACACGCCCGGCCGCATGATCTGTGTCGCGCTGTCCGGTCATGCCAGCTCCTCGGATCTCGCGCGCACGGCGCGCGAGGGCTTCGACGATCACCTCGTGAAACCGGTCGAGATGGCGGTGCTCGACGCGCTGCTGCAGCGTGTCGCGCGCACGGTGCATGGCACGCCATGACCGTGTGCGCGATCGCTCACACCAGCGCTCACGCCTTCACTCGAGCCCTTACGCAGGCCCGCGTGTAGGCCCGCACTCAAGCCATCGCGCGGCACATCGCGGCGCACGCGTCGCACGCCAGCGCGCAGCGCCGGCAATGTTCGTGCAGATGCCGCAGGCATTCGACCGCGCACAGCTCGCATACCTGCGCGCACAGCGCACACACGCGCGGCGCGACCACGCTGCCGCGCGCCATCACGCCCGACGCGAAGCGGCACAGCTGCGCGCATTCGATGTCCAGCGCGATGCAGTCGGCCAGCTTGTGTGCGTCGGGCTCCGCCAGGCACGCGGCCATGCACGCGTCACAGGCGTGCGCGCACGCGTCGCACGCGGCCATGCAGTTGTCGTAGCGAGTATTCGTTTCGCTCATCGCAGTGCTCCTCGTTCCAGTTGGATCGTCATGGCGTCAGCTTCACTTTCATCCAGCCGGGCTCGCGTACGTCGAACGCGCGGTACGCGTCGATCGCGTTCGTCAGCGGCTCCCAGCGCGTGAGCACCGACACAGGGTCGAACGCGCCGCTGCGCACCAGTTCGATCAGGTGCGGCGTGATGGTCCGGTGATTGCAATTGCCCATCTTGATCGTGAGGTTCCGGTTCATCGCCTCGCCGATCGGAAACACGCGCGCCTGCGGCGGATACACGCCGATCACCGCGACCGTGCCGGCCTTCGCGACCGCGCGCACCGCCCATTGCAGCACCTGCGACGGCCCGTCGCCCGGCGTCCAGTAGCGGCCGTCCGGCTTGCGGCGCGGCGCGACGGCGTCGACTTCCGCATCGAATGCGCGCGCCGCGTCGCGATCGGCCGCGGCCGGCCCGTGCGTCGCGCGCATCGCGTCGACGCCCACCGCGTCGATCACGCGATCGACGCCGATCCCGCCGGCCAGGCGCAGTACCGTGTCGACCGGGCAACGATCAGCGCGACTTCACAGCGCCCTGCTGCTCGAGCGCCTCTTCCGCCTTCAGACAGTCGAGATCGCGGCCGATCGTCGCGACCGCGAGCCGCTTGTCGCCGCGCCAGTACGTCACCGAGCCGTCGTGCGCGCGCAGGTCGCCGTCGATCTCGACGCGGTCCCATTGCTCCGCATGTCCCACATAGCGGACAGTCAGATCGTAGTGCTGGCTCCAGAAGAACGGCACCGCGTCGAACGGCCGCTGCTGGCCGAGCATGTTGCGCGCCGCGGCGATGCCCTGCCGCTCCGCGACGACCCAGTGCTCGACGCGAATGCGCTCGCCCGTCAACGGATCGGGCCAGCGGGCGATGTCGCCGGCCGCGTAGATGTCCGGTGCGCTCGTCTGCAGGAAACGGTCGACCGTCACGCCGCGATCGACGGCCAGCCCCGCATCCTGCGCGAGCGTCACGTCCGGACGCACGCCGATGCCGACCACCACGACGTCGGCCGGCAGCACGTCGCCGTTCGACAGCGTCACGCCATCCGGCGTGATCTGCGCGGGCGTCACGCCGAGATGGAACGTCACGCCGTGCGACTCGTGCAGCGCGCGAAGCGTGTCGCCGAGCGCGTCGCCGAGCACGCGCGCCATCGGATGCGCATCGGGCGCGACCACCTGCACGACGAGCCCGCGCGTGCGCAGCGCGGCGGCCGCCTCGAGCCCGATGAAGCTCGCGCCGACCACGACGCAGCGTTGCGCATTCTTCAGCGTGCCAATCAGTGCATCGCAATCGGCGCGCGAGCGCAGCACACGCACGTGCGGCAGATCGGCGCCCGGCACGGTCAGCCGGTTCGGCTCGGCGCCCGTCGCGAGCAGCAGCGCGCCGTAGCCGACGCGGCTGCCGTCCGCGAGTTCGACCGCGTGCCCTGCGGGATCGATCCGCGCGACACGCGTGCCGCAGCGCACGTCGATGCGCTGCTCGGTATAGAACGACGCACCGCGCAGCGGCAGCCAGTCGGCTTCGGCCGTGCCGGCCAGATAATCCTTCGACAGGTTCGGCCGGTCGTACGGCGGCTCGCTGTCCGCGCTCAGCAGCGTGATCGCGTGCGGATAGCCTTCCTGCCGCAGCGTCACGGCCGCCGCGATCGCGGCCGCGCCGCCGCCGACGATCACCACAGATTCGGGCAGCCCGGCCGCTTTCAGCGCGGGCGGCGACGCGGCAGGCTGTGCATCGAGCACGACCGCGCGCCCATCGCGACGCTCGACGCGCCAGCACGTCAGGCCGTCGAGCGCCGGCGCGCGCAGCATTGCGCCGGTGCGCAAACAGAACGCCGCGTGATGCCACGGGCAGCGGATCGTGTCGCCGACGAGCAGCCCGTCGGCCAGCGGCGCGCCGTAGTGCGGGCATTGCCCGGCCACGGCAAACAGTTCGTCGGCGCGGCGCACCAGCAGCACCGTTGCGTCGCCGACCCGGCCTTCGATCATCGCGCCGTCGGCGATGTCGTCGAGCGCGATGCCCTGCGCGAGATCGGGACGTGAAGACGAAGCGTCACTTGCGGACATGGCATGACTCCCGGAATGTGGGGTAACGGTCCCATTATCGGCGTCCTTCCTGAAAAGAACAGGGACGGACGACCCCGCAGCGCATGCAAACGCGGAATGTAGCTCGTATGCGATTCACGACCGGCGTACAACGGCATCCACGTTGCGGCGCAACACGTCGGAAGCGCATGCGCGGGTGCAGCGACGCGCGCAATTCGCATGCCACACCCTTCTTTATCCCGTCACGCGGAGGGACGTAATGGCGATGTGGGCCGTGACCCGCGGTGACTTCGCGCGCGCTACGCCGCCGCGCCGTCAATCCATGCAGGCCGCCGCGAGCTTGCCGACCGTGACGATCGCTCGCTCGATCTCCGGCGACCACGGGCTGCTGTAGTTCAGCCGGATGAAATTGCGGTAAGTGTCCGCGATCGAGAACATGTAGCCGGGCCCGATCGTGATGCCCTGCTCCAGCGCGAGCTGGTACAGGCGCATCGCATCGACCTGCGCCGGCAGCTCGACCCACAGCACGTACCCGCCCGCCGGGCTCGAGATGCGCGTGCCTTCCGGGAAGAACCGCGACACCATCGCGCGCATCAGGTTCGCCTGCTGCGCATACGCCTTGCGAAGCCGCCGCAGGTGATGCTCGTAACCGTCGCGCTCGAGAAACTCGGCGATCGCGAGCTGCGGCAGCGACGGTGTCGCCAGCGTGTTCAGGAACTTCAGCTTCTCGACCTGTTCGCGATAGCGGCCCGGCAACGCCCAGCCGATCCGGTAGGCGGCCGTCAGGCTCTTCGAGAACGATGCGCAATGCAGCACGATCCCGGTGCGGTCGAACGCCTTCAGCGCGCTCGGGTGTGCGTTGCCGAAATACAATTCGTTGTACACGCCGTTCTCGATGATCGGCATGTCGGCTTTCGTTGCGTATTCAACCAGTTCACGCTTGCGCTCGTCGGGCATCTGGAAGCCGAGCGGGTTCTGGAAGTTCGGCATCACCATGCACGCGGCGATCGGCTGCGACTTTGCAATGGCCGCCAGCGCCGCGATGTCGATCCCGTATTCCGGGTGCGTCGCAACCTCGATCGCCTTCATCCCCATCCGCTCGATCGCGTGCAGCATCGCGTAGAACGTCGGCGACTCCACCGCGATCGTGTCGCCCGGTTTCGCGACTGCCTGCAGGCACAGATTGATCGCCTCCGTCGCGCCGACCGTCACGATGATCTCGTTCGGATCGACCGACAT
Organism: Burkholderia sp. KBS0801; assembly: GCF_005937855.2. Taxonomy (NCBI): domain Bacteria; kingdom Pseudomonadati; phylum Pseudomonadota; class Betaproteobacteria; order Burkholderiales; family Burkholderiaceae; genus Burkholderia; species Burkholderia sp. KBS0801. The sequence goes on from NZ_CP042179.1 coordinate 687,109, forward strand.
CCCGTTTTCCAGATAGCGTCGCGCGATTTGCCGGATCAGCCGCGGATGGCCGGGCGGCAGCCCGTCCGTCACGCCCCACAGCGACTTGTCGCGGCCGGCGGCATACGCATAGCGGTTCAGCTTCTCGAACGGAAACAGGCTCGGGTCCGGATACGGCGAACCGAGCGGCACCGCGTCGTCGGTGCCGATCGCGCGCAGTGTCGACAGCACGAGCCGGCTCATGTCGACCGACGACGAGATCGCGATCGGCTTCGACGGCCGCAGCTCGCGCACCGGCGCGTGGTTGTCGTCGCGGCGCAGGTTCACGAAGTAGCCGGATTGCGGCCGGCTTTCCAGCAACCCGCGGCTTTCGAGCAGCAGATATGCATGCAGCACGGTCGTGATGCTGATCCGATGCTGCTGGCTCGCCTGCCGCACCGACGGCACACGATCGCCATGTCGATACACGCGTTGCCGGATGAGCCTCTCTATGTCGTTCGCGAATTTCTCGTAGAGCTTCATCCGCCTCGCCCCGCCAGCGGTGAACCGGCCCGCGACGCGTGTGCGCGCGTGCCGCGCCGATGCGCGAAGCCGGATAGCCGTGCCCGCTGGCGGGCGTCCTGGTGCGAGCGTCGGCCGTTACCGAAATTGAAGGCGGGTAGCAATGCGAAATCCATCATGACGAGGATCGGCATCCTACTGCGTCAATTCGGCGAATGTAAGTGACAGTTTGGCGGCCAAACGTCAAATCGCGCGGGTGTGGTGAACAGATGGGAAGACCGTGGCACGCAGCCGCGTGTCGTGTGATCGATACCGCCGCGCACATGCGGTCGTGACGCGAAACGGCGCGGCACGATTCCAATGGCGATGCGCGCTCGACCGGGACATCGTGCGCACCGACGCTCGGTATTGCTGATCGTCCAGGTCCCGCGCACGCGCCGGTTCGTGCGTCACGATGCGCGGTGTCGCTCGAACGCGCAGGTGCCGTCGACGCGATCCGCGCTGGGCCGAACGCAGGCCTTCATGCGGTTCTAACGCCGCAAGCCGCGCCTAGCCGATAACGTGCCGCACGACCTTCCCGCCGAATCCCGTCACGATGTTGTCGACCGAAAACGGCGTCGCCTCGTCCGCCTCGACGATGACCGCGACGCTGCCCGGTGCGAGCCGCGTCGCGACCGATTCGACGAACTGCCCGTCGAGCAGCGCATTGCCGGCTGCGTCCGCGACGATGCCGGCCCCCGCGCCGGCCGCCATGCCGGCGATCGCGCCGAGCGGCCCGGCGAGCATCCCAAGCAGCCCGCCCGCGATCGCGCCGATCACGCCGCCCTTGAACGGCCGCGACTCGGCGTCGAGCACGGCGAGCTTGCCGTTCGCATCCTTTTCGACGACGACGCCGTTGTCGACGTGAAATCCTTCATGTTTCTCCGACAGCGCCTCGAAATCGTTCGCGGCCTGACGGGCCGTCTCGACGCTGCCGAACACGGCGACGATCAGTTGCTTGGTCATGCGACACCTCCCGGGTTGATGAGCGACGCGAACGCCGTCAGTCGACGGCCATCCGCGGATGGGTCGGACCGGCCGCGCATTGCGTGCCCGGATCCGCGGGTGCGATACGCGCGCCTGCCGCTGCATCGCGAACACGCGCGGCACGAGCGGCGCGGGCCGCACGTTACCGGCGCGTATGCGCGTCCTCCTCGACATCGTCGACTTCCGCCGGAAAGCGATGCTGGCCGAAGCTCAGGATCAGCACGCCCACCGCGAGCAGCACGATCCCGAACGTGGTCATCAGCATCCGCTCCGGGCCGTCGGTCGCGCCGCGCAGGATCAGGTCGCGCGCGAGCGACGTCATCGCGATGAACAACGGAAAGCGCACCGGCAGCCGGCCGAGCCGCAGATAGCGCACGTTCATCGCGAGCACCTCCAGATACAGGAACATCAGCAGCAGGTCGGTGAGCGACACCTCGCCCGCGAGCACGACCTTCCACGCTTCCTGCGTCATCGCGAACGCGGTCGCCAGACCGATCACGATCAGGCCGGCCAGCTCGGCCGCATGGAGGAAGTGGCCGAAGCGGCGGCGGATGCGCTCGGCGGCCGTATCGGCGGAGGCAGTGGACGTGTTCAACGCGATGACCCCTGCAACGAAGCAGGTGCGGTGCCCGACGCTCCATCGACGCCGTGCTCGACCCCCGCGACAAAATTTCGCATCGCTTCCAGCAGGTTCGTCATGGTGATCCTCGTCGGCAGGTGGAGCGAACCAATCTACTGCACGCGTCGCGCCCGCTCAAGAGCACAGCGGCGCGCGCTTCAGGAGTACAGCTGCACGCATGCGTTGCAAAATCGAACGCCGATCAACCGATTCGAATGACAGATCGTCGATACGTGTTCCAAAGACCCGCCGAAGCTGCTAGATTGCAGGCTCGACGACGTTACGCGGTGCGGCGAGGTCACGCGCCGGGCGAACGCGCGGCCATCCTGCCTGCCTTCCCTTTCGCGCCCGGACGGCAGGCCGCCGCCGCTGCGGCCCGTTGCGCGATGCCCGCGCAGCGTCCTTCATCCGCATGTCACAAAGAGAACAGTCGCATGACACAGTCCACCCGCTCGTCTTCGCGCGCCGCGGCAGCCGCGGCCCGTCCGTCCCGACATGACTGACCGGCAGGCCGCGATGCAAACCCGTCCCCCGCTTTCCCAGGCCGTTCACGAGCCGATCACGCGCAGCGCGATCTTCCTCGTCGCAACCGTCAACCCCGGCGCCGAGCACGCCGACACGATCCGCGCGTGGTGCGGCGACATCGCCGCGCTCGTGCGCTCGGTCGGCAAGCGCGTGCCGGGCGGCAACCTGTCCTGCGTATGCGGCTTCGGCTCCGACGCGTGGGACGCGCTGTTCGGCGATCCGCGTCCCGCGTCGCTGCATCCGTTCCGCGAATTCGGCGCCGGCCAGCGCGTCGCGATCGCGACGCCGGGCGACATCCTGCTGCACATTCGCGCCGACGCGATGGACCTGTGCTTCGAGCTCGCGACCCAGTTGCTCGCCGCGCTCGGCGACGCGGTCACGGTCGTCGACGAGGTGCACGGCTTTCGCAACTTCGACCAACGCGCGATGATCGGCTTCGTCGACGGCACCGAGAACCCGGAAGGCCGCGACGCGGTCGACTTCACGGTGATCGGCGACGAGGACGCCGAATTCGCGGGCGGCAGCTACGTGCTCGTGCAGAAGTACCTGCACGACATGGCCGGCTGGAACGCGCTCTCGGTCGAGACGCAGGAGCGCATCATCGGCCGCACCAAGCTGTCCGACATCGAGCTCGCGCCGGACGTGAAGCCGTCGTGCTCGCATAGCTCGCTGACCACGCTCGACGAAAACGGCCAGGAAGTGAAGATCCTGCGCGACAACATGCCGTTCGGGCGCCCCGGTTCCGGCGAATTCGGCACCTATTTCATCGGCTACGCGCGTTCGCCGGCGCCGATCGAGCAGATGCTCGAGAACATGTTCGTCGGCCGCCCGCCCGGCAACTACGACCGGCTGCTCGACTTCAGCCGCGCGGTCACCGGCTCGCTGTTCTTCGTGCCGTCGGCCGACCTGCTCGAAGCGCTCGCCGATCGCGCCGCACCGGCCGACACCGACGCCGCGCAGCCCGCACCCGCATCGCCCGAGCCGCGTCGTGACGGCTCGCTGAACATCGGATCGCTGAAAGGAGCCAAAGCCTATGAATAACCTGCACCGCGAACTCGCGCCGATCGCCTCGTCCGCGTGGGCGCAGATCGAGGAAGAAGTCGCCCGCACCTTCAAGCGCTCGGTGGCCGGGCGCCGCGTGGTCGACGTCGAAGGGCCGGCCGGCCCCGGGCTGTCGGCCGTCGGCACCGGGCATCTGCGCGACGTCACCGCGCCGCGCGAGCAGGTGAGCGCGCGGCTGCGCGAGGTCCGCAACGTCGTCGAGCTGACGGTGCCGTTCGAGCTGAGCCGCGATGCGATCGACAGCGTCGAGCGCGGCGCGCGCGACGCCGACTGGCAGCCGGCGAAGGACGCCGCGCAGCGCCTGGCATTCGCGGAAGACGGCGCGATCTTCGACGGCTATCTGGCCGCGGACATCGTCGGCATCCGCGAAGGCACGTCGAACCGCAAGCTCACGCTGCCGACCGACGTGAGCGCGTACCCGGACGCGATCAGCGACGCGCTGGAAGCGCTGCGGCTCGCGGGTGTCGATGGCCCGTACACGGTCGTGCTCGGCTCGGACGCCTACACGGCGCTCAGCGAAGCGCGCGACCAGGGCTATCCGGTGCTCGGCCACATCAAGCGCATCGTCAGCGGCGAGATCGTGTGGGCGCCGGCGATCAGCGGCGGTTGCGTGCTGTCCACCCGCGGCGGCGACTACGAGCTGCACCTCGGCGAAGATGTGTCGATCGGCTATACGAGCCATACCGACAAGGTCGTCCGCCTGTACCTGCGCGAAACGTTCACGTTCCTGATGCTGACGAGCGAGGCATCGGTGGCCGTGGCGCCGCAGGCCAGCACGGCGGCCTGACGGCCTGCCCGCGCGCGATGCCCGCCGGGCGTCGCGCACCCCGGCCGCGTTGCCCGCCGCACGTTCGTCGCCGGCTGAACCCTCCTGCATGGAGAATGAAATGAACGCGTCCCACCCACGCACGTGAGAGCAAGAGAGGGGTGGATCCTCACGGGCCAACGGCATCGATGTGCCCAGGTGGAAAATGCACGCATTTCCCGGCAACCGGAGGATCCACGATGAACAGTATGGCCGTGGGCGTCGATATCGCCAAGAACGTGTTCCAGGTGCATTACGTTGATCAGGCAAGCGGCGAGATCGTGAACAAGGCGATCAAGCGTGCGAAGTTTCTGGAGCACTTCGCCAATCGTGAGCGGTGCGTAATTGGGATGGAGGCGTGTGGCGGTGCGCACCACTGGGCGCGAGCGCTGAAGCGGATGGGTCACGAGGTTAGGCTGATGCCGGCGGAGTTCGTGAAGGCATTCAATATCCGCAACAAGAACGATGCGGCAGACGCGCGAGCGATCTGGCTGGCGGTACAGCAGCCGGGCAAGCCGATAGCGGTGAAGACGGAAATGCAGCAGGCGATGTTGGCGCTGCACCGGATGCGGGAGCAGTTGGTGAAGTTCCGCACGATGCAGATCAACGGGCTGCGTGGACTGCTGACGGAATACGGCGAGGTGATGAGCCGCGGCCGGGCGGCACTGGACAAGGAGATACCGGCGGCGCTTGGCCGGATCGCGGAGCGTCTGCCAGCGGCACTGATCGATACGTTGCGCGAACAGTGGAATGGGTTGGCGCGACTTGACGAACAGATTGCCGAGATCGAGCGACGCATGCGCGATTGGAAGAAGGAAGACCGAGCAGTGCAAGCAATCAGTGAGATTCCTGGCGTGGGGTTGCTGACGGCGACCGCGGCAGTGGCCATGATGGGCGATCCGAAAGGGTTCAGATCAGGACGGGAATTTGCGGCGTGGGCGGGTTTGGTGCCCAAGCAGACAGGCTCTGGCGGCAAGGTGAACCTGCACGGAATCAGCAAGAGAGGCGACACGTATCTGCGCACGTTGCTGATTCACGGCGCGCGCAGCGTACTCACCCACGCGAAGGAGCCGGGGCCGTGGGTCGAGCAGATCAAGAAGCGACGACCAACGAATGTCGTGATCATCGCGTTGGCCAACAAGATGGCGCGGACGATCTGGGCGGTACTCGCTCATGAGCGAGCGTATCGGAAGGACTACGTCAGCATGAAACCAGCCTGATCGGTTCATGCGAGGTAGAAGATCAACATTTACAGGGTGAACGTCGAAAGGTTGCGCAGCAATCGAGTGTAATGACGAGCCAGGTAGGACCTGGGCCCGCCAAGCCTGAATGTCACCAAGAGCTTTGAGCTCGTTAGGAGAATGAGGCGCGGGCCAGCGGATTTCATAGGGGCCCGCAGCGGCAGTATCGACTGCATCAAGGCCGGATATAGAGCTGCAGCCATCCTGTCTGTCGGAACACACGAGAACTGTTGCAAACGGGACGCGTTCATATAGCGTGACATGAGCGATTCGAATCAAGCATGGCAGTCCCTGCAAGCATCGGTCGACAGCCTGAAGCACCGTCGACGTGAACGCGAGCCGCCAGACCAGCGACACCGCCGTCCTGTTCACCGTGGTGTCGCTGATGCTGGCCGAACTGCCGCCCGACACCCGCAACCTGATCGAGGATTCGTTCTCCGTGTGGGCCAATGGTCTGCAGGATGCGGCACTGTCGACCGACGTGAAGCAGATTGCGCGGCAGCGCCTCGCGATGAAACTCTCCGACTGACGCCGGTTCGCCGCGGTTGCGCCTGATCCGGCCCGCACCGTGCAACCCGCCCGCTTCGCCATCGACCCCGCGCCACGCACCGGTCGGCGGGCGTGCGCGGCCCGGCGTAACCCGCCCGCCTCCCTCACCGCCCCGCGCAATCGCGCCGCCGCGCGTGCGCCGCGTTTCATCGCGCGCACCCCTTCCCGTTTGCCGCCTGCCGGCGCCCTGCGCGCCGATGTCGCACCGCGCTTCGCGCGCGTGGCGCGCCGCGCTGTTTCCGGATTCCGAACGCCGCACCCGCATGCGCGCTCGTCTGTACTCCTTGCAGCGGACGCGCGCGTGCATGTGAGGGTGCAATTCCCGGCCGGGCCGGTGCGGAACTGTGTCTTGGAGGCCTTCGGCCAATTCGCTATTTTGATCACAGTCGAAGTGATGCCGCGGGCTGAGCGACGCACCGGTGTTGCCGTGCCGTCGCGCATCGGGATTTCCCTTTCGATCCACGTTCATTGACAGGAGCCAGACCACCATGCCCGCACTTTGCGATATCTGTCACGCCCGGCCGGCCGTCGCGCGCGCCACCGTGATGCAGGACGGCGAGCGCAAGACGATCTCGATCTGCGACTACCACTTCCGTCAGCTGATGCGGCATCAGAGCATGCTGAACCCGTTCGATTCGCTGCTGGGCGGCGGCGCGTCGTCGCTGTTCGGCGAGGGCGGCGACACGTCGCCGCTGGCCGCCGAGATTCCGCGCGAATCGGTCGACCCGACCGACGCGTTCAGCGAGCAGACGCTCGAACTGCTGCAGCGTGCGGCCGAGAAGGCGCACGAACTGCGCCGTAGCGAACTCGACACCGAACACCTGCTATACGCGCTCGCGGATACCGACGTGTGCGCGGCGCTGCTGAAGGAACTGAAGCTGTCGCCGCAGGACCTGAAGGCGTACATCGACGAGCATGCGCACACCGGCACGGCTGCCGCGGACGCGTCGCTCGACAAGCTGTCGATCTCGCCGCGCGTGAAGAAGGCCGTGCAGTACGCATTCCAGGCGTCGCGCGATCTCGGCCACTCGTACATCGGCCCCGAGCACCTGTTGATCGGTCTCGCGGCGGTGCCGGACAGCATTGCCGGCACGCTGCTGAAGAAATACGGCGTGACGCCGGAAGCGCTGCGCCAGAAGGTCGTGAAGGTCGTCGGCAAGGGCGCGGAAGACGGCCGCGTCGACGCGCCGACCGGCACGCCGAATCTCGACAAGTTCGGCCGCGACCTCACCGCGATCGCGCGCCAGGGCAAGCTCGACCCGGTGCTCGGCCGCGCGCAGGAAATCGAGAGCACGATCGAAGTGCTCGCGCGCCGCAAGAAGAACAACCCGGTGCTGATCGGCGAGCCCGGTGTCGGCAAGACCGCGATCGTCGAAGGCCTTGCGCAGCGGATCGTCAACGGCGACGTGCCCGAAGTGCTGCGCGGCAAGCGGCTCGTCGAAATCAACATCAACTCGATGGTGGCCGGCGCGAAATATCGCGGCGAATTCGAGGAACGCGCGAAGCAGCTGATCGACGAAGTGACGGCCAAGCATGACGAGCTGATCCTCTTCATCGACGAGCTGCATACGATCGTCGGCGCGGGCCAGGGCGGCGGCGAAGGCGGCCTCGACATCGCGAACGTGCTGAAGCCGGCGCTCGCGCGCGGCGAGCTGAGCCTGATCGGCGCGACCACGCTCAACGAATACCAGAAGCACATCGAGAAGGACGCGGCGCTCGAACGGCGCTTCCAGCCGGTGTTCGTGCCGGAGCCGAGCGTCGAGCAGACGATCGTGATCCTGCGCGGGCTGCGCGACAGCCTCGAGGCGCACCACCAGGTCACGTTCGCCGACGACGCGTTCGTCGCGGCCGCCGAGTTCGCCGACCGCTACATCACCGCGCGCTTCCTGCCCGACAAGGCGATCGACCTGATCGACCAGGCCGCCGCGCGCGTGCGGATCGGCGCGACGTCGCGCCCCGCCGACATCCAGGAAGACGAAGCGCAGATCGTGCAGCTCAAGCGCGAGCAGGACTACGCAACGTCGCGCAAGCGCTTCGACCAGGCGAAGCAGTTCGAGGAGCAGATCAACGCGAAGCAAAAGTCGCTCGACGAAAAGATGGAGGCGTGGCAGCGCAAGACCGGTTCGGAGACGCTGGAAGTGACCGTCGAATCGGTCGCCGAGGTCGTGTCGCGGTTGACGGGCATTCCGGTGTCGGAGCTCACGCAGGAAGAGCGCCAGAAGCTGCTGAAGATGGAAGAGCAGCTGCGCGAGCGCGTGATCGGCCAGAACGATGCCGTGGTCGCCGTGAGCGACGCCGTGCGGCTGTCGCGCGCCGGCCTCGGCCAGACGCACCGGCCGATCGCGACGTTCCTGTTCCTCGGGCCGACCGGCGTCGGCAAGACCGAGCTCGCGAAGGCGCTGGCCGAGACCGTGTTCGGCGACGAGCAGTCGATCATCCGCATCGACATGTCCGAGTACATGGAACGGCACGCGGTCGCGCGGCTGATCGGCGCGCCGCCCGGCTACGTCGGCTACGACGAAGGCGGCCAGCTCACCGAGCGCGTGCGGCGCCGCCCGTACAGCGTGATCCTGCTCGACGAGATCGAGAAGGCGCATCCGGACGTCTACAACGTGCTGCTGCAGGTGTTCGACGACGGCCGCCTGACCGACGGCAAGGGCCGCGTGGTCGACTTCAGCAACACGATCATCATCGCGACGAGCAACCTCGGCGCCGCGATCATCATGGACAACCTCACGCAGCCGGAAGCCGCGCGCAAGACCGACAAGGCGATCCGCGAACAGCTGATGCAGGTGCTGAAGGGCCATTTCCGCCCCGAGTTCCTGAACCGGATCGACGAGGTGATCGTGTTCCATGCGCTGTCGAGGGAGAACATCCGTTCGATCGTGCAGATCCAGCTCGACCGCGTGGTGCGCACCGCCGCCGCGCAGGACATCACGCTCGTGATGGGCGACGCGCTCGTCGAACACCTGACCGAAGCCGGCTATCAACCGGAATTCGGCGCGCGCGAGCTGAAGCGGCAGGTGCGCCAGATCATCGAGACGAAGCTCGCGAAGGAAATCCTCGCCGACAAGCTGGAGTCCGGCGATCGCGTCGAAGTCGATTACGACAAGGCGAGCGACGCGGTGACGTTCAACAAGCTCGTTCGGCCCGATGCCAAGGACGCCAAGGACGCGACCAGGACCGCCGACGGCAAGGCCCGGCCCAACGGCAAAGCGGCGAAGGCGGCGTCCGATGAGAAGGATCACGAAGCGAAGGACGAGACGCCTGCACCCGCGCCTGCGCCCACAGCCAAGCCATCCGGCAAGAAGTCGTCCGGTGCGAAGAAGGACGCGCAGTGATACCACGCGGGCCCGCATGCACGGGCCCGCTTGCCCCCAACGCCGCGACGCGGCGCAACCCGAGCCGGCCCGCAGCGGGCCCGGCTAATGGAGATCCACATGACAAATCGACGCGAAGTGCCTGGCATCAGGAAGTACGATGGGCCCGCCGGCGGTTGGGGCGCGCTTCGCGCGACAGCCGAGGCCGTGCGCACGCAAATGGAAACGATCGAGGCGCCGATCGTGCTGATGCGGACCAACCAGCCCGACGGCTTCGACTGCCCCGGCTGCGCGTGGCCCGACAAGGAACACAAGTCGACATTCCAGTTCTGCGAGAACGGCGCGAAGGCCGTCACGTGGGAAGCGACCACCAAGCGCGTGACACCCGAGTTCTTCGCGGCGAACCCGGTGTCGTCGCTGCTGCGGATGTCCGACTACGAGCTGGAGAACATGGGCCGGCTCACGCATCCGCTCGTCTACGATCGCGCAACCGACACGTTTCGCGCGGTCGAATGGGACGATGCGTTCGCGCGCATCGGCGAGGTGCTGCGCGCGCTGCCGCCCGAGCAGGTCGAGTTCTACACGTCGGGCCGCGCGTCGAACGAAGCCGCCTACCTGTATCAACTGTTCGCGCGCGAGCTTGGCACCAACAACTTCCCCGACTGCTCGAACATGTGCCACGAGCCGACCAGCGTCGGCCTGCCGCAGTCGATCGGGATCGGCAAGGGCACCGTGTCGCTCGAGGATTTCGACCACTGCGAGCTGATCATCTCGATCGGCCACAACCCCGGCACCAACCATCCGCGAATGATGGGCACGCTGCACGAGTGTGCGCGCCGCAACGTGCCGATCATCGTGTTCAATCCGCTGCGCGAGCGCGCGCTCGAACGCTTCGCGGATCCCCAGGACATGATCGAGATGGCGTCGTTCGGCTCGACGCGCATCGCGTCGACGTACTATCAGGTCGACGCGGGCGGCGACGCGGCCGCGCTGAAGGGCATCATGAAGGCGCTGCTGCAGCTCGAGGCCGAGCGCGGCGACGTGCTCGACAAGGATTTCATCGCGCAGCACACGAGCGGCTTCGACGCATTCAGCGCCGACCTTGAAGCCACGTCGTGGGACGACATCGAGCGCGCGAGCGGCTTGAGCCAGGCGCAGCTCGAGCAGGTCGCGCTCGCGTATGCGAAGTCGAACGCGACGATCGTCACGTACGGAATGGGCGTCACGCAGCACAACAAGGGCACCGCCACCGTGCGCCTGATCGCCGACCTGCTGCTGATGCGCGGCAACATCGGCAAGCCCGGCGCGGGCGTGTGCCCGCTGCGCGGCCACTCGAACGTGCAGGGCAACCGCACGGTCGGTATCACCGAGAAGCCGTCGGCCGAGTTCCTGCAGAAGATCGAGGACGTGTGCGGCTTCAAGCCGCCCGCACAGCACGGACACGATGCCGTGCAGGCGATGCAGGCCATGATCGACGGCCAGGCCAAGGCGCTGCTGTGCCTCGGCGGCAACTTCGCGGTCGCGCTGCCCGATCCCGAGCAGTCGTTCCCCGCGATGGCGAAGCTCGATCTCAGCGTGCATCTCGGCACGAAGCTGAACCGCTCGCATCTGCTCGTCGCGAAGGAAACCTACATCCTGCCCGTGCTCGGACGCACCGAGCTCGACATGCAGGCGAGCGGCCGGCAGTCGATCACCGTCGAGGATTCGATGTCGATGGTCCACGCGTCGGCCGGCAAGCTGAAGCCCGCGTCCGACCAGCTGCGCTCCGAGCCCGCGATCGTCGCCGGAATCGCTCACGCGACGCTGCCGGCCAGCAAGGTCGCGTGGCTCGACCTGATCGCCGACTACGACCGCATCCGCGACCTGATCGACCGCACGGTGGCCGGCTTCGAGGCGTTCAACGAGCGCATCCGCACGCCGGGCGGCTTCCGCCTGCCGCTGCCGCCGACCGAGCGCGTATGGCCCACGGCCACCGGCAAGGCGATGTTCTCGATCTACAAGGGCGTGAAGGAAGACGCGGACGTGCTCGGCGCCGAGCAGGTGCTGCGGCTGATCACGCTGCGCAGCCACGATCAGTACAACACGACGATCTACGGGCTCGACGACCGCTATCGCGGCGTGTTCGGACGACGCGACGTGCTGTTCATGAACGCGGCGGACCTCGCGAAGTACGGGCTCGAACACGGCGACCTCGTCGACATCGAGACAGTTACGGCGTCGGGCCGCACGCTGCGCCTCGAGAAGATCACCGCGATCGAGTACGACATCGCGCCGGGATCGGTCGGCGCGTATTACCCGGAAGCGAACGTGCTCGTGCCGCTCGACTACATCGACAAGGAAAGCGGCACGCCGTCGTACAAGTCGGTGCCGGTGCGCGTCGCGCGCTCGGCGGTCGTCTGACCCGCGGGTAAGCAGGCTGGCGACGCAACGCACGGCACGCCACGCCACGCCGCGCATTGATCCCTTCTGCCCCCCTCTCGCGGCCGCCGCATCGCTACCGATGCGGCGGCCGACTTCCTTGATCGCGTCGAACGACGCCCCGCTTACCGCGCCGCCGACGACGGCAACTGCGCGCCCGTCTGCCGCCGCCGGTACGCGCTGTCGCGCGTCGCGAGCCAGTAGTACAGCGGCGACGTCAGCACCAGCCCGACGAGCCACGACAGGTCGGCGCCGCCGAGATGCGCGGGAATCGGCCCCGCATACATCGGCGTGTTCATGAACGGAATCTGCACGGCGATCCCGATCGCATACGCGAGCAGCGCCTGCGGATTGAAACGGCCGTACACGCCGCCGTCCGCCATGAAGATCGACTGGATGTCGTACTTGCCCTTGTGGATCACGTAGAAGTCGATCAGGTTGATCGCCGTCCACGGCACCAGCACGACGAGCAGCGCGAGCACGAGATCGACGAGATTGCCGACGAAGTTGGTCGACGCGCCGATCGCCGCATAGCAGCACGCGACGAAGATCACCACCGACACCACCGCGCGCGTCTTCGCGGTCGGAATCCACCGGTATGCGAAGGTCTGCACCGACGTGATGACCGCGAGCACCGCACCGTACAGGTTCAGCGCGTTGTGGCTGATCACGCTCAACAGGAACAGCAGCAGCATCAGCGGGCCGAGCGGGCCCGTCGCCTGCTTGACCGCGTCCATCGTGTCCGCGCCGGCCGGCACCGCGAGCACCGCGACCGCCCCGAAGATGAACGCGAGCGTCGAGCCGATCGTGCAGCCGAGATAGGTCGCCCAGAACGTCGACGCGACGCCGACGTCTTCCGGCAGGTAGCGCGAATAGTCCGACACGTACGGCGCGAACGCGATCTGCCACAACGCGGACAGCGACACCGTCGCGAGCCACCCGGCGAAGTCGAAGCCGCCGCGCGTGAGGAAATCGGCGGTGCTCACGTGCGACAGGATCATCCAGAAGCCGACCAGAATGCCGACGCCGAGCACCCACGTGCCGATCCGGTTCAGGATATGGATGAACCGGTAGCCGACGATCCCGATCAGCCCCGAGCCCACCGCGCCGATCACGATGCCCACCGGCACCGGCACCGACGACGCGATGCCGTGCACCGACTTGCCGGCCAGCACGATGTTCGATGCGAAGAAGCCGACGTACATCACCGCCGCGATCACCGTGACGAGCAGCGCGCCCCACGAACCGAACTGCGCGCGGCTCTGGATCATCTGCGGGATGCCCATCTGCGGCCCCTGCGCGGAATGCAGCGCCATCAGCACGCCGCCGACCGCCTGGCCGACCACGATCGCGACGATCCCCCACATCAGGTTCAGGTGAAAGATCTGCACGCCCAGCGCGCCGGTCACGATCGGCAGCGGCGCGATGTTGCCGCCGAACCAGAGCGTGAACAGGTCGCGCACCTTGCCGTGGCGGTCTGCGGGCGGCACGTAGCCGATCGTGTGTTTCTCTATCATGGGGGACGCGTTGCGATCCGCGGTCGTCATGGCTAAGTCTCCTGTCCTGCGCGGCGATGCGCGCGTGCCGTTTCCGCCGGCGCGCGATGATGCGCGCGCCTGCAATCGGGTCCGGATACGCGGGCAACGGTTTGCCGCATGCGGGCGGAGGCGGATAATCTGCCCCCCGGCGCATGCGTGCTTTTGTCGCGATCCGGATTGCAGACGATGGTGCGCCACGCATGCGGCGACCGGAAAATACTAAAAATATTTTCGGGACATACGAAAAAGCTCTGCAGCGGAAATTCCGGCGCCGGGCGTCTTCGGGTAAGGTGCTACGCAAAACAGCGAACAGAACGCGCCCCGCGGCGGCACGCGCCCGAGGCCGGCATCAGAGGTGCTCGTGGCTCACTACACTTTGCGGCAACTGAAATATTTCGTGACGACGGTGGAATCCGGCAGCGTCGCCGAGGCGTCGCGCCAGCTCTTCATCGCGCAGCCGTCGATCTCCAGCGCGATCAAGGGGCTCGAGGAAAGCTTCGGCGTGAAGCTGTTCATCCGTCATCACGCGCAGGGCGTGTCGCTCACGCCGAGCGGCACGCGTTTCTACCGGAAGGCGCAGGAGCTGCTGCGCATCGCGCACGAGTTCGAGCAGAACGCGCTCGCCGACAACGACGTGATCAGCGGGCAGATCGACATCGGCTGCTTCGAGACCGTCGCGCCGCTCTACCTGCCGCAGCTGATCGCGGGCTTTCGCGAACGCTATCCGGGCGTCAACATCCGGCTGCGCGACGGCGACCAGCAGGAGCTCGTGCAGGGCCTGACGGCCGGCACCTTCGATCTCGCGTTCCTCTACGACCATGACCTCGACGGCACGATCGAGACCGAGCCACTGATGCCGGCACAGCAGCCGTACGTGCTGCTGCCGGAGAACCACCGGTTCGCGGGCCAGTCGCACGTATCGCTGCACGAGCTCAGCGTCGAGCCGATGATCCTGCTCGACGTGCTGCCGAGCCGCACGTATTTCGTCAGCCTGTTTCACGAGCTCGGGCTCACGCCGAACATCGTGTTCGCTTCGCCGTCGATCGAGATGGTGCGCGGGATGGTCGGCCAGGGGTTCGGCTTCTCGCTGCTCGTCACGCGGCCGCATTCCGAATACACGTACGACGGCCGGCGCGTCGTGACGATCGGCCTGAGCGAAACGGTGAGCCCGTCGGGGCTCGTGAGCGCGCGGCTGAAGCGCGGGCAGCTCACGAAACAGGCGCAGTCGTTCGTCGAGTTCTGCCGCGAGCGGCTGGCGCAGATCGTCGCGGAATCGGCGCGGTAACAACGAAAGAACCGCACGCGCCGCCGAACGGCCGCGTGCGGCGTGCTGCTGGACCGCCGGATCAGTCCAAGCAACCGGCCGAACCGAGATACGTCGCGAGACGGCCGAGCATCGCGTCGCAGCCGTGCAGCTGTTCGAGCGTGACGAACTCGTCGGGCTTGTGCCCCTGGTCCATGCTGCCCGGCCCGCACACCACTGTCGGAATGCCGGCCTGTCCGAACAGCCCGCCCTCGGTGCCGAATGCGACGGTGCCGAACGCGTCGGAACCGCTCAGCATCGCGAGCAGCCGCGCGGCTTCGCTGTCCGGCGAAGTCGCGAGCCCCGGATACGCGCCCAGCGGCTGCAGACGGATGTCGGTGTCGGGCTGCACCGCACGCATCGTCGGCAACAGTTCGGATTCCGCATAATCCTGCAGCTTCCTCGGCACGTCATGCGCATCGAACGCGGGCAGCGCCCGCACCTCGAAATCGAACTCGCATTCGGCCGGCACGATGTTCAACGCGCGGCCGCCCTTGATCAATCCTGTCTGCACGGTCGAGAACGGTGGATCGAAGCGGCTGTCGTGATGCTCCGGCCGCGCCAGCGACGCGCCGATCTCGCCGAGGCGGCCGATCAGCTTCGCCGCGTAGTCGATCGCGTTGACGCCGCGCGGCGCGTACGCCGAGTGGCACGCGGCGCCCTTCACGTGGCAGCGCATCGCGAGCTTGCCCTTGTGACCGAGCACCGGCTTCAGTTCGGTCGGCTCGCCGATCAGGCACAGGCGCGGCCGATGCTCGCGCGTCGCCAGTGCGTCGAGCATCGGCCGCACGCCGAGACAGCCGACTTCCTCGTCGTACGAGAACGCGAGGTGCACGGGCAGGATTAACGGCCGTGACACGAATGCCGGCACGGCCGCGAGCACCGACGCGATGAAGCCTTTCATGTCGGCCGTGCCGCGCCCGTACAGCCGGCCGTCGCGCTCGGTCAGCCGGAACGGCTCGAGCGTCCACGCTTGGCCGTCGACCGGCACCACGTCGGTATGGCCCGACAGCGCGACGCCGCCGCGATCGCGCGGTCCGATCGTCGCGTACAGGCTCGCCTTCGTGCGCTCCGCGTTGTAGAACAGCTCGCTCGACACGCCGAAGCCGTCGAGGTAGTCGCGGATGAAGTCGATCATCGCGAGGTTCGAATCGCGGCTGACCGTCGCGAAGCCGATCAGCCGCTCGAGCAACGCACGGCTCGACATGTTACTCATCGCCCGGCACTCCGTAGCTCGGCGCGGCGGTCGGGTTCAGCGCACGCGTCTGGTAATCCTGCATCTGCGGGCGATATGCCTGCCACAACGCGTCCAGTTGCCCGATCGGATCGGCGTCGGCCCAGTCGACGCGCAGGTCGACGATCGGCCAGGTCACGTCGCCGGCCACCTTCAGCGCGGCCGAATGCACGGGCCCCGCCTCGCCGCCCGCCGCCATCGCCGCGTGCATCGCGGCCAGCAGTCGATCGGCCAGCAGCCCGTGCGCCTGCTCGAACGCGCGCGCCATTGCTTCGATCACGGCCGGCGCGGCCAGCAGATTGCCGGCTGCCACGCATTGCTCGCCCCGCACCGCATGGTGCGTGCCGAGCGCCTCCCTGCCGGTGAAGCACGCCGTCTGCCCCTGCCCGTCGATCACCGTGACCTGCCGGTACTGGCTCCAGCCGTTCGCGCTGAGCGCGCGGTCGAGCGCGGCGGCCGGCGCGAGCTGCTGGTGCTCGATCAGGTCGAGGATCTGCGGGCCGAGCGCCGGCAGCGTGATGTTCTGCGTCGCGACCGCGCCGACGCCCGCCCGCACCCACGGGCAGCGCGCGCCCACCGCGATGCTCGACGAGCTGATCGCGATCCCGAGTTGGCCCGTTTCCGGGCAGCGTCCGACGATGGAGAAAGTCATGTCGCCTATATGAACGCGTCCCGTTTGCAACAGTTCTCGTGTGTTCCGACAGACAGGATGGCTGCAGCTCTATATCCGGCCTTGATGCAGTCGATACTGCCGCTGCGGGCCCCTATGAAATCCGCTGGCCCGCGCCTCATTCTCCTAACGAGCTCAAAGCTCTTGGTGACATTCAGGCTTGGCGGGCCCAGGTCCTACCTGGCTCGTCATTACACTCGATTGCTGCGCAACCTTTCGACGTTCACCCTGTAAATGTTGATCTTCTACCTCGCATGAACCGATCAGGCTGGTTTCATGCTGACGTAGTCCTTCCGATACGCTCGCTCATGAGCGAGTACCGCCCAGATCGTCCGCGCCATCTTGTTGGCCAACGCGATGATCACGACATTCGTTGGTCGTCGCTTCTTGATCTGCTCGACCCACGGCCCCGGCTCCTTCGCGTGGGTGAGTACGCTGCGCGCGCCGTGAATCAGCAACGTGCGCAGATACGTGTCGCCTCTCTTGCTGATTCCGTGCAGGTTCACCTTGCCGCCAGAGCCTGTCTGCTTGGGCACCAAACCCGCCCACGCCGCAAATTCCCGTCCTGATCTGAACCCTTTCGGATCGCCCATCATGGCCACTGCCGCGGTCGCCGTCAGCAACCCCACGCCAGGAATCTCACTGATTGCTTGCACTGCTCGGTCTTCCTTCTTCCAATCGCGCATGCGTCGCTCGATCTCGGCAATCTGTTCGTCAAGTCGCGCCAACCCATTCCACTGTTCGCGCAACGTATCGATCAGTGCCGCTGGCAGACGCTCCGCGATCCGGCCAAGCGCCGCCGGTATCTCCTTGTCCAGTGCCGCCCGGCCGCGGCTCATCACCTCGCCGTATTCCGTCAGCAGTCCACGCAGCCCGTTGATCTGCATCGTGCGGAACTTCACCAACTGCTCCCGCATCCGGTGCAGCGCCAACATCGCCTGCTGCATTTCCGTCTTCACCGCTATCGGCTTGCCCGGCTGCTGTACCGCCAGCCAGATCGCTCGCGCGTCTGCCGCATCGTTCTTGTTGCGGATATTGAATGCCTTCACGAACTCCGCCGGCATCAGCCTAACCTCGTGACCCATCCGCTTCAGCGCTCGCGCCCAGTGGTGCGCACCGCCACACGCCTCCATCCCAATTACGCACCGCTCACGATTGGCGAAGTGCTCCAGAAACTTCGCACGCTTGATCGCCTTGTTCACGATCTCGCCGCTTGCCTGATCAACGTAATGCACCTGGAACACGTTCTTGGCGATATCGACGCCCACGGCCATACTGTTCATCGTGGATCCTCCGGTTGCCGGGAAATGCGTGCATTTTCCACCTGGGCACATCGATGCCGTTGGCCCGTGAGGATCCACCCCTCTCTTGCTCTCACGTGCGTGGGTGGGACGCGTTCATTTCATTCTCCTATGCTCGGTTCGGCTGCCAGTTGTCCGGGATCACCGCGATCACGTCGATCTCCATCAGCCACTGCGGCTGGCCCAGCGCCGAGACGACGAGCCCCGTCGAGATCGGATAGACGCCCTTCAGCCACTTGCCGACTTCCTGGTACACCGGCTCGCGATAGCGCGGGTCGATCAGGTAGGTCGTCGTCTTTACGATGTGCGTGATGTCGCTGCCCGCTTCCTCGAGCAACTGCTTCACGTTCTTCATCGCCTGCTCGGCCTGCGCGCGCGGATCGCCGAGGCCGATCAGATTGCCGTCGAAATCGGTGCCGACCTGGCCGCGTACGTAGACGGTGTTGCCGGCGCGCACGGCCTGGCACAGGTCGTTGTCGAGCGTCTGGTTCGGGTAGGTATCCTTCGTGTTGAACATGCGGATACGGGTATGGGTAGGCTGGCTCATCGAGGTCCTTCGAAGGTCTGTGTATGCGCCCGCCGCGGCGGAAACGGTCACGGTCGCGGTGCGACGGGTACTGAAAAGTGTTCGTTGCTGCGGGTAGCGGCGCGAATGCCGAATGCCAATCCGTACTAGCCGATCGCGTCGACCAACGGGCGGGCATCGGCCTGCGCGGGGCATGCCGTGTCGCCGAGCCCGGTGCGTGTTTGCGCGCGGCGTTGCGACGCATCGTGATAGTCGAGGTACTTGCGCTGCGTGACGATGTGGTCGGCGATGTGTTTCGCGTCGTGCCACACGCCCCAGATGAAGCTGGAGCCGCGTCGCGACAGCCACGGCAGGCCGAGGAAATAGATGCCCGGCTCCTTCGACACGCCGCGCTGATGCTGCGGCTTGCCGTTCGCGGCGAACGCGTCGACGTTCAGCCAGCTGTAGTCGAGCGCGTAGCCCGTCGCCCAGATAATCGACGTGACGCCCGCGCCGGCCAGGTCGAGCGCGAGGATCGGCTGCGTGACGCAGTCCGGATTCGGCAGGATGCGGCGGGCTTCCGGTTCTTCGGGCAGGTCGAGGCCGTTGCGCGCCGCATAGGCGTCGGCCGCGTCGAGCAGCGACAGGTAGTTCTCGTCGCCGCGAGCGAGATTGCTTGCGAGATCGTTTTCGAACACCGCGATGCCGCCGTCGAATGCCTTCGTCAGCCCCACGAGCGTCACGCCCTGGTGCGCGAGGGCGCGAAAATCGACCGTATGGCCGCCGCGCGCGCCGCTCACCGCGATCGTCACGTGTTCGCGGCCGGGCGTCGCGACTTCCTTGTCCCATTCGCCGAGCACGCCGAGCCACCAGCAGAAGTCGCGGCCGCGATAGGCGCGCGGCGGACGATCGTGCGGGCCGACCGACAGGTAGACCTGCCGGCCCGCGCGCTGCAGTTCGTCGGCGATCTGCACGCCCGACGAACCCGCGCCGACCACCAGCACCGCGCCGTCCGGCAATTGCCCCGGGTTGCGATAGTCGGCGGAATGGAGCTGCACGAGGCTGGCGTCGTCCGGCGCGATCGGCGGAATGACAGGACGCTGGAACGGCCCCGTCGCGACGACCACGCGGTTCGCCTCGATCGTGCCGTCCGACGTTTCGACGATGAAGCCCGGTTTGCCTGCGTTGCGTACAACCTGTTTCACTTCGACGCCGGTGCGGATCGGCGCGCCGAACTTGCGCGCGTAGGCTTCGAAGTAGTCGGCGACCTGGTCTTTCGTTGCGAACGCATCGGGATCGAGGTCGTCGAATTCGAGCCCGGGAAAGCGGTCGTGCCACGCGGGGCCGTTCGCGACCAGCGAATCCCAGCGCCCGGTGCGCCAGCGCTCGGCGATGTGGTCGCGCTCCAGCACGAGATGCGGCACGCCGAGCTTGCCCAGGTGCTCGCTCATGGCCACGCCGGCCTGGCCGGCACCGACGACCAGCGTATCGATTGAGGTTGTTTCCACTGCCACGGCTGTCTCCTTGAAGTGCGGCTCGCTGCGATGCTCGGGTCGTCGCGCGAGGGGGAATGGAGACATTCTGCTGACAGGCAGGCTAGGGCGAAACGATCATTTTTGTCGTTGTTGACGAGAAAAAAGCTGGGGGTGGTGAGGCGGGGTTGGAATGACGAGCGAACAGCCTCCGGGGGCGCGGGTGTCCGAAGCGGCCGCGCGCCTTTATGATCTTGTGCAGTTGAATGATTACTTGATCAACTGCATCCCTGCGCCTTCGACGCTGTCACAGCGACGCTTTGGATGGCGCGCACCCGTGGGAGGGGCGCCGGGACGCACCGATACTGGACAGGCTCTCGGCTCAATGCCCGCCGTTGATTTCCGTATCCTCGAATGCCAGATGCTCGAAATAGCTGCCCGTGAAATCCACATCCAGCCCCTTGAGTCCATGGGCTTCGACCGTGCTTCCCGTACAGTCCAGCACTTGCACCGAATGCCAGGTGTTGCCGTCGAACCGGACGCCGTTCCACTTGCATCCGAGAAATTTCACGCCATTGAAAGTGCTGCCCTGAAAGGCGGCTTCGTCGAAGCTGCAATCCACAAACGTGCATTCGGAAATTGCAATCCCCGAAAAATCGCAACTGGCAAACGTGCAGGCAGAGAACCGACAACCGGTCCAGCCGGCTTGCCGGAATGACGTGCCGGTGAAACTGGTGCCGCTGAAGTGACTGCCGGCAAATTGAGCGAGACCGAGATCCAGGCCGGCATAGGCCGAACTGTCCGTCTGACCAGACAGTCCTGCCGGCATCCCGCCCGCACCCTTGCGCCACAAATCGTGCTTGTAGATGATTTCAGAACTGCTCATGAGTCTGCATCTCGATGCACGGAAGCAGACGATTCGCCTTTGCCTTTCGTCTGCTCGTCATCGTCGTCGGACGCCGTGGTGTCGCGGCTGGCGTACCAGGCGACCAGACCGCCCAATGCAATCAGCGAACCGAGGAACAGGAAATTCTCGATCGCAAAATCGCTGACATCATGCGAACCATAGCTGCCTCCGCTGACCTGAGACACCGCCCCCAAGGACGCGATGACACCCCAGGCAACCAGTATGAAGCCCCCCGCCACTACGATCATGGCCATTGTCGACTTGCGCATCCTTTTCTCCGTCAGGCGTCGCCGGACGCGTTGCCGACACTGACTTCCGGCAGTTTCGCGAATCCGAGGCGATTGGCTTGGTTCCACCACGTCCAGGTCACATCCGTCGGCGAAATATCCAGATGCATGTCCCGCGGATCAGGAAACGCATCACCCTGTGCGACATAGGCTTGGCGGTACCACTGATTGAACGTCGCGGCCCGAGGATGGTTCTCGGTCACACTGGCCTGCCAGATGCCCGTTACAGGGCACGCGCGTGTGCCCCGACACTGGACTGCGGGCTCGGGATATTCCGCGGCGCGTGCGATGCCCTGCGTCACGCGGGGTTCCGATCCCGCTTGTGGTACTGCCATCGGCATCGCGTCTCCGATGTAATGAAAGAAGATACGGCCATCCTCCAGCACAAGACCGGGGCGACTCCGATCGAATAGTTCGTCCTTGCTGTAGTGCATCGGCACCTGCGCCAGATTCCAGGCGAAATGACGTTCGGCAGTCGGATACTTGAGTTGCGCAAGCCAGTATCCGCCGACCGGAGCAGCGGTGGTTTCCGCTTGCGGAGGCACGGTGATGGGCGGCTTCTCCGGCAACATGTAGCCATCGGGCACATGCGCACGACCGGTACGCAGCGCGACCGGATGCATGGCGGGTGTGGAAGGCGGCACGGGCACCGACATCACGGCCTTAGCCGCATTGATCAGCGTTTCCTTGTTGCCGTCCCACTTGGGCAATTTGGACGGTGGCAACGGTAACACTTTGTCCAGGTTGGGCAGACGAAGGTCCGGATCGCGCTCGAGGCGGTCGGCGAGAATTCCGTAGCGTTCGGCACGTGCTTCATCCTTCACATGACCGACCAGTGCATCACCCTTGCCAAACGAGGCACTCAACCATCCGGCACTCTGGGCGCTGCCAAACTTCACACCGGCGTGTAGGGTTTTGAGTGCGCGGTCGTTGTTCTCGCTCAATTCGGCGCGATCACCTACGATCGTCGTCCCCAGTTCATATGCTGCAAGCCCGCTCCCCTGCGCGACGGCGCATTCGAGCATTTGGAGGGCAATCTTGCGGTTACCCCAAAAGCCTGCCTTTGGGTCATCATAGAGCGCGTCCATCTTGCCCCCCAAATATGCCATCGCGCTCGGGCTGCCCATATCCGCGGCAAGTTGCCAGAATGCATAGGCTCTACTCGCATCCTGCTTCACCCCCATCCCGTTCATGTAATACGTACCCATTAGATCGTACGCGGCCGGAATGCCAAGTTTCATTGCCTGTTCCGTGATCTGCACTGCGCGTTCCGCATCACGATCCACGCCCTGCCCCTCAGCATAGGCACTTGCCAGATTCAACATCGCTTTCCAGTGCTTTCGCTCAGCGGCCTTCGCCCACAAATCGACAGCACCCGTGTAATCGCGCTGGTTCGGCCACAGCAGCGAGCTGGTGCGCGCCACCGCTTCCTGGTTCCATCGATCGGCCTCCGGATCGATTGGGGGAACGACGTCAGCCTCATGCTTGCACTCAAATGCCTCACGGTGAGGGTTGAAGGCCGTCAGCGACATGTTGCGAGGAAGAGAGTCGTTCATTGAGCAGGCGGTACAAGCAAAGAACAAGAAAAGAGAGACTAAACGGACGAGGCCGAAACGGTCGGCGACGGTTGAACTCAATTGATTGGACACGATTGTCGGATACCTGCTCAGGAAAGGCGAACACCTGTCGCGCGCTCATCATGGAACGGATGCAGAAAGCCCGTGGGAGCATCCCCCTTCTTCCGTGCGATTTCATTCGCCCTCAACAATTGCACCCAGTTAATGAATGTCTTGGCCATGGCCTTCGGAGTGAGCGATGCCGGATTGCAATCCGCTGCGTTTCCAGTGTGAAGTTTCCATACCCGCTTGCGCAAATCTTCACTCTTCGCTGGATCATCAGTTCCTATATTGATCTCTGCGTCCACCGCCATGCTCCGCAAATTCAGGTTGGCACTCCCCAACGTGAAAAAACTATCATCGATCAGCAGGAGTTTACTGTGAATATAGATCTCTCTATACCGGGCAGCTATCGACTGCGTTGGCAACGGCAGCATCGGCGCCAGATCCGGGTCCGGCAACTCGCCTTTGGCTTGTTGCTTCTTCACATATTCATCCCAGCGAGCTTGCTGCTTCGCCGTCTCCGTGCTCAACGTTGAGCTACGCCAGTTACTATCGAATGTCCAGAGGCTACCGATCAGTGCGCGGATTCCCATTTGATCCAGCGACTTGGAAAGGGAAGCCTTGTCGCCGAGATCCTTTGCGCTTTGTGCAACAGGAGAGAGCGGTGCAGGGTAAAGATCGGGATCAATCCTCGCCCCACTCGCCTTCTGTCGTTTGACATAAGCGTCCCAGGTCGCCTGCTGCTGCCGGTTGCGTGCCAGTTCGTCTTCGATTGCCTTGTCCTGATTGGGCATTGACGTACCGTGGCCCAGCACCTTAACGGTGTCATGGGTTCGCGGCACCATCTGTGCACGCTCCGGTGTAGGGATGACAACCAACACGTGCAAATTGGGTATATCGACAGGACTCTTGCCAGCAGCCTGACTGCACGACAGAAACTGCGTTCGCAATTCCTTCAGTTTCTTCGGCCACTCGGTATATTGGAAATACTGGTTCTCGACGTAGATATAGCTGCGTGCAAAGGACGTGGCCTGCTCATACAAGGCCTTGATGGATTTGTCCTTTTCTTCGGGCTGAGTGCGCACGACTTGCGCCCGCTGGCACGGTGTGCCGAGATTCTGCGTCAATCCCGGCGGCACCTTTTTGAAATCGTGCGTTCGCGATACGTTCGCACCTTTGCCCTTGGCGCGGTTCCACGCATCAATGAAGTTCTTGCTGACTGCCACCAGTGCTTCGCCTCGAATACGGCTCGCGTAATCCTGATACGGCTTCAGGCCAGGCTGCACGTCATTGGCACCCTCCCATGACTCTCCGCGGCGTGGATCGTTGAAGAGATGCTGCTGCGTATCCCAGTAGTCAGTCACGCTGTTCAGCCCCATCACATAACCGACTGCGTGTGCCCCCCCTTCGTATTCGTAGTCGATCAGGATGGTCTTCTGATGGTCGGTGGCCACTTTCTCCAGACCCAGCACTTCGGTGAAGTCACGCTTCCCCGGCTCGCCTGCGAGACTGTCATGAACAGCCTTGCTACTGCCATCCCGAGTCCGAATCGACAGATTGGCCAGCCGCCCCGCAAACGCGTCGTCGTACCAGCGCGCATTGAAATCCTCGCGCCGCTCCTGCGGTGTCTGCGGTTGAGGTGGCTTGCCGGTCGGCAAATAGATGCCGCCGCCCGCACCGACCATCATGGCCATCTTTTCTTCGTAGTTCAAACGACCACTGCTGTGTCCCGGCATGTTGTTCGAACCAAGACTTCCGATAAACCCGTACCACGACAGCAAACGAACCTGAACCGGTTTGCCATTGTTGAATTTTCCCGCGGCCACATCGCGCAGCAACCCGCCCCAGGTATCTCCTCGCGGCCACACCGAACCATTCCGGATCAGTTCCATGCCCGGATCGAAACCCCAACAGATGATTTCCACGCTGTGCTTGGCTGCCTTCAAATCGGCTGCGATCTGTTTGAACGCATCCTCGCCGCAAATGAACACGTCGAGATTGTTCTTCGCATACGGCGGTGCATAGTAGGTCTCATTCTTCTCCAGAAACCACTGCGCACTGGCGACCGATTGACGTGTGGAAACGTCGACCGGCGCCTTCGATTTGTTTTGGGTATTGGTATCGGACATCAAATTTCCCGTCGAAAACCGCGGAGAATCGCGCGTCAGCCCTGTGCGTGGCGCTGGCGCGACTCAGGATCATCATCAATGGCCCGCCATCCCTCGGCAGCCAATTGATCATCGTCGGTCAAAGCCCCCTCCATCACCGGCACATCGATTTCGTGGCCGTTGTGAAGCTTGACCATATACGAAGACGTGCCCTTCTGGTGATTGGCAATAATCAACTGACCGTGCTCGTCCGTTACACCGTCCGCAATCTTGGCTGCGCCCTTGTAAAGGGTATACGGCTCATAGGCAAGCGGCCGACCGCCATCTGGATGCGAACGAAGGACCACTGCAAGACTTTCCTTTTGCTCCAGTTCCTTGAACGAAACGGGATCGGGCGCCTTCACCGGCTTGTTGTCGGGCCCCACGAGGCTATGCGACGCCGCGTGCTCGCGCCAAACACCGCTCGTTCCATGGACCACGCCGCTTCCGCTCCACTGGCTGTAGCTGGATCCGCCATTGATCGACGCTTCGTCGCTCGCCTGCGTACTGACTTTCGGCGAACGGAACACGATCTCCTCACCGGCCTCGAGAATGATGCGCTTGGCAGCTTTGACGATGACGTCTTCCTTGTGCGCCTCAATCCGAAGCTTGCCATCCGCCGTGACCAGTTTCATCCCCTTGGCCGCGAAGGCGCTCATCCAGTCCCCGACCCGTATCAGCAACCGCCGTCCCGCACTGATCTGCGTATTGCCGGAGCTCACGGCATCGATGGTCGTCTGCGCACCGAGCACCATCGCGTCCTGACTGACCACGGTCACGCCGGCCGGCCCCTCGATGGCAACCATTGGTGCGCCACCAGTGCCACCGCCCTGGTTGACGTTGCTACCTGCATCCCAACTCTTGATCTGCGACGCGATCTTCTCGATACGCGCGAGGTCGGTATTGTCTGCATCATGAGCAGCAGATGCGTCGCCAAGGTTTTGAACCAGCTCCTGCAATTGCTCGATCAACGTCTGCAACGCCGTCCGCTCGAGCATCTTGCCTTCGGCACGCCCCTGCTGTTGAGCCGTCACGTACACGCCTTTCCCGGCACGAACGACGGCCTGCGCATCGGTTCTTGCCTCCAGGCCGTCACCGCGAGGTGCGCCCTGACCACCATCGCGAGGCTCCGTGAGGTAGCCGAGGTTCAACTGCGTATAGGTGTGCTCGCTGGCAAGCTGGCTGCTGATCTGGCCGGGCGTATCGTCGAAGCGCAACTGGTTATATCGATCCGCCTTGACTTCCTTGGTCTTGATGCCGGACAGATATCGATTGCCCGGAAGCGAGCCCGTGTGGCTGAACGTGGTCGGCATGTTGGGACCGCTGTGCAGCACCCCTGTCACGATCATCTTGTCCGGATCGCCGTGCAAATGGTCGACCAGCACTTCCATGCCGGCGCGCGGCAACATGTCCATCCCGTAGTTCGGGCCTGCCCATGGACTGACCCATCTTACCCACGCGCTGTCCCGCTCGGTTCCGCTAGCGCCGGCACCGTGCGCATGTGCATGGTCATCGGCTCGCAAACCAAGAATCTGCACCTTGATGCGGCCGAGTTCATCGCAATGGACTTCTTCACCGTCCCGGCCGACCACCTTGGCGGTAAATGGATGCACGGGCGGCAGATCGACATGCGGATCGTAGGCTGGCGTCAGCGGCACGCCACGGCGCACGCATATGAACGTGTTCTCGTAGCGGACGCCGTCCCCTTCCTGAGCCGGCAACGCATCGAAGCTCCAGCGGCTCGCGGCAAACAATGCCTGAGCCCGTTCGTCCAGCTCCTTGGCAAAATTGTTGGTGGCTCGATGGTGAAGGCTGGTAACGACGAATTGGCGCTGTTCCTCCGGCCGTGTGTCGACTTCTGGATGCCCCTGCAGCGTGAACCAGCAACCTGGCGACACATCGCGGACATCACTGGACGCATATACGCATTCGGCGCGATGTTCGTGCGCAAGAATGCGTGCCTTCGCCAAGCGCTCCTGATCGGCATCGGAATCGCCCACATGCGGGACGTCGATGACTGAATCGGCCAGCAACTTCGCGAGATCGTTTCCGGCCTCTCCCTGATCGATGATCGTCTCTTGCTCGGACTGAAGCATCCTGCCGGTCTTGTAATCCCAACTGGCGCGTCGGACGCTTCCAGGCGTCAGCACACGAGCAGTGGACCATAGCGTGACCGAATCACGCTCCCTCGACTGCGCACCTCGATGGTAGGAAACGCGGCCCGCGAGCGCCTGCGGCAATTTCGTCGGGTCGTCACAGAACACGATTGTATGGACCGGCGTATCGGTTGCCGCGCCATCATGTTTGCCGGCCCGGGCGTACCAGAAAATGCCGTCGCGCCGACATAGTCGACGGATAAAGGCCGCATCCGACTCATCCGCCTGGCGCGACTGCTCGCGCTTCGGATATTGCTTGCGATCGAGGATGAGCTCGAAATCGAACGCCTGCGCCAAAGCTGAACTGCGTTGTTGCCATTCCTGCAGCAGCGTTTCCAGAATGTCCGGGACACTCATCGAACGGAACGTTCTGCTGTTGACACGCTGCTCAAGGATGCTGAGCGCATCTCGCAACGTTAGCTGGACACATGTGAGGGAGCCGTCTGATTGGCCGGCGCGTACGTCGGTGATGATCCCGTTGATCGGATACGGTTTGCCTCTATCCGTTATCAGTTGAACTGAAAGCGGTAGCCCCAAAAAAGTGGCGAGTGGAAGATCCGGACGTGAAGACAGACAGGTTAAGTGCCCTTCGATGCCGGTGCACAGGCCCTCCGCCAAATCGATGTTCTGTGGCACGAGGACATGCGCGAGCGCGTCTTGATGACGGCCCCAGCGAAACCTGATCGCACGATTGTTCTGATCGAGCGCGCTAACGAAGGCGCGCAGCATTTCGGTCACGTTCACTTGTCGAGGGGCATTCGGCAACGGCGCTCTCAGATCGCCATGTCACCTGCATGCTTATCTTAATTGTTTAGCCGTTGATTCTAAATGCAAAGTTCACACAAAAACAATCTCGTTATGATAATCGCGATGCAATGACGTGATGGCGCGCCGAATATTCCCGAATCGACGCATCGCCCTACGAGTGATTTCGGTACAAATCAATCTCAAGCCATTGATTTTATTAAATTTTCGAATTTCACAACACACGATTTCCCTCGGCCCGCGCCGTGCCAGCACTTTTCTCGGGACCATCACGCGACAATTGTTGACTGTCCTCCCGCGCCCGAACTGGTACGATGCGCGTCGCGTCTGCGATGCACCCAGGGACGCCTGATCGTTCCCTTTTTCGATCCCCGCGCGCGCATCTTGCCGCGCCGAATCGCCGGCCCGGCCTCTCGTTGAACCCCGTAGCATCTCGGCGCCGCCCCATCCGGCGCCGTTGCAGCAACCGTTGGAGTGGCGCACGTCGCGCCTGCAAGCATGAAGAAACTGAAGCAGCACATCATGACCCTGAGCGGGAAAGACCGAACGCCGATGGTACGCGCAGGCGCGCTGCTGTTGATGGCCGGCCTGCTGTACCTGCTGTGGCCATCCGCCGAAACCGCCTACCTCGCGATGGAGTCGGTGATCCGCTGACGCACACGGCGGGCCGCGCCCTGCGCTATACTCGCGCCATGGAAATCAAACCTGCCTCGCCGACCGTGCATTGCTGGTGGCGCGCCTGACCCAGGCGGCCCGTTTCCTTTTGCATGTCCCGAACGTGATGCCGCCAGCCATGGCGGCATTGTCGTTTCTGCGCCTACGTCATGGCTGGTGGCTTCGATAACCCGGAGCCAACCCGTACCATGACGCACCCGACCCGTCCGACCATCCTCACCGGCGACCGCACGACCGGCCCGCTGCATCTCGGCCACTACATCGGCTCGCTGCGCGCGCGCGTGCAGATGCAGCATGAGGCGACGCAGTTCCTGCTGCTCGCCGACACGCAGGCGCTGACCGACAACATGGGCCGCCGCCAGCGCGTCACCGAGAACGTGATCGAGGTCGCGCTCGACTACCTGGCCGTCGGCATCGACCCGGCGATCTCGACGATCGTCGTCCAGTCGCAGGTGCCCGAGCTCGCCGAGCTGTCGCAATACCTGCTCAACCTCGTCACGGTCGCGCGCCTCGAGCGCAACCCGACCATCAAGGAAGAGATCCGCCTGCGCGGCTTCGAGCGCGACATCCCGGCCGGCTTCCTGACCTACCCCGTGAGCCAGGCCGCCGACATCACCGCGTTCAAGGCGACGCACGTGCCCGTCGGCGACGACCAGTTGCCGATGATCGAGCAAACCAACGAACTCGTGCGCCGCTTCAACGCGACGGTCGACAAGCCGGTGCTGGTCGAATGCGAGGCCGTGTTATCGGCCGTCACGCGGCTGCCCGGCATCGACGGCAAGGCGAAGATGAGCAAGTCGCTCGGCAACGCGATCACGCTCGGCTCGACGCCCGACGAGATCACGCAGGCCGTGAAGGACATGTACACGGACCCGAACCACCTGCGCGTCAGCGATCCCGGCCAGGTCGAGGGCAACGTCGTGTTCACGTTCCTCGACGCCTTCGAACCCGACGTGCCGAAGGTCGACGAACTGAAGGCGCACTATCGCCGCGGCGGCCTCGGCGACAGCGTCGTGAAGCGCGTGCTGAACGAGCGGCTGCAGGCGCTGATCGAGCCGATCCGTGCGCGCCGCCGCGAATTCGAGGCGGACAAGGCCGAGGTGATGGCGATCCTGAAGCGCGGCACGCTGCATGCGCGCGAGGTGGCCGGCGCGACGCTGGCGGAGGTGAAAGGCGCGATGGGGCTCACGTATTTCGATTGAGCGGTGACGGCGGCGGGCATCGCCGTCGTGCGACATGCGCTTCCAAAACGAGCGCCGGCACGGGACGCGACCGGCGACAATTTGAAACATTTTGCGCCGGCCGTCCTTTCAACGAGAATGGCCGATTTCGCTGGCACCACAGTGCCGTTCGCCCGCCACCATGCAGCACGCGTCAGCGATCCTGTCGCTCTTGGGCGGCTCGTGTCCCGGCGCCCACGCCACCGGGAGCGTTCTTGCGAAATTGACCCGCAAAGAGGACTTCATTAACTTGAGCCGCCATCCATAACTACGGCGAACGGGGGCGTACAGCACGTGCGCTGCGCCGGCATTCCGAGGGCGCCAAATGAATACCTATCGCTACCAGGGCCAGCACAACCTGAGTCCGATCGAACTGTTCTTCCAGATCGCGAAACCGGAGGACAGGATTCTGTAATGGACGACCGCCACATTTGGGAAGCGCTGGAAGCATTCGTGCGCCAGGAAGCTGCGGTATCGAGCAAACGCCAGATTACCGCGGACACGTCGCTCACCGACGATCTCGGACAAACCGGAGACGATGCCGACATCTTCATGGAGCGATTCTTCGCCCGTTTCGAGGTCGAACGTGGCGACTACGATTTCGGGCGTTACTTCCTGATGGAAGGCGAGGGGTTCCTGTATCACGTGGTCCGCAAGTTCATCCTCAGGAAACCCCATACGTTCAAACGTGACGCATTGACCGTCGGCATGCTGTGCAAGGCGGTATCGCTCGGCGTGTGGGACTCGGCGGCGATCAAAAGCTGATCCGCCCGCACCGTCATTGACACATGCACGAGCGATCTCGATTCGTTCGCGCGCGCGCGCCCCTCACGTAATCTGATACGTCGACGCCGGCACGAATTCCTCCGGCATCGCGCGATCCCCAAGCTCCAGCACCGACCGTTCGATCGTGCGCGCCATCGCGTCGAGCGCCAGCGCGTTCGGCGCGAGGCCGAACGGCTCGGCCACCTCGTTCGCGATCGCTTCGAGCGCGATCAGCGTATACGAGATGAATACGCAGATCAGCGGCGTGAAGAACTCCGTCGAATCGACGAGACCGAACGGCAGCAGCACACAATAAGCATAGACGGTGCGGTGCAGCAGCACGCTGTACGAAAACGGAATCGGCGTGGTGAGGATCCGCTCGCAGCCGCCCACCGCCCGGCCCAGCTCGACCAGTTGCGCATCGAACATCCAGCACGTCGTGTCGCCGCCGGGCGCGCGGCCCAGCGCACGGACGATCCCGCCGCGCAGTTCATCGAGAATCGCGACAGGCTGGTAGCACTTGTGCGCGAACGCGGCGGCACGCTCGGCGCCGAGGATGCGTTGCAGGTCTTGCGTCGCATCGGTATGACGCAGCTGATGTTTCAGCGCATACGTGAACGCGATCAGCAGATCGGCGAGCCGGTTGCGCTCGGCGTCGCCGACGCTGTCGGGCAGGTAGCGGTGCAATTGCGACGTGACGGTGCGCGCCGCGATCAGCAGGTTGCCCCACAGAAGCCGCGCCTCCTTGAAGCGCTCGAAGCTCGCGTTGTTGCGAAAGGCGAGGAAGATCGCGAGCGCGAGCCCGAACAGCGTGAACGGTGCGGTGTTCAGCGGAATCTTCTCGCCGAAGATGCGCCCGTTCGTGAAGACCGCCAGCGTGCTGACGATCGCCATGAACACGAGTTGCGGAATGATCGACTGCAGCACGGAGCCGTTCCATACGAACAGCATCCTGAGCCAGTTTTGTCGTGGTCTGACGATCATGGTGTTGTCTCGACTGCCAAGGAAATACGCAATGCCTGCGCCCGATGTGCGACGGCCCGCGCGTGGCGGGCCGCTATCGGAGCGATATCGGGTGCATCGCTCAGTGATAGCCGATGTCGCCCTCGCGCACCTTGCCGCGGAACACGCGGTACTGCAGCGCGTTGTACACGAGAATGACCGGCAGCACGATCACCGTGCCGACGAGCGCGAACAGCTGGCTGGAATGGCTCGACGACGCCTCCCAGATCGTCAGCGACGGCGGCACGATGTTCGGCCAGATGCTGATCACGAGCCCGGTGTAGCCGAGGAACACGAGCGCGAGCGTCAGCAGGAACGGCGTCGCCTCGTGCTGGCGCTTCACCGTATGGAAGATGCCCCACACGCACGCGGCGACGAGGATCGGCACGGGCAGGAACCAGCCGAGGTAGCCGCTGCCGAACCAGCGGTGCGCGACCGCCGGCAGCCCGATCACGGTCCACAGGCTGACCACGCCCATCACGGCGAGCAGCACGCCCGCGAGCGGCTTCATCAGCACGCGCATCTTGCGCTGCAGTTCGCCGTCGACTTTCAGGATCAGCCAGCCGCAGCCGAGCGTCGCATAGGTGACGAGCACGCCGATCCCGCAGAACAGGCTGAACGGCGACAGCCAGTCGAACGGCCCGCCCGCGAACTGGTGGTCCACGATCCGGATGCCCTGCAGCAGCGAACCGAGCACGATCCCCTGACAGAACGCGGCAAGCGCGGAACCGCCGATGAACGCGAGATCCCACAGGTGCTGCGTGCGGTTCGCCTTCGCGCGCAACTCGAACGCGGCGCCGCGGAAGATCAGCCCGACCACCATCAGGATCAGCGGCAGGTAGTTCGCCGGCAGCAGCGTCGAGTAGACGACCGGGAACGCTCCGTACAGGCCTGCGCCGCCGAGCACGAGAAAGGTCTCGTTGCCGTCCCACACCGGCGCGACGGTGTCGAGCATCACCTGCCGCTCGGCCTTCGCGTCGAAGAACGGAAACAGCAAACCGATGCCGAGGTCGAAGCCGTCCAGCATCACGTAGATGAACACGCCGAGGCCGATGATCGCGGCCCACACGACAGGAAGATCGATCTGCATGGCTTACTCCGCTTCGGTGACGTTCAGCGGCGTGGACAGCGCGCTCTTGCGCAGCCCTGGATGCCGGTGCAGCTCGATATACCCGGCGTGTGCGGCCGGCCCGCGCTTCATCAGGTTCAACATGTAATAGATCCCCGTTCCAAACACCAGGAAATACACGACCACGAAAATCAGCAGCGACACGCCGACCTGCTGCGCGCTGAGCGGCGCGACCGAATCGATGGTGCGCAGCACGCCGTATACGGTCCACGGCTGCCGCCCGACCTCGGTCGTGACCCAGCCGGCCAGCAGCGCGACGATGCCCGACGGCCCCATGCACACGACGAACCACTGGAACCAGCGCGTTTCATACAGGCGCCCGCCCTTGCGCAACAGCAAGCCGAGCACCGCCGTGAGCAGCATCAGCATCCCGAGGCCGGCCATGATCCGGAAGGTCCAGAATACGATCGGCGAATACGGACGGTCCTGC
This sequence comes from Burkholderia sp. KBS0801, assembly GCF_005937855.2. Lineage (NCBI taxonomy): Bacteria > Pseudomonadati > Pseudomonadota > Betaproteobacteria > Burkholderiales > Burkholderiaceae > Burkholderia > Burkholderia sp. KBS0801. Next base: position 720,279 of record NZ_CP042179.1, read on the forward strand.
GGCGGGAATTCCTTCAGCCCGCGAATCTCGCCGTCCCAGCTGTGCGTGAGGATCAGGCTGCCGAGGTGCGGCACCTGGATCGCATAGCGCGTCGTTTCGGCCTGCATGTCGGGCAGGCCGACGAGGTTCAGCGCGGTGCCGCCCTTCTCCGTTTCCCACAGCCCCTCGATCGCCGCGATCTTCGCCGGCTGGTATTCGCGCGTGTTCAGCCCGTGCGCATCGCCGACGACGATCTGGATCGGCGCGAGCACCAGCAGCATCCACAGCGCCATCGAGAAGCTGCGCTTCACCGGCTCGTCGCGGCGCCCCTTGAGCAGATGCCACGCGCCGCACGCGGCGACGATGAAGCCCGCGACGATGAACGCCGCGATCGTCATGTGCACGAGGCGATACGGAAACGACGGGTTGAAGATGACCTTGAACCAGTCGACCGGCACGACGAGGCCGTTCTCGATCTTGTAGCCCTGCGGCGTCTGCATGAAGCTGTTCGACGCGAGAATCCAGAACGTCGAGATCAGCGTGCCGACCGCGACCATCAGCGTCGCGAAGAAGTGCGCCCGCGGGCTGACGCGTTGCCAGCCGAACAGCATCACGCCGAGGAAGCCTGCTTCGAGGAAGAAAGCAGTCAGGACTTCGTAAGTGAGCAGCGGACCGGTGATGTTGCCCGCGACGCGCGAGAAGCCCGCCCAGTTCGTGCCGAACTCGTAGGCCATCACGACGCCGGAGACGACGCCCATCCCGAAGCCGATCGCGAAGATCTTCGACCAGAACTGGAACATCGATTTATAGGCGGCGTCGCCGGTGACGAGATAGCGCCATTCCAGCACCGCCAGAAAGCTCGCCATGCCGATGCTGATCGCCGGAAACACGATGTGGAACGACACCGTGAACGCGAATTGCAATCGTGCGAGATGGAACGCATCGAAGATTTCCATGACCGTAATTTGCTCGTGGTTGTGAGGACGTCAGCTCGAAGCAGGAAATCGCGCGACGACTTCGCGACGGCACGCGCCAACCTGGACGGATCGCGGTGCACGGCAACGAAGCGTGAATGACGATATCGCGTTTTGGACGATACTCGCAATCGCGCGAACGTGCGCTGAAACTGTGCTTTCCCCCGGTCGGAAGATGTGTGCACGGAAAACCCGTTTCAGGGGCGGGCGGCCGTCAGCTGTACTGCTTTCCGCATCGCGACGCTGTGCATCCGCGCCCGGGCCGAACGCCCGTACCATCGGCTCGAAGCCTGCCCGTGGCGAGCCGGCTCGACGCCGCGCACCGCCCTTTGCAGCATCCGTTTCCGTCGCCCGGCGCCCGCGCCGGCCGCTTCCCGATTCCCCCCTGGAGAAAACCGTATGGAGCCCAGCGACCGCCCCGACGATCCAGCCGGCAGCCGCGCGTGTCATGTGACGCGTCATCGTGCCGGCGACGCACTGGGCGCCGTCGATCGCGTCGTCGACGAGACGCCGGTTGCACTCGTATTCAACGGCATCGCGCACACGGTGATGATGGCGACGCCGATCGACCTCGACGCGTTCGGCCTCGGCTTCGCGCTGAGCGAAGGGATCGTCGAGCGCGCGTCCGACGTCTTCGACATCGAAACCGAATACCGGCCCGATAGCGCCGAAGTGCGGCTCACCGTGTCGCAGCAGGCGTTCATGGCGCTGAAGGCGCACCGGCGCGCGCTCGCCGGCCGCACCGGCTGCGGCGTCTGCGGGATCGAAAGCATCGCGCAGCTCGATCTGCATCCGCCCCGCATCGCGGCCGCGGGCGCGGCGGCCGGCATCGGCGCCGACGCCGTCGCGCGCGCCGCCCGCGCATTGCCGGCGCGGCAGCCGCTGATGCGCGCAACCGGCGGCATCCATGCGGCCGCCTGGTGCGACCGCGACGGCGCCGTGCTGGAAGTCTTCGAGGACGTCGGCCGCCACAATGCGCTCGACAAGCTGATCGGCCGGCTCGCGCGGCGCCGCGCCGACCTGCGCGCGGGCTTCGTGTTCCTGTCGAGCCGCGCGAGCTACGAGCTCGTGCGCAAGGCGGCACGCGTCGGCATCCCGATGATCGCGACGATCTCCGCGCCGACGTCGCTCGCGATCGACGTCGCCCGCGAAGCCGGCGTGCGGCTGCTCGGCTTCTGCCGCAACGACGGCTTCGTCGAATACGTGTCGCCCGACGCGCTCCCGTTACCCGAACCCACGCATGCGCAACCGCATGCGCTCACCGCTCGATGACACCCCTGACCGATTTCGATACCGCCCAACGGCATTTCGCCGGCGCGTTCGCACCGCCGCCTGCGGCCGTCTCCATTCCGGTCGCGCAAGCGGCCGGCCACGTGCTCGCCACGCCGCTCGCCGCCGTGCTCGACCAGCCGCCCGCCGACCAGAGCGCGATGGACGGCTATGCGGTCCGGCACGCGGACCTCGCGCACGGCGAGCCGTTGCGCGTCGCGCAGCGCTGCTATGCGGGCGACGCGCCGTCGCCGCTGGCCCCGAGCACGGCCGCGCGGATCTTCACCGGCAGCCTGATTCCGCCCGGCGCCGACACCGTCGTGATGCAGGAGCACGCGCACGAGCAGGACGGCTGGGTCGCGTTCGACGCGCCGCAGCGCGCCGGATCGCATATCCGCCGCCGCGGCGAGGAAGTGCGCGCGGGCGACCTGCTGATGCCGGCCGGCGTGCGGCTCGGCGCGATGCACGTCGGCGTCGCGGCCGCGCAGGGTTGCGCGCACATCGATGTGCGGCCGCCGCTGCGGGTCGGCATCCTCACGACCGGCGACGAGCTCGTCCCGTGCGGCCAGCCGCGTGCGCCGCAGCAGATCTACAACAGCAACGCGCCGATGCTCGCCGCGCTGGTGGCGGGAACCGGTGCCATCGTCGCGGCGAGCGAGCATGCCGCCGACACCGCGGCTGCCGTCGATCAGGCGCTGCGCACGCTGGCCGTGCGCTGCGATGTGGTCGTGTGCGTCGGCGGCGCATCGGTCGGCGACAAGGACCTGCTGCGCCCCGCGCTGACCGCGCTCGGCGCGTCGTTCCTGGTCTCCGGCGTGCGGATGAAGCCCGGCAAGCCCGTCGCGCTCGCGCGCCTTGACGAACGGCCCGTCGTGCTGCTGCCCGGCAATCCGGGCGCCGCGATGACCGCGTTCGCGCTGTTCGTCGCGCCGCTGATCCGCCGCCTGCAGGGGCGCGACGACTGCGTGCCGGCCGTGCCGTCGCTGCCGATCGATATCGACGTCGAGCCGGATGCGCAGCGCGAACGCTTCGTGCGCGTGCGCCGCACCATCGACGCCCACGGCGCACCCGTGCTCGACACGCTGCGGCAGCAAGGCGCCGGCACGCTGCAATCGCTCGTGCAGGCGAGCGGGCTCGCGCGGCTGCCGGCCGGTCGACGCATCGCACGCGGCGACGCGGTGCCGTATTACGATTTCGCGCACTGGCTCGCGTGAGCATGAGCATGCATGCGATGCCCGCCTTGCGTGCATGCAGGATCGCGAACTGTATTCCTGCATTTCGGGCGGGATTGTGCCTCTGCCGGAAAAGTCCGGCGGACTATCCTCACGATGACGCTCGTCACGACCTGTGCGCCGATACGTCGGCGCATACGCGGCCGCTCGGCGACGCCGTTCCGCTCACTTCATGCAGGCCGACGAACCGATCGTGAATGCCATCGTTTCCGCGCCGGCCGCCGCCGCATCCGGCGGCGCATCGCCCGGCGCCTTCTCCCGCCCGCTCGACACGCTCGCGCGGCCGCTGCGCGACCTGCGGCTGTCCGTCATCGACCAGTGCAATTTCCGCTGCGGCTACTGCATGCCGCGCGACAGCTTCGGGCCCGACTATGCGTTCATGCCGTCGTCCGAGCGGTTGTCGTTCGCGCAACTCGAGAAGATCGCCCGCGCGTTCATCTCGCTCGGCGTCGAAAAGATCCGACTCACCGGCGGCGAACCGCTGCTGCGCCGCAACCTCGAAGCGCTGGTCGAACGGCTCGCGACGCTGACGACCGTCGACGGCAAGCCCGTCGAAATCGCACTGACGACCAACGGTTCGCTGCTCGCCGCCAAGGCACGCTCGCTGCGCGATGCCGGCCTGTCGCGCGTGACGGTGAGCCTCGACGCGCTCGACGATGCCGTGTTCCGTCGCATGAGCGATGTCGAGGTGCCCGTCGCGCGTGTGCTGGCCGGCATCGAGGCCGCGCAGGCGGCCGGGCTCGCGCCGGTGAAGGTCAACGCGGTGATCGAGCGCGGCGCGAACGACGACCAGATCCTGCCGCTCGTGCGTCACTTCCGGCATAGCGGCGTGGCCGTGCGCTTCATCGAATACATGGACGTCGGCGGCGCGAGCGCGTGGTCCGGCGACAAGGTCGTGCCGGCCACGCGGATGCGCGAGTTGATCGAGGCAAGCTATCCGCTCGTGCTCGTCGGCGAACCGGGGCACGACGCCACCGCAATCCGCTGCCGGCACATCGATGGGGCGGGTGAAGTCGGCTTCATCGCGAGCGTGTCGCATCCGTTCTGCGGCACGTGCTCGCGCGCCCGCGTGTCGGCCGACGGCCGGCTCTATACGTGCCTGTTCGCGACGCAGGGCACCGACCTGCGGCCGTGGCTCGACGACAACGCCTCGACCGGCCAGCTCGCCGATGCCGTGCGAGCACGCTGGATGCAGCGCGACGACCGCTATTCCGAGCGGCGCGCGACGCGTGCGGCGCGGCCGTCGGGCAAGACCTATCCGACCGTGCGCATGTCGCTCGTCGGCGGCTGACGGCTGCCGCGCGAAGCGCCGCGCACCGCTTACAGGAGAATCCCGTCATGACGAGTTTCACCGAATCCCGTGGCGCGCCACCCGACGATCCGTCGCGTGACGGCAGCCATCCCGAGCCATCCGCGCTGCACACCGAACCGCCGCCGGCGATTGCCGCCGGCTTCGAGGTGCGCGTGCAATACGCGGCGATCGACGCCGGCGCCGAAATCGCGCCGATCATTCGCAATCCGAATGTCGGCGCGGTCGTGAATTTCCTCGGTGTCGTGCGCAACGAAGGCGACGTCGACGACGTGATCGCGCTCGAAGTCGAGCACTATCCGACGATGACCGAGCAGGCGCTTTGGAGCATCGTCGAGGAAGCCGGCGCGCGCTGGCAGCTCGAAGCGGTCAGGATCGTGCATCGCGTCGGGCGGATTCCGCTGGGCCAGCCGGTCGTGATCGTCGTGGTCGCCGCCGCGCATCGCGCATCGGCGTTCGATGCGTGCGAGTTCATCATGGACTTCGTGAAGACGCACGCGCCGTTCTGGAAGAAGGAGATCCGGCACGACGGCGTGTCCGGCTGGGTCGAGCCGAAGGCGCATGACGACCAGGCGATGCGGCGATGGGGATGAGCGCACCGGCCATGCCCTTTCCTCTTTCGCCGATTTCGCCGCTTCCTCCGATTTCGCCCGGGACATCGCAATGAAACTGACGATCAAATATTTTGCGAGCATTCGCGAACACCTGCATACCGACGAGGAAGTCATCGAGATCGATGCGGACGAGGTCACCGTCGACGCGCTGCGCGGCACACTCGCCGCACGCGACGCGCGTAGTGGAGAAGCGCTGCGAATGGATCGGCCGGTGCGGGCGGCCGTGAATCTCGAGATGGTGACGGGCGGGTTCGTCGTGCGCGAGGATAGCGAGGTGGCGTTCTTTCCGCCGGTGACGGGCGGGTGATCCGTTCGCATCGAGCGGTGATCGCCCCGCCCGATGCGAAACCGATTGCTAGTCGAGGCCGCGAAGAAAGTCGGGAACCGGATGATCGATCGATGCGAGATAACCCGCCATCGCGCCGGCCACTCTCCGCACGGCCGGACGCGCGGTCATTCGTTCGCGCCACGCGAGCAGGTTCGGCGTCTCCGCCGTCATCGGCGCGCCCTTGCGCGCGCCGAACAACTGCGCCATGTAGAACGCGATGTCCGCATAGGAATAGGTTTCAGCCAAATATTCCCGGTCCGCCAGCACGCGTTCCATGCGTCGATAGTATTGCCGCGCTGCGTCGCGCGCCGCCTGCGCGTCGGGATGCTCCGGCGTCGCTTCGAGGCCCATCAGCCGGATGACGTGCGGAAAATAGATCTCGTCGCTGCAGTGCTCAAGCTGACGCGCGACGGCGCGCGCTTTCGGCTGCGCCGGCCATAGCGCGGGATCGGGCTGCACGTCCTCGAGATATTCGAAGATCTGCGTGGAATCGAAAATCTCCAGTTCGCCGTCGATCAGCACCGGCACCTGGCGTTTCGGGTTGATCCGCAGGACGTCCGGATGTTTCGGGTCGTAGCCGCGCTGCTGGCTGAACGGCGCCAGCACGCGCTCGAAGGCGATGCCCTTCTCGTGCGCCGCGATCTCGACCTTCGCGCCGAACATGCTCAGCGGGCCAGTGATGATTTTCATCTGTCGCTCCTCCATGGGTTTTCACGTCGTGACGGTCACGGTGACGCTTCGTGCGGATCGGCGCCGTTCGTTCGGCGAGATGCCGCGCATCTTCGGTGGGACTCATGCCGAAGCGTTGCGTAAAAGCCTTCCTCAACACGTCCGCGCTGCTGTGACCATGCCGGCGGCTGATATCGTGCATCGATTTTTCGCCCAGCGCGAGCGATCGGCAAACCGCCGATGCCGCGGCCTGAGGGGGAAGCCCCAAACCCCAACTCTTATATAAGACATAAGACATTTGACGCCTTGACCGGATTGGGATTAGAATCCCGTCGAAAGCAGTGAAGCAGTGTCCGGAACAGCAGCCTCGGCGTGCCTGGAAAGCCCTTCCCCTGAAACGCAATCTCAGCAGGTCCCCCCATGCTTGAAAACTTTCGTGCTCACGTGGCCGCCCGCGCCGCGCTCGGTATCCCCCCTCTGCCGCTGACGGCCCAGCAAACCGCCGAGCTGGTGGAACTGCTGGCGAACCCGCCCGCAGGCGAAGAGCAGACGCTGCTCGACCTGATCACCTACCGCGTCCCCGCCGGCGTCGACGAAGCCGCCCGCGTGAAGGCCGGCTTCCTGGCCGCCGTCGCGAAGGGCGAGACGGCCTGCCCGCTGATCTCGCGCGAGCGCGCGACCGAACTGCTCGGCACGATGCTCGGCGGCTACAACATCCAGCCGCTGATCGAGCTGCTGTCCGACGACGCCGTCGCGGCCGTCGCGGCCGACGCGCTGAAGAAAACCCTGCTGATGTTCGACCAGTTCCATGACGTGAAGGAACTCGCCGACAAGGGCAACGCCCACGCGAAGGCCGTGCTGCAGAGCTGGGCCGACGCCGAATGGTTCACGAGCCGTCCGGAAGTGCCGGAAAGCCTGACCATCACCGTGTTCAAGGTCACGGGCGAAACCAACACCGACGACCTGTCGCCGGCGCCGGACGCCACCACCCGCCCGGACATCCCGATGCACGCGCTCGCGATGCTGAAGAACGCCCGCCCCGGCATCACGCCGGAAGAAGACGGCAAGCGCGGCCCGGTCAAGTTCATCGAATCGCTGAAGGAAAAGGGTCACCTGGTCGCCTACGTCGGCGACGTGGTCGGCACCGGCTCCTCGCGCAAGTCGGCCACCAACTCGGTGCTCTGGTTCACCGGCGAAGACATCCCGTTCGTCCCGAACAAGCGCTTCGGCGGCGTGTGCCTCGGCGGCAAGATCGCCCCGATCTTCTACAACACGATGGAAGACGCCGGCGCGCTGCCGATCGAACTCGACGTGTCGCAGATGGAAATGGGCGACGTGGTCGAACTGCGCCCGTACGAAGGCAAGGCGCTGAAGGACGGCAACGTGATCGCCGAATTCCAGGTCAAGTCCGACGTGCTGTTCGACGAAGTGCGTGCCGGCGGCCGCATTCCGCTGATCATCGGCCGCGGCCTGACCGCGAAGGCGCGTGAAGCGCTGGGCCTCGCACCGTCGACGCTGTTCCGCCTGCCGCACCAGCCGGCCGACAGCGGCAAGGGCTTCTCGCTCGCGCAGAAGATGGTCGGCCGCGCATGCGGTCTGCCGGAAGGCCAGGGCGTGCGTCCGGGCACGTACTGCGAACCGAAGATGACCTCGGTCGGCTCGCAGGACACAACGGGCCCGATGACCCGCGACGAACTGAAGGATCTGGCGTGCCTCGGCTTCTCGGCCGACCTCGTGATGCAGTCGTTCTGCCACACCGCCGCCTATCCGAAGCCGGTGGACGTGAAGACGCACCAGACGCTGCCGAACTTCATCAGCACGCGCGGCGGCATCGCGCTGCGGCCGGGAGACGGCGTGATCCACTCGTGGCTGAACCGCATGCTGCTGCCCGACACCGTCGGCACCGGCGGCGACTCGCACACGCGCTTCCCGATCGGCATCAGCTTCCCGGCAGGCTCGGGCCTGGTCGCGTTCGCGGCCGCCACCGGCACGATGCCGCTGGACATGCCGGAATCGGTGCTGGTCCGCTTCAAGGGCAAGATGCAGCCGGGCGTCACGCTGCGTGACCTGGTCAACGCGATTCCGCTGTACGCGATCAAGCAAGGCATGCTGACGGTCGCCAAGCAAGGCAAGAAGAACATCTTCTCGGGCCGCATTCTCGAGATCGAAGGCCTGCCCGACCTGAAGGTCGAACAAGCGTTCGAGCTGTCGGATGCATCCGCCGAGCGTTCGGCGGCCGGTTGCACGGTGCACCTGAACAAGGAACCGATCATCGAGTACCTGAACAGCAACATCACGCTGCTCAAGTGGATGATCGCGCAGGGCTATCAGGATCCGCGCAGCCTGCAGCGCCGTATCGCGGCGATGGAACAGTGGCTGGCCGACCCGCAACTGCTGTCGCCGGATGCCGACGCCGAATACGCGGCCGTCATCGAGATCGACCTGGCCGACATCCACGAGCCGATCGTCGCGTGCCCGAACGATCCGGACGACGTGAAGACGCTGTCCGACGTCGCGGGCGCCAAGATCGACGAAGTGTTCATCGGCTCGTGCATGACCAACATCGGTCACTTCCGTGCCGCGTCGAAGCTGCTGGAAGGCAAGCGCGACATCCCGGTCAAGCTGTGGGTCGCCCCGCCGACCAAGATGGACCAGAAGCAGTTGACGGAAGAAGGTCACTACGGCGTGTTCGGCACGGCCGGTGCCCGCACCGAAATGCCGGGCTGCTCGCTGTGCATGGGTAACCAGGCACAGGTGCGCGAAGGCGCGACGGTGATGTCGACGTCGACCCGCAACTTCCCGAACCGCCTGGGCAAGAACACGAACGTGTACCTCGGCTCGGCGGAACTGGCGGCGATCTGCTCGCGTCTGGGCCGGATCCCGAACAAGGAAGAGTACATGGCCGACATGGGCGTGCTCACCGCGGACGGCGACAAGATCTACAAGTACATGAACTTCGACCAGATCGAAGACTTCAAGGAAGTCGCCGACACCGTGCAGATCTAAGCATGCGGTCGAGCTGCGGCGGGTCGTGCCCGCCGTAGCGACACGCAATGGCGCCACGGGCTGAATGCCTGCGGCGCCATTTTTTTTGAGGGTCGCCTGCGTCGCGCAGCGACCCGGCTCACGGGTCAGGTCATCGTCCTCAGCCAGTCGAGCAGCGCCGACTGCGCGCTCGTCCTTCACCGGCTCCGGCGTCAGCAGGCAATAGTGCGAGCCGTCTTCGACGAAGCCCATCGGCGCGACCAGCACCCCGCTTTCGAGGTCGTCGCGAACGAGGCGCCACGGGCCGATCGCGACGCCCAGCCCCGCGACCGCCGCCTGAAGGCTGAAATAGAAATGGTCGAACACCTGCCCGCGCCCGCTGCCCGCCGGTTGATGCGCGGCCGCCGCCCACGCGGGCTGGTTCAGCGTGGTCGCGGTCTGTTTCTCCGCCGATGCCGTCCGCGATCGATTGTTGTCGTTCCGTCACTGGATCGACCGCACCTTCGGTGTTCTGCTCGTCGGCTTCGGGATCATGCTGGCCGTTGCGCGCGGCGGACGCTGACCGGCACGCGATCGACTTGATCGTCACGCACGGCGCGATCGGCGGCAACGCGCTCATCTATGAAACGCCGGCCGAAGCGGGCGATACGGTCGTGTCGGTGTTGCCGACCTACCAGCAGCACTACTCGATTCCGGAAAGCTACGGCGCGAACGTCAAGGTACTGAAGCTGCGCGAGGAACACGGATTCCTGGCCCTGATCGCGATCAACAACCCGCACAACCCGACCGGCTCGCTGATGGACGAAGCGCTGCTCGGCAAGATCGTCGAGATCGCGCAACGCTGCGGCGCGTACGTGCTGTGCGACGAGGTCTATCGCGGCACCGATCAGGCCGGCAGCGGCTACGGCGCCTCGATCGCCGACCTGTACGAACGCGGGATCAGCACGGCGAGCATGTCGAAGACGTACTCGCTCGCCGGGCTCCGTCTCGGCTGGATCGCGGGGCCTGCCGAGCTGATCCACGCAGTGAGCGTCCATCGCGACTACAACACGATCAGCGTCGGGATGATCGACGACTACCTCGCGACGCTCGCACTCGAGCACCGCGACGTGATCCTGAAGCGCAGTCACGACATCGTGCGCACCAATCTCGCGATTCTCGATGCATGGGTCGAACGCGAGCCGTCGATTTCCTGGGTCAAGCCGAAGTCGGGCACGACGGCGCTGCTCAAGTATGCGTTCGACATGCCGTCGCGCGCGTTCTGCACGAAGCTGATCGAGGCAACCGGCGTGATGTTCACACCGGGCAGCGCGCTCGACATGGAGAGCTATGTGCGGATCGGTTACGCCGACAGCCGGACGGTGCTCGAGCAAGGGCTCGCGCGCGTGTCGGAGTATTTACGCGCGAAGGCCGGCTGAGCGAAGGCGGTGCGTGCGACGCGCACCGCCCTTCGCTTCACGACTGCATGCACGATGCCGCGAGCTTGCCGACTGCGATCACCGCCTGCTCGATCTCCGGCGACCACGGGCTGCTGTAGTTCAGCCGGATGAAGTTCCGGTAGTTTTCGGTGATCGAGAACATGTAGCCGGGCCCGATCGTGATGCCCTGCTCCAGCGCGAGCTGGTACAGGCGCATCGCGTCGACCTGTGCCGGCAGCTCGACCCACAACACGTAACCGCCCGCCGGGCTCGAGATGCGCGTACCTTCCGGGAAGAACCGCGACACCATCGCGCGCATCAGGTTCGCCTGCTGCGCATACGCCTTGCGCAGGCGCCGCAGGTGATGCTCGTAGCCGTCGCGTTCGAGAAACTCGGCGATCGCGAGCTGCGGCAGCGACGGCGTCGCCAGCGTGTTCAGGAACTTCAGCTTCTCGACCTGATCCCGATAGCGCCCCGGCAACGCCCAGCCGATCCGGTAGGCGGCCGTCAGGCTCTTCGAGAACGATGAGCAGTGCAGTACGATCCCGGTGCGGTCGTAGGACTTCAGCGCGCTCGGATGCGACTCGCCGAAATACAGTTCGTTGTACACGCCATTCTCGATGATCGGCATGTCGGCTTTCGTTGCAAACTCAACCAGTTCGCGCTTGCGCTCGTCGGGCATCTGGAAGCCGAGCGGGTTCTGGAAATTCGGCATCACCATGCACGCGGCGATCGGCTGCGACTTTGCAATGGCCGCGAGCGCCGCGATGTCGATCCCGTATTCCGGGTGCGTCGCAACCTCGATCGCCTTCATCCCCATCCGCTCGATCGCGTGCAGCATCGCGTAGAACGTCGGCGACTCCACCGCGATCGTGTCGCCCGGTTTCGCAACCGCCTGCAGGCACAGATTGATCGCCTCCGTCGCGCCGACCGTCACGATGATCTCGTTCGGATCGACCGACATCCCGTTTTCCAGATAGCGTCGCGCGATTTGCCGGATCAGCCGCGGATGGCCGGGCGGCAGCCCGTCCGTCACGCCCCACAGCGACTTGTCGCGGCCGGCGGCATACGCATAGCGGTTCAGCTTCTCGAACGGAAACAGGCTCGGGTCCGGATACGGCGAACCGAGCGGCACGGCGTCATCGGTGCCGATCGAGCGCAGCGTCGACAGCACGAGCCGGCTCATGTCGACCGACGACGAGATCGCGATCGGCTTCGACGGCCGCAGCTCGCGCACCGGCGCGTGGTTGTCGTCGCGGCGCAGGTTCACGAAGTAGCCGGACTGCGGGCGGCTTTCCAGCAGCCCGCGGCTTTCGAGCAGCAGATATGCATGCAGCACGGTCGTGATGCTGATCCGGTGCTGCTGGCTCGCCTGCCGCACCGACGGAATCCGGTCGCCGTGCCGGTACACGCCCTGGCGAATCAGGCGCTCGATGTCATCCGCGAGTTTTTCGTAGAGCTTCATCGCGCGCTCCCCGCCGGCCTGCACATGCGCGCCGCCGTCCCGTGCGCGTCCGATACGCGCGTGTGCTGCCCGCCGACCGGGCTGTCGTTCTGCCTGATTGCTCCCTCCGGTTTTGCCTTTTCCATCGCAGTGGCTCGCTTTTGAAAATGCGCCGGGAGGTTCCGTTACAACGGGATCCGCGGCACTGTGCACTTGATGGATGAATCTTAAGAGCAGAACAGTTGGTGGCGGGTACACACATTGAACGCGGGAACAAGAGTACAGTTCGGCTCGACTCGCGTAGGGCGGGACAACTGTACGTCTTAGGAATCAGTGCGGTGGATGGCAAGTCAGGCAATGCCGTGTGATCGCGCAGCTTGGTGGCGCCGTACGGCCATGCCGTTCCGGTCCGGCCGGGATGCCGCGGCCCGCGCTGCGCTCCATGAAAATGGCGCCAGAACGCAGCGGCGCGGCTTGCGCGGGCGCCAACGGGGACTTGCGGGAGAAAGTCGGGCCTGACGAGGGGCGGCCAGCGTCCCGTGAGGACGAAGCGCTCGGGCAGGCCCCCAGCGCCTGGTGCGAGGATCGATGTTTGGCCGGCCCGATACGGGCAGCGAACCGGTAGCCGGCGCCGCTGCGCGCGCTGCCGTGGCTCCTTACGACGAAGCGCTGCTGCAGCGGATCGTCGACGTCGTGCCGGGGTTGCTCGACTGAACGGGTGCCGTCAGATTGAGCCGAACAGCGCGCGCGGCCGGTCCTTCAGCGTGCCGGCCAGGATCCGCAGCCCGTTGACGAGTTCATCGCGAGTGGCCGGGCACGCGAGGTTGATGCGCACGCCGTGCTCGAGTTCCGCGCGATCGACCGCGAACGTCGACGACGGCATCACGATCACACCGCGCGCCTTCGCGTTCGCGGCGAAGTCGTCGGCGCGCCATGGCGGCGGCAGCCGCAGCCACACGAACATGCATGCGGAATCGGACTTCAGTTGCCCGATCGGCAGCAGCTCCCGCGCGAGATCGACGCGCGCGCGGATCTCCGCGAGTTGCGCGGCCATGATCCGCTCGGCGGTGCCGTCCTCGATCCACACCGTGGCGATCAGCATCGACGTGGGCGCCGGCATCCATGCGGTGGTGCGCACTGCTTCCGCGCACAGCGCGACGCTGTCGCGCGGGCAGCTCAGGTAGCCGAGCCGCAGCCCCGGCGCGAGAATCTTCGACGTCGCGCCGATATGAAACGTCAGCTCGGGACACAGCCCCGCGATCGCCGGCAGCCGGTCGCGCACGAGCGGCCCGTATACGTCGTCTTCGATGATCGTCACGTGATGGCGCCGCGCGATATCGACGAGCGCCATCCGGCGCGCAAGGCTCATCGTCGTCACGGTCGGGTTCTGCAGGTTCGGCACGACGAAGATCGCCTTGACGGGCATGCGCTGGCAGATCCGTTCGATCTCGTCGGGCAGCAGGCCGTCGTCATCGGCCGGCGCGCTGACGATCTCGAACTGGAACACCGGCGCGAGCGCCTTCAGGCCGTAATACGTGAGGCGGTCGGCGACGATCACGCCCTCGGTACCGATCAGGCTGTTCAGTACCGCATAGAGCCCGTGCTGCGCGCCGCTCGTGACGACCACCTGGTCGCGCGACGGCGTGAAGCCCGGTGCGGCGAGCCACTGCGCGCCGGCCGCGCGTGCCCAGTCGGGACCCTGCGGTGGCTGGTATTCCTGCAGCGACGCGAAACGCGGATCGTCCGGCAGCTCACCGAACGTCCGCGCGAGATTCGCCAGGAACTCGCCCGTCGCCGGACGGTTCACCGTCAGATCGATCACGCCGTTGCCCGCCGCGAGCGACGCCCGGGCCGGCTCGATGGTCGGCATCGCGCCGCCGGTGACGAGCGAGCCGCGCCGCTTGCTGCCGATCACGAGGCCACGCAGCTGCAACTCCTTGTATGCACGCGACACGGTCGACACGTTGATGCCGAGCTCGGTCGCGAGCTGGCGCTGCGGCGGCAGGCGGCTACCCGGCGGGTACATGCCGTTGCGGATTTCCGCCTCGATCGAGCTCGATACCTCGACATAGGTCGGCCGCTTCGCCGGCGCCGGCGCGCGGTCGTCTCGCTCTCCGGAAATTTTGTCTGCTGCCATGTATTGCCCGTGCCCACACAAAAAGCGTTTGTCTGCCGTTTAAACCTGCCGGCGATTGTATCCGACATCCCTTTCCGATCAAACATATGCCGAAAATGCCGTCGAATCAGCATGTAGGAATCGGGTAAACGCCAGCACCACACAATCGATTTTTGATTGCACACAAAAAATTACTGTGTGATTCTTAATCCCATCTTTGTGTGAACCAGGTGTGCCGGGGGAGAGGCGTCATGGCGAACATCGCCATCGTGGGTGCAGGTTTCATTGGGCTCGGCGCGGCGGCATGGCTGCAGCGCGACGGGCATCGCGTCACGCTGTTCGATCCGGCCGGGGTCGGCCACGGCGCATCGTTCGGCAACGCGGCGACGTTCGCGCCGTATGGCTGCGTGCCCGTCAACGGCCCATCCGTGTTCCGCGACATGCCGCACTTCCTGTTCGCCGCCGACAGCCCGCTGCGCATCCGCTGGCCGTACCTGCTGCGCGGCGCGCCGTGGCTCGCGCGATTCCTCGCCGCGTCGACACCCGCGCGTCACGCGCGCAGCGCTGGCGCACTGGCCGCGCTGCTGTCGCGCGCCGCCGACGGCTATGCGCCGCTGCTCGCTTCCTCGCGACTCGCGGCATTCGTGCGGGCGCGCGAATGCCTGTATCTGTACGAACGGCAGGCGTCGTTCGACGCCGCGCAGCCATCGCTGGCGCTGCGGCGCCGGCTCGGCGTGCCGTTCGACACGCTCGACGCGGACGCGATCCGTCGGATCGAGCCCGCACTCGCGCCGATCTTCACGCGCGGCGTGCTGTTCCATGGAAGCTGGCATTTCTCCGATCCAAGCGCATTTCTCGACGCCCTGTTCGCGCACCTCGCAACCGGCGGCGCGACGCTCGAACGCGCGCAGGTCGAACGTATCGAGCCTGTCGGCGACGGCGTGAACGTGCATGCGGGCAGTGCGGCCGGCCTCTTCGATCATGTGGTGATCGCCGCCGGCGCCCGCTCGCGCGCCCTCGCCGCCGCGTGCGGCGACACCGTGCCGCTCGATACCGAGCGCGGCTACCACGTGCAGTTCGCCGCGCATGAGCGGAGCGTCACGCGGCCGGTCGGCTGGGCCGAGCGCGGGTTCTACATGACGCCGCTCGACGAAGGGTTGCGCGCGGCCGGCACGGTTGAACTGGGCGGCTTCGATGCCGGCATGAACCGCTCGCTGGTCGCGCTGCTCACACGTTCCGCGCGCGAGGCGCTGCCGTCGCTCGGCATGCCGACGCGCAGCTGGCTCGGCTTTCGGCCGACGCTGCCGGACGGCGTA
The DNA here is from genome assembly GCF_005937855.2 of Burkholderia sp. KBS0801. Classification (NCBI taxonomy): domain Bacteria; kingdom Pseudomonadati; phylum Pseudomonadota; class Betaproteobacteria; order Burkholderiales; family Burkholderiaceae; genus Burkholderia; species Burkholderia sp. KBS0801. Next base: position 735,932 of record NZ_CP042179.1, read on the forward strand.
CCCGTGATAGGCCGCGCGCGGCGCAGCGAGCGCGTGATCCACGCATTCGGCCACCAGCATCTCGGCGTCACGCTCGCCGGCATCACCGGGCGGATCGTCGCCGATCTCGTCGCACAACGCGCGCCGCCGCTGGACCTCGCACCTTACCGGGCCGCGCGATTCTGACGCGCGCCGCAACCTTCACCCCTGCAAGGAGGCATCATGAATCGTCGTAACTGGCTGGCATGGCTGGCCGTCTGCTCGATCGGCACGGCCGCTGCGTCCGCGCAGGCCGCGGACCCGGAACCCATCAAGATCGGCTTCGCCGGCCCGCTAACGGGTCCGGTCGCGCGCGTCGGCAAGGATCTGCAATACGGCGCGCAACTCGCGCTCGACGAGGAGAACGCGAAACATCCGACCGTGGGCGGCAAGCCCGCGCGCTTCGTGCTCGACGTGCAGGACGACCAGGCCGACCCGCGCATCGCGATCCAGGTCGCGCAGAAGCTCGTCGACGACGGTGTGGTCGGCGTGATCGGCCACTACAACTCGGGTTGCAGCATCCCCGCGTCGGCCGTCTACAAGCAGGCGAACATCGCGATGATCACACCCGGCTCGACCAATCCTCAACTGACGATGCAAGGCTTCAAGAACGTGTTCCGCACGATGGGGCACGACGGTGTAGGCGGCGTGGTGGCCGGCCGCTTCGCGGTCGAACAGCTGAAGGCGAAGCGGATCGGCATCATCGACGACCGCACCGCGTTCGGCCAGGGGCTCGCCGACGCATTCGAGAAAGGCGTGAAGGACGCGCACGGCAGCGTCGTCGGTCGCGAATACACGAACGACAAGGCCGTCGATTTCCGCGGCATCCTGACGACGATGAAGAGCAACAACGTCGACCTGCTGTTCTTCGGCGGACTCGACGAACAGGGTGCAATGCTCGTCAAGCAGATGCGCTCTCTCGGCATCCGCGCGCAGCTGTTCGGCGCCGGCGCGCTCAAAAGCAATGCGTTCCTGAAGATCGCCGGCAACGCGGGCGAAGGCACGCAGGATCTCGAGCCGGGGCCGGCGCTTGACAAGCTGCCGTCCGCGATCGCGTTCGCGCAGCGCTACAAGGCGCGCTTCAACCAGGACGTCGAGCTCTATGCGCCGTTCGCGTACGACGCGGCGCTCGCGATGATCGCGGCGGTCCACAAGGCCGGTTCGGTCGACCGCGCCAAGATCGTCGCGAGCCTGCCGGGGGTGTCAGTCACCGGCGTCACCGGGAAGATCTCGTTCGACGAGCGCGGCGACCTCATCAAGCCGCCCTACACGCTGTTCCGCGTCGAACAGGGACAGTGGCACAGCATTCGCACGGTCGGCGGCGCGTCGAACTGATCGACGCCGCGCAGCCCGGCGGCAGCCGGCGTCATCGCGCCGCCTGCTGCCGCTGCACCTCCTGCGCTTTCATCCGCAGATACGCGGCCCGCTCGACTTCGTGCAACTGCTGCGGATACTGCTCGGTGGCGTCGAACCAGCGCGCGAGGCGCTGCTCGAGCGGTTTGTCGAGCGTGGCCAGATACGTGTCGATCGCGAGGTAGTAGCGCATCGTGTTGCGCTCCAGCAATCCGCGCACGCCGCCGATGTATTGCGGCTGCGCGGCCGACGCGCCGCTCGCGAGCGTGAACCCGACCTTGTCGCTGCCGGCCGTCGCCAGGTAGGTCTTCATCGCCATGCGGCCGACCGTGCCGAAGCCGTACGAATACGTGAGGTGCAGGAACGTGCGCGACGCGCCGATCGGCACGGCCTCCAGCGCGATCCGATAATCCTTCGTGCCCATCGGGCCGCTGTCGGCGGTCAGGTCGACCTGGAAGTAGTCGGGCGTCGCGGCGGCCACGCCGTAGCGGAACTGCACGCGATAGGTATCCGACAGCTTCTGCTCGATCTTGCGGCCGAGGTTCACGTCGAGCACCGGGCCGTTGCTGCCGGTCGATGCATGGCAATACTTCGTGTTCAGGTGCAGGATCAGCACCGCGCACCAGTTGGCGGGGCCCTGCGCGGGATCGTTGAGCTTGCCGTTCACGACGGAGAACGGATAGTCGACGACCGCATAGATATCACCCTTCAGCGTCGAGGATGCCTCGGACGATTCGAGGTACAGCGGGCGGTGGAACGGGTTGTTCTTCAGTTGCTCGCCGAGGCTGTGATAGCGCTCGAGCAGCGCCGCCGCGCCGTCCGCGCCGAACGACAGCGCACTCCAGCCCACGCATAGCGCCGCGACGAGCGCGTGCCACGCGCGGCGGGTGTATCGCGGGGATCGGGTTGTCTCCATTGTTGTGCTCCAGTGCGGCGTGCGGGTTGGCGCGCCGGTTTCACGGAAGATGCCGACCGCTATCGGCCTCGCTTCACCGGGACCGGTAATTGCGCGGCGGTGATCCGGATCAGCGTCTACAGCCATTCGCGGTCGTCCCAGCGGTCGCCTCCGATGACGAGATGCAGCTTTGCTGCCCGTTCTGACCGTCGTCGATGCCGTGTCGTTCCGTTCGATCCGCTCGCGCCCCGCTTATTTGTCCGCCGAAAACGCACTCGACATCTGCTGCGCCCGCTTCACGTCATCCCCGTGCAGATAGATCGACGTCGTCGAGATCGACGCATGCCGCAGGTTGTCGCGCACCGTCGTCAACTCGGCGCCCCGCGCGAGCGCGTGCGTCGCATGGGTATGCCGCATCCAGTGCGGGCTCGCCTGCCGCAGCTTCTGCGCAAGCGCCGGGTTGTCGGCATCGACGAGCGCGGCCGTCTGCGCGAAGAACCGCTGCATCACCTTCCACAGCCGCACGCTCGTGATCGCGGCCGCGCCGTCTTCCGCGAGGCTCGGAATCAGCGGCGTATCGGGCCGCCAGCGCACCGGCGTGACCGGCAGCCGGCGCGCGACCAGATAGCGATCGAGCGCCGTGCGCGCGAGCGGCGGCAGCGCGACGCGCGCGGCCTTGCTGCCTTTGCCGATCACCTTCAGCCACGCGTCGCCGTGCGCGTCCGTGTCGATGTCGCCGAGCGTCGCGCCGACCAGCTCGCTCGCGCGCAGCCCGGTCGCATAGCCGAAATCGAGGATGAAGCGCAGCCGTTGCGCGGCGGCCGGCGTCCAGCCCGATCCGGGCGCGCCGGACGGCTTGTCCTTGCGAAACTCGAGCCCGTCCGCGATCGTGCGCACGAGCAGCCACTCGCCTTCGGTGAACGCATGCGACGTGTCGAGCGCATTCGCGCCGCGCGTGTCGCGCACCTTCACGCCCGCGAACGGATTCGCGAGCAGGTAGCGCTGCTCGATCAGCCAGCGGAACAGCGCGCCGAGCACCGACAGCGTGTACGCGGCCGAGCGCGCGGACAGTCCGCCCGAAAACGGCCGCCAGTCCGGCGCGCCGCGCGGCCGCACGGGGCCGACCCAGCGCTCGTGCGGCGTCGGACGCCGGATGAACGCGCGATACGCGACCGCATCCTCGGTCGTCAGCGACGACAGCGCACGGCCGCGCTCGACGATCGCCCACAGGATCAGCCGCTCGGCTTCCTTCCGGTACGCGCGCCGCGTCGCGGCCGATTCGTGCAGCGACAGCCACGCGTGCACGGCCGCGTAGTCGTTGTCCGCATCGAGCGTGCTGGTGGCGCGCGGCGCGCGGAACGTGCCGGCCGATCCGTCGACCTCGTGCGGCAGCTTCAGGTGCTCCCACGGCACGATGCTGCCGCGCGGCGTCGCCGCAATCAGCGCGCGCGCCCGCTCGGTCAGCTCGGGATGCGCGGAAAAGAACGCCTCGATATGCCGCGCGCTCGCCACGCCGAGCCCCGCGATCGCGCGCCACCACTGACGCCGCCGCGGAATCCGCACGGTCAGGTCGGCGAGCGTCGCGATCCCGTGCGCACGCAGCGCGGCGACCGCACGCGCCGGCAGCCACAGGCCGACGTCGTCGCTGATCTGCGGCACCGGCGCGCGCGCATGGCGCAGCACGCCGATCGCATCGGTCGCGGCCTTCGCCATCTGCATGCGCTCGCTGTCGGCATGACCGAGCTGCTCGGCGAGATCGGGCCGTCCGGCCTGTCGCGCGACACGCACGAGGCGACGCCGAACCGCGCCGATCACGCCGCGCGCCGAGCGCCCTTCGCCGAGCCGCCCGGGCAGGTAGCGCTCGACGGCCTGGCGCACGGTCATGCCCGCGTACCACGCACGCAGCGCGGCGAGTTCGTCAGCGTCGGGAAAGCCCGCTAGCGCGGGCGCGGAATCGGAGGAAGGCGGCAGGGCGAGGCGCGGTGTCATAGGCGCAAGTTTGACAGAACTGCCCACGGTCGCAAACGGCCGACGCGCGGTACGACACCGTGCGATGCCGGACTCCACCGGCATCGCACAACCGCGCTCAGCCCGCCACGGGCGTGCGCCGCACTTCCGACAGATAGATGAGAATCAGCGACACCCACACGATCCCGTACAGGAACATGAAGCAGGTCGTGCGCACGCGCAGCAAGTCGAGCAGCATGCCGAACAGGATCGGCAGCAGGAAGCCGCCGAGCCCGCCCGCAAGGCCGACGATGCCCGTGACGACGCCCATGTTGTCCGCGAAATCATCGGCGACGTACTTGAAGGTCGACGCCATCCCGAACGCGAACACCGCGCCCAGCACGAAGGTCAGCGCGACGAAGCCGGCCACCGGCATCGCCAGGTTCAGCGACGCGGTCCCGTCGATCGTGTGGATCACGAAGTCGGTCGCCGGATACGACAGCAGGAACAGCGCGATCCATGCGACCCAAAGCCCCCACCACGTGACCGCATGCGCGCCGAAGCGGTCGGACAGCGCGCCGCCGAGCGCGCGCAGCACGGAGCCCGGCAGCGAGAAGCCGGCCGCGAACGCGGACGCCATCACGAGAGACATCCCGTATTCGCTCTTCAGGTATTGCGGGATCCACAGCGACAGCGCGGTGAAGCCGCCGAACGTGATCGAGTAGTACTGGCACAGCCGCCACACGCGCGGGTCGCGCAGCACCTTGAACGAGTCGAGCATCGAGCCGCCGCGCTTGCCGGCACCGGGATCGGGCGCCGACGCGAACCAGAAGATCACGGCCGTGACGAGCAGCGCGATCGCATACACGCGCGGCACGAAGCGCCAGCCGTACGCGGCGAGCAGCAGCGGCGTGACGAACAGATTGACCGCCGCGCCGCACGTGCCCGCGCCGAACACGCCCATCGCGAGCCCGCGCCGCTTCGGCGGGAAAAAGCGCGCGACATACGGCGTGCCGACCGCGAACGACGCACCGACGCAGCCGAGGAACAGCCCGATCACGAGGAACTGCCAGAGCTGCGTCGCGTAGCTGACGATGTAGACCGGCACCGCGCATACGACGAGCAGCACCGTCATCACGATACGGCCGCCGAAGCGGTCGGTCCACGTGCCAAGCGGCAAGCGCATCAGCGCGCCGGTCAGCACGGGCGTCGCCGTGAGCAGCCCGAACTCGGTGCTGTTCAGGCCGAGATCGGCGCGCAACTGCACGCCGAGCACGCCGAACATCATCCACACGACGAAACACACCATGAACGCGAGCGTGCTCGCGGCCAGCACCGACCACGCGCGCAGCGGAATGGCGTGCGGATCCGCAGCCACGCCGACGTTACCTTGTTGAGTTGCCATATCCAAAACCCCGTTTCATTGGACGAGCGGCCCGTTCGCGCCGTCGAAGGTCACGCCTTCGACGCGCGCGGCCGCCGCGAGTATCGCCACGTACTGCCGCATCGCCCGTTGCCGCACGCGTTCCGACAGGTACGCGGCGATCTGGCCGGCGGCTTCGTCGAACGGCACGATGTCGCCCGGCACGCGGCGCTCGATGCGCACGATGTGAAAGCCGAAGCGCGTGTTGACGAGTTTCGGCAGCACGCCGAGCCCGTCGGTGTCGAACAGCGCGGCCTCGAATTCCGGCACGGTGTCGCCGCGCAGCAGTTGCCCGAGGCTGCCGCCGACTTGCGCCGACGGACAGTTCGACGATTCGCGCGCCACTGCTTCGAACGTATCGGGCGCGGCGACCACGTCGGCGAGCGCGCGTTCCGCGCGCTGCCGCAGCGGCGCGAGCGGCACGCGGTCGGTCACCGCGAACAGCACGTGGCTCGCATAGACGATGTCGTTGCGGCGAAAGCGCGCCGGATGCTGCGCGTAGTAGCGCTCGCAATCCGCGCGATCGGGTTCAGGGACGTGCGTCAGCTCGCGTTCGAGCAGCGCGTCGACCGCCGCGTCGTCGAGCGGCGCGGCTTCGTCGATCAGCGCGAGCGCCACCGCGCGCTGCCGCAACAGCTCGCGCACCGCGAGCGCATGCCGCGCCGCATCGAGCGGATCGCGCGCATCGCCGTGATGCGCGGCTTCCGCCGCGATGGCCGCGTCATCGATGGCAATGCCGTTGATCGTGAGCGGCATCGTCGCGACTTCGGAGAGAACGTTACTCATGCGACCTCCTCAGCGCTTGCGCACGAGCTGGTACGGCCGGATCAGGTACGCGACCGACGCGATGCCGCTCCAGATATGCACCATCCGCGTGAACGGCGACACGAGGAAGATCGTGAAGCCGAGCAGGATGTGCAGCCGGTACGTCAGCGGCACGCCGACGAGCAGGCTCGCGATGTCCGGCCGGAACGTGACGACGCCCTTCACGTAGTCGGTGAGCTGCTCGAACATCACGCCGTCCATGTGGCGCGTCGACAGCACGACGGTGCCGAGCCCGAGCGCGAGCTGCACCCACAGCATCAGCACGATCACGATGTCCGACGTGCGGCTGTTCTTGCGGATGCGTGCGTCGCCCAGGCGCCGCCAGATCAGGATCGTCAATCCGATGATCGCCGCGACGCCGGCCGCGCCGCCCGCCACCATCGCGACCAGCTGGTGCCCGGATGCGGACAGGAACGGCGACACGAGCCAGTGCGGCGCCAGAAAACCGCCGAAGTGCCCGAGCACGACGACCAGCACGCCCCAATGGAACAGGTTGCTGCCAAGCCGCAGCATGCCGTGGCGCAACAGCTGCGACGAATCGCTTTTCCACGTGTATTGCTCGCGGTCGAAGCGGATCAGGCTGCCGACCAGCAGCACTGCGAGACAGATGTACGGGTAGATCCCGAACAGGAACTGATGCAAGTAAGCGTTCATGTCTTTCCCCAGTTGGGCCCGCGCTCACGCGCCGCGGGCCGGCCGCTTGTCGTGGAATCGCACCGTCTGTTCGGACGACGCCGGCGTTGCCGCGCCGACGAAGCGCACGGCTTCGTCCGCATACGACGCGTCGAGCGCGCGGTAGTCGTCCGCAGTCGGCCGCGTGGCGGCGACGTCGTCGTCTGCGGCGCCAGGTGCATCGGCCGGCGCGAGGCCGGCCATCGGCAGCAGCGCGCCGACGACGAAGCTGTAATGGCTGCCGCGCTGCGCGAGCTGGCCGGCCAGCGCGCGCAGGATCTCGCCGGTTTCGGCGAGCAGGTTGCGCGCATCGGGCGCCGGCAGCCGCGACAGGTATTCGAGGAACACGGGCAGGTAGTCGGGCAGCTCGCCCGGGTTTAGCGCGAGCCCGTGCCGCTCGTACATCTGCAGCAGGTCGACCATCGCCTGCCCGCGATCGCGCGATTCGCCGTGCACGTGCTCGAACAGGTGCAGCGACGTCGCGCGGCCGCGATCGAACAGCGCGACGTAGTTCTCCTGCAGCGTCAGCAGGTCGCGCTCGCGCACGTACGCGAAGAACCTGTCGAGGCCCGCACGCACCGCCTGCGGCACGCGCATGCGTTCGCGCAGATGGGCTTCGATCGAGTCGAGCACGTCGACGAGCGCGTCGTCGGGATAGTCGAGCAGCGCCGCGAACGCCGCGTAGGTCGGATCGGGTGCGGTGCTCATCGCGATACCTCGTGAATCGGAATCGTCCGCGTGCCCTTCTCCTTCTTCGCGCTGAACAGGCTCGCCGACGAGCGGCCATCGGAACAGCCGTTGCCGAACGAGAAGCCGCACGATGCGCGCAAGTCGTACGCGTTCTCCGCATACTCGCGATGCGTGGTCGGGATCACGAAGCGATCCTCGTAGTTCGCGATCGCGAGATAGCGGTACATCTCCTCGACCTGCGCGAGCGACAGCCCGACCTGGTCGAGCACGGCGCGCGCGTCGATGCCGTCGACGTGGCGCGCGCGCATGAACGCGCGCATCGCGAGCAGCCGTTCGAGCGCGAGCTTCACGGGCGCCTCGTCGCCGGCGGTCAGCAGGTTCGCCAGATAGCGCAGCGGAATGCGCAGCGATTCGACGTCCGGCAGGTAGCCGTTCATCCCGAGCGCGCCGCTGTTCGCGGCGGCGTTGATCGGCGACAGCGGCGGCACGTACCAGACCATCGGCAGCGTCCGGTATTCCGGATGCAGCGGGAACGCGATCTTCCAGTCGATCGCCATCTTGTAGGTCGGCGAGCGCCGTGCGGCGTCGATCCATGCGGCCGGCACGCCGTCGCGCTCGGCCTGCGCGATCACGGCCGGATCCTCCGGATCGAGGAACAGCGACAGCTGTGCCTCGTACAGGTCCTTCTCGTTTTCCGCGCTGGCGGCCTCGCTGATCCGGTCCGCGTCGTACAGCAGCACGCCGAGGTAGCGGATGCGGCCCACGCAGGTCTCCGAACACACGGTCGGCTGGCCGGCCTCGATGCGCGGATAGCAGAAGATGCACTTCTCGGCCTTGCCGCTCTGCCAGTTGTAGTAGATCTTCTTGTACGGGCATCCCGACACGCACATGCGCCAGCCGCGGCACTTGTCCTGGTCGATCAGCACGATGCCGTCTTCCTCGCGCTTGTAGATCGAGCCCGACGGGCACGCCGCGACGCATGCCGGATTCAGGCAGTGCTCGCAAAGACGCGGCAGGTACATCATGAAGGTGTTCTCGAACTGCCCGTAGATGTCCTTCTGCACGTTCTCGAAGTTGTAGTCCTTCGCGCGCTTCTCGAACTCGCCGCCGAGGATTTCCTCCCAGTTCGGGCCCCACTCGATATTCTCGAGCCGCTGGCCGCTGATCAGCGAGCGCGGTCGCGCCACCGGCATCGCGCGCGTGTTGCCCGCTTCCTGCAGGTGGGCGTAGTCGAACGTGAACGGCTCGTAGTAATCGTCGATCTCGGGCAGGTGCGGGTTCGCGAAAATCTGCGCGAGCAGCCGCCATTTGCCGCCGAGGCGCGGCTCGATCCGGCCGTCCGCTCGCCGCTGCCAGCCGCCGCGCCAGCGGTCCTGGTTCTCCCAGTCCTTCGGATAGCCGATGCCCGGCTTGGTTTCGACGTTGTTGAACCACGCGTATTCCATCCCTTCCCGGCTGGTCCACACGTTCTTGCAGGTCACCGAGCAGGTATGGCACCCGATGCACTTGTCGAGGTTCAGCACCATCGCGATCTGTGCACGTATTTTCATGACGTTTCTCCCGCCCGTACCGCTTGCGTTGTCGGCTCGACCGCGCGCTCTTCTCCGTCGAGCCAGTCGATCCTGCTCATCTTGCGCACGATCAGGAACTCGTCGCGATTCGAGCCGACCGTGCCGTAGTAGTTGAAGCCGTACGACAGCTGCGCATAGCCGCCGATCATGTGCGTGGGCTTGAGCGCGATGCGCGTGACCGAGTTGTGAATGCCGCCGCGCGTGCCGGTGATCTCGGAGCCCGGCGTGTTCACGATCTTCTCCTGCGCGTGGTACATCATCACCATCCCCGATGGAATCCGCTGGCTCACGACCGCCCGCGCGCACAACGCGCCGTTCGAGTTGTAGCATTCGATCCAGTCGTTATCGACCGCGCCGATCGCCTTCGCGTCGTCCTCCGACATCCACACGATCGGGCCGCCGCGCGACAGCGTCAGCATCAGCAGGTTGTCCGTGTAGGTGCTGTGGATGCCCCACTTCTGGTGCGGCGTCAGGAAGTTCAGCACGCGCTCGGGGTTGCCGTTCGAGCGCTTGCCGACCATGTGCGCGTAGCTGCCCGTATCGATCGGCGGCTTGTATGCGCACAGCGACTCGCCGAACGCGCGCATCCACGGATGGTCCTGGTACAGCTGCTGACGGCCCGTGAGCGTGCGCCATGGCACGAGTTCGTGCACGTTCACGTAGCCGGCGTTGTACGACACGTGCTCGGATTCGATTCCGCTCCACGTCGGCGACGAGATGATCTTGCGCGGCTGCGCCTGGATGTCGCGGAAGCGGATCTTCTCGTCCGCGCGCGCGACGGCCAGGTGCGTGTGATCGATGCCGGTGAGGCCGGACAGCGCATGCCACGCCTTCACCGCGACTTCGCCGTTGGTCTCCGGCGCGAGCGCGAGGATCACCTCGGCCGCGTCGAGCGCGGTATCGATGCGCGGGCGCCCCTGCGCGGCACCGGCGGCGACCGTGTAGTTCAGTTCGCCGAGCAGCTTCACCTCGTCCTTCGTATCCCAGCCGATGCCCTTGCCCGCGTTGCCGAGCTTGTCCATCAGCGGCCCGAGCGACGTGAAGCGCGCATAGGTGTTCGGATAGTCGCGCTCGACGGCGATCACCGCCGGCATCGTGCGGCCCGGCACCGGCTCGCATTCGCCGCGCTTCCAGTCGTGCACGTCGAACGGCTGCGCGAGTTCGCCCGGCGTGTCGTGCGCGATCGGTGCGAGCACGACGTCGCGTTCGACGCCGAGATGCCCGACGCACAGCTCGGAGAAGCGCTTCGCGATTCCCTTGAAGATCTCCCAGTCGCTCTTCGATTCCCATGCGGGATCTACCGCCGCCGACAGCGGATGGATGAACGGATGCATGTCGGACGTGTTCATGTCGTCCTTCTCGTACCACGTCGCGGTCGGCAGCACGACGTCCGAATACATGCATGTGGTCGACATCCGGAAGTCGAGCGTGACGAGCAGGTCGAGCTTGCCGCGCGGCGCGTCGTCGTGCCACTTCACTTCCTCGGGACGCGCGCCGCCCGTCGCGCCAAGGTCCTCGCCCTGCACGCCGTTGGTCGTGCCGAGCAGATGCTTCAGGAAATACTCGTGCCCCTTGCCCGACGAGCCGAGCAGATTCGAGCGCCACACGAACAGGTTGCGCGGGAAGTTGTCCGGTGCGTCCGGATCCTCGCACGCCATCCGCAGCGTGCCGGCCTTCAGCTGCCGGGCGACGTCGGCGCCGGCTTCAGCTGCATCGCCGAGACTCGCGCCGACCTTCAGCGGATTCACCGCGAGCTGCGGTGCGGACGGCAGCCACCCCATCCGCTCCGCGCGCACGTTGTAGTCGATCGGCGAGCCGTGGAACTGCGTCCTGTCGGCGAGCGGCGACAGCAGCGCGCTCGGGTCCATCGTGTCGTAGCGCCACTGGTCGGTGTGCGCGTAGAAGAATGACGTCGCGTTCATGTGCCGCGGCGGGCGGTTCCAGTCGAGCGCGAACGCGAGCGCGGTCCAGCCCGTCTGCGGGCGCAGCTTCTCCTGGCCCACGTAATGCGACCAGCCGCCGCCCGGCTTGCCGATACAGCCGCACATGATCAACATGTTGATGATCGCGCGGTACGACATGTCCATGTGGAACCAGTGGTTGATCCCCGCGCCGATGATCACCATCGACTTGCCTTGCGTCTTGTGCGCGTTCTCCGCGAACTGCCGCGCGACCGAGATCACGTCCGCGCGCTTCACGCCGGTGATCGTTTCCTGCCATGCCGGCGTATACGGCAGATCGTCGTCGTAGCTCGCGGCCACGTCGCGCCCGCCCAGCCCCTGGTCAAGCCCGTAGTTCGCGACGAACAGGTCGTAGACGGTCGCGACCAGCATCTCGCCGTCGCGGGTCGCGATGCGCCGCACGCCGATCCGGCGCGACAGCTCGGAGCCGTGGTCGGTCGAGTTGAAGTGCGCGTGCGGCTGGTTGCCGAAGTACGGGAACAGCACGTCGACCACGTCGTCGTGCTCGGCCGTGCAGGACAGCCGCGGCGACAGCGTCGCGCCCTTCGACGTCTCGCCGCGCAGGTTCCACTTGCCCTTGTCCGCGTCCGCCTGCTGTCCCCAGCGAAAGCCCACCGAGCCGACCGGCACGACGAATTCGCCCGTCGCGTCGTCGATCATCACGGTCTTCCAGTCCGGGTGCGCGGCTTCGTCGAGCGCGTCGTCGAAGTCGGATGCGCGCACGAGACGCTCGGGCACGTAGCCGTCGCCGTGCGGCACGAGGCGCACGAGGCACGGCATGTCGGTGTAGCGCGTGCAGTAGTCGATGAAGTAGTCGCTCTTGCCGGCCAGGTGGAACTCTTTCAGGATCACGTGCCCCATCGCGAGCGCGAGCGCCGCGTCGGTGCCCTGCTTCGGATGCAGCCACAGGTCGCCGAACTTCGCGCCTTCCGCGTAGTCGGGGAACACCGACACGACCTTGGTGCCGCGATAGCGCGCCTCGACGAGGAAGTGCGCGTCGGGCGTGCGGGTCTGCGGGACATTGGAGCCCCACATCATGATGAACGTCGAGTTGTACCAGTCGGCCGATTCGGGCACGTCGGTCTGCTCGCCCCACGTCTGCGGCGATGCGGGCGGCAAGTCGCAGTACCAGTCGTAGAAGCTCAGGCACACGCCGCCGATCAGCGACAGGTAGCGCGAACCGGCCGCATACGACACCATCGACATCGCCGGGATCGGCGAGAAGCCGACCACGCGATCGGGCCCGTACCGCTCGACCGTGTAAACGTTTGCGGCCGCAACGATCTCGTTGACCTCGTCCCAGCTCGCGCGCACGAAGCCGCCGAGCCCGCGCCGGCTCTGGTACGAACGCCGCGCGTCGTCGTCCTCGACGATCGAGCGCCACGCGTCGACGGCGCCGAGCGTGCGGCGGCGTTCGCGCCACAGCTTCACCAGCGCGCTGCGCACCATCGGATGCTTCAGACGGTTCGCGCTATACAGATACCAGGAGTACGAAGCACCGCGCGAGCAGCCGCGCGGTTCGTGGTTCGGCATGTCGGGGCGCGTGCGCGGGTAATCGGTCTGTTGGGTTTCCCAGGTGACGATCCCGCCTTTCACGTAGACCTTCCACGAGCACGAGCCCGTGCAGTTCACCCCGTGAGTCGAACGGACGATCTTGTCGTGCTGCCAGCGCATCCGGTAGCCGTCTTCCCATTTGCGGTCTTCGTCGGTGACGGCGCCGTGTCCGTCGGAGAAGGTCGGCCTCGTGGTGGAGAAATAACGCAATCTGTCCAGGAAATGGCTCATGGGGATCTCGTTTTTCCGGTCTGTTCGCAGACCCTGATTATTTAAGGAGGTGAAATACCGGTTGTAAAGGACCATCGAATTTCGATCGCTGCGTCCTTCTCACCGTGGTCGAATCCATTGTCGGGCGAAGCGACGTATCACGATTTGATACAAATCACGATATCGTTCAGCCACCTGCAACGGCCGCAAACAGGACGATCGAGCGGCGCCACCTGTTATGCTGCGCGCGGGCGCTCCACTGCGCCTGCCCGTCCGTTTCCCCGTGGAGCGGTCGGGCGCAATCCGCCTCGAATGGCATTGAATGAACGGCGATTCCCGTCGGGCGATCGCCGGCCCGCAGCACGTTGTTTATAGAAGACTGCGCAATGCGTTCAATGGTTTACCGGCCGTCGGTCAATAACACCTTTACCTATAAGAACCGCATTTCATGACATCACGCCTTTTCACCGCATGCATTGCCGCCGTGATCGGCTGCGCCACGCTGCCCGCCGCTCACGCCCGCACCTATATCGCGCCGACGACGTCGCTCGGCAAAGGCGCTTACGTCCATCAGTTCGTGCTGCGCGACCCGGTCACGCACCAGCCGCTGCCGAATGCGCGCTACCGGCTGTTCCTGCCGGGGCAGGTCATCGCGGGCCTGCCGGTCAAGCCGGGCCAGCACGACAGCGTGGTCTTCGGCACGACCGACGACGCCGGCCGCACCGTGCGGATCCGGCTGCCGAAATCGCATCCGCAGAAGCAGTGGGTGTTCAACCCGGTCATCGGCGACGGCGACCTGGGCGAATCGTTCCGGCTCGTCGATGCGGGCGGCGACGCGCCGCTGCGCGGCTTCCCTTACCTGCTGGACGTGGAACACGAATATCTGGCGTGCGGCCACTCGGACGCGAACGGCTACACGTACTACGCGCAGTCACGCACGCCGCGCACCGTCAATCTGTATACCGGGATGCTGGGTGATTCGGCCGACACCGACTGGTGCGCGGGCCCCGGCGCGGCGATTGCGAACAGCGCGAACGAACCGGGCGCGCCGGACCTGTACACGCAATACCTCGGCAGCCTGGTCGCCAACGGCGACCGGATCGGCAGCGAGTTGCGCCAGCAGATCGTCATCAAGCTGCTGTCGCTCGCGACCGAAGAACGTGACGCCGACCGCGTGGCCGCCGTGCTCGACCTCGGCGAGATCCCCGACGACCGCCTGAACGATACCGGCTATCGGCTCGTCGACGCGGGCGTCGCAGTCGATCGCGGGCTCGCGATGATCGACGCGCATCTCGCGAAAGCGCCCGACGATGCGTACGCGCTCGACAGCAAGGGTTGGGCGCTGTATCGGCTCGGCCGCAACGACGAAGCGCTCACGTGGTTCGACCGCTCGATCGCGATCTTCGAGAAAAATGGTGACCGCGACAGCGACACGCGCGAAGCGTGGGCGACAGGCCTGACGCACAAGGGCGAGGTGCTGTGGAAGCTGGGCCGCCAGGATGAAGCGCGCGCTGCGTTCGCGCAGGCGAGGACGATTCAGCCGAAGAACACGGAGCTGGCGGAAACGTTGAAGCGGCTGAATGTGCAGGAAAAGCCTGCCGAGGCCGGTGCGTCGGCATCCGGTACGACGGGAACATGACACGTCACCGGCCCGCCACTCGCGGCAGGCGGTGATCGTCGGGCCCCGCCGGTCACTGCCGGGCGCCGGCGCGCGCCGTTACGGGAAGACCGGCGTCTTCCCCGGATCACCCTTCGCCCTTGGGCCCCGGGTTGAGCATCACGACGAAACCGGCCACGCCGACGATCAACGCGATCGCACCGCCGCGCAGCGCGATCGCTTGGTCGAACAGCAGCCCGGTCACGACGGCCATCATCCCCGCGAGCGACAGGAACACGGCGATCGTCGCGACGACGATCCGGGACTGGCGGCGTATCATCGCGCGCTCCCGGGTCAAGCCGCCGCGGCGGACGCCGGCACGTCGCCGTCGTCGCCGCGAACCAGCAGCACCGGGCACGTCGCGCCGCGCACGAAGCGCTCGGCGACGCTCCCGAGCAGCACGCGCCGGATGCCGCGCCGCCCGTGCGTGCCGACCACCGCGAGCTCGATGCCGCACTCCTTCACGTAACGCTGCAGGCGTTCCGCGATGTCCTCGCCGATGGTTTCGGTCTCGACGAGTTCGCCCTCGCCCTTCGCGCCGGCCAGCGCGATGATCTGTTCGGCTTCACGCAGCACCTTGCGCCCGTCGTCGCGGATTTCCTCGATGAGCGCATGCGGATCGAAGCGGCCCGCGTACGTAAACAGCACCGACTTGTCGACCACGTATACGACGCTGACGTGCGTATCGGCCGCCAATGCGACCTTCACGGCCTCGGCAAGCGCCTGTTTCGACGAAGCGCTGCCGTCGACGGCCACCATGATCTTCTTGTACATACGAACCTCGCTGGGGTGAGTTGCCGCGAGCGGTCGCGCGCGGCCATGCCCCCATCATCGGCGGACCGCGGGTTCGAAGGTTGACGACGATCAAGGTCCGGCCGAAGCCGGTCGTGCGGCAAAGCGCCACGTGGGAAATCGGCGTGCCAGGCCTGCGGCCGCGCCGCGCGACCGAGCAGGCAGGCCGCCGAAGGCGCTATCATCAGAGTTGCGATCTTCGTCCGGCCCCTTTTTGCCGGTTCACTTTCAACTCGCTCAACCGACATGACAACGACAACCGAACGCGTGGACGGCGCCGCCCAGCATCTCGTCGCCGCCCGCCATGCCGGCGCGCCCGGCCCGCTGCTGCCCGACGCCTTCCGCCCCGAGAACGTCGACACCGCGCTCGCGATCCAGCATCGCGTCGCCGATCTGCTCGGCGAAACGATCGGCGGATGGAAATGCGCATTGCCGCCGCCCGACCGGGTGATCGTCGCGCCGATCTTCGCGTCGACGATCCGCGAAGCCGATGCGCCGTACCGCGTCGTCGGCGGCCCGATCGTGCGGATCGAGCCGGAAATCGCGTTCGTGCTCGCGCGCGACCTGCCGGGCCGCGCGCGGCCATACGACGAGAACGACGTGCGCGGCGCGATCCGCGAAGTGCGCATCGTGCTCGAGGTATTGGGCTGCCGCTATGCGGAGCCTGCGCGCGCGTCGAAGTTCGAACTGCTCGCCGACGGGCAGTTCAACCAGGGGCTGTGCGTGGGCCCCGTCGTGCCGGACGGCCTGAACGTGCCGCTCGAGACGCTCGCGCTGTCGTTCGAAGGCGCACTGAATCGCACGATCGACGGCCGCCATCCGGATGGCGATCCGCTCAAGCCGCTCATATGGCTGGTGAATTTCCTCGCGTCGCGCGGCGACGGCGCACGCGCCGGCCAGATCGTGACGACCGGCTCGTATGCGGGCGCGATCGACGTGCCGATCGGCGACGTGCTGACCGTGCACTTCGGCGAGCTCGGCAGCCTGTCGGTGACGCTGACGGCGTAACCGGTCGCGGGCGCCGCTGCCCGGGCTGGCGTGAAGGCCGCGTCGACGCGGCCACGCCGATGCCGACGGCGATCCTGTTGAACATGCAGCACGCTCCGCACGGCGTCGACGGCGTCACGAGAAGAAGCAGATCCACGACGGCGGGTTGGCGGCTGGCCATCGCCGGCCGCATGCCGGGCCGCTCGCGTTTCGCGGGCCGCTAACCAGTTCCGTCCGGTCCGGCGTGATAACGTTGCACATCGTCGCCCGCGGTTCGAACCGCGGGCACGCGAACCGCTTTCACGCCCATACGCCATGTCGCTGACACCGCTGCCCGCCCTGCTCGACGAAATCCTGCACACCGTCACGCGCCGCTATCAACTGCCGCCGTTCGACGGCGCGCCGACGCCGGCCGATGCCGCGAACCCGGCGGCGACCCTTGCGCGCGTGATCGAGGACGCACGCCGGATGCTGGCCGACGGCCGGTCTCCCGGCACGGCGCTGCGGCAGCGGTTCATCGACGCGCTTGCGCACATGATCCGCGCCGCGATGGATCCGCATGCCGGCGATCACGCGTTTCAGGCGTCGGTCCTGCGGCACGACGCGGCGAGCGTGCGCGAATACGCATCGCTGCACGCGCACGCCGAGCAGGACCGGCGCGCGCTGCACTCGGCCGTCAACGCGATCGCGCACCCGGCCAAGCTCGAGCGCAGCGCGCAGGCGTGGCAGCGCGACGGGCTCGCGCGGTTGCATGCGGCCGCAACGTCCGCATCGTGGGGCGAACTGCATGCCACACTGGAACAACTGCTCGCGCTGCCCGGCATGGCGACCGACACCGCTTTCGAGCAGGACATCGTGAAGTTGAAGGACGGTGCCGCGCTCGAACACCTGCTGCGTCTCGACGCGCTGGCATCGGACGCGCACGTCCGCCGTTATCGCGCACTGTGGGTCCGGCAAGGTCCGCTCGAAGGCAGCACGGTCGCCGTCGCGCAGGGCGTCGCGTCCCAGCAGCGCGGCGCGGCCGTCGAAGCGCTGGCCGCGCAGGCGCTCGACGCACTGGCCCGCCGGCTCGACGCGGTGGACCCGCAGCGCACGTACCGCGTGGTCACGTCGATGCGCGTGCCGTCATCGATACCGGGCCGCCACGACCGCGCGAAGACCGAATGGGATGCGATCCTGCTTGAACGCACGCGCGGCGACGAAGCGGCGCCCGCATGGAACGTGCGCTTCCTCGTCGAGGCGAAGGCGTCGGCGGATGCCGCGACGACCGATTTGCCGCGACTGCTGCGCGGCCTGAAACTGCTCGCGCAGGCCGACGCGGACACGATCTATTCGTTCGAGACGCATCAGGGCACGGTGCGCGTGCACGGCGCGTCGCTGCGCGCGTTGACGACCGACGACGCGGCGCTGCGACGGGAAGTACTCTATTGCTGCGATGCGTCCGCGGACGCGACGCCGCGCCTGCTGGGCGCCGCGAGCCGGATGCAGTTGCTGTCGGCGCAGGCGAGCCTCGAATACGCGAGCGCGCTCGCGCGGCAGCCCGATGCCGATCCGTCCGGCCTCGGCGTCATCTGGCAGGCGCTGCTGACGCAGCCGCAATGGCACGCGGTGCTGCATCAATACCCGTCGTTGCGGCAGGTGCGCGAACTGATGGTGGCCATCGACGACTTGCGCGCCGCGATCGACGACGCGGACGAAGGCGGCGTCGCGAGCAGCGCGTGCGCGTGAGGGTCGAGGCGGGCCGCCGCCGCATGACGGCGTCGCGCGGCCCGCTCAGTTGGTGAGCACGCCGAACGGCAACGTCCATCCCGCCAGCCGGCCGCCGTCGCCCCATCGATCGTCGCCCGCACCGCAAGGCAGCAGCACCGGCGCGGCCGCACACTCGAGCGTTTCCTTCGGTGTATGGCCGAACTCGGCCTTGAACAGCCGGTGGAAATACTTCTCGTCGGGAAAGCCGTGCGCCCACGCGATTTCCGCGATGCGCCGATGGCGGCGCTGCGGATCGCCCAGCATGTGGTATGCGTGACGCAAGCGCCTGCGCGTGATCTGCCGCATCACGCCGCCCTCCTCCTTGAACAGCTGATAGAGCCGTGCCCGCGACACGCCGATGTCCCGGCAGATCCGCTCGGGCGTCAGGTCGGGTTCCAGCAGATGCAGGTCGATGTAGCGCCGCACGCGCTCGACCAGCGCGTTGTCGATCGGGCCGCGCGCGTCGTCGAGTGCCTGGGCGCTCGGCGCCACCGCCGCCGCCAGCAGCAGCAACAACGATTGCACGACGCTCGGCACGTCGTGCATGCGCAGGTCCGGCAGATTCCGGAACAGCGACAGCATCTGGTCGCCGACCAGGCGGCCCACGCCGCTCGTCAGCGTCTGCCCGTGCGCTTGCGCCGCATGGCTCGGAAGCAGGTATCTGGGCACGACCAGACTGATCACGTCGCCGGCCTCGACCCGGCAGTCGTTGATCTGCGCGACGTCGTACACGAACACGTCGCCGGCGCGCTTGATCAACTCGGGGCCGCCGGTATGGCTCGCGAGCCGTCCGCCGAGCAGCAGCGTGAAGCGGATCGAATCCTGCCCGTCGAGCCGGATCCGCCGGGTGGTCCGGTGAACCGTATAGGTCGGCGCGCGCGAGCGCCATTGCCGGCCCGACAGGATCAGCGGGCCGAGCGCGGCACCGCTCGCTTGCGCGTCGAACGGGCCGTGGCCGCCGGGGTCATCCAGCCGGTAGTCGCACAGCATGTCCTTGACCCAGACGTGGAACCGGTCCGGCTCGGGATAATCGGTCGTGCGAAACTTGAAAACAGGGACGAATGCCGCTTGATCCATGACGGTTTTTTTATCGAGCCGACGGGAAGGGATGAATCGGTTCGTCGATTATCGGACCAAATTGCGCCGGCGCAAGGCCGGCGCGGCATATCGTCCACAAGCGGTCGACCGACGCCCTGCGGCGGCGTCGTCGTGATCGCGGCCATCAGCGTTGCGGATGGCACTCCCAGTCGTTGTACGTCGGCCGATCGATCGGCGTGAGCCCCGGAATCATGAACACCGTACAGCCGAAACGCCGCCCCTTGCCGGTCGTCGCGTTGTAACTCACCTTCTGGCCGCCCAGCCCGTCCTTCTTCCCGTACTGCACGTTGGCGATGGTGATCTCGTCGGACGACGCGAGCCCGAGCGTCTTCGCGGTCGACGTCTGCACGTCGACCATGTTCATCTGCGTCGTGCCGCACGCGGACAGCACGACGCCGGCGACCGCGACGCCCAGCGCGGTCCGTACGGTGCAATGCATGGTTTGCTTCATCGTTTCTCCTTCGGTTTCCCGCGCAACGCGATTACGTGCCCGGGGTATAGAAACTGGACTGCAGCTGGCTGCCGATACTCGCGACGTACGACTGCCAGACGAGCGCCATCGACCCCGTGCCGTTGACAGCCAGCGCCGGCCACGATGCGCTCTGCGCCGCCACCGTCGACGCGCTCCACGCACCGTTCCGGTAGGTGGCCGCGATGACGGCCGACGCGCCCGGCAAGCCCGTGTCCTGCCATGCGGCCGTCACGTTCCCGGCCGCGTCGATCACCAGCGGCGGATACTGCGCGGCCGCCCCGTTCAGGTGCTCCGTCAGCCGCTGCAGCGGTCCCCAGTTGCCGCTGGCATCGGACACGCTCGCCTGCAGAACGGCGCCCCCTTCGGCCCACATCGCGGCAGCCATGCCGTTTTCGTTGACGGTCAGCATCGGCGTCGCGATGAACCCGGTCGGCTCCGCGATCGCCGGCGCGACGGGCTGCGCGGGCTGCCACCCGGTGCCGGCCACGTAGCGTTGCGACATCGTCGCCGTGAGGATCTGCCCGCCCGTTACATCGAGCTGCCCCCAGAGCAGCGTGATGTTGCCGTTCGCGTCCATGCCGGCCACCGGCGAGATGATCGTCGTGAACAGGCTCGTGTTCGAGACGGCCTGGTTGACGTCGGTCCAGCCGTTCGTCGCGTCGTACGTGGCCGTCCACAGCGCCGACTGCGTATGGTTGGTCTGCCGCCACGCGAGCACCGCGCGGCCGGACGGCAGCACCGAGATCATCGGCCTCACGTTGTCGGTATCGCCGGTCACCGCGCCGGGCCCGGTCTGCACCGGCATCTGGATCAGCGCCGTCGGCGACCACTGTCCCGCCTGCGTATAGCGGGTCCATGCGATGCGTGTATCGAGCAGGCTGATCGATTGCGTCCACGCGACGAGCGCGTTGCCCTGGCTGTCGATCCCGGCCGTATACGACGAACCGGCCATGTCCGCCGCCAGCTCGAGCGGCGCGCCCCAGCCGGTAGCCGGGCTGTACGGGCGCACCCACAGTGCGTACGTGTTGGGGCCCGGCATCCATTCCGTCCAGAACGCGACCGCCTGTCCGCTCGCGTTGCCGACCAGTTGCGGCTGAACGCCGGTCAGCCCGTTCATCGAATGCGAACCGTCGCTCGTGTCGAGCCGCGTCGCGCCGGCCCAGCCCGAGCCCGGGACATAGCGCGCGCCCCACATTTCGTTGCCGTTCGCGCCGGCCGGGCCAAGGGTCATCCACGTGGCGAGCGCATTGCCGCTCGCGTCGATCGTCACGCTGGGGTCGCCTTCCGGTCCCTTGCCGTCCACCGCGACGGCCGTCGACCAGCCGGCCTGCGGCTGCGCGGCGCCGCCGCCCGTCGGGCCGCCGCTCGAACCGCCGCCGCCGCCGCCGGGCGGTGTCGTCCCGGACGGTGAGCCGGGATTGCCCGGCGTCGACGACGACGCGCCGCCGTTCGTGGCAACGTCGTCGCCGCCGCATGCGCTCAGCGCGAGAACGGCCGACATGACCAACCATGCAATGGGTTTCATCGGAATCCTCTTGTTTTCTTTTTCCGGCATGCTCTCGTCTGCCGTTGGCCGAAACGTCGCCGCATCGCGTCGGTCGGCCGATCGATTAGCAATACTATTGAACAGGCATGCAACGCGGCGCCGTTTCATGTCCCCGTCGGGATCGATTCCGTCGATCGGATCGACCCGAACGCCGCCTTCTGCAGCCCCCCCGTCGGACGGCGAAGACGACGGCTTGTCGTCGATCGCCGGATGTCCGTCACTGCCGGCTGCATCTTAATTCATGCGCTCGGGATTCAAGGTGGCGTTGCGTCTACAGTGAGTGGACTTCCATCTCGCCGGGCCGGCGACCGAAGCGGCTCGTGAGGTACGATACGCGCCGAGGCGAAATGCCCGCTGAGAGAACCGGCCGCCGCGGCCCCACACCAGTACAAGAAAAATGCCGAGAAACCCGACGCTGAACCGAAACCTGCTCGCCGCGCTGGCGGCCAGCCTGCTTTGCCTGCCCGCCGCCCACGCCAGCTCGGACGACAGCTGCAACGTGCCGCCCACGCTCCGGCAGGGTACGTACTCGTGCGGCAACGTGCCGATGCTGAGCCCCGCCAACGACACGCGCATCAACGCGATGCTGATGATGGTCGATGGCGCCAAGGTCGCGCGGGTGTTTCCGGACCCGAAGACCATCCCGCCGAAAGACCGGATCAGCCAGATGATCGTGCCGTTCCCAATGGATTTTTCCGGGTGGATCGATATCGGCCAGAAGGCGCCCGATCCGGCCGGCGGCGCAGCGGACGCCGATGCGCCGTCGAACCGGTACGCCGACGGCGAAGGCAGCATCTGTCGCAGCATGGACGCGGGCGCGGACGCGTTCAACGACGCGCTGGACGGTGCCGGCGGCCTTCCCCCCGACGAAGCCGCCCGCCTGCGCGCGGCGCGCACCGAGATCGCGCAGAAAACCTGTGCCGCGGGCGGCGCGAGCGCCGCGTGGACGAAGCCGCCGGTCAAGTCGCCGCTCGGCCAGCAGTTCGCCGCGTACCTCGACGGCACGAACGCGTTCTACCGCGCCGACTTCCACGCCGCGACGCGCGCCTTCGCGAGCGCATCGCACAGCGCGAACCCGTGGCTGAAGGAAACCGGCCTCTATATGGCCGGGCGCGCGCAACTGAACGCCGCGCAGGCCAACGCATTCGACAACGACAGCCCGACGCCGTCGCGCGCCCGCGTCACGAACGTGTCGCTCGACGCCGCGAATACCGTGTTTCGCACCTACCTGAAGGTGTATCCGCAGGGGCGCTATGCGGTTTCGGCCAACGGGCTGCTGCGGCGCGTTGCGTGGCTCGGCGGAGACGTCGCGCAGCAGGCCGACCTCTACGGCCACGCGCTCGCGCGCTGGTCGCCGGCGACGTCGAACGTGCCGCTGATCCAGCTGGCGAACGAACTCGACAGCAAGCTGCTGTTCGGGTCGGAACTCGACGCGCGCCAGATCCAGTCGCCGACCGTGCTCGCGACCGTCGACCTGCTGCGCATGCGTACGTCGGACAACAGCGACTCGAGCCGCGGCAAGCCGCTGACGCTGGACGACCTGCAGGCGCAGAAACCGCGCTTCGCGAACGCGCCCGCGCTGTACGACTACCTGCTCGCCACCTGGTATGTGCAGATCGGGCGCAAGCCCGATGCCGCGCTCGCGTTGCTGCCGTCCACGCCCGCCGCGCCGCTCGACTACTTCGGCCTGAGCCAGCAGGCGCTGCGCGCGTTCGCGCTGGAGGATAGCGGCCAGGGCGACAAGGCGCGCCAGCTGTGGCGCGACCTGATTCCGCTCGCGAAATTGCGCTTCCAGCGCGAGGCGCTGGAGCTCGCGCTCGCGATCAACCTGGAGCAGGCCGGGCTCGTCAACGACGTGTTCGCCGACGATTCGCTCGTGCAAAACGCCGCGATCCGCGCCGTCCTGCTGCAGCACACGGCTAGTGCGGACCTACTGCGCACACAGGCGCAGAACCAGGCGACCGGCGCCGCGCTGCGCGACACCGCCCTGTACACGCTGCTGTACAAGGAGTTCACGCGCGCGCACTACGCCGATTTCATCGCCGATACCGCGCTGGTATCCGGCGCGCCCGCCGCTCCGTTGAAACCGTTCATCGCATCGGGCGCCCGAAACGACGACAGCTACGTGTGCCCGTCCGCGCGCGAGATCGCCGCGGCGCTGCAACAGAATCCCGCCGACGCGAAAGGGCTGAACTGCCTCGCCGATTTCGTGCGCCTTCATCCGCCCGCGGTCGGCCTCGAAGGCGACGCGGTGCCGCCGTGGATGCGCAACGCGTCGGCGGCAGCCGCCACGCGCGTGCCGCCGACGCTCGGCGGCGCGCCGTCGCAGTTCGCGGGCAAGCCGTACGAGCGGATGTCGAGCTACGTGACCGTGATCGCCGATGCGCAGGCCAGCCCGAACGACCGCGCGTATGCGCTCTACCGCGCGATCAACTGCTATGCGCCCGGCGGCTCCAACGAATGCGGCGGCAAGGACGTGCCGAAGAACGTGCGCAAGCGCTGGTTCGACACGCTGAAGACCGCCTATCCGGGCACCCCGTGGGCGCGCAAGCTCCGCTACTACTGGTGAGCGCCGCGTGAAGCGCATCGCGTGTGTCGCGCTGCTGCTGGCCTGCCGCGTCGCGCTGTCCGGCACCGTCGATGCCGCGCGGTACGACGCGTTCTGGCTGTGGGCCAGTGTGAAGCCGCAGCCGGTCGTCAGCGGCGCGCGCACGCTGTACGTGCTGCAAGGGCAGATCGAAGCGTCGCCGCGCGACGAGTCGCAGGTACGCGTCATCGCGCAGGGCGTCGCGCTGCCGCCCGCGCCGAATGCGCGGGTGTGGCTCGTCTATCGTGCGCATACGCTGCGCTGGACGCCGCGCGTGACGCGGATCATGCTCGCGCAGCTCGAGCGCTGGCGCGCGTCAGGCCGCACGATCACCGGTATCCAGATCGACTTCGACGCGCGCACGCGCCACCTGCAGGATTACCTCGAATTCCTGCGCACGCTGCGCGACACGCTGCCCGCCGATTGCCGGCTGAGCATCACGGGGCTGCTCGACTGGAGCAGCCGCATCGATACCGACCAGGTCAACCAGCTCAGGGGGATCGTCGATGAAGTGGTCGTGCAGACCTACCAGGGGCGCACCACGATTCCCGACCATGCGGCCTACCTGCCGCGCGTCGCGCGGCTGCAGCTGCCGTTTCGCATCGGCGTGATCCAGGGCGGCGAGTGGGACGCGCCGCCGTACCTCGCCGCGAATCCGTGGTTTCGCGGCTACGTCGTATTTCTACGCAACGATTAGCGGGCGAAAACGCGGTGGCCGCCATCCCGCCCGCACATCGGCGACGCAGCCCGCCGAAGCGGGCATGCACCGCTTACACCGTTACGACTGCACGAAAGCCAGCAGGTCGGCGTTGAGCACGTCCGCGTTGATCGTCAGCATCCCGTGCGAGTAGCCCGGATAGGTTTTCAGCGAACCGTTCTTCAGCAGCTTGATCGACTTCAGCGCGGCATCCGCGATCGGCACGATTTGATCGTCCTCGCCATGCAGCACGAGCGTCGGCACGGTGATCGCCTTCAGATCCTCGGTCTGGTCCGTTTCCGAAAAGGCCTTGATCCCTTCGTAGTGCGCCTTCGCGCTGCCGATCATGCCCTGGCGCCACCAGTTCTGGATCACGCCCTGGTGCACCGTCGCGCCGGGCCGGTTGAAGCCGTAGAACGGGCCGCTCGGCACATCGACGAAGAACTGCGCGCGATTGTCGGCGAGCGCCTTGCGGAAGCCGTCGAACACCTCGAGCGGCAGGCCTTCCGGGTTCGCGTCCGTCTTCAGCATCAGCGGCGGCACCGCGCTGACCAGCACCGCCTTCGCGACGCGGCCGGCCGGCTCGCCGTGCCGGGCCACGTAGCGCGCGACTTCGCCGCCGCCGGTCGAGTGACCGATGTGCACTGCGTTGCGCAGGTCGAGCGCCTCGGCCACCGCGAACGCATCCGCCGCGTAGTGATCCATGTCGTGGCCGTCGGACACCTGCGCCGAGCGGCCGTGCCCGCGGCGGTCGTGCGCGATCACGCGATAGCCTTTCTGGACGAAGAACAGCATCTGGGCGTCCCAATCGTCGGACGACAGCGGCCAGCCATGGTGGAACACGATCGGCTGTGCATCCTTCGCGCCCCAGTCCTTGTAGAAGATCTCGACGTTGTCCTTCGTGGTGATGTAAGGCATGGCTGCAGGCTCCTTTGGGGTGAATGAACGCGTGCCGGCCGGGCACCCGGACGGGTGTCGGCACGAACCGCAGCGCGGCGGCACACCGCGCCGATCGATGCGGCACTTAGCCGTTGTAACGGAAAACTGCGACCCTGTCATGAAACGAACTGAATCCGGCTTGACGTCCTCACCCGCCTAAAGGCAGGTGATTCCCACACCTGGCGATGCACGTCCGCATCGGAGAATGTTCAGCGCAGCGTTGGTATCACGATCATGCACGACACCACAGTCACTGCAGGCCCATTCTCTTATTCGCAGTCCCGCGATACCTTTCGGCCGCGTCGTGCTGTCTTTCGACCCGCACGCCGAACAGGACTGGGTGGAACCGCTTTCGTCGACTTCCTCGAACGTTGCCCCGTGCGCCATCGCCTTGTAACGGAGCTTTTCTCGGAAGGACGACCAGGATGCGTCGTAGACGCTTTTCGCCATCCTGGTTCTGGCAAGTTTGGCGGCCGACACGTTGCCGACTGCGATGTAATCGAAGCGCCGCACCAGATCGAGCGCAAGTTTGTGCTGGAAATCGGCGCGGGCATTCGCGACCTTGGCGTGCAACTTCGCGATATGCCGCTTGTGCTTGCGCGCCCGTTGCGCTTTCGCCAGCTTTTCCGCCGCTCGTCGACCGAACTGGTCATTGGGCAGCTTCTCGCCGGTCGAAAGTGTGGCGAAGTCTTTCAGGCCAAGATCGATGCCGACACCAGAACGGATCGGGCGGGCCTGAACATCGGGCATCTCGATCACGATATTCAAGAACCAGTTGCCGCGCGCATCCTGCGCGAAGTTGGTCCCATCCTTGATCTTGCCTTCGGGAAGCGGTCGGCTGTTGAACACGCGAAACGTGTTGCCGGCGAAACGGAACGCGTCACCCTCGCGCTTCAGGTCACGCCCCTTCAGCGGCACCCAGCCCAGCGATTTCCTGCCGCGATAGCGCAGGTGGGGCCGACGGTGCTGACTGCGCGACTTCGCATATTGCTCGCACGTCGCGTTGACCGTGCCGGAGTGGATGCCGAGCGCCTTGCTGCTCCCCGTCGTCAGCACGTTCAGATCGAATCCCGTCGGCCACTTCTTGCTCCACTTGAGCGCGTGCTTCTGCGTGTCATTGCAGAAGTTCCAGACGTAATTCACCGCACGGCTCTGCTTGTTGAGCAGTCCGTTGAGCGACTTCACCCGGTAGCGGTAGACAAGAATCATGCCGGTGATCCTAACCCGTGGAAGAAGCTGCCTGTCAACAGCACTCCTTTCCCTCCCGCCATCCGCCCCGAAGGAAGTCCCCTGGGGGGAAATGGCGGGGTTTCTCGGAGCAAATTCTGATGAACGAGGCCCGGCGGGCCGCCGCGCCGTATGGCAATATCGCTTCGGATCCGCCGTGCAGCCCCACTCACTTCAGGGACATTCATGTTCGATCACGTCAAATTCGGTGTCAGCGACTACGCAGCCAGCAAGGCATTCTTTCTCCACGCACTCGAACCGCTCGGCGTGGCGGTCCTCGACGAAGGCGTGCCGACCTACGGCGTCGAACTCGGCGTGCCGGGCAAGCCGACGCTGTGCCTGTTCCAGACCGACGAGAAGCCGGCCCATCTTCACCTCGCATTCGCGGCCGACACGCGCGCGCAGGTCGACGCGTTCCACCGCGCGGCGCTGGCGGCCGGCGGCAAGGACAACGGCGCACCCGGCCTGCGCCCGCAGTACCACGCGCACTACTATGCGGCGTTCGTCATCGGTCCGGACGGGCACAACATCGAAGCCGTTTGCTCGCGGCCCGAGGCCTGATCGTTCGATCGGGCCACGATGCACTGCATCCGCGCGTCACGCAACCGACCGCGGATGCGTGACACGCGAGCCATTGCGCGTCAACCGTCCGTCGACACGGTCACTGCCTCCCACGTGCGCATCTCGTCTTCCAGCGCCGCCCATTTGGCGCGCACGAGGCGCAGCGCATCGCTGCCCAGCAACAGATGGGCCGGCGGACGGTCCGCCTCAATGACCGCGAGCATCGCGCGCGCCGCCTTGGCGGGATCGCCCAATTGCCGGCCGCTCTTTTCCTCGCGCGCCTGGCGGATCGGATCAAAGATCGCGTCGTAGTCGGCGATCGAGCGCGGCGTGCGCGTCATCGAACGGCCGGCCCAGTCGGTGCGGAACGAGCCCGGCGCGACGGCGGTCACCGCGATGCCGAACGGCTCCAACTCCTTGCCGAGCGTTTCCGAAATCCCTTCCAGCGCGAACTTGCTGCCGCAGTAATACGCGATGCCCGGCATCGTGATGTGGCCGCCCATCGACGTGATGTTCAGAATGCGGCCGCGCCGGCGCTCGCGCATGAACGGCACGACGGCCTTCATCATCGCGACCGCGCCGAACACGTTCACGTCGAACTGCCGGCGCATCTCCGACAGCGGCGACTCCTCCAGGATGCCTTCGTGCCCGTAGCCGGCGTTGTTCACCAGCACGTCGACGGGGCCGACGCTCGCCTCGATATCCGCGACGACGCCGTCGATGCGCTCGAAGTCGGTCACGTCGAGCACGCGCCCGATGGCCGCATGCGGCGACAGCGCTTCGAACGCCTGCCTCGCCGCTTCACTTCTGACGGTGCCGACCACCGTACGACCCGCGGCCAGCGCCTCCTGCGCGAGCGCGCGGCCGAAGCCGCTGCTGACGCCGGTGATGAGCATGACGTTACCGGATGCCATGTGAGCTTCTCCCAAATGTCGATCGAAGCATGCATGCTAGTCTGACGACCTACGCCGAATAAGCCCGATTCTGCTGATTTTCTTGTACAAAACTATGAGCGCCGCACCCTCCTCGCCCCGATCGCCGTCGCTGCCCGCGCGCGGCCGCCAACGCCTGATCGCGTTGCTGCACGCGTTGGCGCCCGACGAAGGCTACAACCTGACCGCGCTGCCGAGCGTGCGCATCCTGCGTTCGAATCGCGCGCTGTCGCGCACGCCGGTGTTGTACGACCCGGGCATCGTGATCGTGTGCCAGGGCCGCAAGCGCGGCTATTTCGGCGGCGAACGCTATCTGTACGACGAGGATCACTATCTGGCGGTGTCGGTGCCCGTGCCGTTCAGCATGGAAACCGACGCGACGGCGGAGCAGCCGCTGCTCGCGCTGTATCTGCACCTCGATTTCCCGATGGCCGCCGAGCTGGCCGCGCAGATCGATCGCGCGGGGCTCGCGGAGCCCGTGCAGGCGCCGCGGAGCATGATGTCGACGCCGATGGACGAAGCGATGCAGGCGAGCGTGCTGCGTTTCGTCGAAGCGATGCATCGGCCGCTCGAAGCGGCGGTGCTCGGCCCGGGGCTGCTGCGCGAGCTGTATTTCCGCGTGCTCACCGGCGCGCAGGGCAGCGCGATGAGAAACGCGCTGGCGATGCGCGGCCAGTTCGGCCGGATCGGCCGTGCGCTGCGCGTGATCCACGCCGACTACGCGCAGGCCCTCGACGTGTCGCGCCTGGCCGGCGAGGCCGGGATGAGCGTGCCGAGCTTCCACAGCCACTTCAAGGCGATCACGCAGGTGTCGCCGATGCAGTATTTGAAGTCGACGCGACTGCATCAGGCACGCCTGCTGATGGTGCGCCAGGACCTGACCGCGGAGGCGGCCGGGTACGCAGTCGGCTATACGAGCCCGTCGCAGTTCAGCCGGGAATTCAAGCGGCTGTTCGGGCTCACGCCCGCGCAGGAGACGAAGCGCATGCGCGCGCAGTTCGCGATTCCGGCGGCGTTCGACGATGCGGTGTATGTGTCGTCGCATTGACGTGCCGCAGCCCGCCGCGCGTCAACGCGGTCATCGCGCGCCCACCTTCCATACCGTCACCTCGTGCAGCGTCTGCCCCGGCTTGAGCACGGTCGTCGGGAACGACGGATGGTTCGGCGAATCGGGGAAGTGCTCGGCTTCCAGCGCGAACGCGTCGGTCTGCCGGTAAGCCCGCCCGCCCTTGCCCGCGACGCTGCCGTTCAACCCGTTGGCCGTATAGAACTGCAGCCCCGGTTGCGTCGTGTACACCTCGAGAAACCGCCCGGACGCCGGATCGTACGCGCGCGCGGCAAACGCCGGGGCCGACTGGCCGCCCTGGTCGAGCACCCAGTTCTGGTCGTAGCCATGCGCGACGACGAGCTGCGCATCGTTGTCACGCAGATGCGCGCCGATCGGCGTCAACTGGCGCAGGTCCATCGGCGTGCCCGCCACGCTCGCGAGTTGCCCGGTCGGGATCGACGTGCCGTCGGTCGGCGTGAAGCGCGACGCGGCGATCTCGATCAACTGCCGCTCGACACTGCCGCCATCCTGCCCCGCGAGGTTGAAATAGCTGTGGTTGGTCAGGTTGACGACCGTGGTCTGGTCCGTCGTCGCGCGATAGTCGATGCGGATCAGGTTGTCGCGCGTCAGCGTGTAGGTCACGTCCGTCGTCAACGTGCCGGGGAAGCCGTTCTCGCCGTCGGGGCTCACGTAACGCAGCGTCACGCTCGCCCCGTTGCCATCGCTGTGCGTGCCGGTCACCGTCCACACCTTCGCGTCGAAACTGTCGGGGCCGCCGTGCAGCGTGTTCGGCGGGTCGTTGACCGGCAGCGTCCACGTCTTGCCGCCGAGCGTGAAGCGCCCGCGTGCAATGCGGTTCGCATAACGGCCGATCAACGCGCCGAAGTGGATGTTGCCGTTGTGCGCTTCGTAGTCGCGCAGCGAATCGAAGCCGAGCACGATGTCGGCGATCTTGCCGGTGCGGTCGGGCACCTCGAGCGTGGTCACGATGCCGCCGTACGTGATGAGCTTCAGCGTCACGCCGCGCGCGTTGGCCAGCGTGTACTGGCTCACCGCCTGCCCCGCGGCGGTCGTGCCGTAGTCCGCGCGGCCGAGGGTCACGTCGGGCGCCGTCGATGCGGCGGTTGCGTATGGCCCGAACGTTGCGAGCGCACAGATCGCGAGTAGCGGGTGGAGCGGCCAAAGTCGTTTCATGGAATGCCTCCGAAGCGGGTTCTTCGCGTGGGGCAAATTGTATGCCCGTGCGGCGCCCGGAGATAGGCCGACCGACGCGCTCGGGGAATGCCGCCGGCCATCGCGCATGAACATCGACGACGGTCGACCCGCGCCGTTTCGCGTCAACGCAGGTCCAGATCGTCGTGCGGCCCGGTCACGGCTTCGAAATGGCCGCCTCGATCCCGGATGACGACCGTGCAGGGCGCAACGCGAAGCCTGCCAGCGCGCCGACGATGCACAGCGTGCCCACATAAATTTCCGGCGCCTGCGGGTTCGACTTCAGCATCACTGACACGAACACCGGCGTCAGGCCGCCGAACAGCGCATACGCGACGTTATACGAGAACGAGATCCCCGAAAAACGCACGACCGGCGGAAATGCCTTGACCATGGCGACCGGGATCGCCGCCACCGCGCCGACGAAGAAACCGGATACCGCGTAGAGTGGCAGCAGCAATGACGGCTCGACGGCGAGCTGCCGGAGCATGAAAAAATACGATGCGCCGAGCAGCAGGCAGCCGCAGAAGATCGTGCGGGCGGTGCCGATGCGTCCGGCCACCGTACCGGCGACGATACATCCGATGGTCAGGCAGAGCGTCGCGGCCGAATTGGCCTGCAGCGCAAGCGCCGGCTCGATATGAAAACGCTTCGCGACGAGCGTCGGCGTCATCAGGATCACGACGACGATCGCGGCGGTCAGCGTCCACGTGAGCATCATCGAAACCAGCACGGCCCTGCCGTGATCGCGCAGCACCGCCTTCAACGGCACCTCGCGGGTCAGCGCGCGGCTGCGCTTCATGTCGATGAACACGGGCGTTTCATGGAGCCAGCGTCGCAGAAATGCGGACAGGATTCCGAACAATCCGCCGATCACGAAAGGAATCCGCCATGCATACTCGCCGATGGCGGCATGCGAGTAGTGCTGGTTGATCCCCGCCGCGATCAGCGAGCCGAGCAGGATGCCGAGCGTCAGGCCGCCCGTCAGCAGGCCGCATGCATAGCCGACATGGCGCGGCGGCACGTGCTCGGAAACGAACACCCACGCGCCGGGCACCTCGCCGCCCACGGCCGCGCCTTGCAACACACGGCACAGCAGGAGCAGCACGGGCGCGGCCACGCCGATCGATGCATAGGTCGGCAGCAACCCCATCATCAACGTCGGGAGTGCCATCAGCATCACGCTCATCGTGAACATGCGCTTGCGGCCGACGAGATCGCCGAAATGCGCCATGATCACGCCGCCGAGGGGGCGCGCGAGATAGCCGGCCGCGAAAACCCCGAACGTCTGCACCTGGCGCAGCCAGTCGGGAATCGACTGCGGGAAGAACAATTGACCGATGACCGTCGCGAAAAACACGTAAATCACGAAGTCGTAAAACTCTAGTGCGCCGCCCAGCGCGGCGAGCACCAGCGTTCGGTGGTCGCTGCCTGTCAGCGGACGGGGCGGCGCAAGCGGAATCTGAGACGCGTTCAATGAATTCATTCCTGGAAGAGGTTGGGTTTCCGATCGGCATGCCGATTCCGGGCCGATGACGTGCCACTCACGAGAACACGCGACGCGTTCGCGTCATTCCGTCGCGCGTCCGATTTATCGGAATCACGAAGGTGCCGGGAATAAACCGACGGTCTCGCGTGTTTGACGTGCATGGACGGGCCGACGTGCCTGTTTCACCCATGCGGCTTGTTCGCGCATCCCATGTTCATTGATTCCCTCGGAGACATCATGCGGTTTGCGGTCCTCGGCGCCGGCGCGGTCGGCTGCTACTTCGGCGGCATGCTGGCGCTGCACGGCCACGAGGTCATGTTCATTGGCCGTCCGCTGCATGTCGACGCGATCCGCGACCACGGCTTGCGCATTCAGACGCGCACGTTCGACACCCGCGTGTCCGCCCATGCGTCGACCGACATCGCCGCCGCCGGCTCGGCCGACGTGGTCTTCATCTGCGTGAAAGCCGGCGATACCGCCGAGGCCGCGCGCGGGTTGCGTCACGTGCTGGCGCCGGACGCCATCGTGGTCAGCCTGCAAAATGGCGTCGACAACGCGGCGCTGTTGCGGGCGGAGATCGCGCAGCCGGTCATTTGCGCGGCCGTCTACGTGGCGAGCGAGATGGCCGGCCCCGGGCATCTGCTCCACCATGGCCGCGGCGATCTCGCGATCGAAGCGTCGCCGTCCAGCGAACGGCTGGCACACGTGCTGCGCGCAGCGGACATTCCCACCCGGATAGCCGACGACGTGCGCGCGGTACTCTGGCGCAAGTTCATGCTCAACTGCGCTTACAACGCGATTTCCGCGATCGTGCACCTGCCGCTGGGCGAGATGCCGCATCGCGATGCGTTGCGCGAAACGATGTGCGCGATCGTCGCCGAATGCATCGCCGTCGCCGCGGCCGAAGGCGTGCATCTCGGCGACCAGCCGGTGGATATCGTCGCGCAAATCGAAGCTACGATTCCTCCGGGCCAATATTCTTCGACAGCGCAGGATCTGGCGCGCGGCAAGCCCGGCGAAATCGACCATCTGAACGGCGCGGTCGTTCGGCGCGGTCTGGCCGCCCGCATCGGCACGCCGGTCAATCGGACACTCCATCTGCTCGTGAAGATGCTGGAAGCCAAGGCCGCGGCGCGCGCGTGACGGGCGACGATCGCGTGGGGTCGACCGTGGCAGGCAGTCAGGTCGCCGGAGACGGACGAACACATTCAGCCTATCGCGAGAGATCGGATACACCGTCGCCTTCGCCAACAGCGAAGTCGTGGCGCCGAATCCGCCCTTGGTGGCGGCAGCGACGCCGGCGCCCGAAAGCGACAGAAGCCATCTATCGGCGTCACCGCGGTGCCGGGAATAAACCGACGGTCTCGCGTGTTTGATGCAGGCCTCGCGAGCCGGCGTGCGATCGCGGATGCCAGCGAGGTCATCGCGGAACTTCAGCCCCAGGCGCGGCAAATGGCCGCCAGCCTCAACCGGCTGCTCACGCCGACGCCTGACGGCCCCCACGAACCGTGACGCATCGGCATGCCGGCCGCGGCGCGCGCACGGTGTCGCCGCCGCGAACGCTCAGCTCGCGATCGCCGGGCCGGCCTGCTGCAGCTCACCGACCACTTCTTCCATGCCGTTGTCGGCGATCCGCTTGCCGATCGCGCCGAGGTCGGTGTCGCCGGGCGCGGCGATCAGCGCATAGGTGACACTGGCACGGCGCCACGTCACGACCTCCATGCTGCCGACCTGTTGTCGCGCGAGCGCCGTGTCGGGCCGTTCGTCCTTCATCACGCACAGCGCCACGGGCAAGCCTTTTTCGGGCAGATAGACGATCTGCACCAGCGGCTTGTGATTGAAATTCAGCCGCTGTATGCGCTTGAAGGTCAGCCCGACCGAGCGCAGGTCCGGAATGCGGATCCGCAGCCCGTCGTCGCGGCGAATGTTTTCAACCATATGCGCGGCGGCCGCCAGATTCAACGAATCGAAAGCAACGGTGTCGCGCGTATAGAGCCGCTGATAGTTCACGGCTGCCATGATCCACGGGGATATCTGCGTGCGCGCGCTCATCAGCGCGTCACGCGGCACGAAGTGCAGGACGGCGCCGCAGCAGAACGCGCCCGCGACGAACGCGGCAGCGAGCCACGGCACCATCGTGCGAACGCGCGAGCGAACCGGCGCGGAAGACGGCGCGTGCGCGCGCGCGTCGGGCCGCGACGCCGGTGCATCCACGCGACGCGCTCCGCGGGTCGCGGACGGCGTCGAAGGCCCGGTATACGCCCGCGCGATTTCAGCGACCTTGCTGACCAGGCTCTGCGGCAGCGGCGGCCATTCCTGACGCTGGAACGCATACTGATAGGGCAACACCGATGCTTCGAACAGGGCAACCCGCCTGGCGATATCGGCCGACGTGTCGATCGCCCTGTCGACTTCCTCTCGCTCGTGCGACGTGAGTTCGCCATCCACGTATGCCATGAGCAGGATGTCGTCCATTTTCATGCCCCCTGATCCTCACTCTTCGCTGCGCCCTTCATGGGTCGTTCCTTTCCATCGCTGAACAGGGCGCCGATCGTCTGGCGGGCACGCGAAAGCCGGCTCATGATCGTCCCGATGGGTACGCCGAGCGCCTCGGCCGCTTCGCCATAGCTGAGCCCTTCCACCGCGACCAGCAACATCACCACGCGCTGCGCTTCGGGCAGCTGCTGCACCGCCCTGACGATCTGCGCATCGAGCGCCTGCTGTTCCAGGGTCGGCGCGGTGGGATCGGCGATGGTTTCGAGCAGGTCGTCGTCCCAGTCCATGCCCGAGCGCCGACGCACGCTGCGTGCGCGGAGTTCGTTGAGCCAGGTGGATTGCACGATCGAGAACATCCAGCTGAGCGGCGCGGTTCCCGGTCGTAGCTGATGCGCTCGTTCGAGCGCACGGACGCACGCGCCCTGTACGAGATCCTCGGCGTCGTGCCGGTCGCCGGAGATTCGCAGCGCGAAGGTCCAGAGACGCGGCAGCATCGCGGGGAGCATGGCGGACAGTTCGGCTGCGGTCATCTACGTCGATCCTCCCGCGGTGCAACCAAGCCGACGTTGACGAACTGCAGTATCTGACGTGTATCCATGGGTTTAGGCGAAATTGAGCGGGCAACACCCCTGCAGTGCACGTAAACAGCTGGACGGCGCAGATATTCCATCCGCCGTCGCGTATTACCCGAACTGCCGGATCGCAGGTCCTCGTGCCAGAGCGCGCGTTCGCTCAGGCACGGGCGATGAATGGATAGGTCAGCAACCCGAACTGCACCAGATTGACGCCGAAGTGCGCGAGCACGGCCGATTGCAGACCGCCCGCGCGACAGGCCAGCCCGTAACCGATGCCGGACAGGCCGGCCAGCAGAACCAGCAGCACGCCGCCCTGGTAATGAGCCAGGCCGAACAGCACGGCGCCCGCGACAAGCGCCAGCCAGCCGGCATTCGGTTGCGCGCGCATCAACCGTGTTGCGCCCGCCTGGACATAGCCGCGGAAAAACGCTTCTTCCGCGAACGCGACCAACAGCAGGTTGTCGAGCACCCACAGCCATGCGAAATGCGGCCACTTCGGCGCCCACGCAATCAATCCGGCCCACCACGCGATCGAGAAGCAGACCGCCGATGTCACCGCGCACGCGACGACCGCCGCGATCACCCGTGTCGACAGCGGCTTCTCCGGCAGCACCCACGGGTAGGCCAGCACCAGCCAGAACGCGATCAGCGGCTTGTCGAAGTTCAGATACATCGTGTAGGGCGCCGCATCCGGCGTCAGGCGTGCCGCATGAATCACCCTGAGATTGTCGAAACCCGGCAGCCAATGCTGAAACAGACCGACCGCAATGACGCAGAACACGACGTTGCACAAAACCTTGCCGACGAACGGCAGATTCCGCTGCAACAGCACGCCGGTGCCGACCAGCAGCGCGATCGGCACGAGTGCGGCCGGCTGCAACTGCCGCGACGCGAACGCGATCGCATAGCCGATCGCGAGCAGGCTCAGCGTGAGCCCGCGCGGCAGCCTCGAGATCGCCGTCAGCGCGGCCAGAAAAATCGCACACCACGTCAATGCGGTCATTGCACCTTCCGGAGAGTTGCCAACGGCGCGTCGATCGCGTCGAGCGCCGCACGCGTATCAGGCCACCGTGACGACCACGTCGATGTTGCCGCGCGTCGCCTTCGAATACGGACACGTCTGGTGCGCCGCATCGACCAGCGCCTGTGCGACGTCGGCGTCGACGCCCGGCACGCTGACGTTCAGCCGTGCCTGCAGGAAGTACGCGCCGTCGTTCGTGGCCAGATCGATCTGCGCATCGACATGCGTGTCGCGCGGCAGCGAAACCTTCAGCTTCTGCGCGGCCAGGCCCATCGCACCGATGAAGCAGGCCGACCAGCCCGCGGCCAGCAACTGCTCGGGATTCGTGCCGGGCGCGGCCGAGCCCGGCGCGGAGAGCTTCACATCCAGGCGGCCGTCCGCGCTGTGCGCGGCGCCGTCGCGGCCGCCGGTGGTGCGAACTTCGCCGGTGTACAGAATTTTCGTTTCGTGGTTCATGGTCGGGGTCGTGTTGAAGAACGGGGTGGGTGAATGGCGAGGCCCGCGATCAACTGCCGCGGTAGAGCTGTTCGAGCGCCGCGAGCTGGCCGTCTTTCTCCGCTTGCACCAGTTCCGCGCGAACCTGGGCGCGCGTCTTGCCCTTCGGCGCCTTGCCGCCCGTCGCCCATTGGCTCGCTTGCGCGACGGTCTGGTCGTTGATGCTCGTGTCGGCGGCGCTGCTTGCAAAAGCGGAAGTGGTGGCTGCAACGGCGGCGCACGCCGCGAAAACCAAAGCGATCGTCTTTACTTTCATGTCGTTCTCCTGGATAAATTCGGCTGTCGTGAATCTGTCGGGGCGCTCGGCGTTCGCTGATCTCGCGAAGCCGTCTCGCGCGCCCTGATCGGATTCGATCGATGAGATGCATTAAATCCAGACCACGTATCTGACGTGTGTCTCGACAAATGGCTTTTGCAAGGCCATGTATCCAGACCGGTTTCATACACATTGAGAAACAAAACTGCCGTCTCGTTTTCGATCGATCGCCAAACGAAGGCAGGTTTTTCCGACAAAATGGCGCCACGACAGCGCGTTCACCCTTCACGTCGCTGCCGCGAAAAAACCAACGGAGAGATAGCCGATGTCCAGTTACGCCCTCGCAGCGCTGCTGTCGTTCAGCGTCATGACTGCGGTCGACGCGCACGCCGAAACGATCAAGCCGATCAAGGCGTCGAGGTCCGACCTTGCCGGTGCGATATTCAATCGCGCCGACGCCGTGAAAAAAGACGAAGCCGGCGAAACGAGCGCGGACGTCGCGACGTTCACGTCGACCGACAACGCTTACCAGACCGGCGTGTATCGATCCGGCCCGTCGCATGAGGAAATCAAGGGCCCGCACGGGCTGCCGTACAACGAATTCCTGTACTTTCTTTCAGGCAGCGTGAAGCTCACGTCGTCGGACGGTTCGGTGATGCTCGTGAAGACCGGCGAGGCCGTCACGCTTCCAAAGGGATGGACCGGACATTTCGACACGCCGGGCTATACGAAGCTCTACGTGACCTACAACCCCGACGACAGGAAAAAATAGTCCGGCACATGTCGAGCGTATCGGCCATGGCGGAATAGCGCACCCACCTCGATTGTTCTGTTGAGGCAGACCATCACTTCGGGAGTCCTAGGGTGCGGAATCAATCGCAGGAAATCGACGACAAGCAGCGGCTCGTGCGCGCGCTCGGGAGCACGGAACACCTGTTCTGGCTGCTCGACCAGAATCGGCCGACGCACTTCGCGATGGTCGCCGAGATCGACCGGCGCTTTGCGCCGGACGCATGGCACGCGGCGTTTCAGGCGCTGCAGCACAGGCATCCGCTGCTATCGACCTGCATCGCCGTCGACGCGCAACAGCATTCAGGCTTCTATCGCGTGACTGACGCCACGGTGCCGTTGCGCGTGCTCGAGCAAGACCCGACTGCGTGGCAGGCGGAAGCGGCCCGCGAAATCGCCACGCGCTTCGTCGGGTCCGCGGCGCCCCTGCTGCGCGCGACCTTGCTGCAAGGCGAACGCAGCTCGACGCTGATTCTGGTCGCGCATCATTCCGTGATCGACGGCCTGGGCAGTGCATCGCTGATCGACGAGCTGTTGCGCATCCTGTCGGGCGAGCGACTGGCGCCGTTGCCGCTGGTGCCGTCGCTGGAGACCGTGCTCGATACCGATCTGAGCCATGCCGCCGTGTTGCCGCCGCCGTCGCCGGCGCCCGCGCCCAAGCCATTTCGTCCAGATGCGGCGCAAGCGCCGCATGTCGACGCCCTTGCGCTTTCCGCCGACATTACTCGCCGGCTCGTGGTCCGCGCACGTGCCGAGCAAACCACCGTGCACGGCGCGATTGCCGCGGCCGTTCACGAAGCCGGCCGGCGTCTGTCCAGCGCGTGGACCGAACGCGCGTTGAGGACCGTCACGCCGATCGACCTGCGCGGTCCCTCCGACGACGCGCGTGTCGCCGCCGGCGTCTACATCACGCAGACCATCACGATCGACGATCACCCGCGCGGTACGGATCTATGGACCGCCGCCCGCAAGATCAAACAGGATCTCGCACCGTCGCAAGCGCGCGCGAGCGTGGCGGCGGAACTGAAGGCGCTTGATGCCGTGATGTCCACGCGGCCGAGCGTCGAGCATGCGGCGGGGTTCCTGTCGGCCGTGCTGGCCTTCGACGTCATGGTGTCGAATCTGGGCAATCAGCCGATTGCTGCCGCGTACGAAGGCGTGTCGCTCAACGCGCTGTGGGGCCCCATCGTGACGTCGGGTTTCGCCGACGACCAGATCATCGGCGCGTGCACGATCGATGGCGTGCTACGTCTCACGCATACGAGCCATGGCGCGATACGCGGACTGCTCGAAGAAGTCCGCGCGATTCTCGAGGACGCCGTGAGCTGACCGTCGGAGGCTGCTCGCCTCGTGTGCGCTCGACGCCGACCTTCGTCGCGCGTCGCACCGGCAGACGGATTCCGGAACGCCGGCGCGCGCGTTCAGCACGCCACCGGCAACACCCGCTTGCGGTGCTCGACGATCGACAGAAGCAGCGCCGCCAGCCCGCATGTGGCAATCAGGATCAACAGCATCGTCTTGCCCATGCTCACAAGCACCATGCTCCCGAGCGCGGGGAACCCGAATGCGCCGACGAAATACGACGCCACGAACCACGTCAGCACCGCGTGCCGATGCCGCGCGTCGGCACTGTTGACGGCCTGCGCCTGCACGATCGGATAGACGAGGCCATATCCGGTGCCGAGCAGCACGGCGCTGGCCGAATGAAGCAGTGCGTTGTGCGGCACGGCGAACGTCACGGCAACGCTCAGGATCATGAAGCCGAGCAGGATCTGCGTCGTCGCGCTGAGGCGGATCTGAATCACGACCGCGCCGAGCAGCCCGCGGATGACGACCACCGTGGCCGAATACAGACCGAAAAACGTTCCGGCCTTCACGCCGGGGCCCTGCGCCATCGACATCTGGAACGTCATCAGCCCCGAGAAGACGCTCGAGCCGAGCGCGATGATCGCGATCGGATAGATCGCAGGCGTGCGGACGATCGCGCCCATCTCGCGAACCCACCGATCCCGCACCGGTGGCGCGACGGCGTGCGACGCGGGCGACAGGCGGCCGAAACATTCCAGCATCACCGCGGCCGTCGCGCACAGCGCGCCGACCGTGCAGAACACCGCGCCGGTCGTCCAGTGCCAATTGCGTATCGCGAGTGCCGCAACGGCCGGACCGCCGCCGACGCCAGCCATCTGAAACGACCCGAACCGCAGGAACCAGCGCTCACGTTCGATATCCGCCGTGCGCTCCGCGATCATTATCGGCGCCGCGAGGCAGAAGCCGCCCCAACCGATGCCGACCAGCAAGCCGGGCACGACGCTCAGCGAGCCGGTGCGCGCGATCAGCGCGAAGCCGACGACGCCCGCGCCCACGACCAGCGCCGCCAGCGCGGTCGCCCGCGCGGCGCCGATCCGGTGCGCGCACCACGCGACCAGCGGCAGGCCGAGCAGCGCACCGATCATCGCTTCGGCCAGTGCGGCCCCCGTGTCGATGTCGCTTCCGCCCGCCACACGGAAATGCATCGACAGCAGAAATGTCGCGCCGTAGCCGCATGCCGTCAGCAGCGCGCCGAGCAGCACGAACGCGGAGACGCGCGGCGACATCGTGCGTGGATCGGCCATCATGCTTCCCCTTGTTTCAAGATTCCGGTCGGTTCG
Source organism: Burkholderia sp. KBS0801 (assembly GCF_005937855.2). Taxonomy (NCBI): domain Bacteria; kingdom Pseudomonadati; phylum Pseudomonadota; class Betaproteobacteria; order Burkholderiales; family Burkholderiaceae; genus Burkholderia; species Burkholderia sp. KBS0801. The sequence goes on from NZ_CP042179.1 coordinate 776,324, forward strand.
GGCGGCGGCGCGAACAGCTCGCCGCCCCCATCCATCGCAACATGATCCGCACAATCCGCAATCGAGGAAATGAACTGTTCCGATGATGCGCCGCATACGTTCGTATAGGCGCCGACGACCGCCCACGTTCCCGCACACGCGTTCGACGCGCTCAGGTATCGGCGAGCGGCAGATCGGGACGCTGCGCGACCGTGGCGGCGAGGATCGTGAGTTCCCGACTGACCGGAACGCGCGCCTCGCCGGCGAGAGGGCGAAACACCGGGTCGCCGCGGCCGATGCAACGCCCGCTCAGTGCACATATCGCCGCGCCGTCGGCAAAACCCCGGCTCCAGATCTGCTCGGTAGACTTGCCCAGACACGCGTCGCTCCACGAAACGCTGATCGCGCTGGCCGAAATCCGCCTCACGATCACGACGTTGACGGGCCGCCGCGCCGTGCGCGAACCCGTGCTTGCACGGCGCGGCCGGTGGCCGACGGCCCACTTCTTCGTGCACGCGTGAAGCTGCTCGGCGGATGGATCGAGCACGTTCAGCAGCACCCGCGCGACGATGTTGTCTTCGGACAGCGTGATCATCTGCAGTCTCCGGCAGCCGGCTTCATTCGGTCTGCACCGGCGGAAACGAAACCGATTCGCTCAATTCGCGCCATTGCGCGTCCTCTTCCGCGCGGAACCTTGCGGCCGCGCCGGCTACCGCGACCGCGTCGCTGCCCATCAGCAATCGCAAAGGCGCGGTAGGCGATCCGGCGATGCCGAGCAGCGCCTGGGCAATGCGCGCCGGATCGCCGGGTTGCATGCCGTCGATGCTGCGCAAGCGCGCCGCTACCGGTTCGATGATCGGCTTGTACGCGTCGCTGATCGGCGGAATGGTCATCGACGAACCGGCCCAGCGGGTCCGCATCGATCCCGGCTCGACGATCGTGACCTGGATGCCGAAATCGCGGACCTCCTTCGCCAGCACTTCGGAGAACCCGCCCACCGCCCACTTGGCTGCCTGATAGGCGGCGAGCCCGGGGCCGCCGACTCGTCCGCCCACCGACGAGATCTGAATGATGTGGCCGGCCCGTTGCCGACGCATGAACGGCAACGCCGCGCGCGTGAGATTGCACACGCCGAAGAAGTTGACCTCGATCTGCTCGTGCAGCGCCTGGTCGGTGATGTCTTCGATCGACGCCAGATCGGCATAGCCCGCGTTGTTCACCAGCACGTCGAGACGGCCGAATTGCTCGACCGCCAGGCTGACGGCGCCGCGCGCCGCGTCCGGATCGGTGATGTCCAGCGGGATCGCCAGAATCCGGTCGCCATATGCGTCCGTCAGGCTGGCAAGACGCGTCACGTCCCTCGCCGTTGCCGCCAGTTTGTGGCCGGCGGAAAGCACCGCCTCGGCAAGCTGAAGACCCAGGCCGCCGGAGCAGCCCGTGATGAACCAAACTTTGCTGTCATGCATTGTCGTACTCCCGGTATTTGCGATCGACGTCCGGTCCCGCACACGGTTGTGGAAACGGGTGGTCGCCGTGCGTCCGCGGGATCGCGGACTCGCCGGACCCGACGTCATGCGTCATTGGGAGCCCGCGATGTATCTCGTGTATGTCCGTCGCGTATCGGAATGTATCTGGCGAGACCGTGCGTACGACGCGGCGATCGCGCAATCGTCCCGAAGGACGCCTCGCTGTCGATGAGCGGCCACTGCGTGCGTCAGGACAGATAGCGTCCGCAACGACAGGCGCGTGCCGGCTCGCACGCGACATCGTGTCCGGCAGCAGCAAGCGGCAACGTCACGCGCGCTTCGAGGCCGCCGGTGCTGCGATTGTTCAGCTGCAGCTCGCCCTGCATCGCTTGTGTCAGCCGCCGTGCGATCGCGAGCCCCAATCCGGACCCCGGCGCACGCGCCGCTGTCTGCGGCGCCCGATACCACGGCGTGAACACCGCTTCCATCTCCGCCGGCACGATGCCCGGCCCCGAATCCAGCACCGCAAGCATCACACGCCGGGCATCGACGCGAACGCACAGGCGGACATCGCGCCCGTAGCGCAGTGCGTTGTCGAGCAGGTTGACGAGCACGCGCCGCAGCGCATGCGGAAACGTCACGAGCGGACAGTCCAACCGCCCGTCCAACGCGACGGCAAGCCCCGCGTCGCGGTAGTTGTCGACGAGCGAGCCGAGCAACTCATTCACGTCGACGCTGCGCGGCGGCTCCGCCACGCTGCACTGAAGCCGCGCGCAGGCAAGGCTCGCGTTGATCAGTTCGCCCATCTCGGCAAGGTCGCGCTCCATCGCATCGCGCACCGTGCGATCTTCCAGCATGCCGCTACGCAGCATCACGCGCGTCAGTGGCGTGCGCAGATCATGCGCATAGGCGGCGAGCACATGCAGCAGTTCCGTCACGCGATCCGCATGCTGGTGATGCGCGCCGTTGATCGCGGCGGCCAGTCGCGCGATCGACGGCGTGCCGTGCTCGACCAGCGAACGAGGCAGCTCTTCCAGTCCATGGTCCTCGAGCGCCGCGGCGAGTTGCCGGATTGCCGCGTCCAGTCGCAGCGCACGCAGCCACAGCACCGCCGCCACCAGCGCGAGCAGCGCGCACGTCGCGCTCGCCATCAAAAGATCGCGGTCGACGGCGGGAAGCAATGCATGCGCGAGCAGGTCGCGAGCGTCGTACAGCGCCGCCGCGACGAACAGCACGCCCGCGACGACGAACAGCCGGGCCGGACACGCGACGAAACCACGTGCATGCTCGCGGCAAGTGCGGCTGAAGTTGCGTATGGAGCGCGTGAGCCGAGCGTCAAACCAGGCTCCGGACGATAAGGTAGGAATGTTGGCCATCTTCGTTCTCCTGTCGCCGTCGCGGCGGACGGTACAGGGACGATGAAAACATGCGTGCGGGGGTTCGCACCATCAAACAAGCGGCCATCTACCCCCTACGAAGGTTTAGGTTGCCGTTGCGGCGCGGGCCGGCGATCAGCCGTATCCGAGCGCACGGGCGAGCCAGCCTTCGAGCTCCTGTGCGTCGATCGGCTTCTCGAGCAGACACAGCGCGGTGCTGGCCCGCGCTCGCTCGGACGTGCGAGCGCCGACGAACGCCGTGACGAGCACCGTAGGAATACGCAGGCCGAGCGCTTCCATCCGGGCCAGCACTTCGAGGCCGTCCATCTCGGGCATCTGGAGATCGCAGATCAGGCACCGCGTGCGCGACACCACGTCGGACGCCAGGAATGCCGGCCCCGACGCGAATTCGCGCGCCTCTCCGCCCAGCGAACGCACGAAACTTCCCGCGGCGGCGCGCACGAAGGGATCGTCGTCGACAATGGACACGAGATCGGAGGCTGAGAGTGAAAAAGGCATCCCTGCTTAATGACGAGGGGGACGGACCGGGCCCGTCCCGAGCACTGTTACCCAAGTTGCCAGCATACCGTCACGCCGCGGCATCGCCATCATACCTACGTATGGGTAGGCTCGGCGCGGGTGCCTGGGCCTGTCGATGAAGGATGCGGGTAAACGAGTGACGCTCGGGCTTTCCCAAGCCGGGCGCGCGGTGCACCGCGCCGACGCGTTTCGCGCCCGCGCCGCCACTAGCGCGACGGTACGTTGATGCCGAGTGCGGTCATCTTGCGCACGAGCTCGGCCACCGAGCGGCACTTCATTTTTCGCATCGCCTGGCTGCGATGAATCTTGGCCGTGATCTCGGCGATGCCCATGTTGCCCGCGACCTGCTTGTTCATCAGACCCGTCGCGACGTGTTGCAGCACCTCGCATTCGCGGGGTGTGAGCGATTCCCAACACGCGCGCAGGTCGAGCAGCGAGTGATCGTCCTGCAGCCGTTTCGCATCGCGCTCGAGCGCCGCGATCACCGCATCGATCATGTCCTGATCGCGGAACGGTTTCGTCAGGAAATCCATCGCGCCGGCTTTCATCGCCTTCACCGTCATCGCGATATCGCCGTGCGCGGTGATGAAGATGATCGGCATCTGCGGGCCGCCGCTCTCCGCCAGCGACGTCTGAAACGCGATGCCGCTCTGCCCGCGCAGCCGCACGTCCAGCACGAGGCATGACGGCCCCGCGCCCTTCGGTGCCGCGAGAAACTCATCCGTCGACGCAAAGGCGCGAACCTCCAGGTCGATCGATCGCAGCAGGCTGATCAGCGCGGCACGCACGAATTCGTCGTCATCGACGACGTAGACGGTGCGGCTGTTGCGATCAGGTGTCGCGTGGGGCATTCTGGTTTCCGGCATCGATATTCGCTGATGAATTTTCAGGAGTCACCGCTCAGCGGCTCAAACACAACAACGCGAAGAACCTGTCCGCCGGCTGCGCGCCGCCTGCCGCGCGTCGCGCCGACGGACGACACATCATGGATCGACGCGCGGCAGCATCACGGTTGCGCGCGTACCGGCACCCTCGCGCGGCGACAGCGTCAACGTGCCGCCGTGAGCGTCCACGATCGAATGCGAAATGGCGAGGCCCATGCCCATCCCGTTCTCCTTGGTCGTGAAAAGCGGTTCGAGCAGCCGGTCCGCGATGTCGGGTGCAATGCCGCTGCCCGAATCCTCCACGCTCACGCACACACTGTCAACGCCATGCGTTTCGCACGCAAGCGAAAGACGACGCGCCGTCTCGAGTTCGGCCATCGATTCGGCGCCGTTCGTCAGCAGATTGATCACGACCTGCTGGAGCTGGATCCGGTCGCCGTATACGTAGACGGGACCTTCATGACTGCGCAGCTCCAGCACCACGTCCAGCGTGTCGAGCTGCCGCGCGACGAGCGCCGCGGCCTCGCGCACGGCCTCGGCGAGGTCGACCGTCGCAAACTGCGGCGCGGCCTTGCGTGCCTTCGCGCGCAGCGCCTGGATGATGCTCTTGGCCCGCGCCGCGCTCCGGTTGATGTGCTCGAGCATTGCCCGCGCTTCGCCGAGGTCCGGCGGTTCCCGGTTCAGCCAGCGCAATCCGGCGCTCGCCGACGTGTCGACGGCGGCGATCGGCTGTCCGATCTCGTGGACGATCGACGCGACGAGCTCGCCCATCGCGGTCAGCCGGCTGGCGCGCTCGAGGCCGGCCAGTGCGGCACGCAACTGTTCCTCGGCATGCGCGCGCTGACGGTTCTGCTCGACCAGTTCCTCATAGAGCCGCGCATTCTCGAGCGCGAAAGCGGCCTGCGACGCGATCACCTCCACCAGCGCCGCCTTGGCCGCGGTAAACATCCGCGCCGCCAGATTGTTTTCCATATACAGCACGCCGACGAGCGTCGCATAACGCATCAGCGGCACGCACATCACCGAACGCGGGCGCCGACGGCGAACGTAGGCATCCTGCCCGTGAACCGGCGACTCCGATGCATCGTCGATCACCACCCCTTCCTGCGTCCGCGCGACCGCCTGCAGGACCGAGACGGGTAGCACGCTCGCCGTCAACGACACGGCCTCCTGCGTCACGACGATCGTGCCGTCGATCACGTCCGCGCGCGCCGGTACATGCCAGACGCCCTCGCGCAGCACCGCGAGCGCGCCATGCTCGGCCCCGGCGCTTTCGAGCGTCGTGCGCAACAGCGTTTCCACGAGACGCGCCGGCACGATGTCGCTCGCCAGCGCGTTCGACACGCGCAGCACCGCGTTCACGTCCAGTGCGTGCATCCGGCTCCCGACCGGATTGCCGGCTCCGGCATCGAATACATCGGGATGCGCGGCCTGCAACTCGCGCACCTTCGCGAGCGCTCCCCAACGCTGCCATGCGCTCAGCGCGTGGCGCAAATACGCGTGCGCGGCAATCGTGTCGCGACCGGCATGGAAGCGCGCCGCATACTCGGCGGCCAGCGCCTCGACCTGCGTAAAGCCATGCCTGCCCGCGTGCATCACGGCGCGCGCATAGGCTTCCGCCGCGTCCAGCGGCTGTCCGTTCACGCGTGCATACTCCGCGCGCACCAGCTCGCGTCGCGCGACGAAGTTCTCGGGGCACGCCCGCGCCCAGACGTCGAGCTGCTCGACATGGCGCCGCAGCGCAGCCTCGTCGGACGCATCGCGGCCGGGCAGCGCCAGCAGTGCGAGCGCGCCATAGAACGGCAGATCGGCCCGCTCGGCAAATGAACGCGCCGCATGCTCGCAAGCTTCGGCGTGCCGACGCGCGTCGAGCGCGTCCGGAAGATCGCCGAACAACAGTGCGGCCTGCAGCCGGTAGACCCAATACGCGAGATCGACGAGGGTCGGTGGCCGGCCCTCAGGCGGGGCCAGCAGGTCGCGATCGTCACTCTCGCCTTCCTGCAATCGCTTCAGCAGCATCTGCTGCGCGAGCAGCGCATCGATCACGAGCTGGAAATTCGCATCGCGCGCGATCGCAAGCCCGTGCGTCACCGTATCGCGCACATCGCCGAGAAATTCGCCGGAGAACAGCATGCCGGTCGCCTCGTTGCGCTTGCAATAGAGCGCGAACGTATGGTCGCAGCACTCGACCGTGATCTCGAATGCCCGCGAGATATACGCGCGGGCCGAGCGCGCCGGCAACACCCACGGCACCACGATCGTGCCGTGCGCCATGTATACGCGGCCGCGATAGCGATCGAGCCCGCGCTCGTCGACCAGATGCAGCGCGAGCTCGCCGAATGCCAGCGACGCGGCGTAATCGCCGTAACGTACGCCGAAGATCTGGTTCATGCAGACGTAGACGTCGGCCGATGCATCGGAATGGCCGTGCTCGATCGCCAGATTCACCGCGCGCAGCAGAATCATGTCGACCAGGTCCTGGTCGGAATAGAGCGCCGGCGGGATCAGGTCGGCAAAGATGTCGACGATCGCGCGCTGCAGCGGATCGGCGATGATCGGCAGGTCGCGCAGCGCGTCGATCCCGTAGCGATCCAGCCAGCCGCGCAGGCGCAGGTATTCGCGATGCACGTCCGCGCTGTCCGGATGGGGCGGGATATCGATGCCGGCACGCTTCAGGAACGCAAGGCCGACACCGAGCGCGAGATCGAAGCGGCCCAGCGCCGTGTACAACGCCGCGCGCAGGCGCGTGAGATCCGCGCCGAACGTGCCGTCGCCGGCTACCCGCTCCAGCTCGGCGAGGCGCGCTTCGGCCGCTTCGAGCGCACCGGTCATGAACTCGGCCTCGCCGCACAGCATGCGCGCGTCGAGCCCGTCGTCGCTGGTGTCCCGTTCGCCGAGGAAATCGACGGCCGCGCGAAAGAAGCCGAGCGCGGAATGATGCGCGGTGGCGGCCCGGGCTTGCCGTCCGGCCTCCAGGTTCACGCGTGCGAACGCGCGGCGCTGCGCGGGTGTCGCGACCATCGTGCCGGCGAGGTTCGCCTGCGCGGCCAGCACGAAGGTGTCGGCGCAGGCCTCGCCGGCCGCCAGCAAACGGCACGCGATTGCATGATGCAGCGGCGCGCGCTCGTCCTCCGGAATCGACGCATACGCAGCCTCGCGAATGCGATCGTGCCAGAACGTCCAGTCGTCGCCGTCGCGCTGGACACTGCCGGCATCGAGCGCCGCCTGCAGCCCCTCGGTCGCATCGGGCTCGCTCAAGCCGGCCGCCGTGGCCAGCAGGCGCGTCGGCGCACGCTGGCCGATGCAGGCCAGCAGTCGCAACATGAATCGCGCGGCGTCCGGCAGCAGCTCGAATTGCCGCGCCAGCATCATCGCGACGTCATCGCCGCCACGATGCGCGGCGATGCGTGCCATGTTCCAGCGCCACAGGCCGGCTCCCGCATCGTAATCGAGCATGCCTTCGTCGGCCAGCAGGCGCAGCAGATGATGCACGAAGAACGGATTGCGGCCGGTTCTCTGCCCGATCAGGTCGGACAACGGGCGAAGCGCATCGGTGTCCTGATGCAGCGCGTGGGCGATCAGCTCGGTCGTCGCGCGCTCGTTCAGCGGCCCGAGTTCCACCGTCAATGCATCGGCAACGTCGGCCAGCGGGCCGGCCCGCAACGGGTGACCCGCATCGATCTCGTTGCCGCGATAGGCGCCGACGAGCAGCAACGCCGTGTCGCTGTGTTGCTGCACCAGCCGCTCCAGCACCTGGATCGTGCCCGCATCGGCCCATTGCAGATCGTCGAGCAGCAGCGCGAGCGGACGCTCCGGCGCCGCGAAACACGCGATCAGCCGGGCGATCGCTTGCAGCACGCGCTCGCGCTCCAGCCCGGGCGCCAGTTCGGATTGCTCCGGCGGCCCCGCTTGCGGGCCCAGCACCGCCGAGAGCGCCGGCAGGAATCTCGCGAGCGTGCGTCCGACGGGCGCGACGGCCGTTCCGATTCGCGCGCGCCACCTGTCGAATTCGTCGTCCGCGCAACCCAGCACGAATTGCAGCAGCGGCGCCAGCGCCTCGGCAAGCATCGCATACGGCGTGCCGCGGCGCCCTTCCTCGCCCTTGCTGGTGGCCACGAGCAGCGCGCCATCGTGCCTGATGCGCGCGACGGCCTCCAGCAGCAGCGTCGACTTGCCGATGCCCGAGTAGCCGGAAATCCATGCGACGCGCATCTCGCCACCGGCGGCGACGGCACGGTACTGCGCGCGCAGCGCGTCGATCTCCGGTTCGCGGCCCACCACGTGATCGGCGTGCTGCAGACGCTGCAGCGCCGCATGAACATCGAGCGCGAACATCGGAATGCGACCGTCGCGACGCAGGCACTGCTCGCATCGCTGCAGGTCGGCGACGAGCCCCGCAGCTGTGCCGTAACGCTGCTCCGGCGCCTTTTCGAGCAACTTCACGACGATCCGCGAGATCTGCTCGGGTACGTGCGGAACGAGTTCGTGAGGGGCGCGCGCCGAATGCGTGGCATGCGCGTGCACGAGCCCGGCCGCATCGGGCGCATCGAACGGCGGCACGCCGGTCAACTGCTCATAGAGAATGCAGCCGAGCGAATAAAGATCGGCGCGCGCGTCGACACGCAGGTTCATGCGCGTGCCGAGCTCGGGCGCCGTATAGACGAAATCCGTGTCGTCCCACTCGAGAGCGGTGTCGCGCAACGGGTCGGCTGCATCGGGGCCGATCGCATAGCCGAAGCCCGTCACGAACGCACGATCGTCGTCATCCACGAGGAAGCGATGCGGCGCAAGCGCGCGATGCACGATACCGGCTGCATGCATCTCGCCCAGCGCGGTCGCGAGCGCAATCGCGCGCCGCAGAAACGCAGACAAACGCTGCTGCGGAATAGCTTCAACGGAGAGCGGCATGCCGCCCGGATCGGCCAGGATGAGCACGGCGCCGCCACCGTGCGACACGATGGCTTGCGGCACGGCGGACCAGCGTTCGTGCAGTGCCGAGCGCAATACATATTCGCGTTGCAGCGCCGCGACCGCGGACGGCGCCGCCGCGCCGCGCCCGGCGACCAGAACCGGCGGCGCATGGTCGTCGATCGCGCGGTGCAGCCGTGGCGAGCCGGGGCTCAATTCGATAAAGCGGCGTGTCGAAAGTTCGATCATGCGAATGCAGTAAGGAAACGGTGGCGTTCATCAGCTCGAACGCCGCTGGCACGGCGGCGTGGAGCACGGCATGCGGCGCCCGTGCCACCGGCCACATGTTGCGGCGGGATGCCGGGTTGTATCCGTTCGTTCGAACCCGCGGTCGTGACGCAGGCCGCGGGGCGCACCCGGTTTCGCTCGTGCGGTGTCGCACCTCACCGGCCGCCTCGCCTTCTTCCAGGTACCCGTGATAACACGCGAACCCGCCGATTATTCCAGCGCGATATCGTCAATGCAACAACGCGCGCCGGCCACTGCCTGCGCGTTGCCGAAGCGCATTCGCGTCGCGTCATGATCGGCGCTTTCGTATCCGGATGTATCGCGTGTCCGCATCGATACATGACATTGCAAAACGCCGCGCCGCGGACACACGCGGGATACCTTCGCGGCGCTCAATACACATGCGACGGATTCAGACGACATTCGCGACGCGGCCGGCGCATCCGGCTCCCGCGTTCGCCAGATACCGTGCATAACGTTCGATCGACTCACCTTCCGGATTCCGACATGAAGACCTCAAGGATCACCTTCGCGCTCGTCGCGTTTGCTACCGCAGCGTGCGCCCATGCAGCGGCCCCCGTCGATTCGTTGACGGCGAATCAAGATGCCGTCGCCACGACCCAATGGACACCGGCCATCGCGATGCCGACGGGAAAGACACGTTCCGAAGTGCGTCAGGAGCTCGCTCGCGCGCACCAGAGCGGCGAGCTCGACGCGCTCAGGAAACTCTATTCCGGTCATTGAAGCAGCAACGTTTTCCGGAGGTCCGGCACGGGCAGGCGCAATGCTCGCCGGCTCGTGCGCGCGCTTCATCGGCGACCGCCCATCCGCGTGCAGGCGAAACCACGAAGATGCCGGGATTCCTCGGCACGGCCGACGCGTCGCGTGACATGCACCACGAGACGGGACATCGCATCGACGCGCGGAGCTGACGTCGACGCGCGACGTCGCGCGCCTGCCGATGCGAACCAACCGCGACACGATCGCCGGCCCGGGGATCGCATCGGAATAAACGAGCGCCATCGCGTGTTCAGTGTTAGCAGTCGCGCCCGCTTCGGCGCACATACCCGCAACCGGTGCCCGTCACGGGCGATCTCATTCCCCCGCCGCCAATATCGAAGATGTCATCGCTGTCCAGAATGCTGCTCGTCTATGACGGATCCCACGAAGCCAACGCCGCGCTCGCACGATGTGCGTCGCTTTCGCGCGCATTGTCGGCCACGGTCGACGTCGTCGCCATCGTCGACAATGTCACCGCCAACGCGCGGTCGGCCGGACTGCTCAGCGAGCTCGCCCATCAGCGGCTGGCGGAATCCGCCCATCGCGATCTTCAACGGGCGATCGACACACTGACGGGCGACGGCATCGCCGCGCGCGGCTATGTCCGGTTCGGACGCGCGGCCGATGCCATCGCCGCACATGCGTCGACGACCTGCGTGGACATGATCGTCGTCGGATATCGCGCGCCCACCGGGTTCGCCCGCTGGTGGCGCGAGCCTCCCGTCCACTTCGATCTGGCCGAGCGCGTTCCAAGCGCGGCGCTTGTCGTCGTCACGGTCGCGTCGTCCTAGCGCCGCAGCGCATCGATACGCGCGGACGACGCGCGATCGCGTTCGTCCGCAGTTCTTCCGCCGTTCTCCGGCCCACTTAATTCGCGTCGGCCGCATCGATGCACGGCTGAACGGTGGCGGCAAGAATCATTCGCTGCCGGTTGCCGGGCAGACAGACATCGCTCCCGCGCGGACGAAACACCGGATCGCCGCGTTGGATCGCGCGCCCCGTCAGCGCACAGATCGACGGCACGCGCGCGCGGCTCCTGCACCAGATTTGCTCCGCATACCGCCCTGAACACGAGTCGCTCCACGAAACAGTGATCATGGACAACGACAGGCGCTCCATCACGGCTATCCTGGTAGGCGGTTCGGCGCGCGCACGCGCGTCGTCCTCGTTCCATTGACGCAGCCCGACGCGTCGCGCCTTGTATCGCGTGCGCTGCGCTCGCAAGCACACGCTGCGCTGTTCCTGCGAAGGATCCAGGACATTGATCAACGTGCGAGCCACGATGTCCGCTTCATGCAGCATCCCCATCACCTCTTCTCCCAATCAATCGGATCGATCATGTGAAAGCGGACGCACGAATCACCGACACCCTGTCATTCGGCCCCGCGATGCGCGCGCCCTCGCTCAGGCGCCGCCTTTCTCACGCAGCATCAGTTCGCTTTTCACCGACTTGACGCCGCGGATCTTCCGGGCCGACTCGACCGCGAGATGATCTTCGTCTTCGGTTTGCACCTGGCCGGCCAGCGTCACCTGTCCGGTCGCGGCATTGGCGAAAACCGTGATCGCTTGCCCTTGCAGCCCCTTCGTCCGCGACAGCGTCCTCTGAATCGACCGCGAGAACGTGCGATTGGCCGCACGCGTGGCCTTCTTCGTCTGCGCGGGTGTCGGGGTGGACGTCACCGCGGCATCCGTGCTCGCCGCATTGGCACTTTCATCGGCAAATGCCTGCAGTTGCAGGCCAGCGAGCAGGACGGCCGCGAGGCCGCCATTCAGGAGGACTTGTCGGATTTTCATGATGGGTTCCTTGGGTTGCTGGTATCGAATGGCACGCAGGTTCCGGCCGCATCGCGAAGCCGACTCGATCACCTGTCGCCCGAGTCGTCACCGATGCGATTCGTGTACCGGTGGAACCAGAATAAGGCGCTGCGTCGACGGCATCCATAGCATCTGAAGCTAGCTGCACAACCCGTCAGGATAGATGGCCGCATACGTTCGTATAGGCTGCGGACATGGCTGCACGCGTCGCCGCGCATCACGCCGCCCGAGGCGCGGCCGCTGCACCGTCAACCGCAAAACGCGGAAGCGTCACCATTGCGCGCGTGCCGCCTTCCGCGCGCGGCGTGAGTGCCAGTTGACCATCGTGCGCATCCACGATCGACTTGCAGATGGAAAGGCCCATGCCCATCCCGTGCGGCTTCGTGGTGAACAGCGGTTCGAAGATGCGTTGCGCCACCCGCGGATCGATGCCGTCGCCGCTATCGTCGATCCGGATACGCAAGCCATCCTGAACGGCTTCGCACGCCAGCACGAGTACGCGGCGCTCCTCCGGGATGCTCAGCATCGCTTCCGCGCCGTTCATCAGCAGGCCGATGACGGCCTGCTGCAGCTGAATGCGTTCGCCGCGCATCGGCATCGGAGAAGCGAGCCCGTCGACGCGCAAGCGCACCTTCATCGCATCCAGCGTGCTTGCCATGATCTCGGCCGCCTCGGAAAGTGCGTCGGCGAGATCGAACGTCGCGAAGGCGGGCGCTTCGTGCCGTGCGTTTGCGCGCAGCGCGCGGATGATGGTGCGCGCACGCTCGGCGCACGCGCAGATGTGGGCGAACATCTCGCGCGCGGCGTCGAGGTTCGGCGCGGCGCGATCGAGCCACTTCAGCCCCGCGCGCGCGGACGTATCGATGGCCGTGATCGGTTGCGCGACTTCATGCACGATCGAAGCCGCCAGCTCGCCGTACGCCTTCAGGCGATCCGCACAATCCGCGTCCGAAGGCGTGTCGCCGATCCTTGCCGCGATGCTGTCCGCGCGGGCCTGCCGGGCGGCAAGCTCGTCGTGCAGCCGCAGGTTCTCCAGAACGAACCCGGCATGCAGCGCAAGGATTTCGACCAACGCGGCATTCGCCGACGTGAAAATGTCCGGCAAGTCGCCGTGCTCCAGATACAGCGCACCCATCAATGCGCCATTGCAGCGGATCGGCACGCACATCACCGAGCGCGGCTTGCGACGGCGCACATAGTCGTCGGTCCGCCAATGGTCGGCGGCGCAGGCGTCGCGCAGCACGAGCCCATCGCGCAGATGCACGGCGGCGGCCATGATCGGCACCGGCAACCGGTCGGCCGGCAGCCGCTCGACGTGTGACGGTTGCGCCGCCGTCGCGCTGGCGGCCGCCTCCCAGCTGCCGTCGCGCATCACCGCAATCACGCCGCACGTCGCGGCCGTGCCCTGTATCGCCGCCTCGAGCAATTTCCCGACGCGCGTCGCGGGCGCGACCTCGTCCGCCATCGTGTGGGAAAACTGACGCAACACCTGCACGTCCAGTGCGAGAAGCGATTGAGACATGAGTTCCTCGATGACCGGGGTCATTTCAGGGCCGCTCGGGCCGGAGAGCGATTTCCAGGTAGTCCGCGCAGCGAAAGCGCTGCAGGAATCGTCGAGTTCGTTGTTCATTCGTCTATCTCCTGCGTACCGGGTTGCAGCCTCTGTCAACCTGAAATCAACGTTTCATGTAGTGAGTACTCCACAAACGAATGTTAGCAGCAGTTTCTCGAAATAAAAATATGAAGATATCGAGATTCGTTCGCCACGGCGCGGGATCGGCCGTGTAGTGCGTATTCAAGTCATTGAATATACGATGAATTTATGTCATGTTGCGGACAAGAGAAGAGTTCCGTAGAATTCGAAGTTCATGTAGCGTTCCCTGTACGAAAGTTTGCGGGAACGCCGCCCGTGCAAGTTTTTTCAGGCGGCATGGCCCGGTTGGCGGCCGCCATAGGAACGGTATGGCTCAAGCAGCAAAAGGCAAGACTGTGCGTGGAACCGGCGTCCGGGAGGCGGCGGCGCAGGAAACCCGCGACAAGATCCTGCACGCGGCGACCAAGGTCTTCGCGCGCTACGGTTACGAAGGCGGCAGTGTCGAACGGATTTCGCGGCTGGCGAAGTCGTACGACCGGATGATCTATTACTACTACGGGAGCAAGGAGGGGCTGTTCGTTGCGGTGCTCGAAGGCATCTATCGACGGATGGACGAGGCGGAGCTCAAAATGGCGCCGGATGCTTCGAACCCCGTGGAAGCGCTCAAGTCCGTGATTCGCTTCAAGCTGGACTATTATTGGCGCAATCCGGATTTCATCACGCTGCTCAACACGGAGAACCTGCACAAGGGCAAGCACTTGTCCAAGCTCGAGCGCCGGGGCGAGTACTCGTCGCATGCGGTAGAGATCATTGCGAAGATTCTCGAGAACGGCGTCGAACAAGGCCTGTTTCGCACGGGCCTCCGGGCGCGCGACGTTTTCCTGCTGATCATCTCGACCGCGTATTTTTATACGTCGAACCTGTATACGTTGTCCGCGTTCCTCGGAGAGGAGTTGAACGCGCCGGATGCCGTGCGCCATTGGGAAACGTTCGTGATCGACAGCGTGCTGCGGGTGGTCCGCAAGGACGCGTCGATCGACGCTTGAGCGTGTGCCGGCGCCGCTGTCGACCCTCGTGACCATCAAGATGCAGGCCCCGTTGCGATGAACTACCTTCGCGCCCACACCATCGACGAAGTGCTCGGCCGGCTGGCGGCCCAGCCGCGGCCGCGCATCGTGTGCGGGGCCACCGACGCCTTCGCCGATATCGGCCTCGTGCCCGCCCGCTCGGCCTGGGTGGATATCAGCCGCGTGAATGCATTGCGCGCGATCGAGCAGCACGACGGCATGATCCGCATCGGCGCGGCGAGCACCTGGGAAGCCATCGCGCGTACGACCTGGCTGCCCGTGGCGCTGACGGCCGCCGCCGCTTGCATCGGCCCACGGCAGATTCGCGTCCAGGGCACGATCGGCGGCAACGTGTGCCATGCGTCGCCGGTGGCGGACGGCATCCCGGCGCTGCTGGCGCTCGACGCGCGCGTCGAGCTGGCGAGCCTGCGCGGCGTGCGCCGCTTGCCATTGGCCGAATTCCTGCTCGGCAACGGCCGGACCGCGCTGCACGCGGACGAACTGCTGGTCGCCGTGCTGCTTGCACCACCGCACACGCACGACCGCACGTCGTTCATCAAATGCACGAATCGCGACGGCTCGGCGATCGCCGTCGTTTCGGCCGCCGCGCAATTGCGCGTGGGCGCGGACGGCACGGCCGACGCGGTCGCCGTCGCGATCGGCGGCGCATCCGACGTGGCGCGCCGGATGCCGGCGCTCGAGGCGGCACTCGCGGGCCGGCGGCTCGACGAACTGGCCGGCGCGATCGCGGCGGCGCCGCTTGCCGAGCTGTCTCCGGTCGACGACTGCCGGGCGACCGCGTCGCATCGCATTCATCTCGCGCGGCTGGCGGTCACGCGCGCTTTCACATGCTGCATCGAGGAGAACGCACGTGGCGCATCCACTGCCTGATCAGCTGGCCGATGTTCGCGAAACCATCGCGGGCGGCAGCACGCCGGTTTCGCCGGAACCGGACTGGTTCGAGCTCAACGGCACGCGGCGAAGCCTGCCGGCCGACCACTCGCAGCGGCTCATCGACCATCTGCGCGCGGACCTGCGCCAGTTCGGCACCAAGGAAGGTTGCCGCCAGGGCGATTGCGGCAGTTGCACCGTGATCGTCGACGGCGACGCGCGCTACGCGTGCCTGATTCCGGTCGGCCAGATCGCGGGGCGCCGTGTCGTCACCGTCGAGGGCCTCGCCGAAGGCACCCGCTGCGGCGGCCGCTTGCAGCACGCGTTTCTCGCGCATCAGGCGGTGCAATGCGGCTTCTGCACGCCCGGCATGCTGACGGCCGCGGCGGCCGCAATCGACGCCGGCGAGGTGAGCGATCGCGCCAGTGCGCGGGCCGCCATCGACGGCGTGCTGTGCCGCTGCACCGGCTACCAGAAGATCGTCGACGCGGTGACCGAGGCGGGCTGCGGCGGCGCCGCGCGATGCGTGACGCCTCCTCCGTCCCAAGGGCCGTCCGTCGGCGTACCGCTGACGCGCCTCGATGGCCCGGAAAAAGTCGATGGAAGCCAGCGTTTCGGCGCCGACGGCTATCCGGCCGACAGCCTGTTCCTGCGCGCGGTTCGCAGTCCGCATCATCGCGCGCGTTTCGCATTCGGCGACCTCGACGCATTCGTGCGCGCCCATCCGGGCGTGCACCGCGTCCTCACCCACGCCGATGTGCCCGGCATGAATCTGCACGGTGTCGCGACGCCGTACATGGATCAGCCCGTCCTTCCCGAGACGGAGGCGCGCCACCATCTCGAGGCGGTGGCGTTGGTGGTCGGCGAGCGCGCCGCGATCGCGGCGCTCGACCTCGACTGCTTTCCGGTGAACTGGGAACCGCTGACGCCGGTGCTTGCGATCGCCGATGCGGTGCTGGACGACAGTCCGCTGCTGCACGCCGATCGTCCCGGCAACGTGCTGATCGAGGGGCACGTGCGCCGCGGCGACCCGGAACGCGCGATGCAAGACGCCCGTCACGTTGTGAGCGCAACGTTCGAATCCAGTTTCGTCGAGCACGCGTACCTCGAGCCCGAGGCCGGCTGGGCGCGACGCGTGGGCGACATCATCGAAATCCATTCGTCGACGCAGGCGCCGCATCCGCATCGCGCCGATCTCGCCCGCATTCTCGCGGTCGCGCCGGAACAGGTGCGCGTCGTGGCGACCGCGGTCGGCGGCGGTTTCGGCGGCAAGCTCGACATGACGGTCCAGCCGCTGCTCGCGATCGCGGCCTGGCATCTCGACAAGCCCGTCGCGATGGTGCTGTCGCGCGAGGAATCGATGGCCACGTCGACCAAGCGCCATCCCGGCCGCATGACGTCCAGCATGGCCGCCGATGCCGACGGCCGGCTCCATGCGGTGACGTTCGACGCCGACTTCAATACCGGCGCGTTCGCGTCGTGGGGCACGGCCGTCGCCAACCGCGTACCGGTGCATGCCGGCGGCCCGTACGTCATCCCCCACTATGCGGCGCGGGCCCGTGCGATTCATACGCACGTGACGGCCGCGGGCGCATTCCGCGGCTTTGGCGTACCGCAAACGACGATGTCCCAGGAACAGCTCATCGACGAGCTGGCGTTCACGGCCGGCATCGATCCGCTCGAATTCCGCGCGATGAACGCGCTGCGGCCGGGCGACACCCTGCCGACCGGGCAGGTGCTGGACGACAGCGTGGGGCTCGTCGCCTGCCTCGATGCGCTGCGACCGGCGTGGCGTGACGCACACGCGCGCGTCGCCACGCTGAATGCGGCGGCGCCGGGCCACCTGCGTCATGGCGTCGGGATGGCGGCGTTCTTCTACGGGTGCGGCAACACCGCATTGCCGAACCCGTCGACCGTGCGCTTCGGCATCCGGCCCGACGGCACGATCGTCCTGCACCAGGGGGCAGTGGATGCCGGCCAGGGCGCGAACACCGTCATTCCGCAAATCGCCGCCGATGCACTGGGCGTACCGGTCGATCGGCTGCACTTCGTCGGCCCGGACACGTCGGTCACGCCCGATTGCGGTCGCACGTCCGCTTCGCGTCAGACGTTCATTACCGGTCGAGCGGCGTTCCTCGCCGGCACGACGCTGCGCCACCGGCTGCTCGCGTTCGCCGGCGCGGCACCCGACGCGCGGATTTCGGCCAATGCGCGCGGTGTTGCCGTCGATGGCGAAGTGCTCGATCTGCGGACGCTGCCGGTCGATGCACACGGCTACGTCATCGCGGCGGAAGAGAGCTTCGATCCACCGACCACGTCGCTCGATGCGTCGGGGCAAGGCTCGCCTTACGCCACCTACGCGTTCGGCGCGCAGATGGCCGAGGTCGCGGTGGACTGCGACAGCGGCCGCGTCCGCGTACTCAAGGTCGTGGCCGCGCACGACGTCGGCAGAATGGTCAATCCAACGCTGCTCGAAGGGCAGATCGAAGGCGCGGTGGCGCAAGGTATCGGCATGGCGCTGATGGAAAAGTACCACCCCGGCCGATACAACAATCTGCACGACTATCTGATTCCGACGGTGCATGACATGCCCGACGTGCAATCGATTTTCATCGAAGCGCCGACGGCCGTCGGCCCGTACGGGGCAAAAGGCATCGGTGAGCCGGCGCTGGTGCCCACCGCTGCGGCCATCCTGAATGCGATCCATCACGCCACCGGCGTCCGCATCCGCCAGGCCCCGGCCACGCCGGACGTCGTGCGTGTCGCGCTCGCGGCCCACAATTCGCCATCCGCGCGCCGATAGCGCCGTTCCCACTCAGCGAACAACACGATGACGCCAACAAGAAATGCCGAGGAAGTCTCGCTCCGAGCCGGATCCGGCTCGTCCTGGTACGCGGAACTCGATCCCGCCGGCAAGCGCGCGTTCAAGGCGTCGTTCGCCGGCTGAGCGACCGATGCGTTCGACTTCATGGTGTTCAGCTTCGTGCTGGCTTCGCTGATCGACCTGTGGGGCCTCGATCGCGGCAAGGCCGGCCTGTTGAGCACCGTGACGCTGATTTTCTCGTCGGTGGGCGGCTGGATTGCCGGCATCCTCGCGGATCGCTACGGACGGGTCAAGGTACTGCAAGGCACGATCCTGTGGTTCTCGGTCTGCACGCTCGCGATCGGCTTCGCGCAGAACTTCGAGCAGATCTTCGTGCTTCGCGCGCTGCAAGGGCTCGGGTTCGGCGGCGAATGGGCGGTGGGCGCCGTGCTGATCGGCGAGATCGTCGCGCCCGCACATCGCGGCAAGGCGGTCGGGCTGGTACAAAGCGGCTGGGCGATCGGCTGGGGTTGCGCGGCGATTCTCTACAGCATTGCGTTTTCCGTCCTGCCCGAGTCGCTGGCGTGGCGCAGCCTGTTCTGGGTGGGCATCGTGCCTGCCCTGCTCGTGCTCTACATCCGCAAGCACGTGCCGGAGCCCGACGTGTTCGTGCAGGCGGACGCCGCCCGGAAACACGGCGCGAGCCAGCCGTCGGTGTGGGCGATCTTCTCGCGTTCGCAGGTGCGCCGCACGGTCCTCGCCGCGCTGCTGTGCACGGGCATCCAGGGCGGCTTCTATGCGATGTCGACCTGGCTGCCGGCGTTCCTCAAGATCGAGCGACACCTGTCCGTGCTCAACACGAGCGCTTATCTGTTCGTGATCATCGTGGGGTCGTTCTGCGGATATGTCGTCGGCGCGTACCTTTCCGACCTCTGGGGACGCCGGCGCAACTTCATGCTGTTTTCCGCGCTGTCGCTCGTGTCGGTGTGTCTGTACCTCACATTGCCGCTGTCGAATGCGCAGATGCTGTGGCTCGGCTTTCCGCTGGGCTTTTCTTCATGCGGGATCTTCAGCGGGGTCGGCGCCTACCTGACGGAACTGTATCCGTCGAACTTCCGCGCGAATGCGCAAAGCTTCACGTACAACTTCGGGCGCGGAATTGGCGCGCTGTTCCCGAGCCTCGTCGGGATGCTGAGCCATTCGCTTGGCCTGGCGCTGGCCATCGCGATCTTTTCGGGCGCGGCCTATGGCGTGGTGCTGTTGGCGGTGCTCCTGTTGCCGGAGACGAAAGCGCGATCGCTTTGATGGTCGGCGAGGGAATGAGCGCCGTTCAACGCGCGGACGACGCGAGCGACCCCACGTGCGTGCGCCCGCGTCATTCAGCCACCGCTGTACACCTGCCACTCCTCACCGGTGGTAAAGCCCATCGACTCGTACACGTGGCGGCCTGCCGGCGTGCAATGCAGAAACGCGGTATGCGCGCCGGTCTCGAACGCGGCATCCAGTACCGCCTGAGTCGCGGCCCGCGCGTAGCCTCGTCGCCGATAGGCCGGTAGCGTCGACACATTGAATACGCCGACCTGAGCGTTGCGCACGACGCCGAACGAGGTCGCGACCGGCACCCCGTCGACCTCCACCCAAAAGCCCATCATGCCGTCGGCCTCCAGCACGGCCGGCGCGCTCAGTCTTCGAAATACGCCCTCCGGCGCCTCATAGCCCGCGGCAAGCGCGCCGTTGTATCGTTCGCTGTCCTCTGCGGTGACGCGCCGCACGACCACGTGCCCGTCGCTGCTCGCCGGCGCGGCGGTGCGCGCTAGCCGCTTCGTCATGAACGGCAACGGGACGCGTTGTGTCAGGCCATGATCGTCCGCGATGCGCGCGATCTCGTCGGCGTGCGTGCTCGCGTCGCGGGTCTGAATGCTCCACGGCACTGCGCACGTGCTGAACGCGTCGGAAAGCAGCCTGATTTCGTCGACATCGGGCCGACGCGTCATGCTGACAACTGCGTTCAGCACGGACACGGGCGCGCCGCTGTAGAACGCCTTCGTGCCATGCGCGCCGCGTTCCACGAAGCCGCCATTCTGCAAGCGGCAAAACGCGTCGATCGACGCGTGCCACGCGGCCACGGAAGCATCCAGCAGTTCGGTCGGAGAGGTCATTTCGGTCCTGAACAAGGTCGGTGGCTGATATCCATCGACAACACTCGAGCAAACCGATTCATTCCGTGCCGGCGAGCGGATGCCATGTGCGACACGTGCCGCGAGCCCGGCGCGTCGCGATTCCCGGCACGGTCAGCATCACGGCAACCCTCACTGCGTCGGATCTTTCAACTCGATCAGCAGATCCTTCGCCGCGACCCGCTCACCCGGCTTCACATGCACGGCCGCGATCTCGCAGTCGCGCTCCGCCGCGATGTGGGTTTCCATCTTCATCGCCTCGAGCGCGAGCAGCGTCGTGCCGGCCGTCACGCGCTGCCCGGGCTGCACGGCGACCGTCACTACCGAGCCCGGCATCGGCGCGGCGACATGCAGCGGATTCGCCGGGTCGGCACGCTGCAAGCCATGGCGCTCCTTGCCCGCCTGCACGACCGTCTTCTGCTCGACCAGCGCGGAACGCGACTGGCCGTTCAGCTCGAACAGCACCTTCACGATGCCGTCCTGCGCATCGGCATGCTGGCCCTGCAGCGACACGAGCAGCGTCTTGCCCGGCTCGATGTCGATCGCCACTTCCTCCTGCGGCTGCAGCCCGTACAGGAACGCCGGCGTCGGCACGACCGACGTGTCGCTGTACGCGCGAACGTGCGCGTAGTAGTCGACCGTCTGCTTCGGATACATCAGGTACGACGCCAGTTGCCGGTCGTCGAGCGGCTGCTCGCATGCAGCCTCGGCCTGCGTGCGTACCGCGTCGAGATCGACCGGCGGAATCTGGTCGCCGGGACGATACGGCGCCGGCGGCTCGCTCTTCAGCACCTTGCGCGACAGCTCCGCCGGAAAGCCGTCGGGCGGGAAGCCCAGCTCGCCCTTGAACAGCGACACGACCGACTCGGGGAACGCGAGGTCCTTGTCCGGGTTGCGCACGTCGTCCACGCTCAGGTCGTTCGCGACCATCATCAGCGCCATGTCGCCGACCACCTTCGACGTCGGCGTGACCTTCACGATGTCGCCGAACAGGCGGTTCACGTCCGCATACGCGCGCGACACCTCGGTCCAGCGATGATCGATGCCGAGCGAGCGTGCCTGCTCGCGCAGGTTCGTGTACTGGCCGCCGGGCATCTCGTGCCGATAGACGTCGGCCGTGCCCGCGCGGATCTCCGATTCGAACGGCGCGTAGTAGCGGCGCACGCCTTCCCAATACATCGACGCTTCGTGCAGGCGGTCCGCGTCGAGCCCCGGATCGCGCTCGCCGCCGGCCAGCGCGGCCGCGATGCTCGACAGGTTCGGCTGCGACGTGAGGCCGCTCATCGCGTCGAGTGCGCCGTCCACCGCGTCGCAGCCTGCTTCGACCGCCGCGAGCACCGACGCCGCGGCGATCCCGCTCGTGTCATGCGTATGGAAATGCACGGGCAGCCCGGTTTCCTCCTTGAGCGCCTTCACGAGCGTCGCGACCGCCTTCGGGCGGCAGATGCCGGCCATGTCCTTGATCCCGAGCACATGCACGCCGGCCTGCTGCAACTCGCGCGCGATGCCGACGTAATACTTGAGGTCGTATTTCGAACGCGACGTGTCGAACAGGTCGCCGGTGTAGCAGATCGCGCCTTCGCACAGCATTCCGCTTTCGCCGACCGCATCGATCGCCACGCGCATGTTGCGCACCCAGTTCAGCGAGTCGAATACGCGGAACACGTCGACGCCGGCGCTTGCGGCCTGCTGCACGAAGAAGCGCACGACGTTGTCCGCGTAGTTCGTGTAGCCGACCGCATTCGAGCCGCGCAGCAGCATCTGGAACAGGATGTTCGGCACGCGCTCGCGCAGCAGCGCGAGGCGCTCCCACGGGTCTTCCTTCAGGAACCGCAGCGCGACGTCGAACGTCGCGCCGCCCCAGCATTCGAGCGAGAACAGTTGCGACAGCTCGCGCGCGTAGAACGGCGCGATCGGCAGCATGTCGGCGGTGCGCATGCGCGTCGCGAACAGCGACTGGTGCGCGTCGCGCATCGTCGTGTCGGTCAAGAGCACCTGCTTCTGATCGAGCATCCAGCGCGCGAATTTCTCGGGACCAATCTCACGCAAGCGATCGCGCGTGCCCGCAGGAATCGCCACGGCCGTATCGATCTTCGGCAACACCGGCTTCGGCAACGGCAGTGCCGGCAGCGTGCGGCCGCTCATCTCGGCGTTTCCGTTCACGTTCAGCTCGCCGAGATAGCGCAGCAGCTTCGTCGCGCGATCGCCGCGCTTCGCGAATGCGAGCAGCTCCGGCGTCTTGTCGATGAAGCGCGTCGTCACTTCGCCCGCGATGAAGGCCGGATGGTTGATCACGTTCTCGAGGAACTGCAGGTTCGACGTGACGCCGCGAATCCGGAACTCGCGCAGCGCGCGATCCATCCGGTGGATCGATTCGGCCGCCGTCGGCGCCCACGTCGTCACCTTCACGAGCAGCGAGTCGTAGTACGGCGTGATCACCGCGCCGCCGTAGGCCGTGCCGGCATCGAGCCGCACGCCGAAGCCCGCCGCGCTGCGGTACGCGGTGAGCCGCCCATAATCGGGCAGGAAGTCGTTCTCCGGATCCTCGGTCGTGATCCGGCATTGCAGCGCGTTGCCGTTCAGCGGAATCGCCTGCTGTTCCGGCACGCCGGCCGCGCGCGCGACGAGCGCGCCGCCGGCGTCCGTCGCGTCCTCCGCCAGGCCGATCCGCCCGCCTTCGGTGATGCGGATCTGCGCCTTCACGATATCGATTCCGGTGACCATCTCCGTTACCGTGTGCTCGACCTGGATGCGCGGATTCACCTCGATGAAGTAGAACTGGCCGGTGTCGGCATCCATCAGGAATTCAACGGTACCGGCATGCGTGTAGCCCACGGCGCGCATCAGGCGCAGCGCGGATTCGCACAGCGCGTGCCGGCTTTCGCGATCGAGATACGGCGCCGGTGCGCGTTCGACGACCTTCTGGTTGCGCCGCTGCACCGTGCAATCGCGCTCGTACAGATGCACGACCGTGCCGTGCAGATCGCCGAGCACCTGCACCTCCACGTGTCGCGCATTGCGCACGAGCTTCTCGACATACACCTCGTCGTTGCCGAATGCGGCCAATGCCTCACGGCGCGCGACGGGCAGCAGCGTTTCGAGATCCTGCGCATTTTCGAGCACGCGCATCCCGCGCCCGCCGCCGCCCCAGCTCGCCTTCAGCATCAGCGGATAGCCGACTTCCGCGGCGAGTACCTTGCACGCGTCGAAGTCGTCCGGCAGCGGCGCGGTCGCGGGCATCACGGGCACGCCGGCGGCGATCGCCGCATTGCGCGCGGTCACCTTGTTGCCGAGCGTGCGCATCACGTCGGGCGATGGGCCGATCCAGCGGATGCCGGCGTCGATCACGGCCTGAGCGAAGTCGGGGTTCTCGGACAGGAAGCCGTAGCCGGGATGGATCGCATCGACCTTCGCCTGCCGCGCGACGCGCAGGATGTCGTCGATGTCGAGATACGCGGCGAGCGGCTTCTTGCCCTCGCCGATCAGGTAGCTCTCGTCCGCCTTGAAGCGATGCAGCGCCAGGCGGTCTTCCTTCGAATAGATCGCGACCGTGCGGATGTTCAGCTCGGCGGCGGCACGCATCACGCGTATCGAGATTTCCGAGCGGTTCGCGATCAGGATGGACTGGATGGGGGTAAGCATCACGGCAGCCATGGATAGTGAAGGGTTGAGTTGAACGCGCCGATGTGCCGTCCGCCACGCGCACGACGTGCACGCGTCGCCGGTTGTGGCATCGTCCCGGCTTTCGCCAGCCAACATGTTCGCCATATCGCACGACAGCCGCTATCGACATCGCGACGGCGAATAGCATCCAGCCGACCAGCAGGAAATAAGGGACCGGCTGGCGGGCCGCTCGACCGGCCGGTTCACTTCATCCGGAAAGGCCGCTCAACTAATGGACATCGATCGAGAGCATCGCTCGTCGATGCAAACGGCACGCCCCATCGAATACCCGACGGACCGGTCGGTCATTGCTCGACTTCGACGCCGGCATCGAGCCAGCCGCGCATCATCACGCCGACCTCGTCGTTCAGCCACTGCCGGAACTGCTGATATTCGGGCCGCGACTGCGCATTCCGGTGCGTGATCAGATAGTGATGTCGATCGCGAAACACCAGCACGTCCTGCACCGGCCGCATCAGGATGCCCTGGTCGATCTGCCGGTGCACGAGGTGATGCCAGCCCAGCAGCGTGCCCTCGCCGGCCTCGGCCTGCGCGACGAGCAGCCGGTAGTCGTTGCTTTCCAGATACTTGTTCTCGGTCAGCGTGTCGGTGCCGTCGCCCTGCTGGAACCAGTTGCGCCACACGCGCCAGTCGACGTGCTCGCACACCTGCGCGCGGCCGAGCATCGACAGGTTCAGGGTCGGACGCGACAGCAGGTCCAGCGGCTTCAGCCGCCGAACGGCGTCGACAGTCGCCTTCGCCGAAGCAGTTCACCGTGACCGTGCCCGCGCGAATCCGCGCGGCGACCTTGTGCGCGCTGTTCACGTTGTCGGTCCACAGCGACGCGGCCAGCCCGTAGCACGTATCGTTGGCGATCCGCACCGAATCGTCGACGTCGTCGTATTCGATGACGCAGACGACCGGCCCGAACACCTCGTCGCGCGCGATGCTCATCTCCGGCGTTACCTGACCGAAGATCGTCGGTTCGACAAACCGGCCGCCCGTGTCGGCGAGGATCAGAACGCGGCCGCGACGGCCTGTTCCGCCACCGCATCGAGGTTCGCGACGTGATGTGCTGCATGGACTGCATGAACTGCGTGCACCGCACACCGCACGGCCGCCGGCATCGGGCGAAGTGCGTCGCCGGTGGCGCGGCTTTACTGCTGCAGCCAGGCCTTCAGCTTCTCTGGATGTGCATCGACGAACTTCTTCGTGGCCGTCGCGTAGTCATTTACCGGTGCTTGACAGCCAGGATGTGCTCGAATCCTCGAACCGAGACATTCCGATTTCTCACTTAAAATAAAATATTCGTTAATACAATTACGCAAATCCATATGGGCGCAATCCGATACCCCGGCGCCCGAACCCGTGATTTTCCATCCAGATCGACTCAAGCCCCGCTGCTCCTGAGAGCGCGCGGATCTTTCGCCTTTTGCGCGGGGCATTCCACTTCGTGACGCGATGCTCGTTTCGCCTTGGTGAACTTCCTGACGCTTTATTCAGTGCTCCGACAACCAGACTCCACCGAAGTCAACAAATCGCAAGATGGTTAACCGAAATCGATTAATTCAATAAAACGTCGGTGCTTAATGGAATCGATTTCAACAAATAATTCCAATCACCCCCTCGTATGACCGTTTACTTTCCAAGTTTACTTCCGCTAAGCTTACGGCACACTTTTTAAACCCACCAAATCGATCGACGAATTCCCAACCTTCAAGCAATCCGCACTAAATAGCTCGATTATTGTTTATTTTCAAAATCAAATGAGACGGAATCAATCCATAAACACCGGCAAGCCATCATGTGATTGACCGGCCTCTCCGTGCGTCGCTCGTCGACATGTGCCTGCCGCGCCGACGCCGTCTCTTTGGCATCGCGATTCAGGTTGGGCGGGCCGGGCCCGATCATCTGGCCCGGCCCGCGCCGCACCGCTATCGCGAACTTCAAACTCACACTCTTGCGAGCGCTGACGATGGATGACTTTTGCCGCGCGAACTTGCCCCCTGCCGAAGATTGGCCAACGTTTGTCTTTGAGTTGCCGGGGCTGCAGTTTCCGCCGTTTCTCAATTGCGCCGCCGCGCTGCTGGATACCGCAGTCGAAGAACGAGGCTGGGGCGATCGCATTGCGATCAAGACCGAGTCGGGCATCGCGTGGTCGTATCGCGAATTGCGCGATGCCGGCAACCGGATCGCCAACATGCTGGTCAGCGATGCGGGCCTGGTGGCCGGCAATCGAGTGCTGTTACACGGCACCAATCACCCGATGCTTGCCGCCGCGTGGTTCGGCGTGGTCAAGGCCGGTGGCGTGGCCGTCGCGACGATGCCGAAGCTGCGCGCGGGAGAGCTGTCGACCATCATCGGACGAGCCCGGGTCACGCACGTCATCTGCGAAGCCGGTCTGTCGACCGAGCTCGACGGCGCGATGGCGAGCGTGCAGTGGCGCGGCGAAGTTCGACGCTACGAGACGGACGACACGCATCCGCACGCGCGCTGGCTCGGTGGCTATTCAGCGGAATTCGCGGCCGCCGACACGCGCGCGGACGATCCTTGCCTCATCGCGTTCACATCGGGGACGACCGGGGAACCGAAGGCAACCGTCCATTTTCATCGCGACGTGATGGCGGCCTGCCACTGCTTTCCGGCGCACGTGCTCCGGCCCACGGCCGATGACGTCTTCTGCGGATCGCCGCCGCTCGCGTTCACGTTCGGGCTCGGCGCGCTGCTGCTGTTTCCGATCAGTGTCGGCGCGAGCGTCGTGCTGTTGCCGAAAGCGAGCCCGGAACGGCTGCTGGCCGCCGTCGACCGGCACCGGGTCAGCATCCTGTTTACGGCACCGGCGGCCTATCGGTCCATGCTCGACCATCTCGACAGGCATGACGTGTCGTCCCTGCGCAAATGCGTGTCGGCGGGCGAGGCGCTCCCGTCGTGGACGCGCGACGCATGGCAGGAGCGCACCGGCCTGCACCTGATCGACGGAATCGGGTCGACCGAGATGCTGCATATCTTCGCGTCGACAGGCGACACCGGCGCGAAGGACGGCGCGATCGGCAAGGCGGTGCCCGGTTACCGCCTTGCCGTCGTGGACGAGCACGGCCGATGCCTGCCACCCTACGAAATCGGCTATCTGGCCGTGCAGGGGCCGACCGGGTGCCGCTACCTGAATGACACGCGGCAACGCGACTACGTGAAGCACGGCTGGAACCTGACGGGCGACAGCGCCTACCTGGACGAGGACGGCTATCTGTTCTATCAGGCGCGCGCGGACGACATGATCATCAGCTCCGGCTACACGGTGTCTCCCGGCGAGGTGGAGCAGGCGCTGCTGCGCCATCCCGATATCGCCGAATGCGGCGTCGTCGGCCAGATCGACGAACGAGGCGGCACGCTCATCTGCGCGCACGTGGTGCTGCGACCTGGCGTCGACGGCTCGGAAGCGTTGACGATGCAACTGCAGCAGCACGTCAAGAGCGTGATTGCGCCGTACAAATGTCCGCATCGTATTGCCTACCACGCCTGCAGTTTGCCGCGCAACGAATCGGGCAAATTGCGTCGCGCCGTGCTCCGGCAGGCGGGTCATGGCGTGACGCGTCCCCTGAATCAAGCAGTCCAGAACGAACACACCCTATGAAAATTCTCGGAGCCGCTGTGGCCATCCCGGACTCGGCGACCACGGCGCAATCCTGCGCCAACGATTACGCGATCAAGGCAGCCAGGCAGGCGCTGCTGCAAGCCGGTTGCCTGCCGTCGGAACTGGATCTGATCGTCAGCCTGTCGATTTCTCCCAGCCGGATGGCGGACGCACCGACGATCGCCGGGCCGCGGCTGGCGCACCCGGTGCAGCGCGACCTGCGTGCGCGACATGCGGCCGTGTTCGATCTGCTCGACGCGGACTGGACGCTCGCACTCGATCTCGCGCAAAGCCATTGCAAACAGCTCGGCTATCGACGCGCGCTCGTCGTTCGCGCGGAGGCGCTCGCGGACGTCGAACAGGTGGCCACGAGCGGCTTCGCCGACGGCGCGGGGGCGATCGTCCTGACGCCTGCCGGCCATGACCGAGTTTATGCCAGCCGCTACGCGGACCTCGAGTCGCCCCCGTTCGCGACGCTCGACGCGCTTCCCGCCCGGCGCGTGAACGGCATCCTGTCACTGGCCCGCTTCGAGAGCCGGTTCGATCACGCAACCGGTCGATTCGACGCCGAACCGGCCAATGCGGCCACCGCGCTGCGCGCGATGGTCGACGCGGTGCAGAGCCGCATCGACCGGCGCGTCGCCACGCTATTTTGCGAATCCTGGTTGAGTGGATGGCCATCGATCGTCACCGGCGTGGGTCGCGATTTCCACGTCGATGTCGTCTCCGGTTCGACGGACATCCCGAACCCGTTCCAGTTGCCCGCGTGGCTCGCGTCCCGCGTCGCACATTCGAGGTCGTTGCGTGACGATGAACATACGGTGGTCGCCATGACGCTGGATCCGTTCAGGCCGCGCATCGCCTGCAGCACGATGGAGATCTGATGGTGCACAACGTCCGAATCGCAAGTCTGGCGTGCCGCCTGCCGGCACGCCAGGTACCCAACGACGATCCCGTCTTCGCGGGCGTCGAACCCATTCCGTCGGAATGGTGGCAATTCTGGGGCATCGAATCGCGCTACATGATCGATCCCGATGCCGGCGAATCCGAGCTTGCGCTGGCCGAGCGCACGGCCCGCGACGCACTCGCCCGTGCCGGCGTGGAGGCCGCCGAACTCGATCTGGTGCTGTTCAACATGACGTCGCCGTTCGTCTCGCTCGCCGACGGCCGGCGCCGTTTCGCGCCGCGGCTGGCGCGTGCGCTGCGCGACAGGCTCGGCGCCACGCGCGCGCTCGATGCCGATGTCGAGATGGAATGCGCGAGTTTCGTGCTGCAACTGCAGATCGCCACCAACCTCATCAAGCAGGGACGGGTGAAGCGCGCCCTGGTGTGCTCGTCGGAGCGCATGTCGGCCGTGGTCGACTACACCAGTAAATCGTCGACGAACTTCGGCGATGGCGCGGCCGCGGCCGTGCTCGTCGCCGAGCCGGCCGATCCCGATGGCGCCGATTGGCTGGATGCCGCGTATCACAGCGATGCAACCCGCTACGACCTCGTGACGATGCAGTGGCGCAATGCGCGGGCGGCGGCAGACGACGCGGCAACCGACGCCGACAACCCGTTCGGCGTGTATTTCACGCTCAAGCCCGAAGCGCAGGAGGCGATCTCGCGTTTCATGCCGGTGGCCATTCCCGACATCGTCGAGCGGCTGTTGCACCGGAGCGGAACGGGCATCGCCGACATCGACGCGATGGTGTTCCATCAGCCGTCGGCGCTGCTCGTGCGCGCATGGGCGCAGCGGCTCGGGCTCAAGCCCGACCAATACGTGATTCGCGTGGCCGATTGTGCGTGCCTCGTGTCGGCCGCCGTGCCGTTTGCGCTGTACGAGTCGATCCGGGAAGGCGTGATCCGGCCAGGATCGTTGGTCGTGATTGCCGGCGCAGGCGCCGGCTGGGGCTTCGGCGCGCAATTGTGGCGCTGGGGCGAAACCGTCGTGACGGATGCGGGCGATGCCGTCGCCGCCGTGACGGAGCAGGAGGTGCGGACATGACCGCCAGACTCGTCATCGCCGGGATGGGCCACGCACTGCCGGACCGGATCGTCAGCAACGACGAAGTCGCCGGCATGATCGACACCAGCGACGCGTTCATTCGCGAACGAACCGGCGTCGTGGCGCGACGCTATCTTGCCCCCGATCAGCATCTGGCGGATCTCGCGTGCCCGGCCGCGGAACGGGCGATGGCCGACGCCGGCGTCACGGCGCGCGACGTCGATCTGCTGATCGTCAATACGCTGTCGCCGGATCACCACGATCCGTCGCAAGCGTGCTACATCCAGCCCCGGCTCGGATTGCGGGAAATTCCGTGCTTCGATATCCGCGCGCAGTGCAGCGGCGGGCTCTACGGAATCGAGATCGCGCGCCACTTCCTCGCGAGCGGCCTGTATCGCAACGTGCTGCTGATCTGCGCCGAAGCCCTGTCGCGGCGGATCGACTCCAGCAATGCCGGCCGCAATCTGTCGATCCTGCTGAGCGACGGCGCCGCCGCGCTGCTGCTGCAAGCGACGGACCACCCGGCGCACGGGCTGATCGACCTGACGCTCGGCGCCGACGGCACCCAGTTCGACCTGCTCAGCACGGAAGCGCCCGGCGCGCGACGCCCACGCTTCATCGACGCGGACGACATCGCGGCCGGCCGGCACCATTTCCGGATGAAAGGCAGGCCGATGTTCGAAGACGCCACGCGGCGCATCGTCGACGCGTGCCGGCAAATGCTCGACAAGCACCGGCTGACGATGTCGGACATCGGCCTGGTCGTGCCGCACCAGCCGAACCTGCGCATCCTCGACGCGGTCATCGGGCAACTCGGGCTGCCCCGCGAGCGGTGCATGATTTCCGTCGATCAGCTGGGCAACATGGCGAGCGCGGCGTTTCCAGTCGCGCTGGCCATCGCACGCGAGCGGGGCCGCATGCCGGCCGGGCAGCTCAACCTCTTCGTGACCTACGGCGCGGGCGCGACATGGGCCTGTGCGCTCTATCGGAGCTGAACGAACATGCTGAACGCTTCCCCGGGGTGGATCGATCAGCGGCTGGCCCTCGTCGGCACGGCCGACGTGCCGCTGTACGTGATCGTCAACGACGAGGCCGCGACGCTGATCGAGGGTGGCCTGAGCGGCATGACGGAGCTCGTGTGGCAGCAGCTTCACGACCTGCTGCGGGACTTTGGCGGCATCCGGCATTTGCGCTACTGGCTGATCACCCACTCGCACTATGACCATTGCAGCCTGCTGATGACGCTCAAGTCGCGCATGCCGTGGCTCCATGTATCCGGTTCTCCCGACGCGTTCGATGCGTTCCAGAGCCCGTCGGCCTGCCGAACCATCCGTCAGCTCGACGCGCAAGCGTCACGGTCGTGGGATCCCGCCGTCGGCGTCGATTTCACCGAGTTGTCCGACCTGCCGTTCTACCCGGTCAATCCGGACACGCAGCTCGACATCGGCGACGGGATGCAGATTCGCACGATCGCGCTGCCGGGCCACAGCCGTTGCCAGTTCGGCTACTACTGCCCGCAGCTGGACATCGGTTTCGTGTCGGATGCGCTCGGCGAATTTCAGGGCGCCACCAGCTGGCTGCCGCTGGTCTTTCAGGACCTGTTTGCGTATCGGCACACGCTGGACGTCATCGAGCAACTGCAGGCGCCGCGGCTCGCATTGGGACATCACGGCATCCTCACCGGCGAGCTTGCCCGATCGGCCGTGCGGCATGCACGTGCGTGCCTCGATGCGCGCGAGGCCGACGCACGCGCGGTTCGCGGCAACGCCACCGCCACGCACGAACTGGCCCACCACTGGACTGCGCGTTATGCGGCAAGGAGCGAACGGGTGGTGCCGCATTTCCTGCACCTCAAAAGCATGATGCACATGATCGATCTGTTCCATCGCGCCGAATAGCCTCCTACGGATTCCCGCCGCAGCAACGCATGGGCGCCGGCCGGCGTCAGGCCGCTGCTCGCTGTTTTCATTCCACTTCCGACGACATCATGACCACTGCGACCTCGCCGACCACGCTTAGCGAATTGCTTCAGAACCGGGCCGCCACACTCGGCGACAAAACCGCCTACGTGTTCCTGAGCGGCCCGCCCGAACAGGAACAGGCCGAATCGATGACCTTCGCGGAACTCGACGCACACGCTCGCCGGGTCGCCGCGCTGCTGCAGCAGAACGCGATCGACATCGGCGACCGGGTCCTGCTGCTGTGCCGGCCGGGGCTCGACTATGTCAGCGCCTTCATGGGGTGCCTGTATGCGGGCGCGATCGCAGTTCCCGCCTACCCGCCGCGCAACAGGCAGCATATGGTGCGGATCGCCGGCATCGTCGAGAACGCAGGCGCGAACACGATTCTGTGTTCGGCCGAGGACCATGCGCGCTGCGCGACCTGGCTCGCCGATACCGACGCATCCGGCAGCACGCTGCTCGACGTCGGAGGCGCGCAGGCGCTGGATCCCGTGCCTTCGCCCGCCAGCGTGCAGCCATCCCGAATCGCCTTTCTGCAATACACGTCGGGAACCACCGGTAGCCCCAAGGGCGTGATGGTGTCGCACGGCAACCTGATGCATAACCTGGGGCTGATGCGCGAATGGCTCGCCTACGACGAGCAGAGCACGATCGTCAGCTGGCTGCCGCCATACCACGACATGGGCCTGATCGGCGTGATCCTGACGTCGCTCTACGGCGGCTTCCGGAGCGTGCTGATGGCCCCGGAACGCTTCATCCAGCATCCGTACCTGTGGTTGCGTGCGATCAGCCAGTACCGTGCGGATCTGACGGGCGCTCCGGATTTCGCATACCGGATGTGCTGCCGGCGGATCTCCGACGAACAGCTGGCGACGCTCGACCTGTCGTGCGTGCGGGTCGCCTATAACGGCGCCGAGTCGGTGCGCGCCAGCACCTTGACTGATTTTGCGCAGCGCTTCGCCGCCGCAGGCTTCGCTGCCGACGGCTTTCTGCCGTGCTACGGGCTGGCGGAGGGAACGCTGTACGTCGCCGGTCGCGCGAAGCAGCATCCGATCCGGACGCTATGCGTCGACCAGGCTGCGCTCCAGCGGCAAGCCGTGGTGCTGCGCCGCGAATTCCTGGGCGTGTCGCCGCAGCCGCTGGATCGTCCGGGCGAACGGGTCCTGGTCGGCGTGGGTCGCACTGACGGCGAACAACACGTGATCGTGCGCGACCTGGAGACGAACGAGCGTTGCGCCGATCGGACCATCGGCGAAATCTGCGTGGCCGGCCCGAGCGTCGCCGCCGGCTACTGGCATCTGGACGAGCAGACGCATTCGACCTTCCAGCACAGTCTGGCGGGCCATCGGGATCAGGTGTTCATGCGCACCGGCGATCTCGGCTTCATTCTGGGCGACGAGCTTTACGTCACCGGCCGGCTCAAGGACATGGTGATCCTGGCCGGCCGCAACTACTACTCGGAAGACATCGAGTACGCGCTGATCGTCGGCGTGCCGGAACTCGTGCCGAACGGTTGCGCGGCCTTCATGGACGACCAGGTCGACGCGGAGCGCCTGATCGTCGTGGCGGAAGTCGAGCGCACACAGCGCAAGGGCAATCTCGACAGCTTCATCGACGCGATTCGCCAGGCTATCTGGAACCGCCTCGACATCGGCCCGAGCGCGATCGTGCTGGTGTCGCCCGGCAGCGTGCCGAAAACGTCGAGCGGCAAGGTGCGCCGCAGCACGTGCCGCACGCAGCTGCACGACGACGCGCTGACGATCCTCGCGCAGTGGGACGTCGAGGGCGGTGTACATACGCCCGCGCCCGATCGCCGGCAGCCCGCACGCCCGACAGCTGTTGCCGACCAGCCGGCGGCCAACGATCGCCGGCGTGATGAAAGCGCCACCGTCGACGAACTGAACGACTGGCTCAGGCACTACGCGCGCACGCGGATCGATTCGCGAACCATGGACGAGCGTCGCACCATTCCGCCGCACGTCGTGCTCGATTTCGGGAATCGGGGCCTGCTCGGCATGCCGATCGACCGTTCACATGGCGGCCTCGGCCTCGGCCAGCGCGACATGTTGCGCGTGTTCGCGCAGCTGGCCGCGATCGATTCGACGCTGGCTTTCTTTGTCGCCCTGAACAACACGCTCGGGATCCTGCCGATCATGCAGCATGCGCAGCCACCATTGCGCGAGGAATTGCTGCCGAGCCTCGCGAGCGGTCGGATGCTCGCCGCATTCGCGATCACGGAGCCGGCCGCGGGCTCGCATGTGCGCGCGATTGCCTCCCGCGCACAGCGCACCGGGTCCGGCGACTGGCTGGTCACGGGGAACAAGCGCTGGAGCGGCTCATCCGCCTGGGCGGGAATCATCAACGTGTTCGCGAGGCAGGCCGACGGCACCGGAATGGTCGGATTGGCGGTGCGCCCCGGCACGCCAGGCGTGCGGATCGGTGCCGAGGAGCTGACGATGGGCGTGCGCGGCATGATCCAGAATTCGCTCCATCTGGATCGGGCACGAATCAGCGACGCATACCGGCTCGGCGACATCGGCCAGGGGATGCTCGTGGCGCAGCACGCGATGAACATTGCACGCCTTGGCATCGCTGCCGTTTGCGTGGGCGGAATGAGACGCTGTGCGCAGCTGATGCATCGCTACGGAGCGCGGCGCCAGGTCGGCACCGGCCTCCTGCTGGACAACCCGCTGAGCCGCCTGCGCCTGGGCGAGCTGCGTGACCGCATCGACGGGCTCAATGCGCTGGTCGAGCACCTGGCCACGGAACTGGACCTCGGCGTCGCGCTGCCTGAAGACTGTCTCCTGATTTCGAAGATTCTCGGCTCCGAGCTGCTGTCGCAATCCGCTGACGAGATGATGCAGTTCCTGGGTGGCCGCGGTTATATCGAGACCAACCTGGCGCCGCAGATCTTCCGGGACGCGCGCCTGACCCGCATCTTCGAAGGGCCGACGGAAACGCTGCTGGTTCACCTGGGCAGTCGTCTGCTCAACGGGAGCGACGATTTGCTGCGTTATCTGGAGAGTGCGCTGAGCGCCGGTGCGCTGGCCAGGGAACTGCGCGAACTGGGCGCACAGCTGGCGCAAGACGGGCTCGCCAATGCGTCGAAACTCGGCGGCACCGCGCACGCGGCCGTGTGGGTCAATTATTGGCTCGGCACGATCGCGCAATGGGGATTGCTGCTGGCGGTGACCGAACGCGCGGCTGCGCAGCAGCGCATCGGCGACGGCACGCTGCGCTGGGCGCAGAGCCAGTACGAACTCGCGATCGAGGCGGCGCAACGGCAGGTCGGCCTGCGATCTGCCTTGTCCACGACAGTGGAATTGAACGACTGGGCAGCGCGCATCGGGTTCGAGATCGGCTCGATCGAGCAAACGATCCCGGGCGCAAGCCAACTCGTCGATCCGTTGCTGGACGCCGATGCCGACGCGCGTTCGGTCTCCCGCGCGCCCGACGCGCCAGCCGGCGAAGACGCCGGTTCGGCCGCAACCCCGATCGTGAGTGAGCCGGCAAGCCTGCTCGATCGCCAGCAGATTCATGCCGTCGAACAATGGCTCATCGCGTGGCTGGGCGAGCGCCTCAAGCACCGCAAGCTTCGATTGACGCGCGAGTCGACGTTCGCCGAAATCGGCTTCGACTCGATCCTCGCCGTCGAAATGACGATCGTTTTCAGCGAGACGTTCAGCGTGACCGTCGATCCGTCCGCGGTCTGGGACTACCCGTCCATTCGCGCGCTGGCCGCCCATCTCGCGCCCCGGACTCACGGCGCCGCGCCGGCCGTTGCCGTAGCGCACGCCGATTCGGATGCATCTTCATCCATTGCAGCGCAACCTTCGACCCTGTGAGACCGTCCAACATGCACGCCCGATTCGACCTTGGTGATTCCACCACCGCACTGGCCCGGCAGCTCGAACACTATCTCGACGCCTATCCCGACGAAACACGCACATTGCTCGGCCTGTCGGCCGGCACCACGATCGGCGTCGAGGTGCTCGACATGGAGCTGCCGGTCAAGCTCGAGCAACACACGCATGCAGCCACGTTGCGCATCGGCCGACACGACGCTCAGCGCGTGATGGCCTATACACGCAGTTGCAACTGGGCGAACGGTATCGTGCTGGTGCCGACGCTGGCGCGTCTGGTGTTTGCCGGCGCGTTCCGCGGCCTGCGGGCCGGAGCGCCCCGCGCGATGCGCGCGTTCGCAAAATCCCGCCAGCCCGACCCGACCCGTAACCTGGGGGTTCTGTGGGGCGCCCTCAACCTGTTGAGCCTGGCCGGCTGGTTGACCCTCGATCGCGGCGACGAAGACGCCGAATATGCGCTCACCCCGGCCGGTGAATATGTCGTCGCGTGCGTCGAGCACACCCGTCCGCTGTTCGAGCAACTGGCGAGTGCCACGTCGGTGCTCCAGCATCTGCACGCCCTGTGTCATCGAACGCGCATGGCGGCCGACGACAGCGTGCTGTATGCACAGCTCGCGCGGATCTGCATAGCGGGTTGGCCGGAGCTTCCGATTCCGGCCACCGATCTGGAGCGCCAGGTGAATGGACAGCTGCGCACGGCGATGGACGGCCTGTTGCTCGGCCCGACCTGGGTCGCGCTCGATATGCCGGTATTCGACAGGCAGCCGGATGGCCAGTACACGCAATCGGCGCCCGGAATCCTCGGCAAGCTCGACCAGCAGCCCGAAGGGGTCGCGGTCGGCGCCTGGACGCAGGCTGATCCTGTCGTGCTGCACGCGGCATGGGCGCTGATGTGCAAGTTCGGCATGGCGGAAATCGATCGGGAGAAGGTGCGCCTCACCGAGGCGGGCCGGATTCACCGTCCGATTGCCGCCCCTTACGCGGGGTTGCCCGCGTCCTATCTGCGTTCGTATGCGTTGCTCGACGAACTCCTGTTCCGCGACCCCGATCCGCTCGATATCGATAGCGACGGCCACATCGATCGCGTGATGAACGTGTATGCGTCGAGCGGCGCCGGGTCCGGGCCGGCGTCGCAGGAAATCACGACAAAAATCCTGCGCAAGTTGTTCGACGACACGCCGCTGGATCGCCAGCCGGCCGGCATCGCCGACATGGGCTGCGGCGACGGCAGCGCGCTGAAGCGCCTGGCGGAATACGTCATTACGTCGACGCGGCGCGGCCGGCACCTCGCGGCCTATCCGCTGCTCGTGATCGGCGCGGACTACAACGAATCCGCGCGCGGCCGCGCAGCCGCCACGCTGTCTGCGCTGAGAGACATCTCCGGCGTGCAGGTACGCGTGATCGCCGCCGACATTTCCCAGCCCGACCGCTACGACGAAGCCGTGGCCGAAAGCGGCCTGACCGTCAGACAGCCGGACGGCAGCGTGCGCCCGGCGCGATTGAGCGACTTGTTGCATACCTTCATGTTCCTGGTCCACAACCGCCGGCTGAGCATCCGTCGCAAGGACGCCGCCGAAGCGATCCTCGAGAGCCATCTCCGCACCGTCGATCGAGCACGCCTGCGCGCGGTTATCGATCAGCACTATGCGGGCGTCCTGACGGTATCTGATCAGGCCGAGTTGCCGATCGCGCTCGACCAGATCAAGCTTGCGTTCAAGGTGGCGTATAGCGATGCGGAAGGCCTTGTTCCCGGTTACGTGGCGGCTGCGGATCTCATCGACTTCCTGACCCGCTGGAAGCGCCACGCGAAGCATGGCTTTCTCATCGTGGAAGGGCATAGCCCGTGGGCGGAGAATCTTTGCGCGCGTGCGCCGGGCGGGCCGGACACGTGGTTGCGCACCGAACAGCTTCCGTCGGTGTTCAACTGGGGCATGCATTTCGTGTCGCGCCAATTCATGGCGCCGTTCAACGAATTCACACTCGCGTTGACCCTGGCTGGCCTGCGCCCCGACAGCCCGATTTATGGGCGGATTCATCCGGAGGGGTTCCCGGCGCCGGATCTGCTGAGCGACTATCGATTCTTCAGTATCGCAAACTATGTTGCCGATGCCGGCAACGCCGTTTCCGGCTAACGGTCCGTTCGGCGCCACGCAGCGTGCGGCTACGCCGCGAATGGCGTCAAGAAAACACCCCGGAGGCCGGATCGAGATCCGGCCTCCGGGGTGCGGTGCCAAACCTGCCTTCACGCCGGTTTCATGCCGTCGCCGGATTCACGCGGAAGCGTACACGCCACCCGCGCCCGACGCTCGCATCATGCGCTGTAGTCGTACACCCCACGCCCCGTCTTGCGCCCCAGCCTTCCTGCCGACACCATCTCGCGCAGCAGCGGGCACGCACGATACTTCGTGTCGCCGAAGTCCTTCAGGAACACGTCCATCACCGCGAGGCACACGTCGAGCCCGACGAGATCGGCCAGCGCGAGCGGCCCGATCGGATGGTTCGCACCGAGCTTCATCCCCGCGTCGATCTCCTCGGCCGATGCGATGCCTTCGGCCAGCACGAAGAACGCTTCGTTGATCATCGGCACGAGGATCCGGTTCACGACGAAGCCCGGCGCGTTGCGCACGCCGATCGGCGACTTGTCGAAACGCTCGGTGAGCGCGCGCACCGCCGACGCGGTCGCGTCGCTCGTCTGCAGCCCGCGGATGATCTCGACGAGCGGCATCAGCGGCACCGGATTGAAGAAGTGCATGCCGACGAAGCGCGACGGCTCGGCAAGCAGCGCCGCGAGCGCGGTGATCGAGATCGACGACGTGTTGGTCGCGATGATCGCATCGGGCCGCGCGACCGCTTCGATCTGCTTCAGGATGCGGCTCTTCAGCTCGACGTTCTCGGTCGCGGCTTCGATCACGATGTCGACCGCGGCGAGCTTCGCGTAATCGGTCGACGTCGTGATGCGCGCGAGCGCGGCGTCGCGTGCGCCGGCGTCGAGCTTCTCCTTCGACACGAGCCGCTCGAGGCTGCCCTTCAGCGCGGCGACGCCCTTGTCGAGGGCCGCATCGGTGACGTCGATCATCACGACGTTGAGTCCTGCAACGGCGGCGGTTTGCGCAATGCCGTTGCCCATGGTTCCGGCGCCCACGACGCCGACGGTTTCGATGGCCATGACGATTCCTGTATGTTCGGGTGCTGAGCGTTCGATTATCAGATGTTCTCGAAGATCGCCGCAATGCCCTGGCCGCCACCGATACACATCGTCACGAGCGCATAACGCCCGCCGATGCGCTTCAGCTCGTACAGCGCCTTGACCGTGATCAACGCACCCGTCGCGCCGATCGGGTGACCGAGCGAAATACCCGACCCGTTCGGGTTGACCTTGGCCGGATCGAGACCGAGCTCCTGCGTGACCGCGCACGCCTGGGCCGCGAACGCCTCGTTCGCCTCGATCACGTCGAGATCGGTGATCTTCAGGCCCGCGCGCTCGAGCGCCTTCTGCGTGGCCGGCACGGGGCCGATGCCCATGTACGCCGGATCGACGCCCGCATGCGCATACGCGACCAGACGCGCGAGCGGCTTCACGCCCTGCGCACGCGCGGCATCCGCGCTCATCATCAGCACCGCGGCGGCCGCATCGTTGATCCCCGACGCGTTGCCGGCCGTCACCGTGCCGTCCTCCTTCGCGAACACCGGCTTCAGCTTGGAGAAATCGTCCGGGCCCGCGTCGTGCCGCACGTGCTCGTCGGTGTCGAACGCGACCTCGCCCTTCTTCGTGCGGATCGAGATCGGCAGGATCTGATCCTTGAAGCGGCCTTCGGCGATCGCGCGCGCCGCGCGACGATGCGATTCGAGTGCGAGCGCATCCTGCGCATCACGCGAAATGCCGTACTTGCGTGCGACGTTCTCGGCCGTCACGCCCATGTGGATCGTTTGGAACGGGTCGTGCAGCGCGCCGAGCATCATGTCGACGAGCTTCGCGTCGCCCATGCGCTGGCCGAAGCGCGCGGCCGGCACCGTGTACGGTGCGCGGCTCATGCTCTCCGAGCCGCCGCCGATCGCGATGTCGGCATCGCCGAGCATGATCGTCTGCGCGGCCGACACGATCGCCTGCAGGCCCGAGCCGCACAGACGGTTCACGGTCAGCGCCGGCGTGTGCTGCGCAACGCCGCCGTTGATCGCCGCGACACGCGCGAGATACATGTCCTTCGGCTCGGTGTTCACGACGTGGCCGAACACGACATGCCCGACCGCATCGCCCGACACGTTCGCGCGCGACAGCACTTCGCTCACGACCTTCGCGCCGAGATCGGTCGGCGAGAAATCCTTCAGGCTTCCGCCGAAATCGCCGATCGCGGTACGGACACCGCTCACCACCACGACTTCCTTCGCTGCATTGCTCATCGTCTCACTCCGGTTCGTTCGCGCCCGCGGGCGCGGGATGCGTTGCGTTACATGTTCGGGTAATTCGGCCCGCCGCCACCTTCCGGCGTGACCCACACGATGTTCTGCGTCGGGTCCTTGATGTCGCAGGTCTTGCAGTGCACGCAGTTCTGCGCGTTGATCACCAGGCGATCGCCGCCATCGTCGTTCTTCACGAACTCGTACACCGCCGCCGGGCAGAAGCGGGCCTCCGGCCCCGCGTACGTGCGCAGGTTCACGTTCACCGGCACGTTCGCGTCTTTCAGCGTCAGATGCGCCGGCTGGTTCTCCTCGTGGTTCGTGTTCGAGATGAACACCGACGACAGCCGGTCGAACGTCAGCTTGCCGTCCGGCTTCGGATACTCGATCGGCGTGCATTGCGATGCCGGCTTCAGCATCTCGTGGTCCGCATGCTTGTGATGCAGCGTCCACGGCACGTTGCCACCCATCACCTTCTGCTCGAGCCCAACCATCAGCGTGCCGAGATACAGCCCCTTGGCCATCCACTGCTTGAAGTTGCGCGCGCGGTACAGCTCCGTGTACAGCCACGATTGCTTGAAGGCGTCCGGATAGGCGTTGAGCTCGTCGCTCTGGCGGCCGGCCTGCACCGCGTCGAACGCGGCATCGGCCGCCAGCATGCCGGTCTTGATCGCCGCGTGGCTGCCCTTGATTCGCGACGCGTTCAGGAAGCCCGCGTCGTCGCCGATCAGCGCGCCGCCCGGGAACACCGTCTTCGGCAGCGACAGCAGTCCGCCCGCCGTGATCGCGCGCGCGCCGTACGACACGCGCTTGCCGCCCTCCAGGAACGCGCGGATCGACGGATGCGTCTTGTAGCGCTGGAATTCCTCGAACGGCGACAGGTACGGGTTCGTGTAGCCCAGGCCCACCACGAAGCCGACCACGACCTGGTTGTTGTCCATGTGATACAGGAACGAGCCGCCGTACGTATCGGACTTCAGCGGCCAGCCGGCCGTGTGGATCACGAGGCCCGGCTTGTGCTTCGCCGGGTCGATTTCCCACAGCTCCTTGATGCCGATCCCGTACGCCTGCGGATCCGCGTTCGCGTCGAGCTTGAACTTCGAGATCAGCTGGCGGCCCAGATGGCCGCGGCAGCCTTCGGCGAACAGCGTGTACTTCGCGTGCAGCTCCATGCCGAGCTGGAAGTTCTCGGTCGGCTCGCCGTCCTTGCCCACGCCCATGTTGCCGGTGGCGACGCCCTTCACCGAGCCGTCGTCGTTGTAGAGAATCTCGGCAGCCGGGAAGCCCGGGAAGATCTCGACGCCCAGCGCTTCCGCCTGCGCCCCAAGCCAGCGCGTGACGTTGCCCAGCGAGATCACGTAGTTGCCGTGGTTCTGGAAGTTGGCGGGCAGCGCCCAGTTGGGCGTCGTGACCGCGCCCGTCTCGGACAGAAACAGGAAGCGGTCTTCCGTCACCGCGACGTCTAGCGGCGCGCCGCGTTCCTTCCAGTCGGGGAACAGCTCGGTGATCGCGCGCGGATCCATCACCGCACCTGACAGGATGTGCGCGCCGATCTCGGAACCCTTCTCGAGTACGCACACGCCGATCTCGGTGCCTTTCTCGGCGGCCAGCTGCTTGAGCCGGATCGCCGCCGACAGCCCGGCGGGGCCGCCGCCGACGATCACGACGTCGTATTCCATCGATTCGCGCGGGCCGTATTGCGCGAGCAAGTCCTGTGTGGTCAAAATCCTGTCTCCTCCTGCGCCCCGACCGTTACGGTCAGAACTGGTCTTCCGTCAACGCGAGCACGCTCTCGCTGCCCTTCGCGCCGACGATCGATGCTTCGAGCGCGCCGGCCTGCACGAGGACGTGTTCCGCATAGCATTGTGCGATCGCGATCTTCGCATCGTGGAACGCCGTGTCGTGCGCGCGGTTCGCGTGCGCCGCCAGCAGCGCGCGCGCCATTTGCCATCCGCACAGCACCACGCCCGCCAGCTTCAGGTACGGCACGCTGCCGGCGAACACCGCGTTCGGGTCCTGCTTCGCGTTCGCGAGCACGTAGTCCACCACCGACGACAGCGCGCGCGCGCCCTTCTCCAGCTGCGCCTTCATCGACGCGGCCGCCGCGCCGTCGAGCTTGCCGAGCGCCGCAACCGTGTCGCCGATCTCCGCGATCAGCGCCTTCGCGACCGCGCCGCCGTCGCGCAGCGTCTTGCGGCCGACGAGGTCGTTCGCCTGGATCGCGGTCGTGCCTTCGTAGATCGCCAGGATCCGCGCATCGCGGTAGTACTGCGCCGCGCCGGTTTCCTCGATGAAGCCCATCCCGCCGTGCACCTGCACGCCCAGGCTCGCCACGTCGTTCACCATCTCGGTGCTCCAGCCCTTCACGACCGGCACCAGATATTCGTAGATTGCCTGATGACGCGTACGCGTCGCCTCGTCCGAATGGCGGTGGGCAATGTCGCTGTGCGCGGCAGCCACGTATGCGAGCGCGCGAGCGCCTTCGGTCAGCGCGCGCATCGTGCCGAGCATCCGGCGCACGTCCGGGTGATGGATGATCGTCACCGACTGCTTCGCCGAGCCGTCGACCGGGCGGCTCTGCACGCGCTCCTTCGCGAATGCCGCG
Organism: Burkholderia sp. KBS0801; assembly: GCF_005937855.2. Taxonomy (NCBI): domain Bacteria; kingdom Pseudomonadati; phylum Pseudomonadota; class Betaproteobacteria; order Burkholderiales; family Burkholderiaceae; genus Burkholderia; species Burkholderia sp. KBS0801. The sequence goes on from NZ_CP042179.1 coordinate 819,000, forward strand.
GCCTTCTGGTATGCGCGGTCGGCCACGCCGATCCCCTGCATCCCGACGCCGAAGCGCGCGGCGTTCATCATGATGAACATGTATTCGAGGCCGCGGTTCTCCTCGCCGACCAGGTAGCCGACCGCGCCGCCGTGGTCGCCGTATTGCAGCACCGCCGTCGGGCTCGCCTTGATCCCGAGCTTGTGCTCGATCGACACGCAGTGCACGTCGTTGCGTGCGCCCAGCGAACCGTCGTCGTTGACCATGAACTTCGGCACGATGAACAGCGAGATGCCCTTCACGCCTTCCGGCGCGTTCGGCGTGCGCGCGAGCACCAGGTGGACGATGTTGTCCGCCATGTCGTGCTCGCCCCACGTGATGAAGATCTTGGTGCCGAATACCTTGTACGTGCCGTCGCCCTGCGGCTCCGCGCGCGAGCGCACCAGCGCCAGGTCCGAACCGGCCTGCGGCTCGGTCAGGTTCATCGTGCCCGTCCATTCGCCCGAGATCAGCTTCGGCACGTAGCGCTGCTTCTGCTCGTCGGTGCCGGCCGTCAGCAGCGCCTCGATCGCGCCGTCGGTGAGCAGCGGGCACAGCGCGAACGACAGGTTCGATGCGTTCAGCATCTCGATGCACGGCGTCGCGATCAGCTTCGGCAGCCCCTGGCCGTCGTATTCGGTCGGATGCTGCAGGCCCTGCCAGCCGCCTTCGACGAACTGGCGGAACGCCGCGCCGAAGCCGGGCGTCGCCGTCACGACGCCGTCCTTCCAGCTGCTCGGGTTGCGGTCGCCCTCGACGTTCAGCGGCGCCAGCACCTCGCCGCAGAATTTCGCGGATTCCTCGAGCACGGCCTGCGCCGTGTCGTAGCCGGCTTCCTCGAAGCCGGGCAACTGCGCAACGTTGTCGATGCCCGCGAGTTCCTTCAGCACGAACAGCATGTCCTTGACAGGGGCGTTATAGCTCATGGTCGATGTTCCAATCAGGCGTTGAATGAGGCGCGCGGCCCGGGCGGCTGCGGCAAAACCGGCCAGCGCCAGGCGACGTCGTGACCCCATCGTACTGCTGCGGCGGCGGTTTCTCATTGTCATATCCGGCCCACATGGTGACAAAATCGGCCACGGGATGTGCGGGGCGATGCTGGAAACGGCCGGCCCGGAGCGGCTTGGCGGATGGCGGTTTTCGGAGAAAGGGCGTGCAATTGGCGTGCCGCCGTGGCCCGCGCTGGTGGGGCCGGAGTGGTCGAACCGGCCGATTCCGGCTCCGTTCAGTACCGACCGTCCGGAGAAACGCGAACTCGCACGGATGGACACCCACCTCCCTGGTCGACCCGATCGGCGAACCGGAAGTCGGCTGTCGGCTGTCGGCTGTCGACTATCGGCTACGCGATCGATTGCACCGGCTTTGTTATCGTTGCATGAGCGCAATGAAGCGCTCGACCAGACCGCCTGCCGCAACATCACTTCGGCCATCGCCAGACTGGATCGCTCAGATGCTCGGCGAAGTAGTCGGACAGCGCCGTCACCTTCGCGGGCCGCGCCCGCGCCGACGGCGTAACGAAATAAAGACCGCCCTTCGTCAGCGACCAGTCGGTGAGGATCGCCTCGAGACGGCCGTCAGCCAGATATTCGCCCGCGATGAACTCGGGCAGCTCGGCGATCGCCAGGCCATCGAGCAGCGTGGACAACAGCGCATCGGCGTTCGTTACTCGCAGCGGGCCCGTCGGCATGACCGGCTCCTCGTCGCCCACGTCGTTCGTGAAGCGCCATACGGCGCTGCGCGCGCGATACGCGTACGAGAGGCAAGGACGATCCGCCAGCTCGCGCGGATGCGTGGGTCGCCCTTCGCGCCGCAAATATTCCGGCGACGCCACCACGAATTGCGTGACGGCGCACAGCCGCCGCGCGACCAGCGACGAATCCGGCAGCGCGGCGATACGCAACGCGGCGTCGAATCCCTCGGCGATCAGATCGACCGACGCATCCGATAAATGCAGGTCGATCGACACTTCCGGATAGGCGCGAAAGAAGCCCGGCAGCAACGGCGCGACCCAGCGCAGCCCGAACGACATCGGCACAGCGAGACGCACCAGCCCGCGCGGCTGCACCGACATCTCGCGCGCCGAGCTTTCCGCCTCCTCGGCCCGGCGATAGATCTCGCCGGCTTGCTCGCTGATCGTCCGACCGAACTCGGTGAGCGACAGCTGGCGCGACGTGCGATTGAAAAGCCGCGCGCCCAGCCGGCTCTCCAGACGGGCCACACCGCGCGAGACGGTGGCGACGGACACCCCGGTCGCGCGCGCGGCAGCCGCAAACGACCCGTGCTCGGCCACCTTCGCGAACATCGCGAGCCCCTCGAAATCAGGCAGTTGCGCCACGTCCCCTCATCTTTGCATATCTGCAACGTTTGATTGCGATTAATTCTATTTCGAAATGATCGAGCCGTCGATATTCTCCTCACATCGCAGCACGCAACCGCGTCGCGAACATCACTGACCTAACGAAAGGAGCAATACCATGGCACGCAAACTCGACAACAAGATCGCACTCGTCACCGGCGCAACCAGCGGCATCGGTCTTGCCACGGCCCAACGTTTCGCGGCCGAAGGGGCGCACGTTTATCTCACGGGCCGGCGCCCGGCCGAACTCGATGCCGCCGTGACCGGCATTGTCGAAGCCGGCGGAAAGGCGACCGGCGTACGGTCGGATTCCACCCGGCTCGATGAGCTCGACGCGCTGTATGAACAAATCAAGAAGGAGCACGGGCGCCTGGACGTGCTGTTCGTGAACGCCGGCGGCGGTTCGATGCTGCCGCTTGGCAGCATTACCGAGGCGCACTACGACGAAACCTTCGACCGCAACGTGAAGGGCGTGCTGTTCACGGTGCAGAAGGCACTGCCGCTGCTCGCCGATGGCGCGTCGGTGATTCTGACCGGCTCGACCGCGGGCAGCGCGGGTACCGCTGCGTTCAGCGTGTATTCGGCTTCGAAGGCGGCAGTGCGGGCCTTCGCACGCAGCTGGATTCTCGACCTCAAGGAGCGCCATGTCCGCGTGAACACGATCAGCCCGGGCGCGACGCGCACGCCCGGCCTGCTCGATCTCGCCGGTGACGATGCGACTCAGCGTCAGGGGCTGGCCGATTACCTGGCTGCCCAGATCCCGATGGGGCGCCTTGGCGAGCCGGGCGAGATCGCGAGCGCGGCGCTGTTCCTGGCCTCGGACGACGCGAGCTTCGTGAACGGCATCGAATTGTTTGTCGATGGCGGCCAGCAACAGATCTGAGCGTGGCTCGGGTGCGGTGGACGCGTCTTCGACGATCGCACGCCGCGCCCGGCACACGCGTACCGAGTCCCGTCATGATTGAACGACGCGCTTTTCTGGCGCTTGCCGCAATCCGGCACGACGGTGTCGACGTCCGCCAGCATTTCCGCGTGAGCGAATCCGGGCACGCCGGCGAAGCGCCGCTCGGTCCGCTCGTCGTGTGGAACGACGTCGAGTTCGCGCCGTACTCGGGCTTCGGCCTGCGCGCTCACCGCGATGTCGAGATCGTCACGTGGGTACGTTCGGGCGCCATCACGCACGAAGACGACGCGGGCAATCGCGCGCGCCTGGTCGCCAATTCCGTCCATGTGGTGAGTGCCGGCGCGGCGATCCACTGCGCGGAGCGCAACGACGAAAATGTACCCGCGCGGCAATTCCAGATACGGCTACGTCCGCGCACACAGGCCAGTACGTCGCGCTGCGCGACGCGCGTCTGTTCGCTCGGATGTCGCGAGAGCCGATTCGTTACGCTGGCGAGTGGCGATCCGGAGGATGTCCGCGCCGGCGCATTGCCCATTCACGCCGACGCACGAATGCGTATCGCGACGCTGCGTGAAGGCGCGGCGATGCATCACGCTTTGCCGCTGTCCGGTTCTGCCTATCTGGTTGTGGAACATGGGCGCGTTGACGTGGGGCATATCACGCTGGCGCGACGCGACGGCATCACCATACGCGATGAAACGTGCGTTACGTTGAGAGCGAAAGACGACACGGATGTCGTGATTGTCGAACTCTTGCGCTAGGACAGATGCTTCATCAGAGCGCGCCGCGCCAGCGTTCGTTGTCATTTCCGGCGGAAATAGCCGGAAACGGTTGGTCATCAGTCGAACGTGATCAGGTCCTTGAAGATCAGTTGTCCCCACTTATTTCCGCGTGCGTGCACGAGCAGGCCACCGTCCGAAAGCCCACCCAGTTTGATTGGCGCGAAACCGAGTTTTTCGGCAAGCGCGCCGATCTCCGCTGCGGCGCCGTCATCGTCGCTCGCGAGGAACACGACTCTCCTGCCCCCATGTATGGCCGGGTCCTGGCCGAGGACGGCGGCCACCAGATGATTGAAGCCTTTCACCAGCCGGGCTCCGCTGAACGCGTTCGCGACGAAAGCAGAGGACGGAAGACCGCCCAGTTCCTCGAGCGGGGCCTGCGTGTTCATCGCGTCGACGACAGTCTTCCCCTTCCAGTCGCGCAGCGCTTTTGCAACCTCCGGGTGCGACTCGAAGCGGACAGCCAGAAAGATGATGTCCGCCCTGACGGCTTCCGCCAGGGTTTTGGGAATGATCGTGGGGCCGATCGCTGCCGCATCGGCCGCGAAGCTTTCCGGGGCGCGCGTGGTTGCAACGGCCACTTCGATGCCGTTGCGGGCGAACGCCCTGGCAAGTGCGTGGCCGACCTTGCCGAAGCCAATGATTGCGTAACGCATATGTTTCTCCTTCGTTTGTCGGCGCGGTCAGAGCTTGTAACCGCCGCTCGCTTCAATCGTCTGGCCGGTCACCCAATGGCCATCATCGGAGGCCAGGAACGCCACGACGGCGGCGATTTCCGAAGGCTCGCCAAAGCGGCCCAGCGCGATCTGGGCCTCGGCCGCCTTGACGAGTTCGGGATTCTCCCGAAAGGCGGCGTTCGCATCCGTTCGCGTGAAGCCCGGCGCGACGGCATTCGCGGTGATGCCACGCGGCCCCAGCTCGATGGCGAGCGTATGAGTCAGCGTATTGATGGCGGCTTTCGCCATTGAATAGACGGGTGCTGCGGTCACGGGCTTCGTGGCAGCGGCGGAAGAAATGTTGATGATGCGTGCGCCATCGGCGAGACGATCCAGCGCGGCCTGAATGATGAAGAACGGCGCGCGGGCGTAGACCGCCATCAGCGTGTCCCAGCTTTCCGGCGTTGCGTCCTTGAAGCCCAGCCAGCCGGTATTGCCGGCGTTGTTGACCAGAATGTCGAGCGCTCGGCTGCCGTTCCGCTGGCTGAACTCGTCGTCGAGTCTCTCGAACAAAGCCGGGACGGTCGCCGGATCAACGAGATCCGCGTGGATCGCGAATGCGGTGCCGCCCGCTTTCTCGATGGCTGCGATCGCCTCGTCCGCGCCGGATTTGCTGGCGTTGTAGGTAAGCGCGACGGTCGCACCGTCCTTTGCAAGGCGTTCGGCGATGGCGCGGCCGATGCCCCGCGATGCCCCGGTCACGAGCGCTGTCTTGCCCTTCAGGGATTGAGTCATTTGAGTTTTCTCCTCAGAGTTGTGCCAGGCCACCGTCAACGGCGACCTCGCTGGCGGTCATGAAGCTGCTGTCCGACGACGCAAGAAAGGCCGCCACCGCGCCGATCTCGGCCGGATCGGCCATACGCTGCAGCGGCGTCATCGCCCCGTAGGCCTTCTGCCCCTCTTCGCCCAATGCCTCCTTGGCGAGTTCGGTTGCGGTCGCGCCGGGCGACAGTACGTTTACGCGGATGCCGGTGCCCTTCAGGTCCTCCGCCCACGTCCGCGCGAGGTTGCGCACCGCTGCCTTGCTCGCGCTGTAGGCCGTGAATCCCGGCGCTCCCGTGGTGCCGGCGCTCGATCCGGTCAGGATGATCGAACCGCCCGCGCCCATCAGCGGCAGCGCCTTCTGGACCGTAAAGATCGTCCCCTTCACATTGGTGTCGAAGGTGTCGTCAATGTGCTCGGCGGTGATCTGGCCGAGAGGCAGCGGGCTTCCCGCCCCGGCGTTGGCGAAGACGATGTCGAGGGTTCCGCGCTCCGCCTTGACCGCCGCGTAGAGTCGGTCGAGGTCGGTCAGGTCGCAGACCGAGCCCTTCACCGCACGGGCATGGGGCCCAAGGTCGGCCACCGCGGCGTCGAGCGCTTCCTGCCGGCGGCCGAAGATGAAGACGAAGGCGCCCTCTTCAATGAAGCGTCCTGCCGCGGCGCGGCCGATGCCGGTAGCGCCGCCGGTGATCACGGCGGTCTTTCCATTCAGTCTGTTCATGTCATGCACCCTTCGAAACAAAAGCGAGAAAACTGATTCTGGGGCTCTTGATTCATGAAGCCAATTGACTGAATATCTATAAATACCATCTACTTTCTAGATAGATATGCTGGACAACGTCACCATCAATCAACTTCGGGCGTTCGTCGCCGTGTGTGACCAGGGAAGCTTTTCCGGGGCGGCAAGGGAACTGAGGCGGGCGCAGTCGGCGATCAGTCACGCGATCAACGCGCTGGAGAATGCGTTCGACGTGATGCTGTTCGAACGAAACACGCGCAAGGCGACGCTCACGGCAGCAGGCCGCAGCCTCCTGCCCGATGCGCGCGGGGTGATTGCGCGCACCGAGGAAATGAAGATGCGCGCTGTCGCGATTGCCGAAGCCGGTGTTCCGCAGGTCTCGGTCGCCGTGGATACCTATTTTCCGCGTACGCACCTGATCGAATCCCTGCGCACCTTGCAAGCGGACTATCCGACGGTCGCGATCAATCTGCGCATGACGACCATGCAGGGCGGCGAGCGCCTGGTTCTCGACGGCACGTGCGCATTGGCGGTAACGATCACCGATGTGCCCGAGCTGAGCCAAGACTCCATCGAGCGGCACCATTTATGTGACGCGCAAATGGTGACCGTCTGTGCGCCATCGCATCCGCTCGCGGCAATCAAGGGGCCGATTCCGCGGGAGGAATTTGGCCGGCACATCCAGCTCGTCGTGACGGACAATCAGCCCGATGCGGAAAAAACCCAACAGGGGGTCGCCGGTGAACGCCAGTGGTGGGTGAACGATCTCGGCGCGAAGCACGATCTGCTCAGGGGAGGCTTGTGCTGGGGGCACATGCCGCGCCATCTGGTCGAGGAAGACCTCGCGAAGGGATTACTTGTCGAACTCCAACGGCGCGCGTGGCACATGCGCGCCCTCACGTTCATGATCTCCCAGCGGCGCGGGTACGCGTTTTCCGAAGGCGAGACACGGCTGATCGAACTCCTTGGCCATCGTCATCCCGTCCCAAAGGGTGGCAAGACCAAGGCCAGCGTCACGCGCGGTCGGTGACGGATTTGCCCGGCGACGCTGTGCGAACCGTGACGTGAGCACCGGCCGAATTCGTCGCGTTGCGGCTGCTTCCACTGCCTTGCAAACCGGCATCAACCACGCTGCCATTCGTCGCAGGTTCCCCGCGATCGCATCGCGACGCGTGTTTCAGGAACAGAGGCGGGTCATACGATGATCGCGGTCTGAGCAGCGGGCTGCTTGAATCCGAAATGCGGTCATCAACATGGTTCATCTGGCCGAAATGGATTGCCAAGCGACCTCCACGGAAATCCACGAAGAACCCACTGCATGGCGGTCGCTGCCAAATCGCCCGCCCTTTTTCGCTGTCCGGACGCACGCGTTTCTGCGTAGACTTTCATCTGATCAGGCCACTTGACGTCCTCACCCGCCTAAAGGCAGGTGATTCCCACACCTGGCGATGCACGTCCGCATCGGAGAATGTTCAGCGCAGCGTTGATATCACGATCATGCTCGACACCACAGTCACTGCAGGCCCACTCTCTTACTCGCAGTCCTGCGATACCTTTCGGCCGCGTCGTGCTGTCTTTCGATCCGCACGACGAACAGGACTGGGTAGAACCGCTTTCGTCGACTTCCTCGAATGTGGCTCCGTGCGCGATCGCTTTGTAGCGGAGCTTGTTTCGGAAGGACGACCAGGACGCGTCGTAGACGCTCTTCGCCATCCTGGTTCTGGCAAGTTTGACGGCAGATACGTTGCCAACCGCGATGTAATCGAAACGCCGCACCAGATCGAGCGCGAGCTTATGCTGGAAATCGGCACGGGCATTCGCCACCTTGGCGTGCAACTTCGCGATATGCCGCTTGTGCTTTCGCGCTCGCTGCGCTTTCGCGAGCTTCTGGGCCGCGCATCGACCAAACCGATCGTTAGGCAGCTTCTCGCCCGTCGAAAGTGTGGCGAAGTCTTTCAAGCCGAGATCGATGCCGACACCGGAACGGATCGGGCGGGCCTGAACATCGGGCATCTCGATCACGATATTCAAGAACCAGTTGCCGCGCGCATCCTGCGCGAAGTTGGTCCCATCCTTGATCTTGCCTTCTGGAAGCGGGCGGCTGTTGAACACGCGGAAGGCATTGCCGGCAAAGCGGAACGCATCACCTTCGCGCTTCAGGTCACGCCCCTTCAGCGGCACCCAGCCCAGCGATTTCCTGCCGCGATAGCGCAGGTAGGGCCGACGGTGCTGACTGCGCGACTTCGCATATTGCTCGCACGTCGCGTTGATCGTGCCGGAGTGGATACCGAGTTCCTTGCTGCTCCCCGTCGTCAGCACGTTCAGATCGAATCCCGTCGGCCACTTCTTGCTCCACTTGAGCGCATGCTTCTGCGTGTCATTGCAGAAGTTCCAGACGTAGTTCACCGCACGGCTCTGCTTGTTGAGCAGTCCGTTGAGCGACTTCACCCGGTAGCGGTAGACAAGAATCATGCCGGTGATCCTAACCCGTGGAAGAAGCTGCCTGTCAACAGCACTCCTTTCCTTCCCGCCATCCGCCCCGAAGGAAGTCCCCTTGGGGGAAATGGCGGGGTTTCTCTGAGCAAATTCTGATGAATGAACGCCCGAAGCCCATCGCGGATTTCGTCCGGATCGCCGCCGATCTGTTTCGGTCGGACAAGCTTCCGCCGGCCGCGCGCGCGTTCGCACCGCAGGTATTCGCACGGCTGCAGACACCATCGGATGACGGCAAACGGCTCACGGTCCGATACCCCGCATGCGAATGGCTCGACCCAGCGCTCGAATCGGTCGCGCGCGTCGACCCGACGTTCGCCACCGTCGCGCAACTGATCAAGTCGCTCGAGCCCGACGTGGGATGGTCGCGTCGCACGTCGGGAAAGGACGGTAGTCCGAACTATATCGACGGCCACGTGAACGGAATGATTTGCGGGCCCGGCGGCGCGGAGAGCCGCGACGACATCCAGCTCGGCTTCTCGTTGATGATGCCGCACGTCAGATATCCGAATCATGGTCATGCGCCGGAGGAAGCGTACGTGCTGATGACCGCAGGCGAATTCCGGCAGCAAAACGGCGCGTGGTTCGATCCCGGGATCGGCGGCGGCATCCACAACCCGCCGGGAGCGTTGCACGCGATGCGCTCCGGCGACGCACCGTTCCTCGCGATCTGGTGCCTGCTGAATTGATCCGGCGTTCGACGCGACGTGCCGACGGCGCCGACGGCGGTCAGCAGCCAGTCATTGGCCTACCGACCGGTCGGCATTGCTTCAGGCCGCTATTGAAAGGCGCATATGAGTTTCGGGACCAGCCCGATCGTGCCCGGCGAAGATGTGAACGATTCCACGCGCAGGCAGCCGCCGAGGGGAGCCGGCCATGGGAACACGCAAAGGAACCCGGTTATGGGAAAACACACCGGGTGCCGCCGCCCGCAGGCCCTCTCGAGCAACACCGCCGCACCGCGAAAGCGGCAGTAAGCGCACGCGGTCAACATCCGTTCGACCGACGCGATATTGCGCGCGCGTGGATAAAACGCAACAGTAGAACCGAACGCGCGCTCGACGCGCTCGTCCTCGATAGCGGCGCCGTTATGAGGCATACTCTATTCGCGCACATCGAACGATCGTTCTTTTTTAAACGCAAGCCGTCGCGCGAACCACTAAACACACACATGATTCTGGTACCTTGACGCACCGGCCCGCGCGCAATGCAATGGCCATCACCCATCTTTCACACTATGACACTACAGATTGGGATTCCTCTGGAGACAGCCACCGGCGAACGGCGCGTTGCGACCGTACCCGAAGTGGTCGAGAAACTGATCAAGCTGGGGTTTTCGGTGGCCGTGCAAAGCGGCGCCGGCGCCGGCGCGAATTTTGACGACGATGCGTATCGCGCGGCCGGCGCGAGCATCGCCGCGTCGGCGGCGGAGCTCTGGTCCGGCAGCGACATCGTGTTCAAGGTGCGCCCGCCGAGTGCCGACGAAGTCGCGCTGATGCGCGAAGGCGGCACGCTGATCGGCTTCGTGTGGCCCGCGCAGAACCCCGAACTGATGCAGCAGCTGGCCGCGAAACGCGCGACGGTGCTCGCGATCGATTCGCTGCCGCGCACGCTGTCGCGCGCGCAGAAGATGGACGCGCTGACGTCGATGGCCGGCATCAGCGGCTACCGCGCGGTGATCGAGGCCGCGCATGCGTTCGGCCGCTTCCTGAACGGCCAGGTCACGGCGGCCGGCAAGGTCCCGCCGGCCAAGGTCTTCATCGCCGGCGCCGGCGTCGCGGGCCTCGCCGCGATCGGCACGGCCGCGAGCCTCGGCGCGATCGTGCGCGCGAACGACACGCGCGCCGAGGTGGCCGATCAGGTCAAGTCGCTGGGCGGCGAGTTCGTCAAGGTCGACTACGAAGAGGAAGGCTCGGGCGGCGGCGGTTACGCGAAGGTGATGAGCGAAGGCTTCCAGCAGGCGCAGCGCGCGATGTATGCGCAGCAGGCCAGGGACGCCGACATCATCATCACGACCGCGCTGATCCCCGGCAAGCCGGCGCCGAAGCTGATCACCGCCGAGATGGTGCAGTCGATGAAGCCCGGCAGCGTGATCGTCGACATGGCCGCCGAACAGGGCGGCAACTGCGAACTCACGGTGCCCGGCGAGGCGGTCGTGCGCCACGGCGTGACCATCGTCGGCTATACGGATCTCGCGTCGCGCCTGTCGCGCCAGGCGTCCACGCTGTACGGCACCAACCTGCTGCGCGTGATCGAGGAGCTGTGCAAGGGCAAGGACGGCACGATCAACGTCGACTTCGACGACGACGCGATCCGCGGCCTCACCGTCATCAAGGAAGGCAACATCACGTGGCCGCCGCCGCCGATCAAGCAGGCGGTCGTCGCACCCAAGCCGCAGGCTGCCGCACCCGCCGCGGCCGCGCCGGCGAAATCCAAGGGCCACGGTCACAGCGGCGAGCCGATGTCGGCCAAGGCGCTCGCGATCGTGTTCGCGATCGGCGCACTGGCGTTCCTGCTGGTCGGCCAGTTCGCGCCGGCCAGCTTCCTGTCGCACTTCACGGTGTTCGTGCTCGCGTGCTTCGTCGGCTACATGGTGATCTGGAACGTCACGCCGTCGCTGCACACGCCGCTGATGAGCGTGACCAACGCGATCTCGTCGATCATCGCGATCGGCGCGCTGGTGCAGGTCGCGCCGCCGCTGGGCGAGCTGGCCAATGCCGGCGACCGTCCGTCCGGGCTGATCCTCGGTCTCGCGGTGGGCGCGCTGACGCTCACGGCCGTCAACATGTTCGGCGGCTTCGCGGTGACGCGTCGCATGCTGGCGATGTTCCGCAAATAAGGGGACGACAACAATGACTTCCAACCTGACTACCGTCTCCTATATCGGCGCCGCGATCCTGTTCATCCTCAGCCTCGGCGGGCTGGCCAATCCCGAGACCGCGCGCCGCGGCAACCTGCTCGGCATGATCGGCATGCTGATCGCCGTGCTGGCCACCGTGGCCGGCCCGCGCGTGTCGGCCGCGGGCATTCCGTACGTGATCGCCGCGCTGGTCGTCGGCGGTGCGGTCGGCCTGTACGCCGCGAAGAAGGTGCAGATGACGCAGATGCCGGAACTGGTCGCGCTGATGCACAGCCTGGTCGGTCTCGCGGCCTGCCTGGTCGGTTTCGCGAGCTATATCGATACGTCGCTGCAGCTCACCGGCGCCGAGAAGGCGATCCACGAAGTGGAGATCTACGTCGGCATCCTGATCGGCGCGGTCACCTTCGCGGGCTCGATCATCGCGTTCGGCAAGCTGTCCGGCAAGATCGGCGGCAAGCCGCTGCTGCTGCCGGCACGCCACTGGCTGAACCTGGCCGCGCTGCTGATCGTGATCTACTACGGCCGCGCGTTCCTGCATGCGGAAACCATCCAGGACGGCATGCTGCCGCTCCTCGTGATGACGGTGCTCTCGCTGCTGTTCGGCGTGCACATGGTGATGGCGATCGGCGGCGCGGACATGCCGGTCGTGGTGTCGATGCTCAACAGCTACTCCGGGTGGGCGGCGGCAGCCACCGGTTTCATGCTCGGCAACGACCTGCTGATCGTGATCGGCGCGCTGGTTGGCTCGTCCGGTGCGATCCTGTCGTACATCATGTGTCGCGCGATGAACCGCAACTTCATCAGCGTGATCGCGGGCGGCTTCGGCAGCGGCGCGGGCGCACCGGCGGCAGCCGGCGGCGCGGCGCAGCCGGCCGGCGAGGCGGTCGCGGTGAGCGCGATGGAAACGGCCGAGCTGCTGCGCGAAGCGAAGCGCGTGATCATCGTGCCGGGCTACGGGATGGCCGTCGCGCAAGCCCAGCACACGGTGTTCGAACTGACGAAGCTGCTGCGCGAAAAGGGTGTCGACGTGCGTTTCGCGATTCACCCGGTCGCGGGCCGCATGCCGGGCCACATGAACGTGCTGCTGGCCGAAGCGAAGGTGCCGTACGACATCGTGCTCGAAATGGACGAGATCAACGGCGACTTCCCCGAGGCCGACGTGTCGATGGTGATCGGCGCGAACGACATCGTGAACCCGGCCGCGCAGGACGACCCGTCGAGCCCGATCGCCGGCATGCCGGTGCTGGAAGTGTGGAAGGCGAAGACGTCGATCGTGATGAAGCGCAGCATGGCGTCCGGCTATGCGGGCGTCGACAATCCGCTGTTCTACAAGGACAACAACCGCATGTTGTTCGGGGATGCGAAGTCGATGCTCACTGAAATCTTCGGCGCACTGAAAGCCTGAGTGCGGCCTCGCGCGCGGAGCGGGCAGCCAGCCGCTCCCGCGCCGCGCCGCCTCCCCCGGCAGCAACAAGGCGGCATCATGTTCGACATCGTCCGTCGCGGAACCCAAGATGATGAATATCGATACCGACCTGCCGGTGATGGTGACCGGCGCAACCGGCTACGTCGCGGGCTGGCTCGTGCAACGGTTGCTCGAAGCCGGCGTGACGGTGCATGCGGCCGTTCGTCATCCCGACGATCCCGACAAGCTCAAGTATCTGCAGCGCATCGCGGCCGGCCAGCCCGGCACGATCCGCTATTTCCGCGCGGACCTGCTCGAACCGGGATCGTATGCGGACGCGATGGCCGGTTGCGGCACCGTGTTCCATACCGCATCGCCGTTCACCGTCTCCGTTCGTGATCCTCAGAAAGAACTGGTCGACCCGGCGCTGCTCGGCACGCGCAACGTGCTCGACACTGTGAACCGCACGCCGTCGGTCCGGCGCGTCGTGCTGACCAGCAGCTGCGCCGCGATCTACGGCGACAACGCCGATCTCGACGCGGTGCCGAGCGGCGTGTTCACCGAGGCGAACTGGAATACCAGTTCATCGCTGACGCATCAGCCGTATTCGTATTCGAAGACGGTGGCCGAGCGCGAAGCGTGGCAGATCGCCGGCGCGCAGCAACGCTGGCGTCTCGTGACCATCAATCCGTCGCTCGTCATCGGGCCCGGCATCAATCCGTACGCGACGTCGGAGAGCTTCGAGATCGTCCGGCAGATGGGCGACGGCACGATGAAAATGGGCGTGCCGGATCTCGGCATGGGCGCGGTCGACGTCCGCGATGTCGCCGACGCGCACCTGCGGGCCGCGTTCCTGCCGGACGCGAACGGCCGCTACATCGTGTCGGGGCACAACACGAGCCTGCCGGCGATGGCGGCGACGCTGCTCGAACGGTATGGCGCCGACTACCCGATCCCGCGGCGCATCCTGCCCAAATGGCTCGTGTGGTCGATCGGCCCGCTGGTGAACAAGGGCGTGACGCGCCGCGTCGTCGCCCGCAACGTCGGACTGCCGTGGCGCGCCGACAATAGCCGCAGCCGCAACGAACTCGGGATCCACTACCGCCCGCTCGCCGAGTCGATGAACGACTTCTTTCAGCAGCTGATCGAAACCGGACAGTTGCGGCGAGGAGCCGCTTCGTGATGTCACCGGGCCGGCAGGTCATGCCGGCCGGCCCCGGGGTGCGCGTCGACGAATGGCTGCCCGCCCCACGCACGATGAGTCGCGCCCCGACGGGAGCCGTCCATGGGATCGAAACAAGGATGCCGGTTATGGGAGCGAGGTTGAAAAAACCGCGCTACGCGCGCCGCCGGTAAGTCCCCGGCGTACTCCCCGTCCAGTGCCGGAATGCGCGATGAAACGCGCTGGGATCGTCGAAGCCGATATCGGCGCCGATCGCCGCGATCGTGTCGAGCGTGTCGGTGAGCCGCTGGATCGCGATGTCGCGCCGCAGTTCGTCCTTGAGCGCCTGGAATGTCGTGCCTTCGGCGGCGAGGTGACGGCTCAGCGTGCGCACCGAGCAATGCAGATGCTCGGCCGCCTCGTCGATCACCGGCAGGTCGGGCAGCGCCGCCGACAGGTATTGCCGCACGCGATGGCACACGAGCTGCTCGCTGAACGATTCGAAGATCCAGTCGCCCGGCGCGCGCGCGAGGAACTTGCGCAGGTTGCGCTTGCTCTGCCGGATCGGCGCGTCGAGGTAGTCGGCGCTGAAGCGCATCAGCGTGCGTTCGCAGTCGAATTGCACGGAGCCGGAGAAGAAGTACAGGTGTTCGACCGCATGGCGCGGCCGCGGACACGCGAGCTCGATCCGCAGCAGCGGGATCTTCTGCCCGATCAGCCAGGAACACACGCCGTGCACGAGCTTGAGCATCAGCTCCTGGCCGAGCGCGCCGATCGGGCCGATGGCCGGGTTCGGTCGCAGCAGCACCTGCGCGACCAGGCCGTCGCGCTTCGAGTCTACGAAGAAGTCGTCGAGCAGGATATGGAAGAACTGGCCGAAACGATGCAGCGCCGTTTCGAGGTTGCGCGCATCGAGCAGGCTCAGGCACAGGTACTTCAGCGTGCCGCCGCGCAACGGGCGCGAGAAGATGCCCGGCATCTCGTCGTCGAGATCGATCGCGAGCGTGCGGTACAGCGTCGAGAACTGCTCCTCCGTCACGCGCGCATGCGGCTCGCCGAGCAGCTCGAGCGGGATGCCGGCCCCGCGCAGGTAGCGCTCGACCACGTCGCGCTGCGCGCCCGCGCTCGCCAGAAAACCGTTGACGAGCGAGATCGGCACCGTCGCGCTCGGCGACGGCAGCGCACGCCCGGGCTGGGCGGAAGGTGAGTCTGAACCGGTCATCGCGTCCCCGTCGGTCGAACCGCTCGCATTGTACTTGAGCGGCCCGGCGCGGACTGTCGGGGCTTGCGCCGGCACGCCGGCCCGCACGTCGGCCGCCGCGCGGCGCGTCGGCGCCATCAGTCCGCGCGGCTTAGTTCCCGGCGCAGGATCTTGCCGACCGTCGACTTCGGGAGCCGGTCGACCAGGCGGATCAGCTTCGGCACCTTGTACGCGGCGAGGTTCGCGCGGCAATGCGCGACGATCTGCGCGTCGGTCAGGGCCGCGTCGGGCGCGGGCACCACGAACAGCTTGACGGCCTCGCCGGTGCGCTCGTCCGGCACGCCGATGCATGCGCATTCGGCGACGCCCGGCAGCGCGGTCGCAACCGCTTCCACCTCGTTCGGGTACACGTTGAAGCCCGACACGATGATCATGTCCTTCTTGCGGTCGACGATCTTCAGGAAGCCGGCCGCGTCGAACACGCCGATGTCGCCGGTGCGGAAGTAGCCGTCCGTGGTGAACGCGGCCGCGTTCGCGTCCGGCTTGCGCCAGTAGCCGCCCATCACCTGCGGCCCCTTCACGCAGATTTCGCCCGCTTCGCCGATCGCCACCTCGCGATCCTGGTCGTCCAGCAGCTTCACGTCGGTCGACGGCAGCGGCAGGCCCGTCGTGCCCGTGAACGCGTCGATCGACTGCGGGTTGAACGTGACCACCGGCGACGTTTCCGACAGCCCGTACCCTTCGCGGATGAAGTTGCCCGTCACCGCCTTCCAGCGCGCGGAAATCACGTCGATCACCGCCGCGCCGCCGCCGGCCGACAGCTTCAGCCGCGACCAGTCGACCTCGTTCAGCCGCGGATGGGCGGCGAGCCCCGCATACAGCGTATTGACGCCGACGAACACCGACGGCCGCGCGGCCTTCAGCACGTCGATGAAGCCGTCCATGTCGCGCGGATTCGCGACGAGCCAGTTCTCCGCGCCGATCGCGAAGTAGGACAGGAAGTTCACCGTCAGCGCGAAGATGTGATACAGCGGGATCGCCGTGACGACGACCTCCTCGCCCGGCTGCCGCGCGCCCGGCACGATCGCGCCGAACTGCTCGATGTTCGCGACCAGGTTGCGATGCGACAGCGCGGCGCCCTTCGACAGCCCGGTCGTGCCGCCCGTGTACTGCAGCAGCAGCAGATCGTCGCCGCCGAGCGCGACCGGCTCGACCGCGAGCGATTCGCCGGCGGCCAGCGCGTGCGCGAGTGCGATCGAGCCGGGCGGCAGCGCATCGCACGCGCCGGCCGGCGCATCGACGACGCCGAGATCGCCGCGGCCCACGCTCAGCACGGTTCGTATGCGCGTCCTGCCGACCACATCGGCGAACGTGCCCATCGATCCGCCGCATACCACAGCCACTTCGACACCCGCGTCGTTGAGCTGATGTTCGAGCTCATGCGCGGTGTAGAGCGGATTCACGTTGACCTGGATCGCGCCGATCCGCGCGAGCGCGACGAACACCACCGGAAAGGCGAGCACGTTGGGCAGCATCACGGCCACGCGGTCGCCCTTGCGTACGCCCGCGACCCGCTGCAGGTACGCGGCCAGCGCGGTCGACAGGCGGTCGACGTCGGCATAGGTGAGCGTGCGGCCGAACGCGTGGAACGCGGGGCGCTCCGCGAAGCGGCGCATCGCGTCGTCCAGCAACGCGGTTACGGAAGGATGGCGATCGGCATCGATCTCGGCGGGGATCGAGCCGTACGAGCCGATCCAGTGTCTCTTCGTCATGTCCTGCTCCTCGGGGGACGGCGCCGGGCAGCGCCGTTCGCACAGCGGCCCGCGCACCGTATGGTCAAAAGCCGCCGCCTGACCGGCGACTATCGCCTGCCATCGCGGCTTTGAAAATGATCCGGGCGGTCGAAAAGATGATCGAAACGGACACGCGGGCGCGCGGCGACCCGCCTGTCGCCGCTTCCCGCCCGTGCATCGGTCATGCCGTGTTCGTCCGTGCAGACGCCAGTGCATCAGGGTGAACCCTATGGCGCCCCAACGCGTTCCGGCGCAGAATCGCGCACCGGAACGATATCGAATCGGACGCTGAACCCGCCATGCCGCGCAGTGCGCTCTTGAAACCGACGGCCTCCGGCCCCGCGTCGCTGCCCGACGCCCCGCCCGCCCACGTGTCGCGCGAGAAGCGCTTCTCGCCGGCCAAGCTGGCCGTGCTCGTCGGCGTCGCCCGGGAACTCGGCCTCGATCCGGCCGCGGTGCTCGACGGCACCGGCCTGTCGCCGGACGCCGTCACCGATCCGTTCACGCTCACGTCGTCGCGGCAGTTCCTGAGCGCCGCGCGCAATGCGCTCGACCGCTACGACGGCACCGATCTCGGCGTGCGCGTCGGCCGCCGGCTGCATGCGTCAAGCTACGGGATGTACGGCTACGCGATGCTGTGCTCGGAATCGCTCGCGCATGCGTTCGATTCGGCCGTCAAATATCACCAGCTCGCGAACGGGATGCTCGCGATCCGCTGGGTCGAACAGGGCGACACCGCGTCGTGGCTGTTCCCGGATCCGCACGAAGCCGCGCTGCCCGAGCCCGACTTGCCGCTGTACCGCTTCCTGATCGACATGCAGTTCGCGCTGCACGTGACGGTCATCAAGGACGTGATGGGTGCGTGGTGCGTGCCCGCCCGCGCGCAGTTCGCTCAGCCGGAGCCGGCGCACGCGGCGCAGCTCGCCGACGCGCTCGAATGCCCGATCGCGTTCGACCAGCCGCACCATGTGTTGAGCTACCCGGCCGCGTGGCTCGCACGCGCGCCGCAGCTCGCGAACCCGATCACCGCCGCGCAGGTGTCGTCGCACTGCGCGCGCCTGCTCGACGAACTGCGCAGCCAGGCCGGCGTCACGCGCCGCGTGTACCAGGAACTCACGCGCACGCCCGGGCAGTTCCCGGACATCGACGCGATCGCCGACACGCTGTGCATGACGTCGCGCACGCTGCGCCGCAAGCTCGATGCCGAAGGCACGTCGTACAGCGAGCTGCTGACGAGCGTGCGCAAGGCGCTCGCGATCGACTACCTGAGCACCACGACGCTCAGCACCGAGGACATCGCGCTGACGCTCGGCTTCAGCGATGCGGTCGGGTTCCGCCACGCGTTCAAGCGCTGGACCGGCACGACGCCGAGCGACGTGCGGCGCAAGCGCGGCCGGTAAGCGCGCGGGCAGATCGCCGCCGGATTTCAACGCGTTTCGCCCGGCGCCGGATGCGCAACCGGCAGCGCGAACTCGAACACCGCGCCGCGTCCGTCCCGATCGACGAGCCGGATCCCGCTGCCGTTGAGCACCAGCATCCGGTGCACGATCAGCAGCCCGAGCCCGCCGCTCGTCGCCGTGCCGCCGCTCATCGGCCGCTGCGGCCGTTGAAACAATCCTTCGCGCCGCGCCTGCGGAATCCCTTCTCCGGTATCCGATACGGTCACCACCACGCGATCGTCCTGCGGCGTCAGCGCCACTTCGACTTCGCCGTGCTGCGGCGTGTGCCGCAATGCGTTGTCGAGCAGGTTGGTCAGCACGCGCTCGATCATCCCGAGATCGGCCGATACGACCGGCACGCGCGGCGGGATCCGCGCATGCAGTGCGACGCCGCGCGACTGCGCGGCCAGCTCGAACTTCTGGAACACGTCCTGCACGAGATCGACGAGCGAGAACGGCTCGCGCTCGGCCTGCACGCCGCCCGATTCGAGCCGCGCGAGTTCGAACAGCGCCTGCGCGAGCCGGCCGACCTTCGTGCTCTGCGCGAGCGCGATCGACAGGTAGCGGCGGCGCTCGGTCTCGGCGAGCGTGTCGGACTTCAGCGACAGCGTCTCCAGATAGCCGTGCAGCGACGTCAGCGGCGTGCGCAGGTCGTGCGAGATATTCGTGATCAGTTCGCGCCGCTGCTGGTCCTGGCGCGTCAGCGCGCGCCACTGTTCGCCGATCCGGTCGGCCATCTGCGCGAACGCGGATTCGAGCACCGCGATGTCGTCGCCGCGCCGCCCCGGCGGCGAGCGCGGCACCGCCGGCTGCGTGTCGGGCGCGCCGTTCGCGTCGAAGCGGCGCATCGCGTCGGTCAGCCGGCGCAGCGGGCGCGTGATGAAGCTGAACGCGGTCAGGCCCGCGAGCAGGCCGAGCAGCGCGACGACCGCCATCGACCACAGCGTCGTGCGCAGCACGTTGCCGGCGTCGACGCGCGCGACCAGCCGGTCGTGCGCCTCACCGAGCAGCACCACGTAGATGTAGCCGGACGGCGGCTGTCCCGGGCGCTGCAGCGGCGCGGCGCTGAACACCTTGCGCGCGTCGGGGCTGCGCGGGTCGTCGCCGAGGATCGGCAGCGGGTCGCCCGCGATGAAGCGCTGCACCGGCGCGAGATCGACGCGCTCGCGCTTCACGTGGCCCGGCGGCGCGTCGTCGCCTTCGATCCGCCCCGCGTTGTCGAGCAGGTACACCTCGACGCTCGGGTTCACGCCCATCAGCTGGCCGAACAGCGTGCGCACGGCGTCCGGGCGCAGCCCGTTCGCGTCCATCAGCGGCGTGCTGCTCGCGATGTGCGCGGCGAGATCGCGCGACAGGCCCTGCACGACTTCCTTCTCGCGCATGTCGTTTGCACGGATCTGCAGCCAGGCCGACGCGCCCGAGCACGCGAGCAGCAACACCGCGAACACGCACGACAGCCGCTGGGTGAGGGTCAGTTTCATCAGAATTTGCTCCGAGAAACCCCGCCATTGATGGCGGGAAGGAAAGGCGTGCTGTTGACAGGCAGCTGCTTCCACGGGTTAGGATCACCGGCATGATCCTTGTCTACCGCTACCGCGTGAAGTCGCTCAACGGACTGCTCAACAAGCAGAGCCGTGCGGTGAACTACGTCTGGAACTTCTGCAACGACACGCAGAAGCATGCGCTCAAGTGGAGCAAGAAATGGCCGACGGGTTTTGAACTGAACGTGTTGACCACCGGCAGTAGCAAGGAACTCGGCATCCACTCCGGCACTGTCAATGCAACGTGTGAGCAGTACGCGAAGTCGCGCAGTCAGCACCGTCGGCCCTGCCTGCGCTATCGCGGCAGGAAATCGCTGGGCTGGGTGCCGCTGAAGGGGCGCGACCTGAAGCGCGAAGGCGACGCGTTTCGCTTTGCCGGCAACACCTTCCGCGTGTTCAACAGCCGACCGCTTCCCGAAGGCAAGATCAAGGACGGGACCAACTTTGCGCAGGATGCACGCGGCAACTGGTATCTCAACATCGTGATCGAGATGCCCGATGTGCAGGCCCGCCCGGTCCGTTCCGGTGTTGGCATCGATCTTGGCCTGAAAGACTTCGCCACACTTTCGACGGGCGAGAAGCTGCCCAATGACCGATTCGGCCGACGCGCGGCGGAGAAACTGGCGAAAGCGCAACGGGCGCGCAAGCACAAGCGGCATATCGCGAAGTTGCACGCCAAGGTCGCGAATGCCCGTGCCGATTTCCAGCATAAGCTCGCGCTCGATCTGGTGCGGCGCTTCGATTACATCGCGGTTGGCAACGTATCTGCCGTCAAACTTGCCAGAACCAGGATGGCGAAGAGCGTCTACGACGCGTCCTGGTCGTCCTTCCGAAACAAGCTCCGTTACAAAGCGATGGCGCACGGGGCCACGTTCGAGGAAGTCGACGAAAGCGGTTCTACCCAGTCCTGTTCGGCGTGCGGATCGAAAGACAGCACGACGCGGCCGAAAGGTATCGCGGGACTGCGAATAAGAGAGTGGGCCTGCAGTGACTGTGGTGTCGAGCATGATCGTGATATCAACGCTGCGCTGAACATTCTCCGATGCGGACGTGCATCGCCAGGTGTGGGAATCACCTGCCTTTAGGCGGGTGAGGACGTCAACATGCGTCCCGCTGGTCCGGCGCGGCGAGCTTGTAGCCGCGCCCCCACACGGTGAGGATCCGCACGGGCTCGGCCGGATCGGCCTCGACCTTCGCGCGCAGCCGGTTGATGTGGGTGTTCACCGTGTGTTCGTAGCCTTCGTGCTGGTAGCCCCACACCGCGTTCAGCAGGTCCATCCGCGAGAACACCTTGCCCGGATGCCGCGCGAAGAAATACAGCAGGTCGAATTCGCGCGGCGTGAGGTCGATGCGCGTGCCGTCGACGCTCGCTTCCCGCGCGATCGGGTCGATCGACAGGCCGGCCACGTCGAGCGTGCCCGCGTCGATCCGCGAATCGCGCGCGAGCGCGTCGACGCGCCGCAGCAGCGCCTTGACCCGCGCGACGAGCTCGAGCACCGAGAACGGTTTCGCCAGATAGTCGTCGGCGCCGAGCTCGAGGCCGAGGATCCGGTGCACCTCGCTCGAGCGCGCGCTGGTGATGATGATCGGCGTGTAGCGCGCCATCGCGCGGGCGCGCCGGCAGATTTCCAGGCCGTCGACGCCGGGCAGCATCAGGTCGAGGATCAGCGCGTCCCAGTTGCCCTGTTCGAGCAGGCGCAGGCCTTCCGTGCCGTCCGCGCTGTGCACGACTTCGTAGCGCTCGTCGCGCAGGTGCAGGCTCAGCACGTCGGCGATGTCGGCGTCGTCTTCGACGATCAGGATGCGTTTGGGGTGGTCCATGGCGGTCGGCGGCGGCACGTCGGTCGGGGGCTCACGGTTGGGTGCGAAGGTTCTTTCGGCTGCCCTCTCCGGGCCGGCAGGCCGGCCTGCCGGGGAAGGCGAATGGCGGCAGCAACGCCGCGCTGTCGCCATTGTGCAAAATTTTGCCGGCGGCAGGGGTCACAATTCGTTTAAGTTTGAATCGCGCCCGTGACGTGAGCCAATGCCGGCAAGGCTATCCGATCCTGCCCCGGAGCGTCCGAAACGCAAAACGCACGCCCGTCTTCCCGCACTGCGATGCGAACGGCCGCCCGTCCGTCACGCACGCTTCAAGCCGCCAGCCCCGCCGATGGAATCGCCTGCATGTCAGGATTGAACCGGGTCATGCAGTTCAGATCGAGCGCGCGAATCTGCTCGGTCATGAAGTCGACGAAGATCCGGATGCGCGTCGGAAGATGCTGCCGGCTCAGATAGCAGATGTAGTGGCCGCGATCCTCCGGCACATGCTTCGCCAGTGCGACGACGAGCTCCTTCGACGCGAGATGGTCGCGGATCTGGTAGCCCGCCATCTGCGCGATGCCCGCTCCGTTCAGCACCGAACGCAACACCAGATCCGCGTCGTTGAACGTGAGGCGCGACGTCGGCAGGTACTTTTGCGTGCGGCCGTCGACATTGAACTCCCATTCGAACACGCGACCGCTCGCAAAGCGGAAATTGATGCACTCGTGCTGGTCGAGGTCGTCGATGCGCTGCGGGAGGCCATGCCGCGCGACATACGACGGCGCCGCGCAGAGCGCCATCTGCATCGGAATCAGTTGCCGGGCGATGATGCTCGAATCCTCGATGCGCCCGTTGCGGAACGACACGTCGATCCGCTCCGACACCAGGTCGATCGGCCGGTCATCGAGCAGCAGATCGATGATGATGTCCGGGTAGGCCTGCGCGAATTTTTCCAGCAGCGGCGCGACGATCTTCCTGCCGAACCCCACGGCCGAGCTGATGCGGATGAGGCCGCGCGGCGGCCCCTGCCGTAACTCCAGCATGTCGTTCATGGCTTCCACGATCTGTGCCACGCCCTGATGGCAGTTCTCGAAGAATCGCCGGCCTTCGCACGTCAGTTCGGTCGTGCGCGTGGTGCGCTGGAACAGCCGCGTGCTCAACTGCGCCTCCAGCTTCTGCACGTTGCGGCTCACGGCCGGCCGTCCGACGCCGAGCAGCTCGGCGGCTTTCGTAAAACTGCCCTCGCTCGCCACCGCGACAAAAGCAAGGATGCCCGCGTAGCTCGCACCGAAGCTCGCCGAAAGTGCATCGGCACGACCGGCCAGGTCTCGACGAGCGCCGTGCTCCGCTGTATCCGATTGATTCATTTCAGCTTCCCCAGACATACCGCTCATTCCGATTGTCCGTCGCTGGCCGGAGCCAACGAACCGCCACACTTGAGAACGCGAATCAGTTTCTTGCGAGCCACTCGTCGAGGCTGATACGGCCGAGTCGCGCAGGGCCGAGCGGCACCAGCGATTTCTCCTCGACGCGGCCGCCGTAGTAGCGGGCGTCGCGATCGGTCACCACCGCGCGCGTGTCGCCGATCGACCTCAGATAGCGCGCGACGATCTCCGCGAACGGCGCGCGGTCCGGGCCCGCGATCTCGATCGTGCCGTTCTGCGGCGCGGCGAGCGCGGTCTGCGCGACGAATGCCGACACGTCTTCCGCGGCGATCGGCTGAAACAGCCCGTCGCCGATGCGGACCGTGCCGTCTTCCGCGCCGGCATCCGCGATGCCGCCGATGAATTCCATGAATTGCGTCGCGCGAACGATGGTGTACGGAACGCCCGCTGCTTCGATCGCCTGTTCCTGCGCGACCTTCGCCGCGAAATAGCCGTTCTCCGGCATGCGGTCGCAGCCGACGATCGACAGCGCGACGTGATGGCGCACGCCGGCGGCCACTTCCGCCTTGCCGAGATTGCGTGCCGACGTGCGGAAGAAGTCCAGCACCGCCTGCGGCTCCCACGACGGCGCATTCGCCACGTCCACGACAACATCCGCCTCCGTCAACGCGTCGGTCAGGCCTTCGCCCGTGATGGTGTTGACGCCGGTGCGCGGAGATGCCGCAAGCGCCTGATGGCCCGCTTCGCCGAGCAACGTGACGACACGCGAGCCGATCAGGCCCGAACCGCCGATGACAACGATCTTCATCGCAAAATCTCCTGACGAAAGGTTTTGATAGGAACGCGTGAGGTCCGTAACGGGCGCCGTATCCGATGAAGTCGGTCATGACCGTCGCATCGCGTGGCTTAATTGTGGAAGAATCATGTCCTATCCATAAGTGCCAAGAATTGTCGATCGGACTAGTCCATGCCATGTCCGTGCCCCGTTACTCACGAGATCGCGATGCCTGAGCAAACATCCACGCTGACCATCGAGATCGACCGGCAAAATCAGTTGCCGATTTATCTGCAGATTTGTGAGCGCTTCAGAACAGCGATCGCCGCGGGTCATCTGCGTCCCGGCGATCGCGTACCCGCGCTGCGTGGTCTCGCGACACAACTGAGCACGGCGCGCGGCACGGTCGAACAGGCTTACACGATCCTGGTCGACGAGGGATATCTGCAAATGCGCGGCGCGGCAGGGACATTCGTCTCGCCTTCCCTGCCGAAATCGGTGACGCGGCCGCCGCCCAAGCGCACCGACGACTCCGCCTCGTTTCAGGCGTCGGACATGTCGCGCGACAGTCAGCCTCCACGGCGTCCGCAGCCAATCGCCGTCGCGATGAGCGGTGAGCCGCGTCCGTTGCAACCCGGGCTCCCCGCATTCGACGCATTTCCGCGCAAGGTCTGGCACCGGCTCGTTTCCCAGCGCGCGAGCAGCGGCGAACGCGCACTGCTGGGCTACCCGAATCCGGCCGGTTATCGGCCGCTGCGCGAACACATTGCAACCTATCTGACGCTGTCGCGCGGCGTCACCTGCATGCCGGAACAGGTGTTCATCACCAGCGGTTACCGCGCAACGCTGGAACTCGTACTGCGCAGCCTCGCGCGCCCGAACGACCGTGTATGGTTCGAGGATCCCGGTTATCTGCTCGCACGCAGTTTCCTGTCAGAAACCGGCGTGCAACTCGTCCCGGTGCCGGTGGACACCGAAGGGATCGATGTCGAGCGCGGCATGCAACTGGACGCGCAGGCACGCTTCGCACTGGTGACGCCGTCGCATCAGAGCCCACTCGGGCACACGCTATCCCTTGTCCGACGCATCGCGCTGCTGGATTGGGCCGAAAAAAAATCGGGCTGGATCGTCGAGGACGACTACGACAGCGAGTTTCGCTATCTCGGACGGCCGCTGCAGGCGCTAAAGAGTCTCGATCGGTGTGATCGCGTGATCTATTGCAGTACCTTCAGCAAGGCGATGTACCCCGGTTTAAGGCTTGCCTATACGGTTGTGCCGGAGCGTGCGGTGGAGCGCGTCGAACGAGTGGCATGCAGCATGAATGCCGGCTCGCCAACGCTGTTGCAGGCGGCCCTCGCGGATTTCATCGAACAGGGGCACTTTGCCCGGCATCTGAAGCGGATGCGTACGCTGTACGGCGAGCGGCGCACGCTGATCGTGCGCGCATTGCGGCAGGCGTTCGGCGAGCGGCTGATCGTCGAATTGCCGCCCGGCGGCATTCAGTTCGCGGTGCGGTTCGCAGAGGGGCCGGAAGGACCGGTCGACGACGTCGCCGTTGCAGCGCGTGCCCGCAACGCGGGACTTGCGGTCCTGCCGCTTTCGATCTGGTATTCAAACAGTCATACGCGACAAACGCCGCGCGGCCTCATCATCGGATTTGCAAACATCGCCGATGCGGACGAAGCGCACCGTCTCGCACAAACACTGCGTGCATGCTTGGATTGATGACGCGCGGCACGCAACAACTGCGCGGCCGGTGAGCGGCGGCAGTCCTCGACCCGGTGCACCGCAGGCGATCGCGTTTCTCGTGCCAGCGTTCGGATTGGTGTTCAACGGGAAACATACAATCGCCTCGAACGGCTATACCGTCGCCATTTGCGCTCCGCTAGCATGAAAGCGCCTTTCCGTCGACGAACCAGGAATCCGGGCTACACGCGGCGAGTGCCGCATTCCTCATACGATGGTTCGACCCGCACCGCTTCTTGAAGCCGCCATCTGCGCGCGTAGCGCAGCCCTTTTTTGCAAAACGCTTCGCCGAATGAACGATCTAGGGTCGGGGCGTCTCTCTGAACGCGAGCCTGCATCATGGATGACAAGACGCTGCAAGCCCCTCCTCTTTCCCTGCTCGACCGGTATCGCGGTCGGGATTTTCAATCTCTGTATGCGACGACCGTTACTGTAACCGGCGGCGAGACGGGACACGGCCGTGCATCCGGAGTAGTCCGCTCTGACGATGGTAATCTCGCTGTCGATCTGCGCCTTCCGACCGAGTTTGGCGGGCCTGGCAACGGAACCAATCCGGAGCAGCTGTTCGCGGCGGGCTTCGCCGCGTGCTTCCACGGTGCACTTAATCTGCTCGAAAAACGTGCCGAAATGGCCATTACCGATATGGCCGTGGAGGTGCAGGTTTCATTCGGCCGCGACCCGATGGACGGAGGCTATGCATTGCTCGTCGATGTCCGGGTCCGGATGCCCGGCATCGATCGCAGCATCGCGGAAGAAATGGTTCGAACCGCGGAGCGCTTGTGCCCGTACGCAAAGATGGCCAGACAAGGTACCTTCAATATCGTGACCGTCGTTGACTGACAAACCGCCGGCAGCATGGCAACGGCCTCTTGTCGGTGGATGGCGTTCATTGCTGCTGCCATGTGTGTGACGTCCCCGCCGCGCATCGCACGACACGTACGGGGACGCCGGCAGGTCAGCCGAAGGAGGCTTGCGGATTACCTGCTGCCAGTGCGTCGGCGCGATTCGGTGCTGGCGGATAGATCCACTGCGTGTTGATCATTTGCTTGCGCGCCTTTCCTTCGGCATGCGTCAGTTTGATCTCACGGTCCCAGCCTTCCGAATAAACAGCACCCCATTCACCAAGATCGACGCATGTCGCATAGAACGGCTGCGTGTATTCCAGCGTCGGCGCACCAAGCAAGTCGGCGGCGACGTTGTACCCGCCGAATTGCCCCATTACGATCGCGTGCTGGCACGACATCAATGCATGGTGCCCGTCATTGTCGCTCCGCGCTCGGGCCACATCGCCCGCCGCGAACACATGCGGCGCTTCGGCTACACGAAGATCACGCGTTACTTCGACGCGTCCGAGCGAATCGAGATGCGAGGAGACTTGCGCCGTCAGCGGACTGGCATGCATGCCACCCGCCCAAATCACGGTCATGGCTTCGATATGGGTGCCCGACGCGGTGCGAACGCCGTCCGCCCCCACCGACACGACGCGCGATCCGAGTACGGCCTCGACACCCAGCAAGTCGAAGGCTTCAGCGACGTAAGGCCGAGGATTGGGGCCGAGATCAGGGCCGATTTCAGCCTGCGCACCGATCACGACGATCCGAATCGTCGCATCCGTGCCTAATCTCTCGCGCAATCGCGCGGGCAATTCGGTGGCGACCTCGATACCCGTAAAGCCGCAGCCAACTACTGCGACGGTATTGCGTGCCGGCGAATCCGGCAGTTTGGCCAGCGCCGCGAAGTGCTCATCGAGCGCTACCGCGTCCTCGATACGATCGACGGAAAACGCATGCTCCGCCAGCCCCGGCACCGGCGGCCTGCTCAACTTGCTGCCGCTGGTCAACAACAGCCTGTCGTACGCGAGCAAACGCTTTTGGCCGTTGGAGCAAGCCACGCTGACCGTCTTCTCCCGAACGGCAATCTCTTCGACGCTACCCTCGAGAAATTTCACACCGACGGCATCGAACAGCGGCAGAAGCGGTGCAGCCATTCGCTGCGGCTCGCTTTCGTACAACCGCGGCCGGATCTGCAATTCCGGTTTCGGCGAGATCAACGTAATTTCAATGTCGCTGCTCGTCACACCGGCGCCATCCAGGACGCGCGCCGCGCTCAGTGCGCCCCACACGCCGGCGAAGCCCGCGCCCACTATCAAGATTTTCTGCGACATGATGATTGCCCTCGGTTGGAGAATTGCGATGTCGATGGATGCCTGTTGCAAGCCAAACAGGCAAAACGAAAACGTCGTCGCGCGAAGTCATCGTAGGTCGACGCGGCATTGCGCAGTAGATCCGCAAGCGTGCTCACGATGTTGCCTCCTTGGCACCAATCGACCTCATCCCGGCCGAATCGATCGCAGGCATGATGCGTGACGGAAGATCGCGCGCGACCAACGCGCCATATTCGTCACCCACCTGAGTTATCGATGAGGCAAATAAAATGCATCTCGGCAAATCGTACAAACTATCGGAATTTCTGATCTGGACTCGCTGGAAGATTTACGAGCTTCTCATTTTCGGTTCCGTGCCGGTCATCCTGTATCAATTCTTTTCCGTCACATGGCTGTCGATACCCCTGACGATCGTGGTCCTCCTCGGAACCGCGACGTCGTTTATCGTTGGCTTCAAGAACGTCCAGACGTACAACCGGGCAATGGATGCGCTGGACATATGGACCGACATCCAGGGCAAAAGCCGTCGCTGGGGGCAATTCACGCGCGACTTCGTGACGGATGAAGAGGTTGCCAGAAAGCTGGTCTATCGACACCTCGCCTGGTTGACCGCGCTGCGATACGACCTGCGCCGTCCTCGTGTCTGGGAAAGCACGAACAAGCGCCACAACGCGGAGTACCGTCGCTTCTATCGCGTGCCGGAATGGGAAAAGGACGTCAAGGAAATACTGCCCAAATACTTGTCTCCTTCTGAAGCGGAACAGGCTCTCTCGTCCGCTTCCATTACGACATTCGTGCTGGGCCTGCAAGGCAGTTCGCTAAAAGCACTTCACATGGCCGGCCATCTGAATTCGAATTTCCATATGGAACTTCAGAAAGCCATTGGAGACTTCATCGATCTCCAGTCACGATCGGAACGTTTCAAGAATTTCCCCTATCCGCGTCAGTACGCGACTGTCAGTTCCCTGTTCGTCCGGTTTTTTTGCCTGTCGCTTCCGTTCGGTCTTCTGAACGAATTCAACCGTCTGAACGATGGCGTGAGCGGCTTCATGCACGGCAATATGGTCTGGCTGGTGGTGCCATGCAGTGTCGCGGTGTCGTGGATGTACACGTCGCTCGATCAAGTTGGCGAAAGCACGGAGAATCCGTTCGAAGGCGGCGCGAACGATGTTCCCATTTCGACGCTGTGCGGCACGATCGAGCGAGATCTGAAAGCAATGCTCGGAGAACCTGAAGCCGGTTCGTCGAGCCACGCCATCATCGCGCTATAGCGAATCCGTCGTCTTCCGGCCCCGCGTCGGACCACTACAGTTTCGTGCTTCTGGCTGGAAGGCGCACCGCAGACGCGGCAGACAACGGCGATGTGCAGCCCCTCTGCGTCGACGTCGCCGCCAGCAACGACCGATGTCGTCTTTCGAGTGGCACCGGATTGCCACACCTCGATCATTGCTTCCCGCACCTCCTGTCGTCGATTGTTGTCGCCAGGACAACATGGTGAGGTCCATCGCAGCGCTACTGCCGCAAGACCACATCGACTACGCTTGGCCCTGACGGTGGCCGCATATGCCGCGCGCTGCATCCGGGAAACAAGCGCGTCACCGCAAGAGCAACGTGCAACCGCGCGCGGCAAGTCTGCGCCGCGCTGCGTCCTCGCACGTCATTGGCCGTGCCGGCCGAGGCTGGCGCGATGGGTGTGACACCGCACCTCCCCAACCGAGGAACGATCCGTGACAGAAGAAGACATCCGCCACAACGCGTTTGCGATGCCCGTGCATAACCCGGCATATCCGCGTCCGCCCTTTCGCTTCATCAATCGGGAGTACTTCATCGTTTCGTACGAGACGGACATGGACGCCCTTCGATCCGTCGTTCCGGAACCGCTGACAGTCGACCATCCCATCGTTCATTACGAATTCATTCGCATGCCCGATTCGTCCGGATTCGGCGACTACACGGAGAGCGGTCAGGTGATCTCCGTCCTCGATGAGGACGGCAATCGAGCCAATTTCACGCACGCGATGTACCTCGACGATGAAGGGCCGATCGCGGCCGGACGCGAAATCTGGGGATTTCCAAAGAAGCTGGCGTCGCCGACGCTCTGCGTCGATGGCAAGGACACGCTGCTCGGGACGCTCGACTACGGCACGCAGCGCATCGCCACCGGAACGATGGGCTACAAGTATCGCGCCCTCGACACGGCGATCGAGCGCCGCAAGCTCGCCGACACGCCCAACTACCTGCTCAAAGTCATTCCGCACGTCGATGGTTCGGCTCGCATTTGCGAACTGGTTCGCTTCTTCCTGCGCGATGTCGACGTGATCGGCGCATGGGAGGGACCTGCCGCGCTTGAGCTGCATCCGCACGCACTCGCATCGGTCGCCGATCTGCCGGTTCGCCGCGTGATCGGCGCGCGCCACATCATTGCGCATCTCACGCTCGATATCGGCGAAGTGGCCTATGACTATCTCGCCCCTGCCGAGTCGCTGAAACTCGCAGTCAACCAATAAGCTCCCGGAGGACGTATGGCACTGGATGACAAGATCGCGCTCGTGACGGGCGCGGCAAGCGGTATCGGCGCGGTGTGCGCGCGCAAGCTCGCGATGGACGGCGCGATGGTCGTTATCGCGGACCTGAATCTCGAGGCTGCGCGAAACGTTGCCGACGACATCGTCGGCAACGGCGGGTGCGTGCCAACGTCGTGTGCCCCGGTTTCGTCAGGACCCCGCTGGTCGACAAACAGATCCCCGAGCAAGCGAAGGTCCTCGGCATCTCGGAACAACAGGTCGTCAGGGACGTCATGCTGAAAGAGACGGTCGACGGCGAATTCACGTCGCTGGTCGATGTCGCGAACACGGTTGCCTTCCTGGCCGGCTTCGAATCGAACGCGCTCACCGGGCAATCGATCGTCGTCAGCCACGGCTGGTTCATGCAGTAAGGAGAACGCCATGTATTCGAGCCAGCGTAACAAGCTGAAGCAGCCTCCCCACATCAAGCTTCCCGCTTATGACGAAATCGGGCTCGTGCTGCAGGGCGGCGGCGCCCTCGGCTCATACCAGGCCGGCGTATACGAGGGTATGGCCGAGGTCGGCGTGGAACCGACGCGCATCGCCGGGGTATCGATCGGTGCGCTGAACACGGCGATCATCGCAGGCAATGCGCCCACGGATCGAACGGAAGCACTGCGCGGCTTCTGGAACACCGTCAGTCAGCCGACCGATCCTCTCTCGCACTTCGGCAATTACGTGTCGGCGTGGCCCGGGCTGGAAGACATCGGACGCAGGTGGTCGAGCGCATGGGCCGCAACGCGCACGTTGATGGAAGGCCAGGACGGTTTTTTCTCCCCGCGCTCGCATGCGCCTTTCGCCGGGTTCGGCAGGAAACGCCCCGACCAGATCAGCTATTACGATACGTCGGCGTTGCGTGAAACGCTGTTGCGGTACGCAGACTTCGATCGCATCAATGACGGAAACATTCGCGTATCCGTCGGCGCGGTCAATGTGAGAACGGGCAATCTCGTCTATTTCGACAATTCGAAAATGCGTCTCGCACCCGAACATTTCATCGCCTCCGGCGCGCTGCCGCCGGGCTTTCCGGCGGTCGAGATCGATGGCGAGTTCTACTGGGACGGCGGACTGGTTTCCAACACGCCGCTGACCGAAATCATCAGGGAAAGCCAGCACAAGGACACGCTCGTTTTCCAGATCGATCTGTGGAGCTCGCGAGGCAAGTTGCCCGGCGATTTCCTCGACGTCAGCGAGCGTACCAAGGACATTCAGTATTCAAGCCGCACGCGAGCCATCACTGCGTTCATGTCGCAGAACCAGAAGCATGCGCAGATGATCAAGGCGCTGCTCGAACACATTCCCGAACACGTGCGGCGTGCGCATCCGTTGTTGCAGGAGGCGCAGAAGACGGCCGATGGCAGCGCAGTGAACGTCGTGCACCTGATCTACAAGAACAAGGCGTTCGAGGGGCACTACAA
Source organism: Burkholderia sp. KBS0801 (assembly GCF_005937855.2). Taxonomy (NCBI): domain Bacteria; kingdom Pseudomonadati; phylum Pseudomonadota; class Betaproteobacteria; order Burkholderiales; family Burkholderiaceae; genus Burkholderia; species Burkholderia sp. KBS0801. Next base: position 851,020 of record NZ_CP042179.1, read on the forward strand.
GGACTATGAATTCAGCAAGGACACGATGCGCGAGCATTGGGCGAGCGGCCTCGAGGATATTCGGCGTTCGTTCGGACACCCGGACTGGTTCGATATCCCGAACCGCGAAATCGGCTTCGTCACGCGGGACGTTCACCGCTATCGGCAGGACGTCAATGAAACGGAAGGCCGAGGCGCGGACGCTTTTCCGCTAGCGAAACGCTCGCGGGAGCGGGAGCGGGAGCAGGAGCGGGAGCCGTCCGTCACCAGGTAATGCGTTGCGATACTTCCTGTGAGCCGGAAGATCACGGTCACGGCCAGCGAGTAGCCGGCGGCGGGCAGACGGATTCAAGCGGAACAAGGAACGATCTTCGAGATCGGGTATGTGCGAGCCTCAAGGAGAACGCCATGATGTCGCATGAAATGATTTCGCGGTACGGTACGTTGATCGTATTCCTGAATGTGTTCGGCGCTTCGCTCGGCCTGCCGCTGCCTGCCATACCGACTTTGATCACGGTCGGTGCAGGCGTTGCGCTCGTCACGCATGTTGCATCTTCGACATTGCTGCATTTCTCGACGATACTCGGCGCCGCCGTGATTGGCGGCTTTCTCGGCGATCTGGTCTGGTTTCAGGGCGGCAAACGGTACGGCAAGCGCACGCTTCATACCGTGTGCAAGCTGTCGCAGTCCCGCGAAGCATGCGTCAGGACGACAGAGCGCTTTTTCGGGCGATGGGGCGTTCGTGTGCTCATCGTTGCGAGATTCGTGCCCGGCCTGTCCCTCGTTGCCGTTCCGCTATGCGGTGCGATGGCCGTCAGGTTGCGCTCGTTTGTCTTGCACGATTGTGCGGGCATCACACTGTGGGCGTCGATCGGACTGGCGATCGGCACGCTATTCGCTTCGCAGATCGATGCGATTTTCGCGTTTGTCGCCCGTCTTGGCTGGCGAGCGCTGATCGTCGTCGTCATCGTTCCGGTGCTGTATGTCCTGTACCGCTACTGCCGCAGACTCATGCTGGCAAACGCGCTCGGTAAGGCGCGGATCAGCGCGGGCGAATTGCATGCCTTGCTCGCGAACCATCCGCGGCCGGTTGTGATCGATATTCGCTCCGCCGAGCGACGGATGCTCGATCCATTCCTCATTCCGGGCGCGGTAATTGGCGACGAACGAAAGACCCGCCAGATCATGGAGCGCCATGGAACGAACCGGACACTCGTCATCTATTGTGCGTGCCCGAACGAAGTATCTGCAGTGTCCGTGGCCAGGCAGTTGCGGCTGTCCGGCATCAAGCTGGCGTTGCCGCTTGCAGGTGGCATCGAGGCATGGCGCGCCGCGGGCTTCGACGTCGAGCCGATGATCGCGACGCACGAGCCGGCGATTGGCTGATATGTGTCTAGATCCGATCTCTCGGTCGGTATTAGATCAGGGCTGTGATTGCTTCGGGGTTACCTCATGAAGGGCCGTGATCGGACCCGCAAGAGACGTTCGAGCCTGCACGAACGAGGAAACAACAGTCGTCCGCCCCGCTATGTCGATTGCAAAAATGCCGAGGTGCGAATGTGCTGAATACAACCGGTGCTGCTTCTATTGCTACACAGTCGACATTAGCCTGACAATTTCCCGCAGGAGATAGTTCGCGGCCGGGCCAAGTCGCCGTCCGGCCCGTGTTATCACGTAGCGGTCAAATGTACGCGCGATTGGATGGTCGATCGGCACGGCCTTGACCTGACCCGAGGCAATTCTCTCCTGGGCTGCGCCGCGCGTCATGAATGCAACAGCCAGGTTCTGTGCCGCAATTGCAGCGGCCGTCGAAAACCGATCACAGCGAAATGCAGGCATGTACGTGCGTCCGATATCGGCGAGGATCGCGTTGACATGGGCCTGCAGCCCGAACTCCTCGGGCATAAAGACCAGGCGCTCGTTGGCGAGATCTTCCATCTTCACCGATTTGCGCGACGACATCGGATGGTCGACCGAAAAGATCGCGCATAAGGGCTCGCTCTGGAACATGCGCGCGTTCAGAGTCGGATCGGTCGAAGCACCGATGGACACGCAGATGTCGACCAGGTCCTCACGGATCATGGAGATGAGCTGGGGAAGCGAGCCGGTGCGCAACTCCACGACGATGCCGGGGTATCTGTCGAGGAAGGGTTTCAGGGCAACCGCCACCAGACTAGTCACGATGCCCTCGCCTGCGGCGATGGTAACCTGCCCGCGCCGCAGGCCGCGGTATTCCTCGAGTTGAGCGCGAAATCGGCGGGCATTGCGCTCGCAATCGCGGAAATAATCGACCGCCATCTGACCCGCTTCGGTCAACTCCATGTTTCGCCCACGACGCGTGACGAGCGAAAGCCGAAGCTCGCGCTCCGCAAGGGCGACTTGCCGGCTGATCGTCGACACGTTTACATGCAGGCCAAGTGCCGCCTGACGCATTCCGCCGAATGCCGCGATCGCGACCAGGTATTGCAGCGTGCGTTCCGAGAGACTCCGTTCGAGGGTATCCAAGCCAGACTCAAGTGTTGCATTCAATGCAACATTTTCGCAGCTCAACAGACAACTTTCCACTCAGATTTTCGTCGATACTCCGCCCATGGCCGGTCAGGGAACGCGCACGTTCCCGAGCCGAACGGAGACAGAGCGGATGACCGCTCGAAAGCATCGATGGAGGAGCAACATGAACGACGTCAGCAGGCAAGTCGAGAGCGTGGAGCAACGGCGGCCAGCCCGCGCGAACGGCGGCAGGGAGCCGATCAGCCCCTATGTGCTGCTGTTCGTCATGCTAGTGGCGGCGGTGATCGCGACATGGGTCGTCCCATCGGGCGAGTTCTCGCGGACGGTCAGCGATGGCGTCAGCCTCGTTGTCCCCGGCAGCCTGAAACCGGTGGCTCGGCACGGCGTGTTGCCTGGCGAGATGTTTGTCGCGCTGGCCAAGGGAATGATCGCGTCCGCGCCGATCATCTTCCTCATCCTGTTTACCGGCGGTGCGCTGGCGGTGCTCGAGGAGACCGGGGCTGTTCGTAGCGCGCTCGCATTGGCCGCTCACCGGGAAGGCGCGCGGACGCACATCACCGTCATCGTCCTGTGCGTCGTCTTTTCGCTGCTCGGCACCCTGGGTGTCGTGACGAATTCGGTCGTGGCGTTCGTCCCGCTTGGACTGCTGCTGGCCGAATCGATGGGGCTGTCGAAGGAAATGGGGGCTGGCCTGATCTATCTGAGTACCTATGCGGGCTTCAACACGGGCATCCTCAACCCGGTGACGACCGGACTGACCCAGCGTCTGGCCGGCCTGCCGATGTTTTCAGGCATGACGTTCCGCGTGTGCATCTACATCGCTTTCGTCGTGGCCACCATCATTTTTCTCGTCGCCCGGCTTCGCTCGAGTCGAGTGAACGGCGCGGCGGTTTCCGCCTCGACGCCGTCGATGGGCAGGGCCATGCCGCCGCCGTCTCCGCGACGCCCCGACACCCGGCAACTCGTCGTCGTCGGCATCGTGCTCGTCTGCCTGTCGGTATTCGTCTATGGTTCGTCGACGCGGCACTGGGCCGAAACCGAGATGATCGCGATGTTCCTCGTCATGGCGATTGCCGGCGGGATTGCGAGCGGCATTCGACCGGGCGAGATTGCGGACACGTTTCTGCATGGCTGCAGCGGACTCGTCAAGGGTGCGCTCGTGGTGGGGATGGCGCGAGCCATCTCGATCGTCCTCACCGACGGGAAGATCCTGGACCCGATCGTCGACATGCTCGCCGGATGGCTTGCCCCGCTCAATTCAACGGCGGCCGCGATCAGCATGTTCGCGAGCGCCGCGTTGATTCACGTCGGAATCTCGTCCGGATCGGGCGAATCGGCGGTGCTCATCCCGATCTTCGCTCCGCTGGGCGACACGTTGCACCTGACCCGCCAGGTGACGGTACAGGCCGTGCTGCTCGGCGAAGGCTTCATCAACTGTTTCAACCCGACTTCCGGTGTGCTGATGGCGGTCCTCGCGACCTCCGGTGTTTCCTACGTCAAGTGGCTGCGTTTCGTTGCGCCCCTGCTGGTCGCCTGGTTCGGCATCTGCATCGTCGCCATTGCAGCCGGCGTCGCCATCCATTTGGGCCCCTTCTAGTCCGCCGCTTCTTCCTGGATCGAACATGCTATTACCCGACCTCAGTTCCGTCTCCGACCTCGAACCGCTTGCCGACGACATGCGCAAGCTCCGCTATACGCTGCATTGCTGCCCTGAACTCGCGTTCGAGGAAGTGGAGACCGCGGAACTCGTTGCGAATCGTCTGAAGGAATACGGCTATTCGGTCGAGACGGGAATCGCCGAGACGGGCGTCGTCGGCACGCTGCGGCTGGGTGCGAGCGAACGCAGCATCGGGATCCGGGCCGACATGGACGCGCTGCCGATCGACGAGCTCAACACGTTCGACCACAAGAGCCTGCTTCCGGGACGGATGCATGCCTGCGGTCACGACGGGCATACCGCCATGCTGCTCGGCGCGGCGCGATACCTGGCGCAGCGCAGGCAATTCGATGGCACCGTGAACCTGATCTTCCAGCCCGCCGAGGAGCGCGGCTATGACAGCGGTGCCAAGCGAATGGTCGAGCAAGGGCTATTCGAGCGGTTTCCCTGCGATGCGGTGTTCGCGATGCACAACCACCCGGGCGCTCCGGCGGGCACGTTCATGTTCCGCAAGGGCAACTTCATGGCCGCGGGCGACCGCGTTTTCATCAAAGTCGTCGGCAAGGGCGGGCACGCTGCCCGCCCGCATCTGGCAAACGACCCGATCGTCGCGGCAGGCAGCATCGTGATGGCCTTGCAGACAATCGTGTCCCGCAATGTCGATCCGACCCAGTCCGCCGTTGTAACCATCGGACGGATAGCCGGTGGATCGGCGCCCAATGTCATTCCGGGCGAGGTCGAATTGAGCATCAGCGCTCGATCGTTCGACGCGGACGTCCGTCGGATGCTGAAGGAAAGAATCATCGGGCTCGTGCACGCGCAGGCCGACAGCTACGGCCTCACGGCCGTCGTCGATTACGTGGAGGGCTATCCAATGGTGACGAACACCGATGCCGAAACGGAGCTTGCGATCCAGGTCGCGAAAGAACTGGTCGGCGACGATCGGGTCACGGAACAGATGGCCCCATTGATGGGGAGCGAGGACTTCGCGTACATGTTGCAGGCGCGCCCCGGTGCCTTCCTGCGGATCGGTAATGGCCCGACCGATGGCGGGAACATCCTGCACAGCGCGACCTATGATTTCAACGACCAGAATCTGGTCGTCGGTTCCGCCTTTTGGGCAAGACTGGTGGAACGTTATCTGCCTTCGAACGTCGGCAACGGCCGATGATGCAACAATCATCATCGATGCGCGATTGGTCGATAACCAAGCGAAGCCGACGCTCGAATGTCGACCTACACCCGCATCGAACGACGGCTCCTGGCCGGTTTCTGTCTTTTATCGATCGCTTACCGATGGGACGACGAGTCCGGCATCCAAGGCCATGCGTATTCGGGGTAAGGAGCCCCTGCAGTTCCTTGCATGCTCCCAGGGCGCAAGCGCACAGGAGATATTGCCTCGAGAAATCAGTCTGCGCCTTCGGCAGTGCACGGAGTGTCACGTCGATGTCGCATCCTGGCGGCCTGCCCGGATTACTACTCCCTGCGGTAGTGGCCTACACTAGAACTTACACGTTCCGCGGGCTCGGTTGCAGCTTTGATGCAATGCAGTGTTGCCGCCGGCCGATTGAAGCGAGCGACTGGCGATACCACGGGCAACGCCGGAGTTAACTGTTGCCTGAGCGCATCTGGAACCGACGTTCAAGGAGGAGGTCATCATGTTGCAAGCCAGTGAAATCCAAAAGCGCTTTACCCATCTGCAGCAAACCGTGAGCGAGGCATCACGTACCTGTCACGCCGACAGGACGATTCCAAAGGACCTGATCAACTGGGTGGATGAGTTGGACAAGGAATGCAAATCGGCGAAGAAGCTCATGGCGTCCAACGATGAAGATCGTATGCGGCAATGCGTCGACGATCTCGAACGAATCGGTGATCGTGCAGAGCGTGCTTGCCAACAGGCCGGCAGTCTTGATGCCAAGATCATGAATGCAGTAAGTACGATGCATTCGGAACTTTCCGATCTAAAGCGACAACTGCATTGACGTACCCGACAGCCCCGGTTTCATGTATGTTTCACGCCGGGGCTGTTTGCCCTTCGGGCCGCACTTTGACACGCCGATAGGCAATATCAACGACTGGACCTTACCGGCACCCGCTGTTTGTGAACACGCGGCGCAACAGTTCGAGCACTTGCACGCGGGTCCTGAAGCAAGGGCACTTTATGCGCTGATGCGATTGATCGAGGGGCTTGATCCGTCCTTTCGGGATTGATCGCAGCCGTGGTGGTCGCGCCCATGCGAGCGCGATTGGGCAAGCCCACCCCTAATCTGTGCTCGCGCTCGCAGATCATCAGCGGACCGGAGTCGACCCGAAGCGGCCGGTCGGCACCCTACAAAGCAGCCATTCGGTCGCCGGGCTGATAACCACCTCGATGAGAAAGAGTCATACGCGCATGCGGAATCTCTCTCAGGGTGTTGTATTACGAGTTACTGCCTCGAAAAGCGTTATGTCACGCGTGACTAAAAACAGGCCGGGTGTGCCTGCACCGAGCACGTGCAAAGGCTCCAACTTGGCGACCTGCCTCCAGAATTCTTCCGTGTACGTATCACCGACGTTGAGCGGACTAAACCCTAAACGATTCACGAAATTTGCATGGGGCTCAAATTTCATAAACCTATCGTACACGTACCACTCGTCAAAGCCTGGCATCGGAAGTTGAGATACCACCTTGACTAACGGGCTGACCGCGAGTCTGTCGATCTTCGACCATCCCGCCGTGAATTCTTCGTCGGTCGGCGTATATGGCCCGCTGTCACAACTTGCAATTGCAACATAGCGCCCTAGCACTAACTCCGGACAGCGTAGAACTAAGTCCTCGATATCCCCGTCAGTGCCGTCGCTCCATTCGACAATCCGATAGCCGGCACGTTCGCCTGTGCTTAGATACATGGCAGCCTCCGCTGGCAGCCGTCCGCGTCAAGAGGGCAAGAGGGCAAGAGGGCAAGAGGGCAAGAGGGCAAGAGGAACGTTACCCTGAATTAACCGGCGATGATATGGATTTGCCCGCGCAATTCAATGACCGCAACCGATAGCTGCCGCTCGCCATCGCCGACAACCAGCCGGATGGCGAACTTCGACCGATCCCGTGCGGGCCGCGGGTAAACTCGGACAGTCACGGGACCGTTCGCTGGCTTGCACCCCGTCCTTTGGCTGCGTGAATGTATGCGTTTGTCTGCCACTCCTCGTAACCTAGAAGGAACCCTTCCATGCGCTCAAGCGATTCGCTCCAGCCGGTCGCTTGCGCCGTATGCCTAAGAAGGATATAGGCGTCAATACGCCACGCTTCGTCCGGTCTCGCATACAAAATGCGTCTTGTGCGGTAGCCCTTCCGAATTTCCGTTTCGACGTACTCTCTCTTGAGAAACCGTCCATCCGCCACATAGTGATCGAATAGCTTCTCTGGAATCAGGCTACCGTCAGTCAACGATGGGTATTCTTCGCTGAAGGCGGCAAAGGGCTTAATACCGTCAAGCATCAGCGCAAGCTCTCGATTTGTATGGACCTGATAAGGAAGGTCATCGAGCCAACAGCGGGGTCTCAGAATTGCATGGGTCGACTCTCCAACGGAAAAACCGAAATGCGCTGCGAATCTAACCGTCTCGTGCGTGCTCAATTCATAGTCGCCGTCTGAAGCAAATTCTTCGTCTTCCAACAGAGAAGAAATAACAGACGAATCGGGCACTTCGATTGGAAAGCTCTTTGCCGGACTCGCCGTGTTCACGTCAATTGTTTCCAGTATGAATTTCATGACCATGTCGAATTCCCCGGCGGTTGGTGCTGAAGATTGTCGCCAATCTAGCCTCGTCAGTCCAATGACGGCTCCTGGCTGAACTGAGTCAGACACTCTGACGCTGTCTGCTTGGTCTAGTCCAGACTTATACAGCTGACAACAGCGGGGGCAAAGCGCATGCGATCCAGCGGTCGCTCCTGAGGGACCTGCTCGTGTCCGATGTCGCACAATGCGTCGGCGAACCGGGCATCGCGCCGCCCGCGACAGCATGAACCTTTTAATGCTTCGGCTATCCGCACGCGCCGTCCCAGGCCCGAATTCTGATTGATCGCCCGCGAGCGGCAGAGGCTGCCCTCAATACAGTGGTCGCGAATCCACGGTTTTCAACGAACGCGGATGTAGGCTGAATCGACATGACCGGATACTCGGCTGGCTGCTACACCGCGCTAATTCTCGTGGGACCGAAACCGGACTTTGCGTACGCCAGTGAATACTGCGCAGACCGCGAAGATGGACCCACTGACCACGAAGTTCGAGGCATCTGGCTTGTCCGCCCCGCGCATACCGACGATGCTCTATAGACCGCGGCTCGACGGCGATCAAGCCCCCCGCACGCCTCGAAGCGGCCTCGCTCAATGCGCGCCGCCGGCCATGCCGCCACCGCCCTTGCCCGGCCTGGTAAGCCAGACCAGCGGAACGATCACGATGAAGATGATCGACGACAGCCAGAAGATATCGTTCAGCGCGAGCATCGCTGCTTGCGCATTGAGCGTCCGTTCGAAAAATGCGGTGGCCTGATCCACGCCGCCGCCGAGCGTCGCGTGGAGCTGCGCAATGGCACTCGTATAGGCAGGGTTATTCATGCTCGATTGCTCAGCGAGCCGGGCATGATGAAGGATCGTGCGGTCGTTCCACCCCGTCGCGATCAACGACGTGCCGACCCCGCCCGCGAACACGCGCACGAAATTGGACAGGCCGGCGGCCGCCGGAATCCGTTCGGGCGGCAAACCCGACAGAATGATGGCGGTCAGCGGCGTAAAGAAGAGCGCCATCGGAATACCTTGCAACAGGGTCGGCAGCACCAGCGTATAGAGGTCGACGCTCGTCGTGTAATGCGAGCGCATGAAGAACACGCCCGCGAAGCCGAGGAAGGCCAGCGTCGCGAGCACCCGTGCATCGGACTTCGGCATGATCTTCGCCATCATCGGTGCCAGCAGCACGGCGAAGATCCCCAGCGGCGCGGTGACGAGCCCGGCGTCCACCGATCGATAGCCGAGATAGCCCTGAATCCATTGCGGCAGAATCACGAGGTTCGAGAAGAACACCGCGTACGCGACCGAGATCGCAATCGTGCCGCCGCGGAAATTGCGCACCGCGAAAAGCCGTATGTCGACGATCGGGTTCCGCTCCGTGAACTCCCAGATGAGGAAGAACAGGAAGCTGATGGCGGCGACGACCGCAAGCGTGCAGATCACGGGCGAACTGAACCAGTCGAGGTCCTTGCCCTTGTCGAGCATGATCTGCAGCGTCGCGACCCACACGATGAGCGACATCAGGCCGACCTTGTCGATGGGAAGCTGGCGCACCTGCGTCTCGCGGTCGCGATAGATCATCCACGTGACGCCGGCCGCGAACAGGCCAACGGGAATATTGATGTAGAAGATCCACGACCAGCTGTAGCTGTCGGTGATCCAGCCGCCCAGCGCGGGGCCTGCGATCGGACCGACCGTCGCAGTCATCGACCATAGCGCGAGCGCGGTCGCGCTTTTCTCCTTCGGATACGAACCCAGCAGGATCGCTTGCGACAGCGGAATCAGCGGCCCCGCGACGACGCCCTGCAATACGCGCGCAGCGAGCAGCACGAGCAGGTTCGGCGCGACGCCGCACAACCACGACGAGAACACGAACAGCACGATCGCGGCCACGAACAACCTGATCTGCCCGACGCGCTGCGTCAGCCAGCCCGTCAATGGAATCGCGACGGCATTGGCCGCCGAGAACAGCGTGATCACCCACGTGCCTTCGTCGACGGAGACGCCGAGATTGCCCGCGATGGTCGGAATCGCGACGTTGGCGATCGACGAATCGAGCACGTTCATGAACGTCGCGAGCGCGACGGCGACGGTCGCCAAGACCAGCTTTCCGCCCGTCAGCGGCGGCGGTACGGGTTGCGTCGAGGATTTCATCTTGTTTCCACCCCTGAAGTATCGACCGCGCCGGCGTATCGATCCGGCCGGTCAGGCGATTGGATCGACCGGAGCGCGACCGGAACGCGCACCGGGTCCACGGCTCAGCTTGCGCGCGCCATCGTGTCGCGCGTGACTTGTGTGTCTCGTATGTCGTGCCTGGCGGAAGCCGTCGGCGATCTGGCGGGTCCCGTCGCCCCCGCATGCTCGATGACGACGTTTCGCGCGATGATCTTCTCGATCTCGGCATCCGCCTGTGCGCCGTACTCGGCAAACACGTCCGTGCGATACGACGTGTTCATTGCCGCGCCGAGTTGCGGGCCCGTGTCGTCGCGCGTATCCACATCGACATCCATCGACAGTCCGATACGCAGCGGATGCGCGTCGAGCTCCTTGCGGTCGAGCTGGATACGCGCGGGCAGACGCTGCACGATCTTGATCCAGTTGCCCGTCGCGTTCTGCGCGGGCAAGCTCGCGAATGCGCTGCCCGTGCCTGCGGAGAAGCCGACGACGCGGCCGTGGTACGTGACCTTTCCACCGTACACGTCGGCCGTCAGCGTGACGGGTTGACCGACCCGCATGTTGCGCAACTGGCCTTCCTTGAAGTTCGCATCGACCCACACGCCATCGAGCGGCACGATCGCCATCAATGGCGTGCCGGGCGACACGCGCTGACCGACCTGAGCCGAACGCTTCGCGACATAGCCCGTGACGGGCGCGGGCAGCACGTTGCGCGCGTAGGCGAGATACGCATCGCGCACTTTCGACGCGGCCGCTTGCACATTCGGGTGCTGGTCGATCGTCGTGCGGGCAGTCAATGCGCGGTTGGCTTCCGCCTGCTGACGCGCGGCGTCAAGTGCGGCCCGTGCGGCCGCTACGTTGTCGCGCGCATGCGCGATGTCTTCGGCCGACACGGCACCCGTATCGGCGACGGCCTGACGGCGGCGCAGATCGTCCTGCGCGCGGACGAGATCGGACTGCCTCTGCGCGACGTTCGCGGCATACAGATCGTTGTTCACGTACAGACTGCTCACCTGCCGAACGATCTGCCCCAGCGCCGCTTCGGCGTTGCCGAGCGCGACTTTCGCATCTGCATTGTCCAGCGTGACGACCGGATCGCCCGCCTTCACGATCTGCGTATCGTCGGCATTCACCGCCACGACGGTGCCGGCCACCTGCGGCGTCAGTTGCACGAGATTGCCGCTGACGTAAGCGTCGTCGGTCGATTCGTGGTAGCGCGCATACGTCAGGTAGTACACGCCATATGTGACCGACGACACGACGACCGCCACGCCGAGCAGCGCCAGTAACAGCCTGCGTCGTCGTGTAGCGTCTTCGCTTGCGACATCGTCGCCTGCCTGCGGCGACGGATCATGATTCACGCGTGCGGATTCGACCGGCTTGCGAACCGGCGGGTTGATTTCGCTCATTTCGATTCTCCTGGCAGATTCGATGGATCGCCGTTCAACGCGCGGCGAAGGCAGGCGCGGCCGACACGGGTACGTCGGCACGTGCCGCGGCCCCCGAGTCTGCGAACGACGTGTCGATGAAGCCGCCACCCAGCGCGGACGCCAGCGCGATCTGACGATCACGACGATCCATGCGCAGATTCGCCACGCCCTGAGCGGCGGAAAGCGCATTGACGTCGGCGTTCAACACGGTCAGTTGATTCGTGAGACCGGCCTTGTATTGAGCCAGCGCCAGCGCGGCAGCCTTCTGCGCGGCTTGCTGCGCGGTCTGCGCATCGACCAGTTGCGCGTCCGTCGAACGCACGTCGGCGATTTGCGTCGCGACTTCGCTCAACGCAGTCACGAGCGCCTGGTTATAAGCCGCGACGGCGTTGTCGAAGTCTGCGTAGCGTCCCTTCAGTTGCGCGCGGAGTGCGCCGGCATCGAAGATCGGCAGGTGGATCGCCGGGCCGATCGACGCCGTGCGGCTCGCCGCCGTCAGGAAGCGCCCGAAGCCGAACGCATCGAGCCCGATCGCGGCGCTCAGATTGATGTCGGGATAGAACTCGGCCTTCGCTTCCTTCACGTCGTGCGCGAGCGCATCGACACGCCACCGGGCAGCCACGATGTCGGGGCGCCGGCTCACGAGATCGGCGGGCAGATTGTCGGGCAGTCGAACCTCGTTGCCGATGCCGAGCATCGGGCGGGCGATCCGCAGGCCGCGATCGGGGCCCGCGCCGAGCAGTGCGGCAATCTGATAGCGCGTCGCCAGAATCCGGCCGTCGAGCGATTTCAGCGACGCGCGGCTCGTCGCGAGGTTCGCGCGAGCGGTCTCGCGCTCGACCTGCGTATCGAGCCCTGTCGCGATGCGGCCCGCGGCGATGCGGTCGATCTTCTCGCGCCGATCGATCTCCTGTTGCGCGATGTCATGCAGCAGGTGCAGGCGGGCAAGCTCGTTATAGGTGCGTGCGATCGACGTCGTGAGCGTCAGCCTGACCGTCTCCGCGTCGGCGCGGCTCGCCTGAAGCGTCGACACCGACGCCTTCAGCGCTTCGCGTTTCTTGCCCCAGAGGTCGAGTTCGTACGAAGCGCCGAGGATGCCGCGATTCTCCGTCTGCCACGAACCGCCATACGGCGGCGGTACGAGCGCCGTTCCGGAAAATTGCTGGCGTGTGAGCGCATAGCTGGCGTCGATGCGCGGCATCGTCCCCGCTCGCGCGGATTCGCTGTAGGCCTGCGCGGCCGCCACGCGCGCACGCGCCTGAGCGAGCGTCGGGCTGCCTTTGAGCGCCTCGTCGATCAACGATTTCAGTTGGCCGTCGCCGAACTGATCGGCCCAATCGGCGGTGGGCCAATGCCCCTGCTCGAACGGAAGGCTCTGTTGCGTCGCGTACTGCCGCGGCTCGGTCACCGCCGCATCGCCGTGAATGCCGGCGTAATTCACACATGCAGACAACCCGGCCGCGACGATCGCCGGCACCCCCGCCTTGAACACGCGCGACGTGTGTCGCCCGGCGATTGAAAATATGTTCATTGCTCGTCTCGTCACGTAGTAGGCCACGAAAGCCATTTGCAGAAAAATCGCCATTCGGGTTCGCTCCGGTATCTGCGCAGGCGCGACGAGACCCGGGTGCATTTCATCGCGGCAACGCGACCTCATGCGTGCGCGAGAGGCCAGTCCCTCGTTCGCGAGCGCGAACAGTGTCCTGATGCCCATCCACGGATTCCTCAAGCTACGGCGTACCTGTTCACTGCGTCCGACACCCCGCACGCACCAGGTGCAGAAGTGTTCGCAGTTGTTCGTCAGAAGCTGGTATCGGTCTTCACCAAGGCGCGACCTGGCCCGCTCGACGACGGTCATTCCGGTATACGCGGCCCCCGGTTCCGGCTGAACCCGGATGCCCTTGTTCGCCGCGAAGCAATACAACGGAACGCATTCCACCGGGCACCGCCTTGCGGAGCGATGAAAGCCGCCATAGTGGATAACCAGGCCGTTTCCCGCGTAGATTCCGTGGTGCGCATATCCATCGCGTTCACTGACGAGATGCGCGCCCGCTTCGATGCGCGAATCGTTCCGGATCGGCGCCGGCGAAGTCGACAGCCACTCGATATCCAACGTTTTCATCGCAGGCCTCCGATTTCGTATGGGCGTCGCATGTCGCGTCGCCGCCCGAAACACCGGGAACGGTTGCCGTTGCATTTGCAACGCCTCATGGGCGACGGAGCATCACCCCCATTGCCGTACCGTCATGCTAGGAGCCGGAGCCACCCGCAGGTAGACCTGTATCGGGACACTTTCCCGTTCCTTGTCGGCACCAATCCGCTCCCATCACAGCGATGCACCCGATCGCCGCCTCTCGCCTCATTGGTGCAGAGTGGGAAACACCATGCATCCCGGGGCGATCTGGTACGGCGACTCGTCTTTGCCTAGCATGCAAGAGCGTTTGGCCCATCTTTCGGATGGAGGTCATGGGGATCGACTTGCAGGTTCGACCTGCACCATTGCGCGGATTCGCTTCGAAAAACAGCGCATCGCCCCGATACGCAAGATTCGAGACGCTCGCGTTGGACAGTACAAACAATCGGGAGGCATATGGAGAACAAGAGGTTGCAACCTCCGTCGCTGACACTGCTCGACAAATACCGCGGGCGGAAATTCGCCGTGCTCTACACGACCACGGTCACGGTCTCGGGTGGTGAATCCGGGCACGGCCGTGCATCGGGCGTGGCGAGATCCGACGACGGTTGTCTCATCGTTGATTTACGGTTGCCCGCCGAACTTGGCGGTCCGGGCGGCGGCACCAATCCCGAACAGCTTTTTGCAGCCGGCTATGCCGCATGCTTCCATGGTGCGCTGAGCCTTCTGGCAAAGCGCGAACGCATTGACATCCGGGAAACAACCGTGGCTGTCGAAGTGTCGTTTGGTCGTGATCCGGTGGATGGCGGATATGCGCTGACCGCCAACATCACCCTCCGCATGCCGGGTGTGGACCCGCAGGTCGCGGAACGTCTGGCCCGCGACACGGAGCGCCTGTGCCCCTATACGAAGATGGCGCGGCAGGGAATCTGCAGTGTCGTCGTCGTGTCGGCATGACTGAACCTCTGCTGCGTGCGGTCACGCCGATGCCCTTCACACGTGATTGGTGCCGAAGCGGCAACAGAGTGCGCGCGTCCCCGGTACTACTGGCACGCGAGACCCGCGATTACGATGGCTGCCAAGCGGGTCGTGCGATCGATCGCGATACACAGGGCCGGCGCTACCCGCTTCCACAAATCAGGAGAACGGATCATGACGCAACGTATCAACTACTTTCAGCAATCGCCGGAATTCACCAAGAAACTCGTCGAGCTCGACGGGTTGTTTCAAAAGACGACGATCGAAGTGCCGGTCCGCGAGCTCGTCGAGATTCGCGCATCGCAACTGAACGGCTGCGCGTTCTGCGTCGACATGCACGTCAAGGCGGCCCGGATCCACGGCGAGCGCGAACTGCGCATGCATCACGTCGCGATCTGGCGCGAGTCGACGCTGTTCTCACCGCGCGAGCGCGCCGCGCTCGCATGGACCGAGGCGCTGACGCATCTTCAGTCGGATGGCGTGCCGGATGAGCTCTACGAACGCGTGCGGACCCACTATTCCGAGAAGGAGCTGTCGGATCTGACGTTCCTCGTCGGCGCGATCAACTGCTGGAACCGGCTGAATGTCGCGTTCCGCATCGTGCCCGGATCGTTCGACAAGACGTTCGGGCTCGACAAGGCCAACCTGGAGTAACGACATGAAACGCATCATGCTCACGCTCGCGCCGCTTGCGCTGTCGCTGTTGATGCCCGTCCAGCCGGCGGCCGCCGCACCGCAAGCCAAGGTTACGACGCTGACCACGGAGCCGTTGCCCGAGTATCCGGGCAGGGAGGTCGAGATGATCGTCGTCGATTATCCGCCCGGCAGCGTCGATCCCGTTCATCGTCACGACGCACACGCATTCGTCTATGTGCTCGACGGCAGCATTGTGATGGGCCTGAACGGTGGGAAGGAGGTCACGCTTCACGCCGGCGACACATACCACGAAGGCCCGAAAGACATCCACACGGTCGGACGAAATGCCAGCAGCACGAAGCCGGCAAAATTCGTCGTGTTCATGATCAAGAACCAGGGTGCGCCGATCCTCACACCCGTGAAATAGCGGGAGCATCGTGGCGGCCCGGCGACGCCGGGCCCGCTCCGCTTGCTTAGCGCACCGCAAGCCTGCTCGCGATTCGGTGCGCAAGCTGCGCGGTGCAAGCGGCTCCATGCAGCCGTTTGCACCGCCGCGTCACGACGCGTCCTTGGCGACGTCGACGTCTTTCGTCAGGCCACCGACGTTCTCCCGGCACGATGATTCCGGAATCGGGACATCGCCGGGTATACTCCCCGCCAGTATCGCCCTATACTCCCCCCCAGTTTCAGCCGAACCACGAGAGACGACCTAAAAGGCGCAGAATCGTGGCGTGTTCTTGCGTGCGCGCAGGTCGTGCAAAAAGGCAGATCGATGCGTTCGCGCGTGCCGGAGCAACGCGCCGAATACGGATCGATCTTTCCGGCAGGGGCCGCTCGCAATTACCCGGCATGGTCGAGGACGCAACGAACGGCAAGGTTCAGCTTGCGCCGTTCGCGACACACGCGGAATCGCTCTCCGACAATCAACGAAGCATTCGCTCCGATACGCAACGGGAAGTCGATCCGAGCCGTCGTTCACCAGTGAAGCATCGAAAAGGAGCATGAACATGTCCGTCGCCATTCATCCCGCCGTCGATCGCGGCATTCAAAAGGGCGCCGCCGATTTCGCGGGCGGTACGCTGCGCTGCCAGTGCACACAGGATCCGGTCGAGGTTCGGGTCGATGCGCAGGTCGCATTCAATCACGCGTGCGGCTGCACGAAGTGCTGGAAGCCGGCCGGCGCGCTGTTTTCCGTCGTGGGCGTCGTGCCGCGCGACAAGGTCACCGTGACCGCACATGGCGAGAAACTGCGCGTCGTCGACGACAAGGCGTTGATTCAGCGCCATGCGTGCTCCGCCTGCGGCACGCATCTGTTCGGCCGCATCGAAAATGCCGACCATGCGTTTTACGGCCTGGATTTCATCCATACCGAACTATCGCCGGATACCGGCTGGGACGGGCCCGGTTTCGCTGCGTTCGTGTCGTCGATCATCGAGAGCGGCACGCCGCCGTCACTGATGACGGACGTGCGCGACACGTTGCGCGCCAAAGGGCTGGAGCCCTACGATTGCCTGAATCCGCCGCTGATGGATGCGCTCGCGACGCAAACGGCGAAAGCCAAGGGGACATACCGGGAGGCTTGAGTTCATCTCCACCGGCCGGCGCGCGGCGGGAAGCTGCGCGTCGTGCCTCATCCTGACGCTCACGAGCGCCGCGGTACCGCTTTCAACAGCACGGACCACCGCTGCCCAAATTACAGTGGCGTTTTCGATTCCGGCGCGTCCTCGACGAGCAGCACGCACCGGGCGGCGATTCTCTCCTTCGCACCGACCGCCACCTAATTCTCGGGCGCCGATGGAAGCGGAATCCAGTGCGTGTACCCGGACTGCGCGTTCGCCACATCGTCGAATCGAGCGACGACCGCGAATCCTCCGTGCGTCCAGGCCAATACGTTAAGCGCCTGATCGGCATCCAGGCGCGTCGGACAGTGCTGACTCGTCCTGATCCAGTTCTGGCTTTTGCGTGCGCCCTGCCACCCATCCCATGCAGCGGCCACCCGGGTGCCCCTGACGTAGCCGTCCTGGTCACGAACCTGGTTGACGACGTCGGCGCGATATTCGCTTGGCGTATCGCGAAACCACCATTGCTCAAACAGCTCTCGTTCGGTTCTCACAGACGCCTCCCCACACAGTGTTGCGTCAAGCTCAATACGCAAGTGAGCCGCCGCTGATTTCATCAGACGTCGAGCATTCGCTGTTCCCGCGCCGCGGCTACGGTCGTCGTACCGGCTTGTCCGTCCACTGGACCGGCGGCGCTCAAACTGGCCCGAAATCCGTCAGGAACGTACCCGGGCCGTGTTCCGCCCTCGACCGAAAAGGCTTGACACCTCTGTCGCCGCCGCGTACTGTCGGCCGTGAAGTATTCAAGAAGCGCGACTGCTGCTCATCATCGACCGCGAACTGCGGTATTCGTTGTCCTTTCCCTCCTTGATTATTTTCCCGCGTCCATTCGTGGCGCATCCGCTCGTCTATTCTCAGGAGATCTAATATGGATACCGGTACTGTCAAGTGGTTCAACGACGGCAAAGGCTTTGGCTTCATCACGCCCGATAAAGGCGGCGACGATCTGTTCGCGCACTTCTCCGAAATTCGCGGCGACGGTTTCAAGACGCTCGCCGAAGGCCAGAAGGTGAGCTACGAGACCAAGAGCGGCCCCAAGGGCCTGCAGGCAGCGAACATCACCCCGCTGTAACCGTCTCAAGCCTCGACTTCGCGCAAGGAGCGGCGCAGTGCCGCCGCTCCTTGTGTCATGCACGGCCTCGCGACGCCACGCGTCTCGAGGCCGGCTCGACTGGTCCGTCCGCTTCGCAGGGAGACATTGAACCTGCGTGCAGGCAGATGCCCGTCATGGTGCGCGTGTTCGACCGCGCATCCGGGCCCGGACCAGCCATCCTCGCAGGATCGCGCACGCGACGCAGCAGGAGAATTTCCATGACCCAATATCAGTCTCGCGGCAACAAGGCGCCTCCGCGTACCAAGCAGCCCCCGATGCTGCCGAAGCTCGGCACGGCGTTGAACTGGGTGCCGCCGAAAGAGTCCTCGATCACGAAGACGCAGCAGAAAAAGCGTACGACGTCTGCGCAATAGCGCCGAGATCGCGGCTGCAGAGGCAGCGGCGACCATCGCGCAAGCTGTTGCGGCGCGGGGCGCAGGCGGTCACGATCCGTCACCACGCGCGTGCCGGTTGCTGCGCGTAATACCGAATAAGTTGAAGGCCCGGCGAACGATGCGCGTATGATGGGCTTATCCGAGCGATCACCCGCCCTCCGAACGCTCCCCCTTCACTACCGCGCGCTTGGTTGTCCCTCCGCCGCGCTGCAATTTTGTCCCTTTCACCCCCGCCGGCCCGCCCGACAATGGACGGACCTCGGCCGGACGAGTTCGACCGTGCTTTTCGCCGCGGCCGAACGACAGGAGTTTGTCATGAGCATGCATTCCTACCGTGGATTCGAGATCTATCCGCTGATTTACCCGCACGTACCGGCAGCGAATGGTGCTCCGCACAACTACGATGCCGGCTTCGACGCAGCAGTCAGGATTTGTCTTCGCGGTGCGACGGACACGCAGACGCAAAGCCAGACGTACCGGCTTCGCGACAACGCGCCGTTCGGTACGGCCGGTGACGCACGTCGCGCATCGGTGCGCTATGCGGAGAACATCATCGACGACAATCGCGAAACACACGCGTTCCTGTCGAACGCAGGCTGAGGCGGCTACCCAGCCGATGCGATGCATCGGCAATCTGGAGAGCAACATGGTCATTGACGAACTACTCGCATTGATCGGACGGCACGAGGTTGCGTGGGCCGACACGATCTCGCTCGCCGGAATCTCTGATTCGGCACTGTGTCATCAGCAAGAGTTGCAAATGTACGGCGCGATACGCGCGCTATCGATCGATGCCGGACACTCGGAATTCGAGTCCGACGAGATAGCGAGCGCCGTCATGACGCGGCTCGGCTAACTTCATATTCGAACCTTCTCAAACAGGGCAACCATGACAACCGTCACACTGAAAGTCAACGAACCGATCGATGTCGCACTGCGCCGATTCCGCCGCGACATCGAGAAAACCGGGTTGATTCGCGAGCTGCGCAGTCGCATCGGCTATGAAAAGCCGACGACGGAACGCAAGCGTAAAAAGGCCAGTGCCGTTGCCAGGCAGCGCCTGCGCGCGAAGCGCATGTTGCCCCCGCGCAAAATGTACTAGGAGTGCATCGTGTCCAACCTGCCGGCCGACGCCCCATCGTTTTTCCCGTTGACGAAATGCCAGGTGGATTTCGATCGACAGAAAGACATGGTGACGCTACTGCCGAGCTTCTATGCGTTCGGCTGTGAGTACACCAGCCGCGGCCTCCTGATCGGCCGGGACGATGCCTTCAAATTGATTGCAGCCATCGAGAAAGCGCTCAGCGTTCAAGGCTGAGCCGCCGGCGCGGACGCTTCACAAGCATCAAAAGCAGAAGACCAACCATGCGCGTCGCGACCCGGTACGTGGACTTGCTCTGTTTCCTTGTTGCCCTTCAACTGGTCACCAAAAGGAAAACGCGCGAGTGGTTGTCGCCGTTTCAGCTCGTGGAATCACTGCAGGCATGGCTTGTCGTTCATCGCGCGAAATGCGAGTGGCGCGATCGTGTCTGGATAGGGCACGCGTCTCTTCAGATCGCGAAGTCCGTCCACGCCGTGGACGATCCTCCGCTCCCGGAGCGGCTTCCTGGCGTGGAAGACGACTCGACAGCCCGTCCGCGAGGCGCGATCGCCAATCGGTCGGGCCTGCGGATAAAGTGCATTCGGTACCTTCGAGAGCATATCTGACAGTGGCGCGCGCACACGGCCACGTAGCCCGCGACAACCCTAAACCTGGAGGAGCATATGCTCTTCAATTCGACACGGTTCCGAATCGATCCGACACCACGCCGGGCCGATGGACAGTACATCGCACATGCGAGGATTACCACGTTGCTCGTCGACGGAGATGAGCGACAGGTGCTCTGCAGCGGCGATCTGGCCGCTTTCGAACGCCGCGACGAGGCAGTTGCGTACGCAGCGAAATGGGGAGAGGGTTGGTTGACTGCGCAATTTGGCTGAAAATGGGAAAGTCGGCGCACGCACGTGAAGCACGTCGCTGACGGCCTCTTCCTTCCATATCGATCGCCCCGCGCAGAGGACCAGACTGGAAGGAGTCCGATTTGCCAACGCCATCGAGAAGAAGCCACGCCGCGATGATCAATGACCCGACATCCGTACCCCACTACCTCGTCCTGTTGAGCGGCTGGCAGCCCTATGTGCTGGATATGGAGCGCGTCGTGATCCGGCGGGAAGCAAGCCGGTTGTTGCTTGCGTTTGCGCGGACACGTGGAAAACTCGAGCGTATCGACGGTGACGAATGGAACATGTTTTCCGACGCACAAAACCTGTCGACCCTCGAGCGTGGGCAGGCGCGATTCTACGCACTGGTGAAAGGGACCGAAACCGAGCATCAACTGCGGTTGCTGGCCGTTCTCTGAAATTTCATTTCCGAGTGGATCCCGGCGCGGTGAGATTCGACCGCGCTACGTGAATGCGGATCATCCCGTCCACTGCACGCAAGGCGCAACATGAAACTGGTTTTGGTGGGTGCTGTGTTGTGCTGTGTGATCGTCTTCCTGTTCTGGGGCAACCCGCGAGACGGCGACCGGTAGCGCATCCGTCGCCGTCGTACGACCTCGAGTCGATGGCTTGAGAAGAGCGCCGCCGCGCACACTCCAGCAGCGCCCCAAACGACTCCCCCGTTCATCCCACGGAAGACCGCTTTGCGCCGCCGGCATGCCGGCTATCTCAGGTCCGCACGGCAGGCGCCGTGTCGTGCGCGCCGGACGTCAATGCCAGTGCCGCGAGCGCGCCAGCCGGCGCGAGCAGCGCCCAGAATCCGATGTAGCGAAAGCCGAGCGCACCCGCCATTGCGCCCAGCGCGAACGCGACGATCGCCGGCAACATCTTGCCGAACCGTGCGCGTGCGGTCGCGCGCGCGCTGTCGGTCGTGCCGGCCGACAGCAGATCGACCACATCGAGAATCGCCTGCGTGACGTTGCCCGTCATCACCGTGTTCGGCACGCTTGCTCGTGCGATCACGCGGGGATGCGCGTTCTGCACGCCCATCGCGAACGTGCCGACGATGCCGGCCACGAGCACCGGCAGGCTGTCGGACTGCGTGACGGGCGTCGCCCACACGCCGGCCGCACAGAAGCCGAGCAGCATCACGGCCTGCACCGCATACAGCGCACGCGCGCCCTGCCATGCCGGCCGCGCGGACAACGATCGCGCGATCAGGCTCGCCGCGATGACGCCGCATATGAAGGCGGGAAACACGCTCAGTTTCAGCACGAGGCCCTGCCCGAATCCGGCAACGCCTGCGCCGATCAGCACGAAGTTGCCCGTCACGTGTGCGGTGAACAGCCCGAACAGCGAGACGAAGCTCAGCGTATCGACGAACCCGGCGACCGCGGAAAGAAGGGTGTCTTCAGATTTCAATTCGTGATGTTTGCGTAAAGGTTGGGCGACGCGGCGACCGTGGATGGCACGGTTGCCGCGTCGCGTTCGGGAGGACCGACCGGCGGTCACGGATTGCCGTCGCCCTTCCCCCGTTGAATATCGCCGACGATGGTGACAAGGACGAGCGCCGCAATCAAGCCCAGGTGTTCAAAAAAACTGTTCAGCGCCATGAAATGTTCGGCGCCCGAGCGGTTCCAGAAATCGTTCGCCACGACCATCGCGACCAGCGTCAGCATCCCGAGGCTGCCGGCGCCGAGCCACGTGAAGCGGCGAAACACCACGCACAGCGAGCCGCCGATCTCGACCGCAATCGCCAGCGCCGCCCACAGCGCGGGCGGGTGCAGGCCGAAATGCGCCTGCTCCGCGACCGCATCGCCGAAGTGCATCGCCTTGTTCACCCCGCCGATCAGGAACGCGGAAACGAGCGCGAGCCGGACCAGCGATCCGACCCACGCCTGCGACAGGAGCGCGCGAATCCACGCGGGGCTGCACCGGCCGGTCAGGGTCGTCATGTCAGACCGCCCAGCACGAACAGCCGAACGCGCCCCAGAAGCCCTTCGCGTCCGAGGTCGGCAACGTGCGGCCCCACGCGCTCGCATGCGCATGGCCGTGCATGCCGCACGCGGTAGAACAGCCGCACGCGGCAGCGGCCGCTGCTGCGCGCTGCAGCGGCGCGCCCTCGCGCTGCGTCGCGCCCCAGCCGCCATAACCGCCGTAGGTGCGCACCGGCGACCAGTCCGGCATCGCGGGCGGAATCGGCATATCGTGCGACGCGAACGGCCCGGCACCCCACACGATCCGCCCGCCCACCACCGTCAGCAACGCGGTCGTGTCGGCGATATCGTCCTCCGCGCAGGTGAAGAAATCACGATCGGGGACCATCAGGTCCGCGAGCTGACCGACTGCGATGCGGCCCTTCTTGCCCACTTCGTTCGAGAACCACGTCACGTACTCGGTCCACATGCGCAGCGCGGTTTCACGATCGAGCAGGTTGCGCTGCGGATACAGGCGCGTGCCGCCGACCGTCTTGCCCGTCACGAGCCAGGCGAGCGACACCCACGGGTTGTACGACGCCACCCGCGTCGCGTCCGTGCCGGCCGACACCTTGATGCCCTTGGACAGCATCTTCGCGACCGGCGGCGTCGCCTCGGCCGCCTGCGCGCCATAGCGCTCGACGAAGTACTCGCCCTGATACGCCATCCGGTGCTGCACCGCGATGCCACCGCCGAGCGCCGCGATCCGGTCCATCGATCGCTCGGAGATCGTCTCCGCGTGATCGAAGAACCAGTTCAGCCCTTCGAGCGGGATGTCCTCGTTGACCTTCTCGAACACGTCGAGCGCGCGGCTGATCGTCTCGTCGTACGTCGCATGCATGCGCCACGGCCAGCGGTTCTGCGCGAGCACGCGCACCACGCCTTCGAGATCGTCCTCCATCTGCGCGGGCAGGTCCGGACGCGCGACGCGGAAGTCCTCGAAGTCGGCCGCGGAAAACACCAGCATCTCGCCCGCGCCGTTGTGGCGGAAGTAGTCGGTGCCGTCGTGATACTTGACGCTCTTGGTCCAGTTCACGAAGTCTTCCTTCTCCGCGTTCGGCTTCTGCGTGAACAGGTTGTACGCGATGCGGATCGTCATCTCGCCCGCGTCGTGCAGCTGGCGGATCACTTCGTAATCGTCGGGGTAGTTCTGCGAGCCGCCGCCCGCGTCGATCACGCCCGTCACGCCGAGCCGGTTCAGCTCGCGCATGAAGTGGCGCGTCGAGTTGTACTGGTACTCGAACGGCAGCTTCGGGCCCTTCGCGAGCGTCGCGTAGAGGATCGTCGCGTTCGGGTTCGCGAGCAGCAGGCCGGTCGGGTTGCCCGCGGCATCGCGCAGGATCGTGCCGCCCGGCGGCTCCGGCGTGTCCTTCGTATAGCCGACGACGCGCAGCGCGGCCGCGTTCAGCAGCGCGCGATCGTACAGGTGCAGGATGAACACCGGCGTATCGGGCGCGGCCGCGTTGAGCTCGTCGATCGTCGGCAGGCGCTTCTCGGCAAACTGATGCTCGGTGAAGCCGCCGACCACGCGCACCCATTGCGGCGCCGGCGTGATCGCGACCTGCTGGCGGAGCATTTCCATCGCGACGGCGAGCGAGCGCACGCCGTCCCAGCGCAGCTCCATGTTGTAGTTCAGGCCGCCGCGAATCACGTGCGTATGGTTGTCGGTCAGGCCCGGCAGCACCGCGCGGCCGTCGAGATCGATCACTTTCGTCGCGCGGCCCGCGAGCGGCATCACGTCCGCGTTGCTGCCGACCGCGACGAAGCGGCCGTCCTTGATCGCCACCGCGGCGGCGACGGGGTTCGCACGATCGAGCGTCGTGATGCGCCCGTTGTGCAGGATCAGATCCGGTTGGGTATCGGTTGCGGTCATTGCGTCACCTCACTTCGATCAAAGGCCGATGAGCTGCTTGAGGGCGGGGACCGCCTGCACGCCAATCAACATGCCGAGCAGCCCGACCAGGGCGATCAGCGGCGGTGCGGGAGAGCGAACCTTGATAGCGCTATAGATCACGCCTATCAGCAGGCCCGCACCAAGGGAAACCAGATAAGGTTCCATACGATCAATCTCTCGAACAAATTGGAATGCAGGCACATGCCCTGCAAACGCTCCGCGGGCGGCCTGCGAGGATGAACCGCGTCACGCCGCCCGCATTGACGTATCGCCGCCGCGGCGCGCTCATCGAGCACACCGCGGCGGCATCGACAGTCTCGACTGTCCGCGTTACTTCGCCGGCACCGGCGGAATCGACTCGTGCGGCGTCGCGGTGCGTTGCGGCGCCTTGTGGACCATCGTGTACGCGTAGTCCACGCCCATCCCGTACGCGCCCGAATGCTCCTTCGCGATCGCCATCACCGCGTCGTAGCTGTCGCGGCGTGCCCAGTCGCGTTGCCATTCGAGCAGCACCTGCTGCCACGTGACCGGCACCACGCCGGCCTGCACCATGCGCTGCATCGCGATGTCGTGCGCGGCCTGCGACGTGCCGCCCGATGCGTCGGCGACCATGTAGATCTCGTAGTCGCCCTCGAGCATCGCGCACAGCGCGAACGTCGTGTTGCAGACTTCGGTCCACAGACCCGACACGACCACCTTCTTGCGGCCGTTCGCGGCCAGTGCGTCGCGCACCTTCTGGTCGTCCCACGAGTTCATCGACGTGCGTTCGAGCGTCTTCTGGTTCGGGAACACGTCGAGCAGTTCGGGATAGGTATGGCCCGAGAAGCTGTCGCTTTCGACCGTCGTGATCGTGGTCGGGATGTTGAAGACCTTCGCGGCCTTCGCCAGGCCCACGACGTTGTTCTTCAGCACCTGGCGATCGATCGACTGCACGCCGAACGCCATCTGCGGCTGCTGGTCGATGAAGATCAGCTGGCTGTTCTGCGGAGTGAGTACTTCAAGCTTCGGATTGCTCATGGCGGTCATGTCCTTTGACGTGGAGAAAAATAAAGCCTGGCTCGCCGGCAAGCCGGGGGCCCGATGTGCTGTGCTGGGAGGTTTTCCTGCCAACGTCTGCCATTCAACACGGAAACTCGAAGCAATGCCAATTAATCGTTCTGTTTGGAAACACCCTGAAAACCAATCCTTAAAAGATCTTAAATCGGGTGAATTTTCGCGCCGCGCCAGCCATGACCTGATAGGCTCTTTTGCGACTTCGTCGGTTCATCGGCGGAGATTTATTCGCATCCTTCCACACGGTTGTCATCCACTTCAATTTATATTATGAAACCGTACGTTTCGTCGCTATTGGCCGGCATTCTCGCCGGCGCCGTCTACGCGTTGATCGGCGTGCAATCGCCCGCTCCGCCCACCATCGCGCTGGCCGGCCTGTTGGGCATCCTCGCCGGCGAACAGATCCTGCCGGTCGCTCGCAGGATGCTCGCGGGCATCCACCTGAAGGCCGCATGGAGCGATGCGAAGTGCACGCAGCACATGTTCGGCTCCCTGCCCGGCGCGCAGCCATCCAGCGCCGCGGCCAAGCACCACGAGTCGACGCCGACGTGACGGATCGCCATTGACTGGACAAAGGCGCTCACGGCGTTAACATGGCAGCCCGACGCCCCGCCTGTGAAATCCATCATGAAGCTGTCATTCGAAGCGCTCGAAGCGCTGGACGCAATCGACCGCACCGGCACGTTCGCCGAAGCCGCGGAACTGCTGCATCGCGTACCGTCGGCCCTGACTTACCTCGTGCACAAGCTCGAGGGCGACCTCGGCGTCGCACTGTTCGACCGCAGCGGCCGCCGCGCGAAGCTCACGCATGCGGGTCGCGTCGTCGTCGAAGAAGGCAGGCGGCTTCTGCATGCGGCCGAACAACTCGAACTCAAGGCGCAGCGCGCGCAGCAAGGCTGGGAAACCGAGCTGCGCATCTGTATCGACGAGATCCTGCCGTTCGATGCGCTATGGCCTCACGTGCATGCGTTCTACGGGCTCGAAATGGACACGCGGCTGAGGCTCTCGACCGAAGTCCTCGGTGGTACGTGGGACGCGCTGGTTGCGCGCCGCGCCGATCTCGTCGTCGGCGCGACGGGCGAGCCGCCGGAGCTGCCGGGCATCGTCACGCGGCCGATCGGCACGCTCAGGCACGTGTTCGCGGTCGCGCCCACCCATCCGCTCGCGGCCCTGCCCGAACCGCTGTCGATGGCGTCGATCGTCGAGCATCGCGGCGCCGTGATCAGCGACACGTCGCGCGAACTGCAGCCGCGCTCGGTCGCGGTCGATGCCGGGCAGCCGACGCTCGCGGTACCGACCCTCGCGGCCAAACTGGCCGCGCAGTGCGAAGGGCTCGCCGTGGGCACGCTGCCGGACTGCATCGCGGCGCGCGCGATCGCACAGGGCAAGCTCGTCGCGCGCCAGGTGACCGGCATGCGCGACACGACGCATTGCTACATGGCGTGGCGCAGCGACGAAGCCGGCCGCGCGTTGCGCTGGTGGGTCGAGCAGCTCGATCGCCCCGATCTCGTCGACCAGTTCCTCGCGCTTGCGTGATTCCGCCAGTGATCCTCCCGCGAACGCACTTCATCTCCTTGTCGGGTCGCGCGTCCGGATCTCCGCATCGCACCGAACGTCGTGATTGCGCCGGCCGCGCACGCCGTTACGGTTCGTCGCCTGTCTCGCACGCGAACGCATCCGCGTCGGGCCACGCGTCGCGAACGCCGCGGGTCGACCCGGAGCCCTGCGCGAGTGCCGCGGCATACGCGGCCAGCAGGCGCTTGCGCGCATCGTCTCGGGCCGGCGTCGCATCCAGATCCCGCATCGCGTCAAGCGCCACGCGCGCGCGTTCGCGACACTCGTCCACGAGCGACAGGTCCAGCAGGCACGGCACCGCCACTGCCGCCAGCGCGATGCCGGTCTCCGCGTGCCCGTCCGGCGAAAACGCCCAGTCGAGCGCCGCGCGCAGATTGCCGAGTTCGCGGCGCACCTGATCGCGCCGCGCTTCGGCCGGCGACCCATCGCCGCCGTCGGGCGCCAGCGTGAACAATGTGAGGAAGTAGTTCGCGTGCGCGAGCGCGGCGGCCGCGCATTCGCCGTTGTTCTCGAGCTGCTGCAGCGCATACGCGCGCGTCGTCGTCAACAGTCGGTAGCGCGGCACGCCGTGCGCATTCTCGACGTTCACGAGCGACTTCGACACCAGGCCGGCGATCGTGTCGAGCAGGTCCGCATCGGCCAGCCCCTTCGTGCCGACGATGTCCCGCGCCGCCTCGATCGAAAAACCGTCGCGGAACACGCCGAGCCAGCGCAACAGCACGCGCTCCGCGTCCGCCAGCAAGCGGTAGCTCCAGTCGTACATCGCCTGCAGCGTCCGATGGCGTGGCAATGCCGTGCGAAAACCGCCGGTCAGCAACCGGAAATGGTCGTCGAGATGATCGGCCAGTACGTCGATGCCGAGCACGGCCGCGCGGGCAGCGGCCAGCTCGATCGCCAGCGGCAGGCCGTCGAGATGCCGGCACACCGACGCCATCAGCGACACGCTGCGTTCGTCGAGCGGAAAGCGCGGATCGGCGGCGCACACGCGTGCCGCGAACAATTGCACCGCGCTTGCGCCCAGCATGTCGGCCGCGTCGGCACCTTCGTCGCCGACCTCGAGCGGCGGCACCGGACACTGTCGCTCGCCGTGGATCCGAAGCGCCTCGCGGCTGGTCGCCAGCACGCGCAGCCCGGTATCGGACTCGGTCAGCACGGCGGCGATCCGCGCGGCCGCGTCCAGCAGATGCTCGCAGTTGTCGAGCACGAGCAACATCCTGCGATGCGCGACGCTCGCCAGCACCGCTTCGAGCGTCAGCGAGCGGGCCGGCAGCGCGAGGTCCAGCGCGTCGGCCAGCGCGGCGGGAACGAATTGCGGGCACGCCACCGTCGCCAGCGACACGAACGCCGTGCCATCCGGAAAGCGCGCCTCGGCCCGGAGCGCGGCTTCGACCGCGACGCGCGTCTTGCCGATGCCGCCCGCGCCGACCAGCGTCACGACGCGCGACGCGTCGAGCGCCGCGAGGACATCGGCGACCATCTGCTCGCGCCCCACGAGCGCGGTCGGCGCGGGCGCGAACCGGGAGGTCGCGGAGCGCACGGCAGCCGCGCCTTCGGCGGGCGCGCTGACGAGCCGATAGCCGCGCCCGGGCACCGTGACGATCAGATCCCGGTCCTGGCCCAGCGCCTTGCGCAACGACGCGATATGCACCTGCAGGTTGTTTTCCTCCACGAACGTGTGCGGCCACACGCGCTGCATGATCTCGTCTTTCGAGACCAGCGCGCCATTTGCCTGAATCAGGAGTTCGAGAATTTCGAATGCACGGCTGCCGATGCGCAACAGTTCGCCGTTCGCGCGAATTTCACGTCTGTCGGGAAAAACGTGAAGCGTTCCAATGCGGATCATGGGAGGGTCTAATCGATGGCATTTATCGATGCCAGTCGAAATGACACCGATTTGACACCCAATGCTACGGCATTTACTGCGTATGATGATTCAAATTATCAGAATGGAATGAGCAAATTTTTTGAATCGTTGAAATCCGTGGGCTTCGCATCTTCTGCGCATGACACGGCAGGCGCCGTTCATTCCCGACCGGAGAAGCCGGGATTCACCGATGAATTGGATTTCGTACGATTAAACCGCGATTCGATTGACGCGGGAATTCGGGCGAGCTGCGGTTTCGGCTCGTGGTTGAACGCGCGGTTCGAGATGAGCCGCAGCGAGGACGCCGGACGGCCTTCGCCGCCCGGCCAGGTCACGCCAACGTCACGCGCTGACGAACGCCAGCAGTTCGTCGTTCAATCGTTGGGCATGCGTCAGATACAGCGCATGCGGAGCGCCTTCGTAGACGCTCAGCGTCGCGTGCGGCACACGCGCGGCGGTAGCCGCCGCCGTCAGCGCGAGCGGCGCCGTCTGGTCGTCGTCGCCATGAATCACGCGCGTCGGTACATCGAACTTGTCGAGATCCGACCTGAAATCGGTTTCGGAAAACGCACGGACGCAATCGAGCGTGCCCTTCAATCCGGCCTGCAGCGCCATGAACGACGTCCAGTCGAGCGTGGCGCGCGAGATCGTCGAATCGGCCCGGTTCGAGCCGGTGAACAACGGCCAGAATTGCTCGAAGAACGCGGGGCGGTCCGCCACGATCGCCGAGCGAATGCCGTCGAACATCGCGACGTCGACGCCGTCCGGATGATCGTCGCGCCGCGCGATGAGCGGCGTCACCGAGCCGATCAGCACCGCCTTCGCGATGTGGCGCGTGCCGTGCCGGCCGATGTATCGGGCCACCTCGCCGCCGCCCATCGAAAAGCCGACGAGCGTCACGTCGCGCAATCCGAGCGTCTCGATCAGTGTCGCGAGATCGTCCGCGAGCGTATCGTAGTCGTAGCCCGTCCACGGTTGGCCGGACCGGCCGAAACCGCGCCGGTCGTACGCGATGGCGCGAAAACCGTTCGATGCAAGATGATGCATCTGGACGTCCCACATGTCCGCATTCAGCGGCCACCCGTGAATGAACACGACCGGGCGCCCCGCGCCCCAGTCCTTGTAGTGAATCGAGACGCCGTCGCGTGTCGTGAACGTACTCATGAAGCTTCCTTGGCGAAGAAGAGGCAGCGGCGCCAGCCGCCGCCGGTGAATGGGGCGCACCGCTCCCCTCAGGAACGGGACAGCCTGACGATGAACCGGTCCAGCTCGGACGCGAGGATCGCCTCCCAGCAATTCGCGGGACGCTTCGCGCCGCGCCACTGCGGCTTGTAGATCGCATCGCCGGCGCGAATCGGCAGGCCGGTCAATGCGCAGCGCCCCGGCGAGCGGGCCTTTGCACTGATCCAGCGCTGCTCGTCATACCGGCAGTGGGTCGGATCGCTCCACGACACCAGCAGCGAGGAATCGGTCTGACGCTCGACGGCGACGATCGCGCACCCGCGACGTGCGCCACCGCTGGACGCGCCGCGCGCGTCGTCGCGATGACGGCGGCGCGCCGCGTCCCGGTCGCGAAGATTCAGCGACGCGCAGCGGCTTGCGCCGGACGACGGATCGAGCAGCGTCATCACGTGCTCCCAGCGATCGAATGTGTCCATGACGGCGTATCCAGGCAAGTGGCGAGAGATTCGGACGTTTCGCATCCGCGCGCATCACGATCGTCATGCGCTGGCGCGAACCGGCAGCGACCCGCGACGGGACGGCTTGATGCTGACGATAGCGAGCGGCCGCTGAAGAGTCTTGATCCACAGGCTTAATTGTTCTGGCGGCCTGGCTCGCGCGCCACACCGACCGGCCGGTTCACGAAAATTCAGCCGAATTTCAGTACACGCCGCAGGGCCCCGCGCTAGGCTCCCGTCGACGTTCGTTCGCTCGCGTCGGGCGCCTGCCGGCCCGCGACCGCGAACGCACGCCGGCTGCCGGCGAGCGTGCCGCATGCGGGCAGATCCGGACCATCGATTCCAAACGACATCATTCCACCGCACGTACAAGGAGCCTCCATGCGTCCCGCAGACCTCGACGCCGTCCCCTCGGCACGCCGCCGCGACATGCTGCTTGCCGGCGCGACCGCCGTTGCAGCCGCCGCGCTGCCGGCCGCCGCTGCCGCTGCCGCCCCCAAACACGCCGCTTCCGCACATCAAGGAACCCATCCGATGAACACGATCACCACGCAAGACGGTACGCAGATTTATTTCAAGGACTGGGGCAGCGGCCGTCCGGTCGTCTTCTCGCACGGCTGGCCGCTGTGTGCCGATGCATGGGACCCGCAGATGCTGTTCCTGGTGCAGCACGGCTACCGCGTGATCGCGCACGATCGCCGCGGTCACGGCCGCTCGAGCCAGCCGTCGCAAGGCAACGACATGGATACCTACGCGGACGATCTCGCCGCGCTGATGAACGCGCTCGACCTGCGCGAAGCGACGCTCGTCGGCCACTCCACTGGCGGCGGCGAAGTCGCCCACTACATCGGCCGTCACGGCACGAAGCGGGTGTCCAAGGCCGTGCTGATCGGCGCCGTGCCGCCGCAGATGGTGAAATCGCCGACCAATCCGGGCGGCCTGCCGATGGACGTATTCGACGGCATCCGCAAGAACGTCGCCGAGAACCGTTCGCAGTTCTACAAGGATCTCGCCGTGCCGTTCTTCGGCTTCAATCGTCCGAATGCGAAGGTGCAGCAGGGCACGATCGACGCATTCTGGGCACAGGGGATGATGGGCGGCGCCCATGGCCAGTATCTGTGCGTCAAGGAATTCTCCGAGGTCGACTATACCGAGGACCTGAAGAAGATCGACGTCCCGACGCTGATCCTGCACGGCGACGACGACCAGATCGTGCCGATCGACGATTCCGCGCGACTGTCCGCGAAGATCGTGAAGCACGCGCAGCTCAAGATC
This sequence comes from Burkholderia sp. KBS0801, assembly GCF_005937855.2. Lineage (NCBI taxonomy): Bacteria > Pseudomonadati > Pseudomonadota > Betaproteobacteria > Burkholderiales > Burkholderiaceae > Burkholderia > Burkholderia sp. KBS0801. The sequence goes on from NZ_CP042179.1 coordinate 882,688, forward strand.
ATCCCGGGCGGCGCGCACGGCATGTGCGTGGTCGATGCGGCGCGCATCAATGCCGAGCTGCTCGCGTTCCTGAAGGCGTAACCGCCGCCGTACGGCGCGCCGCGCGTCGACCTGCGTTGCGACGCCATCCACGTGATGGCCGATCGCACGCAGGTTTCGGCAGCGCTGAATCCGGTCACCCACACCCTCGACACGATGAACGGACTGGCCGCGTCGCGCGAACCCGAATGTTCAGAACGTTTCAGCGCGCCTTCAGGAATTGGCGAGCGCGCACACGTAGACTGGTTTCACGAGCCGACGTGCGGGCACTTGCCCGCGCGTCGGCGCCCTTCCTGGAGTGACGAATGATTTTCGGCGCATTTTGTCTCGCGCATCGAATCGGGTACGACCGGCCGATTCGCGTGGAGCACGCATGAAGCACAAACGTCTCTGGCTCGGTGCGACCGGCGTCGCGATCGCGGGCCTCGCGATCGCCGTCGGCATCATGGTCCGGCCGTCGATCGCGCCGATCGAGCCGCCCGCACGCGCATCGTTCGATCCGCAACTCGTCCGGGCCGGCGCGCGCGTGGTCGCACTCGGCGATTGCGTCGTCTGCCATACGGCGAAGGACGGCAAGCCGTTCGCCGGCGGGCTGCCGCTCGCGACGCCGTTCGGCACGATCTACGCGACCAACATCACGCCGGATGCCGATACCGGCATCGGCCGCTGGTCGCGCGACGCGTTCTCGCGCGCGCTGCGCAGCGGCATCGCCCGGGACGGGCATCCGCTCTACCCTGCTTTTCCGTACATCCACTTCACGCGGATGTCCGACGACGAGATCACGGCCGCCTACGCGTATCTGATGACCCGCGAGCCGGTGCAAGCAAGCACGCCGAAGAACGACCTGATCTTCCCGCTCAACTTCCGCCCGCTCGTCGCGTTCTGGAACGTGCTGTTCCTGCACGAAGGCGCAAGCACGCCGGACCCTGCGCAATCCGCGCAGTGGAATCGCGGCAAGGCACTGGTCGACGGCCTCGGCCACTGCGCGTCCTGCCATTCGCCGCTGAATGCGATCGGCGGCGAGAAAGCGGGCAAGGCATTCGACGGCGGCATCGTCGACGGGTGGGAAGCGCCGCCGCTCAACACGCTCGGCAACGCGGCACGCCCGTGGACGCAGGCCCAACTGGTCGCGTATCTGCGCACCGGCCGCGCGAGCGAGCATGGCGCGGCCGCCGGCCCGATGCTGCCCGTCACGCGCGATCTCGCGACCGTGCCCGCGGAAGACGTCGAGGCGATCGCCGCGTACATCCTGTCGATCCAGAAGCCTGCCGGCGCACGGCCTGAGACGGCCGGCGCCGGACGCAACCCGACGACGCCCGCCGGCCAACGCGGTGCGGTGCTGTTCCAGGCGTCGTGCGCGCAGTGCCACGGGCCGGCGGCGCCGATGCAATCGATCGGCGAGCGGCCGACGCTCGCGTTCAGCACGGCGGTGGCCGCCGATACGCCTCGCAACGCGATCCAGATGATGTTCAACGGTATCGGCTGGCATGGCGAGGACACGCTGAACTACATGCCGTCCTACCTCGACCAGTACGACGACCGGCAAATCGCGGATCTCGCCGCGTACATTCGCGAAACGTACTCCGATCGCCCCGCGTGGAGCGACGTCGAATCCCTGGCCGCGCAACTCAGAAAGGAGGACCGCACGCGATGATCACCCTCACCGTGAATGGCGCGCGGCATACGCTCGACATCGACCCGTCCACGCCGCTGCTCTATGCGCTGCGCAACGACTTGCACCTGCACGGCGCGAAGTTCGGTTGCGGCCTCGGACAATGCGGCGCGTGCACCGTGATCGTCGACGACAAGCCGATGTTCTCGTGCCTGATCCCGGTCGCCGCGATCGGCGCGCGCAGCGTCAGGACCATCGAAAGCCTCGGCACCGCCGAGCGGCCGGGCAAGCTCCAGCAAGCGTTCATCGATCATCAGGCGGCGCAGTGCGGCTATTGCATCGCCGGGATGATCATGCGCGCGCAGGCGCTGCTCGAACGCAACCCGAAACCGACCGAACGCGAACTGCGCACCCACATGGAACCGAACCTGTGCCGTTGCGGCACCCACCTGCGGATCCTGGCGGCCGTGCGCCAGGTCGCGGGCCTGCCGGACCCGGAACCGGCCGGCGCGCCGGTCATGATCAGCAAAGGGCTCTGATGAACGCACCCGACGACATCGACGAAGGCCGCCGGCACTTCATGGTTTCCGGCGCGCTCTTCGTCGCGTTCAGCCTGGCGCCGGCCGCACGCGCCGCCGCCGAGGTCGTGATCGCCGACGAAGGCGCGGCCGTGCATGTATCGCACGCCACCGAAACGCTGGCCGGCAGCCTCAAGACCAACCCGCTGCTGGATGCGTGGATCAAGATCACGCCCGACGGCAAGGTCACCGTGTTTACCGGCAAGGTCGAGCTCGGCACCGGCGTGCGCACCGCGTTGCTGCAGGTGGCGGCCGAGGAGCTGAACATGAAGCCCTCGCTGATCACGTTCCTGACCGCCGACACCGGCGCGTCGCCGGACGAGGGGCTTACCGCCGGCAGCCACACGATGGCGGACAGCGGCTCCGCGCTGCTGAACGCCGCCGCGCAGGTGCGCGCGCTGCTGGTCGACGGCGCGGCGAAGCAGTTCGGCGTCGATCCGCGCACGCTCACGGTCGCCGATGCGCTCATCAAGGCGCCGGACGGCCGCACCATGCGCTATGGCGACGCGGTTCGCACCGTCGACCTGCATCGCAACGCGACGCCGACCTCGCCGCTGAAGCCGCCGGCGACGTTCGCCGTGATCGGCACGTCGCTGCCGCGCGTCGATATTCCGAACAAGGTCACGGGTGGCGCGAGCTACGTGCAGGACATGGAACTGCCCGGCATGCTGCATGCACGCGTCGTGATGCCGCCGGTGTACGACGCGAAACTGCTGTCGTTCGACGAAGCGGCGATCCTGAAGATGCCGGGCGTCGTCCGGATCGTGCGCAACGGCAGCATGCTTGCCGTCGTCGCGCAGGGGGAATGGCAGGCCGTCGTCGCGCAGCGCGCGCTGGCCGCCGCATGCCGCTGGTCGCCCGGTCGGGCGCTGCCCGATCGCAATACGGTTCATGAAGACCTGAAGCGGATCTCGACGCAGCACATCGAGATCGCCAATACGCATGCGCCAGCCGCCCCCGCAGTGAAGACGCTGAGCGCCACGTTCCTGAAGAACTACCTGCTGCACGGCTCGATCGGGCCGTCCTGCTCGGTCGCGCGTCTCGAGAACGGCATGCTGACCGTATGGACCCACTCGCAGGGCGTGTATCCGCTGCGCGACGCGCTGGCCGAGATGCTGTCGATGCCGAAGGCGAACGTCCGCTGCATCCACACCGAGGGCTCGGGCTGCTACGGGCACAACGGCGCGGACGACGCGGCCGCGCATGCGGCGCTGATCGCCGCCGCGATGCCCGGCAAGCCGATTCGCGTCCAGTGGATGCGCGAACAGGAACATACGTGGGATCACTTCACGCCGGCGATGGTCACCGAGCTCAGCGCGTCGCTCGACGCAGGCGGCCGCATCGTCGACTGGAAGTACGCGCTGTGGAGCAGCTCGCACAACGAGCGCATCGTCAATGCCGGCCGGCTGCTGCCCGCGCGGATGCTCGAGCCGCCGTTCGTCCCCGCGCCGTCGACGCCGATGCTGCAGCCCGAAGGCGGCGGGGATCGCAACGCGATCCCGCTGTACGCGCTGCCGAACATGCACATCGTCAACAACTTCTCGCCGACGATGCCGCTGCAGACGTCCGCGATGCGCTCGCTCGGCGCGCACACGAACATCTGGTCGATCGAAAGCTTCATGGACGAGCTCGCGCACGCCGCCGGCGTCGATGCAGTCGAATTCCGGCTGCGTCACATGCAGGATCACCGCGCGCAGCAGGTGATCAAGCTCGCCGCGACCAAGTTCGGCTGGCCGCGTCCGCCACGCGCGCGCAACCGCGGCGTCGGCTTCGCGTTCGGCAAATACAAGAACCTGATGGCTTACGTCGCGATGGCGATCGAGATTTCGGTGGTGCCGGAGACGGGCCAGGTCACGCTCGAGCACGCTGAAGTCGCCGTCGACGCCGGGCAGGTCGTCTCGCCGGACGGCATCCGCAACCAGATCGAAGGCGGTATCGTGCAGGCCGCGAGCTGGACGCTGTACGAGGCATTGAAATACGATACGCAGCGCATCCGCAGCTTCGACTGGAGCAGCTATCCGATCCTGCGCTTCTCGGCGGCGCCGCAAAGCGTGAAGGTCCATCTGATCAATCGCCCTGGCGCACCGTTTCTCGGCGCGGCCGAGGCGTCGATGGGACCGACCGCCGGTGCGCTCGCCAACGCGATTTTCGACGCAACCGGCCAGCGCCCGCGCGAAATGCCGTTTGCCGGCGACGGGCTGAGGAAACGCATCGACGCATAGCGTCACGACACAACCGATCGCGCCGGCACGAACCGGCGCCGACAACCGACAGGCTGGAGATTGAACGATGGATACCTTGCTTTCGATGCGCGTGTTTACGCGCATCGTCGAAACGGGCAGTTTCACGCGCGCGTCGGACACGACCGGGCTGACGACACCGCGCGTGTCCGCGCTGCTGAGCACGCTCGAACAGCACCTCGGCTGCCGGCTGCTGAACCGCACGACGCGCCGCATCTCGCTGACCGAGGACGGGCAGGCGTACTACGAGCGCTGCGTCGGCGTGCTGCGCGAAATCGACGACATGGAAGCGGCGGTATCGCAGGCGCGCAACGTGCCGCGCGGCCGCCTGAAGGTGAACCTGCCGCCCGCGATGGCCAAGCAGATCATGGTGCCCGCGCTGCCCGGGTTTCTCGCCGCCCATCCGAACATCTCGATCGAACTCGGCGTGACCGATCGCCAGATCGACCTCGTCGGCGAGGGCGTCGATTGCGTGGTGCGCATCGGCGCGCTCGACGACTCGGGGATGATCGCCAGGCGGATCGGCAGCCTGACCACCTGCACGTGCGCTGCCCCCGCGTATCTCGACCGATGCGGCGCGCCCGAAACGGTCGACGAACTCGCGCAGCACGTCGCGATCAGCCACATCTCGGCCGATACGGGCCGCCCGCGGCCGTGGGACTACGTCGTCGACGGCGAAACGCGGATCGTGCAGATGTGCGGCACGGTCGCGGTGAACGACGCCGATACCTACATCGAGTGCGGCGTCGCGGGCATCGGCCTGATCAAGACCTCGCTGTACCTGGTCGAACCGTATCTGAAATCGGGACGGCTGCGCGAGGTGCTGACCGATTTCAACGCGCCGCCGCGGCCGATCTCGATCCTGTATCCGCCCAATCGGCATACGCCCGTCAAGCTCAAGATCTTCGTCGACTGGCTCACAAGCCTGTTCGCGCAGATTCCGACGCTGCAGGGCCAGCGCGGCTGAACGCCGCCACCGGCAGTCCTGCACGGACGCTCGCGTCCCAACCGTTTTCACGCCCCTGACACCGCGAGCGTTGCGCGCCTTTGCGCGGCACGCAATGCTCGATTGCGCGACGGACGTATTCCGTTGTCATCGCTCGATCAATAGTCTTGACGGCAATGCGGCGTGCATGGCTCGCCGCTTGCGAAATTGCAATGCGCCGCCCGGCAAACGGGCGTCCGACATCTCGTTCAAGGAGTCGACCATGTCAACGGAATCCCCCGCCCTCGCGGCCCACGGGCAGACGCCCAGGCTCACGCAGGGCCTCATCCTGCTGTTCGCGTTCAGTTGCGGCGCGATCGTCGCGAACCTGTACTACGCGCAACCGATCACCGAGCTGATCGCGCCGGGGCTGCATATGTCCGGCGGGATGGCGAGCCTCATCGTGTCGCTGACGCAGATCGGCTATGCGCTCGGCCTGTTCTTCATCGTGCCGCTCGGCGACCTGCTCGAGAACCGCAAGCTGATGATCGTCACGGCCGTGATCTCGATCGCGAGCCTCGCCGCGGCCGCGGTCACGCGGACGCCCGGCCTGTTCCTCGCGATTTCGCTGCTGATCGGCTTCAGCTCGGTCGCCGTCCAGATCCTGGTTCCGCTCGCCGCGCACCTCGCGCCGGATCATTCGCGCGGCCGGGTAGTCGGCACGATCATGAGCGGGCTGCTGCTCGGCATCCTGCTCGCGCGCCCGCTGTCGAGCGTGGTGGCCGACGCGTTCGGCTGGCGCTTCGTGTTCGCCGCGGCCGCGGGGGTGATGACGCTCGTGACGGTCGTGCTCGTGCTGACGATTCCGTCGCGCCAGCCCGATCATCGCGCAACCTATTTCGACCTGATCGGCTCGCTGCTGCATCTGGTGCGCACGATGCCGGTGCTGCGCCATCGCGCGTTCTACCAGGGCCTGATGTTCGCGTCGTTCAGCCTGTTCTGGACCGCCGTGCCGGTCGAGCTGACGCGTCACTACGGGTTGTCGCAATCCGCCATCGGCCTGTTCGCGCTCGTCGGCGCGATCGGTGCGACGTCGGCGCCGGTCGCCGGCCGCTTGGCGGACGCCGGCCATACCGTGCGGGCGACGCTGATCGCGCTGGTCGCCGGCGCACTGTCGTATGCGGTCGCGCTGCTTCACGGCGTGGGCCTGTACGGCCTCGTCGTCACGGGCATCGTGCTCGATTTCGCGGTGCAGATGAACATGGTGCTCGGCCAGCGCGAGATCTACGCGCTGGATGCGACGAGCCGCAACCGTCTGAACGCGCTGTACATGACCAGCATCTTCGTCGGCGGCGCCATCGGCTCCGCGCTCGCGAGCCCGCTGTACGAACACGGCGGCTGGCCGCTCGTCGCCGCGGTCGCCGGCGCCTTCCCGATCGTCGCGCTCGCGCACTACCTCGCGATCGGCCGGCCGTACGCGCAACGCCACGCACGCACCTGAACCGGCGCCGGCCGCCGGTCGAGCGCACGCATGCCGCATGGCACGTGCGCGCGCCGGAACGCCGCCGGCATGTCATTCCGACTTTCCACCGGGGCCGCCGTTTCGCCGCTTGCGGCGGTGCGATGTGCGGCGCCCCTGCTCCACGCACAAGGAATCCACCATGTCTTCCCTGCTCAGCACCTATGATCTGCGCGGCCTGCCGCTGCCCAACCGAGTCGTGATGGGGCCGATGACGCGCTCGCGCGCACCATCGCGCGGCCAGCCGACCGCGCTCATGGCCGAGTATTACGCGCAGCGCGCGTCCGCCGGCCTGATCGTCACCGAGGCGACCAACGTCAGCCACACGTCCGCGGCGTTCGAACTGACGCCCGGGCTCGTCACCGACGAACAGGCGGCCGGCTGGAAGCAGGTCACGGACGCGGTCCATGCGAATGGCGGCCGCATCTTCGCGCAGCTGTGGCACGGCGGCCGCGTCAGCTCGCTGACGCTGCTCGGCGGCGACGCGCCGCTGTCGCCGTCCGGCGTCAACGACGATCTCGAGCAATTGCAGGTGTGGGCCCGGTTGCAGAACGGCTATTACACGAAGATTCACGCGACGCCGTCGCGCGCGATGACGACGGCCGAAGTCGCCGCGACGGTCGACGACTTCGGCCGCGCGGCCGCCCGCGCGATGGCGGCCGGCTTCGACGGCGTCGAGATCCACGCGGCCAACGGCTACCTGCCGCACCAGTTCCTGTCGTCGACGCTGAACCGCCGCGACGACCGCTACGGCGGCTCGGTCGCGAACCGCGCGCGCTTTCTCGAGGAGATCGTCGCCGCGGTCGGCGGCGTGATGCCGCTCAGCCGCGTGGGCGTGCGCATCTCGCCGTACGCGCAATACAACAACGTGCGGGACGCGGAGCCGGATGCAACGTACGCGTACGTCGGCCGCATGCTCGACGAAGCGGGCGTCGCCTACCTGCACGCGGCCGATACCAACGGCTGGAGCGGCGAGCCCGACCTGCCGCGCATCATCGAGCACACGCGCAAGGCCTTCGGCGGCACGCTGATCGTCAACGGCGGCATCACGCCGGACGCCGCGAATGCGCTGATCGATGCGGGCGACGCCGATCTCGTCGCGTTCGCGCGGGCCTACATCGCGAACCCGGATCTCGTCGAACGCATCGCCACGCATGCGCCGCTCGCCGTGCCGAAGTCGATCGGCTGGTACGGCGGCGAGCGTGCGGGATACGTCGACTATGCGCGGCACGACGCGGCGGCGCCAATCGCCTGAGCCGCGTCGCACGGCGACGCCATGAGCGGCGGGCCGCGCGGCCCGTCGCTTTGAAAAGGTTCCTTCAGACGTCCTTCCAATGCGCACCCAGCACGCGCCCGCAGAAATTCGGCCGGTGAAAATCCGGATCGGCCCGCTCGAGCACGTCGGCGCTCCAGGTGCCGAACGTCGATGCCGGCCGGTGCGCGACCCCGCGGGCGACCGCGTCGAGGAACGCGTCGCCGAACCCGTCGCCGCGCGGATAAGCGGCGAGCAGCGCACGGCGCTCGTCGGCCGAATACGCGTCGGCGGCGGTGGCCATCAGGTCCGTCGATACCGCGCCCGACAACGCGCGCGCCAGCGGCGACATGCGGGCGGCCACGCCGGGCGTCGTATGCAGCGCGATGGCGCGCCATACGTCGTCGCAGATGGGCTGCGGCGTGCGGTGCCGCGACAGGAACGCGTGCGCGGCATCGGCGCTGTCGAGCTCGTAGCGCGCGCTCGAGCGGCAATACGCGGCGCTCAGGCCCATGTTCGCATACAGGGCGGCCACGTACAGCGCATCGGCATCGCACGTGTCGCCGGCGCGGCGCGCGGCGAGCGACGCGAGAACGAATACCCGGCAAGCGTGGTCGGTGATCACGCGCGGCAGCGACGCGCGCGCGGCTTCGGCGGCCTCGATCGCGATCGGCGTGCGCGGAATGCGAACGCCGGCGACTTCGTCATTCGCCGATGCGCACGTGTGCGCAGAATTCATGTCGTCTCCTTCTTCCCCGTGCCGGGGCCGAAAAATTGCTTGTTCTTCGCGCCACGCGCGCCGATACCCGTCGCCTAAAAAGCAGCGCCGAGGCAACCGAACGCGCTGCACGGCTCGGCGAGTTCCGTCGCGGCCGCATCGAGGCGCCGCGCGAAACGACGTCCATATTCGCGCGCGAAACCGGCATCGCGGCCGCCGTCGGCCGCGGCTCGCGGCTGCGCCGACGCGACCGGGCGCCACCGGCCCATGCCGCCGAACTCGGCCACGGGCGACCACGCGGGGCTCACCGGCAGCGGCGGCGGCGCCAGCGGCGCGAATTCGTCGTCCGCGTGCACGACCTTGCCGTCGACGATCGTCAGGACCGACGACAGGTGCTTGATGTGCGACTCGTCGATCGTGAAGTAGTCGTCCGTCAGCACCGCGAAATCCGCGTACCGGCCGGGCAACAGCGCGCCCTTGCGATCGTCTTCGTTCGAGAACCACGCGCTGCCGACCGTATAGCGGCGCAGCGCCTCCATCCGGCTGAGCCGATTGCCCTCCGGATAGAGCACGGTGCCGCCGACCGTCCGCCCGGACACCATCCAGTACAGCGACACGAACGGGTTGTAGCTCGCGATGCGCGTCGCGTCGGAGCCGGCACCGACCGGCAGCCCGGCCGCCAGCATCGCGCGGATCGGCGGCGTGCGCGTGGCGGCTTGCGCGCCGTAGCGCGCAATGAAGTACTCGCCCTGGAACGCCATCCGGTGCTGCACCGTCACGCCACCGCCGAGCGCCGCGATGCGCGCGATGTTCGCATCCGAAATCGTCTCGCAATGATCGAAGAACCAGCGCAGGCCGTCGAACGGGACATCCCGATTCACGGCTTCGAGCACGTTCAGGAAGCGGCCGATCGATTCGTCGTACGTCGCGTGCAGCCTGAACGGCCAGCGCTGGCTGACCAGCAGCCGCACGACCGCGGTCAGTTCCGCCTCGAGCTCGTCGGGCAGGTCCGGGCGCGGTTCGAGGAAATTGCCGAAATCGGCCGCGGAATACACCAGCAGTTCGCCGACGCCGTTCAGCCGCAGGAACGCGTCGCCGTCGCCGGGCTTCGCCAGCGTCATCCATCGCGCGCAGTCGTCGATTTCGCGCCCCGCACGCTGCACGAACAGGCTGTACGCGATGCGCACCGTCATTTCGCCGCGCTTCGCGAGCGCCATGAGCGCGGCGTAATCGTCCGGATAGGCCTGAAAATCGCCGCCGGCGTCGATCGCGCTGGTCACGCCGAGGCGGTTCAGCTCGCGCATGAAGTGCCGCATCGAATTCATCTGGTCGTCGAAGCCGAGCCTGGGGCCCTTCTCCAGCGCCGCATGCAGCACGGCCACGTCCGGGCGCGCGAGCAGCATGCCGGTCGGCCGGCCGGCGCGATCGCGCTGGATCTCGCCACCGGGCGGATCGCACGTGTCGCGGCCATAGCCGATCGCGCGCAGCGCGGCCGCGTTCAGCAGCGCGCTGTCGCCCAGGTGCATCACGAACACCGGCGTGTCGGGCGCGATCGCGTTGAGTTCGGCCACCGTCGGCCCGCGCTTTTCGGCGAACTGGAATTCGGTCCAGCCGCCGACGACGCGCACCCACTGCGGCGCGGGCGTGCGCAGCACCTGGCGACGCAGCATGCGCAGCGCCTCGGCCAGCGTCGACACGCCGTCCCAGCGCAGTTCGAGGTTGAAATTCAGGCCGCCGCGGATCACGTGCAGGTGCGAGTCGTTCAGCCCCGGGATCACGGTGCGGCCGTTCAGGTCGATGTGAAGCGTGTCGCTCCGCGCATGGCGCATGACCTCGGGTGCGCTGCCGGCCGCGAGAATCCGGCCGTCCTTCACCGCGAGCGCGGTCACGAACGACTGCCTGTCGTCCTGCGTCGCGATCTTGCCGTTGAATACGATGAGATCCGCCGATTGCGCGGATTGCGTCGCCTTAAGCACCGTCAGCCTCCCCGCTTGCGCCGCAGGCCGGCAACCGGCCGCACGCGGCATGCCGGCGGTTTGACGTTACAAGCACCATCCACCCTCCGTTGAATATTGATCGACCGGACGGCCGGCCGCGTTGCGCGGGTGCGTCCTGAGCGGGCCACGCGCGCCATCACGCCGCCGATTGCATCGCATCCAGGGTCTCGTGACGGATGTGCGCATGACCGCTCGGCCGCACCGTCTCCGAGCGGATGAAGCTCTGCACCCGCGCGAGGCGCCGCACGTCGACCGCGCACGATTGCGGGTCGAAATGCCCCGACAGGTTCGCGACCAGCGACGACGCCTGCCCGATACGCCCGCGCTCGATCAGATGATCGGCGAGATCGAGCGTGCCGCGCAGCGCCCACATCGCCGCGCCTTGCCCGTTCGCCGCGTGGATCGCCATCAGCAGATGCCGGTGCCCGTCCGCTTCGCAGGCGATAGCGCGCTCCGCGTCGGCGGTGCGGGCCTGTTCGAGCATCGCCAGACCTTTGGCACGCAGCAGCTCGGGCACGAACAGGTGCTCGCCTTGCGCCCGGCAGCACGCGAGCGTCGCGTCGAGCTTCACGCGGGCCTCGGCCGCGCGGCCCGTGCGCGTGAGCCCTTCCGCATACGCGACCACCAGCGGCGCGAGCAGGCGCCGGAAGCCGCTCGCCTCGATGCGTCGCAGCGCGGGTTCGAGCCGCGCCAGGCCAGCGCCCGGATGGCCGGCCTGCATGTCGAACTGTCCCGCGAGACATTCCGCATGGCTGAGCCAGATATCGAACCCGTTCGCCTCGGCGGCCGAGCGCAGCGTCGCGAGATAGTCGGAGATGATGTCGTGATCGCCGTGGCGCAACGCGATCGGCACGGCCGCCGCGCCGAGCACGACGCACAATGCCAGCGCCGACCCGCCGCGGCGCGCGAATTCGACCGCCTGCGCGGCGAGCCGCATCGCATGGTCCACATCGCCCTGCATCCAGACGAGCCGCGCCAGCACCGTGCGGCCGAGCGTCGCGACGTCGATGCCGAGCGCCGCTGCCGCGCAAGGCGGTTCGCCGGCCACGGCCAATTCGGCCGTGGCCGCCTCCAGCCGCTCGCGCGCCAGCGCATGCTCGCCGAAATAATGCAGCGAAGTCGCGACCATCGCGTTCGCCAGCAGCCGTTGCGGCCGGTCGCCGCGCCGCTCGGCGGCCCGCTCGAAGCGCATCGCGTAGCGCAGCGATTCGTGAATGTCGCCGCGCGACAGCATCGCGTTCCAGAGCCCGACCATCGCGCTGGCATCGAATGCGTCGTCGCCGACCCGCCCGGCGAGGCCGAGCGTGCGCTCCCACATCGCGGCGGCCGTCTGCGTATCGCCGTCCGTATACAGCAGCGCCGACGCATAGGCCGCGCGCAGCCGCATCTCGCTCGACGCGTCGACGGCACCGAGCGCGCCGGCCTCGATGGCATCGAGCATGCGCTTCGCCGGGCTCGAACAGTCACGCATGCGCGCAGGCTCCCGCAATGCGAGCGCCAGCGCGTCGGCTTCCGCGACAGGCGGCTCGGGAGCCGCGGGTTCGCGCGCGGCTTGCACGTGAGCCGGCATCCGGGGCTGGGCCTGCGCGTGTTCATGGCGCGCATGACGCTCGGCGATGCGTTCGAACTCGCCCTCGTTATGCAGTTTCTCCAGCGCATACGCGCGCGTCGATTCGGTCAATCGGTAGCGCGCCTGCGCGCCGTTGAATTCGACGGTCACCAGCGACTTCGCGACCAGCTCGCCGAGCACCGCGATCATTTCGGCGGGCGACATGCCGGGATCCATCGCGACTTCGCGGGCCGCATCGAACGTGAACGGGCCGACGAAGCACGCCATCCGGCGAAACAGCGCACGCGCGGCCGCATCCAGCAGCACATAGCTCCAGTCGAACGTCGCGCGCAGCGTCTGATGGCGCGGCAACGCTGAGCGCAGGCCGCCCGTGAGCAGGTTCAGCCGGTCGTCGAGACGCGACGCGACGACCTCGAGCCCGAGCGTCGCGACGCGCGCGGCAGCCAGTTCGATCGCGAGCGGAAGCCCGTCGAGCCGCCGGCAGATATCGCCGATCAGCCGGACACCCGCCGCGTCGATCACGCACTCGGGCGTGGCCGCGCGAACCCGCGCCAGAAACAGCTCGACCGCCGAATGACGCACGATCTCGTCGACCGTTGCGGCGCCGTCGGGCACCGCCAGCGGACTCACGCGAAACACGGTTTCGACCGAGATATGAAGCGGCTCGCGACTCGTCACGAGCACCCGCAGCGGCACGACGCGCGCCGCCAGCGACTCGACGAGGTCGGCGACCAGATCGACGACGTGCTCCGCGTTGTCGAGCACGAGCAGGCTGCGCGACACGGCGAATGCGTCGCCGATCCGGTCGACGGCCGGCACGCCATGCATGTCGAGCCCCAGTTCCTCGGCAATCGCGAGCAGCACGTCGTCGCGCGTCGTGGCTCGCGCCAGTTCGACGAACAGCACGCGTTCGCCGTCCCGGCTGCGCCACGTGTGCGCGACGTGGTCGGCCAGACTCGTCTTGCCGATGCCGCCCGCGCCGACGAGCGTGACGACCGGCGCACGGTCGATCATGTCGACGATCTGCTCGAGCTCGGCGCGGCGTCCGACGAGCGGGGCCTGATGGACCGCTTCGGCGCCCGGCGCCGTGGCAGCCGGATGCGGCGCCACCGCGTGCAGGAGCGGCGGATTCGCGACCAGCAGGTACCCGCGGCCCGGGACGGTCTTGATCAGGTCGCGGCTCGCGCCGAGCGCCTTGCGCAACGCCGCGACATGAACCTGCAGCCGGTTCTCCTCGACGATCAGGCCGGGCCAGACGGCATCCATGATGTCGTCCTTCGACACGACGGAACCGTTGGCGCGATGCAGTACTTCAAGTATGTCGAGCGCGCGCGCGCCAATCCGCAGCGCAGCGCCGTGACGGCGAATGTCGCGCTGCTCGAAATCCACCGATAAAGCCCCGATCTGGATCATGGCCGCCTCCAGGTTCCCCACGATGACCGCCATGTGAACGGAGCAGGTCACGGGGGCGGGAGTCCGCACCCGGCCTGCCGTTCAGGGCGGGTTCAAAGTCTCGAAAATGTGGGCCGAGTGTATACGCGGATTTCGTAAAAATCTTGAAGGAAAATGCGCTGACGCGCCGCGCCGGCGGCCGCCGCCCGGCGGGAATGCAGATCCGGCGATATCATTCGCCCCAGCGGGTTCGCATGCTGGTCAGGCCCCGGCACCGCGCGAAACGGTCCACAGCAAGCATTTCGTCAAGCAGCGGACATTTGTTCAAGTTATCCTCGGCCTATCGGGCTCGCTGTATGTACCGGACGCAACGATGCTCGCCCGTCGTCCGACTCCGAAGGATTCTCCGCCATGCCAGATGCCCTCGTCGCGCCCGCCGCGGCACCACCCAAAGACACGCTCGGCTGCATCGCGAACCTGCTGTCCAAGGATATTGAAAGGTCCGCGGGCGGCCTGACGCTCCATCGCAAATGCATGCGCGACGAACAGTTCGAGCGCATCGAGATGGCGGCCAGCGATCGCGGCTTCCTGATCGGCGTATCGTTGAATGCCGGCCACCGGCGGACGATCTACCGCGGGTCCGGCAAATCCGAGCGGCGGTTTCAGCACAACTCCATCTACATTCGCGACTTTTCGCGAAATTTCCGCGCCGACCTCTACGGCAAGTTCGATTTCGTCCTCGTCGAGCTGTCGCATCGCTATCTGGGCGACCTCGGCCGTGAGCACGACGGTCTGGAAATCGGCGGCCTGAGTTGCGCGCCCGACGTGCAGGACGCGGTGCTGGGCCACCTCGCGCAAGCCGTCGCCGACAGCCTCGACGGGTCCGGCGCGCTGAACGCGTTGTTCGTCGAGCAGATGGGGCTCGCGATCGGCACGCATCTGGCCTGCCGTTACGGCCATGCGCGCGCGCGCGACCTGGAGCGCAAGGGCACCCTGTCGCCGGTGAAGGTTGCGCTCGCCAAGGAGCTTCTGATGGAGAAGGCGGACCTCGGCGTGTCGATCGAGGAAGTCGCCAACGAATGCGATCTGTCGCGCGGCTATTTCATCCGCGCGTTCTCGCGCGCGACCGGACGCACGCCGCATCAATGGCTGCTCGAACAGCGCGTGGTCCGCGCGCGCCAACTGATCGAGACGACCGACATGACGCTCGCGGAAATCGCGGCCGCCTGCGGCTTCTCGGACCAGAGCCATCTGAACCGCCTGTTCGCCCGCATCGTCGGCCATCCGCCGGGCGCATGGCGGCGCGGCATGGCGCGCTGAGCCGCCTGTGTCGAGGGCCCGTTCACGCCGGTCACGGGCACCCCCCCGGCGCGACGATTTTTTCCCACGGCGGAACCTGCGTTATTGACGTGAACAGGCGCTATTTCAGCGGCGTCTCGTCGTAGTTGACCGGCACCCAGTCGTACCGCTCGCCGTCTTTCCGCAAATGCCCGAGCCCGGGAAACGCGATGTGCGCGGCACCGACCAGATACCGCTTGCCCGCCACGCGCGCGAGCGTGTCGCGCCGCGTGCGGCGAGCCGCATCGGCATCGGTGTCGTACTGGACGGTGGCGGCGGTGTCCTGCAACTGGATCGCCGCGACGTGGACGATGTCGCCCCACGCGAGCAGCCCCGCGTTGCCGCTCTCGATCAGATAGGCCGTATGGCCCGGCGTGTGGCCCGGCATCGGCACCGCGCGAATGCCGGGCGCGAGCGTCGCTTCGCCGCGAAACGTACTGAAGCGCCCGGCCGCGACGTAAGGCGCGACCGACGCGGCCGCCGCATCGAAAAACGACGCGAGGAACGCCGGCGCCTGCGCCTTGCCGTCCGGATCGAGCCAGTATTTCGCGTCGATCTCGTTCACGCGGACGGTCGCATTCGGAAAGGTCATCCTGCCGTTCGAAACCAGACCGCCGACATGATCCTTGTGCAGATGCGTGAGCAGCACTTCGTCGATCTGCCCGGCCTCATAGCCGGCCGCGCGCAGATTGGTGAGCAGCTTGCCGCAGCAGTCGCCGTAGAGCGCGCCGGCGCCGGTGTCGACGAGGATCCGCTTCGACCCGGTGTCGATCAGGAACGCGTTGATCGACCCTTGAACCGGCGGCTCGAGAAATTCGCGATCGAGATCGCGCCGGATGGCCTCCTTCGACACGTCGCGAAACACCGTATCGATCGGAAACGGATGCGTACCATCCGACAACGCGACGATCCGCAGGCTGCCGAGCTGCTGCCGATAGAATCCGGGCGGCTGGCGCCCGCCGCCCGGCTCGTCCGCGAATGCCGCCGACGCGACGATGCCGAGACACCCCACGACGAGCAGCATGCGGCCCGCGCGTGCCGCGCGTGTACACCAGTTCAGGTTCTTCTTCAAGTGCGATCCCGGGTTTGCGTATCGACGATATGCCGTGACACCGAGCTTAACCGTCAGGACCGGGAATAATCCTGAGCGACGCATGAATCGTTCTGAACGCGGGATGCGATGCGATCCACGGCCACCGGCCGGCGATAGAATGCGAACGGCATGCAACGCATCGTCGCGACAGCGACACGCACCCCGACGACGACATGGACAAATTCTCCGCGCTGCGCGCGTTCGTTGAAGTAGCGGAAGCCGGCGGCTTCTCCAGCGCAGGGCGCCGCCTCGATCTCGCCGCTTCGTCGGTGGTGCGCGCGGTGGACGCGCTCGAGGCATCGCTCGGCACCGTGCTGCTGAACCGCACCACGCGACAGGTCACGTTGTCCGATGCGGGCGCCGTCTACTATGCGCGGGCGAAGCAGCTGCTCGAGGCGCTCGCGGAAGCCGATGCACTCGTCGCCGATCGCGGCGACGAACCGTCCGGGCCGCTGCGGGTGTCCGTGCCGGTCGCATACGGCATGCACCGCATCGCACCGCAGGTCGGCGCATTCCTCGCGCGCTATCCCAGGCTCGATCTCGATCTGCAACTCACCGACGCACGCGTCGATCTCGTCACCAGCCGGATCGACGTCGCGATCCGGCTCGGCGAAGCGGCGCCGTCCGCGGAAGTCGTCGCACGGCAGCTCGGCACGTTCCGGCGGTATGTCGTGGCGAGCCCCGACTATCTCGACGCGCACGGCACGCCATCGACGCCGGGTGAGCTGGTCGATCATGGCTGCCTGCGCTTTCACTTCGGTGGCGATCAGCAGGCGTGGTCGTTCGTCGATGCGCACGGCGCGACGAAGGTGCTCGTCACCGGGCGACTGAAATCGAACCACAGCGAAGTATTGCGCGCCGCCGCGCTCGATGGCGGCGGCATCGCGCTGCTGCCCGACTGGCTGGTCGATGCCGACGTCCGGGCGGGCCGCCTGCGCAGGCTGTTCGAACAGTACGACGTCGTGCCCGACGCGGCACGCTCGATCGTCACCGCGCTCTACCTGCCGAATCAGCGGGGCTCGAAGCGCGTCACCGCGTTCATCGATTTTGTCGAGGCGCAGGCTCGCACGCCGTGCTGAATCGCACGGCATGCGGTGTTACCAGCCGAACTTCGCCTCCATGCCGACATAGTCGGCATTGCGCGCGCCGAGCGCACGAATCGAATCGGCGACCTGGAAGTGCACGGCTTCGACGGCAAGCGCCACGTTTGCATTGACGAGCCAGTCCACGCGGGCCTGCGCATACATGCCGGTCCACGCACTGCCCTTGCCGGCGGTGCCGGGCACCGCCGACATCCCTTGCCCGTAGATCGCGTCGGCCGTCGTCGCGCGCCACTGGAAGCCGACCGCGGTCATGACCGTCACGTTGCCGGCCGGCTTGAACGTCAGCGACGGCTTCACGTGAAGCAGGTTGCTGTAGCCGGTGTAGCCGGCAAGCGTGAAGTAATAGCCGTTCGGGAACAGCGGGTTGAAGGTGCCCATGCGCCCGTCGCCGGGATGCCTGTCGCCCGATGCGCCGTCGACCTGGATGCCGATGCGCGGCGTGCCGGCCGTTTTCGCGAACGTGTAGCCTGCGAGCGTGCCGAATGCCCACGCGCCGATCGTGTCCGGTCCGATGTGCCCCGTCTGGAGCATCGCCTCGGCGTCCCAGTCGAATTGCCCCGATTTGCCCGCGTAGCGCATGTCGAACACGTCGCGTCGTTCGGTGCCGGCGCCGGCGAGATAGCGCGCATTGTCGCGGGTATAGCGCGACCAGTACGCGGACAGATCGCCGGGACCGGTGCCGCTGCGCTCGACGCGCACGCCGTCGAATCTCAGGTGCCGGTTCGAGACGTCGTCGAACACCGCGTCGTTGCGGTATTGCACCGGGCGCGTCACATAGCCGATCAGCCGCCATTTGCCGATTTCGTAATTGGCCCACAGCGCGTCGAACGCCTGACGCACGTTGGGACCGTCGCGCACCGACACGAATCGCTGCAAGTCGAATGCCATTTCCTGCCGGCCGATGCGCGTCTTGAAAGTGCCGCCGCCCAGCTGATCGACATACGCGACGAACGCCTGTTCGATGTCGAGCTGATCGCGATCGACCACCCCGACCGTATCCTTGCCGAACGGCCGGGAATCGACGAACTGGACGAACGCCTGGAAATGCCCGGCATAGCGCAGATCCGCGTGCACGTTCGCACGCTGGATCACGTAATTGTCGTCATGCGCGGCGCCCAGCCCGAACAGCGGCGCATTGTTCAGCTCGAAGCGCTCGCGCAGGTTCGCGCCGAGCGACAGGTAGGTCGACGGATCGCCGCCGAGCGGGATGTACTTCAACGCGTCGAGCGGCTTGCGCGGCACGCACGGATTCGCGAGCACCGACCAGTCTTCCTGCCAGCGGTTGAACAGCACCGTGGGCCGCTTCGCGGTGCACGACGTGCCGGCGGCCACGGCCGCGGCGGGGGCCGGGTCCGTGGCCGCGGCCGACGATGCGTCGGCACCGGCCGCCGTACCGGCGTACGTCGCGGCGCCCGCCGCCAGCATGGCGGTCGGCAGGACGCCCCGCCACGCACGTTGCGTCGACCGATGTCCCATTACTTCGACCGCGCGTGGATCTCGGCGACATAGCCGCCGGGGAACTGCACGAGCGCCGCGTCGCGGCCGTCCGACGCAAAGGTCGGCACGAGCACGGTCACACCGGCCGCCTGCGCCTGCTTCAGCGTGGCGGCGAGATCGGTCACTTCGTAGCCCGTCATCTCGCGGCCGAACGGGTAAGGCAGACGGCCATCCGTCGCGAGCACGGTCATCTTGCCGAAGCCCGATTCGATGCGGATCCGGCGGAACGTATCGTTCGGCCGGCCGATCTCGACGCCCGGCGCGTGGCGCACGTCCGACACGACCTTGCCGCGCGAGAACGCGACGAAATCGCGCACCAGCTTGTTCGCGCTTTCCGGCGACACGTACACGCGGTTTTCCGGCACCGTCTGCAGCGCATCGTAGTGCGGCGCTTCGGTATGCCAGTACAGTTGCATGTTCACGCCGCCCGGCCAGCGGATGATCGCATCGCGGCCGATCGGGTCCGGGAACGTGTCGACGATCACGTCCGCGCCGTGCGCGCGCGCCGACTTCACCGCGACGTCCATGTCGGTGACGAGATAGCCGGTGCGCTCCTCGCAGAACGGGTACGGAATCGGCGTCTTGAAGCCGAACACCGACACCGTGCCGACCGGCGTGAGCACGAGCTGCGACATCGTCTGGCTCGGCGTCGGCGTGACCTGGAACACGCCCTGCTTCGACTTCTTGCCGCCGAACGTCGCGACGAAGCTGTCGGTAAAGCGGTCGAAATCTTCCGGCGCGACGCAGACGTGCGTCGTATCGTATTGCGGGCCGACCGTGACGGCCGGTACACGCCCGGATGCGGATTCGACCAGACGCGTCGTATCGGCGTGGGCCGGCGCGTTCGCCAGCAATGCGCCGAATACGGCCGTCGTCAGCAATACCTGTCGCAACTTCAGTGCAATCATCGAGTTCTCCTTGAGCTTGCCGACAGGCGTGCTGCCCGTGTGGCGGTTCGAAACAGACTAGTGGAGGCTGGCCTGAATGTCATGGCGGCATCCTGAATTGTTCTGAATATGCCGCCCCGGCTGCGCAGCTTCATCGATAATGCCCGCCGTCACGCCGGAACCGGCAAACCCAGCCGCCAGCTCAGGTTCCCGCGCGCACGCGCCTCGCAGCGCGTGTAGAAGAAGTCGGTCAGATAGATGCGCGGGCGTTCGAGCAGCCCGCGCAGGATGGCACGTTCAAGACGGTCGTAAGCGCGGTCGTCGAGATCCGGGCGCTCGGCCCGCAGGCGCCGCCCGTCTTCGCGAAACCGGCTGCGAGACGCACCGAGCACGGCCAGGTCGATGTCGCACACGAAACGGGAATCCGGTTCGGCGGCAACGCCCGCATGGGTGGTCGCGAGAATCATCGCGCAGACAAGGTCGCACGCGCGGATGCGTCCATCCGCCTGGCGCCGGAACCAGTCTGCGCTACGCTGCTCGTTATCCTGCGCGCCGGGGACGAAGATCACGTCATGGAACCACAGCGCGAGCTCGACGGCCTCCGGTTCGGGAATCGCGCCGCGCGCGAGGTCGAGATGACGCAAGCAGCGCCGTACATGCAACAGCGTATGGTAATGGCGCGCCGGCTCCGCATAGCACCGCGACAGCATGCGATAGACATCCTCGGCACGTGCGCCGCCGCAGCATGACCACAACGCAACGAATCGCGCCTGCGTCCGGTTCACGTTCGCTCCTTGGCGCGGGGCGCCCGCGCACGATCGCCCCAAGCCGACATTAGCGCGATGCGCTCAGAAAAATTCCCTGCGAATGTCGATGCTCGACCGCTGCCCGATGTTTCCGTAATGATGCGCGAGCCATGCGTCCGCTTCGCGCCGCCCGTGGTCCCGCAATTCGCTCAGAAATCCCCAATCCGCGTTGTACTTGCTCGATACGCTCAATGCGCTCAGCGCGTCGTCCGCGCGAATCGAATGGATCAGCATTTCCTTCATGTCGCCGCGCTTGACCGTGCCGTCCCGGATCAGGTCGGTGACGAACGCGATGGCGCGCATCTCGCGCATCAGCGACGAGTTGAAACTGATCTCGCTGATACGGTTGAGAATTTCCGCGGCCGTGACGGGGACACCACGGCGCACGAGCGGATTGATGTGCACGATCACGACGTCGCGCGTCGCGCAGTTGTAGATCAGCGGATAGATGGCCGGATTGCCCATGTAGCCGCCGTCCCAGTAGTACTCGCCATCGATCGACACCGCCTGGAACAGGGTCGGCACGCATGCCGATGCAAGCACCGCGTCGGCACTGACATCCTCGCCCGTGAAGATGCGTATCTTCCCGGTCTCGACGTTGGTGGCGCACAGGTACAAGCGGATCGGACAGTGCTTGCGCAGCGCGTCGAAGTCGACCCGGCGCTCGAGCACCTCGCGCAGCGGATTCAGGTTGTTCGGATTGAACTGATAGGGCGAGAAAATGCGCAGCATCATGTCGGCGAACGCATAAATCGGCGAATGATCGAGCCCGAAGCTGTGCGTGCCCTTCAACCACGGCGCCCAGCGCAGCGGGTTGTAGTGCTCCGCCGATTTCGCGACCGCCTCCCAGAAATCGTGCAGCGCCTGACGCGCACCGTCCTCGCCGCCCTGCAGCAGCCCGTACGCGAGTACCGTGGCGTTCATCGCGCCGGCGCTGGTGGCGCTGACGCCCTCGATGTCGAGCCTGCCGTCTTCGATCAGCCGGTCGAGCACGCCCCACGTGAAGGCGCCGTGCATCCCGCCGCCCTGCAACGCCAGCGCGACCGGTTTGCGCGGGACATCGCGGTGACGTCTTGTATGCGTGATTGTCATGCCCGTCTCCTCAAGCAGCGGCGGGGCGCGCGCGGCACGCGGTCACACGATGCGTCGTCGTGCGCCCCGGGCCCGTTCATCCCGCGCGCGCGCCCAATGCATCCAGCAGCGTCTTGGCCTCTCGCAGGTCGCTCGTGTCGAAGCCTTCCGTGAACCACGCGTACACCTCGGACAGCGCTTGCGTCGCCTCCACGGTCTTTCCCCGTCGTTGCAACAGCCTGGCGAGGTCCGACGCCGCCCGCAATTCCAGCGCCCTGGCACCCTGCTGGCGCGCTCGCGCGATCGCCTTGTGAAGGCAATCGATGGCTTCGTCGTCGCGTTCGGGTGCCGCGCCTTCGTTGCCCGCGCCGTCAGCCAGATAGATTCCGGTGAGCCGGTACACCTCGGCCTCGTAGCAATGCTCGCCGGATTGCTCGACGATCGCCCTGGCCTCTTCGAGCATGCTCAGTGCCGAGCGCTTGTCGCCCGCGCGCCAGTAACTGTCGGCGAGCAACGCGAGAGAGTAAGGACGCTGGTCCTCGCCGCCGGCTGCCCGCTGCGCGTCGAGGCCCTGCCGCATCTGCGCGATGCCGTCCTCGAGGTTTCCCTGCGCGCTCATCGCCCAGCCTCGCAGCACCGTTCCCCACGCGAGCCAGTACGGCAACCCGTGCTCGGTCGATACGGCGATGACCGCGTCCGCGCGCTCGGCGGCGAGCAGCGGCTCGCGCCGCAGTTGGTGCAAGTGCGCGGTGTAGGTCAGGCTAAACGCCAGCGAAGGCCCGTAAGAAAGGCTCCGCGCGAGCGCCAGTGCTTCGACGCTGCATTCGAGCGCCTGGTCGGGATACCCCTGAATCCACAGGGTCAGCACGAGGAAGCTGAGCGCCCGGATGCCCGGATCCACGCCGTGCGCGAACACGTGCGCCTGATGCTGCTCCGGGTCGTAGATCGCACGGGCCTGTTCGAGGTGCGTGCGAGCCGCAGCGAATTCGCCCTGCAGAAAGAAGCACGACCCCAGTGCGCTATGTGCCTCGATGAGGAAGCCCGGATCGTTCGCGTCCCGGGCCGTTTCGAGCATCTGCTTGCCCAGCTCGGTCGCGAGCGCATACTCGCCGCGCACCACGTGATGCATCCGCAATCCCAGCTGCGTCGCGAAGCGCGGCGATGCCTCGCCGGTCCGCTCGCACAGCTCGAGCGCGCGCGTATAGATTGCGCCCACCTCCGTCGCGCCATACCCGCGCACGTCCATCAGGACCGGCCCGAGCGAAAGCAGCAGCGTCAGCTCCCAATGCGCGCGCACGGGTGTGTCGGGCAAGCCCTTCAGCAACGCCAGCGCCGCGCCGAGGTGATTCATGGCATCGTGATGGGCGGCATGGCGCAACGCCTGCTGGGCCGCACGATGCAGGTATTCGACCGCCTTCGGAATGTTGCCGCTCTGGCTGTAGTGGTGCGCAAGCTCGCTGCAGTAATCGGCGATGCGCGTCGGGAACAGCATCTCGATCGCCTGCGCGGTGCGCTCGTGCAGCGTGGTACGCCGCTCCGTGAGCAACGAGCGGCCGGCCACTTCCTGGGTCAGCGCGTGCTTGAACGAATAATTGACTTCGGGGAAGGCGGGACGCTCGTAGATGAACTCCGCTGCTTCCAGATGCGCGAGCAGACGCCGCAGTTCGTCGTCCCGTGCCGGCGCCTCGCCGCAAATCCGCCGGATCAGGCTGAACGGAAACTCGTGGCCGATCACGGCGAGCGCCTGCAGCAGTTCCTTTTCGTCGAGCGGCAGCCGGTCGATCCGCGCAGCCAGCACGCCCTGCACGGTGGTGGGAATGTGCAGCGTCGCCGGGGTCTCCTCGATCCGATAACGCCCGGCCTCGCCGAGCAGCGACTTCTCTTCGACGAGCGTCTGGACCACTTCCTCCATGAAGAACGGATTGCCCTCCGTCTTCTCCAGAATGAGCTGCTTCAGCGGCACGAGCGAGCGATCCTCGCCGAGCAGCGCCGCGAGCAATCCCTGCGCATCCGACGGGCCCAGCGGTTCGAGCCGCAGCGTGCTCCAATGCGCCGCGCCGGCCCACGCGGGCCGATACTCGGGCCGGTAGTTCACCAGGAGCAGGATGCGTGCGTCCGGCACGTGGTCGATCAGATACGTGAGGAAGGCTTCCGTTTCGCGGTCGAGCCATTGCAGATCCTCGAACAGCAGATGGAGCGGTTGATTCCGGCTCTCGCGCACGAGCAGCTGCCTGATCGCGTCGAAGGTGCGCTCGCGCCGGATCTGCGGATCCATCTCGGCGAGCACCGGGCTGCCTTCGCCGATGCCCAGCAGATAGAGAACGTACGGCACGAGTTCCTCGAAACTGCGCTCGAGCGTGAGCGCCTTGCCGATGACCTTTTCCCGGCAGCGCCGCTCGTCGTCCTGGGTCGTGATCTGGAAATAATTCTTCAGGAGTTCGATGAGCGGCAGATTGGGAAACGCCTTGCCGTGCGATACCGAGAACGTCTCCAGCACCAGCGCGCCACGCCGCGAACGCTCCTTGAACTCGTGGAACAGGCGCGACTTGCCGACGCCGGCTTCCCCCACCACGCCGACCACGCGCCCGTGCCCGGCCCGCATGGTGTCCAGCGCGCGGTTCAGGTGCTCCATTTCCGTTTCGCGGCCGACGAACCGCGCGAGGCCGCGGTGCGCCGCCAGTTGCAAGCGGGTGCGCAAAGCGCCCAGGCCCAGCACCTCGTAGACGCACAGCGGCGCGGGAATTCCCTTGAGTTGCGTCGCGCCCAGCGCCTTGAATTCGAAATAGCCCTCGGCCAGCTTGTGGGTCGACTCGCTGACGAGAATCGACGTCGGCGCCGCGATGCCCTCGATCCGCGACGCGATGTGGATCGTATGTCCGAGCGGATCGTACTCGGTGTGCAAATCGTCGGTGCGGATCGAACGGACGACGACCTCGCCCGTGTGAACGCCGACGCGAATCTGCAGAGGAATGCCTTCCTGCAGACGAATGCGATCGCCATGCTGGCGCATCGCCTGCTGCATGCGCAACGCGGCGAAGAGCGCGCGCTGCGCATGGTCTTCGTGGGCGATCGGTGCGCCGAACAGCGCGAGGATGCCGTCGCCGAGCGATTTCGCTACATACCCTTCGTAGTAATGGACCGCCTCCATCATCAGCTCGACCACGGGCACGATCAGGCGATGCGCCACTTCGGGATCGAGATCGTGGATCAACGCGGTCGACCCGGCCATGTCGGCAAACAGTGCGGTCACGGTCTTGCGCTCGCCGGCGGGCTCGCCGCGCGCTTCCATGGCCGCGTGTTCGGCACGGATCCGCTCGGCAAGATGATCCGGCGTGTAATGAACGGGAGTCGGCGGGAGCTCGGGGGCCGATGGCCGTGAAGGTGGCGGCGCCGCAGCGGTCGTCTCGAGCGACGCTCCGCAATTGCTGCAGAAGCGGGCCGCGGGGTCGGCGTCATGTCCGCATCGCGGGCACGTGCGGGACAGCACGGCCTGACATTCCTGGCAGAACCTCGCACCGGGAGGATTCTCGGACCCGCATAGTGTGCAGCGCATAAAACCCTCTCTTCCTGCCAAGGGTCGACCTCAAAACATTATGCGCCACTCTCCGCGGGTATTCAGGGCCAACCGGCACCAGTTAACCCTACATCTTCCCCGCCAGATGGAACCGCGATGCCGGATGCCACAGCCTTACCGACGTGGCGACCTGCTCGCCGACCCACGTGCGGCGCCGCAATAGCAGACACGGTTCGCCGATCTCCATGACGAGATGCCGACGCACCTGCGCACTCGGCTTCTCCGCGTAGATGCGGAACTCCGCGCGCTGGATCGGCGCGAGCCGCACCATGTAGTGATTCGGCGTCTCGAGCGTGAAATCCTGCTCCAGGTAGTCCGGAAACAAGGCCGGGTTCACGTAGCGATCCTCGAACTGGATCGGCTCGTCCTCCTCGTAATGCACGATCCGCGAATGAAACACGGGCCCCGTGCGAAGCCCCAGCGCCTCGATCGCCTCCGGCTCGACGCTGCGTTCGAGCAGCAACACGCGCGCGCTGTGCCGATGACCGCGCTCGGCAATCTCGTCCGCGATGTTGCGGATCTCCAGCACCGTCGATTCGTAATGCCGGCGCTCGACGAACGTGCCGGCGCCCTGGATGCGCGTCAGCACGCGCTCGGTGGTCAGCTCGCGCAGCGCGCGCGACACCGTCATCCGTGCGACGCCGAACTCCTTGACCAGCTCGGCCTCGGTCGGAATCGCGCCGCCCGGCTTCCAGTCGCCCTTCGCGATCCGCTCGACGACGTAGCGCTTGATCTGCTGGTACGCCGGCAGCGCGCGTGCCGGCACGTCGTCCCCCGACGTGCCCGCCCGACGCGCCGGTGTGTATCGTTCCGTTTCGTTCATGCGCCCTCGACCGATTGAAGGTTGGATGCCCCGCCGCCTGTCACCCTCACACCGCTACAGCACCGACGGCGGCACGCCCGCGACGATCCCGGCCGCGATCGCGATGTCGTCGGCAAGCGGCCGGTCGTCGTGATACGCGGGCACGCGTTCGCGCACCTGTCGCCACAGCGCATCGGTCGACGCGGCACGCGCCGCTCCGCTCGCCTGCAAATCGTAGGCCTGCGCGGCGGCCAGCAGCTCGATCGCGAGCACGCGGGTCGTATTCTCGATGATGTCGAGCGCCTTCAGCGCGGCGGGCGTCGCGTGGCACAGATGATCTTCCTGCAACCCCGACGTAATGCCGCCGTCGAGGCTCGCCGGCGCCGCGAGCCGCTGATTCTGCGCGACGAGCGCGACCGCCGTGTACTGCGCGATCATGAAGCCCGAACACGTGCCGCCGGGCGCCGCGAGAAACGCCGGCAACCCGCTCACGAGCGGATTGACGAGACGGTCCAGACGCCGCTCGGCAATGGCCGCCACCTGCGCCATCGCGGCCGCGAGGCTGTCCATCGCAAGCGCGATGCCCGCGCCGACCGCATGCGCCTGCGAATGAACGACCGGTGCGTCGCGCGTACCGGCGACGATCGGGTTGTCGGTGACGGACGCGAGTTCGCGGTCGACGACTTCCGCCGTCACCGCGAACACGTCGCGCGCCGCGCCGTGCACATGCGGAATCGTGCGCAGGCTGAGCGGATCCTGCGTATGCCGCCCGCTCGCCGCGCCGAGCATCGGGCTGTCGGCGAGCATCGCCCGCAGGCGCGCGCCGACGTGCCCGATGCCGGGCGAGATCCGCAGCGCGAGCGACGCCGGGTCGAACGCGGCGAGCTGCCCGCCGAGATTCTCGAAGCTCGCCGCCGCGATCCAGTCGGCCCAGTCGAGCAGCCGCTCCGCGCGCGCCAGCGCGAACGCGGCGAGCCCCGTCACGCACGGTGTGCCGTTGACCAGGCTCAGGCCTTCTTTCGCGCCGAGCGCGAGCGGTTCGCGACCGATGCGGCGCAGTGCCTCGTCGCCGCGCATGCGCTCGCCGCGATGGCGCGCATGACCCTGCCCGATGCACACGAGCGCGACATGCGCCATGTGGGTCAGGTAGCCGACCGAACCGTGCGCCGGCACCTCGGGCAGGCAATCGTGTTCGAGCAGCGCGACGAGCTGTTCGACGACGTCGGCACGCACGCCCGAATGCCCATGCGCGAAGTTGTTGATCGCCGCCGCGATGATCGCGCGCGTTTCGGGCGCGCCGAGCGGCATGCCGACGCCGACCGCGTGGCTCATCAGGATGTTGCGCGACAGCGTGCTCTGCTGGGCCGGCGACACGATCACGTCGCACAGCGCACCGACGCCGGTATTGACGCCGTAAGCGCGGATCCCGCGCGCGACGATCTCGTCGACGAGCTCGCGCGCCGCGGCGATGCGCCCGCGCGCATCGTCGGTCAACGCCAGCGGTTCGCCGGCCGCGACGGCCGCAACCTGCCGCCAGTCGAGCGGCCGTGCAGAACGGAATACGGTCATGACGTCCTCAGTTCGCGGCGCGGTCGTGATGGCTCGACACGAACTGGCGGAAGCGCTCGGAACACTGGCCGCCGAACAGCGCGTCGGGCGGCCCGTCCGAATCGACCTCGCCCTGATGCAGGAACATCACGCGATTCGACACGTGCCGCGCGAAGCCCATTTCGTGCGTGACGACCAGCATGGTGCGCCCTTCCTCGGCGAGCGAGCGCATCACGCGCAGCACTTCGCCAACCAGCTCCGGGTCGAGCGCCGACGTCGGTTCGTCGAACAACATCACCTTCGGATGCATCGCGAGCGCGCGGGCGATCGCGACGCGCTGCTGCTGGCCACCCGACAGGTGCGCGGGATAGTAGCCGCGCTTGTCCGCGAGACCGACGCGCGCGAGCAGCGCCTCGGCTTCCTCGACCGCTTCCGCGCGGCTGCGCTTGAGCACGCGCAGCGGCCCTTCGACGAGATTGTCGAGCACCGTCATGTGCGACCACAGGTTGAAGTTCTGGAACACCATCCCGAGCTGCGAGCGGATGCGATCGACCTGCCGCCGGTCGCCCGGCTGCAGCTTGCCGTCGCGTGCGCGCTTCATCTTCAGTTCCTCGCCGGCAAGCGCGACGGAGCCGTCGTCGGGCGTTTCGAGCAGGTTCAGGCAGCGCAGGAAGGTGCTCTTGCCCGAGCCGCTCGCGCCGAGGATCGAGATGACGTCGCCTTCGTGCGCGTCGAGCGAGATACCCTTCAGCACATGATGATCGCCAAACGACTTGTGGATGTTCTTGACCGACAGCGCAACGGGAGCAGCGGTGTTCATCGGATTCTCCGGGAAAGGACGGGGGCGCTCAGGACGCAACGCGCCGGGGATTGCGTGCCGCCGCGGCGGGCGCACCGGATGGCTTCGGCGCACGCAGGTGGCCGGAGAGTCGCCATTCGAGCGCGCCGAGCAGGCGCACGATGATGAAGTTCAGGCCCAGATAGATCAGGGCCGCGCACACGAACACCTCGGTCGTCCGGTAGGTCTGCTGGATGATCTGCTGCGCGACGCCCGTCACCTCCCAAACGGTCACGAGACTGGCGAGCGCGGTCGACTTGACCAGCAGCACGGCTTCGGTCGAATACGCGGGCAGGCACTGGCGCAATGCGATCGGGCCGATCACCCGGCGCAGCAGCGCGAAGCCCGACAGGCCGATCGAATAACCGGCCTCGATCTGCCCGACCGGCACGGCCATCAGCCCACCACGCAGGATCTCGGCCGTGTAGCCTGCCGTGCACAGCGCGAGCGACAGCACCGCGCACACATACGGCTCGCGCAGCAGCGGCCAGACGAAGCTTTCGCGGATCACGCCGAACTGGCCGAGCCCGTAGTACACGAGGAACATCTGGATCAGCAGCGGCGAGCCGCGAAACACGAGGATGTAGGCGCGCGCGAAGCGGTTCGGCAGCCAGTGCGGCGACACGCGCATCGTGACGATCACGAGCGACAGCAGGCCGCCGAGCACGAGCGACGCGAAGAACAGGCCCAGCGTGGTCGGCACGGCCGCGAGCAGTTGGCGCAGCGTGCCGAGGAGGAAATCGAAATCGAAAGACATGCGTGCTCTCCGTCAGTTGCGCGCGAAATTGCGGCGGAACGAGCGGCCGACGATCGCTTCGGCCCGGTTGAACACGCGGTTCGACAGGCCCGTCATGACCAGGTAGAGCGCGCCGCCCGCGACGAAGAACACGAAGTACTGATGCGTCGAGCTCGCCGCGATCTGGCTCGTGCGCAGCAACTCGGCGAGGCCCGTGACCGAGATCAGCGCCGAATCCTTCAGGCTCAGCTGCCACACGTTGCCGATGCCGGGCAGCGCGAAGCGCAGCACCTGCGGCACGAGGATGCGGCGCAGCACCATCGCGCGCGGCATGCCGATCGAGCGCGCCGCTTCGAGCTCGCCCTTCGACACCGCGAGCACCGCCGCGCGATACACCTCGGCCTGATAGGCGCCCGAGATCATCCCGACGGCGAGTGCGCCGATCACGAACGGCGGCACGCCGATGAAGCCTTCCGCGCCGAACCACTGACCGATGGTCGTGACGAGCGTCGAGCCGCCGAAGTAGAACAGATAGATGACGAGCAGTTCGGGCACGCCGCGAAACACCGTCGTGTACAGGTCGCCGAGCAGGCGGGCGCCGCGGTGGCGCGACAGCTTGGCCGCCGCGATCGCCGCGCCGATCACGGCGCCGACCGCGAGCGCGGCGAGCGTCAGCGCGACCGTCATCAGCGCGGCGAGCAACAGCACGCCGCCCCAGCCCTCGGTACCGAAGCCGAGCATTTCAAGAATCGCCATGCGTGCCTCCCGGCAAGCGTTGAATGAATCCGCAGGATGCGTGCCGCCGCGCGTCGTTCGAGCCGCTCACGCGGCGGCGGCCGGCCACGCGCTTACGGCGTGACGTCGGTCTTGAACCACTTGTCGGCGAGTTTCTTCACGGTGCCGTCCGCGAGCGCCGCGCCGATCGCCGTATCGAACTTCGTCTTCAGGTCGGCGTCCTGCTTGCGGAACGCGAGTCCTTCACCCGGGCCCCAGATCGGTCCGCCGAGCTTCGGGCCCGCGAGCACGATCGACGCGTTGTCCTTCTTCGCGTTGTTCGCCGCGTAGTACGTGACATCGTCGAACGACGCGTCGATGCGACCCGCGACGAGGTCGAGATCGCGCTCAGGCGAGGTCTTGTACACGCGGATCGACGCGATGTCCTTGAAGCTGTCGTTGATGAACTTCGTGTAGACGGTGCCCGACTGGATGCCGATCGTCTTGCCCTTCAGCTGCTTGCGCAGCGTGTCGACAGTGGGCCTGTCGGCATTCGCGTCGCCGGTCAGCTTGACCATCGGCGCGCCGGGCGCGGCCTTCGGCAGGATCTTGGTATCGGTGACGGCGAAGGTCGCCGGCGTGGCCGCATACGGGCGCGAGAACAGCAGGATCTTCTCGCGCTCCGGCGTGATCGAGATCGCATCCATCAGGACGTCGAACTTGCCGGCCTGCAGACCCGGAATCATCCCGTCCCAGTCCTGCGCGACCATGTTGCACTGCACCTTGATCCGCTCGCACACGTTGGCGAGCAGTTCCGGTTCGAAACCGCCCAGCTTGCCGCCCGGCAGCGTGAGGTTCCACGGTGCGTAGCCGCCTTCGAGCGCGACCGTCACCGTCTTCCATTCCTTTGCCTGAACCGGTGCGGCGAGCGTTGCCGCCGCGGCCGCGATGGCGCCGATCGTCCTGATTGCCCACTTGATGCGCTTGCCGTTCACGAGAGTTTCTCCTTGCGTTGAAGTTCGCCATCCCTTCGGTGCAGCAAGCCGCCTCAGGAATTTGTCTATACAAGCATGCAAGAAGAAAAACAGCGAGACAAGCAGCGATCAAAAAAAACCGGGAAAACGCGGGAAATCCCCTAATTTCAGGGCTCTGACGTGCGTCATCGAGGGGAATCCGGGCACGGATTTGGTGCAATTCCGGCGGTCGAATCGCCAGGATGACTAGACAAATTTTGAATTCGATCGGGAGCGGGGCCGAGAGACTCGGCACGGACGACCATCACAATTCATCTGACGATGAATCGCGTCCGTGCCGATCCAGCCCCGGGGCGGCGGGCGCTACTTCTGCCTGGTTTGTTCGCGGTCCAGCGCCGCAAAGAGCTGATCGAAACGCGCTTTCGCATCGCGCGGTTGTGCAACGCTTCGGGCCGCGGCTTCGTTCGTCGGCTGTCCGACCACGATCAAGCCGACCATGCCCAACATGTGATGAGGAAGACAGCGATAGCCATAAACACCGGGCGTGTCGAACTTCACGGTCAGGTCTTCGCTGATCTTTCCCGCAAACGACGGGGCCCCGTCCGGCGCCATCCCGGGAATGCTTTCGACGCTATGACCGCTGTCGGCGGCCACAAAATGGACGCTGTCGCCCGCGTTGATATGGACGAGGGCCGGCTCGAACCCGCGCTGGCCGTCCGATGCCTGATTCAGCATCCTGACTTCAATGTCGGCCGCGTGAGCACCGAGCGACCACAGCAACCCCGCCCCGACGATCAACCGCGCCAATCCAGATTTCTTCATTTCGTCCTCCGACGGATTGGCCGCGGGATCGCTCCCCCGGCCAACCCGATCACGGTATCAGCTGCGCTTCAGATCGAAGCGATCGAGGTTCATCACTTTCGTCCACGCGTGGACAAAGTCGCGCACGAACTTCTCGTGCGCATCGTCCGACGCATAGACTTCGGCAACGGCCCGCAGCTCCGAACTGGAACCGAACACCAGATCGACCGGGCTTGCCGTCCACTTGAGCGCGCCCGTCTTGCGGTCACGCCCTTCGTAAGTCCCGTCGGCACTGGAGGACTTCGTCCATTGGGTCGACATGTCGAGCAGATTCACGAAGAAGTCGTTGCTCAGCGTGCCGGGGCGATTGGTCAGGACACCGATCCTTGAATGGCCCGCATTGGCGTCCAGCGCACGCAGCCCGCCCACGAGAACGGTCATCTCCGGAACGGTGAGATCCAGCTTGCTCGCGCGGTCGACCATCAACTCGGCCGGCGACCGCTCATTGCTTTTCCGATAGTAGTTGCGGAACCCGTCGGAGGTCGGCTCGAGAACGGCGAAGGAAGCGACATCGGTCTGCGCCTGCGTCGCATCGACGCGTCCCGGCGAGAATGGAACCTTGACGTCGTAGCCAGCCTTGCGGGCCGCATCCTCGACGGCCGCGCTGCCGCCCAGCACGATCAGGTCGGCCAGCGACACCTGCTTGCCATCCGTTCTGTTCCTGTTGAAGCCGGACTGAATGTCTTCCAGCGACTTCAGCACTTTCGACAGGCTCGCCGGGTCATTCACCGCCCAGGCGTTTTCCGGCGCGAGGCGAATGCGCGCGCCATTCGCGCCGCCTCGGTAGTCGGTGGCACGGAACGAGGCCGCGGACGCCCAAGCGGTCTTGATCAGTTCCGACTTCGGCACCCCCGATGCGAGGATCCTGCGCTTCAGCTCCGCGATATCGGCGTCGCCGATCATCTGGTAGCCGGCAACGGGCAGCGGATCCTGCCAGATCAGGTCGACCTTGGGCACATCCTTGCCCAGATAGCGCGCCTTCGGGCCCAGATCCCGGTGCGTCAGCTTGAACCACGCCTTTGCGAACGCCAGCTTGAATTCCTCGGGATGCGCCTGAAAACGCTTGGCGATCGCGCTGTACGCGGGATCGACCTTCAACGCGATATCGGTCGTAAACATCATCAGCGGATGTCGCTTCGACGGATCGTGTGCGTCCGGCACGATGTCCTGCGCGTCCTTCGGCATCCACTGATGAGCGCCTGCCGGGCTCTTCGTCAGCACCCAATCGTGTTCGAGCAGATTGTCGAGATACTGCATCGTGAAGTGAACGGGGTCGACCGACCATGCGCCTTCAAGGCCGCTCGTGATCGTGTCGGCGCCCTTCCCGGTACCGCACTTGTTCGCCCAGCCCAGGCCTTGCGCTTCGACGCCCGCGCCCGCCGGTGCCGCGCCCACGCATTTGTCGGGCGACGCCGCGCCATGGGCCTTGCCGAAGGTATGACCGCCCGCGATCAGCGCGAGGGTCTCCTCGTCATTCATCGCCATGCGGCCGAACGCCTCGCGAATGTCCTTTGCCGCGGCGACGGGATCGGGGTTGCCGTTCGGACCTTCCGGGTTCACGTAGATCAGCCCCATCTGGGTGGCCGCCAGCGGCTTCTCGAGCTTGCCGTTCTTGTCGCGGTTATCCGACATGAATTTCGTGCCGGCGCCCCAGTAAACCAGATCCGATTGCCAGTCGTCTTCCCGGCCGCCGCCAAAGCCGAAGGTTTGAAAACCCATGGATTCAAGTGCGACATTGCCGGTGAGGACCATCAAATCGCCCCACGAAATATTCTGGCCATATTTCTTCTTGATCGGCCACAACAAACGGCGCGCCTTGTCGAGATTGGCGTTATCCGGCCAGCTGTTCAGCGGCTCGAATCGCTGCTGCGCGCCGCCGGCGCCGCCCCGGCCGTCGTACGTGCGATAGGTGCCCGCTCCGTGCCACGCCATCCGGATGAAGAACGGTCCATAGTTGCCGTAGTCTGCCGGCCACCAGTCCTGCGACGTCGTCAGGGTCGCGCGGATATCCTTCTTCACGGCCTCGATATCGAGCTTGTTGAAGGCCTGCGCATAGTCGAAATCCTTCCCGTACGGATTCGACTCGACGTCGTGCTGACGCAGCGGCGAAAGATCGAGCCGCTCCGGCCACCAGAAGTCATTCGTGCGCGGCGCACCGTCGGCCCACGCGGCAATGGTGCCGGCACTCATCGCGATGATGGCGAGCGCGGCCACGACCGATTTTCCGATACGTTTTTTCTGCATATGACCCCTCCGTAATTGGGCGTAATGTTGGAATGCCGGAGGATTGTGGTCTTTGATGGAATTCGTCGGCCAATCGGTAGTTTTTATTCTTCCGATTAATGCGGACTATGGGCGCGATCCGGATGCCACGGGTTCAGATGGCACCGGGCGAGAACGAAGGCGCTCACGCAGAACGCGAACCGTCCGCGGTGAGCATGTAGCCAGAGCTACCGTGTCAGACCGCGCGAGCCTCGCGCAGACAGAAATAAAGTGGTCACCGTTTGCGACGTAAAGATGTCACTTCGCCGAGTGCCCCAGAAACCGCTCCACCAACCTCACGAAATAACTCGCCCCCACCGGCAGCAACGCATCGTTGAAGTCGTAACTGGCGTTATGCAGCAGGCAAGGCCCGCCGCCATGCCCATGCACGCGATGATCGCCCGCCCCGTTCCCGAGGAACGCATAACAACCCGGCTTCTCGCGCAGCATGAACGAGAAATCCTCCGCCGCCATGGTCGGATCGACGGCGGCGTTCACATGCGCGTCGCCCACCAGCTCGCGCATCACCGCCACCGCCACCGCGGTCTGCTCGGCGTCGTTCACGGTAGCCGGATACTGGCGCTGGAAATCCACGTCGCTCTCGCAATCGAAGGCCGTGGCCGTCGCGGCCACCACGGCGCGCATGCGCGTCTCGATCAGGTCGAGCGCCGCATCGGAGAAGGTCCGCACCGTGCCGCCGAGCCAGGCATCGGTCGGCACCACGTTCATCGCCTCGCCCGCATGCACCTGCGTGACCGACAGCACCGCGCCGTCGATCGGATTTCGGTTGCGCGTGACGATCCCCTGCAGAGCACTCAGCACCTGCCCCGCCGCGAACACCGGATCGCGGCCCAGGTGCGGCATGGCCGCGTGGCAGCCGGCACCGCGCAAGTTGATCCGGAACAGGCTGGTCGATGCCATCAGCGGCCCCGGCCGCACCGCGAAATCGCCGGCCGCGATGCCGGGCCAGTTGTGCAGCCCGAACACGGCATCCACCGGGAAACGCTCGAACAGGCCGTCCTCGATCATCGCGCGCGCGCCGCCGCCCGACTCCTCGGCCGGCTGGAAGAACAGCTGAACGGTGCCGTCGAACTCGCCATGCCGCGCCAGATGGCGCGCGGCCCCCAACAGCATGGTGGTGTGCCCGTCGTGGCCGCACGCATGCATCGCGCCGGCCACCGTCGAACGATGCGCGAAGGTGTTGGCCTCCTGCACGGGCAGCGCATCCATGTCGGCGCGCAGGCCGATCGCGCGCACGCTGCCGCCGCGCTTCAAGGTGCCGACCACGCCGGTGCGGCCGACGCCGCGCGTGACGGCATAACCCCATTGCTCGAGCCGCTCGGCGACGAGTTCGGCGGTGCGGAACACGTCGTAGCCCACCTCGGGATGGGCATGGATATCGCGGCGTAGCGCCGTCAGTTCGTCGGCGTGCGCGACGATGGAATCGATCAGTTTCATGCGGATGGGAGCGCTCTTGTCGGTCGTCGCGGCACGGCGGCAGGCCAGCCCATGCCGGCCGCCGCCGTGCCGCGAGGCATCAGATATGGAACAGCTGCGCCACCAGGGTCGCGCCGATGAAGGTACCGGCATTGGCCACGAAGGACACCAGCACGATGCGCCAGCCGAGCCGGCGGAAGGCCGGAATGTCCTTGGCGATCGACAGCCCCGCGAACACCAGCATCGGCGTGGTCACCCCCAGGAAATCGTTGTGCGAGCTGAGCGCGGCGATCTGCGAAGCCCATGGGCACCACGGCGAGGTCAGGAACATCGCCACCACCGATACCCAGCAGACCGCCGGAATCCGCCGCCCCGTCACACGCGCCAGCGCATCGCCGACGATCGTCGCGCACACCATGATCGCGATCCCCGGCAGTCCCGCCAGCGGTGTGGTGCCGTGGGCGATCCAGTCGCACACCAGCGCCATCGCGGCCGTCACGAGCCAGGCCAGCAGCTTGCCGCCGTAGCCGAGCGCGGGCGCCTCGGTCCGCACGTCGCCCAGCGACGGGCTGGCGACTTCGGGCTGCGCCGATGCCTTGGTGGTGCGGCCGATCAGCGGCTCCAGCACGCGATAGCCCCAGACCGCGAGCGGCAGCGAGATGAACAGCGTGAAGTAGGTACCGATGGTGGTGGTGATCAGGTTGCTGGCCGCGGCGAAGGCGAGCACGGATTTCGCCGTCTCCGGGTCCTGCTGCGCGGCGATCGCGCCCGAGGCGGCCGCCATCATGCTGCCCGAGCCGACGCCCGAGCCCATCGCCAGCGCGAGCGGATCGAAGATGCCGAGACTGCTCACGAAACCCGCGAACACGGCGATGAACACCGCACCGAACACGGTACCGGTCAGGTACTCGGCCAGCACGCCGCGGCCCTCGGCCGAATCCATGCCGTACTTCTCGCCGATGATCGCGAGGCTCGGCTCGCGGCCCACCGAGAAGGTCGCGCCGATCGCCTCGCGCTTGATGCCGAGCAGCAACGCGAGCGGCAGGCCGAGCAGGATGGTGCCGACGAAGTGGCCGAATTCCTGGAAGGCCAGCGCCCAGCCCGCCGACGCCAGCTTGGGCAGCGCGCTGCCCACCATCAGCCCGAGCTTGGAGACGAACAGCAGCAGCGCCGGCTGCAGGATCGCGGCCGCGAAGAACTGGTCGGGCACGCTCAGGCGCGCGCTGCTGTTCCAGCGCGCGCTGGCCAGCCCCACCGCGGCGCCGAGCAGCAGTGCCCAGATCATCGGCAGCAGCACGACCTTGCCCGGCCCGAGCTTGAACGTGAACGAGCCGATCCATTCGGCGACCAGCAGGATGCCGGCCGCGTAAAGCAGGACCTTGGCGGTGGCCGCGCCGCCAAGCTCGCGGCGCTCGATACCCAGTGCGTGTTCCATGACGAATCTCCCCTTGAAGCCCGGCTGCCGTCGAATGCGGGCCGGTGGTTACAGATAACCGAACGCGGTGGGCGGCGCTTCGGCCGTCTCGACCCACACGCTCTTGGTCTGCGTGTATTCGTACAGCGCCTCGACCCCGCTCGAGCGGCCATAGCCGCTCATGCCGTAGCCGCCGAACGGCGAGGCCACGTTGATGGTCTTGTAGCCGTTGACCCAGAAGGTGCCGGCATTCACCTGCGCGGCCACGCGATGCGCGCGCGCCACGTCGGTGGTCCAGGCCGCGCCGGCCAGGCCGAAGTCGGTGTCGTTGGCGATCGCGATCGCCTCGTCCTCGGTGTCGAACGGGATGGCGGCCACCACCGGCCCGAAGATCTCGGTGCGCGCCACCTCCATCGCGTTCGACACGCCGGCCAGCACGGTGGGCGCCACGAAGTAGCCGCCGCGGCCCTCTCCGACACGCTCGGCCGAGCCGGCGGCGAGCGTGGCGCCAGCCGCCACGCCGCGCGCGATCATCGACATCACGTGGTCGTACTGCTTGCGATTGTTGATCGGGCCCACCTCGGTCGCATCGTCGAGCGGTGCGCCGACGCGGATCTTCTTCGCGCCGGCAGCGACCATCGCGACGAATTCGTCGTAGACGGCACGCTGCACCAGCAGACGCGAGCCGGCCACGCAGCTCTGGCCCGCGCCGGCGAAGATCGCCGCCTGCGCGGTCAGCGCGGCGCGCTTGAGGTCGGCGTCGGCGAACACGATATTGGCCGACTTGCCGCCGAGCTCCAGCACGCAGGGCAGCACGCGGCGCGCGGCGGCCTCGGCGATGCGCGCGCCGGTGGCCGGCGAGCCGACGAATACCACCTTGCTCACCACGCGATGCGCGATCGCGGCCTGCCCGACGGTGTGACCGAAGCCGGCCAGCACGTTGACCAGGCCGCGTGGCAGCCCGGCCCGCTCGCCGAGGCTGGCGACCGCCAGCGAGGTGAAGGGCGTCAGCTCCGAGGGCTTGAGCAGCACGCCGTTGCCCATCGCCACCGCGGGCGCCACCTGCCAGCCGCAGGTGAACACCGGCGCGTTCCAGGGTGTGATCTGCAGCACCACGCCGGCCGGCTCGCGGCGCGTGTAGTTGAGGTGCGAGGTCGGTACCGGGATCACGCTGCCGTAGAACTTGTCGGTCCAGCCCGCGTAGTACTCGAACATCTCGGCGACCTTGCCCACCTCGCCCCGGCAGTCGCGGATCGGCTTGCCCGAGCCCAGCGCCTCCAGCCGCGCGATCGCCTCG
The DNA here is from genome assembly GCF_005937855.2 of Burkholderia sp. KBS0801. Classification (NCBI taxonomy): domain Bacteria; kingdom Pseudomonadati; phylum Pseudomonadota; class Betaproteobacteria; order Burkholderiales; family Burkholderiaceae; genus Burkholderia; species Burkholderia sp. KBS0801. The sequence goes on from NZ_CP042179.1 coordinate 920,782, forward strand.
GCCTCGGCGCGGATCGCGCGCGCCACCTCCTGCATCACGCGGCCGCGCGCGGCATGCGTGAGCGCCCACCATTCGCGCTGCGCGCGGCGCGCGCTTTCGGCGGCATGGCCGATCACCGCTGCGCCGGCGTCGCGATAGGCGAGCGTGGCCTCGCCCGTCGCCGCATCGTAAAGCTGGATCGTGTCGCCCTGGCCGGCGACGAGCTCCCCGTCGATATACGAGCCGATCGTGGCGGCGCCGGGGAAGAAATGCGCGAAGGCGGCGAGCAACTGGTCTGCGTGCTGGGTCATGTCAGGTTTCCGTATCTGTGGGTCGAGCGGGATCGTGGCGCGGGCTGCCCGGCCTCAGGCCGGGTCGAGGAAGTCGACGATGCGGTTAAAGTCCTCGCCGTCGGCGACGGATACCTCGCTGGCGGCCCACACGCGCGCCGCCTCGCGCGCTACCGGCGCGACGCTGTCGAACTGGTCGAGCAACCCTAGCGCGAGCCGCACGTCCTTGCGCATCAGCTTCATGGTGAAGCCGGAATCGAACTTGCCGTTGAAGATCCAGGTCGGGTAGTTGGTCAGCGTCGCGCTGTTGCGGCCGGAGCCGCCGTTGAGCGCCTCGACCAGCTTTTCCGGATCGACGCCGGCCGCGCGCGCGGTGCGCACCGCCTCGCTGGCGGCCAGCAGGTGCACACCGGTCAGCAGATTGTTGAGCAGCTTGGTGACATGGCCGGCGCCCACCGGGCCCACATGCACGCGCTTGGCGCTGATCGCTGCGAGGATCGGCTCGATGGCCGCGATATCGCTGTCCGAGCCGCCCAGCACCATGGTCATGGTGGCGGTGGCCGCGCCCTTCGGGCCGCCACTCACCGGGCCGTCGACGAAGCCGATGCCGCGCTCGGCCAGGGCCCCCGCCACGCGCCGCGTGCTGTCCGGATCGGCCGTGGTGGTGTCGATCACGATGCTGCCCGGCCTCGCGTTCTCGAGCACGCCGCCCGCACCCAGCACCACCGCCTCGACCACCGCCGACGTCGGCAGCGACAGCAGCAGCACGTCGGCGTCGCGCGCGATCCCGGCCACCGAATCGCGCGCCGACAGCACCACCTGCTCGGCCAGCGCGAGCGCCACCCCCGGCGCCGCGTCGTAGCCGAGCACCGTGTAGCCGCCGCGCCGCAGCGAACCTGCCATCCCGCGCCCCATGTTGCCCAAACCGATCACGCCCACCGTTTTCATCCGACGACTCCTGATAGCTGTTGGTTCGAGGCCGGCGCGCCAGCGTGGCGCCCGCCTTGCATGGCTACGATGTTCGGTCCGGCGATCCGTATAATCAATCAACGCCAATATTGAGATTGTTCTCTTTTTTAGAACACCTGGATCATGAGCGAAACCCTTACCGACAGCCGGATCGTCTATTTCTACGAGGCCGTGCGCTGCGGCACGATCCGCGCCGCGGCCGACTGGCTCGACGTGGCGCCCTCGGCCGTGAGCCGCCAGATCGGATTGCTGGAGAAGGAGCTCGACGCCACCCTGGTCGAGCGCCACGCGCGCGGCGTGACGCCCACCGACGCTGGACGCTGCGTGATCGAGTATTTCCGCGAGCAGCTCGCGCACCGCGACGACCTGATCTCGCGCCTGCAGGAACTGCGCGGGCTCAAGACCGGCCAGGTCAGCCTTGTGCTCGGCGAGGGCTTCGTCTCCGATCTACTGGCCGGGCCGATGCAGCAGTTCTGCCGGCAGTTCCCCGGAATCCGTGTCAACCTCGACGTGGGCAGCACCAACGACGTGATCCGCAAGATCTCGAACGACGAGGGCGAGATCGGCCTGGTCTACAACCCGCCCGCCGAGCCCAAGCTGGTGTCGCGCGCGTCGAAGCGGCAGCCGATGATGGCGATCGTCGGCCCCGACTTCCCGCGCCGCAGCCACAAGGTGCTGACGGTGCAGCAGCTCGCCACCTACCCGCTGGCGGCCACCCATCCGTCCTACGGCACGCGGCAGATGATGGAGGCCGTGGAATACGCCGAGCGCGTACGGCTCGCGCCGATCATCACCACCAATTCCTTCGCGATCCTGAAGGAATTCGTGAAATCGGGGCTCGGCATCTCGGTGATGCCGGCTTTCGCGGTGGCGGCCGAACTGCAGAACAAGGAACTGTTCGCGATCGAGATCGCGCATCCGATCCTCGAGAACGCCGAGGCGCACATGGTCACGCGCGTGGGCCGCAAGCTCTCGGTGGCCGCCAACAAGATGCTGCAGATGATGACGGGGCAGATGCGGGCGTTCCGTTAGCGGCTCTGCTCCTGCCGGCGACGCGAGGCCGGGCTGTCTCGCCAGCCTTCCCGGCGAAGCGTCACGTGCACGCGGGGTGCGCCGTAATGTCCAGCGACGGATCGGCCACGAGTCTGCCAAGCGCCGATGCCCGCATATCCGGACTGCGGATACCGGCAGCGTTTTACGGGCGCTCCACGACGGGCGCCGCAAGCAAGGCGTGAGCGGTGCGCGTCGCCATGACGTCGTCGGATCGGTAAGCCGCCGCATAGGCATAGGTGCGCCACGCCGCATCGCCAAGCGCATACAGGCAAACGGCCGCGAGCGCCATGCCGCGCGACGAAAGCACGCCGCCGCGCTCGACGCGGCGCAATTCGCTCAACGCCTCGCCCCACGCACGCGCGCGCACATGCCACCACGCCAGCACTTCGCGCATTTCCCCGTTCCCGGGGCGCAGCACCGCCATGGCGTCGAGCAGGTCCAGTACGTCGGACAACGTATCGAGCGCCGCACCGGCCCACAGCACGTCCATCATTCCCGTAGCGATCTGGTCGTCTTTCAACGTCTCGATCATATTCTTCTCCAAGCTGCTGCACGCAATGACCATCCGACGCGTGCACGCCCTTTCGGTGGCGCGCGCTTTATCTGCCGCCCGCGATCGCCCGTGCCTCGGCGGCCACGCCCACGAGCGAAAGCTGATCGCGCACCTGATCGATGAAGATGGCCGCCAGCAGCGCAAGCATCAGAATCGTAAGCGCGCCCTTCACGGGCTGCGCGAGCGACGGCAGATCGAGCTTTTGCGATACCTTTCCCGTAAAGCCGAAGCCGATGTCGATCAACAGCAGCATCAGCATCATCGGCGTTGCCAGCTTCGCCACCGTTTCCATCAGCGAATCGGTCTTCAACAGCACGAACGATTCGAGTACCGAGCCGCCCGCGGGCGCGAGGCTGCCGAGCGGCCACCAGGTGTACGACTCGTAAATCGCGCCGAGCAGAAACGTCATGCCGCCGAGGCACCAGAACGCCGCAATCGCGAACTGGCTCAGGAGCGTCGACGTCAGCGACGTCTGCTGCCCCTGGCTCGGGTTCTGCATCTGCAGTTGATTGAAGCCGGTCAGATCGTCGACGTACGTGCCGACGCTTTCCGCGGCCCAGAACACCGTCGATGCCGCGAAGCCGAGCCCAACGCCGATCAGCGCCTCCTTCAGGCCGATACCGACGAGTATCGTCGCATCCCCCTGCTCGAGCAGGCCGCGCTGCCCGTAGGCGACGAAGCTGCCCCACAGCAGCGCGAGCGCGGTGCGCACGCGGCCCTGCACGACGTTGTCGGACGTGGGCGGAAAGATCATCATCAGCACCATCAATCGCTCGCTGCAAAGGCCGAGCACGATCAGAAACCTGACCAGTTGGTGGCTCGATTCGATCGATGCAAAGGTGATTTCGCTCATGTCAGTCGTCTGTCGTTCAACGGATGTTTGCCTGCGAGCAAGCTCGCTGCTTCAAAACGCCGGGCTGGGCCGGCGGCTCTCCGATGTTTCCTCGTCCTGCGCGTCCTCGATCGCCAGCTCGATGGCCTTGACGAGCGCGTCGCGCCGCTTGCCGTAGATGTCGATGCGCGCGCGGTTGCGCAGAATTTCCGTGCGCATCGCACCGATCTGCGCCTGCTTCGCCGCCAGCGCCTGCGCGGCCTGATCCGCCTGTGCTTCGAGCATTGCTTGCTGCTCGGCCGCATGCGAGCGGAATTCGCGCAGCGTCAGATACGCGTCGGCCCTGAACGAAGCGCCGCCGAGCATCGTGTCGATCTTGCCGTCGTGCGCAGCCAGCTCGGCCGCATGCGCGCGCACCGCCGCCCGGCACTCTTCCAATACGCCCGCGAGCGCCTGCAACTCGCCGCGCAAAGCGCCGAGCGCCGCATTGAGCTTGCGATCGAGCTGGCGGCGGCGCGAGAGCACGCGCTCGAACGCGGCAACACGGCGGTCTTTCATCGCTCGCCTCCGGCATCAGGACTGGACGATCTCGCCCAGGGTCGCGATTGTGTCGTCCGGATCGACGAGCAGATCGGTCGGCTGCCCGAGGAAATCCCGAATCGCGTCGATCTTTGCAATGGCTTCGTCGGCAAGCGCATCGGTGCCGCTCTGATACTCGCCCACCTGCAGCAGCAGTTCGACCTCCTTGTGCTTGGCCATCAGCCGCCGCACGTGCCCGGCCGCCGCCACGTGCTCGCGCGAAACGACCTGCGTCATCACGCGCGAGAGGCTGCCCAGCACGTCGATCGCCGGATAGCGGTTCTGTGCGGCGATCTCGCGCGACAGAATCATGTGGCCATCGAGAATCCCCCGCACTTCCTCGGCGATCGGGTCGCCGCCCGATTCGTCCTCGGCCAGCACCGTATAGAGCGCGGTGATCGAGCCGAGCGCCGAGCGGCCCGCACGCTCGAGCAGCCGCGGCAACTCCGCGAAGATCGACGGCGGAAAGCCGCGCCGTGTCGGCGGCTCGCCCATCGCGAGGCCGATTTCGCGCTGCGCGCGCGCAAAGCGCGTCAGCGAATCCATCATCAGCAGCACGCGCATGCCGCGGTCGCGGAAGTATTCGGCCACCGCCGTTGCCGCATAAGCGGCCTTCGCGCGCTCGATCGACGAGCGGTCCGAGGTGGCGCAGACCACCACGGAGCGGGCCATTCCGTCGGGCCCGAGAATGTGCTCGCAGAATTCGCGCACTTCGCGGCCCCGCTCCCCGATCAGCGCGATGACGTTGACGTCGCAGCGCGCACCGCGCGCGAACATACCCATCAACGTGCTCTTGCCCACGCCCGCCGGTGCGAAGATGCCCATGCGCTGCCCCTCGGCCAGCGTCATCATGCCGTCGACGACGCGCACGCCCGTGGGCATCGGCGTGTCGACGACGGGCCGCGACATCGGATCGGGCGGATCGGCGATCACGGGCTGCCACTCGTCGCATTCGAGCGGCCCCTTGCCGTCGATCGGCTCGCCGAGGCTGTCGATCACGCGGCCGAGCAGGCGAGGGCCGATGCGCAGCGAAAGCGGCCGCCGAAGCCCCACCACGCGCGTGGCCCGCGACACGCTGCCGAGCCGGCCGAACGGCGAAAGCAGCGCGACGTCGCGCGAGAATCCGACCACTTCCGCACGCTGCAGCAATGCGCCTTCGGGCGAGCGCAGCTCGCACAGCTCGCCGAGCGTCGCGTCGAGGCCCGATACGCGTACCAGCGTGCCGATCACTTCCTGCACCTTGCCGCATGCCGCGGGTTGCGCGCGGGCGCGCAGTTCGCGCTCCATCGCATCCGCCAGCGCCGAAAAACCGCGCACGGCATGGTGTTGCGCTTCCGGCGTCCCGCTCGCTTCGCCGGTTCGGAGATCGTCCGCGCTGTCGATCATGGCGCTTCCTTCGTTGTCATGTGCTCTTCCGTGTGCCGTGTGAAGCGCGCTCAGACGGACATCGCGTCGGCGTCTTCATGCGCGACGTCGGCCGAACCATCAGCGGGCAGGTCGGCCGCCGTTTGCATGGCGCCACCGTCTTGCCAGCCTTCTTCGACGTCGATGTTCCCGCCCGCGTCGTCGCCAGCGCGTTCATCTGCTTCCTCGCGGCCCTCGCCAGCGCCGATGGCGTGCTCGCCGGTCGGCGTGCCGGCGTGCGCCGCGACATCCGCCAACGCGCCGAAATCGCGTTCGTCGGAGACTTGCGCATCACCCTCCGGCCGCGCATCGGGCGCGTCGCACCCGGGTGCCGGCGCCACGCTGCGCACCGCGCGCGCCAGTGCGCCGCGCATCGCGGCCAGGTGCAACGACAAGCTCGCGTCGATCGCACCAAGATCGGTTTCGGCGATGCACGCGCCGGGCGCGAGCGCCGCATCGGCCACGGCGCTCAGCCGCACGGCGCGCCCGGCCTCGCGCCATGCCAACGCGGCTTCCTCGAACGCCGCGCTCGCCGCGGCCAGATCCGACGGATGAACGCGCAGATGAATCGGGCTGCCGTCCGCGACGATGCGCTCGACCGTCGCGGACGCGCGCGCGAAGAGCGCCTTGGGATCCGCCGACGCAATGATCTGCTCCACGGCAAGCGTCACGAGTTCGGCCAGCCGGTTCTGCTGCCCGGGCTCGATCCGGCAGGCTTCGGCGCGCGCCGCCGCCGCGCGTTCGTGCCAATCGGTCAGCCCTCGCCGCAAGCCGTCGTCGTAACCCCGCTCGGCCGCCTGCGCAAACTCGCGCATGGCTCGCTCGACGAGGTCGTCCGCGCGGGCCTGCGCATCGTCGAGCAGCATGCGCGCTCGGGCGCGCGCCGCGTCCAGCGCCTCGTCGCATTGGCGATGCATCTCGGCATACGCCGCATCGATCTCGACGATCGCCGCGAGATCGGCATGACGCAGCACGTCGCCTTCGACACCCACGCCGAGGCCCGTGCCTTCGGCCTGCGGATTACGTAACCAGATCACCATGACCACTCCGGAAACAAGTCGGGCAGTTGCGAGACGATCGAAAGGCTCGGGTTCGAGCCCTCCGAAGGCAGTAATGAAGTCGGCAACGAAGGTGGCGGCAGCGCCCCCGCGTCGTCGCGCGCCGGCATGGCCAACTGCATGATCGCGAGCGGGCCGCTCGGCGCCCACCGGCAGTCGCGCTCGAAGAGCCGAAAACCGAGCCACGCGAGCGCATCGCCATCAGCCGAGTCGAGCGACACGTGCATGGCCGATGACGTGTCATGCGTGCGCGCGGCAAGCAAGCGGGCATCCCCGCCAAGGTCGCGCCCGCGCGCCAGGAGCAGCTTCACGCCGCGCGCCCCGATCCAGCTCGCCAATTTCTCGCGGCGCGGCCGGTCGATCCACGCGCGCAACGCGTCGGCCTGCTCCACGAGCGCGCGCAAGCGGAACACGGTCATACAATCCTGTGCCGGCAGCACGGCCAGTGCCGAGTCCGGCGCGTCGAACGCGGCGAGCGGCGGCACCGGCACGCCCCATTCGTCGAGCAGCGCGGCGGCGAGCGCCTCGACCTGCCCCGGGCCACATGCGTCGAGCAGGTCCGCGCAGGGCACCTGCGCGCGGCGCGCAGGATGCATCCAGTCGAATAGCGTGCGCCGGCGCCGATGATGGCTATCCAGCCGGGCCGCAACGGCCGCCGGCACCGCGACGCAGTCAAGCGCCGTCGCGCCGCTTGCGGCGGCGAGGCTGTCGTCAGTTGCGTCGTATGTGCTCATCGTGGGCTCACCCTGCTTGCCATGCCAGTCGTGCGATCGCGCGGGCCGACCGTCATGCCGGCGCTTTCGCCGCGCGCCCTGGCCGGCGCGCGAGCAGGCCCGCCAGGCCGCCGCCGCCCTTGAGCAGGGTGCCGCGCAAGAGCGCAAAGCCGCCGGCGATCATCAACAACAGCATGCCGAGCGCGCCGCCCGCATAAACGATCCACCCGCCCTGCCGGCGCGGACGGGCAGGCGCATCGGGGGCATCGGCCGGCACGCTCGTCACGCTGACCTGATCGTAGGTCAGCCCCTCTATGCTGTGCACGACGAGGTTCTTGATCGCGGGGGTCATCCGCTCGAGATTCGCATCGGGCCGGTACTTGATGAAGACCGACGCAGACGACGGCTTGACCGACTGCGCCAGCGGATCGTTGTTCGGCAGCACGATCTGCACGCGCGCCACGACCACGCCGTCGATCTTCGACAAGGTATCGTCGAGCTCCTGCGACAGCCCGTAGATGAAGCGCACGCGCTCCTCGGTCGGCGTGGATACGAGCCCGTCCTTCTTGAAGAGCGAGCCGAGGTCGTCGAACTTCTTGCGCGGAATGCCGCGTGCGCGCAGCACTTCCACGGCATGCACGATCTGCTTTTCGTCGACGCTGACCGACCAGGTCTTGCCGCCGTCCGGCGTGCTCTTTTGCGCATCGACGCCCGAGCTCAGCAGCGCGGCGACCATCTCGTTGCAGTCGCTTTCGCTCAACTGGCCGTACAGCTCCTGCTTGCAGGCCGCGAGCGACAGCACGAGCACCGCCGCCGCGACGAGCCGCCATGAAGCGCGCGGCCTTGAAGGCACGAGGTTCGATTTCATGTCATTGGTTCTTCATGAGCGTCTGCACGGCGTCCTTCGACGACTGGACGGTCGCCATCTTCACCTGCAGGTCGGCGTTCAGGCTCGCGATCTCGAGCTGGATCGTCATATCGGCGGCGGCGAGGCGCTCCATCGACAGCGCGCTCATGTGCTGGGTCATGTAGAGCACGTCGTTCGGCACCTGCCGGTAATAGTCGGCCTGCTCCTCGACCGCTTTCGTCACGAGGTCCGCGCGCTCGGTCGGGTGAACGGCTGCCGCGTGCTGCTGCGCCGAGGCCATCATCGCCTGGAATTTATCGACGAGGGGTTGCGACACGGCGTCCGCATTCGGCGCCGCGGACGACGTGCCGGTCACGCGGGCCAGCTCGTACTCGAGTTGCGATGCTGTCGTGATGCTCATTTCGTTTCTCCTGGTAGCGGCAACAGGCTCAGACGCGCATGTACTGCATCGTCAGCAGCATGTCGCTGGATGAGGGCGACGGCGTCGCGTCCGCCACGCTGTCCTCGGCATGCGCTCCGTTCTCGAACGCGAGCGCGGAATCCGGCGCAACGAAGCGCCCCGTGCGCTTCGCCGTCGCGACCGCCTGCTTCAGTTCCTCGCTCGCGAGCAACACCTTGGCGAGCCGTTCGACGTCTTCGTTGCCGCCTTCCTCCAGGAGGGTCCGGGCCTCCTCCTGCCACCCGAACTCCTGGCGGGCCTTCAGGCACTGCAGCAACATTCCCTTGCTCGCCGGCAGGCACACCGAGCGCTCGACCAAGTCTCGAAAGAGCCATTCGGCTTCGCTCCATTCCTGGCGCACCATATGCAGCCAGCCGTCGAAAAACGCGAATTCGGCGGAATCAGGGCGCAGCAGATGCAGCCCTTCGACGAGGTGCTCCAGATCGTCGATGTCAACTTGCTCCGGCGTGCCGGCGCGGGCCAATGCGACCCTGACCAGGTCGACGATCGCGCCGACGACTCCCGACGGGCACTGCGGCCGATCCTTCAGAACGTCCATCCTTTCCCCCAAGGAAATCAGATTCGATCCGATGAGCCGCACCCGATGGGGCCCGGCCTTCCGTTGACGCTAAGTTACGCAACGCGCCGCGGGTGCCGCGTGCCGCGCACGAAGTCGCACAACGAATTGCGAAGCTGCTGCAAGCGACAGGCGACGGCCAGCGTCGCTTTCGCTTCCGTCCGCGCTCACGCTGCGTCGCGTTGCACGTTGCCTCGTGCGTTGCCCGATTCGCGCAGTCCGCGCTTACCGTGAAGCGACCTTCCGTCACCTCGCTTCGCAGCCCTTGTCCTTGCTTCGCGTCGCCATCGCGCCGGCCGCGGCGCCGCCGCTAACGTTGCATCGGGGCGCCCCATCCCGGGTACCCGCCTGCGAACAGCAAAGGACAGTCCGTCATGAGCGACGAGAAAACCGAAGAGCCCACAGACAAGAAGCTGGACAAAGTCCGCGAGGAAGGTCAGGTCGCGAAGAGTTCCGACCTCGTCGAAGTCGCGTCGCTGGGCTCGATCGTGCTCGTGCTGACGGCGGGCCAGCACTACCTTGCCGATACACTGCGCGCGGTCGTCAAGGAGGCGATCGATTTCACGCACGGCCCGCGCGAGTTGCAGGACCTCTCGGTCGCGCTCGTTCATATGGGCCTGCAGGCGCTCGGCCTGCTGTGCGGGATCGCGGCCGTCGCGCTCGTCGCGGCCTTCCTCGCGCTTGCCCCGCAAACGGGGCTCAAGATCTCGCTGAAAGCCGTCATGCCGAAGCTCGCGTCGGTCAGCCCCGGGTCCGGCTTTCAGCGGATCTTCTCGATGAACTCGGCCATCGATCTCGTCAAGATGGTCGTCAAGGCCGCGATTCTCGTCGCCGTCATGTGGCAGACGATCAAAAGCGCGATGCCCGTCGTCGCGAGCGCGCTCGACCAGTCGGTACCCCAGTTGATCGCCGTGCTGTGGTCCGTGCTCATGCATGTCGTCGTGGTCGCGCTCGGCGTGTTCATCGCCATCGGCGCATTCGACTACAAGCTGCAGAAGTGGCTCTTCATCCGCAAGAACCGGATGTCGAAAGACGAGGTGAAGCGCGAGCACAAGGAAAGCGACGGCAACCCGGAAGTCAAGGGCGAACGCAAGCGCATGGCCAGGGAAATGTCGCAGGAAGGCCCGAAAGGCGGCGTATCGCGTGCGAACGTCGTGGTCGTCAACCCGGTTCACTACGCCGTCGCGCTGCGCTACGACCCGACGGAGTTTCCGCTGCCCGTCGTGCTCGCCAAGGGCCTCGACGAGCAGGCGCTGCGGCTGCGCCAGCAGGCGATGCACGCGCGCGTGCCCATCGTCGCGAACCCGCCCGTCGCGCGGATGCTGCACAAGGTACCGCTCAATCAGCCGATTCCCGAAGAACTGTTCGAAGTCGTCGCCGCGATTCTTCGCTGGGTGGACGGCCTCGCGCCTCAAACCGCCATCACGGAGTAGTGGACATGCTGAAGACCATCAAGCTGCCCGGCATCGGCGAGGCCGGCATCGCCATCCTGCTGATCGCGATCGTCTCGCTGATGATCCTGCCGCTGCCGCCCGCCATCATCGATGGTTTGCTCGCCATCAACATCGCGATCAGCATCACGCTGCTCATGGTGACGATGTACGTCGGCCATATCGCGACGCTTTCGGCGTTCCCGTCGGTACTGCTTTTCACGACGCTTTACCGGCTCTCGCTGAACATCGCGTCGACGAAGTCGATCCTGCTGCATGCCGATGCCGGCGAAATCATCGAGAGCTTCGGGCAGCTCGTCGTGGGCGGCAATCTCGTCGTCGGCCTCGTCGTGTTCGTCATCATTTCGGTCGTGCAGTTCATCGTCATCGCCAAAGGCTCGGAACGCGTCGCCGAAGTGGGGGCGCGCTTCACGCTCGATGCGCTGCCCGGCAAGCAGATGAGCATCGACGCCGATCTGCGCGCGAACATCCTGACACCGGAGGAGGCGCGCAGCAAACGCGCGCGGCTCGCTATCGAAAGCCAGCTGCACGGCGGCATGGACGGTGCGATGAAGTTCGTGAAAGGCGATGCGATCGCCGGCCTCATGATCACCATGATCAACATCGTCGCGGGCATTGCCGTGGGGGTCGCCTATCACGGCATGTCCGCCGGCGAGGCGGCCAACCGCTTCTCGGTCCTCTCGATCGGCGACGCCATGGTCTCGCAGATTCCGTCGCTGCTGATCTCGGTGGCCGCGGGCGTCATGATCACGCGCGTGGACGAAGGCGGCGAGCACGGAAACGCCTCGCTCGGCGAGGACATCCGGCGCCAGTTTACGAGCAGCTCGCGCGCGCTCTACTTCGCGTCGCTGCTGCTGCTCGGTTTCGCGGCCGTTCCCGGCTTTCCAGCGGCGCTCTTCGCGTTGCTCGCCGGGCTGCTCGGCTTCGTCGGCTACCGGCTGCAGAAAAAGCAGCACGGCCCCGCCAAAGGCGGCGGCAAGCCCGTCGTCGCTCTGCAGCGTGCCGGCGCCAGGGGCGACGCGCCCTCGATCCTGCCGCGCCCGCCGCAGTTCACCTGCCCGCTCGGCGTGCGGCTCGCGCCCGACGTCAGCACCCGGCTCGCGGCCGACGCGCTCGACCGCGCGTTCGATGTGCAGCGCCATGCGCTGCAGTCGGAAGTCGGCCTGCCGTTCCCGGGCATCATGATGTGGACCGACGGCAAGCTGCCCGAGGACAGTTACGAAGTGCTCATCTTCGACGTGCCCCAAGGGCGGTCCACACTCGCCGAAACACGCGCCGTACACGCAGCGGCCCACACGGGCGACGCGAAGCCCGATGCGGCTGCGGCCACGCCCGAGGGATTGATCGCTCGCCACACGATCGACCTGCTGCGGCGCAATGCCCATCTCTTTCTCGGCATACAGGAAGCGCAGTGGATGCTCGATCAGCTCAACGAGGACTACCCGGGCCTCGTCGCCGAGGTGCAAAAGGCGCTGCCGCTGCAGAAGATGGCGGACGTGCTGCGCCGGCTGCTGGAGGAGGACGTGCCCGTGCGCAACATCCGCAGCATTACCGAAAGCCTGATCGTCTGGGGGCCGAAGGAGAAGGACATGCTGATGTTGACCGAATACATCCGCATGGAGCTCGGCCGGCTCATCGCCTATCGCGCGACGGGCGGCCCACGGGATCTGCCCGTCCTGCTCGTGGACGTTCAGTTGGAGCAGCACATCCGGCAGTCGATCAAGCAGACGCCCACGGGCAACTTCCTCGCGCTGCCGCCCGACGAGATCGCCGGACTCGTCGGCAAAATCGCGGAGATCGTCGGCGACACGCCACGCCAGCCACTCGCGCTCGTCGCCTCGATGGATATCCGGCGCTACATCAAGCGCATGATCGAGGCGCGGCTGCCCTGGCTGCCCGTCTACTCGTACCAGGAGCTCGGCGCTCACGTCGATCTCCAGCCCGTCGGCCGCCTGGCGATGTGATCGAGCGAGCCGCGCCATGCACACCTCCCCTCATCGCGCACGCATCATCGCCGCGCCGACGCAGCATGACGAGCCGGCACCCGACATGCCGGCCGCGCAATTGAGCCGCCAGGCCGCGCTGTTTCAGCGCCTGCGCGAAGGCGCCCGCGCCCACGCATCGGAAACGGACGGCGACGAGCAACCCTGCTCCGCGCCCGCCGAACCGCAGGCCGCCAGTCCAGCCGATGCGGCTTACCCGATCGCCGGTCTCGCCGCCGACGAAGATCGCGACAATGCCGGCGGCGGCGAACGTGACGACGATGCACCGGCCGGTGCCGGCAACGAACACGACGAGCCTGACGCGCACGCCGGATCGGCCATGTCAGTATCCGCGCAGATTCATCCATTCATGCATTTTTCGACGCATTTGCCGGTCCGTTCATCCATGCACCCGCCCATGGACGTGCCGACGCGTCCGACAACGCCGACTTCACCTTCGCTTTCGACTTCGACCTCGATGCGCGGCGCGACGCCGCCTTCGTTGCCGATGCCGCCGAAAGGACCGGTGCCGACATCAGCGCTCACCGTACCTACCGTGCCCCGAGCGCAGGCCGCCAGTGAGACGCCAAGCCGGCAAGTCGGCGGCCCGCGCGTCGTGGCGGCCATCGCGGCACCGGCGCGAGCGGGCCAGGACATGAACCGGTTCGTCGACTCGATCGTCGCCGAAGTGTCCGACTTCTGCGCCAACCCGATCGTCCTCGAAAGCGGCGACTGGCAACTGACGATTCCCATCGATCCGGCGCTGCTGCCGGGCTGTACGTTGAACCTCGTGCTTTCGCATTTCCAATTGACGCTTCGCTTCGACACCACGGACGAACGGTCGCGCGAACTAATCTCACAACATGCGACGACGTTGCGCGAAAGCCTCGAGGAAGTGATGCAAAGCCGCTTCGACGGCACGCGCAGCGTCGAAATCATCGTCACGTAAAGCCAATATGGACACCACACGAACGCTACCGACCAACGACGTTCCCGCAGGCGGGCAACCGCACGCGGTTGCCGTTTCGCTCGATCCCGCACGGCTGCCCGCGCTTGCGGCCGCCACCGCGCGCCAGCATCGGCTCGCCGTCGACGAGCGCTTGAGCGCGCTTCTCACTCACACGCTCGGCGTCTCTGCCTTCGGCGTCGGCGCGCGCGATCTCGTGGACCCGGCGCGCGCCGCCATCGTGCGCCTGCGCTGGGGCATCGAAATGGCAGCGGTGCGCATCGACGTCGGACAGCACGCGGGGCTCGCGAGCGTGGTCGCATCGGACGAGCCCGCCAACGAGCCGCTGCGCCAGGCCGTGTGCGCCATTCTGCTCGATCCGGTGCGACGCGCGCTGCAGGCGCTCGGGTTCGACGGCGTGGACGTGCTCTCGCTCGAACGCGCCGCGCCGCAGACGCTGCGTGCGCCTTGCTGCGCGTTCACGTTCCGCGTGGGCGACGCACGCTTCGACGCAGCCATCGAGCACATCGACGGTGGCTGGCTCGACGCCCTCGAGGCACTCGTGGCCCGCCAATGCACGCCGTTCGCCACGCACGTCAGCGAGATCGCCGTTCCCGGCCGGCTGCAGATCGGCGAGAAAACGATGAACGTGACGACGCTCGATTCGCTGCGCGCGGGGGACGTCATCTTGCGTGCCGTACCCGAAGCCACTCGCGCGCTCTTCGCGAGCGAGCGCCCATCCGCCCCGATGCCAGTCGTCTGGGGCCGCTACGGGACGCGGCAACTGCGCGCCGTGGCAGACGTCACCCACCATCTGATGACCTTGAGCGAGGACCCAACCATGAGCCATGACACGCAGTTCAATGCGCCGCTTACCGATTCGATCGACACGCCCGTCGACATCAGCCAGCTGGACCTGCCGCTGAAGCTCGAGATCGACACGGTTTCGATGCCGGTCGCCCAGCTCTCGGCGCTGCGCGCGGGCTACGTGCTCGAGCTTCCCACCGCGCTGCCCGATGCACGCGTGCGGCTCGTCACCTACGGGCAGACGATCGGCTTCGGCGAACTCGTGAGCGTCGGCGATCATCTCGGCGTGCGTCTCGTTCAGCTGTCGCGCGGCCATGGTTCAGTTTAGCGATCTCACCGGGCTGCTGATCACCGTCGTCGCGATCAGCCTGATCCCGTTCGTCGCCATGGTCGCGACCTCGTACGCGAAGATCGTGGTCGTGCTCGGGCTGTTGCGCAACGCGCTCGGCGTGCAGCAGGTGCCGCCGAACATGGTGCTCAACGGCATCGCGGTCCTCGTCTCCGCTTACGTGATGGCGCCGATCGGCATGCAGGCCATGCAAACCATGCAGACGATGCACCGTACACCCGGCAGCGACACGTCGCTCGTCGTGCTCGATGCCTTCGATGCGGCAAAGGAGCCGTTTCGCGCCTTTCTGAAGAAGCACGCGCACGAGCGCGAAAAGCGGTTCTTCGTGCGCTCGGCAACCGTGGTCTGGCCGAAGGACATGGCGGCGAAGGTCCGTGAGGACGACCTCATCGTCCTCGCCCCGGCCTTCACGCTGACCGAGATGACCGACGCGTTCAAGATCGGCTTTCTGCTGTATATCGCATTCATCGTCGTCGATCTCGTCATCGCCAACGTGCTGATGGCGATGGGCCTGAACCAGGTCCAGCCGACGAACGTCGCGATTCCGTTCAAGCTGCTCTTGTTCGTCGTCATGAGCGGCTGGTCCACATTGATTCACGGTCTTGTCATGACCTATCGCTGAGGCACGCGCCATGGAAACCGATACGCTCGTTCGCATCACCTCGCAGGGCCTGCTGCTCTGCCTGTCCGTCTCGATGCCGGTGGTGGCCGTCGCCGCGCTCTCCGGCCTCGCGATTTCGTTCGTGCAGGCCATCACGTCGATGCAGGACCAAAGCATCTCGTACGCGGTGAAGCTCGTGGCCGTCGTGGCCACCGTGCTCATGACCGGCGCCTGGGGCGCCGCCGCGATCCTGCGCTTCGCCAATCAGATCGTCACGCTCGCGGTGCCGTCGTGAATTCGCCGATCCGCAACAACCACGGCCACCACGCCGCCGCTCTCGTGCAGCAGACGCAGGCCGGCGCCGAGCACATGGGGCAGCTGACCCAGGCGCGCGGCTTCACGGGCGTGAAGGTGCAGCACACGAAGATGCAGCGCGCGCGCATGCAGCACAACAAGATGCTCGCCGCCGCTTTCTACCGCGGCAAGCGTTTTGCCGAAGGCATGCACAAGCCGCCGCCCCCTTCCGCGCAAAAGCTGATGCGCCAGCTCGGCCAACGGCCGCGGCCGGCGGGCTCGGCGAAGGCGCAAGGCAAAGAGGCATCGGCTCACGAGCGGCCGGACGGCCAGCACGCGCTCGAGCCCCGGCACGAGCATGAGCACGAACACCCGCACGAGCGCGAACGCGAGCACGAGCAGGGTCGGCAGCAAAAGCACGGACAGCAGCAAAAGCGCGAGCGCGATCAGCAACACGGCGACGGGCAGCAACAACATCGCAACGGCCATGGGCACGATCGCGGCTCGAATCGGCAGGGCGAAGAGCAGGGACAGGGACAGGGGCAGCAGAGTGCGCCGCGCGACGGGCAGCCTCGGCGCGACAGCCGTCAGTCCGGCGAGGGCCGCGACAAACCGCGCAAGTTCGCGATCGGCAAGGCGGGCCGGGCCAAGGCCGCCGCGCGCAGCCAGCCGCTCGCGGCCACGATGCAGCTGCTCGCGAGGCAAAGGCTCGGTGCGCCGGACTTGCCGGCCGAACTCGCGGCGGCGTGCGCGAAGGAGGTGCTGCGGCTTGCCGCGCAGATCGAGCTGGGGCCCTTGCTGGCGGTGCCGATGCTGCTCGCGATGCGCTCGCCGATGGCGCTCCGGCGCAATGCTGCCCGGCTTCACGCGCACCGCCATGCGGCACTGATGCAAAGCGCGGCGACCCCGGGCAAGGCCGCCGCGGTGGCGGGGCTTCTCGGCGTATCGCTCGACAACACGCTCGCGCGCCAGAGCGCGGGCATCGAATACTCGTACGACGATCAATCGATCGCGGCAGTGAAGCAACGCATTCTCGACACGCAAGCCGCGCTGCCGGCCCGCGGGGCGCCAGCCGGTGGCGCCGTCACGGGCGGCGCGACGGGCGGCGCGATCGGTGGTCAAACCGGCGCCGCGCGGCAAGGGGCGGCCAAGCCCACGGCCGGCGCTTCGGATAAGACGTTCGAAGTTCGCATGGCGCCGGCTGCGCCAGCGGCAAAACCCTAAACTGATTTTGACGGTCAAGGCCCGGCGGCCCGATGCGCGAAGCAGCGAAACGCCGGAGCGGCGACCAGGAAGAGCAACCGCAACCGCATGACCCACGGCACGACCCACGTCGGATACACGGATACCACGATCATGAAAGCGCTTCGAGTACTGACCGGCACCCACGCCGGAGCCCAGGTCCGGCTCACGAGCGGCACCTACCGGATCGGCGCGACCGAGCACTTGGATGTCTGCATCAGCGACTGGACGGTCGAGGACATCGAGCTTTGCGTGGGCGAGGACGGTGTGGCGCGGATCCGCTCGGCGAACGGCGATGAGGTGCTCGTGGCGGACTTCGTGGCCGTGCCGTTCGGCGATGTCGTGTTGTGCGTGGGCCCCGATGGCGAAGCCTGGCCGCGCGATCTCGATTTGCTGGCGGGCCTCTGGAAGACGGCCGAGCCGCCTGCCGCCGACACCGCGGCGGAGGCTGACGCGGATAGAGACGCGCCGGATCGGGACCCGGCCCATGCGGACGAACCCGGCGCCGGCCATGCGCCGGCCGCTTCGCCCAAGGTGCCCTGGCGCACGGCCGTGCTGGCGCTCGCCTGCACCGCCGCGATCGGCGGCATCGCCGTGGCCGGTGTGATGTTCGCGGGCACGCAGTCGAGCGAAGCGGCGAGCGTGAGGTTCGACGCCGACGCACTCGCACGGCAGTTGCAGGAGGCCCTGCACCGCGAAGGCCTCGGCGATCTGCAGGCAACCGCACGCAAGGACAGTGTGGCGGTGCGCGGCATCGTGACGAGCGCCGACGAAAGCGCGAAGGCGCAGCGGATCATGGACAGCCTCGCGCGCGGCAAGGTGCGGCGCGAATACGACGTCGCGCAGCAAGACGTGGACAACATCCAGCAGTCGCTCGCCGGCACGGGCGCGGCAGTGAGTTACCAAGGCCACGGCATCTTCCGCGTGAGCGGCAGCGTGCAGTCGATGACGACCTTCCGCACGCTGATAGCAGGTGTCAGGGCCGACCTCGGCGACAACGTCAAGCGCGTCGACGTCGATGTCAAGGAAGCGCAGGCGCTCGCGCCCGATGTCGAGTACACGGCGGTGATCGCCACGGGCGGGCTGCGTTACATCGAGACGCCCGACGGCACGAAGCATCTGTTCGCGGGCAGCAAGGACGAAGCAAACAATTGACCTCGACCACCAAAGGAACCGACATGTACGACGCATTGCTTCCCATCGCGCAGGATCTGAACGCGCTGGATGCCACGCTCTCGGCGCCCGACGGCGCGCAACGGGTCGCGCGCATCGCGGCGGCCTTCGACGAAACCGCGCGCCGGATCAGTACGGCCACGCAGTCCGCGGCCGACGAGCGCGAGCGGCTCGATCTGCAAAAGCTCTATCGCGGGATGATCGCGGCGCGCCGCATCGTGCTCACGCTGCAGGAGCGCCACAGCGCCCGTGGCGCGGCGCTTTGACGGCATCCGCGGCGATACGGAAGACGGTTGAACAGTTTGCAGTTGCAGCATCCGGCTGCGCGTCAGCCGGTCCGGACCGGCGGCCACCACGGCCAAGGGCCTTTTACCGAAGCATCAGGCATCAACCAACAGCAGTGCTTTTTACATCACTTTCTTGATAAGGGGAATACATCATGTCTTCATCGATCGGAAGCTCGGGCGTCTCGCAAGCCGGTTCGCAAAACGCCGACATGGTCGGCCAGATGCAGGCCATGGCCAACCAGAACAACGCCATGACGATGGCCGCCATGCAGATCAACATGCAGCAGCAGGAAACGTCGGCGCTCGCGTCCGTCGGCAACAACGGCGCGAAGAACATCGCCGACGCCGCGAAGGGCCAGTAAGCCCCTCGCCTTCCGCAGTCCGTCCGCGCGGGGGCACGAAAGCGGAAAGCCCGGCTTTCCGGCTACGTGCCCCCGCTTTTTTGCAACCGGGCCGCCCTATTTTCGCCGGAGATTGCCGCCCATGAGCAGGGAACGTTTCGTCGAGTTGATTCACGAGGTTTGCGCGGTGGTCGGGCTGCCCGACGCCGAGTATGTCGTCGAGACGCAAACGCTCGAGATCGAAGGGTTCGACGTCCATCTCGACCACCACGAGACCGACCCCGATTCGGTCTATGTCAGCTTTCATTACGGCGCCGTCACGCCCGGCCGGTCGCTCGTCGTTTTCCGGCTCATGCTCGAGGCCAACCTGCTCGTCTACGCGCAGGACCAGGCGCAACTGTGCCTCGAATCCGATACGGGCAACATCGTGCTGCTCGTCCATCTGCCGATGGGCCCGACGATCACCGGCGATTATCTCGCCGATCTCTTCTCGCACTACGCCGAACACGGCCGCTACTGGCAAAACAACATCCTCGAGTCGCCCGACGAAATGTTCGAGGGCATCGCGTCGGGCAATTTCATGTGGCTACGGGCGTAAGCCCGGTGAGCGCAAGCGCGCGTCAGGCAACGGGCGCATCCGCGCGCGCATCGATGCCTGGCCAGCCGTCGCATCCGTTCGTACACGGCACGTCGCTTCGCACTCACGCCATCGCGGGCGCTCGCCCGATCGGCGCTATGCTGCCACGCGCGGTATCAGCAAGACGAGGCGGCGGCGCATGTCCCCCTCTCCCGCACCGCCGGAATCGGTATCGTCCACGCGACGCTCGACATCGCCCCTGTGCCGCGCCGGTCCCTCGATGACGAGGCACTCGCCCGGCGCCAGGCTTTCGTCGACGGCCCGATAGCCGCGCGCATCGTGGCGGCGCCCCAGTTCCACGCGCAAGCCGATACGCGGCATCGACGCGGCGCCTTCGACCGTCGGTGCAATCGAGAGCCAGAGATCGCGGGCGCCGTCATCGGACAGGTCATCCTCATCGCGGCGTGCGAGACGTGCCTCGTGGCGGTCGATGACGGCCGGCGAGCGATCGTGCGTCAGCGCCGTTTGCGACACCTGGATTTCGGCGCGGCCGCTCCTGGCCAATGCCTTGAGCTGCGCGAGCAGCGCGCGGCCGCCGTCGGGCGCGATACCTGCATCGCGGTGCTCGCGCGCGTCCGCCGTCGCCTGCGCCGCGCCTGCCCCGTCGGCCATGGCCGGCGGCAGCGCGGGCCGCAACGCGTCGAGCGCGTCGCCGTCGACATCCACCACCCACGTTTGGACCGATACGAGCTGCGCACGCACGTCCAGGCTGGCGACGAGCGCGCCGTCGGCGTCGATGCGCTCGGCCCGATCGCGTATCAGGATGGAATTCGTGGTCGCATCCGCTTCGATCGCCGGCAACGCCACATCGAACTCGACGATCCGCGGTGCATCGGAAACGGCGGTCCCGCTCGCCACGGCCGGGCGCTCGAAACGGCGCCGCAAGAGCGTGGCCACGCCGGGCACGACGAGCGTGCGGCCATCGACCACGCGCGTTTCGTCGGCGGCATTCGCGGCACTCAGGCGAAACACCCGCACGGACAAACGCACGCGCTTTTGCGCGTCGCGCTCGAAGCGCTCGGCCGCGGCACGAATGCGCTCCACGTAGGTCGCTGGCCCGCGCACGTTCACCGTTTGCGCGGCGGCATCCACCGCCAACGGAAAGTGCGTATCGGCAAGACCTGCCTGCTCGAGCGACGCACGCAGCGCATTCGCAGCAAGGAAGTGAGGCCGGATGGCGATATGCGCCTGCTCGTTCGCGGGCGACACATGCAGGACCGCACCGTCGTAGTACCAGACGAATCCGTACGAACGGCTCATGACATCGAGAAAGCGCTGCGGCGGCATGGCGAAACGGCCGCTCACGACACCCTCCACTTGACCGTCGATGCGCAGGGCAACGTGCTGCCCCGCTGCGAACGCATTCAGGACCTCCGCGAGGCCCGCGCCGTTCGTCACGTAGACGAAGCGGGCGCCGGGGCCGCCGGCCCACTCCATGCTCGCCGCCTGCGCATGCACGGCGGCCGCGCAGGCGAAGGCAGCGACGGCGCAGCGCGCGAGCGCTCGCGTTCGTGCCGCGCTCATGCGGCGCCTTCCGGCGACGCACCGGCGCCCGACGCATCGGCGCCCGACGCACCGGCGCCCGACTGATCCACATCCGGCTTGAGGGTCAGGCGGTAACCCGTCGCATAGACCGATTGCACGGTCCAGCCGACGCCGGCCGCCTTCAGGCTCGCACGCAGGCGGCTCACGTACATGTCGACGGAGCGGCTTTGCACGGCCGCATCCCAGCCCCAGACCACGCTCATCAGATCCTGCCTCAGCACGACGGCGCCCGTGTGCCGGGCGAGATGCCAGAGAATGTCGAACTCCTTGGTGCCGAGCTTGTGCGCCACGCCCGCCACCACGAGCGAGCGCGCCTGCTGATCGAGCGCGCATTCGTCGTCGACGAACATCTTGCGGCCCTGCACGTTCATCGGCGCGAAGCGCCGCAGCAGGGCGCGCATGCGCGCGAGCAGCACCTGCCTGTCGTAGGGCTTCACGAGATAGTCGTCGGCACCCGCATCGAGTATGCGCACGATGTCGGACTCCGCCGAGTGCACGGTCTGAAAAATCACGGGCATGATCGATTGCGAGCGGCTGCGGATCTTTTGCAGCAGCTTGTCGCCGGAAACGCCCGGCAGGTCCCAGTCGAGAATCGCGAGATCGGCCCACTGCTCCGAGAGAAATTGCTGCGCGTCGAGCCCGCTGTGAAAAGCGTCGATGTGGTAGCCCTCGCTCTTGAGCCAGGAATGGATGAGCGCGTGGTGCGCGACGTCGTCCTCGACGAACAGAATGCGTACGGGTTTGCCTGCAAGCGATTTCATTGTGAACCCTTGGTTCTGACGGCCGCGCGGGAGCCGGCGCCGGTCCGCGCAACGCGTGCCAAACGAATACGGGCCGCGCTCTGACGCCTCACTCGCGGCCCGCCGTGCGCAACGCGCGGTCGGCATCGACAAGCGATGTCGCGTGCGGCTTCGCGGCGACAGGATTCAGGCACGGCAGACGCAGCACGAACATGGTACCGCCTTGTCCGTTGAGCTCGGCGTAAAGTGCGCCGCCGTGCATGCCGACGATCTGCACGGCGAGCTTGAGCCCGAGACCGAAGCCCGTTGCCGTCCGCTTGCCGAGCTTCTCGAAGTCGGTCAGCCGATCGCCCTCGACGAGACCCGGCAGCCCGCCCGCGCGATCGTGGACGACCACCTCTGCGAAACCGTCGGCCTGCCGGACCGACACCGTCACCGCCTCGCCGCGCGGCGACGCGCGAACGGCATTGTCGATGACGTTCTGGACGGCGCGCGCCACGAAGTTGCGCATGCCGCTCACCCAGAGCGGCGCGCTGTCGGGCAGCCACAAGTGTAGCGCGACGCCGCAATAGACGGCGGTGACCTCCAGCTGCGAGATGATCTGGCGCAGCGTCGCGCGCAGATCGAACCGTTTGAAGTCGCGCGCCTGCAAATGCTCGGTCACCGACGAGAAGATGAACTGCTCGCCGAGCGAGAGCACGTACTGCGCGAGCGAGGTGATCTGCTGCATGCCGCCGCAGCGCTCGAACGCGTCGGGGTCGCTCGCATCGAGCTGCGTGAGCGCGCTGATCGAATTGAGCGGCGAGCGCAGATCGTGCAGCAAAAAGCGCAGCGACATGGCCCGCTCGTCGAGCGAGCGCGCGAACGGCGTCACGTCCGTCACGGCGATGACGGATTCGCCCGCCCCCGCACTGGCGCATGCACCGGCGGGGCCCTCCTGAATCCAGAAGGTCGAATCGTCCACGCGTACCTCGCGGCCCGCTTCGAGATCGCGCAGCCGCGGCACGTCCGTCATCTCGAAGCGCTCGCTCAGCGCCACGCTGAAATCGACGCCCGCGGGCAGCGTCATCGCCAGCATCTCGAGCGCGCGCGCGTTCGCGTGAACGACCGCGCCCGCGCGATCGAGCACGATCACCCCGCACGGCAGCCCGTGCAGCGTGCCGCGCAGGCGGCGCGCGTCGTCGTCGGACAGGCGGCGATCGGCGGCGCCCTCGCCGCATGCGTCGGCGGGCAAGCCCGATTGAGCGGGCCGCGGCTCGGGCTGCTGCCCGGGCTGCACGCCGGGCAGCGAATGCGGCTGAGCATCGAATTCGTTCACATGGCCTCCTGCATTCCCCGGTGCGGGCGGTTGCGGTGAATCACGGCGAGATGACGCGCGGCGACAGCAGGAAGAGCCGCTCCATGTGGCTCTTCTGGCGGCTGTCGGTCCTGAAGAGCGCGCCGATCAACGGAATCTTCGAGAGCCCGGGCACCCCGGTCACGCCCATCGTCGCGGTGTCGGCGCGATAGCCGGCGATGAGCAGCGCCTGCCCCTCCTCGATGAACGCCTGCGTGTTGATCGTGCTGTTCTGGATCACCGGCAGGTTGCTGACCGTACGATCGGTGAGCTGGCCGTCCTGAATCGCCACGTCGAGCTTGATACGCGTGCGCCCGTCCTCCTCCACGACCATCGGCAGCACACGCAGCGAGATGCCCGTCGACACGCTGTAGAGATCGCCCGACGTGTATCCCGACACCGGCACGAAAAACTGCGTCTGGTTGTCCATCACGGCCTCGATGTTGTTGAGCGTGACGACCTTCGGGCTCGCGTCGATCTTGGCGGCCTTCGTCTCCTGCAGCGCCGAGATGCGTGCCATCAGATAGCGGCCGGCGTCGCCGAGCACGGCGGCCACCGATGCGCCCACGGGCGTTGCCGCCGCGAGCACGTTGCCCGCCAGCGCCGTCTGGCCGAAGTTCTGCGAGAGCGTGCCGTTGTAGGTGTTCTGTCCGAGCGTGCCGGTACCGGTCTGCACGTCGATGTGGCTGTTGTGCGCGGTCCAGTCGACGCCGAGCTGACGCAGCGCGTCGTCGTCGATCTCGATGATGTGCGCCTCGATCT
Organism: Burkholderia sp. KBS0801; assembly: GCF_005937855.2. Taxonomy (NCBI): domain Bacteria; kingdom Pseudomonadati; phylum Pseudomonadota; class Betaproteobacteria; order Burkholderiales; family Burkholderiaceae; genus Burkholderia; species Burkholderia sp. KBS0801. The sequence continues at coordinate 944,589 of NZ_CP042179.1, forward strand.
CGATCAGTTGCGGTTTGACGTCGAGGCGATCGATCAGTTTGCCGTACTGATCCATCCGGTCGGCCGTATCGCGAATCACGACGGAGTTCGTGCGCTGGTCCGCGACGATGACGGGCAGTTGATCGTCGCTCGCCGGCGCGGTGCTCGTGTTCTGCGGCGGCGGCGGCTCGCCCACCGCCGCCGCCACGGCCGGCGAAGGCTGCCCGGTGAGCCCGGCGAACATGCCCTTGCCGGCCGCGCCCGACGGCACCGGCGGCGGAATGTACGGGCCGTTGTAGGCGTTGCCGTTCACGTCGTTGATCGGCGTGTTGCGTTTCACGCCGCCCGCCGCGCGGCCGCCCTCGCCCTCGCCGCGCTTGTCGGCGGCCTTGGCCATGTGCGGGTGGTAGATGCCGTTGAGCACGGCCACCACGCCCTGCAGCGTGACCTGCCGGCCGTCGATGGGCACCGTGCGGTCGTGCGCCCACGCGTGAAAGAGCGGAAAGACGCGTACCTGCGTGCCGCTTCGATGCGCCGCGTTGTTGTCGAGCCGCGAGGCCACGTTCGTCACCATCTGCACGTAGCGAGGCGGCCCGCTCACGAGCGCCGTGCCCTGCGCGCTGTCGTAGACGATCGGAAAGCGCTCGTCGGAGATGCGCAGGCGGTCGAGCGCATCGCGCAGCGCGCCCGTATCGGCCGAATCGAGCTTCACGAGCGTGCTCTGCAGTTCGGCGGCCGTCGTGATGTCAAGCACTTCGCCGTCGTAGTACCACACGAAGCCGAACGACGACGCGAGCGTATCGAGAAAGCGCCGCGGCGGCAGATGGAACTTGCCGCTCACGGTGCCGCTCACATCGGCGGCGATGCGCGTGGGGATGCCCTGGCTCGCGCCGAAGTCGCGCAGCACATCCTTGATGTCCTTGCCCTGCGCTTCGTAATCGACGATCGACGCCTTCCAGCGCACGGCCGCCGCCTCGGCGACGGGGGCCGTCGCCCCGAATGCGAGCGCGGCGGCGAGGGCCACGGTGCCCAGTCGGCGAGCCCAGTTCATGACGCGCCGCCTGCGATGAAACGTACGCGGCGCCGCCCGGTGCTTCTCCGACACATAGACAAAGTTTTCATGTAAGTTCCGACTATCTTTCATAGGAAGGGCATTGACGATGAACGTTCCGAGTCACGAACGTCGCGACCTGACGCGCGAGATTCTCGAATTGATCGACCTGCGGCAGACTTTCACCGACATCCATATCGAGCAGGACCGGCCGATCATGATCAAGGCGCCGCGCGGCTGGCTCGCCGTCGGCGAGGAGCCCGTGCTCCACGACGAAATGCTGCCCACACTGGCCTCGATCGAACCGGACTGGGAGGCGCTGCTTCAGCACGGCGCGATCGATCGCCCGTTCGTGCTCACGCGCTGCCGCCTTCGCTGCAACATCTACCGCACCAATGGCGGCCGCAAGCTCGTCATCTCGATCCGCCGCCTGCCGCTGCAGCCGCTCGCGCTCGACAAGCTCGGCCTGCCCGCCTACGTGCGCTCGATGATCGACAGCGCCAAGGGGCTGATCCTCGTGACGGGCCCGACCGGCTCGGGAAAGACGACGACCATCGCCTCGCTGCTCGAGCACATCAACCGCACGCGCAACAGCCATATCGTCACGATCGAAGAGCCGATCGAATACGAACTCGAGGGCCGCACGTCGATCGTCTCGCAGCGGCAAGTGCCCACCGACACGCCGAGCTTCTCGGCCGGCCTGCGCGAGGCGCTGCGGCAAAAACCCGACGTCATCATGGTGGGCGAGGTGCGCGACCCCGAGACGGCGGAGACGGCGCTGCAGGCCGGCGAATCGGGCCATCTCGTGCTCGCGACGATGCACACGGGCAGCGCGATCGGCACGCTCACGCGTCTGCTGTCGTTTTTTCCGGCCGAGCAGCGCGAGCGCTATGCGGCCGCGCTCGCGAACTGCCTCATCGGCGTGATCTGCCAATGCCTCGTGCCGACGGAGGATGGCGAGAACTTCGTGCTCGCGAGCGAACTGCTCTTCAACAATAATCAGCAGATCAGCGGCCTGCTGACCGATCCGGGCAAGCTGCCGTACCTTGCCGAGTTCATGAAGCGCAAGGAAGACAACATGTCGCGCATGCTCAACGATCACCTCTTCAGCCTCGTATCGAAGCAGCAATGCCTGCCGCGCGACGTGCTGCGCGCGACCTACAACCGGCTCGAGCTGCACGAAATGCTGCAGACGCTCGCGCCGCACTGAGCCCGCGCGAAGGCTGTGGCGGCGCAATGGCGCCGCTTGCGCCGGTCGCGACGTGCGTGGCGGTGCTGCGAAGGTGTGCGGTGTCGATGGGCTCACGGTCGGGCGCTCAGTAGTAGGAGTTGATCGTCCAGCCCGCCGCGACGGGCGTGTTCCAGACCGTCTGGCCGGACTCCCCGCAAAAGCTGCTGACCCACGGCGTCGTGATACCGGCGTACGTCGCCCAGTTCGTCGTCACGACGATCGTATAGGCGCCAGATGTGCCCGCCTGGGACAGCGCGTTGTTGATCCCGCCCGAATCGTCCTGAAGCGTCGGCGTCTGGCTCTCCGTATGCCCGAGGTTGTGGTTGCCGCTGTCGGTGATGTCGATGCTCTGCGAGAGCTGCGCCCGGTTGCCGGTGGGGCCGTTGCACATGCCGTCGTTCAAGTGCGCCCAGGTGGACGCGACGATGATCCCCGGCTTGGTGAGGTTGACGGTCGTCCTGAACGTATACGAGTACGTACCGTTGCTGCCGTTGTACGAATAGGCGCCCGATTGGAAGTTCGTCGCCGGCTGGCCCGTGCAGGCCGAGTAATCGCCCGCGCCGTTCGGGTTGGCCATCACGAGCTGACAGCCCGTGAGCGATGACGCCGGCTCGATTTCGCTTTGCGTTTGCCACTTGCCGCCGCGGCACGACAGCACGCGCCCGTTCGCATCGGTGGAGACGAGCGTCGTGCTCGCCGACGCGGGGGCGATGGCCGAATTCTGCGGCGCGGGCGGGCACGGGTCGCCGACGTTGTGCGCGTTGCCGAGCGCGAGATTGCCCGCTTCGTCCACCGCCAGCGCCTCCCATGTGGCGCCGTTGTACGCATAGGCCCGATTCGTCGCGGTGGTGAGCCGCACGTCGCCCTGATGCGCGGCAACGCCCCCGAGCGCCGCTTCGTCGGCCACCGGTTCGCGCCAGTGATAGGCCGCCTGCGGCACCCAGAGATTCTGCGTTCCATCGCAATTCAGGACGTTGCCCGAAGCGTCGGCCGCGATGGCGCCGGGCTGCGTGCAGGCGGCATAGTCGATCTGCCGCGCGAGCACGATCGGCACTTGCATCGTGTTCGCCTGCGGATTGCCCGGCACGGCCACGCGGTACAGATAGTCGACGTTCTGCGCCTGCGTGCCGTCGTAGAAAATCAGGCTCGCCAGATGTCCCGTGCCCGTTTTCGTGCCTGTGCAGGATGTATTCGCCGGGTTGGGCGCATCGATCTTCCAGGTGCCGAAGGCGCCGATGGCCGCGCCGATCGCATTGTTCGCCGCCTGGATCGAACCGCCACCGGGGCCGGCGTTCGCCGCGATGTAGCCGAGTTCGGGATCGGCAATGGTCCGGCCGCCCTCCGTGACGAGCAGCGCCTGCAACGCCGCCGGGTTGGCGCCGCCCGGAGCCGCGTAGACGAGCAGGCACGGCACCTGACCATAGGGGTTCGTGCCGCTCAACGCATTCGACAGGTAGGTCGACAGCTGATACGTCGAGCCGGTCATTTTCGCGATCACCGGCGAGGTGGTCGTGGCCTGGGCCGCGAGCGCCGTGTAGTTCTGTTGAATGAGCCGCGTGGCAGCCGCCGTCAGCTGCGACTGATAAAGCGCGGCCTGCTGCGCGCGCGTATCGTCGAGCGACGAGTTCGTGAGCGTTACGACGCCCGCCATCATCAACGCGGCGAGCGCAAGCACGGCCAGCATCTCCACCATCGTGAAGCCGGACATGCGGCGACCCGGCCGCACACGGGGGCCGGGGCGCCGCATGCCGTTGCGGGCAAGGGTGCGGGTGCGGGTGCGGGTGCGCTCAGTCATACGCTTGCGCCATCCATACCGGCATGCCGTTCGGGATCGTGTTCGCCAATGCGGCCGGCAGCGGCACGGCCGGGTTGCCGGGGGACACGAGGTTGGCGCCGAGCGCCACGCCGGCCAGCGCCGAGCCCTGCGCAATCTGCTCGATGCCGTCGACCGCGGCTGCGGCCGACGCCGACGCCGCATAGACCACGACCAGGCTGCCCGCATAGCCGGTATTGGGCTGGACGTAGTTCCGCCACACCGGATTGGGAACGCTCGCCCCGAGGTAGGGCGCGAGGCTCGCCGCCGGCACGCTGCCAGCGAACGACGGGTTGGCGCGCGCGAAGGCCACCACGGCCTGCCGGTAGGCGCTCATGTTCGCCGCGAGCGCCATCGCCGACGGTGCGAGCGGTGCCGGCGCCGCCTCGGCGCCGAGCAGCGCGTAGGCACCGGTAAGCATCGCGAAGGCGGCGACGATCCAGATCAGGAACATGGCGGGCGGCTCGTGGCGTCAATCGGAGCGAAGGCCGATACTCGGGCCTCGATCAGGCGGAGGTCCAGATGATGTTCTTCGCACCACCGGCACAAGCCGCCTGAGCGGCGGCGGGCGTGACCGGCACGGTTTGCGCCGAGCCGCCGATCGAGACGGCTGTCCAGGTTCCGCCAGCAGATGCCGCGTTGATGCATACGTCCGTCGGCACGGAATCGAATTCGATCGTGAATGTACCGGTGCCAGTGCCCGTAATGGTTACGGCGCCACCCCAGGCATCGGTGACGGTATTTGCCGCGGTGTCGATGACGAGCGTAGTCGGGATGATGCCGGCGCCAATGGCGACGGTGGTCGTCAACCCGGTGTAGCCGTTGGTCTGCCCCATATACAGCTTCTTGACGCCGGTTTGGATAGCCGTCACCTGCTCGGCCGTCTGATTCGACGAAGCACTGCCGAATGCGCCGCGCAGCAGCGCAATGGCACCGATGACGACGATTGCGGCGATCCCGAGATAGGCGATCGCTTCGAGCAGGGTGGCCCCACGCTGCATGCGCCGCGACCTACGGCTACCCACCCTGGCGCGAATCGATGCGACGGTCTTGACATTCATGTTGCTCTCCTTGGTTTCCTCAATCGACACTAGAGAAAGACGTGCCATCTGCTTTCAACACCCGTTCGTTTGCACTGCGTCCGCACTGCGCTTGCACGTCATTACACGGCACGCTCAATGCAGACTCCGAGCCAAAGCCGCAATTTCCTGCTGAATTCCGAAGAAGCCGCTGATGAGCCACGACAGCACGAGCGCGAGCACGACGATCGCCGCGCCGTTGACCACGCGCATCTGCGCCTCGATCGTCTCCACGCCGTCGGTCATCCATTCGCTGGCGATCGCGTGCAGCGCCTCGGCGAAGCCCTTGTATTCGGCATACACACACAGATCGTCGACGATCTCCTCCGAAGGAAACCGGTAGCCGGCGTTCTTCATCGCCTCGCCGACGTTGAGCCCCGACTTCACGCCGAAGAGCATGTCGTCGATTCGCTGCCTGAGCCACGGCTTCGCATCGGTGGCCAGCCGCGCGAGCGAGCGTTCGACCGTGAAGCCCGCCGCCTGCAGCGACGAAAACGCGACGAGAAAACCGCAGCCCGTAATGAGCCGATAGATCGAGTAAGGCGGGTAGCGGTCGAGCCAGACCCGCACGTTGCCGGACCAGCGCGGCATCGAGTAAAAGAGCGCCGCGACGAGGATCGCGAGCACCACGAGGCAGTAGATCATGCCGCCCTGCACGAACCGGGACAGCTCGTAGAGCGACTTCGCCACGCCGTGCCAGCGCTCCGGGCTCACGATCGACGCGAAGCGCGGAATCACGAGCTTGCCGAACAGGTACACGTACCCGATCGTCATCGCCACGATCACGCACGGGTAGGTCAACCCGCCGACGATGGCCGTGCGGATCCGGCGGCTGTACTGCACGACGGTGCACACGTTCAGCAGCGCGGCCTCGAGGCGTCCCGACTGCTCGCCGGCCATGACGATCATCTGCTCGGTATGCGGCACCCACCACGCCATCGCCTCGGCCAGCATGCCGCCGTTTTGCACGACGCTGCGCCAGTCCGCGAGCGTCAATGCCAGCGGCTCGTTCGGCTTGCGGCCCTCGTGCGACGCACGCAACTCGAGCTCCTCGAGAATCTTGAGCAACGGCAAACCGTTCGCGAGCATTTTCGCGATCTTGCGATAGAGCCGCAGGCGCGGCTGCGTCGTGAATTGCAGGCGCGCCCAGCGTCGGTTGAGCTCAAGTGCCATAGCCGCTTCCGAGCGGCTGCGGCCGCCCCCCGCTGCCCTGCATGAACGGGCCGACCACGCGCTCCGCCATGCGCGGATCGATGAGGCCCGCCGCCACTTTTTCGAGCGCGTGCTGCGCGACCGTCTGCCCCGCGAGCTCGCTGAGCCAGTACGCCTGTGCATCGGGCTTGCGCCCGGCGCGCAGCAATTCGCAAAACGTCGCGTCGGTACGCACGACCTCGGCCACCACGGTCCGGCCGACCGTGCCGTTCTTGCAATGCGGGCAACCGGGCCCGGCCACGCGCACCGCGTCGAACCGCGCGCCGACGGCCCGCCTCACGCGCGCGACGAGCCCCATGTCGAGCTGTGCCATCGCCTCGGCCAGCGGGCGCGAGCAGTGCGGACACAGCAGCTTGGCGAGCCGCTGGCTGATGAGCCCCGTGACGAGCGATTCGTCCGTCACCATCGCGATCGGCAAGCCGAGATCGACGAGACGGTCCACGATCGCGAGCGCGCCGTTCGCGTGCACCGTCGTCCAGACCTGATGGCCCGTCATCGCGGCGCGCAACGCGCTTTGCGCCGAAGCGCGGTCGCGCACCTCGCCGATCATGATCGTATCGGGATCGAGCCGCATCGCATTCGCGATCGCGGCGGCGAACGCGAGCGAGCGCGCCTCTTCTGTCGGCGCGTTGACGACGGGCGTCTGCACGGCGCCCTCGATCGGGTACTCCACCGGGTCTTCCACGGTGATGACGTGGATCGAGCCGGCCATCTCGCGGAGTTGCTTCGTCAGCACGCGCTGCAACGTCGTGGATTTGCCCGAGCCGGTCGGCCCGCTGATGATGTTCATGCCGTGCGGCTGCTGCGCGAGCAGCTCGAACGCGTTCGCCTGCGCCACCGTGAAGCCGAGCTCGGTCAGGGCCGTCGCCTCGCCCGCATCGTTGTAGAGCAGCCGCAGCACCATGACGCTGCCGACGCTCGTGGGCGCCGTCGCGATCCGCACGCCGAAAAGCCGGTCCGGCAGCTTGTCGCGATCGCCGATGGCCGCGTCCTGGCGTTCGTTCGGCTTGTAGGTGTTGTCCGATACGCTCGACATCGCCGCATAAAGCGTGGCGAGCAGCCGCTCGCCGTACTCGCGCGTCTGCTCCGAAATGCGCACGAGTTCGTTGTGGATGCGAAAAAGAATCTCCGTGCTGAAGCGGTTCACACGGATATGGATATCCGACGCACGCTCGTCGCACGCCCGCGCGATCAGGTTCTTCGCGAGGACCTGCATCCGCGTGTGATCGATGCGCTCGGCACTGCCGTCGCGGCGCTGGCCCTGATAGCTGCGTCGGATCGCATCGAGTGTCACGAGCCGCGTCGCATAGCGGCAATTGAGCCGTTCGAGCCTCGCGCAGTACGACAGTACGAACGGATTCATTTCGTGCCCTTCGGCAACGAGCAGCGTACCGTCGTCGAGCAGACAGAGAAACTTGCGCTCCTCGTCGCTCGCGGCGAACTCGCCGCTGTCGGAAAGCGGGCGCGCCACTGCGGCGAGCGGCAGCGCCTGCCCCTGCGGCTGGCTTTGCGACGCTGCTTGCGCGGGCTGCACCGAAGCGGCGGCGGCAGCGGCCACGGCGCTCAGCACCGGCTCGCGTGGCCGCGCAACGGGCGCGAGAGCCGGCCCGGCCGGGGCCGCCGGCTGACCCTGCGTGAGAGACGGATCGGTTTCGACCGGCTTCACGGCGCGCGAGAGAATCAGTGGCGTCACGCTTGTGCGCGTCTTGCCCGGAGGTGTCGGAGACGAACTCATGGCGTCACCTCGCAGGCATCGGCAAAGCAGGCAGCGTCGGCACCGGCGGCACGCCGGGCGAGCCTGTCGACGCCACGTTGCTGCGCGCGGGCTGCTGCCGCGCGCTCGCGGAGACGGTCAGCGTCGTGCGCCGTCCGTCTTGCGATGCAAGGACGATCGCACCCGGGCGAATGGCCGCCACGCGCATGCCGTTGGGCAGCGCATCGCCGGGCCCGACGTCGAACTCCGCGCCGTCGCTCGTGGCCACCGTTGCGCTGAGCTTCTTGCCGAGCCCTTGTGTCGCCACGAGCGACACGTCCGAATACGAGGAGACGGTGCTGCCCATCCGGTGCAGCGCTTCTTGCCGCTCCGCCACTTGCGCCTGCGCATCGAGCTTTTTCAGCTGTGCCTTGAGGATCATCGTTTCCTCCTGCAGCCGCATCAGTTCGTTGGCTGCCTGCACGGCGGCCGGTGTCGGAACGACGTTCATGCGCGGCGCCGCTTCAGCCGGCGCGGCGGCCGTGGCAGCCGCGGCGCTGGCCGCGCCGGACGCGGCCAACGGCCACGCCCAGCAGCAGGCGAGCACCAGCACAGTCAATGCATCGTCATTTCTCATAGAGCACTCCGTCGAGCGTCCACTGCCCGGATTTGTATGAAAGCGTCTCGACGCGCACGCCCGGCTCGTCGAGATACCTGATGAGGCTGTCGGGCCGCACGCCGCCCAGTTGCGCCGACATGCGCCAGGTCTGCCAGCTCGGCGCCGGGGGCGGGCCGCCGCCCGGATGCAGCCGGTCCAGCGTTTGCGAAGCGAGGCTGCGCTGCGGCGCGCTTGCCGGCTGCAGCGTGAACGTCAGGCCGATGCCCAGCAACTGGAAGGCGGACAGCATGCGCAAGCGCACGCCGCGCACGCCATCGATCACTTCGTCTCCCCCCGCGGGCAATGCCAGCGGCTCCACGTAGCTCGCATGCTCGCCGTTGCCGTCGATCGTCGCGCGCGGCTCCGCCGCCATCAGCATCGCCACGTTCGATCCGTCCCGCGACCAGCTGTAGCTGACGTTCGACGCGCGGCAAACGTAGTCGTCGAGTTCCCACCCGCCCGGCGCGATGTGCGTGAAGTGATCGACGCACGCGCGAACGAACGCATCGGGCCGCGGCTCGCCGGCCCACGGGTGCGCGGCTTCGGGCGGTGCCGCGGGCTTGGGCGGATGCAGCGCGAGCTCCGCGCGCATCCGCTCGAACGCCTGCTGCCGCTCGACTTCCATACGGTGGCGCCGGTACGCGACGATGCCGGCCACGACCGCGGCCGCCACCACGATCGCGACGGCGGCCAGCAGCACCTCGCGCCGCGGTGCGCGCCGCGAGACACGCGACAGATTGAGCCAGCGCGGCAAATGCGGCTTGCCGCCCCGGCGCGGGATCATGTCCTCGATGCGCCGCGCGTAGAAGTTGTGGAACCCCTGCACTTCCAGCTGCGGATCGCCGATGACGACGTTCCAGCCGCCGAGGCTGTAATCGCTGTGCAGCCGCTCGAACACTTCTTCGCTGGAACCGATCCGATCGCCGTTCGGCAGGAATGCGCCGTCGCGCACGGCGAAGTAGGCCCAGCGCCCGTCGGGCAGATGGAACGCACCGAGCCAGTTGGGCGCCGGCTGCTGGCGTCCGTCGTAGAACGCCCCTTCGGCCGCGATCGTCTTCGACACGAGCGCGCCGAGCGACGGCAAGCCCAGTTGCGCGCCCTCGCGCGTGCTCGCGAAACCCGCGCCCGCGAAGGTGCGATCGATACGCAGCACCATCGCATCGAAATTCAGGCGCGCGGCGAGTTCCACTGCCTCCGCGCGCAGCGCGTGCCGGCGCGACAGCGATTGCCAGAAAAGGCCGCATATGAAACGCTGCCGGCCGATCTGGATGACTTGCGTCGCCATGAAGGATCCTGTGCCCGAGCGCGCTTCAAGCGCCGTTGATCGCGATCGGCGAGAGCAGGATGACGATCACCTCGCGCGTGCCGGAGGCGTTGAACCCGCCCATCGCGTAGTTCGACGGATGGCCGACGCCTTGCCGGTTATCCTGATCGGTGATCCCCTCGTAGCCGCTGATGACGAGCGTCTGCCCCGACTTCACGGCGATGCGCTGCAGGAAGTTGCGCGTATCGACGGTCGGCAGCTGGATCTGCTGGTTCGCCGGGCCGAACGGCACAAGGTTCACGAGCGACGAAATGTTGCTGTAGAACTGCATCATGATCGTGCCGTCGTCGAGGATGTGCGGCAGCACCGTGAGGTTGAAGCCGGTCGTGATCGTGCCCGGCGTGAGCGACGTCTGGCTGCCGATGTTGACGGTGTTGGTCGTCGAGATCTGCGCGAGATAGCCTTGCTGCTCGGCCACCTGCACGGGAACGGGCTGATCGTTGAGCGTCGTGATCGAGGCCGAGGTCTTGCGGTGCACCGTGCCCTGCGTCGACAGCGCATCGATGACGGCCGTCGTGCTCGACGCGCGGCTCGACGGTGTGATGACCGAGGCCGAGAGCTCGCTCGGGTTCTGGATCATGCTCGTGAACGCGGTGGTGATGCCGAACTGCGTGCCGAGCGCCTGATAGACCGCGTGCCAGTTGATGCCGTAGCTGTCCGCCGCGGAAAGCGTGACCGAGAGCACCGTCACGTTGATGAGCACCTGCCGCGCGAGCACGCGGTTTTGCTGCTCCATGAACTCGCCCACGCGCTCGAGCACATCGGGCGTATCGGTGACCGCGATCGAGCCCGTGGCTGGCGAGGTGATGACCGAGCCTGCCGGAGAGAGCATCGCCTTGATCGCCGTCTGCAAGCCGTTGTACACAGAGAGCTGCGCGTTCATCGTGATATTCGCGGTGTTGTCCGACGACACGGAGGGCGAACCGGACGTCCCGCCGCCTCCGCCGCCGATGCCCGCGCCGCCGGCGCCCGATCCGCCCGCCGCCCCCGCGCTGTTGCCCGAGGCGCCGCCGCTGTTGCTCGCACCGCTCACGACGTTCGTATCCAGCTTCGAGTCGCCCGGAATGGCAACGACCTGATAGACGCGCGTGGCCGTGTAGAAGAAGACGATCGCGCCGTCCTCGTACTTCCAATAGACGCCGAAGCGAGCCGACGCCGTGTCGAGCAGCCCGCGCAGCGTGCCGCGCGAATACGCGATGCGCACGGGCGAGGATACGCTCGGCACGCGCGCGGCCACCGTCGCCGCGCTCGTGCTCGGCGCGGGCCCCTGCAGCAGGCCGGCGGGCAGCGGCGGCACGCCGGGATAGGCTCCGGCGCCCCCCGTATCGACCGCGGTCTGCGTCGCGCGCGCGGCCGCTTCGCTCGTGCCCGGCGCAACCTTGGCCGGCAGGTGCGCGAGGCGCGAAATGCGATCGGCGAACATGCGCAGCGAATCGACCGTGCCGTCGAAGCTCGCCGGCTCGTCGAAGAGCTTCGGCAGCGTCGATTTCGTCGCGATCTTGATCGTCTTGCCCGAAAGCCAGAGTTCGTCCTTGACGATGACGTCGTCACTGCCCGGCACCGCGCGGTTGTCGCCGTTCGAGAGCTTGCCGAGCAATTGCCCCGCACGCGCGGTATCGGATTGCGAGTTGCGCTCGATCTTGTCCAGGAGACCGGTGCACCCCGCGAGCAGCGAGAGGCATGCGGCAAGGATGACGAAAGGACGACGGAGGACGCTCATCAACTTGCTCCTTTGGGAACGACGCGCATGACGTGGTTGCGCTGGTACAAGACCACCTGAATCGGCACCTGCGAGCCGGCGAGCGCATTGGTCACCTGACGCAGCGCTTCGGCGAGCGTGCCGTGTATCGTGGCCGTCGCGTCGACCTGAAAATCGGTCGGCACGTCCCAGATGAATTGCCAGCCGGCTTCGCTCGCCCAGCGCGCGAGCGCATTGCGCACGGAGCCGTCCGACAGGCGCATCTGCCACTCCGTGCGCTCGGGCGCCGCCGCGGGTACGAACGCCGGAGTCGCGGCGGGCGCCGACGATGGCGCCGGGGAGGCCGGGCCGGACGCCGGTTGCGTGGCGGCGAGCAACGGGGGCTCGATGGCGTCACGCTTTGCGGGCGCGGGTACCTGCGCTCGCGGCGGTGCTGAAACAAGTACCGGTACCGATGCCGGCATGGCCGGCCCGGCTGCCGGTGCGGGCGGCATCGCCAGAGCGGGCGCGGGTACCGATGCCGGCATGGCCGGCCCGGCCGCCGGTGCGGGCGACGTCACCGGAGCGGGTGCGGGTGCGGGTGCCGGCACGGGCGGGACCGCCAGTGCTGCCGCCGGTGTGCGAGCCGATGCCGGTGTTGCGGGTATCCACGTCGAAACGCGCGCCTGCGCCAAGGTCTGCGCCGGTGCAATGGCGGGTCCCGCCGCGGGAGCCATCGCCGCCGCGCCCGCGGGCAAGGTGGAAGACGCATTCGTGGCGGCACTGTTCATGCGCGACGCCGCGCCGGCCGCCGGCGAGGAAGGCTGCGGCGCGTCAACGTTTGCGCGCCGCGCATGCGCGGTCACCGTGAGCAAATGCATATCCGTATCGACGCGCGCCTGCAGTGCAGGATCGACCGACAGCACCTCGCCGAGCGCGTGCACGACCGACGAGCCGGCGCGCCAGCTCACGGACGCGTCGGCCCATGCGCCCGCGTTCGGCACATTGATGCTGTAACTCGTCGGCATGATCTGCTCGAGCGCGCGCAGCAACGGAACGTCGTGGCCGCCCGTGCGCACGACGCCGCCCAGGCGCTGCCCGCCGTCGACGATTACTTGCTGATCGGAAGCGTGCGCGACCGTGCAGGCGAACCAGACGCCGCACAGCAGCGCCCGAATTGCCGGCGGCATCGCCGCTATCCGAACATTCGCCCTCGGCCGGCTCCGCCTGTTGTCGCTCACGCATCTCGGATGGACCGGGAGTTCTATTTTTTTTGTTGCCACGTTCTTTTCACTCTGCTTGAACCATTACACCTGCCGGAACAAACCGAGCAACGGCAAGCCGACCCCTCGCTTTGTTCCGGAAACGCCAATAATTGCCCTAAAAGAAGCAGTACCGAATGGCGTCCGGAATTCGAAAGCAAGTATGCAAGAAAACAATACCGACTTGTAAGGATAGCTACAGCCCAATGGGTATTTACGGCAAAGTACACCGCACCTTTAAGTAAAAAAATACCCCTCGAAAATCATCCTTTCTCAGCCAGCATGGATGATACAGGCACCGGCGCAAGAATGTCGCCTTCGCGTCACAAGCCCCGCCCAGCATGGCGCTGTGGCAGCCGCCGCATTTTTTTGGACGTTTCGGCGCGAATCGCGGAATGGCCGCCCGCAGAAATATGCCAGATACAAACATGTGCTATGGCGACGTTCGCGGGCGAGCCGCCGATTGGGTGCCGTGCACCGCGCCAACAGCGTACGGCGGCGGCAAAAAGTAACAAAAAATCATCAAAAAAAGCGACGCAGGCCTCCCGCTCGTGCGTGAAAGCCCACCGCGGCACCGCCCTCTCCGGCAAATGCCGATGCCAAACCGAAGGTAACAAACCATCACAAACACGAGCCTAAATCGGCCCGCGATGAAAACATGCGCTCACTGCTTCACGAATCGTTTCACGCCGCTTAACGCATCGCTCATTGAATCAGGAGCACGACATGTTCTCGACGATCTACTTCGCCGCGGCCTCGGCCCTCGCTTTCGACGACACCCCTGCGGACGTCGCCTCGAAAATGCTCCAAGGCCAGTTTCTCGACGCTGTCCGCCACGCCGCACGCCATGCCGATACCGACACGGCGCAAGCTCAGCCCGGCTACGCACAACTGCAAGTCTGCGCCGACCTCGAGCTGATGCTCGGCCGCCATGAAGAAGCGGAGGAAACGTATCGCCGCGCGCAAAAAGCCATTCGCGCCCAACGCGACGGTCTGCGTATCGCGTCGTGCCGCAATACCGGCTGGCAAGCCTTCTTCCGCAACCAGTTCAACGTCGCGCTCAGTTGCTTCAAGCGCGTCGGCGAGGAAAAGGCGGCCACGCCGCACCAACGTCTCGACAGCCTCGTCGGTGCGACACTCGTTTCGTTTCATCTGGGCTTGATCCAGGCGGCGTGCCATCGCCTCGGCGAGCTGGCCGCGCTGGCGGCAACGCATGGCGATCGCCGCTGGAGCTACCTCGTGGAGGCGCTGCGGCGGGACCTCTTCGCGCAGCACGAACTGCACGGTGCCGAGCGACTCGCCGACCACATCTACTGGCGCTCGGCTATCGGGGAGTTCGAGCCGAGCGAGGCACCGGTACCCGGCTCGCAGCCCGCCGGGACCGTGCTGCCGCTGCTGGCCGAACGACTCTCGCACCTGAACCGGCTCGTTTCGCTGGCCGACGGCCGGACGAGCGCGGGCGAAACGCTCAAGCAATACGTAAGCTGGAGCCGCCAGGCCGGCCTCAACGATTATCACCGCAGCCTGTGCCTCGAAATCACGTTGGCCGCGATCGCCGGCCACGCGACGCCGTTGGCCGAAGCGATGCTCGATGCGTCCGGCGCGGCGAATTCGCAAGGCAGCCAGCATGCGCGCTGGTACCTCGACTACCTCTACTGTCGCGCGAAGATCATGCAGCAGCAGATGCGCACGCAGGAATTCGCACAGTTCTACGGCCGCTACGCGCTCGCGTCGATTCAGCACGTGCGCGCGGACATGTCGATGCCCGCCGCCGCGGCCGATCACATGCAGGCATCGCGCACGGCGCAGCGCTCCGACGACGTGAGCGCCCGCTTGCCGGCGAAATACCGCCGCGCCTATCGCTACCTGATGGACAACCTCGACCAAAAGGACCTTTCGGTGCGCGAAGTGGCATCGCATGTGGGCGTGACCGAGCGCGCGATGCAGGCAGCGTTCAAGAACCACCTCGGGCTGTCGCCGAGCGAGCTGATCCGGCGCCAGCGGATGGAGCGCATTCGCGACGACCTGCTCGACGACGGCGCACCGGCCACGCGCGTGCTCGACGTCGCGAACAAGTGGGGGGTGCGCCATCGTTCGACGCTGATCAACGGCTACCGGCGCGTGTTCCAGGAAGCGCCCTCGGAGACGATGGGCCGCTGAGGGCAGCGGTGTGCGGCGCCAAAGCGCCTGCACCACCGATCGGTAACACGGCCGGCCCGCGGCTTTTTTCCGCCAACGCCGTCCGACGAAACGCAAACGCGTGGGTCGGACGGCGTTTTCATTCCCACGTCGGTGCGAAGCGACTCCCGCACCGCTTCTCTTACCGGATGATCCATGATGCGACTATTCACGCCCAAGCCGGCGCTCGCGCTGGCGCTTGCCGTTCTGTCCGCGCGGCCCGCCGAAGTGCGCGCGCAGACCCCCGACTGCTTTGCGGCGGCCGCAGCCTATCAACATGTGAGCCCCGTCGTGCTGCGCGCGATCGCGTGGCAAGAATCGCATGGCAACGCGAACGCGCTCCATCGCAATCGGAACGGTTCGACCGATTACGGCATGATGCAGATCAACTCTATTCACCTTCCGCTGCTGTCGCGCTACGGCGTCTCGGCTGACGACCTCATGAACCCATGCTTGAGCGTGTACGTGGCTGCGTGGCACCTGCACAAGATGATGGTCAAGTACGGGAACAACTGGGCGGCGATCGGTGCCTACCATTCGGAGACACCTGCCGAGCGCGACCGCTACGCGCGTTCGGTGCAAAGCATCGTCGAGCGCATGAAGCTGGCGGACGACGGGCAGTAGGACGAGCAGGGGCAGCCGGGGAGACCCGGCTGCCCGCGAACGTCATCAAGAGAGAAAGCGACGTTGCATGAGGAAGTCGTCTCGTATGGCGAGCGCCAAGGCAAGCGCGAAATGGAGACGAAGCAGGAACGAAGCAGGCAGGAAGCGTGGACGATCAGACCGGGGCGTTCGCGAGCCGCGCGCGAAAACGCCGCGGCCCGCCGTAGCCGTTACTGCCCCTTGGCGGCGTTCGAAATGTTGCTGGCACCCTTGTTACCCACCGACGCCAGCGCCGATGTGAGCTCCTGCGACTGCTGGTTGACAGCGGCCGCCAACGTGTTCGCGTTGTTGAGCCGCGTCATCTCGCTTTGCTGCTGCATGAAGTCGTTTTGCATCGCAGCCATTTGCGTCACGGGATTCCCTGCACCGAGGGCCGATGGACGCATCATGTCACCCGCCGCATGCATTGCGGTGGACGCGACGCCGGGCGGCAGAAAGTGACTTCCGGCATGAAGCGCCGAACTCAGAAACTGTGCACCGACGTTCCCCGTGCGCCCCGGCAGGCTGGCAAAGTTGCGCGGCGGTGGTGGCGGAGGTGGCGGCGCGCCGTCGGCCCCCTTGAAGCTGGATAGCCCGTCCAGTTGGCCTTTGCTGCGCGCGGGCGCTTGCTTTTGTGCGCCGTCGGTCGCACCGTTCTTCGTCCCTTTCTCGAACTCCGCGATACGGGACCGGACGAGCCCCGTTTGAATTCCTAGGTTTTTCATGGCGAACTCCTTGAGTGACATGACGATTTCCGTCGCCAGCAACATCGCTCGATGTCGGCGCGGCACGGTCCCCGCATCCCACTCACGCGGAGCGATATCGAGGAATGCAAGCACAAGCTTATGCGCCACTGCATTGCGCAACGCAAGCGACGCGACGCGGCGAGCGAAATTGCGAAGTGCGCATGCGGCAAATTCTGATGAAGTGCGCAAATGGATTCGCAGTCGTAGCACCGGCGCCGGGATCGACGTGCGTTTTTTTGCACGCCACTTCGGAATCGGCAGGCTGCCACCGTTATGTCGTTTTACCTTTCCAACACGAGAACCCACGTTCGCAAAGCGCGAAGACGGAATCGACGGGCGAACGCACGTCGACCGCCTGGACGCGATGAGGCAGCGCGTCAGTCCATCAAGGCCTTTGTCGCGAGGCGACGTCGAACGATCGAAATCAACCGAAAGGAAACGTCATGACGATCAGCAACAGCACGCAAGTACGGTCATCATCGCTCGACCTCCCGCGCAACGACACGCAGCCCGCGCCGGCCCCGCGCCAACGAAGCGCATCGATGACCGGCCCGCGCCCCTCCGGCGGCGCATTGCTCGGCGCTCTGAGCAATGCACCCGCCTTTCCGGCGCACACCGGCAACCATGCACCGGCGCAGGCGGGCCCGCTTTCGACAACATCGCAATCGGTTGGGACGGCGCAGCCTCCATCCCCGCCGCTGCCGGCGCCAGTCAGGCGCAGCTCGCTGCCTGCGCGCGCATCGTCGTCAGGCTCCGCGATCGGCCGCCAAGGCGGCTCACGGTCGCTGCCCAGTTCGGGCAAGCTGGGCGCTCAACGTGCAGCCCTGGCAGACGGGACGATACCGATGCTCAACTTGTCGGGCGGCGGGGAGTCGAGCGAAGAAGTGCCCGTACACGAGGAACCGCAACCACACACGCCTGCATCGCAGCACGACAGTGCGACGCCCGTTCGACATCAGGAGACCGCGGAAACGAAAACTGCCGACAAGCAACCGGCCACGGCGCGTTCGGGCAGCCCGTTGCCGCACGAGAAGGAGGCCACGGGGCTGACAGCCGCGACGACGAGCGAGGCCGAATCGACACCCGACACGTCGCGCGCGGCCAGCCCGGTGCCGCTCCCGAAAGAGACGCTGGCGCTCGTGGACGAGGCAACGACGAGCGCCGCGCCACCGCAAGACGACCAGGTGCCGACAAAAAACACTTTCACGACGCCTTCCCACGCGGAAGCGTCATCGTCGCGCCTGCCCGACACACCTTCGTTGTCCGAGGGGCACGACACGGCGTCCCGGAGCCCTCTCTCCCCGAATCCGGCCAGCTTCTCGGCGCCTCACCTCGTCGCGCACGACATCGACAGTCAGGAGCCCGAAAGCCCGCCCGAAGCAACCGTTTCGAGCTCGTCGTCCCGGGTAGCACCGGAAACCCGCACGCCGGCCCCCGCCGGGACATCGGTGATCGCGGAGACGGAGGACACACGTCCGGCATCGGCCGCGGCGGTCACATCGGCGGTCGCGGAAACCCAAGACATACGTCCGGCATCGGCCGCCTCGATCAGCAGCCACCTGTCGGCCGCGCTGTCCCGGCCGGGGCAGATCCAATCGTTCATCTCGAACGTCGGCGACATGCTGACCCGGAACCCCTACGGCGCCGCGCAACCGCTCAAAGGGTGGACGGCCAACCTCGTCAACGCGTTCAGTCATGAATTCGTCGCAACCGGCGGCGCCACGCTCTTCCGGGAGTTGTGCTCGATGGCGACCGAAGCAGTCCTGGACAAGACCGGCGCGGGGCCCGAAACACGCGGCGCAATTACGGCCTCGCTGTTCACGGCGGCGGCGATGGGCAACCTGGCCGCGATGTTGCACAAGTATCACACCGGCGCCGCGGACAACAAGACCTACGCGGGCCACGGTGCGCAGATCATCGCGCTGATAGCGACGGTGGCCGCCGCAGCCTATACCGGCAAGAACGACGCGGGCAACGGGCATCTTGGGCAGCTCGCCGGCATACTGCCTAGCGCGATCAAATCGTATGCATACCTGGCACGCGACGTGATCAACGTGTTCCGCCCGCTCGAAGGCAATCACGACGCAGGCTACGAGCGCCCCGTCAGAGGCCAGATGCTCAACGACGTTCCGTATTTCGGAAACCAGCTCGCCGTGAACACCGCACAGGGCAGCTCGCAATGGTCGGCCACGTCCTACGTCGACAGCCTCATTCACCACACGAAGACCAACGCTGCGATCAAAGGCCTGTTCGGCTATTCGGCAGCGAATGCCGCCGGCGAGGGGCTGGATGCAATCGGGGGACGCGTGGCCTCGGAAATCTCGACGCACGGCTTCACGGGCAAGGCGCTCGATGAACTGAAGACGCTGCGCCTGAGCTGGGGCAAGATCGACACCTCCGCAACCAGCACGGCCAGGCAGCTCGGGGACAAGGCGGCCGGCGCGGGAATCGCGCGTCTCAGCCTGTTCCTCTCCCTTTATGCCGCCACCGCCGTGGTCAATCACGCCGTGGAGGGAGGCGATTGGTCCGCGGGCACCAAGAGCTTCGCGGAGAACGCGTTGGGCGCACTGCTCATCATCGCGGGATGCCTGCCGTTTGCCGCGAGCACGTCGAGCCCGTCGAACCGGTCGAACGAGGGGCGAACGATCGGCGCCGACAACGTGATGGAACTGGGCGTGATGCATCGCACGACCGCCTGAGCAACCGGGCCGCGCCGAGCAAGCGAAACGACGAAGGTTCGCGCAGGTGGCCGCATCGGTGGCGCGGCGGCTCGCCTGCCGCAAGCCGCTTGCATCGGCATCGCGGCCGCCCCCGGTTCGGCAGTTCGGCAATCCGACAACGACTTCGCATCCGTCAAGGCGCTGTAAGCGCCGGGCAATACATTAGGTTTCGCAGGCGGCCGTTATCGGCCCTCCACCAGCAACTGACGAATACCGTCATTCTCACGCGGAGAAAATCATGTCCACCACAGCAGTGCAAGGCTATAACGCCGGCTATCTGAACGGCATCGACGATGTCGGCGGCATTGGCGGCACGAACGAATCGCAGCTCGCACAACTGCTCGAGTTGCTCATCGAAGAAATCAAGCAGATTCTCGATCCCTCCAGCCAGAATTCAGGCGATGCGGGCGGTGTGGGCGGCATCGGCGGCGGTACGCCTTCGTACGCCGCGCCGCCCGCGTATGCCGGCGGTGGCGGCGGCGCACCCGCTGGCGTGAGTGGCGGCGGTGGCGGCCACGGCGGTGGCGGCGCGTCGCCGGGCATAGGCGGCGGTGGAAGCGGTGGCGGCGGCAGCCACGGCAACACGCTGCCCACTGTATCGGGCGGCGACGCCGCGCACGCCATCGCACAGGACCTCAAATCGCGCTACGGCCTGACCGACGCGCAGGTAGCCGGCGTACTCGGCAACCTGCAGCAGGAAAGCGGGCTGCAAGGCAACGTCAATCAAGGCGGCGCGAAGGGCGCGCCCTCCGGCAACTTCGCGGACGACAACGCCAACGGCTGGGGTCTTGCGCAATGGGGCGGCACACGCAAACAAGGCGAAATCAACTATGCGAAGGAGCACGGGCTCGACCCGGGCAGCCTCGAAGCCAACATCGGCTTCATGAATCAGGAACTCGACACCACGTACAGCAAGACGATCACGGACATCAAGCAGACGACGACGGCGGAACAAGCGGCACTGGTCTGGGACAAGGACTACGAACAGGCCACCGATCCGCAAATGGAAAACCGCAACAAGTACGCCGAGCAATTCCTCGCGCAAGGTTTCTGAACGCGAACGCGTCCGCCCCCCGGGGCGTCTAAAACTCGCACGATCCCGCCCGATGTCCCGGCGGGATTTTTTTGCCCGGCGTATTTTCCGCCGCGCGGAAACACCGCTCGTCGGCAATACACGAACTACCCGGTCGCGCCAACGCAGATCAAATCGCGACGCGATGGCACTGGCGGCGGTGCGCCATATTCATGAGGAGGCTCGTCGAAGCTACGGCAGCAGGAGGATGTCGCAAGCGTTGCGCTTGCTCGGACACGACGTCGGCCTTGTCGAGCTCGATCGTTGATGCGTCAGGCCCGGCTGGTGCGGTCCAGGCGCGTACACCGTTATCGGGTGGCAGGTTGAGAGCCCGATCGCGCCGAATCTGCTTGCACGACGATTCGATCCGGCGCGGCGCAATCGGGCATCAGTCTCTTTCGAGCAGGCGCCGCATGGCAAGGCGCACGTAGGGATCGGCACTGTCCTCGTGTGCCGTCGCATAGCCATGCCACGACGGATCGTCGAGGACTTTCAGGCAGATTGCCTTCAATTCGGGCGCGCGATCGTCGGGCAATCCGTTCACGATCTGCCACGCCTCGTGCGGACGCCCGCGCACCAATGCGATCGTCACGGCAAACACGTGCACCTCGCGCGTTTCGGGGTAGACATCGTGCATGCGCGCCAGCAGCGCCTCGGCCTCGTCCAGCTCGTTGGCCTCGATATGCTCGATGATCGCCTGCGCCATGGCCGGCGCATCGGCCGGCAGTTCGGTAAGAAGCTCCATCATGCTCGTCACCGTCCGTGCATCAGGCTGCGCCAGTGCCTGAGGTCAGCGTTCGCACCGCCTCCTTGCCGCCCGCCAATGCGAGCGCGGTAGCGGCGCCCTCCGGCGTCAGGTTTTCCGCGAGCGCCGTGCCGCCCTCGAGCGCCTCGAGCCCACCCGTCGCAATGGCCCCCGCCCCCGCAAGGGCTTCCTTCGGGTTGCCGCTCAGCAGCCCCTTGCCGAACGTCGCCGCGCCGTGCAGCGCGTTGCCGACACCATGGAGGACACCCCCGGCAGCCTTGGTGACATCCCCGACTACGCTTTTCACAATATTGCCGATGAAGCTCATTCGTTTTCTCCTTGATCGTGAACGAAGCGCGCGTTCGATGAAACGCGCGAAACCGAACCGCGTGAAGCCGGCCCTCGTTCCAATCTAATGAATGCGGATGCGAAAGCGTTCGCGCGCGCGAAGCCGCACCGCGAAAACCGAATGAGCGACACCCGCGAGACGGCTCGGCGGCAGGCCGCCGCGAACCTGCTTCGCCAATCCGAACGATGCTTCGCGCGGTTCACGGGAGTGTCATGACCGGCCCGCACAGTGCAGTCCATCTTGTCTCCCGGTCCGAGAACATCATGGCGCCCCCACCCAAGATCGAGTTCCACTCGCATGCGATCGAATCCGCGTCCCTCACCCGCACGACGAGCGACCCCGGCCCCTCCACGGGCGCGAAACCCGCGCCGGTGCCGACCCGGCGCGCGAGTGCCGGTGTGCTCATCGAGGAACTCGGCAGCCTCGGCAAGCGCCCGTGCGCGGAAGGTCTGCCCGCCGCGCCCGCTGCTCCCGCTGCCCCCAGGCCCGCAGCGGCTATCGCGCCGCAGAAGCCCGGTGTGGACGACATCGGCGCATTCGTGCCGGGTGCCGGCGGCAAAGGCCGACGCTTCGCCGATTTCGCGCACGCGATGGGCGTCAACCGCAAAGGCATGACGTTGACGGCCTTCGCCGCCAAGCGGCCCGCGAAAGACGGCCTGAACGGCGTATCGACGGCGACGCACGGGCAGTTCGGCTACGACGCGGCGCCCGCCACCGACCTCGTGAACGCGCTGGCCTCGGGCTCGAACGCCGCCGCCGCGCATTCGATCCATGGCCGTTACGAAAACAAGGTCAAGGCGATGCTCGCCGCCGACGTCGAACGCTTCGAGCACCCCGAAAAACGCCCTCCGGGCGCGCCGATGCCCAACCAGGTCGAGAATCTGCTGCTGACGAAAAACAGCAATGGAGAATGGCAATACGACAAAGGCAAGCTCTCGCGCATTGCGCGAGACGACGCGCATCCGCTCACGCAGCATGCCCGCGACGTATTGACCGCCATGAGCATCGCGGAGAACAAGGGCAAGCAACGTAACGGCGCGCTCTACCAGTCGGTCACGTCCGCCATCGGTCTGACGGCAAGCGGGCTGCTCATAGGCGGCTCGCACGGCGCGCTGGCACCGCTCGCGGCATCCGGGCACGTGACCAATGCGGTCAAGGAAGCGCTCGATTTGAAGAAGCCGTTTGTCGAAGGACGGCAAAACCTGCGCAATGCGAAGGCCGCCACGATCCAACGCTACGTCGACACGGTATTGGCCCCGCACGACTACACCGGCCAGACGCAGGACGAGCGCCTGCGCGCGGCGCTGCAAACGAGCCGCGCGAAGATCGACGATCTGCGCGCCATGGAGGCGCGGCCAGCGGACGAAGGCCTGCCTGCGGACTTGCGCAGCCCGCAGGCGCAGGCGGGTATCTATGCGTCGCTCTATGACGATGCACGCCGCTACGCCAACAGCACGACGTCGTTCGGCAAGCGCTTGATCTCGGGCATGCACGCTGAAGACAAGGCGAAGGTACACAAGGATGCCGAGCGCGACATCGTGGTCAAGCACATTCTGTCGATGGTCACCAAGAGCATCGGGCGCCTCGATCCAGCCTCGCTTGCGGCGCTCGCGGGTGCCGACATGGCAGTCGATGCATCAGGCTCGCAGCGCGCGAAGCAGGCGCTCGCGATCGTGGGCAATCATCCGCGCGCGAGCCGCAATCAGGATCTGATCGCCGCGCACACGCTGCTGACGGACAGCGGCATTCCGAAGGGCGAAGCGGCACTGCTGCTTTCGCAGCTTGCACGCGCGCGGCGCGAAAAACCGCAAGAGGCGCCGGCGCCGAGCGATACATCGGCTGCCAGCCGGAGCGCCGCACCGCTGACCGAAAGCGAGCGGCTCAAACAGATCGCCAACATCATCGGGCAGCCCGGCCTCACGGCAACCGCCGCCAAGACGGCGGAGGACGCCATCAAGAAAAGCCTCGGGCTGAGGTCCTGACGCGCGGCGCGCAGTCGGCGATTTACTTGCCGGTTCGCGGCACTCGACGAAACTTCGGAATGCGCAGGCTGTCCTCCACCGTGCGCGCTTACCGTGAAGCGGGGTGGCCGTCGGCCGTCATCGCCGTCCATGCCGCCATGACCTTCATTGCGAAAGGGAGAACCGATCATGCGATTCGCATTCGCCGGCTTCGATCGCTGGCGCGTCGTCTTCGACGCGTTCGTTGCCGCCGGCTGGGAGCCTGTGGCGCTCTACTCGATTCCGGTCGACAACCGGCTGGACTTCAATAGCGCACTCGTCGAGCGCGCGGAGAAGCTGCGCATTCCGGTGCAGCTGTCACGCATCGACGAAGACGATCTGCGCTGGCTCGCCGAACGGCAATGCGACACACTGATCGTGGCCGGCTACAACCGGAAGATTCCGGCGTGGCAGCCCTATCTGCGCCATGCGGCGAACTTCCATCCGTCACCGCTGCCCGACGGGCGCGGCCCGTACCCGGCCATGCGCGCCATCCTCGAGGGGCGGCGCGAGTGGGGCGTCAGTTGCCATCGAATCGATGCCGATTTCGATACCGGGGAGATCGTCGATTCCGAATGCTTTCCGCTCGATGCCGACGAATGGCACGAGACGCTGCAGTTGAAGCTGCAGATGGCCGCCCATCGGCTGGCCACGCGCGTGGCCCGCGACTTCGATCGGCTTTGGAACGAACGGCGTCCGCAAGGTGCGGGCAGCTACTGGCCGCGCCTTGCCGACGCCGAGCGCACGATCGATTTCGCGCAGCCCGTGGCCGAGGTGATGCGCATCGTGCGGGCCTGCGGGAACGTCGAATCGATCGCGCCGCTCTTCGGCACGACCGTCCACGTGCGGCGCGCCACCGCCTGGCAGGAAGCACACACGTACGCGCCCGGGCAGATCGGGCATCAGTACCGGCGCTGGGTCGTGGTCGCCGCGCAGGACGGCTTCGTCGCGTTGCTCGAATGGAGCCCGCTGAACGCGTCCCTTCGTCAGCAGATGGAGGGCTGAATCGGGACATCGGTTGCGCCGGTAAACAACGAAGCGGCCGCGCTGCGGTGTTTCGCAGCGCGGCCGCCGATTGTCGCCGCTGTCCCCGATCGTCGCTTCCTGCAGCCCCCGATCGGCGGCCGCTCGGGTCGCCGATCGGGATGATCGCCGGAACTGCCGACGACGTTACTTCGTGCTGACGCCGGCGATCGTACCCGTGTGAATGCCGGTGATGTTCTCGAAGGCAACCGCGGCGCGCGTCTTGCCCGGCGTCAGCACGTTCGCGCCGCCCAGTGCATCCGAAAGCGCCTTGCTCGCGTCGTGGCTGATCTTGCCACCGCCATGCGCGTTCGCCGTCTGCTGCAGTTGTGCGCCGATCGCCGCCGCATCCGACTGGCTCAGCTTGCCCGACTTCACCGCGTTGGCGAGCGTCTTCGCCGCGGCATTGCCGTCGCCGTGCGACAACGCGCTTTCCATGGCCTGGAAGTCGGCACCATCCTGCGCGTTGAAGTTGGCCAGCGCCTTGCCTTCGTCGGCCATCTGCAGCGGCTTGCCGTCCTTCAGGAGGTCGCCTGTACCGGGTGTGAAGCCTGCCGTCGCGCCCGTTGTCGGCAAGCCACCCGTCGTCGGCAGCGTACTGGTGTTCGCCGGAAAACCGCCCGTGCCGGGCAAGCCGCCGGTCGTCCCCGACTGCCCCGCCACGCCGCCCGCGCCGCCCGCGCCACCCGTTGCGTTGCCCGCCGCGCCGAGTCCGCCTTGAGCCGCCCATTGGAAATTGCTGACCGCGGACTTGCCGTCGGTGCCCGCCACGTCGTGCGTCTCGATCTGCTGGTAGGCGCCCGGGTTCGCGAGCATTGTCTGCGCCGCTTGCTGCACCGTGGGTGGCGTGCCGCCGTCGGCGTTCGTCGAGAGTTTGTACATCGTGTTCGGGTCCGACGCGCTGAGGCCATGCTGCCCCATGTACGAGGCCAGCACGCCCGCCGCGTTTTGCACCGTCATCCCCCCGCTGCCGCCCGGCATGGCGCCCGCGCCCCCCATGCCGCCGGGCGTCGCCCCCACACCGCCGGGCATTGCGCCCGCGCCGCCACCGGACATGCCACCGGGCGTGCCGCCGGGCATGCCACCGGGCATGCCGCCAGCACCGCCGGCGCCGCCCGGCATGCCGCCGGCCTGCCCGTTCTGCCCGGCCTGCATCTGCTTGAGCAACTGGCTGATGAGGCCGATGAGATCCTTGAGCACGTCCTGCGTCGAGCCCGTCGAGGCACCGTTGGTCAGCCGTTGCAGATAGCTCGCCGGATCGGTGGGGTAGGTGTTCATACTCGGAACGTTCAGATTCATGATGTTTCCTTCCTGTCGGGTAAGTGGTTGCGTGACCGTGGGTACTACGAGGCAAAGTCAGTCTAGGTTGCTGTCGCTGCTACAAGCGCACCGATGCGAAGGCTGCGATTGAAATGCGAATCGCCCGGCGCGCGGAAAGTGAAAACGGGTGCTCATGCGCGGACCCACGTCATCGACGCGGAGAATCCGCTGTTGTCGGCCGGCACGCCGTGCGTACTCGCCGGTGCGTCGGTGGACGCAGGCGCTTGAACGCTGGCGTCGAGCTTTGCGGCACGCTCGAGCAGACGCGCGCCGATCGTCGCGCCCTCGATGCTTTCGCGCTGCTCGGCCGCGCTGAGCGCATAGCTGTGCCACAGCGGGTCTTCGAGGCCGAACAGACACACCGCCATCAGTGCGGCATGAAGCCCCGAGCGCTTCGCTTCGGTGTCGTCGTCCTCGAGCACGCGGCGCGCGTCGCCCCATGCCTGGCGCCGGACGTAGCGCCACGCGGCGACCGTCCCCGCCCCCGGCCACTTGGGCCGAAGCACGCGGATCGCTTCGAGGAGATCCTCGAAATCGGCTTCGTCGTCGAGCTGCGAAGCCGTCCACAGCACCTTGGTTAGGCCGCCGGCAATCTCATCCCTGCATCCTGTGTAAGTCACGATGTCCTCGTCTGCTGGAGTGCTGCAATCAAAAAGCGCACGGCGGCGCCGCGCACAGCCGCGCCGCGCTTGCTGCCGGCTCGTGCGTCGTGGGCGTCCCCTGGCGGTTAGTCTCTTGTATCGGGTCGGCTTTCGCCGACGCGACGCGAACGGAACGATCGGGATGCGAAGAGAGAACGGAGAAGAAAACCGACCGCGGCGATGGGATCGATCGGTGCGATAGGCCGGATCGGGCATTGGACCGTGCAGCTCGCTTCCGTGGCTATGCCAAGACGGTGCGAACAGACCAGGGGCCCGAATTGACGAGTCAGCGCGGCATGGCGTCGGGACTACAACGGACAAAGGCCGCACAGTGCACTGAACGACCTTGCGCCGTCAGAGTTTGCGGCGAAACATCGGACAACCGCGGATGCTCCTGCCGCTTTCCAGGAGTTGGTTCAAAGGGACTTTGCCGGAAGCTCATTGGCCTTATTGAAGGGGGCAGCTCAGGGGGCAGGTCAATCGCGCTCCATTTTGACCTCGGCCAGTTCGCGCTTGACCTGCGCCCGCTCGACTTCCATTTCCGTCAGTGGCTTCCGGTGCCGACCGACATCCTTCAGCTTACCGGCCTTCGCCGCGCGTACCCGGTTTGCCAGCGCACACAGCCCCCCGTGACGGCTCAGAGATCCAGCACGAGCCGTTCGCCGCGGCATCGCGACACGCACGGCATCATGCAATCGTTGCGGGCCTTTTCCGCCGCACTCAGGAACGCGTCCCGATGATCGGGCGTGCCCTCGAGCACGGTCGTCCGGCATGCGCCGCACACGCCCGCCTCGCACGACGTGGCGACCGCGATGCCGTGCTCGTACAGCACATCGGTGATCGACTGCCCCGGCGGCACGAGCAGCGCGCGCTGCGAGCGCGCGAGCTCGATCCGGAACGCGTCGGCCTCGCCGTCGGCAGGCTCCGCGGTTGGCGCGGAAAAATACTCGTGATGAAGCCGCGCATCGCCGAGCGCCGGGCGCGCGATCGCGTCGACGGCCGCCATGAACGGCGCCGGTCCGCAGAAATACAGATGCGAGCGCGAATCCATTGCGCCGACGATCGTCGTGATCGCGTCTCGGGTCGCGTCGGGCGTCAGCCCCGTGTGCATCGTCGCGACGTCCGCGAGCCGCGACGCGAGCGTCGCCCCGTACGCGGCCGCGTCGGCCGAACGCACGAAGTAGTGGAACGCGAGCGACCGCCCCGCGCGCACCAGGCTATGCGCCATCGCGAGCAACGGCGTCACGCCGATCCCGGCGGCGAGCAGCACGGCCGGGCTGTCGTCCGGCGCGAGCGGGAAGTAATTCAGCGGCGCGCCGATCCGCAGCACGTCGCCTACCCGGATCGCATCGTGCACGTGCGCGGAGCCGCCGCTCGACGCCGGCTCGCGCTTGATCGCGATCTCGTACACGCCGCGCTCGACCGGATCGTTGCACAGCGAATACTTGCGCGTGAGCCCATCGCGCAGATGCAGGTCGATATGCGCGCCGGCTTCGAACGCCGGCAGGGCGAGACCCGGCGCGTCGCTGACGAGGCGCAGCGAAATCACGTCGCACGCGACGCGCTCGCGCGCAATCACGCGCGCGGCAAGCAGATCGTTTTCGATCATTGGATTCACCGTTCAGGAAAACTCACATCAGCCCGATCAGCCGCCACCACAACGCATTGACCGGGATCACGAACACCACGCCCAGCAGCGCCGTCGCGATGCAGTACCGGAGCACCGCACCCCGGTCCAACTGCGCGAGCGCGTTGCCGAACACGATCGGCGGCGACTGGTACGGCAGGACCGTGGTCGCATAGCCCATCACCTGCGCGAGCAGGCCGGCCTTCAGGTGCAGCCCATGCGCGAGCAGGCGCGACACGATCGGCACGTATAGCGCCGGTTCCGCATTCGACGTGACCGCGAAGCAAACGACGATCGACAGCGCGGTCAGCGCGAAGTACACGAGCATCGGGCTGTCGCGCAGCGCGTCCAGCGCGAGCGTGTCCGGCACGCGCATGTCGAGATGGTTGACGAGCGCGGTCAGCCCGATGATCGCCGCGATGAACCACAGCAGGTCCATCTTCAGCGTCGCGGTGAAGCGCTCGAGCTGCGCGGGCGGCGACGTGCCGAAGTAGACGAGCGCGAAGCCGAGCCCGACCCAGCCGGGCGCGATGCGATGCACGGCGTCGGTGAACCAGAGCGCGAGCGTGATCGCCAGCAGCACGATCGCGTGCCATTCGCGGCGGCCGAGCGCGACGCGCGCCGCCGGTATCTCGACTTCGCCGACCGTATCCGCGAACAGCCACCAGGACGCGAGCACCAGCACCGCGCCGCGCACGATCACGCCGGCCGGAAAGAACAGCAGCAGATACTCGGAGAAGCGCAGATGCATCCCGTGCGACTGCTCGAGAATCCCCGCCATGATCACGTTCGGCAGGTTCGCGGGCAGCACCGCGGCAGCCAGCTCGTACGAGCCGACGATCACGAGCAGCAGGATGCCGCGCCGCCCGTTCGCGTGCGCGCCGAGCTTCACGACGTCGCAGTAGCCGATCGCGATCGGAACCAGGATCGCGATCCGCCCGAACGTCGACGGCATCACGAGCGACAGCAGGAAGCTCAGGATCGCGAATGCGAGCAGCGCCTTCAGATACGAGCCGCCGATCCGGCGCGCGAGCGCGATGCCGATCCGTTCGCTCAGGCCGCTCTCCTTCAGCGCGAAGCCGATCGCCGCGCCGCTGAACACGAGCCAGAACGCGCTCGACCCGAAGCCGGAGAAGATCTCGGCGGTGGGCACCGCCGTGCAGGTCGCCGCGAGGAAGAAAAACAGCAGCGACACCCACAGGCTCGCGACCGCGCCCGTCGCCCACAGCACGATGCAGGTGAACACAATCGCGACGATGCGTGCGTCGCCGGCCGACAGCGTGCCGCGCGCGCCGAGCGCGGCGACGCTCGCGAGCCCCGCCGCGAGCAGCGCGGCCGTGACGCGGCCGCCCGTCAGCATGCCGGCGCCGCGGCCCGGCCCGCCGAGCGCACCGCCGCTCAAGCGCGCATCACCGGCGAGTTCGCCGGGATCTCGTATTCGACGTGCGACTCGTCGAAGATGTCGCCGAATTCGCGCTGCTGGCGGAATGTCGGGTCCGGCGCGCAGCTCATCGGCAGATAGCCGCCCATCCATGCGCGCAGGTCGGTCACGTCCGGCGCGCCGCCGTACACGTTCGCGACCGGCCGCTCGCCGCGCGCGACCGCGTCGATCTGCTCCTGCAGCATCTGGCGGAACATCACGATCCCGCGATCGGACGCGCCGAGGTTCTCGCGCGAACGATCGAAGATCGGGCCCTGCGTCTCGACCGCCATCGCATCCTGGCTCATGAACGTGTCCATCAGGTAGCGGCCCGCCGCGTCGGTGCGCGCCGGCTGCCGGACGATCTTCGGCGCCTCGTCCGCGGGCGGCTGCGCGCCGTCCGCGTTCGGCGTGAACGACACCCAGACGATCCGCGTCGTCGTATCGTCGACCGGCACGCGCCAGTGCATCTCGGTCATGATCCGCAGCATGTTCGGGAACACCATCAGGTTGCCCCAGCCACGGCCCTCGCCTTCGTACTCCCAGCTCTTCACGATGCCCCAGTCGAAGCGCTGGAAGCCGAACCGCTTGAACGGCTTGCCGAACCCGGACGCGTCGCGCATGCCGAGGTGCTCGAAGTATTTCGAGTGCGTATAGAAGGTGTGCGTGACGTCGACAGCGTTTTCCTGCACCTGGAACCAGTTGCACGCGAGATCGTCCTGCACCTCGAAATGGCGGACGCCGTCGTTGCGCACGAGGATGTCCCAGTTCGGAAACGCGGGCTTCTGCTCCGCCGGCCCCATGTATGCGAAGATCAGCCCGCCGCATTCGTGCGTCGCATAGCTGTCGATCAGCTTCTTGCAGACGCGGCTCGCCTTCGCCGATTCGAACGGCCGCTCCACGCATTCGCCGGCCGCGTTGTACTGCCAGCCGTGATACGCGCAGCGGATCGTGGCTTCCTCGACGAAGCCGTACAGCAGCGATGCACCGCGATGCGGGCAACGCTCCTGCACGAGCAGCACGCCGCCGTTGCCGGTGCGCGCGAGCACCAGATCCTCGCCGAGAATCCGCACGCGTTTCGTCTGGCCGGCTTCGGCCAGCTCCGACGAATAACCGACCGGATGCCAGTAGCGACGCAGCAACTCGCCGCACGGCGTGCCGGGCCCCACGCGGGTCAGCAATTCGTTGGTGGCGTGGTCAAGCATGAATACACCTCTCTCTCAGGTTGTAGCGGGCTGTATCGCCCCGGAGACGTCTGCGTACCGGCGAACCCTCGAGTCGCGATACGCCCGTCGAAAATCTATTTTTTTAGACTAAATAAAGTGAAGGGAAAATGCAAGACGGGAAAGTCCACAATTTTCGGCCCGTCATCGCCGTCGCATCGCCATAAATCGGCCGATGTGTATAATTAAAAAGACGACCGGCACGCGCGATCGCTGAGATCGACGCGCCGCGCGTCGGCCAACCAGGAGGACAAGATGGCGATCATTGGCGTGATGGGCTCGGGCAAGAACGAATGGCCGGAGTTGGCGACGCCGCTCGGAACGTGGATCGCCGCGCAAGGATTCGACCTGCTGACCGGCGCCGGCCGCGGCGTGATGCTGTCGATCGCGCGCGCGTACGCGACGACGCCGGGGCGCCGCGGCCGTTCGATCGGCATCGTGCCGAGCGAAGCGCACCCGCTGTTCGGCTTCGTGCCGATCGCCGGCTATCCGAATCCGTTCATCGACCTGCCTATCGTCACGCCACTCCCGCGCAAGGAAGCGGACGCGCCGGACGACGCATTGAGCCGCAACTACGTGAACGTGCTGACGAGCGACGTCGTCGTCGCGCTGCCGGGGAGCAAGGGCACGCTCGACGAGATCCGCCTCGCGACGCGCTTCGCGAAGCCGTTGATCTGCACCGGGCCCGCGAGCGCGTTCGATGGCGTCGCGGCCGGCACGCGCATCGTGTCGGCGCTCGATGACGTCTATGCATTCGTGCTCGCGCACGTGAACCGCGCGGAAGGCGGCGCGGGCGCACACGTTCCGTCGGCGTGAACCCGCACGCCGTCCGGATCCACGGCGCGTCGGCCGCCATCGCTTCCCGTGTCGCCGGTCACAGCCGCGCAATCGTGTCGGCGAGCACGCGCACGCCCAGCATGAAATCATCGATCGACATCGCCTCGTGCGGGTTGTGCGACCCGTGATCGTTGCGCACGAACAGCATCCCGCTCGGCACGCCCGCGTTCGCGAACAGCGCCGCGTCGTGGCCCGCGCCGCTCGGCAGCGTCGCATACGGCACGTCGAGCCGCGTGCACGCGTCGGCAAGCGCGGCGCGCAGGGTGGCATCCATCCGCGCCGGCGCGCTCGCCAACCGCCGGTCGAAATCGAATCGCACGCCACGCTCGCGCGCGATCGAATTGCATTCGGCGATCAGCAGCTCATGGAAGACGTCGAGCGTCTCCGTGCTCTCGCTGCGCGCCTCGAAGCTGAAATGCACCTGGCCGGGAATCCGCGAAATCGAATGCTCGTCCTGGTCGGTCGACACGATGCCGGTCGTCACGACGAGATCGATGTTGCGTTCGAGCAGCCTGCGCCAGTGCTCGTCGAGCCGCGTGATCAGCTCGGCGACCGCGAAGATCGCGTCGTGCCGCAGGTCGCGCGGCACCGCGCCGGAGTGGCCGGCCTCGCCGATGCAGCTGATGGAGTTGTGCCGCACGTTGCCGCGAATGCCGGACACGACCGCGACCGGCAGCCCGCGCGCGACCATCACGGGCCCCTGCTCGATGTGGAGCTCCAGATACGCATGCGCGCGCCGCACGTCGAACAGCGGCTTGCGCGCCCGCACCGCGTCGATGTCGACGCCTGCCGCCGCCATGCAGTCGGCCAGCGGGCGGCCGGTGCTGCGATGCTTCATCGCGAGATCGTCCGGCGTCAGCCGGCCGAACAGCGCGCTCGATCCCATGTAGGCCTTGCCGAACCAGGCGCTCTCTTCGCCGCGCAGCGCGATCACGTTCAACGGGTGCGGCGACGCGGCGCCGCTGCGCCGTTGCGCGACGAGGCACAGCAGCCCCGCGACGATGCCCGCGAGCCCGTCGTAGTTGCCGCCATGCGGCACCGAGTCGAGATGCGAGCCGACCCAGATCGCACGCGCATGCGGGTCCGCGTCGGGCAGGCTGAAGACCAGGTTGGCCGCGCGGTCGGCGCGCACCGCGATGCCCTCGCGTTCGGCGTGCGCCGCCAGCCGCTGCGCGGCCGCCGTTTCGCTGTCGCCGTAGCTCTCGCGCGTGACGCCCACGCCGTCGGCCGACAGCACGCGGATCTCGTCGAACCACTGCTCGGCGAGGGCCGTCAGTTCCGCAAGCGGCAGCGCCGCCGCGTCGTGCACTTCGATGTCCGCCGGCGCGTCCGGCCTGTCGGTATGCGCGTTCATCACGCCCCCGCCGTCGTGCCGAGCGCGCGCGCCGGCGCCGCGCAAAAGCGCTGCCAACGCTCGCTCAGCTCCGCGTCGAGCCTGACCTGCCCGGTCAGCGACGCGATCGCGCCGATGCCCTCGTCCGCGCAAAACTGCTCGAGCCCGTCGATGATCGTGCGCATCACGCCCGGATCGCGGAACGACGCAGTGCCCACCTGCACCGCGCTCGCGCCGGCGAGTAGGAACTCGATGGTGTCGGCGGCGCTCCGGATGCCGCCGCAGCCGATCACCGGAATCGACACGGCGCGGTAGCACTGGTGGACGAGCCGCAGCGCGATCGGCTTGATCGACGGCCCGGACAGGCCGCCCATCACGTTGCCGAGCGACGGCCGGCGCGTGCGCACGTCGATCGACATGCCGAGCACCGTGTTGCCCATCACGATCGCATCGGCGCCCGCGTCCTGCGCCGCTTGCGCGATCTTCGCGATGTTGCCCGCGTTC
Organism: Burkholderia sp. KBS0801; assembly: GCF_005937855.2. NCBI lineage: Bacteria > Pseudomonadati > Pseudomonadota > Betaproteobacteria > Burkholderiales > Burkholderiaceae > Burkholderia > Burkholderia sp. KBS0801. The sequence goes on from NZ_CP042179.1 coordinate 977,949, forward strand.
GGCGTCAGCTTCACCCACAGCGGATGCCCGGTGCGCGTTCGGATCGCGTCGACGACCTGCCGGGTCATGCCCGCGTCCATCCCGAACGCCATGCCGTCCGCCTCGAGATTCGGGCACGAGATGTTCGCCTCGATCGCCGCGACGTCCGGCCGCGACAGCGCCTCGCACGCGCGCGCGAACGCGTCCGCCGTATCGGCGGACACCGACGCGACGACCGGCGTGCCGTGGCCCGTGTACGCGGGCAGCACGTGTTCGAGATAGTCGTCGATGCCGCGGCTCGGAATGCCGATCGAATTCAGCATGCCGTCGCCCGCGTCGGCGACACGCGGCGTCGGGTTGCCCGGGCGGCTGACGGGCGACACGCTCTTGATCACGAGCGCGCCGAGCCCGGTCAGGTCGAGCGCATCGCGATACTCGATCGCGAAACAGCCGGATGCCGGCATCACGGGATTGCGCAGGCGCAGTTCGCCCACGCGTACGCTCAGGTCAGCCAACTTCCACCTCCGCCTCCGTCACCACGTCGCGAATCGCGAACACCGGGCCCTCGCGGCACACGCGCCGGAATGCGCGGGTCGCGCCGTCGTCGAACATCCGCACGCACGACAGGCAGACGCCCATCCCGCATGCCATCCGCTGCTCGAGCGCGACCTCGCCGCGCATCGATGGATGGCCGGCGAGCACGCGCTGCAGCAGCGCGAGCAACCGTTGCGAACCGCACGTGTAGACCGCGTCGGGCCGATCGCGCCCGATCGCGGCGCGCAGCAGCGCGTCCACGTTCGCGACCGCCGACGAGCCGTCGCTGTCGAACACCGCATGCACGTCGGCCGGCGCGCCGCGCAGGAATTCCGCGGTCATCAGGTCGTCCGGCGTGCGCGCCGACATCACGACCGTCAGCGCGATGCCCGCCCGCGCCGCGCGCTGCACGAGCGGCGCCATCGTCGCGAGACCGACGCCGCGCGCGACGAGCAGCAGCCGTCGCGCACCGGCGTCGAGCGTGAACGGGCGGCCGAGCGGCCCGACGATCGACAGCCGCGCGCCGACACCGAGCTGCGCGAGCGCCCGCGTGCCTTCGCCGGTCACGTTGTACAGGAACTCGATTTCGCCGGCGCCGGGGCCGACGCCGTACACGCTCATCGGGCGCGGCAGGAATGGCCGGTGCAGATCGCTGACGGGACAGACGAGCTGATAGAACTGGCCGGCCTGCGTGACGCTCGCGAGCGGCGCGTCGGCGCGCACGCGCAGATAGCGATAGCGCCGGTTCACCGCGCGATGCGCGACCACGTCGCACGCGTGCGTGGCGACCGTGGCCGCCCACGGCTGCGCGCAGGCGCGCGCCCCGTCGATCACGTCCATCGTTCTCTCCTCGTTACGGTTGGGCGGGAGGCGCGCGCGTCAGTCGAGCGCGCGGTCCTTCAGTTCCGGAATCAGCGTGACCGTGACGATCATGTCGAGCACGTACAGCGCGGCCAGCATCGCGATCGCGATCTGAAACGAATAGCGCGCGGCGAGCGCGCCGACGACGAGCGGCCCGAGGCCGCCGATCGCACGACCGACGTTCCACAGCACGTTCTGCGCGGTCGCCCGCACCGCGGTCGGGTACGCTTCGGACATCAGCGTGCCGTAGCCGCCGACCATGCCGTTCACGAACATGCCCATCAGCGCGCCGGCCCACAGCATCGTGGCCGGGTCCGTCAGCCGCGAATACGCGAACACCATCGCCACCGCGCCGAGCTGGTACAGCAGGAACGTCGGCTTGCGGCCGATCCGGTCGGCCAGGTGTCCGAACAGCCAGACGCCGGCCATCATCCCGAGCACGGTCACGGCGGTCCACAATCCGGATTTCGTCAGCGAGAAGCCGAGCTGCTTCGACAGGAACGTCGGCATCCAGATCATGATCCCGTAGTAGCCGAAGTTCTGCACCGCGCACAGCACGACGATGCCGATGCTCGTGCGGGTCGTGCGCGCATCGGCGAACAGCAGCCGGAAACGCGCGCCCGTGCGCGCCGGCTGCGGGCTCCGGACGAACACTTCCGGCTCGTGCAGCTTGTTGCGCAGCACCCAGGCGACGATCGCGGGCAGCACGCCGATCGCGAACATGCCGCGCCAGCCGACGCTCTGCAGCAGCAGCGGCGTCAGCAGCGACGCCGCGAGCACGCCGCTCTGCCAGCCGAGCGCCACGTACGACGACACGCGGGCGCGCTTGGCTGCAGGCCACGCTTCGGCCGCGAGCGCCATGCCGATGCCGAATTCGCCGCCGAGGCCGATGCCGGCGATGGTCCGGTACGCGAGCAGATCCCAGAAGCCCTGTGCGAACGCGCACAGCCCGGTGAACACCGCGAAAAGCAGGATCGTCCAGGTCAGCACGCGCACGCGGCCGTAGCGATCGCTGAGCGCGCCGAAAATCACGCCGCCCGCGACCGCGCCGACCAGCGTCCACGTGACGAGCGCCCCCGCCTGCTGCGCGCCGAGCTGCAGCGACGCCGCAATTGCCGGCAGCATGAAGCCGAGGATCAGCAGGTCGAAGCCGTCCATCGCATAGCCGATGGCCGAGCCGGCCAGCACTTTCCACGCGTAGCGCGACACCCGTTCGGGCGGTGCGTCGGCGGGCGCGGCAGCGGAGGATCGAAGGTTCGCTTCCATGATTGTCCGTATCGTGAGGAGGGAATATCGATGCCGGCGGTCCGCCTCGCGGTCGTTTGTCGTTTTTTTTAGACAGACGGACCACAACCTGATCGTCGGCATCGCACAGCTTAAGGGCGTGGCCCGGGCGGATTCGCGCCGGCGTCGCGCATCAGACGACCAGTTCCTTCGACACCTGCGCGGCGAAGCCGTTGAGCGCCGCGAGCAGCGCGTCGTCCGAGCGCCCGCTCGCATCGCTCAGCCGCCGCGCGTGCTCGCGCAGTTCGGCGAGAAACGACTGCACCGTCTCCGTGCAGACCGCCACGCCCTCCTGCCGTTCGGCGAACGTCGCGGCCGCCTGTGCGAGCAGTACCAGCGCCGCCGATTCCCGCCCGTGCGGCGCCGCCGCGTCCCGGCAGCGCGTCGCGAACCGGTGAATGTCGGAAAAGCCGACGACGTCCTGTGCCAGCCACTGCGTGGCGTCCATAAGGTTCATGCTTTCCTCCTCGTCTAAATATTTAGACTACCCGCATCAAAAACGGAATGCAAGCGTCCCATGTATCGGGGTAAACCGGGAAGCCTCGCATCGCGATGCCTGCGTCAGAAGCGCGTGCGCAGGCCCGCGCCGTACGTGATGCCGGTCGACAGCCCGCCGACGTGATCGACCTTGATCGCCGAATAGAGGTCGGTGCGCTTCGACAGCAGATAGTCGTAGCCGAGCGCGCCGGTGCTGCGATGCGCGCCGTCGGCGAGCGCCCCGCTCGAATGCGTATACGCGTAGCTCGCCAGCAGCGAACCCACGCCGATCGGCACGCTGACGCCGGCCTGCAGCGTATCGCCGTGGAAGTTGCCGCGCTGCGCGCGGTTCGCGACGTTCATGTACTGCGCGAACAGCTTCACGACACGCCAGTCGTACAACGCGCCGACCTGCACCGTGCGCTGGCTCGACAGGCCCGGCGCCGCGGCGAGCGCGCCGTCGAGATCGCCAGGCGTCGCACTGAAATTCACGTACTGGAAGACCACGGCGGCCGCGAACGCGCCGCGCGCGTAGTTCGCGTTGACGCTCCATTTCTTCGCGCCGTTCCGGCCGGCCGTATTGCCGAGTGCATACAGCAGCCCCGCATTGAATCCGCCGAACGTCGGGCTCGTATAGGCGAGCGCGTTGTTCCACGCCGAATCGCCGACCACGCCCTCGGCGCCCACGCCCTTGAACGTGTGGAAGATCATCGGCGAGAACGTGTACGAATTGAACAGCGGGTTGAACTGGATCGTCGCGAGATACAGCGGCGTCGTGATCCGGCCAAGACGAAGCTGGCCGAACCGCGTCTGCAATCCCGCGTACGCATTGCGCGAAAACAGGCTGTCCCCGGCGTAGCGGCCGTACGCGCCGCTTTGCGGTTGAAAGTAGCTTTCGAGCACGAAGAACGCCTTGTTGCCGTTGCCGAGATCCTCGCTGCCGCCGAGCCCCCAGAACGACGTCGTCATCCCGCCGCCCGACTGCACGAGCGCCGTGCGCCCGCCGGGTTGCTTCACCGAACCGACGAAAGCGTCCGCGACGCCGTACAGCGTCACGCTCGACTGCGCGTGCGCGAGCGGCGCGGTGCCAATGGCGCCTGCCGCGCCGGCCATCAGGAATCCTGCCCGAAATCGGGCGCGCGGGATCTGCAACGTCATGCTTTTCTCCTCCCGGCGCAATGGGCCGGCACGTGGGAATGTCTGGAAGGTGCGATGCCTCTATCGCCGACAGCGTCTGCGCGCTCGCCGGGTCGTCCAAATATTTAGACGATGTGCACGCGCACGGACACGGACCAGTCGCAGGCCGTTACCGCGCACAAGGCGAGCGCAAGCCGCGGATGTGCGAGCATCCGTTGTCGGCTACGTTAAAATACCCGATACAAAAAAATAGACAAACATCGATCTTCGCGATGCCCCCGGCAGGATGGCGGCGCGGCGCGGTCGCGCAACGCGGTGTCTGTCGATTTTTCACCCGCCACCCAGAGGTACTTCATGTCCACCGCCGGTTCCCGAAAAACGCGTCTGCGCGGCGCGCGCTTCGACTTCGACAGCATTGGCGAGCGCTTGCGCGCGTACCGGATGGCTGCCGAGTTGCGCAGCGAGGATGTCGCCGAGCGCCTGAACATCTCGCGCGCGGCAGTCTACAAGCTCGAACGTGGCGAGATTGTAAAGATCGATACGCTCGAGCGGCTCGCCGCGCTGTTCGGCGTGTCGCTCGCTAACCTGATGGGCGTCGAGGTCGAGTATCACGATTCGGCGATCAGCTATTTCGAGCGCATGCGGCAGATCGAGAGCCGCTCGCAGCGGATCTTCGCGCATTTCGATCCGTTCTCGTTCCTGCTGACCTCCGACGATTACGAAGGCTGGCTGCGCCAGATGCTCGAGGAAAGCATCCCGCCGTCGCTGACCGATGCCGCGTGGCGGCAGACGCTGTCGAAAGTGATGGCGATCCTCGCGGACCGGAAAGCCGCGTTCCGGCGCGCACCGCTGAACGTGACGAGCCTGATCGGGCTGCGCCAGATCGAGCAGTTCCTGCACCACGGCCTGGTCGGCCGCCTCGGGCTGCCGCCGGGCGTGCAGCTCGAGCGCAAACTCGCCGCGCGGCGGGAAGTGATGCGGATCGTCGGGATGCTCGAGGACGATGCGAAAGGCGTGCGTATCGGCATCGTCAGCGACAACCTGCCGAACGAGACCTTCCAGATCTTCGAGGACGACGACAGCGCGCATATCGCTGTATCGCCGTTCCGGCTCGGCGAGCTGCCGAACATTCGTACCGGCATCGCGACGATCACCACGTCGGCGGATGCCGTCGCGATGTACCGGAAGATGATCGACCGGCTGTGGACCGATTCCACGAAGGGGGCCGACGGGGCCAGGCTGCTCGTCGACCTGCTCGACCGGGCGTAGTGCGGCGGCGTGTCGATCACGCGCGATTCCGGTTGGCCCGCATCGCGCGGGTTCCTATTGTTGAAGCCGTTAGCAGTATCTGTGGCCACTGTTAGTAGAAACTTCGAACGGCAACACCTAGACCGTTGCCGCGACCGTCCTCAGCAATGCATCTGACAGCAGGTCCTGCAGTTGGCTCATGGCTGCATCGTCGAAAAAATGACCTCCCGGCAACGTATGCAAATTGCAGGATGCGGTGGTGTGCGCGGTCCAGCCGTCGAATTCGTCTGCCGTAAGAAGCGGGTCCGATTCGCCCCGAAATCCGATCAAAGGAATGGCCAGCAACTGCTCCAGCAACGGCGAATAGGCCTCCGACATGTACAGATCGGCTCGCAGCATCGGCAGCAGAAACGGCCGCAACCGCGAATCGTCCAGCAGACCGTCGGCTATTCCGCCCAACGCGCGTAGCTGCGCGACGAACGCGTCGTCGTCGAGGTCGTGCAGCGGTGCGCGCCGCAACGGACGATCGGGCGCACGGTGTCCGGACACGGCCAGTACAGCCGGTCCGCGTTTGCGCGCCGCAAACAGCGCGCGCGCGAGTTCGAATGCGAGCAACGCGCCGAGGCTATGTCCGTAGAACGCGAACGGAACGGCGCGGGCGTCGCCGACATGCAACGCATCGAACGCGGCGAGCATCGCGGGCAGCACCGTGTCGATCGTTGCGCGCGTGCGGTGCGCGGTGCCGAATCGATTCGGCAATTGTGCCGCCCATATCTCGACTCCGTCCGCGAGTTTTCCCGCCCACGACGAGAAGCTCGATGCATTGCCCCCCGCATGATGAAAGCAATACAGGCGCACACGCGGCGCATCGACGCGGTGAATCGGCGCAAAAGCGCACGGACCGCTCACGACTGACTCCGCTGCGGGAACGCGACGGCGAGTGGGTCGAAATGCGGGTCGTCCGTCGCCGTCGGTACGCCGTCCCGCGCGACTTCACGGCCGGTCAACCGCGCGAGCAGGCCGTTCCACGTTTGCGATGCCTGCCGCATACGGGCGGCTTTCACGTGGCCATATCCGCGAATCTGCTCGGGTAGTCGCGCGAGCTCGAGCACGGTGTCGTAACGCTCGCTGTCGAGCGTTGCCAGCGCCTGATCGATTCCGGCCATGTACTCGTCGATCAGCCGGCGCTCCGACTTGCGCTCGGCGGTATGGCCGAACGGATCGAGCCATGTGCCGCGCACCGCCCGGCATGCAGCAAGCATACGAAGCACGACGATGAACCATGGCCCGAACGTGCGCTTCGTCGCAATCGCACCGCGGCGCCGGAGCGGCAACATCGGCGGTGCAAAGTGGAAGCGCAGCGTGTACGCGCCTTCGAACGTTTCGTCGAGCGTGCGACCGAACTCGGGGTCGACATACAGGCGCGCCACTTCGTATTCGTCCTTGTACGCCATCAGCCGGAACAGATTCTCCGCGACGGCCCGCGCAATTGCGTCCTTGGCACACGCCGCGCGCTCCGCCGCCCGAACGCGCTCGACGAAATCCCGATAGCGCGCCGCATAACGCGAATGCTGATATGCGGCGAGAAACGCACCGTGCCGGGAGATCGACGCGTCGAGCGATTGCGGACGCGCCCACACGATCGCCTGCTGCCGGGGCTGGCGATCGCCCGTCTCTGCGGCCGCAGCGCGCCTTCCGAGCGCAAATGCCGCTCGATTCTTCTCGACTGCGACACCGTTGAGCTCGATCGCACGTAGCAGCGACGCTTCGGACAACGGTACCCGGCCGCGCTGCCACGCATAGCCGAGCATTACGATATTGGCGAGCATCTCGTCGCCGAAATGCTGCGTCGCAAGCCGGTTCGCGTCTATTACGTCGACCTCGCGCCCCGCCGCGTCGGCCAGTAATTGCTCGACTTCGTCCCGCGGAAATTGCCAGTCGCTCAGTTGTGCGGCGTAGCCGGGCTGCTGCTCGTGACCGTTCAACGTCACGACCGTTCTGTCCCGGCCCACGCGTTCGACGGCGTCCGGCGCTGCCGCTGTCAGCATGTCGCAGCCGAGCAGTAGATCGGCATGCGCGGACGGGATGCGTTGCGCCCACGTATCGCCCGGCGCGTCGAAGATACGGACGTGACACGTCACGGCGCCGTTCTTCTGCGACATGCCGGTCATGTCGAGCACCGACACGCCCTTGCCCTCAAGATGCGCTGCGCGGCCGAGCAGCGCACCGATCGTAATAACGCCGGTGCCGCCGATTCCGCATACCAGTATGTTGAACGGGCGCGCCGACACGGCGGGCAGCGCGGGCGTCGGCAGCGCAGGTTCGATGCTGTCCGGCGCGCTGTCGGGGCGCGCCGTGCGCTTGCGTAGCGCCCCGCCGACGACCGTGACGAAGCTCGGGCAAAAGCCGTCAGTGCACGAGAAATCGTGGTTGCACGACGTCTGGTTGATCGTCCGCTTGCGCCCGAGCGGCGTGTGGACCGGCACGATCGCCGAACAGTTCGACACTTTTCCGCAGTCGCCGCAGTCCTCGCACACGTGCGCATTGACGAACGCACGGCGTCTCGTCGCGGGCAGCGTCCCGCGCACGACGCGCCGGCGCTTCTCCGCCGCGCAGACCTGGTCGTAGATGAGCACCGACACACCGTCGACTTCGCGCAGCGCGCGTTGCACGTCGTCAAACGCATCGCGCGGATGGATCGTCACGTGATCGGCAAGTCCGTCCCTGTTCGCGTAGCGCGCGACGTCGTCCGTCACCACGGCGATCTTCCGCACGCCTTCCGCGGCCAGCTGGCGCGCCATGGCATGCACCGTGATCGTCCCGTCGACGGACTGACCGCCTGTCATCGCGACGGCATCGTTGTACAGGATCTTGTACGTGATGCGGGTGCCGGCCGCGACCGCCGCGCGAATCGCGAGATAGCCGGAATGGAAATAGGTGCCGTCGCCAAGATTCGCGAATACGTGCGGTCGGTTCGAGAACGGCGCCTGACCGATCCACGTGGCGCCTTCGCCGCCCATCTGCGTGAACGTTCGGTTGTGTTCCGGATAAATGGACGTCGCCATCACGTGGCAACCGATGCCGGCAAGCGCGACGCTGCCGGGCGGCACGCGCGTCGACGTGCTGTGCGGGCAGCCCGAACAGTAGTACGCGGACCGCGCCGGTATTGAGCGCGCACGCTGCACGACGTCGAGCGATTGCTCGAACGCTTGAAGCCGCGAGCGGAACGCTTGCGTGCCGAACAGTCGCTCGAGTCGTCCGGCGATCACGCGCGCGATGCGGATCACTGAAAAATCGCCGACGGACGATAGGACCGACTCCGGATCGCAATCGCCGATCGTGCCGTACTCGTTCGTTTTTCCGTGTATCGCCGGCCGCAGCGCTTCGGGCCAGTCGTACAGCATCGTCCGGATCTGCGGCTCGACAATCGGCCGCTTCTCCTCGACGACGACGATTTCGTCCAGCCCCTGCGCGAACTCGTGAACGCCTTCGGGCTCGAGCGGCCACGGCATCGCGACCTTGAACAGCCGAATCGCCGCGTCCGCACCGCCGCTATCGTCGACGCCGAGCAGCTTCAGCGCCTCGCACACGTCGAGATAGCTCTTGCCGGTGGCCACGATGCCGATGCGGGCGCGCGGTGCTGTGCCGACGACTCGATTCAGACGGTTCGCGCGTGCATACGCGAGTACCGCGAAGTACTTGTGCTGATGCGTGAGCCACTCCTGCGCACGCGCCTGTGCCCCGAGCGTGGCCGACGATGTCCGGCAGTTCAACCCGCCCTCCGGCAGCACGTGATCTTCCGGAATACGTATCCGAACCGCGAAAGGATCCGCATCGACGCTCGCCGACGATTCGACCGTATCGGCGAGCGCCTTGAATCCCACCGCGCAGCCCGAATAGCGCGACATCGCAAAGCCGTGCAGCCCGAGCTCGATGTATTCGTCGACGTTGCAAGGATACAGTACAGGAATCATCGCGGCGCTGAACACATGGTCGCTCTGATGCGGAAGGGTCGACGAATAGGCGCCGTGATCGTCGCCCGCGACCAGCAGCACGCCGCCATGCGCGCTCGTGCCCGCATAGTTCATGTGCTTGAGCACGTCGACCGAGCGATCGACGCCCGGCCCCTTTCCGTACCACAACGCGAACACGCCGTCGAACTTCGACTCGCCGATCAGATCGACCTGCTGCGTGCCCCATACGGCCGTCGCGGCCAACTCCTCGTTCACGCCCGGCTGAAACCGGATTTCGTGCGCGGACAGCACGTCGCGCGCGCGGACGAATTCGAGGTCGAGCCCGCCTAGCGGCGACCCGCGATAGCCGGAAACGAAACCCGCAGTCGAAAGGCCGGCGGCCGCGTCGCGCATGCGCTGCATGACGGTCAGCCGCACCAGCGCCTGAACGCCGCTCAGATACACGCGGCCGGCCGTCGCAGTAAATCTGCCGTCGCTCATGACGCCTCCGAGCGCAGCGATTCGGCAAATTCGACGATCGATCGTGCGCACGCGGACGCATCCTCCAGATGCGGAACGTGGCTGACGTTGTCGAGCAACAGCAGGCGCCCATCGAGCTGCGGAACCTGCTGCGCGAGCTTCCGGTAGAACGCGTGCTGAATGAAGGCGTCGTCGCGCCCGCCGATGTACAGAAGCGGAACCGTGCTGCGTGCCAGCAGCGCGATTTCGTCGGGCCAATGCTGGAGCGCCATGAAGCGGACGATCTGCTCACGGAAGTTGCCGTCCGATTCGCGCAGGTCGCGTGCCATCCGCGCGTACGGCTTGCCGGCTCTGGACGGATGAATGAACGCGCGCGTCAGCACATCGATGTCCGCCTCGTCGAATACAGGCTTGAGCGACGTCTTGCTCGGCGCGTCGGGCTTCACGTTCGAGAAGAAATCGTCCTTCCCCGACGAGTGGATGCTCGCCATCAGAATCAGCGCCCGCAATCCGTGCAGCGACGGCAACGCCTGTGCCGCGATATTGGCGCCGAGGCTGTTCGCCGCGATCGAATAGTCGGAAAGCCCGAGACACGCGATGGCCTTGACTAGCAGATCGCGCAGGCCTTCCATGCTGTATGCATATGCATCAGCGGGCATGGACAAGCGGTCCGACCGGCCATGCCCGGGGAAATCCAGCGCAATCAAATGGAACCGGCCGTCCAGCGCGTTCGCCAGATCGTCGAACGATGCAGCCGACGACGCATTGCCATGCAGCAGCAGCAGTGCGGGAAGGTCGCTTCGATCGTTGCTCAGGTAATGCACCTGCCCAAGCTCAAGGCTCAGAAATCTCGATAGCATGCGTCGCTCCGGACATAGGGGTCGATGGTTGTTTCCTCAACAGCATCGCGCAAAGACCGACGCCGATCAGCGTCAGCAGCGCGTTGCCGGTCATCAGCTTGCCGAGCGCCGAGAAGTACGCGGCATGCGCGATCTGCTTGACGACGGCGAACGTCGATGCGTCGTCCGGCAATCCCGACCCGACGATATTGCGGCTGCCGTTCGCGGCCATGAAGAGCGCGTCGCGCGTCTGCGCGGTCAGCGGAATCGACGCATGCGCGATGCGCGCTGCCACCTCCGCGTGACTGACGCGATCCAGCACGAGACCCGCGACGCTCACGCCGAGCATCGAGCCGACCATTACGAGCGTGAAGAAAAGGCCGATCGCCGTACCGGCGTCCTTCGGCGAGACCTGGGTCGTGACCCCGTTGATCGTCGCGGTCGTCAGCATCCCGTTGGACACGCCGAAGCAGAACAGGCCGACGACGAATATCGCACTCGACGTGTCCGGCCCGAGCAGGCAGAACGCCGCGCAACTGACGAACAGCAGCGACATCGACACGAGCGTCGGAATCCGGAAGCCCACGCGGTCGATCACCTTCCCCGCGAGCGGCGCGATGAACGCGACCGCGATCGTCATGCACAGCAGCCACATCCCAGACTTCAGCTTCGAATAGTCGAGAATGTTCTGCATGAACAGCGGCAGCACGAACAGGAAGCTGGCCATCGTGTAATTGAAAATCATCCGGATCAGGATGACCGTCAGATAGCCGCGGTTGGTCAGCAGCGCAACGTTGATCAGCGGCGCCGGCTTGCGCAGGCTGCGACGGATGAATATCGCGGCCGCCGCCAGCCCGGCCGCCGCGATCGCGGCGAGTGTGACGGTCGCGACGGTACTCAGCATGTTCGATACGTAGATCAGGCAGCCGAGTGCAAACAGATAGAACGGTACGCCCGCGACGTCGAGCGCCAGCGGGCGGCGCTCGTCGGCCGCATCGTCCGTGACGAACATCCAGGTGAGCGCGATCGACAGCAAGCCGAGCGGGACGTTCATCAGGAAGATCCAGCGCCAGCCCAGATATTGCAGGATGAAGCCACCGGTCGGCGGCCCGAGCGCCATGCCGACGCCGGTGATCGTCACCGCGACGCCGGTCGCGAAGCCTTTCTGGTCCGCCGGGAAGGCATTCGCGATCAGCACGAGCGCCAGACCGAGCGTCGCGGCGAATCCGGTGCCCTGGATGAAGCGGGCGACGATGATCTCCGTGACCGTGCCCGAAAACGCACCGATGTACAGCGATGCGACCGTGAACAGCAGCGCGCCGAAAATGAACACGCGCTTTCTTCCGACGCTGTCGGCCAGTTTTCCGAACAGGCAGAAGAACGCTGCCGCCGCCGTCAGATAGCTGACGATGATCAGCTGGATCTGCTGCATCGATGCGCCGAACTCGGTCGAGAATTCCGGCAGCGCCAGATTCACGATCGTCATGTCGAGATTGGCGAGGAGCAGGCAAATGCCGATCGAGAATAAAACGATCCATTTCTTCATTGAATTGCCTCGTTATGGCTGCCGGGATCGGGTTCACTGAAACATGTGCCACTTGCCGTCGCGGTGAACCAGAAACGCACCGAGCGTCTTCCGCCGCGCGGTGCATTGTCGAACCGCATGCACGACCCGCGTATTCAGCACGTACAGCTGTCCGGGGCGGCCGTTCACGACCACCGACGGCACCCCGTCGAGCCGGGCGACCGTCCCGGTCTCGTTGAACTCGCGCATCATGTCGTCCAGCGCCGCGATGTCGGCGGGCCGGTCGTCCCACAGCACGAGCTGCGTGCCTTCGGGCGAGTCGCCGGCGTTCAGAAACACCGACACCTGATCGCAATCCATTTGGTAATCCGCGAGCGGCCATAGCGACCGATCGCGTGCGAACTGAATCGCGTCGCAGTGCGGCGGAATGCTGTACGTCCCGTCCTTCGGCGCAAATTCGCGCTTCGACGCCAGCGGCAATTCGCCCCATTCGCCGATCCGGATCGCATCCGCGTCCAGTTCGTTCTTCAGCAGCGTCACGAACCGGGTGCCGCTCAGCTTGCCGTTGTACTTACCACCGTACGACAGGTAATCGATCAGCGCAGCGACCAGGTCGGGGCCCGTCGCCCGCTGAGTCGGTCCGATCGCGATGCCGGTATTGACCGCGCTCGGCAGGTTGCGATGCGGGACCGGTTCGGGAAAGGCCGGATCCGACCACCAGTCGTCCAGCCTGTCCGGCGGCACCACATCGAGGAGCACAGCGACTGCCCGCCGGCTCCCGATCATGTCGACTGCCTCCTTCAGGCCGAGGCGGCCCGTCTCGGCCGCACACCGGAAGCCGAGAATGGTGGCTGCGTATTCAGTCATGACGTGCACCCTCGTTCGTATCGGTCGTATCGCGTGCCGGCGGCCCGACCCGCAACGCCGCCGAGCTGGTCGCCGGCCGGCCCTTTATGCGAGCTGCTGTTCCAGCGTCTTCAGGTCGAAATAGTCCTTGAAGAGCGACAGCTTGCCGTTCGCGTCGAACTCGAGAATCACGAGCATCGGCAGCTTAATCTCCTTTCCGCCCAGCGCGATATGGCTCGTGCGTTCGACGATCGCCGTGTTGTCCTGCGTGATCACGCGGTGACGCTCCCAACGATAGGCGCTCGCCTTGCCGAAAAAGTCCGTTATCTTTTCGACGACGGCATGCTTGCCGACATGGGCGCCGAGCGGCACGTCCTCGAGACGGACGTCGTCGGCAAGCAGCGCCGATACCGAATGGATATCGCGCGCCTCGAATGCGCGAATGACGCGGTCGGCAAGCACTTTCGTATCGTTACTCATAGGTCTTCACCTGTTCGTTTGGTTTTCAAAGTGACAATCGACGCAAGCCGGCGGAAACGGATCCGAACCGCCCGCCGCGCTCCGTCACCAGTCGATCAGACTGGCGCTCCACGACAATCCCGCACCGAATCCTGCGAGCACGACTTTCCGGCCCGGCCCGATCCGCTCTTGCCGCAATGCCTCGTAGAGTGCGATCGGGATGCTCGTCGCACCGGTATTGCCCACGTCCTGCATGCTCACGAAGAACCGCGAGCGCGGGATTTCCATCTTGAGCCTGACGCTCTCCAGCATGTGTGCGTTGGCCTGGTGGAATACGAACAGGTCCACGTCGTCGCGCGCGACGCCCGCCTTGTCCAGAAGACCATCGATCAACGACGGAATCGTGCTCAGCACGAAATTGAACACGCCCGTTCCTTGCATGCTGAAATCCGGCCGGTACGCTTCGCCGCTCGTCAGGCCCGCGAGCGCGCTCCGTTGCGCGGTAATGTGCGCATAGCCGGATCCGTCGGTGCCGAACGAAAACGCCCGTGTGCCGCGATTGCCGGCGCGCCGGATGACGGATGCGCTCGCGGCGTCGCCCATGATCGTCTTCAGGCTGCGGTCGTCGGGATCGACCAGCTTCGTATACGTGTCCGACGTGATCAGCAGCACGCCGCTGGCCCGACCGCTGTCGAGAAGCCCTTCCGCGAGCATCAGGCACGACACGTATCCGGAGCAGCCCTGATTCACGTCGAGCGCGCCGCTCTCGATGGGTAAGCCGAGTGCGTGCTGAACCAAGCACGCGCTGGTCGGGATCAGGAACTTCGGCGTCTGGCTGCACAGAATGACGAAGTCGAGCGTGCCGGGATCGACGTCGTGTTCGTCGATCAGCTTCCTGCCGGCCGCGATCGCGAGTTCGAGACTGAATTCGTCGGGCGCGGACGTGTGCCGGAGCCGGATGCCCGTCTTCTCGGAAATTTTGTCGATCGGCCAGTCCGGATGTCGGGCGGCGAGCGTGTCGTTGTCGAGTTGAGCGGCGGGCAGCACGTAGCTGACCGCGTCGATGATTGCTGCCATGGCACGGCCCCCGGATGTCAGTGATAAGCGAGCGGCAACGTGCGGAAATCCGCACGCGGCAGAAACGCGCCGGCCCACGAGAACCCGACGCCGAATCCGACGAGCCCGAGGCGTTCGGTCGGGTCGCCCACGCGCGACTGCAGCCCTTCCGATACCATCAGCAGCGGAATCGACGGCGGACTCGTGTTGCCGAAACGCTCGATATTGGTCAGCATCCGCTCGGACGCGATGCCGAGCTTGCGCGAAAAATGGTCGAGCATGAAGCGGTTGGCCTGATGAAACAGCCAGTGGTCGATACTGTCGATCGACCAACCCGACACGACGCTCAGCTCGCGCACGAGGTTCGGCACATGGTTCAGCGTGAGGCTGAACACCGCCGAGCCGTCCATGTAGAGGTCTTCGTCCGAGCGCACGACCTGATCGGCCGGATGCGGACGCCGTATCGCCGACTCGCCGCTGCGCGGCATCCGGTAACCGCCCGCCGGAATGATTAGCGACCGGCCGCCAATGCCGTCGGTCCCGGCAAAGAAATAACTGCTGCCGGCATCGTCGTCGTACTCGATCGCCGTTGCCGTTCCCGCGTCGCCGAACAGCACGTTCGCCGGAACGTCGTGCGGCGAGATTAGCTTGCTCGGCGTGTCGCCGACCAGCAACAGCACGCGGCGCACGCCTTCCGGCGCAACCATGCCGAATGCCACCATCAGCCCGTAGATGTAGCCCGAGCAGCCGAGGCTCATGTCGAACGACGCGCACCGTTGCGACAGGCCGAGCCGGTGCTGCAGTACGCAGCTCGTCGCTGGCACGATGTAGTCGGGTGTCTGCGACAAGAAGATCAGCATGTCGATCGATTCGCGCGCCCAGCCGAGGCCGTCCAGCAAATGGTTCGCGGCCGTGAAGCACAGATCGGATGCGCACACGCCGTCGGGCGCCACGTGACGCGCTTCGATACCGCACAGCTTCGCGGTGCGGCCGATCTCCGTCGAATCTCCTGACAGATCGTCGTTGAGGCGAACCTGGGACGGCACGGCCGCCGATACGCCGGCGATGCGGGCATGCTCGAAACGTCGGTAGCCCATTCAGACCTCGACCGCATGAATCAGTCGCTTGAGCTCCCCGAATGTCACCACCGACTGGATCGCCACCGGATCGACGACCCGCTGGTAGTGCGTATCGATCAGCGCGATCGTGCTCAGGAACGCCAGCGAATCCCAGACCGCCTCCTCCGCCATGACGAAGGAATCGGTAATACGCTCGGCAGGCACTTCCAGCAGCGCGGCGAATGCGTCGATGAATTCACGGTCGGCCATGTTGTTTCCCCTGTCTGTGATGAATGATGCGCCAGCCGCGGCTGGCGGCATGCCGGATCAGGGCGGGATGTCCGCCCACCGCTACCGGTCTCGTCGCCAGACTCAGCAGCGGAATATCGGAATCGTGATCGCCGTATGCGTAGCCGACTTCGAGCGACAGTCTGCGGCGGAACAAGTACGCACCGAGCGCGTCGGCCTTGCCCTGCCCGATCGTCGGTGCGCCGAGCAGCTCGCCGGTATAGCGCGCATCGGCGATTTCGGGTTCGGCACAGACGACGTGTTCGATGCCGAGGTCGGCCGCGATCGGTTCGACCGCGTCGCGGAACGATCCCGTTACGACGATCGTGGCTGCGCCGTTGCGCTGATGCAGGACCAGTTCGTCGACGACCGCGTCGTGATACAGCGTCGGCCGCATGGCCTCGAACCACCGCGCCGCGGCCGCGCGCATCGCGGCGACTTCAATGCCGGCGAGCTGCCTATAGAAATGGCGGTTCTGCTCGCGGCGGTCGGGATGGCTGGCGCCGAACGCGGCGACGCGCTCGCGTAGCATCGCAATGCGTCGCTCGGCTTCGGCCGGCGATGCTGTCGACGCACGATGGTAGGCGTCGAGCACGCTGAGCATGCTCTTCGGCCGGATCAGCGTTTCGTCCAGATCGAAAACGGCGCAATAGGCGTAGGTCATGTTGGCGGTACGAACGGATCGTTGTCGCGGCCGGGACGCGCGGCTCAGCGAACGAACGCTTTTAGCGCGTTCATTTCAAGCGACGTCACGAACTTGCGGTCCAGCACCGTGAATGCCAGCGACAGCTGACACGCGATCTTGCCTTGCTGGACGAAGCCGATCTCGAGTGCCATCTTGCCGTCACCGGTCGCGCGCAGATCGCGGCGCGTCACGCGGCAGTCGATGCGCGTCTCGAACGGATAGACGAACGTGGCGAAGCCGACGCGAATCTCCTCGGCCAGATAGATCTTCGCGGCCGTCGAATGAAACTTCTGCGTGACCGCATTGCCCATTTGCCGTGCCGCTTCGATCAGCACCATGAACTGGACGTGCTTGCCTGTCACGTGGTCGCTGAGCTCGGCGCATGCATCGTCGATCATCAGGATGCCGGCGTAGCTGTTGTCGTCCGCCGACGTCTGCGGATCGGAAATCAACGTGTTCTCCGGCTTCGCTTTATGCGTGAGTTCGCCGCTGCAGCGCCGGTATTCGTCGAAGTAGCTCACCAGCCGCACGTGTTCGTTGCCGGCGAGCGCAGCCTGCAGCGTATGGTGCTGGCGTTCCGATACGCCTTGCTGCAGCGATATCCGCGATGCGTCGATCCGGTCCGACCGGCATCGTTCGAGCGCATCGTCGAACGACACGATGGCGTCACCGTCTGCGATCTCTTCAAACCGGTTTCCCACTACGTACAGCGTTCTTTCTGTCATGTTCTTCTCATCGTGCGGCGCTGATCGAGGCCTCATCTTATCGACGGCCGACGTCCGATCAAGTGTAAAAATTCACAGTCGCCGGATGGTGAGAATTGCCCGCAAAGCTGATAGCGTGCAGGTCATTTCCGAACCGCCGCCGGCCCGGATGCCGCTGCCTGACCGTTGCAACGGCATCGCGACAAACCGGCGACCAACGAGACCGACCATGGCGGAACCCTCTATCCTGATCGTCGGCGCCGGCCCCGTGGGCATGACGCTGGCTGCACTGCTCGCGCAATACGGTATCCGGCCGCGCATCGTCGATAAACGAGCGGCGCCTTCGGACGGCTCGAAGGCGCTGGCCGTCAATGCCGCTTCGCTGAAGGTGCTGGACCGGATCGGCATCGCGCAACGCATCGTCGAGCACGGCGAGCGGATCCACGACATCCACGTATATCTGGACGGCACGCCGATCGTCCACATCGATTGCGCACGCGCGCGCGGCACGCCGTATCCGTTCTCGATCGCGTTGCCGCAGCCGGAAACCGAGCGGATTCTTTCAGCGCATCTGCTCGGGCACGGCATCGCGGTCGAGCGGCCGGTATCGCTGAACGCCGTCCACGACGGCGGCGACCGCGTCGACGTCACGCTCGAAAACGGCCGCGGCAGCGTCGAGCACGCCCGTTTCGATTACGTCGTCGGTTGCGACGGCAGTCGCAGCACGGTCCGGACGTCGCTCGGCATCGACTTTCTCGGACGCGACTACCGGTCGTTCATGTTGCTGATCGATGCGCATATCGACTGGCCGTTCAAGCGCGCCGGGCACGCCGATTATTTTGTGCGCGACAGCGGCTTCATCATCGTCATTCCTCTGCCCGACGGGCTTTACCGGATCGTCATGAGCGAGAACGGCGGCGATTTGCGCGACATGAAGCGGCCGCGGACGATCGACGACTACCAGCGCATCGTCGACCGATACGCGACACACCCGCTTCGACTGCGGGACGTTGTGTGGGAATCGCAGGCGCCGCTGTACAACCGTCTTGCGAGCCGATTCGGCAACGGGCGCGTACTGCTGGCGGGCGACGCAGCGCACCTGTTTAGCCCGATCGGCGGTCTCGGCATGAATACCGGCATCCAGGATGCGGCGAATCTCGCGTGGCGGCTCGCCGGCGTCGCGAAAGGCGGTTACGCGACGACGGTTCTCGATGCGTACCGCACCGAGCGCCGGCAAATGGCTGAGCGTCTCGTCGCCAGCACCGACGAAACGACATCGCTCATCACCCGTGACGGGTCGAATCTGGCGGAGCGGGCGCGGCGCTGGATGCCGACAATGGAGAACCGCCCGTCGCTGCGCAGCGCATGGCCGCTGGCATTCACCGGTCTCGGGCAGCGCTACGACTCCGACGCGGATGCCGGTCACCCGCTCGTCGGCGTGCACGTGCCGTTCGCTACGGCTCACGACGGGCACGGCGCGCCGATCGATACCTATCGATTGTCGCGCGGCTGGCGTCCGCTCATCGTCGCGTTTGCGCGTACGTTCGGTGACGGCGTCGAGCGGTTGCGCGCCGCCGCGCGGGAAGCCGGGCTCGACGTTTTCGCCGTGGTGGCGCAGCCCGGCTCGCCGGCGGACGCCGCTCATACGATCGTCGACGCGGCGCACGCGTATCGCGATGCGTTCGGCGCGCGCGACGGCGACGTGTTCGTACTGCGTCCGGACGGCTATATCGCGGACGTGGCGTGCATCGACATGCCGGACGACTGCTTGGCTCGCGCATTGCGCGTGTTCGCGCCGGCCGACGCCGACGAGCCGGTGGCTTAGCGATGGAGGCCAGCGTGTGCAGCCACCCGCGATTCGAGCCGCGACTAGCAGCGGACTGGAATCAGTCCGAGCATCGCAGCCTTGACCGTCGCGTGCGTCTTGTTGGCCGCGTCGAGCTTGTCGATCGCGTTCTGGATGTGGAAGCCGACGTTACGCTCGGACAATTGAAGAATCACGGCGACTTCGGCCGCCGTCTTGCCCTCGGCGGTCCAGTGCAGCACCTGCTTTTCGCGCAGCGACAGCCGCATGGCGCCGCTCGGCATCACGTCGGACACGATCAGATTGCTCATCGTCGCGTGAACGAACTGGCAAAACCAGATCATCTCGGGTTCGGTGCGCCGCAGCTCGTCCGGCGCAATCGGCGGTCCGCCGCGCACGAGACTGACGGTGCCCATCGCGCCGCGGTGATCGCGCGTGGTCTGCGACCAGCCGTAGCACAGGCCGAAAGCCGCGGCGTCGCGCCAGAATGCGTCGTAGCCGGGAAGCGGCCCCGGCCAGGGCATCGGTCTCGTACACGCCTGTCCGTAATGAAGAACCGGATCGGCGTGCTGATAATCCCGCTGCGTGTAATGCGTGCGCCAGGCCTCCGGATAATTGCTCCATCCCATGATGGCCGGCCTCGTAATCGGAATCGTGATCCTCAGCACATATGCGTAATATTCAAAACCCAGTGCGCGGACTGCCGGAGCAAGATTATCGAATGCCTCGGAAGCGGTTTTCACCTGCTCCAGGCTTGCCAGCAACGACTCTCGCCATTGATTCATATACGGCCCCTTGGATCTCTCTATTATTTGAGATTCTGTCTCAATAAGGACGATAGTCGGGAGAAGTCACACGGTTGCTCAGCACTCTCTACATCGCTAATGAGTAGAATTGCTCGGCATGTGTGAGCCCTCTGACGATCAGCTTTCAATCGCCCCTTGCGGATCACGTGCATCAGTTCGATTCCGCCCAGTAGTAACGCAGAATAAAATAAAATTGTCACCGAGCGCGCGCGGCGTCGCGCATCCCGAAGCCCAGCCTCAACTCCCTCGCGACGTTGTTGGGCTGCTAGCAGCCGCAACCCTTGTGCGAGATCCGGGTTTACACCGACGATCATGCTGTAGCGATAAGGTTCCATCTCGCTGGCCCGTTCATCCCGGCGTCAGGATTGGCACTCGACCACGAATGGCGGTTCTTCGGCGGCGCGAACGACTCTGAACGACCCTGAGCGGCCCTTCGCATCGTTCGCGCCAATGACTCTTGTTCGCCATGAACCGGTCCTCCGATGTTGAGCCGCCGCAGTCTCCGTTGATTTTGGGGCAGCGCCTTCCAGCATCGCGGGCACCCATTGCTCGGCCGGACAGTGGCTCGCGGTATCGGCAGGAAAAATCATCGATTCGTCATCGCCAGTCTGCCGAGCCTTCAGTTCGCCAACGCGTGTATTGCCCGCCCGCATCCAGATCCCGTAGCACGGATTTCGCATAGCGCATCCACGCCGCGCCGGCATCCATGAATTGCACGTTCCGCCCCGAACGGTCTAGCCGCTGAGTGCGCAGCGTGTCTTCCAGTTGACGTATCCGCTGCGACAGCGTGGGCTGCGAAACGTGCAGTGCCTCGGCGGCGTACGTGAAATTGCGGTGTTCCGGAACGGCCAGGACGTAACGGACATCACACAACAGCACGGCGAATTTCCTCGTGTCCGACAACAATTGGTCTTGCCTATGGTTAGCATCACAAACCCGTCTTGGACACTATGACGCAACAGGTCCATTCTCTGTTCAACGCATCGCACTGACCGACGCGGCGACGAACGCCAGACTGAATGGAGCTGACCATGCAAGAGATCATCGACGGTTTTCTGAAATTTCAACGGGACATCATGCCCGCTCGCAGGGAGTTGTTCCGCAAGCTGGCCACCAGCCAGACGCCGCGCACTCTGTTCATTTCCTGTTCCGATAGCCGCATGGTTCCCGAACTGGTCACTCAGCGCGAACCGGGCGATCTGTTCGTAATCCGCAACGCCGGCAACATCGTGCCTTCGTTCGGTCCCGAGCCGGGCGGTGTGTCGGCGACCGTCGAATATGCAGTCGCCGCGCTCGGCGTGACGGATGTGGTGATCTGCGGCCACTCGGACTGCGGCGCGATGACGGCCGTCGCAACGTGCAAGTGCCTCGACCATATGCCCGCCGTCGCGAACTGGCTGCGCTACGCCGACTCGGCGAAGCTCGTCAACGAGGCGCGTGAACATGCAGGCGAGCGCGAGCGCGTCGACTCGATGGTGCGCGAGAACGTCATCGCACAGCTCGACAACCTCAAGACCCATCCCTCCGTTGCACTGGGACTCGCGCAAGGCCGCCTCAATTTGCACGGATGGGTCTACGACATCGAATCCGGCTCGATCGACGCGCTCGACGCCGCGACTCGCCAGTTCGTGCCACTCGCCGCGCATCCCGATGTCACCGCGACGCCCGCCGAGTGCGTGGCTGCGCTCTGATTCCCGGCTCGTCACACCGACTGCCGATCTCACTAGGTTGATTTACTCAAGGAGCAACATCATGACCCAATCGCAAGTCACACCGAACGCGCGCGAAGCTCTGACGGAAACGATCGTCGACGCGAAGGTGCGCAAGAACCTCACGTTCGAAGCCATCAACGAAGGCACGGGCCTGAGCCTCGCATACACGACAGCCGCGCTGCTCGGTCAGCATGCGCTGCCGGAGAAGGCGGCGAAGCTTGTCGCCGAACGCCTCGGGCTCGACGACGACGCCGTGCGCCTGCTGCAAACCATTCCGGTGCGCGGCAGCATTCCGGGTGGCGTGCCGACCGATCCGACCGTCTACCGCTTCTACGAAATGGTGCAGGTGTACGGTTCGACGTTGAAGGCGCTGGTTCATGAGAAATTCGGCGACGGCATCATCAGCGCGATCAACTTCAAACTCGATATCCAGAAGGTTCCGGACCCGGAAGGCGGCGAGCGTGCCGTCATCACGCTCAACGGCAAGTATCTGCCGACCAAGCCGTTCTGAACCAATGATGCAAAGACGAAAATTCTTACTGAGCACCGGTGCCGCGCTTGCTTCGGGCGGCCTTGCACTCTCGGGTTGCACGATGACGGGGCCGCGCTCCACGTCGAGCACCAACAACGCGCTGTACTCCACAAGGAGATCCGAAATGACTTCACCCGCAGCAATTCGCCCGCCGCTTCCCCCGTTCACGCTGGAGACGGCCATCGAGAAAGTCCGTCTCGCGGAAGATGGCTGGAATTCGCGGGACGCCGCCAAGGTCGCGCTCGCCTATTCGCTCGACACGAAATGGCGCAATCGCGCAGAGTTCGCGAACAATCGAGTGGAAGCGCAGGCGTTCCTCGAGCGCAAGTGGAAGAAGGAGCACGAGTATCGTCTGATCAAGGAACTGTGGGCGTTCGGCGGCAATCGCATTGCCGTACGCTACGCCTACGAATGGCACGACGACTCGGGCAACTGGTTCCGCTCCTACGGCAACGAGAACTGGGAGTTCGGCGAGGATGGCCTTATGCAGCGCCGCTATGCGTGCATCAACGACATGCCGATCAAGGAATCCGAGCGCAAGTATCACTGGCCCCTGGGCCGTCGGCCGGACGATCATCCGGGGCTGAGCGAGTTGGGGCTTTGAAGCCCGGATCGCTACAGCCGCGGTGAGCGATCAGCGCCCAACGATCTGGTTGCGAAGAACGACGGATTGTTGGGCGTGTATTGAAGTTCACTGGTACTGCTAGTTTTGTCGGGCGGTGCGCGAATCTCGTCCGGTGATTCGGCTAGCAGAAACTATGAACCGCAACATCATTACAGTTAGTACTACCTAGTTTATATCGAAACAAGGAAAGGGAAACATCATGAACAAGAGCATCCGTCACATTTCTTACGTCCTGTCGGCACTCACGCTGGCTGCTTCCACCACGACCGCGTTTGCTGCCTCTTCCGCAGAAGCGGCTGCACCGGGTTACCACTCCGCTGCACCGTTGATCCAGCGGAACGCGGCGCCGGAAGCCCAGCGCGCACTGACCCGCCGCGACGTGATCAACGAGCTGATCCAGGCCGAGCAGGACGGTACGCTGCAACGCCTGAACGATACGGTTTTCCACGGCTCGTGATGCCAGACCAAACGGCTGCGACGAAGCGAGTCGTACGCCGCCTCACAAAGGGCGAGTCGCCTCGATGTGTTTATGTCCGGCGGATCGTCAGTTGCAGCATCCAATGGTCAGCAAAAGCGGGCTTCCTGTCGATGATCTCGGCAAAACGCGCTGTTGCGGGCCAATCCCCTCGCGCGGCATCAGCTTCAAAGCAAGTTACTCAACTACGCAACGACGGCGATGTCGGTGGTGGTCACGTCGGCTTTCCAAACTGCTCAGTCAGCAGTTGTAAGAACGCCCTGCTTGCCGCAGTGCGATACGCACCCTTGCGCTCTAAGACGGCAGCCGTACGCGTTGGCAGAGGGGGATCGATCGGCACGGGATGTAGGCCCTCTTGCACGCGTGCGATGTGATCAGGGAGAACCGTCGCCAGCTGCCCGCGACGCACGATCTCGACGATTGCACCGACCGTATCCACTTCGATTGCGACAAGCGGTCGAATAGCGTGACGCGCAAAATGCTCATCGATGAACCGGCGCGTCGCGAATGTGTCGTTCAGCAAGACCAGCGGCTCCTTGCCAAAGTCAGGCCCCGCGAGTGCCTTGCGGCGTGCGGCACGCGGGTGGTTGCGGCCTACCACCAGGCTCAGCGTTTCCGCGAAGAGGGGTTGGCTTTCGATGTCGACTGAAAAGGCCGGATGGAATGCGACACCGATATCAAGCCTGTCGTCTGCAAGCTGCGCCTCCATCTGATCCTGTGTGAGTTCGCGGATATCGATCCTGATGCCAGGATGCAGCTGGTGGAAGCCATCGACGACCGGCCCGACCAAGGAAGCCGTAAAGGTCGGCGTTACTGCGAAACGCAGGCTGCCCCGACTCAATTCCGCCACGTCGTGTATCGCCCTCACCCCTGCGTCAAGGTCCTGTAGCGCGAGCTTGGCATAACGCACCCACGCTTCGCCCGCGTCGGTCAGGTGCACAGTTCTGCCGGAACGGTCGAACAGCAGTGTTCCCAGGGTGTCCTCGAGCTGCCGGATCTGCTGCGACAAGGTGGGCTGCGATACATGAAGCGCCTCGGCAGCGCGCGTGAAGTTCTTCTGTTCTGCTACTGCAAGGAAGTAACGGATATGACGTAGCAGCACGGGAATTCCCTCACCTATTGGCTATCCCTATCGAATCTATCGCAAACCAGTCTTGGACGCTATTGAAATTGCATCCATCCTTCATCCATCGAATCAAGGCACGCATCCAAGCCGATCATGAGGGAGGTCGTCGATGGGTTGCGGATACGCTGAACCGGGCCGTTCCGTTAGTACGCTCGCGCTGAGGGAAATTATTTTGGTTCGTAGACTTTCCTAATGATCTTCGTTCGAGCGACCATCGTGTCGGCCTTTTCTGCTTGCCATCGACCTCCCGCTCTGTGTCGTGCGGTCGCGCGCACCTTCGACCGTTCGTTTGCTCGGCGGCGAAACGCCGGGCGATGTGTTGCCCGAGTCTTACAACAGTGTTGGTCAAAACCACAGTCGTATGCCTGCCCGTTATCGTAGGTGGGTGACCGAGTCCGGCGTTTCAGGAGGCTGCTCCACTTGGACCGAAGACCCGAAAGTTGGAGATGGCATCAATGGAGAACGGACCAGCTTTCAGCTGATTCCACTTCTTGCGGGTTTGCACCCACTGCGCGTGCTTAAATTGTGCGGCGTTTGCTGCATCGTGAAGCGCCGGATATCCAAAGTCGTCGGCATACTCGCGAAGGGCTGCCTGTCGCTCACGCCAATTGCCGGTACCTTGGTTAGCAAACGCGATATGTTCGAGGCACATGTGAAGGACCGTTGCCGCACAGCGTTCGCTCGATGAACGGTCTCTATATGACACAACACGATCAGCAAAGAGAACTGCTGCGTTGTTCTTTTCGATCGCTTCTGCGACGTCAATGTTGAAACCTGGAATGAAATGCGCACTCAAGGCGATGACTTCTTGCTGTTCCGTCGGCAGTGAGGAGTACCAGCCAAGGAAGTGGTCGAGCGGTGATTCAATATTTTCGTTTGACATAATTGAGTCGATCGGCACCAACTCTACCGACTCGGAAGTGGAGCGCGCCGCGCAAGCAAGGCGCGACCCGTATTGCACGAGTTTGGGCGCACCAACCATAATGTCGCTGTGCGGTGTTATTTCGTTATCCTGCTGTTTTGAGATGTCTGCAAAAGCTACGCGCGACATTGAGCGGCTGTTGTGGAGACGTGCGAAAAGCCCCGTTGGCCCTTTTTGGTCCACCCTTGGATTCGAGTGAGAGAGCGAGTGGGGTCTATGGGCGTGCATTCACCCGTATCCCGCATCCGGTGCCTTGCCACTCGCACGGCCTGCACCACGAGCCATCCCGCTGCCGAAGCCTAGTGTTTGCGGAAACTCCTTCCCACCAAGGTTCTCCGTTCCGAATGCAAACAGGATGCCATTCAGTCCGTATGTTATCCACCCGAGGAGACGCAGTGGATTCCAGAAGCAAGGGCTGCAAGGCTTACTGCCCACATGGAGTGGGCAGTAATCGCTAGAGGGCAGACTAGCTGAGAAGGACAGCGAGACACCCTGGGGTTCCCAAGCTGGGTGGGGATGCTCCGTCATACCAAACTTCGGGAGGCCGTCGTCGCAGAGACTGCCTCACCGTTGCCTTCGTTTCCCCGCGTACTTCCAATCGAAGCGATACGATCAGCCCAGCTATTAGAGGCCGAGCTCCGACAAGCCGGGATGATCATCCGGCCGACGGCCCAGGGGCCAGTGATACTTGCGCTCGGATTCCTTGATCGGCATGTCGTTGATGCACGCATAGCGGCGCTGCATGAGGCCATCCTCGCCGAACTCCCAGTTCTCGTTGCCGTAGGAGCGGAACCAGTTGCCCGAGTCGTCGTGCCATTCGTAGGCGTAGCGTACGGCAATGCGATTGCCGCCGAACGCCCACAGTTCCTTGATCAGACGATACTCGTGCTCCTTCTTCCACTTGCGCTCGAGGAACGCCTGCGCTTCCGCTCGATTGTTCGCGAACTCTGCGCGATTGCGCCATTTCGTGTCGAGCGAATAGGCGAGCGCGACCTTGGCGGCGTCGCGCGAATTCCAGCCATCTTCCGCGAGACGGACTTTCTCGATAGCGGATTCGCGTGTGAAAGGAGGAAGCGGCGGACGGAGTTCAGTGTTGGTCGACATGGTGTTACCTCAGTGGCTGGTGGATGAAGACCCGATACCGGGCCGAAGGGTGGATAAGAGCAGTGCTGCGTGTTCTCGATCGCTTAGTCTGGCGATTAGCCCTTGTGCAGGGCGGACTTCGCTCGCTTACACCGCGAAGGTGATGTAACCGCCCGAGTGCGTCATGATGTGCGCCCAACGCACGGCCGCGTACAGCCCCTCGGCGCATGCAAAGTCGCTGCCGTCAATCGCGACGACCCACTGGTCTTCTTTGAGGCGAAGCGCGAGTCGTTGGTTGTCGACCAGGTCGCTGTACCAGCGCCATGTGGCCGGATTCGACTTATCGGCCTGCAGAGCCTGATGAAGGGCAGTGACTTCGCAATCTGAGGGGCACATGACAGTCTCCTTGACGTACCGACCTTGAATGATTGAGACAGGTCTGTCTCAATATTGGTGTAGACAGGTCTGTCTGTCAAGAAATTTCTGTGCCTCTCGGCGCCTGTGCAGAGACAGGTCTGTCTGCCATAATGGAGGCATGATTTGGCAAAAAAGGGGCCGAAATGTCACAACCCTCCGCACGCGACCGGATATTGGAAACCGCGGCGCGCCTGTTCTATCAGGACGGGTTCCGTGCCACGGGCATCGACAAGATCATCGCCGAGTCAGGCGTCGCAAAAATGTCGCTTTACCGGCACTTCGCCTCCAAGAGCGAACTTATTGCAGCGTTCCTGGACCGTCGTCATGAGTTCTGGATGCGCTGGTTTGTCGACGAGGTGGAGGCTCGTTTTGCTCAGCGTGCCGAGTTGTCCGTCGTCGCGGAAGCCCTAGGTGAATGGTTCGCGCAGGAAGACTTCCGTGGTTGCGCCTTTATCAATGTGGTCGCCGAAGCTGGATCGACGGGAGACCCAGGGCACCTTCAGCAGGCCGTATCCCATAAGCACGCGCTTGAGCAGTACATTTCTGAACTCGCTGGCCGCCTCGGGCTCCAGTCGCCTGCTACCGTCGCCGCAGATGCGATGATCTGCGTGGAAGGCATGATTGTGCGCTATCAGGTGACACATGATTCGACAGTGGTGGATTCGGGCAAGCGTGTACTGGCGAGAATCGAAGAAGGCGCGTCAACAAGGCGAAGGTCTAAAGCTGCCTGACGGGGCCATTTCTGCGTGGACATCAATACCCGTGTCGAGTTTCATGGACGCATAGGCCTCTCATCCAAGTAACAGCTCTTCCAGTTGTACAGAGGCACCCCGTCGTCGTCCAGCGTTCGCGCCACCCGCCTGTGCACTTGCTTCCCGTGTGCACAATTCGGACGCCAATGAAGCAGGTCGGCCGACCCTCTCCATCGGCGTTCAATCGCTCGCACACGAAGGAAACCTTCGTACAGAGCAAGGCCGTCTGCGGTCGTAACGAGAGCCATCGGGACGTTGAATTTCAGCATCGACAATCCGGACTCCTGCCCTTTTGGCGCAGTCCAACCTTGAGGCGAGACGTAGTCCTCGGGATTCGCCATGCTCGTGAGGACTTGCACGTTGTATTCGGCAGCAGTGTCCTGATCGGTGGCGCTCGATCGAATCACGCTAACGGACAGATACGACGGTGTGTCCTGAATCGCCCGACGGATTTTTTCGACTCCCGCGGCATTTCGCTTCGAAAACTTGCCGGTGTCCGTGTCTTTCCCACCACGCAAGTGCGAACCAAAAAGCGCATCGAAACGGTCGAAGCAGTCGAGAATCGCTTGCCGGCCATCGGGGCGCGAGCCGCCATCAAAAAAAACGGTGCCAATTACGCCCGGCAGCAAACCCATCCGCTCGCCGTCGAGGTGTAGGTGCAGATGTTCGTGATAACGCGAAAGCGCTTGTGCGGGTGTGAGAATCGGTTTCGCGCTCTGATCCGTCATCATTGCTTGTCCTGAGTGAGGTGGTTCATATGACACCGGTTAGCCCGCCGCCAGAGCGGGGGCAATCGCCACCGACGCCGCTGCTTCTGCCGCGGTGATTCCGAGTAGCGCAGCAAGTGCCGCCACCGCCTCAGCCCCGGCAGCAATAATGGCCACGAGCGCCGCCAAAATCGCCAGCAAAGCGTCGGCGATCACGATTGCGATCGCGACGGCTGCGACCACGATCACGATGACGGCCAGCGCCTTCACAATCGTCATGCCGACCTGCCCCCAATCGATAGCCTTGAGGGTTTCCCATGTCAGGTCCGCTTCTCGCTTGAGTGCTTCCCAACCCGCCTTCAGTTGTGCGGCCGTATACGCGGCGATTCTGCGGCCCTGTTCGTCAAACCACTCCCATGTTTCTGTTGCCTTGTTGAGAACCCAACGGCCTGCAGTGAACAGCCACGGCGCATGTTCATGCAGGAACCGGCTCGTTTCTTCGGAAACGTAGGCATATCCACGCTTCGTCGCGTCCCACAACGCCGCCGCGCCTTCTCCGACCGCTTCGCCGGCTTCTTCCCCATGACGTTCGACCCAGTTCCACCAGTCCTCGTACCAGACGGATGAGGGATAGGCTCAACTGTCCGGATAGGCACGCGCTCACGCTTCTTCTGCTGCTCCGTCTCTCGCATCGGTACATCTTTGAGCACGCGTTGCCGAACCTTTTCGAGCTCTCCATTGCAATCGCTGACGTCGATGACGGACATGCGCTCTTTGAATTCGCCGGCGATCAGTTGATAGTCAGCCTCCTGACCCGGGCCCCAATCGTCACCAGGAAACTTGATCTCCACAAGGCGCAACAGATTATCAACGTGAGGGCCGCCTTCGCGGTCGATGACACCACGGCCGGGCCACCGATCCATCGGACGCTCTACCACAACGACGTCGGGTCGACGCAGAGCGCCAGGCCTCCGGCCGGGCGGGAACGGGTTTGTACTGTGACGCCTGCCGTCGGGATCGGACCGCTGCGATCCGGCCGCCGGTGTCGCATTTCGACGCACCTGTCGCCCCGCTCCCCATGCGGAAGCGGCGGACCCAAGCCCGCCGCTGCGCCGTTCGCATTCGAACCCGTTCGAATGCCGCCCGCAGCCCTACTTCAGCCGCGTCGCGATTTCGTTGGCCATCGCCTTCATCGCCGCCTTGGTCGGCGCATCCTCGGCCAGTGCGTTCAGCAAACCGAAATCGTGAATCGTGCCGTCATATCGCGTGGTCGTCGCATCGACGCCGGCTGCGTCGAGCTTGCGGCCGTACGCTTCGCCTTCGTCGCGCAGCACGTCGAACTGCGCGACCTGGATCAGCGCGGGCGGCAATCCCTTCAACTGCGTGGTGCTCGCACGCAGCGGCGATGCGTAGATCTCGTTGCGTTGCGCTTCGTTCTTCGTATAGGCGTCCCAGAACCACTTCATCATCGGCCGGGTCAGGAAGTGCCCCTGCTGATACGCGTTGTACGAACCGGTATTGAAGTCGTGGTCCGTCACGGGCCACAACAGGCCCTGGAAGCGGATCGCCGGGCCGCCCTTGTCCTTCGCCATCAGCGCCACGACAGCCGCCATGTTCCCGCCGACGCTATTGCCGACCACCGCGAGGCGGCTGCCGTCGACACCGATTTCCGCGCCGTGCGCGGCGACCCACTTCGTCGCCGCATACGCCTGGTTGATCGCGACCGGGTAATGCGCTTCCGGCGACGGCGTGTAGTTCACGAACACCGCGACGGCGCCCGATTGCACCACCAGATCACGCACCAGGCGCTCATGCGTCGGGAAGTCGCCGAGAATCCAGCCGCCCCCGTGGAAAAACATGAACACCGGCGGCGTGCCCGCCGCGCCCTGCGGGCGCACGATCGTGATCGGCACCGACAGGCCGTCCTGCTCGATCGTTCGGTTCGATACGTCGATGCCGGACAGGTCGACCTTCGCGCCGCGCTGGGCATCGACCAGCACCTGACGCGCCTTCGCGGGACTCAGCGTTTCGAGGCCCGGCCCCTTCTGGCCGTTCAGCACGGCGAGGAACCCGCTGGTCGCCGTATCGGGGCGGACGCCGTCGGTGCCGGCGGCAAAGGCGACGGGGGCGGTGAACACCGCGGCCGCAACGGCAGCGGCGATCAGCAGCGGCTTGACGATCTTCATGATGAGACTCCTTGGTTCAACCGGTGAATGCAATGAATGGCGATGGATTCGTTCGCAGTACGTGCGATCAGACGAGCGTCAGCGTGACGTCGATGTTGCCGCGCGTCGCGTTCGAGTACGGGCAGACGATGTGCGCGCGATCGATCAGCGTTTGCGCGGTTTCACGGTCGAGGCCCGGCAGCGAGATCTTCAGTTCGACTTCGATGCCGAAGCCGTTCGGGATCGCGCCGATGCCGACGCTGCCTTCGATCGCGGCATCCGCGGGGATCGCGATCTTGTCGCGGGCCGCGACGAACTTCATCGCACCGATGAAGCACGCGCTGTAGCCGGCCGCGAAAAGTTGTTCGGGGTTCGCGCCGGCGCCGCCCGCGCCGCCGAGTTCGCGCGGCGTGGTCAACTTCAGGTCGAGACCGCTTTCGGGCACCGTGGCACGGCCGTCACGGCCGCCGGTGGCTTTTGCATGAGCGCGGTACAGAACTTTTTCGATCGACATGACAGACTCCTTTTCAATAATGAGTGAGTGAAACAGCCTTCCAACCCCGGATCGCGCGCGACGGCTTGGCGGCCGGCATCGCGCTTGTTTATCTATCAATAGATAGACAGATATCCCCAAAAAATGCGGATGATTGAATTCATCCGCCCGCTCATCTATCTACCACAAGATAGATAGCAAGCCCCGCAAAAGGCGGCGAACCGGCTGACTACCCGCCCCGTCCGTCAGGACCGGGCTTTCCAGACGGCCTCGACATCCTCGAGACGCGCCCGCGTATGAAACAGCCGGCTGGCCAGCACGCTCCCCTGAAACGCCGCGTACAACGTGCGCGCCGCCGTTTCCGGCTTGCCGCTGAACTGCAGCGTGCGTTCCTTCGCGCCCTGCGCCAGCAACTCGGCGAGCCACTTCTCGTTGGCCTTGAAGAAGGCCTGAACCGCCTGCCGCACGCTCTCCGGCAACGATTCGATGTCCGCCGCGAGCATGCCGCACAGACAGATCTGGTTGCCATCGCCGAGCGTTCTGCCGAATAGCTTCGTGTAGAGGCTGAGCTTGACGTCGGCCGGCAACGCCGAATCGATCGCGCGCATCGCCGCAAGCACTTCGTCGCTGTACGCCGCCACCGCTTCCAGCACGAGATCGTCTTTCGACGGGAAGTAGTAGTGGATGCTCGACGTCTTCACGCCTACCAGATCGGACAGGTCTCGATAGCTGAAGCCGTTGTAGCCGCGCAGCATCATCAGCGTGATCGCGTGGTCGAGAATCTGTTCGCGGACGGTCGATTTCGTTTCCATGGATCGCACTTTATCTACTCGTAGATAGATAGTCAATATCTTTTTTATGGGGCGACGAAAGCCAGCCTTCGCGCGCGAGCAATCGCGGCGCGAACCGGTGCTCGGTAAACATCGGCGGCTCGCCTGCTCGAAGGCCCATGCCAGTCGGCGCTTCGACGGATTCCACCGCCCCCCTCGCCAAACACCCCAACCATCACAAATCCTTTAACTTTCCGTGAGGACTTAGACACCGGCCGCTGCCTACTCTGTGCGCATGTTTTCAGGACCCTGCTTCAAGGAGCCCGTCATGCCCACCCGCAGACATCTGCTGTTCGCCGGCGCCGCCGGCCTCGCCACGCTCGCGGCGCTGTCGTCGGCTGGCCGCCGTGCGCTCGTCGGCCGCGCGTTCGCCGCGCCGCCCGCCGCCCCGTTCGAGATCACCCGCAGCGACGCCGAATGGCGCCGCCGCCTCACGCCCGCCCAATACACGGTGCTGCGCAATGCCGGCACCGAGCCGCCGTACAGCAGCCCGCTGAACGCCGAGCACCGCCGCGGCACGTTCGCGTGCGCCGGCTGCGACCTCGCGCTGTTCTCGTCCGACACCAAATTCGACAGCCACACCGGCTGGCCGAGCTTCTGGAAGCCGCTCGACCACGCGGTCGCGACCGAGAGGGACCCGTCGTACGGGATGGCGCGCACCGAAGTGCACTGTCGCCGCTGCGGCGGCCACCTCGGCCACGTGTTCGACGACGGCCCGCCGCCCACCGGCCTGCGCTACTGCATGAACGGGCTGGCGCTCGCCTTCCACCCGGCCGCCGCCTGACGGGCCGCCGCTTCTGAACGACCGGAGACTGCCCCATGCTGCTCATCGTCCTTGCCTATCTCGGCGGCGTCCTCACGATCCTGAGCCCGTGCATCCTGCCCGTGCTGCCGTTCGTGTTCGCGCGCGCCGACCAGCCGTTCGTCCGTACCGGCCTGCCGCTGCTGATCGGCATGGCGCTCACGTTCGCCGTCGTCGCGACGCTCGCCGCCGTCGGCGGCGGCTGGGTCGCGCAGGCCAACCAGGCCGGCCGCTGGCTCGCCATCGTGCTGCTCGCGGTGTTCGGCCTGACGCTGCTGCTGCCCCGTTTCGCCGAACACCTGACGCGCCCGCTCGTCGCGGCCGGCAACCGGCTCACCGGCTTCGCGCAGCGCGACGGCCGCCCGGCAGGCCCCCTGTCGTCGCTGCTGCTCGGCGTCGCGACCGGCCTGCTGTGGGCGCCGTGCGCGGGCCCGATCCTCGGGCTCGTGCTGACCGGCGCCGCGCTGCGCGGTGCGAGCGTCGGCACGACGGTGCTGCTGGTCGCGTATGCGGCCGGTGCGGCGACGTCGCTCGGCGTCGCACTCGTGATCGGCGGCAAGGTGTTCGCCGCGATGAAGCGCTCGCTCGGCGCCGGCGAATGGATCCGGCGCGGGATCGGCGTGGCGCTGTTGGCTGGCGTCGGCGCGATCGCGCTCGGCCTCGATACGGGTGCGCTCGCGCAGTTGTCGACGGTCACGACGGGCAGCCTCGAGACGAAGCTCGTCGACCGGCTCGGCGGGCGCTCGAACGGTGCGCCGGCCGCCCCGTCCTCGACGAGCAACACCGGCAACGCCGGTAGTGGCACGGCGAGCGGCGCGATGATGGCCGCGGCGACCGATGGCGCACCGGCGGCCGGCAGCGCGATGATGCGCACGGCCGGCACGACGCCCGCGATGCAAGCGGCCGCGCTGCCCGTCGAAGGCACGCTGCCGTCGCTCGACGGCGCCGTGCAGTGGCTGAATTCGCCGCCGCTGACCGCGGCCGGCCTGCGCGGCAAGGTCGTGCTCGTCGATTTCTGGACCTATTCGTGCATCAACTGTCTGCGCACGCTGCCGTACACGACCGCGTGGGCGCACAAGTACGCGCCGTACGGGCTCGTCGTGATCGGTGTGCACGCACCGGAGTTCGCGTTCGAGCGCGACATCGGCAACGTGAAGAAGGCCGTCCATGACCTCGGCATCGACTACCCGATCGCGATCGACAACGGCTATGCGATCTGGCGCGCGTTCGGCAACGAATACTGGCCCGCGCACTACTTCGTCGACGCGCAGGGGCGCATCCGCCATCACCACTTCGGCGAAGGCGAATACGCGCAGTCGGAACGCGCGATCCAGTCGCTGCTCGCCGAAGCCGGCCACCCGGAAGCGCTGAACGTGCCGCTCGGGCTTACCGGCGCGCCCGCGAAAGGCGCGCTCGCGGCAGCCGACAGCGCGGACGTCCGCTCGCCCGAAACCTATGTCGGCTATGCGCGCGCGGAGGACTTCACGTCGCCGGGCGGCGTCGTGCGCGACGCGTCACACCGCTACGACGCACCCGCTCACCCCGACCTGAACAACTGGGGCCTCGCCGGCACGTGGCAGGTCGGCGCCGAGCGCGCGACGCTCGCCGCGCCGGCCGGCCGGATCGTCTACCGCTTCCATGCGCGCGACCTTCACCTCGTGCTCGGCCCGGGGGCGACCGGCAAGCCGGTGCGCTTTCGCGTGACGCTCGACGGCGCGGCGCCCGGCTCGGCCCACGGCGCCGACGTCGACGCGCAGGGCTACGGCACTGTCACGGGCCAACGTCTGTATCAATTGGTGCGGCAGCCGGGCGCGATCGCCGACCGTACGTTCTCGATCGAGTTTCTCGATCCGGGCGTCGACGCGTATGCGTTCACGTTTGGTTGAGTGCCGCGGCCCGGACACCTTATTTCATCCCTCGTTTTCGAAGGAGCAATTCATGATCCCGACCTCCACTCGCAGTTCCGCACCGAAGCGGGCGGCCACGCTGCGCCGCATCGGCGCGATCGCCCTCGCGGCGGCCGCCGTGTTCGGCTACCAGCGTGTCGTCAGTTCCGCGGAACCGATGCGTACGGTTCCCGCGCCGACGCTCGACGAAACCCCGGGCACCTCCCACGAGGAAACCGCCGTGATCGCCGGCGGCTGCTTCTGGGGCGTGCAGGGCGTGTTCGAGCACGTGAAGGGCGTGAAGCAGGTCACGGCCGGCTATGCGGGCGGCGCATCCGAAACCGCGCATTACGCGCTGGTCGGCAGCGGGCTGACCGGCCATGCGGAATCGGTGCGCATCGTCTTCGACCCGACGCAGGTCACGTACGGCCGGCTGCTGCAGGTGTTCTTCTCGGTCGCGCACGATCCGACCGAACTGAACCGTCAGGGCCCCGACGAAGGCTCGCAATACCGGTCCGCGATCTTCCCGACCACCGCGCAGCAGCGGGCCGTCGCGACCGCGTACATCGCGCAGCTCGGCACCGCGCACACGTTCGCGTCGCCCGTCGTCACGCGCGTCGAGCCGTACAAGGGCTTCTATCCGGCCGAGGCGTATCACCAGAACTACCTCGAGCTGCATCCCGACGCGCCGTACATCGCATTCAACGACATGCCCAAGGTTGCCGGGCTGAAGCAGCGCTTCCCCGCGCTGTATCGTCCCGACGCGGTACTGTGGCGCGACGCCCATCTGTGACAGGCAACCGGCGGCGCGGCGGCCGGCCAGCGGCATGACGCGGCCGGCCCGCGCCGCCGGCCGCGTTTGAGCTGCATCAACGAAACGCATGCCGCGCCGACGGGGCAAACCCCGATCAGGTCAGCTTGACGGGCCAACTTCGCGTAGACTTCTCCAGATCAGTCCCCGCCGCATCACGCGGCGCCCGGAACTCACCAGCTTGCCAGGAGGCGTCACGCATGCGCGCAGTGCCTTTGTCTGACAGCAGCACCCTTGAACAACCGTCCACCGGCGCAGTCGTGCGCGACCTGCGCCGCGTGCCCATCCATCCCGACCACTGGTATCCGCTCGCGTGGTCGCGCGAGCTCAAGCGCGGCAAGACGCTCGGCGTGCGCTTCGCCGGCGATCCGATCGTGCTCGTGCGCACCGAATCCGGCGCCGTGTATGCGCTCGAAGATCGTTGCGCGCACCGCCAGGTGCCGCTGCATGCGGGCGTCGTGTCCGGTGAAACGCTGCGCTGCTGCTACCACGGCTGGACCTACGCGTGCGACAGCGGCCGCTGCGTCGACGTGCCTTACCTCGGCCGCGACCGTTTGCCCAACGGCGTGCGCGCGTATCCGTGCCGCGAGGCGCACGGGCTGATCTTCGTGTTCCCCGGCGACGCGACGCTCGCCGACGAACGCCCGTTCCCCGCGCTCGAATCGGCGGACGACCGTGCATATAAAACGCGCCGCTTCGGCCGCGAGGTCAAGTGCCACTACTCGTTCATGCACGAGAACCTGATGGACATGAACCATCAGTTCCTGCATCGCAAGCAGATGGGACAGATGCGCGCGCGCAGCGTCGGCCGCCGGCGCGGCGACGACTGGGTGGAGGTCGACTACACGTTCGCGCGGATGGAAGGCAAGCAGCCGGTCGGCGAGGCGCTCGTGTTCGGCGCCAGCAAGAAGCCGGCCGACCAGTCCGACAAGAGCGTGATGACGGTGCGCACCCTCTACCCGTACCAGACGCTGCAGATCCGCTCGAGCGAGGGCACGCTCGTGATGGACCTGTGGATCGTCTACGTGCCGCTCGACGCGGAGCAGCGCACCAACCGCACGTTCGGCGTGCTGTCGATCCACAAGCCGGGCATTCCGTTCGCGCTCGATCTCGCGTGGCCGCTGCTCGTGTGGTTCACCGAGCGGATCTTCCGCGAGGATCGCTGGATCGTCGAGCGCGAGCAGGAAGCGCACGACCGGCAGGGCGCCGACTGGAACCACGAGGTGTTCCCGGTCATCAACGAACTGCGCGACCTGCTGCGCCAGTGCGGCGCGCGCACCGTGATCCCGATCCGCGAAGCGAACACGGGCGACGCGCGCTGACCGTCGCGGCGAGCGCGCGCGCCTTCGTCCGGTTCGCGCGCTTCCCCCGCTTCGCCCTCGCTCAGCCCGTGCGCTCGACCGGATGCGGCTCGCGCAGGCGGTTCGCGATGCGGGCGGCCTCGTAGTAGCCGGCGGCCGGCGGCCGCTCCAGGTAGCGGCCCGCGCCGCGCACCGCACGCAGCTCGCCGTCGGCCCATGCGAGCGCGCCGCGCGTGAGCGTGTGCGTCGCGACGCCCTGCACGGTCATTCCTTCGAACACGTTGAAGTCGACCTGCTGGTGATGGATCTTCACCGAGATCGTCTTCGTCGCGGCCGGATCCCACACGACGAGGTCGGCATCGGCGCCGACCTGCACGGCCCCCTTGCGCGGATACAGGTTGAAGATCTGCGCGGCGTTCGTCGACGTGATCCGCACAAACTCGTTCTGCGTGATGCGGCCATGATTCACGCCGTGATGCCACAGCACCGACATGCGGTCCTCGACGCCGCCGCAGCCGTTCGGAATCTTCGTGAAGTCCTCGCGGCCCATCGCCTTCTGCGACGCGCAGAACACGCAGTGGTCGGTCGCCGTCGTATGCAGCTGGCCGGCCTGCAGCCCGCGCCACAGCGCCTCGCGATGCTCGGCCGAGCGAAACGGCGGGCTCATCACGTGCGCGGCCGCACGCGTCCAGTCCGGGTCGCGATAAACGGCCTCGTCGATCACCAGGTGACCCGGCAGCACTTCGCCGAACACGCGCAGCCCTTCGCTGCGCGCGCGCGTGATCGCATCGACCGCGTCCTTCGACGACACGTGCACGATATACACGGGCACGCCAAGCACCTGCGCGATGCGGATCGCGCGGTTCGCGGCCTCGCCCTCGACCTCCGGCGGACGCGACAGCGGATGCGCCTCCGGCCCGGTCATTCCACGCGCGAGCAGCGCCTGCTGCAGCCGGAACACGAGTTCGCCGTTCTCCGCGTGCACGGTCGGCAGCGCGCCGAGTTCGAGCGAACGCGAGAAGCTGTTCACGAGCACCTCGTCGTCGGCCATGATCGCGTTCTTGTACGCCATGAAGTGCTTGAAGCTCGACACGCCGTGCTCGCGCACGAGCGTGCCCATGTCGCGGTGCACCGATTCGTCCCACCACGTGACGGCCACGTGAAAACCGTAGTCGGCCGCCGCCTTCTCGGCCCAGCCGCGCCATTCGCGGAATGCGTCCATCAGCGGCTGCTTCGGGCTCGGGATCACGAAGTCGATGATGCTCGTCGTGCCGCCCGACAGCCCGGCGGCCGTCCCCGAATAGAAATCGTCGCTCGCCGTCGTGCCCATGAACGGCAGTTCCATGTGCGTATGCGGATCGATGCCGCCCGGCATCACGTACTGGTCGTGTGCGTCGACCACCGTCGCGCCGGCCGGCGCGTCGATCGTCTCGGCGATCTGCAGGATCGTGCCGCCGTCCTGCGGGTCGGCACACAGTACGTCCGCGCGATAGGTGCGGTCCGCATCGACCACGGTGCCGCCGCGAATCAGGATTGCCATGTCGTTGCCTCCTCGTTGATTGTCGGGTGCCGCATGCATTCACGCATCACGCATCACGCGCTCGCGATCTGCGCGCGCTGTGCTGCGCGCCACTTCATCCAGGTGCCGTACACGCCGGACGCCAGCACGAGGCCGACGAACCACGCGTACGTGTAAAGCGTGTTGAAGAAGGCCGGCACGTTGGGGAACGACGCCGGGAATGCGGTGTGCAGGAAGCCGGGCAGGTTCGGCAGCACGCCGATCGCGAGCGCGGCCAGCGCGGCCGGGTTCCAGCCGCGCGCATAGCTGAAGTCGCCGCGCTCGTCGAACAGCGCGTGCGTATCGAGCCGCGTGCCGCGAATCAGGAAGTAGTCGACCATCAGGATGCCCGCGACCGGGCCCAGCAGCGCCGAATAGCCGACGAGCCAGGTGAAGATGTAGCCGTCCGTCGTCGCGAGGATCTTCCACGGCATCATCACGATCGCGATCGTCGCGGTGATCATCCCCCCGGTGCGATACGAGATCGCCTTCGGCCACAGGCTAGAGAAATCGTAAGCGGGGCCGACGAGGTTCGCCGCGAGGTTGCAGCACATCGTGTCGAGCGTGAGGATCACGAGCGCGATGCCGACGCCGACACCGGTCATCCGGCTCGTCAGGTCGATCGGATCCCAGATCGCGTTGCCGTAGATCACGACGGTCGCCGACGTCACGACGACCGACACCACCGACAGCAGCGCCATCGGCAGCGGCAGCCCGATCGACTGACCGATCATCTGGTCGCGCTGCGAATGCGCGAAGCGCGTGAAGTCGGGAATGTTCAGCGCGAGCGTCGCCCAGAAGCCGACCATCGCGGTCAGGCCCGGCCAGAACGTCGCCCAGAAGAGTCCGGCCTTCTTGCCGCCCGCGACGAATTGCGACGGCGCCGACAGCATCGAGCCGACGCCGCCCGCCTGCGACGTCGCCCACCATACGAGCGCGACGCACATTACGACCTTGATCGGCGCCGACCAGCTCTCGAGCCAGCGGATCGAATCGGTGCCGTGCAGGATGAAGTAAAGCTGCAGCGCCCAGAACACCAGGAAGCACGCGAGCTGCCCGAACGAGATGCCGATCACCGGCAGCGCCGCGCCGTGCAGCGCGTTGCCGGTCAGGATGTTCAGCAGCGTGTAGATTGCGCTGCCGCCAAGCCAGGTCTGGATGCCGTACCAGCCGCACGCGACGATCGCGCGCAGCAATGCCGGCAACTTCGCGCCCTGCGTGCCGAACGACGCGCGCACGAGCACCGCGTACGGAATTCCGTGCTTCGCGCCCGCATGGCCGACCAGCAGCATCGGCACGAGCACGATCAGGTTGCCGAGCAACACGGTCAGCACCGCCTGCCACGGCGACATGCCTTCCTGGATCAGCCCGGCCGCGAGCATGTACGACGCGATGTTCATCACCATCCCGACCCACAGCGCCGCGAAGTGGTACCACCGCCATGTGCGCTGCGCCGCCGTCGTCGGCGCGAGGTCGTCGTTGTACAGGCTGCCGGCCGGCGCCGCGGCGCTGTCGGCATCGGCGGGAATCGCTGCTGGTTTCATCGAAAGCGCTCCACGTAAACGTCGGCGCCGGCATCGCGCGATGCCGGCGAAACAGGACACAAGCGGCGGCGCGGCCCCTCCCGCGCCGCCGGCCGCCGGTCAGGCCGCCTTCGCGTGCTTCGCGGGTTCCACCGGGCCCGCACCCGCGTCGGCACGCGCCGGATTGTTCGGATGCGTGGTCCAGTTCGCATAGTCGCCGGCGTCGACCCGCTCCATCGTGATGCATTGCTCGACTGGACACACATGCATGCAAAGATTGCACCCGACGCACTCCGCGTCCACCACTTCGAAATGCCGCACGCCGTCCTTCTGGGCGGTGATCGCCTGGTGCGACGTGTCCTCGCACGCGATATGGCACAACCCGCACTGGATGCAGCGGTCCTGGTCGATGCGCGCCTTGATGTCGTATTTCAGGTTCAGGTATTTCCAGTCGGTGACGTTCGGCACCGCGCGGCCGCGGATGTCGTCGAGCGTCGCGTAGCCCTTCTCGTCCATCCAGTTCGACAGCCCGTCGGCGAGATCCGTCACGATCCGGAAGCCGTAGTGCATCGCGGCGGTGCATACCTGCACGCTGCCGGCGCCGAGCACCATGAACTCGGCCGCGTCGCGCCACGACGAAATCCCGCCGATGCCGGAAATCGGCAGGTTCGGCGTTTCCGGGTCGCGCGCGATCTCCGCGACCATGTTCAGCGCGATCGGCTTGACCGCGGGGCCGCAATAGCCGCCGTGCGTGCCCTTGCCGTCGACGGTCGGCATCGGCGCCATCTGGTCGAGGTCCACCGCGACGATCGAGTTGATCGTGTTGATCAGCGACACGCCGTCCGCGCCGCCCT
Source organism: Burkholderia sp. KBS0801 (assembly GCF_005937855.2). Taxonomy (NCBI): domain Bacteria; kingdom Pseudomonadati; phylum Pseudomonadota; class Betaproteobacteria; order Burkholderiales; family Burkholderiaceae; genus Burkholderia; species Burkholderia sp. KBS0801. The sequence goes on from NZ_CP042179.1 coordinate 1,018,546, forward strand.
TGTAGGCGGCGCGCGAGCCCATCCGGATGTCGCTGATGTTCGGCGTGAGCTTCACGAGGCACGGCAGCTTCGTGCCTTCCTTGACCCAGCGCGTGACCATCTCGACGTATTCCGGCACCTGCCCGACGGCCGCGCCCATCCCGCGCTCGCTCATCCCGTGCGGGCAGCCGAAGTTCAGCTCGACCGCGTCGGCGCCCGTGTCCTCGACGAGCGGCAGGATCCATTTCCAGTCGCGCTCGTTGCACGGCACCATCAGCGACACGATCAGCGCGCGGTCGGGCCAGTCGCGCTTCACCTGCGCGATCTCTCTCAGGTTCACGTCGAGCGGACGGTCGGTGATCAGCTCGATGTTGTTCAGCCCGGCGATCCGCTGGCCGTTCCACTGCACCGCGCCGTAGCGCGAGCTGACGTTGACGACGTGCGGATCGAGCCCGAGCGTCTTCCAGACGACGCCGCCCCAGCCCGCCTCGAACGCGCGATTGACGTTGTAGGCCTTGTCGGTCGGCGGCGCGGACGCGAGCCAGAAGGGATTCGGCGAAGTGATGCCTGCGATGGTGCAGCGAAGGTCGGCCATGTTCGGCTCCGTGAAAATGGGGCGTTTATCGTGATCCGCGCGGCATGCGCGATGCCGTTGCGTGGGCCGCGCTCACGCGGCCTTGGCGTCGCGCTGCGCGAGCGCCGCGTCGATCGAAGCCGAGGCGCGCTTGCCGTCCTGCACGGCCTGCACCGTGAGGTCGATACCGCCCGTCGCCGCGCAATCGCCGCCGGCCCACACGTCGGGCAACGCGGTGCGTCCGTCCGCATCGACCGCGATGCGTGTACCGTCCGCCGTCAGCAATGCGGCCGCGATGCTGTCCGGCACCAGCGTCTGGCCGATTGCCTTCAGCACCATGTCCGCGTCGACGGTGAAGCGTTCGCCCGACGCGACCTCGAATTCGACGCCCGTCACGTGCCCGTCCGCGCCCGCGATGCGCACCGGCTTCGCGTGCGTGACGAGCGTGACGCCGCTCTTTTGCGCGAACTCGCGTTCGGCCCACGTCGCGCTCATCGCGTCCACGCCGCGCCGGTACACCATCGTCACGCGTTCGGCGCCGAGCTTGCGGCTCTGCACGGACGCATCGATCGCCGTGTTGCCGCCGCCGATCACGACCACGCGCCGCCCGACCGGCACGTTCTCCAGCCCGTCGGCCTGTCGCACCTGCTCGATGAAGTCGACCGCGTTCATCACGCCGGTCAACTGCTCGCCGTCGATCGCGAGCGTGCGCACGCCGCCCAGGCCCATCGCGAGAAACACCGCATCATGCTGCTCGCGCAATGCGTCGAGCGTCACGTCGCGGCCGAGCGCGACGCCCGTCTCCAGCGCGATACCGCCGACCGACAGCAGCCACTCGACTTCGCGCTGCGCGAAATCGTCGACGGTCTTATACGCGGCGATGCCATATTCGTTCAAGCCGCCCGCCTTCGGCCGCGCGTCGAACAGCGTGACGCGATGGCCGGCCAGCGCGAGCCGGTGCGCGCAGGCGAGCCCGGCCGGCCCCGCGCCGACCACCGCGACATGCCGCCCCGTATCGGGCGCACGCGTGAAGCGCACCGCACCGGTCGCCATCGCCCAGTCGGTCGCGTGCCGCTGCAGCGCGCCGATCGCGACCGGCTGCGCGTCCTGGTGATTGCGCACGCACGCGCCTTCGCACAGGATCTCGGTCGGACACACGCGTGCACACATTCCGCCGAGTGGATTGGCAGACAGGATGTCGGTCGCCGCGCCCTTCAGGTTGCCGTTGCCGATCTTGCGGATGAAGCTTGGGATATCGATCTGCGTCGGACAAGCCTGCACGCACGGCGCGTCGTAGCAGTAGTGGCAGCGGCTGGCGGCGGCCGCGGCGGCAGTCGGATCGAGCAGCGGCGCGATATCGGCGAATTCGCACGAGAGTTGCGTGGACGTCAGGCGATGCGCGGCGATATCGCCGGTTGGCTTGGTGGTCATACGCGTTCCTTCGACTGGGTGGAGACGAAGCCGTCCCCGCCGGCTGCGAACGCACAGTCGGGTCGGCTATATTTTGGAGTGCTACGGTCAGGCGATGGGCAGCCTGCCGGCCGCGCTAGATTCGATCCGTCATGAAGCCGGCTCGCATGCACGCGAGAGCATCGCGTGCAGCAGCACGTTCGCGCCTGCCTCGATCCACGCAGGCGTCGCGTCCTCGATCTCGTTGTGGCTGATGCCGTCGACGCAGGGCACGAACACCATCGACGTCGGCGCGACCTGGGCCAGATAGCACGCGTCGTGTCCCGCACCCGACACGATGTCGCGATGCGAGTAGCCGAAGCGGTCGGCCGCGTCGCGCACGGCCGCCACGCAGGCCGGATCGAACGCGACGGGCTTGTAGTAGAAAATCTGCTCGAGCGCGGTCTCGAGCCCGATCTCGCCCGCGATGCGCGCGACGCCGTCGCGCAGCGCAGCGTCCATCTTCGCGAGCACGGCATCGTCCGGATGACGGAAATCGACGGTGAAGAACACGCGGCCCGGAATCACGTTGCGCGAGTTCGGATGAACCTGCATCATCCCGACCGTCGCGCAACCGAACGGCGCGTGATCGAGGCCGATCCGGTTCACGAGATCGACGACGCGCGACGCGCCGAGCAGCGCGTCGCGGCGGCGCGGCATCGGCGTGGGCCCCGCATGCGCTTCCTGGCCGGTGAACGTGATCTCATACCAGCGCTGCCCCTGCGCGTCGGTCACCACGCCGATCGTCTTGCACTCCGCTTCGAGAATCGGCCCCTGTTCGATATGCAGCTCGAACGCCGCATGCAGCTTGCGGCCGCCGCACGGCACGTCGCCGGCATAGCCGATGCGCGCCAGTTCCTCGCCGATCGTCTTGCCGTCGACGTCCTTGCGCGACAGCCCGTATTCGAGCGAAAACACGCCCGCGAAAACGCCCGACGCGACCATCGCCGGTGCGAAGCGCGAGCCTTCCTCGTTGGTCCAGATCACGACCTCGATCGGATGCTCGGTCTCGATGCCGTGATCGTTCAGACTCCGAATCACCTCGAGGCCGCCGAGCACGCCGTAGATGCCGTCGAAGCGGCCGCCCGTCGGCTGCGAATCCGCGTGCGAGCCGGTGACGACCGGCGCCGCGTCGGCCACGCGCCCCGCGCGACGCATGAATACGTTGCCCATCGTATCGACCGTCACCGTGCAGCCCGCCGCCTTCGCCCAGCCGACGATCAGGTCGCGGCCGGCCTTGTCGAGATCGGTCAGCGCGAGGCGGCAGACGCCGCCCTTCGGCGTCGCGCCGATCTTCGCCACCTCCATCAGGCTGTCCCACAACCGTCTGCCGTCGACCTTGATCGACGTGTCGAATGCTGCCCGCTTCACTGTTTCCGATACCGTGTCCATTCGTATCGCTCCTGTGGGGTCGGTCATGTCGTGATCCGGTCGATGCCGGTGCACGCATTGCTGCTGTCGGGGCAAACCCCCGCACCTGCGAGGTGCAGGTGCGCATCGTTCGTGCGATTCGTCCGATCGATCGGCGGGGCGCTGGCACTGCGTTTCGCTGCTCGTCGAATCCTGTCCGATTGGACAGGTTTTAGACCATCAAAATGTCGAGCGCAACGTCTTTCTTGCGTGACCTGTTCGAGCGAGAACCGTGCCATCGCATCGCAGCATCGCGCCCGCACGAATGCATCGCGCAGGTGCGTTCGATGCGGACCTGCGACTAGAATGAAGCCCAACGCGGCACCCATGCCGCGCGAGGGCAACGATGAGACATGACGAAGCGGCCACCGCAGCCAGCGGCCACGACGAAACGGGCACGCCTTTGCGGCGACGCAAGGCGCACATCCGCGAGTCCAACGAAGCGCATCTGCTGGCCTGCGCGGAAGCCGTGTTCGCGGAGCGCGGGCTCGACGGCGCGAGCACCGCGATGATCGCCGAGCGTGCCGGCCTGCCGAAGGCGAACCTGCATTACTACTTCCCGACGAAGCTTGCGTTGTACCGCCGTGTGCTCGATGACCTGTTCGAAGACTGGCACCGCGCGGCCGGCTCGTTCGAGGCCGGCGACGATCCGGTCGTGGCGATCGGCAGCTACGTGCGGGCGAAGATGGATCTGTCGCGACGGCGCCCGCTCGGCTCGAAAGTGTGGGCCAACGAGATCATTCACGGCGCCGAGCACATGCAGGACATTCTGTCGGAACGTGTGAAGCCGTGGTTCGACACACGCGTGAACGTGATCGAAGGCTGGATCGCGCGCGGCCTGCTTGCACCGATCGATGCGCACGCATTGATGTATCTGATCTGGGCGACCACGCAGCACTATGCGGATTTCGATGCGCAGATCCGCGCACTGAGCGGCAAGCGTGCATTCACGCAGAAGGCCTTCGCCGAGAAGACCGAGCACGTCGTGCAGCTCGTGATCCGCGCATGCGGTGCGGTGTCGCCGGGCGCGAGCGCGTAGCGCGATCGCGTTCCCGGGAAAACAAAACGGGCGACGGGCACGATGCCCGCCGCCCGCGTCGCGAGAGACGGCGTACGTGCCGTCCCGCGCGTGACGCGTGAACGTGTTCGCGTTACGCGACGCGCTCGATTGCGATCGCCGTCGCCTCGCCGCCGCCGATGCACAGCGATGCGATGCCGCGCTTCAGGCCATACGATTCGAGCGCGGCCAGCAGCGTCACCATCACGCGTGCACCCGATGCGCCGATCGGATGGCCGAGCGCACACGCGCCGCCGTGCACGTTGACCTTGTCGTGCGACAGGTCGAGATCGCGCATCGCGGCCATCACGACCACCGCGAAGGCTTCGTTGATCTCGAACAGGTCGACGTCGCGCAGGTTCCAGCCGGTTTTTTCGGTCAGCTTGCGAATTGCACCGATCGGTGCCGTCGCGAACAGGCCCGGCTTGTTCGCGTAGGTCGAATGCCCGACGATCACGGCCTTCGGCGTGAGGCCGAGCCGCTCCGCTTCCGAGCGACGCATCATCACGAGCGCGGCCGCGCCGTCGGAAATCGACGACGAATTGGCCGCCGTCACCGTGCCGCCTTCGCGGAACGCCGGCTTGAGCGTCGGAATCTTGTCGAGCTTCGCCTTGCCCGGTTGCTCGTCGATCGAGACCACCGCTTCGATCTTGCCGGCCTTCACGGTCACCGGCGCGACCTCCGACGTGAAGCGCCCTTCCGCGATCGCACGTTGCGCGCGCGTCAGCGACGCGATCGCGAACGCATCCTGCTCCTCGCGCGTGAACTGGTAGGCCTGCGCGCAATCCTCCGCGAACGTGCCCATCAGCCGGCCCTTGTCGTACGCGTCCTCGAGCCCGTCGAGGAACATGTGGTCGAGTACCTGGCCGTGACCCATGCGCATTCCCGCGCGCGCCTTCGGCAGCAGGTACGGCGCATTGGTCATGCTCTCCATCCCGCCCGCGACCGCCACGTCCGCCGACCCGGCCAGCAGCAGGTCGTGCGCGAACATCGCGGCCTTCATCCCGGAGCCGCACATCTTGTTGACCGTGGTCGCGCCTGCGGCCAGCGGCAATCCGGCCTTCAGCGCGGCCTGCCGCGCCGGCGCCTGACCCTGGCCGGCCGGCAGCACGCAGCCGAACACGATTTCATCGATGCGCTCGGCCGGCACGCGCGCGCGCTCGAGCGCCGCGCGAATCGCCGCCGCGCCGAGCTCGCTCGCGCTGGCCCCGGCGAGGTCGCCCTGAAAACCACCCATCGGCGTGCGTGCAGCACCGACGATTACGATCGGATCCTGTGTCGTCATGATCGAGTTTCTCCAGTTCCAGTTTCAGCGCGGCGCCATGCGCAACGCGCCATCGAGACGGATGACTTCGCCGTTCAGCATCGTGTTCTCGGCGATGTGGCGCACCAGCGCCGCGAATTCGTCGGGGCGGCCGAGCCGCGGCGGGAAAGGCACGCTCTTGCCGAGCGCGTCCTGCACGTCCTGCGGCATGCCGGCCATCATCGGCGTCGCGAAGATGCCCGGCGCGATCGTCACCACGCGAATGCCGAACCGCGCGAGTTCGCGCGCGATCGGCAGCGTCATGCCCACCACGCCGCTCTTCGATGCCGCATACGCGGCTTGCCCGATCTGTCCGTCGAACGCCGCGACAGACGCGGTGTTGACGATCACGCCGCGCTCGCCTTGCGCGTCGGCGTCCTGCTTCGACATTACTTCGGCCGCCAGGCGGATCATGTTGAACGTGCCGACCAAGTTGATCGACACCGCGCGCGCGAAGCGCTCGAGCGAATGCGGACCTTCGCGGCCGACGACTTTCTCGCCCGGCGCGACGCCCGCGCAGTTCACGAGCGCATCGATGCGGCCGAACGCGTCGCGCGCGGCGGCGACGGCAGCTTGCCCGTCGGCTTCGCTCGTCACGTCGGTCTTCACGAAGCATGCAGCCGCACCGAGTTCGTGCGCGAGGCTCGTGCCGGCATCCTCATTGACGTCCAGCAAAACCGCCTTGCCGCCTTCGGCCACCACCATGCGCGCCACTGCGGCGCCGAGGCCCGAACCGGCGCCCGTAATCAGAAAAACGCGATCCTCGATATTCATTCGCACTCCGTATTCAGTCTTCAGGATTGAGCGGTCTTCTCGGCTTCCATCTTGCGCAAAACGAAGCGCTGGATCTTGCCGCTCGGGGTTTTCGGCAGCGCGTCGACGAAGTCGATCGCGCGCGGATACGCGTGCGCCGACAGCCGCCGCTTCACGTGCTGGCTCAGTTCGTCGGCCAGCGCCGGCGTGCCTTCAAAACCTTTCGACAGCACGACGAACGCCTTGACGATCTCCGTGCGCTCCGGATCCGGCACGCCGATCACCGCGGCCTCGCTGACGGCCGGATGCTCGATCAGCGCGCTTTCCACGTCGAACGGGCCGATCCGGTAACCGGACGACGTGATCACGTCGTCCGCGCGGCCGATGAAGCTCACGGTGCCGTCCGGCTCGAGTTCGACGTTGTCGCCGGTCCGGTAGTAGCCGCTCGCGATCGCCGGCGTATCCTGCTGCCAGTAGCCGGTGAACCACAGCAGCGGCGAGCGTGCGATGTCGATCGCGAGGTTACCGGGCTCGCCCGGGCCGAGCTCGCGACCGGCTTCGTCGAGTACCGCGACGCGATAGCCGGGCATCGCGAGACCGGCCGAACCGACATGGACGACGTGCGTGAGCCCGTGATGGTTGTTTACGACCATCCCGAGTTCGGTCTGGCCGTAGTGATCGTGGATCGGCGCGCCGAGCGCCGCGTGGAACCAGCGCACGACTTCCGGATTCAGCGGTTCGCCCGCGCTGCTGACGACCCGCAGTTGCCCTTTCAGCCGTGCCGCCACTTCGGTGCCGGCCGCCATCAGCATCCGGTACGCGGTCGGCGAACCGGCGAGGCTCGTGATGCCGAGCCGTTCGATCACGTCGCAGGTGCTGTCGACGGTGAAGCTGCCTTCGTACAGCGTCGTCGCATGGCCGAGCAGCAGCGGGCCCGTGATCGCGTAGTAGAGACCGTATGCCCAACCCGGATCGGCGATGTTCCAGAAGCGGTCGCTGGGGCGCAGGTCCACCGCGTCGCGCATGTATGCGCCGAACGCAAGCAGTGCGCGCAGCGGCACCGGCACGCCCTTCGGCAAACCCGTCGTGCCCGACGTCGACATCATCATGAACAGGTCGGTCCCCTTGCGCAGCACCGGTTCGAACGTGCCTGACTGCGCATCGAGTGCCGTACGGAAATCGATATCGCGGGCCGGCAGCGTGTCGCCCGGCTCGCACACCGTCGCCACCGGCGGGCAATCCACGATCTCGTCGAGCTTCGCGCGATTCGCGATGTTGGTGACGATCAGCCGCGCATCGCTCATGCGCAGCCGGTGCTCGATCGCCTTCGGTCCGAACGCGGTGAAAAGCGGCTGGTAGACGGCGCCCGCGCGCCACGTGCCGAGGATCGTCGCGACGAGTTCGGGCGTGCGCGGCAACAGGCCGGCCACCACGTCACCCGGCTTCACGCCCTGCTCGACCAGCAGGTTCGCGACGCGCGCCGACAGCGCCTGCATCTGCGCGAACGTGAAACTGCGATGCCTGCCGCCAGCGTCGATCCAGTCGAGTGCGATCGCGTTCGGGTCCGCCGCCGCATGCCGGTCGCAGCATTCGACGCAGGCGTTCAGGCCCTGCTCCAGGTCGCCGTGCAGATATGCGGCGGCGGTCTCGATACGGAAGCCGGCGACGGCGTCGGCGTAGGCCGGCACCTCCCGGGCAGTTGCTCCATCACGCATGCGTGTCTCCTGTTCGTTATGACCGCCGGCGAACCGAGGGTATATCGATGATGGTAGACAGCAGTCACATTGCAATCAATGACAAACAGAATCTAGAATCGTGATCGGTTTTGCCATGTCTGGAGGGCATGAAAACATGGGGCCGCAGATGATCTCGCCCGATTTCGTCGAGGATGCGCTCGAGAGCCTGCGCCGGCAACGGATTCCGGCCGGGCCGGTGCTGCACGCGGCCGGCCTGCCGGCCGCCGTGCGCGGGCCCGTCACGCCGCAGCAGTATGGCCGGCTGTGGCTGGCGATCGCCAGCGCGATCGACGACGAATTTTTCGGGCTCGCGGCCCGACCGATGCGGCGTGGCAGCTTCATGCTGCTGTGCCATGCCGTGCTGGACGCGGGCACGCTCGAGAAGGCGCTGCGGCGTGCGCTGCAATTCCTGCGCGTGGTGCTGGACGAGCCGCACGGCGAGCTCGTGGTCGCCGACGGACAGGCCCAGATCGTGCTCAAGCAGGCGGGCGCGCCCTATTCCGCGTTCGCTTACCGGACGTTCTGGCTGATCCTGCTCGGCGTCGCCTGCTGGCTGATTGGCCGGCGCATTCCGCTGCAGCGCATCGATTTCGCGTGCCCGAGCCCCGACCACCGCACCGATTACCACCAGTTCTTCGGGGTACCGGTCCATTTCGACCGGCCCGACAGCCGGCTCGCCTTCAACGCCGCGTATCTCGCGCTCCCGACGATCCGCTCCGCACAGGCACTGAAGACCTTCCTGCGCGGCGCGCCCGGCAATCTGCTGGTGCGCTACCGGCACGACACCGGCTGGGTGGCAAAAACGCGCGCGCACCTGAAGGCACTGCCGGCCGCAGAGTGGCCGGACTTCGACACGCTGGCCGTGCGCCTCGGCACGACGCCCGCGACGCTGCGGCGACGCCTGCGCAGCGAGGGTCAGAGCTTCGCGTCGATCAAGGACGAGCTGCGCGGCGCACTGGCCCAGTCGCTGCTGCGCGCACACCGGCTCAGCGTCGCGGAAATCGCGGCCGAACTGGGCTTCACCGAACCCAGCGCGTTTCATCGCGCGTTCCGGAAATGGACAGGGACGAGTCCGGGCGCGTTTCGACGCGACGTCAATACGGGGCAACCGGAGCATTGATACGCTGCCGGCCCGACCTCGCGTCGATCGGCGTCTGCTGGCTGATGATGGTGCGGCGTCAGATGCTGTCGAAAGCGGAGTAGTCTTTGTCGAGTGGCTGTAATGCCGGAATGCGAAGGCCACCGCGGCCGCCCGGCGAGCATGCGTGAAATCCTGACCCTTCGAACTGATGCGAGGCCCGATATGGATGCAGTTCGTGCAGTCATCGAACCGTATGAAGCCGCACTTCGAGCGGCGATGCTCGCCAACGACGTCGACGCACTCGACACGTTGCTCGATGACGACCTGATCTTCACCGTCCCGACCGGGGAAGTCATTGCGAAGCACGACGATCTGTCCGCGCATCGTGCGAAGCTGTTGCGCCTCGACGCCCTCGATATCCAGGAGATGGGGACGAAGATGATCGGCGAGATGATTGTCACCACGGCGAAGGCGATGCTTGCCGGTCGTTTCGACGGCGCCGCATTCAACGGGATGTTTGCCTATACGCGCCTGTGGCGCCGGTCGGGAAGCGACTGGCGTGTGGTTGCCGGGCACGCATCGCAGATCGGTTGAGCTGAGACATGTCGGCAATTGACGAACTGCAGGATCCCGAAGTGAGTCGATGTCGCGACTGTCACGCACCGACATGCTCGGCGCGTTGGAAGTTGCGCCAATGACGGGGAGAAGAGATGCGCCAACGACAACTGCGCCCTCGCGGCTGTCCCACTTTCCGCCGCGCCAATGCAAAAACCCCCGCCTTTCGGGCGGGGGTTTCTGGCTTAGGGAGCCTGACGATTACCTACTTTCACACGGGAATCCGCACTATCATCGGCGTAGAGTCGTTTCACGGTCCTGTTCGGGATGGGAAGGGGTGGGACCGACTCGCTATGGTCATCAGGCAAAGAGGGTTGTCGCGCTGCTTCGCAACGCGACCAATCTGGGAAGAAGCAGTAATTTTGGTTGTGTGTATCACACACGAGAATCCAACTTGTCGCTTTGGATCGCGGCCAGTGCTTACACACGGCGCAGATCTACAAGGCAGACTTGTTATAGGATCAAGCCTTACGGGCAATTAGTATCAGTTAGCTGAACGCATTACTGCGCTTACACACCTGACCTATCAACGTCCTGGTCTCGAACGACCCTTCAAGGGGATCTAGTCCCCAGGGATATCTCATCTTAAGGCGAGTTTCCCGCTTAGATGCTTTCAGCGGTTATCTCTTCCGAACATAGCTACCCGGCGATGCCACTGGCGTGACAACCGGTACACCAGAGGTTCGTCCACTCCGGTCCTCTCGTACTAGGAGCAGCCCCCTTCAAATATCCAACGCCCACGGCAGATAGGGACCAAACTGTCTCACGACGTTTTAAACCCAGCTCACGTACCTCTTTAAATGGCGAACAGCCATACCCTTGGGACCGGCTACAGCCCCAGGATGAGATGAGCCGACATCGAGGTGCCAAACACCGCCGTCGATATGAACTCTTGGGCGGTATCAGCCTGTTATCCCCAGAGTACCTTTTATCCGTTGAGCGATGGCCCTTCCATACAGAACCACCGGATCACTATGACCTGCTTTCGCACCTGCTCGACTTGTCGGTCTCGCAGTTAAGCACGCTTATGCCATTGCACTATCAGCACGATTTCCGACCGTACCTAGCGTACCTTCGTACTCCTCCGTTACGCTTTGGGAGGAGACCGCCCCAGTCAAACTGCCTACCATGCACTGTCCCCGACCCGGATCACGGGCCAAGGTTAGAACCTCAAACAAACCAGGGTGGTATTTCAAGGACGGCTCCACCGAAACTAGCGTTCCGGTTTCATAGCCTCCCACCTATCCTACACAGATCGGTTCAAAGTCCAATGCAAAGCTACAGTAAAGGTTCATGGGGTCTTTCCGTCTAGCCGCGGGTAGATTGCATCATCACAAACACTTCAACTTCGCTGAGTCTCGGGAGGAGACAGTGTGGCCATCGTTACGCCATTCGTGCAGGTCGGAACTTACCCGACAAGGAATTTCGCTACCTTAGGACCGTTATAGTTACGGCCGCCGTTTACCGGGACTTCAATCAAGAGCTTGCACCCCATCATTTAATCTTCCGGCACCGGGCAGGCGTCACACCCTATACGTCCACTTTCGTGTTTGCAGAGTGCTGTGTTTTTATTAAACAGTCGCAGCCACCAGTTTATTGCAACCCCTTCACCCTCTGCGCGCAGGCGCATCAAGCTACAAGGGCGTACCTTATCCCGAAGTTACGGTACCAATTTGCCGAGTTCCTTCTCCCGAGTTCTCTCAAGCGCCTTAGAATACTCATCTCGCCCACCTGTGTCGGTTTGCGGTACGGTCATCGTTAGACTGAAGCTTAGAGGCTTTTCTTGGAACCACTTCCAATTGCTTCGCTCCCGAGGGAGCTCGCGCCACACCCTTGAATTGCGCACCCGGATTTGCCTAAGTGCCTTCTCCAATGCAGCGACCGGGACTTCCAACACCCGGACAACCTTCCGCGATCCGTCCCCCCATCGCATCTAACAATGGTGCAGGAATATTGACCTGCTTCCCATCAGCTACGCATTTCTGCCTCGCCTTAGGGGCCGACTCACCCTACGCCGATGAACGTTGCGTAGGAAACCTTGGGCTTACGGCGAGGGGGCCTTTCACCCCCTTTATCGCTACTCATGTCAGCATTCGCACTTCCGATACCTCCAGCACGCTTTTCAACGCACCTTCGCAGGCTTACGGAACGCTCTCCTACCATGCGTGCAAAGCACGCATCCGCAGCTTCGGTATATAGCTTAGCCCCGTTACATCTTCCGCGCAGGACGACTCGATCAGTGAGCTATTACGCTTTCTTTAAAGGGTGGCTGCTTCTAAGCCAACCTCCTGACTGTTTTAGCCTTCCCACTTCGTTTCCCACTTAGCTATATTTGGGGACCTTAGCTGGCGGTCTGGGTTGTTTCCCTCTTGACACCGGACGTTAGCACCCGATGTCTGTCTCCCGTGATTGCACTCTTCGGTATTCGGAGTTTGCTATGGCGGGGTAATCTGCAATAGACCCCCCAACCATGACAGTGCTCTACCCCCGAAGGTGAGACACGAGGCACTACCTAAATAGTTTTCGGAGAGAACCAGCTATTTCCAAGTTTGTTTAGCCTTTCACCCCTATCCACAGCTCATCCCCTAACTTTTCAACGTTAGTGGGTTCGGACCTCCAGTACGTGTTACCGCACCTTCATCCTGGCCATGGATAGATCACTTGGTTTCGGGTCTACGCCCAGCAACTGAACGCCCTATTCGGACTCGCTTTCGCTACGCCTGCCCTATACGGTTAAGCTTGCTACTGAACGTAAGTCGCTGACCCATTATACAAAAGGTACGCCGTCACCCCTTACGAGGCTCCGACTGTTTGTATGCATGCGGTTTCAGGATCTATTTCACTCCCCTCCCGGGGTTCTTTTCGCCTTTCCCTCACGGTACTGGTTCACTATCGGTCGATCACGAGTATTTAGCCTTGGAGGATGGTCCCCCCATCTTCAGACAGGATTTCACGTGTCCCGCCCTACTTGTCGTACACCTAGTTCTTTCATACTGTTTTCGCCTACAGGGCTATCACCTGCTATGGCCGCACTTTCCAGAGCGTTCGGCTAACAATACAAATAAAGAGTACAAGGCTCATCCCATTTCGCTCGCCACTACTTTGGGAATCTCGGTTGATTTCTTTTCCTGCGGTTACTTAGATGTTTCAGTTCACCGCGTTCGCTTCGCATGGCCTATGTATTCAGCCATGGATACTCCAAAAGGAGTGGGTTTCCCCATTCGGACATCTACGGATCAAAGCTCGTTTGCCAGCTCCCCGTAGCTTTTCGCAGGCTACCGCGTCCTTCATCGCCTGTGATCGCCAAGGCATCCACCACATGCACTTGTTCGCTTGACCCTATAACGAGTCTGTCTCATCTTTCGACGCGACAGTCGCTACAGGTTGAGTTCTCGCGTTGTGCCGTATTCCAATTGAGTCGAACATAGAGTTCGAATCATCTTGAGATACATCGATACAATCACAACCCGGATAACTTTCACGTCCATCTCAAGACGCTTCCGCTATCCAAATTACTTACTTCTTCCAGATTGTTAAAGAACGACAGCCGATATCTGTTGATATCACTCTGACTGGCTCAATCGCCAATGACAAAGATTCGACGACGTCGAACGCTTGTCATTGAGGATTGGTGGAGGCAGACGGGATCGAACCGACGACCCCCTGCTTGCAAAGCAGGTGCTCTCCCAGCTGAGCTATGCCCCCATGAGTACAGATTTCCTCAGGTACCTACCGCCTCTCGGCATGGGCTGCTCGTAAGCGCTAAAGCGCTAACGATCACCGACACGCCAGACAAGACAATGGTGGGTCTGGTTGGATTCGAACCAACGACCCCCGCCTTATCAAGACGGTGCTCTAACCGACTGAGCTACAGACCCCTGAGTCTGTCTTTAATTTACAGCCGATAAGCGTGAGCGCTCAACTTTGCGAGAAGCTCTGGAAAGGAGGTGATCCAGCCGCACCTTCCGATACGGCTACCTTGTTACGACTTCACCCCAGTCATGAATCCTACCGTGGTGACCGTCCTCCTTGCGGTTAGACTAGCCACTTCTGGTAAAACCCACTCCCATGGTGTGACGGGCGGTGTGTACAAGACCCGGGAACGTATTCACCGCGGCATGCTGATCCGCGATTACTAGCGATTCCAGCTTCATGCACTCGAGTTGCAGAGTGCAATCCGGACTACGATCGGTTTTCTGGGATTAGCTCCCCCTCGCGGGTTGGCAACCCTCTGTTCCGACCATTGTATGACGTGTGAAGCCCTACCCATAAGGGCCATGAGGACTTGACGTCATCCCCACCTTCCTCCGGTTTGTCACCGGCAGTCTCCTTAGAGTGCTCTTGCGTAGCAACTAAGGACAAGGGTTGCGCTCGTTGCGGGACTTAACCCAACATCTCACGACACGAGCTGACGACAGCCATGCAGCACCTGTGCGCCGGTTCTCTTTCGAGCACTCCCGCCTCTCAGCAGGATTCCGACCATGTCAAGGGTAGGTAAGGTTTTTCGCGTTGCATCGAATTAATCCACATCATCCACCGCTTGTGCGGGTCCCCGTCAATTCCTTTGAGTTTTAATCTTGCGACCGTACTCCCCAGGCGGTCAACTTCACGCGTTAGCTACGTTACTAAGGAAATGAATCCCCAACAACTAGTTGACATCGTTTAGGGCGTGGACTACCAGGGTATCTAATCCTGTTTGCTCCCCACGCTTTCGTGCATGAGCGTCAGTATTGGCCCAGGGGGCTGCCTTCGCCATCGGTATTCCTCCACATCTCTACGCATTTCACTGCTACACGTGGAATTCTACCCCCCTCTGCCATACTCTAGCCTGCCAGTCACCAATGCAGTTCCCAGGTTGAGCCCGGGGATTTCACATCGGTCTTAGCAAACCGCCTGCGCACGCTTTACGCCCAGTAATTCCGATTAACGCTCGCACCCTACGTATTACCGCGGCTGCTGGCACGTAGTTAGCCGGTGCTTATTCTTCCGGTACCGTCATCCCCCGGCTGTATTAGAACCAAGGATTTCTTTCCGGACAAAAGTGCTTTACAACCCGAAGGCCTTCTTCACACACGCGGCATTGCTGGATCAGGCTTTCGCCCATTGTCCAAAATTCCCCACTGCTGCCTCCCGTAGGAGTCTGGGCCGTGTCTCAGTCCCAGTGTGGCTGGTCGTCCTCTCAGACCAGCTACTGATCGTCGCCTTGGTAGGCCTTTACCCCACCAACTAGCTAATCAGCCATCGGCCAACCCTATAGCGCGAGGCCCGAAGGTCCCCCGCTTTCATCCGTAGATCGTATGCGGTATTAATCCGGCTTTCGCCGGGCTATCCCCCACTACAGGACATGTTCCGATGTATTACTCACCCGTTCGCCACTCGCCACCAGGTGCAAGCACCCGTGCTGCCGTTCGACTTGCATGTGTAAGGCATGCCGCCAGCGTTCAATCTGAGCCAGGATCAAACTCTTCAGTTTAAACCTGTTACTGTTTTCGGTTCGGTTAAGAACCGGTCGCTCACTCAAAGCTGACAGGAATATGAATCACTTCATAAACCTGACTTACTTTAGTGTGAGACTCTTGATACTTTCGCTATCTGATCCGAGGATCAGCTCGCTGCCATCAAGCGCCCACACTTATCGGCTGTTAATTTTTAAAGAGCATTTCTGCGGGAAACCTTCTGTTTCCCAGCAGCGCTGCGTTTTCAGCAGCAGAGAAGTGAGATTATGAACCGTCTTTCTTCGCTCGTCAACAACTTTCTGAACTGCTTCGTTGCGACCGCGAGGGGTTCAACTTCGTGTGCGCCGGGGCCGCTACAGCAACCTTCGTCAGCACCGCTTCCCTTCCTCCCGCGCCGCGTTTCCGTTAGCGCGAAAGAGGCGTGATTCTAAGCACCCGCCCCTGCCGACGCAACCCCTTTGTGAAAATATTTTGAAAAAGCGCCCGCGAAGCATCCAGGGCACGCGCCCTTCTTTCCTCTTATATAAGGAGGCCGACAGCATCCCGCATTCACCTCGCGCCATTCACCATGCCGCGGAGCAAACAAAGGGGTACGCGCGGTCGAGTATCATCCCGCGATCGAACAACGCACTCATACCGACGATGGACAGCACCACTCAATCCGGCGACGCCGATCTTCGCGACGAATATGCCGCGCTTCGCGAGCGCGCCGTCATGCTGGAAGAACAGGCCCCGCCGCTTCTGCAACGCATCTCCGATGTGCTGCCACGCATCAGCGGCGAGTCCGAACTGGCGGACGAGCATCGCGAACGGCTCGTCGGCGCACGCAACGCCGCGATGGTCTCGATCGAAAACTATCAGCAGGCGATCCCGTTCCTGCAGACGGCCGACTCGATCATCGAGCAACTCGACAAGACGCCCGAGCGCGACGAGGACATCGAGTGGCGCGAATCGCTGCTGCAGCGGCTCGACGAACTGATCGACGTCGCGGTCGTGATGATCGACGATGCGCAAGCCTATTTCGAGCAAGCGGACGCTTGCGATCTTTCCAGCGTGCCGAAGTCCATCCTCGAAGCCTGAGCATCACGGCCGGGACGCGCACCGCGCATCGATTGAACATGATGTTGCGCATGCCGATCGGCTGTCACTGCTCGACACCCTGACGTCAACGATCAGATACGTCCAGCAAAAGCTCACCTTGCCGTCACGGATTCACGGGTACCCGCCAACCGCGGCCCGTGAGTGACTAGAGCGTATCGAGCACGATCGTCTCGCTGACGATCGGCACACGAATGTACCCGCCCGCCGCATCGCCATACGCGTGCGCGTTTCCATCGATCACGTATTGCGCGGTCAATGCGCACAGCGTGGCGTCGCGCGCGTCGACCGAGCGCAGTGTCGACACGTCGATCCCGACTTGCGCGAGCAATTGCCGGCGCTGGTTGCGTTTCTGCTTCGCCGACGCAATCGCCTTGCCGAGCATCGCGCAGGTAATCGCGTACGGATAGGTCTCGAAGCTTACGTTCCCGCCGGCATACCGTGCGTCGGTGAGCAGCGGATAGGCCTGCGCCAGCGCGCGGTACACGCGCTCGCCCATGAACATCCAGTCGAAGAAGCCCGACGTACTGGTCACGGCCCGTTCGCGCGACGGCGTCGGAAAGCACGAGATCCGCTCACGCGCGAGCGCCTGCTCGGCCGCGCGGCGCCCGCTTCCCGTCCACCACAGGCTCGGCGCATCGACGCCGACGGCCACCACGCCATGCTCGATACACAGCGCGGGCAGCGCTTCGGGTGCGATCCGCGCCTCGCGGCAGACGACCGTCGAGCCGCGCAGGATCACGAGATCGCATTGCTTCTTGTCGCCGCCGACGTCGACGCCCGCCACCGCAGGCGACGACCACGCGACGGATCGGGATCGGGCCGCCCGCATGGCTGCGCGTCAGTCTGCCGGCCGCGCGTCGTACGCGGCATCGAAGATCCCTTCCAGGCCGGGATGCACGCCGCGCATCCGGTCGACGACCGACTTCGCCCAGTCGAAGTACGCCTGCTTGCGCTCGAGCGGCCAGTCCGCGGGCGGATGCCGTGTGATGTCGCGCAGGTTGCAGATCTTGTCGGCCAGCTTCACGAGCTTCGCGCGCCGGCTGATGGTCGCCGCGTGCTCGACCTGAAGGCGCTTGCGCTCTTCCTTCGGCAACGACTTGTCGTCGGTGACTTCCATCACGATGTCCGCGACGTCCTTGCCGAACAGCCGCAGCAGTTCCTGCTCGGTTGTCTCCGTATCCTCGATCGTGTCGTGCAACACGGCCGCGACGATCACGCGCTCGTCCTCGATGCCGGCTTCGTTGGCCAGCACATCGGCCAGCGCGATCGGATGGTTGATGTACGGCGATGCCTCGTCGTCCTTGCGCCGCTGATTGCGATGCTTGTCCGCCGCGAATGCGATGGCAGCTACCAGCTTGTTCATATTGATCCCTCGTGTGGCCGGACTACGGCCGGCAGAACCGGTCGCGTCCGTTTCGGAACCGCACATACTACCTGTACGCGATGATCATTCCCACGTATCGGGAACATCGGGCCGCCCGGCGTCATGCGCCGGCCGGCTCGCGCTGCAGCGCGACCACGTTGACCTGCGCGCCGAACACGTCCCGCACGAGCGGCAGCAGGTGATCGTGGTGCGTCAGGAACAGCACCTGGGTTCGCGTCGACAGATCGCGCAGCGCCTCGAGCCCCGCCTTCGCACGTGCATCGTCGAAGTTGATGAACAGATCGTCGGCAACGAACGGCAGCGCGGTCCGGCTGGCGAGCTGCAGTTCGAGCGCCGCGATCCGCAGCGCGAGGAACAGCTGGTCGCGCGTGCCTTCGCTCAGGCCCGCGACCTCGACCGACGTGCCCTTCGTGCGCCGCGCGTACAGGGCGGGCGGCGTCCGTTCGGTGTCGACGGTCAGCCGCGCGAATTCGCCGAGCGTGAGCCCCGCGAAAATCTCGCCCGCCCGGCGCAGCATCGGCCCCTGCTTCTGGTCGCGATAGCGGTCGGTCGCCCACTTCAGCAGACGGCTCGCGGCCGCCGCTTCCAGATACTGTTCGGCCGCGTCGCCCATCGCGGCCAGCGCTTCCTGCCGCTTCGCCTCGGCCACGGCCGCGCTTGCCTGGCCGTCGATCGCGCCGAACGCCTGCTGCGCGACGACCTGTTGCTGCGCGAGCGCGTTCAGCCGCTTGCCGACGTCGCCGAGCGCCTGCTTCACTGCTTCGAGATGCGCGGGCACGTCGGCGATGTCCTGTTCCGCGATCTCGGCCTCCACGGCCGCCTGAGACAACCCGTCGCCATCGCGCACCAGCGCCTCCTTCGCGGCATCGACAGCCTGCCGAAGCTGGCGCTGCCGATCCGATCGCTCGGCCAGCGGCAGCGCCGCGTCGATCGACGCGACGCCGGCCAGTTGCAGCAATGGCTGAATGCGTGCATCCGCACCCGCCACCGCGGCGGCCGCATCGGCGACCTTGCCGTCGGCCTGCCGCACCGCCTCGTCGGCACGATCGATCGCGCGCGCGGTTTCCCGTGCGGCCGCCGCGCGCATCGTCAACTGGCGCGCAACGTCCAGCCAGTCGCCGCTCGCCAGCCATGCGGGCTCGAGCGCTTCAGCGAGCCGCCGTGCGCCTGCCTCGAGCGCCGCCAGCTCCGCGCGGATCGCGGCCATCCGGTTGCGCGGCGCCTCGGCGCCGGCGAGTTCGGCCGTCACCGTATTCGCGAGCCCGAGCGCCCCCTCCGCCGCAGCCAGCGTCACCGCATTCGCTGACAGCTTCGCGTCGGCGAGCGCGTCGCGCCATTGCGCTTGCCACGCATCGTAGGCCGCCTGGGCCTGGCCGGCGCGTGAACGGGCCGTCGCGCATCCGCGTTCGGCTTCGCGCGCGCGGTCCTCCAGGCTGTCCTTCTGCGCGAGCGTCTTCTCGGCCGATTGCACGAACGTCTCGGCGATCGCGATGAGCGCAGCCAGCCCGTCGGCGTCGCTGCCGCGCGATACCAGGCGCAGCGCCGTACGCAACGCAGCTTCCGCGCCGGCCCGCGCTTCGCGGATCGTCTCGAATTCGCGGCGCTGGCGGTCAAGCTCGAGTTGCGCGGCAAACACCACGTCGCGCTTCGCGAGCCAGTCGCCCATCGCCGCCAGCGGCATGCCGGGCACGCCGGCCGTCGCCGCGAGGTCGGACCAGGCGTCGCGGTGCGCGGCGAGCTCGCGCTCGCGCTCGTCGACTGCCGTCTGTCGGCGCGTCAATACGGCACGGGCGGACTCGACCTGCTGACGCAGCGATTGCAATGTCGCCGCCGCTTGCGTGGCACCGAGCTGCGCATCGACGAGTTCGTCGGCGAGGCGGATCGCATCGTCGACGGCCGGCGCGCCCGTTGCGACATCGACCGCGCCGCTGCGGATGTCGCCCCACGCACCGTCGCGGCGTGCACGCGCCGCCAGCACTTCGGCGGTCGTGACGACCTTGTGGGTCTCGGCGAAATGCTTCTCCTGCAATTCGAGCCGCTCGAGTTCCTCCTGCGCGCTGTCGCGCGCATCGCGTGCGGCGGCCGCCGCGCTCGCGCGCTCGCTTGCTTCGTTGAGCAGCGCGCCGAGCCGCGCCGTCGACGGCACATCGAGCATCCGCAGCGCGTCGACCGGCTTGCGCCACTGGCCCAGCGCATCGAGCGCATCGGCGAGCGCGCGCTCCGCGGCGGCGATGTCGCGTTCGAGCGCCTGTTCGCGCTGGCCGCTGCTGCGAAAGCCCTGCGCGTCGGCAAGCGCCGCGCGAAGCACTTCCGGCACATCGACCGTCGACAGGCGCGCCAGTTGTTCCTGCGCCTGCGCGAGTTCCTGCGTGCGCTCGTCGAGCGATTCGCGCGCGCCGGCCAGCGCCTGATGCAGCGCGCCGTGATCGCGCAACAGGTTCGCGACCGTCTTCAGCGACAGCGCACTCGGCAGTGCCGCGCGCAGCGACGCCTCGTCGGTCGGCCAGCCGAGCTGAGCCGCGGCGGAACAGGCGGCGGACAGATGCCGCTCGACGTCCGCGCCGAGCAACAGCAGATCCTGTGCGTGATTCATGCAGGCGCCGCGCAACCGGTCGAGTGCTTCGATGTCGCGTTCGTGCGCCAGCGCGTCGGCATCCGGATCGATCGCATCGCGCGCCTGCCGTTTCGCGAGCAGGTCCGCACGGCGCTCCTCGAGCACCTTCTGTTCGGCCGCGAGGTCGCCTTGTGCTTTCAGCAGATCTGCGTACGCGGTCGGCGGCAATTCGACGACGGCGCCCAGTTCGGCAAGCGCCGCTTCCTTGATCGTCAATTCCTTCAGATACGGTGCCAGCCGCCGTACGCGCTCGAGCTTCGAGCGCAGCGCTTCAAGACGGCGCTGCTCCGCGCGCGCCTGCTCGATCTCCTGTTCGACCGCATCGCGCGCTTCCTTGCGATCGACCCAGTCGCGCGTGCGCACCTGGACGGCCTTCAGTTCGCCGACCGCCTCGTTGAACAATGTCTCGGCCTGCGCGAACGCGCTGCCGCTGCGTCGCGGCGCCCATAGCTCGCCCGCGCGCGCGTCGAGTTCCTCGCGCACGGGCCCGAGCGTGCCGACGCCCGCCGCCGATTCGAACAGCACCTGGCCGAGCTTGTCGGACGCGTCGAGTATGCTGCGGCCGCCGTCGACGAGCCGACCGTGGTCGAGCCCGAACATCTGCTCGAAGAATTCGCGCGTCGCGCCGTCGAGGATGGCGTTCAGATAGTCGTCCGGCAGCTTGTCGTCGGCGGGTGTGCGCAGCGGGCTGCGCCCGCGGGCGCGATGAAATGCGAGGGCGCCGGCGCCGCTCTCCAGCACGCCGCCGATCCGCAGTTCGGGCGTCGCATGCAGGAAGTCGAGCGGCGTCTGCAGCTTCATCCCGAACAGCAGTTCCGACACGGCCGTCCGGATCGTCGACTTGCCGGCCTCGTTCGGCCCCACGATCACGTGGAAATCCTGGCCGGCCGACGGAAAGCGCAGCGTCTCGTCGGTGAACTTGCCGTACTTGATCAGATCGAGCTGGCTGATGCGCATCGCTTATTCCCCCCTCGCCAGCCGCGCGAGCAACGCGGGGCCGACCTGCTCGACCAGCGCCGTCAGCTCGCCGGCGCGCGCCATCGTCAGCAGCGGCACCTCCTCCTTCACGTCGCTGCGCACCTTGCCGATGAACGGTTTCAGGTCGCGCTCCAGCAGCGCGAGGAAATCCGGATCGTGCGCGGCGTCGGCCAGGATCTGCTTGAGATCCTCCAGCGCCTCGAGTTGCTCGCTCTCGCCCTGCGGCTGCTCGGGTGCGGACGTCGCGAGCCGGACCTTCTCCAGCCACAGCCGTTCGTTGCCGATGATGCCGATCTGGTTCAGCACCTCCGCGCGCAATTGCGGCGCACGCCCGAAAAAGAGGCCGTGCGCGGGCGTACGCCCCGTGACCGTCACGCGCACCGCGCGCGGCACGTGGCCATCGACGTTCAGCAGCGCCTCCAGCGACTGGCCGATCTTTCTCGACAGGTCGGCGACCGTGAAGCAATCGGACGCGTCGACCGACACTGCTTCCCAGCGCAGCACGTCGAGATACAGACGTTCGATCTGCGTGCGCCCCTGCTCGATCGTCACGAGCACCGCGCCGCGGCGGCCCGTCTCGCGGATATGGCGGCCCTGCAGGTTGCCGGGAAACACGACGGTCGACGGCCCCGGCCAGTGCTGGAACTCGTGCACGTGGCCGAGCGCCCAGTAGTCGTAGCCTTTCGCGTGCAGCTCCGCCAGCGTGCACGGCGCATAGTTCGCATGCGCAGCATAGCCTTCGAGCGCGGTGTGCAGCACGCCGATGTTGTAGTGACCCGGCACCGGGTCCGGATAGCCGATCGCGAGATTGTCGACGACGGCCTTGTCCTTGAAGCTCTGCCCGTGCAGCGCCACGTCGAACTCCGGCAGCCGGTGGGTTTCCGGCTTGCGGTGGCCGAACACGGTGACGTTGTCGGGCAACGTGAGCTTCTTCGTCATCTCGCTTTCGGCATCGTGATTGCCGCCGAGCACGAATGCGCGAATGCCGGCCTTGCGCAGGCGGCCCATCTGCTGGCCGAAGAAAATGCCGGTGTTGTGGTCCTTCCAGTCGCCGTCGTACAGGTCGCCGGCGATCACGAGGAACGCAACCTCCTCTTCGATCGCACGATCCACGAGTTGCCGCAGCGCCTCGCGCGACGCGTTGCGCAACTGCGCGGCCGGCGCGTCGGGATACGCGCTCAGGCCGTGCAACGGACTGTCAAGGTGAATGTCTGCCGCGTGGATGAACTTCACGAAGATTCCTCTGTTTCATGACGAAGGGGCGATGTCGACCGGCATCGTGCGCGATCGAACGCCGGGCACGGCCGCCCGTCGCCAGCGGGTCGGGATGGTACCTGAAAGCGAGCGCCGGCCCGGCGCGCCGACGACGGAGATGTTCGTCGCGCCGCGTCACTCGCCGCGCGGGCACACGGGCGGCAGTGCAAAGCTATTGTCGTGGCCCGGGAACGGCTTCGCGTGGCGACGCAGCGCTTCGTCGTCGCTTTCCTTCCGCGCGGACAATGCGACGCCAATCACACCGACGTTCGCCGTCTCGCCGTACTTCGAATTCGTGATGCCTCGGCATGTTACCCGACCACGCCGGGAGGGCCGGCGACCGGGAGCCCTGCTATTTAAGCATGGCGTGCAGGCAATGGGCAGAGCGTACACGGACCACCGGGTCGGTCCGCGGCATCCATTTCCGGTCACGATGCGCGGCGCAGCAATAAAAAAAGCCCGGCCCCGCATCGAAGCGGGCCGGGCTTGTGCGGGAAGCAGGTCGCTTACAGCGCGCCGCCTTGCGCCGATGCAGAACCCTTCACGCCGACCGATGCGCCGCCCTGCACCGAGTTCGTCGCGCCGTCGAGCGCTTCGCCGGCCTTCGCCTTCGCGCCGCCGGCGACATCGCCCGCCGTCGACACCGCGCCTTGCGCATGGCTCTTCGCCGAGTTCGCGACGTGCTTCACGTGCGACTTCGTCGCGTGCGTGGCCGATACCGCCGCGTCCTTCGCCGAACCGGCGGCCGAGCCGACTGCCTGCGTCGCGCCGCCGACCGCGTTACCGGCCGCCGAGCCGACGCTACCGACCGTCTTGCCCACGCCGTTCAGCGCACCGCCGACGACATTGCCTGCGCCCGCACCCGAGCCTGCGGCATTGGCGCCCGCGCCAGCCTGCACGCCCACGCCGCCGCCGAGCAGCGGCGTCTGGACTTGTGCGCCGACGCCGGCGGAACCCTCAGCGCCCGTCTGGGCCGTTTGTGCGAAAGCCGCCGATGCGATTGCCGTCAGCGCGGCGCCAAGCAGAATCGTGCGAATCTTGTTCATGGTCATTCTCCCCAAAGACGTTGTTGCTGCGGGCCGCGTTCTGCGGCTGGTCGCATGCCTCACCGCGACGTGCGGCAGGTGGAGCTAATGTAGCGGCGCCGACGCCCAAAACCGTCGAATTGCGGGGACTGTTACTTCCGTTGCAAATGCTGACGATTGACTCACATTGTTTGACAAACATCGAAATCGGCCCGTGATTGGCGCCGTCCGATGGCATGCATCGGTGCGCCGGGCGCAACGCGTCGGCTAGCAGGGAAAGCGGCCATTCCTGTAGGCGTCCCAAAGAATCTCGGTCGGCCAGCCGTCGGTGCGGCCCGATGAACGGCTTCGCGCGATCAGCTCGATGTCGTCGGACACGCACGCCGCGATGTCGGCATTCCCCGATGCGCGGAACGCCAGCCTGAACGCCTTTTCCCTGAGCGCATCCACCGCCTGCTTGTCGAGCGGGGCACCCGGTTCGCCGTCGACTTCGTCGAACGCCGCCATCCAGCGCGCGTCGAACGGCTCCGCGTCGCGGCTGGCCAGCGCGCGATCGCAATCGAGGTCGCCGAGGAAATCGAAAAAACCCGGGGCCGACAGGACGGCGTCCATTTCAAGCAGATGCGCGTTCGTCACGGCGGCCCCTTGCCACGATGCGTGGCCGTTCTCTTCATCGATCGTTGCCGCCATGCGCCGCTTTCACGTTCGGCATCGGCGACGTGCCGCACCGTATCCGCCGCGACCGGCAGACAGGAGCCGCACGCCATTCTCCGCTACCGCGGGCTTACGGCTTGAACGTGTCGCCGAGCACGACGCCTTCGCGACGCGGATCGGTGCCGCCCTGCAGCGCGGGCGACTGTCCGACCGTCACGCGCATCACGGTGTTGACGCCGCTCGCCTGCGCCGACGTCGATACCTTGTGCCCGAGCGCGACGAGCCCCGCGATCAGCGGATCGTTCGCGCCGTTGTTCGCCGCATTGATGTTCGGATGCTCGCCGCCGATGTTGGTCGTCGGGCTGTTGCTCGCGCCGAAGTCGACGAGGCCCGCCGACTGCTGCGCATCGAGCCCCCAGTCGAGCGCGCCGACGAGCGTCTTCACCACGTATTGCGGAATCGTGCCGCCGCCCGGCGAACCGGTGGCCATCACGAAATCGCCGCGCGAGCCGTCCGTGGCGGTGCCGAACACGATCGTCGGCGCCATCGAGCTGCGCGGCCGCTTGCCCGGCTGCACGCGGTTCGCCACCGGATTGCCGGCGCTGTCGAGCGGGTTCGCCGAGAAATCGGTCAGCTGGTTGTTCAGCAGGAAGCCGTTGGTCATGTGGAACGAGCCCATGCTCGACTCGACGGTCGTCGTCGCGCTCAGCACGCTGCCGTCCGCGTCGACGATCGTGAACTGGTTCGTGCCGTGTTCGATCAGCGTCGTGTCGACGCCGAGCGGCACCGCGCCGAAATTGCCCGGCTGCGCGGTGCCCATGCTGTGGTTCGTGTCGATCAATGCGGCACGCGACTTCAGGTACGGCTTGTTCAGCAGCGTGTCCCACGTGCCGCCCGGCAGCGGCACGAAATCGGTATCGGCCACGTACTTGTCGCGATCGGCATACGCGAGCCGCTCGGCTTCGGTGATCAGGTGCACGCCGGCGACGGTCGGCTTGCCGCCTTCGAGATCGATCGCCGTCGGCTTCAGCGACTTGAGGTCGAAGTTCTCGAGAATGCCGAGTGCCGACGCGACCGCGATACCGCCCGACGACGGCGGCGGCATCCCGCATACCCAGTAGCTGCGATAGGTCGTGCACACGGGGTCGCGACGCTTCGCCTGGTACGCGGCCAGATCGGCGACGGTGGTCTTGCCCGGCGTGATCGTCGAGCCGTCGGCGCCCTGCGTCGTCGCGATCTTCGTGACGATGTCCTGCGCGATCTGCCCCGTGTACAGCGCGTTCGCGCCGGACTGCGCCATCAGCGTCAGCGTGTGCGCGTAAGCCGGGTTCTTCAGCACGGTGCCGAGCGTTTTCGGCGTGCCGTCCGCCTTCAGGAAATACGCGGCGGCCTCGGGATCGCGCTTCAGGTTCGCGGCGTTCAACGCGATCGCATCGGCCAGCCGGCCGCCGATCGGGAAGCCGTTGTTCGCGAGCGTGATCGCGTCGCCGAACAGCCCTTGCCACGGCAGCTTGCCGTGATCCTGCTGCAACGCCTCGATGAGCCTCGGTACGCCGATCGTGCCGATCGAACGGCCGCTTGCACGCGCGTTCGGTTGCGGCGCCGACCGGTCGTTCTGGTCGTCGACATAGCGCAGGTAGTTCTCCGTTGCCGCCGCCGGCGCAGTTTCCCGTCCGTCGTACGCCTGCAGCGTCCTGGCGCGCGCATCGTAGTAGAGCAGCACGCCGCCCGAGCCGAGGCCAGTCGCCTCGGGCACCGTCAGGCCGAGCACGGCCTGCACGGCGACCGCCGCATCGGCGGCCGTGCCGCCGCGCTTGAGCACCGCGCAACCGGCCGCGCTTGCATACGCGTTCGAGGTGGCCACGAGGTACCGCTTCGCGTAGACCGGCTTCATGCCGGTGCGGTAGCCCGACGAGGCTTCCGGCAGCGACGGATCGCCGGGCTGGTTCGAGCCCACGACGACCGTCGAGCCGCTGCTGTCGATCGCGAGGCAGCTCGTGTCGGGCGCAGGCGGCGACGTGGCGCCCGCGTTGCTTTCGATTTCGTCACTGCCGCACGCCGTCATCAGGACGGCGGCGACCAGTGCGGACACGTACGGGAAAAGCGCGGTTCTGTTCATGGTCTCTCGGGATTCTCGTAGGTCGTTGCGCATTCGTCACGCTGACGGCGCCGCCCCTCGGCGGGCGGACAACGCTTTCGATAGTCCCATGACCGGATTTTTTTCCGCAATAAGGAAGTGATGCGATGTGAGCGGCGCATCGGCGGCGCAGCAAGCACGGGCTTGCTAGACGGCGCCGGCGGTTATGCCGCCGGTCTTCCGTGCCAATCCGCACGACATCTTTTTGACCGGGTGACAGGCGACGCGCGACAGGACTACACCGCCGCGGCTCACTGTCGCGCCGACTTCGACGTACGGGCGTGAAATGGTCTCGAACTCAAACCCCGGATCACCCCTGTGCGCTCGGCGAGGCTCGCACCCGCCAGGTCGCGGTATTCCTGTCAGCATTGCCGCCGCCATTCGAGGAGGCGGAGGCGGATGCCGTGCGCGACCGCGCATCATCCGACACCCGCGTCGGATCGAGCTCGCGCAGCACACTCGCACGGCCGCCGTCGTCGCTCGGCAATTCCGGCTGCCCGCGCGCAAGGGCCGGCATGGCCGTCGCCGCGAGCAGCGCGGCGACCACCATCCGGGAACGGAGCTTCGTCGCGTTCCCCCGCTTCATTGCGCGCTCGCGGTCGATACGGTCGTTGCCGCGGCGGCCATGGCGGTGCGCGGGTCACCGTGCGCGATCGCGTAGAGCTCGCGGTTGCGTGCGACCGTCGCCGCGCTCGGCGGATAGTCGGAGTTCGACGTGGGCACGGTGCCGTCGCGCTCTGCCTGAACGAGATCGGCGATTACCTCCGCACGGGTCACGCCGGACGACGAAGTTTGTGCGAAAGCGGCGACCGGCGTTCCGACGACGACGGCGAGCAGTGCGGCTGCGATCAGTTTGCGATTCATGATGAGACTCCCGAGAACGGTTCAATGAAGACGCATCGTCGATGCGCCGCCGGCGTGACCGCAATCGCGATTCGCCGCCTGACACGTCCATTCTGGCGATCGACCCGTACCCCACGCTGACCGCCAGATGACAACTTTGAAATCCGTCGTCCGCGCCCGGATAACAGTTTCGTAATGTTCAGGTCAGCATCGGGTCAACGCCGCGCCAGCAGACTGCATGCTCACCGCATCGAATGCGGCACCCATGCCCTGCTTCGAGGAAAAAATCATGTGGATCGTCCGGCTGGCGCTGCGCAGGCCCTATACCTTCGTCGTACTCGCACTGCTGATCTTCATCGCGGGACCGCTCGCGATCCTGCGCATGCCGACCGACATCTTCCCGAACATCGACATTCCGGTCGTCAGCATCGTGTGGTCGTACAACGGCTTTTCCGCCGAGGACATGGCCAAGCGCATCACGTCCAACTACGAGCGCGCGCTGACGTCGGACGTCGACGACATCGAGCACATCGAATCGCAGTCGCTGAACGGCGTGTCGGTCGTGAAGATCTTCTTCCACCCCGGCGCGGACATCAATCGCGCGATCGCGGAAGCCGCGAGCAATTCCGCGTCGATCCTGCGGATTCTGCCGCCCGGCACGCTGCCGCCGAACATCATCACGTACAACGCGTCGACGGTGCCGATCCTGCAGCTCGGACTGTCGAGCAACACGCTTGCCGAACAGCAACTGTACGACCTCGGCAACAGCTTCATCCGCACACAGCTCGCGACCGTGCAGGGCGCGGCGGTACCGCTGCCGTTCGGCGGCAAGATTCGCCAGATCGTCGTCGACCTCGACACGCGCGCGCTGCAGGCGAAGGGGCTCGCGCCGATCGACGTGGTGAACGCGATCAACGCGCAGAACCTGATCCTGCCGGGCGGCACCGCGAAGATCGGCACGCGCGAGTACAACGTGCAGATGAACGGCAGCACGCAGACGGTCGCCGCGCTGAACAACCTGCCCGTCAAGACGATCGACGGCAACGTGGTCTATGTGCACGACGTCGCGCACGTGCGCGACGGCTACGCCCCGCAGACCAACATCGTGCGCGTCGACGGCAAGCGCGCGGCGCTGCTGACCGTCGAGAAGACCGGCAGCGCGTCGACACTGACGATCATCGACCAGGTCAAGGCGATGCTGCCGAAGATCGCGGCCGGCTTGCCGAAAGCGCTGCACATCTCCGCGCTCGGCGATCAGTCGGTGTTCGTGAAGGCGGCGGTCCAGGGCGTCGTGCGCGAAGCGCTGATCGCCGCCTGCCTGACCGCGCTGATGATCCTGCTGTTCCTCGGCAGCTGGCGCGCGACGTTGATCATCGCCGTATCGATTCCGCTGGCCGTGCTCACGTCGCTGCTCGCGCTGGGCGCGCTCGGCCAGACCATCAACATCATGACGCTCGGCGGGCTCGCGCTCGCGGTCGGGATACTCGTCGACGACGCGACCGTCGCGATCGAGAACATCACGCATCATCTCGAACGCGGCGAGCCGCTGGAAGACGCGATTCTGACCGGCTCGGGCGAAATCGCCGTGCCGACCTTCGTGTCGACGCTGTCGATCTGCATCGTGTTCGTGCCGATGTTCATGCTCACGGGCGTCGCGCGCTACCTGTTCGTGCCGTTGGCCGAAGCAGTGATCTTCGCGATGGTCGCGTCGTATTTCTTCTCGCGCACGCTGGTGCCGACGCTCGCGATGGTCCTGATGCGCGCGAAGGGGCAAGGCCGCCCGCCGCGTGGCGTGTTCGCGCGAATCGCACGATTCCAGGCCGCGTTCGAACGGCGCTTCGAGGCGGTCCGGCTGCGCTATCGCGCGCTGCTGTCCGCGGCGATCTCGAATCGCCGCCGTTTCGCGGCCGCGTTTCTTCTCGCGTGCGCCGCATCGACCGGCCTGTTCGCATTCGCCGGCCAGGATTTCTTCCCGTCGGTCGACACGGGCGAGATCCGTCTGCATCTGCGCGCCCCAACCGGCACGCGGATCGAGGAAACCGCGCGCCTCACCGACGAAGTGGAAGCGCGCATCCGGACCGTGATTCCGGCGAACCAGCTGGCCGGCATGCTCGACAACATCGGCGTGCCGGTGAGCGGGATCAACCTCACGTACGACTCGTCCGACCCGATCGGCACCGAGGATGCGGACGTGAACATCACGCTGAAGCCGAACCACGCGCCGACGGCAGCGTATGTCGCGAAGCTGCGCAACCTGCTCGCCCAATCGTTCCCGGGCGTCACGTTCGCGTTCCTGCCGGCCGACATCGTCAGCCAGATTCTCAATTTCGGATTGCCCGCGCCGGTCGACATCCAGATCGTCGGCAACAAACTTGACCAGAACCGCGCGGTGGCGAATGCGCTGCTTGCCAAGCTGCGCGGCGTGCGCGGCCTCGTCGATACGCGCATCCAGCAGCCCGGCGACGAGCCGGCGATCAACGTCGACGTGGACCGCACGAAGGCGATTCAGGCCGGCCTCGAACAACGCGACGTCGCGCAGAATCTGCTGATCGCGCTGTCGGGCAGTTCGCAGACGACGCCGAACTTCTGGCTCGATCCGCGCAACGGCGTCAGCTACCCGTTGATCGTGCAGGCCCCGCAGTATTCGGTCGATTCGCTGCAGGCGCTGGCGAACATACCGCTGCCGACGGGTGCCGCGCGCCCGCCGCAGACGCCCGCCGGCGGTCCGGCCGCAGGCGCGCCCGCACAGAACCTGCTGGGCGCGTTGGGCGCGTTCTCGCGCGCGACGCAGCAGGCCGTGGTGTCGCATTACAACGTGCAGCCCGTGCTCGACATCTTCGCGTCGGTGCAGGGGCGCGATCTGGGTGGCGTCACGGCCGACGTGACGAAGCTCGTCGACGATGCGCGCGCGCAACTGCCGCCCGGTTCGTCGATCGTGCTGCGCGGTCAGGTGCAGGCGATGCACGAATCGTTTGCCGGGCTGCTCGGCGGGCTCGCGATCGCGATCGCGCTCGTCTACTTGCTGATGGTCGTCAACTTCCAGTCGTGGCTGGACCCGCTCGTGATCGTCGGCGGCCTGCCCGCGTCGCTCGCCGGCATCGCGTGGATGCTGTTCGTCACGCGCACCACGCTGTCGGTGCCCGCGCTGACCGGCACGATCCTGTGCATCGGCATCGCGACCGCGAACAGCATCCTCGTCGTCAACGCGGCGCGCGAGCTGATCGCGAGCGGCTCATCACCGTGGCAGGCCGCGCTCGAGGCCGGATTCAGCCGCTTCCGTCCGGTTGTGATGACCGCGCTCGCGATGCTGATCGGCATGCTGCCGATGGCGCTCGGCCTCGGCGACGGCGGCGAACAAAATGCCCCGCTTGGCCGTGCGGTGATCGGCGGGCTGGCGTTCGGCACGCTGTCGACACTGCTGTTCGTACCTGTGCTGTTCGGCTTCATCCACGCGTGGCTCGACCGACGCCGCGAAGCGGCCGACGCCCGCCGCGCGCAGGACATGCCGGTGATGCGCTGATCAAGCACGCATCCCGATTCCCCACGACTCGCCCGACATCGAACTCATCATGAACGACACGACCGAACCTCTCGCCCCGCCGCCGGCTGCCGAATCGGAAACGATGCAACGTGCCGCGCGCGGCGCCGCACCAGAAACGCCGCCGCCCCGGCGCAGTCGCAAGCTGACCGTCCCGCTTGCCGCAATTGCCGTCGCCGCCGCGCTGCTCGCGATCGGCATCGTGCCGCGCATCGACGCGCGCGCCGCGCAGCGTCACCAGGTGGAGGCGCAGCAGGCGCTGCCGGTGACCGTGATCCAGCCCGGCGCCGCACCGGCCGACCAGACGCTCACGCTGCCGGGTGCCGTGACGCCGTATGCGGAAGCGTCGATCTACGCGCGCACGAGCGGCTACATCGCACACTGGAGCGCGGACATCGGCACGCATGTGAAGGCCGGGCAAACGCTCGCGCAGATCACCGCGCCCGACCTCGACGCGCAACTGCGCCAGGCGCGCGCGGACGCGGCAACGGCGCAAGCGAACTACGACTATGCGAAATCCACCGCGCAGCGCTGGCAGGACATGCTGAAGACGCAATCGGTGTCGCAGCAGGATACCGACACGAAGGTGGCCGACATGAACGCGAAGCGCGCGATGCTCTCATCCGCGCAGGCCAATACCGCCCATCTGAACGAGCTCGTATCGTTCGAATCCGTGACCGCGCCGTTCGACGGCGTGATCACCGCGCGCAATGTCGACGTCGGCACGCTCGTGACGGCGGGCGGCACGCCGGGCAGCCCCGGACTGTCGGGCGAACTGTTCCATCTGGAGCAGACCGACACGCTGCGCGTGTTCGTCGACGTGCCGCAGGACAGCGCGGCCGGCGTCTCCACCGGCACGGCCGTCTACCTGACCACGCAGCAGTATCCGGGGCGGCGCTTCGCCGCGCACGTCGCCCGCAGCGCGGGCGCGATCGACCCGGTCACGCGCACGCTGCGCGTCGAGATCGACGTCGACAATCGCGATGGCGCGTTGCTGCCCGGCGCGTATGCGCAGGCGCATCTGCTCGTGCCGAGCGCGGCGCCTGCGTTCGAGCTGCCGGTCAGTGCGCTGCTGTACCGGCCGAACGGCGTGACGGTCGCCACGGTCGACGCGAATGGACGCACGGCGCTGAAGACCGTGCAGATCGGGCGCGATTTCGGCACGCATGTCGAGATCGTCGCGGGGCTCGGCGCGACCGATCGCGTGATCGACAACCCGGGCGATTCGATCGCAAACGGCGAAACCGTGAAGATCGTGTCGGTCGAGCACGGCGCGGTGCCAGCGGCTTTGCCGGCCGCGCAATCGGCCACGGCAAGCGGCGTGCCGTCAGCGCCACGCGCGGCGACGTCCGTGCCCGCCTCCGCGCCCGTTGCGCGTACCTCGAACGCCCGTACCTGACCCGCCATGCCTACCTGCGAGATTTCCGCCATGCGCCTTCCTCACCCACTCCCGTTCGCCCGCCGTGTCGTCGCGCTCGGCGTTGTCACCGCGTTGGCCGCTTGCTCGACGCTGCCGCCCTATTCGCCGCCGACCGTCGCGGTGCCCACGCACTATGCCGGCGCGCCGGCCGCGCAACCGGGTTGGCAAGTCGCGGCGCCGGCCGATGCCGCGTCGCGCGGCGCGTGGTGGACCGTGTTCAACGATGCGGATCTGAACGCGCTCGAAGCGCGCGTCGACGTGTCGAACCAGACCGTGAAGAAAGCCGTTGCCGACCTCGAGCAAGCGCGCGCGACGGTCGACTACCAGCATGCGGGCTTTCTGCCGACAGTCACGGCGGGCGTGGCGCAAAGCCGTTCACGCATATCGCGGAACAAGCTGGGTTCGTCACTCGCCGGCAAGACGACACCCGACCATCAGCTCGGCGTGGCGGCAAGCTGGGAACCCGACGTGTTCGGCCGCGTGCGCGATGCGGTGGCAGGGGCGCAGGCGAACGCGGACGCGAGCGCGGCTGATCTGCAAGCCGTCAAGCTGTCGGTCACGGCGGAACTCGCGACCGACTATTTCGCGCTGCGCTCGCTCGACACGCAAAAGCAGCTGCTCGACGACACGGTGCGGGCCTATGCGGATGCGCTGAAGCTGTTGCAACAGCAGCTCGCGGCCGGCGCGATCGATGCGTCTGCCGTCGCACAAGCCGAAACGCAACTGGAAGCGACGCGCACGCAGGATACCGACATCGACGCGTCGCGTGCGCAGTTGCAGCATGCGATCGCGACGCTCGTCGGCGAGAACGCGTCGACGTTCGCGTTGCCGCCGCGCGTTCAGGCGTTCGACGTGCCGGCCATTCCGGCCGGCGTGCCGTCGCAACTGCTCGAACGACGGCCTGACATCGCCGCTGCCGAGCGTCGCGTCGCGGCCGCGAACGCACAGATCGGCGAAGCGCACGCCGCGTTCTTCCCCGACCTCGTGCTGTCGGCGAGCGCAGGGCTCGAAAGCGGATTCTTCACGCCGTGGCTGACCGCGCCGAGCCTGTTCTGGTCGCTCGGCCCGCAACTCGTCGGCACGCTGTTCGACGGCGGCCGGCGCAGCGCGACGCTGCGCGGCGCACACGCGCAGTACGATGGCGAGGTCGCCGACTATCGGCAGACCGTGCTGGGCGCATTCCAGCAGGTGGAGGATCAACTGTCCGCGCTCGATGCGCTCGCGTCCGAAGCCGCCAGTCAACAGCGCGCGACCGACGCGGCCGACCTGTCGCTGCGGCTGACGACGAATCGCTTCAATGCCGGCGCCGTCAGTTATCTGGACGTGGTGACCGCGCAGACGATCGCGCTGACCAATCGGCGTCAGGCCGACCAGATCGCCGCGCGCCGGATGGAAGCTGCGGTCGGATTGCTGAAGGCGCTGGGCGGCGGCTGGCACGCGGGCGCGGATATCGCCGCTTCCACCGCCGGATCGGGCACGGCGATCAAGACGCAGGATTCCTGACGAAGATGAGGATGAACCGCGTGCCCGCCGCATCGCTTTCGACGCGCGCGGTGCCGCCGTGCAGCTCCATCACCGAGCGCACGATCGCGAGCCCGAGCCCGGCCGTGCCGCCCGGCACGCCGCCGCTGCGCGCGGGGTCGCCGCGCACGAACCGGTCGAAGATGCGCGGCAGCAGCGCGGGATCGATCGGCTCGCCCGGATTCTCGACGACGACGCGTACCGCGTCCGCCGTTTCATCGACGCTCAGCGCGATGACGCCGCCCGCAGGCGTATAGCGCAGCGCGTTCGCGAGCAGGTTGCCGACCGCGCGGCGAAACAGTTCGACATCGGCAGTCAGCTGGCCGTGCCCGTCAACACGCAGCGTCGAACCCGCTTCATCGGCGAGCCCTTCGAAGTATTCGGCGATGCGCGTCAGCTCGTCGTGCACGTCAAATGCGCGCTGCCGCGTCACGAAGGTCGGGTGTTCGGCGCGCGCGAGAAACAGCACGTTCTCGATCATCCGCGCGAGACGGTCGTATTCCTCGAGATTCGATTCGAGCAGCGCCTGGTATTCGCCGGGCGAACGCGGCCGCGCAAGCGCCACCTCGGTCGCGCCGCGCATGTTGTTCAGCGGCGTGCGCAGGTCGTGCGCGAGATCGGCGCTGAATTGCGACAGATGTCCGAAAGCTTGCTGCAGGCGGCCGAGCATCGCGTTCTGCGCATCGACGAGCGCGCGCAGTTCGCGCGGCGCGCGCGCGGCATCGAGCCGCGCGTCGAGCTTGTCGACGGTGATCTGGCCGGTGTTCGCGACGATCTCGCGCAGCGGTGCGAGCGCCGTGCGGATCAGCCAGTAGCTGAGCAGCATCGCGCACAGCGCGCCGAGCCCGCCGGCGAGCTTCAGCTTGTCGCGATAGCCGTCGAGCAGTTCGGCGCGATCGCTCATGTCGCGCGCGATCGCGATGCGGATCTGCGTACCGTCGCGCAGCATCGCGCCGGCAACGACACCGCGCACGGGCGTGCCGCCGTCGGCACTCCATGTCGCGATCCGGTCGACCGTGATCCGTTCGGCCGCCGGCACCGGCGTCGCGTGGGGCGGAAACAGCTCGGCATCGGGCAACGCAGGCGGTGCGGGCGACGCCGTGCCCGACGCAGCCGGCGGCAGATCCTCGCGCTCGGTCCGCTTGACGTTGTGCCGCGCGAGCACGTTGCCCCGCTCGTCGACCACGGCCATCGACAGTGCCGTATTGCCGAGCACCTGGCTCGTCAGCCGGTCCGCGTGCGCGCGCACGGCGTCGAGCGAATCGAGTTCGCCCGCGAGCCGGCGCGTGTGTCGTGCGGCAAGCACGATGTCCAGATCGTCCTGCGTCCTCACCTGCCGCTCGAGGCCGGTATACACGTACGTGCCGACGAGCGCGAAGACCGCGAGCATCGTCGCCCCGAACGCGAGCGCGAGCGTCGCGCCAAGCGATCGACCGAGCGTCATGCACCGTCCTTCGGTTCGAGCACGTAGCCCACGCCGCGCACCGTATGGATCAGCTTGACCGGAAACGCATCGTCGATCTTCGCGCGCAGTCGCCGGATGGCGACTTCGACGACGTTGGTGTCGCTGTCGAAGTTCATGTCCCAGACATACGACGCGATCTGCGTGCGGCTCAGCACTTCGCCTTGCCGACGCGCGAGCAACTGCAGCAGCGAGAACTCGCGTGGCGTCAGGTCGATCCGCACCGTGCCGCGCTTCACGCGGCGGCGCACGACGTCGATTTCCAGGTCGCCGACCACGATGCGCTCGGTCTCGCGCGGTGGCCCGCGGCGCGCAAGCGTGCGGATGCGAGCGAGCAGTTCGACGAACGCGAACGGCTTCACGAGGTAATCATCGGCGCCCAGCTCGAGACCGTGCACGCGGTCCTGCACATCGTCGCGCGCGGTCAGGAACAGCACGGGCGTCGTGTGGGTGTCGCGCAGGCGCTTGAGCACGCCCCACCCGTCGAGCACGGGCAGCATCACGTCGAGCACGATCACGTCGTAGTTCTCTTCCTGCGCGAGCATCAGCCCTTCCGCGCCGTCCTTCGCAAGATCGATGCTGAAGCCGGATTCCTCGAGGCCTTTCT
Organism: Burkholderia sp. KBS0801; assembly: GCF_005937855.2. Classification (NCBI taxonomy): domain Bacteria; kingdom Pseudomonadati; phylum Pseudomonadota; class Betaproteobacteria; order Burkholderiales; family Burkholderiaceae; genus Burkholderia; species Burkholderia sp. KBS0801. The sequence goes on from NZ_CP042179.1 coordinate 1,054,497, forward strand.
TCAAGTACGCGGCCGTCTTCGGTTCGTCTTCGACTATCAGGATGCGCATGCTCGACTCCATCGCATTCGGTTGGAATATGCAGCGATGTTACCGGGAAACCGGCGGGCGAAAGGCTTCGCCGACCGGCGGCATGGCTCGATTACGAAAATGTAATCGGAGGGTCAGCGTGGTGACTGTCGCGGCATTGCGCACGTCGTGACGACGCGGCGGCGATTTGTCATGCCGAGGTCTGCGCCGTACATTCGCTTCCCGCGTAAAGGGCTGCTGGCGCGATGGCGGTGGCTCTCGGCGAGTGCGCCCGCGTTGGCGCTACCGTTTCCCGCACCACGCGGCGGCGGCGCAATGAACGACATGTTCCTGCCGCTTCACATGCGCGGTGCGCAACGCGCCCTATTCGCTCTTGTTCGACTGGACCAGCCGCAGAATCCGGCTGTCGTACGGCGACTGCATGACTTCCGCGATGCGGACGTCGGATGCGGCCGGGTGCAGCGGATTCAACAGGAAGTTGTGCGCGTGCGGCACGACGACGCTCGGTACGCGCAGCAGTGCGCTCGGCTGCGTGTGCAGCCACTCGGTGCCGGCGCTGCGAGTCCAGTCGATGTTCTCCCGCCAGTCGGTCGGCGCATCGCCTTCCGCGATCTCGGCAACGTCCACCGATTCGGACACCTCGACGCGCAGCAACTGGTATCCGCTCGGCAATTGCGCGACGGTGGCCATTTCGAAGTGGACGAGCGTCTCGAGCAGCGCGAGCGCCGGATGCTCGGCGAGATAGACGACGGGCTGCCCGGCAAAATGCCAGCGCCCGCCGGCCCGCAAGCCGCCGATGCCTTTCAGATCGGCGTAATTGCTGATCCGCCACAGCGTCGTCAAGCGAAATACCCTTCGTCGATCTGCGTGAGCGCCTCTTCGACGAGTCGCGCGCCGTGCTCGGTGCTCGACATGTCGAGCGACGTGCGGCCGCCGAAGCGCTGGAGCCCGTTGCGCAGCCACGCCATCGCCTTGTCCTGGTCGCCGAACGTGGCCGTCGCCTGCGCGATGATGCGCGCAAGCCGGATCGCCTTGTCGGATTCCTCCGGCGACAGGCGCTCGTGCGCCTGGCGGCGATGGCTCAACGTGCGTCGCGGGATGATGAAGGCGAGTTCGTCCGACTTCAGGCCGCGCTCCGACAGGCGATCGATCACCGCGACGTCGACGCGCGCGCTCGCCAGCTCGGCGAGATCGGCGCCCGAGCGCACGCGAATCGCGAGCAGTTGCTCGAGTATCGTGAATTCGGCCTGGCGCGGGTGCGCGACGCCCGAAGGGTGGAACGCGATCGTGCTCATGATGCTTCTCCGGCAATTTGCCCAATCATTATAGGCGTTTTGCCGAAGGCGGGCGGGTTCTTGTCGTCGCGGGTTCGATCGTGCGTCGTCGCGGGCTCGTCGGCCGGGGCTTTCGGCACACCACTCCGGCCCCATTACACGTTGCCGCGGGCTGGGAATCGACGGTTTGCGCAGGAGCCGAGGCAGTGAAATTCAGGATATGAAGGTCTGTACCGACGTGATGGGGTTGTCACGTAACAATTTTTCTAAGGAATAGCGATCGGTAAGTGCGACGTGCGCCGCCCCGGGCGCCCTCCCTCCGATGCCCTGCCCGGCGCCGATGCCAATCAGCCCGCCCATGCCGACGATCGGATTACGCTGCAGAAATTGCCTGCATGGAAATGTGGATCCTTGTCGGCCAGCACATCGGCCTTCACGTTGCCGAACGTCGTGTCCGGCTTGTGCCGGATGCCGTCGTAGAACGCCTGGATGATGTCTTCCTTGAAATGCGGCGTGCGCGGATGCGCTCGGACGACGGCGTCTCGTTCGACGTCGCTGTACTCCTGATATGCAAGACCCAGCACGTCCATCTCGACCCCTGCGGTGACGAGCGCGACGACCGGATGCATATGCTTCGGAATGCCCGGCGTGGTGTGCAGCGCGATCGCTGTCCATACGATGTCGATGTCCTGCTGCGAAATGCCCTTGCTCTTCATAAAATCGCGGGCGGCATTGGCGCCGTCCACTTCGAATCGTTCGGACGCGCTGCTGTGCCGATGCGTGAGCCCCATGTCATGAAACATGCAGCCGCAATAGAGCAGCTCGGGATCGTAGCGGAGCCCGCGGCGCTGCCCCGCGAGCGCGGCGAAGTAGTAGACGCGGCTGGAATGATGAAACAACAACTCGGATTCGGTATCCCGTACGAGTTCGGTGATCTCGCGAGCGAGTTGGCTATCGGGAACGGTGATGCCGGCGACGTTCACAGTCATGATCGACCTCCATTGAAGACAGCAACCATTTTCGGGAGGCCCGGGTTTGGCATCAATCAACGTATTACGCCAAATTCCGCCATTTCACTCGATCGACGGCCATCGCCGCCGGAACCCTCGAATCGTGCCCGCGAAGTGCGCGCCGATGTCCCGCTCGTCACCTCGCATCGCGCGTCTATACTCCTACGCGTCAAGCTCGACACATCGATACAACACGCAACCGAACATGCCGAAGGTCGTGGGAATTTTCGCGGTACCGGGCGTACAACTGCTCGACGTCTCCGCGCCGCTCGACGTATTCGCCCAGGCCAACGTCGAATGCGGCAAGCCTTTCTATACGCTGCGGATCATCGCGAGCGAGTCGGGGCCGATCCGCACGTCATCGGGCGCGCAATTGCTGGCCGACTGGATCGCTCCCGACATTCCCGATCGCCTCGACACGCTGCTCGTCGCCGGTGCGCCGCATGCCGCCGGCGTCGCGCTGCGAACCGACGTCCTCGCATGGCTGCGCTCGGCCGCCATGCACAGCAAGCGGTATGGCTCGATCTGCACCGGCGCCTTCATCCTCGCGGCGACCGGCCTGCTGAAAGGACGACGCCTGACGACGCACTGGGCCGCCGCCGACGCGCTCGCCGATGCGTATCCGTCGCTTACGGTCGAACCGGATGCGCTGTACGTACGCGACGGCAAGCTGCGCACCGGAGCGGGCGTCACGGCCGGCCTCGATCTCGCGCTCGCGCTGGTCGAGGAGGATCTCGGCCGGGAAATCGCGCGGCGCGTCGCCGCGCAACTGGTCATGTTCTTCAAGCGTCCGGGCGGGCAGCTTCAGTTCAGCCGCAGCGGCGAGGCGCGGCCAGCGGGGCGCTCGGTGCTGCAGGAAGTCCAGCGCTGGATCGCCAGCCATCCTGAACTCGAACACTCGGTGGCGGCCCTCGCGAAGCATGCGGGCATGAGCCCGCGCCACTTCGCGCGGCTCTTTCGCACGGAGGTCGGCATGACGCCGGCCGCGTGGGTCGAAGCGACCCGCATCTCCGCGGCCCGGCAACTGCTCGAAAACGGACATGACACGCCGAAGCAGGTCGCCGCGAAATGCGGCTTCGCGAATGTCGATACGCTCAGACGGGCGTTCGCTAAGCATGTCGGGATCACGCCTGCCGAATACCGGAAACGACAGTCGGTCATCGACGAGTGAGTGACGCGGTATGCGCAACGATGCGGCGTTAATACTGGCATCGGTGCGTGAAAAGGCGGCGTCGGTCGGGAATGCACAGCGATGGGACGAACGCACTTCCGTGCCCGCAAACAATGCTTCGTTATCCGATTTAATTGATCCTTCGACCGACCGAGGTCGGCGTGCGGTTGCAATACACCTCTGTCCCGGATCGCGCCGGCTCCTGATTCGGCACCGCCAATCGTGTCCCGCGAATGTTCACCGACACGCCAATAATCTTCAGACAAAACGCGGCTTTCCCGCCAATCGTTTACCCAGTTGCAATAATTATTCGCTGGAACGCCTATTTCCGACCCGTATCGCGATCGCTACGATGCAATCAACCGCTGAACGCAACAAGCGAAGCGCGAAATCTACGAAAACCGGAGGTCACCATGAAGTCGTTCATCTACGCAGTCGCCGCTGCCACCGCCCTTACCGCATCCGTTGGCGCGTTCGCCCAGTCGAACCCGTCGGGCGAACTGACGCGCGCCCAGGTCCGCGCGGAACTCGTGCAGCTCGAGCAAGCCGGTTACAAGCCGGAGGCGTCCGACGCCCACTATCCGAATGCGCTGCAAACCGCGCAGGCACGTGTGACGAACAGCGACGCAACGGGTTACGGCGCACAAGCCGCCGCCGGCGTGCGCGCAGGCCGCGTGATCGCGGTCAAGCAGACCGCTCGCGACTCGGTCTATTTCGGTCAGTAAGACCGACGCACGCGGCGCGTACTTCGATACGCGCGCTGCCGACGAAACACCCCGCTCCCGTCCATCGGGGCGGGGTGTTTCGTTTTCGGTGCCTCCGACCTGCGCGCTGCACGCCGCGCGATCGATGCGCGAGCGCGGCGCGGCCGCTGCCCGGAACCGTCACGCAGACGGCCGGCGTTTGCGCATAGAATGGCCGCGTGGTCGGCGCCGGCCGAAGCGAACGCGAGCGAAACCTCGAGTCACCGGGCATACCGCGCTCGCTGGCCGACCCGATGCCGCACTCATCGCATTTTTCGAAAAGGAGCGGTTTCATGTCTCAAACATCCGGTTCCATGATCACGTTTCGCCGCCCCGACGGCAAGGAACTGCAGGGCTACCTCGCGACACCGGAAAAGACCGACGGTGCACCCGCGGTCGTCGTCGTCCAGGAGTGGTGGGGCCTGAACGACCAGATCCGCGGCGTCGCCGATCGCCTCGCGCGCTGCGGCTACTTCGCGCTCGTGCCCGATCTGTATCGCGGCAAGTCGACGGTCGAGGAGGAGGAAGCGCACCACCTGATGACCGGCCTCGATTTCGGCGACGCCGCGTCTCAGGACATTCCGGGCGCGGTGCAATATCTGAAGACGCGCACGTCGCGCGTGGCAGTCACCGGCTTCTGCATGGGCGGCGCACTCACGCTGCTGTCGCTGCAGTTCGCCGATGTCGATGCCGGCGTCACGTGGTACGGCTTCCCTCCGCTCGACTACCTCGATCCGTCGAAGATCAAGGTGCCGCTGATGGGGCACTGGGGTACCCAGGATGCGTTCTTCGCGATCGATCAGGTCGATGCGCTGGAGAAGAAGCTGACCGATGCGAAGGTCGACATCGAATTCCACCGCTATCTCGCGCATCACGCGTTCGCGAACGAAACGGCCGTCGGCCCCGGCCGCATCGGCGGCACGCAGTTCGATCCGGTGTGGTCGCAGATCGCGTGGGATCGCACGCTGACGTTCTTCGGGCGCACGCTCTGGGACCAGCAGCAGTAATACCGCAGCAGACAGCAGGCACCTGCCGCTGCCGTGCAGCGATGCACGCAAAGCGAAACGCCACGGACCTGCATCCGTGGCGTTGTCGTTTGCGGCTACGAATTCGTCATGCGAGCGTGGGCGGCGCCGCCGCGCTGACGTCCACGCGTTTCGGCAGGATACCCGCCTGATAGAACACGTCCGCGATGTGCTGCTGGTACGCGAGCGTCTCGCGCGTCACGGGTTCGACGCCGAAGCGCGCACGGCGGAACGCGAGTGCCACGGCCGGCTCCGGAATGCCCCACAGTTTCGAGAACTCGGCCGCACCCTGCGCGCGATTCGCATCGAGCCATCGCTGGACCGTCGTCAGCTCGGACACGGCCACACCCAGCACGTCGGCATTGCGCTGCGCATAGGTGCGCGACGCGAAGTAGTAGCTGCGGTTCTCGACGAGCCCCGTGCCATCCGCGACGATGCGCGCGCCCAACGTCTGCTGGACGACGGCGAGAAACGGATCCCAGATGATCCACGCATCGACCGAGCGGTTCTCGAACGCGGCGCGCGCATCGGACGGAGACAGCCAGACCGGCTTGACGTCCGCAAAGTCGAGCTTCGCGGCCTGCAGCAAGCGGACCAGCAGGAAGTGCGTGTTGGATCCCTTCACGAGCGCGACGCGCTTGCCGCGCAGATCCGCGAAGGTCCTGACCGGCGAATCCTTCGCGACGACCACGGCCTCGGTCGAGGGTCCTGCCGGCGTCTGCGCGTAGTAGACGAGCGGCGCACCCGCGGCGAGCGCAAAAATCGGCGGCGCCTCGCCGACATCGCCGAAGTCGATCGACCCCGCATTGAGCGCTTCGAGCTGCGGCGGCCCCGACGGGAACTCGGTCCATGTCACGTTCACACCGAGCGTCGCGAGCTTGTCCTGCAGCGTGCCTCTCGCCTTCAGCAGGCTGAGCGGCCCTTTCTGATAGCCGATGCGCAACGTGCGTGCGCCAGCCGCGGCAGCGAGCGCGAAGCGCGGCTGGGCGGCAGCGCCGGCAGTGAGCGCCAGACCGGCCTGGATGAGCCGGCGGCGGGATCTGGATAGTCGATCTGCCATGATGTCCTGGGTTCGATGGGAAGGGAGCGGGAGTCGAATCGATTCTAGGGGTTCGGCGCTTCGCACCGAACCAACGAAGTCCGATATCGAAAGCAGGCGCTTTCATAAAGGCGTGCATCGCGCGACGCAAGCGATCGGAGATGTGGCGCCGATTCGTCTTTGCCATCAATTTCGGTTTGCGAATTATCTGGCACGGACCAACATCGATTCATGAACTGCGTAACGTGTGCCGCGTCATTCAACCGGGCACACGCTGCCCACTTTCGCTCAGGACACGCAGGAACCGCGCAGTGCGGCTTCGTCGGCGGCCAGCAATTCGGGCACGCATTCCCGCAGGAAATCGACGAAGGTCCGGATCTTCGCGTCGAGGTACTGGCGCGACGCATACAGCGTGTAGACCGTCAGCTTCTGCAGCCGGTACTCGGGCAACACGCGAACCAGCGCGCCGCTCGCCAGGGCGGGCACCGCGCTCGACATCGGCAACGAGCCGATCCCGAGGCCGGCGCGCAGCGCGGCGCCGAGCGCGTCGGCGATGTTCACCTGGAAGTCCGGCAGCGGCAGCTCGAATGTCTCGCGACCGTCGGGGCCGTCGAGATGCCAGCGGTCGCGCGGAAAGATCGGCGTGACGATCTGCAGGCATGAATGCGCTTCGAGATCGCGCACGCTGTGCGGCGTGCCGCGCTCCTTCAAGTAAGCGGGCGACGCGCACAGCACGCTATGAACATCGCCGAGTCGCTGCGACACCAGGCCCGAATCGGGCAGCTCCGCCGAGCTCAGTTGCAACGACACGTCGTAACCTTCGTCGATGATGTCGGGCACGTGTTGCGACAGCGTCAGCTCGACCGCCACCGACGGATAGCGCTGCCGGTATCGCACGACCGCGGGCACCACGTAGGCCTGGCCAAAACTTGTGGTCGCATGCACATGCAGGCGCCCCGAAGGCTTCGCCTGCGCATCCGCCGCCTCGGCTTCCGCTTCGTCGATATAGCCGAGGATGCGCTGGCACCGGTCGAGATAGCGCTGCCCGGCATCGGTCAATGCGATGCGGCGCGTGCTCCGGTTGAGCAGGCGCGTGCGCAGATGCGTTTCGAGTTGCGCGACCGAACGCGACGCATAGGCGGTGGTGATGTCCAGGCGCTGGGCCGCGCTCGTGAAGCTGCCCTCTTCCGCCACCCGGACGAAAATGCGCATCATCTGTAACGTGTCCATCGACAGGTCCCCGGGATTGAAATCGCTTCGCGGCGGCGCCCGCCCCGGCACAGCCCGGTCTGGCGCGAATTGTGCGGAACAGTACCGCAGCGGTGCAGGCGTGTCCAGTTTGCCGTGCGCCGCTGCGGCGGGCCCTCGCTCACGCGACAACCGCTGGCGAAGGACGACCGGCATCGGATCGATGCAGGCCGTACGATGGCAGCCTGCCGCGCACGCGTTGCACGTGCGCGTCGCGCTCAGGCGTGCTCGAAGGGGTTGCTCAGCACGATCGTGTCGTCGCGCTCGGCGCCGGTCGTGATCATCGACACCGGCACGCCCGCGACCGCCTCGACGCGCGCGATGAAATCCTGCGCGGCACGCGGCAACGCCGCACGCTCGCGCACGCCCTTCACGGTGCCGTCCCACCCGGCGAACGTTTCGTAGACGGGCGTCGCACGCGCCTGCGCGTCGAGACTCGCGGGCAGATGGTCGACGCGTGCGCCACCGAGCTCGTAACCGACGCACAGCTCGATCGACGCGAAGCCGTCGAGCACGTCGAGCTTGGTAAGCGCAAGCGAATCGATCCCCGAGATGCGGACGGCCTGCCGCAACTGCGCGGCATCGAGCCATCCGCAGCGGCGCGGCCGGCCGGTGTTGACGCCGAACTCCTGCCCGCGCGCGCGCAGCGTTTCGCCGGTGGCGTCAGTCAGTTCGGTGAGGAACGGACCGCCGCCGACGCGCGTCGCGTACGCCTTGGTCACACCCAGCACGTGGCCGAGTTTCGACGCGCCGAGCCCGGTGCCGGCCGCCGCGGCCGATGCAACGGTGCCCGACGACGTCACGAACGGATACGTGCCCCAGTCGATGTCGAGCATCACAGCCTGCGACCCCTCGAACAGGATGCGCTCGCCGCGGTCGTTCGCGTCGTTGAGGTCGGCCCACACGGGACGCACGAACGGCAGGATCTTCGGCGCGATGTCGACCAGCGTTGTCAGCATCGCGTCGCGCGAGCACGGCTCGAGCCCCAGGCCGCGAAACCATGCATTGTGATAATCGACCAGCACGTCGAGCTTGTCGGCAAGCCGGCCCGGTTCCGCCAGATCGGCGACCCGCAACCCGCGGCGCCCGACCTTGTCCTCATAGGCCGGCCCGATCCCGCGCAGCGTGGTGCCGATCGGCTCGCGACGCAGACGCTCCTGCGCTTCGTCGATCGCGCGGTGAATCGGCAGGACCAGCGTCGCGTTTTCCGCGATCGACAGATTGTCGGGCGTCACCGACAGCCCCAGCTCGGCCATCCGCCCGATCTCGGCCAGCAGCGCCTCGGGGTCGAGCGCCACGCCGTTGCCGATCACGCCGCGCTTGCCGCGCACGATGCCGCTTGGCAGCAGCGCGAGCTTGTACGTCTTGTCGCCGACGACCAGCGTATGGCCCGCGTTGTGGCCGCCGTTGTAGCGGGCGACGAGATCGGCCTGCGCCGCCAGCCAGTCCACGACGCGCCCCTTGCCTTCGTCACCCCATTGGGCGCCCACTACCACCACGTTCGGCATGCTCCATACTCCATGTGAGAAATCCAGACACGTACTGCGGCCGCATCGGCCGTTTGTGTGCCATATTGGCGGAGCAGGATCGCCCGATCAAACGATTAAATCTGAGCATTCGTGTGAGTAAAATTCACGCGAAACGATGAATGGCCCGACGACTCCCTCCGTTGAATTCGCTGCGCGCGTTCGAAGCCGCGGCCCGGCTCGGCAGTTTCACGCTTGCCGCCGATGAGCTGTGCGTCACGCATGGCGCGATCAGCCGGCATGTCCAGCAGCTGGAGGCATGGCTCGGCCGGCCGCTGTTCGAACGGCACAACCGGCGAGTCGAGCTGACCGATGCCGGTCGCGCGTATCTCGCCGAAGTTGGCGCATCGTTCGACCGTATCGCGCTCGCCACCGCGCAGCATTTCGGCCAGGGGCAGCAACGCGTGCTGCGCGTCAGCGCGCCCGCGACGTTTTCGCTGCGCTGGCTCGTGCCGAAGCTGTCGTCGTTCCAGGTTGCTCATCCGGCCATCGAGGTGCGGCTGTCGACGTCGAACGAGCCGATCGAGAAGTTGCGCGACAAGGTCGACCTGATCGTCCGTGGCGGCCCGCAGGCGATCGACGGATACGTCGCCGAGGAATTCCTGTCCGAAGTGCGGTTGCCCGTCTGCGCGCCGAAGCTGCTCGAGGGCCGGCCGTTGCGTACACCGGCCGATCTCGCCGGCTTCACGCTGCTGCATGCGGCGACCTATCCCGGCATGTGGCCTGAATGGCTCGCGGCGGCCGGGCACGCGAATCTGGTGCCGCGGCACTCGCTCACGCTCGAGCATTTCTACCTGACGCTGCAAGGTGCGCTCGACGGCCTCGGCGTCGCGATGGGGCCGATCGCGCTCGTAGCGGACGACATTGCCGAAGGGCGGCTGGTGCAACCGTTCAGCGAACCGGCACTGCCGCCGTGGCGTTATTTCACCTACGTGGCGGCAGCGCGCGCCGAGGACGAGGCGGTGCGGGCATTCAAGGACTGGTTGAAAACGACGGGGAACGCGGCGGTGGACGCGCGGCACTGACTATGCCGGCTGCGGGTGGTCAAGCCGTTGCGGCGGCCCGGATATGAACATGCTGGAAGTCGCGCTCGGATATCGACTCGCTCAACCACGATACAGAGGATACCGAAGCAATTGATACGGATATGCTACCTGCTTGGTAGCCACGACGCGCCGCGAGTTTGCGCGGCACAAACAAGAAACCCCGGCTCGAGCCGGGGTCTTTTCCGCGAAGCGCGCTTATTGGCTGGCGCCAGCGGCTTCGCCTGCCTTCTTCTCGGCCTTCTGCAGGTTCTGCGGATAGTTCGGATCGTTGGCCGCCGGCTTGTAACCAGCGTCTTCGAGTTTCTTCAGTTCGGCGGTGTTCTTCGCGCGCGCAGCCTTGTGTTCGGCTTTGCGTTGTGCCCGTGCTGCCTTGCGCGCCTCACGCTTCGCGGCCTTCGCATCCGAGGCGGCCGGTGCGCTGCTGGCGTCGGCTTGCGCGAACACCGGAGCGGCGGAGCCGAAGAGGAAGGCTGCTGCCGTAGCAGCCAGCGTGAATTTTCTGATCTGGATTCGCATCGCTGAGCTCTCTATTCTGATTGATCACGGAATGAAAATGCATCGAGATACCGCCCCTGCCCCCGGTCGGTTTTCATGCTGCGACCAGGGCCTTTGCATCATAACCGCGTTGCAAAAAATGTGGCGTCATCGTGTGCACAATGTTGGGGATACACGTATGGGAGAGTCGTGTTGCCGCGACCACAACGATGCATCGGGCACGAGGTCACGCGACGACCATGACTGCGGCAACCATGTGACGAACCGGAGTATTTCGTCGATACGATGCAGGTGGCCGATGCGGACGAGGTTCGGTTCCGCATGTCGTGCACTCGTATCAGGGCTGGCTGTTTCACCTGCGGAATTGGCCGCTCGCGCAACGTGACCGTCGCTTCGTGAACGGGATCACCTATCGACTTGCAAGTCTGTGTGCCTGGTTGTGATTCGCGGTCGCGCGAACGGCGGAGCATCCCATAAACGGGCACGCTTCGTTCGGTGCCGAGTTCGATGTGATCCCTGGCATGTCCACACGATGCCAAGCGAGCGAGCGATCGGGTAACCGCTTGCTGCATGCATGGTTACCTGTTCGGGGCGCTTCGTTGCCAGTTGTGGGAATGACGTTGGCGAACCGAGACGTCGTCGCCGCACAGGACGAATGCTTGGATTGACCTTCGTTCACGGTTGCGCGAAGAGCTTGCATCATGCGTTTGCATTTGCGAATGCGAAGGGTTCGTCACCGTCCGGCATCGCAACGAGTCTTGAGCCTGTGCGCCAAGGATGCCGGTACGTCCCGAGCTGCGCGTCTCGGTCACAGCGTTTCCATTGGGCGAGCGCATCTGGTGCGGTGGCGTCGCGCCCCCGATTTGCCCATCCGCGGAATACCTTGTCGGTGAGCTTTTACGGGACTCGACATTTTCCGACGGTGAGGATATTCGGGATTCGAGCGCGGGTCCGATGAAGGTGAGCTTGGGTGATGCCGGCCGCTCACGTTCGGGCATCCAGCTGCCTGCGGTTGCTGTCTCCCCGATCACGACGCCGTACCGATTCCGGTTCCGTCCAAAGGTAGAAAACTATGAGGCCGGGTGCCCGCGGAGACGCTGACCCATTTCGTCAGTACACGGGCCAGCGATTGGAAAAGTGCCGATCGGGCAGGCTGGCGATAGTCGAAGACTTATCCACGGAAGCCCCAGCCCAGACGACAAAAAATTCACTTGCGAGTCGATTTCGTCGATTTCTCACTGCCGGGAGGAAAACCGTGGGTGCTCCCGTGTAGAGCGCAGTATTCAGTTACTGCGGGTAATCCCGGATGCAAGGTAGAGCGGGACGGGCATTCTTGGGTCCCATACGCGGGTACCTATGTCCCACGAACGAGGATTTCCTCCCATAAGTTTCTACGTTTGAATGCTTGTGAGTGTGTACTCACCTCCTTGGAAAGCCTTGTCAGGCTTGAGAGGCTTTCAGAATGAGGCCAAAACGTCAGTGGTTGCAGAGGCCGAAGCCCCGATTGCTGTGCCTGTCCAGCACTGCAGACTCGCTTTGGTAGCGGTTTATGGGGGCTGTGTTTCTGCACAGGCACACGTGTGTTTACATCTTTTGTAAACAACGTTTACTTCTTTAACTACTTTTAGACGGCTCAGAGCCTTGTCTGGCAAGGGTTTGACAGGTGTTCGGTACCCATTTATGGGGGCACAGGCGGAAGAGTATGGGGCTTCAGGTCTGTGGATTTGGGGAATGGGGTACCGAGTTGTGGGAAATGGGGGTTGTGGATATGGGGCACGCGTAGCCTGTTATGGGATTTCGGCCCGGAAATGCTTCAGGTAGCCCCCTATGGGGGACTCCGTTGGTAGCCATTTATGGTGCCTTTTTCCTGATCCGTCGGCGGCCTACGGCACAGCATTTTATGTGAGGTTGCCGGTTATGGGATGGATTTCAGGTAGCCGGTTATGGGTGTCTGCATAGACGGACCGATCTTGTTTTGCTCGGCCCTCGGGATATGGAGTCCCATAAACAGGTTCAGGGAGACGGAAAGGTTACCTTCTATGGGAAATTCGCAAGGTAGTCATCCATGGGGGTTATTTTCTTCCGCTGGACACGATTGAAGACACAACGCCCAATCGGTGGCTCTGGTCAGGTACCCATTCATGGGAAACATTAAACGTAGCCTGTTATGGGGGCGCGCGGATCGTGTTGCAGGGCACCACGAATCCGGTTTGCACATCTCGTTCCGGTGAATTGTTTCCCATGAATGGGTACCTTCAGTTGGGCAAGTCTCGTGCCGGATGCTGATGGCGAACTGCACAGGTAGCAGGATTTGGGAGCTATTTTTGGCGGAAAGGTATATGGATATGGGACTTCGCACAGCTCGAAAAACAGTTGATTTTACTTTTGTGACAATAAGTTAGGATCGATAGTGAAAGTGATACTGGAGAAAGAGACGTTGCTCGCTGGCTGGAAAAGGTATAAAGTCCGCCATCAACACGGTCACCTTCTCCGGACATCACG